>NZ_AP029176.1:0-4132163 GCF_055397015.1 Bdellovibrio sp. HAGR004 | reverse complement strand
TAGTTGTAACCAACTTTGTGGAATACATATATAGGTGTCTTTGACGTCAGTTAGCGTCGTAAAAAAACCCTGGGGAGAATAGTAATGAAACGTACATACCAACCATCCAATAAACGTCGTAAAACCACTCACGGTTTCCGCGCTCGTATGGCTACTAAATCTGGTCAAGAAGTTCTTAATCGTCGTCGCGCTAAAGGTAGAAAGCGTTTGACGGTTTCTACTGGTGGAAAATAACTCTCCACAAGTTATTAAGCGAAGTTCTGAGTTTCTCTCTCTAAAACAAAACGGGAAAAGACACTGGCCTACAAAGTGGTTGCTTCTGAATTATCAGAAGAACCAGGTGGGTCAGTTGCGTTTTGGCGTAACTGCTAGTCGTAAAACCGGCTCGGCCGTTGTGCGCAATAAGTTGAAACGCTGGACGAGAGAGTATTTCAGAAGCTTCCTTGTGGCGGGACATCCCCTTGAAGCTGACATCAATCTCATTTTTAAACCAATGGATGCAAACTTTTACAAAGGCCTCAGTCATGAGGAATTTGTTAAAGCTTTGGACCGGGGTTTGGAAACTCTACGAAAACACCTCTAAGTATATCTTGTGGCTGTTGATTGGAGCTTACCGAACTCTGGGGACCACTCATTTGGGTGGATCATGTCGTTTCGAGCCTAGCTGCTCTGCCTATGCCCTTGAAGCTATAAAGACTCATCATACACACAGTGCTCTGTGGTTAATAACCAAAAGAGTGTGCAAGTGCCGACCGGGGGGACCTTATGGGTACGATCCGGTACCGCCTGCAAAGGGAGTAATCCATGCAACAAAAGAATAATCCATCGTTCTTCGATCCGAAAACCCTTCTTGCTGTTGCCGCTGTGGCAATCGCTTATTATGGCTGGAATACTTATCTGGCTAAAAAGTATCCGAACTATAACAAACCAAAGACTCAATCTGAGCAAACTGTCGGCGCCACATCGGGCGCAACTTCTTCTGAATCAGGCGCAGCTTCTGCAAATACTGTTGATACAAAATCTGAAATCGTGACAGCACCGGCTGTAGCGAAAGAATTTCACTTTGAAAATGACAAAGTATCTTTCGTTGTAACCAGTTTCGGTATGGGGTTGAAGAATTACACCATCAACAACTATCAGGATAAAGAAAAGAACAATATCAAACTAGGTGTGTCCCAGACTGATGGTTTGTTTGAAATGCGTTGGGCAGGGGATGTTAAGCCTCTGAATTTTGATCTGGCTGAACAGGCTCCTGGTCATTATATCGGTACCGCGCAAGTTGGTGAAACAGTTGTAAAAAGAGAGTTGAAGTTCAACACCGAAACCTCCTCTTTCACAAACACGATCTCTGTATCAAATCCAACAGAAGAACTTAAAAAGGGCTTCTCTTTATTGATTCCAGAGACTATTCACACACCCGCATCCACTTCCTTCTTGTTCCCTTCTTATGAACATCAGGATTTCTTTGTTACCCACAGCGCGGGTAAGCATGAGACTGTGAACTTCAGTAACTCCAAAGAGAATGTATCAAAGGACTTTACCGGTGCATCTTTGGTTTCTGTGAGCTCTCAGTACTTTGCGGCGGCTATTCTGGATAAGTCTGATGTTATCCCTGAAGTTAAATTGAATGCCCAGATTAACAACAAGACTGCTATGGCGGAGCTAGTTTACAAACCGGCTCAGATTAAGTCTGAAATGACCTTCTCTGAGATCTTCTATGCGGGTCCTAAATCCATTGATGCTTTAAAAGCAGTGGACCCTGAGATGGCTAGCCTGATTGATTTTGGTTTCTTTGGCTTTATCGCTCGTCCACTTCTTTATGTGATGAAAGCGGCCCATTCTGTTGTCGGTAACTGGGGTTTTGCGATTATTATCCTGACCTTGCTGGTTCGTCTGTGTGTGTTGCCGTTTAACATCATGTCCTTCAAATCCATGAAGGCGATGCAAAAGGTTCAGCCGATCATTCAGGGGCTTCGTGAAAAATACAAAGAAGATCCAATGCGTTTGAATCAGGAAATGATGGCTGTGATGAAGCAAAACGGAGCAAATCCATTGGGTGGCTGTTTGCCGATGTTATTGCAGATTCCGGTGTTCTTCGCGCTTTATCGTGTGATCGGTTCTTCCATCGAGCTTTACAATTCTCCGTTCATCTTCTGGATCACGGATTTGAGCTCTCACGATAAGTTCTATGTGTTGCCGGTCTCTATGGCGGTCTTCATGTATATCCAGCAAAAACTCACTCCGAGCACGATGGATCCGACTCAAGCGAAAATCATGGCGTTCCTGCCTGTGGTGTTCTCTTTGTTCATGTTGCAGCTGCCAAGTGGTTTGACTCTTTATATGGTGATCAGCACGTTGTTCGGTATCATCCAGCAGTATCTGATCATGAGAGAACCGAAAGCTGCCACGGCCAAGGCGTAACTGGCCATTTTTTATTTGAATTTTTATTATTTTATATAGGAGGCAAAATGGGTTTTTTTAGTAAGCTTTTCGGGGGGAAAAGCAAAAGTGCTAATAGCGAAGTAGAAGCACTGGTTGAAAAAACGCTTGAGGGAATCATCGAGAAAGCTCAATTTGAACTTTCTTTTGAACTGTCCACCGAAAAAGACGACGACGGTTCGACAACATTGGCTGTTCAGTTTTCTGGAGCCGATGAAGAGATTCTGAAGGATAAAAAAGGACAGATGTTGGATGCTTTCCAATTGTTCCTTAAGCGCGTGATCCAGCACAATTTCCCTGACGATAAAACAAACATCACAGTGGACTGCGGTGGTTACCGCGATGAATCTGCAAATGCTTTGATTGAGCGTGCAGAGAATCTAAAAGCAATCTGTATCGAGCAAGGAAAGTCTGTTTATTACAGAGCTCTTCCGCCGAAAGACAGAAAAGTCGTTCATCAGTACCTTGCCAAGGATCCGCGTGTGAAAAGCCGCTCTTTGGGTGATGGTCTGTATAAAAAAATCAAAATCTATCCTGCAAAAGGCGGTAACGCCAACAGTTCAGGTAATGAGGAAGCGGCTCACGACTAGTGAGCCCAGGTGGGGCCTATGATCCGCGGAGATCGTGATAAGGATACAATTTGTGCGATCTCCACTCCTCATGGAGTGGGTGGAATCTCTGTCATCAGAGTTAGCGGGCCCCAGACTCTTTCTATCGTTTCGAAAATATGCACTTTTTTGCCTGAACATCCTGAGTCTCATAAAGTTTATTTCGGTAATCTGAAAAATGCCCAGACGGGTGATGAGATTGACGAGGTTTTGGCAACCTACTTCAAACAGGGACGCTCTTTCACCGGTGAAGAAGTCATCGAGATTTCCTGCCACGGAAGCCCTCTGATCTGTCAGACAATCTTAAATCAGCTCATTCAATTGGGGGCTCGAGCCGCAGATCGCGGTGAGTTTACCTACCGTGCGTTTATGAACGGTAAGTTGGATCTGGTTCAGGCCGAATCCGTTTTGTCTTTGATCGAATCGCAAAGTCAGCAGGCAGCCAAGTTGGCTCTTCGCCAGCTGAAGGGTTCGTTGTCTGAAAAGCTAGAGAAAGTGGAAGATGACATGACCTGGATTTTGGCGCACGCCGAAGCCAGTATTGATTTTTCCACCGAAGGCATCGAAGTCATCGAAGACAATGTGGTGCAGGTTCGCCTACGCAAAGTTGAAGCTGTTTTGAAAGAATTGGTGGCGACGTTTAAAGTCGGACGCCTTCTGAAAGACGGATTCCGCGTTGTTTTGACCGGTCTTCCCAATGTCGGAAAATCCAGTTTATTGAATTTGTTCCTGGAAGATGAACGTGCCATCGTGACCGATATCCCCGGGACCACCCGCGATGTTATTCACGGGGATACCAGCTTTGAAGGCGTAAAGTTCACGTTTGTGGACACGGCTGGCCTGCGGGATCAGGCAACAGATCTGGTTGAACGCATTGGGATTCAGAAAAGCTATGAGGCGCAGAATGAATCCGATGTGGTGTTCTTCGTTTTTGATATTGAAAAGGGTTTAAGCCCTGAAGAGTTGCTGATCTTGGATTCTTTAGAGCCTCAGAAGACCTATATTTTGGCCAATAAAACCGACAAAATTGGGGGGTCTAAACCCCTGGAAACCGTCGAAAAAGCCCTTAAAAACAGTAAATTTTTCCAAAAAATTGGCGACAGCCCGGCTTTCTTCACAAGAAGGGTGTTCTTTGTCAGCGCTCTTGATAAAAAGGTGCGTTCTGAAGTGCTCCAAAGCCTGGTGAAGGAATTCGCGGACTTGCAGGTGGAAAACACAGTTTTGATTTCCAATGCCCGTCACTATGAAAACCTCAATCGTGCTTTGGAGAACACACGACGTTCTCAATCAGTTGTGGATCAAGGCATGGGCGCTGAGTTTTTGGCTCTTGAGCTTAAAGAAGCTCTCATTGCGATTCACGAAACTTTAGGGAAGCGGTTTGATGATCAGATCATGGACCGAGTCTTTAAAGAGTTTTGTATCGGGAAATAAATATGGCGAATAAAAAGTATGATGTGATTGTTGTCGGTGCCGGCCATGCGGGTATCGAGGCCTGTTTGTCGTCAGCGCGTTTGGGTTTAAGCACTCTGATGGTGACCACAAACACGGATCGCATCGGTTATATGAGTTGCAATCCTTCCATTGGCGGTCTTGCCAAAGGGCATATGGTTCGTGAAATCGATGTGCTGGGTGGACAGATGGGTGTTGCAGCTGATGAAACTTGCATCCAGTACAAACGCCTTAATGCCTCCAAAGGTCCCGCAGTTCGTGGGACGCGCGTGCAGAATGACAAACATCTTTATTCGCAGTTTCAAAAGAATGCCCTGTTCAATCAACCGAATCTGGAAGTTCTCCAGGGTGAGGTCAAACGCCTGATTCTTGAGAAGGATCTGTGTGTGGGTGTGGTTCTTCAGGATGGCTCTGAAATTTTCGCTAAAGCGACGATCATCACCACTGGAACTTTCATGAACGGAGTGATGCACATCGGTCTTCGCCAGGAGGCGGGTGGCCGTGTGGGTGATAAACCATCCATTGGTTTGTCGGATCAATTGGCTCAGTTCGGGTTTGAAGTAAAACGACTGAAGACTGGGACGCCAGCGCGTCTTTTGAAGGATTCCATCGACTGGTCAAAAACGGTTCCTCAGGGCGGTGATGAAAAGGTTTATCCTTTTAGTTATAAGTCCTCTGATAAACTCAAACTGCCGCAGGTGTTGTGCTACCTGACTCGCACGACAGAGAAAACCCACGAAATCATCCGTGGGAACCTGGATAAGTCCCCGATGTATTGTGGAATTATTGAAGGTGTCGGACCTCGATACTGTCCGTCTATCGAAGATAAGATCACTCGTTTTGCGGAAAGAACCAGCCATCAAACATTCCTGGAGCCGGAAGGTCTTTCCACGGATTTGATTTATCTTCAGGGCATTTCAACCAGTCTTCCGGAAGAGGTTCAGGATCAGTTCTTGAAAACGATCCCGGGACTTGAAAATGTCAAAGTCGCTCGCTATGGCTATGCTGTCGAATATGATTATATCGAGCCCACTCAGATCTGGCATCGACTGGAAACCAGAACGATTCGCCAGCTTTTCCTAGCGGGTCAGATCAACGGCACCTCCGGTTATGAGGAAGCAGCTGCTCAAGGTTTGATTGCCGGTATAAACGCGGCTCATAGTATTTTGGGTCGGGAAGAGTTCATTTTGGGCCGCGATCAAGCCTATATGGGTGTGATGATCGACGATCTTGTGACGAAGGGAACGCGTGAGCCGTATCGTATGTTTACATCTCGCGCGGAGCACCGCCTTGTTTTACGAGAAGATAATACTATCGATAGGTTGAGTGATATCGGTATGAAGTTGGGTCTTGTGCCGGCGGAGTCTTACGAGCTTTTGAGCAAGTTGCGCGAACGCCGTCAGATTTTGCATGATCGACTTCGCAATACGGTTGTTTATCCGACCAAAGATGTGCAGCAGATTCTTGCGACAATACCGACTCCAGCTATGACAAAGTCTCTGACTTTCGAGGAGTTGCTGCGACGCCCTGAGCTTACTAGTTCACATCTGGAACTGCTGAATTTTGAGCTGGATCCGGACCCAAATGTGGTTGAACCGGTCGAGATTGAAGTGAAGTACTCGGGTTATGTAAAGAGACAGATGGACCTGATCGTTCAGTCCAAAAGAATGGAAGAAATGGTTCTTCCAGACGGTCTTTCTTACAGTGAGATTCGTGGTCTTTCTAATGAAGAGAAAGATAAGCTGCAACGCGTTAAGCCACGGACCTTAGGTCAAGCTCAAAGGATAAGTGGTGTTAATCCTTCGGCCATTCAGGCTATAATGATCCATCTAAAAGGTCATAAGAAGATCAAGGAGATGGATCTTGAAGGACAACAAGGAACAGGAAGCGCCGATAATACACTGGCGCATTGATGAGTGGTTTCCCGATTTAAGTCCAGATTTACGAACTAGACTAAAGACGTATCATGAAGAGCTGATTAAGTTCAATCGAACGGTGAATCTGATTTCACCCAAGACGCTCTTCGTGGCCGATGCGCTTCACTTTGCGGACGCCATTCTGGCCTCTCAAGTAATTTATAAGGCTAACCCTAAGATCGATAAGATTTTTGATTTGGGAAGCGGTAATGGCTTTCCGGGGTTGGTTTTTGCCCTTTTGTATCCGCAGGTCCAGGTCGTTTTGATTGAGTCGGATATTAAAAAGGTTGAGTTCTTAAAACACATGGCTGCCATGCTGAAAGCGTCTAATTGTACGGTCGAACACAGAACAGTAGAATCGATGCCGGATAATTCTATGCAGTTCGTGATGGCTCGTGGTTTTAACTCTATTTCAAAGGCAATCATGCTTGTGCGCAAAAGCGTTCAAAAGGGTGGTGCTTTTTATCATCTCAAGAGCGAAGAGTGGGGGATTGAGGTGGGAGAGATCCCGACTCAGCTTTGCTCTATTTGGTCGCCCTCGCTAGTGGGGGAGTACAAGCTTCCGGTGGGGGCTGTGAAGTTTTCCGTGGTAAAAACAGAGAAAATCGCCTGAATGTTCCACGTGGAACATGTCTAATGACCCCCGGCCGCTGGTTCGGGGGTTTTTTCTTGCCCTAAACCGGCTTCTTTCATTCTTTCTTTTGCATCCCAGGTTCTTTTTGCGCTTCTTAGGCGTTTCTCTGTCTGATAGGAGTCCCATTCCTGGGGGTTAGGCCATGGATCACCTTTTTTAAATGCTTTGGAATAAGATTTCTTAGCCTCGCGCTTGCGGGCATCGACTTTTAACTCAAGATACTGCTTTTCCTGCTCCAGCCGGACAATTCTTTCTTTCGACTCGCGCACACGCTTCTGAGCGTACTTTATTTGACCTGTTTGAGGGACTACGTCAGACAATTCCTTTTCGAACCCCTCTAAGTTCTTCTTTTCTGCTTCCAGAAGCTGACCTGCCTCTGCGGCGCTGGCTTGAAGATCATTGAAGATCGGATCCTTCAACTCGGGGTTGGGATCGGGTTTGTTGCAGGCAACGAGGCTTAAACTAAGGATGATCAGACAAATTATTCGCATAAAAACACGTGTTCCACGTGGAACATCGGAAAAAACGCATAAAAACATAAGGTGTGGCGCGAAAAACTGGTCTTTATTCTTGAATGTTCACGCGATTCGAGCGACTTTTTCTACTCAAGGAGGAAAAATGGCAAAAACAATCTGTATAGCGAATCAAAAGGGTGGTGTTGGTAAGACAACGACGTCTGTAAACCTCTCCTCTGCCTTGGCTTCTCTTGGTAAAAGAGTTCTTTTGATCGACATGGATCCACAAGGTAACGCCTCCAGCGGTTTGGGTATCAAAAGATACGAAAGCCAGGATGCGAATAGCTACCATGTGCTCATCGGCGAGAAGACTCTATCAGAGGCTACTCAAAAAACTTCCAATCCAAATTTGCAAGTATCCACGGCTAATCCTGATCTGGTGGGCGCGGAGATTGAATTGGTTGATATGCCGCAGCGTGAATACCGTCTAAAACAGGCGATTGCCACTGTGGCTGATCAATATGACTTCGTGATCATCGATTGCCCTCCATCTTTGGGGCTTTTGACTTTGAACTCCCTGAATGCGGCGGACAGTTTCCTGGTGCCTCTGCAGTGTGAGTACTATGCGCTTGAAGGGCTTAGTCAGCTTTTGAATACGGCAGGACTAATCAAAAAGAATTTGAATCCTCAATTGCATATCGAAGGCATCGTTCTGACGATGTTTGATATTCGAAATAATCTAAGTCACCAAGTTGTGACCGAGATTAAGAACCACTTTGGCGAGAAAGTATTCAACGCCATCATTCCAAGAAATGTACGCCTATCCGAGGCACCAAGCCATGGTCAGTCCATCTTCGAATACGACAGCAAATCCATTGGCGCAACCAGATACCTAGAGCTTGCCCGCGAAGTGATCGCCCGTTCCGAGGTGAAAACGACGTCCGAAGCGGCTCCACACGCAGAACAGATGGCATAAGAGGGGAATTATAAATGTCTGATATTGCTGTTGAATCCTCAAACAATAAGAAAAAGGGACTGGGCCGAGGCCTAGGTTCCTTGTTGGGTGGCCCAGCTCCGGCGGCCGAAGCTCCAGTGGCGAAGGCCCCAGCTGCACCTATTAATAATGTGAACTCCACGCCAGCTCCTGCACCAGCAGCTGCGCCTCAGGCAGTCGCAACACCCGTTGCCCCTCCCGTAGATCCTGAGAGCAAAATCTGGAAGGTTGCTATCGATAAACTGTCGCCAGGCCAATATCAGCCTCGTAAACAGTTCGACAAGGAACCGCTGCAAGAGCTGGCTCAATCTATTAAAGAAAACGGTATTCTTCAGCCAATCGTGGCGCGCAGAACCGCTTCCGGAAAACTGGAAATTGTCGCAGGGGAGCGTCGTTGGAGAGCATCCCAACTGGCGGGCTTGCATGAAGTTCCAGTTATCCTGAAGAATTACGATGACAAACAAGCGCTGGAACTGGCGATTGTTGAGAATATTCAACGTGAAGATCTGAATCCAATTGAGGAAGCAGAAGGTTACTCCCGTCTGATTTCTGAATTTAAGTTGTCGCAACAGCAAGTGGCTGAAAAAGTCGGCCGTGACCGTGCGACGGTAGCTAATGCAGTTCGTCTTCTTTCCTTGCCTGAGCCGGTGAAAGAAATGATCTCCGGAAACGAACTTTCCGTGGGCCACGCCAAAGTCCTTCTTTCTTTGCAAGATCCAAAGAAGCAGATCGAATTTGCGAAGAAAGTTTTGAACGAAAAGATCGCAGTTCGTAAGCTTGAAAAAATGGTGCAGGCGGTCGTAAAAGGCCAAGAGGAAGTTGAAGAGGCGCCAACTTTTGATTCTAATGTAACCCAGCGATTGATTTCTGGTTTGAGCGATGAGCTACAGAAAATGCTGGGAACAAAAGTGAACATTGATTATGCCAATTCAAAAGGTAAAATCAGCATTCATTTCTATTCCGATGACGAACTAACCAACTTGGTAGATAGGCTTAAAGAAGGATGGCAGTAGGACTTTCCCCCGCACTTCAAGAAGATCTTCTTTCTGGTCATGTGACAGCGATCCTTGACCAGGGGACCCATTTCGAAGGAAAGCTCAGTTTCGAAGGGACTGTTCAGATCGGCGGAGACTTTAAGGGGGAAATCTTTACTAAGGACACCATCGTGATCAATGAGGGGGCCTCTGTGACCGCCCAAATTGAGGCCGACACCATCGTTATATCCGGCCGGGTAGAGGGAAATCTCTTTGCCCGCCGCAGGGTTATCATGCACCCTCCCGCTATATTCAAAGGCACCGTAACATCTCCAAGTCTACGTATTGATGAAGGGGTTGTTTTTGAAGGGGCTTCATACATGCCTAAGTCTTAGGCAGTCCAACATTATCAGTTAGAAATACGCCTTGACCTGTTCTGTCCCCCAATGCTAATCCCGAAGGTCAAAAAATCAGTAGGGATTTCAACCAAATGGACATTTTTGGACAACTAGGTATCAATACCACGGCAGTCATTCAGTTTGTGCTCTTTGCAATCGCCTTGATCTTCTTGAGCAAGGTTGTATTCGCTCCTTATGCTCATGCATTGGAGGAAAGAGAAAGAAGAACCAAAGGCGGGGAAGACCTTGCCCTTGAGTACCAAAGCAAATCCATCGAATTGCAGACAGAATACGAAACAAAAGTGCGTGATCTGAATGCTCAGATGAAATCCATCATCGATGCTGCGAAAACTCAGGCAAACAAAGACTATGAGTCTTTGGTTTCCAAGGCGCGCACAGAGTCTGAAGCTCTTGTTCAGAACAATAGAACAAAAATCACCACAGCGGTTTCATCTGCGGCAGCGGATTTGAAATCTCAAACAAATGCTGTGGCAATGGCAATCACTAGCAAGCTTCTTGGTAAATAAGAGAGACACACTATGAAATTGATCTTGAATCTGATGGTATTGTTGGCTCCTGCGGCTGTATTGGCAGCGGGTGGACATGGTGGTGAGGGTATTCCTAAGGCAGTCATGTACCAGGCGATCAACGTTGTGATCCTTGTTGCAGGTCTTATTTACTTCACAAAAGATGGTATTGTTTCTTTCTTCGCAGGCAGAAAAACAGCTTATCTTGAGGCTGCTCAGAAATCTGCTTTTGCGCGTGAGCAAGCTGAAAAAGAATTCGTGGATATCAAATCCAAATTGGCAAATTTGGATCAGACTCGTGAAGAGAACCTGCGCAAAGCACAGACTCATGCAGAAGAGCTGAAGAAGCAAATTTTGGACGAGGCTGCTGATGTATCCAAGCGCATTCAAAACGATGCGGAACTGACTGTGAAGTTGGAAGTTCAGCGTGCGCAGAAGGAACTTCGTTCTCAGCTATTGAAAGATTCCGTCGAGGCGGCACGCATCGTTTTGACGAAGGATCTTGGTTCTGCAGATCAACAAAAATTGCAAAAAGATTTCATCAACAACGTTGGAGTGTAAGCCGATGAGAGTCAGCGAGATTTCCAAAAGATATGCGAAAGCCCTTTTGGCTGTAGCAAAACAAAAAGGCATCCACTCCCAGGTATTTGGGGAACTGCAAACACTGGTACAGTCCTTTGCGGCCGATGCATCTGTAAAAAACTATTTCGAAAATCCTATGGTCAGCTCTGATCAAAAGGTTGCCGCTGTAAAGGCGGCTTTGTCAGGCAAAGGTGTGTCTGAAGAAGTCGTAAATACACTGGTTCTTTTGGCAGAAAAAAACCGCATGGACATCCTTGGCCAAATGGCGATCGCTTTCCGCGATCTTTTGGACATTGAAGAGGGTGTTACCCGCGGTGTGGTTCGCTCTGCTCAGCCTTTGACTGCTGATGCACAAAAAGAGATCGAACAGAAAATTAACAAAGTTTTGAATAAGAAAATCGTTCTGACGTACGAACAGGATTCCAAACTGCTTGGGGGCGTTGTTGCCTCTGTAGGCGGCTGGACTTTCGATGACAGCATCGACACACATCTTAAAAAATTGAATGAAGAATTAAACAGGAGAGCCAACTAAAAATGGAAACACAAATCCGTGCCGACGAAATCAGTCGCGTTCTCAAAGAGCAAATCAATCAATACAACAAAAAGATTGAAGTAAGTGAAACAGGTAGCGTTCTTTCCGTAGGGGACGGGGTTGCTCGTATCTATGGTCTTGAAAATGTAATGACTGGTGAACTTATCGAGTTCCCAGGTGAAGTTTTCGGGATGGCTTTGAACCTTGAAGAAGGTCACGTTGGTGCCGTTCTTTTCGGTGAAGACCGTCTTATCAAAGAAGGCGACGTTGTTAAGAGAACTAAGAAAATCGTTTCCGTTCCAGTTGGTGAAGCGCTTCTCGGCCGTGTTGTTGACGGCTTGGGTAACGCCATCGACGGCCGTGGTCCTATCAACACTCCTCACAGCCGCATCGTTGAAACAAAAGCTCCTGGTATCGTTTACCGTCACCCGGTTGAAGAGCCTCTTCAAACAGGTATCAAGGCGATCGACGCCCTTGTACCAATTGGACGTGGTCAGCGTGAGTTGATCATCGGTGACCGTCAAACTGGTAAAACAACTATCGCAGTTGACACTATCATCAACCAAAAAGGTCTTGGTGTTCAGTGCTTCTACGTAGCTATCGGTCAAAAGCAGTCCACAGTTGCCTTGGTTGTTGAAAAACTTCGTGCAGCGGGCGCTCTTGAGTACACTACTATCATCGCGGCCAACGCGTCTGACCCAGCTCCGCTTCAATACTTGGCGGCGTACACTGGTACAGCTATGGCGGAATACTTCCGTGATACTGGCAGACACGCTTTGATCGTTTACGATGACTTGACGAAACAAGCACAAGCTTACCGTCAATTGTCCCTGCTTCTTCGTCGTCCTCCAGGCCGTGAAGCTTACCCAGGCGACGTATTCTATCTTCACAGCCGTTTGCTAGAGCGTGCATCCAAATTGTCTGCTGATAAAGGTGGCGGTTCTTTGACTGCTTTGCCAATCATCGAGACTCAAGCGGGTGACATCTCTGCTTACATCCCGACAAACGTTATCTCCATCACTGACGGTCAGATCTTCCTTGAATCCGACTTGTTCTATAAAGGTATCCGTCCAGCGATCTCTGTCGGTAAATCTGTATCCCGCGTGGGTGGTGCCGCTCAGATCAAGGCGATGAAACAGGTTGCCGGTTCCATGAAACTTGAGCTTGCTCAGTTCCGTGCGATGGAAGCTTTCGCAGCGTTCGCTTCTGACCTGGATAAAGCGACTCAACAACAGTTGGCTCGTGGTCGTCGTTTGGTCGAAGTTTTGAAGCAGCCTCAATATCAACCGGTGAAGGTTGAAGAGCAGATCGTTATGATCTTCGCAGCTTCCAATGCCTTCGTTGATAGCTACCCAGAAACTGATGTTAAGAGATACGAAGCTGAGATGATCGAGTTCTTGAAAAACAAGCATGGCGACATCCTGAAAACTATCTCTGAGAAGAAAGCTATCGGCGACGACACTAAAAAAGCGTTGTTGGCGGCTCTTGAAGAGTTCAAAGCGATCTTCCAACCTTCTAACAAGTAATTTGGTGCTTAAATGGCAAGCTTGAAGGATATCCGGGCTCGAATTGAGTCCACTAAAAACACCCAGCAGATCACGAAAGCGATGAAGCTCGTGTCTGCTGCGAAGTTGAGAAAGGCGCAGAATAACATCGTTAATATGCGTCCTTATGCTCTGACTTTGCGTAAGGTGATTGCGGATATCGCTGTGACAAACAAAGTGTCGCATCCGTTGATGGAGAAGAAAGAACAAGTAAAGAATGTTTTGCTTGTTGTTATCAGCTCTGATCGCGGCCTGTGCGGCGCTTTCAACAGCAATATCAACAAATTCACTGAGAACTACTACAAAGAGAACAAGGATAAGGTCGAGAAGATCGACTTCCTGTTCATTGGCCGTCGCGCTCATGACTACTTCGTAAGAAGAGACATCAAGCCTGTTGATTACATCACCAAGCTTGATAAGGATATCTCCTATGAGCTGGCTTCCAAGGTTTCAAATCGTATTTTGAACGACTACCTTGAAGGTAACTACGACGAAGTTCGTATCGTTCACAACGAATTCAAATCTGCGATTTCCCAGGTTGTTGTATGTGAAACAATCCTGCCGATCGATATCGGCATGACGACTTTCAACACGCAGCCAGAGAAAGCGAATGATTTTGCTGTGGATATGATTTTCGAACCGGCTCCAGAGAAGATCATCAAAGAGCTTCTTGAAAAGCACTTCGAACTTCAGGTTTACAGATGTATGTCCGAGTCCGTAGCGGGTGAACATGGTGCTCGTATGAGCGCGATGGAGAACGCGACGAACAACGCGAAAGAGATGATCAACAAACTCACTCTGACGTACAACAAATTGAGACAAGAAAAAATTACTACAGAATTGACTGAAATCGTATCGGGCGCAGAAGCGCTTAAATAGGGAGCTGAATAATGGCATTCGGTAAAGTAAAACAGGTGATGGGTCCCGTAGTGGACGTGGAATTTGAAGGCGGCGAACTTCCTGCCATCAACTCCGCTCTTCGTGTAACTAATAAATTTATCTCTGACTCTGAGTTCAACCTTGTTCTAGAAGTTGCCCAGCACTTGGGTGACGGTGTTGTAAGAACAATCGCGATGGACCAAACTGAAGGTTTGGTTCGTGGTGAAAAAGTTAAAGCATTGGGCACTCAGATCACAGCTCCAGTGGGCCGTGAATCTTTGGGTCGTATCATCAACGTGGTTGGTGAGCCAATCGACGAACAAGGTCCAGTAAACGCAAAAGAACACTGGGGTATCCACAGAAATGCTCCTAAGTTTGAAGACCAAGCGACTGCAGCTGCGATGTTGATGACTGGTATCAAGGTCGTTGACTTGCTGGCTCCATACGCAAAGGGTGGTAAGATCGGTTTGTTCGGTGGTGCGGGCGTTGGTAAAACAGTTCTGATCCAGGAGCTTATCCGTAACATCGCGACTGAGCACGGTGGTTTCTCCGTATTTGCCGGCGTAGGTGAGCGTACTCGTGAAGGAAATGACTTGTGGCAAGAGATGAAGCAGTCTGGCGTTTTGGCTAAGACTTCTTTGGTGTTCGGTCAGATGAATGAACCTCCTGGAGCACGTGCGCGTGTTGCTTTGACTGGTTTGACTGTTGCGGAATACTTCCGTGACGTTGAAAACCAAGACGTTCTTTTCTTCGTGGATAACATCTTCCGCTTCACTCAGGCGGGTGCTGAAGTTTCCGCGTTGTTGGGTCGTATCCCTTCTGCCGTTGGTTACCAACCAACTTTGGCGACTGAGATGGGTGCTCTTCAAGAGCGTATTACTTCCACTAAAAAAGGTTCCATCACTTCCGTTCAAGCGGTTTACGTACCAGCGGATGACTACACGGATCCAGCTCCAGCAACCACGTTCACTCACTTGGATGCTACGACAAACTTGGATCGTGATATCGCGGCTATGGCGATCTTCCCTGCGGTTCACCCATTGACGTCCACTTCACGTCTTTTGGATCCAACTGTTATCGGTGAAGAACACTACAAGTGCGCTCGTGACGTTCAGGCGTTGTTGCAGCGTTACCGTGAACTTCAAGACATCATCGCCATCTTGGGTATGGACGAGTTGTCTGAAGCGGATAAACTGGTTGTTTCCCGTTCTCGTAAGATCCAGCGTTTCTTGTCTCAGCCGTTCTTCGTTGCTGAGCAGTTCACTGGCTTGCAAGGTAAATACGTTGATATCAAAGACACTGTTAAGGGCTTCCGTGAAATCCTTGATGGTAAACATGATGCTCTTCCAGAGCAGGCGTTCTACCTTGTTGGTACTATTGAAGACGCTATCGAGAAAGCTAAGAAGCTGCAGGCCTAGTGCCTGCCCTTCCTAAGGGGTGAATATGAAACTAACAATCGTGACTCCGGAAAAGCGCATCCTTGTTGGCCAAGAGGTTGACGAGGTGACTGTTCCAGCATTCAAGGGGGAACTCAACATTCTTCCTGGTCACGCTCCTTTGATCACGACTCTGGAAACAGGCGTGATGAAATGGAAACTCAAAGGAAAAGAAAAGCAGGACGTGGCTGTTATCAGCTGGGGTTACTGCCAGGTTTCTCCTGAGGGCGTGAATATTCTTGCGAACATTGCTGATCTTCCAGAAGAGATCGATCTTCAGGCAACGAAAGAGTTCCTGGCTCTTTCTGAAAAGAAGATCATGAACGAATTGATCACAGACGAAGACTGGGCAGAGTTCCAGCGCGACTGGGCTCATGCCAGAGCAAAAATCGAAGTGGCAGAACAACTGCCAGCCAAGAAGTAAGAATCAAAAACGGAGGCCCAAAGCCTCCGTTTCTTTTTTAGGTGAAGCCACCATTTCTATACTGAAGAAAACTAATCGTTCAGGGCAAAGGTGCCCTGAGAACTTTGCAGGATCTCCTCGCGATACTTGGCGATCTTCCTTCCTGCGTCCGTGTGATTAAAATAAAGCTGAATGACCTGGCGATATCCACGACTGCGCGGGAACAGGCGGGGGGCTCCCAGATTCACGATAATCAGTTTGCTCTTGTGCTCAGGACTCAGACCACGAATCTGGCGGGCGGTGCGGGGACCGGTTACACCAACAAACAAAGCCGTGCAGCGATGCTTCTTCATCCATAAAGCGATATCGCCAGATCCGGTTCGACTCTGCATGTGAACAGATGGCATCTTCGTTCCTTCGGTGAACGTGTTTAAGAAGTCCTTGGAAGGTGAAGCCGCACAGACCCTTTCAGTGCTGGCGGGTTTCCGCGGGGCTTTTATCTGGGGAAGGTTGCGTGGAATCAGGCTGGTTTTCAGATTCTGAGAAAGAACTTCGTCCTCAAGGCTGGCATAATCACGCGATGTCAGGCTGTTGCCACTTAAAAGAGAAGGCATCTTTGGGTCCTTGCGATAGACGTTGGCAAAGGCCTTTACACGAAGAATCCGTCTCAGTTTGTTGTCCACGTCCTGGGCGGAAAGATCACCGTCCTGCAGGGCCTTGAGGACGTAATCAAATGCTTTTCCTTGATCGGCAAAAGACCATGTCAGCATCACAATGTCAGAACCTGACTTTAATGCTTTCAACGCCGCGGCCTCGGGCCGCAGAACCTGCTTTGATCCCTGCATCTGCAAGTCATCCGTCATGATAAGACCCATAAACTTTAAATCATGGCGCAGAAGATCTGAAGCAATCCTGCTGGAAAAGCTGGCGGGTTCGCGGCTGGAATCCAACTCCGGATAAATCAGATGTGACATCATCACGGCGATGTTCTGTCCAAGTTTGCTGTACCCGATAAATGGAACCAGATCGCGCTTTTTGAAAGTTTCCAATGGCGTCTTGTTTTCAACGACAGTCACGTGAGGATCCTGATTCAGACTGCCGGTGCCAGGGAAGTGTTTTGCCGTGGGAATCACGCGCGCCTTCAGAAGACCCTTGGAGTAGGCAACACCAATATCTCGAACCATTTCAGGGTCGGAGCCAAAAGAGCGCACACCAATGAAGCTGGTCGAATAGGGATCTACTACATCCAGAACCGGGGCTAGATTCATGTTAAAGCCCACTTCACGCAGGAACAAACCGGTCTGATGTCCCATTTCCTCTGCCAGCAAAGGTGATTGCGTCTGTCCAAGAGCGAGCGCGTTCGGAGGTGCAGGAGTGATGGGAAGTCGGGAGACGGCACCACCTTCCTGGTCGATGGCGATAAACGGAGGCAATTGGGAATATCTGTAGCTGGCCTTGTACAGACTTAAATTCAACTCACGGATCTGTGAGGCCGAAGTGATATTGCGTTTAAACAGTAAGAAGGAGCCGGGCTTGTATTTTCCGATAAACGCTTCAAGCTCGGGTGTGATTTCGGTGTAGGGAAAGCCCACGATAAAAAGCTGCCCCACTTTTTCTTCGGGGGTCATCTGGGCTATTTTCTTATCGATAATTTTTGCGATCCGATCTGGACCAGCTAGCACAAGGTGGGGAAAAACAAGAATCAGCAGACTAATGCTCAAATTCCTAAAGATTTCCCTGATATACTTGCTCATATATTCAGACTATCACTGTGCCTGAACGAAGGTAGGCAAGATTTGAGAGACAGCATGAAATTGCACCAAAGTCTTAAATCAAAGGTATGTATTCTGCTAACAGTCTTTGTTGGTTTTACTGCCATGGCTCAGGATCTTGAGGAAGAATTCGAGGCCGTGGAATCTCAAGATGTTATTGTCGAAGAAGCGCCCGTCGCGGATGATGCACTGGATTTCGCTGCGGAAGAAGAGGCAGCGGTTGAAAGTGAAGAAGCCACTGTCGAAGCTGCTCCCATTGAGGAGGAAGCTCCGGCTGTCGTTGAAGCTCCTCAAGAAGAAACTATCCCCGTGGAGAATATGGTCGAGGTGCCGCCTCAGGATCTTCCCTTGGTGGAGCTGCAAATTCGACAGGACAACCTGGCACCTTACAAAGAGCGCCGGGAAACTCATGGGGTCTATTTTGGCATGGACTATGAGGCTATTAACTTTAAAAATTTGATCTCGACCCTGGATGGCATGTCTTACAAGGATGTCTTCGGTGAAGACACAGTCAATTTGGTTCAAGCTGGTATCGACTATAAATTCAATTTCACTTTGGGCTCTCTGTCTGCTGGAATTTTCTATGGGATGGGCCGGGTTGATGCGGAAAACTCCCGCAGTCTTGAGATCAGTAAATACGGGGCGGCCTTCCGATTCACAGCAGACATGATTATGAATGAGCCCTATGTGGTACCTTACGTCGGGGTCAATGTCTGGCAGATGGGGATATCCGAAAAAAGTGCGACAGATTCTTTCTCTGCGACAACTCAGTTGGGCTATAACTACTCGCTGGGGCTGTTGATCCAGCTTGATTGGATTGATTACGAGACGGCGAAAGAGACGACCTTTAACTGGGGCTTGGAGAATACCTTCCTGGATGTGTACGCCACACAGTATGCGAAAACAGAAGCGCCGGATGATCCCAATACTGAAACGGACTTTACTTATGGCGCGGGTCTGCGTTTTGAGTTCTGAATCAAATTAAGCGCAAGAGCGCATCGAGCTCATCATGAACAGCAGACCACGTGATCGTGGAAAGCTTGATGTTCAGGCGGTTGTCCGGAGTCAGTGAATACTTTTTACTTTCTCGCACGGCCAGCTGAATGACTTTCTCCGGGCTGAGTTTTGTTTTCTCAGTAAAGATCAAGGACACGGATTTTAAGCCGGCGCTGATATCACGAACACCCAGCTCTTTACACTGACGACGAATCAGCATCAGGCCCATCAAATTCACAGTTTGATCAGGAATCGGTCCAAACTGATCGCGCAATTCTTCTTCAATACGATCCAGATCTTCGTTGGAAGAAATATCCGCCAAAGCCTTATAGTACCCCAGACGAATACGGATGTCCTTGATGTAAGAATCCGGAATCAGTGCTGGAATCTTCAGGTTGATCTCTGGATCCAGATCCATGTCCTCAACGGTTTCGCCTTTGGCTTCCGCCAGGGCCTCATTCAAAAGATCCATATAAAGTTCATAACCCACAGAGTTGACGTGGCCGGATTGCTCTTCGCCCAGAATGTTTCCAGATCCACGCAGTTCCAAATCGTACTGTGCGATCTTGATACCGCTTCCCAGGGCGGTGTTTTCCTGAATGATTTTCAGGCGCTCTTGCTGTTCTTTGTCCAGCTTGCGATCCCGTGGCATCATCAAATAACAATAGGCGCGGGTCTTGCTGCGACCGACACGTCCGCGCAACTGATAAAGCTGCGAAAGACCAAACAAGTGGGCCGTGTCGATGAACATCGTGTTAGCGCGAGGCACGTCCATTCCGGATTCCACAATCGCCGTACAGACCAGAACATCGATCTCATGATGGAAGAAAGCCAGCATGGCTTTTTCCAGCTCGTGTTCCTCCATCTGTCCGTGAGCCACGCGAATGCGGGCTTCCGGCACGATCTGGCGAAGTTCGTCCACCAGGCCATAGATGGACTCGATGCGATTGTGAATAAAGTAAACCTGGCCGCCACGGGAGATTTCTGCAGTGATGGCTTTGCGAATGGTTTCAGGATCAAACTTTGTCACGAAGGTTCTTGTTGGCAGACGATCCACGGGGGCCGTATTGATCAAGCTGAGATCCCGAATGCCCACAAGAGCCATGTTCAATGTTCTTGGGATCGGTGTGGCTGACAAAGTCAGAGTGTCGACGCTGGTTTTAATCTTTTTGATCTTTTCCTTGTGAGTGACGCCGAACTTTTGTTCTTCATCAATAATTAAAAGCCCCAGATCTTTGTATCCAACGCCCGAACCTAACAACTTGTGTGTGCCCACGATCAGGTCCACCTTGCCGTCCTTCAGATCTTGCAGGGTCTTTTTAGCTTCAGCGGGTGGAACGAATCGATTCAGCACGCGAATATCCACAGGCCAGCCCTCGAAGCGCTTTTTGAACGTTTCAAAGTGCTGGAATGTCAAAACCGTTGTGGGCGCTAGCACCGCCACCTGTTTGCGAGCTTGAATGGCAAAGAATGCCGCACGCATGGCGACCTCGGTTTTACCAAAGCCCACGTCGCCGCAGACCAGGCGGTCCATCGGTTTGGTGGACTTTAAATCGCGACGAATGTCGTTAATTGCACGAAGCTGGTCATCTGTTTCTTCGTAAGGGAAGCCGTTATCAAACATCGCCACTTCGTTTTCATTGATCACAAACGGGGGCCTGTGCATTTCTGCACGTTTTGCATAGAGCTGTAAAAGTTCCGAGGCAATGTCGCGAACGTGGGCTTTAACTTTGGCTTTGGTTTTTTCCCAGGCCGTGCCGCCAAGTTTATCCAGAACACTGGTGGCTCCGGCGCCGGAGAACTTCTGCAACTGCCCCACACGATAAACAGGCAGATACAGCTTGTCTTTATCTTTGTAGCCGACCTGAATGTACTCAGATTCGACGCCGCCGATATTCATGATCTTGAGACCTTCATATTGGCCAATGCCGTGTTTGACATGCACCACCAGGTCGCCCGGCTTCAGATCACCAAAAGACAGTCGCTTGGCTTGTTTCTGGAAGTCCTCTGCGCCTGAACTTTCGCGGGAAGAGCGTTGTTTTTTGCCGTAGAAGTCTTCATCACGCAGGAAGATGATGCGTTCTTCTTCAAGACGCAGGCTTTCTGCCAGATAGCGCGGCACAATATGAATCCAGGACGGATTGTGATCCTGTTCCTGAAGCCAGGAGTCCCAGCGGTATTCATCATTATTGGTGCGAACAGCTTTAAGCTCCAGTTTTTCAAAGATCAAAGAAAGGCGATCGATGTGCGACTGGTTCTTTGTGCTGACAAAGATGCGATAGCCGTCATCCCGCCACCGGTGAAGTTTGTTGGTGGCTGCCTGCAGCCACTGTTCAGAGCCAACGGCATTGGCAAGTCCCAGATTGGTAAAGTCCTGGGTCAGGGCCGTGCGATACTCCACGCGAGTATCGTCAGAATTTTCCTCTTCAAAATACTCCAAGGACGAGAAATAAATCTGCCGAGAGTTCAGCGGGTAATTCAAATTTTCAAAAACCGTGTACAGATCCTCCAGGGCCGGGCGGATCACATGTCCTTCGCTGGTGGCATAGTCTGCTTTGATTTCTGCCCAGCTTTCGTCGGCACATCGGGAAATCTCTACGGGATCCAGGAACCACAGGTTTAAGGCCCCTGGGAAATGATCCACGGGTGTTGCCAGCTCTCCGTAAAAGTACGGAAGCAAGAATTCAATTCCCGGAAAGGCATTCTTTAAAACCAAAGAGCGCAGAGTTTCTTCAGACTCTGCCTTATCCACCTTGCGGCCGTCGATAGAGGTGCGCACCCGTTGCAGCAGTCGTTCATGGGTTTCGTCGCGGAAAAGCACCTCGCGGGCCGGAGTCAGAACAAAGGCAGAGATTTCATCAGCACTACGCTGATCGGAAATCGCGAAGTGACGAAGGCTTTCAACCTGATCGCCAAACAGATCCATGCGGATGGGTTGAGGCTCGGTGGGTGGATAGATATCCACGATGCCTCCGCGAACGGCGAATTGACCTTTGTCTTCAACCATTGGGGCTGCGACATACCCCAATGAACCAAAATATTCGTTAAGATTCTCGGGAAGCTCATCGCCAGCCCGGATTGTGCGGGAAAGATCCTTCAGGATTTTCACCGGCAAGGTCTTCTGCATCAGCGCGTCAGAAGAGGATATGAATATTTCTCCAGCTTTGGCGGATTGAGCTTTCGCCAAAAAGCGAATGCGATCAGCGACCACCTGTGTGTTTGGATAAAGACCCGAATACGGAGAAACGTCGAAAGCAGGCAGAATATGACTTTGACGACTTGGGTCAAAGAACTCCAGAAGCTGCTGCAAAGTCACAGCATCGCGATGACTGCCGACCACAACAAGATGCGGCAAGCCGTTGATTTTTTTAGAGTATGTTTGTGACAAGAAGTACGCAAGCGCAAGCGGTGACGCTGCCCCGGTCACTTGAATCTTACCGCGAGTTGTTTCGAAGGCCCTTTCCAGGATGGATTCAAGCCTTGTGTGAGTGATTTCCGCTTTCATTTGGTGGGCTCATCTTGCCACGCTTATCGCCTTGTTTCCATTCATATTTCTTGGTTTTCACTGACGACACATATATAACTAATTGAAATCCAAATAATAACGACAACTTTGGAGGGACTAGTGCCACTCGGTGGAGTCATATTCATCGTCATATTCATTGCTCTGTTTGGAGCATTTTTAGTTTGGCTTGCAGCCAACATTACCGGAACGAAACCGGTTTATAACCCCGTGAAGTACGAGCCCTACGAGTGCGGTATTCCTGGGATCGAAAAGAAAGAAACAAAGATCTCTGTTAAGTATTATTTAACAGCGATTCTTTTCATTCTTTTCGATATCGAGATTATCTTCATGTACCCTTGGGCGATTTCTTTCCGTGAATTCATCTCGACAGGTGGGGGCGCCTTCGTCTTCATTTCGATGATGGTGTTCATCGCGATCTTCATCTTCGGGCTCTTCTGGGAAGTTAAATCAAAAGCTTTGGAGTGGGACTAATCAATGGGAATGGGTAAAGATATTTTCGAAATCACCGTGAATGGCCTGAAGTTGGTCGTCATCTTCCTGATGATGGTTCAGTTGGTGCCGATTCTGGTTTGGCTTGAGCGCCGTGGTTCTGCTTTCATTCAAGACCGTCTGGGTCCGAACCGCGTGGGTCCATTGGGTTTGATGCAGCTTCTGGCTGATGCCGTGAAGTTCCTGACCAAAGAAAACTTCGTTCCTCAGAATGCAAAAACCTTCCTGTACTATGCAGCGCCGGTGTTTGCTTTGATTCCGGGTGCGGTGGCTTTCTCGGCAATTCCAATGTCTTCTCCAATTCAGGTTGGGACCTTTGAAATGTTTGGCTCCACATGGGGTCCTTACACTTTCCTGGTTCAGGGCTACGAAATTGGCGTGGGTATCGTCTTCATCCTGGGTGTCAGCTCCTTGGCTGCTTACACATTGTTGATGGCTGGTTGGGGTTCTGGAAATAAGTACACCCTGATGGGTGCGCTTCGTGCTTCCGCTCAAACGATCTCTTACGAGCTGGCATTGGGTCTTTCCATTGTCGGCGTGATCATGCTTTACGGCACGTTCAATCTGACGGAGATGACACTGGCTCAGCAAGGTCCTTTGACCTTCACGTTCCTGGGTCACACGATCGCGGCGAACTGGCTTCCGAACTGGGGTATCTTCTATCAACCGCTAGGGGCGATTTTGTTCTTCTCTGCGGCGTTCGCAGAATCCAACCGTCTGCCATTCGACTTGGCCGAAGGTGAATCCGAGCTGGTCGGTGGTTTCCATACAGAGTACGGCGGTTTCAAGTTCAACATGTTCTTCATCGGTGAATACGGCCACATGATGATCGCTTCCGGTCTGATGGTTTTGTTCTTCTTTGGTGGTTACACAATCCCATTTGTTTCTGTTGCAGAACTGAATGAGTGGGCCGCAGGTGTTACATCAACAGCAGGCAAGGCAAGTGCTTTGGTGGCGCTGATTCACTTCCTGGTGTTCAACGTGAAATTTGCATTCTTCATGTGGGTCTTCATCTGGGTTCGCTGGACTTTGCCTCGTTTCCGTTACGATCAGTTGATGGATCTGGGCTGGAAGACGATGCTTCCTTGGGCTTTGGCAAACACCATTCTCACAGCCTTTGTGATCTTCATCGCATCTTTGTAAGGAGTTAAAATGACAGCAGATGCATTTCTTTTCTGGTTCTTAGCGTTTGTCACTCTGGCCTCTGGCCTTAGTGTCATTTTGATGTCCAATCCGATCTATTCCGCTTTGTGCCTGGCGATGACAATGGTGGGTATCTCTGCCTTGTTTGTGACCTTGAATGCCTTCTTTATTGCGGGTGTTCAGTTGATCGTTTACGCCGGTGCGGTCATGGTTCTGTTCACGATGGTGATCATGCTCTTTGACTTGAAAAAAGACGTACAGGCCTTCACCAAAGGCAAATTCACTGGGGCGGTTAAAATCGCTTCCGTGGGCTTGTTGGCGGGTCTGGTTGTGGGTGCTATTGCCATGTCCGTCAGCTTGATGGGTGAAAAGACCACCGACAATCCAGTGATGGTCGGCACAGGCATGGAAACAACCAAGGCATTGGGTAACATCCTGTTCACCAAATACATCTTCGGTTTCGAGGCTTTGGGTGTGCTTCTTTTGGTAATCGCAGTTGGTGCAGTTGCATTGGCACGCAGTAAAGGTGGAACACATGAACACTGAGTTCATTACTAATATCGGCCTGACACACTATTTGGTTCTGGCAGCTATGTTGTTCGTTATCGGTATGGCAGGGGTTCTTCTGCGCCGTAACGTAATCGTACTTTTGATGTCTATTGAATTGATGCTGAACTCTGTGAATCTGACGTTCATTGCCTTTAGTAAATACCTGGGCATTCTGGATGGTCATATCATGGTCTTCTTTGTTATGACGATTGCTGCTGCCGAGGCAGCGGTGGGTCTGGCGCTGGCAGTATCCATCTTTAAACGATTCAACGAAGTGAACATTCGCTTCTTTGAGCACTTGAAAGGATAGGGGATAAGCTGTGAATCATTCTCTATTAATGGCAATCCTGATTCTGGCTCCTTTCGTTGGTTTCCTGATCAACGGTGCCAGATATAAAAAACACTCCGGAAATGTGGCTGGTTCCATCGCAACAGTAGCGGTGGCGATCTCCTTTATTTCTGCGATTCTTTTGGTTGTAGACCTCGTCTCCATGCCGGCTGAAGCCCGTCGTATTGCGGTGAGCTTCTTTGAATGGATGGCGATTGATAAATTCAAGGTCAACGCTGGCTTTGTAGTCGATCAAATCAGCGCCATCATGATCCTTGTGATCACGGGTGTTGGTACTTTGATCCACCTGTTCTCTATCGGCTACATGCACCACGATAAGGGTGTGGCGAAGTACTTCGCTTACCTGAATCTGTTCATCTTCAACATGTTGTTGCTTGTCCTGGGCGACAGCTTGCTGGTGATGTTCGTTGGTTGGGAAGGTGTCGGTCTTTGCTCTTATCTGTTGATCGGTTTCTGGTTCACGGACAAGGAAAAGGCAGCTGCCGGTATGAAGGCCTTCATCACCAATCGTATCGGGGATGCGGCGTTCTTGTTGGGTATGTTCGTTCTGTTCATTACTTTCGGAACATTGAATTTCTCTGAACTGAATGCCTTGGCTCCGACAGTGGTTGAGTCCTCTTGGTTGGGGGCCGTGACTTTGGGGACTTTGTTCCTGTTCATCGGTGCGACCGGTAAATCTGCACAGATTCCATTGTACGTTTGGCTTCCAGACGCGATGGCCGGTCCAACACCGGTTTCTGCGTTGATCCACGCGGCGACGATGGTGACTGCCGGCGTATACATGATTGTTCGTCTGAATCCGCTCTTCATCATGGCTCCGAACACGATGATGGTTATTGCGATCATCGGTGCGGCGACGGCTGTGTTTGCGGCGACTATCGGTATCACACAAAATGATATCAAGAAGGTTTTGGCTTATTCGACCGTATCCCAGCTGGGTTATATGTTCCTGGCAGTGGGTGTGGGGGCCTTCGGGGCAGCGATGTTCCACTTGATGACTCACGCCTTCTTTAAAGCTTTGATGTTCCTGGGTTCTGGTTCTGTGATTCACGGAATGCATGAAGAACAAGACATCAGAAAAATGGGCGGCCTGAAAAAGTACATGCCAATCACGCACATCACATTTGTGATGGGTTGGCTGGCAATCATCGGAACTCCACTGTTCTCTGGTTTCTTCTCTAAAGATGAGATCCTGGCTTATGCATTCCATTCTCCAATGGGTTCTCCAATCCTTTGGGCGGCGGGTGTTGTGGGTGCCACTTTGACGGCATTCTATATGACTCGTTTGATGGCTTTGACATTCTGGGGTAAGAGCCGTGTTTCCCCTGACGTTCACCCGCATGAGTCTTCCGCGATCATGACAATTCCTTTGATCATCCTGTCGATCCTTTCTGTATTTGCCGGCTGGATCGGGGTTCCGCATGTTATCGGTGAGCACTTGGGTCACATGCCAAACTTCTGGGAGCACTGGTTGCACCCAATGATTTCTCCGATCCCTGGTTGGACTGCATTTGATGCAACGACTGAATGGATCTTGATGGGCTGTTCAGTGGGCCTTGCGACAGTTTCTGCCATCGTGGCTTATCAGTTCTACGTGAAGTCTCCAGAGACTCCGAAGAAGATCGCTGAAAGCATCAAGCCTGTGTATAACCTTGTGAATAACAAATACTTTGTGGACGAGGCGTACTTCGGCGGAATCATTAATCCTTTGGTAAACCTCAGTAAGAACACTTGGTATTATATCGATGTAAACTTCATCGATAAAATGACCTTCTGGGCAGGCGATCTTGTGCGTGGCATGGGATCCTTTGCACGCTCTGTTCAAACTGGAAATATGCAGCAGTACGCGATGTACATTGGCATCGGCGTGGTTGTAGCCCTTTCATTTGTGATCATGAGGTAATGTATGATCCTAAGTAGCATTGTTTTCCTACCTCTTTTATTCGCACTTCTGATCGCGATCTGGCCAAAGGCGAATACCATTCGCCACTTGGCTTTGGGCTTTTCTTTGATTGAGTTCCTGGTCAGCCTTTCCATCTTCAAGCACTTCGACGCTTCGGCGACAGGCCTGCAGTTGGTGGAAAAGTTCATGTGGATTGAACGCTTCGGTATTCAATACTTCATGGGGATTGACGGGATTTCGTTGTGGCTGGTTCTTCTGACCACGTTCCTGACCCCGATCATCATTCTGGCTAGCTGGACATCCATCACAGAACGCGTAAAAGGCTTCCACGTTTGTTTGTTCATCCTGCAAACAGCCATGCTGGGCACGTTCCTGGCGATGGATGCGGTCTTCTTCTATGTGTTCTGGGAGCTTTCTCTGGTTCCGATGTACTTCATGGTCGGTATCTGGGGTGGCGCTCGTCGTATCTATGCAACAGTAAAGTTCTTCATCTATACGATGGCAGGCTCTGTTCTGATGCTGGTGGCGATCATCTATATGATGTATCTGACTCAGGAAGCGACCGGCCAGATGAGCGCAAGCCTTCTGGACTTCTACAAGCTTCAAATCCCGTTTGTAGGCGGGACTTTCTTCAGTCTGCAGACGCTTTTGTTCTTCGCCTTTGCTCTGGCCTTTGCAATCAAGGTTCCGGCGTTCCCGGTTCACACTTGGTTGCCTGATGCCCACGTTGAAGCTCCGACCCCAGGGTCTGTGATCCTGGCGGGTGTGATGCTGAAAATGGGTACTTACGGTTTCATGCGCTGGGTGATTCCTTTGTTCCCCGAGGCTTCTGAATACTGGGCTTGGTTGTTCATGTTGATCGGTACTGTGGGCATCATTTACGGTGCTTTGGTGGCGATGGTTCAGCCGGACGTGAAAAAGCTGGTCGCTTATTCCTCAGTATCCCACATGGGTTATATCCTGCTGGGTCTGTTCACATTTAACGCCTACGGCATGGGTGGCGGTCTGTATCAGATGCTGAATCACGGTATTTCCACCGGTGCGCTGTTCATCCTGATTGGTATGATCTACGAAAGAACGCATTCTCGTGAAATCTCAAAGTACGGCGGTTTGGCCGGCGTATTGCCGATCTTCACGATCTTCTTCTTTATCATCACGCTTTCTTCCATCGCGGTTCCAATGACGAATGGCTTCGTGGGTGAATTCTTCATCCTTCTTGGAACTTATCAGGCGCATCCGGTGTTTGCTTACTTCGCGATATCCGGTGTGGTTCTTGGGGCGGTTTACATGTTGTGGATGTTTAAACGCGTCTTCTTCGGTGAACAAGGGGAGCTTGTTAAGGATGAACACCATCCTCTGCATGACCTGAATGCCCGTGAAATCGCAGTTTTGGTTCCAATGGTAATCATGGTGTTCTGGATGGGTCTGTTCCCGAATCATTTCCTGAACTATTCCAAAGCCAGCATCGACTACCTTGTGAACAACAGAAGTAACTATAATCTGACGATTGTTCAGCCCGGCGCCGTTGAAGTGAGTCACGCGCAAGGAGAAAACTAATGAATATCAATATCGGTCTTAGCGACATTCTTCTGATCTCTCCGATGATCGCTTTGTTCTTGGCAAGTTTGTTGCCAATCACCACGAAGGTTCTTCGTGGAAACCGCGAACAACATTCATTGATCACGCTATCTCAGGCGTTGATCGGGATTGTGGTGGCCGTGGTTCTTCTGGTCGTTTTTGGCGGCGCTGATAAAACGGCCTTCAACAACGGTCTGATCTTTGATGGTGTGACTCAGTGGATGGGTATTATCTCTTTGGCAGGCGCGGGTGCCGCCATGGTGATGATGTATGAAAATCCGGCGACAAAAGGAAAGCAGTTCTCTGAACTGATCTTCCTGGCGATGAGTTCCGCGATTGGGATGCTGATCCTGGTTTCTGCTGTCGACCTACTGATGGTCTTCATCGGTCTGGAAATGATGTCTTTGGCCTTGTACCTGATGATCGCAATGAGCCACGAAGAAAAGCTTTCCAAGGAAGCAGCACTGAAATACTTCATCCTGGGTTCTTTTGCTTCGGCTTTGTTCCTGTACGGTGTGGCCTTCATCTTCGGCTCCACGGGTGGTACAAACATCCTGAGCTTCATGGAAAATGCAGCTGAGCTTGTTCAAACAAGCCGTCTATTCCTGTTTGGTGTGACTTTCGTGATCCTGGGCTTCTGCTTCAAGGTTTCGATTGCTCCATTCCACGCTTGGACTCCGGACGTTTACCAAGGTGCTCCGACTCCGCACACGGCTTTCATGGCGACTGCGGTGAAGACGGTGTCCTTCGCGGCTTTCTTGAGAATCATTGCGACGAAGTCTTTGACGGGTTCAGATCAGTTGTTTGACATCCTTCAATGGCTGGCAGTTATCACGATGATCGTGGGGAATACGGCGGCGATTCTTCAGAACAACTTCAAACGTATGATTGCTTACTCCTCTGTGGCACACTCTGGTTATCTTCTGGTGGGTGTTATCACGGCGGGCGTCAGTGACAATGGTGCGTTTGGGGCCTCTGGTGTGATCTTCTATCTGCTAGCTTACGGTCTGATGACGTTGGGAGCTTTCGCTATTGCGAGCATGATTGAAAAGTCTGAAAACCACATCGTAAACGTGGATGACCTTGCTGGTTTTGCGAAACAAAGACCGATGCTGGCTCTGTGCCTGACGGTGTTCCTGCTGTCTTTGGCAGGTATTCCACCAACACTGGGCTTCTTTGGTAAATTCTATCTGTTCAACGCAGCTATTGGTGAAGGTTTGTTGTGGTTGGCGGTATGGGGTGTATTGAACTCTGTCATCGGTGTTTACTACTACCTGCGCCCGATTGTTGTGATGTACATGAAAGAGGGTGAAGCCGAGATCGCGGGTCATTCTTTGAATGCCACAACCGTGACTGCAGTGGTTATGGCTGTTGCCATTATCTTGATGGGCTTTGTATCTGGTCCCATCTTCTCTGCCGTAGAAAAAAGCCTTTTGTAGGACTTTTGACCTGAAAGAAACTTCATTCTAAGCCCCGGTGATGCCGGGGCTTTTTTTTGCCTTTATTCTATCCACCTATGAATAAAAAGTTTCATGAACTTATCTCTGAAGCGTCCAAAGTTGTTCTGGATAAAAACGTGGAAATTCGTCTGGCGATGACCTGTCTGTTGGCAGGTGGACATCTGCTGATTGAGGACCTGCCAGGCGTTGGTAAAACCACTTTGGTGCAAGTTCTTGGAAAGTTGACGGGGTTAAAAACCCGTCGCATTCAATTCACAATTGATCTGCTTCCGGCTGATGTGATCGGTGGACAGGTGTTTCATCCTCAAGAGCAAAAATTTGTCTTTCACCCGGGTCCATTGTTTTCACAAATGGTGATGGCCGATGAACTGAATCGCGCCAGCCCTCGCACACAAAGTGCGCTGTTACAGGCTATGGAGGAAGGTGAAGTCTCTGTAGATGGAACTAACTGGCCTTTGCCAAAACCATTCTATGTTATTGCCACCCAGAATCCTCATCAACAGACGGGAACATTCCCACTTCCAGAAAGTCAGTTGGATCGTTTCCTGATGAGCTTGCAATTGCATCATGCCTCAAAAGAAACTGAAGTGCGTCTGTTGCAAGGAGAAGATCCTCGGGGAATGTTAAGCAAGATCCAATCTCTTTTTATTGAAGGGGAGATTGAACAGGCCCTGCACCAGGTGCAGGTCGTGAAAGTGGCTCCAGTGGTGGCGACTTACATTGCGGATATTCTGGAAAGGTCACGTCGAGCTGGTTTTGAAGGGGCTCCGTTGTCCACGCGGGCGGGTCTGGCCCTGGTTCGCGCAGCAAAAGCGTGGGCCTTTTTAGAGGGCCGAGACTATGTTCGTCCCGATGATGTGCAACAGGTTCTAGTACCCGTGCTAGGACACAGACTGGGAGGCAACCATGGCATCAAACGAGGTCGTGAGTGGGCAGTCAACCTTCAAAAGGCCACTGCTGTTCCTGTCTAAAAGGAAAAACAGAACATACATCATGCCTTCGCGTTTTGGTGTCGCCTTTGGGGCGATGGCGCTGATCTTGTTCTTTCTGGCTGTGGGTTATGCGAACAACCTGATTTATATCTTTGTGTTCTTCCTGATCTCTGTTGCTGTAACAGGAATGCTCTTAACGAACAAGAACATGGATGTTGTGCGTGTCGAAGGAATGGAAAGCCCCGAGCTTTTTGCCGGGGAAGAAGGACTTGTGCGCCTTGATCTTGAAAACAGCTCGGACATAACAGCCTGGGAAGTCGAAGCTGTCTTTGCCCGAAGCCAAGAAGTCACAACGAAAGTATCGTTGGCGCCGAAGTCTTATGAAAGTCTTTCGCTGAAATTTAAACCGACCCACCGGGGCTATGTCAGTTTGCCCAGGGTCACTCTGCAAAGTGCGTATCCGTTTGGACTTTTGCGGGCGTGGAAGTATGCGTTTTTTGAAGAAAAGATCTTGGTCTTTCCACAACGAAAAGGAGATGTGGAATTTCCTGTGGACTCCGTGTCCGGTGAAGGGGTGCGGCTGGCTGGATTGTTCCGGGATCACAGAGCCTTTCAAAGTGCCGATCCTTTAAGTCGTATTGACTGGCGTGCCAGTGCTCGTCGTCAGGAGTTGCTGGTAAAAAACTATGAAGAACCGGAAAAACCAGCGTTGCACTTTTCCTGGGATCAAACGGCGCATCTGGAAGATGATGAAAGCCGGATTTCACAGCTATGTCTGTGGATCGATCAGGCAGCAAAACGGGGCTATGCTTACTCGTTGAAACTAGGGTCACAAGAGCTGGGAAAAAACTCGGGGGTCTCCCATCGCAATGAATGTCTGAAAGCCCTGGCTCTTCTTCGGGTTGGGAGTTTGACATGAGCGAAAGAAGATTCTTCTCCCAGAAAGCCCTGGCTTTTTCTTTTGTGACCGCCATGGTGATGGTCGGTATGGAAGTGTCGCCGTGGATTGCCCTTTTTTCGGCCGGTCTTTTGATCTGGAAGTGGGGTGTGGAGAACCTGGACTGGAAGCCACTGTCCAAGAAAGTAACGGGCTTTTTAAGTATCGCTTTGCTTGTGCAGATTCTTTTGCAGTTCCGTACTTTTATTGGACAAGAGCCTTCTTATACTTTCTTGTTGGGACTTTCAGGTTTGCGCGTGATGGACTATCGCAATGAACGCGACCACCGCTTCCTGGTTCTTTTGGGTTTTGTTCTTGTATCTGTAAAAGCTCTTTTCAGTTTGGACATCTACTGGATTGTTCCCTCGGCGCTGGCCTTTGCAGGGTTGTGGTACTCCCTTCTTCCGCAGGAACTTCCACATAAAGGAAAAGTTCTTTTGAAGGTTTTTGCCCTATCGGTTCCGGGGGCGGTGATTCTGTTCTTTGCTTTTCCCCGCGTGGTACTTCCGTGGGCGATGTCGCGCGGAAGCAACACAGGACAAATTGGGTTTAGTGAGGAACTAAACCCCGGAAATGTAGCCGAACTTGCCGGTGTTTCCACAATGGTCTTTAGAGCCAAGCTTTCAGACACGGGAATAAAGAGCGGCGAGAATCTTTATTGGAGAGGTTCGGTTTTACCACTTTCTCGCGGCTTAAGTTGGCGACCGGGGGCTCTGGGACTGCGTTCGCCGGAGAATAAAAAAGAGGATGCCCAGGAAAGCTACTATGAGATTGCACTGGAGCCCCATTCTAACACATATCTTTTTGTTTTGGATGGAACCCGCGATGTGCAGTTGGAGCAGGGTCGCACAACTGCTTTGAACGGCGGCGTTTATCGCAGCACACGACCGATTATGACCACCACCGTTTATCGCGGCACCTGGAGCGAGGGCAGCAAAGACACTTTGGTTCCTGATGATGACGAGTATTTACAAGCTCCGCCCCTGCGTGGACAGGTGTTGGAGTGGGTGGAGCAGACCAAGAAAAGGTCCCCGGAAATTGAAGGCCGTCTTCAGGCTTTGCAGGACCTTTTTGCTAAGAATGATTTTACCTACAGTCTGAGTCCGGGCGTGTATGGTGGGCCGAATGATTTGGAAGCGTTCTTGTTTTATCGAAAACGCGGTTTCTGTGAACACTTTGCCGGAGCTTACGCCACATTGGCGAGGTCTTTGGGGATCGCCTCTCGGGTGGTCGTTGGTTATCAAGGTGGACGTTACAATCCTGTGGGTGATTTTTGGCGGGTGACTCAAAGAGATGCTCACGCCTGGGTTGAAATATTCCATCAGGGAAGTTGGCAGCGGGTGGACCCGACGAGCTGGGTGGCTCCGTTGCGTTTGGTGATCGGAGCGGAAGACTTCTTCAGTTTGTCTGAAGAGGATCAGAAAGTCTTTGCACGCAATGTACAGTGGAGGCCGTCCAAAGATGCGGGTATCACCCTGTGGGATCGCGCGGAGTTTTTAATGGACGATCTGAATTATCGGTGGACTTACTTCTTGGTGGACTTCGACAGAAGTTCTCAACAGAGCTTTTGGCAGTCCCTGGCGGATATGAAGGCACAGCTGATCCTGGGGCTGTTGTTCGTCGGAGTTCTTGGAGTTTTGCTTTTCCGTAGTCTTTTCAGGACAAAAGACTTGGTGAGCGAGGAGCGAGTTTTACTTCTGGAGGTGCAGAAGTGGGCTGAAAAAAGAAGTCTGTTCCAGGAAACCGGCGAAACCCCACTACAGTATCTGCAGAGACTGGCGGTAAAAAGCCCACCTCAGCGGGAGGTTCTTCAGGATATTGGCCAGTTCATTGATCACAAGGCCTATGCCGGCACCCAGCCAAAGACCTCAGTTCGGGATCTGCTGACCCAGTGGAAAAGAGCCATCGAAAAAAGCGGGTAGCTATTTGAAATCGTACTGGCGAAGGGCATTGATTCCGGATTTGAAACCGATGCGCACAATGCGCGCCAAGATATCCGGATTCAAGCTGAAGTGATCCACAAAGAACATCTCATAGTTCTGCGGGCGTGGAGCCACGTAGATGTAATCTACTTCCGGGCGATAGTTCACACGATTGCGAATGATTTCAAGGATTTTGTCCCTGTGCTCGGGTGGCAAGTTCTGTTGTTTGAAGTAACCATCCACAGCATTGTAGATTCCGCGGATGTCGTTTTTGTACTGAATGTGGCGTGCAATCTTTTGTTGGACCACCTGATACAAGGCCTGATTGGCGATCAGGGGGATGCCGTAGTCGTGCAAAGAGCCCATCTCTTTGGTGTAGTGATAGGGCTGAATGGAGTAAGAGGAAATGACTAAATCAGCTCCATAGTCTGCAGCCACATGGGTGGACAGAGTGTCACGGATCTCACCGTCATAATAGTGGATCTCTTTTCCGTCGGGGCGCTTGATTCCGTAAGGGGCAAACACCGGAGGCAAAGCCGTGGAGCAAGCCACCGCGTCACTGATCGTGGCGTAGTTAATGTACTTGGTGGTCTCGGTTTTAAAAGATTCCGGGAAGTTCCCGAAGATGGCCTTGCGGGTGTGGTTCAGTTGAGTTCCGATGATAAAGAGCTCAACTCCCAAACGGGCAAAGTCATTATCGACCAGGACTTCTTTGCGAAGATAGTTTTCGATGCCTTTGGTCGAAAACAGGCCGTTCAGTTTCAGGCCGTTTTTCAAAAGTGATTCAAAGCCTCCGGTCACCAGGGCTTTTTCCATCAACGAACGTGGGATGAACTTCAAAAGACTTCCCGAATTCAGGTTGAACAGGCTGCGATAGGAAATCGGTTTTAGATAGCGAAGATCTGATTTTTCAAAAGTGGGCTCAGATCCGGAACCGACTTGGAATGCATTGATCAGAGACTCCACTGGATAGCCAGCCGCCAAGACTGAAGCTACGAAAGCCCCCGCACTGGAACCGACATAAAGACGGATCGTCATCGGGTCGTTATCCCCGAAGTTCTGACGCACCATCTCTTTGGTTCCGCCGGCAAATTTGAATCCCTTTTCTTGAAGGGCCAAGCAAACCCCAATGTGGAAGGCGGCGGCTTTAATGCCTCCTCCGCTTAAAACTAGGGCCACTTTCTTTTTATCTCTAATACGCATACAACTTTTTAAATTATCGGACCTTCGGGCAAAACTCGCAAAGAATTCTTTTAAACGATGAAAAATCCATGACTTAGGGATGCGTATTCAGACTTTGGTCTAGTGAATAGGCAATGGCTAGCCAGATCAAAGTCCTGAATTTAGTTGAATTTGAACAAGTGTTCACACAAAATTTGACAGGCTTAAGTCCTGTGATAACGTTGACTACGCAAGCTGAGTAAGGGGACCACCTCTCCCAAAGGCGAGCTACTGAAGCTTCGGCGCCACCGAAGTAGAAAGTATGAGGAAATAATGAACGTCGAGACCTATGGTTCTTGGTTACCGCTAACGGACTACTCCACTAAGTACAAAATTAGTGTGAGTACCCTCCGCCGAAGGATCAAGGCTGACGACATTAAGTTCCGCTTTGAAGACGGCAAGTACTTCATCATGGACGAACCGATGGGTACCCATCAACGAGTACATCGCCCCTCCCAAGAAAGCGACCTTGCTTTGGTGGGTGCTCATCAAGGAATGATGAAAGGTTATGAAATGGCCACTTCAAAGGACGAAGTAAAGACCGCTGACCTGACCGATAAGATGGTGAAAGTGAATAAAGACGAACCCATCTTAACGGCCGCTAACAAACTGCTCAACGAGCTTAAGAAGGCCTACACCCAGATCCTTCAGGAAAAAGAGGAACAGATCCTTCACCTGAGAGAAGAAGTGACGGACTTAAAAACGCTGGTTCGAGTGTTGGAATCCGAAAACGACCGTCTAAAAGGGTTTAAACAATAAAAAAAGGGCTGAGTAATCAGCCCTTTTTCTTTTTCAACGGATCTCACTGTTGACAGCTGAGGGGTCGTTTGATGCTCAGGTTCTGCGAATAAACCGTTCTTTGCCTCATGATTTGGGTCTTCAGTTCACCCACGGTCTGGGATTGATTCCTTTTCAATAAACTTTCTGATGCATTCAGATTCAATGTGAACATCACTGTGTTGATACAAGCCATATTGGAAAGACTTAGCATCTCGGGCAGGAAGCTGGCTGGCTCTACCCGGATCCCGGCTCGGGTCGCCATGTAACCGACCCGGAAGGACTCAATCGTAAAGTCGACATGGGGGTTCTGCAGTAAAACGGTTTCTTCTCGGGTATTTTCATCAAATCGGATCAGACTGCGATCCGACTTACGCAGGCAAAGAGAGTACGTGCGGGATGAGTACACCTCAGAACCGGTAATAAAGACGGCCGTTTTGGAAGTGATCGCACTACCGCTGATATTCGTCGGATTCTTTAGGATGGCTGAAGCATACTTGAAAGTAACCGGCGCACCAAAAGAGTCGACTTTGGGAAGGTCATCATAGGGATCCAGATTGGTAGATAGACTCATTCTTTTGGATACCACCGTGTATCGACGAAGGTAGCGTCTATCGGCATCCACAAGAACCACTTCGACTGGCATCTTGGTCGCTGTGAACATCGAAGCCTCTGTTTCATCCGCCGTCAGGCGCAGTTCATGGGAAGCTCCGGTTTTATTGGAGTCAGCCATTTCTGACCAGGCGCGAAGCACTCGTTCAGATCTCTGCTTACGATCCAAAGTTGTATAACGAATCACAGAGGCGCCATTATCATTCAGGCAAACCGACGGCTCCATCCCGGGAGAGAGGGACGTCAAGCCGAAATACTCCACCGAACTGCTGTTGCTCAGATTTTCAACCGGGTCCATGCGAATCACGTTGCGAATATCGCCTTCGATTGTTCTGAGGGCCATGGACATTTCCAGCTGACCGGCGGACCAGGTCTCCATATTCTTCTGTTCAGAAAAAAAGTTATGGATCAGATAGGTGACAATGCCGATCACCATCGTTGAGATGCTGACAGCCAATAGAAGCTCCATGACGGAGAAGCCGGAACTCTTTTTCATCTTTTAAACAAGGTGACTTGGTTTTGAATCAACTGTCCCCCTGTCCCGTTTGGATAGCCACGCACGTAAATATTAACCTTCTTTAAGCTGTTGGAGTACTTCGGCAACTTCAGGCTGGAAGAGCTAAAATCCGCCTGAATACTGGCGGCGGGCTCCACTTCCCAGATGACTTGGATAGTGTTATTTCCAGGTAAAGCCACCCCGCATGCCGGCGGAGATCCGCTGACGTTGCTTTGATCTTTGAAATTGATCTGAAAGTCGTAAGTTCGCACGATGCAGTTGCCTGGCAAGGGAATGTCATCAACAGAGGCCCCTTTTAGTTCAATTGCATTGTTTGTCAGGACCTCTTTGAAGACTATGGAGCGATCAATGCCGGATTTATGTGTTCTGTTGGAAAGGGTCAATTGCATAAGAACGGTCAGGCTGATCAAGGAAATTGCCACAGCCCCCAGGACTTCGATGAGTGTCATACCCAAGTTGTTCAATTGAGGTTTCATCTAATTCCGTGTCTCCAGGATTGGTTGATCGACTCCGATGATGGATCCGAGATTTCGGTAATCAACAGGTGGGTCGGTATGTACGAAGATATAGCGACCGTTGTTAACACTGGGTTGTGTTTCAAGGACTCCACCAATGTAGTAACCGGCTTCGCGGGATTTAAAGTTTGAAGGGATGCAGGCGGATCCCGCAGGGACGTCCTGGTAATAGTATCCGGTGTCCCACTGAACATTTTTGTGCTCAAGGGAAAGGGGTGCTCCTCCGTTGGAACGCGTGTCAGCTAGGATACGCGAAGGAGTGTTCAGATCTTTCTTGCCCGAAGGAACAAAGGAATCAAAGTTTGTATACATGCGAATGCCTGAATAGACGACGTCAGATTCTTCACGACCTGCCATACCCGAGGCTCTTTGCAGGTCAAAAACCGCGGGATAATAAGCCCTTGGCATACGAGAGGTGTCACCATTGAAGTAATTGGAACTCAAGGGCGGAATGGGCGAATTTGCATTCGACACATACGTCGGGATTTTTGCGGTAACATTGAGTTTGTGGGGTGGAATTTCTTCCAGTGTATATCCGGCCATGCTAACCATGCACATATTGGATGGATACTGATGGGCACTGGAGTCAGGCCCGCTCCATAAGCCGCGCAAAACAAATGGCGTGGCAGTATTGGTGTTCGCGTTGGTGATCAGACTGACACTATCAATCTTATAGGTGCGGTACCCATAGCGGAATCCGTCATTTTCCTGGCGGATGTAATCAGTATAGTTGTGCAGAACAGGTTGAATTTTTCCACCCACAACGGGCCAATAAGTGCTCATGTAAGTGGGGGAGGCGGGCACATACTGCGGACTTAGAAGATGAACGCGCTCAGGCGACAGCATGACCATCGGAATGGGTTCGCGTCCACTTCCGCTGGCATCGCTATTAAAGACAATCTCGCGCAAACGACCAGGATCTGAACTTAAGGGCGAAGTCGTATCCTGCTGATAGCCCCTCAAAGCCAGCGTGTCCTCGCTGATAATCCATAACGAGAAATTTTTTCTGGCGGGATTGGTGGGCAGAACACCCGACATCAAACCCTGGGCTGTGGTTTGGCGAATTTCAGTTGGAACTTTTGTGTAAATTACACGACGAAGTAAGCGCTCTTTCAGGCTGGCATTGGTCAGCTGGGCGACATTGAAGTTATTTAAAGTGAGTGTATTCAAATCGATGTTGGAAACTTGCTCGCAGGCAGTGTTCCCAGTGGCATAGCGCTTCAGGTAGGAGGCATCCCAGATCGGGCAATCCGTGTAAGGGTTGGTAGGGCTATCGATGACACGACCGCATTGGCGCGCGTCCTCTTCCAGTGCCTCCATGTTATCCCAATTCAGCTTCGGAGAGGGAATCTCTTCAGCATCAGCGGTGAAGAGCGTGCCCTCCAGTCCGGCGTCCCTTCTCCAGGACTTAAAGCCTTTGGGAAAGTGTTCAGAGTTAGAACAGACTTTTTTGGTTGCGTCTGCGTCGACTTTTGAAATGCAGGTAGCATCCAGACGAACACCAAAATTATTGTCGCCACCCCAGCCATAATAAAAAATCGAGTAGCGATCAACATCATTGAAATAGGTGCCGTTATCAGTGGCCTCCCAGGACTTCAGCGGGGGAGTTCCACCAAATAGAGCAATCGGGTAGATTTCGCTGCGAATAGAAGTCTTCGTGAGCGGCCCGGCTGTTGTATCGATGACCTGCTGTTTAAGAGTCATGGCCTTGTTAAAGTCGCGAGTAATGATGGTGGAGCCTCCGCCAAACTGGCTATGATGTGTGGCCGGTGTTCCGATGGCGTTGGCAAAAGGAGCTAATAAGGTTTCAATATTGCTTGGGTGCGGATTGGGTTTAGGTACAGAGTACTGAATATACTGCATGCCCCCGCCAAATTGAATGCGATCGCCTTGAATGATGGTACCGTATTCGCCAGGCCAAATACTTGGGGACCCGTTCCAGTCCATCATTCCGTTGGGGCGATTGATGTTGCCGCCAAACTGTATTGGACCTTTAGTGTAAATCCGACGATCACGAGCGATTAAAGCGGTCGGGAAGTTGGCGTTGTAAAGACGTCGCAAAGTCAAAGGATCATCCGATCCCGAGAATAACAAGTAGTCAGACACATCCAGAACCTTGATGCGCTTGATGTAAACGGCCTTCAAATCTCGGTAATGACCTTCAGAAACCAGCTCGTAGTTTTTGGTGGTGAAGTTGTATTTGGCAGTCACATTCCAAGTCATGCCGCCATCTAATTTTCCTTCGACACTGAAGGATTCAGATTTCAGACAGTTGTTGTCAGGAGGTGGCTCCCACAGGCGACGCGCCAGCGCGGATTCCATCACCGCAAAGGCCGAAGTGGTGACTTCGTTGAGCAAAACTTGATCGTGATCCTTGGTTTTGTATTCGTAGTTTCTTTTTTGGATATCTGCAGAGTTTAGCACAAAGACGACGCCTATGGCACACAGGACGGTGACGAACAACAGGGTGCTTTGACCATTATAGTGAAACCTCATGGAACAATTTTAGATCGTTCGCTATATACAAACAAGTTAAAAGTCGGATTCGGACCTCAGACTAAGGTAGAGGATGTGTCCGTCTCGGATTGAAACAAAAAAAGGGGTATTCCGACTTTATTGTGGGACGCAGAGCGTAGTTGGTTGAGTTTTGCCTAAGTTTTAGGCTTTTATTCTCGGATGAAAAACTCATCTGATTTGCACCAACACTATAGCTTGTTATTGGGCCTTGTCCCACCGTGGACTGTCATTAATGTTGATTTGAGAATGCAAGAACGTCTTGTCGAGATTGATGTTCAGTGGCCGTCGGATCACGAAGTGGAATGTCCTGAGTGTCAACGCTCATGCAAGATAAAAGATCATCGTGAAGAACGGCGATGGCGTCATCTGGACACGATGCAGTTTCAAACTGTCATTAAATCAAGGGTGCCAAGATCCGAGTGTCCAGATCATGGAGTAAAAACCATCAGTGTGCCTTGGGCTGGGCCGAGTTCTCGGTTCACACTGTTGTTTGAACGCTTTGCAATTGATGTTATGATCGCAGCCAAGAGCATTAAAGAAGCTGCAAAGTTATTGGGGCTATCATGGGATCAAGTTCACCACATCCAATCCCGCGCAGTTGAGCGTGGTCTTGCGCATCGAAATCTTGATAAAATCAAAAATGTTGGTATTGATGAGAAAAGTTTTTTGAAGGGCCACAAGTACGCATTACTGATGGTGGACATCGACGGCAAACGAATTTTGGACGTCGTTGAGGGAAGGACACTTGAGTCGGCAAATCAACTCTGGTCAAGGATTCCGGAGGAGGTCCGTACTGGCGTTGATGCTGTGGCGATGGACATGTGGGATGCATTTATAACCTCTGCTAAGACAAATGCTCCACAGGCCAACATCGTTCACGACAAGTTCCACATCTCAAAGTACTTGAATGAAGCTGTCGATAAAGTACGTCGTGCAGAACATAGGGACCTTATGAGAGATGGCGACGAAACGTTGAAGGGGGCCAAGTATCTGTTTTTAAAAAACCCTGCAAACATGAGCGACAATGAAAAAGAAAAGTTCAAGAACCTTCGCATGAACAACCTGAAGGCAGGTCGAGCGTGGTCCCTCAAAGAACAGTTTTCTGATTTTTGGAATTACTCATATAAGGCGTCGGCAGAAAAGTTCTTCAAGCAGTGGTACTGGTGGGCTACGCACTCACGGCTAAAGCCTATGGTCGATGTCGCAAAGCTCATGAAACGACACTTGAATAACATCCTGACCTATCTGCGACATCAAATCACAAATGCTATGATGGAGGGGTTTAATTCGAAAATCCAATCAATTAAGGCTAATGCGCGAGGATTTAGAAACTTTGCCAACTACCGAATAGCAATCCTATTTTACTGCGGAAGACTCAATCTCTACCCTCTATAGACACAATAAAGTCGGAAGAACCCCATTTTTCAAAGTGTTCCACGCCAACTCATCTGGATTTAACTCTGGAGAATACGGCGGCAGATAAAACAACTCTAGCTTTCCCTTAGTGGAAGATACAAACTCCTTTGCTTTCTTTGATCTGTGTGCTGGATAGCCATCGACTATTAAAAAGATTTTCTTCTTCGACCCAGTCATCAGTCTCTTTAAAAATTCCACAAAAACAGCTGCACCGATTGACCCTTCTACAACCATAAATCGAAAATCCCCTCGGGGGTTCACGGCTGAAATCATATTCACAGAAAATCTGGCGCCAGTTGCCTCGACAACGGGAGTTTCGCCCTTGGGTGCCCATGTTGTTCCGCTATGGTAATCACTCCTGACACCAGCCTCATCAGCAAAATAAATGTCTGCTTTCTCGTTCTTGGCGCGAGCTTTAATCTTCTGGAATACTTTTTTAAGCCAGTTGTTTACCTGCTGTGAGTTCTGTTGCCAGGCTTTGAATATGGGGCGCTGGCAGGTTAACCCCAACTGCTTCAGAAGTCGGCTTACAGAGGATAGGCCCAGTTTTATTCCAAATTTATCTCGAATAATTTTCTGGATCATTTCCCGTGTCCAGAGAGCAAATTCAAACCTAAATTGGAGAGGAGTCTTTTGTACAATCGTGTCGTAGATCCACTTCATCTGCTTGCCGTTGATTTTTGGCGGACGCCCACTGATTTTCTTTGCTTTTAATCCATCCATTCCATGTTCACGGTATTGGGCCAACCAATTATAAACTGTTGATCGAGACAAACCTAATACTCGCCTCACTTCTTCAGGGCTAACACCACTTTGAATCTGCTTAACCCCACGAATACGAAGCGCTTCCAATGTCTTGTGATCTAATTTCCTAGCATCTTGTCGCATGATAAGAATCAAATCACAATTTCAACAAATTGTCCAAATACTTTCGGCCGGGTTAATATTAATAGTAAGGGATTTAGCAGTGATTTCATGAGAAGGAGCGTAGCCCAATTTAAGCTTAAGATTATCAGCTTTCAAATCTAAATCGGCCGTCAACCATTTTGGAATTTTGCTCCAGATGACATCGATATTGCCAGTGGCGATGCGTATATCCGTGTTCTCACGAGCAATTGATATCTTCTGTTCAACAGGTCTTCTGTTGGATTGTTTACGAGCCACGGAGGATTGAGTCGCTGAATCTTTCGATTATAGGCCTGGTAAAGACGGCAGTTCGAATCCAGATTTATGCGGCTAATGGGCTCAATTTCATTCGTGGGTCGCTTGAGAGTCATGGTGAAGTTTGTCACATTTTTATCGAATATGAAATTGGCAATCATGCCTGGGTTGCTGGCAATGGCGAGGTTGATCGTAGCGCCTGAGCTGCTAGAATCGATTTTTAAGTTAGAGGTTTGTCTGTTTAGCGCTGATGAAATATCTAACGGCAGTCCGTTTTGCATGTAGCTAATATCATTTTTAAGACCGCTACAAATTCTTTCCGCCAAATGTGTGAGTGCTGTTCTGGATGGATAGGCATCTAAAGGGGGAGTCCGAAAAGGGAACGCCTCAGGATAAAGTGAAAAAGCGAAGGATGTTGATATGGTCAGTTCTAAGAGGGTTTTGAGCAACATTTTGAGGCTCCCGGTTATGTTCTAAAAACGGCACTGGAAATAATTCCGGTGCCGTTTCTTTGCGATTTATTTTTTGCGCGCAGATCAGGATTATAAATGCCAAAGGCAGAACATATTTTCAAAAATTGAGCCTTTAAGCACTATCGTACTCCGCGTGCTGGGGCTTCTTGAGCCCAGGATCGGTCGTTGAAGTTTATTGGAGTTTGCTCTGTCTCAGCTTCGGAATCATATTCATTGCCCAATTCAAACGATTCGGCCTGGGCAGACAAAGCAGCAGCAGAGAGGAATGCAGCTAAAGCAACCTTGACATTTCCTCGAGGCAATCGAGATCCCTTTTTAATCATGCCCTCAAGTTCACCTGAATTGGTAAACAGAACTTGATCTCCCTGAGGGTTTTTCAAAAAATAACCATCGTCGCGTCGCCAGCCACCTGGTACGCTTTTCATTTCTCCATACCATTTTCCAATGCTATAGCCCTTCGCTTCCAGCTTCATAAAGTTCTCTAATGTGAGTGTATATGGTTTATTGATTCTTTCGAAATCGTTAAGAATTTTTTTGACCTCGGATACATCGCTCGCGTTGTCGAGTTGTCTTGAAAGGTTATTGAGTTGCCCTACATCATGTCTAAATTGCTCATAAGTGGGAAATTTTTCTCCAAAACTCATCACTTTCATTTTCTGATAGGCTTCTTCGAGTGATGTGTTTCTGTTGTTTATCTCACTATAAAAAGATTTATCAGCAAATGCGTGTACAAGACGTTTTTTATCGTTGCTATCTAAAGTAAATTTGGTGAAAGACCCATCCCGGCGATGAGCAATGAAATCTCGATTATTAGGGTTCTCATTGATTTCTCTGATTTCCCGCGACGTAAACTCTGACCTTCTAAGCTCCATTTTTTGAATACCCTTCAAATCTGAGCGAGATGGATTGTTCTCCGCTGCCGCCTCTCTATAGGCTTCATTATATGCTGCTGGATTTGTTCTTAAGTGATGTACAGTGTCTGCGTGCAACCTTCTTTTGCCTTCCTCTGCATGCTGCTTTTGAGTTTGTAGATATAATATCTGAGCGGAAAGATTTTTGTGTACTGAGGCTCTGTCTGCGGGAAGGGTTCTTTGATAGGCTCGTAAGTCAGCAATTTTGGCATCAAGTCTTCTGATCTCGTCATTATAGCCAGAAATTTCATTTCCGTAGCGCTGCTCAAGTGCTCTTTCATAGATTTCATTCTCATTTTTAATTTGAGCAAAAGCAAAATTAGCTGAGAGTGCAATGGTCAATAAAGTTAAAATTTTCATAAAGACTCCTTTTTTTTGTTCTCTTGATTCACAAAGAAAGAGAGTGCATATCAAATGCCAGCTCAAAATCGATTAAGAGCAGCCTGGTTGTCTCATTTAGGGAAGGCGACAATTTGTGTAGATAATGGTTAGAACCGTGACAGAGGGGACCCTCTTCGAATTGCCCGGAAATAAATGTTACCGAAGATGCCTCAAAACGAGATCCAGATTTTCGTCCCCAACCTCATTGCCCGTTAAATAGTGTTACCGAATCAGCTAGTCTTAAGTCCTTGAAATCACAGGGAGGTGATTTAGTGGAAGGGTCTAGCAAATGGGACTATGTTCGAGTTATGAGTGAGCGTTACCAGAATGCGTGTCGCAAAGAGAAGCGTCTCATTTTGGATGAGCTGGAGAAAAATTTAAAAGTTCATAGAAAAAGTGCCATTAGGGTATTGAATTCCATCAAGACTAAAAAACCGCAAGAGTCGCGCGGACGTCGCCGCATTTACAACGACTTCGTGATCCAGCACTTAAAGAGGCTGTGGTTGGATATGGGTCAGTTGTGTTCTCGTCGTATGAAGAAGGCCCTACCTCGTTGGATCATTCATTACGATGCGCCCGAGGTGACTAAACATTTATTGCTACAAATGAGCAAGACAACCATCGACGTTTACTTGCGACCTTATAAAGCTCAATACCGCCGTCATTGGAACAGTGGCACGAGGGCTGGGAAGTATATCACGACAATGATCCCTTTAAAGCCCCTAGACTACAACGTGAGATCCGTGGGCCATGTCGAGGCTGACACCGTTCACCATTGTGGCGGGAGCTTAAGTGGAGCTTATGCGATCACTCTGACGGTAACAGATGTTCTAAGTGGTTGGACAGAATGTCGAGCGATTTGGGGTAGATCTTCGTTCTGTACTGTTTTTTGAAAATGGGAGGAAAATTGCAAATTTGGTGAGTCATAACCATAAAGGAATGACGAGTGAACCAAGCCAAGAAAGCGAAAAGATCTTTTTCGCCTGAACAAAAATTAAACATCCTGAATCAAATCGAGACTAGTATCAAAAGTGGAATGACCACGATGGCGGCAGTTGAAAAAGCCGGCATTGCTTACAGTGTTTTTAACAAGTGGAAGCGTCAGCTTGCGGTTGGAATCAAGTCGAGCCTTCGTAATGGCAAGGCACCCGCAGATAAAGAGAAGAAGCTATTAGAACGCAAGGTTGCGCGCCTTGAGGCGCTTGTGCTTTCCCAAGCACAAGCGATTGCGGATTTAAAAAAAGAGACGAATTGGGAATAATCGAGCCGAGGCAACATTTAATGGAAATTCAAAAAACAGAGATTCTGTCTTTCGTCGAAAGCGAAAAACGGAAGGGCCGCGTATTGGTAGAAATACTAAAAAATCTAAAGGTTTCAAAATCAAGCTACTATCGATGGAGGAAGGCCTCTTCATCGGTGGCGACAACTGAGCCGCGCACAACAGTGCGCAGTCTCACCGAGGTTGATTACTCTGAAATTGATAAGATGAAAGAACAACACCCTGAGATGCGCCATCGACAGATCCAAGGCATGTTACAACTTGAGGGAACTTTTGTATCGCCGACGAGCGTTTACAAACGTCTAAAAGAGAATAATCAAGTCGAGCCTTACGCACGAAGACCCGCACCTTGGCAGGAGCCTCACTATGAAGTTTATCAGGCCAATGTTATGTGGGGTGCAGACTGGACAAAGCTTCGTATCGGCGGAATGCGTTGGTACTTGCTAACGATGATTGATTTCTTTTCAAGGCTGATTATCCACTACGAAATCGTTCCATCCGTAAACGCCTGGCACATTAAACGTCTTTACCAAGATGGCCTTGAAAACTTCAACATCCCTCTAGATTGGCACTTAAAGCCGGAACTGCGACTGGATCAAGGAAGTCCGAATACTGCCCGCGTGACGAAAGAATTTTTCAAAGACATAGGTGCCGATCTTTCCTACGCGCGCGTGCGAAGACCAACGGACAATGCTTTAACAGAAAGATTTTATCGAACGATCAAGCAAGAAGAAATTTACTTAGTTGGCGACTATCAAGACGAAGCGACTGCGAAAGAAGTCATTGGTGAATACATTGAATGGTACAATGAAAAACGTCCTCATCGGGCGCTTTGGAATTTTACTCCGCAGATGGTTCACGAGATGAATAATAAAACGACGTTGCTAAATAACTTGAAAGAGCTTAAACAAAAAACTTGGACAGAGCGGAAAGAATATTGGAAAGAAAAAAAAACAAAAATGTTGTTGACGTGAAAACTAGGAATGTCTAAAAGTTCAACAACCAACCTGACGAACCAAATTCTGGGATTTCGTCTCACTTAAGAAAAAACAGTACAGTTCGGAGTTACGACGTGTATGGTGGACATCGAACAGGGTTTGCCGTTTAAGTTACACACGATCTGCACGGATAATGGTAACGAGTTTTTAAACCATCAATTCCTCCGTTACCTGCAAGATCGCGAAGAAAAGGTTGCTCTTAAGCGAGGTCGTCCCTACCGCAAGAATGATCAGTGTTGCGTGGAGCAAAAGAACTTCACCCATGTTCGGGAGTTGTTTGGCTGGGATCGTTTAGAGAAAAAATATCTGATCGAAGTAATGAACGACATTTTTCAACGATCTTTCCTTTGAGTCGGTAACTTTTGCCCTTAAATACATGGACAATTGCATGTTCAAACATTCGATCAATGGCCGCGTTCGCAAGCACGGCATCCGGAAAAACCTGGCACCACTCCTTCACCTCACGATTGCTCGTCAGGATCATCGCAGAACTGTGTTTGCGACGATCCAATAGATCAAAAACTTCCTCTGCAATTTCTCGGGGATAGCTGACGACACCGAAGTCATCATAAATCCAAAGTTTTGCAGAGAGAATTTTCTTAAACAGTATATCCAAGTTGTTCTTCGCACGCGCTTCAAAAATGTCTGCCTGCAATTTCTTTGCAGAAGTCCAATAGACCTTGTGACCTTGGTGGTCAAAAGTCCGGTTAACAAAAAAGCGGGACAGAAGTTCAATTTCAATTCGAACTCTTCGTGATAGAGGCGCCACTCGTAGATGCGGGATTTTATGTAGCCGTGACCAAGGTTGTAGAAAATCTCAATAATAAACAACTTTCCCGGGTCTCCTCATAACTCCGGCAAAATTTTTAAAAATTATTTTTAAGCGTGAGAAATCGCTAAGGGATTGTCTTTGTTTGAAAAAGAATGCTTTCAAAATAAGCATTCCCAAGATGATTCATACGGAATTGCTGTCCTCATGCTGGCAGGGTTAATCTTTTTTTAAAAAAATCCGAAAGATCTTCAATGGTTGCAAAAGAGAAAAATATCCTCTATTTACTAATAATATTTCTTTGTTCTTCTAAAGGATTCAGCTTAACTTGCACTGATTCTATCACTCAGGAAAAATTTAGTCCCAAGAAGATAGAAGAATATGCTCATGTGGAAGGGGATTTTCTTTCTAAGCATCGTGTGTGTAGAGGGAAAACGTCGTGTATCAAATTATCTAACATACAAGTCCTTAAAGATAGCAATCTGTTTCCACGTCCATCTGGCTCCTCTAGGTTTTTTGATAAAGATTTTAAACAATCTCCTAATTGCTCAGGATGTCGATGGAGTGCGTATGTAACTTCGGAATCTGAATCAAGATCAATACTGTCCCTGCGAGACGCAGTGATGCCCAGGGAAGCTGTTCTCGCAAAAAAATTACTATTAAATACAGAGGCCTATGTAGACAACTATCTTGATGACAGCACGCGAGTCACGCAAATAACGTCAGAATGTTTACGTTTCAATGAGACGTTTGAAAGTAGGGGGGTCCCCTTTTTTCAAAGAGGAGCCTTGGCCTCAGAAGATGAAAATATTCCTTCAGTATGTCAGAGATTATGGAGTAAGAATTCAGAAATACCAAAACTGAACTCAAGACTTAAAGACTACCGTCAGACGATGTTTTTACTAAACCTAATAAATAAAAAAAAGGTTCAAAGTCTGGCGGAGTTTGAGTTTATCCTTGAGCGCCTCAGCGACGAAAGTGATGTTGGGTATAATAGTTTAAATATTCAGGATAAAAAAATGATCGAAGCTGAAATACTTCCATCTAAGATAAAGTTCTTCGATCAAAACCTGCCATCTGAACTCTGGAATGATTCACCGGATAAAGTTGAAAAATTAACACCTTCAGAAAGGCATGGTCTGTTGAAAGTCTTTAAGTCAATACAGGGAATCAATTCGCAGAGTGACGTTTCTGCTATGAAGCACAGCCTTTCAAGTGCGTATTTTAAGATTTTAAATGAGAATCCTTTGTTAATTGAGTTTAAATCAGCACACCCCAGCGCAAAGGAGTTAAGAGACGCATTTGCGAAATTTCATGCAAAAACAAAATTACTTAAAGAGTTTAAGATCAAAGACAAGACGGACTACCTTAATTTTTCAACGGCTGTCGAAGCGGCTATTAAAAATTCTCCGGAGGCGGAGCAAGGAGATTTGTGCGTTATTGCCAGTAAAATAATTTCAGACAAGAAGAAACTCAATGGTGGGGTGGAAAACTTTTTGCTGGCAGCGATGGCTGTGGAGTCCCTTGGAGCGTCTATCGTTGCCAAGGGGGCCGCAAAGAAAGCGATTGGCTTTCTTCTAGGGGCTAGGTATTCCGGCTCAGCTCTTCAGGTCAAGCTCATCAATGATTCAATGGAAAGTTTGGAACAGCATTCACAAACTTGCTTGCGGACAACAACTTCATCGAAATCTTTATGTGAAGTGAATCAAATCAACTCTGCACAGTCGAATCTATTCATCAACTCCGCTTTTCTCGGGATATTCATGATACCTAAGAAAGCGGCACCGTTTGTCGTTACGCCAGTGCTATTGAACACAGACAATCCCCAAAATGGTTCCAGATAGTAGGTGCTGATGTTATCGAAGTTTTCTTTTTAAGCTATTCACGAGACTCCAGTTTTTTGCCAGGGGCTCAACGTCCTCCAGGCAAACCATAAGATAAACACCTTTTTCATCCATAATCTTTTCTGTCAGATATTTTTTCTCAATAAGGGGATTTACTTCATCGACCCGAATGAGGTTGCCAGTTTCCTTCATAGATTCATTCTGCACATCTTGAAGGTTTACTTTACGAAATCCTTTATTGTTGGGGTCAGTCTTGCGTGCAAACAGCAAGATACCATTGAGGATCTTAACCTCGCTGTCACTCAAGCTCGGCAGACGATCTTTTTCTTGCTTGAACAACGTAAGCGCCCCATGACGCCTTTTTGCCGGACCTCTTAAAAGCACATAGTCTGAACTTCACAAGGAGGTTCAGTATGAGATCAATATCCAAACATTCCGACAAAGAGATATTCTGGCGGGACCAGGTACGATCATTCGCCAGGTTTCACGGATCGCAGGCGGCGTTCTGCAGACACCACGGGCTCTCAGTCAGTACATTCCAGTATTGGTACCGCAAGTTTCATCAAACAGATCGCGAAGTACAGATCATCGAGCCATCGCCATTTATTGAGGTTCAAGTTGAGTCCCCCCCTTCAAAGCACAATATGCCCGATGCAAAGTGGGTTGCAGAGCTGATCCTGCATCTTCAGGAGGGCTTGCGATGAAATCCCCGAAAGAGTTTAAAGGAGTCTTTCTTCACAGAGATCCCGTGGATATGAGGAAAGCCATCAACGGCCTCAGCGTTATAGTGCAAGAAGCTGGTATGGGGGATCTAATGGGGCCTTATCTATTTGTCTTTTGCGGTAAGCGCCGGGACGTGATGAAGGTTCTTTATTTTGACAGATCCGGATTCGCGCTTTGGCAAAAGCGATTGGAAAAGGACAAGTTTCCGTGGCCCAAGAAATCCTCTGTGGAAAACGTGCAGTTATCCACAGAACAATTTACTTGGCTACTTGAGGGCTACGATGTCTGGAAGATGAAGCCGCACGCGGAGTTAAAATTTGAAAAAGTTTGTTGAGAGCTTTAGCTGAATGCTTGATACTCGCAAAAGGCATGTCAAAGTCGGAAACACTTTCTACACCAGAACAAGAAATGGCTCTGCGAATTGCAGATCTGGAAAAGCTTTTAAAGCAAGAGCGTGAAAAGAATAAAAACTTTGAGAGTCAGGTCAGTTGGTTGACGGAGCAACTTAAAGCTTTAAAGCGCAATCAATTCGGAGCAAAGTCCGAGCGCTGGGAATCCCAAGAACAGTTAAAGTTTAATGAAGCCGAAGTGGAATCTCAAAGTCCTACCCCCGACAAAGAAGACTACACAGTTGAAGTGCGAGGGCATACCAAGAAGATTCGGGGGCATAGAAAGCCCCTGCCGGAGAATCTGCCCCGCGAGATTGTAAAAGTCGAACTTCCAGAGTCCGAACAAATCACGGAGCAAGGTGAAAGGCTCAAAGTCATTGGCTGGGAGATCTCTGAGAAACTTAGGTACGAGCCGGCCAGGATCAGCGTGCTTGAGTATCACCGGGCCAAATACGGTGTTGGCAGTGGTGATTACGAAAAGACCGCGCCGCCGGTTCCTTCAGTGATCCCAAAAGGCATTGCTACACCAGAGTTATTGGCCGCTATCGTTGTAGGTAAGTATAGCGACGGCTTGCCACTTTATCGTTTAGAAGAGATTTTCGCCCGTCAGGACGTGGAGTTGAGCCGTACAACAATGGCTAGATGGATGGTGCAAGTAGCTCAAGCCCTGATGCCAATCAGAAACGTCTTATCCGACCGGATGTTGAGTGCACACGCCATTTCCTGCGATGAGACGAGTGTTCAGGTGTTAAAAGAAAATGGCCGTTCTGTCGAGAGCAAATCGTGGATGATTGTGCGGGCAACTCCGTGTGAGAAAAGCAAGATCGTATTGTTTGATTACAGCCCTTCTCGTAGCGGCGAAGTGATGAAGAGCCTCTTTGCGGGCTACGAGGGGCGCCTATTGTGTGATGGTCTTGATGTGTACAACGGTCTTGAAAGTGAAACATTGGTTCGCTTCGGCTGCCATATGCACGCGCGCCGCCGGTTTGAACAAGCGGTCAAAGATGGTGCTAAATCCGGAAAAACCATGGCGGCTCAAGTGATGGACATCTACAAAAAGCTTTATGACTTCGAAGAAAAAATACGAGATCACGCACCCGAAGAAAAAGTCAAAGCGAGATTGAGAGATCAAAAACCTCTGCTTGAGGAAATTAAGCAAATCGCGGAATCCAATATCGCAAAGGTTCCAGACAAGAGCAAGCTGGGACAGGCTTTCAAGTACTACTTGAATGAGCATACGTATCTGACGAGGTACTTAGACGATGGGTTGATGGAGCCAGACAATGGGTTCGCTGAGCGCGCCATCCGCAAGTTTGCTATCGGCAGAAACAATTGGCTTTTTAGCGACACGCCCGATGGCGCGGAGGCCAGCAGTATTCTTTACAGTCTCGTGGTGACAGCAAAGCTCAATGGCGTCAATGCTTACAAGGCCCTCTGTAAAATCTTGACTGATGTTCCTCTGGCCAAAACCGTGGAAGATTATGAACGTCTCGCCGACGCCATCTTAACATCCGAGGCACCGGTTTAACAAAAAGGCGTCATGGGGCGCTTACGAAGCAAATCACAATTTCAACAAATTGTCCAAATACTTTCGGCCTGGTTAATAATATCAGTTTTAATTCCTCTTGTGTGACTTCATTGCGACCCAATAGTTCTGATAGGGACATAAATCGGCCTCGCTCAATTCGTTTTGCTATCAGAACCAACCCGCTGCCGTCATATACTAAGAATTTGATCCTCTTTTTATTCTTACCAAAAAACAAATACACATGGCCCTGATCCATGATCGCATTCATTTGATGAACACAGAGCGAGTGCAGCCGCTCAAACCCACATCGCATGTCAACTTCTTCCCGATAAACAAAGATCCGAAGTCCCTTTCGATCTAGAAACATTCAGCACCTCGCTGAAGTTGCAAAATAATCTTTGCTGCAATGGATTCTGGAACCTCTAAAATATATCCTTCCGGAGTTCTAATTGTAACAGTTAGACTTCGATTAGAGTTCTGACTGTCAGACGGTCCAACCGTCACGGTTGGACCCGGTCTAATTGTGAGACCATGAAAATCTGATTTAGATTTCTTTTTAGGGTTTTTCCACGACATGATTGTGGCGTAGGGAATGTCGATGAGTTCAGCCGTCTTCTTTTGCTGTACGCCCGATGAGAAGAGTTCGCGAACTTGGTCTTTGATGGACTTCGGCCAAGGTTTTCTTTTGGAGCTAACCTCAGCGTGGTACTGGCGAGTTAGTTCTTGGATTTCTAGCGAGAGCTCCCGGCCCCTCCGGGTTCATTGAATCATAAGATTTTCGGCGACAAATTTCCTTCAGAAATCCCTTCGGGCCGAAATCCTGGGGGGGCTGAAAGAGGACACCACATTTTTTTGGTTTGTTCTTCCTAGCCTTTAATAGGGGTTAAGGTGGCTCCAGGCACGAAGGTTCCTAAAGGGATGACGCATCTAAAAATCCCAGCCCAAGACTACGTTCATGTAGCCTCACCAAAAGGTGAAATGCCGGGTGTGGTTGTTGAAGCGTGGAAAAAAGTCTGGTCCGCGACGGATTTCAAAAGAAAGTATTCCTATGACTTTGAAGTTTACGGGGACAAAGCAAAAGACCCGAAGTCTGCGGAAGTGGATCTTTATATCTCGACTCTTTAAGAGAGAAGCAAAAGGGGCGAAAGCCCCTTTGCCTTTGTTATTAATCGACCTTGTCTTTTACTTGTTCAACTTTCGTCGATGTTTTGTCTTTCAGCGTTTCTGCTTTGTGTTTTACTTTTTTTGCAACACACTCCACTTTGCCATTGATAGTTTCACATACTTTGTCCGAAAGATCTCTGCCAGCTTCTTTTGTGGCATCGACGGCTTTATTTCCTGCGTGTTTGGCTTTTTCGGCCATAGTTTCTTCTGCTTGTGCTGTGTGGGCTACGGCAAAAGCAAATGTTAAAGTGGCGATCATCAAAGTATTTTTCATAGTTTTATTCATGCGATTCTCCTTATGATTCTTTTAAAAATTTTTGCTAATAGATGTCGTTTACTTATGGCAGGCGGCCTGTTTTTTTGCCAGAACCAGACAACAGTGAGCCGACGTAAGATAAGATGGCTAGGACAATGAAGACTCCGACCAAGATTTTTCCGATTTCCATGGAAAGACCCGCGATGCCTGCGGCACCTAGGACATAAGCCACGATAGCTAGGACGAAAAATGCAATTGCTACTCTAATCATAAAACTCTCTCTTTCTTTAGTATTCGTTGAGTTTCTGGTTAAGCAGTAAGGCAACTTAAGGGCCATGCCCGTAATGCTGTTTAATTGCATTTGAGGTTTCTTGTCGCCCTTTTTGGGACTTTTCTGATTATACAAATGGGGCACTTTGGTGCGAGGTGGGGGCGTGTGGGGATTGTCGGGACGTTAAGGGGCTGATGGTTGTGAGACGCCATTTTTCACTAAAATGGGGCTTGTGCACGAAGTAAGAACGCAGAGCCGGCTCCATAAGCTTGGGCTTTGCCGGTTGCGGGATCGAAGCACAAGGCCGTGCCTTTAGCGAGAGCTCCCGGCCCCTCCGGGTTCATTGAATCATAAGATTTTCGGCGACAAATTTCCTTCAGAAAGCCCTTCGGGCCGAAATCCTTGGGGGGGCTGAAAGAGGACACCACATTTTTTTGGTTTGTTCTTCCTAGCCTTCAAGGTTCTAACCAATCTAATCAACAGAATCAGTCTAGTAGAAAGCCCACAAGCCCTACGGACAAAAAGAATACGACGCAATCTGATAAACGGAATGAAGGTCGTACATCTCCAAAGTCGGATCGTCATCAAAGTGAGTCTGACGAAGAATAGTCCCGAGATGAATGGATCGAAAAACCCGATGCAAGTCGGGTTTTTTTATTTTCCATCTTGCCCCAAAGTTTGGGGCGAAAATTCCCAAAAATTACTTCAATGTCATTGTCGGTGTTCTTAGAGTTGGCGCCGACATTGCTTTTATGTTTAGCATCCAAGGAGGATGCTATGCCGAATCATCAAACTATGTCAGAAAAATCGCCTAAAAAGAATCTAGGTGCAGAGTCATTTCAGAACGTTCCGAAGCCTTTGCGGAATTTGCGCCATTGTTGGTGGTCCACGCCAAACCGGAAGAACAAGTTCTTTATACTTATATCAAGGCGGATGAAGATCTGCGTGAAGGCGGTTTTGAAGGTGATGTCGAGCACCAACTGGCAGACCAACTTGTTGAAGAAATTATGCGTACCGATGACGAAGATCTGTGGTCAGCTCGAGTGAAAGTTTTAGCGGAATTGGTCGAGCATCACATCGAAGAGGAAGAAGACGATCTTCTCCCCGATTTCAAGAGGGAATCTGAACCGAGTGAGCGTCGGGCTCTGGGACAAAAGTTTTTACTTTTGAAAACTCAGTTGCTTGAGCAAGGCGGCACAGAGACGCCCTATGAAAGCAGAATATTGCCACGTTCTGAGGGTCAACACTAACATTAAGTTAACTGCTTAACGGACGCGCATATTACCGTCGTAATGTGCGCCCCTTAGTTAGTTGCGTTAGTTACGATAAATGCATATTTGGAAAAAAAATTGCGTTGTAAATTTTTTGGGATCTAATGCCAATAGCAGGCGGAAATATGAATTGTCTTATTGTCGAGGATGACATCTGTATTGCAGAACAAATCAGCAGAGGATTATCGGGTTTCTTTGGAAGCATTGATATCGTAAATGGTGGCTATGAAGCTTTAGAAAAGCTGATGAATGTAAATTATGACCTTGTAGTCACTGATCTTATGCTTCCTGGGGTGAGCGGATCAGATATCCTGGCGACGATCAAAAGAAATAAAACAACACCAACCATCGTCATCAGTGCACGAGGCGATTCTGCCACGCGAGCAGAGGCTTTGCAGAATGGGGCGGATGATTTTATTATGAAGCCCTTCTCTTTGGCGGAGCTGCAAATTCACGTGCAAAGAATTATTGGCCGCAGCGCTGAGGCAGATTTGGTTTTGAGCTCAGGCGATTTGATTCTAAATCGTTTAGAGCGCAAGGTCACCATTCGCGGTGGACAGTCGATAGATCTGAATGCCCGAGAGTTTATGTTGCTTGAAATGATGATAAAAAATCCAGCTAAGATTCTAAGTAAGAATTTGATTCTGAAAGAGATTTGGAATTACGATTTCAATCCACAAACTAATGTGGTTGACGTTATGATCTGCCGCTTGCGCCAGAAGCTTCAAGACGAAAGCCAGAAGATGATTCGAACCTACCGGGGGCAGGGCTATGCTTTGAACTTAGCTCAGTAGCTAAATTCAAAGGTTTTAGCTGCGACTTACAGAGCGGGGCTCCATTTCTTCCAATCCTTAGGGGCATCCTCGAGCAGTTGGAAATGAGTACCCGCCTTGGCTTTTTCACCCGCGGCATCGGGGGTTGCGAGTTCGACTCCACCGCGCAAGATCGAATCAAAAGAGTTCACTTTGATTTCGGAATTAAATAAACCGAGCTTGGCCTGCACACCTGTTTTTTCCAGAAGACAGTGTTGGTACGAATCAGGCGCATGTGCTGGTAAGGCAGACTAAGCTGAATCTCGGCCTTTTGTGCTGTTTTTGACAAACTGACTTTGGTTACGCTGCCGACCACATGACCGCGGCATCGAACACTGTCCCCCTCGCTGACAGATTCCGCGTTGTCGGGGCCAGGCAGGGTGGCGATATAGCTGCCCTCGACGAGGGTGCCCAAACCACTAATACCTTCGATACTGATTTTAGGAGTTTCAATCCAAAACTTCGTGCCTTCCGTCGCAAATTCTTTCGCATTGCGATTTAGGCGAGCGTACACCACGACATTTTTTTGTTATCCGAAATGGCAATATCGGTGACAGTACCGATTTGCACACCACGAAAGCGAATCTGTGTTTTATCTGGCTTAATGGAAGAGCCTTCCTCGAAAGTGATTTCGATTTTTGGTCCAACTTGTTGCAAGTAGTCCCAAAACAACCAACCGGTTAAAGCGACCGCTAAAAATGGAAATAACCACAAATACCAATTAGCTTTTAGATTCTTCATTCTGGTCCTTCCAAATAACTGCGGGGTCAAAACTTGCAGAGGCAAGTATGGTAAATATAACTACAAATAAAAACATAAGTGCACCAAGTTCTGGTTTTGCATTGGCCCAGGCTCCGAACTTCATGACCGCCACCAGAACGGCCAGCAAATATATGTCCAGCATCGACCAGCGTCCAATTGCTTCAATCATATGGTACAGACGCGTTTTAAATTTCCGATGCTGGCCATTTTTCGCCGTGGCGGCTAAGTAAAATAAAACAGCTAATTTTATAAAGGGAACAAGGATGCTGGCCAGAAACACGATCAAGGCAATGAACCAATCACCCGATTCGGCCATGATCACGACACCTTCCCATATCGTCGAAGTCGTTTGTTTGCCAAAGAAGTCGACAGTCATAAAAGGAAAAAAGTTAGCTGGAATATAAAAAATAATACCTGTCAGTGCAAAGGCCACAACAGCGTGGGGATTGGATTTGATGACTTTGTTCCCTGTCCCGCAGTTTTCGCATGCAACCTTAGGGGTGCCTTCGGCGACGTTAAGTTGTTCTTGGCAAGCCCAGAAAAACGCCAGGACGAGTACGAAACAAAAGTAAAGATGTGTCAGTTGGATTTAGCGGCGCAAAAGAAAAAAGCTAAGTACGCACAGGATTCAGAATAGTCGGAAATAGCTAAAAGAAAACGGCGCCCACATACACAGGGCACCGTTTTCTTTTGTATCCAATTATGGAAGTTTCGAGTTTAGAACGAAACTGGAAACGACACACTAGCAATCCAAGCTTTATCCTCACCTGTAATGCTGTCTGTTGTTCCCGTAACACCACTTTCGGATTCTAATTTATTAAATTTCGTATCTTGATATTCAAGATTTAGGCTGACCACAGCAACGTAGAATCCAACGCCTACGCGGTAACCAGTTTGTTCTTTGAATTTTACGTCAACGTTGTTGATCTCTTTCGGATCCATTTCGCCGCCAATGATATAGGTACCCCACACTCTAAGTCCCGCAACGGGAGTTTGTGCGCCCAAAGTCACACCATAGTTCATGGCATTGGCATCGGCTTTACCGTTCAAGGCGGATGAGTCCATGCTTAACATCGAGTAACGAACATCGGCGCCCAAGAAAATAGATTCATGAACGTGGGCTCCTAGACGCAACCCTAAGCCTGCGCCCGTGGTTTTTTCGGTCGAGTCATTGAAGATAGGATAAGAAATTTTCATTTCGCCACTTGTGTAGGTCACTGAAGGTTCGATGAAAACGCCACCCTTACTAAGGTCTGCAGAAGCGACGCTGTAAGCGCCAGTAATTAAGAAAGAGGCTGCGATTGTCTTTTTGATGAGTGATGAGTTGAACATGGAAGTATCCTTTAAGTGTTTTTCAAACCACCGATTTCCTAATGAATAGGAGGGGCGAGAGGGTCTTTGCGCAGAACCCTCTCGCTTGAGGGGTGGGATATAGACTGACAAGAAGCGTGTTCTTGTCATGCTTTAGAGGCATTGCAATCATAGGGCCCAGTCTAAAAGCGCATATATTCGCGCAGGAATATTTCTCGCGAAATCTCGGGGCAAAATGACCCAGTTCTTAGGAGAAAAACCTCAATATGTTTTGTGCAGTGTGTGTGCTTGTTTATCTTGATGGGGTTGGATGTATCCCCTATGTATAAGAAGAGCGATTCTTTTATAGAGATCATTGGAAAGGTTTTTGTGAAAAGACTAAAGCGACTGTTGGTACTCTCCCATGAATGGAATGTCTTTCTTGTTCTTTTGATTATTATATCTATTAGTCTATTTAGTTGGTGGACCGTAAAAGTCCATCTTGAAAAAGAGTGGAGTGCACGTCTTGATTCAGAGATGGGTAAAATCACGGGGGTGATTGATCGGGAATTTTACGGCTACGGTCAAGCCTTGATGGACCTGAAGGCCGTTTTTCAAGTCGGCGGAGTTTTCGATCCTAAGGAATTCAAAGAGTATATTGAGTCGACCCAAGTGCTGCGTCGCTATCCCGGTATGCAGGGAATTGGGTTTGCTCAAAAATTAGAAAGAACGGAAATATCTGCCTTAGAAAAAGATATGCGTGGTCACGGCTTTGAAGATTTTAAGTTTTGGCCTGACGGTGAGCGGTCTTTATACACGTCGATAACTCTGATTCAACCTGAAGACTGGAGAAATAAAAAAGCTTTGGGTTTTGATATGTCTTCGGAGCTGACTCGTCGTGCGGCAATGGACAAGTCTCTTATAGATAATTCATTGACCATTTCTGATCCGGTCATCTTAGTGCAAGATGATGCTGAAGTTCATCAGCGCGGGGTTTTGATTTACTTGCCGGTTAAAAAAAATGTGCAAGTGGTGAATGCGCAAGATCCTAAGGACGCGCTGTTGGGCTTTGCTTATGGCGTCGTACGGATCAATCGCTTCTTTAATGGGGCCTTTGGGGTGCCCGAGTTCTATAACGAAAAAGTAAATTACCGGATCGAAATCTTTGATAAAAAACTAGGTAACACTATTCCCGTGTATGAGCGTTTTCCATCGCGTGATGGCAGTCGTGCTATTCCAGATTTCACTAAAACTTATCAGGCAAAAGTTTTTGATAAGAATTGGACAATCCACTTTGAGCCTCTGCCACACTTTTTTAACTGGTACGAACGTTATATCCCCATCTTGTTCGCGTTTGTGACCCTGGTTATCCTGTCGGTGGTATTTGTGGCGTTGTGGTCAACGCAACAATTTTTGAAATTCAGCGAGCGCCATAAAAATTCGTTGTCGCAGATCTCTAAGAACAAGTCTGAAGAAATTGCGTTGTTCCGTAAGTTGAACATGGTGAAAGCGGATCTTTCAGCGGCAATTGATGGCGAGAGCATTTTTGATCGCTTCTGTACGCATATGAACGATGTTTTCGCGGTGGACGATTGTGTGGTCTTTGTTCGCGAACAAAAGGGTCCCTATGAAAAGCGCTTCCAAAAAAGTCTGAACGTCTTCCCAGACTTTTTAAGTATTCCTTCTGAATTCGAAGACTTTTTAAGTGAAGGTATTTTACCCAGTCGTACTCAGGACAAAAATGAAATCCGAGCTCTTGAAATGCTCAACGAAGAAACTCGCGCTCTTTTGGCAGAGTATCCTTATTATATGGTAGGCGCCGTTTTACATGAATCAGGTAAAAAAACATCTGTCTTGGTTATTTTGCGTGGGCCTGAAAACTTGTGCGATTCAGAAATGAAGGAGTACGCCATTCAGAGGGTTGTGAGTCAGTTTGCGATGTCTTACGACAAAGCCATCCTTCTGCGTCGTGCTGAAGATGCGAATTTTATGAAAAGCTCATTTTTGGCGAACATGAGTCATGAAATTCGTACGCCCCTCGGTGTGATCGTCGGGTACTCGGAGATTTTGGCGGATGAGGAGCTCAGTACGAAAGAAAAAGAGGAGATCAGCAAAAGTATCAAGCGCAACGGTAAAGAATTATCTCGTCTGATTGACGACATCCTAGATATTTCGAAAGTGGAAGCTGGGAAGTTGCACTTCGAAATGGCGCAAGTGAATTTGGAAAGATTAATTCATGAAGTTAAATCGATTATGGAAGCTCGTGCGATTGATAAAAAGATCCAATTCAACATCGCAAAATTAAACAATGTGCCCACTTATGTGGTCACGGATGATGTGCGCCTTAAGCAAATTCTTGTCAATATTGTAGGGAATGCGATCAAGTTCACTGAAAAAGGTGGCGTGAAGATTCTGTACAAAACCGGCACGAACGAAGCTGGAGAAGCGTACTTGGAATTTCAGGTGCAAGATACGGGAGTGGGGATATCAGAAAAAGGCCGCGAAGTTTTGTTTAAAGCCTTTTCCCAAGCGGATGTGTCCACGACGAGAAAATACGGTGGCACAGGGCTTGGCTTAGCGTTGTCAAAGCGTTTAGCCGAGCTTCTGGGGGGAGATTTGTTCTTGTTAGAGTCTTCTGTTGGTAAGGGGTCCACCTTCTGTCTGCGCATTCCTTTAAAGGACTTGGGGCAGGGGACAATGTTGACAATGCGCCCTGCAGAGACCTCAGTGAAGCGCGAAGGTTTGGAAGATTCGAAGCGTGATATTGATTGGGTGAACTTGGATCTAAAAAATCTTTTGCGCGGATCGCGAATTTTATTGGTTGAAGATTCCGAAGACAACCAAGAGATCTTCACTCATTTTTTGCGGGGGGCTGGAGCTGAAGTTCAGATTGCGGAGGACGGTGTCGCGGCTGTTGAGCAGGCCTTTAAGTTCAATCCGGACCTCATTCTTATGGACATTCAAATTCCAAAGATGGACGGACGAGAAGCTACAAAAAAAATACGACAAAAGGGTTTTACTAAAAACATCATCGCGTTGACCGCCCATGCTTTGCATGAGGAATTGCAAAGCAGTTTGCAAGCGGGCTGCAATGGGCAGATCACGAAGCCTGTGTCCGGAGAGCTTTTGGTGCAAGAGGTGTATTTCTATTTGAATCACAGGAGTTAGCAAATGTCAGGAATTGCAATCCCTATCGAATCACGAGTTCGTTATTTGAAACGTCGCCAGCAAGAGTTCGCTGATTTGTTGGCGACAGAGTCGACACCTGAGGCGCTGTTTGAAAAAGCGCAGAAGATAGGTCATCAAGTGAAAGGCAATGCGGTTACTTTTGATTTTGCAGAGTTGACGGAAAATGCGAAGTCTTTAGAGGCTGCTGCGTTAAAACAAGACGCTCTCGCTGTTTTGAATTTGGCGCGGGAATTGATGGTGCAAGTCGAAGAGCAGTTAAGTACCCTTGTCTGAGGGGTGAGTACGACCCATCAGGATGCGATATACGAATAGAATTAAAAGAGCTCCTATCACTGAGGCGACAAAACCTGCGGGTTCGCCTTCCATATAGTAGCCGGTTTCAGTGCCGATAACGTGGGCTAAAAAAGACCCCATGACACCCAGTAAGCAAGTGATGATCCAGCCGCCGGGATCTTTTCCGGGCATCAGAATTTTTGCGGTAGCGCCGACTATTAAGCCGATAATTATTGCGCCGATCATAACAAACTCCTTCCTGATTCCTTTTAGGAATGCCACCCCCCCGGAGAATGCAAGAGGGGGTGGCTGCTTATTCGCCACCCTAGCAGGTGAGTGGCGAACTAACTTTTTTAGTTTCTTTTTTGTGGCGGAATATCTTTGTCCATAGTCTTACGAGTATCCTCTATGTACTTGGCAAGTACGCCGCCTACTTTTTCGGAAGCTTCTTCTTTAGCAATTCCGTATTTTTGTTGAATGATCCCTGCAATTGCAGTGGCATCACCTTTTGTTTTTTCCCATTCGTCGTCAGTGATGTTGCCCCATGCTTTACGTAGATCGCCTTTAATTTCTTTCCATTTGCCTTGGATGATGTCTTTATTCATAAAAGTCTCCTTGTTGTAGTGCAGTTGTTTATTGTTTAATCCATTTGCCATTCAAATTATTGGTAACGAACTAAAATGATCGCTTTAGAAGCTTTGGCTCCAGGCAGAAGCGATTTCAAAGTTTGTTTTGTTGTTGGGGCCGCGCCTGTGGCTTCAAAAGTCGTCTTCACTTCGTAGTCATCGCTTTTGACCATTTCACTTAAGATGTTTGGACGTTTTGCCATGTTGTGTGTATCCACGTCCGCAGAGGTGTTCACATCTTTTTCTAAGAAGTTTTCAATCGCATTGGCTCTGTCGTCTGCCAGTTTTGAATCTGCAGAAGCGACCTTAGCGCCTTCTGCTGGATATTCTTTGTCAGACCAGGCAAGAACTTTGAACTCTGCGACTTTGCCTTGTCGTTCGGCGACGGCTGCAAGTTCCCGAATTTTGCTTTGTTCTTCACGCGACAAATCTTTGGTGCCGGGTCTGAAGTTGATGACCGCATAATGAGACGTTCCTACTTCTGCGGCGGCGACAGCCGTTGGCGAAGGCGATGTGTGACTTGCCTCTTTAGCTGGTTGATAAGCGCAACCAACTGCGAGAACTGATGAACATGCGAGGATTGATAAAAGGGTTCTGTTGTGTAACATAACTTCTCCTGTCGTGATTTTTATTATCGGGGCATTAACCCCTATGTCGACATATGCTGCAATTCGGGTACCTATGTTAAAAAACCTTTAAAGCGAATATGTTTGATTTAAAAAGAATTTGGTGTATTAATGTGGCAAAAGTACACATTTGCAATGTGTATATGTGCCCCATGTTTAAAGGCAAAACTTCTGGCAGGGGCGGTAAGGGAGAAATATGGAAACGCAAAAGACGATTTTGCTTATTGAGGACGACTTAGACATGGCGGAGCTGGCATCCGCCTATTTCCGGCAAAAGAACATTCTCGTCATTCATTTGGTTGATCCCATGGAAGCGTTGCAAGCCATCACGACGGGAAGAATTAAACCCGATGCCATTATTACAGATTTAAACTTGCCACTGATGTCGGGTTTGTCATTTATCAAAGCAGTGCGAGCGGAAGGCTTGCAACTGCCAATTATTTTAATCACGGTATCAAACGATGTTGAAACCGCGGTGGAAGCGATCTCTGCCGGAGCTTACGATTTTGTGGTGAAGCCATTGCATTTTCCGCAGCTATTAATTTCTGCTCAGCGGGCCTTTAAATACAAATCTTTGAATGCTGAAAATGAATCTTTACGCCAAACCATTGATTGCACCAAGGGTGTAAACCCCGATGGGATCATCGGCAAAAGCGAAGCGATTCGCAAGGTGATTGATCTTGCTAAGCGAGTTGCGAAAAGCTCCTCGACAGTTTCGATCTGGGGAGAAAGCGGGACCGGGAAAGAAGTTTTTGCTAAAGCGATTCATAATTGGAGCTCGCGCAGTAAAAAGTCTTTCGTCGCGATCAACTGTTCGGCCATTCCAGAAAATCTTTTAGAATCAGAACTGTTCGGTCATGCCAAAGGGTCCTTTACGGGGGCGCTAGACAAAAAAATCGGTTTATTCGAAGAAGCTGATGGCGGGACACTTTTCCTCGATGAAATCGGTGACTTGAATTTACCACTGCAGTCAAAATTATTGCGCGTCTTACAGGAGCGTGAAATCAAACGCGTGGGTGAAAATCAATCTCGCCCTGTGGACGTGCGGGTGATTGTGGCCACCCATAAAGATTTGCGTGTCGAAGTTCAGGAAAAAAGATTCCGCGAGGACTTATTCTTTCGTTTGAATGTAATTCCGATGAAACTACCACCATTGCGCGATCGTCGAGAAGACATCTTGCCCTTGGCCGAGCACTTCTTAAACCGCTACAACGTGTTAAATGGAACGAATATTGTTGGTTTTAAAAAGTCGGCAAAAGAATTTCTGTTAACTCAACCTTGGCGAGGCAATGTCCGTGAGCTTGAAAATGCGATCGAGCGCGCCGTGGTCTTGGCAACAACCAACGAAATTGATGCGAGTGCATTTTCCTTATTTGATGAGCCTTCTTTGCAGGAGACCTTCTTAAGTTCTGAGGATAAAAAGAACGCCTTCGTATTTCACTTTGGTGAAGAGGTTGAACCCTTACATGAGTTGGAAAAGAAATACATCCAGTTTGTGTATGAACGTAAGAACCATGCGAAGGAGCTGACAGCTAAAGCCCTGGGCATCGATCGTAAAACCTTATACCGGAAGCTGCAAGAAATTGATCCTGCGACCAGCGAAAAGTAGGTCTGGGGTTTGGCAAAAAACCCCAAAAGCTTAGGGATATTTGCCTCATGACAGTTTTTAAATCCCCTATATTGCTTTTAGGCAGTGGTGGTGGGCTTGCATGGGATATTTTCCAAGATCAGGAGGATATCTTATGACAACGATTATTCGTCTAGTTTTGGCAATGGGATTTTTCGGAGCCATTGTTTTTGCGCACCAACCCGATGTTGAAATCGCAACAGCTAAAATGATCGGTGCTTCTCAGGTAGCACCGGTATTTTTTGATCCCGGTGCAAAAAAATTAAGTGCCGAGGAAAAGTCAGAGCTGCAAGCTTTTTTTACCTCGATACGGGAATCAAAAAAAATAAAATCAGTTCGTGTACTGGCTTGGGCGGATCGAGAATATCCAGCTAAGGATGAAAAAGTATCGCCCAAGCAAATAGCCTTGGCGAAGGATCGTGGCGACGCGATTAAGTCTTACCTGCAGAAAGATCTCAAGATTCAAACTGTCGACACGCACAACATGACCGAACGCCCGTCGAAACTCAGTGAGTTTTTTAAAACCAACGACTATGAAGTGAAGTCATCGGCCGAAGCTACAGGTGCCGCTCCGACCCCAGATAAGACGGGTGTTTTTGAAGAAATGGGCCGCTCGACCACAGCCCTGGTTCTTGTTGTTCTTGAATAAATCACCCCTCCCACTAAATAAGGATGGGCTTACTTAGTTGAAATTAGGAATTTTGACTGAGTAAGCCCAAAATGACCGCATGGATTTAAATCAAATAATGTTCCTAGTGATTCTTGCAGGTGCTTTGTATTTCTTTATCAGCGAAAAGCTAAGCGTTGATATGACGGCGTTATTAATCATCCTGGCACTAGCGATCAGCAAAATTTTAGATCCGAAAGAAGCTCTGTCAGGCTTTTCAAGTGAACCGGCTTTGATTCTGGCCGCTGTGTTTGTTCTTTCTTCTGGGCTGACGGCCACGGGGGTTACTGATGCAATTGGCAATGCTGTCGCTAAGGTTGCGGGAAAAAATCAGTGGATCGCGAACTTGGTCATTATGTCGACTGTTGCTGGGTTGTCAGCCTTCACTCATCACTTAATGGTGACGGCCATGATGTTGCCGATTGTAATGCGCTTGTGTCGAGAGCGAAATATGCCGTCGTCGCGTTTGTTGATTCCAATGGCCACAGCAGCGTCTTTAGGTACGACGATGACCTTGATTGGTGCGCCGGCATTTTTGCTTGCCAATAGCATCATCAAACGCGCCGGAGAGTCGCCCTTGCAGTTGTTTTCAGTGACTCCATTGGGATTTATCCTGGTTGTTTCTAGCTTCATTTTAATTTTGTTGTTGTTGTGGGTTTTGCCAAAAACATCAGGTCGTGACAATCACGACGAAAAGTTTCGTATTGATGGTGTTTTTACCGAACTCATTATCCCGCCAGATTCAAAGTGGCTTGGTATTGCGATTTCCCAATTTAGCAAAGAAACCGGAAAGCGTTTTGAAGTTGTCGGTGTTCGGCGCAATGGTGCACGGATTTCGACGATGGCAGACACGCATTTGCAAGTTGACGACGTGTTATTGGTGAAGACTTCGCCCGATGAGCTTTTGTCGTTTGATGAAAAAATGGGTTTGGCTTTGCGAACGGTAAAGAAATACGGCGCAGAGATGTCTGACTTCAGTGAGTCTTTGAATAAGTCAGAACCGATGATTGTTCAGGCAGTGATTTCGCCGAAGTCATCTTTGATAGGAAAAAGTGTCGGTGAAGCAGACTTCCTGCATACCTTGGGTGTGTTGGTTATCGGACTGTGGCGCAAAGATGGCTGGATCTATCACGAAATCTCAAAAGTCCGTCTGCGTGAAGGAGACTTGATTGTGTTGTGGGGCCATGAAGAGAAGTTAGAGGCCGTTAATGAGGACAGCAATTTTCTACTGCTGGTGCCTATGAATGTTCGTCCGAAGAAACGTGTGAAGGCTAAAACTGCGGGCCTCGTTATGTTAGGTTCGATTTTTCTGGCGGCAACGGAAGCTTTGCCTGCACATATTGCATTTATTCTTGGCGCCGTGCTGATGGTGTTAACGAAGTGTGTTTCATTACGTCAAGCTTATGAGTCAATTGAGGTGAAAATTTTTGTGATGATCGCCGGAGTGATCCCTCTGGGGATCGCTATGGAGAAAACAGGACTTGCTACTATGTTTGCGAAAAATCTTTCAACGCTAATTGCGCATTGGGAGCCGTGGGCGATCATGATGACGTTCTTTGTCGCCGCGGGGTTGTTGACGCAAATTCTTTCTGATGCGGCGACAACTGTCTTGATTGCGCCGATTGCCGTGGCTTTTGCGAAAGCAGCCCAAGTTTCCCCGACGGCCGCAGTTGTGTGTGTGACGGTGGGGGCGGTAGCGTCCTTCTTGACGCCGATTGGCCACCACGGAAACTTATTAATTTTGGGGCCTGGCAATTATCGTTTTGTGGACTTCCTAAAGATCGGACTTCCGTTGACGGCCCTTATTGCCGTGTTAACGAGCTTTATCTCGTTGCGGCTTTGGGGATAGTTCTTTGAGGCACTGCCAACATTGGGTTCTATTTTAGCTTAAAATCTGTTCTTGATAAGATGCTGAAAGAGATTGGAGGCCGCCGTGGCAATACATCAACCAATAATGAGCAGAGCGAAGTTTAGAATAAACTGGGAGCGTTTTAGTGCCAAGATGCTCGATGATGATATTTTTGATGTGTCGGCAAGTTTGGCGTTTTACACGGCTCTGTCTTTAGCGCCGATCTTGATTCTCCTGCTGACTTTTTTATCTTTTATGGGAGAAGGTTTTCGCCAAGAGTTGCTTTTGCAAATTCAGGAGCTCGTGGGCATCGAGGCCAGCAAGGTCACACGTGCGATTGCTGAAAGTGTGGATCAACAGCCGGAAATTCGAGATTTTGCCGGCATCGTAGGTGTGAGCACGTTAATATTTTCTGCGGGTGTTATATTTGGCAGCTTGCGCCGATCGCTAAATAAGATATTTGAAGCCCCAGCCGCTGGTGATCCAGTCTCTACGAATATTATAAGTGGTGCCTGGGCATTTGCTAAAGATAAACTTTTTAACATGGGCATGGTTTTAACATTCGTGTTTATTTCCATTGTCTCACTTTTAATCTCTTCAGTGATCTCCTTGTCGCTAAAAGGTGCGGCCCTGGCCTTGGGACAACTCATAAATTTATTTGTTTCTTTTCTTATTTTCTGGCTCCTGTTTAGTGCGATATTCTGGTTCTTGCCACAAATGAAGACGCGACGGAGAGTGGCAATTTTGTCAGGGTTTATCACGGCAATATTGTTTTCATTGGGCAAGGCTCTAATCGGAGTATATTTAGGGCAAAGTGCTGTGGCCTCGATGTATGGCGCAGCGGGTTCGCTAATTTTGTTGCTGCTGTGGGTTTACTATTCTTCGATAGTGATTTATTTTGGCGCTGAATTATCTTACGAAATCAACCGGGAGGTCGTGCATGAAAAAAATCTGGAATAAGCTCGGTACTGCAGGCAAGGTTGCTTTCGTTGTCTTCACACTGCTAGTTGTGACGCGTGTATTTTTACCGGTGGGGATCAAGTATACGATCAATTGGTATTTGGATAAAAAGCTGACAACTTATCAGGGGCGAATTGATGACTTCGATTTAGCCCTTTATCGGGGTGCCTATCAAATTCAAGAATTAAAAATTTGGAAGCGCACGGGCTCTGAGAAGAGTCCGTTCTTCTTAGTTGACCAGCTGGATTTATCTTTGGCATGGCGAGGCCTGTTTCAAGGTAAGCTCTTGGGTGATCTGACGGTGAATGGAATGCGCCTTGCCTTTTTAGACAGTGAAACAAAAGCAAAAAAGGAAACGGGCGAGGGGGAAGATTGGAAGTCCCTAGTGGGCAAGCTGATTCCTATTGAACTGGAGTCTTTGAAGATTCAGGAAAGCTCTGTGCATTTTGTGAATCGGGATTTGAAAGTCCCGCTAGATGTGGTCTTAGACCAGATTACCTTAGACGCTACAAATATTAAAAACACCGAGGAAAGTATTGAGATACTGCCAAGCACTGTGGAGTTCAGCGCGCGTTTTCAGAAAACAGCGCCTGTCCAGGGTCAGGCGCGAATGAATCTGCTCGCAAAAATGCCAGTCTTTGAAGCGAAAGCGCAGATGGAAAAGCTGGACATTACAAAGCTAAACGATTTTTTTGTGGCTTATGGCCCCGTCAGTTTTACCAAAGGGAAATTTTCGATCTTCGCAGAAGTCAGTACCAAGGACAATCGCATCGTGGGTTACCTAAAACCTTTCTTTGAAGATCTCGACGTGATTAGTGATCACGAGCACTTTGATTCACCAAAAAGATTCTTTAACGAAGTCGGCTTGGCTCTTGGCAATTTGATTTTACGAAATAGCAAAGAAAAGACTGTGGCGACAAAGATAGAATTTGCAGGGGCTGCGATGTCTCCTGATATCGACAAATGGGGAGCTTTTTGGACTTCTCTGCGCAACGGCTTTATTGAAGCTTTGCAGCGCAGTCTTGAAAATACCATTTCTATCAAAGATGTCCCGGCAGCAGATCCAAGAAAGTAACGCCACGAAACAACGTTGGTTCAATCGTGGCGCGAAGGCTTGACTAAAAAATGATCTTAAGAATTCTTCTTGTCTGTGAGCCCATATTTTTCATAACCGTAGTTTTTGAAGTGTGAAGGTTCTTCGGCGAGACGGCGAATAGAACAACCCGAGGGGATTAGCGTGATACAAACAAGTTTCATTTTGGCATTTTATGATAGGAGAAAACATATTCTCCATTATAGCCAAAACTCAAAGCCTTCACCTCATCCAAGGTTTCTTTCTTTTGAGGGAGTTTTTAGAGGGGTTTCAACGACTTAAAACAATACGCAGGCCATTTACATCAATTCTACTGGCCCACCCCTCTGACCTTCAGAAACCAGCTCGTAGTTTTTGGTGGTGAAGTTGTATTTGGCGGTCACATTCCAGGTCATGCCGCCATCTAGTTTTCCTTCGACACTGAAAGATTCAGAATTCAGACAGTTGTTATCAGGAGGTGGTTCCCACAGCCGTCGGGCCAAGGCCGATTCCATCACCGCAAAAGCGGAAGTGGTGACTTCGTTGAGCAAAACCTGATCGTGATCCTTGGTTTTGTATTCGTAGTTTCTTTTTTGGATATCTGCAGAGTTCAGTACAAAGACCACGCCTATTGCGCATAAGACAGTGACAAACAGAAGGGTGCTTTGACCATTATTGTGAAACCTCATGGAACAATCTTAGATCGTTCGCTATATACAAACAAGTTAACAGTCGGATTCGGACCTCAGACGAAGGTAGGGTTCTGATTTGTCCCGCTTTGAAACAAAAAAAGAGAGCCGGTATTACCAGCTCTCTTTGGGAACGCATTACTCTAGGGAGGGGCGATGCGTACTTGCGATTTTAAGCCGCAAGCGATTTTGATTTTTTTGGATCTTTCTTCGCAGCAGTTTTCTTGTCAGTCGTTGCTTTTGCATTCTTGTCGAAAGCAACCGCAAACACTTCGTCCAAGTTTTCTGCCAGGATAAAGTTGATCTTGTCTTTGAAGATCTTAGGGATGTCAGCAAGATCCTTTTGGCAAGCCATCGGGATGATGATGTTTGTAATACCCAAGTTCAAAGCGGCAAGACACTTCTCACGGATACCACCGACAGGCAGTACGCGTCCTTGCAAGGTCACCTCACCAGTCATCGCGATATCGTGACGAACCGGAGTGCCTGTCATCAAGCTGACAAGCGCTGTTGTCAGAGTGATACCTGCAGAAGGACCGTCTTTCGGGATCGCACCTGCTGGCAAGTGGATGTGAATGTCGTACTTTTCAAAGAAGTCCTCTGGAATACCCAGTTCTTCCTGGTGAGCACGAGCATAAGACATCGCGGCGTGAGCGGATTCTTTCATGACATCGCCAAGCTGACCTGTCAGAGAAAGATGTCCTTTACCTTTCATTTTCAAAGCTTCCACCGTCAGAACTTCACCGCCGGCCTGAGTCCAGGCAAGGCCTTGAACCACACCGATCTGGGAGTCTGCGATCTTGTCGTCACGCTGGAATCTTGGTGGGCCCAGAAGCTCTGGAACTGTTGTGGCATTTACTTCCACAAAGTTTGCTTCGCCCATCACAACCATCTTCGCCACTTTACGGCAGACGGATCCCACTTCGCGCTCCAGGTTACGAAGACCTGCCTCGCGAGTGTACCCAGCGATCAGATACTTGATGCCTTCGTCGGTAAACTGGATGTTTTCCTCAGTGATACCGTTGGCTTCAATTTGTCTTCTGATCAAATGTTTTTTCGTGATCAAAAGTTTATCGTTCTCTGTGTATCCTGGAATATTCAGGATTTCCATACGGTCACGCAATGCTGGTGGAATATTTTCCAACACGTTGGCCGTTGCGATGAACAACACATTTGAAAGATCGAAATCGACGTTCAAATAGTTATCGCGGAAAGTGGCGTTTTGTTCCGGATCCAGAACCTCAAGCATTGCTGCAGAAGGATCACCACGGAAGTCAGAGCCCAGCTTGTCAATTTCATCCAGTACGATCACTGGATTGTTTGTTTTTGCCTGACGCAAAGCCTGGATGATCTTGCCTGGCATTGCACCCACATATGTGCGACGGTGACCGCGGATTTCCGCTTCATCTTTCACACCACCCAGGGCGATACGGAAGTATTCACGTCCCATCGCACGAGCGATGGATTTACCCAAGGATGTTTTACCCACGCCCGGAGGACCGCCGAAGCACAGGATTGGACCCTTAAGATTTGGTTTCAGCTTGCGAACCGCCAGGAATTCCATGATGCGGTCTTTGGCTTTTTCCAATTCATAGTGATCTTCGTCCAAAATTTCTTTTGCACGGTTCAGATCGATATGGTCTTCGGATTTTTTGCTCCATGGAAGATCCGCCATCCAGTCAAGGTAAGTGCGAACCATGGTGGCTTCGGAAGCATCCGGATGCATACGCTCCAGACGGCCCAACTGTTTCAAAGCTTCTGCCTCGACATTGGCAGGCATACCGGCATTGATCAGCTTTTCGCGTAACTCATCCATTTCTTCGGATTTGGAGTCGCCTTCCCCAAGCTCATTCTTTATAGCCTTCATTTGCTCGCGCAAGAAGTACTCGCGTTGAGACTTGGACATATCATCCTTGGCATTGCCCGGACGATTTTTCTGTTGAGTCTGCATCACTTCAAGTTCAGCAGCCAGAATATCATTTACCAGTTTCAGTCTTTCTGTGGCGTCAGAAGTCTCAAGAACTTTTTGAGCGTCCTGAACTTTCACACCCAGATTAGAAGCGATCAAGTCAGCAATGCGACCTGGATCAGAAACATCATCCAGCACCAGAAGGATGTCCGGAGAAAGAGGGCGGCCCAACGCGATGATGCGTTCGATGTGCTCTTTGGCTGTTCTGATCAAAGCTTCGTTTTCAACAACGGTTTTTTGAACCGGAGTTTCTTCGATCTTTTCAACCGCCACTTCGAAAGAAGGAGCTGTCTTAGTGAAGTTTTTCACGCGGCCTTTAGCCACACCTTGAATAAGGATTTTTACGCGACCATCAGAAAGTTTTCTCATTCTCATGATCATCGCCACTGTACCCACAGTGTAGATGTTGTCCGGAGAAGGATTTTCTTCAGTGATGTCTTTTTGTGATGCCAGGAAGATCAGGCGGTTTTTCGCCAAGGCTTCTTCAACTGAGCGGATAGAGGCGTCACGGCCTACATACAAAGGAATGATCATGTAGGGGAATACTACGATGTCTCTCACAGGTAGCATGGGAAGGGTCTGTGGGATTTCTAGGACTTTATCGTCAAAACTCATACCGCTCCTCCGCGTAAAATGCGGGAATTTATGTTTCTGGTATGAGTCTTCTCGGTGTGAGACAGTTTTTTCTAAACTGCAATTCAGGATAAATTTAAAAAATTGGACTGACATCCATGTCAGCGGACCTCATCCAATGAGATAAATTTGTACTTATTGGAAAATACTCGAATGGCTCTCTTGTTCTTCCATGCAATCAATACAAAGGGCTGTGAAAGGTCTGGCCTGCAAGCGTCGCGCGCTGATCAGCTCAGAGCAGGATTCACACTGGCCGTAGGTCCCGTCGGCAATCTTGCCCAGAGCTCTTTCAATCGCATACAAAGCGGCGCGATCGCGTTCGTGCAAGTGAATAGAGATATTGTTGGAGATATCTTGAGAAGCGGCTTCCGCTTCATCCGCAACCGCAGCCATGCTGGATTGCTCCTCTTTAAACTCATGAGTTTTGTTGAGGATCGTGCTCTTTTGGAAGAGCAAAGATTCTTTCAAATTTTGTAGTTCAACTTCTGTCAGTTCGGTTGCGTTCATCTCACCCCCCGATATGATGATCCTTGGCCGAAAATTGATCGCATATTACGGGGGAATGAATGTCTGTCACTAAAAAAGCACTGCGTGATTATTTAACGCGCAAACTTACGACTTACCGCTTCTCGCATCTCTGCGCCTTCAATGCTTAGGCGAGTCCATGGAATTGCCAACAACCTTTCAGTTTCGATAGGTTCTTCTGTTTCTTCACAAATACCGAATGTGCCTTGTTCGATGCGGGCCAGGGCCATCTCGATCTCGACAAGTTGATTTCTCATTCGCGCTTGGGAGATTAAAAAAGAATGTTCTTCGATGTGAGCGACAGACTGATCAGCCTCATCACCACCTTTTTCCTGGTGAACCAACTCGCGTTGGGCTGTTCTAAAGCGATTCAAAACATCTTGTTTTGCGGTGAGGAGTTTTCTTCTGCACTCCATCATTACGTTTTCAGAGATACGACTTGTCATAACGGCCCCCTTCTTTAGATTTTGCGACACTCATTGTCGCTGGTGTTCCTAAGACAGAGCACCATCCGAAGGGGGTTAAAAAATCGCCATTAATTTAACTTATGGGACTTATTTGCGGATTCTAAGCGGAATAACTTCGCCTTTTTCGATAGTTAGCGTGGTTACCGGGCGTTCGATCTCGCGTTCAGCATTAATACTGAGGCTTCCTAGGCTTCCAGGGAAGCGGTTGAGCTCGGACATCTTTTTGACCAAGTCCTCGCGCGAACTGGCGCCTGCGGCGATCAGCTGGCGCAGGATCAAACCCGCATCATAGGCCTGAATCTCGATCAGGGAGGGCTCTTCGTTATACAAAGAGCGGTATTCCCCCACGAAACGTGAACGGTCTTGGGAAGACGGACTCATACTGTCTACAAAGATCAGGCTTTGTGCGAAGTTCCCGGCACGTTTGGCAATGTCCTTGGTGTTCCAAAGATTAGTGCCCAGCAATTTTACGCCGCGAACATCGTTATAGGAAAGCATCGCAGAAATCTGACCCATCGCGCGTGCGCTGTCGGGGATGAAGATGCCGTCGAAGTCCACGATCGGAGGCAAAACATTTTCCAGATTAGATTGTCGCACGGAGTGTTTTTTCCCGGACTGTTGCAGTTCTTTAAGACGCAGATTGAATTCGTCCTGACGGGCTTCGCCAAAATAGGTGCCCACAAGCCGCTGAATCACCAGGCGGAAGTCCGTTTCTTTTACAGAATAGGTCTGAACCGCAGTGATTTCCCCACCCCGAGCCAGCACTTCATCCCAGAAGATATTTGTGAATTCAATGCCGTAGGGATCGTTGGGATAAAGAATTGCAAACTTCTTCATGCCCAGATCTTCCATGGCAGTACGAACCAGGGCGCGCACCTGCATGCCGCTGGTCAGGGAGTTTCTGAAAACAGTCGGGCCAATTTCTGTCAGTCCGGAACGCTGAGAAAGGGCGATCGTCGGAACTCCGAGTTCATCGGATTTCGCTGCGACGGCCGGAGCTGTCTTTGAAAGCAGGCTTCCCACGATCGCGATGACATTGTCCTCTTTCACAAGGCGTTCAACTCCTCGACGGGCAGAGTCGGGATTGCCTTCGCTGTCCATAACGGCCAGCTTAAAACCAGAGCCCGGAATATGAAGGCCCAGGCCCATTTCCAGCCCACGAAGCGCGCGCTGACCAACAGGAGCATTACGCCCGCTGAGCGGCAGGACAACACCCACAGTCTGGGACTGAACGTTTTTAGCCGAATCAAGCTGCAGGATGATTTCCTGCGCACGCAAGGCCAGGTCGCTTCCCGGGATGAATTCGGTCACGGAGTTGAAGTATTTGCGCGCATCGGAGGTGTCTTTTTTATCCAGGGAAATCTCTCCCAGACGGAACATGGCGTGTCCGCGCAGAAAGCCAAAATCAGAATCGTCTGCAACATCCTCAAGCTGGTCTTCGTTCAGCTTGTTTTCCACCACATCAATGGCGCGCAGGCGGAAGGACTCCTGATCCTGTTTGTTTGGAGCTTGAACTGTCTGGGTTACCAGACTTTTGAGTTGATTCAAAATATCGCCCGATGCTGCAGGAGTGGAGATATGTTCCGACACAACCTGCTCTGGCGGTTTCCCGGCTGTCATTCCGCCGACGGTCTTTGGTTTTTTCGCTGACGCTGTTGTGGTTGCCGCTGGCTTTAATGGGGCGCGCTTGGTTGCCACTGTCGTACAAGAAGTCAAAAGACCGGCCGTAAGCAGAAGCGAGAAGGTGGACTTCATTTTCTATTCCTCATAAGTTGGGATACTTTTTCCTGGAAGGCCTTAACCAAAGGACTGGATTCACCGCTCTTAGCAAGTTCTTCCATAAGCTCCTTTTGTCGGCTGGATAAAGTGCTGGGTGTGTCGACCAGAATTCGCACAAGCATGTCACCAGATCCAAATCCGCCAAGTTTCGGGAAACCCTTTCCTTTCAGACGGAAAGTCTGACCGGAGTGGGTGCCCGGAGGAATGCGAATCATGGCTTTGCCCGTTAATGTTGGGACTTCAATGTTGGTGCCCAGAATGGCGTCGGTATAAATGATGGGAAGATCCAGTGTGACGTCATTTTCGCTGCGTTTGAAAAGGGGATGTTCTTGAATATTGATAATGACGTACAAATCCCCTGCGGTGGCCCCCGCAGAAGCGTCACCCTCACCGGCAAGCTTCAGGCGTTGACCTTCTTTCACACCAGCAGGCACGTTCACAGACAGTTTGGCGGGCTCTTCGCGGCCGCCACGTTGTCTCATAAAGCTAATGACTTTTTCACAGCCCAGTGCGGATTCTTCAAAAGAGATATTCAAAGTGTAGCGCAGGTCTGTGCCTTTGCTGGGACGGCGCGGACGAGCCCCGGGGCCCCGAGCCGAACCAAAGATATCGCCGAAGACATCCCCGAAAATATCCTGGAAAGGATCCCCACCCTGAGAAGAGGATCCGGCTCCACCAAATCCACCAAAGCCACCAGCTCCACCAAAGGGACCTCCGGCTCCGCCGCCGAAGCCCTGAGCTCCGGCATGACCGAACTGGTCGTACATTTCACGCTTTTTGGTGTCACTGAGAACCTCATAGGCCTCGGTGATTTCTTTGAACTTTTCTTCGGCTTTCTTGTCACCCGGGTTTTTGTCCGGATGATACTGCATCGCCAGCTTGCGGTAGGATTTTTTAATTTCCTCCGGAGTGGCAGATCGAGAAACATTCAAAATGGAGTAAAAGTCTTTCTTAGACAATCAACACTCACTTACTCTGGCTTCTTCGCAACGACGACTTGGCCAGGTCTGATCACTTTGTCATGAAGTTTGTAAGGTTTCTTAAATACGCGCAGGATATGGCCAGGGGCTACCTGATCAGTTGCTTCGCTGCTTAGAGCATCGTGCACCGCCGGATCAAACGGAACCCCTTGAGCCGGAATTTCAGTGACGTTATGGCGCTGCAAAAGACTGCGCAGTTCCTGGGCGGTCATTTCCACACCTTGTTTGAAGGTCAGGAAGTTTTCTGCGTTGATGTTGACGCTCAAAGCGCGTTCGAAGTTATCCACAACTTCCAAGAGGTCGCGAACCAGGCGTTCGCCGCCGTATTTCATCATCTCCGAGCGCTCTTTGATCGCATTGCGTTTGTAGTTTTCAAACTCAGCACGCATATAAAGGAAGTCGTTTTTGAACTTTTCAGCCTGCTCTTGAAGCTTTTGGATCTCAGAAGCACTGTCGGCATTTTCTGAAGGAGGAATATTCGTATTTTGAGAGTTATTTTCTTCTGACATGAGACGTCCTTTCGCAATACTTAAGATTGTGTATTCACGAGATATTGTCAATGTCAGGAGGGTCGGAGAAAAACTCCTAGTCCTGTGATAAATCTTCTTTGAGGAAGGTCAACTCCTGGAAAATTCGGTTGCTCAACACAAGGCCGTCGCGAGTCAGCGACCAATGCCCGTTGTCATGCTGAATCCAGGCCTTTTCTTCCAGTTTCGAAAGAATTTGAACCACTTTGTCACAGGTGCTCGCAGGGAACTTGGACCGAAGTTGCTCAATATTGAGTCCGCGCATCAGACGCATGGAGGTATGACAAAAGTCCGTAAGAGCTTGGTGCATCTCTAAAACTTCCACCTGGCTTTCGGGCAAATGGAGCGCAGGGGAAGTAAACTGCTGTCCGTCAAAGGCCAGAACTTGTTTCTGGTAATCATTGATGTTGTTGATATTCCAATACCGCGTGCCCCACGAAGACTCCTTGGAATAAGAATGGGCACTCAGTCCCAGGCCCCAATATGGCTCATCCACCCAATACAGCAGGTTGTGACGGGATTCGAAGCCGGGCAGCGCAAAGTTGGAAATTTCGTACTGCCTGAATCCGGTCTTAGTCAGTTCGTCGGCAATGATATCAAACATTTCAATCTGTTCGTCATCAATCGGGCGTCCTTTTGAAAGGGGATGCCCATCGGGCACCGTCAGACAATAAGGGCTGATGTGACGCGCTCCCTGTTCCACGGCAATCTGCACATCCCGGCGCAGGCCCTCGACAGTTTGGGACGGCAACGCAAACAGAATATCGAAGCTGAAGTTCAGATTGTGGGCCCGTAAAAGGTCGAGCGTTTCCAGGGTTTGCTTCGCGGAATGTTCGCGATGAACCATCTTCAACAGGCGATCATCAAAAGTTTGAGCACCCACACTGAAACGGTTCACGCCGTTATCGATGTAGGTTTTCAATTTGTCTTCATTCACGGTCGCCGGGTTGATCTCGATTGTGATTTCGGTGTCAGGTCTAGTTGTAAATCCATATCTACCCAGCTCTTTGATAATCGCTACAATGAGATGAGCAGGGATGAGGCTCGGCGTGCCTCCGCCAAAGTAGATCGTATCCAGACTTTGTGGGGTGTAATAGCCGTGCTTCTGACGGATCTCCTTGAACAGGAGTTCCACATACTGTTCGGGCGGCAAAATCTTGCTTTGCTCATAGGTGGCAAAGTCACAGTAAGTGCAACGCTGAATGCAGTAGGGAATGTGGATATAGACGCCAAATGCCATGGGAGTTATGTAGAGTATGTCTAAGAAATTTCAACTAAAAAACGGTCTGAAGGTCCTTTTCCTGGAAAGCCATAAGTCTCCAGTGGTCTCAGTGCAAATGTGGGTGAAAACAGGCTCTGCCGATGAAAAAAAGGGTGAAGAGGGGATTTCTCACTTTATCGAGCATTTGGTCTTTAAGGGCACCCGCAAATACAAGGTGGGGGAGATCGCAGCCACGGTCGAGGGTTCCGGCGGGGAGCTCAATGCTTACACCTCATTTGACCAGACGGTCTTCTATGTGACCATTTCCAAGCAGTTCTCGGATGTGGCACTGGACGTGATCAGTGAGATGATGGGTTATCCGACCTTTGATCCGCAAGAGATCGACAACGAACGTGAAGTTGTTATCGAGGAAATCAAACGCGGGCAGGACAGTCCGGGCCGCCGGGCCAGTCAGCTGTTGTTCACCAACGTCTTCCAAAAAAGCCCTTACGGAATTCCGGTGATTGGTTATGACAAGGTTGTCAGAAAAGTCTCTGCGAAAAAAATCCGCGAGTTCTATCAATCCCGCTACGTGCCGTCCAACATGTTCCTGGTGGTCTCTGGTGACTTTGATTCCAAGGATATGAAGGCCCGCGTGCAAAAAATGTTCGGGGGCTTTGAACCGTTCAAACTGCGCAAGGTGGCTCGTAAAAAAGAACCAGCACAAAAAAACATCCGCATCAAAGTGGAGCAGGCCAAATTTGAACAGACGACGGCTTACCTGACCTGGCGTATTCCGAATGTAAAACACAAAGACATCGCCGCCCTGGAAGTGATGTCGGCGATTTTAGGCCAAGGGGATTCGTGTCGTCTGATGCAGACCCTGCGTATTAAAGAGCCTTTGACCAACTCTGTCGGATCTTTTGCCTACTCTATGCAGGATGATGGTTTGTTCGCGGTTTCCCTGGGATTGGAAAAGGAAAATCTAAGCAAAGCCCTCACCGCGTTGATCCCGGAACTGGTGCGCCTTGTAACCGAACCACCCACGGTGGCAGAGATGCAAAAAGCCATGACTAATTTTGCCAGCCACGAAGTCTATTCGATGGAAACGGTGGATAACATCGCCCGCAAAGCCGGAAGTAATGAGTTCTATTATGGCGATCATGATTATTATAAGAAGTACATGAAGCAGGTCTATGCCCTGAAACCTGACGACATTCTGAAGATCTCTAGAAAGTATCTGAAAGCGGATTCTTTTGGTCTTTCCATGATGACCAATATGGATAAAAAAGCCGCAGAAAAAACCCTGAAGACCTTTGCCAAAGATCTGAAGAAGGCTTTGAAGGAAGCCAAGGTCAGCAAACAAAAGCCTGCGAAGTTTGTGGCAAAAAAATTCAACATCAACGTAGGGGCCAGCAGCAAGGCTCCAAAAACCGAACGCATCGTGCTGGATTCCGGAGCCACTTTGTTGATTCGTGAGCAAAGTGACACGCCTTACGTGGCAATGAAGGCCGCCTTCTTGGGGGGCGCACGCGTGGAAGAAGAGGGGCAAAGTGGCCTGACCGAGCTCTTTGCGCGCAACTGGCTGTCAGGGTCAGGAAAATTCACGGAAGACGATATCAATCTTCGGGTCGATGAGCTGGCAGCGGGTATTGGGGCATTCGGAGGCAGAAACTCTGCGGGTCTTTCCATGGACTATCTGTCACCGTTTGAAGATAAAATGTTAGAGATCTATGCAGACTCCCTGCTGGCGCCACAGTTCCCGGAAGCCATCCTGGAGCGTGAAAAAGTGGTTTTGAAAAATCAAATCAAAGCCCGCAACGACAATCCGGCACAACTTTGCATCTTAAGCTTCATGCAGGAGATCTTTAAGGGACATCCTTACGCACGCGATCTGGTGGGAAGTGAGGCCAGTGTAAATGCCATCACGGCCGACTCTTTGCGTGGATACTATAAGAAAATTGCCAACCCTAAAAACCTGACTTTTGCTGTGGTCGGAGATGTCGATACTAAAAAATGGGTGAAGACTTTGAATGAAATCACCAAGGAGCTTCCCAAAGGGGAGCGAGTGAAAAATCATTTTGCGGCTCCCGTGATCAAAGAATCCAAACATCTTTATCGCGAACTCAAGAAAGAACAAAGTCACATTATCGTGGGATATCAGGGCCTGACACTTTCAAGTCCGGAACGCTACACACTGGAAATTATTCAGTCCATCCTCAGTGGTCAGGGTGGAAGATTGTTCCTGGAGCTTCGTGATAAAAACTCTTTGGCGTATTCTGTTTCGCCGATGCATATGGAAGGCATCGAATGTGGATATTTCGGTGGATATATCGGTTGTTCACCAGAGAAAGCAGACAAGGCTATCCAGATGCTGAAAGAAGAATTCAACAAACTGGCAACCACGATGGTTCCGGCAGAGGAACTGGTTCGTGCCCAGAGATACCTGATCGGACGCCACGATATCGAGTTGCAGCGTAAGGGCACGATCGGCAATGCCATCTTGTTCGATGATATCTATGGACTGGATTATCGCGAAAGCCTGGATGTCGCCGACAAGTACTTCTCAGTGACGGCGGAAGATGTGCGGAAGCTGGCGCAGAGGATCTTTGCGCAGCCTTCAGTTGTCAGTCTGGTAGGACCTTCGGATGTGAAGGCCGGTTAGCTTCTAAAGCTCCCGGCGGAAGTCCTCGATGATCTGCTGGTTGAGCCTCTCAATTTCATTGATGCCAAGAGGTCCGATTTCATCGGGCTTCTTGGCCAGAATCTCTGACAGGTTCCTTTCAAGAATCGCAAAAACCTTCGGAATCAAATTCTTGCGGTAGTTGTCGCTTTTAAGACGGCTCTTGGTGATCTTCCACAGCTCCCAGCGCGCCGGAAGGAAAGCGTAATAGACGTCCGTCGCATACTTGGATTCGACGTTTTGTTCTTTCTTCCAGGCCGCTCGATTCAGATGATGACGACCATCACTGAAGTCCCGCAGGAGAAGTCCTTCCGGAGAATGGTCCCGGGATCTCTGCTCTGCATTCTTTAATATATCACTTATGCTTCTGGGATCACGGGTGGTGGCCAGGGTTACAGAGTCAGCAAAGAGTTCGTGCAAACCACTGCGCAGATTCCAGAAGGACGTCAGTTGCTGCAGTCGTTTCGTCACAAACATGGCCTCGGCCCTTTTTTCTTCAGCCAGAGTTTTCAGGCGTATCTGTTCGTTTCCGGTGGCCCAGCTGGCCTGTTCTCCAAGCGCATCAGCCTCGGCGTGCAGGATGTCTTCTTTGCTCGTCAGTTCAAGATTCTCCTGGCGCAGATGTTTGTAGCTTTCCAGGTCGCGCATCAGATTTTTTTCAAAGACGGCGTGTGAGTACTCGTGAATCAGAATGTTCTGATTGATGGCAGGATGTTTGTTTCCCATCACTGAAGGGCGCAGTCCCACGGAAATGGCAAAATCCCTGACATCAAAAAGTGAAAAGGCAAAAACGTTGTCGACGAAAACGCGAGCCTCCGTCGCGGGCTGCAGGGGAGCCAGCAAGGAATCCACCTGTAGAATTGTTTTGGCAAAATCTGCCGCCGCCGGTCCGTACAAGGCGGAAGGGCGAACTTCAATGCGCCCATTCAGGGCATAGTCCGAAGAAAAGATCGGGCCGCACTGCTCGCCGCCGAAGGCATAGGCGGACCCAGCCGCAAAAGGGCTGAGCGCTGCAAAAAAGATAATCAGCCTTTTCAAATACATACGGTTTGCTCCTCTGCAAAGTGGCTCATGGGAGATGTAGCAAGGGCAGTGCCCAGGGGGGGTGTCTCAGATTGAGACTTTTGACCAGCTTTCACAAAAACAACTAACCGGAAGCCAAGTGAAATTTGTTAGACTATTAGTATGCGGGAGAAGCGTTCGACGACATCAACAGTTGAGCTTTTTGTAAGCCCCGAGGGCTACTTTCAGGAACTCGTTCAAAAGGGACTATCCCAGCGAAAGGTTCAGACGTATCCCTTGGTTGAAACCTATCTTGTAAATTTGTTGCAGCATTATTTGGATGCCCGCAATCTTTTCGATCCGGCCTATGCGACAGAAGGTGGTCAAAAGAATCCCACAACCCTGGCAGAGATGTATCTGACCGCTCAGAATGCCGACAGCGTGGTGCGTGCGGAGATGTTAAGAAAGCTGGGGGACCGGACTCTTTACATCAGCGGGTTCTTCGGCGACTCACTGTCGCGAAAAATTGTGGACGTGGACTACTATGCGGAAATCGGTGGAGCTGCTTACGCCTCCCTGGCTCATTGCACCCGTGAGGACACACTAGCCCGGGTGTATAACGTCTTTGCCGAACGCTTCCTGGAATTCGTGGACGTACTGACCTACATCAGCCATCATTCCCTAGTAAAAAGCGATGAGAGCATCCTGAGGCTCTATGAGCGCTATATGCGCACGGGCTCGGAACTGGCTCGTGAAAAGCTGGTTGAAATGGGTGTTTTGACTCTTCCTCAGGATCAAGTAAAGCTTGGCAAGCAGAGCTGATTCCACTATTCTGGCGCCATGTTTGGCCTAGGTATGTCTGAAATTGTCTTTCTTGCGGTTCTGGCCCTGATTGTGATCGGGCCGAAGGAACTTCCGGAGCTTGCAAGAACTTTGGGTCGTTTTTTGAACGAACTCAAGCGCAGCACCAATGTTTTGGGTGATGAACTGAAACAGCAGGTGCGCATGGACAAAATTGATCTTAACCAAACTATTCGCAATCCCAATCTGAACAACCATCAAGGACAACAAGACACAGCCCCCTTGGCTCCTGAGACCACGGACTCTGGCGAAAATCCCGAGCAACTGGAGTTTCCGCAGGCTGATGGCAAGTCCGAAGAGCAAAAGAATAAATGAAACGCGAAGAACTCGATTCCAAAGCCCAGTCCTTGTATGAGCACCTTGCTGACCTAAGAAAGATGCTGATCAACTGCGTTTGGATTCTGCTGATCGCGACAGGCATCTGCTACGGCTTCAGTGAAAAGATCTTTGATTTTGTCAGAGAACCCATTCGTCCTTATCTTCCGGGCGGGGGGTTGATCTACACTGGTCCCCTGGATAAGTTTATCGCCCATCTGAAGCTGTCCTTCGTGTGTGGTATTCTGCTGTCTTGCCCGTTCTGGCTTTATCAGGTGTGGAAATTTGTGGCTCCGGGACTTTATGCAAAAGAACGTAAATACACGATGGGCTTTATTATTTCCGGAACCGGCCTGTTTGTGCTGGGGGCAGCTTTCTCGTATTGGATTGCCTTGCCCATGGCCTTCCAGTTCCTGATGACATTCGGGGGCGATGTCGACAAGCCCATGATCTCCATTGATCAGTACATGGGCTTTTTCACCCAGATGTGCCTGATGTTTGGTGTGGCGTTTGAGTTGCCATTGGTGATCATTGTTCTGGGCATGATGGGAATTGTCAGTCAGGCCTTTTTACGCAAGAACCGTCGTTATGCCGTTATGACGATTGCGGTGATCGCCGCGATCATCACACCGCCGGATCTTTTGAGCATGGTGATGATGTTGGCTCCAATGTGGATTCTGTTTGAAGTCGCCGTCTTGATTGTCGGGGTCTTTGAAAAGAAGCGCGAAGAAGCTTACGCTGTGAATGAGCGAGAATAAGGTATAAAAAACCCGCATCCTTCTGAAAGATGCGGGTTTTTCTTTTAAAGTTCAAAGGGCCGATTAGGGCTCTTCGAACTTGATCAGAACGGCACCGGATTCAACCGAATCACCCTGTTTTACGCGGATCTCTTTGATTTTCACATCGCGAGTCGCACGCATTTCGTTTTCCATTTTCATCGCTTCCATAATCAAAAGCGGCTTGTTGGCTTTAACGATCTCACCTTCTTTGGCGAAGATCTCGATGATCTTACCAGGCATGCCGGATTTCAGCTCCTGATCGCCACCGAAACCGCCACCTTTCTTCAGGGATTCATGCAAAAGCATTTCATCATTGAAGACTTTGATGGTGCGGAAAGAGTTACGAGTGAAGACCGTGTACTCTGTGTCCTGTCCGATCACGTCGATCAGATAGGACTTACCGCCAAACAGGAAGCTGATGTATTGTTCAGCCTGTTTGTAGTCGTTTTTGGAGATGTCATAGTGGATCCAGTCTTTTCCCTCTTCCTGCAAGGAAACCTTCCAGGTTGTGCGGTGCTCGGTCACATCCACTTTAAATTTCTTACCTTTAAGTTCTGCCTCAAAATACATGACTACGTCCTCAATTGAAGTTTGCGGCTGACACGCTTCCAGTGGGAAGTCAGGTTCAGCTGGCGAACGTCTTTGGATTTGCGATCGTTGTAAGCCGTAATGGCCGCTGCGATCAGGAATACAGGGTCTTCAACTTCTTTGAAAAGATTTGGTTCGATAACTTCGAAGTTCTTTTCAATAAACTGAGTCGTGTAAGAGCCATCGCGGAATTTCGGGTGATCCAAAATAGTTTTATGAAGCACGATATTGGTTTTAATACCGGTCAACACGAACTCACTTAAGGCACGTTGCATTCTGTCGATCGCTTCCTCGCGGGTCTCGCCCCAAGTGATCACTTTGGCGATCATCGGGTCGTAGAAGATAGGCACTTCATAACCAGGGTACGCGTAAGAATCCACACGCATGAACGGACCTTGTGGGTGACGGCAAGCGCGAATCACACCAGGGTGTGGTTTGTACGTGATTGGATCTTCCGCACAGATACGGGCTTCAATCGCGTGGCCTTTTTGTTTGATGTCTTCTTGTTTGAAGCTCAAAGGTTTACCAGCGGCTACATAGATCTGCTCTTTCACCAGGTCATAGCCGGTCACGATTTCCGTGATTGGGTGTTCCACCTGAAGACGCGTATTCATCTCCATGAAGTAGAATTCTTTAGTGGCATTGTCGAAGATAAATTCAATCGTTCCTGCGCCCACGTAGTTAATCTGCTTGGCCGCGCGAACAGCCGCTTCACCCATGCGCAGGCGCACTTCGTGAGGTACAGAAGGGGACGGACATTCCTCGATGATCTTTTGGTGACGACGCTGAACAGAGCATTCACGTTCAAACAAGTGAACGTGGTTGTTGTGTTTATCGCCGAACACCTGGATCTCGATGTGTTTTGGATCGTTGATGAACTTTTCGATGTAAACAGTCGGATCTGCGAAATAGTTCTGGCCTTCAGAGCGGCAGGCACGGAACGCACTTTCCAGCTCGTCCATCTGACGAACCACACGCATCCCTTTACCGCCACCACCAGCCGAAGCTTTGATGATGATCGGCAGGCCGATTTTTTCTGCGATCTTCTGGGCCTCTTCAACGGTTTCAACGCCGCCGTCAGATCCCGGAACAGTTGGTACACCGGCTTTTTTCATCAACGCTTTAGCAGAAAGCTTGTCACCCATGGCCTCGATATTTGCAACCGTTGGGCCGATGAAGGTGATGCCAGCTTCTTCCAGTGCTTTGGCGAAAGTGGTGTTTTCAGACAGGAAGCCATAACCCGGGTGAACAGCGTCCACGCCGGCTTTTTTACAGACTTCGATGATCTTGTTATAATTCAAATAACTTTCACGGGAAGGGGAAGGACCAATGTGGTAGGCCTCATCCGCCAAAAACACGTGCAAACTGTCGCGGTCCGCATCGGAAAACACCGCCACAGACGCAATACCCAGCTCACGACAAGCACGAGTGATACGAATGGCGATTTCTCCGCGGTTGGCGATCAGGATTTTTTTAAACAATGCCATGTTCGCTCCTACAGAGGGATGTTTCCGTGCTTTTTAGCCGGAGTGATATCACGTTTATGTTTCAACATTTCCAAAGAGTCGATGATGCGCTTACGAGTCATTGCTGGCTCGATGACTTCATCGGTGTAGCCCAATTCTGCAGACACATAAGGGTTGCTGAACTTGGCTTCATACTCTGCCGTCAGGCGTGCGCGTTCGGCCACAGGGTCTTTGGCTTTGTTGATCTCTTCGCGGAAGATGATGCTCACTGCACCGTCAGCGCCCATCACGGCGATTTCCGCAGAAGGGTACGCCAGATTCACGTCCGAACGAAGAAGCTTGGAACCCATAACGATGTAAGCACCACCGTAAGCTTTACGAGTGATAACAGTGATTTTCGGCACAGTCGCTTCCGCATAAGCGTAAAGCAATTTGGCACCGTGAGTGATGATGCCGTTCCATTCCTGGTCTTTACCAGGCAGGAAGCCCGGAACGTCCACGAAAGAAACAACCGGGATGTTGAAGGCGTCACAGAAGCGAATGAAACGAGCGCCTTTGCGGGATGCCTCGATATTCAAACAACCAGCCAGGATGTTGGGCTGATTGGCCACGATACCCACTGGGCGACCGTTAAAGCGCGCAAAGCCCACGATCAGGTTTTGTGCGAAGTGTTTGTGCACCTCCAGGAAGTAACCTTCATCCACGCACTCTGTGATGACAGAGATCATGTCGTAAGGCTTCTTTGGATTTTCCGGAATAAGGGTGTTTAGCGATTCAGTCAAGCGGTCCGGACGATCGTTGGTTGGCAGCACCGGAGCATCGTCAAGATTGTTGGACGGAAGGAAGTTCATCATTTCACGAATCAGAAGCAAGCAATGCTTGTCGTCTTCAGCCGCAAAGTGCGCCACGCCGGATTTGGCAGAGTGAGTGGTTGCTCCACCCAATTCTTCTTTTGTTACATCTTCGTGAGTCACAGTCTTGATAACATCAGGACCTGTCACGAACATGTAAGAGGTGTTTTTCACCATGAAGACAAAGTCAGTGATGGACGGGGAGTAAACCGCACCACCCGCGCACGGGCCCATGATGGCTGTGATCTGAGGAATCAAACCGGAAGCCATGGTGTTGCGCGTGAAGATGTCCGCATATCCACCCAGGGATTCGATACCTTCCTGAATGCGCGCACCACCAGAGTCATTGATAGAAATGAAAGGGGCGCCGTTTTTCATCGCCAGATCCATGACTTTGCAGATCTTGTTGGCTTGAGTGCGGGACATGGAGCCACCAATGACGGTGAAATCCTGAGAAGACAAATAAACCAGTTTGCCGTTGATACGACCGTAACCCGTGATGACACCATCGCCAGGAACTACAGACTTATCCATGCCGAAGTTTGTGCAACGGTGAGAAACAAAACGATCCATTTCAACAAAGCTGCCCGGATCCAATAAAACATCCACGCGCTCACGTGCTGTAAGGCGTCCGCCTTGTTTGTGTTTGGCAACGCGAGCAGCGCCACCACCAGCCATTGCGGCTTCGTTTCTTTTTTCAAGATCTGCTAGGCGAGCTTGAATGCCAGATGAAACTTCTGTGCTCATACAATTCCTTTTCTTAATGAGGAACCATCCTCAAAAAACAGGGAACCAATCTAGCATGAGAGCCTAAAGAATCATCTTAAAACTAGGACGCGGAGCGCACTGTTTACACTCCGCACAACTCGGTCTATCTTATTGAATTTATGGAACTAACTGACGAAGAGTGGTCAGGGCCTTTTCGACGTTGATACGCCCTCGAGTATTTACTTTAAACTCGTGTCCGGCCTCGACGTCCACCGAGCGCAAAATCGCCTCTTTAATTTGGCTTGCGGTGGCCTCAGGTTTGGCGCTCCAAAGCAGGGCCGCAGTCCCGCTGACAAACGGAGCGGCCATGCTTGTTCCTTCCATATATGCGATCGAATTTCCTGGAACCGTGCTTAAAATTCTTTCGCCCGGAGCCGCCACATGCACCAGATTGAAGCCACGATTCGACCACGAGGTCATGAAATCAGAAACGGAGGCTGCCGCCACAGTGATCTGATTGGACATGTTAAAGGATGCCGGGAATTCAGGATACACGTCGACGTCACGTCCATCGTTTCCTGCGGCCACCACCACGAGGATGCCCTGACGTTGTAATTCGTTAAAGGCATTGCGCAGAGATGCCACACAAGGAGCTCCCCCCCAGCTGGCGTTGATGATCTTTGCACCGCGCTTGGCGGAATATTGCAAAGCCAAAACGGCATCGCCTAAGGAGCCACCACCATCATTTGAGATAAACTGCGCAGGAATGATCTGGGCCTGAGGGGCTACGCCTTCGACGCTGCCATAGCGGGAATCCGCTGCAATAATGCCAGCCACGTGAGAACCATGCGAGCTGGGTGTTTGATTGCTGCCGGGCTGGGATACGAACGCAGCTCCATAGTAGTCATCGACAATGCCGTTTCCATCGTCGTCTTTGCCGTTGTTGGGAATTTCACCCGAGTTCACGGCAATACGCGGAAGAAGTTGGGGATGACTGACGTCCACGTAGGCGTCCACCACAGCGACTTTGACGTCTTGACCATAGATGCCCTGACTCCAGACCGAAGGGGCTCCAATGCGCTCTTGCCCCCAGCTGTCGGTGAAGCCCGAGGTGCGCACTTCATTAGAGGTTTGCAGTTGAATCACTCGATCGTAATCCACGTGCTTAATATTTTCTAATTGTGGCTTGATGAAGTTCTCTTTGAACTCATCGGCGTTCGCAGCCGTTTCGGTTGTGAAACTGCCGTCCTCCCACTGGACGATAAATTTATTTTCGATGGCCTGGCCCCGACATGCACTTGAGTCAAGAGCGCCATTTTCTGGAAAGACGGATTCAGCGGATTTTTTGCTACATGCTGCTAATACAAAGACGCAAGCGACCGCCGAGAGAATTTTCTGAACATCCATGTTCACTCCCTGTGCGGGCCGTAGAGGTCCCATCAATGGGACGCCTATCAAAGGCCCGACCGGTTAGCTCTTCGGTCATTATATGTCTTATTTTGAGGCTAAAAATTCGAAACTAGACTGGACCTTTTTGCCAGGTCCAATCCATTAGATGTGAGCGATGAATTCGCGTAAAAACGAGGAGAATTGCAACTCGACCTGCTTCGCAGTTTCTGTCACTTCGTCGTGGGAAAGCTTCTGAGAAGAAATTCCCGCTGCCAAGTTCGTGATGCAAGAAAGTGCCGCCACACGCAGACCCAAGTGATTGGCTGCGATGGTTTCAGGAACTGTGCTCATGCCCACGGCTGTGCCACCAATAAGTTTTAGGTAGCGAACTTCTGCTGGTGTTTCGTAAGTGGGACCACTGACGCCGCAGTATACACCCTTGTGATAGCGCGTACCTTGCTTCATCAACACTTCTTCCATTGTTTGGATCAAGCGTTTGTCGTAAGCCTCAGTCATGTCGGGGAAACGAGGACCCAGCTCTTTGATGTTCGGACCCATCAAAGGATTCGTGCCCATCAAGTTGATGTGATCTTCGATGATCATGAAGTCGCCGGCTTGCATGTTTTCGCCAAAGCCGCCCGCTGAGTTTGTCAGGATCAAAGTTTCCACGCCCAGCATCGCCAGAGTTCTTGTCGGGAACACAACACTTTCCATGCTGTGACCTTCGTAGTAGTGATTGCGCCCTTGAAGAATCGCAATCTGCTGACCATCGACTTTACCGAAAATCAAATTTCCAGAGTGACCTTCAACAGTGGGTGGGGAGAAGTGGGGGATGTCCTTGTAGGGAATGGTTGTTTCAACTTCCACTTCCTTTACAAAAGCACCAAGACCGGAACCTAACACGACGCCAACTTTCGGTTTTGCCGAAGTCTTTGTGCGGATAAAGGCCATGGATTCTTGAAGCTTATTGAGTACCAAACGACGTCCCCTTTTTAGTCCTTAGAGCATTAGCTCAAAGTTTTGAGTATCAAACTAGGCTTTGCCACCTTTTGCAAGGAAATTGTCATTGCTGAACGAAGCATAGGCAGAGCGGATTGAAGCAAATCTTTGTCGTCGCCGTGCAATGTAAAGACGGTGTCTCCGACCTTCACTTCGTCTCCGACTTTCACATGGAATTCGATACCTGCAGTTGGTGCAATAATGTCCGTGGTTTGTGCGCGACCAGCTTTGATTAGAATGCCCGCAACACCAATACTTTCCGTGTGGAATCCGCTAACCCAACCGGCTTTTTCAGAAGTGACAGCGATAGAGTGTTTTGGTTTTGGCAACGCACTCAAATTTCCACCGTGAATGGAGCAAAGCTCTTCAAACTTCGCCATGGCCTTACCAGATACCAGCATGTCTGTGGCAATTTTGTAAGACTCTTCTTCGTTTTTACCAACACCAGCAAGTAATAACATGTGAGCAGAAAGTCGCAAACTTAGCTCGCGGGTGTCTTCATAAAGATCGTAACCCGCAGGGCCGATGAACTTTTCATTTTTCATGATCGCTACACACTCTTCAACTTCAACTGAGTTCCCTGCAAAGCGGCCCAGCGGTTGATCCATGTTTGTCAGAAGGGCGGTGACTTTTTTGCCGTAACCCTTAGCGATAGCCATCAGGTTCATAGCCAGCTCTTCAGCCAGCACGGAAGTTTTCATAAACGCACCGGAACCGAATTTCACATCCAGCACCAGGCCGTCGATGCCTTCAGCCATTTTTTTGGACATGATGGAAGCGCAGATCAGCGGCAAACTTTCAACCGTGGCAGTCACATCACGAAGAGCATAGATTTTTTTATCAGCCGGGCAGATCTCTTTTGTCTGGCCGATGAAGCAGATTTTGTGTTTGTGAACCAGTTCAATGAACTCAGGCAAAGATTTTTGTGTGTTGAATCCAGGGATGGCTTCAAGCTTATCCAAAGTTCCACCGGTATGACCCAAACCACGACCTGAAATCATCGGAACAGGAATGCCTGCTGCCGCCACGATCGGGCCCAGAATCAAGCTGGTCTTATCACCCACGCCACCGGTGGAGTGTTTGTCGACTTTGAATTCTTTTACGGAAGAGAAGTCCACGACATCGCCGGAGTGAAGCATGGCTTTGGTCAAAGAAAGAGTTTCTTCCGTTGTCATGCCGCGGAAGAAGATCGCCATTAAAAGAGCCGACATTTGATAGTCAGGAATGTGACCGCGGGCATAGCCCAGAATGAACTCATTGATTTCGTCAAACTTCAGTTCTTGGCCATTGCGTTTGGCTTTGATGATTTCAGCAGGAAGAAAAGACATTAGTAACCACCTTGTACAGAGCCGCCTTGAATAATAGTAATTCCGGAGCTTGTGCCAAGGCGGGTGGCTCCAGCTTCGATCATTGCATTTGCTTGTTGGGCATCTTTGATGCCACCGGAAGCTTTGACTTCCATTTGGTTTCCAACCACGGACTTCATCAGCTTCACGTCATCCACAGTTGCGCCGCCGCCGCCAAAACCTGTGGAGGTTTTTACGAAGTGGGCACCCGCTTCCAGTGCCGCTTTGCAGGCCAGAACTTTGTCATCGTTGTTTAGCAGGGACGTTTCGATGATAACTTTCACAGTGTGCCCGTGAGCGGCCTGAACCACGGCTTTGATGTCGTCACGAACATAATCCAAGCGGCGGTCTTTCAGCGCGCCGATCTGAATGACCATGTCGATTTCCTGAGCGCCATTGCGAATCGCAGTTGAAGTCTCGTAGGCTTTGCTTTCCGTGTCCATCGCCCCCAAGGGGAAGCCGACAACACAGCAGACTTTCACAGAGGAGCCTTGCAAAAGTTCTGCACAGGTTTTGACGTAAGAGGTGTTTACGCAAACGCTGAAGAAAGAGTGCTCTTTGGCTTCGGCACAAAGTTTTTCGATTTGTGAAAGCTGGGCTTCGGGCTTCAAAAGAGTGTGGTCAATATAACGACTTAGTTGCACGGGGCACCTCAAAAATGTTTAAATAGCAAAAGTATCTCAGTTCATTGCAGGAGGCAATCATGACACCACAGAAGTGGACCTCGTTTTTACTGGCATCTTTGTTGATTTTCGCTTCCTCGGCGTCCTTTGCGCAAGCCGACAGAACTTTTAAAAGAAACACTGCTGCAGTCCTGTTTGCCAGTCTGGGTGGGGCTGTTCTGGGATTAAGCACGCTGTCTTTCTATGGCAGCCCTGAAGAGCACACCGACAATATCAGCCTGGGGGCTTTAGCGGGTTTTGTTGCGGGGGTAGGGTACGTGGTCTATGACTCTTCGCGCCCAGCAGCTCCTACTTATGATTACTCGCAAAACTTGGGATGGGACCTGAAAAACCGAAGGGCCTCGGCAACAATTGCCAAAGCCCCATCTGCTATAAAATTTGAATTTGAGTTCTAGTTAGATTAGCCCACTTTCGTGCGCGGACCACCCGCAGCGCCACCCACGGCTGCCTGCACGCTGGTGTCGCCACCGCCGGCCTGGCCCAGGAAGGTTTTTGCATCGGCTGCGGAAACCTTTCCTTTGCGAACCAGATCTTCGATGTATTTTTCGAACAATACCATCCCCTGACTGGAGCCCGTCTGCATCGCAGATGGGATTTGGTGGACCTTGCCTTCACGAATCAAGTTGGAAATCGCTTTGGTGTTTCTCATGATCTCGTAAGCGGCGACACGACCTTGTCCGTCCGCGCGCGAGAACAATGTTTGAGCGACAACTCCACGCACGCTTTCCGCCAGCATTGTACGGATCTGCTGTTGTTGTCCCGCAGGGAAAACGTCGATGATACGGTCAATGGTTTTGGCAGCACTGTTGGTATGCAAAGTTCCGAAGACGATATGTCCGGTTTCTGCTGCCGTCAGGGCCAAAGAAATCGTTTCCAAGTCACGCAACTCACCCACCAACAGAATATCTGGATCTTCACGCAGCGCTGCTTTCAGGGCGTTGGCAAAGCTCTTGGTATGGCTTCCGACTTCACGTTGGTTGACCAGAGATTTTAAATTCGGGTGAACGAACTCGATAGGATCTTCCACCGTGATGATGTGCGCTTCACGAGTCATGTTAATTTGGTGAATCATCGCTGCCAAAGTGGTGGATTTACCGGAACCGGTAGGACCTGTCACCAGAATCAGACCGCGATCGCAGTCGATGATGTCCATCACGGATGGTGGCACACCCAGCTCTTGCGCGGTTTTGATTTTCTCAGGAATAATACGCATAACGGCGCCAAGGCCTTTACGCTGCATAAAGATATTGCAACGGAAACGACCCGTGCCTGGCAAAGTGTAAGCGAAATCCAGCTCCCACTTTTCGACAAAGGCTTTCTTTTGCTTTTCAGAAAGGATCTCAAAAAGCAAACCTTGCACGTCTTGGTTCGTGAGTTCGCGATAGTTCAATGGAACCATGTTTCCGTGCAGGCGCAAATAAGGGGCTGCTCCACTTGTGATGTGCAAGTCGGAAGCTCCTTGTTCGACCATGAGTTTAAACAGTTCATCAATTGTTGCCATCGTTCTCTCCCTAAGGGCTCTAATTCAGTGATCTTTTCGGTCAGATATGTTTCAATATTAAATATTATTTGCTATCGGTCTTGTTTCTGGACTATTGAACTAAGACCAGGCCCTGTTCTCGGGTAAAAGGAGCCACTGTGTCCGCTGAAATTCTGATCAATGTTCGCCCCCAGGAAACCAGAGTCGCCTATGTCGATGCGGGAATTCTTTCTGATTTGAAAATTGAACGAAAAACATCCCCTACATTGGTCGGGTCTATCCATCGCGGCACCGTGATCCGTGTTCTTCCGGGCATGCAGGCCGCCTTTGTGGATATTGGTCTGGAAAAAGCGGCCTTCCTGTATGTGGGCGACATCCGCGAAGACGTGGACGACAACTTCCTTTCTGCGGTGGACCGGGAAGAGCCCCTGGATGAGGGGGACGATGACAAGCCGCTGACTCACACTAATAAAACGCCCATTCAAGAGCTGGTGAAGGAAGGCCAGAGCATTTTGGTTCAGGTCTCTAAAGATCCGCTGGGCACCAAAGGCGCGCGTTTAACGACACATCTATCGCTGCCAGGCCGCTTCGTGGTCTTTTTGCCCACCGTGCGCCACTTGGGGATTTCCCGACGTATTGAGGATGAAGGGGAGCGCGAGCGCCTAAGAAAACTGGTGCAGAAGATCAATCCATCCGGTGGCGTGATTGTGCGTACTGCGGGTGATGGCGCCTCCGAGGAAATGTTGAAGGCCGACATCGAGTATCTCGATCGTATGAGCAAAGAAATCTTCAAGATGTACGAAAAGAAAAAGCAACCCGGGGCCTTGCACACAGAGCTGGATGTGGAGCTGCGTGCCCTTCGGGATCTAATGAGTGAAGATGTCACCAGCGTGTGGGTGGATGATGTCGAGATTCACAAAAAAGTTGTGAAGTTCGTGTCCCAATTCATGCCAAAATACAAACAAAACATCGTCCTTTATGAAGAGAAAAAGCCGCTGTTTGATTTGTACGACATTGACATCGAGATTTCCCGTTCGATGGAAAGAAAGATCTGGCTGAAGTCCGGCGGTTATATCGTCATAGATGAGGCCGAAGCTTTGGTTGTGATTGATGTGAACACCGGAAAATTCGTCGGCAAAAAAGACCTGGAAGACACGATCTTAAAAACCAATCTGGAAGCGGTTCGCGAGACCGCACACCAGTTGCGCATCCGCAACTGCGGCGGGATCATCATCATCGACTTCATCGATATGGAAAAAGAATCCCATCGCGAAAAGGTTCTGGAGGCCCTGGCTGAAGAACTGCAAAAAGACCGCGCTCGCACAAATATCGTTTCCATGTCCCAGTTGGGACTGGTGGAGATGACCCGCAAGCGCATTCGCCCAAGTCTGATCAAAACCTTGTGTGAACCGTGCTCTTACTGTGATGGAAAAGGCTATATCAAACGCAAGTCCACGGTGGCCAACGAGATCTTCCGCGAGCTGGAGCGTGACGCTGACATGCTGATCAATAAAAAGACCAACGTGGTGATTCACTGCCATAGCGAAGTCGTGGATTGGATCTATGAAGTTGAAGGCGAAACACTGGAAGGTATTGAGAAGAAGCTCGGCCGCTCCGTTGCTTTCAAGATCGAACCGAATTATCACCTAGAACAATACGAAATCTTCTTCGTCTAAACGGCGGGTGAAAAGGGCCCCATCGACTGCGTTGTGCTGCGGGCTCCTGCCCTTGCCCTTCGGGCTGACGCCCAAGAATAGCTTCCTGCTATTCTTGTCGGGCCCCTTTTGACCCGCCTTTAAGTTTGCTTTTTCTTGGTGCTTTGTTGGATCGCTTGGATGATGGCTGAATTTTTGGAAGAAAATGGGACTGCTGGACTTTGGTTGGTTTAGTCGGGTCTTGGGTGTTCCGATAGATGCTTTATGAAACATCTGTTGGGTTTTCTATTTGGCATTCTATTTTCGTTGGTTGTGCAGGCAGAACCGCTTTTCTGCGGTGAGAATCCTTATAAGGTGAAAGCTTTGGCGGATGTTTCCCGCAACACTTGTATGCAGACGCTGCAGTCGAAGGAGTGTCAGGCTTTGTTTGCCAAGATGCGCGCCAATGGGGAAAAGCCTGAGGAAAAAGCTCTGAAGTGCGCCAAGCAAAGTTCCTTGTCGCGCGCCTTTGAGGCGTCCTGGGATTACACCTCGGGATGCGCAACGGGGGGATGGTCCTTTGTCAAAGACAGCTTTGTTGCGGTCGGCACAGCCATCGGCGAAGGTGAATCTCTTTAAGCAATATAACGGCTCAGTCCCCAAGATCCTTCAGGTTCCCATGCCCAAAGCAGATGTTCTTCAGAAGGCCAATTGCGCGACGGTGAAGGGGATCTTGCATCTGCAGTCTGTGAGTAAGAAGAACGAGGCTCTGACAGCTATTACCCGCAAGCGATCCTTGAAAGCCCCCAACTTCACTGCGGAAGAAAAAGAATACATGGACTGGGTTCAGGGAAATGCGCCGAAGTCGCAAAAGATGGATCTGGTGGGCATGGCCAAGGCTCGCTTGAAAGAAATGGGCATTCAGCTTGATTGTTATAACTCTAAAGAAGCTGCTGCCATGGTTTGTGAAGCCATCGCAGAGGTCGCGTCCTTCGCCGGGGGGCCCGCGGGGGCTGCGCTGAAAGCTGCGAAGGCTCGGAACATTATGAAAATTGCCGGAGTCAGTGCCGATGCAGAAAAGGCCGCCGTGGCAACACGAACTGTGGCGTCGGCGGCGGATCTGGCAAAAGCCGCGAAGCTTTCTAATAGTGAGCGTGTGCTGGCGGCTGAAAAGTCACTAGGCCGAAAGCTCACGGAGCAGCAGGAAAAGGCCCTGATCAAGGCCCATGAGGTGGCGGCCGGGACCGGGCGCGGGTATGGAACCTATTCAAAGGCCGACATTGCGGAAAAGACCCGGATCCTGCAACAAGCTGGATTTAACGCCACCGAACGCGAGGCCCTGCTTCGCCAGGGATTGGCCGGAAGCCTGTCAGATACCAAAGCCGCCAGAGACTTTGCCAATAAAGCCCGCCTGGAGGCCGATAAGCTCCGCGTGTCTGGAAATATCTCAGAATCTACAGCAAGTTACCGCAAAGCGTCTGACTCGTATGAAGTGTTTATTGCAGACCCCAAGGCGGCCAAGTCTTCCCGGGATTATTGGGTGGGAGCCAAGCTTAATGCCGCGGCGGAGAGATACGATAAAGCAGCGGAATACTTCATTAAAACAGAACAGGCGACAGCTCGCAGTGATGTGAAGGCGCAGAACATCTTTGAGGCCCTCAACCGGGAAAAAAACGAGCTGCGGGTGATCGCTTCCAAGAATCCAGGCAGTAAATCGGCTCAAAAGAACTATCAGGACCATCGAAAGTTGATCGAAGCCGTCACTAATAATAAGAGTTTTCAACTGGGAGATGCCTGGAAGCGGGAACTTTTAAAGCCGTGATTTTGGCTAACCTGCTGAAAATATAGGCTTTTATCTGCCGACTAGACCTTGCCAACTTTTTCCAAAAATATTTGCTTTTGAGGGGGGTTAAAGCTAACCTCTCTTTCTCTCGTAAAAAGCTGAAAAAAATAGCATGTATTAGGTTGACAAAGCCTAGTGCGAAGTGGCATTTACCATTGGCTTAATTCGGGTAGCTGGAGGTTTACATGTACGCGATTATTCGTACTGGCGGGAAACAATATAAAGTTCAAGCTGGTGACGTAGTTCAGGTTGATAAACTTGAACAAGCACTTGGTGCAGAGTTTGAAATCAACGAAGTTTTGATGGTTGGTGGTGAGTCCACTGCTGTTGGTCAACCTCTTGTTAAAGGTGCGAAAGTAACTGTTGTTGTTACTAAACAAGCTAAGACAAGAAAAGAGATCGTCTTCAAAAAGAAGCGTCGTCAAGGTTACAGAAAGTTCGCAACTCACAGACAAGAGTTCACCGAACTATTTGTTAAAGCTATTTCCTTCGATGGAAAAACAGCTAAAACTGACGAAGCGGCTAAAGTAGTAGACGTGACAGCAGTTCGTGCAGAAAAAGCACAAGCTCGCGTAGCAGCTCGTAAAGAGCGTGCAGCGAACAAAGGGACTGCAGAAGTTGTAAAAAAAGCGGCTAAAAAAGTAGCGAAAAAGAAAGTTGCTAAGAAAGCAGTTAAAAAGACTGTAAAAAAAGCGACTAAAGCTGGCGCGAAGAAAAAAGTCGCTAAAAAAACTTCTAAGAAAGCATAATTAATTTTATTTCGTAAGAGAGGTTCGTCATGGCAAGTAAGAAGGCCGGTGGTAGTACAAAGAACGGTCGTGATTCACAGAGTAAACGACTGGGCGTAAAAAGATTCGGTGGCGAGAAAGTTCTTCCAGGAACTATCATCGTTCGTCAGCGTGGAACTAAATTCCATCTTGGTAACAACGTAAAAATGGGTCGCGACTACACGATTTATTCTGTAATCGAAGGTCTTGTTAAGTTTGAGCGTTTCTCTAAAGAGCGTTTCAAAATTAGCGTATATCCTAAAGCTGTTTAATCAGTAGTAAGATAGTACCGATACATTTTTTCAAAATGCGAAGAGGAGCCATTCCATGGCTCCTTTTTTGTTGTATAAACGGTCACTTATGAAATTCATCGATGAAGTTAGAATTACCTTAGCTTCGGGCCGTGGCGGTCCGGGGTGTGTCAGTTTTCGCCGTGAATCCGGTTTGCCTCGTGGCGGTCCGGATGGTGGTGATGGTGGCAAGGGCGGCGATGTTATTATTCGCACATCTCGTCACATCAACTCTTTGGTCGATATTCGTTCCAACAAAAGATATGCAGCTCAAAACGGTCACATGGGAATGGGCCGTCAGAAAGCGGGTCACGACGGAGAAGATCTGGTTATGATCGTTCCTAAGGGGACGATCTTCCGCAATATGGACGGTGAAATCATCGTCGATATGACCGACATCGATGAGCATGTTCTGCTTAAAGGTGGTCGTGGCGGAAAAGGAAACGAGTTCTTCAAAACCAGTGTCAATCAGGCGCCTGATTATGCACAGCCAGGCGAAGACGGCGAAGAGGTCGAGGTTAAACTTGAACTGAAGCTGATTGCTGACGTTGGAATTGTGGGCTTCCCGAACGCTGGTAAATCCACTTTGATCTCTCGTATCTCGGCGGCGAAGCCAAAGATTGCAGATTATCCTTTTACAACACTGACGCCCAATTTGGGTGTGGTTAAAGCGGGGGACTATTCCACGTTTGTGGTTGCGGATATCCCGGGTCTGGTGAAGGGCGCCCACGCCGGCGTGGGTCTTGGCATTCAGTTTTTGAAACATATTGAACGCACGCGTTTGTTCATCCATTTGATTGATGCTTCAGGGATGTCGGGACGTGATCCTCTTGAGGATTATGCGGATATTAACAATGAACTTAAGATGTATGATGAAAACAACAAGGACAAAGAGGGTTTCTTCCCTCTTTCCACGCGTCCACAGTTTGTTGTTCTGAACAAAATCGACACCTTGAGTGAAAATGAACTGGCGAAGTTGAAGAAGAAGTTCAAAGAGGCGTCAGGTTCTGAGCCTTATGCGATTTCTGCAGTGACTGGAAAAAATATTAAAGAGTTCGTACAGGAACTGGCTCGTCAGATTTTGGAAGATAATAAAGAGGAACAGTAATGAAAATAGGTATTTTCGGGGGCAGTTTCAATCCTCCGCACATGGGTCATATCAACGCCATTCAAACAGTGGCTAAAAAAGCGGGCTTGGGTAAAGTTCATATCGTTCCGGCCGCTCAGAATCCTCTGAAAACTCCGGTGGAAGGACCTACTCCAGAACAACGTGTAGAGCTGACGCGTCTGGCGTTCTCTCAATACGGTGACACTTATTTTGTAGACGATCAGGAAATCACTCGTGGTGGCATGAGCTACACGATCGATACAGTCTTGAATCTGCGCAAACAGTACGATGCCAATGATCTTTACTTGGTGGTTGGTGCGGATAAGTTCGAAGAACTGGCGCAGTGGAAGGACTATCAAAAGATTCTGACCGAAGCGAATTTGATTGTCACAACTCGTCCGGGTTATGACATTCCTGAATCTCTGGAAGAAATGCCAGGATTCCTGAAGCCATTGGTGGCGGAATTTGACTTCAACTTTATCGAGCTCAACACAGGCCGCAATATTCAGTTCATCACTTTGCGTGATGTGGAAGTTTCCTCCAGCGAAGTTCGCAAATGGCTTCGCTCCGGAAAGCCTGTGGAAAAGTATCTGCCATTGGCGGTTGAATCCTACATCAAGGAACACAAGCTATACAGAAACCTGGGCGATCGTATCGGTGACTACCAGAAGTTCACTGCGTTCTGCGCTGATGTTCTGTTTGCCAAAAAAGGTATCAACGTCCGTGCCTTTGACCTGACTCAGATGTCAGCTCCGAGTGAATACACACTGATTGCTTCTGGTACCTCCACTCGTCACGCGGCTGCGATGGCAGAAAACATCGTGACGGCGGTGAAAGAGGAATACAATGTTCATCCACAAAGCATCGAAGGTGTGGATGAGGGTCGTTGGGTGCTGGTGGACTACGGTTCATTGATCATCCACGTATTCTACGATTTCGTTCGCCAGGAATATAATCTGGAAAACCTGTGGAGAGAAGGCAAAGACATGGGTCTGAAGGATCCATACGTCGGCAAGGGTGCTCAATAGATGAAGTTCATTCTGTACAATCTCGCCACGGCCAAGGAAGCCTGGGCAGACGAGGTCAGCGAGTTGTACAAGAAGAAGATTTCCTTCTTTGTTCCCTTTGATATTCAGTCCTTGAAAGCCAAGAAGTCCGCACGCGAAGATGCGGACTTCAAACGCAACGAAGAATCCGAATTAATTCTTAAGAATATCAACAGCGATGACTATGTCGTGCTCTTTGACGAGCGCGGCTCGGTCCTTGATTCGATTCAATTTTCAAAAAAAGTGGAAAACATTCTGGGAAGCTCAAAGAAGCGCGCAATTTTTATTATTGGCGGAGCTTTCGGGGTGAATGAAGAAGTTCGCAAAAGAGCGGACCTGAAGGTGGCGCTGTCGCCGATGGTGATGAATCATCTGATGGCCCAGGCGATGAGCTTAGAGCAAATCTACCGGGCCTTTACGATTATCAAAAAAATTCCGTATCACAATATCTAAGATCTAGTTCTGCCAAGGTGGCTCGTTGCCAAGTTCCTTTTCTGGATTTCTGTGCAGCTCCAGCAGACGGGACCATTCCGGGCTTAAGAAGCCCCTCTGTTCACTGAGAGCTTCCTCCACCGGCAAACCACGAGAGGCCATGCAGTCCGAGCCCGGGTCATAAGCTTTATTCGAGCAGATCGCGTACTTCACGTAAGCACCCTCGCCACCAACGGACTTGTTCCACTCTTTCAGAGTCAAAGGTCTTGTCGGCTCAATGGATGGATCAAACACATACGCCTCGGCACCCACACGATAGGTCACAGCCACGTGGTACCACCACTGAACGGAGCCATATGGGGAATTTTTCGTCAGTGCTTTCAGACTGCCGAACACGAAGATCTTCTTCGGAGCGGGGAAGTTGTGCTCCACCAAAGCAATGGAGGCCATCTCCGCGCGGGCGTAACAGCCATCATCCGGATACATCCAGGTCAGGCGACGAGCAAAGGGGGTGACGTCGGTGATAAAGCGCGTGTCACGAACATACTTGAACTCACGCTCCAAATCCGCGTAAGAGCCGACATCCGGAATGTCCTGAAGATTCAGTTCAGCCAATGGTCTTTTGGCTTTTTCGGGTGTCGTACGCCCCAGGAAGTCCTGAGAAGCGTCGTAAGCGTGATTCCGGCGACTGCGTTTACTGGCCGCCTCATAGGTTTCATCGGAATGCCGAACAGGTGAAAGACCTGCCAGAGATGTTGCGGAAGCCGTCAGAGCCACCAACAAAATGAAAAGCGATTTCATATTCCCCTCACTTGCTATGTTTCTAGGCTTGAGGAAATGGGCTGTCAAAGAATTTGCAGTGACGCATAAGCATGAGAAATCTGATGGAATTAATGAGATCCCGGGTTGCTGTCTGTCTGCATTGCGGATCATTACAGGCACTGCCGGGGCTGCTTTGTGATCCTTGCCAACAAGCTCTTCTGACCTATGGTGTTCGGGAGGGAATTCAGACCACCAGGCGTTGGAAATCTCTGTTTCGCTGGACGCCGGGAGAAAGTGATCTGTTGTCCGGCTTGATCTTAAGTCTGAAAGGGGCGGGATCTCAGCGGGCGTGGAACTTCTATGCTGCCGCCTTCGCGCAGAAATACATCCCAACACTTCCGACGGGCCGGCGTTTGCGTCTGGTACCCGCGCCGTCCAAGACGGGTGGGCGCGACCATGCCTTTCTCTTTGCCCAGGCTCTGGCTGAGCAGTGCGGGGCGGATTTCTGCCCTTGTCTGAGAAAGGTTTCACAGAAGTCTCAAAGGGGAAGCACCCGGGGTGACCGGGCCTTGATTGAGATGGAGCTGATTGAAAAAAATACAGTCATGCCTGAGGACTGGTCAGAGGTCCTTTGGATTTTCGTCGATGATATCGTCACAACAGGCGCTACAGCGCGTGCGGCGGAGCTGGCGCTTGGAAGGCCTCCTCACTTTGAGGTTTGGGTCTTGGCAGAGAGGAGCCTCTCTTGCGGAGCGTCCACGGATCTGCTATAAAATCCGGATGCTTAGAAACTCTTTAGCTCTGCTATTCACTGTCCTTTTCTCTTGGGTGTCGATTGCCGCGACTGCAAGTAATGGAACCCTTCAAAAAGTCGGTAAAAAATATCGCGCCTCCAAACTTGTGGAAATGAGTGTGGAAAAGGTTGTGACGTCCGAACTGCTTGGCAAAGAAACCAAGTACGAAGGCAAAATCTATCTGGCTAGCGGCAAGTTCCGCTGGGAAAACACAACACCAGAACAAACACTGTTGGTGTTTGACGGCTCTACGATCTGGAGCGTGCAGACACCGCCGAAAGAATTCGGTGGCCCGGTTCAGGTGGCCAAGGGCAAGGTGGACAAGAAGACCCGCTCACATATCCTGATCTCTTCGCTATTGGGGCAGGATCTGGCCAAAACCTTCAAGGTTGTCAGCGAGAAGAAAGACGGAAGTCAGATTCACCTTGATGTCGAACCCGTGCGGGGCGAGGACCTGACGGTGAAGTCGATGAAGCTGGTGGTAAACGCCAAAGACAACACCCTGAAGTCGGTTTCTTATCTGGATGACATCGGTAACAAGACAACGATGAACTTCAGCAAAATCGAATTTCTAAAAAAAGAAAATAAAAAACTGTTCAAATATCAACCGCCAAAAGACGCACAGGTAACGGACCTATGAAACAAGAGACCACTCAAAATAAAAAAGTTCACTTCATCTCTCTGGGGTGCCCGAAAAATCTTGTGGACAGCGAAATCATGGCCGGCACTTTGATGAAAGATGGCTATGAGGTCGTGGGCGAGGCGGAAAGCGCCGACACTGTTATCGTAAACACCTGTGGTTTCATCGAGGATTCGAAAAAAGAATCCATCCAGCGCATTCTGGACATGAGCGACCTGAAGCAAGAAGGAAAGATCAAAAAAGTCGTTGTCGCGGGTTGCTTAACCCAGCGCTATAAAGACGAACTGGTGGAAGGTTTGCCAGAGGCCGATTTGTTTGTCGGATCCGGCGAATTCCAGAACATCGCCAAGATTCTGAAGAACTCTGATGGCGGCGACAAACAAAAGACTTTCTTCAATCTGCCAACTTACCTGCAGCAGGAAGAAACTCCGCGCGTGAACTCTCAGCCGGGGCATCGTGCTTATTTGAAGATTTCTGAAGGCTGCATGAAGCGTTGTGCGTTCTGCGCGATTCCTTTGATTCGTGGAAACCTTCAATCCCGCTCTATCGACGCCATCGTTGCAGAAGCAAGACTGCTGGTTGCTGGTGGCGTGAAGGAACTGATCATCATCAGTCACGACTTCACTGATTATGGTTTTGATATCCGTCGCAAGGATCCAACTCGCAAAGAAAGTCCTGTGGAGCTTTTGAAGGCTCTGGATCAGGTTGAAGGCTTGCAATGGATTCGTCTGATGTACTTGTATCCAGATGGAATCACTCAAGAGATGGTTCAGGTTATCAAGAACAGCAAAAAGATCGTTAAGTACTTTGATATGCCACTTCAGCACGTCAATGATGCCGTTCTAAAAAGCATGAACCGCAAAATGACCCGTGACGAAATCGAAACGGCCTTGATGAACATCCGCGAACACATTCCTGAAGCGGTGATTCGCACGCAATTCATCGTGGGCTTCCCGGGTGAAACTCAAGAGCAGTTCGAAGAGCTGTTGAGCTTTGTGGCTGAACAGCAGTTCGACCGTGTGGGTTGCTTCAAGTACTCGCCTGAAGAAAACACTCCGGGCGGTCGTATGGAAAACCAGATCGACGAAGAAACAAAACAATATCGTCACGATGCTTTGATGGAAGTTCAGCAGAACATTTCCCGCGAAAAGCACAGCGACTTTGTGGGTAAAACTTTGGACGTGATCGTGGAAGGTTTCTCCGAAGAAACAGACCTGCTTTTGCAGGGCCGTTTCTGGGGTCAGGCGCCGGACATCGATGGTGTGGTTTTGATCAATGATGGTCAGGCTCAGGTGGGTGATATGGTAAAAGTGCATATCACCGACAACATGGAATACGACCTCATCGGTGAAATCGTCACTGAAAACTAGAAAGTACAGTTGTCAGAGGCGACCTCAAACTGGTCCGTCCATTTACTATTCTTGGCATTTCTTAAAACTGTCGTGGCTCTTCTAAAGGCCACGGCATTTTTTTTGTCATACTTGCAGGCGTTCTTATAAGCCAAAAGTGAAATGTCATATTTGCGAAGCTCGAAGGACGTGGTGGCCAGTCCCAGCCACGAACGGGCCGCCTTGGCGTTGGCTTCGGTCCCGGCTTTATAGACCTTCATGGCTTCGATATAGTTCTTCTGATCCTCCAGCAGACGTCCATAGTTGAACTGTGCCAGCTCAGAGCGGGGGAAGTCGGCAGAGGCCTTCTTCAGCGTTTTGGCAGCCGTGTCGTCTTGTCCCAGCTCTTTATAGGCGATGCCCAGGTAGACATAGGCATCAGCGGTTTTAGGGTCCTTCTGGATGGCTTCTTTGCAGGACTGAACGGCCGGTTCATAGGTGCCGTCCATGGTGTTGATCTCGCACAGTTTGCGCAGGTACTGGGGACGTGGCCCGATGCTTTGAACCATGTCCTGGAACAGAATACGCAGCTCATACAGATTTGGCACATCACGATTTTCATACAAACCGACCAGTCCATCATAGGCAGGTTCGTACTTGGGGTTGAGCTCGATGGCGCGCTTGTAGCTTTCCATCGCGTCGCGGGTCTTCTTTTGCAGGACGTAGGCGTTGCCCATTAGACTGTGCGCTTCGTAGTCCTTTTCGTCTTTTCCGATCAACACATTCAGGGCCCGGATCATTTCACCGGGTTCTTTGCGCTTTTCATGCGTTTTGGCCAGCAGTAAAAGACCACGGCGATCCAGTTTATCAATATGTTTCCAGAGCAGCAGAGTGACTTTTTCGTACTCCTCTTTTTTGTAAAGCTCATCAGATAGATCCACAATCAGGCCGGCATTTTTGGGGCTTTTGCGGATCTCGGCTTTCAGTCTTTCAATTTTCTGATCCGCAGTTTCTCCTGTCGGTGCTGATGTCGCGGGGGTGGCTGCGACCGGCTCCGTTGGTGTTGTCGGTGCTGCCACTTTGGGGGATTCCACCGTGGATTTTTCAGGAGCTGCGGGGGCGGCTACTTGTGGTTTATCGACTTTCGGGGAGTTTACCGTCGGAGCCGTAGGCCTGGTCGGAGGTGATGCGGATTTTTCTTTTAGCTCTTCTTCAAAAAGAGAGAACTCGTCCTTGGTCGGTTCGGCTGCAAAACTCCGAGAGGGCGTGGTGACCCATAATGAGACAAAAGCCAAGAACACGGTAAATGTAAGTCGATTGAAATTCAGTCCATTGGGCATATGTTGTATTATGACCTAAATGCTCTTGCGAGTGAAGAAATCTCAATTTACATCTGGACTACCCAATAATCGGGGTCAGGCCGTGATCGAGTACACTCTGATACTCGTGATCACTGTGGCTATTGTTATTGGTCTTACATCTCAGATTCTTAAACCCATGCAGGCTTTTTTGGACAACTACATGGGAAAATACGTTCAATGTTTGTTGGAAATGGGAGAGCTTCCTGCGATCGGCAGCGAGGACACCACCGTTGCTGATGAAGGGTGTAATGCCCGTTTTCAGCCGGGAACCTTGGCGGCAGGGCGGCCTCCGCGCGACGGGGCGGGAAGTGGCAGTTCCTCTGGCAAAGGCGACGGAAATTCCAAGAATTCCAACGGCGGTGAAAGTGGCTCGGGCGGCGGCGGAGGTTCATCTTCGGGGTCCACCTATGCCGGGTCGGCCTCCCGCGGTGGCAGTCGTTTCATGAACCGCAATCGACGCCCGTCCAGCGGTGTGGAAGCAGGCGGAGCGGCCCAGGGCCGGGTGGTCGAGATTGCGTTGGATGGCGGAGGTAGTGGCAGCTTCTTCCGAGGCAGCAATGGAGGTACTTATAGTGGTTCCGGAGTGAAAAAGCGTTCGGTGGCTATTTCCGGAATGACCGAAATGGAGCGCAAGCGGCTTGAAAAAGCGGCCAACGGCGAGGGCCGTGCGACGATAGTCACGGGTGAAAGCATCAAACCTCCGGTTAAAAAGCTGGCTGTGAAGCCACCGGTGGTTCAGACCTTCGAGAAAGAGGAAGAGCCCTTCACCATTGGAAATTTTATAAGGATCCTCTTCATCACGGCCATTATCATTGCTCTGGTTCTGCTCATTGGTGGTCAGGCACTTCAGATGTCGAAGAGCTTTGAAAAATAGTCTGCGTTGCGTTTAGAAATTCTTCATAGAAATTCTTAAGTTATCTGTCATGGCGTTAATTTCTTGAAACCCTCCAGTGTTTAAAGGATACACCGTTCATCAGTTCATTGATGGGGGATTCATTGGAAAATGTGATTGAGATCAATCGCAGTAAAACGTTCAGCTTGGAAGAGGCGCGCCGACTGCTCCCTATCATCTATCGTATGACGGAAGAATCCGCACGTGAGGTGAAACTTCACCTGAACCGTATTGAAGCTTTTTCTGACAAATCCCACCCTTCCGTGGCCGTTATTGAAAGCGATATCAACGCCATTATTGACCGCTGGCAGATCAAGATCGAAAAACTGGGAGCTGAGCCCAAGGGTCTTTGGATGGCTGATTTTGACAATGGGGAAGGCTACTATTGTTGGAAGTATCCAGAAGTTGAAATTAATCACTGGCATGGCTACCAAGATGGCTTTTCTGGGCGTATAACGATTGAATGAGAATCGCAGTCGCCCAAATCAATCCGGTCCTAGCTGACTTTCAGCTCAACAAAGTAAAAATCCTCGATTTCGTCAACCAGGCTGTTCAACGCAAGTGTGATCTTGTGGTGTTCCCTGAGTGCACCCTGTTTGGTTATCACCCGTTTGACCTTTTGGAGCGTTCGCAACTGGTGGCTAAGCAGGAGGCGGAATTCAAAGACCTTATCAAGAAACTGCCTAAGGATATTGGCGTGATCATGGGTTTGATCACCAAGAACCCGCAGAAAAAAGGCCGTCCCTATTTCAACAGTGCCGCTTTGATTGCCAAGGGTAAAAAGCCGCAGTTCTTTCATAAGCAGCTTTTGCCAACGGGCGATGTTTTTGATGAAGCGCGCTTTATCGAGCCCGGTGACTTTTCGAAAAATTATTTCAAATGGAAAGGGAAGAAGTTCTTCCTGACCATCTGTGAAGACATCTGGGCTTGGCCGGATGCCAAGGGCCATTCGCCTTACAGAGAAAATCCTCTGGCGAAGGTAAAGAAGCAGAAAATTGATATGGTGATCAATCTGAGTGCCTCGCCTTACTTCGTGGGCAAAATGAAGCAGCGGGAATACGTCACCCAGAAGACGGCGGCGTATTTCAATGCGCCGATCATGTATGTGAATCTGGTGGGGGCTCAGGATGAAATCATCTTTGATGGCGCAAGCTTTGTGCTGGATAAGAAAGGCAAAAAGCTACTGACCTGTCAGCAGTTCACAGAAGATATTAACGTGATTGATATCAACACGATGGAAGTGTGGCATAAAACCGCCAAGCTTCAGCCGGTGGAGGAACTTCGCCAGGCTCTGGTGTTGGGTATCCGTGATTTCTGCGAAAAGACGGGTCTGAAGAAAGTGCATTTGGGTCTTAGTGGCGGGATTGATTCGGCGGTTGTGGCGGCCTTGGCCGTGGATGCCCTGGGGCCGGCTCAGGTGACGGGCATGGGACTGCCGGGACCGTTCAATGCGCCGGAAAGCCTGACTTTGGCAAAAGATCTGGCCAAGAATCTGGGCATAGATTTTAGAACAGTTGATATCACGGCGATGTATGATTCGGCTGTGAAAGGATTGACTGAAGGTTTGAATCTTCAAGGGTTCAGCGTGGTGAATGAAAACTTGCAGGCACGTCTGCGTGGAATGACGTTGATGGCTTGGGCCAACAAAGAAAACAGCATGTTGCTGACGACCAGTAACAAAAGTGAATATGCCTCTGGCTATTCCACTTTGTACGGGGATATGTGCGGTGGGTTGGCGCCGATTGGGGATTTGACTAAAGCGCAGGTGTACCAACTGGCAAGATACTACAACCAACAGGGTGAAGTGATTCCCCAGGAAATTATCGATCGCGCGCCGTCGGCGGAGCTTCGTCCAAATCAAAAAGATCAGGATTCTTTGCCTGAGTACGACGAGCTGGATAAGTCTGTTGTCTATCTGGTGGAAAAATCAGGGGTGGCGAAATCAGCCACTGACAAGTGGCTTCTGCCGATCTTGATGCGAACGGAATTCAAGCGCTGGCAGGCGCCTCCGGTGTTGAAGGTGTCAGGACATTCCTTCGGCCGTGGTCGCCGTTATCCACTGGCACACAGAGCGCGTGAGATATAAAAAAAAGCCAAAGCCCCTTTGCAGGGGCTTTTTTCTTTTTACAGACCTCCGAAGAAGTCCATTTGTTTTGGTTGGCGTACGATCTGCGGGAAGCGCAGTTCGGGTTTTCCCGTTAGCGCAATCAGGTTTGCAATCTGCGGAGCCTGACCACCGATAGAAATTCTTTTCATCATCTGAGAGAACATGTGACCCAGATAAGTCGCATCCTCTTCCGCTCTGTGGAAGTTGGAGGTTGGGATCTTTAAGTGTTGAACCAAGGTACCCAGTTTGTAGTTGGGAAGACCTGGGAAGACTTTTCTTGCGATTGGCAAGCTGTCCAGGATGACCCCTTTGGGAGCTGCAGTTTCGTGCTTTTTGATGTCCGCAATCAGGAATTGAGAGTCAAACGGCGCATTGTGAGCCACCAAGATATCGTCGCCGCAGAATTCTGCGAAAGATGGCAAAATGGTGTCGATCAGTGGTTTGCCTTTAACCATGTCATCAGAAATACCGTTCACTGCAGAGGCGCCCGGCGGGATCGGGCGAAGAGGATCGATAAGTGTGGCGAAGATCGCTTCAGGCTGACCGTCGATAAAGCGAACGGCACCAATTTCTACGATTTGATCTACACCGGGAACGGTTCCTGTGGTCTCTAAGTCAAAAGCTATGAATCTCATGAAAACATTGATACAAAATGGGGAGGGGTGTTTCAACTAAAGAGTGGCCCGATGAAGGAGTTCCTACCTGTGTCATCTAAGTCTGGAAAATTTATAAGCTTTTTGCCCGGACACAGGGATGTCCCAGTGAGTCAAAAAGATCATTCTGTCTTGGACGTGGCCCTGCGTGCGAAGGTTGCCTTAAATCACACCTGTGGCGGCTATGGAACCTGCGGAACCTGTCGTGTTTTTGTCACTCAAGGTCTGGAAAAATTAGGCCCCAGAAACGATATCGAGGCGGAGATGGCCCAGGACAGGGCCTTTCAGGCATCAGAGCGGCTGGCTTGTCAGATCGAACCTGTCGACGGTCTGGTGATGGAAGTTCCTCTGGCAGACGATTAAGGCCTTACAAAAAACGGATTAGTGTAAATCCAAGTGATCCATTTTTTAGCATCCGGGATAGGCAACATCGGGCTGACACGAACTTGAACCCGATAAGTACCCGGGGATTTGATCTCGTAAACGGTTTCAGGCTCATTCACTCGCGCCTGAACCTCGCCATCTTTGATAATCATGATCTCAAAAAATTCCTGGGGTTTGGACGGCAGGGACACCTTCAAAGTCATGTTTTTGGAAAGGGTCACTTCAGAACCCATCATGTGGGACTTGTTTTCTTCCTCGATGGTGGCAGAAAACCCCTTTGGATCCCCCAGCGTGTCCAGTGCAATATAGAAGTTTCCATTTTTTAAAGCGTTGAAGATTTTCAAGCGGTCACTATTGAAGCTGCCCGTCAGCTCTGACTTCAGAACCACGTGGTTGCTCATAAATTCAAAAGATCTTTTGTAGCTTGGGAAGCGAATGAAGTAGTTCGCCAAAGGAATCACGCGTGCCGAGGCTTCTGTTCCGCCATATACGACAATCTTGCGCTGCTGACTGAGCTTATCCAGCAAGGCAATTTCATCCGTGGGCTCGGTGTAAAGGCGCACAAAGGCCAGGCGAGGGTTGAAGGGATAAATCATCAAACTCCAGATCGTGGAAATTTTGGATTCTTCCCAGGCACGATTGATCAAACTTTTCAGATTCACCAGCTCGAATCCATCCAGGCCCGAGGGAATTTCACCGGACCAGGAAAAACCGGCTTTGTAAGGATGGGCAAGGATAGTCAGGGTGTCTTTGCTGGCCCCTGTCTTTTGTGACAGCAGATCCGACAATTTGACCTGTGCATCGCCAAGATTGGTTCCGATGCTTTCCTGATTCAAAGAATAGTAAATCAACCGTGAATCCAGATAGCTGTACTTCCCGGCATTAAACACCAGCAGATTCCCGTGATAGGATTCGAATGTCGTGGGCACATTAAAAATGTTGTAGTCAGTGAAGAAAAGAAAATCCAGATTTGCCAGCTTGGCCGAAGTGATCACGAAACTGGCCGGAGCGGAACCACTGGACAAATCGGTGTGAGCATTCATCACACCCTTATAATCGTACAGGTTGCGGGAATGCTCGGAGCTGATTTGTTGAGGGACAACGGCAAACTCGTACTGATTCAAATAAAATCCGTACAGGCAAAAGGTCACTAGCAGAAAAGAGAGGGTCGCAATTACTTTCATGGCCTTGTGAATTCCAACACGACAAAGTCAGGAGAGATCGTTTTGATCTCTTTCATCTGCCATTGTTGTTCGGAAATCCACGCAGGTAAACCATTTGTCTTGCGCTTCACCAAATAAAAGACCTTTCCTTGTGGCTGTGCTTCCGGAAGTGTGTCAAAGAAGTCAAAACGGCTGATGTCTTTGAGCTTGAACACAGGAATCTTGCTGAAGTACCACAAAGAGGACGCCATCTGATAACTGCTGGCATAAAGGGGGCTGTAATCCCGGGCCAGAGAGCTGAGCTCTTGAAAGACGTAAGGTTCTTCAACTTTGTCACTTAACTTTCTTAAAGAGGGTGTGAACAGCGTTGAGACCACCAGGACGACAATAAGTCCCCAGAAGACCATATAGGCGCGAGTCCATTTTTGAATTTTTGGATGAAACAGGGCTGCCGCCAAAACCGCAGGATAGGCGATGATCGGCCAGTTGGCCTCAACCAGCGCGCGGAAGGAGGTCAGGAAAAAGAAGATCAAGGGCCCCCATCCGAAGTAATGAAGCCAGCGCAAGTCTTTGGGAACTTTGGCACGCAGAGCAGCCCAGAACACCAATGGGAACAAGATTAAGATCTGCCCCAGAATATAAGAAAGTGTCCACTCCGGGTTGTAAGAGGTTTTCTCCAGACCGTGTTTGATTTGAAATTCAAACGAAGCAAAACCGTTGAGCGCATTCCAAACAATGACGGGTGACGAGAACAGCAAGCCCGTCACAATGGTCAGAAGGACACCGGACGGGCGGACCTCTTTCCAGCGTTTTTCAAAGGTCAGATAAGCAAGCAGGCAGGGAACGAAAAGGACAATATGGTATTTCGCGCAAAAGCCCAGTCCCAGCGCAATCCCCAGTCCCAAATAACTGCCCAGGTTTTTCTTTTCAAGAGAGTGAACTGTCAAAAGCAAAGCCAGTGACCAGAAGGTCATCACCGGCAGATCCGGAGTCACAATCAAAGAACCGAATCCCAACAAAGGAGAGAATAAAACCAGGTAGACCCAGATTTTGATCTTATCCCAAGGCAGCTTGTCCTTTAAGAGCACAATCCAAATGCCAATCAGGAGATGACCAAAAAGGACCGCCGGCCAGCGCACAGCGTGCAGGAAGGGCTCTAGAAAGTGCCCCAAGTAGAACAGCCATGAGACCAGAGGCGGGTGATCGAAATAGCTGAGTTGTGGCCTTTGAGACCATACCCAGTAATAAGCTTCGTCAGCACTGAGTGGAATCAATGCTGACAAAACAAGTTTCACGGCAAGACTGATCCACCAGATACGCAGAAGTTCTTTCAAGGCTTAGTAACTCAACTTAATGGGTTTACCCAGGTCTCCGGGGATGCCGATTTCTTTTCCATTCAGGATCAGATTCACGGCGCCACCGTTGGAGAAATTGATCTTCAGGCCGCTTTTGCTTTTGAACGTGTGAACCTGTTCAGCGGATAGGCGGATCTTCTGAGGTTTGCCGTTGGGTGCGGAGTATTCAATTTCAACTGAATCCAAAGCTTCCACAATCAACTCCACAGGTTTGCCAGCTTCCGGTTTCGGAGTCGGAGTCGGAGTTGGTGTCGGTGTGGGCGTGGGTGACGCTACCGGAGTTGGAGACGGTGTTACCGTCGGGGTCGGTGTTGGAGTGGGACTTGGTTTCGCTGGGGTCGTCACAGCCGGTGTCGCCGACGGTGTTGGGGTTGGTACGGACGCCGGAATAGTCGCCTGCGGTGCTGCCGTCAGATTGGACAGCGGACTTGGTGCGGCAGTCGGTTCGACCTGAGTCAAAGTGCCTTCAACGGGATTTTCGACCACCACGGGAGTGGCACCTTCCATTGTTTGTGCAACTTCAGAGCTTGGAACTTCAGCTTCTTTGGAATACTTGTCGATCATCTTTTTGGTAAAGATGATCAGACCCACCAGGACAATGCCCAGACCGATAATGATGTAGGTCTTGGTGTTTTTGTTTTCACGCAAAGACTGCATGCCGTGAGAAGAGCTGGTTTCCGGGGGAGGTGTCGCTCTGCGAATAGGAGTGACCGTGGCTTCGACAGCAGGGGCGGATTCTCGCGTTTCAGATTCAGCCGTGGCAGTTTCGGAAACAGCTGTTGGGGCTCCTTTGGCGTCTTCAGTCGGTCGGATGTAAGGTTTCGGCTTGGTGGAACCCATTTCCTCGTAGAAAACCTCCAGCACTTTATCAGTATCCAGGTGCAGGAAGTTTGCATAACTCTGAACAAAGCCGCGCAGGAAGGTCTTGGCTGGAAGTTGGCGGTCGTCACCCTCTTCGATGGCCTTTAAAACTTTACTGCTGATTTTCAAAGAAAGACCGATTTCGTGAAGAGAGAGGCCTTTTTCCTCGCGGGCTTTCTTTAGAAGTTCGCCGGTTTTTTTCATTAGTGTCCCTTTCGAATCAAGCTGAGCATTCCCTTGGCCTTATCGCGATATGTACCGGTGGGATAATATTTTATCAATTCCTCAAAGCGCGCGATGGACTTGGATTTGTCCCCCAGGCGATAGTACGCCAGAGCGCTGTAGTAATGAGGTTCGTCATACAAACTTTTCTGACAGAAGCCGATCGCGCGATCCAGCGCCTCAGCAGCACGACCATAGTCCTTCTCTTCAAACAAAGTGCGCCCGTAGTAAGTATTGGCAACACAATCATCGGTCTGTGTTTGCAGGACCTTGGAGAACGCATCGCGGGAGGCTTTGAACTCTTTTTGATTGAACTTCAACAACCCCAGATTGATGTACGCCTTCTCGGGGCTTCCATAGGTCAGATCGTTGATAACCGCACGAATCTCTTTTTCCGCGTCCGCATATTTTCCGGCTTCGATCAGAACGCGCCCCAGATTGTTTCGCGCATCGGAATAGCGCGGCTCCATTCTCAGGGCTTCGCGCAGATGCTTTTCTGCCAGATCATAGCGTTCGCGATAGAAGTAGACCTGTCCCAGGTTGTTCTGAATGGCCGGATTTTGGGGATCAAGTTCTTCGGCCTTCAGAAGCTCCTGCAGGGCGAAAGGATAGTTGCCACTTTCGATGTGGGCAGCCCCTAAACGGAGATGAAGTTCAGCCTTTTGTTTATCCTGTGATCTGCTGCTGGCGCAACCGAGCAGTGAAAGAGCACATAGAGCGAGAATCCATTTACGCATGTTAAAAAGGTATCACTCAAGGCTTAAGAGTCAACCCTGAGTTCCGCAATAGTTTCGACGTGATCCGTCTGCGGGAACATCTCAAAGGCCTGCACTCGGTCAAGCTTATAGGAAAGCCCCAGCTTCTGCGCATGCGCAAAGAACCAGTTAAGATCACGCGCCAGGGACACCGGATGACAACTGATGTAGATAATTTTTCGGGGCTGTGCTGCCGCAAGAGTCTGCATCGTATATTCACTGGCTCCGGCCCGGGGAGGATCGAGCAGGACCAGGTCCTCTTTGCCGATGGCAGCCCGGCGCATGTAGGTTTCCACGTCGGACATGAAATAGGTCATGCGCTTGTCTTGAATTCTGGAGCGGGCTCTTTCCACCAGCTTGGGATTAAGCTCCACACCGATAATCTCGGCGTCAGCGTATTTTTGTGCCAATGGGAAGGTGAAGTTCCCGGCACCCGCATAGAGGTCGAACACTTTTTTATAGGCATGATCCCCAGCCCAGTCCAAAGCCGTGCGTAGCAGATCCTCGTTCTGAAAACGATTCACCTGAGAAAAACCAATGCCGTCGTCCTCGTCCGTGATCAGGCCATAGCGAACCTCGCCATCTTCGGCAATGTACATCTCCAGACGCAGAAGATCCTTCGCGTTTTTGGCGGCGGCCCAGTTCTTGACCTCGGCAAAGCGACTGGTCAAGGTCTCTTCGGTGATCAGGCAATCCATGGTTTCCACGATCTGGTGCGAGTTGCGCGCAAAAAAACCAAAGCGGTTGTTTTTGAACTTGGGCTGAATGCGATTGCGATAGCGCAAAACACGCGGACTTGGCTGAAGGGGCAGATAATTGAATTCCAGTTCGCGGTTGAACTTTTTTAAAGTCTCAAAAACGATGGCTTCCTTCTGCCGGCGCTGTTCATCCTCGTGGAGATGCTGCCAGTTGCAACCGCCGCAGGTGTGTGCCACGGGACAAGGTGGTTCGCGGCGGGAAGGGCCCGGGGTCAGGACTTCCACAATACGGGCTTCCATAAAGTTCTTTTTGGCCAAAGTGACTTCAGCCAGAACCTCTTCATTGGGCGCTGCTTGAGGAACGAAGACGACCATGCCCTCGTGTCGAGCGACTCCAGCACCACCCATGGCAAGCTTTTCAATTTTCAATTTGATCTTGGAACCGAGAAGGGGAGCTTTCGCTCCCCTTTGGTTTGATTTTGCAGACATTAGATAAACCGCAATTTCAAATATGGAATCTGTGAACGATTAAACGTTGCAGATTTCGTGTTTTTCGAAGAACAAAGCCAATTCGCGAGCCGCGGACTCAACAGAGTCAGAACCGTGAACTGCGTTTTCACCAACGTTGTCACCGAACTTAGCGCGAACTGTGCCTGGGTTGGCTTTTTTAGGATCAGTTGCACCCATGATTTCGCGGTTTTTCAAAACTGCGTTTTCACCTTGAAGGCACATCAACATAACCGGGCCGGAAGTCATGAAAGAAACAAGCTCGCCGAAGAAAGGACGTGCGCTGTGTTCAGCGTAGAACTCTTCTGCTTTAGCTTTAGAAAGAACAGTGATTTTCGCAGCAGCGATTTTCAAACCGTTCGCTTCAAACATGCTCACGATATCGCCGATAGCGTTTTTCTTCATGGCATTTGGTTTAATGATAGAGAATGTTTGTTCGATAGACATGGTGTCTCCTTGTTTTAATGACAAACTGTTTTAGTAATTTCGAAGAACTTAGGAGTTTTAGCGAATTGAGTGACACATGTCCACTCTTGGTTTCCTTGATCGGCATCACTGACAATCAATTTTGTTTCCACGGCCAGATCGTGACCTTCGCTGGGCTTTGTGAAGTTTTGATAGGTGATCTCGTAAGTGCGGCCCGGTGTATTCCAAAGACTCAAAGTGAACTCGACATCTTCAGTAGTCATGATCTGGATCTCATCGACTCTTCCGGCAAAAGCCGTGCTGCTGGCCAGTAAGGCAAAGACCAATAATTTCTTCATGTTAGCACTCCTGGGAGGCCCTTAAATACGGCCCCGGATCGGCCACTGTCAATGGGAAATTGCCGCCAGGGGTCACATTCTACTCTATATTCGATCTGAGATATTCGATGGCCTGAAAATTACGCTCTTTAGAAGATAATTTTAAAACTAAAACCGATTCCGGATGGCAACCACCAGACGCCGTCTTTTTCACAGCGCCCTGTGGACTTGCCGGCGGTGCATTCATCTTTTGGAATGAAAAGGTCCATTTCGAAGCGGTTTTGACTATCCGAAGAAGGCACCATGTTCAGGTTATCCAGAATATTCAGGGACGACAAAGCATCGGATTCATCTTTTTGAGCGGAAGCCGAATGGGCTCGCGAGATACGAACACGGCGAACCAAACGTTCGGTCGCTTCACGGTCATTTTCATCAATGCTGGCATCTCTGCGCATCAGCAGGAAGGGAACAGACATGTTTGAAAAGCCCATGTCTCTGAGCATGGACAGGTCGGCCAAACGAACATGCGCCACACTCAATTGCCCGCGCTTCAGAGCCACACGAGTGTAATGATCACTTTCCCTTGCCGCCGGAAGAAGGAACAAAAGACCGGCCCGTCCACCGCGGACGAAGCCGACATTGGTGTCACGGACTGAGCGGGGTGCTTTGCGGGAAAGGTCAACCTCGGCCTGGAAGTCCCACTCCGTCGTGTCGAAAGTCATGACGATAACGCTGAGGTGATTTTCACCATCGGACGCGCAAATATCTTCTTTTAGAAACGGCACCAGAAGACTGACGTATTCTTTGGTGGTTTGGCAGGCTTTGTGGTCACGGGTGTCCACCGCCACCATTACACCGCGGGCATAACCTTCTGAAGGGTTGCTGAACGAGTGTGTCTCGGCTCTTGCAGTCAGGGCCGAGAAAAGAACACATAATTTCAGAAGCGTTTTGGCGTATTCCATTTGGAGGTTTTATCACATCTCGTTAGCTAAATGGGTTCTCATTGAATTCAAAATAAAATTTTCCAGGGTGTTCAATCCGTGAACATCTTAAAGAGAGCGCATGAACTTCAGTGCAAACTGCACGTTGGCATTGATGGCTTCGATCTCTTTCATTTGAACCGAGTTGATCAGGCTTTCCACATTCTTTTCCACTTCACTGTAGATATCTGAACCTTGAGACTGCTTGCTGGAGGAAACGCTCTGGATCTGCTCCCAGTCCTGCTCGGTGGGAAGTCCATATCCAGAGGCCCCTTTCAGGAAGGCCGCCGGTTGCGAGAACATGTCACTGATTTCAGTCAGCGCGGTCACGATTTCTTTCTGTCTTGTGGTAATCCCTTTTTTGGCGGCCTTCTTTTCTTCCGCCATCACCTGTGCAGTCAATTGCGCCTTGATATCCGCCTTTAAGAAGCGATGAGCACCGTTTTCAAGCAGAACGATCGCGGCAGCGGATTTTGTGCGGGTCTTGCCTTCCAATGAGCTGATGCGAGCATAAATCTGTGCGCGCTGAGCCGCAGGTAGCTTCAGGAACTCCTGGAAGTCCTTGTGCCCCAGCCTCAAAGACTGACGTAGAACATTAAAGCTCATTTCATAGCGATCCTTGTAGGAATCAAACAGATAGCCATTGTTGATGGCCTGAACGCGGTTGGAGAGCATGCGGTTGTCGGCGATTTTCAGTCTCAGCAATTCTTTTTGCAGACCCATCGGGGTCTTGATGCTGACCTCCATCAGACCAGGACGGAAGATGGAACCTTTCATCAGGTTCAAGGATTCCACAGCGCAGTTATTCGACGTGAAGTAGTACTTTCCGTCATACGACCAGTGGGTTTCAATCGTGCGAATAATAAACTGACGAATTTCATCACGAGTCAGATTGAGCGGAACGCTGTTAAGATCCCGCAACTCTGTTTTTGTGTATTCCTCGATCACCTGATTCATGGGCACCAGGAATAACCGGGATGGATAGTCGCCCGTCAGTCCTTTGAGCGTGTTGATCTGGATGCTGTTTACGAACGCGCGATAAGAAAGAACGATATGATCGTTGAGATCTTTCAGGCACTCCGGGCCTACGACTTTTCTTTCCGGGGAGCACATGACGATGCGGAACATGGAGTGACCCCAACCACTCATCATGGCTTCGCCCTCTCCGGCCAGCAGATAGTGAATTTGATAAATGCGGCTGGGATCAATGGTGCGTAGTGGACTGTTTTTCCCTTTGAAATCCGGGATGACGTAGTTCAAGGGCACCTGGCATCGGCTGTTCGGGAAAGGTGTGTGATTGAACTTTGTGCGGAACAGATGATACAGGGATGGGCGACGACAGGCATAGTCGGGGTCCATCAGGAAGTATTCCATATTCACGGGAAAAGATTCATAGGCACTGGTCAGCTCATAGATATCCGGACTGCGATGTTTCATCCAGGACTCATCGCTGTCGACGAATCCTGCGATCATGGTGAAGTAGGGGTTTTGCGAATAGCTGCGGTACATGTTTTCGTAAGCACGACATTCCGGACTGGTGCGCTGAGCGTGATCACGCTCCTTTTCTTCTTTGCACTGCTCGATCATGCGGGCTTCTTGGGCGTCGTGGACATTCAGGCGGTCATAGGCGTGAATGGTTTCGTGAATAACGGTGGCAAGAATCTCTCGATAGAAAGTCTGGTGGGTGCGATTCGTCGGGGTGGCATTCTTTTCCCCGCGCAGGATTTCGGGCACGGCCTTCAGATCAATCCGGATCGATCCCCAGGCTAATTTACCCAAGGCATGATCGCCATGTTCCTTAAGACTCTCAAAGCGGACCTCGACGGGCTTTTTGAAGGCCATCTTGATTGAAGCAGGCAGCAGGTCTTCTGCCTGTTGCAGAAGAATCTGGGCGTTCTTGCGGAACGCTTTGTCCGAGGGTCCTTTGCTCAGCACGTACTGAAATGCTTGAGCGTGACAAGACATGGTCAGTAAGGCGGCGATTATAAAACCTGTTTTCTTCATAAGCCTCTCGTTGGCAAAATGACTCTGGTTTTTCTAAAGATTCAACAGAGCTTTTCATTGCGACAATCGGACCAGGTTCTAGGCCCCCTAATTTCGTGTTGATGGCATAAAAGTGTCTAAATCTCATAACATAGGGCCTTGGTTGTCATCAGCAAAACTGACTCATTCTGAGACACTGCAAAGTGAAATAAAAAAGGGCCACCCCAGACGGGCAGCCCTTTCTTGAAAAGAGAGGAGGTAACAAATCAAAATTAAAAATTACATTTTCAAGATGCCTTCAGCGATCTCAAGATCAGAGGCCTGAAGTTTTGGATTTTCAGCGCGAATGGCTTCAAGAGCTTTTTGCAAAGAAACACCGCGGATAGCACCGTCAGAGGCGATCATTGTTGCTGCATCTTCTTTTGCTTCCAGGACCAGCTTCAATGTCTCACCAGAGATCGAAGCGGACGTCGCCACCACACCACCTGTTGTCATCAACGGGATTGCAAGGATGGAGTCAACAGTGGAAGTGACTGAAGCAGAGTAAACTTGAGAGATCTCTGTGGCCTGGGCAACTGTGGCAGACAACAACAATGCGATAATCAGGGACTTTTTCATGGAAACTCCTTTTGGGTTTTAGGCTTTATTTGCTGAGGACCCCTAATGCAGCAAAGGTGCCAAGGTGTTTCGACATGAGATTTCAGGCGGTTAAGTCAGAAGGAATCGAGGAGGTGCAGAGGAAGGGTGTTCAGACAGTTTTCAGGGACCGCCCAGAAACGGCCCCTGATTGAAAAGCCTCTCCGTTTTTACTGGGGGTGGGGGATATGCCAATGCCATCCAGTCGTATCAATATGAGACGAGTTAAGAAGCCCACAGCGTTGCAATATTTTGAGTTCAAAAGATTCTTGGTTGCTGTATCCATACCCCATTCTCTTTAGAACTTTGATTTTATTATTGATGCCCTCTGAGATGGCAGTGGTCAGGTTAGATTTAATATATGCCTGAATATTAAGCCTGTATTTTCGAATCTTCTGAGCAAATTGTTTGAACACTTTGATACCTGATTCTCGAACCAAGTAGTACCATTGCGCCAGAGATTTTCGGAAGTTTGGAAGTGTTTTTTCATCCAGAACTTTATGGAAATAATCAACGATCAACATTCCCGCATTGATGTTTGTATTGAGCATTTTTAATTTCCCAAGAAGGTTTTGTTCTTCGATGGACAAGTTGGGATTGCGTTCCATGAGGATAAATCTGCGCCCCCCTTCGAGCATCCCGGCTTGAAAGCTGTCATTTCTTTTTTTTGCCAGTCTAAACTCGTCTTTGCGGAGAGTATTAAATGTTTCATTAAGGTTCTGAACTAAATGAAATCTATCCACAGCAATCTCTGCATTAGGACATAGCTTGGAAACAGCTCTGAAATATCCAGCATTCATATCTAAGGCAAAATATATAATTTGGTCCCGAGTTTTCTTAGATAAAGTCTTGAGGCAATTTGCTAGAGCCATAGCATCTCGTCCGCCAGCTGTTGCAATGACTTTTGAGAGCTTAGAGCAGACAAGGCTGGTTATATATTGAGTGGTCCAGCGCTCAGAAAAGGGGCTATTCCTTTGAGTATTTACTATAGTTCTAAAGTGTACTTCGTCGGCACTCATGTGACTGACGTTGAGATCATCAGGGAGTTTGTAGAATTTCTTCATGTGCCTCATTCTCCACTGATCCAGATCCCACATGGTTTTGGAATTCGTGCGGAAATAGCGACTTGTAGCTTCGCAGGTAAGCTCTTCCATGAGAAGACCAGCAACCTCAGCCATAGCCAAAGTCATGTTTGAGAATTGAGGGTGAACTCCCTTCATAGGAGACATTCGAAGTTGCCCTGAACACATGTCGCAAACAGCGCGTAATCTACGATAGTGAACTATCACTTCTTTATAAGCCCCCAGAGGGGGAGCTTTTAGTTTGCGTATTCTGTAGTCTTTGACATTTTTTAAAGAAAATCCACAGCTCTCACAAACACAAGTATCTTTTTTTTGCTGCACCCATAATTCACATGTTAGAGTTGATTTGTCAGTTTTGAAAGACTGCAGTACAACGTCTTGCAGACCTATGGAATCAATGATGAGATCAGAGCAGTCCATCCTTGGAAGCCTCCATTAGTAAAAATTTTAGGGAGATTTTATCAATGAACTTTGAACTTGAAACAACACAGCGCACCGTATGGGAGCTTGCCGATCGAGTGGAGTTTTTAAATCGTATGCGGCCATTACTGAATATTAGTGATGCCGAGGCCGAAGAAATCAAAGAATTGCTTCAGGAAAGAGATTTTGACTACTTAGAGATCGCAGCTTATTTGGGCAAGCAAGAAGATCCAGATGCGGCCCTAGTTTTTAATGGGAAAAAAGATATTTACTGGGATATTTTTAACTCAAAAAAATCAAAAGAAATTATCAATAAGATAAGTGAATTAGCGCATCCTCTTACAAAGTTGTCCCACACAAGAGGCCTCACTCAAAGAGACTGGATGAAAAGACTTGAGGCGCTTGGTAGTTTTTAAAAGATTTAAGCGTCCCGGCAATCAAGGCCGAGGATCGAATCTTCGAAAAACAAAGGTCAGAATTACTTGCTCAAATCGAAGATCTGAGTTGCTAGCCTCTCACCCCCATTTAAAACGGGGAGCCGATTGAAAACTACAGAGTCTGCAGGAACTGGATTAAATTACGTTTATCCTCGGCCGTCAGGATTTCCTTTCCGTCTTTGATAAAGATATTGATGTCGTGACCGGCGTTGCTCATGCCGACACGGCGGGTGTCATAGAGATGCTCGCGGGTCTTCCAGGACTTCGGAGTCTTCGCTCCGACCGGATAACCTGCGCAGTCAAAGTCATAATCTGTTTCTGTGTTCAGTGCTTCGCCGGAATAGTAAGTGACCGGTCTTTGTGTGGCCGGAGTTAAGAGGGCGCAAAGATTCGGGATGGAGTTGTTGTGCATATAAGGCCAACGTGCCCAGATACCCACAAGAGGAGGAGGCACATAACCTTCTTGCGCCTTGATCACGATGCCGTTCTTTTTGGATATTGCCAGATCGTTGAGCTGCTCCAGCGACTTCATGCCCAGGCGACGATGTGGATCGGTCCCGACATTCACCACGGGTGTCTTTTCCTTGTAGTGAACAGCCACTGTTTTCAGACGCTCTGCCGAGGAAAGGACCAGGGCATAAGGTAGGTTCCAGGCTTTTTCGTAACGGCCGTGGCACTTGGCGCAGTTGTTGTTGAAGATCTGCTCGCCGGCTTTGGCACGGCCCAGATCAATTTTCTCTGCCGGGTAGAAATCTGTGATATGCGGAGCTTCGGAGGAAAACACGGCGGTCGTTAGCTCTTTGATGACTTCTTCGTTTTCAGTCAGCCACTGCTCCAACTCGTGCAAGTCTGCACCACGTCCGATCTCGTTCCAGATCAAATTCGTAAAAATGGGATTTCCACTCAGGACACTTCCGTCTGACAGCCAGCGGTTTTTATATTTCAGATTCCACCACACTGCGGGCTTGGAGTCCGCTGGTTTATCGTCAAGAAAAGCGTCTTCGCGTGGGAAGCGTTCATGCCATCCGCTAAAGCTGGCATAGGGGTCTTTGGCGCGACGGTTCAGGGACAGACTGACTTGAGCCAATGATGTGTCCAGGCCCAAGGCAATCGGTTGCTTCAGGGCCACGGCTTTGAGGCGGTCTTTTGCTTGCTCTAAAAGCTTTCGCTCCGCCGTGGTGGCCCCAGAGTAGGCCTGGAATAGATGCGGGTCCATCAAGGGCACGACTTTCTTGGCTTTGATGAAGAACTCGTTGGCCTTCGGGAATCGGTTTGTCATTCCCAGGACGGTTTTGCCGAATAGATTGGATGAATGGCAGGCAGCGCAGCTGAAAGTGAATCCCCGGGCGCCGTTTCTTTCAATCAACCCAAAACCCATCAACTCTTGGGGGCGAACGCCGTTGGGATAAGGTACAGCGTAAACGCCACGCTCGGTTTCTTTTGGGTATTCATGCAGGCCCAGATCTTTCAATACATCGTTGAAAGTTCTAAAGCCACTCAGACCTTTCATCAGACTCTGAATCCAATTTCTGAACGGGTTGCGGGAGTCCTCTTCAAGCAATCGGCGCACGGGTGCGTAGGGTGGCAACAGGCCGGTCACTGTGACGGGGTACACTTGCGCGTGAATCTTTCCTTGTGTTTGATAGTGGGCAAATTCTTCGGCTGACCAGGCATAAATATTTGCGCGTCCGGTGGAAGGAACGGGAGCTCCCGCGGACCAGTCCGGTTCCAGAGCCAGTGCAGAAAAGCCAAATACAACGGATGTGATAAAGAGGAAGAATTTAAGCATGCAAAGGACTTATCGTGCCGGGCAGGTCACTGACAATAATAATCTCTGCAATGAAAAGTCAGCGCGCATAGGTCCCGGCCCCAATCGTGGGTCTGAAAATATTTCCCGCATCAGCCGCCGGAGCGAAGAATCAGAACCGGAATCGGGGATAGCAAGCAGGCCTTTCTTGCCGTGCTTCCCAGAAAAGTGGTGAGCAAACGGTTGCGACTGTGTGTGCCCATCAGCAGAAGATCATAGCCGTAGCTGATTTCCTCCAACATGACCCAGAACGGCATGTTTGCTGGCAACATAAGGGGCCATCTTTTCAAAGCCGACCAGACCGGCAATAGAGGCGCAGTTTACGATGCTGCCACCTCCGGCCTTGGCCATATGAAACAGCTGATACTTCATACACAGCCAAACGCCCCGCAAGTTGGTGTTAAGTACGCCCTCCCAGTTCTCATCTGTGATATCTTCGAAGGCGCTTTCTTCGCCTTCGAGTCCGGCGTTATTAAAGGCGTACTGAACAGATCCGAATCGCTCCACTGCCGCGAAGAAGGCGGTATTCACCTCTAAATCAATACTGACGTCACAGGTGAAATGGGCGGCAGGGACATCCAGTGTTCGTTTGATAATGTCCACGGTTTCAGCGGCGTGCTGTTCATTGTAGTCCACGACAGCCACCGGAATGCCGGCTTGAGCATAGGCAATAGCTGTGGCGCGACCGATTCCAGACCCAGCACCAGTGATGAAGGCGGCTCCGTTTTTCATTTTTTTTGCTCCTGATCGAGGGGTGGTATTGTTGGCCCTTATGACAATCACGGGGGCTGGCGACTTTAAGATGATTCGGCGAGCGACGCTCCCTAAGAAAGCCCTGAGCATCATATTGCGGCCGTGAGTTCCCATGACGACCAGATCCGCCTCATCCAGCAGACCCCGCAAAGAGTCCTCCAGATGCGCTTCGCGATTCAGCAGTTTGAAGTTGATCTTCAGTCCGTTTTTTTCCCAGCGCTGCACTGTTCGTTGGAGATCGCGATAGGCATCATCACTCATCTGGCGGAACATCCTTTCCATATCAAAGGGGATGGCACCTGTTTGGTAGAAACTTTCTTTTATCTTCAGGACTTGCTCGCCAATACTGTGCACCACTTGTACGGAGGTCGGGACTTCCTTGGAAAAATTCATCAGAAATTTCTCAGCGCTGATACTAGAAGAGCTGAAATCTGTCAGAAACAGGACATTCAGTTCCTTCTTAAAATTGATGATACGATTTTTTCCTGGGCCACTGGACCCAGAACGAAAACCGGCAGTGAGGCGTTGCGAATCACCTCTTCGGCGACACTGCCCAGTAAAAGCTTTTTAAGGCCCTTTTTCCCCTGTGTCCCCATAATCAGCATTCGACAGTCGGGTGCACTCTTGGTGGCGGCCAGAATTTCCTCCGCTGGAATGCCGTATTTCAGATCGAGCTTGGCAGTGACTTTGCTCTTTTTCATGCGCTTCAGGACTTGGGAGCGAATGCCATCAAATTCGCGCATGACGAACTTTAGATTCTCTTTCTTGAACCAAGACGGTTTAAGATCAGCGACAAAGACGATCTCTAGGTTGAGCTTTAGTTTTTGCGCAAGTTGGATGGCATTATCCTGAAGAAGACGGGAGCGTTTTCTTCCCGTGGAGGTGTCTGCGGCAAGATCGTCAGCTAATATAAGATTGGGACCAGCCACAAGCTCCTCCTGAGCGGGGTGAATAACTGTTATCGTCCTCAGGTATTCTGGCCCCGGTGAAAGGCTGCGGCAAAATGAATCAGGTGAGTTTGTAGTCTTTCAAATAGGGAACTGTCGTCAGGCACGGGTTGATGTTTGGCATAGGCCCTAGGCTTGGGAGCCTTGAGTGGAATGACAATAAAAAACCCACGACATTTCTGCCGTGGGTTTGGAAGTAGGTCTATTTAATTTAGAACTACTTTTTCAGCATGGAAGCCATTGTGGTTCCCATGTCTGCCGGAGAGCGGGAGATCTTGCAACCAGCCGCCTCAAGCGCTTTGAACTTTGCTTCAGCTGTGCCTTTGCCGCCGCTGATGATCGCGCCGGCGTGACCCATGCGCTTACCCGCTGGAGCCGCAGCACCTGCGATGAACGCCGTGACAGGCTTTTTGAAGTGAGCTTTGATGTATTCAGCAGCTTCTTCTTCAGCCGTACCACCGATTTCACCGATCATGATAACGCCGTCTGTGTCTGGATCTTCATTGAACATTTTTAGAACGTCGATGAAGTTTGTGCCGTTCACTGGGTCACCACCGATACCCACGCAAGTGGACTGGCCGATACCAAGCGCGGTCAACTGACCAACAGCTTCGTAAGTCAAAGTTCCAGAGCGGGAAAGAACGCCGATACGACCTGGTTTGTGGATGTGACCAGGCATGATACCAATCTTGCACTCGCCCGGAGTGATAACGCCAGGGCAGTTTGGACCGATCAGGCGTGTGCGCTTGCCTTTCATGTATTCTTTCACCTTCACCATATCCAAAACAGGGATGCCTTCAGTGATACAGATCACAAGATCCAAATCAGCATCAACGGCTTCCATGATGGAATCAGCCGCAAATGGAGGTGGAACGAAAACCACAGAAGCATTGCAACCCGTGGCCGCTTTCGCTTCTTTCACAGTGTTGAACACCGGCAGACCGATGTGAGTTGTGCCACCTTTACCCGGAGTCACACCGCCCACCATTTTAGTTCCGTAAGCCAATGCCTGCTCAGAGTGGAAAGTCCCTTGAGCACCAGTGAAACCCTGGCAGATTACTTTCGTGTTTTTATTAATAAGAATTGCCATGTTTGCTTATCCTTTAATCGCAGCAACGATCTTTTGAGCTGCATCAGTCAAGTTGTCGGCTGGAGTGATGTTCAAGCCAGACTCTTTCAACATTTTCTTACCAAGTTCAACGTTTGTACCTTCAAGACGTACAACCAATGGAACTTTCAGGCCCAATTCTTTGGAAGCTGCGATCACACCTTCAGCGATGATGTCACATTTCATGATACCACCGAAAATGTTCACCAGGATTCCTTTTACGTTTGGATCCTTCAGGATGATTTTGAACGCCTCAGTCACTTTCTCTTTGTTAGCGCCACCGCCAACATCCAGGAAGTTTGCTGGTTCCGCACCGTGCAATTTGATGATGTCCAAAGTCGCCATCGCAAGACCTGCACCGTTCACAAGGCAGCCGATGTTGCCATCAAGCTTGATGAACGCCAGATCGAACTTGGAAGCTTCGATTTCAGAAGGCTCTTCTTCGTTCAGGTCACGCATTTCAACGATATCTGGATGACGGAACAAAGAGTTGGAGTCGAAGTTCATCTTCGCATCCAAAGCAAATACGTCACCTTCTTTTGTTACCACAAGAGGGTTGATCTCTGCGATAGAGCAGTCAGTTGCGATAAATGCGTTGTAAAGACCCTGGAAGAACTTCACAGCCTTGTTAACAAGGGAAGGGTCCATACCGATCTGGAAGGCCAATTCGCGGGCTTGGAACGGCATCAAACCCACTGTTGGGTTGATGTCGACCTTTTTGATCGCGTTAGGATTGTGTTCTGCCACTTCCTCGATGTCCATACCACCTTCAGAAGAAGCCATCATTGCGGCTCTGCCGGTGGCACGGTCAATCAGACACGCCACATAGTATTCTTTGGCGATGTTGCAACCTTGTTCGATGAAGACTTTTTGAACAACTTTACCCTCAGGACCGGTTTGGTGAGTCACCAAAGTCATGCCGATCATTTTTTTGGTGAATTCAGCCACTTCGTCCAAAGACTTCGCAACTTTAACACCGCCGCCTTTACCGCGACCACCAGCGTGGATCTGAGCTTTTACAACCCAAACGCTTCCGCCGATTTCTTTTGCTGCAGCCACAGCTTCTTCCGGAGAATGCGCCAGTTTCCCTTTCAGGGTGGCCACTCCGTATTTTCTCAAGACTTCCTTCGCCTGATACTCATGAATATTCATTTAGATTTTCCCTTTTTATAGTTTTAAAAAGAAGTCCAGTGCTGCCACCTGTGGTGACAGCACATCCTGCGCCGGAGCGCGATTACTGAACCGTTTTAAGAGCGGACACCAAAGTGCGAACTGCATCCACAGACTTTTTGAACTCTTCCTGTTCTGCAGGAGTCATTTCAAACTTGTGAACTTTTTCGATACCTTTGCCACCCACAGTTGCCAGAACGCCCACCATCAGGCCTTCGTTCACACCGAATTCACCAGTCAGCTCTACTGCAACTGGAAGAACACGTTTTTGGTCTTTCAGGATAGCTTCAGCCATTTCAACCGCACCGCGGGAAGGAGCATAGTAAGCAGAACCTGTTTTCAAGTGGCCGCCGATTTCAGCACCTGCTTGTTTTGTTCTTTGGACGATCGCCGCGATCTTGTCAGCAGGCAATAGCTCTGTCAGAGGAATGCCGGATACGGATGCATGACGAACAAGTGGCATCATCGCATCACCGTGGTTACCGATCACGATACCAGTAACGTCTTTAACGGATACACCCAGCTCTTCAGCTATGAAGGTGCGGAAACGAGCCGAATCCAAGCAGCCACCCATGCCGATAACACGCTCACGAGGGAAGCCCAGGATTTGTTTTGCGTAAACAGCCATAACGTCCATTGGGTTACAAACAACGATAACGAAAGAGTTCGGAGCGAATTTTTTAACGCCTTCGCAGACATCTTTAACGATTTTCGCGTTGATACCAACAAGCTCGTCACGGCTCATGCCTGGCTTGCGTGGCATACCTGCAGTGATGATGACAACGTCAGAGTCAGCGATATCTTCGTATTTGTTTGTTCCTTTGATGTTGGTGTCGAACATCTCGATAGCGGATGCTTGAGCCAAGTCCAAAGACTTCCCGATAGCAGCGCCTTCATTCACATCAAGAACTACAACATCTCCAAGTTCTTTTTGAGCTGCCCAGTGAGCAGTAGTTGAACCAACGAATCCCGCACCAATGACGGCGATCTTATTTCTTTTGTGTGCCATTGTAATCTCCTTCAGGCATCAGAGCTTGCAGGACAAGGACCCCGACGAAGTGGACTTCGCAAGTGCGGTCATTCCCCTACAAGCTCTTAAAATGAATAGAAAAAATAAAAACTTGCGTTCGATGACCCATTCAATATCAAATCGTATTTAGAGACAACAATTACCGCTCGGCGCAGAGGCGCTTGGAGAGAGAATCTGGACCGGAAATGAGCATCATCAGCCTGCAAGACGTCACAGTGAGCTTTGAAGACCACACGGTTCTGAAGTCGATCGACCTGGAAATTCCGGCGGGGGAGTCTTTCGTCATTGTGGGCCCCAGTGGGCAGGGTAAAACAACCCTGCTGAAAGTCATGGCAGGCCTTGTAACCCCTCAAAATGGCAGAGTTTTTGTTGAACAAAAGGAATGGATAACGCTGAGCAGAAAAGAACGTCTTGCGGTGTTAAAAAAGGTGGGCATTTTGTTCCAAAAAAATGCCCTGTTCGATTCTTTGACCTGTGTTCAGAACATCAGTTTTCCGCTGCGTGAAACCACCCAGCTTTCGGACTGGGAAATAACAAAAAAAGCAGAGTACTTCTTGGATGCTGTTGGCATTCCTCATGCTCGTGATTTGTACCCCGATGAAATCAGCGGTGGGATGCAAAAGCGCCTGGGTATTGCCAGAGCACTTGCTCTAGATCCAGAGATTATTTTTTATGATGATCCGACTGCGGGCCTGGATCCAATCACTTCACGCAAGATCATTGAGCTGATTTTGAAGTTGAAGAAAGAAAAAGGCTCCACCATTGTTGCGATCACCAACGACATGAATCGCGCATTCCAAATGGCAGATCGAATCGGTGTGGTTGTCGATCAGGAATTAATCATCACCGGAACTCCAGAACAGACAAAAAATCACGCCGATCCTCGTGTGCATCAGTTTGTCAGAGGTCTTCTGCAAGGTCCTCTGACCACTACAGCCTGATTCTTTCTAAAAGTTCAGAAACTGGACGTTGACGAAAGGCTCACATTGCCGGTTGACCCACTGTCTTGAGCCCATCTAACATGAGAAGGTGATTGAGTTCAAAAACCTCGTGAAAAGATTCGGTACAAGGACAGTGCTCAACGGATTAAATCTTCAGATCCGCGAGGGTGAAATCATCTTTATCCTGGGGACATCCGGGACAGGGAAGTCCGTACTTCTAAAGAACCTGGTGGGTCTTCTGACCCCTGATGAAGGCGAAATCTGGATCGACAACGAAGAGGTTTCCAAATTTTCAGAAGAGCAATATCTTCCCGTTCGTAAAAAATGCGGGATGGTCTTTCAGCATCCGGCCCTTTTTGACTCTTTAAGTGTCTATGAAAATGTGGCTTTTGGACTTCGTCGCCACTATCAACTTTCAGAAGAAGTCATTCGCGAGAAGGTGACCAAAGCCCTCCGTCTGGTGAACTTGCAGGGTGTTGAACAAAAGCGTCCAGCGCAAATCTCTTACGGAATGCAAAAGCGAGTCAGCCTGGCCAGAACCGTGGCGCTAGAGCCGCGGATTCTTCTTTTTGATGAACCGACCACTGGCCTTGATCCTGTCACAACCACGGCCGTAAATCAGTTGATCTTAGATCTGTCGCGTGAGCTGAAGACCACCTCTTTGGTGGTCAGCCATGACATGAACTGTGCTCTGGCAATTGCGGATCGAATCGTGGTCTTGGATAAGGGTTCGATTGTTGCTCTGGGAACACCTGAGGAACTTAAGAAATCAGAGCACCCCTTGGTAAAAGATTTTTTGGCCGAGGTGCTGGAAGCATGACAGCAGTAATATCCCTTTTGGATCAGATGGGTGGAACACTGATGTTCCTTCAGAAGATTCTGCGCACGATTTTCTTTAAGAAACTAAAAACCCACGAGATCTTTGAACAGATTTGGAAGGTCACTGTGGATAGCTTCCCAACCACAGCGATGGCGGGATTCTTTGTCGGCGCGATCATGACCGTTCAGTTTGGAATGCAACTTAAGGAATTCGGTGCTTTGGGATATCTGGGGGCTTTGGCCACCAGTGGAACCTTCCGCGAGATCGGTCCATTGTTGATCGCCTTCATGTTGAGCGGAAAAGTGGGAGCTTTTACGTCGGCAGAGCTGGGAACTATGAAAGTGACCGAGCAGATCGACGCCGTTCGCTGCTTAGGGGCCGATCCTTTGCAGGAAATCATCGTCCCGCGTTTTATCGGGATTATTGTTGCCAGCTTCTTCCTTCTGGCGGCCGGCCTGGCGATGTCCGTTTTTGGCGGCATTATGATGGGCGAGCTCTTCGCCGGTGTTAATTATGAAGAATATCTGCGCCATGTTCCTTTGATTGTCAGCCCAGTATCCATTCTTACCGGGCTGATAAAATGCGGTACTTTCGCCCTGGTTTTGGCGACTGTTTGCACTTATCAGGGCTATTCCACCACTGGTGGCGCGAAAGGGGTGGGTCGCTCTGTTGTTACCACCGCTGTCACAACCATGATCTGTATTGTGGTCATGGATTGGATGACCAGCTTCATTGGTGACATCATTCTGACAATGATACGAGGGTACAGACCATGATTGCATTGATTGCAGAGACAATGACCGGTCTATTGACCCCGCCGTTTCGAAGAAAAGAGTTTTTCCAGCAGCTTTACTTTGTCGGCAACAAAAGCCTTGTGATTGTGGTTTTTTGTGTGTGTTTTGCCGCAGTCGTGACCATTCTGGAGTCTTCTTTCCATATGAAAATGGTCATTCAAAATGACTCGATGGTTCCGGGCTTCGCAGCTTTACTGATTCTGCGTGAGCTGGGAGCCATCGTCAGCGCTCTGCTCTTGAGCTCCCGTGTGGGGGCGGGATATGCCTCTGAAGTCGGATCAATGCAGATCACCGAACAAATTGATGCCCTGAAAATGTTGGGGATTGATCCAATCAACTATCTGGTGGTCCCACGTTTTCTGGCCTGTGTTCTGGGCGGAATGATGATAACGATTGTGGCCAATATGGCCTGTATTTTCTCTGCCATGGCAGTCAGTCAGCTTTATCTGGGCTACACACCCTCCATGTTTCTGACATCCATGCAAAGATTCGTGGATTTCAAGGATCTGATTTTTGCGATTATAAAAGGGGCTTGCTTCGGCGGAGTGATTCCACTGGTGGCCTGCTATTTCGGATTCCGATGTCAGCAAGGTGCCGAAGGTGTCGGAAGAGCGACGACAAACACGGTGGTCGTGTCTTCTGTTGCGATCATTGTGATTGATTTTATTTTGTCCTATACTTTTAGTTATCTTTATTAGGGGAACGTATGAAGGTTGAAACCAAGGTCGGTTTGTTGGCACTCGTCTCAGTTGTATTGATTGTGGTCTTTGCCTATTTCATGGGATTCATTTCACCGTTCTCCAACACCAAAGAACTTAATGTCATGTACAACTATGCGGGGGGGATTGAAGAAGGATCTCCGGTGCGGGTCATGGGTATTAAAGTGGGCAAGGTGAAATCCATCACTTTCGATCCGGGATACAAATCCGCGGACGGTGAAGAGGTGAAATTGCGTCTGACCATCACCGTCGATAAAAAAGCCTGGACCAGCGTCCGGAAAGATTCCAAATTCTTCATCAATCTGGCCGGTGTCATTGGGGAAAAGTTTCTGGAAATCTCACCGGGCTCAGTGGATTCGGGTGAATTTTCTTCCGGAGACTATGTTCGCGGTGAAGATCCTCCACGAGTGGATCAGCTGATCTCTCAGGGGTATGGTTTGGCCGGAAAGATCATTGAACTTGTGGAAAAAAATGAAGGCTCTGTGACCAGTATGATCCAGCAACTGAATCAACTGACCACCAACTTCAACAAAACGCTGGTGCTCTTGGATAAAACGACCAAGAACAAAGAAATGGCAAGATTGCTTGATAACGCGATTAAAATCAGCGATGACGTGGCATATTTGACAGGAAAAATGAGATCGAAGAAGGCGGAAGAGACTTATGAACTGGTTCATAAGCTTCTTTTCAGGCTGGAGCCTCTGGATGGTCCCACCATCCGCAAGTTCTTGCAGCAAGAAGGTGTAAAAGCCCGAGTTTTCTAAGATCTCCGCATCAAAGGGAGGTCCTATGTTAAAAATATCTATCCGTAAAGTGGCTATGGCTGCCGTTTTCTTCGCGGCAACGCAGGCTCAAGCCGAAGTTTTTCTGGGCGCGGACTCCACCTCAATTAACACGAAAGCCCGATCGATCGAATCGGAATACGCTCAAGGCATGCGCGACGAGCGCCTCGGAAACACATTTGCCTCCACCCTTAGTATGCGCGACAAACTAAAAGTTGGTGCCGGCCTGTCTGTCGGGGGCGCCTTGGGAACTCTGGGGTTCAACATGGAGTTTAACATCGAAGACGCTGATGGGGCGTTGGCTGGTTTTGGAACGGGTCACGGTTACAACTCTTTCCAACTGGCTTGGAAACATGCTTTTGAAGGGGACTATTTGGCCCCTTATATGACGGCCGGATATTCGCGCTGGTACAACTCTAACGGAAGTACGTCCGCCGCCAAAGAATCCGGAATTCTGGACCGTGTTTTGACCACGGAAGAGAAAAGAACCGGCCGTTTTGGCACAGATTTTGTGAATGCAGCGTTTGGACTGCAATATAATCAGCTTTCCGGCGACTTCCGCGGGGTTTCAATCTTCGGAGAACTGATGGCCATGTATGAAGTGAAGAGATCTGTGTTGTTGCCAACAGGCGCCATAGGAGCCCTCTATTACTTCTAAGACGGTTGGTGAAAAGGGCCCAATCGACTGCGTTGTCGGGGCCTCTCCTTCACTTCGACGTGCTTGGAGCACGCCTCCGTTTCGGAGAAACCCCTCCGCCTTGCGCTTGAACCCTTTTGACCAACCTTGATTCTCGGGTTGGTCTTTTTGTTTCTGGCTCTCGCTTCGCGAGTCGCGGGCGCTGCTTGCTTTGCAAGTCGCTTCTTGGGGAATCTTTTGTTTTTTTCTTTTGAATTAAGAACGGATTTTTCCTTTTCAGGAAAAATATTATCGACCGGAGAATGGCTCTGGTGGCGGGTTTCAGGGCATAAAAAAACCCCAGAGTTGCCTCTGGGGTTTAGTTTTTAGAACTAAAAACTAGTTCCTAAGAAAAACTACTTTGCAGCTTTCTTAGTAGCTTTCTTAGCTACTTTTTTTGTAGCTTTTTTAGCTACTTTTTTAGTAGTAGTTTTTTTAACTGCTTTTTTTGTAGCTTTTTTAGCTGCTTTCTTTGCCATGTGCTCCTCCTAGGATGCAAACGTTGTTGTTGTTTCTTAACTTACAAAACTGTACTTGCTTTAAGTTTTCCCAATTCGACCACTGACGTCAACAAAAAATTTACCTTGCATATTTTTTGCGAGCATTCGGGTTCTTGGAGGTGCCCTTTGCTCATCGTTTTTTCGATTTCGCTGTTCGGACATGCGCTCGTTAACCGAATACTTTCATCAGTGGCGCGGGAATTTGCATTCTCTCAACACTGGGTTCGATCTTTTTCGATCATGAACTTGGTTGTGATCTGCTTTTTCATCGCGTGTGTTGCCTCAACACCCACCTTGCTCTGGCTTTTCATCGGCATTCTTTGGATAACTTTAAAGTTTTTTCCCAAGATTTTGCGTTTTTTCCTGATTCGACGACTGCAAAGTGCGCTGATTCCGCTGCTTGACTGTGTGATTCTGGGTTTGCAAACGGGAAAATCTTTCCGCTCATCGCTTCATGCGGGCATCGAATCGCAAACCGGTTGGGTGCGTTTGCAGCTGTTGGAGGTTTTTGAATCGCTACAGCAATCCGATGAAGTCATCGGCGTGAAATCCGCTCTGCTCAAAGGTTTCCAGTCCGAGCTTCGGGATATTGATCGCTCGCAAAGCCGCTGTTTGGATCAGGTCAAAGCACTTCGCCGGCACTACAAGATGCTTGAAGATTTTCGACGTAGGTCCGGACAAGTCAGTCAGCAGATCAAGATGCAGGCGATAATTGTCACCGCCCTTTACCTCGCGCTTTTTGTCTTTGTGATTGCGCAGTTTGGATTTCAAAAACACAAAACTCTGCTGCTCGGCTCCACATTTGTGTTCGTAGCGGGCTTATTTTCCATTTTTTATATCGGTCGGAGGATGCAATGGAAGGTGTAGCGCCCCCTTTAAAGCTTTTGTTGGACGTAAAACGCGCGGTGGAACGAGGTCAATCCGTGCGTCAGGGTGTTTTGAGTTATCTAAAAAACGAAAAAGACGATTTAACCCCGGTCGTCGCGCAATGGTTGGCGCTTTTACAACAAGGACAAGACACCAAAGAGTGCCTAATGCAGCTTTCATCGCTGTACCGACGCAGTTTATTGCAGATTTTGGAGCGTGGGCTGCGGGGCGAGGCCATTTATAGCGTGCTTTTGCAGCTCGAAACAGAGTTGGTGGAGGCCTGCCAGGAGGAAATATCAAATAAAGTTGCACGGTTGCCGTTTATTCTGCTGATTCCTTTATTGCTCTTTCAGTTTCCGGCCTTCCTGATGCTCCTTTTTGGTCCGCTTCTTCAAAATTTTTTTCACTCTTTGGGAGGGGGGTGATAGAGTGCCCTTTGTTGGAGGATTCCTATGGCTCAGGCTGACAAAAAGCAAGCTGCCCTTGAAAAACTGGTGGATGAGTTGATGAAAGATCAACCCAGTCGTCAGCTCGTCAAACAGCTCACAACCGAGCTTGGAATGCCTTATTCCTTGGACCCGATGACTCAAATCAATACGGTTCTGCAGTCTATGAACACAGTCTATCTTCGCTCCAACAGAAGAAGAGACTTAGAAAGATAGTTCTCATGTCACAAATTTATGGTTCGATTCTGGAAGCGATCGGTAACACCCCGATGGTACGTCTAAATAACGTTACTAAGGGCTCTAAGCACACCTTCTTTGCGAAAGTGGAATACTTCAATCCCGGCGGCAGCATCAAAGACCGCGTGGCTGTGGCGATGATCGAGGAAGCTGAAAAGCGCGGTCAATTAAAGCCCGGCGGCACCATTGTTGAAGCCACTTCCGGGAACACTGGGGTGGGCCTGGCTTTGGCCGCATCTGTAAAAGGTTATAAGTGCATTTTTGTGATGCCGGAAAAAATGAGCGAAGAAAAAAGAGCTATTTTGCGTGCCTATGGCGCCAAAGTTGTCATCACACCGATGGTTGAGCCGGAAGATCCTCTCAGCCACTATTCCGTATCAAAAAAGATCGCTGAGGAAACTCCAGGGGCCTTCTTGGTGAATCAATACCACAATCCTGACAACCCTGAGCGTCACTATCGCACCACAGGTCCAGAAATCTGGAAGCAGATGGATGGAAAAGTGGACGTGATTGTCGGGGGAGCGGGGACTGGTGGAACTCTTTCTGGTATCACTCGCTACTTGAAAGAAATGAATCCACAGGTCAAAGCGATCTGTGCCGATCCGATCGGAAGCATCCTTTATGATCTGTACTACCATAAAAAGATCGTTGATCCACCGGGCTCTTATAAAGTGGAAGGCGTTGGTGAGGACATGCTCCCTGACAACGTTCACTTGGATATCTATGACGGCTTTGAACGCGTTTCTGATCCCGAGGCCTTTGCGATGACCCGCCGTTTGGTGGCTGAAGAAGGTTTGCTAGTGGGGCCTTCCAGTGCATTGGCATTGGTGGGTGCGATGAAAGCGGCTGAAAAGCTGGAAAAACCTTCCAACATCGTTGTGATCTTCCCAGATAGCGGCCGCGCTTACCTGAGCAAGGCCTTCAATGACAAATGGATGGTGGAAAATGAATTCCTGACTGCGGCTGAGACGAAAGATGTCTTTAACCGCGTAGTCACTGCACAAGAAGCTTTGGCAGATCTTAAAAAGTAATAGACAGGTGATGATATGAAAAAAGTAACGGAAAATTTGGGTTTCTCAACACGTGCGATTCATGCTGGACAAGCTCCGGATCCATCCACGGGCGCAATTATGACGCCGGTTTATTTGACCTCGACTTACGTACAAGAATCTCCGGGTGTGCATAAGGGCTGGGAATATTCCCGCACGCACAATCCTACTCGTCACGCTTATGAAAGCTGCATGGCAAGTCTTGAAGGTGGGAAACACGGTTTTGCGTTTTCTTCCGGATGTGCTGCAACAACCACGGTTTTGCACCTTCTTAAAGGTGGCGATCATGTGGTTGCGATGGATGATATGTACGGCGGCACCTTCCGTTTGTTCGATAAAATCCTAAAGCATGACGGCATTGAGTTTTCTTTCGTGGATTTGACGAAGGTTGAAAACTTTGAAAAAGCCGTAAAGCCAAACACGAAGCTTGTATGGCTGGAAACGCCGACCAATCCGACTTTGAAGCTGGTGGATATCAAAAAAATCGCAGCCATCGCCAAAGCCAAAGGCATTTTGGTTGCCGTGGACAACACGTTCATGAGCCCCTACTTCCAAAGACCTTTGGAGCTGGGTGCAGATATCGTGGTTCATTCTGCGACGAAATACATCGGCGGCCACAGTGACACTGTTGGCGGCATGGTCGTTGTATCCCGCGCGGATCTGGCAGAAAGAATGGCGTTCTTGAGCAATGGTATCGGTGCGACTCAAGGGGCGTTTGATTCCTTCATGTTCCTGAGAAGTTTGAAAACTTTGCCACTTCGTATGAAGGCCCATCAGGAAAATGCCATGGCGATTGCGAAATTTTTGGAATCTCATCCAAAAGTGGACAAAGTCATCTATCCAGGTCTGGAAAGCCATCCTCAGCATGCTTTGGCGAAAGAACAAATGCATGGTTTCGGTGGGATGATCACGTTCTACATCAAGGGCGGCCTGGATTCGGCTCGTAAGTTCCTGGAAAACGTGAATGTCTTTTCATTGGCTGAGAGTTTGGGAGGGGTTGAGTCCCTGATCGAGCACCCGGCGATTATGACGCACGCCTCCGTTCCGCCTGAAAACCGCAAGGCTTTGGGGATCGATGATTCCCTGATCCGCCTTTCTGTGGGTGTAGAGGATCTGAACGACCTGATTGCCGACCTTAAAACTGCTTTTGATAAGGCTTAACTGTTGACATGCAGGGGGCCAATGGATAAACCTTTGGTCTCTTTGAACGCATAAGTTCCAGTGGCTTGGTAGCTCAGTTGGTAGAGCAGAGGACTGAAAATCCTTGTGTCGGCGGTTCAATTCCGTCTCAAGCCACCATTTTTCTTCAAAAGTTCAAAGCAACTAAACCCGCTTCATCAGCGGGTTTTTTCGTTTCTGGCCACCTTAAGAGCGGATGAACTATTTCTTCGAAATAAACGGATGATCTTTTAAGTAAAATCGCAGCGGCCACCGGGCGGCTTCGCCGGCATAATCCACACCAATGCGCGGACGGGATACGATGGATTTTGATGAAACCTTGAAAGCATCCTCGCTTACATAAAGGGGAGAACTTTTCTTCCACAGCTTCACACCGTCTTCTTTGCGATCTATTCCATAGAACTTACAAAGCTTTCCGGGACCGTTGGTTTTGATGTCCTTCTTTTTCACATCTGGCAAAGCGGGCAAAGGTTGAACGGCGCGAATTAAAACCGCTTCGGGATGTTCGTGAGTCCGTGTGACGAAGTTCAGGCAATAGTACATCCCATAGATCATGTAGATATAGGCATGTCCTCCGTCCAGATACATCGAGCGGGTTCGCTCGGTGCGACGGTCCCCGAAAGTGTGGCAGGCCGGATCCTCAACACCCAGATAGGCCTCCGTTTCAATAATGCGCGCACTTTGAATTCCATTGTCGGTGCGAATGTTCAGCACTTTCCCCAGGAGCGATTGGGCCACCGATGTTGTGTCTTCAAAATAGAACTCTTGGGGCAGAATCATGATGTGCGGCAGATGAAGCTGACCTGGCGTCCGGATTTTTCTTTGTCGCGACGGTACGAATGGAATTCGTTGTTGGTGACGGTGTCGATATGCAGATCAAAAAGACGGTCCATGGATATGCCTTCTTGTTCTAGCTGCTGGCGCACGATCAGATTCAAATCCACCAGGGACTTGCCATTTTCCAAAGGCGAAAAATAGCCGCCTCGTTCCTGGGGGCTGAGCGGTCCCAGGCTTGTCAGGATCTGATCGCGAACGTCGTTGCCGACTTCAAAGCTGTTTTTTTGAATGTGCGGACCGATGATCACGTCCAATTCAGAAGCTACAGCCCCTTTCTCAACCAGCATTCGCACGGTCTTGGGCACGATTCTGTTGGCAACTCCGCGCCATCCCGCATGGGCTCCGGCGATCAATCCGGTCGTGTGATGATAGAAAAGAACCGGAACACAGTCGGCCGTGATCACACACAGAGCCAGATCTTTGGTCGTGCTAAAGTGAGAATCTGCAATGACCTGATAGTCCTGAGAATTGTCGGGACTTTCCACCACCGCATCGCTGTGGATTTGCTTTAAACGAACGGTGCGAAATTGAGGATAGGCTTTCTGGATGTCGGCGTAGGAGGCCGAGGCATTCCCGAACAAAGCGGTGATGTACGGTGTGCGCAGTTCATAACCCAAAGGAGTTTGCTTTAGATTCATACCAACCCCCATTTCTTTAGCAGGATTTGAATTTCTTCCGGCCAGTCTTTTTGAAAGAACATTCTTTCACTCGTGCGAGGGTGAGTGAAGCCCAATTCGGCTGCATGAAGCAGGAAGCGGGAAAGCTGTCGGACATCTTCCTGGGATCCGCGTGCTTCGATGCTTTTGATTTTTCGGTCAGCACCATAAAGGATGTCTCCGGCAATGGGCAGTCCGCTTTCAGACATATGCACGCGAATTTGATGGGTGCGACCGGTTTCAAGTTTCAGCTTCATATAGCTGAAACCGCCTTTTCTTTGCAGAACATCATAATGGGTGACCGCCCATTTTCCGATGTCAGGAGCGTCTTCCTGACTGGTGATCGGTTTCCGATCTTCTCCCAGTACAGAAGCATATCTTTTGCGATCCACGGGGTGGCGAGCCAGGAAGCTTTTGACGGTCCCACTCAAAGTGCGGGCCGTTCCAAGGCAGACGGCATAATAAATTCTGTGTGTGCTGCGCTCTTTGAATTGAGAGGTCAAAGATTCATGGGCCTTGTCGTTTTTGGCGATGACAATCACACCACTGGTTTCTTTGTCCAGGCGGTGAACAATGCCGGGACGTTCTTCGCCAAACTTCATGGAAAGATCATCGGTGTGAGCAATCAACGCATTCACCAAAGTGTCATGCGCATGACCGGCTGCCGGGTGTACCACCAGCCCAGCGGGTTTGTTGATGACGATCAGATCTTCATCTTCAAAAAGGACATCCAGCTTCAGATCATAGGGCTGAAGCTCTGTCGGTTCTGGTTCGGGAAGTTGAATTTCAATCAGATCGTTTTCTTTAACCGCAACAGAAGCTTTGGCTGGTTTGCCATTGAGTAAAACCGCGGAGGATTCCAAAAGATGAGCCGCGCGAGAGCGAGTGCCCACCTCTTCAATAAGGGCCATGGCTTTATCAAGGCGCAGCCCATTCATCTCTGCGGTGGCAGTGACTTGAATGGTCGTCGTGGGAGTCTTATTTTCCAAGATTGTTTTTAAAGCTCTTCATGTAAGAGTCCGCGACTTTTTTATCATCCAGACCCAGGGCTTTGGCAATTTGTACCACATAACCGCGCACAAATACGATGGCGGGCAGATTACCGGCATCCATATTCTCAATGGCAGTGACGTAGTAGGAATTGATCTTTGTGATCTCACTCATTTTGGCGACAGAGATTTGCTTGTATTCACGAACCTTCTTAAGGAATTCGCCATCCCACTCTGTGCGGGCCGCGACTTCTTTTTCGAAAGCTTCATTTTTCTGATAGGCCGGAGTACTCTTTTCAGCTTTGGCTTCAGGGAAAACCTGTTTGCTGGCTTCCAGGATGGAGGCATAAGTCAGATCATTCAAAGAGGATCTGCCGCTCAAAAGACGCTGATCATAAATTGTTCGCAGGATTTTATTGCCCAGAACCTGATAGGCTTCCTCGATCACCACAAGAAGCTCACGCGCCTCTTGTTCAGAGAAAATAGTGTAGATCGCAGGATTGTCGCCAGAATAAGTGGCACGAGCACGCTCATACGCCGTCGTCACCTCGTGTTGAGGAGCGTTGGCCGTTAGCTCTAGAACTTCGTAATAGTTGTATCGAGACGTCGCTTGCATCGTAGCTATTATACTACGGCGCGAAGCTCCTCGGGTGCAATAAGTTGTTTGCAGGTTGCCAAAAATTGTCCTGCAAGCGGAGTGAATGGTTGGGCCACAAGAACGTGTTCTCTTACACGCACTGACTGCCACACTGCATTGTCGTAATCGATGGCGCCTGCGTAGTCGATTCCCAAATCATAGTATTTGTTACAAACGCTTTTCATCGAAAAGCCAAGTTCTTCATTGGCCTGATTGCGGGAAGAGTTCACGATCAAGCGAACTGGCGTGGAGGAAAGCGCCTCAAAGAAATCATAGTGAATACCCGAGGCATCCTTCAGATAAGAGCGGAAGGAGAACGGTTTTGCCAGGGTTCTTTGACGGTGGTTACGCAAAGTGGAAATCATGTTGCCATAGGCATCCGGAGTCGCGTTGGCTTTCAAAGAGTGGCAAACGAAGGACTCGATAAAACGATAGGTTTTTTCAATACTGGTGGGTTCCGGAGTTGTGATCAGGAATTTTTCGTCAGCAGCCTTGAAGAGCTCCAGGTGAGCCTCCAAAGCGCCCGCGCCCATGTCGACAATGACATAATCCGCGCGCAGATTTTTCAGTTCTGGAATCAGATTCTGAATTTGATTGTAGGAAAAGTCTGTCGGAGTCCAGGAATCCCAGAAACCCTGAACATAAGAAAGATGCGGGAACGGAGTCGGGATCACCAGCTCTTGCAGGGTTTTGGCACCTTCAAAGTAATGACGAATATTCATGTGGGAGGGTTGCAGCCCCAACACGGTGTGAACGTTGGAACCACTCAGATCCAGATCCACAATCGCTACGGAATGTCCAAGTTTGGACAGCGTGATGCCCAGGCTAGTTGAAACAAAAGTTTTTCCCACTCCGCCTTTACCAGAGGCGACAACCCATAGCTTTGTGTCTTGTTCTTTGTTTGTGCGAGAAGTTTTAAAGTCCAATACAGCCTGATCCATGGATGCATCCTCTTTTTGCTATTTCAGTGGGGTGATAAGAATCCCTTTTTTAGTCTCTTCGGCTTCAGACGCGCGAATATAAAGAGGAATAAAAGATTTCCAGTCCAAAGTTTGACCGCTTTGCGCTCTTTTTTCAGCCATCAAGCCCAGAGTGGAAGCCAGCGGATAGTCTGGAATATCAGAATTTCTGTGCATCAGGCTGCGCAGAGGTTCAGGAAAGTATTCGTTGTAAGCTTCCCAGCCATCACCGACCACCAGCACCTCTTGACGGATATGCTGGGACAGATCACGAACGGGGATCGCCGCCGGACCTTGCAGGTAGCGGGGCTCTGGACCTGTCATGTCGAATAAACCCAGATACACCATGTTTTTGTAGGCATTGATAATCGAAAGAACCGGTTTTTCAGATCCGCGGGCCCTTTCCGCAAGCAGCACCAGGGAATCAATCGTCACCATGGGTTTACTGAAACTGTAGGCAAAGGTTTTTCCGGCATTGGCAGCCACACGAATGCCAGTGAAGCTGCCCGGTCCCTGCCCCACAGCAAAGACGTCGATGTCTTCCAGGCGAAGTCCGGCTTTGTTCAGACAGTGTTCGGTGAAGGGGCTGATAATTTCGCTATGGGTTTTCTGGCGCAGAGTGGTTTCCTCTGCAATCACTTTTCCATCAACAATAACCGCAACACCGCCGACGGCGGTGCTGGTTTCCATAGCTAGTATTTTCATAGGCCCAGTAAACGTGTGAAGTCGTTAAACAGAGCAAATATCATAAGACTCATCAGGATGGCCAGACCCACTTGCTGTGCAATCTCCATTTTTCTAAGACTTAAAGGGGCTCCTTTGACCAGTTCGATCACATAGAACACCAAGTGACCGCCATCCAGCACCGGAACCGGAAGCAAGTTCAGAATGAACAGATTCACAGAGATAATGGCCATCATCTGCAGGAACTGTGTGATGCCGATTTTGAAGGTTTCGCTTGCTGCCTGACCGATAGAGATCACGCCGCCGATATTTTTCGGCGAGATCTTGGCCTGGAACAGACGCACGAAGCTCATCACCGTCATGACAGAGACTTCCCAAGTTTTCTCTGTGCCGCGAATCAAGGCATCAATTGGATTGGACGAGCGCAGAGTCATCAGTTCCGGCATGGCGATATTGGCAATCGGAGAGATCCCGATCGTATAACGCTTTTCTTCGGCACCTGCAGCGGTCATCTGTTTTGTCATCTTCGGAGTGATTTCCAGGTCGATGGTTTTTCCATCACGAACCACAGAGAGTGCGACCGGCTTTTGTCCATCAAAGGACTTGATGTTGTTCAGGACATCTTCCCACTTTTGCAAAGTGACCTGATTGATCTTCACCAAACGGTCGCCCGGGCGAAGACCCGCGGCCTGAGCCGGAGAGCCTTCAAGAACACGCGCCAGATACAGTTCCGAGCTTTCAAGGCCCAGGTTCTGTAAAGAGAAGGACTTGAGGGACGCCGACGGGGCCATGGTGATTGTGATGGTTTTTGCCGTCTTGTCGCCTTCGCGCTGACCCAGGACTTCCAGGGTCAAAGGCTCTTGTGTGTTCAGTTTAGCCAGTGTGGAGTCCAGCTGTCTCCAGTAAGACACCTTCACACCGTTGATGCTGGTAATGCTGTCACCCGTGCGCAGACCCAAAGCATGCAGGGGAGACGAGGCAAAAACACCCACCGTTGTACCGGCAGAGTAAGGGGAGATCCCTTCCACGTTGGCGATATAGTCGAAGCTGGAAAGCACATTGGGATTCGGTTCAGGTTTTGCGGTGACGGAAATCACTGCGGATTCGCCGGTAATTTCACGCTTCACATCGACATCCAGATGCAGGTCGTGACTTTCTTTCAGGCTCAGTGCGCGTTGAACGTCTTCCCAGGTGGTGATGGGTTTCTGATTGATGGTAACGATTTGATCCCCAGAGCGGAAGCCCGCCGTGTAAGCCGGGGAGTTCACCGCCACATCACCCAGGACCGGAGTCTTTGCGTCTTCGCCGATCAAAGCCACGACAAAGAAGACCAAAATTGCAAAGAAGAAGTTCATTAGGGGGCCGGCCAGAACAATGGCAATACGCTGCCACACATTTTTGTGTGTGAAAGAAACTTTCTTGTCTTCTTCGGAGATGCCTTCACCGTTTTGTTCGCCGAACATCTTTACGTACCCACCCAGTGGAATCAGGGAAAGGGCGTAAGTAGTGTCACCGCGCTTGTAAGTCAGAAGTTTTTTACCAAAACCCAGACTGAAAACTTCAACGCGAACACCGCACCAGCGTGCGACCAGGAAGTGACCTAACTCGTGAACAAAAATAAGGATTCCGAGAAGGATGACAAAGGGAACGATTGCGGAAAGGCCTGATTGTAAGAATGAGAAAATATCCATTCACCCATTGTAAAGGGAGGCCGGGAATAAGGGGTAGAAAATTAAGGGTTTTCCTCCCTGCGGCTCGACGTTTCTCTTAGGACAAAAGATGAGAGAGAATCAGAACTCCGGCCAAAACAACAGGACTTGCGAACAGGACACCGTCGACTCGATCCAAGACACCGCCATGGCCTGGCATGATCTTGCCGGAATCCTTAACGTCGGCCACACGTTTCAACAGGGATTCGAAGAAGTCTCCGAATTGACCGACGAAACCGGACAGACCGCCTAAAACCAGGAACATGGGAAGTTGGTGTTCCGGGAACAGGAACAACCAACAAATCAGACCCGCGAAGACCGAACCGAAAATGCCGCCAATAGAGCCCTGCCAGGATTTTTTAGGGGAAACAGACGGCATGATTTTGGTTTTGCCAAATAGCACACCAAAAACGTAAGCCATCGTATCGCCAGCAAAGACTACTGCGAGCAGGAAGATAAACCAGGAAAGACCATAGGCCTGATCCAACAAGCGAAAGGCAAATGAAGGCAAAAGCCCCATGTAGAACAAGCCCAAGGCGGATTTGGCTTGGAAAGACGCCATAAGCTCCAGATTGCCTTCTTTGTGTGACGTCAGAAGAACAGCAATGATCATTGCGATAGTGGAAATCGCATAGATGATGGACCCCGTGCTGAGGGATGTGATGGAGGCGGCAAAAACCAAGACGGTCATCGCCATAAAAAGAATTTTCAGTAAGACAGACTTTTCACGATGGAAAAGGATGTTTGTCAGCTCCCAAGTGCCCACCACGACGACAAAGCCAACGGCGATCTTCAGACCGTTGATTCCCAACGAAACATAAAGTCCGGTGATGATGGCCAGGGCGATAAGGGCTGAGACGGCTCTAGTTAGAAAGCTTTTCCACGTTGTCATTTGCTGAGACCTTGCCGAAACGGCGTTGTCTCATTGCGAAGGCCTGCAAGGCTTCGTCAAGGTGAGACTCGGTGAAGTTAGGCCACAGAGTTTCGGTAAAATAAAACTCTGAGTAGGCAGCTTGCCACAATAGGAAGTTCGAAAGTCGTTGTTCGCCACTGGTGCGAATAATGAGATCCGGATCCGGAGTGGGGAAAGTGCTCAGGGATGAATTGATCATGGATTCGTCGATGTCTGCGGGAGAAAGCTCTCCGGCAGCGACTTTTTCCGCCAAATCGCGAACAGCCTGAGTGATTTCCTGGCGAGAGCCATAGCTCAAGGCAAAGACCAGATTTAAACCTGTGCATTGAGCTGTGGCTTCGATGGATTTTTCGATGGCATTGGCAACATCCAGAGGAATGCGGGACAGATCCCCGATCACCGAGAAGCGGATGTTTTCTTTGACCAGATTTTCAGTTTCACGTTTCAGATAGCGGCGCAGGATCAGCATCAGCAGGCTGACTTCTTCCTGTGGACGGAACCAGTTTTCGGTGCTGAAAGCGTAAAGGGTCAGATTTTTGATCCCACGGCGCGAGCACGCCGTGATGATCTTCTTGGCAACGCGAGTGCCCTTGATGTGGCCGAACGTGCGCGGACGACGCTTGAGCTGAGCCCAGCGCCCGTTTCCGTCCATAATAATAGCAACATGTTTTGGCAAACTCACGTCGGGTCCTGAGGATTAGATCGTCAAGATCGCTTTTTCTTTTTCTTCAGCAACCTGATCGACTTTTTTGATGAAATCGTCAGTCACTTTTTGGATGTCTGCTTCGGCTTTTTTGCCTTCGTCTTCGCTGACAGCCTTATCTTTTTGAAGTTTTTTAACTTCATCGTTGGCATCACGACGAGCCATACGAACAGCCACGCGTGCTTCTTCAGCGATCTTTTTAACTTGTTTCGCCAGGTCTTTACGGCGCTCTTCAGTCAAATCAGGAACTTTCAAGCGGATCACTTTACCGTCGTTCATAGGGGCCATGCCCAACTCAGACTTGATGATAGCTTGTTCGATATCTTTAAGAATAGCCACTTCCCAAGGTGCAATCAGGAAGGATTTTGCATCTGGAGTGGAAATAGATGCCACCTGAGATAGTGGGGATGGAGTTCCGTAGTAATTTACACGGATACCGTCCAACATGGAAACCTGAGCACGGCCTGTGCGAACCTTTTTTAGTTCTTCAGACAAAGCATTCAGAGTCTTTTCCATTTTTGCTTGTGCGTTCTTTTTAACATCAGCGATTGCCATAGTTGTCTCCTTAATCCGTTTTCACGTCTTGTGGGCGCGATTAATGTACCAGTGTACCGATGGTTTCGCCCTGAACCGCCTTCAGAATATTTCCAGGCTGAGTCAGGTCAAAGGTGATAATAGGAAGTTTGTTGTCCATGCACATGCTGATGGCCGTGGAGTCCATCACCTGAAGTCCGCGGTTGAGCACGTCGATGTAGCTGATCTTGTCGAATTTCTTCGCGTCAGCGTGTTTGGCAGGGTCTTTGTCATAGATGCCGTCCACTTTGGTCGCCTTCATGATCACTTGAGCGTTAATCTCCATGGCACGAAGGGAAGCCGCTGTATCAGTAGTGAAGAATGGATTTCCGGTGCCTGCACCGAAGATCACGATACGACCTTTTTCAAGGTGGCGGATGGCTTTACGACGAATATAAGGTTCCGCGATCTCAGCCATTTCGATGGCAGTTTGAACGCGGGTAGGAACGCCTTGTTTTTCCAAAGCGTCCTGAAGAGCCAGGGCATTGATACATGTCGCAAGCATACCCATATAGTCGGCACTTGCGCGATCCATGCCCTCTGCAGAAGCGGCAACACCGCGATAGATGTTACCGCCACCGATTACCAGACCGATTTGAACGCCTGCTCTGTAAGCCTCTGCCACGTCCTGCGCAATCTGTGTGATCGTCGCAGTGCTGATACCAGTCCCTTGCTTTCCAGCCAGGGCCTCACCACTTAGTTTTAGCAAAATACGCTTATAAACAGGCTCTTTCAAACTAGTGTCCTTTCATCTGAGCAGCAACTTCAGCTGCGAAGTCGTTGACCTTTTTCTCGATACCAGCGCCCAATTCGAAACGTACGAAACGCTTCACGGACACCTCAGCACCAACTTCTTTGCCAACTTCTTTAGCCAAGTCAGAAACTTTCAAGTCTGGGTTTTTAACGAATGGTTGGTCAACCAAGCAGTTTTCAGCCAAGAACTTGCGGATTTGACCTTCAACGATCTTTTCGATCATTTCTGGTTTTTTGCCGGACTCAAGATTTTTTGCAGTCAGGATCTCTTTTTCTTTAGCTACAACATCAGCTGGGATTTCAGCAGAAGAAATAGCCATTGGGTTCATCGCAGCGATGTGCAAAGCAACGTCTTGAGCGAAAGTTTTCAACGCAGGATTGTTTGTCGCTTCTGGTTTGGAAGCGGCAACTTCGATCATAACGCCGATTTTGCCTTCACCGTGGATGTAAGTGTGAACCACTGTGTTTGCAGAAGCTACGTACTTCTCGAAACGACGGATAACGATGTTTTCACCGATAGTCGCGATAGCTTCTTTCAACATGTCGCCAACTTTTTTAGTTGGGTTTTTGTGGAAAGCTTGCTCCAGGATGTCGCCAGCAGCGTTAACTGCGTTCAACATATGGTGAGCAACATCAAGAACCAAACCTTTGAAGCCTTCGTTACGAGCAACGAAGTCAGTTTCAGAGTTGATTTCAAGAATAACTGCTGTGTTACCAACTGTTTGAGCGAAGACAGTACCTTCAGCAGCAACACGGTCAGCTTTTTTAGCAGCAGAAGAAAGACCTTTTACGCGCAACCATTCAACAGCGGCATCGAAATCGCCCGCAGTTGCCTCAAGCGCCTTTTTGCAATCCATCATACCTGCGCTGGTTTTTTCTCTAAGTTCTTTAACAAGAGTAGCGGAAATAGACATTAGGAAGACTCCTTAGTTTTTTTGTCTCCCGTTGGCCGGGAACAACAAGATAAATTAAGTTTTAATACGTAAAGGACAAAAGAAAGGGTGGCTGGGCCACCCTTCTTTGCGATGTCTGTAGATTACTCTGCAGACTCGTCAGTTGACTGACCTTGTTCAAGCTCAGCTTGGATCTCAACTTCTTCTGCTGTACCAGCAGCAACAAGTTTACGAGCCTTAGTGGCTTTAACAACCGCTGGACCAGCAGCTTTTTTAGGAGCTTCTTTAGCACCAGCTTTTGCAGCGCCACGGCGCTTAGGAGCTTCTTCTTTGCCTTCTGCTTTTGCTTCTTTAGCTACGTCAGACTGTTTGTCAGTCATAGTGCGAAGTTTACCTTCCCACTCTTTAGCGCCTTCAAGGTAAGCATCAGCGATCAAGTTAGCGAACAACTTGATAGAGCGGATCGCATCGTCGTTTCCTGGGATTGCGTGCTCGATAGACTCTGGATCAGAGTTTGTATCAGCGATACCAACTACAGGGATACCAAGACGTTTTGCTTCAGCAACTGCGATGTGTTCTTTTGGAAGATCCACTACGAACATTGCAGAAGGCATTTCTTTCATGTCGCGGATACCAGCCAAGAACTCAGTCAGGCGAAGGTATTCTTTTTCAAGCTTCGCGCGCTCTTTCTTAGTAAGGTAGTTGAATTCACCTTTTTCTTTCATGGTGTCGATTTTGCGAAGACGATCGATAGAAGACTTGATCGTTTCGAAGTTCGTCATCATGCCACCCAACCAACGTTTAGTAACGTGGTACTGACCGCATTTTGCTGCAGCTTCTTGGATTGGTTCGATCGCTTGTTTTTTAGTTCCAACGAAGATCAAACGACCACCGTTAGCAGCGATTTCTTTTACGAACTCAGCAGCTTTGTTAGCGCGTACAACAGTCTTTTGCAGGTCGATAATATGGATACCGCCGCGAGCTGTGTAAACGTAAGGTTTCATTTTTGGGTTCCAACGCTGTGTTTGATGTCCGAAGTGGACGCCAGCGTCTAGCATTTCTTTCATGGTCACTTGTGCCATGGTAGTACTTCCTTTCTGGTTAAAACGTCCCCGCAGGTAGAGCCAGCTTCTTTTGTTCGCCGGAAGACCCCCTTTTTCAGTACTTGGGGGACCAGTTAATGCCTGTGGGTGCTTATTGTTGGACTCTCGGGATATCACAGGGCGCCATTGACCGCAAGCAGTCTTTCAAGAACCTTTTTGAGACACTTTCATTACAACTCCCAGGACTCATCAAATATTGTTTAGATACGGCGAGTCGCGGCCGATAAGTTACCTAATCAATCCCTAATGAAGAACGTGTATGGTGGGAAATGAAACAGTCAGAAGGTGAGCGCAATCACCCTGAAGTGCAAAAGATCTTTGATCAGCAGTCTCGGGAAATCCATATTCGAGTGGACCGGGGTTTTAAAATACTTCTTTTAATTCAATGGCTTGTGGCAATCGTGGTGGGTATTTTGGTGACTCCCTCGACGTGGGTCGGGTCCTTTAGTGGGGCCGTCGAAAACGCTCTGGTGGGGCTGGTTTTCGGGGGGCTGTTCAGTTTGCCGGCCATTTATTGTGTCCACGTCTTTGCTGGGGAAAGGTTCACCCGTTATTTGGTGGCCGCCTCACAGATGTGTTTCTCGATCCTCTTTATTTATCTGGCCGGGGGGAGGATCGAGTCCCACTTCCACGTGTTTGTTTCCCTGGCGGCTTTGGCCTTTTATAAAGATGTCGGGGTCCTGGGCTGGGCCTCCTTTATCGTGATTGCCGATCACATTTTACGCGGCCACCTTCTGCCGATGTCTTTGTATGGACAGGAAGAGCATGCTCAGTGGCGCTGGATTGAGCACAGCTTGTGGATCCTGCTTGAAGATATCATCCTTATAATCGGTATTGAACGTCTTCGATTCGAGTTGCAGGAAATGGCCTATTCAAAGTTTCAGCTGATGAAGGCCCGCGAAGAGGCGCTGCAACTGTCCTCCATCAAATCCAGCTTTCTTAGTAACATGAGCCATGAAATTCGCACACCCTTGAACAGCATCATTGGTTTTGCCGACATTCTCAGGGATACGCCGCTGGACGAAGAACAGCAGGGGTATGTTGGCACCATTCATCGCTGCTCGGATTCGCTTTTGCATTTGCTCAACGATGTTCTGGATATTTCGAAAATTGAAAACGGGCTTTTGCAGATTGATCGCCATCGTTTTGATATCAAGGAACTCCACAAGGATATCCACAGAATATTTGCGGTGAAATGTCAGGAAAAAGGACTGCAGCTGCAGGTCCATGTTGATGAAACCATACCGTCTTTTGCTCTGGGGGATTCTCATCGTCTCCGTCAGATTTTGATGAATCTGGTGGGAAATGCCGTGAAGTTCACCGACAAGGGCTCTATTCACGTCAGCTTGCACCGCGATCCGCTTGTGGAATCTCGCTATCATTGGGCAATTCGTGACACGGGCCGGGGGATTAAAAAGGAAAACTTAAACAAGCTCTTCCGAAGCTTTGTACAGGAGGATGCCACGGTGTCGCGGACCCACGGGGGCACGGGACTGGGGCTGATGATTTGTAAAAATCTGGTCGAGCTGATGGGAGGGAACATCGTGGTGGACAGTAAGGTCGGCGAAGGCACGGTCTTTTCCTTCACACTTCCTTTGGATGAGGCATAAAAAAAGCCCGAAGTTGTCTTCGGGCTTTTGATTGGTGTGAAATTACCTTAGAGAACGGCTTCAGTCATCGGTTCTTCGACGGGAGCCGGAGAGTCCTCTGTAGCTTCTACATTGAAGCCCAGGGAAGCCACGATCATCTCAGCCTGCAACAAAGAGCCGATCAGATTTTTCTGGTCATTGACCGTGGAAGAGGCGATCCACAGGTTTTCCAGTTCCGGCATTGTCATGTTTGCGCTCAGCTTGATGTCGCCATTGCCAGCGATGATCGGAGCGACAAAGATTCTTTCCAGCTTCAGGTTGTCCAGAGCCTCGGGATAAGCGCGTTTGATCTGGCGTTTGATCTTCTTAAGGGCCATGCCGACAACTTCACTGTCTTCGGTAACTTCCTGTTCGATGAAAGTCATCCATTGAGAGGCCTGAAGAGTTTCCCCTTCAATTTCCACCGGAGCGTGGAATTTACCCACGCAAGGGCCGATTTCATCCTGGGTTGTGCCGTTGAGAACGTGCATCGCTGTTGAGTCCGTCACCGGTTTGGCATGACAGATATCCAAACACAATGCTGTCCAGTAAGTGTTCTTTGCCAGTTTTGTGCGGGCGCGGATCGAGATCGCATCTTCAGGCAGAAGCAGGGCCAAATCCTTCACTGTGCCAGCAAAGATGAAGTTCTGTGCGTGCAAGGTTTTAGAACCGTTGATAGTCACATGTGTAACACGCTCGCCTTCCTGGTGGAACTTGGTCACATAAGAGCGAGGCAGGAAGTCGCCTTTGAACTTTTCAAAAAGCATCTGCGTCCACTGGAATGGTTCTACCGCCAAATTCAGTCTTTTGGCGCCAGTGAAATAACTGAACTCTTCATAGAAAGCTGGTGGCGTGTCGCCAAAGCCCAGGAAGGTTTTGAAGTTTCCACCTTCGTAAGTGATCGGGGATTCTTCAGAGGCGTCCTGAACGACTTCAACGTTGATCAGATTTGATAAAAAGCGCATCGCTTTTTCAGCGGAAACGGAATCAGGAACAAAACGAAGTCCGTTATTCATCGGACCGGTCGGGAAGTTCACCTTCCTGTTGACCCCAAAAGGAACGTCCGCGGCTTCAATAAGCGCGATGTTTTTGGTTTCACGGCTAAGTGCCGCTGCGATGCTAAGTCCTGTAAGTCCACTGCCAATAATTGCGTAATCGTAGATATGAGCCATGACTTAACCTTCCTCAAAAGGAAGACTCTTTGCAAGCGGCAAACAGACGAAATCTTAGCTAACGCATTTGATCAAAACGCGGAGAGCGGCTCTGACTGAGGGTTTGAGCCAGGCATGCTTATCGAGTAGGCACGCAATATGAGGAGAGTGCCGATAGTAGGTGGCAATAAATTTTCTGCCCCAGATGTGATTACGCAATTTCATGTCACGGAAAGCCCGTAGAGCCATGACTTCGCTAGAGCGCGAGTCTTCAAAGGCCGCCGTTGCGATAAAGCAACGAGGACGTTCTTTGTCGGACATTTTCAGGAACTGTTTGACGATATGGGGGTTCTTGGCCGTTTTCTGGAACGACTCGGCTTTGCGGATAATGTCCGGGTAGATCGGCGTGAACTGAATGAACATGGAAAGCTGCTTGGCCGCTTTCATCATGCGATCCTGATACTTTTCGTGTGTATCGTAAATTCGCATCAGATCCCAATACACCGAAGCCACCACGGTCAGTTCGGTGGTGCGTGCGCTTTCTTTGAAAGCCTCGGGTTTCAGAATTTCACCTTTTTTGATGTCAAAAACGATATCCAGGATTTTCAGATATTTCTCATAGGAAATCGCAGCCTCAGAATACAGTTTCTGAGTCATGCACATGCGAGCTTTTTTTATCAGCATCACGCGGCTTTTCCACAACTGAAGACGATGCTGTTCGCGGGCGCGTTCCTGCTGCATCAACACACCACCACTGCTGGTGGCGACCGTGCGCTTTAAATCCGAGATGCAGCCCGCACAAACCTGTGGAGGCAAATTGCTTTCGCCAGCGGCCTGAAGCTTGGAAATAAGCTCCGGATCCACCGGGTGCAATTCAGTAACTTGTATTCCGCAGCGAGGGCATTGAATCATTCTTCGGTCCTTAACCTATGATTTTAGGTTAAGCTGCGGTCTTAAAGCAAACTCATTGGATCAATATCGATTAATATTTTGACTCCGGATGGAACCCACTCCTGGTCCCCCAGCAACTGTCTTGAAAAGGGATTGGCGGCTGCGGGCTGAGTGCTTTTAATAAGCAGATGGTATCGGAACTGACCTCGCAATTTAGAAAGGGCGGCTTCGGCCGGACCCAGGACTTCAATAGCGCCATACTGTTGTGGGAACTGGGCTTTAAGAGCATGAGCTCTTCTGGCTAAAAGTCGGGCCGTTTCTTCTACAATTCCCAGTTTAGTTCCTTGAATTCGGAAGCTCACCAAGCGTCCCATGGGTGGATAATTCAGAGCACTGCGAATTTCCAGTTCGTGAGCGGCAAAGCCCTCGAAGTCATGAGCTTTGGCAAAAGTGATGCTGTCATGTTCAGTGTTGAAGGTCTGAATGATCACAAGCCCCGGGCTTTCGCCTTCTTTCACGTGTCGTCCAGAGCGACCGCTCATCTGAGTGATCAGTTGAAAGCTTCTTTCGGTGGCACGGAAATCCGGAAGGTTGAAGCCCACATCGGCCAGCACCAGTCCCACCAGTTTCAATTTTGGAAAATCAAGACCCTTGGCGATCATCTGCGTTCCGACCAGAATATCGATTTCACCGGTTTCCATTTTGCCAATCAGATCTTCCAGATCCGCACGACTTTGAATTTCATCGCGATCGGCACGAGCAATGGTTTTCCCTGGGAACAACCGGGTCAGATCCGTTTCCAGAAGTTCGGTGCCCAGGCCAATGGCCTCCAGTTGTCCTTCGTGGCAATCCGGACATTTGGTTTTGAAGTTTTCGTGATAATCACAATAGTGGCAAATCAGGTGCGAATGCGCATGCAACGTCAAAGAAATATCGCAGTTTGGACACTCCCGCGTGTGACCGCAGGAAGGGCACACCACCATCTGCGCAATCCCGCGGCGATTCAGAAACAAAGCGGCCTGATCTCCTCGCGCCAGAACTTCCTGCATGCGCTCGTAAAGTGTAGGGCTCAGCCAGAAAGGCAAATGCGAATATTTGGTGATAAGCTTTTGCTTTTCCTCGTCGTCATCTTTGAGCCGGCGCAAGTCAATAACTTCAATATCAGGTAGCGCGCGGTTGGCCACCCGTCGGGTCAGGCGATGCAGATGATACTTTCCGTCGATGGCATTTTTCCAGGTTTCTAGGCTGGGGGTCGCTGACCCCAGCACCACCGGACAGTTCATCAGTTTGCCCAGCATCACGGCGGCATCACGGCCGTTGTATTTCAGTTTTTCATCTTGTTTGAAGCTGGGTTCGTGTTCCTCATCAACAATAATCAGACCCAGATTGTCGATCGGACAGAAAAGGGCAGAGCGGGCTCCGATGAGAATGGATTTGCGTCCCTCGACAATGTCCCACCATTGGTTGGTGCGTTCACGGTCGGTCAGCTGCGAGTGAAGTGCGGCAATCTTGTCGCCAAAGCGACGGGCAAAGCGTTGGATCAGTTGCGGCGTCAGGGAAATCTCAGGCACCAGCACAACGCCGCGTTTGCCTTCGGCCAGAACTTTATCCAGCAGGCGCAGGTAAACTTCGGTCTTTCCAGATCCGGTCACACCAAAAAGCAGATGAGTGGAAAACTGCGAGTGTTGAGCGATGCTTTCAAAACAGGATTTTTGTTCCGGCGTCAGGTCCAATGCCGAATCGGCTTCCAGCTGGGGAATGACCGGCGGGCGCTTGGACTGCCGCTGCTTTTCAGATTTTCTTAAGGGCGGGAACGCGGATTGAAAAACTTGTCCCACAGGATGAAGATAATACTGTGCCAGCCACTCCAGCCATTTCACATAGGGCTCTGGCAGTGGGGTGTATTCCTCAACGATGGAATCTACAGCTTTGACTTCAAATTCAGGAACTTCCGCTGTGGGTCCCAGCACAAGGCCATGGACTTTGCGCCCACCGCGCCCCAGCGGGACCGTGACCAGTTGCCCTCGTTGCAAGGGCAGGTCCGAACTGTAGGTCAGAGCCTCTGGAAGAGGAGCGTCGGCAGCCACTCTCCACAGTTGAGTCGAACTCATCTAAACCTCTTGTAGAACTCCGTGATCACGTCTTTGGCTGGTAGATCCGCGATGCCATCCCATTTCAGATTCGTATCCAAAGACGATGGCTGGAACAAGGCCACGGCCGTTTGGGGGCGCGCCGAAGCGCTGATCAGACGAATGGTCACAGTGTTGTTGCCCCAGCGGATCGTGCGCGAGCGAGGATAAGAAAGTCCACGGGCAAAATTATTATAATTGTTCGCACTCATTTCCACCTGCGAAGGCAGGCGTAATTTTCGCACAACAAATTCATCCTGCTGAATCCAGATGCCTGGCGATCCTGCTTCCTGTTCCACAGGGGTCGGAGCACCCAGAGCATAGTTCACCACGCCACCAGTGCGAGAGAGGCGAACCCAGTGCTCAGGTTCATGTTTGATTTCATTGGCTGTCTTCGGCAGGGGCTTTTTGTGGAAAGCATTTGTCGGGACGATTTTAAAGTGCGCCAAAGCATTGGCGAAGATTTCGGGATTTCTCATGTTCAAGAATCGCTCCAGGAACTCTTCAGGAAGCTTTTCACCTTTTCTTTGGCCGTCCACCATGCTCCATTTTTGGCCGCCATTATAAAGGAACTGGAGCTTGAAGGAGCTTTGCAGGTCTTTGCCTCCTGTGACAGTCAGACGCATGGTGCGATCGCTGTCCACCAGCCAGGTTTCTTTGACCATGACCGTTTCTTCGCCGCTGGTGAACTGCACTTCTTGTTCAATCGCATAGATCCCAGATCCCGCATTTTCGCTTGTTTTCTGCAAGATCGTGCGAGTGGGCAGAATATAAGCCACAGCCAAGGCCGGACAAAGCACAGAGAGGGCTAAGGTGACAGCGATCTTTTTCATAAAAACCCCTTATTGCAGGCGACCTGCAAGTTTGACAAGGTAAGATGTCAGTTCTTGTTTCAGTTCCGGATTCTGCAATGCCAGTTCGATGTTGGCTTGCAAATATCCAAGCTTGTCACCGGCATCATAGCGCTGAGCCGAAAAGGTCATGGCGTTCAGACCATGTTGAGCGCAAAGCACTTTCATGCTGTCGGTGAGTTGAATTTCACCGTTCAAAGTGGGCTTGGCATTTTTCAGAATATCCATAATGGCGTTGTCAAAGACATAGCGACCCGGCAAAGCCCAACGGCTGTTGGTTTCGTGCGGTTTTGGTTTTTCCACCAAGGACGTTACCTTGAAGAAGCCCGTGGACTTTTCCTCAACCTCGGCGATTCCGTACTTGGAAACATCTTTGTCTTCTACCTTCATCACCGAAATCGTGGAAGTGGCAGTCTCTTCAAAAGAACTGACCAGTTGAGAAGTGACGTTGGCTTCACCGTGGAAGCCCATGGTGATTTCATCGCCCAGCAAAACGGCAAATGGATCTTTGCCGACGATCGGAAGTCCGCAAAGAACAGCATGCCCCAGGCCCATGGCCTGCTTTTGGCGGATGCTGATGATATTGGCGGAATCACGGATGCGAGTCACACGCTCCAGAAGTTTTTCTTTGCCATCTTTGGCCAGTTTGTCTTCCAGTTCATACGAGGTATCAAAAAAGTCTTCAATGGCATGTTTGCCTCGACCGGCAATCAGGATGATGTCTTCAATTCCGGCGTGAACCGCTTCTTCCACGACGTACAAAATGATCGGCGCGTCCACGATGGTCAGCATTTCTTTAGGCACGGTCTTGGTGGCTGGGAGGAAACGTGTTCCCAGGCCTGCCGCAGGGATGATGGCTTTTTTTACTTTTTGCATAGCTAATAAAATCTCAAACGTTTCATTTTAAGACAAGCCCTAACGAGGCCTGTCTCAATATGAAAAAAGCTGCGGTTTTGCGCAAATCTGCCGAAAAGATTGTTAGTCTAGTATTTAGGGGAGTTTCCATGAAAGTGCGTTTTAAAAAGACAACCTGGCGTGCGGCGGGAGGAATTCTTGCCTCCTTCGTACTGATAGTGTCCTTTCAAAACTGCGGCAAGGCAGGTTTCGACTCTGATCTAGGCAGTGAAGCGGATGTAGGGTTGTCTGACGCAGAGCTGGCGGCCAAGTATGGGGCCACAGACGGGGCGAAAGTTGCGGCTATTCCCTTCGCTTTTGAGGCTGGTTTTGACACGATCACCTATAACTCCTGTGCCGACACTCATCTCCGCAATAATCCGGCGTTCTTCACACTGAAGGCCGGGGCCCATTCCTCGGGTGGAATCAAACTTAAGAATGAGTTCTTTGATTATACGGATTCCAATTTCAAACCTGTTTATCCTGAAACCAGCCTGACTGAAAATCAGTACAAAGATTATCTGGCAGACTCGCCAGCCAACAACGGGGCCGTGGCCACCGTGGCTATTCGTGACAGAGGCAATCTTGCCAATGTTTATACGGCCACAGGGAAGTTGACCCTTTGGACAGATGTGATCCCGCTTGTGGCGCCGCTGACAGATTCTTTGGTCATGGATGCGTTTGCGCAAAAAGGGGTGACGGCGAATTATTTCCCGTTCTCGCCTGAATCACGCGTGATGGAAGCCACCATGAACATGAATTCCAGCGAAACTTTGGCGGAGGCCTATCGTCAGCAATTTATGACTTCGGCGGTGATGAGTCTGACCTACATGGTGAATAACGGTGAAATTCACGAGGTGCGAGCGCCAAGTTCTGCTCTGCCGGTGAAAACAGCTTATGGTAAGGGTTATTCATTTGTGTTCTCGCAGGCTCCGGCCGCAGGTGCCGCTTCAAACAACCCGGCAAATGTCCTGGCCTCTGTGAGTGAGTACGATTTGCAGTCGCCGACGCAGATTACAAAATCCTGGAACTGCACTCGCAAGTACCGTGTCGTGAGAAAGGAAGATGTGGCAGCTCAGTGTCCTGTCCAGAGCTATAGCGATATCGCGGGAAATGCCACTTACGTTCGCGAGATGGAAATTGCCCGTCGTCATTTGCGCTCAGACCAATGGGATGTGAATGTGCAGTATGGCTGCGTGGTTCCTCGCACAGGTGTGTCCTGTTATAAAGAGGAATCGGTGAATGGTGCGCCGGTTGTGGAGTATGATCTTACGAAATCCTGTTTCCGTGAAAACGGAAACTATCCTGCGGGCGCAACGCCAAACAGTCGTTGCATGCATTTTGTGACAATCTGCACCCGCGATTAGTTTTTGGCGACACGTTCTTCCAGCATCGATTCCATGTGTGAAGGGTAAGATTTAATGTATTTGATAGGGTCGACCATTCGGCCCTTTTTCTTTACTGCAAAATGCAGGTGAGGTCGCGTGCAATAACCCGTGCATCCCACTTCGCCAATGCGTTCGCCTGCAGAAACTCTCAGACCCTGACGAATTCTTTTGTCGATACGATGAAGGTGGTTGTAGGCGGTCTCCATGCCATTGCTATGCAAAAGCACGATGTAATTGCCGGCGGCATGATTGCGTCCGTAGCGGACCACGGTGCCTTTTCGAGGGGCATAGACGGGTTCGCCCACGGGCAGTTCAAAATCAATTCCCAGATGTGGTTGCAGGCGCTTGGTGATCGGATGAACGCGGTTGGGTTTAAAGCGGCTGGCGATCTTGATGTAATCCACCGGGGCATAGAATGGCTTTTCTTCCAGTAAGTCAGAGGCGGCAAAGAAAACACCACCACCTTTGGAATTACGCACGAACTTTTTCTGAACAGGCGTTCCATTGATGGTCAGGGAAGTCTTTAAAACTTCTCCGTATTTAATAAACTGTCCGGCATCGTGAAGCTTTTCTACCTCCAGCCAGAATGAGGCGCCACGGCTGACGGCGCGGGGGGCGATATCAAAGGCGTAGGCATCCAAAAAACGTGTCGCCACCCAGTTGCTGTTGATCTTTGCCAGGATACTTCCCAGAACCGAGCCATAGATTTTTCCTTCGACCCGGGCGTAGCTGATTTTGTATGTCGGATTGTAGGGCAGGGCCTGCACCTTTCCGGATTGCTTGATAATGCGGAAAGCGTCAGATGTTTGAGAGTCGAACATACGAAGTTCGATATTTCTTCCGGAACCGCGCACCAGATAGCGCGTGTCCAGAGTCAAAAACAGACTGCGCAGTTTTGAGTTGGAGGCGATGACAGACTCGCGTTCACTTTGAGTAAATCCGTGTTGGCGCATGATGGAGATAAGATTGTCGCCAAGACGCACAGGCTTTGCAGTAAAAGTGTTGGCTCCGGCGTTCGCCGATTGATAGGATGTGAATGCCAATACAAACGCACTCACGATGCTTGCGAGGTGAAAATTCATGATGCCCCATCCTTTGAGCTTTATTAAACTTCCTGTTTTCTTCTGCATTTATCTTATCGTGAACACGGCAGCAGCCCAAGTTTATAATTCCTCTATTTCCGCTGCGACCGGCGGAACTGGACGTGCGGCGGTGGAAGCGGGGGATGCAGCGTTTTTAAATCCGGGAACTTTGGTGCACTTAAAAGGTCGTCAGCTTTTCTCTTCGTTTGCAGAAAATCAGTTTGCCGTGGCATTGAGTGATAACACTCAAGACAGCATGCTGCCGGCGGCGTTGGGATTTGTGCAGAAAAAATCCGATGTATCGTTGGGGCGACTTGAAGAAAGTGATCTGACTTTGAGTCTGGCAGAATTTGCCACGGACCAGTGGGCGATGGGTATTACAGGTCATCATCGCGAACAGAAGCTTCCGAACCAGTCTTACCGTCAGACGAACGCGGATATCGGATTAGTCTATACACCGCAGTCTCATATTGGATGGGGTTTGGTGGCGTACAATGTTTTTGGTGAAGATACGGCGGCTCCGAAAGAGCTGCGCCGAAAAACCTCTGTAGGGGCGGGTTTTAATTATATCTATAAAGGGACCGTCAGGATGCGCGCGGATGCCACTTCCGAATCCGAATTCATGACCGGCCTGGAGACTTACGTGAATAGATTTGTTATCAGCCGCCTCGGTTATATGAATAATACCAAGGATTCCAGGGAGTTAATTACGGCTGGCTTGGGCTTTAAAGGCCCTAGATTCGCTTTGAACTATGCCTATGAAGGAAATCCTCGGGAGTCTGGGGATTACCGGCATTCAGTTGACTTGGGGATTCCATTTTGATAACTAACTCATTCCGTTAAAACCTAGGGGAATAAAATGGCATCTAAAACACAAAAGACTGAGTATATTCGCGAAAGAAAAAAAGCGACTAGCGGTAAAAAGCGTAAAGCTGCTGCTCGCACTAAAGGCACTACAAAATCTGCAAAAGTTCTTTTCAAAGACTAATTGCCTTAAGATTTTAAGTACTTAGACAAAAAGAAAGCCCATGGAGACGTCCCTGGGCTTTTTTATTTTATTCTCATGATTTGGATCCGTGATTAACGGCTCCCCACGTTTCGACGCAACAAGCCACCGTCTTCCATTGCTCCACCTTTTAAGTCCCAGCGGAAGGGAAGCTCGACCCAGCCTTCCTGACCAGGATAGAAGCGCCATTTTTTCAGGGCAGCCAGAGTTTTAGAATCCAGATTTCTGAATCCCGTAGACTGCATCATGCGGAACTTCTGGGGATATCCTTCTTTGGTGATATAGGCATAAAACACCACGGCACCCTGGTCGCCGCGCAGGCGTTCCTGGCGATCATAGCGGGGGCGAGGGTTGCCCGGCATCTGACGAAGCTGATCCAGGCTGCGCACTCCAGAAGGTTCTCCGGCCAGAGCGGTGCCCTGACCTGGGGAGCCCGAGTTTCCGGCGCCAGCGCCTTTACCCATGCCCCGTCCGTTACCTTCTCCACCCAAGCCTGCTCTTTTGGCAGCGGCGTCTCTGGCGGCTTTTTCTTTGGCGGCTGCAGCGGCCAAGGCGGCCGCACGTTCATTGGCCAATGCTGAAGAGATGACTTTGGCATTTCTTTGGCGCATTTCATTTTGCATGGCTGCAAGCTTTTCAGCTTCGGCCTGATTGTCGGCCTCCAGGGCGCTTAAGCTTTCATCCTGTTCAGCAGCCATCGCGGCAGCCAGGGCCTCCATGGAGCGTCTTTCATTTTCCACGGCGGCACCCTGAGCACTGTCGATGTTGTCGAAGTCTTCATTGAAGTCCGCATTCATATTAGATGCGACAGCGTGTTTGGCCAAAGCTCCTTCATCCAGTTCTGGGGCTTCGATGTCATCAATGGTCATTGGAACAGCTTTGAATTCTGTTTTAGGGGCAATGCTGCGACCACCTTTTGCGGCCACGGCCTGAGCTTTGGCAGAGGCTTTTGCTGCCTTGGCTGGAGCCGTCTTCACAGCTTTGTTGGCAGCGGTTTTGGCAGCCGCTTTGGGTTTGGCAATCACGACATCGCTGGGGCTTCCGGCGTCTTCCAGTTTTTCTACCTGGGGAGTGTCAGCAGCGACAGGCAGACCACCTTGAGTAGGGGGAACGCGGGCTCCGCGAGGAGCAAGTCTGGGTGTGGGCACATCTTCGATTTCAATCGTGATGGTTTCAGTTTTGACCTCTTCCACCAATGGAACACTGATCATGGCAACAACCAGCACGATAGCCGCGTGCAAGGTGGCGGACAAAGTCATGAAGCGAGAGGTTTTGCTTTGTTCGGGTTCTCTGTGAGCCAGAAGAAACGCATCGTAGTCGATGGCCGATTGAGCGGCAGAACTCTTCTGGGAAGAATTCGCGAAATCAGCTTTGGGCATTTGAAAGTCAAAGAGACTCATTTGATCGTCATTCTTGGACTTGTCATTTTCGAGGTTGAAACCCATAGAAACTCCTAGTGCTATCCAAGGATGCACTATCAATTCCCGGGCCATGTAAAAAAGCCCCTGCGTGCATTTCACAAGCAGGGGCCGGGTATAAATTTCAGGGGTGTTAGGGCGATTGTCAGCCCTTACGGTCTTTCTTCTTTTTGTGGGTTAAGCCGGTTGGTTATAAAGCCAACTTAATGCGTATTTAGAGTTCAAGTACCCGCACTTTTGCATGATTTTTAAAGCAAAGTAGCTCATGTCTTTGTAGCCATATGCCACCCATTTTAAGGTTTTTATAGCTCGATTTATGCCCTCCGACACCCCAGAAGTTAGACGATGAACAAAGTACGCCGTAAATTCGGGTCTATCTAGAAGGCTCCAAAAGTACTTAGCTAAATACTTTGCTCCAATCATTTCGCTCCACTCATAGCACAAAGTAAGTTCATTCATGGCATCATCTGGAGTTCCACAAATATCGAACATCCTGTGAAAGCGCTCTTTGATCATCTCAAGCTGCCCAACAATTCTATTTTCTCCCATGACCTTCATAATGAGCTCCCTATCATGCGTTGATCTGTTATTCGCTTTGGTGATGTAAAGGTATTTATACTTTCCGCTGAGATAGCCGTGGTCGGAGATCTTTTGTGTTTTAGTCCAGACCTCTCTTCGCTCTTGGTTCAGAGTCTCGTTGAAAGACTGAACTAAGTGAAAACGATCCCAAACAATATCTGCAGTTGGGCAGTACTGCCGGACACTCTCAGCATAGCCACGATGTTGATCGCAGGTGACGACTTTGATGCGTTGACAGGCCTCTGGGCCGATCATTTCAAAGAAGGTGTCCAGAGCTTCTTTGCGTCTGGAAGTACTGACCCAGATTACTTTGTGAGTTCGGTGATCAATTATCACAGTTAAAAACAGATCATCTCGACCTTCCCCCTCTTTGAGTTGGGCAGTACCGCGAGCGTAAACTTCGTCAACAGAGATATGAGTGACTTCGGGAATGGAGTATCCCTGCAGCAGCCTCTGTAAAATATGTTTGTCGACTTTATAGCAGGCCATTTTATCGACAGATTCAAGTTTTGAGACTTGTAAGACCGTTGTAACCTCAGAAAGGCGACTGATCCACCAAGCTAGTTCCATCGTGATATGTGGGCTTGTGGGGCAAAGAAAGTCAATCCACTCACTGCGAACTTTTTTACAGTTATGGCACTCTCGTTTTTCTCGAAAAAATCCTACAGAGACAGTCCACCCGAATGCTCTAAGATGTTTCGCAGAAACCCAGTATCGATCATGCATGGCCCCAAGTTCTTCTCCACAGACATTGCAAAGTCGTTTCCGCGAGGTTTCAGACTCTAAAATTAGCTCCATGTGTTGTCGGAAACGAAATTCTTTGATGTCTTTAACAGAAAATCCTTGAAAGGATCTGAAACAATGAGGAATGTACATCTGAAGCCTCGGCTCTTTCTGTTGTCATATTGATATTGCGTAGTAACAAAATCAAAACAGACAAATGCACAGAAAGCAGGGGCTTTTTTATTTTAGCGCGTAGGCTGTGGGTAAGTGCCTTTAAAAAGGGATCTCCGGCAGGCAGGATGCCTGCGCCCGCCTACTGGCGGGCAAGAAGCCGGCTGAGCCCGGATGGCGTATCCCGTTTAAAGGGACTTATCCACAGCCGACCCACTTATTTTAGAAAGATCCCAGCCCTTATTCAGGCAGCAATCCGTCGGGGATCTGGCCGGCGGCAATGGCTGCGGCGATCTTTAAGTGGTCGGCATGGCCTACGATTTTGATCGCCTCATTCAATGGCATTGGATCCGGATGCGGGATCTTGGCTTTTTTGAAGTCCATAATGCGGCGATAGCTTTGTTCCAGGTCTTCTTTGTGCAGACTTCCTTGGGCCACAGCCTCCAGAATTGCGTCATAAGCCTGCGGTGGAACCTCGGGATCATTGCAGTACAAAAGCAAATCCACACCGGCTTTGAGCGCGCGGACGGGCACTTCCTCAATGCCATAATGTTTGGTCATCGCCTTCATACCAAGGTCATCGGTGATGATCAGGCCGCGATAACGCATTTCTTCGCGGATCATTTTTCTAACAAATGTTTCTGACAGTGTCACGGGCCATTCCGGATCAATCTTCGGGAACTTGATGTGAGAGGTCATCACCATGTCGACGCGCGATTTGAAGGTTTTTTTGAAAGGAATCAGTTCGCACGACTCCAAACGAGCCAGATCGGCATTTTCCACAGGAAGGTCCTCGTGGCTGTCCACCAAGGTGTTGCCGTGGCCCGGGAAGTGTTTAGCACACGTGATGACTTCAGCTTTGATGTATCCACGAACAAGGGCCGAGGCATGTTTTGCCACCATTTCCGGATCGGAGCTGATAGAGCGATCCCCGATCACGGTGTTGCCCGGATTGGTGAAGATGTCCACGCAAGGGGCGAAATCCAGGTTGATACCCACGGCTTTCATTTCCAAGCCCATGCGATTGGCGAAGTGGAAGGACACTGTGGGGGCATCCAGCTCACCCAAGCGGCGCAATGGGGGCCAGACCGTGAAAGGAGCTTTCAGACGATGAACGCGACCGCCTTCCATGTCGATACCAATAAACAGAGGCGCCTTGTCCACCTGCTTGTGACGCAAAGACTGGATTTCTGAGCAAAGTTCGTGGACTTGCTTGGGGTCAGCGACATTGCGGCCGAACAGACAGACCCCCCCGATGTTGTGCTCTACAATGAATTTCTTTTCGTCGGCAGTCAGAGCGTGTCCGGATACGCCGATAAACATATGCTGACCAATGATGTGGCTGATACTCATGAACTAATTCCCTTTGTCTTCTGTCTTTTGCGGTTGGCCTTTCAGCAGAATGCCTTGGCCGGGAGGAACGCCAATCTGCTTCGTCGGTGCGGGCGCATTGGCTTCATTTGCTTTTAGTTTTCTTTGGCGGGAAACGACATTGCTGTCGCCCTCAGGAACTTTTCCGAAAAGTGTTTTTAAGATCGCGGCGCTATAGGGGACTGTGCCGATGGCTTCAGAAGGTGTTGCCACCAATTCAGTCACGATTCCCTGCCCCATGGCATTCGTTCCCAGAACCTCACCACGTTCGTTGACATAGCTGAGGAACTTGATGTCTTTGAATGTGTTAAGGATCTTGAAGGCTTTAAATCCGTTGTAGGTTTCTTCTTTTCCCACCAAGGCCTGGCCTTTGTATATGGCCGCGTCCTCTTCTGCAATGGCCTGGTATTCATAGTTGGTTTCAGACTTCAGTCCTTCTTTGGACTTCAGCATCAGGTAAACCAAAAATGTGGAAAGAAAGGTGCCTTTGGGAATCTTCTTTTCAATGCGGGAAACTTTGCCATTGCTCTTTACAACGGCACTCAGATTGCCGTTTTTGAATTTTGCATCGATCAGTTTGGAATCTTTGCCTGCCAGGGACGTGTATTCGTAAGAAATCGGAGTCAGTTCGGCATCGGCATAGGCTTTGAGGCTTTCGGTGGTTTCGCTGGGACCCTTGCCGGTTTTCAGAAGATAAGTGGAAATGAACTGTTTTTTCTTCTGGTCAAATTCATAGCGGCTGATGACGTAACCAATGTGTTCTTCGCCGGAAAGGACCTTGGCGTATCCTTCAAAAAGAACATCCCCACGGGCCGTTCCCGCGTAGACCATGGCAAACAGAAGTGTAAGGCATATTCTTAGGACCATTGTCGAGTTTCCTTCTTAGAACTATGGATAAAAGTCTGTCATCTCACTATAGAACAAGTCAAAGTTTTCGAGGTCGAGTTATTGCCACAACCGGCAACCTACGCGACAATGTTGAGACACAGATGTTTAATGCACGAAGTACTTTTATTCAGAATCTTAACAACAGGCGCGGTCAGATCGCCCTGTTCGTTGCATTGATCTTCCAGATTCTTTTCCTGTTTTTTGCAATGGTGATCAATGTCGGACTTCTTGTGCATCACAAAGTCAACTTGCAGAACTCTGTCGATCTTGCGGCCTACTATGGAGCCATGAGACAGGCCGAGAATATGAACGCGATAGCACACATTAATTATCAAATTCGCCAAAGCTGGAAGTTGCTGGCATGGCGCTATCGCATGCTTGGCAGTGCGGGGGAGTGGGAGCGGCATCCTTTCAAAAAACCTCTGAAGGCAATTCAAGGCCCGACGGATGATATTGTCAGCACTTCGGATTCTGTGTCTCGAAATCTTCAGGAAGCACCTGCGTTTTGTATTACCTATATTCCCTTTAAGCCGATGCCTCCTGGAGAGAATACCTGTCGTTATATGGCTTCGTACACAAAGGTCATGTTGTGGCAGGATGTCCCGGTGATTGCATTCCACCAGGCGTTTTCCAAAAGTATCAGCAATGCCAGTGACGTGATGAGAAGCAGCGCCACAGAACGTTGTCGGGTGTTTGGTTCTTATAACTACTTCATGTTGGGAAAATTCATAGTCAGCTTCAATCTGGATCAGCGCGATCGTATGAATATGATTGCCAGCTTGTCCCGCGCTTCAAGTATGGCCAAGGATGACTTTTATGATCTGGACGGGCAGAAAGCCAGCGTCGGTATTGAGAATACGTTCCTTAATAATCTGACCCCACCGAACAAGGCCGGGAATCCAAAAATGCAGGTCTTCAACTCTTTGGGAACAGATGCTTGCAATGCCTCGGGTCAGGCGCCAGATCAGCCGGCGAAATGGCTCAGTGCTGTTCGCATCTATCCGGGATTCAGATACACCGATACCCAGTGCGATGGTTACAATATCAAGACCGATCCTAAAGAGCTGACCGGTCATGCTTCCAGCTTTCCTTACCATCTGGACAGTGTGAATGCTCTTAAGGGTCCTATTACAGAGCTTGCGAATTTTATCGGCTATCGTAGCAATTTGAATGACAACTACAATTTCTCTATTGGAGTTGAGAAGAATCCATGGTGCATGGCCTATGTGGGCGTGTCCGCCACAACTTCCCCGAAAATTCCTTTCTCTCCGTTTGGCACGATCACTTTGAAAGCCAGAGCGTTCTATAAACCCTTCGGTGGCAGAATCGGTCCTTGGTACAATCAAAACTGGAACCGCGGCTCTGGCTTCTCTGAAGGTGGTCCAAAAACAGACCCTCTTCTTCCACCGCGTGTTACGGACACATCTTTGCTTTCCTCTATCAGCACCGATACGGCGAACAATGCCATCCGGGCGGCAAACTTCAGTCGCTTCCCGGGCGATAAGTATGGTTTAAAGACTTTCAGAATGCTGGCTTACTATGGCGAAGCCATTTACAAGTTAGATCCGAAGTGGTCCTCGGATCCGAATCCATACGGTGGTAACAGCATCTATGAAGGCGACAGCGCTCCGAACTTTGCCCATTGGGATCATATTCCCAACAGAATTAATGAAATCGGTGATCTGCTGTCCTGGGATTCCGTGCGTGATGTTCCTTCCGCGATGAGGAACCTTGAAACTGCCGCGATCCTGCCGGACTTGTTTGATATGACCTACTATTCGATCGAGCCGGATTTCTATAACAACTACTATAAGAAGATTAAAAATGGATACTTGAAGGGACCAGGGTCGACGTTTACCGGAAGCTTCCGTCCGGATCTGGGTTATCACAAGGACTACAAAAGAGGCACTTACAATTTCGAAGAGTACAATATCGTAAGTCAATTCAACGTGCTGAAGGAACCAGGCTTTATTGTTCCCGTGAAGGATAAGTTTACCTTTATGTCCATGGATTGGATGAATGTCCTGACGGGCTGGGCTCCGAAGGGATTGTTGGACTATTCTTTGGATACGTCCAAGTTTGGTAAGTGCGCGGCACCTGTTCTTGCGGATAGTTCTGGTGGCGTGGTCCCAACAACGGGAAATTGCGTCGTGGGTGGCAGTACGGGTTACGCGGTTAAAATGGTTTCTTCCAACTACTTGCGATCACAGGATCTGAAGCTTGGGGGAGAAAACACCGGCGGTGGTCCGTTGTTAAATCCTCCACCTGATGACAGCGAGTTCTAAGATAAATGCATCTGATTGTCTCAGTCTGAGACGTTCGCCAAAAACTTAAGATTCTACGACTTTTGTCCGAAAAGAGGACATAGGGGAGTTTTATGAAAAACGGGATGTTATCCATTTTTTTATCTGTGCTTATTGGAGTAACCCCATCATTTAGTTCTGCAAACGAAGCCAACGCTGCTTTTGATTCCGAACTAAAAAAGGAAAAAGATTTCCTGAACGAAATGCCCACCAATGCAGATACTAATACCAAGTCTGAAGCGGCACCCGGCAAGGGCCCTGGAGCGAAAGGCGATGATGATGAAGCCAATAAGGGCCTTGACGATGTGTATACCAATATTCGCACTGGCCTTGAGCAGGTTTTAAACGCATATAAGACAATTTCTGGAAACATGCCAGGTGTGACAATTGTTACGCCTGGATATCAAGAAATCGTCAACTACGGACACAAGTATGTAGACAATCGCGATAACTGTATTTCTCGGCAGGGTAAAGCAGCGATGGCGTGTCTTGAAAATTATAGTGAGGACCTGCAAACGGGTATCGCCTCTATAAATATGCTTCTTTCCACAATAGGCTCTGCGGCCGTCAATGATACATGTAGCACTTTTTCAAAAGCAATGGACGTTGCAAAAGGTGCTATGACTGCCTACACATCTGCGTGTGGTGTTATGAAGGCGGGTTGCGGCTGGTCGTGCGTTCAAACTCGCGGCGGGCTTGAAGGGTTGACTAAAGGTCTTAAGGCCTCAGAGGCAGGCACTTCTTGTAAACCCGTTGTACCTCCAAATCATCCTCAATATGCTCAGTTTCAAGCGGCATGTAGTACTTTTATATCCGAATATGGAGCCGGGTTGAAAACTCTAGCTGCTAACATTCCAAAAGATCTGAATGCAAAAGATAAAAAAGCGGTAGCTGGTAAAGCGGCAATTTGTACAGGCAAGTATGCAATGCTGTTGGCATCAGCCGGGACGGGAATTCTTTCTTTAGCCAACTCACTTAAGCAAGGTAAAGACTGTAAAGACAACACAGATGGTACCGGAACACCAGTGGCTGCTGCAGCCAAAGACAAGTGTGAAGACCCAGCAAATGCTCAGCTTCCAGAGTGTATCTGTAAAGCAAATCCAAGAACTCCAGGTTGTGCGAACTCCTATCAGAAAGCCAACGAAAGTGGTGATTCCCGTCTGACGGCTTCGGGTGCGGATGTCAATCCTGCGGCTCTTGGTGGAAAAGACGGCCTTGGTGGACTGGGGCTTGGTGGTGACGGCAGTACTTTGGGTGAAAACGGTGCCGGCGGTGGTTCTGACTCTGGCGGAATTGGTGCACCCATGGGTGGTGGCGGCGGCTTGAGCGGCTTCGGTGGCTCGGGTGGCGGCGGAGGCGGCGGCAAAGAAGAGGCTGCCAAAAAAGGTCTGAACACAGACATTCTTTCTGGTTCCGGCGGTGGTGGCGGAGGCGGTGGCTTTGGTGGCTACCGAGGTGCTGCTTCTGATTCTAAATACCGTGCGTATCTGCCCGGTGGCGCCAAAGACCCAGCACAAGGCTTGGCGGGTCAGCAGGCTTGGACAAAAGAAGTCACCGGTCAAGGTGGTAAGTCCAATTGGGAAAAAGTCAGAGAACGCTATCGTGATAACAAGAACACGCTCTTGAATAACTAAAGGAGACTGCTGTGAAAAAGAACTGCATTAAATATATTTGCGCAGCCTCTTTGGTTTTTGCCCCTGTGGTTGGATACACGGCTGATGCCACAACCACGAAAAAAGAATCCGGAGATAAAGGTGTGGAGTCCGGCGCCAGCAAGAGTCCCTCGGGGCCTTCGGTGAATGATTCCGCGGATAAGACGTCTGATTCCAACTCGATGGGACAGGCGATGTCGTATCTGACGGGCGGGATGTTCTTGACGATGGGATATCAGGATATCAAAACAGGAACACAATGTTCTCCTAGTCCTTGTTCTGCCCTTATTGCCAAAGGTGTCTTTGAGGTGATGTTGGGGATGTTGTCCATGGCGCAGGGTGGTGCTCACGGCAAAGCTGCCGGCCAGGCCAGTGGTACTGGATTTAATACCGATGGTTTTGGGAATTTGCCTGGAAGTTCCAGCAATGAGCCCTATGGCTTGGATGACCCAAACAACCCCTTGAATAAAGACCCTCAGTTTGCAGCGATCAAAGGAAATATCTCCAAGCTTGAGCAAATGGGTGTTTTGGATTCCAAGACAGGGACCGCAAAGGTGGGTGACAAAACCTACAAGATGTCTGACTTTGCCTCTAAAGAATCAATGGCTGCGGCGGGAATTCCCCCAGGTGCGATTGCGGGCTTGATGGAGCTTTCAAGTCAGATGGAAAAAAAGGCCAAAGAAAAATATGACAAACTTAAGCTTGGCGCCATGACTGCTGCTAACGGCTACGATGAAGGTGGCGGCGGGGGTGGTGGCGGATTCAGCGCAGGCCTGGGCTCTTCTGATGACATGGGATCATCTTCCGGCTCGGGCGGCAGTGGATTGGGAGGCTCTGGTGCTTTCAATCGCGATCCAGCCAACCTGGCGGGTATGCAAAAAAATTATAACGGCGAACCCATCGGAGTTGCTGCCGACAGTATCTTCCTGATGATGACTCGAAGATACAAAGTCAAAGAAAGCCAGGAATCCTTCTTTACGGATGCAGAATTAGCCCTGCAGAAGTAGAAACAAAAAAAGCCGAGTTAAGGAACTCGGCTTTTTCTTTTCTAATATAAAAGATATTTCTTTCTTTCCTTAACCCAAGACTTTTCATCTTTAGCCAGGGCCAAATCAAGATCCTTTGGAGTCGCCTTGGGATTTTCGATCCAGTCTTTCAAAGCGGGGCCACCGTTGATCACATCAAAGGCCAGACGGTCCTTGACATATTCATACGCGAAATCGCGATAGATCGGATATTTCGGATGCATTTCGCGGATCACTTTCAACATCAAGGCGGTCAGGCGGAAGGGCTTGAACTGATCATGCTTGTAGCTGATGCCATCGGTATGGAACTGGAAACCGTGACAAAGCTTGCCGACATGTTTGTGGAAGGTCGGTTCAAAGAAACATTCACGCAATGTCACACCTTTCATCCACTGCGGGGCCTTCTTTTTCATCCGTACCAGCACTTCGTGGAAGTCGATATCTGAGGCTCCGATAATTTCCAATGCACGGGTGGTGCCGCGAGCTTCGGACAAAGTGGTGCCTTCGATCAGCACAGTCCCCGAGTAGGCGCGAGCCATGTTGAGGGAAGCCGCATTTGGGGATGGATTCACCCATGGACGCTTTAGATCCCAGCCAAAGCCAGGGCCCTTGTCCGGAGAGTAGCCTTTCATTTTTACGATCTGCAGATCCAGATCCAGTTGATAGAAGTCAGCAAAGTACAACGCCAGCTCACCAACGGTCAGACCGTGGCGCATCGGAATCGGAGCGGCCCCGACAAAAGATTCCCAGCCAGGCAGCATCCGGAAGCCTTCCACAGGACGGCCTGCAGGATTGGGGCGATCCAGAACAATCACGGTTTTGCCAAGCTTTGCACATTCTTCCATCATATAAAGCAAAGTCGTGATGAAAGTGTAAATACGACAACCCAGATCCTGAAGATCAAACAAAACAACATCGAAGTGGGACATCATTTCGGCTGTGGGTCTGCGCACTTCACCATATAAACTGAAAACAGGAATCTTATGGACGGGATCAATAAAGTCCGGGCTTTCAATCATATTGTCCTGTTTGTCGCCACGAACACCGTGCTGAGGCCCGAAGGCACAGGAAAGTTTGATCTTTTTTGAAAGCAAATCCAGACTGTGCTGCAAACTTTCATCCACACTGGCAGGGTGACAAACCAAGCCGACGCGTTTTCCCTTCAGACTTTTAAGCATTTTTGCATTGCTAAGAAGAACTTCAAGACCAAGTTTCATTTGATATCCTTGTTAAAGAAAAATTGTATTAGAGGCTTTGGTCCCCGCAGGAACACGAACATATTTGCCAACCACAACGTTGGTCAGCTCGCAACCCTCTTCGACAATGGCGCCGGGGCCTGCACAGAAAACGCCTTGAATAGAGGAAGTTTTCACCTGGGCAGTGCTGGCAACTAGAGTCAAAGATGAAACGGTCCGGGTCGCTGTGGTTCTTTCCGTGGAATATCTTTTCAGCGCCAGCTGCAGAGCTTTCTTCTGATAAGACTCTTCACCCGTGAGAAACTCCAGACACGCCTTGGTGGCCTCCATAAAGTCCTGGGGATTGCCGGTTTCAAACCAGGTCCCTTCAAAAGGCACAGCTTCAACCGAGTGACCTTGGGAAATTGCAACAGTCACCGCATCATAGAGAATGTTGGATTCAACATTTGCCGGGATATATTCCAGAATTTTTTCATCCAGAATCTGGACGCCAACAAAATGCCAGGCGCGCACGGATCCTGGAATAGGGGTTTTGCCAAATCCCAGAACCTTATTGTTCGCATCCACCCAAACGCCACCAAACTTGGTGCCGACATCGGGATGATCTTTGACGATCAAGGTCGCGATATTTTTTTGGGAGTTGTGACGAGCAAAGGCCCTCTGTAGTACATCTTCTTCTTTTGGAAGGATGACTTCGTCAGCATTCATTAACAGAAAGGCCCCGCCGCCTCTGAAATGGGAAGCCGCCTTGCCCAGTCCCCCGCCATTGCCCAGAATAAACCCTTCTTCGTCAGAAAAGATTACAGATTGCGCTTTGATCGGCAGAGTGTGGAAAAGATCGTGGATTCCCTGTGGCAGGTGGAATGTGTTTACCACCAGTTTGTTGATCTCTAAATCCCCCAGAAAATTCAAAACATGAGCGGCCAGGGGAATGGTCAGAAATGGAATGGCGGGCTTGGGCAGAATGGAAGTGTAGGGGCGAAGTCTTGTGCCTTCGCCCGCCGCCAGTAACATGACGTTCATAGTGTTTCGTACTTTCTTTCCAAGGCGCCGGAATCAATCAGCACATCGGCAAAGACTTTGTATTCCGGGAACTCGTTGATAGCCTTAAGAACACGTCGAAGGGTTCCGGAAAGATACTTCAGGTAGCGGCGATCCTGTCTGAGGTGATAGAAGCTTGCAAAACTTCCGCAGGCTTTGAAGCAGCGCTGAATGGATTGCAGTTCATAGATATGATCAAACTGTTCGCGTGAGAAATCTTTCGGAAGATATTCTTTGGAACGATCCAGATAGTAGTTGATCAGAGTCTTTGCCATCGAATCATTCATATCGACATACGAGTCGCGCATCAGACTGACCAGATCATACTGAATCGGTCCCAGACGGGCATCCTGGAAGTCGATAACACTCATTTGATCCAGTTTAATCATCAAATTGCGGGAGTGATAATCGCGGTGAGCGATGCGTTTGGGTTCTTTATCCAGGCGGCTGGAAATATCCACAAAGATATCGGTGATTTCTTTGTTCAGAGATTCACCAAATGGAAACTTTAAAACGCCGGAAAGCAGATTGTCTTTGCCGTAGTTCATCTCCCAAAGGAACTTTTCAGTGTTGAACTCTATTTTGAAGGCCGTGCAGTCTGATTTGTCCAATGTGGCCGGATGATGGATCTTTACGATCTCATCAATGGCCATCTGATAAAACTCCAAAGAAGCTTCCTGACTTTGACTTTCCCAGAACTTTCTTTCCAGGGTCAGGTCCCCTAGATCTTCCAGAAGAACCAGGCCTTCTTGTGGGGACATGGCAACAACCGTGGGCACATGCACGCCATTCTTTGCAAAGTGATTGAGAACGCTCAGGAAGGGATAGTTGTTGGGATCAAACGGTTCCCAGCGCATCAGAACCCAGGATTGATGATCCTGAACGACGCGATAGTAGCGACGATTGGAGGCATCACCGGCAAGGGAAAACACCTTGTAGTTATCGGATTTCAGGGCTTGCGTCAGAAAAGGAACTAAAAATTCATCATGAGTGACCATGAGAAAAATTCTCACAGACACTCACGGTATTTTCAAGGAATAAACTCCGTCGCAATTAAGCGTTCGTAGGAGAGTCTTTCAGGAAGAAAAGCTCCAACACCTCTTTCAGGCCTTGAGCGGTCAAGGGTGCGCGATCCACTTCGAAGCAGTTGACAGAAAGTTCGTCCACAAGCTTTGGGTCCAGAGACGAAACAGAGCCAAGTTCGTCCAGATTCTTCAGAGAACTGGTCACAATCAAAGGTTCATCGGCCAGGTGATCTTCGCTGATGTATTCCATCAGCAGCTCTTGTTCGGAAGGGTTCAGATTTTCAACATTTTCCACAAAGATCGTCATGCCCCCCAGGCGGGCAATGTCCATGGAAGAATGCAGCTGACCTTTGATGTCGTTAAAAGGGACGAAAGCCCAACGGCCAGTCAGTTCATGCAGTTGCAACGCGACCTTCTTGTTGTTGTTTTCAGAGCGACCTTCAAAATGAATCAGGTGAGAAACCAGTTCGTTGGCTGGACTTTCGGTCAGTGCCGGAGAGTCCTCGTTAAGAATGTCATCAATAGAGGGCAGTGATTCACCAAAGAGTCGGACATTTTCCAGATTCGGCTGGACCTTGTTGAGCTCTTCAAGATTGGCTTCTTTTTGATCCAGATACCATTTGTACATAGCGGGCTCTAGGACCATTCTTACCAACTGAGCCACTCCAGAGCGCTTCTCACTATTGAGATCATCTGCGGATGGCACCACAGCTGTTCCTAAGAAGTTCCCATTCACCCGAATAGGAATATGAAGATCACGCCCCCGCGTGAATACCTCGTCAGCGTCTGAAATGTCAGACAGATCCATCAATTGACGAATCTGTAAACCCTTCCCATAGCGGTTGGCCAGAATCTGCTTTAGTCTTTCTACAAAAGAGCTATCCAATGTTGTCTGCATAAAACCACGTACCCCTTACACAGAGCCCTTTAATACAAGACCAATGCCAACAGCAGGCTGTTAGGGAAAAATCGTATAGTTTCAGCAACTTGGAGGGTGAAACAAATAAAAAATGGGCTTTATGAATTCCTCATAAAGCCCACTAAGTTTCGATCATTTAGGTAATTTATTTAGGGTCGGTGCCCTTTTTAGCGCGCCAGTTTACGCTTATCCAGGCCGTATTTTTCGACCTTCATGATAAGACCGGCACGGCTGATACCCAGTTCTTTTGCCAGCTTGGATTTGTTCCAGCCTGTGCGGCGCAGACCCTCACGGATCATTTCGCGTTCCAGGTCTTCCAACGCATCCTTCAGCTTACCCTGCAGGCGGGAACCTTGAACTTTGTTCTTTTCCCCAGCTTCCAGAACTTTTGGAGAAAGAAGTTCCGCCATCAGTTTTGTCTCGTCACCGGAAAGAACACAGAGTCTTTCGATTTCATTTTGCAGCTCACGAACGTTACCTGGCCATGGATAATCATAAAGCTTTTCCAAAGCACGTTTTGTGATCTGACGTTTTGGTCCGCCTTGTTGGTCGTGAATTTTGTTCAGGAAGAAGTCCACAAGGAATGGAATGTCTTCTTTTCTTTCACGCAGAGGTGGAACGCGGATGTTGATAACATTCAGGCGATAGTACAAGTCTTCACGGAATGTGCCTTGTTCAACCATCTCTTTCAGGTTTCTGTTCGTCGCCGCCACGATGCGCACGTCCACTTTTCGGGACTCTGTCGCACCCACAGGCATGAAGGTGCCCTCTTGAAGAACACGCAGAAGCTTAACCTGCATCTGTGGGGAGGTGTCCCCGATTTCATCCAGGAAGAAAGTTCCTTTGTCGGCCATTTCGAAAAGACCTTTTTTGTCTTTCAGAGCACCCGTGAAGGAGCCTTTAACGTGACCGAACAATTCAGATTCCAACAGATTGTCATTGAAAGCAGAACAGTTCTGAATAACGAATGGTTTGTCTTTGCGGTGAGAGTTGTAGTGAATTGATTTTGCGATCAATTCCTTACCGGTACCGTTTTCACCTTGAACCAAAACCGTGGAATCCGCACCCTTGATTTTATCAAGCAAAGCATACAGGGACTGCATTGGTTTGGATTTACCGATCATGTTGTCGTACTTGAAGCGGTTGCCCAGCTCTTTGTTCAACTCTTTGATGCGGTCTTCGCGGGAAGAAATTTCCAGGTGAAGAGTCACGATTTCCTGAGCCACCAACTCACACAGTTCGTTGAAGTGTGCGCGCTCCTGGTCATCCAGGAATTTGAGTTTACCCAGACATTTTTCGATCACTTCACCCGACAGGCCGAAGGCTGCAAGGCGCTCGCGGATTTCTGTCAGACGGGAAGTGTAGTTGGAATCACGGAAGAAGCCCATCGCCACAACCGTACCAACACAGTCGTTGTCGATCATGATTGGGAAGACACCCACATCAAAACCAACCATATCCCACTTGCGCAGGCTGAATCTGTTCTGGGAAGTACGAAGATCATCCAGGGATTTGGTCACAAGTTCTGCAATACTTGCCTGGCCAGCTTCTTTTCGTACAAGAGCTGTGATTGCAGGATTGTTAAAGGTGACTTTATCAGAGTCATAACCTTTCAACATTCCACGCTCATCCGTGAAAACCACGTCAATGTTCCACCACGCGCTGAGAATCTGTTTGAGCTTGTTGATGACATGTATATGTTCAAACTCATCCCAATTAATCATAAGTATCGTCCTTTCAGTGACTGTCAAAAGTATCGATACTTTTATCGTCAAGAAATTAGACGAACTTTAGGGTGACTGTCTAAAGACCGAGCAAACCTGGACCTTGGGCTGGAAGAAGTGTCTCAGGTTAAGACTTATATTCCGGTGGAATGTGCATATCATTGCCATCGCGAAGCGAATGATAGGTCGGGGACATGATCTCGACTTTGGCTTCGTTAAAGCAGTCTTGTAAATTTTTGCGAAGATCGGAATAGATATCGTCGAACTTGTTCGCAAGGCGGGTGTAGACGTTGAGTTCGTATTCCACATAAGAATTACCCAGATCGGTCTGGAAGATAAATGGTTTGGGGTCTTTCATCACACCTTCGGTTCGGGCCGCGGCGTCCAGCATCAGCTGATGAACTTGTCGCCAGTTGACGTCATATCCAATAGTGATGCGTGGATTCAGAATAAGTCCTTGCGAGTCCGCTACGGCACTGTAGTTCATGATATGGCTGCTGAGAATGTTGGAGTTCGGAATCGTGATATCCACATTTTTGATGGTGCGAATGCGTGTGACCAGCAGGTTCTTTTCTACAACATCACCGACTGTTGCACCGACTTTCACGCGGTCCCCGATCTTAAAAGGTCGCATGTAGGTGATAACCAATCCCGCCACCATGTTTGAAATAGCAGAACTTGATCCAAGGGAAATCAACAGCCCCAGAAAGACTGAAACCCCTTGGAAGGCTGGCGAACTCGAGCCTGGCAGGTGGGGGAAGATGATGATCAAGGTGAAGGCGAAGACCAGAAGTCGGACCAGTTTGTATGTCGGTTTGGCCCATTCAGCATGGAAGCCTTCGATTTTAAGATATCCGCTTTCGATTCGCTGGAAGAACATGCGGATGACTTTCAGAATATAGCGCATCACCAGGACGATAATGACGATATAGAAAGCCTTGGGAATATAATCCAGAATGGTCTTTAAAACCTCGCGCAAAGGCGTCAGGATATAATGAAGCATATTTTCGGACAGGTAGCGGGTTTCCGGGAAGAAAGCCAAAACCAAAGAGAAATAGAAATAAAGTACCAGTAACGTCGCCACCACGCGAAGGGCTTTCAGAAGGCCACAGATGCCCGACACCATTGCCTGTGCAGTGATGATTTCAAAATTGTGAAATTTTAGAGGGCGGATGCGACCATCACGAAGAGCCATGACTTTTAGTTGCAACCAGGGGAAGAGCCATCCCATCAGGGACAGGGCCACAATCATAATAACTGTGGCAATGCCGGCATTAAGAAAAGCGGTGCTAAGTTCTGATTCAAATAAAGTAGGCATACTTTATTTAGATCATAGAATTAAGTGTGTTGTAAACTGTGGAAGCGGAAGTATTCGCCCTCTTGGTTCAGCAGGCTTTGATGATTTCCAATCTCCACGATGTTTCCGTCTTTCAGAACAACGATCTTGTCCGCCTTTTGAATGGTGGACAGTCTGTGAGCAATGACAATCGCTGTACGACCTTCCATCAGGTGATCAATGCCCTTTTGAACCTCGATCTCGCTGGCAGTGTCCAAAGCACTGGTGGCTTCGTCCAGAATCAGAATTGGTGCGTCTTTGAACATCGCCCGTGCGATACTGATGCGCTGTTTTTCGCCACCTGAAAGAAGATTTCCGCGATCACCCACACGTGTCTGATAGCCGTTCGGAGTTTTCATGATAAATTCATGGGCATTGGCCAGTTTGGCCATTCTTGGAATATCTTCCGGGGACCGATCAAAGTTGCCAGCCTGGATATTCTTTTCGATCGTATCGCTAAACAAGAAAACATCCTGAGTAACCAGTGCAACATTACGACGTAGGTCTTTCAGGTTGATATCCAGAATATTCGTGTTGTCGATCAGAATTTCTCCGCTAGAGGCATCAAAGAATCTTTCCAGTAGATTGACGATGGTGGATTTTCCACTGCCGCTGGCTCCAACCAACGCTATGACTTCACCGCGTTTGATCTCAAGGTTGATTCCTTTTAGGATCATTTCTTTGCCGTAGCCAAACTTCACATCTTTATAAACAAGCTTTTCCCACTGAGAAGGGAAAGGTTTGTTCGCCTGACTTTCCGGAACCTCCTGATCGGATTCAATGATACTGAATACGCGCTCAGAAGCGATGACCACCTGCTGAATACGCAGATAGGATTCCTGAAACTTCTTGATAGGCTGGTTGATCATCAATAACGAGGTGATAAAGCCCACAAAGGTTCCCGGTGTCGCGCGACCTTGGGAAACTTCATATGTGGAATATAAAAGAACGGACATGAAGATCGCAGAAGCCAAAAGCTCGGTGACAGGTCCCATGGCCTCTGTGCGTGCGTGCACCAGTTTGCGTGCAGCCAGATACTCTTTGGATTCATCCGTCAGGCGGTCGGCCATGACTTTTTCAAGGTTGAAGGACTGAATGATACGAACCCCATCCAGACTTTCTTTGATCGTAGAGGTCATTTTCTCCAGCACCTGTTGCCCCATCGGGACATACTTGCGCAAGCTGCGGGAAATGTTCTTCAAGAAGGCCCCAATGACCGGAACCAAGAGCAGAATGGCCAGGGTCAGCTTCCAGTCAATTCGCAGTAAGTTGTAAATAAGTGCCACAAAAAGCAGAGGATGCAGGAAGATATCTGCCACCATGCGCAGACCATCTTGAATAACATTGATGTCATTCAGGATACGGCTGATCAAACCACCAGAGCCGGTGGTGAAGTTGTTATGGAAGGAAAGATTCAGACGCATGAACTTCTGTTGCAGTTTCTGACGAATACCCTGGACCACGCATTCAGCCACATAGTTCATCAGATAGATATGGAAATAACGTCCCACGGCGGCCGCCAGGGATAGACCCAGAGCATAGGGAACCAGACGCATCACCTGGTTGAACTCGGCTCCGGCCAGATTGTCAAAAAGGGGTTTGATCATGTAGGCCAGCTGGCTATAGGCCGCGGCATGAATAACTCCGGCAACTGCGACGATGAAGATAAGTCTTTTGTGAGGTTTCAGTTCGCCAAGAATTTTCTTAATTTGTGCTACTAACATCTATGTTTTTCCAGTTTTATGAGCTCTTGTGGCTTTCAACGTATCGTTTGAGGTATTGGCCCGTCAGACTCTTTTTCACCTTCATGATGTCGTCTGGAGTGCCCGTTGCCACGATGTTTCCGCCCTTTTTACCCGCTTCGGGGCCGAGGTCAATAATATAATCTGACCCGCGGATCACGTCCAAATTATGCTCTACGACCACGACGCTGCCGCCGGTTTCAATCAGTTTGCTCAAAACCTTCATAAGCAGCTCGACTTCGCGGAAGTGCAGACCCGTAGTCGGTTCATCAAGAATGTACAAAGTGGACTTCTGTTGGACTTGAGACAGCTCCTTAGCGATCTTAAGACGCTGAGATTCCCCACCACTCAAAGAGCTCGCCGGTTGTCCCAGCTGCAGATAATCCAAGCCGACCTCTTTTAGAACGCTTAAAGGCTTGCGAATGTTCGGATGCGCCACAAAGAAATTCATGGCTTCGTTCACGGTCATGGAAAGAATTTCGTGGATATTCTTGTTTTTGTACTGAATTTCCAGAATCTCCGGACGGTACTTTTTACCATCACAGACATCGCAGGGGATAACCACATTATCCATGAACATCATGTCGATTTCTTCATAGCCCGTACCCTTACATGCCGGGCAACGACCGCCGTCCACGTTCAAACTGAATGTGCCTGCGGTATAACCACGACTTTGAGCTTCTTGCGTTGTTGCCATGATGGAACGGATGGCATCAAAGGCTTTCAGATATGTGATCGGTGAACTGCGTGCCGATTTACCAATCGGCGATTGGTCAATCAACAAAACGTTTTTGATGTTCTCCACGCCATCCAGGCCGGAATATTCCTGTGACGGCAGGTACTCAATGTCCAAAGCCCGCGCCAAGGCGGGATACAGAGTTTTAGAGATCAAAGTGGATTTTCCAGAGCCGCTGACACCAGTGACCGTGACCAGTCGATTCAAAGGAATCACCACATCCAGATTTTTCAGGTTGTGACCCTTGGCGCCTTTCAGTTCGATCTTCACTTTGTAGTTATCGACATCCACTGGACGAACCGCCCTCAGTGGTTGAGCGCCTTTGGAGGGCTTCAAATAAGGAACCGTGTTGGATTTTGCAAAATTATAGAACTTCTCTGTCGGTCCGGAATAAACGACCTCACCACCCAGATAACCTGATCCCGGGCCCATTTCGATGATGTTTTCGCTGGCTTTGATAACGTCGTGATCATGTTCGACGATCACAAGGGTATTTCCCAGGTCTTTGAGGTCTTTTAAAATGGAAATCAGGCGATCGTTGTCACGCGGATGCAGGCCTACTGTGGGCTCGTCCAGCACATACAAGGCTTGTGACAGGCCCATGCCCAGTTGATTCGCTAAAATGAGTCGCTGATATTCTCCGCCGGAAAGTGTGCGGGTTTCACGTCCCAAGGAAAGATAGTGAACCCCTACGCGCATCAGGAATTCCAGGCGCGAGCGAATTTGCTTCAGAACTTCCCCGGCAACCTCCTGCTGATAAGCAGTCACCTCCAGTTTTTGGAAGAAGGCATTGAGGTCCTCAATGGTCATATTGGAAAGTTCATTGATGTTCGCATTGGAAATCAAAACGTGATTGGCTTCCGAACGCAGTCTGGCACCTTTGCAGGTGGGGCATTGGAACGGACTGCGGAAGCGGGAAATAAAGACGCGAACGTGCATCTTGTATTTGATTTGATCCAGATACTCGAACAAACCGCGCACCCCGAAGAAGTCCTTGTTTCCATTCCAGATCACGTCGCGGTGATCTTTGGGAAGATCTTTCCACGGAGTGTGCGGATCAATCTTGGCCTTCTTGCAATAAGCCAGAAGTTGTTTCTTCTCATGTGCTGCGCTTGGCATCCAGAACGGGCTCAGGGCCCCTTGTGCCAAACTTAAGGAAGGATTCGGGATCACTTTTTCTTCGTCAATATCCAGAATGTTCCCGAAGCCCTTACAGGTTTGGCAGGCTCCGATTGGAGAATTAAAGCTAAAAAGTTTGGAGCTGAGTGGTGGCGGAGTGTAGCCACATACCGGACAGGAGGCCTCTTCACTGACTTGCAGACGTTGCCCATCCGTGGCCAGGATTGTGGCTCTGCGGGTAATCAGATTCGTATTGTATTTGATACTGGCATCATAGGCTTGAGTCAAAGAATCGGCGATTCGACCTCGTTCGTCTTCATTGAAGCTCATACGGTCGATCACCAGATAGAATGTTTCCTTTGGCAGGCCTTTTTTGATGGCAGCGGCATCGCCGATTTCCACGACGGTACCCATTTCTTCAGTCGTTGTCCCGCTGGGTGAGCTTGGGACTGGAGCATCTTCAGCTTCAATCTTTTTAGATGCCTTCTTGGCAACTTTCTTTTTTCCGGCCGCTTTGGTCGTTGAGGCTTTCTTAGGCGACTCTGTGACCTTGGGAATATAAATACGGAGATAACCGTCCTGCAGAAGCAGCGAATGAAGTTTTTTGCCTTCTGCCACACGCCCTTCCGCATTAATCTCGACCATCAGATAACCGCGCTTTCCGGCAAATGTTTTCAAAACTTTGTCGGTAGCTTCAGTGACACTTTCTTTTTCAGTCGGGCAGTGGTGAGTGGGGCAATAGGACTTGCCGATCTTTTCGTAAAGCAGGCGAAGGTAATCAATGATCTCTGTCGTTGTGCCCACGGTGGAGCGGGAGCTTTTCACCGTGTTCTTCTGCTCGATGGAAATGGCCGGGGGGATGTTGTTGATCCCCTCGATATCCGGCTTGGGGGCTTTATTCAAAAACTGTCGGGCATAGTTCGACATGCTTTCGATAAAGCGACGCTGTCCTTCGGCGAAAAGTGTTTCGAAGGCCAGGGAAGACTTCCCGGAACCACTGGGGCCACAGATGACTGTCATGGAACCGACAGGAATCTTGACCTCAATGTTCTTCAGATTGTTTTGTTTCACCCCCCAGAGGTGAATATCCTTCATTCAGAGAAATCCTGTTTGTAAAAGTCAGTGGCTTCTTCAGCCTTGTTGGAGGCAGCTGTTGGCTCAGTGCCCTCGACGAATGCCTGACGAATAATTTTTTTAGTAGCGGCCGAAGCCAACTTGCCAGTTTCGCTATCGATATTAGCAAACACAATACCGTCGGGCACGGGGAAAGTCATCTGAGGAAGTCCTTCGTGAGCCGCTTTCATGTAGTCAACCCAGATCGGCAAAGCAGAGCGTCCGCCAACCTCACCCTTGCCAAGACTCTTTTCTTTGTCAAAGCCCACCCAGACACCTGTTGAAATCTGAGGACTGTATCCGATAAACCACGCGTCAAAGTAGTTGTTGGTGGAACCGGTTTTACCAGCGACCTCGCGACCGACGGCGCGAGCCCGACCACCTGTACCGCCGGCATCTTCAACAACGCCTTTTAACAGAGTCGTCATCACATAAGCCGTGGAAGGTCGAATTAGTTGATCCGGGTCCTGGAAGAAGATGCTGTCATCCAACTTGGCTTTCTTTGGATCTTTTTGCGCGTCCTCTTCTTTGTTCCCGGCGTTCAGTGACTCTAGGTAGTTTTTGCGGCGCTCTTCGAAAGCGTCATCGATGGATTTGATTTCCTTTTCAAATCGGGCATCCAGCGAAACAGTTTTTAGCAAAGTTTTTCCGTTGGCATCATCCACTCTGTGAATCAGCATCGGAGACAGTCTTTTCCCCAAGCGACCAAATTCAGAAAACACCTTCGTCATCTCATACAAGGTCACGCTGCTGGAGCCCAAAGCCAACGTAAAGTCCGGATTCAGCGGGCTGTAGATGCCCAGTCTTCTTGCGTACTCCGTCGCCCAAGGAACTCCAACATCCTCGATGATCTTAACAGTCGGGATATTGAGGGATTTAACCAGCGCATTGCGGAACAAAATGTCGCCACCGAAGCTCTTGGAGTGATTGGATGGCTTCCAAACTTTCAAGTCGCCCTGACCTTCGGCATCGTCGGTTGCTGAACCACCTTCTTCATAGACAATCGGTGCATCCATAACCGGAGTCGCCGGATTGTAGCCTTTTTCCAAAGCCGCAGCATAGACGATGGCTTTAAACGCAGAGCCTGTTTGACGAGGGGCCTGGATGGCACGATTGAATTCACTTTTGGCAAAGTTAGAACCGCCAACCATCGCCAGGACATCCTGGCTTTGTTGGTCAAAGGAAATCAAAGCGCCCTCCACCAAGGGTTCCTGATCCAGCTCAAGTCCAACGAACTTGCTAAGATCCGGTGTGCCTGTGGTGACACCTTTCTTTTTGGAGTTCCCCTGCAAACGGGATGAAGAGAACTGATCGGCAACCACTTTTACAAGAATCACGTCCCCTTTTTTCAAGGCTTCGGAAGGCTTTTTGATAGAGGCTAAATCCCAGCGCTGGTCTGAATCCGGCCTGCGCGCCCAGGTCATCGTGTCGATATCAATCAGACCCATGGTTTCAGGCAGACGAACATAGACCAAACCTTGCGCATCGTCGATCTTCTCCACAACACCACTGACGGAGTCTTTCAGCTTGATGTACGGGGGCAGAAGAGGATGCTCTTTCATGTCCTGAGCCGTTTTCACTGGGACAATGTCAGCAAACTTTCCATCGGGCATGATAATGCGCTCGGGAGTGAAATCGGAGATCAGCTTTTTTTGGGTCTCTTTCAGGAACTCTTCGATGTCGCTGTTGTCAGAGATGTTTTTCACAGGACCACGATAGCCCTGACGCTTGTCCAATGATTTCAGACCTTCTTTAACAGCCTCTTGAGCCGCCTTTTGTTTGGTCAGATCAAGGCTTGTGTAGATGCGAAGGCCTTTATCCAGAACAAGGTCTTCACCCAGTTGAGCCACAAGCAGCTGGCGCACAGTCTCTAGATAGAACGGAGCGAACTCTTCGTAATTTTCCCGCACATAAACTTTGACGGGTTCTTGGATGGCAGCTTCAGCTTCGTCTTTGCTGACAAATCCCACATCCGCCATACGACGCAGAACGTAGATCTGTCGTTCTTTGGCGCGAAGGGGATTGCTGACCGGACTGTAGCGCGAAGGCGCCTGGGGAAGTCCCGCCAAGATTGCCATTTCTGAAAGGGTCAGTTTGGAAACGGGCTTGCGATAGTATGTCTGGGCAGCCTGCTCGACACCGTAGGCCCCTTGACCGAAGTAGATCTGATTCAGGTACAAGAACAGGATGTCTTCCTTGCTCAGGTTGCGTTCCATCTCCATGGCAAGCAGGATATCGCGCAACTTACGAGTCAGAGTTTTTTCTGAGGATAACAGCAGTGTTTTTGCCACCTGTTGAGTGATCGTCGATCCACCCTGCACTGATCTGCCGGCGCGAAGATTTGCCAAGGCCGCACGGAAGATAGCTTGAGGGTTGATCCCTTTATGCGAGAAGAACTGATCATCTTCCGCTGCCAGGAAGGCATTGATCAGATTCTTGGGAATCTTGTCGTAAGGGACGAGAGTTCTTCTTTCGCGGAAGAATTCGCCGATTTTTTTATTATTGCGATCATAGACCTGACTGACCAGCAACGGCTGATAGTCTTTAACTGTGATCAGTTGAGGCAGACCGGACTTTACTGATTGGATAATAAGATACGCACTGAGGATGCCAATAAGACCGAGGGCGACGAAGAATAGCAGGATCTTTTTTAACACTGTGGGGGGCTCCTTTAATAAGCCCCCATTCTAACAGTGTGAAAGGGTAGGGTCTAGGGACACTGGCCCGAAGGCTAGTTGCGCGTCCCTCGGGTTTTTTTGCTCTCGCGTGCGGATCTTTTTGTTTTTGCCGAGGCTAAAGAGCTTTCCAGGTTGCAGTCGGGGTCCGAGCTGGCGATCACGCCATTGATTTTGGCAAGTTCACCGGAAATTTCAGCCGAAGCTTCGTCGGCAGTGTATTCAGCGCTTTTCTTTGGCGCCGGCGAACTTTTCAGAGTCATCAGCTCGTTGGAGGCAGTTGTGAGGGCTTTTTGCAAACTGGCCTGGCGAGTTGCCAGAGCCTGAAGTCGAGTTTGAAGCTCCTGTTGTGCTGCCGTCATTTTTTGCTGTGTCAAAGTCATCAGGTCTGTGACCTTCTTTTCAGCGGCCGTTTTCTTCTTAGTAGTGGAATCCTTCATCTGCTGAAGTTGAGTGGCAGCCAGATTTAATGTGTCATTCAGTTCATCCATGCTGGATTCGGCAGAGCGTATTTTGTCGTCCAAAGCTTCAACTTCTGCCTGCGTGTCTTCACTAACCTTGATTCGTGCCTGTTGGAAACGGTTCATACATTTCTGGAAAGCATCCAGAGCGGCCGCCTTTTGAGCTTTGGCCTTGCTGATATGGTTCTTGCTGGAAGTACCACTCACATTGCCGTACTCTTTTGCGGCTTTCAGATACTCTCCGTTACAAGTGTATTTGCTGGTTTCAGCCGTCAGCTCCAGCATCTTTGTCGCTTTATTGCGCAATGCTGCTGTGCGAGCACTTCGCAGGGAAATCAGTTCACTGCCTTTGGCTCGGAGCTGCTCTTTATTGGAGTTCTGAGCTTGCTGGAAGCTTGCCAGTTGCTCACGCTCTTCCGCGTCCAGGTCTTCTTTGGTTTTTTCAAGTTCTTGTTGGGCGTCGGTCAAAGCCTGTTGAAGTTCAGCGATGTTTTCATTGAACTCTTTTTCAATATCCGCTTTTTCCTGACCCAAATCTGCAATATCTTTTTCTGTATCTTTAACTTCCTGATTCAGGCGCTTGATTTCATCATAGTAGTCGCGACCATTCATCTGAGGGCAGGTGGAGCCCAAATTGGAATTTACCGGAAGACCCAGAACTGTTCCGATGGCATCGGTGGTGCTGAACTCTTCATTCCCAATGGTTTCAGCACAGGATTCTGCCTTGGCCACACAGTTTGATGCGTTTCCCAATCCGGCTTTGCGGCAGGCCGTACCGATAGCTCTTTCCGCTTCGGCAATTTTATCCCGAGCGTTGTTGCACTCCTGCTTCTTCATTGTGTTTTCGTAGGCTTCGGGTGAAATTTGAACGGAAACCCCTGGAGCCGTCGGCTGAGCGTAAGAAACGACGGGAGTCACAAGGGAAGACACGCTTAGAAGATTGATGACTAATTTGACAGTTGATCTCTTTTTAGAGTTTGAAATCGTAATCATTTGATTTCCTCCCCGATGATGGTTACTCATGCAAGTGCAGTACCAATTATCGGCAGGGGCGACCAAAAGGTTTACGTCTCAAAATGAGAAAAGCCCGGCGGGAACCGGGCTTTGGTAAGTCTTAAGCAACAGCGCTTGTGCAGTTCGGGCACTTGCGGGCTTTGAGAGGAATCTGAGAGCAGCATTCCGGACATTCTTTCGTTGTGACCGGACCGGCTTCAGGAGCCTTTTGCATCTTATTGGCCGCTTTTACGATCAGGAAGATGGCAAAAGCCACGATCAGGAAGTCCAAAACGATATTTAAGAACAGTCCATAATTGATGGTCGCGACCCCGGCTTGCTTGGCGGCTTCAAGAGTTGCGTAGGTTTCGCCATTCAAAGCAACAAACAAGTTTGAAAAATCAACTTTTCCCAGTCCCAAACTCAAGACCGGAGTTAGGATGTCAGCAACGAAAGAAGACACGATCTTGCCGAAGGCGGCACCAATGATGATACCCACGGCCATGTCCAGGACATTGCCGCGCATGATAAACGTTTTGAACTCTTTAAACATGGTGGTTCCTTTCTTAGAACTTCGCAACAAGGTTCATTGTAGTCGTAGTTGTCGTGTACTTGCCACTTGCTGGCAATTCATTCTGATATTGTAATAGGTAAGCCAATTTCAGAGAGAAGACGGAGTTTAACATAATGTTCAAAGAAGCCTCTGTGTTGAACAAATATGCTTCAGGTTCAGTGAAGTTAGGCAGATATTCCGCCCAGTATTTGAAGGACAAAGTCTTATCCAGTGCTTTGTTGAACTCAGAGTACAAACGACCCATGTTGTCGTTAGCAACTGTTCCGGCTGTGGACAAGGTCTTTTGGTAACGATAACCGACCTCGAAGAACCAGTTCATGGCATCGCTCTTGATCAGGGAATACTTCAAACCAAGATCCGTCGAATCCCTTTGTACGTATCCGTTGAATACATCACTTTCAGCTTTTTGCCCCGCAAAGACGCCAAGATAATCTGTCAATTCACGTTCATAACGAGCCCCGGCTTCCCAGTTGCGCGCACTTTCAACACCATTAGAGTCCGTCTTCAAGTGACGGCCAAAAGCGGTGTACACATTTTTTTCGTCTGTATAGACAGCTTTCCCTTTGGCAGCGTAGCTCTGGGAGTCACTGTTGCCACTGACGACAACCGCACCTGCCTCTGCTTCACCGGTGAAAGGCTCTGCTGCCATAGCAGAGAAGGAACAAAGCAAAGCGAAAACACTTGCCGACAATGAGAACAATTTCATAGCAAAATCTCCTTTTATTTAGACAGGCTTTGACTCTAGATTTTTTTCGACCCTCATCCAAGAAAAATGTGGTGAGAAACACAGCAAAATCTGCTATTTTCTGTTCGAGGTTTGTGAAGGTGCAAAAGGGTTTTAATTCAGACATTACAGTGCGAGGGCAGAAGTACCACATTCAGACAGAGGATTGGGGAGTACAGAACCCCTATCTGGTCAGCAGAATTTTCTGCAACGGTGCGGTCCTGAAGACCATTAAGACACCTTACGACACCGTCTTGAAACTCGGGTCGACTCAGTCAGAAGAGGCCATCAAGTTGGCGTTACGACGCCAACACAGTACCGTCATCGATACATTGATGGCGGGAAGCATGCCGTAAAATCCCAAAAAACAGGATTTCTCTCTAAAACCTCGACTTGTGGCGAGTATTCATCAGCCCCCATCTTTCATAAGATGAAGGGATGATTGAATTCTCTCACGTCTATAAGACCTATCCTGGCCCTGTTCATGCCTTAAAAAATGTTGATCTGCGCATCGACAAGGGTGAGTTCGTATTTCTGACCGGGCCCAGCGGGGCGGGTAAAACCACATTGTTTAAAATGATCTCAGCTTACGATGTGGCGACCTCCGGTGACGTGAAAGTGGCCGGCCATGATCTGCTGACCATTCGGGATTCTCATATTCCGTTCTTCCGCCGAAAAATTGGTGTGATTTTCCAGGATTTCAAACTGCTGAAAGATCGTACCATCTTTGAAAATGTAGCCTTACCGCTGCAGGTTCGTGGCGACAAGGCTCCGGCGATCCAGCGTCGGGTGTATGAAGTGCTGGAACAAGTGGGTTTGGCTCACAAACACGATCAGTATCCCGATTTTGTGTCTGGTGGTGAGCAGCAGCGAACAGCCATTGCCCGCGCGATCATCCATCAACCGGGTGTTCTGATTGCCGATGAACCGACGGGAAACCTTGATCCCCGCTTAAGTGAAGAAATCATGGATCTTTTGGAGCGGGTTTGTTCGCAGGGAACGACCGTGTTTGTGGCAACCCATGACCACGAAATGGTCAAGCGCCGCAACAAGCGCACCTTGTTGCTTCAAGATGGAATGATCGTGGGGGACACCAAGTGAGACCTCCAAGAAAGAACTGGGCCTTGAAGCTTTCCACTCTGGTCGTTGTCACAGCTTGTTTTGTTGTGATGGGAGCGGCCCTGCTAATTTCACAAAATTTCCGCAGCATCCTGACTTTGTGGGGCGAAGACGTGCAGATGACTGTCTATCTGGCGCAGGATCTTTCCGATGCAGGGCGCGAGGATCTTCAGGCCCGACTGAAAGAGCATGAAGAAGTCGGGACGGTGACGTTCATTTCTCAGGAAAAAGCCCTGGGGGACTTTCGCTCTCAGATGGCCAGCTATGCTCCGGACATTTCCCAGGATGAAGAGCTGTTGCGTTTGATCCCGGCCAGTTTTCAGATTCAACTTAAGCCTTCCGTGGCCACCGCGGATCAGATGCCGGTGCTACAAAAAATTTCCGAACAGGTCCGGGGTCTTCAGGGTGTGGAAGAAGTCAGCTATGGGCAGGACTGGGTCGAAAAGTATGCGGCTTTGGTCAGCGCTATTGAAATTACTCTGCAGGCCCTGTGTGTGGTGATCCTGCTGGCGTCGTTGTTTGTCATGTCCAACGCCATCCGAGCCTCGGTTCAGTCACGCAAGGACGAAATCGTCGTACTGGAAATGATTGGCGCAACACCTTCGATGATTCGCAAACCGTTTATGATGGAAGGCGCCTTCCTGGGAGTGTCCTCTTCCGTTATCGCGATGGGGCTGTGCTTTGTTGTCTATGTCGGCATCAAAAATTTACTGACCACCAAACTGAGCTTCCTTCAACTGGGGCAACACATCCAATTCCTGGGGCCGGTGGTTCTGGTGGCTTTTATTCTTATGGGAACCGCTTTGGGAGCTTTGGGATCCTATCTGTGCGTGCGCCGAATTAATGACGGGTTTGCCGGAAGTCAGGGGACATAGTTTGATGTGGTGGCGAGTTCTTTTGGCATTGAGTCTTATGTTGTCTGCGGGTGCGAAAGCATCGACGGACGTGGACAGTCTTGCCAAGGACTTTGAGGCCACCAAAAAAAAGCTTGAAGCCGAAGAAATCAAACAGCGTCAGGTTCTGTCGGCTTTGTATCAGTTAAATAAGAAAATCAAAAAAATCGTGACGGAAAAAGGGGAGCTTTCCCAACAGCGTGCTTTTCTGGAGGTCGGTGTGCGCAATCTGACCGCGAAGGTTGAAGAGCTGGATCAGAAATCCAAACAACAGCGCCTGTTGCTCGCCGAACGTCTGCGCGCGATGTACAAGTTAGGTGGACCTTCGATTGCGCGTTTTCTTTTCTCCTCCTCCAGCTCCGTTTCTTTGGAACGGAATTTAAAAATTCTGGGTGTGGTGGCTGCACGTGATCTGGAGCTGATTAAAAACTACACCAAAGACCTTAAGGATCTGGAATCAAAAAGGAAAAGTCTGGCGCAGAAGCTGGAAGGGTTGAAGTCGGTGGAACTGAAGATCGCCAATCAGGAAAAGGCTTTGCGCAAAGAGCAGGACCTGAAGAGCAAGCTTCTGGATGGAATTCGTAAGAACAAGATGTTTGCCATCAATAAGATCAACGGCCTTCGTGAAAAGTCCCTGCAGTTCAATATTGAGGATGCTGGACTTTTTGATCTGCTCTTCAAGCCGTCTTTTGCAGATCAAAAAGGGGCGTTGCCGGCTCCGCTTGAAGGGGTGGTAACTCACAAATTTGGACTTATGAAAGGCCAAGAACACCCCTATACTTTAACACACAAAGGTGTCTTCATCGCCGCAGCCAGGGGCAGCAATGTCAAAGCCGTGTTTGATGGAAAGATCTCATATGTGGGCGAAATTCCCGGTTTTGGAACAACGTTGATCGTGGATCATGGTGATCACTACTACAGCGTTTATTCCCATACTCAGGATGTGAAGGTGAATACCGGCGATGAAGTCACGGGTTCACAGATTCTGGCTCAGGTGGGCGAGGCTCCGATGGATGGCGCCTCTGGACTTTATTTTGAGATTAGACATTTTTCCGAACCCTACGACCCGCAACAGTGGATGAAAGGACTCTAACACTATGCAATCACTTAAACGCTACTGGAAAACCTACATACTGGGCGGCGCCCTTCTGCTGGTTTTGTTCATCATGGCAGAAACAGGTTTCCAGGTTAGAGCCTTTGCGCAGGAAAGGTATGCGGATCTTCAGAACTTCAGTAAGGTTCTGAACCTGATTCAGCAGTACTATGTGGAAGAGGTTAACACCAAGAAGCTGGTTTACGGCGCCATCAAAGGAATGTTGCGCGAGTTGGATCCCCACACCAACTTTATGCCACCAGACATGTTCAAAGACTTTGAAACTGAAACCAGCGGAGAGTTTGGTGGTCTCGGAATTGAGATCTCGATTCAAAACGGCATCTTGACGATTATTTCACCGATTGAGGACGCTCCGGCGTGGGAGGCGGGAATCAAGGCGGGGGATAAAGTTGTGGGTATCGACGGCACCAGCACCAAGGGCATGAGCCTGGTGGAGGCGTCCCAGATGATGCGTGGAAAAAAAGGCAGCAAAATCATTCTGCGCGTGGTTCGTGATGGCGAAGATAAACCACGGGATATCACGGTGGTTCGTGGCAGCGTGAAAATCAAGTCTGTGAAGTACACTGATTTGGGTGATGGGTTTGCTTATGTGAAAATCACAAGCTTCATTGAAAACACAGCCAAGGATCTGCAAAAGGTTGTTGAAAATCACATGAAGAACAATAAAAACCAAATGTCTGGTTTGCTTATTGATATGAGAAGAAACCCAGGTGGTTTGTTGGATCAGGCGATCAAAGTCAGTGACATGTTCCTGAAAGAAGGAACCATCGTCAGCACCATCGGTCGTAACAAGAATGACAAGGAAATTGCGACAGCCACTAAAAAAGGACAATTCACCAACTTCCCGATTGTGATCTTGGTCAATGAATACACGGCCAGTGCCAGCGAGATTGTGTCCGGTGCTTTGCAGGACAACAAACGTGCTTTGATTGTCGGTCAAAGAACATTCGGCAAAGGCTCTGTGCAGTCCGTGATCAAACTGGGCGATGGCAGTGGTTTGAAATTGACTGTGGCCCGCTACTACACACCAAGCGGAGTTTCGATCCAGGCGGAAGGTATTCATCCTGATATCGAAATCGAAGATGTGGATACAGAAGCGTTTTCAAAGGCGATCGTGAAATCCGTGACCACGCGTGAGGGCGACATCGCAGGACACCTGAAGGGTGATCGCGAGAAAGCCGCGGAAAAACTTGACGTAAAACAAGGCGCCGAGGAGGGTGCGTTAGCTTGGTGGAAAGACGTGGGATCAAAAAAAGAAGATAAGCTTTCGCCACGCGACAAACTGTTCAAGACAGACTATCAGGCATATCAAGCATTTAGCTATCTTAAGGCTTGGGACACGCTGAAAGCTTTGACGCGCTAGTTATTGATTAAGGAATTTAGAGGCCCTACTCTACCGCAACAAGCAAGGCAGAGGGGGCCTTTCATGTTTAAAAAGACTAAGTTTATCATAGCCTTAGGCATGTTCGTGGGCTCAGTTTCTCAGGCTCAGCATGTTGGATTTGAAAAAGGCAACTCTCTCACAGTGACTCCCATTCAAGGACAAGTTCGAGTGATGTGCGGTGGATTCAACGGCAGTGGATCTGCAGTTTACACTTGCCGAGATCTTGTGATGTCACCAAACGCTTATGACTATTTCGTGGGTCCTCGCGATGGCCGAGCCACGAAGGTTGAACTGACAGCCGTTCATCAAGATGGCTCCAGTCGCAGCAAGACCGAAAGCTATTCAGGCTCTCGCGGTCGCAGCGAAGATGCTTTTAATCTGTGGATTTCAACTTTGTTCCAAAAGCCTCTGCTTGAAAATGGAACGAACAAGATCAGCTATCGTTTATTGGGAAGCAATGCTGTATATGCTGAAGGCACCTTCACAGCGGTCGTCAATAAAAGCGTTCCCAAAGAATGTCCGGCGACGACTTATCAGTCCACCGATATCAACGACTGCAGCTCTCAGTATTCCGTCTGCCAACGCTACTTCCGCGAGTTTAACAACTGCCAATAAGGTCACTTGTCTGATTTTAAGAGGCAATGGACAGGCTGACGGCGTTTCGGCCGTTTTTCTTGACGTGATAGAGCGCCTCATCGGCCTGGTGAATCAGGCCGTCTATATTTCCGTTCCAGTCTGTTCCTGAAATGCAGGCCACTCCAGCACTGACTGTCACGCGCAAACCCGGCGCAAGATCCGACATATCACAATTTAAGATCTCCATGCGAATGCGTTCGGCAACATCCTGACCTGCGGCCGGATTGGTAAAGGGCAGAACTGCCAAAAACTCTTCGCCACCGACTCGTCCAATCATATCTCCGCGGCGCAGACTCTTGGAGCCCAGCTTCGCCACTCGTTTGATCACCTCATCACCGATGGCATGCCCATAAGTGTCGTTGATCTTCTTGAAGTGATCGATGTCGAAAATAATCACGGCCAAAGAATTTTTCTGGCGGCGGCAGTTGCTTAAAGACTGTTCTGCGAAATCCAGGATATGGCGTCGGTTGGGGATGCGAGTCAGCTCATCTGTCAAAGCCAGTTCACGCATACGACGAGCCGTGCGAATCTGACGAATCGTGAAAAGAGCCGTTAATCCCAGAAGCAAACTTGTCAGAATAAGAATCACCAGCTGAGCTTCGTTTTTGGCCTTCAGCATGCGGTTGTCTTCTTCCTTTTTGCTCAGATCGAACTTGAAGTTCAACTGGCGCAACTGTTCGTCGGCTTTGATCTTGTGAAGGCGGTCCGATTGCTTCTTAAAATCCAAAAGGGAAAGATAGGCTTCTTTCCACATGCCGGTTCCTTCAAAGAGGCGGGCTTCTTCTTCGCGGATCTCCATGGCAAGCTGAACGGATGAAGGTTCTTGGTTAAAAGAAGCCGCTTTCTTCAGGTTCTCCAGGGCCAGTTTGTTGTTGCCAAGTTTCAGATGTGCTCGTCCCAGTTCCAGATAGGACTGGGCCAAGGACTTCGGAAGATTCATGTCTTGCAACGTGTGAATGGCGCTTTGCAAGTGGCCAAGGGCTTTGGCCGGCTGATTCATATTGTTGTAAAGCGAACCCAGTGCGCGTTCCACGACGGCCTGACTTTTTACGTTCCCCAGGGTTTTGTGAATGCTCAAGGACTCTTGCAGATGGCTCAGAGCTGACTTGTAGTCACCCAGATCTTCATAGCGGCGACCCATATTGCTCAGGACCACTGCGATGTTGCGCTGTTTGTTCAGTGAGCGGTTCCTTTCCAGAACTTCTTCAAAGTATTCCAGCGCCTTTTTGTTTTCACCCATACGTCCATACAGGACCGCGATGGAATTTAAAGTGATGCGCTCCATGTTGGTATTTTTTTGCGCGACAAACAGGTCTCGTGCTGTCAGAAGACTTTTCAGGCTTTGTGAAAATTGATTTTGATAGGACAGCAGTTGTCCCAGATTCAGCAGTGCTTTGGCTTCCACCTCGGGCAGCTTTTCAAGCTGACTGACTTCCAGGACATTCATCAGTCCTTCCAAGGCAGTTCTGGATTCACCCATGGTTTCCAGGGCGGCATAGTGACAAAGTTCGATTTTCAGACGCAAGTCTGCGTTCAGGCTTTCGGCCCCTGCATACTTTCGGGTGATCTTGAGGGCTTCGGTCGGATCATTGTTGTCCACCAGCAGCTCGCACTTCAGCAGATCCTTTTCAAGATGAAGGCGGGTTTCTGTCACAGGGATGGTGGATTCGATCTTTTGGATCATTTCAAAAGCTTTGCGTGGATCGGCGCCCGCCAGTTCCTGAGCTTCTGACAAAAGTTCCTGCCCGGGTGACGAAGCAAGGGCAGAAGAGCCAAAGATTCCCAAAATGAGACATACAAGAATAGATCTGTGCATTGGGTGTTCTTTCGGTAAAAACATGCACAGACTAAAGTGAAACCTCTAAAGGGTGGCGCACCATTGCAAGGGTGGCAAGTCGGCATCACATTCTTCGTTCAGATATTGAATCAGGGCTTGAGTCATTTCGGGACTTTTGATGTCGTCCGGCTCGTGCACAAAGTAATAAACCCTTTGCAGACCGGCCTGGCTCCAGCGATTCAGTCTGCGCGCCCATTCCTGAGACCGGGTGTAGTCACTGGGATCCAGGTCGTTGCCAATGATCCGCAACATAGTAAAAGGGGCGCTGATTGAGGTGTGAGCCAGGTCGCGACGGCCCGCGACGTCGGTAATCACCAGTCCCAGTCCGCGATTCTGCAGGTACTGAGTCAATGCTGGCAGAATCTGTCGGTCCTTGAACCAGCTTGCATGGCGGAACTCCAGCGCGAGTTCAAATTCCTGAGGCCACTGCTGCAGAAAATAAAACAGCGTCGCCTTGCGGGAATAGTCAAAGTGCGGAGGGAACTGAACAAAACAAGGCCCACGATGTTCTTGCAGGCTTTCCACAAAACGCAGCCATTCTTTTAGAAGTGACTTGTCCAGCAGGCCCTGCTCGGAATGCGAAAGGCCCTGAAACACCTTCGGACAAAACTGAAAATTGGGGGTGACTTGTTCGCGCCATTTTACAACTTGTTCGTGGGACGGAATACGATAGTGGGATGTGTTCAGTTCAATGGTGTTGTAGTTCTGTGCGTAATAAGACAGGAAGTCAGCAGCTTTGGTTTTTTCCGGATAGATTTTGCCGATCCATTCTTTATGTCCCCAGGCCGGGGTGCCCAGAAGAAAACGTGTGGGCCCTTCAGTGCGGGGAAGCTTGTTCCAATAGGCCAGAGATGCACCATCATCCGGCGGCAAGGACCAGTCAACATTCGCGATGGAGGAAAGCTTTCCGAACTCCATAAGTAAATTCCGGGCAAAAAAAAGCCCGTCAGACAAAGGCCTGACGGGCCATGATCAATCAGAAACTAGTGGTTTTCTTCTTTCAAAGAACCCGCTGGAACTTCTTTCACTTTCACGGACTTGTTCAGGAAAGCGATCACTTTTTCTTCAGTCAGCATGTAAGTCAGGCGGGAAGCCTGCTCTGGACGACCGTAGAATTCTTTGATGCGAGACACTTCGATGCCTGTTTGTTGAGCGTACTCAGCAAACTTAGCTTCCAGGTCTTCTTTTTTGCAGAACAAATCGTGTTTCTTGGCGATAGCGTCCACAAGGAAGGAAGACTGGATCATTTCAGCAGCAGTCTTTTCGAAATCGCCATCCCATTTTTCAACGTAAGATGCGAAATCATCAGGACCCATGCCTTGTTCAGCCATGCGTTTTTTGAAGTCTTCAACCAAAGAAGCTTTTTGTTCTTTCATCAAAGACGGTGGAACCTCAACTGGGTTTTCTTTCACAAGAGTTTTCAAAAGACGGTTTTTGAAAGCGTCTTCAACGCGTTTGGTTTCAGTTTGTTCAAGATCTTCCTGGATGGATTTTTTCAAAGCATCAAGGTCAGAAGGGCCGCCCAAAGAAGCGATGAATTCGTTTGTCAGCTCAGGCAAAACTTTTGTTTTGATCTGGTTCAAAGTCACTTTGAACTCTACTGGTTTACCAGCAAGCTCTGCAGAGTGGTATGGATCCGGGAACTTCAAAGAAAGAGTTTTTGTTTCACCCTTCTTCATGCCCACGATGCCGTCTTCGAAGCCTTCGATGAACTGGTTGGCACCCAACTCAAGGTTGTGGTCAGTGCCGGAACCGTTTTCAAGTGGCGCGCCACCCATGAAACCTTCAAAGTTGATAACTGCAACATCGCCTTTTTTGGCAGCGCGGTCTTCAGCAACAACTTCGAAAGTTGCGCGGGACGCACGGATGTTTTCAAGAACTTGTTCGACTTTCTTAGGATCGAATTCGATTTTTTCTTTTTCAACTTCCAGACCTTCGTATTTTTTCAAAACGATTTCCGGGCGAACATCGAAAGCAGCAGAGAAAGAGAAGTCTTTGTTCTCTGTTGGATCTGCGAATTCAAATTCAGGATAGCTGATAGGCTCAAGCTTGTGTTCGTTCAAAGCTTCAGAGTAGTGCTTTTGGATCAAGTCTTGAACAACGTCTTGTTTCACGCGGTCAGCGTAAAGACTTTTGATTGTTGCCAATGGAGCTTTACCTTTGCGGAAGCCTTTGATTGTTACTTCTTTTTGGATGCCATTGAAGATCTTTTGGAAAGCAGATTGAACAGTCGCTGCAGGAACTTCGATGTTCAACTTTCTAGAAAGATTAGAGACCTTTTCTACGTTTGATTTCATGTCTATTTCTCCTAAGTTACGCCGACGCGTTATAAACTGGTGGATAGTAGAAGACAGGCCGACTTTAGGCAACCGTAATGCTGTGCGTAATGCCTATAAATCAGAGGTCAGAGACACTCTTAGAACCTATGAAGCAAGAGATTCACTTTGTGACAGGAAAAGGGGGCGTGGGGAAGTCCATTTTGGCGGCGGCCCTGGCCTTAAAACTCAGTCAGGAGGGGAAAAAGACCCTTCTTGTTGAGCTGGGCGACCAGAGTTTTTTCAAAGATTTTTTCAGCGTACCCCAGGTCGGTTTTCAGCCCACCTCGATCCGCCCGAATCTGTCTTTGGCTCTTTGGACGGGCGAGGCCTGTCTGCAAGAGTATGCAAGGCACTTCATCAAGGTTGAAAGTCTGGCAAAACTTTTCTTTGAAAACGCCGTCATGCGAGCCTTCATCAACGTGGCGCCGGCCCTTCCCGAGCTGGCGATCCTGGGCAAAGTGACCAGTGGTCCCCGCAAACACGGGCCGCCTTTGCCATTTGACTGTGTTGTGGTTGATGCTTTTGCCACCGGGCATTTCATTGCTTTGTTGGAAGCCCCCAAAGGGATGGCCGAGGCTGTGCAGTTTGGTCCGATGGGAGAGCAAAGCCGCAGTATCGACGCCCATCTGCGCAATCCTGAGATTTGCAAATACCATGTTGTGACCTTACCGGAAGAACTTCCTTTGAAAGAAGCCGACGAGTTGATTTCGCGACTGAAAGCAGAATTTTCCATTGCTCCGGAATTGATACTGAACAAAATGATGGAGACCTCGGTTTCCGAAGGCGAGCTGCAGGCTGTGCAAAATGAGGGCGGAGATCTGGCGAAGTTTGCGGAATATCTTGAAAGCCATATTCAACGTCAAAAGCAGATGTGGTCAGCAGCTGAAAAAATGGGAGTTCATCTGACCAGGGTGCCTTTGTACTTTGAAAATCAGCCGTGGGTTCTGGTGGAAAAAGTGGCGGGAAATCTTCGATGATATCACTTTTTGAAAACACAAAAGTTCTGGTGTGCGTGGGCAGTGGCGGTGTCGGAAAAACCACGGTGGCCGCGTCTTTGGCGGTGCTGGCGGCGCAAGAGGGCAAACGTGTCCTGGTTCTGACCATTGATCCGGCCAAGCGTTTGGCGCAGACCCTGGGTATTGAGGGCAGCAAAGATATCACCCGTGTGCCGGGACAAAGCTTCAAAGGGGAGCTGTTTGCCTCGGTCATAGATCACAAGAAGACCTTCGATGACTTCGTCGCCCGGGCGGCGCGAAAGACCGAAGCAGCTCAGAAGATCTTTAATAACAGCCTGTACAAGCAGCTTTCCACCAACCTGAGTGGCTCCCAGGAATTCACGGCTTTGGAGAAACTTTATTCCTGTTACGAATCCGGTGAATTCGATCTGATCATCCTGGATACGCCACCAACCAAGCACGCTATTGACTTCCTGAATGCCCCGCAAAAACTGTCAGCCTTGTTTAATGAAGGGGTGGCCAAGTGGTTCCGTGATCCCGAGGGGAAAAAGGGTGGATTCTTCGGCCATCTGTTGCAGTCCGGGACGCGACAGGTTTTGAAGGTCCTGGAATCTTTGACGGGCTCGAACTTCATTCGCGAGTTGGGTGACTTCTTTGTCAACATCGAGCAATGGCAGGAAAAACTTCTGGGCCGCACCGTGGATGTGCACCGTATGCTGGTGGCGCCCACGACTCAGTTTTGCCTGGTGACGTCGTTTGATCAGGCCAAGTTAAAGGAAGCCGAGTATTTCTCCAAGGAAATCAAAAAAGGTGGATACCATCTGGGAACTGTTGTTTTAAACCGCATCTTCCCTTACTGGCTGGACCTCAGCACGGCTCAGGATCCCGGAAAAGAACACGAAGACCTTGTGAAGTTGTATTCCCAGATGCGCTCCTACTACAATCAAAGGGATCAGCTTTATCGCCAGTTTGAAGCAGGCATGAAGGGTGATGCACGAGTGTTTCGCATTCCAGACCTGGTTAAGGACATTTCCGATCTTTCGGGACTGGAAGAGCTGGGGGCCCTGATTGTCGAAGGAGAAAAGAAAGCATGAAGAATCTTTTGCCAGTGGCGGTGTTTTTGCTTTCCGGATGTTCCTTGCTGCAACGCCAACCAGACAATACAAGTCAGGTTCAGGCGCAGGAGCAGGCTCAGCTCGTCAATGCGGAAAAAGCTTTGGCGGCAGGCAGTTTTGATCAGTCGGTGATTTTGTTTAAGGAATTCCAGGGGCTTCATCCTCAATCACAATATTTGCAGGCATCTCGACTGGGGGAAGCCCAATCCCTGGCGGGGCAGGGGAAGTGGCACGAAGCCTTGGATTTGTATCGTGATATCGCTGTCAAAACACGCATCTATCAGCCAGAGATTGCAGCTCAGGCCATTTACCGAATGTCTTTTGCTTATGAAGCCCTGGGGGATGACGCTAAAACAGTGGCGTCCTTGCTGGATGCAAAAAATCTGGGGCGCTATCTGCCTTTGGAAACGGCCCTTGCTGAAATTCCTGCGCGTTTGGCGATTGTCTATGGTCGACAAGATCGTGAAACTGAGGCCGTGGCCTACTTAAACGAAGCCGAGCACGGAATCGCTAAGGTTCAGGCGGAAAAAGGCACTGAACTTCCGAAAGACTGGCTGGTAAAAACGTATGTGCAAATGGGTGGTGTTTCCACCAATCAACTTTCAGCGGACAACTTTGCGGCCTTCATCCGTGGGCAGAAGTTGGTGCAGGTGTACTTACTTCGAGCTCTTCGTCTGGGGGACAGTGTCTGGTCCGCCCGCGCACTGAAGACCTTGATGGAAACCTATCGTGATCTTTACACGCAAGTGGAAGCGCAAACCGAATCCCGTCAGCTTCAGTCCCACTTTGGTGCCGAGCTGCTGGGTTTGATGGAGCGCGCAGAGCTTTACAGACCCCTCAGCGGTCAGAGTATGAACTCTTATGAATCTGAGTTCTTTGCATATCTCTTAGAGGTCCGAAAGAAAACTGAATTGCTTATTTACAACGCCGGTGAAACGATGGGTCTGACAGAGGAGTCCCAGCGTTTGCACAGTCTGAAAAGGGCCGGGCGAGTCAAAGTCGACGTGCTCTTGCCTGAGGAGAAGAAGTCCACTATACCTCTTCCCCTTAAAGTGGTTCCCTCGGAAGATCCTAATTTATAATTTCTGTTATTGCTGTACGAAGGAGATACTATGGCGAAACTGATTCTACACCAACAAACACTCGCCAATATGAATGAGATTTGCGCTTGGTTTGCTTCCAAGACCGCGAACATGTCCTATCCCATCTATTCCAGCTACGATATCCGCGATTCGGGATACAAGATTTCCAACGTGGATGCCAATATTTTCCCGGCAGGATTTAACAATATCTGTCCGACCGACAAGGAATCTGCGGTGGCATTGGTTGAAAAGTACATCACCAAGCACTATGGCGCCGGAATCAAAAATATCATGCTGGTGACAGAAGAACACACCAACAATGCCTTTTACTGGGAAAACGTCCACACCATTCGCAATTTGATCGAATCCACGGGTCGTACGGTCAAGGTGGCCATTCCACGTGAACTGCCAGAGCCGTTGAAGCTGACCAGCTCTGCCGGGAACGAAGTGATTGTTCATTCCGCCTTGAAAGACGGTGAACTGCTGAAGTCCTTTACGCCGGATCTGATCATCAGCAACAATGACTTCTCTGAGGCCTATGAAGAATGGGCGCCCACCATGAGCGAATTCCCCATGAATCCGCCGCGAGAACTGGGTTGGTATCAAAGAAAGAAAAGCACCTACTTTAAGTACTACAATCAGCTGGCCAGCGAGTTCGCCGAAGTGGCCAAGATTGATCCGTTCCTGCTGCGGGTAGAAACTGAACTGTTTGAACATTTCGACATCGGCGACGAGGGCAGTCGCAATGCCTTGGCGGAAAAAGTGGATCAGATGCTTCATCGTCTGCGCGAAGAATACAAAAAGCGCGGCATCACACAGGAGCCGTTCGTCTTTGTGAAAAACAATGCGGGCACCTATGGTTTGGCCGTGATTCGAGTGGGTTCCGGCGAGGAAGTGAAGTCCTGGTCCTACAAGTCCCGCAAAAAAATGAAAGCGGCCAAAGGCGGTCGCGACGTCGAGGAAGTGATCATTCAGGAAGGCATCCCTTCAATTGTGCAAGCAGACGGAGCCAGTGCCGAGCCTGTCATCTACATGCTTGGCTGTGAACTAGCCGGGGGCTTCCTGCGCACACATGCAGAGAAAAGCTCGACCGAAAGCTTAAACAGTCCCGGTGCGGTTTATAAGCGCTTGTGTGTGTCAGATCTGGCCATCAATACGCCGGGCTGTCCTCAGGAAAACGTTTATGGCTGGACAGCGAAACTGGGGCTGTTGGCCATCGCAATGGAGGCCCAGGAAATGGGTGCCGTTTTCAAAGGTTATACACCTGTTGGCTGTGGCAAATAGCTGTTCATTCAGAAAAGAAAAAAGGCCCGTCTTTCAAAGAGCGGGCCTTATTTATTAGTAGCAAGCTGGCAGATGGGATTGGATGTTTCCAGCCGTATCCAGCGAAAGTAGCAGTGACGGGGCATCGTTGACAGTTCGATAGAAGATCACATTCTGAGTCTTCTCATCCCGGCAGGGGTGGCCTCCCAAATCCAGTGCGATCAGATTTAACTCGCTGTCAAAGTAGTAACTGCTCCAGTACGGAGTCTCCTGAAGAATGCTGGAATGAACGATGTAAGTCGTCCCTTTGTACTTCAGGCTGTGGCCCGACTGAGGCAACTGGTCACTAATGTAATCCGGCCGTTCCTGTTGGTCGAAGGTCCACCGACTTCCTGAAATTCGATGGAGGCCTTCATCATCAGTGATTAAGGTGGAAGGCAGTCCACACAATTTGGTGTCAAAGTCCTTGTGTACATTCAGGCGGCGTAAGGTGCCATTGTCGTCCAGCTGGACATAACCTAAAGCTGGCAGATCTGTGGAGTGGCAGTTATAGCTGATGTGTTTGCGAATAAACATCTGCTGCGCTGCCAAGGTGCCTTCGATCACATGGCCGGCTTCGTTCAGTGTGACGGGGATATTCAACCAACCTTTTTTCGAGGACTCATAGCCGATGGCAAACTTCAGGTTCTGGCTGGTGTAGCTGGTGAAGTGAAGTTCTTGAATCAACGAGATGTATTCAGGCAGCGTCAGGCCTGCGAGTAAGTTCGTATGAAGAACCAGGTTGAAGACGCGGATTCTTTCAGACGCGGGTTCTTGGGTAACGCTATTCATGAACTCGCGGTAAATGATCTCGTGAACGATCAGCGCGGCCTGGTTGTCCGAATCCAGCTGATTCCACAGATTCTGGTTAATCATGTAGCGTTTGCTGTTCAGGATCGATGGATTTCTTTGGAATACCACCTGCTCCAGCTGGCAGTTGTTTGGAATGATGACCATGCCCAGATCGGGTGTCTGGTTCAGGGCGGCGTCGTGCACCCACTGCACTTCGTTGAAGAAAGCCAAGGCCCAGGATTTGTATTGGGAGGCACGTGCTTTATCATGTGATTCCAAGCGGGCAATGATATCCAAAGCTTTGGACTGTGTGTGGGACTGAGAGGAAAACTGAATTTCGCCCAACTGTCGAGTTTCGTTTTCGTGCAGATCAAGAACCACAGGTTTTTTGCCAACACAGGCCAGGACAAAGCCGGCATTGCCGCGATCATACCAATTGTTGGCCTGAGCGCAGAGGGCGCCAAATACAGTCGCAACAACAAGAAGCAGATTTATACGTTTCATTTTCTAACCTTTGTTACAGGCACAAGTTGAACATTCAGATTGTAAACATCGGTCTTAGGTCCCTGGGTCAAAAGGGTCGCCATTTTCCTGCGGAAGTTTTTGATCAGACGTTTTGCTTCCGGAATCTTTTTTCGATTCATGGGGAAGGTGATGGATGTGATGTCCCGGTATTCCAAAGGAATGCGGTCCATGGAATCCAGAACCTGCACCAGTGTTTGCTTGTGAGAGCGGCGCAAAGACTCGGAAGGAATGTTGTTGGTGGTTTCCAGTTGTTTGTGAGTGACAAGGAATTTACCACCTGACACTTCCAGCAAACCCACGCGGCAAAGACGTTCAATGGCAGCATGAGCCACTTCGACGGGGATATTCAGACGATCGGCAATCCATTCAGCATTTGGCTGGAATGTTTTCACCGGCACCAGAGCCAGGATGGCGAAGTGATACCAGTCACTGATGACAGCGAATTCATCTTCTCGCAGTTGTACTTCCGGCTGCAGTGTTTTGATTTTACGCTTGTCGAACTCGATAAGGCCCTTAAGGTGTTCAAACTCTGAATCGGGCAACCCGAGTCCTTTGATGATCTGCTTGCCGATGGACATAGTCATGATGCGGCGGCCATTGATGTAGTCGCTCAGGCGGCTGGAGGGGATACCTAAAATTCGGGCAAATTGAGCATTGGTGAGTTCCGGCGCGGTGTTGCGTCGTCTCTGGTATTCGTTCAATAAGAACTCGGATGTCTTGTTCATTTGAGGGTATATCGCTTATGCCTTCCGGGGGTGTCAAAGGCCAAATGGGTGCCCTCAAACCAGAGAGGCATTCGCATTGGTAATTACCAACTTTTCACGCGAAAAAGCATTGCCGCCTTGAAAAGGACGAAAATATTTCACGCAGAATGGCGGCTTTTGGACTGGATTTAGGTAGGGAAAGTGGGCTCGGAAAAGTGTCAGAAAGGGTGTTTTTCGCGACCAAAATCCAGCAAAAAAACAAAATAGAATGTGCCCAAAAATCACCATGATATCCTAATCAAAAGGACACTTTTAATTATGAGAAAAATCTTAGGTGGGGCCGGGCTTTTTGCGTTTTGTTTTCTGGCAGGCTATGGCTTGTTAAAGTCCAATACAGATGAACTTCAAATCAATCGTGATCCCGCAGCCGTGAGGAATAGTTTTGATTTCTCTCACCTCAGTGGGGAAAAGCTTCAAGAGGCGGTGAAACAAAGACTGTTAACCGGTTTGGAAATCAAGAAGAACGCACAAGGGGCAGGCATTGCCTTGGGTCACTTTGTGTATGTCGATGAGCGCGGCAGCAAAAAGCTGGCTTGTCAGGAATTTCAAAAGGTCTTCCTGAACTTCGAGGCTGAAGGTGTTTCTATTGGTGGCGACAAACCGCAAATGGAAGTGGAAGGTCGATGTGATTTCTCTGAAGATATGTCCCGGATCAATGCTTTGTATGTGCCGGTGGCCCGTATCCTTGGGGAGCGTCCCGGCGATGGAGAATTCCAATTCAACGAGGGTCCCAAAGTGACAGTTCGTTTTACCAATCTTCCCGATGACTGGCCTCGCACTTGGTTGTTGAAGTCCGTGAAGTTGGTCAATGAAAGCGCTTCCGAGGCGTTGGTCGTTGAAGGTCCCGAGGTTGCCCAAACTCTGGGGCATCCGGTCGTCTTTAGCTGGTAATATAAAATTAGAATCGTTTGGTTAAAAAAATCCCCCATGCTGAAACAGCCTGGGGGATTTTTGTTTTTAGCTCAGGTGAGACTAAGTGTACTGCTTCGCAATTTCAACGAAAGTACGAATCATCGCACCGGAAGCCCCTTTTTTAGGGCAATAAGGCAAACGGTTGCCTACAGCCCAGCCAGTGCCCGCGATATCGAAGTGCGCCCAAGGAATGCCTTCGCCCACGAACTGCTCAAGGAAGGCGGCTGCCGTTGCAGAACCTGCGCCTTTACCGGAAGAGATGTTGGAAAGGTCTGCATAGGTGCCCTTCATGTCTTTTACGTGGAAGTCCGTCAAAGGCATGTTCCAAACCCATTCACCGGATTGAACAGCGGCTTTTTCAACTTTCGTTTTCAAAGCAGAGTTGCGAGTGAAGTAACCAGTGTGAGTGTTACCCAAAGCAATCACCATGGCGCCTGTCAAAGTGGCAGCATCGACGATCACTTGTGGCTCAAGCTCAGTAGCGTAAGAAAGAGCATCCGCCAGGATCAAACGACCTTCCGCATCGGTGTTGTTCACTTCGAATGTTTTGCCATTGCGAGCAGTGTGAACGTCGCCTGGTTTTGTCGCAGAACCGTTGATCAGATTTTCAGTGGATGCCACAAGGCCTACGGCGTTGATTTTCAATTTCAATTTTGCGATCGCAAGCAGGGTGCCGATAACGTTCGCGCCTCCGCACATGTCGAACTTCATTTCTTCCATGCCAGCGCCTGGCTTGATAGAAATACCACCGCAGTCAAAGGTCAGACCTTTACCCACGAAGCACACTGGCTTTTTGGAAGCCGCAGCCCCTTTGTATTCCATGATGATGAAGCGAGGCTCTTGATCAGAGCCGTTGGAAACGCCCAGAAGGCCGCCCATTTTTTCTTTTTTAATACGAGCTTTGTCCCAAACAGTCACTTTCAGATTGGCAATGCCTTTGGCACCTTCAACTGCAGAGTCTGCCAGGATCGTCGGAGTCATCAAATTGCCTGGCATATCACCCAAGCGGCGGGAGAAATTCACCACAGAGCCCAGGATTGTGCCTTCGTTGAAAGCAGCTTTGACGGCTTTGTCGTTACCCAATTTGGAAGCAACATGCACGTTGATTTCTTTAGTGTCTTTTTTGCCGGACATCAATTCGTTGAAAACGTAGGAAGTCAGGATCAGACCTTCTGCGGTTGCTTTTGCAAAGTCAGCAGCGTCTTTTTTGCCGGAAGCAATGCCATCGAAATGAACAGCGGCTTCAGTCACGTTCAAACCTTTGATTGCTTCATAAGCAGAAGCCATGGATTGGCGAACGGATTCGTGAGTGATTTCATTTTCTTTGCCAAGACCCACCACGATGATGTGGCGGAAGCCCTTGAAGCTGAATTCACGGAAAACAACCGCTTCTTGGTGTTTGCCTGTGATTGTTTTTTCTTCCAAAGATGGAAGCAAAGCTTTGTGAAGCTCAGAATGAGTCACTTTTGCGAGCTTGTCTTTTTGAGAAGAAGACTTGGAAAACACGACCAAAGCCGGGCAGGTCAATGTGTCGATGTCTTTGTTGAGCAAGTTGAAAGCCATAAAAACCCCTTAAAATTATTCGGTTTTGTTGTGCGTTACTAGATGTAGCACAGCAGTTTTAAGGGTCAAAGGCTTTTTGATAAAGTCCTGCGCCAGTATTCCGATAGGTAGCACAGAATGACACCTCAATCACAACCACAGGAGACAGCAGTGGCACTCATTCCTTACGTCATCGAGCAAACCTCAAAGGGTGAAAGATCCTATGACATCTACTCCCGACTACTTAAAGACCGTATCGTGATTCTGGGTACGGCAGTGACAGACGAGGTGGCCAACGCTATCATCGCACAGTTCCTGTTCCTGGAAGTGGACAACCCTGAAAAGCCGATCCATTTGTATATCAACTCCCCCGGGGGCAGCGTGTCTGCGGGCCTGGCGATCTACGACATTATGCAGTTCGTAAAATGTGACGTGGCGACCTACTGTATGGGGATGGCTGCGAGCATGGGTTCGTTGTTGCTGACGGCGGGAACAAAGGGCATGCGTTACAGCCTGCCGAACACTCGCATCATGATCCACCAACCATTGTTGTCCGGTGGCGGTTTGTCCGGTCAGGTCACTGATATCGAAATCCACGCGAAAGAACTGGTTAAGACAAAAGAGAAATTGACTCGTATCTATGAGACACACACTGGCAAAGATTACGAGACCTTGAGAGCAGCTATGGAACGCGATAACTTCATGGATCCATATCAGGCGAAGGAATTCGGTTTGCTTGACCATGTGGTTGAATCCCGTAAGGCAAAAAAAGGATAAGAGCAGATGACGACGAAAGATACCAACGGTGCTTTGAGATGCAGTTTCTGTGGCAAGGGCCAAAAAGAGGTCAAGAAATTGATCGCCGGTCCTGGCGTCTATATCTGCGACGAGTGTATTGATCTTTGCAATGACATCATTGACGAGGAAAAGGAAAGAGAGACGGCGGTCAAGGGGACCTTCAAAGTTCCAAAACCAGCCGATATCAAAACTTACCTTGATGACTATGTGATCGGTCAGACACAGGCCAAGAAAACTCTGGCGGTAGCGGTTCACAATCACTACAAGCGTGTGAACGCGATGGCTCAGGGTAAAAAGTCCACTGACGTTGAAATGCAAAAATCCAACATTCTTCTGATTGGTCCGACAGGTTCCGGTAAGACATTGTTGGCTCAGACAATTGCCAAGGTTTTGAATGTGCCATTTGCGATGGCCGATGCGACGACTTTGACGGAAGCCGGTTATGTCGGTGAAGACGTTGAAAACGTGGTGTTGAACCTGCTTCAGGCTTCTGACTATGACGTGGAAAAAGCGCAAAAAGGCGTGATCTACGTGGACGAGATCGACAAGATCTCCAGAAAGTCTGAAAACCCATCCATCACACGTGACGTGAGTGGTGAGGGTGTGCAGCAGGCGTTGCTGAAAATCCTCGAGGGCACCGTGGCGAATCTGCCTCCAAAGGGCGGCCGTAAACATCCTCAGCAGGAATTCATCCAGGTGGATACGACGAACATCCTTTTCATCGTGGGTGGGGCGTTCGTAGGCTTGGATAAGATCATCGAACAAAGAACGACGAACAAAACCATGGGTATCGCGGCGGACATCCGCACGTCCGAAGAAGTGGAAAAGAGCGCCAATCTGCTTTCCAAAGTGGAGCCGGATGACCTTTCCAAGTTCGGTTTGATCCCGGAGTTCATCGGTCGTTTGCCGGCGATTGCGGTTCTGGCCCCATTGGATGAAGAAGCTTTGCTCGACATCCTGGTGCGTCCTAAGAATGCGATCATCAAGCAATACCAGAAGCTGTTCAGCTATGAAGGTGTTGAGTTGAAGTTCACGGACAAAGCTTTGCGTGCAGTGGCTCAGATGGCTCTGAAACGTAAAACCGGTGCCCGTGGTCTGCGTGGTGTGATCGAAACAGCGATGCTGGATGTGATGTACGACATTCCTTCCAAAACAAATGTGAAGGAAGTGGTCATCGATGAAAACGTGATTAACGAAGGCGCTCAGCCGATGCTTGTCTATAAAACGGATGAGGAAATTCAGGCTGAAGAGGAAGCAAAAAAGAAAAGCTCTGCATAGGACAGAGCTTTTTGGAAGAAAAGAAATTCAGAAGCCTCAGGGGAACCTGGGGCTTTTTTTATTGTTCGGAAAGATTCAGATCCTGGCGCACAGCTTCGCCCAGTCGGTGAAAGTCCACGGGTTTGCTCAGGAAGCGGGTGGCCCCCAAAGATTCGGCTTTAGTGCGGAACTCAGAGGACTCATAGGCGCTGACCATGTAAAAGGGCATCTGCAAGTGCATTCCATGAACCTCTTTGAGGAGCTCAAAGCCATCCATGCCGGGCATATTGATGTCGGAAAGAATCAGATCCACTTGCTGATTTGCAGGGTTTTTAAGGTAATCCAGACAATCCTGTGCGTTCAGGAACGATACCAGGTTCAATTCACCCCAATGGGCGAACAACTTTTTGAACTTCAGCTTGTAAAGCAGATGTGTGTCTGCCTCATCGTCGACTATCACAATATGGATCATGAATTCGGTCTCTCGTGTATAAGGGGCAGGGACATGATAAATTCTGTCCATTGCCCGAACTCGCTGTTGTATTTTAAAGTGCCGCCGTGTTTCTGGGCAATATTAAACGCAACAGTCAGTCCGAGTCCAGCCCCTTCACCGGCCGATTTTGTCGTTAGGAAAGGATCAAAGATTTTTTCACCCAAAATTGTCGGGATCCCCACACCATTGTCGCGGATGATGATTTCAACAGAATCACCGCGGACGACTGTGGACAATATGAGTTCCGGCTCAAAGTTCTTATTGCTGCGAACTTTCTTTTCCAAGGCATGAATAGAGTTGTCGATAATGTTGGAAAGCGCCCGCAGCAGGGATGCCGTATAGACCGGCACGTGAATGGATTCACCCAGGCGGTAGGTGACCTTTGGGGGCACATAGCTGGATCCCAGTGATCGAGTCGTGATTGTATCCTGATAGGCTTTCTTGACGACTTCGTTCAGATCCGCCGTTTCCAGTACATCACTGTCATAACCCGAAAGAATTTGCATCGAGCGCACGATCTGATCGATGCGTTGGCTGTGTTTTAGGATCACACGGCTGATCTCTCTGATTTCTTCCAGATTTTCAGAGTCCGTCAGAAGTTCGGAGAAGTTCAAAACAAAGTTCAGGGGGTTGCGAATCTCGTGTGCCACGCTGGCCGTCAGGCTTCCCAACGAGGCCAGGCGCTCCTGGGCGACCAAAGTGGCCTGCATGCGCTTGATCTGCAGCATGGCCTTTTCAAGGCTTTCATTCTTGGTCGTCAACTGGCGGGTTCTTTCCGCCACTTTTTGTTCCAAGGCCTGATTCAAACTTTCAAGTTTTTGATTGGCCTCTAATAGCTCAGATCGGAACAGATTGATGGATTCGACCAAAACATCCAGCTCATCCTGTCCTTTGTGCGGTCGGCGTTTCAGCTCCAGATCTTTGGCGTCACGCCCACGATTCTCACTCAAGTATCCGGCAATATGCTGGATATGAACGACCAGAATGCGGTTGAAGATGAAGTACAGGAACAATACCACGACCGCGGTTTTAGCAGCCTGACGAACGAAGATCCAAATCGCTTCCTGGAAGTATTTTTCACGCAGGCTTTTGACGTCCAACTCGACATCCAACGCACCCAGAACCTCGTTGGTGTTTTTGTGATAGATATCAAAGCGTTTGTGACTTTCTTCGGTCGGATCAGATTTCCCAGTTTCATAGATGGTTTTATTGTCAGCCACCAGACGCAGATAACTTACACCTTGAAGGCGACCCAGACCATCGAGCTGAATTTCGAGAAGTCTAGTGTCATATGACCACAGATGCTCGGCCATGGAATCAAGGTAAGAGTTCTTGATGATGGTAAAATTGTTCTGCAACTTATCAAAATCTCTTTGATAGTCCATGATAAGTTGGAATGCGGTAAGAATCAGTGTCGCAAACGAGCTGACCGCCCAAGTCGCTATAAGGAGCTTGAGGGAAAGCGAGTTGGTGCTTAACCATCTTTTGCTGTCTCTGGGTGTCACATAGCACTTATCGAACCAAATGGACTAAAAGGGTATCAAAATGTTGGGCCCTGGAATTACAATTAGGAAAGATTCTCAATTTCCAACACTTATTAGAATAATTATCGGTTAGCATTAGGTGTGCTTAAGATGCCTATTTTAAGGGCAAATTGGACTCGCTGCCAGGACCAGAAGTCATTTTTTCTGCAATATATTTACTTCCCAGCAATCATACACATCGTTAGACTGAGTATAAGAATTTGCTCATGGTTTGAGATGGATCTTTTAACCGATGCAGATTTGGTTCGGTTCTAAGTAGGAGCGAGCCTGCTCGTTAACCCACAGGGAGGGAGAGGATATGAGCGAGGGAAAAGTACAACAACTACCACTTTTGCCCCTAAGAGACCTCATCATTTTTCCGCATATGATGATGCCTTTGTTTGTCGGTCGTGAAAAGAGCATCAACGCTCTTGAAGAGGCGATGAGCAAACAAACCGACATCGTTTTGGCCGCTCAAAAAGACGCCAAAACCAATAATCCCGAACCCAAAGACATCTTTGCTATCGGTACTGTTGGAACGATCATCCAATTACTTCGTTTGCCAGATGGAACTGTGAAAGTTCTGGTGGAAGGCAAACGTCGCGTAAAGATTAAGAATTTCGTAAACAACGACAACTTCTTCACAGTGGCTGTTGAGGCCCTTGATGAAGATCCTACGAATATCGTTGAAGCGCAGGCCTTGGTTCGCTCCGTCAAGGGAACGTTCGAGACCTACGTGAAACTGAACAAGCGTATCCCGCCAGAGATTTTGATGCGTGTTTCCACCATCGAAAATCCGGGTGAGCTTGCGGATATCATCGTCGCTCAATTGAATCTGAAACTGGAAGACAAGCAAACTGTATTGGAGATCATAGATCCTTCCAAACGTCTGGAACACCTTCTGAACCTGATGACGGGCGAGATCGAAATCCTTGAAGTGGAAAAGAAGATCCGCACGCGCGTGAAGAAACAGATGGAGCGCTCTCAGAAAGAGTACTATCTGAATGAACAAATGCAGGCGATCCAGAAGGAACTTGGCGAAAAAGACGACTACCAGGCAGAGCTTCAAGATCTTGAGATCAAAACCAAGAACAAGAAGATGAGCCAGGAAGCCAAAGACAAGGTCATGAAAGAGATTAAAAAGCTCAAAATGATGTCACCGATGTCTGCGGAAGCGACTGTGGTTCGCAACTACATCGACTGGGTTCTGTCTTTGCCATGGGCTGATTACACAGAAGAAAAACATGACATCAAAAATGCTCAGCGCATTCTTGATGAAGACCACTGGGGTCTGGAAAAAGTCAAAGACCGTATCTTGGAATACCTGGCAGTCTTGTCCATCTCCAAAGATATGAAAGGGCCTATCTTGTGCCTTGCGGGTCCTCCAGGGGTGGGTAAAACTTCCTTGGCTAGATCCATCGCGGAATCTTTGAATCGTCCGTTTGCGCGTATCTCTTTGGGTGGCGTGCGTGACGAAGCGGAAATTCGCGGTCACAGAAAAACCTACGTAGGTGCGATGCCAGGTAAAATCCTGCAAGCCCTGCGCAAAGTGGACAAAGGTAATCCACTGGTTCTTCTGGATGAAATTGACAAAATGGCCAATGACTTCCGAGGTGACCCGGCGGCGGCGATGCTTGAGGTTTTGGACCCAGAGCAGAACAGCAATTTCCAGGATCACTACCTGGAGCTTGAATATGACCTTTCTAAAGTGATGTTTATCGCGACAGCGAACTCCTTGCACACGATTCCAAGACCTCTTTTGGATCGTATGGAGATCATCAATCTTGAAGGTTATATCGAGCAGGAGAAATTCCACATTGCGAAGAACTATCTGGTTCCGAAGCAGTTGGAAAACCACGGCTTGAAAGACTACAAAGTCACCATCAAGGATGACACCATCCGCGATGTGATCCGCTACTACACTCGTGAAGCGGGCGTTCGTAACCTGGAAAGACAGTTTGCAAACGTGGCTCGTAAAGTCGCCAAAGACATCGTGATGAACGAAACTTTGGAAACATTCAAAGCCGAAGCTAAAACAGATAAAAAAGCTGTGGCAGCCAAAAAAGGCGCTAAAGGAGCGAAGACATCCACGAAGAAGAACGAAGGTTATGTGGTTACTCCGCAGAAACTGGTCGAGCTTCTGGGTCCGCACAAGTACAAGTTCGGTATGATCGAGACTGAAAACGAAATCGGTCTGACGAACGGTATGGCTTGGACGGAAGTGGGCGGTGACCTTCTGGCTGTCGAGGTGAGCGTGGTGCCTGGTAAAGGCAAGTTCACTGTGACGGGTCAGCTGGGTGACGTGATGAAAGAATCCTGTGCGGCGGCGATGAGCTATGTTCGATCCAGAGGTCCTTTGTTCGGTTTGGACAAAGAATACTTCTCGAACATCGACGTGCACATCCACTTGCCAGAGGGTGCAGTTCCTAAGGACGGTCCTTCTGCAGGTATCGCACTGACGACTTCCATCGTGTCAGCGATCATGAAAGTCCCTGTGAAGCGCACGGTGGCGATGACGGGTGAAGTTTCATTGCGTGGACGTGTGATGGCCATCGGTGGTCTGAAAGAGAAGATCCTTGCTGCTCACCGCGGTGGCATCAAGCTGATCATCTGCCCTAAGGAGAACGAAAAAGATCTGAAGGACATCCCTAAGGATGTCATGAAGGATCTGAAAGTGATCCTGGTGGACCATGTGGATCAGGTTCTGATCAATGCTCTGGACATCAAGTCTCCAAAAGAATTGTTCAAGATTCAAAAGGAGCGCGAGTTCGGAATCAAAGCTCAGTACACGGGTCAGTCGGTACACCACCACTAAGAGTGGTTGGAAATTAAAGATTGAAAGTTTGACGAGATTCGAATGCAAAAGGGCCGGTAGAAATATCGGCCCTTTGCTTTTGAAGTGACTGTAGGTTTAGCGTTTGTCGATCAGGTCGCGCAGGTCTTTGGCGTTGATGTTGCGTTTGCAGTACAGGGATTTAGCGTTTTTGTAGCCTTGATAATCAACGGCATTGCGGCTGGTGTAGGGGACAGAGCCGTATTCCTGCAAAGAGGTCATGCCGCGCCGATATTGGACGGTTTGAATGTCGCGATAGTTGCTGTCTAATACCGAGAGAATAAATCCATCGCCGTCCCTTTTCATATCCACCACCAGCCAGGCGTGGGCCATGATGCCTTCGATTTGCAGCATTTGATAGGCCACCCGACCGCTGCGCACTTCGCTGTAAAGATTGTTCATCATGCTTTCAAGCTGCTGGGCCGGCACGGAATGCTTCCCTGTGACTCCACGAACCCAACCAAACAGAATGCCACCATCGACGATTTGGCCGGCGTTCAGCTCAGTCTGAATTTGATCTCGGTGAACGGCAGAAAACTCTTCCAGATTTCTAAACCCTGGGATATCAACCACACCCCGGTTGGCAGAAATGTCCTTGATAATCTGAAGGGCTTCCGAGCGTGTGGGGCGAGGCAGCTCCGGGCGATAGATTGCCAGATACGTGGCGTTTCGTGTGAACATCGAGTGCCACCAGCACACGCCCTGACCGCCGATGCCCCCTTGATTTACAAAGGCCAGATGATTCTCTGTCTTCATCAAAAGGTCTTTATAGTCTTGGCTGTTCATCGCACAGTATTCTTTTTTGGAGGTGGGCGCTTCTTTGGCCTCCGTTGGGGAAGTCCAAAGACTGGAAACAGTGAGAATGGCAGATGTGATACGTGCGATATTCTGTAATCTCATGGAACACTCCTTACTAGTTGAATTCGGCTGTGTAGGGAGCAAATCAGATGCCGTCATAAAAATGAAAAAGCCCTCACTCTGTTTGAGGAGGGCTTTGCAGGGCTGTCGATATTCTGGTCAGGGACTATTTAGGCCGGGTCACACAGCGGAAGCCGATGTTGTTCATTTTCAGATTCCACGACGCTGGGGCTTGCAGATCATCAGCCGTGATGTCGCCGATGTTCGCGGCAAAGATGCCCGTCACTCCTTTGGAGTGGATGCAGACGGCGCCTCCACGAATGACTTTTCCGGTGCTGCCCCCGAACAGATTCCCCATGTAGGTGTCTTTCTTTCCGGCGTCGGTCATGCCGGTGAAATCAAAGAGCTGCTGGGAGCCAGGTTTTACGTCCCAATTGTTGTTGTGATACCGACGGCCGTAGTGGCTGGAAAGATCCGGCGTGTACGAGCTTCCATAGATCGTGTCACTGACCCATTCCCAGGCATTGCCACCGAAATCCCAGATGATCGCGCCGCTATTTAGGACAAACGTTCTGCGCTCTTCGCCTTTTTTCTTGCCGGTGCCATCGTAAGGATTGGTGACGTCCTTGACTTCAACTGGCTCGGTCCAGCCGGAGTAGAATCCTGTGTAAAGTGTGTTGTTCTTTTTGTGATCGACCCAGTTTTCTGCGTTGTCATAGATTTCCAGGGCCGCCGCATTCCACTCGGCATTGGTAGGCAAGCGGTAATCGGCTCCTAAAGCAGCACAAGCTTCTTGTGCGGTGGCTTTGTTTGCCAACCAGGGCTTTCCGGCGGCTTGGGAAACGGCTTTGCCAGAGACCTTTTTCATCTCAAACTTCGCGATACAATAGGCCTCTGTTTTTACGACGGAGTTGGCCGCAACTTTTTCATACCCATCTGGACAAACCCCAATGGGCTCTGGAGTTGGCTCTGGAGTTGGCTCTGGAGTTGGCTCTGGAGTTGGCTCTGGAGTTGGTGTCGGCGCCGGCTCCTCCGGTGTCGGAGCAGGAGCGGGCTCTTCCGGAACTGGCTGCGGAGTCGGCGTTGGACTTGGACTTGGAGCAGGCTCTTCGGGTGTAGGTGTTGGAGCCGGAGTAGGAGCCGGTGTCGGCGCTGGTGCTGGTTCTTCCGGCGTGGGTGGAGTAGGTCCTGGCTCTTCTGGCGCGGGAACAGGTTGTGGTGGCGCTGGAATCGGTGCTGGCGTTGGTTCTTCGGGCATAGGAGTAGGAGTCGGTTCTTCCGGCGCAGGAGCAGGAGCAGGAGCAGGCTGTTCCGGAGTTGGCTCCGGACTAGGTGACTCTGTCGGTGGTGTTGTTTGGGGAGGGTTTTCCGAGGACTGATTGTCTGGCGAGGTTTTCTTTCCCGAAGAAGACTGGGAGCAAGAAGCTAAGAATGTCGTTAAAGCCAGGCAAAGCAAACACACGCGCAGTTTCGGCATTTCGGAGTCCTCACAAGTTGTGGTTTTATATAATCTTCACTGATTTTTGACCTACTTTGGAAAATTCCTTATGTTAAAAGTAAGAACTCGTCTTTGGGCCTCGTTTGTTATAACCCAACCCAGTCATTGGCCGAGAACCAGCTAGGAAGAAAGTATGAGAGAAAATTCGCAAGATCCGGCCCCGCCGATTGAAGTTTCAAAAGATGATCTGAGTGATGCGGCTTTGCGTGGGGTGATCGAAAACTTCATTCAGCGTGAGGGCACGGACTACGGAGTGAATGAGGTGGCCCATGAAACCAAGGTGCAACAGCTGCAAAAGCAGATTGAAAAAGGCCATGTCCGCATTGTTTTTGATCCCAATACAGAATCTGTCACGCTGATGACCGAACAAGAATGGAAGCGCTTCCAGAAGGCCGGAAAACCGCTCTCCTAGCGTTTTTTTCGTCTCTCACACCGCAGAATAATCACTTTGTGTTGCGGGCGCTCATTACATTCCTGAAATCAATTCTCAGTATGCCTATTTTGTGAGCAACCGTCCGCGTCTTGCATTGACGTATTCCTGACAATCTGTAAAAACCTGTCCCCTGCGAGTAATTTGTTTTTTGTTTTGGAGTTTTAGGAACTTATGAACCCAACTGATCGTGCTTTCGAGCTCGGCAAGCTTTATTACGACCGAGGAGAGTTCACGCCTGCCGTGGACAATCTTCAGGAAGCGACAAAAGCTTTCTTTGCCGAGAAGAATTTCTCTCAATACTTGAAGTGCATCAATCTGCTTCTGCGCATCTATGCTGAGCGCGAGCAATTTGAAGAAATCAACCTGGCCAAAGAAAAGCTTCAGGATCTGGTTCTTAAAGAGGGCTTTGAGCTTAATTCCAAAACCTACTACACACTCGCAGTTTGTGCTTCCTACAAAGGCCAGATCGACACCGCTATGGACTATCTCCAAAAGGCCCTGGCGATCGCTCTTGCATCCGACAACAAAGAAGATATCTGTCACGCGATTTTTGGTTTGGCGATGTGCTATTCACATCCGTCTTCTGCGCGCTATTCCGATGCTTTGAAAGAGATCTACAATCTTCAGGTCTTCTTCCAGGTTTACCAGATGCCGGATCTTCAGGCGTCTTCTTTGTTCCTGAATGCCGACATCTTGAAGCAGATGAAAAAGTATGACGAAGCCATCGAGGTTTTGTGGAAGGCTTACGACATCGTTCGTGAGACTCGCAACGTGGTTATGTCCAACTACCTGATGGGTGCCTTGGCCGACACGTACTTTGAAATCGGCGACAAGGACATGGCTCGCACATACATCACTTTGGCGCAAAGATCTGTTGATGGTGAAAACCACAAACGTCTGGCACGCATGGTGAAAAATCTTGCCGAAAAAATCGGCGGCGAGACTCAAACTAATTTTGACCTCATATTTGATGAGGCCAATCACTCGGTTATCGAGAAGAAACTGGGTCGAATTGACTTCAAAAACCAGTTTATCCTTTTGGATTTGCTGCGTTTGTTCGTACAAAATCAGGGGCAGATCTATTCCAAGGAATTCTTGGTTGAGAATGTGTGGAAGCAGCCGTATGATCCTGCCATCCACGACAATAAGATTTACGTAACCATCAAACGTCTGCGTAAGCTGATTGAACCGGATTATGAAAAGCCTAAGTATATCTTTAGAGCCAAAAATGGATATTACATGAATAAAGCGGCTCGAGTTCATTTCGAGCACTAGGGGGGATTCATGTTGAGCAAAATTTTGATCGCAACTTTGGTGACTTTATCCAGCATGGCTTACTCTGTAGGGGCTCATGCCAAAGTCGAAGAACATATCATGCCAGCCAGTGACGACCGTTGGGTTCCATGGCCGTTCCACTTGGCGCAGCCATTCCCATGGCAAGACATCCAGGGCATCTGGAAAGTCGAGCAAGGGGACTACGTTTCCTACTTCGCCTTGAAGGTGGTTCGTCAGAAGTCCACGGGTGTTCGTCAGCTTCAGGTGAAGCAGTTTGACGGTGAAACCTGCAAAGTCCTGGCGACAGGGGTGGGCCATGAGAATCATTTGAAGGTTTTGGCGCAAATGACCAGCAAGGGTGGGGCTATTTACCGCGTTCAAATGACGGCCATCAGCCAAAAAGATTCCCCGGTACCGCCGCTGCAGGGCATGCCTATGGACGAAGTTATGGTCCTTTCCATCGGCACTTTGGAGCGTGGGGGTACGGATGAAATGGTTCACATGCAAACTGTGAAGATTTCAGCCACCTTGAGCCAAAAAATCTGCTTCGAGGACATAAAAAAATAGCATTTTATTAAAAAAGATATTGCTTAAGGGGCGGACCATTGCTAGAAATGGTCCTCTCAAGACGATAGGGAATTAGCTCAGTTGGTAGAGCGCCACCCTTACAAGGTGGATGTCGTCGGTTCGAATCCGGCATTCCCTACCAATTTTCAAGCTGTTCGAACCAGCGTCATAAAAAAAGTTCGGTTTTAAATTTAAAATTTCGGATGTCTTCGGGTTCCCGTGAAAAACAGGGAGGGCCGAGGTGCGTCTTTTTTCTGGCGCGGCTGCGTTTAGAGCGCCGTTAAAGGTATCCGGAGCCACCGACGGCAACATACGGGAGCCTGCGATCGCAAGCTCCCGTTTATAGTACTTTTCCCCAACATAAAAATAAATCTCAACCTCATCGGTCTTCACAACAATTTTGTGAACCATCTTTTGAATGATCGTGGTTTTCACCACTGGGTCATTTTCATTCTCCAATAAATCCACAATCACAGCCTTAAACTGATTAAAATCAGCCATTCCAACCGCAACATTTTCCCGTTCGTTATTTCGTTTTAGTTCACTGACCTCTTTTTCCAAGCCATCCTTTTGCACTGAAAGCCGCTCCATTTGATCAAAGACATGCTTTGGGTTCACGGACTTTGGCAATAACCCCAAACGCTCTGACAAGGCATCAAGCTGCATATTGATTTCATAGATCTTGTTTTGCTTTCGTTCGATGTCCTGCTTTGGTGTGTTGATTTCGCTCTGGGCTTGGGCCTCCAGTAAAATCTCAGTGAAAAATTCTGGAACCAACAAAAAATCTTTCACAGCTTTCCAAACAAGTGGCTCTAGCTTTTCAGCCAAAACCCTCTGCGGATCACAGCGCTTTGATTTCTGATCGGTTACATTTTCAATCTTAGCAGTCCACGCATGGTCATAATAAGCAATCTTTCCACCGTTACCGTGGGCCGATTTTCCGGACATGCGATGGCCACATTGACAAAAAAGTGATCCAGAAAGCAAATACGGCCATCTTTTGGGCGATGCCTTTTTTCTGGATTTATTTTTCTTCAATATTTCACCGACGCGTTTAAAAATTTCTTCATTAACAATAGGTTCCCACTGGGCTTTGACCGATTGCTCTTTGCCATTTTCTTTATAAACTCTAACGCCAATATAAACGGGGTTGGTAAGCATCTTATAAAGTGTTTCAAGCATCACAACACCAGTTCTGGGTTGTCCGCCGCCTTCCTTGCGACGAACAAGATGAACTTTCTTTTTATTCAGAGTTTTTGTGGCAGACGACAAAGTCCCTTCAGACAAAAATGTTTTAAAAATTTCTCTGACTGTTTCGGCTTCAGCTGGAACCACTTCAAGCCTGCCATCACGATTACCGCTGACTTTATAACCCAGTGGCACACTGCCGCCGTTATAAAGGCCGCGTTTGGCTCTGGATAAAAAGTTCGCCGAAATCCTTTCGCCAATTTGCTTTCGCTCAAATTGCGCTAGATTCGCCATTAAAAACATTGAAAACGATCCCACAGCAGTTGACGAATCAAATTGGTCTTTTAATGAATAAATCTGACATTCCAATTGATCGAGCATTTCAACCAAGTTTGCAAAATCTCTTATGGATCTTGTTAACCGTGATAATTCAGTGATGAGGATCATGTTGATTTTTTTACTGCGAACATCATCCATCATTCTTTGAAATGCAGGTCTATTCGTGTCCTTCGCAGAAATCCCCGCATCGCAATAAAACTCAACTATTTCGCCGAATGACTCAAATGTTCCGTTTCACTTAGTTTGACCGGGTTCGTTTCAGATACTTTGACCACCTGATTTTTGAGGGTTTATTGGTCTTTCTACTCGCTGTCAATATCGTTGAAAGTTATTCGTCCCTTCATGCGGTGACTGGGGCCTTCAAAAATGCAAATATGGGCATTCTCGAACATCCTGTCGATGGCAGCACTTGCCAGGATCGGATCGGTAAAAACTTGTGGCCATTCTTCAACGTCGCGGTTGCTGGTTAAGATCATAGCCGAATTGTGCTTGCGTCGATCAAATAAATCGAAGATCTCCTCACTCACGTCTCGTGGCATTGTTACGACGCCCCAGTCATCCAAGATCCATAGCTTTGATGTTAGAATTTGTTTGAATAAAACATCGAGCTTATTGTTCTCGCGCGCTTTACGGATCTTTGTCCCAAGTCTTTTTACACTCGTACAAAAAACACTGTGACCAGCCTGCGCAGCGCTCATCCCAAGAGCAATCGCAAGATGACTCTTGCCCGTGCCGGGACTTCCCAAAAACAATGCAATTTCGTTGTTCTCGATAAACTTTAAATCTTTCAGATCCTCGATTTTTTCGCGCGGGAGTTTTTTATTGAAATCCCAATTGAACTGCTCAAAGCTTCTTCGCTCTGGGAACTCCGCTTTCTTAATCCTTTTTTCTACGGCGTTATCTGCCCTTGCATCTAATTCCGTGGATAGAAGCTCACTGAGCCACTTAAGATCCTGGCTGCGTTTTCCTTTTTGAACTAAACCCTCGATCTCTGCGGATGCCGCGGGCATTCGTAACTGCTTTAACTGATCGCGTATCACATCTATTGTCATAACTGTCTTTCCTTTCAGTGGGCCTGGTTGCTATGAACCAGACGTAAATGGTTTTTATACTCACTCATGTCGCGCGCAAACTTACCTCCCACCGTCTGCGCGGATAAAACCTCCTCATGACGAGGAGCTTTGGGTTTTGGCTTTGCCATAATATTCAATAGTTGATGAACTGTTTTTAAATTTACCTGTGATAACTCCAGCGCTGAAAGGCAGGCCTTGTCGATGTCGGCATTGCTGTACTTCTTGTTCAGCGTCAGAAGACCCCATACGCTGCGTGTATCAACAAAACCTTCGCCTCGAGCCAAAATAATTCCTACAAAGCGCTCAACATTGACGCCGATAATTTTTGCTTGCTTCAGATAGTGACCATGATCTTGAAGAGTCTTCTCCCAAGACTCCTTGTAATGATCTTTACAGGCTTTACTTGTGAATTTATCTTGGATGCGCTCGTAAACTTCTAACAGTCGACCGTTGCAGTAGATACTTACTTGAACTGAATTACCAATCACCAAAGCTATTTCGCCTTTGAGTCTTGTGTCTACTCGGTAGTACTTGTTTGCAAAGCGAACATAACCATCAGACCTCACTGTTGAGCGAGTGATGGTTTCCACTTCGTAGCGTAATAAAGGAAGAGGCTTTAACAACGAGGCTTCATCGTTAAGAAACACATCCAAAGGTTTTTGTAGGTGAGTCCCGTGCTTTCTCTCATTGGCGATACTCATCTTTTTATTCATGTGTGACTGTGCGCCGCTCAGTGAATATTGGGACTTATCGTAGGATTCAAAAAGGCGACGCTTCATTGGAACCATTCGCTCCACTTTGCCTTTTTTCTCTGGAGAATAAGGCGGCAATGCCTCGACAACGAACCCGTAGTGCGAGGCCAGTCTTTCAAAGGCCGGGTTCAACGTCGGCTCGTGCTTTGATGCCTCATGAACAAAGACTTTGGGATTATCAGAAGTCACTTTACGAGGGACTCCGCCAAGTTCCTCAAACATGCTTATTAAAACTTCGGCAGTTGTTTCAAAGTCGAGTTTCTCTACAACTCGGGCCATCTCGTAACGAGAATGCCCAAGAACGCCAACGAAAATCCAAATTGTTTTTTTCTTTTTTGTGACAGGATCGACGACGTCAAAGAGCTTTCCCCAGTCCACCTGCAGACATTCCCCCGGTGAGTGAACAAGCTCCATCACATTGCGCGCAGGTGCGGATCGCATAAGTTTGTGGCGGTGAATGTAGCGGTAGAAGTTAGATCGCGGGACAGAGAGCGGAAGCTCTTCAAAAATACTTTGCGGACTCCAGCCAAGTTCAATGCGCTCCTTGATCCATTCGCGCTTGGGATCTAAGATGGCATCCGTTTCAATGGCCTTCTCGCTGCGACCATCGCGCAGCGGAAACAGCGCCTCTGGGTAAGGTGGGATTTCTTTTGAGGTTTTGCAGTAGATTTTCTTCTCTGGGTTTGCGACGGCTACATAGCCATGCTCTATCGCCTGGTCGCGGATTTTTATGACGTAACCTTTGCCTTTACCAGTTGATTTAGTCAGTGCGGTGAGTGAGTGTCCTTCGCGAAGGCCTTCGACGATTTTTCGGTCCACTGTGATTTTCTCCAAGTCCTTTTTTCTGAGTTTCCGCATGCGTATTCCTTGCTGTAGTCTGGTTGTTAAACCAGCAGCTTAGCGCATGGGATCAGATGGAGAAAATGTGCTGAAAACGTAAGCAATTGCCCGGTCAAATTAGGTGGGATTTACTTCCCCCAAAGCCGGTCCACTTACGTGGGATTTGCCCCCCTTGAAACCGGTCAAACTACGTGGGATTGGACAGACTCAAACGAGTTTTTGTGTTTTACAAATTCCCGCAATCGGTGTTCTTGTGATTTAATCGACCCCTCCGGATTTTCCGCCTGCTCCTCAGTTGAAACCCGAACATAGATCCCGATTTTATAACCAGTGTGGTTTTTAATTTGTTTTTTCATTTAAGCACCTACCTTTTTAGTTGTGGATTTATCCAACCCAGAAACACTTAAAGCTGTAGGTTCAGTGGAATTTAAAGAGCCAGTGGTTTTTACACCACTGGCTTGCTGGCGAAGTCTTTTATATAAAACTTCGCCCATTTCAGCAAGTAATTGCTCGAAGCGTTCTGAACTGACCTTTTGCTTTTTGGTTAGGATTGATTTTGGCTGCCAGTTTTTAGGCTTTGCCATAAACGACCTCCTAATACGGATTTATAAAGTCTTGCGGGCTCTTGTTGCTTTGTTCATTCGGTTCGATGATTGGCTCGGTTGATTTCGAATTGCTTTGATTGCCTGCTGCAATTTCAGTTGCGGCCGAAACATTTTCTGATTCAGCAACCAATTCAATTTTTTCAGGAACAAGCACGGGCCGATCAATGGCATCACTGATTTTTTGATCCATTTCATTGAGCTGCGACCGAATTGCCTTTTCATGGGCTAACAATTGATTTTTAACCTCACGGACAAAACTTATATAATTGTTATCAAACGTTTCCTGCATCGCAGTTCCACGTCTGACCATTTTATAATATCGGTACGAGAAGTAAATGGCGGCAAAAACAATTCCGCTGATTCCAGCGATCATCAGAACAATTTTTAAAAATTCAACCGCCACCAGAAAGAATTCATGCAGCATGAATTTGAACACATAAAATGCTCTGTAAAGATGTTCCATGATCTTTGTAATCATCTTCACACAAAGACCAACAAAGATAATAACAGCTAGGATTCCACCAATAGCCATGATGTTTTGATTATCGTTTTTCATAAATATATTCCCCCTTAACCCGTAGGGTGTTAAAGAATTTTTGTTTCATCGCAAGACTTAGAAGGTGTTGATATTTGTGGACTTTTCGTCGATTTTAAAAAAATCTCTCGATTTGAATTTTGCCCAAGACTTGCTGCCGATTTGCCTAGGCTTTGCATAGCGTTTTCATAGACTTTGCAAATACTATGACCCTTGAATTTACCGTGAATGATTTTGGTATTCCAAAAATCTTTTTTGAAATCATCCAAACGAATAAACTGAAAGTCCGCAAAATCTTTTTGAACGTAACTGCTCTTGTAGAACTGGCTGATCTTATCATACATCCAGTCATTACGAACTAGCCAAAAGACAAAGTGTATGTCATGCAGGTTTCCATAATACCGAAACGTCGTCCCGTATCGGTCAGCGTCCTTCAGGTTCAAGTCCACCTCGATGCCAAAGCTGATCTGTTTCAATCCAAATGATAATGTCGTTATGCCATCAGGCACATGGCCTTCATCCCGAACATAGTCCTTTGGAAAATTTGATCTCCGCAGCGATGACAGCATCTGCTCGGTGAAAAACACTTTATCCCAATTGCTTTGCCACAGCTCGCCTAGCTGTAGGCATGTCGCAAAGTAGTCATGGGCTGGCGCATGGGGTTTGTAGCGATATTCAACAATATCATCGCGGTCCATCAGCACCACTTCAAAGCCAAGGCTGGTTAGTGCAAAGACTTCGTGATCCAGGTATTTGCCACGAGGAAGGCTTTGAATGTATTTTTCTTTTTGCAATTGGCGAATCGCCTTATACGCCCACCACGGCGATTTTTTCGCGTACCCAACTTGAACCAGCATGGCAAAATTGGCCACCTTCCAGGTCCACAAAAAATCAAGAACCAGGATGTCGTATATGCTGAGTTTACGGTTTGATGTGCGTTTGAACTTTCTTTTGATAAAAGAAGTCCTTTTCGAATTTCTTCGACTCATAAAATTTCCTTTCCTTTTTCTAAAGGTAAAACGTTTGTGTCTGTTGAATTAAAAAGTGATCCTGACTGGGAACATTTGTGGCCGCAGAATCATGAGACTTTTTATTTGGCTCTAAAATTTGAGCCATTAAGTTTGGTTGAAAGACAAAAGTCTTTCTATGTTGGATTTGAATGTGCGATCAGCTCACGCCCGATGAGCTTCAGTTTTTATGGGCAAAAACCTCCTTTGGTTTTAGGGTTAAAAAATGGCGACGCGTCTGAATTCAAATGCAAAAAGTCACGAAGAAAAAAATAAATATTTTTTCCTGTGACTGAGCGAAATCCCATTCTTAGAGTGGTTTCGGTTTTGAATTTCGTGTCTATTTTAAATTAGGAGACTTGGTACTGATGCAAACTGTGAATTTCAAAATTTTGATACACGTTTGACTTCTGTATGCAGAATAGACTGAAAATCAGCACCCCGCAAAATCTAAATTTGAAATTGAAAAGATTACAGGTTTCTTGAATCTCAAAACTTCGAATCCTTTCATAGTATGTCGGGCGTATAGTATTGCCCTCTATAAGGTGCTGGGTGGTCGCCTCAAATCAAATTAAACGGACAAATGGACCAATTGTTTTTTGCACCACTCAAAATATGTTGGATGCTTGTGAACCCTGCGTAATACGCGCTATTGACGAAGAGCCCGAGCATGTGCCAATGGCGTGGGCGGAGCTTTTCCCGCAGCGACTAAATGCAGAGCCATCGACAAATAACTTCGCGGATCAAGGTCATTCTTTTTACAAGATTCAATTACAGTGAAAAGTGTGGCGGCGGTATCTGCGCCAGCGTGATTTCCAGATCCGTAATAATTCTTTCTTCCGACTACAGCATGACGGATCGTACGTTCGGCCTCATTGTTTGAAAGAGGAATACGGTTATCATTTAAGAACAACATAAATCCGGCCCACCTTTCTGTGAGATACTCTATAGCCTTTCTTTTCTGACTGCCAGGGCGTGAATTTGAGTACTCTCCTATGAGATTTTTATGAAGACCCTCGGTAATCAACTGACTTTTCTCTTTTCGTAGCCGCAAAAGGTCTTCAAAAGAGGAAGCCTCTCTTTCAATTTCAAATAATCGATCAATATCATCTAAGATTGGTTTTACTGTTGGATCGTGGTCTTCAATTTTTATAAATTCTCTGCGTGCATGTGCCCAACAGAATGCTTGGGGAATTTCTAATTTCGCTAGTATGTTGTATCCAACATAACCATCAGTAACGACAGGTCCACTGTATCCACTCAAAAAATCCTTAACAACTTGTCCTGATCTGGTGGGCTTAAAACAATAATGACTACCGTAACGATTGCTTACCACCCACATGTAGCCATCTTTTTCAGTCTTATCTTGGATTTTCCAAGGGGTTTCATCCAGGTGTAAGGCAAGATCGCTTGATTTCAATTCTTTGAGAATTTCAGCTTGTACAGGTTCAAGACTAGCAGCTGCAAGTCCAGACAATCTTGAGAGAGTACTATTTTGGATCCCTTTTAAACCCAGCGATTCCATTTCTCGGGTCTGTCTTTCTAAGGGCATGTGGCTGATATATTTATCAGCCACAACACTGATAACAAAGTCAGTTGAATAGTTCATTCCTGGCAATAGGCCCGAAGGGCCATTGGCAGTGATAATAACTTCTTTATCTGAGTCTGGAATGAACTTTGGATCCAGTTTATATTTATACTTCTTGTGGATTTCTTTGACATAGGATCTTTCAATGATTTGTATTTGAAAAGATTCATCATAAAGACCCGTATTTTTCCACATTGATGGATGTGGATTGTCGATACCACGAAGTTTTGCTTCTTCATTAAGTTCGTCATCTGAAAGATGGTGCGCAACTTCGCAGCTAGGTAAACCTGACCATTTATTTTTCTTTTGCTCTTCACGTGACACTTCAGCAGGGAACGCCGCTTGGCTGAATAACATAGCCTCGGTTTGGCTTTTGTCACGAGGACGATCTGTGGCTTCAGCTCGTTTTTCAGTGGATTTACCAAAAATACTTCTACGGAGCAGCTTTATACGCTCATCTAGGTTGAATTTAGACTGCAGGCTAAGCGCTTGCTCCTCTTGAAGTTTGGCAACTAATAGTTTTTGCTGTGCAATGAACTCGAGAGCTTGCGACAGAAGTGCCTGCAATATGCGGGGATCTTTTTCGCTTTCAATAATTTTTCGAGTTCTTTCATCCATCAGCCGGGAGTTTGTAAAAACCCTTGCGGAAGATCAACAGCTTCCCTTTGCGTCACTGGGATTTGTGGCGCTAAAGCTGCCATAGAGCGGTCAACAATAGGTGTTCTGATCACACTTCCGTGGAAAATCAGCTTTAATTCTGACAAACTGACCTCCGATCGCCCCAATAGTTCGGCCAAAGACATAAAGTTCCCTTTTTCCATACGTTTTGAAATCAGTACCAGCCCTGTCCCATCATAGAAAATAGCTTTGATGCGCTTACGGTTTTTCCCGAAGAACAAATACACATGTCCCTGATCCATAATCGCCTGCATTTGATGGACACATAAAGAATGTAATCTTTCAAAACCACACCGCATGTCGATACTTTCGCGATATACAAATGCCCGAAGCCCCTTGCGGTCTAAAAACATGATTTACCTCGCTGAAGTTCAAGGATGGTTTTTACGGCAATAGATTCTGGTATCTCTAAAATATATCCTTCTGGAGTTCTAACCGTCACAGTTAGACCCAGATTAGTTTTTTCTTCTAATGAAGGTCCAACTGTGACAGTTGGACCTGGTTGGACTGTTAATGCATGAAAGTCAGATTTAATATTTTTCTTGGGCTTCAATCGCCACGACATAATAGTTGCATAGGGGATGTCGATTTGTTGGGCTGTTGCTTTAACTGGTACATCCAGGGCAAATAATTCTTGGATTCTGGACTTTATGGATTTCGGCCAAGGTTTTCTGACGGAGCTCACTTCGGAATGATATTGCCGAGTCAGCTCTTGGATTTCTTCTATTAGTTGGTTCGCACGCTGTGTTTTCATGAATCGCAGCATGCTGGATATTGATTTCAGTTCCTAGACGCGTTTTATGCAGTGGTTACGGATGCTTCCATGAAATCCAATTTAAGCCACAACCAAGTTCAAAATATTTTTGCTCGGAAAAGTATATTTATGTGAACAAATGAAAAACCCCGGTACTTTCGCGCGGGGTTTACTGATTTTAATTTGAATGGATTCGGAGGGTTTTTGGCCGCAAAAAATTAATTCATAAATATGTATAGACGACCAAACCACTATGATCTCGAACCAATAAATTATTTTTTCCAAAGAATTCCACATGAGGGCGATTAGAGAAATCTGGCACTCCCAGTTTAGAATCATAGGATGTGAATGACTCATGAACCAACTTTCCTGTCATAACTTCCACAACTTGATGTGCAAATCCCTCAAGATGTGAATAAAAGGTGGTATCTTTGCCAATTGTTGGAATGCCGTTTGTAACAGATCCGTACAGGTAATTCAAAACAACAAAGCGAGAGTCTGGCGAATAAGTGATCTTCGTTAGTTCTAAGAAGCATCTCGACGTACAATTATAATTACCCGAAGCTTGAAAGCTTGGAAACTGAGATACGGTTTTCCTATCTTCAACATTATCAAAATCAAAAGCGCTAATCCATTTGCCATCTTTTTTGATCGACCTTTCATCTAAGATCAGCCTTCCGTCGGGCGAAAAAACTGAATCCAATCCGCCAGTGAAATTAAAGCCTGGATCGTTATATATGGGATCTTGAGGTATATCTATTTCATAACTATCATCGTTTAATAGCTTGCGGACCCGGATTACATGTGCGGGGTGATAAATGCCAGGCATGTACTCTCGTTTATATCTAATTAATGCGTACTTTCCAGATGAGGCCAGCGAGACACCACTCACAATAGCACTTAGTTCGATACGTGCTGGAAAGCGTTTCACCGAATAATTCTGCAGGTCAACGCTAACAATTTCACGAGTTGCAGCATCGTATGCAGCAAAATATCCGTTCGCCACAGAGCCTGCTTGATAATTTGATGCTGGCAGTTCAAGTATTATTTTGTTTTGATCGATATCCCAAAACTGATATTTAATAGCATACCTACTCGGTTGTTTTGAATCATGAATACCAACAACTATATGATGCGTATTAGGAATAAACTGACTCATTATCAATTGAGAAGAACTATCAAGGTCATTCTGGTCAAAAATATTTTGAATGGTTTTATCAGTCGTGTTCAGAATTTTGTACGTTTGACCGTGTTCACCAACGTAGCTAAATAAAATATATTTTCCATCCGTTGATGATGGACTAAATCCTGAATAACTGTAATATCTTTCATCAAAGAGCAATTTTGATTCAGGGGCAAAAGAGTCTCCATTTGCATTCAAATTATAGATGTAGATCCTGAAACGGTTTTTGGAAGGAACAATAGTTGTCAAAACTTTGCCATCTGAACTCATAAATTCATTGTGTGATAGCGATTTGTATTCTTCTGGAAGCAAAGGATCTCTCAGCATCACTTGCGAAATTTTCGAATCTGCAAATGAAATATATTTCAAAATTCCACGGCCAGCATCACCATTGCTAAAAAATACGCCACTGTTGGTAATCCAGCTATTGGTAAGTTGGTTGTCTTTCACAACGGCTAATTCTTTAAACTGAACCTGGCCAGCTGGTCGCAAATCATCGTTATTGTTTGCAGATTTATCAGGCGTATTTTGTGACCCAGTCTTACTGTTCGAATCTTGTTTTGCGACGATTTCGACTGGCGATGAAGTGGCTACATGATCTGAGTTATTAGCGCAGGCGCTAAGCGTTAACTGAATTACGAAAAATAAGAGTAGTGAGTTATTATGTGTCATCGCGATCTCTCCTGAGTAAGGAGGGGACTGTATCAAAAGCAAATCTGCGCATCAACTGTTATGATTTAGACGATGGTGAAACTTTTACATTTTTAAATTTCATTTCTAAATGGCGGAGCTCGCAGAGCATTGGCGAATAAAATCCAATGTGACCTTGGCATAATGCCGTCAGTTTTGAATGGACCTTTTAGCTCAAGGCCTAATTTCGACTTAAAAACGAAATTAAGCCGGTCGAACTAAAAAGCACTATAATTTGGACCAAATGAAAAACATGAATAATAAGTTCAGTCAAATTGAGCAAAAATCGTCAAGGTCACATTTCTTTTTGCTCGGCTCTTTCCAAACTCTTACCGTCTGCCACAGGCGCTCATACAGTAGATTTTATCTGTCGAAATTTTGGATATAGGTTATTTTTAATTCATCGGTTAACATTGCTTTTTCTAAATCAAAGTGCGTCTTGGGGGCAATTATGAAAAAACTTATTTTCGGGAGCTTAATTTTATCTTCAACTCTATTTGCGGGTTGCAACAAAAACAGTGACACTCCGATCAATACTGCTGAAGTATGCAGAAAAGAAGCGACCGATGCGTCCAATGAGGTTAATAGGCTAGCTACAACTATATCCGTCTCTTTAACTCGCGCACAGATCGAGAACGTCAATATAGCTTGTAATAACTATCAAGAACTTATCAAAAGTCAGTCTTGCAAAACCAGTGTTGCAGATTTAATAGCTTCTTTAAAAAACACCCCTTCAAACGAAAAGTTTTGTACCGACGTGAAAGCCATGGTTGCTGATTTTAAAAAAGTTAATAGCGAGCAAAGCACTTCGTACAAAAGGATTCTCTGCGGTCAAGATGTGTTGAGATATTATGCAGAGGCTGACTATAGGACCCGTGAACTTAGTTACCGTACTTCGCCACATCAAGATGTTGGAATGGCTTTGGCTTTTTGCAATGATTTCAAAAGTAAAATGGGCAACTCGGCTTGTGTTGCTCCTGATGCTTTCCCACGTTATCTTGACTCAACGTCTCTAGCTAGTGCCTGCGACAGAACTCAAAAATTTTTTGCTTCTAGTCTAAAAATTATGTCCGATGAAGAGGGCAATCCAAAAATAGCTCAATTGCACTCAAAGATTAAAATGACTTTATTAGTAGATGATTCTGTTCTAATGGATTCGACTTTAGAATTTCAAGACGGAAAATTATTTAATGCAAATAAAAAAGCGGCTGATGATTTGTCATCTTCTTGCCATTTCACGCTCAATAAAACCAAGCTCGTAAACGGATCTGTCCTTGAGTTTGATAAGTTTAAAGACTATGGATGGAATGTAGTTCTTTCAAATCAAACTACTGGTGGCGACTATCCCGAAATTAGCTGTTCTAATTCAAGATGGAGCGACGGAGCAAACATTAAGATTGATGACCTCAAAAATGCATTTATGGGTATTTTTAAAATTGAAATCGTAAAATGATTCACAAAATGTACATTTAACTTCGTGTAATTAAAGCCCCTACCTAAAAACCCAAATTTCGATCAAAAAGGTTCAACGATGTTGAACCTTTTTTCTTGGAGCTGAATCTGAAGTCAAAGCTCGTGTGTATTTCGAATATGAAATCATATTCTTCTGGGCGGTGGCTGCATTCCCGGCCATAACTAAAATCATTGTTTTGAGTTGGCCCGCAAAAGCGAGCACGATTCCAATTTTAATTATTGCGGCAATAAATTTCATCATGCGACCGAACCTCTTTCTTTTTCACAGCGCCGAATAGCCATGGCCACCGTTGATCGCCGAATCTTGTAGATTTCGGCGATCTGACGCTGGGTAAGGCCCTGTTCCCGATAAAGTTTTGCCAGCTCAAGGGGATTGGGCATTGTTTTTTTCCACTGAACCGCATAAACTCTTCTTAGAGTGAACTCGGTTGGTTCGACTACATTAGCCTCGGGCCTACCAAATTTCTTCTAAGAAATTTAAAAAAACCACCCACCAGGTGGTTTTTTTATTTGTCCTTCCCCCTCCAGTAAATTGAAAAGCCATCTCATGGCTGTGTTTTATTTCCTCTGATGGTCGGCTTCTGCGGACCAGATTTCCAGATAAACCTTTACCATTTTATCTATATCCACCTTCTTGAGAAGGGCGGCATATTGAGTTTCAATTTCTTTTTTCTTACTTATCAACTTGGATTTTTTGGCAATGGCAAAATAGATTTCTCTTTCGGGGAAGGGGGTGTCCATGTAGGAAATCACTTTGGACTTCTTGATATAGCACAGCCCTGCATTAAGGCCGTAGACAGTGTATTGAACTCGGTTTGCCTCTAATAGTTTAAAAACAGATTCGATATCGGGGACTTCATACAGGTTCTTTTTGTAGTTGATATTCTTTTCGGTCAGATAGTCTTTAAACAACCCGATTCCTGCATCACCAATTAAACCTGCTCCGGGTTTATCATAAAGATCCTGAATTGATTTTATTCCCGCATCTTTACGAAAAAAATAACAACCTTGTCCTTCAAATAAGGAGGCTCAAGGTAATCAAGATAGACCAGTCTTTCATTTGTCTTGTGCTGCCCGATTAAAAAATCAACGTGGCCGTCTTCTGCCAACTTCTGAACCCGTTTCCAGGGGCCTGAATAACTGACCCTGTAATCGAACTTCAAGCTTTTGAATAGCTGATGAGCCAGGTCTACCCCCACGCCCTCTAAGGCGGTAGCGCTTTTCTGCCACGATACGGGCGGATATGACGGGCTGCCTGTGATCCTATACGGCTGAGCATAGGCATTTATGCTTAAGCAGAGACAAAGAAAGCACAGGGTTTTGATCATAAGTTAATTTATGTTCAGAACCCTACAGAGGCTATCTAAATTAGCTCTTTGTGATTTTTATGGATTTCCAATTTGGTGTTTAACACCTGATTTTATTTCTCGCGACAAGTGATCGTCGTGCTGCGACCTTGCAAGTTGACTTTAAACGACTTACCGCTGGTTGAATTCAGCATGGTTGAGGCATTCGCAGTCAGATCGTCATTGATGTGAGAGTTAAAGTAGGCATGCTGATTCCAGACTTTACGACTTGGCATCCACGAGCCTGCGGTGGCGGGCTTGAAGACACGAAGGCCTGTGATGGTTTGGGCGATCTCTTTTTCTGCATCTACTTTGTACAGACCTCTCACGCCATAGTTGTTGGCCACCGCCACCAATTCTGCATAGCCATCGCCGTTCACGTCGGCCACCACTGGATATTCACGTAAAGTACCTGAAGGGTTGATGGTTGACCAAACAACTTTCAGGTCGCCGGATTTGTCCATTTCGTAGATACGCAGGAATTGTTCGTCGCCATAGATGATTTCCGGTTTGCCATCGCCATTGAAGTCGAAAGATGTGATGCCCGTAACCAAAGAGCTGCAGTCCTGGGTCACGCTGCCAGCGATTTTATTTCCATAGTTATCAAAGATAGTCAGTGATTTCCCTGTCGCAATGGCGATCTCCAAAGTGTCTGACTTACCATCAAAATCGCCAATCGAAGCCTGGCCGCCGCCAATAACGGGACGCTGTTGGGCGTCCAGCCTACAGATAAGATCAGAATGTTCTGCCAATGCTTTGTCAGAAAGGATTTCTCCGGTAAGACCATTATAGATCGTCAGATAGCCACCACCCGTGACAACGACTTCAAGCTCTGCTGTTTCTGGCATCAAATCAGCGGAAGCCGGTGTGCCCGTGCGTTTGAAGGACCAAAGCTTTTTGCCTGTTTCGTCGTATACAGCGGTGTTGCTCACGATATAAGGTGCACTGCCTTTTATTGTGCTCAGGCTGGTTGCATAGGTGTCACAGGAAGTTGTCTGCTCATCCAAACGGAAAGAGACAGAGGGTTTTTTCGAAGCATCTTCAGAGACAATGTAATTACCGGCAATGATTGAAGATCCAGCCTGACTCGAAAATTGAGCTCCGGCAAAACCACCTTTGCATCCACCCAGCGCCGTCGGCAAAGCCAGAGTCCAGCGCAGAGAACCATCATTGTTAAGGGCAACCATGGAGTTCTTCTTCTGTTGAAGATAGAAAATCTCAGGACGGCCGTCGCGATCAATATCCAATAGCAGAGGGGATGTCGAAGCATAAGGGCGAATACTGTCCTCTGAAGCGCTCCATTTGGTTTCACCTGTGCGACCGTTGATCACACGCAAGATGCCGTCGCTTTCATAGGCTCCATTTTTAAATGTGACGAATAGAATTTCTGGAGTGCCGTCGCCATCCAGATCTCCCACAACAGGAGCAGCCATGACTTGTTTGTATTCCGGAAGCAAACTGGCTTCGGGGTCCCACGCATAGTCCAGAGTGGGTTTGACTTCTTCTGTGATCATCTCACGGCAGATGGGTGCTTCGGGAATTCCGGCTGACTCCAGGGAGGCCATGTCGGCGAACTGAACCTGTTGTGGCGCACAGTTTTGAAAGGTGGTGACCAGAGTGATTGAGCCCAGAATGAAAGCACCATTTTTAAACTTCATTGATTCCCCCGTAATGTTCGTTAAGCAACCTGGGTGCCAGGTTATAAGCATCTGAGTGCATAGGAGCGTCGCTTCTGTTTACATTGTCTAAGGGCTGGTCCTGTTTTAAGAACTACAAGCAATATCAAAAGCTTAAATATGCAGTGAGGAAGAAATGTTGGGAATCCTTTTACAGGACCCCGGCGGATGTCTTGGCTTGAGACAAACTTGAGGCCTGCAAAAGTTGCGGCCAAAAATTAGATAAAAATTATGGGGACAGAAAATAAATAGATTTCCTCTATCGATCATTAGGGAGAATCAATTTTACATTCTATAGAGGTTTGCAAACACTAGAGAGGCCAAACAACCGATTTTATAATCACAAAGGAGAACATCAGTGTTGCAAAAACCGCTTATGGGCGCCGCTCTTATCGCTCTCAGCCTTCACGCTGGGTCTGCATTTGCAGCGTCCTCAGATAAAAACGTCAATGTTCAGCAAGCTCCAACCAATAAGTTCTGATGGCCTGAGCGTCTGGATCTGGCTCCTCTTCGTCAACACTCCGTTGAATCTGACCCAATGGGGAAGGGCTTTGATTATGCAAAAGAGTTTAATAAATTAAACCTGGAAGAAGTAAAGAAGGACATCGCTAAAGTCCTGACGACGTCTCAGGATTGGTGGCCTGCAGACTATGGTCACTATGGCCCGTTCTTCATTCGCATGGCGTGGCACAGCGCCGGCACTTACAGAGTGGGTGACGGTCGCGGTGGCGCAGGAAGTGGTCAGCAGCGTTTTGAGCCGCTGAACAGTTGGCCTGACAACGTGAATTTGGACAAAGCCCGCCGTCTGCTGTGGCCGGTAAAACAAAAATACGGCAAAAGTCTTTCCTGGGCGGATCTGATGATTCTCACGGGCAACGTGTCTTTGGAATCCATGGGTTTCAAAACCATCGGTTTTGCCGGCGGTCGTGAAGATCAGTGGGAACCGGATGTTGTTTTCTGGGGAGCTGAGAAGAAGTGGATGGGCGATGAACGTCGCAATAAAGAAGGCCGTTTGGACAAGTCGCCAGTGGCGGCGGTGCAGATGGGTCTGATTTACGTGAATCCTGAAGGCCCGAATGGCAATCCGGATCCGATCGCGGCAGCCAAGGACATTCGTGACTCCTTCGGCCGAATGGCGATGGATGATGAAGAGATCGTGGCTTTGATCGCTGGCGGCCACTCTTTCGGTAAGGCGCATGGCGCTCACAGACCGGACAAGTGTGTGGGGGCAGAGCCATCAGCAGCGCCGTTGGAAGAGCAGGGCCTGGGTTGGAAAAACAAATGTGGTACAGGCAGCGGTAAAGACACCGTGAGCAGTGGTCTGGAAGGTGCGTGGACTCCGACGCCGACTCAATTCTCAATGATGTATCTTGCGAACCTCTTCCAGTTTGACTGGGTGAAGACCAAGAGCCCGGCGGGTGCGACGCAGTGGATTCCGAAGGGGGGCGCGGCTGCCAATCAGGTGCCTGATGCTCATGATCCGAATAAACGTCATGCACCGATTATGTTTACGACGGATCTTTCGTTGAAAGAAGATCCTGCCTTCAACAAGATTTCCAAAAAATTCCTGGATAATCCCAAGGAGTTCGAAGCCGCATTTGCGCGAGCGTGGTTCAAGCTGACTCACAGAGACATGGGCCCGCGTGCGCGCTATCAAGGGAAGGATATTCCTAAGGAGATCTTCAAGTGGCAGGATCCAATTCCTGCTGTCAATCATAAACTTGTGAGTGGCGCTGAGGTGGCACACCTTAAAAAGTTGATCGCAAGTTCGGGTCTTAGCAATTCAGATCTCATCCGCACGGCGTGGGCTTCAGCGGCCTTCTATCGTGGGACGGACAAACGTGGTGGCGCCAATGGAGCGCGCATCATGCTGGCTCCGGCGAAAGACTGGAAAGTGAATGATTCGCAAGAGATCTCTAAAGTCATCGCGAAGCTTCAGGAAATTCAAAAAGGCTTTAACAAGGGCAGCAGAAAAATTTCAATGGCGGATTTGATCGTGCTTGGTGGAGCCGTCGGTGTTGAAAACGCAGCCAAGGCGGGCGGCTATAAGTTGACTGTGCCATTCAAGCCAGGCCGCATGGATGCCACTCAGGAGCAGACAGACGTGGAATCCTTCAGCGTTCTGGAGCCGAAAGCTGATGCTTTCCGTAACTACTACGGCGAAGGAAACTATCTTTCTCCGGCAGAGGCTTTGGTGGATCGTGCGAATATGCTGACCTTGACGGTTCCAGAAATGACGGTGCTGTTAGGAGGTCTGCGTGTTCTGGATGTTAACTCGGGCCATTCAAGACACGGGGTATTTACTCAGAAGCCGGGTGCCTTGAGCGCGGACTTCTTTGTGAACCTGCTGGATATGTCGACGAAGTGGCAAAAATCTTCTGAAGACGGTCTTTATGAAGGTCGCGACAGAAAGACGGATGCTGTGAAGTGGACGGCCACACCGGTGGATCTGATCTTTGGATCTCACTCTGAGCTGCGCTCAATCGCTGAGGTGTATGCTTCCGCCGATAGTAAAGAGAAGTTTGCCAATGACTTCGTTAAGGCCTGGGACAAGGTCATGATGTTGGACCGTTTTGATCTGAAATAAATGGTTTTGAGCCGGGCCTCTTCTTGGGAGGCCCGGCTTTCTTCGCAAGGTGTGTAAAAATTTTCTGACGAAATGTTACACAACGCGCAATATATGTTCGATCCCTGTAATCTTTCTGCTAGATAGCTGACCCATCAAAAAGACGAATTTTGCCTCGCTAACGGCAATAATTTCAGATGGGGAGACTTCATGAATCGTATGATGGCTATTTTCGGCCTGCTTTTGGTTGCCACCTTGGCCTCTTTCAATGCTTTTGCGCAATCTCGCTCCGAGCTGGAGCGCCGACTGATGGTTGAGGATTCATACGAGGCACCTCGCGGTCGTCTGTTCAATGAACAAGCCTATCTTCGCGGCGAAACTTACCTGAGCCAGTACACCAATGTGATTGTTATCAATAAGTCGGCGAAAGGGCCTCAGGCGCAGACGTTGCGTCTTTATACAAACCGCCAGCTTCAGCTTTCCACTTATGTTTCCACAGGCCGAGAGGATTTGGAATACATCAGCAAAGTTCGTGGTGTTGTGAACAAGATCTTCAAGGGCACCACGTCTTCTCACTGGAGACACACAACCCGCGGATTCTATGCAATCAAGCGCGTTCACGGTTACAACTACCGTTCTGGCGAATCCAAGTTCCAGATGCCTTATGCGATGTTCTTCAATGAAACTCGTGGTTTGGCGATCCATCAGGTGCCGCCGGATCTTTCTGGTGGTGAGGCGGCCGGCGAGGCTATGTTGGGTCAGCGGGCTTCTTCTGGTTGCGTGCGTGTTCACAAGGCTCAGATCCAAACAATCCACCGTGCGGTCACTGCCGCGGGCAAGGGTTCTGTGCCGGTTCTGGATACCCGCACGGGTCAGCCTAAACGTGATGAATACGGCAAAGTTCGCTATGAACAGGGCTACGAAACAATCGTGATTGTTGAGGAATACTAGTATCACGCCACAGGGGAGCGTGGCTTGACCTGCTCCCTAAACGGACATAAAAAGGCTGGGTTATCCCGGCCTTTTTTGTTTTTAGGAGCTTTCCATGAACCTGATTGAAATCGTCAATGTGCCCGATGAAAAACGTGATCACCAGTGGGAGATTGATTTCTTCATGTCCGTCACTCAGGGCAACATCAAGCTTTTGGTGGAAACTCCTCAGCAGGGGCCGGACGGCTGGCCGTATCTTTTGGTTGAAACCGGTGAAGACGCCACAGAGCCTGCGAACAAAGTCATGCAGTGGGCAGCGATGAAAGGTGTGGGTTTGGTTGTCAATCCACGCAAATCCTATCCGGATTATGTTTTCACCTACGGCATGCTTTGGAACTTCAAGGAAACCGGTCGTTTCTATCAAGAGGCGGCACAGGCTTCGGTGGGCAGCGTGGAAATGGAAAAAGGTCAGGGCTTGCACGCGGGGCCGCCTTCTCCGCAGTATCTTCCGCAGTATGTTCGTAATATTTTAAAAGAATTCTTCCGTGATCAGGGCGTTCTTCGTCCGCGCATTCTGGTGATGAGTCAGGATCGTAAGCACTATGATCTGGCATTTTCTTTGGAATCTTTGGGGAATCCTCCAACCAAAGAACATCAGGGCATTGCTGAGGCTCTGAGCTGGTTCCTGCCTCCGCATTATTCTGTGGTGCTGGTCTCTGAAATTGGTCTTCCGACTTTCACGGATCTTTAGTCTTTAAAACTCTTCAGAACGATACCAACAGGCCGGGCGCTCTTTTAACAGAGCGCTGGCGCGGAACGTATCCAGGCGGCATTGGGGACTGGGATAGTCTAACAAGGTTGTCTGAACGATGTCTGTCTCGGCTTTCTCCAGACTGGGAGAGGGATCGTTGTTCGGCAGAACTGTCCACTGCAGCTTTGCTGTGATCAACCCGGCCAGCAGAGCTCGAGGACATATCTGCGGGTTCTGAGTCATGCAAGTCTGCTCCAGCAACATCTCATCTTTGCTTGCAACCTGTTGTGGTGATGAGCTTAGTTGTTGCGCTATTTGATTGAAGCACCCTTGAACAGAGTAATAATCCGCCGCCCCTTCAGCGGAGGCCCAGCTGACATTGCCATGGATGTCGGGGAAATAGGGGGCGCCACCTTTGTGATGACCGACTTCGTGGCAGATCATCAACGTCAAACTGTCCAAGGTCATCGAAGGATGTCGAGCCAAGCCGCCATAGATCACCACCAAGCGGATGTCACTAAAGCGCAGAGCTTGGGCATTGACAGTGTTGTTGGCCCAGCTGCCTTCGAAAATAAGGTCGGAATAATTTTGTGCAAACAGATCCAGTAGTTGATGGAACTGGATTTCAGAGATTTCTTCTTGGGAAGATGCCTTTTCACTCAAAGCCGCAGCTGGCAGCAGAGCCGGGCACAACGAGTGCCTGATGACGATGTGAGCGGGCCACAAAATGGTGAGAATAAGAAGGGCCAAAGAAATCTTCATGGGCCGGGATAGTAAACAAAACTCTGGCGGATCGACTATTCAAATGGCGTCTGATTGAAAATATTGCAGGATTCTTGCGCCTTCGAAAAAGAGTCGCGGGATCCGAAGATCCCGCGACAAGTGGTTTTGGCAGTGATTTAATCCAGCTCACCCGGACGAGGCAGAAGGTCCATCAGACATTCGCGCCAGTACTCGGGAGCTTCCTCTGAATAGTCAATCGCGACATGGAAACCTTTTTTACCCAGAAGCTGCGTGCGTGTGATCACACCCGAGATTTCCAGATTCATTTCTTCCAGGTGCATAAAGACCCGGTCGCCAATCAGACAGTCCAAATTCAGATTCTTACGAAGAGCTGACGGAATCAGGTCTTCGCGTTTAATCAGAAGCAAAAGTCCTGTTGAAGAAGCTTCGATGATCTCACTGTTCTTTGCGATTTTGGCAAAGTCATCCAGTGATGTGAGATACGAAATATGAATGGGAGAGACTTCGGTCCTTGGAGCCACTCTGCGGTTGTATTTTGTACTTCCCATCTTTCACCTACCTTGAAACAAACTACATTAGTGTCGGTTATAAGACTCTTCGGCAGGACTCGACCAAAGTTAAGAGGGAATTACAAAAAAGCAGAAGCTCCACTGTGAAATTTGCCTGACAACTCCGCGCCCTTCAGAGGAGGATTTAAACTCTGTGGCGTTCGTAAGAGTGAATGTCTCAGTCTGAGAATCAATATTTTGCCAGTCCCCTATAGAAATCCGTGAAACCACCGACGGTTGCTCGAAGATTTTAAGCGCTTTAAAACACGCCTCTTTTGCGCACCACAAGGCGGCCGCACTGGGGCTTTGGCGGAGTTCTTCTTCAGAAGAGACACGTGCCACGACCTTCTCCTGCACGCGGGAGGTGATTTCTAAGTCCACTCCAATCGGGGAGTCGCACAGAGCAAACATGCCCAGGTCGTGGGTGTGAGAGACGGAGTGATACAGTGTTTTGCCTTGAGTGCGTTTTTGTATTTCGGCACGCAAGAGACCCCGGTGGTTGGGATTGTGACTGCCCCAATCCGGATGCGCAAAAATCTGTAAGCTGGGGCAGTGAAGGATCTTTTGGAAGGACTCAATTGTGCTTTCAGAGAAAATCATCGGCAGTGAGTCCTTGGGGTGAAAATTAAACAGTGAATTCCGCGGGCCAAGTCACGGGCTTGCCGCTGGTGATATCCATCATGCGATCCAAAGACACTTTGGCCTTCAGGCGCAGGGATTCATCAAGACCCACTTGAGGTTTGGAGGTCTCAAGCGCGTACTTGATCTTTTCCATGGAGTTCATCTTCATGTAAGGACAGTTGTTGCAAGAGCAACCTGAATCCAAAACAGGAGCTTGGATCAGTTCCACATCAGGACGCAGCTTTTGCATCTGGTGGAAGATCCCAGTTTCCGTTGCGACGATGAATTTCTTGGCCGGATTCTTTTGAACCTCTTCCAACAAGCGGGAAGTGGAGCCGATGACAGAAGCATATTGCAATACGGATTCATCACACTCAGGGTGCGCAATCACAACCGCATCTGGGTGCTGGGCAATGAGCTCATACAATTTCTTGGCGTTGAACAGCACGTGCACTTCGCAAGCGCCCGGCCACAACACGAATTCGCGATTGAGTTTTTTAGAAAGCCAACGACCCAGGTGCTGATCCGGCCCAAACAGGATCTTACGATCTTTGGGAATGGATTCGACGATCTGTTGAGCGTTGGAAGAAGTGATGATCACATCAGAGATGGATTTCACTTCCGCGCTGGAGTTGATGTAAGTCACCGCAATCCCATCGGGATGCTGACGACGCCAAGCCAGGTACTTGTCGTAAGGAGCCCCTTTGACCAAAGAACAACTGGCTTCCATATCCGGAACCAGAACTGTTTTGGTAGGGTTGAGGATCTTCACACTTTCAGCCATGAAGACAACGCCGGCCAACAAAATGGTGTCCTGTTGAACCTGTTGGCCCATCTTGGCCAGATAGAAGCTGTCACCGACATAGTCCGCGATGTCTTGAATATCACCCTCTTCATAGTAGTGAGCCAGAATAACCGCGTTTTTCTCTTTTTTAAGTCGCTGAATATCAGCAGCAATATCATAAGCCATAATCAACCTCGGGCCTTATTGTAACCCAGATGAACACAGAAAAAGCTCATATAGCACGACAGGCACAAAAAGCAACCCCACAAAGGTCCAACCATGATCCCCACACACCAAGATGAAGTTAGAGCAAATAGCTGGGATGGCTTAAAACAAGTTTTGCCCAAGTTCCACAGCAGCCAATCCCAAAGGGATGGCGTCCGCGAGGACTGTCCGAAGGGCAAAGCTTGTTTTAAGCCAGCCCAGCGGTCTTGTTCTAAAGAGTCGTTCCGCCTTTGAGGACGTTGATAATGGATTTGGAAACAGTTTTCAGGGATTCAAAGACGCCACGGCCCTCAGAGGCGCAGCCTTCGATTTCAGGAGCATTATAAGGGTTCAGAGCACTTCTTAGCTCTGCCAAGGATGCGACATTCGGCAGATCACGCTTGTTGTATTGCATGATCAAAGGAATCTCACGGATGTCATAGCCTTGTTGTTCCAAGTTTCTCTCAAGATTGCGCAGGGATTCCAGGTTTTCATCCATACGTTCGATTTGAGAGTCCGCCACGAAGATCACGCCATCCAAACCTTTTAAGATCAGCTTGCGGGAAGCATCATAAACCACCTGACCAGGAACAGTGTAAAGGTGGAAGCGGGTTTTAAAGCCACGAATGTCGCCGACGTTCAAAGGCAGGAAGTCAAAGAACAAGGTGCGCTCAATATCCGTGTTCAATGCCACGAGCTTGGATTTTTGATCCTCGGCCGTTTTTTGATAAACCCACTGAATGTTCGTGGTTTTACCGCCCAGGGAAGGGCCGTAATACACGACTTTGCAGTGAATCTCTTTGGCATTGTAGTTAATAAAGGACATTACAGCTCCACTCTGTTTTGCAGGGCACGACCCATAGTTCTATCATCTATGAAATCGATGTCGCTGCCAATAGGAACTCCATGGGCAATGCGAGAAAGTTTCAAACCTTTGCCTTGCAGCTGCTTTGCCAGGTACAAAATCGTGGTGTCGCCCTCAAGATCGGCATCCAATGCGAGGATGACTTCTTTGATAACCGGACCGGTGCCGTTCAAACCATCATCAACACGGTCGATCAGCTCTTTGATTTTCAACTCTTTAGGACCGATGCCTTCCAGCGGGGAAATGGCCCCGTGCAAGACATGGTAACGCCCCCGGAACGCGCCGGAAGATTCAATACGCATGATGTCCGCCGGCTCCTCCACCACGCAGATGGATTCGTCCGAACGGTGCGCATCTTCGCAGTAGCGGCAGATGTCCGTGTCCGTGTAGTTAAAGCAGCGAGGGCAGTCATGCACCTCGGCCTTCACACGCAAAAGTGCCTCGCTCAAACGCTCTGGGTATTCGTTCCCCGTGCGTAAGATGAAATAAGCCAGACGTTGAGCAGTCTTGGGCCCGATACCAGGCAGACGGCTCAACTCGTGGACTAATTTTTCAAGGGCAGAGATATGTAACACTAGCTACTCCAGCTTCGGACACCGGTCGGTGCCCTCAGCACTGTGGCCACAGGCCTAGAACATTCCTGGGATATTCAAACCGCCAGTGATTTTTTCCATTTCTTTTGCGGAAGTATCACGAGCTGTTTTAACTGCTTCGTTGACTGCAGACAGGATCATGTCCTGAAGCATTTCCACGTCGCCGGCTTTCAAAACTTCAGCGTCGATGTTCAAAGAAGTGATCATGTGGTTGCCGTTCACTTTTACTTTTACAGCGCCACCGCCAGAAGTTGCTTCGTATTCAGCCTTGGCAAGATCATCCTGGGCTTTTTTCATCTTCATTTGCATTTGGTTGGCTTGTTTCATCAACTGAGCCATTCCGCCGGGCATACCCTTCATAGAATTCTCCTTTTTAGTGGCCGCGTTTGTTTAGTTCAACGATGGACTTGATCTGCCCCTTGAACACGGTCTGTGCAGCCTTGACCATGGGGTTTTCGTTGATCTTGTTGCGAAGCTCTTCCTCGGCCAACTGCACTTTTTTCTGCTGGATGGCCTGGGCGGATTCTCCGACCTGATCACGACTCATTAATACCTCAAAAGAATACCCAGCACCCCAGTATGAATCAATAAATCCCTGTAGTTTTTTGCGCACTTGGGCGTCGGCCATTTGGTCTTTCAGGAAGGCCAATTTCACAGGAACGCCAAGGCTGATCAGCTTTCCTTCTTCTTTCACAAAAAGAAGATTTTCGACTTTGGCAGCGAACAAAGCATCGTCCTGGCGAAGCAGTTCCACAAAGTTCACCCAGCGTTCTGTGGCAGAAGACCCTGTGGCCAACTTCGGTTTTTCCGCAACTGGCGCGGCTTGGGGGGCTGGGGCAGGTGCCGGAGCACTGGGCGCTGTTGCCGAGGTGGTGGCAGCAGGCTTTTGTGTCGACAGGGATGATACCGCAGGCTTGGCTTTGTTCAAAGCCGCCTTCATGGCCTCCAGTCCTTTGGGACCGTCTAAAACTTTTTGGGCTTCTTCAATGCGATCGTGACCTTTGACTGTGGGGGCTACCGGCGGAACGTAAGGCCGGGCACCACCTGCGCTTTGAGGGGTTGCAGCTCCACCTTGCAACAAGGTCTTCAGGTCCACAAGTTTGGGAGCCGAAGCCATGCGAAGCAAAGTCACTTCCAGAACAATACGAGGATCTTGGGCGCGCGGAATGTCGTTGCCACCCTTTAAGGCCATGTCGAAAAGCATGTGGATGTCTTCTTCAGGAAGACGCCCCGCCATTTCGCTTAAGGCTTGCATTTCAGAGTCAGGCATTTCCAGAATCTGAGACGCTTGCGCTTCGGACACTTTGATCAAAAGCAGGTTGCGAATCATTTCCAGAAGATCTTGCGAAAATAAATGAGGCTCAAAGCCCGCGGCTGCGATCTTTTCAATCACTTTCAAAATCGCCTGAGAATTGCGATCAATCAGTGCATTCAAGGTTTCAAACAGCAACGCACGGTCTGTCAGGCCCAGGATTTCAACAACACTGGCACGAGTCAGCGGACCATTGGCAAAGGTGATCACCTGATCCAGCAAGCTTTGCGAGTCACGCATGGACCCGTCACCTTGACGAGCCACCACCCACAGGGCTTCATCCTCTGCCGTCACACCTTCGCGATCACAGATCAGCTTCAGGCGCTCAGTGATAGAGCGGGTGGAAATACGACGGAAATCAAAACGCTGACAGCGGGATAAGATCGTTTGCGGGATCTTGTGCACCTCGGTTGTCGCCATGATGAAAACCACATGCGAAGGCGGCTCTTCCAAAGTCTTCAACAGGGCGTTGAAGGCGCTGGTGGAAAGCATGTGCACTTCGTCGATGATATAGATTTTGTATTTACCACTGGAGGGCATAAACGCCACAGTGTCGCGAAGTTCACGGATTGCATCCACACCGTTGTTGGAGGCTCCGTCGATTTCGATCACGTCAATGCTGGAACCGCCGGCGATCTCTTGGCAGGAATCACACTCGTTGCAGGGAACAAAGTTTTGAGCATTGGGACAGCGAAGAGCTTTGGCAAGAATACGAGCTGAAGAGGTTTTTCCAGTTCCACGCGGGCCGGTGAAAAGCAGAGCATGCGGAAGGCGGCCGTTTTTTAAAGCGTTGGAAAGTGTTTGGGTAATATGATTTTGCCCGACAACGTCGGTAAATGATTGGGGACGCCATTTGCGTGCAATCACCTGATAAGACAAAACCCACCCCTGACAGTTCGTTTCTCGGTTCGCGCGAAAGATAAAAAAGCGGCCGAGCACCCCATATCACATAGTCCCTCGAGTGCCGTTGCTTCCTTCCGGACCTAGCGGGATTCGTCAAGAGAGCTATTGTATGGGACCCGGCCACCGCTGGATGTAACCCATTGGAGAGGGGATTACATTCGATAACTGGGTGCGGCATAGAAGTAAGTTTGGGGGCAGCTCCCGCTCCGTGGGACACGCCTTCCGGGCTCTGCCAGCGCCGGGGCCCTTGGCCCCGGTTCGGGCCGTCCGGGCCCCGCTGGAGGTCCCACTCCGGGGATCTGCCCCCAAACTTACTTCTATGCCGACGTTATCTCTGGTTTTGAGTATGGAATTTGGGGGTGGTGGTGTTTTTTGGCAGGCTGGCCCCTATGGGGCGCCGCTGGGGAGTTTTGTGGGAGGGTGGGTCGTGGCTTGCTGTTTAGTTGGGGGTGGGGGAGCATTTAGGAATGTGAGGTGATTCGTATGTTGAAGATGGTATTGGTTTCTTGTTTGCTGGGTTCTTTTGCTTTTGCTCAGACCATGGGGGTGAAAGACATTCCTGCGGATGGAGAGACGACGATTGAAATTACAAAAGGCTCCAAAGCTAAAAATGAATATGAAGTTGTCACCAGTGAAGATGAGATCGAAGGGGATGCGGCTCCGCTTTTGAAAGATGCTCGTTTGAATTGGAAGAAGGCCTGTGCTGATTGGAAGGCTGAAACCAAAGAGCTGAATAAAGAAAACCAGGTTCTGACCCTGAACTGTGGGAAGATGACGTGCGCCACAGTTTCTATGGAGTCCACGTGCCGATCTCAAAGTAAAGTGAAGATCAAGACGCGTATCAAGTAGTAGAAATTTCCAGCTACTTCTAAAGAGGCTCAATCTTTTTATAGTTTAGCAGGACATTTCCGCTTCTCATGGTTTTTGCCGAAACCAGCTTCAATCGGAGTGGGCGAGTCAATCCCTGGAACATGGTTGTGCCTTCGCCCAGTGCCAACGGATTTAACAAAATGGAGTAGTCATCAATCAGATTTGCCTCGGCCAGCTGAGCGATGATTTGACCACTTCCCAGAATGGTCATGTCGGGTCCGTCTTCGGCCTTGAGTCGCTTGATTTCTGCCAGCAGATCCCCGTTTATCAGAGTTGTGTTTTCCCACGTGGCTTCACGCAGGGTTTTTGAAAATACGATCTTCTTTGAGCTGTTCATTCCCTGGGTGGTCAAGGGGTCGTCTTTCCACACATCCTTAGAGGTCCAATAGCTCTGCATCATCTCGTAGGTTTTTCTGCCGAAGACCAGGGTGTTGCCGCTGTTGGATTTTTCGTCAGACAGATCCTGTTCATCTTCGCCGAAGTTGTGCCAGCTGATATCTTCGTTAGGCCCCTTGAAGTATCCATCCAAAGTGATCAGATTAAAAACGCTCAGCTTCGCCATTGGTCCTGCCTTTTTCTGAGTAATCTCGTTTTCTTTCTGACGAATGTACCTTGAAAAGCGGGATTTACCAAAACATCACTCGTTTTAGCCTGTCCTTTGTTCCGGATCTTGCCCAGTCCTGTAGATGAAAAAAATGTAAGCAATGTAGTCTGACACTCGCCTGCTAAACGGCAGTGAAGGGGTTCAGATGACATTGAAACAAAATACCGTCGCCTTGGTTCTTGCTCTGGGAGTGGGTTTGCTGGGATGCCAAGGGGGAGCCAACGACTACGTTGAGTCGTCTTCCATGCAAAACGAAAATCAAAATCTGACAGATACAACCGACACAGCTATGACAGACGGTGAGGATATCGCTGATCATGTTCATGATGATTTCGGCATCTCAGAAGAAATTCAGGCTCTGGGATGTGTGAAGGCGTCCTCTTCGCAGAAAACTCAGGTCAATCTCGGGCTCTCCAAAAAAGAAGAGTTTTTGCAGAAGTGCTCAAAGGAAACCAATGGTTCCTTCTGGTGTGATCAGGTGATTCGTCCGAACCCGAAAAGTGTGAACACCTTCCGCTGCACCTATGGCTCCAGTCAGGTGCATAATCTGATTCATCCCGACGAAAGCACCTGGAAGTATCCGATTGCGGGAGTGCGCATTTTGCAGGATCTTTCCGCCAAGGGAATTAAGATCAGTCAGATCTATAATTGGTGGAGACCTGAACCTTATAATAAAAACGTGGGCGGGGCCGCTGGTCGACATCCTTATGGAACATCCATCGACGTCAGATTTGCCAGCAACAGCGAAGCGGACCGCGCCTTTAAAGAGCTTTGCAAAATGCGCAAGGCCAAGCGCCTGAGAGCCATTGGTCATTATGGCAGCGCCTCTTTGCATATCGGTGTGGGCGATAAAACAGCCAACACCTGGGGCAAAAGTTGTGGATCTTGAATGTAAAGAATTTGGCACGTAAAGGAATAAAAAAAGAGGAGCCTTCACGGGCTCCTCTTTTAGTTTGTTCTTTAGGCTTTAAGGCTTACATGGAAAGAGCTTTTTTCAAGTTCTCATCCAACTTCGCCAGGAACGGCTCAGTGTTCATGTACTTGTCAGCTGGAACCTTGTCGCCATAGATGCAAACCGCAAGGTCTTTGGTCATGAAACCAGCTTCAACAGTCTCAACGCAGACTTTTTCCAAAGTCTGAGCGAACTTCACAAGCTCCTGGTTGTTATCCAGGTTACCACGGTGCTCAAGACCGCGAGTCCATGCAAAGATGGAAGCGATTGGATTCGTGGAAGTTGGCTTGCCTTGCTGGTGCTGACGGTAGTGACGAGTCACTGTGCCGTGAGCTGCTTCAGATTCCATGGTCTTGCCGTCTGGAGTGACCAGTACGGAAGTCATCAGACCCAAAGAGCCGAAACCTTGTGCCACAGTGTCGGACTGAACGTCGCCGTCGTAGTTCTTACATGCCCACACGAAGTTACCATTCCATTTCAAAGCGGAAGCAACCATGTCGTCGATCAGACGGTGCTCGTAAGTGATGCCAGCAGCATCGAACTTCGCTTTGAATTCTTTTTGATAGATCTCTTCGAAGATGTCTTTGAAGCGACCATCGTATTTTTTCAGAATGGTGTTTTTAGTGGAAAGGTACAACGGCCATTTCTTAGTCAACGCCTGGTTGAAGCAAGAACGTGCGAAGCCAGTGATGGATTCGTCGGTGTTGTACATGGTCAAAGCGACGCCATCACCTTTGAAGTTGTAAACTTCGTGAGTGATTGGTGCGCTGCCATCTTCCGGTTGGAAGGTGACTGTCAGCTTGCCTTTGCCTTTGGTTACGAAATCAGTTGCACGGTATTGGTCACCGAAAGCGTGACGGCCGATGCAGATTGGTGCTGTCCAGTTAGGAACCAGGCGAGGAACGTTTTTGCAGATGATAGGTTCGCGGAATACAGTACCATCCAAAATGTTACGGATAGTGCCGTTCGGGGACTTCCACATTTGTTTCAGGTTGAATTCCTTTACGCGAGCTTCGTCCGGAGTGATCGTCGCGCATTTGATACCCACGTTGTACTTTTTGATCGCCTCAGCAGCGTCAACAGTCACTTGGTCGTTGGTAGCATCACGGTGTTCCATGCCCAAGTCATAGTACTTAATGTCGATATCAAGATATGGAAGGATCAATTGTTGTTTGATGAATTTCCAGATGATTCTTGTCATTTCGTCGCCGTCGAGCTCAACGACGGGATTGGCAACTTTGATTTTTTTCATAAGTCGTGTCCTTTGTGATGGGATTGTAAAAGCGCCCTGAAAATATAGAATGGTGCCGCCTGTAAGACAAAGGAAAACAGGGCATCAAAGCCAAGGAAGGGGCAGACCTTGAGGTAAAACTCGTTATGTGATGATATAACGCAAGGTATTGAAAATAGGGCAGATACTTTAAACTCAATAAACAATCTGCGAGATTTGTTCGACTTACCTTAAGAGGCCCCGCTCAAGGAAGGAGAGATGGTTGGTCAGGGCTTCATCAATGGCGGCTTTGCTCTCAAGGCTTTGGAACTGTCCATCAATCAGTAAAACCGAGAAGCCATGAATGCCTGACCACACGGATCGGGCGGCAATGGTGGGATCTGTCTTGCGGAAGGTTTGGGACTTTATGCCCGCAGTGATGCACTCGATAAGAATATTTAAAGCTCTCCAGCCGGCCTCTTCGACTTCGGGGCGTTGTTCTTTGGCGCAGCGGAGTTCCTGATGAAACATGCTGCGGTAGTGGCCGCTGTGTAGAAGTGCGAACTCGATATAGACTTTGCCGATGGCTTGCAGGCGCTGGCGGGGCTGGCGATGGTTTTCCAGCTCTTTCAGGAACGCCTGGGTCAGTTTGTTAAAGCCTTCCTCTGCGATATGCGACAATAAGTCCTGCTTGGATTTGAAATGACGATAGACGGCCGTGTGACTCACTTTAAGGCTTTGGGCGACTTCGCGCAAAGTAAAGTCCGCTTCGCCTTTTTTCTGAATGATTTCAACTGTTCTTCTGATGGCGGCTTTTTTAAGGTCGCCATGATGATACGTCTTTGCCATGAAAAAAAGACTAGCAGGTTTTTTCTATGTTTACAATGGTCACATTAATGTTAACATTGGAAACATGAGAAAGCTAAATCCGTTCTATCGTCTTCTTTTGATTTTCACCCTGTTGGCCGTGGCCGCGAAGTTTGGCGGTGCTCTAGCGCAGTGGAAGGACGTTCCGCTGTGGATCATGATTCAGGTCTTTTTTCTGGCGGGGGTCAGTCACTTTACGCCCTTACGTCATGAATTCGTAAAAATGATTCCGCCGAAGATCCCCGCGAAGATGTTTTTGGTCTATTTCACAGGTGCCCTGGAAATTCTGGGGGCTTGGGATCTGACGAATCCTGAAAACAGGGCCATCACGGGATGGGCCCTGATTCTGCTGCTGGTGTTGATGTTCCCGGCCAACTACTACGCCGCTAAAAGCAACATTCACTTCCGAGGTGCCAAACCATTGTCAGTCCTGCAGCGGGGGGCGGTGCAGATTCTCTTTATTGCCGCTTTGTATGTGGGAGCTATCTTATGAAAAAGATCCTGGTGATAAATGGACATCCTAATAATGTTTCCCTGTGTTCTTCCTTGGCGCAGCAATACGCAAAAGGAGCCACAGAGTCCGGTTTTGAAGTTCGTCTGGTGCAGCTCTCGGATTTGAAGTTCGATCCTGTCTTGCATAAAGGCTACTTAAAGATTCAGGAGCTGGAGCCTGATCTGGTTCAGGCGCAGAAGGATCTTCTATGGGCAGAACATCTTGTGATCGTGCATCCGATCTGGTGGGGGTCAGTGCCGGCGTTGCTAAAGGGATTTTTGGATCGCGTTCTTTTGCCGGGTTTTGCTTTTAAGTATCACAAGGACAACCCATGGTGGGACCGGTTGTTGAAGGGACGAACGGGAAGACTGATTGTGACGACGGATGCGCCATCATGGTGGAACAAGTTTGTCCTGCGCGATCCCGTGATCCGCATGATGAAGAACTCGGTTCTGGAATTCTGCGGTATCAAACCTGTCAAGGTCACGCAGTTAGATCGAATCAAAGATCGTCCTAAAGATGTGATCGAGTCCTATCTTAAGAAAGTTTATGAACTGGGTAAAAGGGGAGCCTAAGCTCCCCCTTGCGATTATCGCTGCAAGATCGTTGGATTTTGCAGGCGGGCTTCCAGTTGCTGAAGTTGTACTTCCAGAACTTCATGATTCCGTTCCGGAGCTGAATAGCGTACCAATTTCGGTCCTCTCAATGTAGCAGACGCTAACGCAAGCATGATCCTCGTGCTCTTATAAGCGAGATACAGAAGGAAGCTTGTAAGTTGACCGGCCTTTTTTACGCTTTCAATAGACACATCAGTTGAGGTTTCAACGAGTTTCAATAAGTACCGCTCGTTTTGGAATTCCCATTGTTTTTTTCTACGCAGTAGTGCGTTCATAGCTTCCTCCTCAGGATTGATAATGCTTGCGGCAGCTCTGTGCAAAAGGCCGTTTTGACAGATAGATGCGCAAGGGTTGTTTGAAAGTTCAGCTATGACACCACTTCAGAATCAAAGTGCGGACACGGGTGTTGGGGACCTCATTCAGTACAATGAGACCAAAGCGTCGCCAGAGCTAAAATTAAATTTTGGGTTAAGATCTAAAGACGAAAAGTGACTAACACTTTACGTGCTTAGAGATGCAGTTCAATTGTCGTGGGATTGAATCTGTGACCTATGAATGAATGTCAGAGGCCACGTCCACGTTAGTAGATCCGCAAATATTTATATTTTGAATCATCATAATAATCATGATGGCCTCCTTTCATTAGAGATAAATCCAATATCGAGGATTGTTCAAAAAAAGTAAACTGATTTTTTTGAAATCCTTTGTAGAGGCCAGTTCCAAGATGGAACCTTGATTCTGTGATGGTGAAAATTTAGTTCTTTTTTGTCAGAACTTCGATGAGCTGTTTGAAGTACGCAGGCATTTCCGAGCGGGGATACCATGCCAAAGCGACAGAGTAATCCAAATGCAACTCATCAGCGAGATAACAAAGGCTGCCATCTTTGATAAACGGGCGAGCAAACTCTTCTGTCAGAGACGAATAGCCCAGCCCCTGTTGCAACATGTAGGTGAGCGCATCGATGTTGTTGGCATAGTGGCGCAGCTTCTGCGCTTTTCCTGCCAGTTTATATTTCTTCAACAGATCCAGCGTGACGGTGTCTTGAGGGTCGAAATCAATAATGGGTTCGTTTGCAAGAATGTCGTCGAGCCTTCGTTTTTTCCACGCCGAGGGTCCGACCAGGTAATATCGCTCTGGCGCCATCACCTTGGAATCCAGCTCCAGGCCCACTTGATTTGCGGGCAAGGCGCCGATTTGCGCAAAGCCGGTTTTTAGTTTTCCCAAAACACTGTCGGTGTCGGTGATATCAAAGCGCACGCGCAGCTTGGGATTTTTTTTAACGACGGTGCTGACTTTGGGGATGATGCGCGAGCGCATCAGGGTGGAGGTGCCGCTGAGGCAGACCTCAAAGAAGGCCGATTCTTTTTTTCCGGAAATTTTAGACAGGGTGTCCCCTTCGAGATCGCGGGCCGCCTGGACATAGCGCAGAAGGGATTCCCCTTCCTGGGTCAGACGCATGCCTTTACGGGAGCGGGTGAACAGCGTCACACCCAGTTGCTTTTCCAAGCTCCGGATACGTTGGGTCACCCCTGTCTGGGTGAGATTTACTATTTTAGCAGCTTCCAGGACCGTGCCTTTTTGAACAACGGCCCAGAAAGCTTCAAGGGAAGGGCTTAGTAAACTCATTAATAATGATAATAAAGTGATATATATGAATTATACAAATACTTTCTTTGAAAATAATTTCGCCTCCAACAACGTAGGAGGTTGTGATGAAACTAAAATCTTGGATTGTACTTTTCGGTGTAACTCTTTCGGCGGTGACAGCTCAGGCAGACTGCCTTCCGGATCGCGCCAGCTCTTATCAGTGTTATTTTCCTCAAGAGATCACGTGCTCGTTGAACGGCGATCCCGTCACAGCTGCTGGTCAAAAAATTCTGAAGCTGAAGTATGACAACCATGGCAAGGTTCAATACAGCTATTCAGTCTGGGTGCCGGGCAAGTGCCCAAGCCGAAACTGCGGTTCGGATGTTGAATATACTTATGAAGGATCCAGTGAAGAGGCCGGTAAGACGGGCAGTGTAAAAAACTACAATGATCAACAACTGGTCGCGAGCCTCGCAGGCGCCAATGGGCTGGAGTTTATGATGATCCTGAATCACTCTATTCCAGCAGGATTGAAAGCCCGAGTTCCCATGAAACTGCAGGTCATGCAGGTGAAGGGCATGTATGTCACCGGAAACGGTACTGATTGGTATTGCCAGTAGCAGGTGGATACTTGGGGCTTCTGGGTCGCGGTTTTAAGGGTCCTTTTGACAAAAGCATCAGAAAACCGTCAACTGTTCTAGGGGACAAAGCGCTGTGGTTGCGATTATATTGTCCCCGGACCTGAGGTCCGCTGAAGGAGATCTAATGAAAACGCTGGCTCTTGGAATTTTGAGTGTCCTGTCCCTGGGAATGTCGGCACAGGCGCGCTCGATTTGCGAAGTCAGCGGATTGGTGGATCGTCTGACCTGTCCTTATTTGGTAAAGGAAATTGCGGGGCCTCACCTCACCCGTCAGGTCAAGTACTCCTTACCGAAAGGGCGCGCTCCCAAGGCGGGTTGGCCGACAGTTGTCTTGTATCAGGGAAGTCTGTTTCCGGTGGAGTTTTCCAGAAGCAGTCTGATGATCGCAGGCGGATACAATGAGATCCGCCTGATTCAGTCTTTGTTGGATCACGGTTTTGCGGTGATTGCACCACCGGCCATCGAAGGCATCGCATGGATGACCAATATTGTGGGTGTCGACTACAACACTTCTGAAGATTTCTTCTTCGTCGCAGAGCTTTTAAAAGCCATGGGGAATGGGGAGTTTGGGAAGTTGAACATGGCGCAGTTGTATGCCACAGGCATCTCCAGCGGTGGATACCATTCCAGTCGCATGGCCGTGGCCTTCCCGGGAGTGTTTAAAGCTCTGGCGGTGCATTCGGCTTCCTATGCCACTTGCGGTGGCCCGATGTGTTTTGTGCCTGAAGCGATGCCGGAAAATCATCCGCCAACGATCTTCCTGCACGGCCGTCTGGATCCTGTGGTTCCTGTGCGCACGATGTATCCTTATTATGAAAGTCTGCAGGCGCAGGGAATTGAGACAGCTGCATTTGTCAGCCCTTGGGCACGCCATGAATGGCTCGAAGAAGCCCCAGATCTGATTACAGACTGGTTTTTAAAGCACCCCTAAATAGATTCAACACGTTTATTTCACACAGAGTCGAAGGAAAACCCTTCGGTTTTTTGTTTTCTTTCAGGCTCTTTCGCCCTTCAGGTGTAAGGTTGCAGACCAGTTAAAAATTCGCAGACGCAAAAAAATCTTCAGGTCAACCTAGGCTTCCAAATTCAATCAAACCAACAAGACTAGGAGGTCTTTGTGAAAGCAGCAAAATTATTTGCAGGTATCGTGTTCTTTGCATCCACCTATGCGATGGCATATCCGATGGTGGGGGATAAAGTGGAATGGACCGGCACTGTGGTTGGCACCGACGGCTCTTCAACAGAAATCAAAGGTTCCAAAGAGGTGCTCAGTCAGGATCCGACCACGATGAAGTGGCTGGTGAAGTCCTGGATGCAGATGGGGAAATGGGAACGCTGTGAAACCAAGGAAATGAAAAACCTTTACACGCCCGAGAAGTGGCAAAAGATCATGACCAGTTGTGTGGTTCATGGAGGTGTGATGGAGGAAGTCACGGTCCCGGCGGGAACTTACAACACATGCAAAATGACGAAGACCTGGGAGAGCGGCCACCATGAAGGTGATTCAGTGACCATGTGGTGGGGTGATGTACCGTTCGGTCTTGTAAAGGTGATGAAGACCGACGGAGATTCTGGCAAAGTAAAAACCATGGAGCTCAGTACGGTGACTTTGGGCCAGTAAGGCGCTTATCACGGCACTGATTTCCTCAAGGGCCGCAGCAGCGGCCCTTGTTTTGTAACAAGAGGCTTATGAAAGTGAAGGTCATCAAGGCAGACTTCTCTAGAATGAAAACTGATTCAACAGACCCTCACAACAAGGAGCCAGGTATGAGAGACGAATTACAAACTGCTCGCCGAAACTTCCCGCGGGCTGAATATCAACTTGTAAAAGATAGTTTTCCAGAAACCCTTCATCATCTGTCGGAAGCCCGATTGAATGCGCACATCGCCCGGTGTGAACGTTTGATCGCCAGCTACAAAGTTCGACTTAAGGATAAAGAAAGTTTGGCCCATGTCTGGCGTGGTTCGGCCAAAATAAGCAGTGGACGCTTAATCCGCTATCGCATGAATCATCTCGGCATCAGTCTCAAAAAGTTTAAGGCCGAACTCAAAAAAAGCGCTTCTGCGACATCGGCTCGCAAACCCAAGGACTCTGGTTCTTCTGCAAAATCAAAACGAGCTGGAACATCGAAAATGTCTTCCGCACATGGCGGCACTCGACGTATTTCTGCCACTCGCGCTTCCACAAAAACAAAACGTCAGCTGAAGTATCCTGACTTGCCAGAGTCAGGAACTGAAGAAGTTTCTCACACTTTGACGTTGCAGCCGAAAATGCGACTGGCCCGTCGCGGCGGCAAAACAAGTTCGACGCAGTTCCGGGAAGCTCAGCGCAGGGAAAGTGGACCTTCCAATCAAGTTAATCCGTCCTCGCGAACGCGCTAAAATAAAAGACCCGCTTGTTTGTCAGCGGGTCTTTCTTTATCCGATTTTCCAGGCGATTTTTTCCAAGGCTTCAACTTCTTCGGCCCAATAGGTGTATTTATTAAACTCGGGGAACAGACGGGGGAAGCTCGGGTCTTCCCAGCGTTTGGCAATCCATCCGGCATAGGACACAATTCGCAGACCTCGCAGCATGGGAATCCACGACCATTGATGATCGGGGAATTCGCGCAGTTCTTCGTAGCCTTGAATGATCTGCATTTTTTCATCATCCAGGCTGTCTTCATCACCCGACAATAACATCCAGAAATCCTGAATCACCGGTCCATTGACGAAATCGTCAAAGTCCACCAGGAAGAATTCTTGACCGTTATTCAGCAAATTCCCCTTGTGACAGTCCCCGTGGATACGGATGAACTCTGACGGATCAAAGTTGTCATCAATGGCATACAAAATATCTTCAGCGGCGATGTTGTAGCGCTGGCGCAGTTCCGGGGTGATCCAGTCTTGCAGGAAATCCAAAGTGTCCCAGCCACCATAGTAGCTGGTATCCAGAACCGGGCGGTGTGGAGCTGCTTTCTTCGCACCGACATTGTGAACTTGCGCCATCAGCCGGCCCACTTTGTGAAGTTCGCCTTGTAGGAACTCTTGCGGCATGCGGCCCAGAACTTTCGGGAAGAAGGCGACGTACATTCCATCGACTTCCAACAAGGTGGAATCATGGCCTTGCAGCAAAGGGGCGACGGCGGGAATGCCTTCGGCCTTCAGGGACAGCAAAAACTCATGCTCCTCCAGGATGGCTTCTTTGCTCCAGCGGTTGGGGCGATAAAATTTGGCGATGACGTTTTTATTCAAAGCCCCGGGCGTGCAGGGTTCTTCCAGCTTGATGTCAAAAACGCGGTTTTCATAGGAATTTAGCTGCGTGAACTCGCCCGTTGGATAAAGGCCAGCATGTTCTGTCGCCAGAAGCACTTTTTCAGGGTCTAAACTATAGAAAGAAGAGCTTTTATCCATTATCTGATCTTGCCACTTTTTAAGGCTTAAGTCATTCTCTGACTGATGAGCGGCAAAGAAACCTTTATCTTCGCAAAATGGCCCGTAGAGGTGCATCGACGGAATTTTCGTCGCTCGGTTTCTATTTATCTGTACCCCAATAAACCGATCAAGGTCGTGGCGGCAAAAAGCACCAGTCAGAAAATCATTATCGATTTTTTGATGGCGAAAAAAGACTGGATCGAAAAAACATTCGTGAAATTTTCCGAGATCGCTGAAAAGTTCCCGGAAAAGCGCATCAGGGCTTACGAGAATTTTCCGTTTAAAGGGACCGAGCGAAAGCTCAAAGTGGTGATCACCTTGCACAAAAAAACTTTTGTGTCGATCACGGATGAGCATCTGCTTTTACATATCCCACGCAATGACTGGAGCGCAGATTCCCTGATCGAAGAGCATCCCACAGCCCTGAAGGAAATTCGTCATTTCTATAAGCGCGAAGCGGTGGACTTTTTAAGTCAGCGTGTGGCCTATTGGTCCGAGCAGATGAACCTGCGCCCGTCACAGGTTAAATTCCGCGAACAAAGGACCCGCTGGGGCAGTTGTTCCTCGAAAAAGATCATCAACCTGAACTGGCGTCTGATCGTCTTTGCCGAAGAGGTGATTGATTATGTGATTGTTCATGAGCTGGCGCATTTGCAGCACATGAACCATTCAGATCGTTTTTGGGGTCTGGTCGAAAAGTATGTCGCTAATTACAAGGACATCGTCAGAACCATGAGGGAATCCCAGTATCTGGTGGAATTCCTCTCTGAAAAATCCTAATAAAGTCCGTTTTGAGTCTTTTGACGCATCAGTTGCAGGGCCAGCAAGGTGCCGACGTAGCCCACACACGCACCAAAGATGATATCGCTGACAAAGTGGTCATGCACCACCACGCGGGTTAAGCAAACCAGCATCGCAAACGGAATCCAGAACCAGCGAAAGCGCGGGAAGGCGACACTCATCATCGTTGCCACTGTGAAGATCACCTGGGAATGGCCGGAAGAAAACGAATGCCAGTGCCAGTGCGTCGTAAACGGAGTGAAGATGTGCGGATCAAAATCCGGTGTTTTGTGAGGCCTCTGACGGCCGGCGGTGAACTTAATAATATGCGTGATCACGCCCGCCACCAATAAAGACACCAGAAGATTCAAACCCCAGCGACGATAGTAGTCGACGCGGGACAGGTGGGATTTCAAAGCGCCAACGTGCGGGGCGACCCATTTGCAGAAGGCCCAGATGATCAAGGCGGCTGCAAAATAGTATTCAGACAATGCCACGTCCGTCAGGATGCGTGCGGGTTTTCTCCACAGAGCTGTGACTTCCTTTTCAGCGAAATACAGGGATACTTGCTGGTCCACGAAGTACATCGCCAGCAGGGCCAGCACGAAGCTGACAAGAATAACTTTAATTAGATGTTGGGTCAGTTTTTTAGGGTCGCTCAAAAGCTCGCCGAATTGTTGTACAGGCATGTAATTCCTTCCAAGGCTCAGTCTAAAACCTAACTGTATTGAAATACAAGGCCTGCTGAGGGGTGACGAAATCTGGCCCAGGCCTTGCTTAAGGACCTTTGCGAATTGGTTTATTGAAAGAATACTTGGAGGTTTCTCATGTTGCCAATGCTTCAAAAGCATACCTTGATCACGGCGGCCTTGTTGGCGTCGTTGTCCCTTACTGCATGCGGTAAGAAAAAAGACGTTTTCTCAGAGCCTAATAAACAAGCTAAGCCAACGGACTCGAGCCAGACTGACAATACCAACGGTGAAATCGGTGGTGGTCTGCCTGCTCCGGGCAGCAACGGGAAGGACACGACTCAGCCGTCTCCGATTCCAAACAAAGGTCAAGGTCAGGGGAAAAATCCAACAACTCCTCCTCCGCCACCTCCCACGCCAATCAATCCACAAACTCCTGTGAATCCGACGACGCCTCCTGCAGTGGTGGACACTCGTCCAGCCCCGGCTCCAGGGACTCATGTTATTCCGGGTGACTACAGATCCAATGATCCGTCCAACGTGATTCGCGATAATTTGACGAAGCGGATGACGGGGGGTGTGACAGCCGATGGTTTGGTTTACACTTCTTCCGGTACAGACGAGCTTTTAAACTTCTTGAGAGCTCGTAACGAAAAAGTCAGCTATGAAACTCGTCGCTTGAACTTGGAAGCGGCAGCCTCTGTTCAACATGCGAAGCTTTCCGTGGACAGCATGTCTGGCGATGTGATCATCACTTTGAAAGTCCGAGAAGGCAACGATATCAAAGTTTATAACGTCGCGGGTTCTCAAGGCGAAGGCACGGCTTCTCCGGTGAGATCTGTTGGTGCTGGTAACGGCGAAAGAACCACAGGCACACGTGCATTGGAAGGCACTGTGAAGTGTCTGGATCTGGATGGCGGTTGTGAAAACGTGTTTGCACGTTTGAAGATCGGTTCCAGTCCTTCTTCTGCGATCATCAACGTGGTGTTCAGAAGCTCTTCTGCGGACTTGTATTTCAATTTGCCAGAGCAGTTCTCTGACAATCCAGAGTATCTGATCTTGCGTGATTACGTGAAAAACACGATCCGAAAAGAAAACACCGTGGATAGAATCAAGTCCGTGGGCTTGTATTCTTTCGAAGTTGTGAATGGTCGTTCTGGTTTCACGGTTGTGACTAAAGGTGCGAACAACGAACTTCTGGCATTTGCGGGTCCTTTGCTGGCTCCTGAAGCGGGGACGGGTGTGAATATTCCGCTGACTCGTATTGCGAAAGATCAGGAAGACTCTTTGGATCTGGTTTCCTTGGGCAACTCTAAGCTGACTTATGCAAACTGGATCGGTGAGGCTCGTTTGGTCGCCAACAACGGTTTGGGTCAGATCCGCATTGCTTTAAAAATGAGAAAGCGTGCGTCTTATGCCCAAGATCAGTTCGCTGTGACCTTCATGCGTAAGATCAAACCTCTGGTTGAGATCAACGACGAAAACTTGAAATAGCCCTAAAAGACCCTTCGTTGGGTATGTTTCTTATGCCGGCCACTGATTTCCTCCAAGATCAGTGGCCTTTTTTCGTTCTTTCGGGGTCATTTTGTCTCTTTAATAGTTGGTACGCTGGTTGCTTTAACGGGAAGTGGGGGAACTTCTTAACCACTTGGGGGACATAATGACTCTAAAACGCAGCCTTTTACTTTCATTTGCAGCAATCACTCTGTTTGCAGCCGCAGCAGAGGCTTATATTGTACCAGGGGCACCTCGCCCAGAGACTCCATACCCAACTCCTGATGTCGGCCCTGGTTTCCCAGGTGATTTTGGCCCTGGCGGTGACTTCGGTCCCGGCTATCCTGGTCAGGATGATTTCGGCAATGGCGGCGGCTATGGTCGTCAGGAGCGCAAGGTTGTTTATCTTAACCGCCGTGTGAACAACGAAACTTTGCACCTTCGCCAGTTGGCAGGGATTGGTGAAAGCTATCGCGGTTATGAAGTGGAATCCGTCGAAGCTCAATTCCGCAGCAGCGGCTATAACACCGAAGTGGCTTTGCTGACAGACGGTCGTATGAATGAGTCTGTTTATTCCCCGCAAGGCGCCGTGTTGCTTCGCCCGCGTTATCGCGCGGTTTTGGGTGAAGACATCCGCACATTGCAGTTGGAGATTCGTGGCAATGCACAGATCGAATCTGTGACTGTGAATCTGCGTGAGCGTTCTTACCAGCCTCCAACGAATCCAGGTCGCACGATTGATGTTCCGTTGTATGTGAACCGTCGCTTGTACGGCAATGATCGTTTGGATCTGGGCATGTACTTGGATATGAACCGCTACCGTGGTTATAGAATCCAGGCGATCGAAATCGAAGCCAATGCAGTTTACAACATGGCTTTGATGGATCTTTTGGTCAATGGTTTCAATCAAGGTCAGACACTGCAAGTGGATCGCTACAGTCATCGTCAGTCTGTTTACCCACAAAATGCTGTGATCGGTCAGACAGCTTCTAGCATCGTTCTTTACACTCGCGGAGACTTGGATGTGCGCGCGGTGACTTTGAAGCTGACTCGTCGCTAGGATTTTTGCTTTCAAAACTTGATCGACTTAGAAAGGCCCTCGGTTTCGAGGGTCTTTTTTTATGCTTTGCGATAACGTAACGATCTTCGCGCACAAATCCGCTTGTTTTGGGGATTCAAATCAGGTGAACTAGTTTGGTGCAAAGGAGAACCGTTTCTATGCAAAACCATCAGCCAGAGTTTAGCAAAGGCAAAGAAATTTCAAAGGGTTCGCTCGTTCCGCCCGTATTATCTGATTATATGAACTATCGCCAGTTCTTGGGCGATTTTTATCTGTATAAACGTAAAGCCTCTAAGGGTTCTTTGCGTGCTTATACGTATGCCGTTTTCTCTGCAGCAGCCAATATCAAGTCCCCGAACTATTTGAAAATGATCATCGAAGGGAAAAGAAATCTTTCCGACGATATGATCGGCAAATTCGGTAAGGCGCTGGGTTTCATGAAGGAACAAACGGAAGAATTCCGTCTTTTGGTTCAATTCACTCAAGCCATGGACCCTGCTGAACGCAACATGTACCTCAAGAAATTGAGCGAACACCGTGTGGCTGGGAAGCTGAAGTCTGGCGAAATCGATCGCAAGACCTGGGAAAAGGTTCCGAACTGGGTGGCTTGGATTATCTATGCGATGATCGACCAGGACGGTGTTTCCTTCGACACGGCGACCTTGAAGAACCTTCTGCGTGGCAAGGCTTCTGAAGATGAAATCGATCATGCTCTGTCTACTCTGATCAGCTCAGGCGATCTGCGCCGTGATGAAGTGACGGGAGAGCTTAAAAAAGCTCGCAGTCTGACTGAATCCCCGGAAGAAATCCCGGTGGCGTTGGTTCGTAAACTTCAGTCCCAGTTGATGTACTTGGGGCTTGAGTCCTTGTACCAGGATCAGCCGACCGAGCGTGAATTCGGCACGTTGACCTTGTCTTTGACCAAGACAGAGTTTGAAGAAATCAAATTCAAGCTTCGTCAGATGAGAAAAGCCCTGCACAAGGACAACTCCATTGCGCGCATGAAGGACAAAGGGGAAAGAGTCTATCAGCTTAATATCCAGTTGTTCCCAGTGACCAACGCGGTGGAATCAGTGGTGAAAGCTCCGGTGATGAAGTCCTCTTTGGATATCGTGACCGAGATGCCGATTGTCGAAGCCCCGGCTGCGGTGGTGGTTGAACAAGCCCCCGTGGTTCCAGTGGCGGCGGCTCCGGTAGCCCCAGCGCCAGTGACCAAAGAACAGAAGAATGAACGCTCAAATGTGAGCTCTCTTGCCGCTACGGCCGCGTCCGCTGCCGACCTTTTCCGTTAATTTTGCACAATCCAGGGGCTGTCACCGAACATGACGGCCCCTCGGATAAATTTAAGATTCTTAAATTTTGGTGTCAGTTTTGCCCCATTTTTCAGGCAGCAATGTGGATAACTCTGTGGAATAGACCCATAAATGGTGGATATCTCAATCATTTGGCGTAAATTGTCTCCTGCTAACGTTAGGATCTCGTTAGGATGACACCACCCAAGCAAGACAAAAGTCCTGCGTCACGAAAAATTTAATCGTTGAAAACGGGGGTCCAAATGGGAAGGATAAACGATTTTCATTTTCCCGCAAAATGCGAGACAATGAGAAAGATATGTTTTCACACTATGGGGGCGTACTGGCTTCGACGTGGGTGCTGAAGCATAAGGAGCATACCGGGGCGGATGAGGACCTCGTTAAAAACGTCCATTTTGTAATTGGCAACGATTACGCACTTGCAGCTTAATTAAGCAGCACGATCAACCTTGTGGTGGTTCCGCACTTGGATTGATCGTCATTTAGGGACCTCGGCGTGTTGGGTTTTCTCCAGCAGACTCGCTTAAATTTACTGGGGGAGAGGTCTTAGGGATTTTGTCTGTGGAAGCCCGAGGACCAATCTAAAACACTGACTAAGTATGTAGCGCCTTATCGTGGATCATTTGCGGACGGGGGTTCAATTCCCCCCGCCTCCACCAATTTTTTTCTCGAACATTTTCGAGCAGGACATCGAACGGTTTTTCGTAAGAAAATTCGATAGTTCTGTGTTTTAAAATCGGGTTCGATAGCACAATTTTAACCAAGCGTGCTTTCTCTAACTCATTTCCATCTAAGCTGATGAAATCACTCACTTTAGGTAAGAGTTCGATGATCTTGAGACCATTTTGCAGGATTTTATTCTCAACAGTCTGATAAGTGCGTAGTTCATCATCTAGCGCACCTAACGTCTTACGTTTAATATCCATGACCTCGGCATGTTCGTGGATACTGATGACCTCTTCTTGGTAAAGGCGGTCGATCTTCTGGATGCTGGCATTGATCTCCATTTTCTTCGCAGAAATCTCGCCAGTGCGCTTGTCGATGTAGTAGCTCAGGTCCATAGATCGCTCACCAAGCATCGTGATGAAGGCTTCTGTCGCTTTTGGAGTGAATCCGCGGAATGGCTCAAATGCCATCTTGATTTGCTCGGTGATCTCTTCCTGCTTCGTCATTACTTTGTGCTGATCGCACTTAGGATTGGCGCACTTGTAGTAAACGTAAATCCTGCCTGATGCTTTCTTGTGAGACTCGGCGGTGATCGAGTGATTGCAGAACCCACATTTGAAAATTCCTATGTATGGCTTAGGAATCGGTCCCTTCTTCATAAGTCGATAGTTAGTTGCTCTGATTCCTTTGATTTTCTGGCACTGGTCGAAAAGTTCTTTTGTGATAAGTGCCTCGTGAATCCCTTTCTGCATTTTATCTTTCCATTTTCCACGACTCCCTCTCATGTAGCCGTAGTAAAATGGATTCGTAATCATCTGCTCGATAATGCGCTTGCTGGTGATCTTGTCTGGGTAATGCTTTTTAATCAGCTCGACAAAGTATTCCAGCGGATAGTTGCCAGTGGCGTAGAGTTCAAAAATCTGTTGTGCAATTGGCGCTGCTTTCTCATCAATGACGACGGTTGCCTTGTTGGTCTTCGGATCACGAAAATTTTTGTAACCAAACGGAGCTTTGCTATTCCAGTAACCTTGCTCCCATCGTTGATCGAGGCCCTTATTGATCTCGCTCTTTAGATTGTCGATGTAATACTTGCCCATGACGGTGCTGAGATAGAATCGCAGCAGTTCTTGCGGTGGAGAATCTTGATTGAGAATGAGGTGATCTCTAGTGAAGTGGAATTGTACTTCATGAGACTGGATTAATTCATCGATCAGAGTTGCTGATTTAAAGCCACGAACGGCACGGTCTACTTTATCGAAAATAACGTGCTTGATGCCGTTGTCTTTCACATACTGAACCATCGCGAAGAAATGCTTACGATCATTCTCTTTGGACGCGGACTCGTCCACTTTCCATGAGTGCTTGACGTCGAGATTATGTTCTTGTGCGTACTTGATAGCGAGGGATAACTGCGCATCGAGAGAAAATCCATCTCTCTGATCTTCTGATGATACTCGTGAGAAGATTACGGTCGTGTTATTTCCTTTCTGCTTTGCCATTGTTTGAGTTTCCTTTCCAGCTCAACTGATACGTCTGATAGACGGCTCAATTCGTTTTCAAAAATAATGTCAGCAACTTTAGTGAACTGATGAATCATGCTGTTCGAGTTTGTTGCTGACTGCTCTTGGTATAAAATTCTTCTTTTAGATCGTTTACAGATTTTGCATTCGGAGTAGAGACCTGATCCTCGTTTGTAAAACTCCGATGTTGGTTTCTGTTCGTTGCACCGAGTGCATTTCTTGAGAGATAAATTGTCCATGCGTAGCTCCTCGATGAGAACTACGCATGGGCTTCGGACAAATTTAGTGAGCGATGGCTACGGCTTGATCCGTCTGACCAAGCTCACCAGCGAGGATTTTCATACGATCCTCAACTTGATCTTTCTCGCTCTTGTCATCCAGACATTCGATATAGAGAAAATATCTTTTAGTTTTGATCCCCTCACGAACAATTCGGATGTGATAGTGCTTTCCGTTCTCGGCCTGATATCCAGCATCTTTGTATGATGGATGCTTCTTCGTGCTGCCGTAACCTAAAGCGGTGTTGAGTTCGTTAATCAGACGATCCCGCGAGAACCGGAATCTATGTTTGTTGTTCAAGTAGTCACTGATCTGCTTGATGCTGATACGTCCTTTGCTGGCATTTTTCACTTCATGGACTTCTTCGTACATGAGGCAAATGTCGTCCAGGAAGTCATTTACCGTTGCATCGACGCTATAGTTTGGTTGGTATCCAAACACCTGATTTACAAAGTAAGCGATCACCTGAAAGCCAGGTCTGCGATCACTGATTCGAGGATATTTCGATTCGTCGTTTACGACCTGGCTTAGTTTGAAAAACAATGTTGATAGAAGTTCCGGGAATTTATCGGTCCATCGCTTCATGAAATCCCCGATGGCTTCTGGACGTGATTCAGTCAGAGTGACTTTCACCAATCGTCCTTCCGTTTCATCGGTCAAACCTTTGTGAACGCTGGTAAGTCCGATCACGAAGTAGTTGTCGAGTTCGATATATCCTTGGCGCATCTGACGGGTTTGGATTCGACCACTGGTCAGAAGTGAGTCCAAAGCTTTCAGTTCTTCATCCGTGGCGTTCTTGACCTCATCGAATACGAGAAAGATCGAGCCAGCGGCGTTACCTAAAAATACTCCCACTTCGTAAGGACCGGATGGTAGCTTGGCTACTTTAACAGTGGATTGTCCTCGTCGGCTGTAGAGGTAGCTGACAAGGCCATCTGACAAACAATTCTTTCCCGATTTCGTTGGTCCCAAAAACAAGTAACCTGGGAGTTGCCCTGGAGCCAGATGAGCAAGCATCGGCTGAATCAGATAGCCCAGGTAATTCACGAATGAATTTGAGTCGTGGTCCCATGCAAAAGTTGACTTTAAATCGTCAACGAAACTTTTGAGAAGTGTCTCATCTGTCTTTGTGGAGGTGATTTCTGCGGCATAGGTCTTCTTCGGTAATCGATTGGAATCGTGGTCGTGCCATCCGGTTTTGATTTGATAAACGGGTCGATCGTAAATCACGACCTCATGGAGAGCAGATTTTAAAAATGCCTCTCTTTCAAAGTTCAGAAATCTTACCGTCTCCGATGTTTTATCGATATGAACTTTCTTTTCTCCTCTCCATACACGGAAGGTTGCAGGGGCAAGACGTTCTGCAAGCTTTCCTGAAATAGTCTTCAGAGGACTGTAGCTTTCAGAAGAAAATGTGTGTCTTCGGTTGTCCGTGTGTGGATTAGCCTTGGGATAAATTTTCTGGCAGATTGATCCGCCAAAGTAGAATTCCCGATGAGATGATGGGTAGAGCCCACCAAATATGTGCATGAGCTGCATGCGCCAATCGTTGTCTTTTTCAGCTAGCTCGTTGCAAGTGGCGTCATAGGTTTCTTGAAATAGTTGTCGTGCTTGCTCTTCAGATTTCCACTCACCACGTCGCTTGAGCTCGTGAATAAATAGAGTACCCATGATCTCCACAGGCATAAATCGCTTTGCCCACGACATGACCAAATGATCGTTCTCATTTTTTGTTCGCTCCGCAGTTGTGGAAAGTGTGGGAATTGTGGTGCTGACGGCTTCTGAAGCCACAGTTCCCACGATTCCCGCAGTGTTTTCATTATCGTTTTTCATATTTGAACCTCCTGAGGGGGGTTAATTCGTTATGAGCACGATTATTCGTCCTCACCAGGGGTACGCAGGTGCTTCGGACAAATTCGATTTAGCTAGCTCTTGGAAAATCTGTCCGATTGGCTTGCGTAATAGATAGTAAGGCAATCAGGCCGACCACAAAGAAAGAGGTGTTCCTATGGAACTGCTACTAAACGAAAAATCGGATATTAAATATAAAAATGCTAACAATGAGGTTTTGGCTCGATACAAAGGGGATTTGGACTACTGGGAGGCTCGTTGCCAGATGTGCGTCGATTCTCTAATAGAGAACATGAACGACATTCTTACTGGTGATGCTGAACATGATAAACCGTTCTATGCGATTCAGTTCAAAATTATAGAAGTCTGTTCTCCTCTCAATGATTTCCAAAACTGTTTCTGGCCACACGATCTTTACTACGTCATTTGCTCAGCTTGGAATGAACTAGCTTTTCTAGAGCTACGGATATCGGAGCTATGGAAGGACCAGCATTGCAAATATGAGTTCGATTACCTGCTAAGGAGCCTAAAGGATTTTTTAAATTGTGTTAGCGAATACTCTGAGTCCCTTGATGGGTTTTAATACACGCAAGAGTTCTCGTGAATTTGTCCGAAGTACTTGCGTAGTTCCTGATGAGCAGGAATTAACCTGCCGATGAAAGGAAAATTCATGAGTTTGAGTGAGTCAGAGAATCAATATCCAGTTATCAGCGAACTTCCCGTTGGCGCGGACTATAATGCAGAAGGGGTGGAAAGAATGTCTGTCCAATTAAGTTTCGCCGCTAAGCTTGTCACGGAATTGACGAAAGATTTTCTCGTTGTAGATCGTTGTTCCGAAGTCCGAGCCAGTACAATGTCTTTAGAAAAATGTGCGAAAGACTTAAGTAGAGCTGCTCGGCCCGTTCTAGCAGCCTACTGGAAGCATCTGATTCATACCAAAGACCGATCCACCTCAAGAGGGATAGCAGATGAGAAAAAGGATTCGATCAAGAAATTTAAAGATGCGCTCGCAAGCATCATGAATGTGAACGATGCGATATTTGAATCGCAAAGGACCCTCATGATCCTGCTGGGCATAATAGACCGTTATCAGTTTCATTCGAACGCTAACGACGATTGGGTTGTTCTAAAAACTTTAGGGATTATCTTAGAAGGAGCCATTACAGACACGGATAGCATAAAAGGTCATTATGGTGCTCTTCTTGACGAAATGAACGATCTTATTAAAAACAATCCAAGCCTGCGTCATTAACGTGGTCTTCGCCGTACTTCTTTTCGAGGAAGTATGGCGAAGAAGGTTTTCGGGTATATTCGACGATCTCTAGAGAAAGAGAATTTATCTCTACAGGCGCAGGAGAAATCTATCCGCGCATTCGCGGAGTCCCAGTCGTGGAATCTTTTAAACATCTACTGCGACCCTGGCGATTCGGGTAAGACGCTCAATCGCCCTGGGTTTCAAAAGATGATGAGCGATATTTCTAATCGGTCTGAAAAGATCGATCTAATCCTCGTAATGAAACTTGATCGAGTATCTCGTCATCTAAAAGACATTCTTGTATTGATCGAAGATGATCTGCAACCGAAGAGCATCGGCCTTAAAAGTGTCACTGAAACTTTCGATAGTAGCACTGCCGAAGGTCGTCTGATGATTTCGATGCTTGGTAGCTTCGCCGAATTTGAGCGAAATCGAATCAGTGAACGCATGATGGATGGAAAACTTCAGCTTGCAGAAAATGGTGGCTGGAATGGTGGGCTGATTCCTTTCGGATACCACAAGTGTCCAGCTACTCATCAAGTAGTCCCTCATCCTGCGGATTCTGAAACTGTCCGAAGCATTTTTAACCTGTTCGTGGATCGAGGTCTTAGTTCTATCAAACTGCGCGATCTGACAAGTTGTCCACTTCATCGCGACAGCATTTATGATCTTTTAAGTAATCCGTTCTACGTTGGCCTCGTCGAATACGCAGGACAACTGAACCGCGGAATCCATGAGCCAGTCATTTCATTGCGATTATTCAACAAGGCTCAGGAAATGAAGTTACAGAAGGCAAGAACTCGGTCGGCTTCGTTCTTCAAGATTCATGGCACGAGTAAAATTCCGCTGATTCTTTCGGAATCGGGACGAGCTGATTAACGAAAACCAGTAAGCCGTGAGTAAAGCTGTAACCGAGGGTAACGAGGGGTGAATCACGGTTAACTGCGGCTCACGTTCAAGCGCGCACCGCAGACAGCACCTCATCACGCAATAAACCATCGATTAGACCGTTCGCAATTACGAGCAAAAATATTTTTTACGATCATCTATCCGGCACTCATCGCCGTATTCCACGTTTTCCTCGTTGAAAGGAGGTGATTCGTAATTACGAACGCAGTCACATACAGCGAACAGGATCATTCAAGTTTTTAGTTATATGGCACGAAAAGAATTTTGATGAAAAGAAAGAAAAATAAACTAGATAAAAGTGAACATTGGGGGCATCGCTTAAAGAAGGTGATGACCGAAAAAGATATGTCTCAGCGTGACGTGGCGGCGATCTGCAATACTTCAGTCAGCGTAGTGTCTGCATGGGTTAAGAACGGAAGCTCACCTGCTGATCTGATGGCGGTGAAGATGCTCGCTGATGAACTGAAAGTCAGTTTCTCGTGGCTCGTCACTGGAACATACGAATCAGGAGCTACCCAGCCGTCAATGACCGAAATCTTTGATGAGACCCCTTACTTCGATGGATACGCAAGGGTACGGATTGATCGTTTAATTCCTAAAAAGAAGGAGAAAGAATAAATGAGCACACTAATCCTTAAGGAAGTCGACAAACAGAGAGTCGTTAACGATCTACGTTCAGAGTTTAAACCTCTTGATGAAGTTTGGGATATTGATCTTCTTGAAAATGGTAATATTCAGCTTTCTGCACGTTACTACAAACTGATTCTAAAATTTAAAGATACCAAGCAAGGGTTCAAGTCTTCCGTTTCTATGAAGTGGAACAGCATCTCTTACCTGTTCATTCTAGCATCATTGCCATTCTTCTTAGTACCTTGGATGTTCTACACCTTGTTTTTCGCCAATCCTAAGATGAACAAGGCCAAGCGATTGGTCGAAAGAACTCTGAAAGAGAAATATTCAGAGGTTAAGCATGCTTCGTAAGGTCACAAGTACGTGTTCTTTACTGTTGGCGCTTACTGGATGCGCAAGTATAGACCATGCTCTTGATAACGCCGCTCCTAAAGCAGAGGTCGCTTCCGAAAAGTGGGCCGAGGCCGATAAAACGGGCTCTACAAATGACTACTACCTATGGAATCCAATAAATCCCGGTAAGGATGCTTGCTACGACAAAACAGGATTTAAAACTGACGCTAAGAATTGTGACCTTGCGAAATCCGTACTGCGCCTAAAGTTTGCAGTTAATCCAAGCGCGAGTAGCCAAACTCAATTTGCTTGTAAAAACATGAGTGATGTTAACAACGATTCTCGGTACTACTTAGCCGAGCAATGTGCAGAATACTATCGTAGTGCTCTAAAAAACTTTAAAGACTCCTCTGTCCTAAATACTTACGATAACGATTTTATCAAGAGTCATCTTCCGATAACTTTTAAAGCAGTGAAAAGCAGCATCGAGTCTTCCTCAAAAGAAGATCTCTCAAAAAATCTTGCTGAGGCTGAGGCCATTATAAAATCTGAACCAGCTAAGAATACTTCTTCAGCAGAGGACTCTGAAAAAATAAAAAGAGAGTTTCGCTCTTACTTTCAACAGATTCAAAAATCTCTAGGTCTTTCTGAAAAGGAATTGGGCTACGAGTTAGTGCGTGGTGATGGTGTCGGAGGAATTGGATTCGCACTGGGAGAAGTTCTGTTTCGAATACACAAATCATCTTTGATTGATGATGTTAAAAGCAGTGCGTACTCCAACAAAGCAGGGCGACATATTCTTATCGACGGAGTTTCCGCATATACCAACCAGAAGGTTCAGATCCACTTCATAGTGGAAAAGAAATACGCAGTACTGCTATCGATACGAGCGGGAGACAACGTTACGACTGGTGCTGAAGCCGTAATGCTTTTAGCTCCCATTATTTCCGAACTTGAGGAATGATTAGATTTTCCTCCAGTAGTCACAAACTTCTGATTCGATTCGAACTTCAATGTCGGGAAGTACCGTTCTCATTCCTCCGATCATGATTCCTTCCGCCTCATGCCGTCGGTCATTCAACTGCCCATTATCTGTGAGCTCAATTACAAATTCGTCGTGGATGTAGTTCACGACTCGAAATCCAGCCGACACCAAATTGAATAAACTAATTTTTGTTCCATCTGCAGCTAAACTTTGGAATGGGAAGTTCTTAGCCTGGGTGAATGTGCATCCCGCTCTCATGCGTCCGCTAATTGTCGAGGCCGTAGCTTTAGTTCGATACGCATGCCCCTCAGATGAAAGATAGCTATTCATCTCTGGAAATGCTTCAAGCCATCGAGATTTGAAGTTCTTGGCGGTTCTAAGGTCAAGGTCGTCAATTCCATAGGTGTACTTGGCGTACTCCAAGAACTGTTTCACTCCAAGTCCGCCAGGAAAACCAAAGTTACAAGCCTTAGCGTATGCTCTCTCCTGCTTGGTGACCTCCTCCTGCGGTTTACGCAGAACAATAGATGCGAACCATCGGTGGAGATCCTCGCCCTGGTTTATAAGTTCACCCATTCTGCTAAATCCGAATAGGGTGACACACGTTTGAGCTAAGGCGCACAATTCAATCGTTGAGTAGTCAGCAATTAGAAATTTGTGCCCAGGCTGAGGGATAAAGCACTTTCTAACTTCTTGATCTCTAGGAAAGTTCTGAAAATTTGGATCGTAGCTGCTCGTTCTTCCGGTTGAGACGAGCGTATTGTAGTGGGGATAAAGTATTTCCGTATCGAGTTTGTCGAGATATGTCGACTGCAACTTTCGGAGAGAATGGAACTCAAGATAGGATTTGAAAAACGGGATGGATTCCGAGAGCTCAATCAAATGACGTTCTGCTGAAGAAACTTTTCCGGTTTTTGTGACTGGAAGATGAATTTCATACGTCGATTTTAGTTGGTTTACAATCTCTTCGTATTTCGCCTCACTTCCTGCTCCTGGCCTCCATCCGTAAGACGCAAGGATAGAGAGCTCCTGTTCAATTTTTGTCATAGTATCCGTGACCAGTTTTTGTACTTGCTGGCGATTGATGTGATAGCCAACTCGCTCGACTTTCCTGAGGGCATAATCTGCTTTGACCTGAATGTCCTGAGTAAGCAGGTTTGATCCTTCTATTTTTCGAATCTTCCAATGAAGATAATCGTAACAGACCCTAATCGTCTCATGTTGCACGACGATCGAATCATCATCGGTCATCTCAGAACAGATAAGTCTTCGCAGGCGTAGTATTGTATTGAGGTCTTTGATATTGGAGGGGACAAAAAGAGTTCCATCAGTGGCCAACGACACTAATTGAAATAAAAGTTTGAGATCAATGATCCGCGATTCTTTAAACAGAAACGACAAGTCAGTGCTCAAGTCTCTTTCGATTTCGATAATCGAGTTCACGATATCGAACCCGACGACTTGCCAGTGATCCGCTAGTATAGATTGAAATTGCTCAATCGGAACACTTACGACCTCATGATCCATACGGTATGTGCAGTGACGCCCATTGAACAAAAAGAATACTGGTTTTAGTTGCCGTTGCTCTCCTAGCTCGATCTGCGATTTACGTTCTAAATTCTCCTCTTGTTGCATCGAAAATTTCCTCTATAGCGCCGTAGTTGGCTCATATCGAGCCGCAGCTGCTTGAGCCCGCCGCTCCCCGCGTTGTTGTTGATTGGCCGCTGATAGCGGCGAATGACCTTCCTCAAGCGCGATTACAACGCAACCAACCCTGTTAGTAGCTAAAGCTTTTGGAAATTAAATTTTAATAGAGAAACGATTCGATAAAATGAATTACGTCTTCTCGAAGTTCTTTTTCTTCAGGAGTGTAAAGACCATCTGCTGACTCTACGTTTACGGATTCGACGAGAACGTAATCGCAATAGATCTGATAGCGAATGATGGTTCTTTGCTGTCTTGGAACAGGAGATACTTGTTGAATGGAAATCGAATTTAATTCCTGAGTGATTTTCAAAGACGCAAACTCATGCTTTGAGAGTCGCAGAAGTCTTCTCATGAACTTATCCCATGATTCTTTGTCGAACTTAATCCCTATTGCCGCCCTTGTTTCTTTCATTCACGAGATAACGTGAGTAACGGCCCTTATTGACTCAAATAATTTTATTCGAGGGACATTCACACAAATGAGCGCATAATGATGGTGTGGGCCGTGTGTGAGGTAATGATTGGATACAATGAATCGAGAGCTGTATGAGTCCCTGTTCAAGAAAGGGCTACAGCAGTATCGAAAATTGATCCAGTATAAATGCAGACAATGGAGTACAGCAAAGCTGCACGAAGACGACTTATTTTCTGAGTCTTGCATCGTACTCATGCGAATTGTTCGTCACTATCATCAACTTGGTATTGAATCCAATGAATTTAAAAATCTGCTGATGAAGTCGATCAAGAATCGAGTCGTTGATCTTAAGCGGAAATACTTTACTAAGAGTCGTAATCAATTTTTGGAAAAAGAATACGACCAGAATTTCGATGACCTCATGTTAGAAGACGCATGGTCATTTTCGTCATATTGTTCTGACCCTAGTGAAATTGTCGAAACAATCCAGATCATTGAAAAACTCCAATCCATTTTAAGTGAAGTTGACCGTAAGATGCTTGATGCAATTCTAAATCCAAGTGACGATCTAATTAGGAGAGCTAGGGAAAAAGATATTCAAGTGTTTCAGAAGTCACGACGCAGAAGTCATGGAAGCAAGACTGAAATCCCTGTTCACCTGTTAGGAGCTGAAGCTGGATTGAGTTATCGTCAGGCTATGAGATCACTCGACCGAATACGTCACATACTCAAGCAACTTAACGATGACTGACTCTAGACTGTACTCACAGTATAGGCGTGATTACTTTGTCAAAAATGAATCTATTGATTGGCAAGAATTGCTTTCAGAAAATCTAGCAGTCGAGAAATCTGTTGTTCAGAAGTTATGTCGATGAGCTGTAGTAGCTCATCTTTTTCTGTAATAACTTTCTGGTACTTTCTGACTCTTTCATAAAAACTTTTCTGTTTTATTCCGCCATATATGGCTAATAGTGTATCTAATTTTTGTCCTTCTGGTATATCCATTCTGCCTGTTTCAATATGGGCAATGTAAGAATCAGATTTTCCGATGAGATCACCAGCTTTTTTCATAGACAAATTATTTGAAATTCTAAGATCCCGTAGTACTCTAGCTTCGTTGGTTAAAATTATTCGATTACTGCGACGACTATTTTTTCTGGACATAAGCCACCTATTTATAACAAATACGGTAAGGTCTATGTGAATGGACTTGTGGTTTGTCGCCAAATATTCTCAAAGAATCGGATTATAGAGGTGAGGGGATCATGCAAAGACCAGTATCCAGAGATCATGGGAGATTTAAAACAAATATCCCAGAACAGACCGCGATTTTTCCCATCATGTTGCGTATTCCATCGACAAAAATTGAAGGATTTTTTGATTTTGGTGGATTAGGAACTGGTTTTTTCATTTCTAAGTTTGGAATCTTTCTCACGGCTAAACACGTTCTGGAAAAGCATATGCAATATCAAAATGGAAAAGGTCTTGAAGCTTGGGTTGTAATTGATGGACAAAATTTCACTTGCCCCATCCGTGATATACAGCTTCATCCAACTGCCGATTTAGCTGTCGGGTATATTGCTCCTCCATATAAAGATGGGAAACCAGCAAAAGAATTTGCGATTTCGTTATGCAAAATTTCTTCTGATAAAATTAAAGCGAATGATGCTGTTTACTCTTATGGATATCCAAGAACTATTCTAAAGCATGACGAAAACGATGCGGATACAGTTGTTATCGACATGAAACCAGATTATTATACAGGGAATATTTTGGAGTATCACCCAACTGGAGTAAGCATCTGTAGGTGGCCGATCTATCGTCATTCGATGCCAACTGCTTCTGGAATGAGTGGCGGTCCATTGCTTCATAAAACTAGCAATACTGTTGTAGGCATCAACTGCACAGGTGACAGTACCAATGATGCTGATATTGAGCATGGATCAGCTACGGATGTGACTCTTTGTTTAGATCTACTAATTGAAGCAGAGATACCTAACTACAAAGGAAAATCTTTAGAAGCTCTATTAAAATATGAAAATAATCTTTTTTCTATTACCTAGCGAAGACGACTTATTTGTCGTCGTCTTCGGGTACATGGTGAACATTTCCAACTTCGTCTTTATACAAAGCACCAATAGTTAGGCCGTAGTCGATTCGTTCTTTATCATTTTCAAAAGTTGGAACAAGTCGCTTACTCATATTGATGCCAGATTTGCTAGAGAGAAATCTTCGTTCATATTGAATGATTTGATCTTGAGACATTTTCTTGAACAGTTTGTATGGAATAAATGAGATCAAGGTGTTTGGTTTAGGTGGGTGGAAATAGTTTGCTTTGGTAAGCTCGTCTAAGAAATCGTCGATGCTATTTGGAACATTAAAATCTGGAAATTCGATTTTGCAATTTTCTTTGTTCTCAAGTTCTCTTCTTTTGACTCGATGAAGTAATTTTTCTGAAGACGTAAATGTTGCTGATTTTTCAATGTGTTCTACGCGAAAGTAGCCATCAACAATATCTTCGTCGATGAGACTTTTGATGCTTGATTCTGCGAGGCATCTTGCGAGTTCTGAAATTGTTTTTATACCATAGTTTTTTTCGTTGTTAGCAAACTCTGACGGATGAAAATAGTCTTTAGATTTTTCTGTTGAATAATCCCAAATTGCATTTCTAAATGTTGTTGTATTGATTGTTGTGCATGATTTTCCGTCTGTTAGAGATTCAACTAACAATACCCGCATAGATGGCCGTGCTAGCCATTGATCGAACATCCAATCAACAGTAAGCCGAGCAATATCGTCGCCTAGTCGTTTTTCAAGAGTTTTGAGACGAGGATTTTGAAACATACAAAACTTGTAAGCCTTCTCAAGATTGGCAAGATTCATTTCGTCATAATAAACGGAGCGAATAAGTTGTTGTTTAATTTGTTCTTCTGAAAATGTACCTGACATAAAGCCTCCACAGGTAAAAGTTAATCAGTCTTTAAAGTAAGACTGAAAATTAATCTCTATTACTGTGAACGGTGGTCAGTTCTTTTATATTATCGAAGTGCCATTTCTGCGTTCGTGAGGTTCTTTTATTAAACTCTTAAAGTTTAGTCAATCCTTCAAAAGCTACACGCTTACTAAGTATGTAGCTCATTGTTCTGCAGAGAATTTGACAGTGGGATTTGTTCTCATCACCTTTTGAGAGGGGTATGGTTCAACATTCTGAAATGAGGGCACTATTTCAAATCAGTTTTGATCTTGTAACTACCTAAAATATCTGATAAATTCTGATAAGTCTCTTGTGTGAAGCTGAGAACAAAATTAGGGGCTACCGAACCCCGCCTCCACCATTTATCGGAAGCGAACCACTGTCCATTGGTGGTTCGCAAAGTCCCAAAAACATTGGAAAATTATTTTTGAAAAGGTGTTCGCCTATCTATCGTCTAGGTCAGATGGTGGAGAGAGTCGAACACCTTTTCCTTTGCACGTTACTTCGTAAACCCTGCGTAATACGCGCTATTGACGGATGGCTCGTGCGTGTGCCAGGGGTGTTGGTGGGATTTTTCCTTCGGCCACCATGTGTAGCGCCATTGAAAGGTACGTTCTCGGATCGAGGTCGTTCTTTTTGCAGGATTCGATAATTGTGAATAACGTAGCAGCAGTTTCCGCGCCAGCATGATTTCCAGATCCGTAATAGTTCTTGCGCCCCACTACGGCATGACGGATGGTGCGTTCAGCTTCATTGTTGGACAGCGGGATACGCTGATCCCTCAAGAATAACGTAAACCCATTCCATCTCTTGGTAAGATACTCAATGGCCTTGCGCTTCTGGCTTCCCGGACGGGACTTGGGGTGCTCTTCTAAAAGTTTTTGGTGAAGATCTTCGGCGACGGCGCGACTTTTCTCATTTCGCAAACGCAGAAGTTCTTCAAACGACGTGGCCCCTCGCTCAATCTCAAACAACCTGTCAATGTCATCCAGTATTGGTTTTACGGTGGGATCATGGTCTTCAATTTTTATAAATTCTCGGCGCGCATGCGCCCAGCAAAATGCCTGAGGAATGCCAGCTTCTTCAAGTACGTTGTAACCGCCATAACCATCGGTAACCACGGGACCAGTATAGCCACTTAAAAACTCTTGCACGACTTGCCCAGAACGAGTTGGTTTGAACAAATAGTGACTGCCGTAGCGATTGCTCACGATCCACATGTATCCGTCTTTTTCGTTCTTATTTTGGATACCCCATGGGGTTTCATCCAAGTGAAGTGCTAGATCGCTTGATTTTAGCTCGCTCAAGATTTCCGTCTGAACAGGTTCAAGGCTTGCTGCTGCAAGCCCGCTAAGGCGTGACAATGTACTGTTCTTGATCCCTTTAAGACCAAGGGACTCTATCTCTCGGGTTTGCCGTTCCAAAGGCATGTGACTGATATACTTATCAGCCACGACACTGACCACAAAGTCAGTCGAATAGTTCATGCCAGGCAATAGGCTGGAGGGGCCATTGGCGGTGATGATGACTTCTTTGTCCGGATCCGAGTTAAATTTGGGATCAAGCTTATATTTGTACTTTTTATGAACTTCTTTGACGTAAGAGCGTTCGATTATCTGAATACGGAAGGATTCGTCGTACAGGCCAGTATTTTTCCACATCGCAGGCTGTGGGTTTTCAATGCCACGTGATTTGGCTTCTTCGTTGAGTTCGTCGTCGTTAAGGTGGTGAGCAATTTCTAATTCTGGCAGGTTGGCCCATTTATTCTTCTTTTGATCTTCTCGGGATACTTCCGCCGGGAAAGCTGCCTGACTAAATAGAAGTGCTTCGGTTTGGCTTCTATCGCGGGGACGGTCTGTAGCCTCGGCGCGCTTCTCAGAGGATTTACCGAAAAGACTGCGACGAAGAAGCTTTACTTGCTCCTCCATTGCAAATGCCGACTGCTCTTTCTCAAACCGCTGCTTTTCGATGGCCTCAATCCGAGCTTCAAGCTTGCGATTATGCTCAATAAGATTCGCCATCAGCTGCGCAACCAGCTCTGGGCTTTCCTCTTTGAGGATTTTCTTTATTTTCTTGAGATCATCTTGTGCCATCTATGGATGACTTTGGCTGAGTCCTTTCGGGAGTTCAACAGACTCCCTTTGCGTCACTGGACTTTGTGGCGACAATGATCTGTCAACGACGGGTTTGCGTACAACACTGCCATGAAGAATCAACTTAAGCTCGTCCTGCGAAATCTCGTACCGACCGAGGAGCTCAGATAATGACATGAACCGACCTCGTTCAATCCTCTTTGCAATCAGCACCAGGCCACTGCCGTCATAAACCAGTATTTTAACCCGCTTCCTGTTCTTTCCAAAAAACAGGTAAATGTGCCCTTGATCCATAATGGCATTCATTTGATGTACACACAGAGAGTGCAATCGCTCAAATCCACAACGCATATCAATCTCGTCGCGGTACACAAAAACTCGGAGTCCTTTTCGGTCAACAAACATCACATTTCCCGAAGCTGACTTAGAAAGGATACAGCCTTGTGTTCTGGGAGGCAGATTAGGTATCCATCTGGAGTTGTGACTGTGACCATCTCAACTTTATGATCCGGTGATAAAGTTGGTATTGTGACGGTCCCAATTTTAGTTTTTTTGACCACCGGCAGGCTATGAAAATGACTGGCGGCCTTGCGGCCGCGGCTATCCGGAAGTCCCTCTGGCCGCCATTCCAGAATCGAGTAGTATGATATATCAATGGCCACAGATATGGCCTTGCCGTTCATACCAAGGGCGTACAGCTTGCTAACTCGATCTTTGATGGCATTGGGCCAGGCTTTACGTTCGCTACCAACCTCGGCTTGGTATTGTTCTTTGATCTGCTTGATTTCTTCGATGATTTTATTGGTTTCGCTCATGCCCCGAGCATGACAGGACGGTGGATCGGACGGAAGACGCGTATTACGCAGGGGTTACGGTCAGAAGAATCATTAAAGCCAACCAAACAAAGAAAACGAAAAAGTAGGAGGATCAAATGAATAACCTTATTAAAATCGCGGTCGTATTGGCCTTTGCCGTTTTAGCCAAGGGCGATGACTCTGCCTGGCAGATTGTTTCACAGTCACAAGATTTCAGCGTTGGCTTTCTGGAATAGTCTCTAATCCGTTCTGCAACGGCTTTTCATCAAAGCCCCCAAGGCCGTATGACCTCATTGCCACAGCGACGATCTTATACGCCACCTTGATAGCGTAGGCGTTGAATGGGGAACCGATTGGGTCATCAAGCATATTCTTCAAGAAGAGCTTACATCAATCGATATTGATGAAGTTTTTGAAGATACTGTTCGCCAATGTTATCCAGAAACAGTGACAGTTGGTTGTATTACTGTGGACATAATTAAAGTCCTTAAATCTTAGGACTAAACTTCTAGAAGAATCGCCCGTGATGAGTAAAAAGACGGACTTGAAGCAAATGAAAAAATATCGTATGACGATGGTATTACTTTTTATTGGTAGCAAAAAATTGAAGACTCCCTATTGCAGGAAGTCTCCAATTTAACAACGACATTCAGTTTTACTAAAGAAATCAGATCTATGAAAATAAACAGCGAACGCTATCCAAAAAAAAGTCCTAAAACTCATGGCCACGACCGTTTTTGTTTCGTAAAGCCCACCTTGATAAATATGGACTGCCAAATACAACAATACAATTGAACTAAGTGATGCCAAAACAACGGAAAGCTTTTTCACGCAAGTTTTCATCTTAAAAGTAGAAACTCCGGCCAACAGATAGAAAAATCCTGCTATAAAATTAAACCATAACACGAGAGGAACAATATTTCCTCTCGTTGCAATTCCTTCTTCAGTAAATAAAGAACGCCCACCCGAAACTACTGTCATAATGCCAAAAACTAAAAACAAAACAGCAATTTGAAACTTTCTTTGTTTTAATAAATTCATAAATACACCTTAGTGCCTCCAGCCTTCATGTTTAAAAAGCTTTTCGTAGTCCAATAGGGCCTCATGAATTTTTTTGTGACCACTTTCATATTTACCATTTTTAAAATCCTCTGCTCCGTCAAGGATCAAACCAAGTGCTGGATGAATAGCAGCATCCGCATCTGGCTCAAGTTTACAAGTCTTAAAAATATCATTTACGGTATCTGTTAATTTGTTACCGTATACTTTTACGCTCTTTACATCTTCCTTCTTCTTACTCAATTCCTTCATGTGATTTAAAATTTTTTCCATTCGTACCTTTAAATCATCTGTTGGTTTGAATTGTTTATTGGAAGGAGCTTGTTTTTCAATTTTTTTGGAATGACCAGCATGGTGGTCGTGATTCTGAGCATACGCAAAACTCATGATGAAAGATAACAATGTGACAATAATAATTTTCATAAATTCTTCCTCTTATTTAATTAAATACAAATATGAATCAACTAGGGCATGAACTTCATGCTCAACATTTTCTGGAATTTCAAAAAAAGCTCCAGCTTGAAGGTTGTGCTTTACTCCATCTATCAAAAACTCAACTTCCCCAAACTGGACTATCAAAATAGCTTTTGTAGAAGTAGTGTGTTTTTCAAGAACCTGGCCTTTCTTGAGGCCTAAGCCAATCACCTTAAACGATGGATTAGCTAAAATCTTGACCGTTTTTGAACTTTCACTTAAAACAATTTCATCTTTTAAAATTCGTTTCATTTTTTTGCCTCGCTGTTGTTCTTAAATATTTTACTGCTGACTATTTTAAGTATCTTCAAAGGCACCTTATCTGCCAAAGCTTGTGCGGACTCTTCTATGATTTTCACTCTCTCTATACTTAAGGTATCCATAAATTTTTTACCGGAAGTAGTAAGCGATAGTGTTTTTGCCCTCCTGTTCTCTTGATCTTCTTTTCTTTCAATCAGGTCTTTCTTAACAAGCTCATCTATCATTCTGCTAGTAGCAGACATTGATAGATTTAAACTTGTGGAAATATCGTTAACATTAACGACACCCTCTCGATCAATAATATGAAGTGCTGCAACTTGCGAAAAACTAAGATGCTCTTCACTAACCACAACAGCAAGGCGCTGAATTACCTTACTAAAAAGTATCCTTGTGAAGCGTTCAACGGGGGAATTAATTATTCTATTGCTCATGTCTCTATTATATGCAATAATTGCATAAACGCAACAGTTGTATTGGGGAATATTTATGACCGCTGGTAACTACTTAAAAGTATTAATATTTTTAATTGCGCTTAGCAGCTCACCTTTAGCTATTAGCGAAGAATTGGCTAAGTCATTAAATGTTTTGACTCTGCGGGAGTTGGAATCAGAAATGATAAATCAATCCTTAGATATTAAAATTAAAAGCTATGAAGTCGATGCCGCCAAAGAGAAGCGAGAAGCACTTCCATCTAATTATATTCCAAGGCTTACGCTCGATGGTAACTTTAAGTATTTATCAGAAATACCTGAAATAAACATGGCCCCAGGAAGAACTTTAAAATTTGGAGATAATAAAAATTATAGTATTGGCCCAACACTTTCTATGACCATTTTCGATTTCAATTCAAAAGAAAATTTTCAGACATCATTAGATAAAAATCTGTCGTCAAAAGAAAATGAGGCCAAAGGTTTAAAAGCAAATATTCTATTTAAAGTTCGTTTTCATTACTTGAATATTGTATTCCTTCAGGAAAAAAGAAACCTCATATCTGAATCACTCAAAGTTGCCAATAAGCAATTGAAAGATGTCATCGCGAAGAATCGTTTTGGCTCAGGCTCTAAACTCGATCTTCTAACCGCTCAAAAAGAAGTTCATGAGTTGGAACTACAGCTCAAAGAAATTAATTTCAATGTAACTGCTGAGCAAACAGAACTTTACAAGATTACATTTTATCAAAAAATTAAAAATGCAGATCTGATAGGCAACACCAATCGACTAGAAAATTTGAATGATCTGCAAAGCCGTTTTATGAATTATAAACAATTCGTCCAAGACGCTGGAAGTAATGCAAAAGTTAAATCCATGAAAGACTTATCAGATTCATTTGAAAGCCACGCACAATCAATCAGCAAGCAAAGATATCCAAAAATTAATCTTATTGCTCGAACTTCTCTTGATTATCCAAACGGGCCTGATTTGACTGCGTTTAACCAAAATACAATCGGTGTTTCTCTATCCATGCCTTTGTTTGACGGTGGAGAAATTTCACACAACGTAAATGAAAAAAAACTACAGGCAATGGCCTTGAAAACTCAAGCTATCAACGAAGAAAGAAATATAAACGAATCCATATTTTTGGCGACAAAACGAATCGAAAACCTTCAAGAACAAAATGAAATTATTCAAAAAAAAATCGATGAATCTAGTGAGATTGCCCATCTAATGTATAAAAGTTATCAAGATGGTAGAGCAACTTTTATCGAAGTTGAGAGAGCAAATGTAAAAAGACGTGAATCCAAACTAAGTCTCAGCTCAAATCAATATCAAATCATTCTTAACTTAATTCAATTAGCTAATGTGGCAGGAGAATAAAAATGAATTTTAATAAAAAATACCTACTTATCATCCCCTTGGTAATTATCGTTATTGCCACAGTTAAATTCATTAAAGACAAACTTTCTCCAATGCGTTTTTCAGGGACGGTAGAAGCAACTCAGGTTATCTTATCTTCAAGGATTAGTAGTGTGCTGTCCGAGCTCGTTCGACACAGTCAAAAGGGCAATTTAAGTCAAAAAAATGTGTCGATTTCAGCGTAAATAGCTGAAATCTGGAAGGTGACCCCTGTTCTCAAAGGAGAGCAAACCATGATAAAAGGGAGTCACAATGAGTCAGATCAAAGAAAAGAAAAAGCGCGCAAGAAGATCGCCAGAAAAAATGGCGGAACTGGTTTTGGAAGCAGAACGAGTCGGACAAGGCGTCGTGTGTCGGCGAGAAAATATAGCACCGGCGCAGATGTCTCGATGGAAGCAAAAGTTTCTACAGGCCGGTATTGCGGGTCTCAAAGACCTAAAGCGCGGTCCAAAACAAAAAGCAGATCCAGTAGTGGAAAAGCTTCAAGCCGAAACCGAACGCCTCAAGGAAGCCCTTCTAGAGACAGCCATAGAGTTGCAGGCCTTAAAAAAAAGCGGCTATTAGGACTAGAGGGCCCCCTTTACAATCGCCACCTGACCAAGGCGCACCGCGAGGCTCTGGTGGAGTTTATCGATAAGGCTCGCAAGAGCGAGTCGCTCCTTGCTGTTTGCAAATACCTGCAACTAAATCCAAGAGCCTATTACCGTTGGAAACAAGATCCCGCCAAAGAAAATCATGGCGGGGGCGGTGGCAAAAATAAGATCACACCTCTTGAAGAAAAGCGAGTGATTGCTCTCGCGAAGAGGCGCCCCGATTGGCATTGCCGACGAATCGCTTATTATCTTGAAAAAACCGCGAAGGCTTTCGTCGGAAAAACCAAAGTAGCGGAGATCATGAAGTCACACGGGTTAAATCACCCCTTTGTACCAGAAAAGCCAAGGCCAGTAGTACCACCAGCAGATATGCTTTTGCACGAGCCCTGGCAGAAGAATTTACTGTGGGGTATGGATTGGACCTGGGTAACTGTGAAGGGGAAATTTATGTTTTGTCTGGTTCTTCTAGACTGGTATTCAAGAAAGATTTTATCTTGGGGTCTTTACCATCAGATCACCCAGATCCAAGTTGTTACTGTCGTCACCGAAGCCGTTGCCATCGAGAAAATTGACTTACTTCCGAGTGGTCACCTCAAGCCCTTTGTTGTCGCAGACCATGGCAGTGCCAATATTGCAGCCTATACAAAAACTAACATCGAGGTCCAAGGATTGAAGTTGTGGCTAAGCGGCATCGGTAGACCCACTGGCAACGCCAGAACTGAAAGAGTGATTGGAACATTGAAGCGCGAAGAAATAAATCTTCAAGAGCAGTATGCTGATGAAACGGAAGCAAGAGATCTTATCGGCAAAGCCATTAACGATTATAACTTCAACCGACCAAACCAAGGGAACGGAGGCTTTGCTCCAAATTCAGTTCATCATCAAGGACGGTATGAACTATTGAAGCGCAGAGAAAGAGCTAGACATAAAGCTCAAGAACTGAGAAGAAAACACTGGGAACAGGCAATGACATCTTCAACAGAGTCTTTGACTTAAATTCTCCTCTCGAGACTGTGTCACCCCTGCTCGGACAGAACAGTAGCAACATAAAAAGTATCGCGTTTAATGAGGGAGATAGCATAAAAAAAGATATTGTGCTGGTAAACTTAGATTGTGAAGATATCAATGTTACCTATGCACGTCTCCTTGACGATTATGATCGTGCAAAAAAACTCCTCTCTAGTGGTGCAGGTTCAAAAGAATCTTATGAAAAATCCAAATCATTATTTAACGAAATTGAAGTCAAAAAAAGTTGGTGTTTAATAAAATCCCCTATAGATGGGGTTATTACTAATAGCTTTCGTGAAGCTGGAGAATATGTTACTCCAGGTACAAAGCTAGTGTCTATTTTAGATAAGAATAATTACTGGGTGTTTTTTTATATTCCACAAAATCTAATCAATAGATTCAATACGGGAGATACAGTTTCAACTGTTCTTCCTGAAACAAATGAATCTTTTCAAGGAAAAATCGTAAAGATTAATGAAACAGCAGAGTTCACTCCTAAGAATGTCCAAACTTATGATGAGAGAGCAAGACTTGTTTATGGGGTCAAAGTAAAAGTCGACAACAAAAAAAATCGGCTTAAACCGGGCATGTCACTCGACTGGGAGATTAATAAATAATGAGTTTAAATATCCAAATCAATCAAATCCTGAAGAAATTTGGAGAAGTCGTAGCACTTAATCATATTGATGATTCTTTCGAGTCAGGAAAACTACATGGTCTTATTGGGCCTGAGGGGGCAGGAAAAACAACTCTGCTAAGAAATATCATGGGTCTTCTCATTCCGAACTCAGGGAATATTAATTTTTCGGAAAACGACAATTCCATTATATTTTCTGAGATAAAAAGCAAAATTTCCTATATGCCGCAGAGACAAAGTTTGTATCCTGATTTATCTATAGAAGAACATTTAACTTTTTTTAAATCCCTATATGGAATAGATGATGCCACTTTTCATAAAAAATCAAAAGAACTTTTAGAAATCACAAGGCTCAATAAATTTCTTGATCGCCCCGCAGGAAAATTATCTGGGGGAATGTATAAAAAACTAGGTCTGATGCTTTCATTACTTCAGTCTCCAAAGGTACTTTTATTAGACGAGCCCACCAATGGAGTCGATCCAATAAGTCGTCGTGAATTTTGGGAACTTCTAAATCATTTAATTTCTGACAACATCATTATTATTTATGCCACTTCTTATATGGATGAAGCAGAACGATGTGATTTAGTTCACCTGCTTGATAATGGAAGGCTTTTTTCAAAGGGCCCTCCTGATGAGCTTTTAGAAAAGGCAAAAGTAAAAACCTTTGATGAGTACTATCTGACTCATACCAAGGAAACCGTATGACTATAAAAAACTCTGTAGAAGTCAAAAATTTAAGCGTTCAATTCGGTGATTTTTTTGCGGTTAAAAATATTACATTTGATGTAAAAAAAGGGGAAATATTTGGTTTTCTTGGTGCTAATGGTGCGGGAAAGACGACCACAATAAAAGTATTGTGTGGCGTCCAGCGACCAACATTAGGTGAAGTCAGTGTCAACGGTGAAAGCTATGAGGATATCACGGCACTTAAAGGTCAAATCGGTTATATGTCTCAAAAGTTCACACTTTATGATGATCTCACCGTCTATGAAAATTTTTCTTTCAATTCAAGTCTACGAAAATTAGATCGTTCCTTCTTCCAGAAAAGAATTAAAGAGTTGTTGGACTTTATTGGCTTTGAGTACCCATTGCATGCTTTAGTAGCTGACCTTCCAGGCGGAATTAAGCAACAAGTATCTTTAGTCGTTTCTATGCTACATGATCCAGAGGTTATATTCCTTGATGAGCCAACAGCAGGAGTTACCCCCTACTACCGAAACAAGTTTTGGGATCTCATTAGAACGCTTTCAAAAAAAGGAAAAACTGTTTTTGTCACCACTCACTATATGGATGAAGCAGAATATTGTGATCGTATTGCCTTAATGAGAACAGGAGAAATAATCGCCTTAGATACACCAAAAAATCTTAAAAAGAAGGTTTTTCCTGAGAAATTATTGGAAATTTCAAATTTAGATAAAGCTAGCAATGTTATAGAGCAACTTAAGGAAGATAAAAATATCTTAAGTCTTCTTCCTTTCGGGTCTCGTTACCACTTAATTTTAAAAGACCTTGCTGCACATAAAGAGTTTCAACGTAAGCGCCCCATGACGCCTTTTTGCCGGACCTCTTAAAAGCACATAGTCTGAACTTCACAAGGAGGTTCAGTATGAGATCAATATCCAAACATTCCGACAAAGAGATATTCTGGCGGGACCAGGTACGATCATTCGCCAGGTTTCACGGATCGCAGGCGGCGTTCTGCAGACACCACGGGCTCTCAGTCAGTACATTCCAGTATTGGTACCGCAAGTTTCATCAAACAGATCGCGAAGTACAGATCATCGAGCCATCGCCATTTATTGAGGTTCAAGTTGAGTCCCCCCCTTCAAAGCACAATATGCCCGATGCAAAGTGGGTTGCAGAGCTGATCCTGCATCTTCAGGAGGGCTTGCGATGAAATCCCCGAAAGAGTTTAAAGGAGTCTTTCTTCACAGAGATCCCGTGGATATGAGGAAAGCCATCAACGGCCTCAGCGTTATAGTGCAAGAAGCTGGTATGGGGGATCTAATGGGGCCTTATCTATTTGTCTTTTGCGGTAAGCGCCGGGACGTGATGAAGGTTCTTTATTTTGACAGATCCGGATTCGCGCTTTGGCAAAAGCGATTGGAAAAGGACAAGTTTCCGTGGCCCAAGAAATCCTCTGTGGAAAACGTGCAGTTATCCACAGAACAATTTACTTGGCTACTTGAGGGCTACGATGTCTGGAAGATGAAGCCGCACGCGGAGTTAAAATTTGAAAAAGTTTGTTGAGAGCTTTAGCTGAATGCTTGATACTCGCAAAAGGCATGTCAAAGTCGGAAACACTTTCTACACCAGAACAAGAAATGGCTCTGCGAATTGCAGATCTGGAAAAGCTTTTAAAGCAAGAGCGTGAAAAGAATAAAAACTTTGAGAGTCAGGTCAGTTGGTTGACGGAGCAACTTAAAGCTTTAAAGCGCAATCAATTCGGAGCAAAGTCCGAGCGCTGGGAATCCCAAGAACAGTTAAAGTTTAATGAAGCCGAAGTGGAATCTCAAAGTCCTACCCCCGACAAAGAAGACTACACAGTTGAAGTGCGAGGGCATACCAAGAAGATTCGGGGGCATAGAAAGCCCCTGCCGGAGAATCTGCCCCGCGAGATTGTAAAAGTCGAACTTCCAGAGTCCGAACAAATCACGGAGCAAGGTGAAAGGCTCAAAGTCATTGGCTGGGAGATCTCTGAGAAACTTAGGTACGAGCCGGCCAGGATCAGCGTGCTTGAGTATCACCGGGCCAAATACGGTGTTGGCAGTGGTGATTACGAAAAGACCGCGCCGCCGGTTCCTTCAGTGATCCCAAAAGGCATTGCTACACCAGAGTTATTGGCCGCTATCGTTGTAGGTAAGTATAGCGACGGCTTGCCACTTTATCGTTTAGAAGAGATTTTCGCCCGTCAGGACGTGGAGTTGAGCCGTACAACAATGGCTAGATGGATGGTGCAAGTAGCTCAAGCCCTGATGCCAATCAGAAACGTCTTATCCGACCGGATGTTGAGTGCACACGCCATTTCCTGCGATGAGACGAGTGTTCAGGTGTTAAAAGAAAATGGCCGTTCTGTCGAGAGCAAATCGTGGATGATTGTGCGGGCAACTCCGTGTGAGAAAAGCAAGATCGTATTGTTTGATTACAGCCCTTCTCGTAGCGGCGAAGTGATGAAGAGCCTCTTTGCGGGCTACGAGGGGCGCCTATTGTGTGATGGTCTTGATGTGTACAACGGTCTTGAAAGTGAAACATTGGTTCGCTTCGGCTGCCATATGCACGCGCGCCGCCGGTTTGAACAAGCGGTCAAAGATGGTGCTAAATCCGGAAAAACCATGGCGGCTCAAGTGATGGACATCTACAAAAAGCTTTATGACTTCGAAGAAAAAATACGAGATCACGCACCCGAAGAAAAAGTCAAAGCGAGATTGAGAGATCAAAAACCTCTGCTTGAGGAAATTAAGCAAATCGCGGAATCCAATATCGCAAAGGTTCCAGACAAGAGCAAGCTGGGACAGGCTTTCAAGTACTACTTGAATGAGCATACGTATCTGACGAGGTACTTAGACGATGGGTTGATGGAGCCAGACAATGGGTTCGCTGAGCGCGCCATCCGCAAGTTTGCTATCGGCAGAAACAATTGGCTTTTTAGCGACACGCCCGATGGCGCGGAGGCCAGCAGTATTCTTTACAGTCTCGTGGTGACAGCAAAGCTCAATGGCGTCAATGCTTACAAGGCCCTCTGTAAAATCTTGACTGATGTTCCTCTGGCCAAAACCGTGGAAGATTATGAACGTCTCGCCGACGCCATCTTAACATCCGAGGCACCGGTTTAACAAAAAGGCGTCATGGGGCGCTTACGTTTCAACTGAAATATTCGCACATATTTAATGTTAAAGAAATTGAACCGAATTTAGAAGATGTTTTTGTACGCCTAGTTGAGGGAGATAGATAATGAATAAAGAAATCATTACCCGAGTACTCTCTGTTGCGAAAAAAGAACGCTATCATATTTTAAGAGATCCCTATGCACTCACAATCGCCATTGTCGTTCCGCTATTCATAGTTTTGGTTTTTGGATTCGTCATAGACTTTGACGTAAAGAACATTCCAATTAGCTTTCAAGATCAGGATCAAACAGCTAAATCTCGCGACTTGTTAACAAAACTGGAAAACTCAGGATATTTCAAAATTCATCAGAAACTTTATAGTGTGGATGAAGCCTTTAAAGACATCGAAAATGGAAATTCAAAAGCATTTGTACAGATACCACCAGGCCTAGAAAAAAACATTCTTTCAAAAAATTACTCCCAAGTACAGGTGCTTTTGGATGGAGCTGATAATTCTACCGCGGGAGTTATCCTCGGTTATTTATCTAAATTTACCGCATTTGTAAACGCTGAATATTTTGGTGTAAAACAGAACTATAAAATAAATGAACAATTTTACTATAACCCTCAACTTTTGAGTTCATGGTTCGTAGTGCCAGGATTAACGGCTATTATCCTTGCCTTGATTTCTATTCTTTTAACGGCTCTAACAGTAGCAAAAGAATGGGAAAATGGTTCTATGGAGCTTCTTCTTTCGACTCCAGTTAAGCCAATTGAAATCATTCTTGGAAAAATGATTCCCTACTTAATTATTGGTGTTTTGGCCTTAGTATTGGTGCTAATTGTTTCTTTTATGGTTTTTGAAATTCCATTTAATGGAAGTCTCATCACTTTTATTTTTACGAGCATTATATTTCTTATTAGTTGTCTGGCTCAAGGAATACTTATTTCAATCTTAGCGAAAAACCAACAACTCGCGATGCAAATATCAATGATAACCGGATTACTACCATCTCTCTTATTATCAGGTTTTATATTCCCTATTGAAAATATGCCTAGCTTTTTTCAAGGCCTAACTTCAATATTGCCAGCACGATGGTACATTCTTATTAGTCGATCAATTTTTTTAAAAGGTGCAGATATAACAAATGTCCTTGTTCCTACATTGGCACTAATTGTTCTCTCAAGTGTACTTGTATTTATAGCATTGAAGAATTTTAAACCAAATCTGGAGAATTCATGAACAATTTATATAAATCATTCTTCACGATTCGTGGTTTTATAAAAAAGGAATTTTCCCAAATACTACGCGATACCAAGATGAGAATTGTTTTATTTGTACTTCCTATAGTGCAATTGGTTGTTTTTGCAGTGGCCATTTCAACAGAAGTTAAGAATATTAAAATTGGCTTTCAATACAATGTATCTGATTCTGAATTTGTCCAAGTCATCGAGCATATTGAAAAAAGTGGTTGGTTTAAAATTGTACCTTTAGGGTTTGGTGAAGATATCGCTTTAAAGATGAAGAATGGTGATTTAGATGCTGTTTTGATTGCCCCATTAGAAAAGATGAGCGTAGATCGCGAGCGTGACAATTTAGGATATCAATTAGTAATTGATGGTACCAATTTAATCAGGGCCCAATCTGTTGAGAGATATATAAATACAATTTTATCCAACAAGCTTATGGGGCAAACAAGCCCTCCACTCTCGCTCAATGTTCGCACGCTGTACAATCCAGAAATGCGTAGTCCTTATTTTTTGATTCCTGGCACGATGGCCATGATTGTAGGGCTCGTCACAGTACTTTTAACAAGTATGTCGCTATCAAGAGAAAAGGAAATGGGAACTCTAGAAATGATTTTAGTTTCACCCATTAGCAGTATTGAACTAATTCTCGGAAAAACTATTCCTTTTTTGATTTTAGGAATAATAAATGCTATCACAATTTTATTTTTCGCCATTGTTATTTTTAGAGTTCCAATGAACGGAAGCTATTTGCTTCTTGGCCTATCGGTATTTGCGTTTGTGTTTTCAACAGTGAATGTTGGAACATTTATTTCTACTTTTGCAAAAAACCAACAACAGGCCATGCTTGGAGGTTTTATTTTTTTATTTGTCGCCAATCTTTTGGCCGGAATCATGTTCCCAATCGACAACATTCCTATATTTATGAAGTGGCTGGTAAATTTGAACCCTTTAAAATTCTACGTTGAAATTTTGCGCGGACTTATGCTCAAAGATGCATCATCATCTTTTGTCATTCAGAATATTTTGGCTTTATTTGCAATCGGATCAGGTTTTGCTTATTTAAGTTATAGAAGAATGCAAGAATACTTATCTTAAGAAGAAAACTTAATTTCAGATTACTAAAAATATTTCAAAACTTATTCTTAAATAATAAGGTATTCCATTTTCTCAGAAAAAAAGGAAGCGTGACAGCTCCACCGAATCCTATAACGACCTTAGCTGCTGCTTTAAAAGAAGCCTGCGGAAGTAACGTAACCCCTGCGTAATACGCGTCTTCCGTCCGATCCACCGTCCTGTCATGCTCGGGGCATGAGCGAAACCAATAAAATCATCGAAGAAATCAGTGAACCCTGCGTAATACGCGCTATTGACGAAGAGCCCGAGCATGTGCCAATGGCGTGGGCGGAGCTTTTCCCGCAGCGACTAAATGCAGAGCCATCGACAAATAACTTCGCGGATCAAGGTCATTCTTTTTACAAGATTCAATTACAGTGAAAAGTGTGGCGGCGGTATCTGCGCCAGCGTGATTTCCAGATCCGTAATAATTCTTTCTTCCGACTACAGCATGACGGATCGTACGTTCGGCCTCATTGTTTGAAAGAGGAATACGGTTATCATTTAAGAACAACATAAATCCGGCCCACCTTTCTGTGAGATACTCTATAGCCTTTCTTTTCTGACTGCCAGGGCGTGAATTTGAGTACTCTCCTATGAGATTTTTATGAAGACCCTCGGTAATCAACTGACTTTTCTCTTTTCGTAGCCGCAAAAGGTCTTCAAAAGAGGAAGCCTCTCTTTCAATTTCAAATAATCGATCAATATCATCTAAGATTGGTTTTACTGTTGGATCGTGGTCTTCAATTTTTATAAATTCTCTGCGTGCATGTGCCCAACAGAATGCTTGGGGAATTTCTAATTTCGCTAGTATGTTGTATCCAACATAACCATCAGTAACGACAGGTCCACTGTATCCACTCAAAAAATCCTTAACAACTTGTCCTGATCTGGTGGGCTTAAAACAATAATGACTACCGTAACGATTGCTTACCACCCACATGTAGCCATCTTTTTCAGTCTTATCTTGGATTTTCCAAGGGGTTTCATCCAGGTGTAAGGCAAGATCGCTTGATTTCAATTCTTTGAGAATTTCAGCTTGTACAGGTTCAAGACTAGCAGCTGCAAGTCCAGACAATCTTGAGAGAGTACTATTTTGGATCCCTTTTAAACCCAGCGATTCCATTTCTCGGGTCTGTCTTTCTAAGGGCATGTGGCTGATATATTTATCAGCCACAACACTGATAACAAAGTCAGTTGAATAGTTCATTCCTGGCAATAGGCCCGAAGGGCCATTGGCAGTGATAATAACTTCTTTATCTGAGTCTGGAATGAACTTTGGATCCAGTTTATATTTATACTTCTTGTGGATTTCTTTGACATAGGATCTTTCAATGATTTGTATTTGAAAAGATTCATCATAAAGACCCGTATTTTTCCACATTGATGGATGTGGATTGTCGATACCACGAAGTTTTGCTTCTTCATTAAGTTCGTCATCTGAAAGATGGTGCGCAACTTCGCAGCTAGGTAAACCTGACCATTTATTTTTCTTTTGCTCTTCACGTGACACTTCAGCAGGGAACGCCGCTTGGCTGAATAACATAGCCTCGGTTTGGCTTTTGTCACGAGGACGATCTGTGGCTTCAGCTCGTTTTTCAGTGGATTTACCAAAAATACTTCTACGGAGCAGCTTTATACGCTCATCTAGGTTGAATTTAGACTGCAGGCTAAGCGCTTGCTCCTCTTGAAGTTTGGCAACTAATAGTTTTTGCTGTGCAATGAACTCGAGAGCTTGCGACAGAAGTGCCTGCAATATGCGGGGATCTTTTTCGCTTTCAATAATTTTTCGAGTTCTTTCATCCATCAGCCGGGAGTTTGTAAAAACCCTTGCGGAAGATCAACAGCTTCCCTTTGCGTCACTGGGATTTGTGGCGCTAAAGCTGCCATAGAGCGGTCAACAATAGGTGTTCTGATCACACTTCCGTGGAAAATCAGCTTTAATTCTGACAAACTGACCTCCGATCGCCCCAATAGTTCGGCCAAAGACATAAAGTTCCCTTTTTCCATACGTTTTGAAATCAGTACCAGCCCTGTCCCATCATAGAAAATAGCTTTGATGCGCTTACGGTTTTTCCCGAAGAACAAATACACATGTCCCTGATCCATAATCGCCTGCATTTGATGGACACATAAAGAATGTAATCTTTCAAAACCACACCGCATGTCGATACTTTCGCGATATACAAATGCCCGAAGCCCCTTGCGGTCTAAAAACATGATTTACCTCGCTGAAGTTCAAGGATGGTTTTTACGGCAATAGATTCTGGTATCTCTAAAATATATCCTTCTGGAGTTCTAACCGTCACAGTTAGACCCAGATTAGTTTTTTCTTCTAATGAAGGTCCAACTGTGACAGTTGGACCTGGTTGGACTGTTAATGCATGAAAGTCAGATTTAATATTTTTCTTGGGCTTCAATCGCCACGACATAATAGTTGCATAGGGGATGTCGATTTGTTGGGCTGTTGCTTTAACTGGTACATCCAGGGCAAATAATTCTTGGATTCTGGACTTTATGGATTTCGGCCAAGGTTTTCTGACGGAGCTCACTTCGGAATGATATTGCCGAGTCAGCTCTTGGATTTCTTCTATTAGTTGGTTCGCACGCTGTGTTTTCATGAATCGCAGCATGCTGGATATTGATTTCAGTTCCTAGACGCGTTTTATGCAGTGGTTACAGAAATCAAGCAGATCAAAGAACAATACCAAGCCGAGGTTGGTAGCGAACGTAAAGCCTGGCCCAATGCCATCAAAGATCGAGTTAGCAAGCTGTACGCCCTTGGTATGAACGGCAAGGCCATATCTGTGGCCATTGATATATCATACTACTCGATTCTGGAATGGCGGCCAGAGGGACTTCCGGATAGCCGCGGCCGCAAGGCCGCCAGTCATTTTCATAGCCTGCCGGTGGTCAAAAAAACTAAAATTGGGACCGTCACAATACCAACTTTATCACCGGATCATAAAGTTGAGATGGTCACAGTCACAACTCCAGATGGATACCTAATCTGCCTCCCAGAACACAAGGCTGTATCCTTTCTAAGTCAGCTTCGGGAAATGTGATGTTTGTTGACCGAAAAGGACTCCGAGTTTTTGTGTACCGCGACGAGATTGATATGCGTTGTGGATTTGAGCGATTGCACTCTCTGTGTGTACATCAAATGAATGCCATTATGGATCAAGGGCACATTTACCTGTTTTTTGGAAAGAACAGGAAGCGGGTTAAAATACTGGTTTATGACGGCAGTGGCCTGGTGCTGATTGCAAAGAGGATTGAACGAGGTCGGTTCATGTCATTATCTGAGCTCCTCGGTCGGTACGAGATTTCGCAGGACGAGCTTAAGTTGATTCTTCATGGCAGTGTTGTACGCAAACCCGTCGTTGACAGATCATTGTCGCCACAAAGTCCAGTGACGCAAAGGGAGTCTGTTGAACTCCCGAAAGGACTCAGCCAAAGTCATCCATAGATGGCACAAGATGATCTCAAGAAAATAAAGAAAATCCTCAAAGAGGAAAGCCCAGAGCTGGTTGCGCAGCTGATGGCGAATCTTATTGAGCATAATCGCAAGCTTGAAGCTCGGATTGAGGCCATCGAAAAGCAGCGGTTTGAGAAAGAGCAGTCGGCATTTGCAATGGAGGAGCAAGTAAAGCTTCTTCGTCGCAGTCTTTTCGGTAAATCCTCTGAGAAGCGCGCCGAGGCTACAGACCGTCCCCGCGATAGAAGCCAAACCGAAGCACTTCTATTTAGTCAGGCAGCTTTCCCGGCGGAAGTATCCCGAGAAGATCAAAAGAAGAATAAATGGGCCAACCTGCCAGAATTAGAAATTGCTCACCACCTTAACGACGACGAACTCAACGAAGAAGCCAAATCACGTGGCATTGAAAACCCACAGCCTGCGATGTGGAAAAATACTGGCCTGTACGACGAATCCTTCCGTATTCAGATAATCGAACGCTCTTACGTCAAAGAAGTTCATAAAAAGTACAAATATAAGCTTGATCCCAAATTTAACTCGGATCCGGACAAAGAAGTCATCATCACCGCCAATGGCCCCTCCAGCCTATTGCCTGGCATGAACTATTCGACTGACTTTGTGGTCAGTGTCGTGGCTGATAAGTATATCAGTCACATGCCTTTGGAACGGCAAACCCGAGAGATAGAGTCCCTTGGTCTTAAAGGGATCAAGAACAGTACATTGTCACGCCTTAGCGGGCTTGCAGCAGCAAGCCTTGAACCTGTTCAGACGGAAATCTTGAGCGAGCTAAAATCAAGCGATCTAGCACTTCACTTGGATGAAACCCCATGGGGTATCCAAAATAAGAACGAAAAAGACGGATACATGTGGATCGTGAGCAATCGCTACGGCAGTCACTATTTGTTCAAACCAACTCGTTCTGGGCAAGTCGTGCAAGAGTTTTTAAGTGGCTATACTGGTCCCGTGGTTACCGATGGTTATGGCGGTTACAACGTACTTGAAGAAGCTGGCATTCCTCAGGCATTTTGCTGGGCGCATGCGCGCCGAGAATTTATAAAAATTGAAGACCATGATCCCACCGTAAAACCAATACTGGATGACATTGACAGGTTGTTTGAGATTGAGCGAGGGGCCACGTCGTTTGAAGAACTTCTGCGTTTGCGAAATGAGAAAAGTCGCGCCGTCGCCGAAGATCTTCACCAAAAACTTTTAGAAGAGCACCCCAAGTCCCGTCCGGGAAGCCAGAAGCGCAAGGCCATTGAGTATCTTACCAAGAGATGGAATGGGTTTACGTTATTCTTGAGGGATCAGCGTATCCCGCTGTCCAACAATGAAGCTGAACGCACCATCCGTCATGCCGTAGTGGGGCGCAAGAACTATTACGGATCTGGAAATCATGCTGGCGCGGAAACTGCTGCTACGTTATTCACAATTATCGAATCCTGCAAAAAGAACGACCTCGATCCGAGAACGTACCTTTCAATGGCGCTACACATGGTGGCCGAAGGAAAAATCCCACCAACACCCCTGGCACACGCACGAGCCATCCGTCAATAGCGCGTATTACGCAGGGTTTACTTTAAAAAAGTCAAAAGATTTATGATTAACAACGATCTCGCCATTTTTTGTAATGGTGATGAATTTTTTAAGGCTGTGCTTTTCAGATTTTAAAATGCGATTCTGGATTTCTTTATTCGTTTTAATTTTTAATTTGTCTATGTGGGTAAGCACATCATCGGGAGAAATTCCCGTACCATCATTTTTTAACTGCGAGAAAAAATCCTTCAACTTATCAATGTTGGCATATCGTTTTTGAATTGCTTGTTCTGCACTTTTAATGCGATCCATTTTTTGAAGGACAAGCGGGTGCAGTCCGTAGTTTTCTTTTGTCCTTATTTTTTCTAAATATGGATCAATGATGTCTGTGAATGTATCGCCTTTGATTGGAAATTTAATTGGCTTCTCATTTTCATAAGCGAAGGCCGTATTAAATTTTTCGTGCATGATGAGTTGACGGAAAATGATCTCTGTGTAGATATATCGCTCTCTACTAATATGATAAAAAAAGGAAATATCCTCAAACCACTTGCGGGCTTGCTCTAATCTTTTTTTATCGGTCTTATCGGTAAGCTCTAAAATCAGGCTTGGCATTACTACTTACTCGGAAAATATGGTTTTAGTGTTGTCTCAAGACCTGTTTTTATATTTGAAAATGATGGATCAGATGTTTTCAGGGATTTTTCAACCAAAGAAATAAGCACGGATTTGTCAGTCGCTAAAACCTCTTCAACTTTTGAAATTATGCTTTTTCCGGGGAAATACTCTAAAACCTTATCCCAAGAGTTTTGAATAGCATCATCTAATCTCTGCTTTTCCTCACTCATCAAGTTGGCCTGAGATATTTCGGTATTGATATTGGTGATGGCTGTTTGAAAATTCGTATTCATATCACTAAATTGATCAGCACATGGAACAGAGTTGATATGATTTTGAGCTTTCCTCATCGCTTGTCTTTTGGATCGTTCCAAAATTACTTTATTTGTTGTAGGTGCTAAATTCGCTTTTGCTTTGTCTTGAAAAGTTGCGAAGGATTGACTCGCTTCATCGTCCGCCTTACCTAAATGCTTTGCTAGCAATATGAAAATATCCTTGATGCCAAATATGGATTCCAATTCGTGAATAGGAAGGACATGGACTCCCAAGTTAGTAAATTCTTGTATTTCGTCTGCTGTTCTAAAATCCCTATCAATGATCGCAATCGGGGTGTCCAATCCCACGTAGTTTGACCGGTTTCAAGGGGGGCAAATCCCACGTAAGTGGACCGGCTTTGGGGGAAGTAAATCCCACCTAATTTGACCGGGCAATTGCTTACGTTTTCAGCACATTTTCTCCATCTGATCCCATGCGCTAAGCTGCTGGTTTAACAACCAGACTACAGCAAGGAATACGCATGCGGAAACTCAGAAAAAAGGACTTGGAGAAAATCACAGTGGACCGAAAAATCGTCGAAGGCCTTCGCGAAGGACACTCACTCACCGCACTGACTAAATCAACTGGTAAAGGCAAAGGTTACGTCATAAAAATCCGCGACCAGGCGATAGAGCATGGCTATGTAGCCGTCGCAAACCCAGAGAAGAAAATCTACTGCAAAACCTCAAAAGAAATCCCACCTTACCCAGAGGCGCTGTTTCCGCTGCGCGATGGTCGCAGCGAGAAGGCCATTGAAACGGATGCCATCTTAGATCCCAAGCGCGAATGGATCAAGGAGCGCATTGAACTTGGCTGGAGTCCGCAAAGTATTTTTGAAGAGCTTCCGCTCTCTGTCCCGCGATCTAACTTCTACCGCTACATTCACCGCCACAAACTTATGCGATCCGCACCTGCGCGCAATGTGATGGAGCTTGTTCACTCACCGGGGGAATGTCTGCAGGTGGACTGGGGAAAGCTCTTTGACGTCGTCGATCCTGTCACAAAAAAGAAAAAAACAATTTGGATTTTCGTTGGCGTTCTTGGGCATTCTCGTTACGAGATGGCCCGAGTTGTAGAGAAACTCGACTTTGAAACAACTGCCGAAGTTTTAATAAGCATGTTTGAGGAACTTGGCGGAGTCCCTCGTAAAGTGACTTCTGATAATCCCAAAGTCTTTGTTCATGAGGCATCAAAGCACGAGCCGACGTTGAACCCGGCCTTTGAAAGACTGGCCTCGCACTACGGGTTCGTTGTCGAGGCATTGCCGCCTTATTCTCCAGAGAAAAAAGGCAAAGTGGAGCGAATGGTTCCAATGAAGCGTCGCCTTTTTGAATCCTACGATAAGTCCCAATATTCACTGAGCGGCGCACAGTCACACATGAATAAAAAGATGAGTATCGCCAATGAGAGAAAGCACGGGACTCACCTACAAAAACCTTTGGATGTGTTTCTTAACGATGAAGCCTCGTTGTTAAAGCCTCTTCCTTTATTACGCTACGAAGTGGAAACCATCACTCGCTCAACAGTGAGGTCTGATGGTTATGTTCGCTTTGCAAACAAGTACTACCGAGTAGACACAAGACTCAAAGGCGAAATAGCTTTGGTGATTGGTAATTCAGTTCAAGTAAGTATCTACTGCAACGGTCGACTGTTAGAAGTTTACGAGCGCATCCAAGATAAATTCACAAGTAAAGCCTGTAAAGATCATTACAAGGAGTCTTGGGAGAAGACTCTTCAAGATCATGGTCACTATCTGAAGCAAGCAAAAATTATCGGCGTCAATGTTGAGCGCTTTGTAGGAATTATTTTGGCTCGAGGCGAAGGTTTTGTTGATACACGCAGCGTATGGGGTCTTCTGACGCTGAACAAGAAGTACAGCAATGCCGACATCGACAAGGCCTGCCTTTCAGCGCTGGAGTTATCACAGGTAAATTTAAAAACAGTTCATCAACTATTGAATATTATGGCAAAGCCAAAACCCAAAGCTCCTCGTCATGAGGAGGTTTTATCCGCGCAGACGGTGGGAGGTAAGTTTGCGCGCGACATGAGTGAGTATAAAAACCATTTACGTCTGGTTCATAGCAACCAGGCCCACTGAAAGGAAAGACAGTTATGACAATAGATGTGATACGCGATCAGTTAAAGCAGTTACGAATGCCCGCGGCATCCGCAGAGATCGAGGGTTTAGTTCAAAAAGGAAAACGCAGCCAGGATCTTAAGTGGCTCAGTGAGCTTCTATCCACGGAATTAGATGCAAGGGCAGATAACGCCGTAGAAAAAAGGATTAAGAAAGCGGAGTTCCCAGAGCGAAGAAGCTTTGAGCAGTTCAATTGGGATTTCAATAAAAAACTCCCGCGCGAAAAAATCGAGGATCTGAAAGATTTAAAGTTTATCGAGAACAACGAAATTGCATTGTTTTTGGGAAGTCCCGGCACGGGCAAGAGTCATCTTGCGATTGCTCTTGGGATGAGCGCTGCGCAGGCTGGTCACAGTGTTTTTTGTACGAGTGTAAAAAGACTTGGGACAAAGATCCGTAAAGCGCGCGAGAACAATAAGCTCGATGTTTTATTCAAACAAATTCTAACATCAAAGCTATGGATCTTGGATGACTGGGGCGTCGTAACAATGCCACGAGACGTGAGTGAGGAGATCTTCGATTTATTTGATCGACGCAAGCACAATTCGGCTATGATCTTAACCAGCAACCGCGACGTTGAAGAATGGCCACAAGTTTTTACCGATCCGATCCTGGCAAGTGCTGCCATCGACAGGATGTTCGAGAATGCCCATATTTGCATTTTTGAAGGCCCCAGTCACCGCATGAAGGGACGAATAACTTTCAACGATATTGACAGCGAGTAGAAAGACCAATAAACCCTCAAAAATCAGGTGGTCAAAGTATCTGAAACGAACCCGGTCAAACTAAGTGAAACGGAACAATCGGGGTTAAGTTTTGAACAATTCCAGATTTAACGGCTTCATAACAGGCTTTTACACGGTCGCAACTACCAACGGGAATAACTTTGATTTTTGATGAGCTGAACCAACTAGAATAAATACGATCATCTTTCCCGCCTTCTGGCCCTTCACAAAACACAATTTTATCGACTTTAATATCAGCGGAAACAGCACCTAATAATAGATGTAAAAACTCAGGAGGAAATGAGTTTCCATTTTGTAGAATTTCAGGTGTCTGTCCCGGCCTAACGATTAAGTAATCAGCCTCTCGTCTTGACTCCGCAAAAGAATAGTCGTGGGTGATGTAGATAAATTTAATATCCGGGCGAGCATCCTCAAGTGCATCCCAAAGTGATTTGGCTAAAAATGGATGCAAATGGATTTCTGGCTCATCAATAATTAAAATCTTTGCAGTCGAGTCCAGTATTCTTGCGATCATGTAAAAAGAAACAAGCTCACCATCACTTAATTGGTTGGGTTGATAAACTTGTTCCTTTTCGCTGGATAGGCTAGATTTTACTAAAATTTTATTTTGCTCAACAGATAGCTCTCTTTTGGGGAACACCTCTCGCCAAAGAGCTTGAATTTTAGTTAGGGTAGTTTCAGGAATAGTAAGAGCGGTTTTATCTTGTGCCTTTTTAAACATCTCTTTAAAGGCAATTGATGCGGAAGTTTCCTCCGCAAATAGTTTCATTAGTAATGAGGAAAATTCACTCGAGTATTTGTATAAATCTTGTTTGAATTGATTCTTAGATTGCTCGTATTGTTTTTTTACTTGATCCTCGGAGTTGAACGAAAATTGTTCGGGTGGTGTTATGACCCGCTTTGCTGATATTCTATCTGAGTTCCTATGTTGCTGGGTCAAAGTCACACCTAACCGTGATTTTCCTGCTCCATTTGGCCCGATAATTACAAGTGGGCCTTTGCCGATTATCTCTGTAGTTCCAATTTTTATTTTCTCTTTTTCCATAATAAATCCTTAACTTTTATCCCTAAATCAGTTCGTTAGTTGTGATGTATTTATTGATTTCATCCATCACCGCTTGAATATCGGTGGCCAAATCTTTTTGAACTTCGGGGGCGGTGGCTTTTAAATAAATTCCCCAATACCGTTGGATGTTTTCAATTTGATCCTTGGGAATGGATAATTTTTGAAGGTTGGTTCCCCGATTGGTGAATGTGGCCTTGATTGCGGTCTTTACCGATTTTTTGTCCACCACATCGCCACGGACTAATAATAAAAGGTCGTGATAATCTTTCATGCGACTGTTTTGATCCGCCCGTGCGATGGCGGTTTCTAATTTTTCGGCGAAGATACTTTCAACGGGATAGGCCCACAGATGAATTTCTTTTTCAAAGAGTGGGGCCTTTTCTGTTCCTAAAAGTTTCATTGTGATTTCTGTGGGCTTCACGGCATCGCCCACACCAATATCAATAAAGACTTTGGTTTTTGTGTTTCCTAATTTTCCGATGACCGATACTTGATAACCCGGATATTTCATGTGGGCATGGGGTAATGGCCCTACATCCAAGTTTTCAAAGATAAAACCATCGGGCAATGTTAGTGCGGACACTTCGGTTAGATACTTTTTTACATCATCAATGGATGCGGTCAGGTCTTTGATTAAAAAATCGAGATCCCGTGTTTCCCTTTGAAGGTCAATATATCGGAGTAAGCACATCGCCCCTTTAAAAATAAAGTTTTTTCTATACGGTGAAATAGCGAGCCGTGCGAGCCATCGTTCAAGCACAACTTCTTGCCAAACATCGTTAAAAGTTCGCCCCTGTTTTTGGGCGATGTTTTTTACTTTTTCTTTTGTGGATTGTTCTATGGCCTTGGTGTTGATTTGGTTCATGTGAGTGCCTCAATGTAAGGGACAATATCCACCCGCAGTTTTTTCGCATAACGAGCGAGCTTAGGTAGATCGGGTTTATGTTCGTCTGTTCTTTTGAGATAAGATTTTAGGGAATACATGGCGGATTCTTTTGATAGAAAACGGAAGGCATCCACCACACATCTTTCTTTATCAAAAATGTTTATTTTATATTCGCCGAGCTTGATAGTGGTTCGTCCAAGCTCCACATTTCTCATGCGGACGATTTTAGTTTTTGGCCGTCTCATTCCTTTGGAGTCATTAGGAACAGCGATCCAGTATTGCCTTTGAATTTCTTGAGTAAGTCCATAGTAAGAAAGTGCGGAAATAAGGCAGATCGTCCCATTGGGAATACTGTTAGCGATCTCTAGGAGGTCATGCCATTCAAAAGGGGCGGAGCTTTCAACCTTGGGATTGCGATAAGTCCCATAGGCAACTCGCTCAATGACTCCAATTTTCGCATAATAAGCCAGTAGGCTTGGGCTTAGTCCAAGTTCCTTGGCTTCCTTCGTGGTAAAGGATGGCCGTTTTAGGAGGCGATTAAGGGCCTTATTTGTTCTCATGGGATAATTTTATCAATTTACCTCACTTCGTTCAAGTGAGGAGTTTTTCTAAAATTCAAAAGTCTGGGAATTTAATATTTATATGAGGCCCAGTGAAGCCCAAAAAATCATAAGTATTTAATATCACTCAACTAAATTTTATTAAAGATACCTCCACCACTAGTAACAACAGACGAACCATTGGACACAAGAAATCCAAGGGTTTGTTTGAAAAGACCATTGGTGAAAATTGAAAAGCCATCGGACTTTGAGTCCGATGGCTTACTTTTCTGGTTTTCAAAATCATTCAAATTCGATTGCTCTTCCAATTCATAAAAGACCTTAATGCCATCCTCTAGACGTTTAAAAATAGCTTAAAGCGAGTCGGTTACAACCGCTGACGTTGAAGGCATTTGTTCTTTTCCGGGCATTCCTTCTACATCAAACCAAATAGTTCCCATATTAACTTGCTTGGCTCCACTAAAGGTTTGGATCGATTGTAACTTAGGTTTAGAACGCCATACAACCTTTGCATTTCCCGTGAAATATTGCTTTGTCGAAAACTCATTTGTAACAAGATTACATTCTCCGCCTGCGGTTACCTGCGTGTTCTCAGGTACAAGTTTTTTCATATAGACATAATTACTAGGTAATCCAACCGGTGGAGATTCAAAAGGCGAAGTCGTTGCTTTCAAATAAAAGCATTGTGGAGAGGGTCCTTTTGCGAGAGCCTTGCAAAATGTTTCTTCATTATCTGGCAATGAAAATGATCCACTTTTTAGATTTGGGAGTTTATTAATTTCCTTTGGAGTTTCCATTTTAGCATAGAAAGCGCAGGTTACGGCGGCATTGGTCCATTGATCGGCATTCCATTTTTCAAACTCAGTCTTTGGTTTCATATTTAAGCGGTGGGAAATAATATCTTTTGCCCAAGATTTTGGCTCTCCTGCTTGCGCAAAACAAGCTTGAAATATGACAAGTGAAATGAACAAAACTTCTTTCATGAAGACCTCTGAATTTGATTATTTTATAAATGGTATCTTTTCCCTTAAATTAGCACAAATAACTTTTTACAAAACTATCTGCTAGGCATTCTCATCGCCTTCAGCCACTTGGATGCCTTGGATTCTTGAATGAGCTGAAACTGTGCCTTGCGAACCTGGCTGATGACTGCTGGAAGATTGCCACTAGCAACAGCGGCAAAAGCCAATACGACTGCGATTTTGATAAGACTATTCATTTAGTCCTCCTATTGTTTGGTTTGTTGAATTGGTTAAGTTTAACGATTCTTATAACCACACATGGACTCCATGATTTGCCAGTTCGACTAGGAATCTTTTGGCAATTTAATTCCTTCGCAATGGCATTCCCTGAAAGCCCTGATTGGTGGAGCTTTATAATTTTTCTGACAATAATTTGTTCTTTTGGATCAATGATGAGTTGCCCATCAAGGTAAGCATAACCGTATGGCGTATGACCACCGCGCTTAGTATGTAGCGATCTATGTGGATTTCATTTCCATTGAGAGGATTTCTTAACGTCATTCCGCTCTTTTTAAAGATTCACGCACAGTAGATTATGGAATGCCTGTTCGTTCTTCTATATCTCGAATAGAGAGTCCACTTTTGTAAAGAGGAGCACATTCTTCGAATATTCGCGCTGGTGTTCTGATAGTAAGTTCAATAAAATTGTGATGATGGAGGGGTTCGCTTATCGATACTTCACCCCCACCATCCTTCGCCCTCCGGGCTACGGCTTGGCGGGCCCGTGTTTGTAAAAACTAGAGAATAGATGAAGTGGAATGCACGCGAAGGATGTCACGCCGAAGCTTTTACGCAGGCGGACCGTCTCTTCAAATCTAAGAGGTCCTGCGATAAGCACAAAACATGCAAGCGAAAGCGCGCATGTACGTCTATTCAATTAAAAGCATAAATCACTCAAAATTCTATATCGGAATCACTGCCAATCCAAAACAACGCCTCTCGGAACACAACAGCGGAAAATCCCTGTACACCAACAAATACAAACCCTGGAAAATGGAAGTCTGCATCTGGTTCGCATCCGAGCAAAAAGCTAGAAGCTTCGAGAAGTACCTGAAATCCGGATCCGGCCGCGCTTTTTGTTCAAAGCATTTTTGAGATCCTATCGACTGTAGGAGATTTTTCAGTGCCCTTTCATATTTAGTAATAGAAAGATTGAAAATAGAGGTTATATGCCTCAAGTTGCTATCTTAAAAAAAGGAACTCCTATGGAACTCCCATTCTCTGCCGCCGCTGATCGTAACAAAGAGCCCATTTTGGTAGTTCTTAAGAAAGTCCTTCGTCCCGAAGATCGCAACTTGCTTGAAGTCGGTGCGGGCACGGGCCAACACGCGGTTTATTTGGCGCCCTTCTTCCCTAAGATGGAATGGACCCCCACCGAAGTGGACGACAATTTGCCGATGCTTCGTGAGCGCATCAAACAAAGCGGAATTCCGAACATCAAAACCCCGTTCCGTATGGTCGTCGGGGAAGACGACTTTCCAATTCGCACGTTCGATGTGATTCTGACGATCAATACTTTCCACATCATGTCTTGGAAAGAGTGTAAGACCTTTATCAAACTGATTGCGGGCCGCTTGGAAGAAGGCGGGAAGGTTCTGATCTACGGGCCATTTAATTACAACGGCAAGTTCACAACCCCCAGCAATGAAGAGTTTGATAAATCCCTGCGTGAAAAGGACCCACAAAGTGGCATCCGTAACTTCGAAGATGTCCTGGCGGCGATGTTTAAGAATGGCTTTGAGTTTGTAAAAGACTACGAAATGCCAGCGAACAACCGCATGCTGCTGTTCCGCAGGCTTAAATTCGTCAGAAAGAAGTGAATCCTTAAATGGACGGGGTGGTCATTTTTTTCAAAAAATGCCCACAAGCTTCGAGCGCATCTGTTTCTTTCGATCAAACTTTCTGCCGTCGGCTACAAAGGTGCCATCACCTACGGCATGCAGGGTGCGCTTTTCTTTTCGTGAGGTATCAAAGTAAGCGGCCACTCCCTCAAGCACGACGATGTCGTGTTTCTTGATGAGGTCGACGACTTTACATTCAATGTTCGCAACACATTCGTTGATTAAGGGGGCTTCAACATACTTTCCCTTAACAGGCGTAAATCCAAATTGATCAAACTTGTCAGTGTCCTTGCCGGAACACGTTCCGACGCCGACCACTTTATCCAGCAGATCCACAGTCGGTATGGCAATGACACACTCGCGATTCTTCGCTAGTGCCATGCTTTGCGAAGATCCATTTTCTTCATAGCAGAATCAGACGCCCCGCCAACTTGAGCGTCAAGATTTGGACTGGTGTTTTTAAACAAAGCGCAATAGAGTTCTACAGATATATAACTTCAGATATTGGTCGGGGGATCAATGCCTTACGTTAATGTTCAGATCACAAAGGGCGCTACTAAAGAACAAAAAGCGCAAATCATCGCCGATATCACCCAGTCTCTGGTGAAAGTCCTGGGCAAAAAGCCAGAGCACACCCATATCGTCATTCAGGAAATTGCGGACGAGGATTGGGGTTTTGAAGGGCTGCCCACGGATGAATGGAAGAAAAGACAGAAATAGCCCCTGACGAAACCAAATGCGAAGTTAAGATTGGGCTCATCCCGTCACGACTTTGGTGTAGCCAGCCCCTCATGTCCGTTTGCGCAGTTTTCTTGAATGATCCTTCGGGCTTGTATATCATCCAACGAATGGGTTGTGAGGATCTCATTGGACTTGCGTGAAAAGATAGAATCATCAGAGTATTTTAGTTTCTGGAAACTTCAGAACAAACTTACCCTGGGATCATTAGTTGCCATTTTGTTCTTGTCGGCTCTTTTTGTTATCGGAAGTTTGGCCCTTCCCGAAATCAGCACCATTCAAATAGTTGCCTTTATCGTCATGATCCCAGCTTTGGCTTGCTTTGGGATCGCCACCTGTCACTTATCCAATCTTGAATCCGCGAAAACTCAGAAAGAATACGAAAGACTGCTGGCGCGCCTGGCGGAAACCGAGGATTCGCAGATCACCCTGGATCGCTTTTTTTCGATTGCCAGCGATCTGATGGCTGTCGCAGGGAAAGATGGTCATCTTAAGAAAGTCAGCAAGTCCCTTGTGAACACCTTGGGATACAGTGAAGCGGTTTTGTTAAGCACACCTTTCTTTGAATTTATTCATCCAGAAGACAAGGAAGCCACCCGGGAAAACATTAAAACCCTGAATCTGGGCGTCCGCACGGTTGGATTTGAAAACCGCTACCGTGCCGCAGATGGCAGTTACCGAACCTTGAGCTAGAGTGCCGCCGCAGATACGGAGCTTGGAGTCAGGTTCGCTTCTGCCAGGGATGTGACGGATGAACGGAATTTTAGAAACCGTATGCAGCAGATTCTGGATGCTTCACCGTTTTTGCTAGTGGTGAAAGATAACAATGGCATGATCACAAGCTGCAACACGTCCTATGCCAGCGCCGTGGGAGTTCGCAGAGACTTGTTGATTGGTCAAAACTGCCGGAATTTTATGGCTCCGGAATCTATCAGCTCAATCCTGGAAAAAGAGCAAGAAGTGCATAGTACTCTGAAGTCCATGACCTTCGAGGAAGTTCTTGTGATCCGGGGAGTCGCGGTGAAACACCAGTCCACAATCTTCCCGATTCTGGACCAGCAGGGACTGGTGATCTCATTAGGAAAAGTGTCCTTAAATATAACGCCAATCTAAGCCAGCGGAAACTATGAAAGAAAGCGATTTCGAGGGAACACTAATCATCTCTGAGCACATAGACTGGCGCTCGGGCAGAAGCCTGGATGTAACCATCTCCCATTTGTGAATAAACGTTTCCGCCCCAGCACTTCAAATTTCCCGAAGTGGTGACGGCACAGGTATGGCCTTTTTGGACAGAGGCGTGCACGAAGCGTTCAAAAGGCATTAACTCAATTGGGTTGGTCTGATAACTTGAAAAGGTCGAGCCAGCATCCAAGGCACCTTTGCCGATATCGTGATAGTAACTATAGCCCCAACAGATAAGTTTTTGGCTTGTGCTAATTGCGCAGAAGTTGTTCGTTCCGCCATAGATCTTTGCAAAAGTCTCGGTGCTGTTGATAAGAGTGGGAACGGTGCTGGCCGTTGTTGTTCCATTGCCGTGTTCATACTGGTTGTTTTGTCCCCAGCATTCGATGCGTTTATCAGATTTGCGAATGGCACAGGCATTTTGTATGGCAATCGCAACTTGATCATATTGTGTACTCCAGCCCGGTGCGGTCGGAATCGACTTATCCGCAATATCAGCCCCCAGCCCTAGGGCCCCCGAGTTTCCACCCCAGCAGCGAATTGTATCATCGGTCGTCACACCACAGGTGGAAGAAAACGAAGCCGTCAAAAACTTAAACTTATCGGTGCCACTGACTTTTGTGGGAATTAGCCTTTCTGTGAAGTCCCCTGTACCGAGCTGCCCCCAAACGTTCTGACCCCAGCAATATACATCTTGATTCGTCGAAAGAGCGCAGACACTGCGTCGGTGAGCAACAATCGTCGTGAATTTTTCACTGGTAAGGGCGGCTGTCGGAATCAGGCGCAGGTCTTTGGTGCCATCGCCGATCTGACCTTCTAAGTTACGCCCCCAGCAGTAGGCGGTCCCGTCAAAAGAAAGTCCACAATGGAAAGACTCTCCACTGGTAAGTTCTTTGAACTTCAAAGGGGAAACTATCGGGAAGAAGGTCGGGCGCCAATGTTGGGAGCCAGTTCCAATACGGCCGCGGTCATTCGGACCCGTGCAAAGAGCGTTGTCATTGTTGTCAATTGCGCAGGTGGAAAACCCGCCGACAGTGACTTTCTTCAGCGAGGGCAAAAGAATATTCGGGGTGATCAATATTTGATCTCCGGATCGCGCTTGTCCGGTTTGCCCGTTGCTGTAATTGCCCGAACACAAAAGTTCCTGCTCGGTACTAACCCCGCACCCGTGACCGATTCCGAAATCGTATTTTACAAATTGATGATCCCCAAGCATCCGTGTGGGTGTTGAGTGATATACCCCACTCCCAGTACCAAGATCCGCAAAACCATTGTCCCCCATGCAATACAATGCGTGGTCGTTCATATTGCGTGCGCAAAGATGATTTCGTCCGGCGAAAACTTTGTCATAAAAGGTGCCTGCATGAATTTTAGTTGCCGACGTACTTTGTAAGTTGGCGTCAGTTGCATCTGAAGGATTTTCGTGGAAGTAAAGACCCCAGCAGTAAAGTTCATTGTCGATGGAAATTGCACAGCTAAAATCAGCTCCGCTGGCGATCTCTTTGAAGTTGGTGCCCGGTAGTACATAGTTCGGGGTGCTTTGTGCTGTGGTGTTCCCGGTCCCAAGCTGACCGTAGTTATTCGCACCCCAGCAAAGAATTTTATTGTTGGAATCTATTCCACAGGCATGTTTGTCGCCCACTTTGATTTTTTTAAACTGGATCGTGGCATCATAGAGTGTTGGGGCACCCAGGGATGCGGTTGCGGTTTGAGAGGCAATATTGTTGGTATTGTTACCCCAGCAATAAAGAAGATTTGTCCCTTGTTCGATGGCGCAGTTCGTTTGAGTGCCAGCGTCGATCTCGGTGAACTGAAGTCCACCTTGAACCAGTGTGGGAGTCTGGCAGTCATTGGGGTTAGCACCTGTTCCACAGGCGGGATTATTGGTCACTCCAAAACACATGGCCTGGCCATCGGTTCTGATTGCACAACTATGATCATAGCCGCCAGCGATATCGATAAAGCGTAGGTTAGAATCCACCTCGCGTGGGCTGTTGGCATCGCTAGAAGTTCCCAGGAAGTCCTTGGTGCTGGCCCCGAAGCAGTAAAGTCGGTTGTTGGTATCGAGGGCACAAGTGTGATTAAGAGAAGCTTCTACATCCACATAGCGCCTCTGTTCAGCTCTGTTGGAAAGAATATATCGAGCCGATCCGACCCGACCGACCGAGATGTTTTTCAAGCTGCTTCCGGTGACATTGAAAAGAAGCTGATGGTCCTTTTCAAGAGGACCAAACTGGGGATCTCCTTCAGAAACTAAGGGAACAGTGACGTTATGAACGGTTTGATTGGCCGGGAAAAGAATTTCCAAAGGGGGAATGATTTTATTGTGGGCTGTTATGTCTGATCCGTAGAAGTTGAATGACACGGGCACGTCATACGGTTTCGCAGTGTCGATTTTTAAAGTGATCGTGATCTGGCTGGTTGTTTTCGACAACTTTTGATCAAAATTCATTAGCTCTATGATGGCTGGGGAGGTGTCTCGCACAAACACTTTTGAAACAGCTTTTGACCCATCGATCAGATTGTCCTGAACTGGGGCTACACATAGCTGATAGCTTTGATCTGTGGCATGGCTGAGGGTGCTTGTTGAAGAGACCTCGACGGCGCTGGAATATGCTGAAAGATCAGAGCAGTCCAGTGGCAATGGTCCGAATTGGAAAGCATAGTGAGTGTATTGAGAGCTTGTTACTTGCAAGATGGATGAGCTATCTATGGTAGCTTGCGCGGGAACTCCTGAGACAACGAACGAGGGTTCGGTTGTGCCATCTCCCACCTGTGATCCAATTTGAGCCACGATGGAAGCATCCAAAGAGCAGCCCAGGTTGCCCAGTACCAAATAAAATAAGGTTCTTCCGAGGTTCTTGTGCCCTTACGCCGGGTAGAGTTCAAGTTTTCCGCAGTAGAACAAGATCGCGATTCGGTAGTTGGCAAAGTTTCTGAAGCCACGAGCATTGGCTTTGATGGATTGGATCTTCGAGTTGAACCCCTCCATCATCGCGTTGGTGATGTGGTGGCGTAAGTAGGTCAAGATGTTGTCGAGATGCCGGCGCATGAGCTTGGCGACGTCGCTCATCGGTTTAAGCCTGGAGTGCGTCGCCCACCAATACCATCGGTCGAAGAACTTTCTCGCCGAAGCTTGATACGTGTAGCTCCAAAACTCCGAGAACATCTCCTTCATCGACCACGCTCGCCCTGATTTAAGTTTATCCATGCGAAGCTCGTTGAACCGAGAGGTCTCGGCATCGCTCATGTTCTCGGGGTTTTTCAGAAACAGATATTTCGCACCTTTGAGTGTCTCGACATCGTCTTTCATAAACGCCCGATGCTCTTGGCGCCTCACTTTGTCGACCGCATCGCCCAAGTATTTTGAGATGTGGAACTTGTCGTGCACGATGTCGGCTTGGGGCGCATTCGTCTTTGTTGACGTGATGAAGGCGTCCCACATATCCATCGCAACAGCATCGATGCCGGATCTCGTCTCCTCTGGAAGCTTCTGCCAGAGTGAGTCTGTGGCCTCAAGTGTTCTGCCTTCGACGACATCTAGAACGCGTGCACCACCGATGTCGGTCATCAGTGAGGCGTACTTGTGACCTTTCAAAAAACTTTTCTCATCGATACCGACGTGTTTGATCTCATCAAGCTTGCGACGCTCAAGACCGCGTTCGACCGCGCGCTTTTGGATGTGATGGACCTGGTCCCACGAAAGCCCTAAAAGCCTTGCCGCCTCTTTGAGGCTCTTGGCGGCAATCATGACGTCAATCGCGAGCCTCTCAAAAAGCAGAGTGAAGCGAGAGTTCGGACCAGCCCATGGGACGTTGATTGTCTTCGCCCCATGCTCCTTGCAATCTGATCTTGGTACACGTGAGCGAATGATCGTTTGAAATTGCATCGTGTCCAAATGCCGCCACCTGCGCTCCTCGCGGTGATCTTTGATCGAACACGATCGCCCGCACTCGGGGCACTCCGGCTCGTGGCCTTTCGACCACTCGACATCAACCTCGACGAGACGATTTACGGTATCAAGGTTGACGTTAGTGACTGACCACGGCGGCACAAGACCGAGAAGCTGCTCGAACAACTGGTGTGAATCGGATGGATTTCTCATCCGAAAATCGAAGCTCATAAATTAAGCGAATTCAATTCGTGCGCGCCGGGCTACCCACAAAAAACTCGGAATACCCAAATAAAGAGGCCCAGAGGACGACAGTTCTGAAAAGTTCCACAAGAAACTCTTCGGGAGAGGGGATCTTGATCTAAAGTAAAATGTGTTTTAAACTAAAAAATGTGTTTCGCTGTTGCGAGCCTCAAGAGGAGGTCTTTCCTGTATTGCAGGGCGGCCATAATTTAGACCGCCCGATCGGACTACTTCGCTGCCGGACGCTGGAAACCCAGCTTTTTCTTCGGCTTTTTGAATGGATTGATTTTAGCAGGTGCCTTTGTCGCGGCCGGTTTTTTTACAGCAACCGCTTTGGCTTTAGCGCGAGGGTGAGAATTGTATTTTGAAGAATCAATCTCCCTTTTCCCGCCACGGCCTTCCAGTTTGTTGATCAGAAGCTCGTCACGTTCAGTGACAAGATTGATGACGGTCCCTTTGCGCCCCGCACGCGCGGTACGGCCGGCACGGTGAAGATAATTTTCCATTTGTCTAGGCAGGTGGAAGTTGATGACCCGGTCGACATTCTGAATATCCAAGCCACGGCCTGCCAGATCAGTAGCCACCAGAAGTTTGATCTTGCCGTCGGCGAACTTTTTAAGATTCGCCCTGCGATCATTCTTTTCCATTTCGCCGCGATAGACAGCCACTTCGTGCCCCTTGGCCTCGAGCTCTTTTGCAAGTTTATCGCATTGTTCGCGTGTGTTGGTGAAAAGAATGGTTCCGCCGTCGACTTTTTGGGCTAAAAGTTTATCCAGGTGGGCCCAGCGATCACCATCTTTCACGATCAGGTTTTTGGTGGTCAGGCTTTTGACGACCTTGCCACTGCCAGAACTGCGAATGACTTCGGCGTCAGCAAAAAGATCATTGATCAGATCCTGCACGGTGGGGGAAATCGTGGCCGAGAAAAGCGCCAACTGGACATCCTTCGGGCAAGAGTAATAAACCTTGTTGGAATCCGCCAAAAAGCCCTGATCCATCATCTGATCAGCTTCGTCAAAGACCAGCATACGCACGTCTTTAAGATCAATCTTATCCATGTCCATCAACTGCGCCAGACGCCCAGGGGTCGCCAGAAGAATTTCAAACATGCCGGAAGTGTTTCTTCGGGCTTGTTCCATGGCCATGCCACCCAGTGCGGGGCGCACTCTTAAACGAGTGTCGTGGGTCAGAGTTTTAAATACCTTTGAAACCTGCTCACCCAATTCGCGTGTTGGCACCATGACGATGGCGCGTGGTGAAGATTCGGCCGTGACAGGCTGGTCACTGTCCTCCAGTGATTTCAGAAGATGCAGCATGGGAAGAGCGTAAGCCAGTGTTTTACCGCTTCCAGTTTCAGAAACACCGACAACGGACTGGCCGCTCATAAGCAGTGGCAGGGTGTTGCTCTGGATCTCCGTGGGTTTGGTGATGTGTTTTGCAGTCAGGGTTTTGATCAGGGAAGGTAAAAGGCCGAAATTTGCGAAGTTATTCATGGGGCCGACCCTAACACGGATGGCCCCGGGATTCGATCAGGAAAAAGGCCTCAAGGGCCTTCTTGGAAAATTTATCGGGCTTATTGCTCGGCACAGAGCAGGTGCTGGCTCTGATTGCAGGCACTCACGCCGCTGGAAATCGCTGTGCCCGAGCTTAAAGAGGTGCCTGTTCCGACACGTCCATTGCCGTCAGCCTGCTGATAGGTCCAATTAATACAGTTATCAGTCGTGTACGGGATCCAGCCAGTGGTTAAGCCCGTCCAAGTGTCGGTGGCGGGCAGGTGCTCTTCCAGCTCTCCGCTGAAAACGCCGTGTTCGTTGGTTTTACCATAGTGATAAGTTTTATCTTCATTCACGTAGATCGTATTTGGTAAAAGCACCCAGTTGACGGCTTCAGACATGCCGGTGGCACTGTCGCAGTCATGGCTTGAACAAGGCCCACGAAGGATCGCCGGGGTCGGGCTGAAGTCACCCGGATCCCGGGCGCCGATCACGGCTTTATAAGTCCCGCTCAGCCCTTTGGCTGTCGCGTCTGTCGCGCAGGCAGAATCAAAACCCGAAAGTCCCGCATTGCCCTGACGGGTCGTCACAGACCGGAAAAGAATCTTCTGCGTTCCTGCGGGTGGGGCTTGGCGGGTCTGTACACAGTAAACGGGGTGCTTGGCCGAACACGCCAGCAAATTGGCGTCGTGATCATAGTACAGAGGTCCACCTTGGTATTGGGTCCAACCCAGATCCACAAGCTCCTCTTTGATAGAGGACTTGCCGTAAGAACCCATGGTGGCGCTGGTATTGTCAAAGTCGGAGGTGGTCCAATTGGAACAAGTCATGTCCGAGGCAGTCCAGTCATTCTTGAATCCTGTCCAAACATATTTGGTGGCCGCCGTGATGGTGTTTGTCAGGGGAGTGTCAGGGAAGTCGAATTTGACTCCTTCAGCGGGAACATCGACCGCGGTGCCGATGACGGTGGTCAGATCTTCGCGGCGATACTCTTTGTTTTTGCGCAGAATCCAGTCTGATCCCAAGGGGCGACGGTTCGTTGTGAAGATCAGGGCTTTGAAAACACCCGGAAGCCCTTTGGCCACTCGTTCGGTTTCGCAAAGGGCGTCGAAGGAGGCCAATCCAGAACCGGTACCCGAGGAGGCTCCTGAGCCATTCACCTCTGTGGTGGTCACAAAAATAATGCGGAAGTTTTCTTGGGTGGTGATGGGAGTGACACCACCACTATCACCTCCACCGCCCCCTGTGTCGCCGTCCCCCGTGCTGGGAAGTTCTTCTTCGGGCTCTTTCTTGGCTTCACAGGCTGTCAGGGAGCCGACAGTGGTCGTTGTCATAATGAATGCGAGAAAAATATATAGAAATTTGTTCATTTTTGATGCTCGCAAAATCTTGTGATGAACTGAAGGGGTTTGCTGAATGTTGAATCGTTCCGGTAGTACGTCGGGTCGTGCGACTTGGACCTATGTCCTGGGAGCTGTCCGTCTTGTCATCCCCGGTGACCTATGAGCAAATTATCATCAGATCGAGAGGACAGATGGCAAAGCTTTTTGAAAAATGGAACTTGGGCAGTCTTGAACTTGAAAACCGCATCGTGATTGCACCCATGTGCCAGTACAGCGCACAGGACGGGCAGGCCTCGTCGTGGCATCTTATGCATTTAGGATCTCTTGCTCATTCCGGTGCGGGTTTGTTGATCCTTGAAGCAACGGCGGTGACTCCTGAGGGACGTATTTCGTGGGGGGACCTGGGGCTTTACGATGATTATTGTGAAGCTGCTTTGGAAAATGTGATCACAGAAGTGCGTCGTTACTCCTCTATGCCATTGGCGATTCAACTGGCTCACGCGGGCAGAAAGGCTTCGACAGAAAAGCCTTGGCGCGGTGGCAAGCAGATTGTTCCTTCGCAAGATCACGGCTGGCAGACGGTGGCTCCGTCAGCTATAGCGTTTCATGAAGGGGATCATCCCCCCGTAGAGCTGACTCTTGGGGATATCGCCGATATTAAAAAAGCCTTTGTCGAATCTGCCCAGCGAGCGTCCCGCATGGGTTTTCAGGGAATCGAGATTCATGCGGCTCATGGATATTTGCTTCATCAGTTCCTTTCTCCACTTTCAAACAAACGTCAGGATCAATATGGCGGAAGTTTGGAAAATCGCATGCGCTTCCCGTTAGAGGTGTTTGCTGCCGTTCGCGAAGCGGTCGATGACGATGTCGCTGTATGGGTGCGCATCTCTGCCACGGACTGGGTTGAAGGGGGATGGACCTTGCAAGAGGGCATCGAGTTCAGCCGACGTCTAAAAGAGCTTGGCTGCCCGGCCATTCATGTCAGTTCAGGTGGACTTGATCCAAAACAGAATATCTCTTTGGGAGCTGGTTATCAGGTGCAGTTTGCGGAGAAAATCAAACACGAGGCGCAAATTGAAACCATTGCCGTGGGTCTGATCACAGAGCCCGAACAGGCTGAGGAGATTTTGCAATCAGACAAGGCGGACGCGATCGCACTTGCCCGGGCTGTGCTGTATGATCCCCACTGGCCCTGGCATGCGGCTGCAAAATTAAATGCTTCTGTGAAGTGCCCGCCGCAGTATTTACGCTCACAGCCAAGAGGGTTTACGAACCTTCTTCAATCTGATATCACGGAGTCAAGATGAGTGCAGACCACAGCTATCAAAAAGAAAATGAATTTGCCATCGACTCAGAAGCAGATCTGATTAAGTCATTTCGTCCCCGTGATCAGAAAAAGCTGATTTTGCCTGAACGGCTTCGATTTCCTTTTCGCGTTCGTTCTTACATGACCTGGAAGGATCCATCCGGAGTTTATACCTATCTGGTTTTTAAACTGCCGAATTGGGATTTACCTAGAGGCGTAGCCTTTAAAAGAACGGCCAGCAGTGGAGAGCCTACCGGGGGGCTTTGCAGTTGGTGCCATGCCTATGGTTCGTCCGAGGAAATTGGTTTGTTGTCGGTCGCAATCAGCGCCAATGTCAGCACGTCCTATTTCGTCTGTCAGGATCTAAGCTGCATTGAAAAGATCGAAGAGACCGCGATGCTTGCCGGAAAAGATCCGGACAAAAACATCGCTGAGCTTTTTTATCGGATGGAAAAGTTGTTCGAAAGAATCAGCAACTATAAGCCCGAGAGCTAATAATTTTTAAACCTATTTCTTCAGCGTCAAGCGCACGGGGCAGTGGTCTGAACCCATAACGTCCGGGCAGTGAGCGGCTGCTTTAAGGCGGTCGGAAGCCTCCTTATTCACCAGGAAATAATCCAGTCGCCAACCAATGTTCTTTTCGCGAACTCCGGGGCGATAGCTCCACCACGTGTAGTGTTCCGGGCCTTGTTCAAATTTGCGGAAGCTATCCACCCATTCAAGCTTATCCAGAAAGTGGGTCATCCAGGCGCGCTCTTCTGGCAGGAAGCCTGCATTCTTCGTATTCGTCTTGGGATTTCGCAGGTCGATTTCCTTATGTGCAATATTGAAGTCACCGCAGATAATGACCTCGCGGCCTTTTCTTCTTAAAGCCTGTAAACGTTTTTCTGCCGCCGCACAGAACTCTAACTTAAAGGACAATCGTGTGTGTTCACGCTGACTGTTGGGGAAATAGCTGTTCACCAGTGTGATGGAACCAAAATCAGCCTCCAGCCAACGGCCTTCACTGTCGAATTTGGGAATACCCAAGCCAACGCGAACGTCGTCGGGTTCCTTGCGCGAATAAAGGGCCAACCCGGAATAACCCGCTTTTTCGGCAAAAGCCCACGAGGAATGATAGCGTGCAGGATGGTACAGAGTCTCATCCTTTTCGATCACATCGCTGTTGATTTTGATTTCTTGCAGGCAGACGATGTCGGCCTTTTCTTTCTCAAACCATTCACGGAAATTTTTTCTGTGGACCGAGCGCAAGCCATTTACATTCCAGGATATCAGTTTCATGACCTTACAATGGCGTAATTGCTCTGGGTAAGCAAGCGCGCTATAGTTCAGGGATGAAAATTTCGCGAATCCTTCATGCAGGCTACCTTCTTGAAAGTAAAGGGACTCAGATCGCTTTTGATACGATCTTTGAAAACCCGTTCAGTCGAAACTGCTATGCATTTCCGAAAGTGAGCTTTGATCAGGCTCAGATTCGGAAATTGAAGCTGGATGCGGTTTTCATTTCACACTTTCACGATGATCACTGGTCCTTGGACAGTCTGGCTCTGTTGGATCGGGAAACGCCCATCTATGGATTCTGTGTTTTTGAAGAATTCTTTTCTTTGACTAAAAAGCTGGGGTTTAAGGAAGTACATTCCTTAAAACTCAATCAGCCAGTGCAGGTTGGAGGTTTCACAGTCACGCCTCGTCGTGCTTTGGATGAAGATGTGGATTCTTTATTCCAAATTCAGGCCGAGGGCTTGAATGTTCTTAATGTCGTGGATTCCTGGATCGACTACGACACGTTGGATCTGTTGGTGGCACAGGGCCCTTGGGATCTGATCATGTGGCCGTTTCAGACGATGCGAGAAATCGAAGTGCTTTCGCCCTCGCGCGCAGAACCCGCCTGCGGTGAACTGCCCCCAGAATGGATTGAGCAGTTAAAGCGTCTAAACCCCAAATCCGTCATCCCCAGCTCCTGCCAGTTTCAGATGGAAGACTGGTCTTGGTATAACAAAGCCTTCTTCCCGATCACATATGCGCAGTTCAGGCATGAACTGGTGCAGGCGTTGCCCTCTGTAAAGGTTGTTAGGTTAGATCCCTCTTTGTCGATCGAGCTATCAAAGGAAAGTGTCTTAGCCGCAGCGCCCTTGCCTTGGATGTCGCGGCTGGCGACAGAAGAGGTGGATTACGAGTACGATGCCGAACAAGTTATTCCCAGCACGGCAGAAGTTGCGCAAAAGCTTGGGCCCACGTCTGACGCGGTCAGGGCCCAAGTTCAGAACTACTGTCGATTTGAACTGCCGGAACGATACGGATCTTTGACCGAACCTGAAGAGAATTATTTCGAGAAGCCCTGTCTGTGGCAGCTGTCTGTCTTTGACGACAAAGGAAACGCGGAAGTTTTCTGTTATCTAATTGAAGGTCGGAAAGTTCGGCCAGCCACACAGGTGCAATGTGCGCAGTCCGTCGCATGGCAAACGGAAGTTCCTTTGGCTAAGCTGCATGCCGCCTTGGAGCTGGGGGAGTCTCTGACTTCGATGTATATGCGAATCAATGACGGCCCTGGCGCTCCAGAGGCGGATGTCATGCAGGATCCGCTGGTGCGTTGCCTTTTTGAAGGTCTGTTTGCAAGTTATCAAAAGGCGCAGTTAAAGGCTATGGGCATAGGGTAGGCACCCGGCCCTTGTTCAAGACAGGGTGCCAGCGTGTACATTCAATGCTTATGAGGAGCATTGGTTGCATAATCAACCATACCTTGGAAATCAACCAGCACAACGGGCTCATTGCCGACGACCCAGGCATCGTGTCCTGGAGGAATCAAAGAGACATCACCAGGTTTGCAGATGATTTCTTTGCCATCGTCCATCTTGATGCACAAAGTTCCTGAAACATGATACTGGAAGTGAGGAGCTTCGCAGCTGTCGGTTTTTGCGATTTCTTTCACGGATGTGGACCAACGCCAGCCCGGCTGCAGGGTGGCTCGGCCGATGACGGCGTCACCAAAGTTAACCAACTCAAGTCTGCCTTTGGGGAAGTCGCGGACCTCGTCAGGTTTGGCGAAGTTCTTGGCCGACAGGGCCCCGGTGACTTTGGCAAAGCTTGTGGTGGCGGTTTTTCCTTGAGTCTTTGCGGAAGATGTTTGCATAGCCATAATTGCCTCCTATACGGATCATACCCCTGTTAACCTTTGACGACGAGATGCGGTGTTGTTCTACAATGGACTTAGGTAAACTAGGTAGCGTCAGGGGAGCGACAAGATGAATCCAAAAGTTGAGATGATGACTTCGCTGAAATTAATGGGCCTAAAGACCACGCTTCGCTTAAGTCGAGAAGACCGAAATGACATGACTCAAGTTCCCGTACTTTGGCAGAAACTTGCTTCCCAACAGGGCAAGCTACAAAGAAAGAATCAAGAGCGTATGGCCTTGATCACAGGGGACCTTCCTTTGCCAGCTGAAGAACAGTCTGTCTATCATGCGCTTTTTGAAGTTGAAGAGTTTACTGACATCGAAGGATTTGTTCAGATGACTATTCCAGCGGGAAAAATTGCCAGATTTGTTCATGTGGGCCGGCCAGAGCTTGTCGGGCAAACAGCAATGAGGGCTTTGACCGAATGGCTTCCCCAGTCTGGGGAACTTTTGCGGGCCAATCAGGAACTCTTCATTTATCCTGCAGCCTATGATCGCACCAATCCAGATGCGACATTTGAGTACTGCCTGCTGTTGAAATAAAAAAAGGGCCTGACCGCGTGGATCAAGCCCTTGGAAGGTTCGGTTTCTTTAGAACTTACTTCGGTAAAAAGTTTAGATGTTTGAAGTAAGCCTCAGAAGCAGAGGATGTGTCATTTGAGTCGTGCTGAATTGTAATGGCCACGATTTCCATATCCTGGACATTCTTATCAGGGAATGCACGCTTTAAGTCTGCAGCCAAGTCACGTTTGTAGTCTTGTATCTTGCCCAGCATGTCTGAGTTGTTTAGCAACAACTGTTTTGCTTCCGGCAACGTCGCGACAACTACGTTCTTGTTGGAGTACCAGTTTTCAAAGATATCGCCCGCTTTGCGGTTTTCACCGGCCACGGCACCTCCATAGTAGTAGCCAAACAAGAAGACTTTGTCGTTCTTGGCGTCGATCACGGTTCTGTCGCCGTTCGCGCGACCGTCACGGATCGTGAACCATACCTGGAAGGCTGAATCATCTTTGCCAGTTTTACCTTTTACCGGATCAGCTCCCACAACATCTTTCGTTACTGCCAGCTTCAGACTCATCTCCGGGAATTCCACTGGAGAGAATCTGTAAGCCAAGCTCGTCATGCGGATGGAGTTGTTCTCACTCTTCATCAAGGCCCACTTGTTGCCTTCATATTCGTATTCCGCGGTGGCATAACCAAAGTTTTTGTTGTCATCCAAACCACCTGGAGAGCGGGACTCATAGTTGAACTGGTGGTCCATGCGGAAGTGAACCATGTTTTTATGGTCGTAAACGATACGGATACCTTCTGGCATATTTTGGCGGGTCACGGGATTGACTTTGATGCCAGCCATGACATCCCCAAGCTTCGCCACATCCAGAACTTGGTAGGGATCATAACGAAGACCAGATTGAGGCAATTTCACCTTCACCTCATAGTTATCTGCCGGATCATTTAGTTTTGGCAGAACCTGACGGGAAAGTTCGTAGGTATTGCCGTAAGGGATCAGCTCGACTAAGTGTTCCTGTCCCACACCGAGCTGAGCAACTATTCCCGGGCTTTTCACACGGTAGTATCGTCTGTCTTTGATATAATGAGCATTGGCCGCAGACAGAATCACCTGCGTATTCCAGTTGAAGTTGTTTTGGTCGTTACTGATGTCTAGTTCCGCCAAAGTATTCACAAGACCTTTCATGAATGCTTTTTGGTTGAAGCGGGAAGACAGAATACCTGCCAAGTGATCCGCATGAATGGTACCCAGATCCACGGCTTTCAAATTTGCCGGGAACTTGGAGGAAGACACCGTCACAACGCCGTCATTGTCCTCGTCGAACTGACCAATGAGCTTCGTCGCTTTCATGAAGATATGGGAATCTTCTGGAGCGCTTTCAAAAGTCACAGAGAAGTAACGGGTCAAACCAGTCAAAGAGCGCTCGTTTTTTCTCCAGAATGCATCCATGGCTGTCGGGGTGATGGATTTGGAGGCTGTTTTTTCTGTTTGGCAGATCTCAGGTCCTTGTTTCTCGGAAAGGGCTGAAACCAGGGCAAACGGAACGTCTGTGGTGTTCAGGATGCTAGAGCCATGCAGGGGGGCCGCGATGGAAACCATCCCTTTCACCGTCATAGAGATAAAGTTCGGAGCTTTCAGGAAAGCGTGCAATGTATCCACGGCCCCTTTGGAGTAGCTGAGGAACAGATACTTTGGGGCTGCGTGACCACGCTGAGTGCGTGCTTTATAGTCCTGGCGCAGATAATTCAGAATGATGTCAGCATTCACTTCGGCGCCACAAGTGCTTTCCACGGGTGGTTGAATCACACGCAAACCCATCTCGTCGCTCAGGGCTGAAAGCCCCAGACTGAAGATCTCTTTGTCGAAGATGCTGTTATAGATGCCCGGTACATAAACGATCGTCAGGTCTTCCAGTTTTTGGTTATAGATCTTTGTCAGCGGTGTCGGATAGATTCGGCCTTCTAAGTCCGCTTCCTTGATGGCTTCCTTCAAAAGACTTTGCGCAAGAGACAATTGTCCTTTGGAGTCCGCTTTGGTCAAAGCTTTGAAGGATTGATTGGTATTCTTTTTATCAGAAACCCATTTGCGGGCAAACTGCATGTCGCGCGTTTCAGGCAGGAATGGCTTTTCTTGAACCACGATGGAGTTTTCCAGCAGATAAGGCAATTGATACATCTTCATGACAGCGCGTTTGGCCGGCAAAAGAATTCTTTTGATCGTATCGACAATATCACTGTCTGCGCCATCGAGGTTGACGTTCTGAAGATCCAGATTGGCCGTTTTCTGGTCTTTCAAAAGACCGACTTTCTCTTTTACTTTGGCGATGCGTGGATCATTCATCAGATTTTCAACAGAACCCGCTGTCAGGACAGCGTCAGTCACTGCACCGATGTCCTCTGGGGAAATCATCGTCGTGACATCAAACTTGGAAACGTCAAAGTTCATTGGCGACATGCTGCGCCCGGAAGGATCTTTGAACGGATCGAATTTAAAGGCTTCCATGAAGCTTTTCATTTCAGATACCAGGAAGTAAGGACGTGTATCGGCCACGAATTTGGTCAAGTGGCGGAAGATGCGTTTTTGACTCAGGTCCTTGGCGTCAGTTTGAATGCCCTGGCGAGAATTGGTAATGACTTGTTTCAGGGCCTCCTGGCCAGAATCGTTGTGTTTCTTGACGGCATCAGCAAAGAGATCTTTTGCGGATACTCCGATGAAGGAAAGAATGTCTTTTGAGCGGATTTGGCCGGGAACTTTGCGTTTTGTTGAAGCCACCAGACCGTAAGAAGAAGCCGCCGTCAATGAGCCGTGAGTGCGGTACATCTTCGTGAAGGCCCCCAGGGAGTTCTGGATAAAGTGACCGTCTTTCAAAGTCAGGATAAAGTCCGGGAAATCAAAGTTTCTTTCAGAGGCAGATTCGATGATACGATACAGAGCATCCGGATAAGGTGTCATGTCAGAGGCTTTCATGGCCTCGTTGGACGTGATGGGCTTGGCAAGCGTTGTCGTGGAATGAAGCGCTTTGGCCAACTGCAGGGGATTGCCAGTGACAGGCAGATAGAAGTAAAGGTCCTTTTTCTTGTCGTATTTAACTTTTGCTTCACCCGTTTGAGTGATCACGGTCATCAGGGTCTCAGAGGAATTGTTGCGGTTGATGTAGACTGCCATGTCGAACCAGGATTCTTTGCGGAATTCAGAAATCAGGTTCTTCATGTTGTTACGATCTTTTAGATAAACCGGAGCCCAGGTGCCCAAAGCCATCAAAGGCATGGTCACGTCTTTGTCAGACTGAAGCTGTTGCACGGAGTTGAGGCCGGCACGCTCGACGATTTTGTGAACGTCAATGCCGATGAGTTCCTGTTCTTTTTTGCCTTCCTGGAAGCGTCCGATATTTCCGTGGTCTGACACCAGAACCACTTCCACGTCCTGACCTTTTTCTTTGAAGGATTTAATCAGGCGTTTAACCTCTGCATCCAGTGTTCTTAGGATGGGATACAGACGATCCAACTGGGTGTGTGCGGTGGAATCCACGGCGCCGATGTAACCTGTCATGAATTTCTTGGGTTTTGCTGCCAACAGATCATCCATCACTGTTTTGACTTCCAGTTTGGGAACTTCTTCTGTCGGGAAGTACATCAAAGCTTCAACATAAGGATTAAAGAAAGCATCGAAGGCACCCATGTAGTACTTTGGGAACGCCAGACGACGATAGTAGTCACGGGGATCACCCTGAACTGATTGAGACGATTCATCAAAGTAAGTGGCTTCGACGGATTTGATTCGGCCCGCAGCTCCGAACAGATTGGCGGTATCAGTGACCACCGACCAGGACAAGTCCGTCATTGAAGGGAACGGGGCAATGTGGGCGCCGGCACTAGTGAACTCTTTAAAAAGTCCCTGTCTTTGTGCTTCAAGGAAGGCGAAGTAACTGAATCCATCCACAGCCAGAACGACAGTTTGAACCTGCTGTGCAGCCGGTGCTGCCGCCTGAGCTTTCTTCCAGGGAAGGTCGAAGGCCTGAGCCGAAGGCGCACAAGCCATTGCAATCACACTGGCCGCCAGACCCGCAGTAAACAAGCGAACATAGGCAGATGGACGTTTCATAGATCCTCCAAATAAATTTGTCTCACTATGAATAGAGGCAAGGTCGGTGCCAACCGAGCCGGAGGATTTAGGGCTATAAACGACTATATTCCTTTGCAGACCAAAGGGAGTGTCTCATGTTGAGAGGGTGACATTTCTGAGAAGCCGTTGTCTAAAACTTGCGTTCCATGGTTACAAACGCTGTTTTATCCCCGAACAACGTCATTGTGACCCGAGTGGACTTTCGGGGGGTGTCGGATCGGTAAATTTCATACTCCACCACGGCCAGGTCTGCCATAGAAGGGTTTTTGTCGTAGAGATACTCTTTAGGTACAAAAGTGGAAGCGGCAATGATTGCAGCAAGATGCTTGTTGACGCCTTTGGATCTTAAATAGGTGTCAGCGAGCTTGATAAAGTACCCGTGGCACCAACGGTTTGAATAGTCATCATGGATATGTCGGCGTGAGCAGGCGGCTCCATTTGGATCACCATCCATCGCCAGAACGTCTTTTTCCGTAAACCCGAAAACTCGAACGGGCTGCTGTCGGGGATCTTTGGGGGCGCTCATTACCACCATTCGTCGGTCAGGAGCTGTGTTAATATTGTAAGAGACGGAGCGTTCATAGGTTCGGCTTTGCTCTAAAATGGCCTGACGGATCTGGGGTTCTAAAGAGCTCCAGCTCAGCCGTCTGTCGGAGGTTTGACCCGTGGAGGTCACGTTCACATCATAGACGACGACATCACCAGCGGCTTTGGCAACCGATGAAAGATTTAGAGTCATAAGCAAAGATTGATTTCATAAGCATCTTTCCTATTCGGAGATCGGAATGATGCAAGCCCAGGGCCAGAGAGTATAAACATCTGTTGTTGTTTAATTGGAACTGCGGGCAAGAGCAGTGTCTATAAGCCGATGGGGCTAGCGTGGATTGTCACGACAGGGGATTTACGATTACGAAATTGTATTGATCCAAGCGTCAACAGAAGGGGCGTATCTGCTGACGATTTCGTGAGTCCAGAGGGCGGTGATCGCACCGGCAAAGATATCCATCGTCCAGTGCGCTCTTAATAACAGAACTGCGACCACTTCAAAAATGACAACCGCGCAAGCCAAAGCCATAAAGAAGGGTCCGCCAAGTTGGGCAATCTCCAGTGCTCCCAAAACTGCTAAGGCGGTGTGCCCGGAAAAGAAAAGATCGTTGGAAACTCCATAGGTCACAAAGATCGATGGGACCCCAGGATCGCGCCAAATCATGCCTTCAGGGGTTGGTAAAACAGTTACGGCTTGATTGATCTGTCGCAAGGTGAACAGAACCAGCAAAGCCAACAAAGGGCGAATGCTGGGTCCCAGCAGTGTTTGCGCAATCAGATAGATACCGACAGCATCGATCACCAGAGAGCTGGAAATCAAAAGTCCGTTGGCCACTTTGGGGGTGCGGTTCAGATACTGGCTCCAGCGATCGGTCAGAACATGGAAATAGTCGCCGATGCGATCCTTGAATGGCATCTGACGCTGTCCCAAAAGCTTTTGAGTGAAAAGCCACAGTCCTACGGCAGCAACGGTCAGTCCAATTTTTATGGCGATAGTCATGCTTTTAATCCTGATTTGATAAACTGACTTACTTGCTCCAAAACCCACTTTGGATCGTCCAGAGTTAGATCATGTCCTGCTTCAGGATGTCTGACCAGTGGTACATTCCATTGGCGGGCGATTTTTTCAGAACATTCAGGATGAACCACGCGATCTTTGGCGGACGAAAGGATCAGAACCGGAGCTGGTGGTTCCCTTCGTTGGCGTATCTGAGTCGCCAGACCCAACTGCCAAAGGAAGTTCGCAGGCCGCACGGGCAGTTCTCGACTGCGTGCTCCCCAATGCTTGGCAAGTTCGCTGACGGATTCCTGCGGCGTTTGTGTGGTCGTCATACGAAGGATCATTTCTTCACGCTTATGCAGATCCTTTTGCAGAGCCGACTGGAAAATGCGCCCAAACGAATAAGGCGTCATTCTTTTATAGAACGGAGAGTTGTTCAGGCTTGAGTTAATCAATATCACGGCCGCGACTTCATCGTTGTGGCGGTGAGCCCATTCTAAAGCCAGCATTCCACCCAATGAAAAACCAAAGAGAATCTTTTTGCCATCTGTGGGGGCTTGTTCACGCAAAGCCTGGATATTCTTGGATAGGCTTAAGGGGGTTCTGTGACTATTCAGCCGGCCATTGCCCAGGATGTCGGCGGTGTGAAATTGGTCCAGAGGAAAACGTTCCTGCAATTGGGGAAGAAAGTTCCACCAATGGTAGGACTCGCTCATGATCCCTCGAATTAACACCCACTGTCTCTGCATGCGAACTTAGACCCTCTTTCCCGTCCTCAAGAAATAGTCGAAGTCTGCTGGTGGGTCAAATCCACAAGGGCTGCGTCAAAAGCGTAGCTTTTGACAAAGCTTCTGTCTGAAAATACAGCTTAGACAGTAAGGGGAACGACCATGAACACAGCGACATTTTATCACGAGGCTCAGACTTTCCTTGAGCAGATTTTTGCAATGCTTGTGGCGCAGAAGGTGGTTCTTGAGAAACACTGGCATATTGATCACCTTTGCTATCGTGCTGCCTCACTGCAGTCCTATGAGAACTTTAAAAAGTCTTTCGCAAGTTTTGCTGATTTGTTGATTGAAAGTGATGTCAACGGTCGCCCGATTGCCACTTACAAGCTCAGAAAGTCCGTGCATTTTGAGGGCTGGAGCATTGACGTTGTCGAACTGCCAGCTCCCAAGCCAGGCAAGGTAACGATTGAAGGCTTTGAACATCTGGAAGTGGTCAGTGATTTGACTTTTTCTGAACTGAAGGAGCGCTACCCTCATTGTGAGTTTAACGAATCAGGCCTAAACAAAGATTTCAATCAAGAGCTGGAGATCAATCTGGGGGCTCTTGCGATCAAGTTTCATCCGTTGTCTCTGGAATCCGTTGTTCGTCTTGAAAAGAAGTCCTCAGTTTATAAAGCAATCAAAGAATCTCAGGTGTTGAAGGTCTTTAGGGCCTATGACCCGCGTATCGTGGGCACCTTTCCTTTGGATTTGGATGTGCCTGGATCAGATGTGGATATCTTGCTGTCAGCCGCAGACATGGATTCTTTGCACAACAACCTTCAGCAGCATCTGAGTTCTTATGCTGATTTTACTGTGAGGCGAACCGCTGTCAGTGGCGTGGATTCTCTAGTTGCCTCTTTTAAATTTTATGATGTTCCCTTTGAAATCTTCGCACAGAAGACCCCCACGGCTCATCAAGTGGCAAACAGACACTTTCTTGTTGAAGAGCGTCTGCTGTGTCATGGTGGGCCGACGTTACTCAGAAAAGTTCAAGGTCTTAGAGGCGATGGACTTAAGACGGAACCTGCATTCGCAGCGGCCCTGGAAATCAAAGGGGATGCATATGCAGAGTTGCTGTCTCTGCAACAGTTGGGCGAGAGCCAGCTGAGGGCTCTTCTTTGTTAGAACCACTTCTTGTGCTCAATGATCAAACAGCGGTTTGAGACCACTTTGATTCCGGCTTTTTCCGCGCGTGCTTCGGCTTCCGGATTGGAAATCCCGAGCTGTAACCACAAGACCTCGACGCCGCCCACTTCAAGAACTTCGTCAACGACATCGGGAATTCGATCGGAACTTCTGAAAACGTCCACGAACTTGCGATATTCAGGCGGAACGTCTTTCAGTGAAGAATAAATTTTAAAACCGCCAACATCATGGGCTTTTGGGTAAGTGCCGACAATGTCCCACCCGTGATCTTTCATGTAGGCCGGAACATAGTGGCTGGGTTTTGTGGTGTCGGGACTGAGTCCATAGACTGAAAACTTGCGGTATTTTTCCAACAGGGCTTTGAATTCATGGTCTTGAACATTCATAGACACTCCTTGCTTGATCTACCTTAGAACACCACAGAGCCATTGAAAAGCCAACGCCAACTCAGTTGCTTCCCTTTTGGGTCTGACTTAGTTCTTTTTCTCTGTCAGGAACACCAGGAAAGCCAGAGTGGGCATTGCAAAGCCCACCCATGATGTCAGATTCCAGCCGCCATGGGCATAAGCCCAGGCTCCAAGTGTCGAACCAATAGCGCCGCCAACAAAAATGGTTGCGATAAACAGCCCATTCAGGCGACTGCGATATTCAGCCTGCAAAGAGAAGATCGCCCGTTGACCCAAAACCAGATTCGCGGTGATTCCAGCATCCAGCAGAATGGCCGAAACCACCAGGGCGGCCAAGGCCGCCTGTGAACCGGCAGTAAAAATATGACTCAACAAAAAAGATCCTGCGGAAATCAGCATCGCCGCTTTTGTGGCTTTTTGACTCCAGCCTTTGTCAGCCGCCCAGCCTGCTAAGGGCGCGGCAATGGCGCCCGACACGCCCACTAAAGCAAAAACGGCAATGGCCGTCTGGGACATATTGAAGTCGGGTCCCGCAAGCAGCAAGGGGCTGGCTGTCCAGAACAAGCTGAAGGCGCCAAAAAGAAAAGCCTGATAAAGGGCCCGTCGCCGCAGAATAGGAGTCGTCAGATAAAGACGCCCCATGGATTTTAACAAAGCCCCATAGCGCAGATCTTTGTTCGAGGGAGGGCGCGGGGGCAAGACCAAATAAAGCACGACACCCAAAACAGTCATCAGAAAGGCGGACAGAACAAAGACCGCATGCCACGAGAACAGATCCGTCAGCAAGCTAGATGTTGGGCGGGAAAGCATAATGCCGATCATAAGGCCACTCATCAAGCTGCCGACAACCTGACCACGTCGTGTTTCCGGGGCGAAGTGGGCTACGTAAGGAACAATGATCTGAACCGTTGAAGCGCCCAAGCCTGTGGCGAACGCGGCGATAAAATAGGGAATCAACTGCGTTGCAAAAGCCAGCCCAAGAAGTCCCAGAATCGTCAACGCGATCATCGCCATCACAAGGCGACGGTTTTCCAGCATGTCCCCCAGGGGAACCATCAGCAACACCCCCAAGCCGTACCCCACTTGTGTGAGTGTGACGACCAAGCCCGCTGCTTCGGGTGCTAATCCCAGAGCCTGGCTGATCATGGCGACAATGGGTTGCGCATAATAAAGATTGGCAGCAGTGATACCAACAGCTGCGGCAAGAAGAAGAACCAAGCCTCGGGACAGGGGAGATGAGGAAGACGATGTCATAGAAACTATAACTACGCCTGTCCGACAGGACGGGCAAGATAAGGTTTTGCTTTATCCCTTTTTCAATTTGAACGCGACTTCGTCTCGGATCGTTTGTTTGTGTTCACATCCGATTCGCTTTTTAGTTAATTGTTTTAAGCGAATATTTTATTAAATATTATCGATTTTCAAAAAGACTGAGCCTTTAGTAGTTTATTTAAAAGATCTGGAGGTAAAGAATGAAATGTCCAACCTGTAAAGAACCGAATCTTGTGATTTCCGAGCGCAAAGGAATTGAAATTGATTATTGCCCCGAGTGCCGTGGAATTTGGCTGGATCGTGGAGAGCTGGATAAAATCATTGAACGCTCTCAAGAATTTGAAACAAAGAAGGAACAGCCTTCCTATCACCAGTCTCAGTCGGGTCCTTATCAGCAAAAGCCCTATAAGCGGAAGTCATTCCTGGAAGAACTGTTCGACTAGACGGAGGCTAGAGAGTCCAGTGCTCTTTTGCACAAGGGCTTTCTTTAGCAAGCCTTAGCAAGGCATTTTGGCAAAGCGAACGAATCATCTACCTGTTCTGATTCGGCATTGGTTACCTTGGCGGTGAAGAAAAGTTTAACCAACGCTCGAATCACAGGAGGATGATATGCGTGTCACAACAGGCTTACTTTTAATTTCTTTCGCACTCGGCGCATCACAAGGGGCACAGGCTTTTGTGATGACCGATGCAATCACACCCCCCGTATCTGTTCAGGGGCCGATCACCCCTGAACATGATGATCCACAACCTCCGGGTTGGTCCGCCTGGTCCAGCATCGGAGGTGTTGGAACCTCTGACCCGGCTTCGTGTTCACGTAGTGGCTATCGCACAGATCTTTTTGTACGAGGTACAGACAATGCTCTTTGGTATCGTGCCTGGAATGGAACCTCGTGGGGCTCCTGGAAGTCTTTGGGAGGCTATCTCACCTCCTCACCGGCGGTCGCTTGCTGGGGTTCCAATCGTATCGATGTGTTTGTGCGAGGCGGAGACAATGCTCTTTGGCAGCGCACCTTCCGCAATGGAGCTTGGCAACCGTGGGTTTCTTTGGGCGGATTTTTGACTTCGGGTCCGGCGGCAGCAAGCTGGGCGGGTGGACGATTGGATGTCTTTGTTCGTGGTGGCGACAATGCCCTCTGGCATAAATGGTTTTCTTCCGGTGCTTGGTCGGGTTGGGAATCGCTTGGCGGTGTTCTGACATCGGACCCCGCAGCTGTGTCCTGGGGAGCGAATCGTATTGACGTCTTCGTGCGCGGCACAGACAACGCCCTTTGGCACCTATGGTATGCGGGCGGTTGGTCGTCCTGGGAATCCTTGGGTGGCGTCTTGACGTCATCGCCGGGGGTATCGTCATGGGGAAATGGTCGTCTGGATGTGTATGTGCGAGGAACCGACAATGCTCTTTGGCATAAGTGGTTCCATGGTTCATGGTCGGGGTGGGAATCCTTGGGTGGAGTCCTGACTTCGGGGCCTGATGCAAGTTCTTCGGCGAAAAATAGAACCTTGGTGTTTGTGTTGGGGACAGACAGCGCAGTTTGGTATCGTTCTTACAAACAGTGAAAATAAAAAAGCTCCCCGGAAATTTATCTGGGGAGCTTTTTTTTTACTGACCGGGCATCACGAAGTGCAGCTGTGCTCCTGGTCCCAGGGGCAAGCCCAGTAAAATCCAGGCAAAGAGCAGCAAAGACCAGAAGATGGTGAAGGCGATGGAGTAAGGAAGCATCAATGCAATCAAGGTGCCGATGCGAGCCTTCGGGTCATACTTATTGGCGAATGCGAGAATCAGAGGGAAGTAAGGCATCAACGGAGAAATAATATTCACCACCGAGTCCGCCACACGATAAGAAGCCTGAGTCAGTTCCGGGGCAATACCCAGGAGCATGAACATGGGAACAAAGACCGGAGCCATCAGGGCCCACTTTGCGGAGGCGCTCCCCAGGAACAAGTCCACCACACACGTCAGAATGATAAAGCCAATCATCAGAGGAATGGCGCTTAAGTGCATGTCTTTTAGAACTTCTGAACCTTTCACAGCCAGGATCAATCCCACGTTCGAGGAATTAAAGAGCGCAATAAACTGAGCGGCGAAAAAGACCATGACCAAATAAGGCGCCATGGTGGCCATGGATTCCTGCATGGCATTGGTCACATCAGATTGGGATTTAAAAGTCTTGGCAGCAAATCCATAAGCGACACCTGTTAAGGCGGCCAGGAAAAAGACCATGGGAATAATACCCATCAGGAAAGGAGAATTTAGCAGGGAGCCGTTTTGAGCATTACGCAAAAACCCAGTCTCGGGGACTGTGCCCAGAAGGACCAGTGCGATGAAGACAAAGAAGACAATCCCGGCCCAGCGCAGACCTTTTCTTTCATAGGCATTCAAAGGTTCTGGGGAGGTGTGTTCGGCAGAGCCCTTGTATTCGCCCAGGAACGGGATCGTGATTTTTTTGGCGACCAGGGTTCCCACGCCGATGATCAGGATGGACGACACGGACATGAAATACCAGTTCACAACCGGAGTCACAGTGTATGCCGGATCAATGATTCGTGCGGCCTCTTGCGATAATCCGGAAAGAACCGGGTCCGCCACACTGAGCATAAAGTTGGCGGCAAAGCCTCCGGAAACACCGGCAAAGCAAATGGCCAAGCCCGCCAAGGGATTAAGACCGGCGCTATGGAAGGCCATGGCTGAAAGTGGAATCAGCAAAACATATCCGATATCCCCTGCTGTGTGGGACATGATCCCTGCCAGAAGAACCGCAGGTACCAGAAGTTGTTTCGGGGATTTTAAAACCAGCAAACGCAGCAAAGCCCCCAGCAATCCACTTTTTTCAGTCAGGCTGAATCCCAGCATTGCCACCAGTACGGTGCCCAGCGGGGCAAATCCGGTAAAGTTCTTAAGCATATCGGTCAGCACCATATGCAACCCCTGCACAGACAGCAGGTTGACAGCGGTGATTGTTTCTTTCTTTACGGGATGAACAGCTTCAATACCCAGACCGCTGATAACGGCAGAAAGCAGAACAACCAGGAACGTGAGAAGTAAGAACATCAGAGCAGGTTGTGGCAGCGCATTTCCCGCTTTTTCCACTTTCAGCAGAAACTTATACAGTGGACCTGACTCGATAGAATTTTCCGAATTCGACATGTGACTTTTCCCCCTCACGAAAGTATAGCTTAAAGAAGCATCATGCAGGCAACCACGGAATTCTCAAAAAAAGTTTTAAGTTTTATCATGAAGATCCCACGAGGGAAGATTGCCACTTATGGGCAGATCGCCGCTTTGGCGGGAAAGCCACAGGCGGCTCGGGGAGTCGCATGGCTTCTTCATTCATGCAGTGAGAGTCATGATCTTCCCTGGCAGCGGGTTTTGAATTCCAAGGGGAAGATCTCTTTTTCTCCGGGCAGTGCCGAATTCAAAAAACAAAAGAAACTGCTTGAAAGCGAAGGGGTGGAATTCTCTGGGGCCAACCAGATTGACATGAAGCGTTTCCAATGGAGGAAAAAGCCTAAAACCGCCCCCAAGGACCCGAATAGGCCGGTGATGTTTTCAGGGCGATAATAGAATCTTGTCGAACTCGGACGGCAAATGTATTAGTTTGTTCCTATGGAAAATACGAATTGCTGTGTCTGCCAAAAGCCGAAAGCCACCCTTCAGTGCGGAGCTTGTAAAGAACCTGTCTGTAAGAAGTGTGCGCAGTTTTTAGAAGAAGGAAGCTTTTCGTTCTTGAAAGAGGTCCCGGAATTTCTATCTCATGGGGCTTATTGTGGTCCATGTTATGATGCCAAGATTGTTCCGGAGCTTGGGGCCTACAACGAAACCATGGAAGCGGCGAAGAATATCGCCGTCTTTATGAAAGACCAAAGCAAGGAAACCCGCAATTTTTCCCGCAAAGAAGCGGCTTTAAAGGTCGTGGACTGTGAGGATCGTGAAGAGGCTTTGTTGCGTCTGGCCTTTATGGCGGTGAAGGCTGACTTTAATGCTTTGATTGACGTCGAGCTTTCTTATGAAAAAATTCGCTCTGGCGGGTCTTATAAAACCCACAAGTGGAGTGCCAAGGGAATCCCCACAACTTATCACGGGCGTCGCTAAAAAAGGGTCTTCGGTCGAAGACCCTTTTTACTTTCAACTACTGCACGGTGATCCAGACATTGTATTTGCCATACTGACGGACCAGGCGGTTGAAAATGTAACCATTGTCAGGGTGCATGCGAATGCAGCCGTGAGATGCTCTGGTGCCCAGTTTGGACCAGTTTCCTTGAGGCGTGCCATGCAGAGCAAAGCCTCCGGTGATAAAGACCGCATAGGGCATATTGCCTAACCCCTTATAGTCTCCGCCCGGATACTTTCTTGAGGAGTAGCGGTCATAGATACGACCATCCGGGTGTCGATCAAAATTGGGGGTCGTATAACCGGACATACCCGTCGACACCAACCAAGACCCCCGCAGACTGCCGTTGACATAAAGGTACATGCGCTGAGTGGACTTCACAACCTGCGCCCACACGGCACAGCTGTTGCGGAAGCAATTGGCAAAGCCGATGATCTCATCAATAAAGCTTTCTGGAAGGTGAGACGGTTGGCCCGTTTCTTCTTCGTAGATTCTATCGAATTCTTCCAGAATCTGTTCGATATTGGGATCAAAGGGGTTGATCTCTTCGATGACATTGGGTTCGTGATTTCTCATGCTTTCTATTGGCTCTGCTTGGGCCGTGCCGACTGTCAAAAATAGCAGAGCTGTGATTGCGCCTGTTATTTGTTTTAGTGTTCTCATGTCACACCTCATCCGTTGTGAGTTGTACTTGTCCTCATTGTACTTTGTGGGGACAGAAATCTAAAAAAATCAGTACAGATTAAGACATGTAACAGGGTAATTGTGATAGAGTGGAAAGGCTTGGACACGGAAGTCGTGTTGATGAATCCGAGGTTTTTCGTATTGGGGAAGGATGCCCCAGCAGTTCGAGGTTGAGGGGGCGGTTCTTGTGACACTAAAAAACTATCATGATCAGGCTGTCTATCGTCAGCACTGCCCCGTGTGCATACAACCGCTGAAGGGGTGCTACTGTCCGCACATCCAGCGTTTTGATCCCCACATCAGCTTTGTGATCCTGATTCACCCGATTGAAATGCGCCGAAGAATTGCCACGGGGCGAATGTCTTATCTTTGTTTGGAGCACTCTTACCTGATTTCTGGGCAGGACTATTCTGACAATGAACTGGTGAATGCACTGATTTGTGATCCCCACAGGCACTGTGTGATCCTGTACCCGGGGCCAGACTCACAGAATCTTTCCCTGATGTCAGAAGGCCAGCGCACGGACCTGGTGCCAGCGGGAAAAAAGCTGACCGTGTTTGTGATTGATGGCACTTGGGCCACGGCCAAAAAAATGATGCGCGAAAGTCAGAATCTGAAGACTTTGCCACAGGTCTGCTTTTCACCGACAAAACCGTCAAGCTTCCGGGTGCGCAAGCAGCCCGCGGACTTTTGTTATTCAACGATCGAGGCGATTCATCAAACAATTGAGATCCTGGGTCACAGTCGGGGATTTAAGACCTCCTGCAGACAGCACGACAATCTGTTGGAAGTGTTTGATCTGATGGTTGAACGACAACTTGATTATCTGCGGATGTCTGAACAGAAGAACGGGGCCTATAACTCTCGCCAGGAAAGAAAAAGGCCCGTGGAAAAAGAATCCTAGGCTTTCGAGTTGATCTTGGCTGCCAGGTACTCTTCGTAAGTGATGTGATTGTCGTATACAACCGAAGTGTCAATTTCGATAATGCGGTTGGCGACAGTCTGAATCAGTTCGTGGTCGTGGGATGTGAAGATCACCGTGCCCTTGAAGCGGCTTAAGCCCTCATTCACGGCCGTGATGCTTTCCAGATCCAAGTGATTCGTGGGTCCGTCCAGGATCAAAATGTTAGAACCAGCCAGCATCATCTTGGCAAACATACAACGGACTTTTTCGCCCCCGGAAAGAACCTTGGGCTGTTTCAGGGCGTCACTGCCACTGAAAAGCATTTTACCCAGGAATCCACGCAAGAACGTTTCATCTTTTTCAGTCGAGAACGGGCGCAGCCAGTCCACCAACGTTTCTTCATCCCCATTGAAGTATTTGGAGTTGTCCGTTGGGAAGTATGAAATGGAGGTTGTGATGCCCCAATTAAATGTTCCGGAATCTGCTGCCATCTCGCCAGACAGGATTTCCAGCAAAAGTGTTTTCGCCAGATCGTTTCTTCCCAGCAAAGCGACTTTGTCGCCCTTCTTCAAAGTGAAGCTGACGTTCTTTAGCAGAGTTTCACCTTCCCAGGTTTTGGTGATCTTGTCGACGGTCAGGATGTCGTTACCCAGTTCGCGTTTGATATCAAAGCCAATGAACGGCTGTTTGCGCGAAGAGGCGGGCAGATCATTGAACTCAAGCTTTTCCAATTGTTTCTGACGGGAAGAGGCCTGTCGGGACTTGGAGGCATTCGCGCTGAAGCGCGCGATGAAGGCCTTAAGCTCTTCAGCTTTTTCGGCGCTCTTCTTGTTCTGATCGGCGCGCAGGCGTTGATTTAGTTCGCTGGACTGTCGCCAGAAATCATAGTTTCCGCTGTATGTGGTCACTTTGCCGAAGTCGATATCCGCGATATGAGTGCAGACCTTATTCAGGAAATGACGATCGTGCGAAATCACGATCACAGTGTTTTCAAAGGTTTCCAGGAACTGTTCAAGCCATTGAATCGCATAGATATCCAAGTGATTCGTCGGCTCATCCAGCAGCAGAATGTCGGGACGACCGAACAAGGCCTGCGCCAAGAGGACTTTGACCTTCTCGCCGCCGGTCAGTTCTTTCATCAGTTTTCCGTGAAGCTCTTCAGGGATGGCCAGTCCAGCCAGCATGACGGCCGCTTCGGACTCAGCTTCCCAACCATTTAGTTCGGCAAATTCGGTTTCAAGCTCAGACGCACGAACCCCGTCTTCTTCCGAAAAGTCAGGTTTAGCATAAAGGGCGTCCTTTTCCTGCATGACTTTGTACAGACGCTCATTTCCCATCAGGACGGTTTTTAGAACAGGGAACTCGTCATAAGCATAGTGGTCCTGTTTCAGGATGGAAATTCTCAGGTCTGAGGCAATATGAACCTCGCCAGTGTTAGGCTCGATCTCCTTGGAAAGGATTTTCAGGAACGTGGATTTGCCGGCCCCATTGGCACCGATAAGTCCATAACAATTCCCCGGAGTGAATTTGACATTCACGTCTTCAAAGAGTTTTTTCCCGCCAAAACGCAAACTGACATTGGATGTGCTGATCATGAACAGAGGTCCTTTTGAAAGCTGTTTTTGTACGTGTTCCCAGAGAGAAACGCAACCCTTTACTGGGAACCGCTCTGGCCTTGGAAAAAAACTCTTGTTTCTGGCTTGAAAAGGGCCTTTTTCGGGAGCTAAATTAGGGAATTGTTTAGGAGGAAATATGAGAACAATGTTGATGATGGCTTTGCTGATGGCCGGATCGGTTGCAGGTGCTCAGACCGAAACAAAGGACTTTGATGCCAAGCTTATCCGGTCTTTGGAGCTGGAGAACATCAAAGGTTCTGTGAAGATCGAAGGCGGGCATGAAGACAAACTGGTCGTAACGATCGAAAAGATTGATTTTACCAAGTCTTGTGCACTGGATTTCAAACAAAAGGGCTCGGATCTGGATATTAAAGTTCATCGCAAAGGTGCTTTTAAGAAGTCTGACTGCACGACGAACTTTACGATTCTGGTTCCCAAAGTGATCGATCTTGAAATCAAAAATGGTGCAGGGGATGTGACAATTGCGGGGACCAAGGGTGATGTTGACTTCAAAATCGGCGGCGGTCATCTAAGCATTGATTCTGACGTTCATGAACTCGAAGGCTCCAGTGGCAGAGGCGAAATCACGGTGAAGTCTTTAGCCGGGAATGTGGATCTGAAAATGGGATCTGGCACTGCAAAGATCACTTACGCAGTGGTGCCTGTTTCAGGCAAGTTCGATCTGAAATCCGGCAGCGGCCTGGTGGAGTTAACAATGCCAGCGGATGCCAAGTTTACCACCAGCTTTATTTCTCCTGCAGGGAAACTAATCAATGAGATCGGTGAAACCTCGGGTTCCAAATTCAAGGTGTCTGTGAAATCGGGTGCCGGAAGTCTGCATATCAAAAAAGCACTCTAGTCAGCGGATAAGTTTATGGCCAAAAAAGTTCCCGTGGGCGCAATTGAAAAACTGAACAAGGTTTCCGCGGAGTCGGTGGCCAAACACACCGGAAAGAACTGGGATCAGTGGGTGAAAATTCTGGACACTCAGGGGGCCACCCACATGACCCACAAAGAGATCGTGGCCTTTCTGGGGAAGAAGTACAAGATCAAGCCATGGTGGCAGCAGATCGTGACCTCGGCTTATGAAGTTCATATCGGGCGCAAGTTTGAGGGACGCAATGCCAAGGGCGAGTACATGACCGCGGCCACGCGCACTTTCTATCTCAGCGCCGATAAGCTGTGGGACCTTCTGGAATCCCCTCAAGGGCAGGCGGTGTGGCTGAAACCGTTGTCGCCGTTTAAGTTCAAACCCAAAAATGTATTTGAAACAGAAGACGGTGTCTTCGGAGAAATCCGCACAATGAAAGAGGGCGTGCGTTTGCGCATGACCTGGCAGGATACAGATTGGCCGAAAGCGACCATTCTGCAGGTTTATCTTGGTGAACGTGGGGAAGATAAAAGTATTCTGGTGTTCAATCATGAAAAGATCAAAGATGGACGCACCAAGACGGTTTTGAAAGAACGCTGGCTGCAAATTCTTTCAGACCTGGCGGAGCTGACTCCGCCCAGAAAATCCCCAAAGAACAAGTAAGAATTACTTCTCGTAAAGGCGAGTACGGTCTTTGATGTAGGTCATCAGCGATTCGCGCGTGATCCCACGCTCGCTGACCTTGGTGTCGTCTGAAAGATAAGTGCTTTTTCTGAGCCAGTTTGTCACGGTAGATCTTGCTGACTTGGCCGTGGGAACAAAACCCTGCACCAGATCCAGACACAGTCCGCGGGCCGCGCCGGCGGAAGGGCTCAGTTGGCGGGAACTGAAGGGGCTTTTTCTGGTCCATTTGTTTTCCAAATACAATTCGGGATAGATTCGATGTTCCATCTTCGCCCAGACATCACAGTACTCGGCATTGGATTGGCTTGAGTTCATCTGGTAACTGTAGGCCTCCATGGATTTCAAAAGCCAGTCTGTCATTTCCGGCTGAAGTTTCTCTGCAATCTCCTGGCGTGTTTTCTTAAATTTCAGAATTGATACGCGCAAAGCAGGGTCAAAGAGCGACTGCTGGACCAGATCCGGATATTGTTGCTGATTCTGTTTTTGCCACAGCAAAGTGGCTTCGAAGTTCACACAAGCATCAAAGAAACTGGTGGGCATATGGCCCAGGACCGATTCATAAAAAGGTTTGCGGCAGGATTTAAGGATATAGTCCTTTTCCGCCGGAGTCAGACGATCCCCATTTTGATCAATACTTTTTTGATAGGTTTTAGACACCGGGGCCTGCTGACAGTCCCGGTTGGAGGTGTACTCCAGCCCATCATGCACAAGAAGTTTGATCAGATTGTACTTGTCCTGGGACTTTTGTTTCAGCCAGGAGGGATTAAAGCGATAGGCCGTCAGACTTTCGGCAAAATCCTCAAAAGGATTTGTTTCACCGTAGCGAGAGACAAAGGGGTGACCTTGTTTGGCTTTTTTGCGCAAAGATTCAAATTGGCCGTCCTTATTTTCCTTCCATCCGGAAATAGCCAACCAGCTTGCCGAACGGTCATAGTCCGAGAACTGATTGTCCGAATGGTTGTGGGCAATTTCATGGTAAAGAGTGTACTGGCGCATGATGGAGCTTTGTTCTGTCCAGGCATCGAAAAGCTCAATGGCGGCATTGGCAACAACGTTTCCGCCATCATCGCCGTAAGACGCACGAGTGTAACCTCGCTTAAAGCGAATCAGTTTTTTGTTGCTGCCAAAGGGAAGCTGATTCGGATGAACCAGCTCCAGCGTGCGAATCACATCGGCGATTTCTGCTGCCGTGAAAGGTGAGGCGTTGATAAAGGCGTAAGGGGATGTGTTGATATCAAACTGATCCATCAGATATAACATCTGTGGGTCCACCTCGGGACCAAAGATTTTTTGTGCGACACAAAAGGCCTTGTCGCAGGAAGGACTGATCTTAAAGGTCTGCTGAAAGTTTGCCGGAGCTTCTTTGATTTTTTCCTCGGGGTCTGCCGGGAACAGCAGACGGCTCAGAGCCAGCACAAGTTCAGGTCTTTCATTTCGGAGTTCGATACCGGAAATTGTATAGGTGCCTTCTTCAAAGCCTGGACCTAGAGGCAGGTTCTTGTAATAAGCGGCAATCGCGGCACTGGTTGTGGGAAGCTTGCGGCGGCAGTAGGCGTTTTGAACCTGTTTTTCGCTGGCAGCCCACCACGGAAGATTGTTATTGGCAGGGTGCCGGTGACTTTGCGAGTACGGCACAGGATGATCCACGAAGGCCTTTTCGGGGTTTACCTTGGACAGATGAGTGCAAGCTGAAGTTGTAAAAACGAGAATGGTAAGAACAGAGGCAATAAACTTCACGGGTTATCTCCTGGAACGAAACGGGTGCAACAGTTCCTTTTCGGAGATAGGCGGACCGTCTTAATGCTTTGAGAGAGGAAATCTCAAAATAAGACGGTCTATGTGAGAAGTTCTAGAGGCTTTCAAAAGTTCCCTTTTCGCGGTTCTTGCGAACATTGGGAACGTGGAAGACCTGGTTATGGAAAGAAATGTAAAACCCCGGTTGCAGAAGTTTTGCGGCAAGCAACGCCTCTGTGACATTCTGGGCGGCATCACTGTCGTCAAAACCCATGGGAATCATGGCGCCCGTGAAAACCACCGGAACTTTGGGTGTGCCGATTTCTTTAAAGCAGTGTTCAGCCGAAATGTGCATGGTGTCTGTTCCGTGCAAAACCACAATCGGACAACCGCGTTGCATTTGATCGCGAACCGTGGCGGAAATCAGCGATCGGTCTTCATCCGTCATGTACAAAGAATCTTTGCTGAGCAAAGGGTAGACGGAGATGTTCGTGTATGGCAGACGCATTTTTGACAAAATGCGATTCTTAATACTGGTGCCGCGATTTTCCAGGGATCCATCGAACTCATTATATGTTTTTTCGATGGTTCCGCCGGTCGTAATAATAACAACGTCTTGAATAGGTGTGCCCATGGTTAGCGATCCTATGTCAACTTTCCGGGACTGGCAAGAAATGCCAGAAAAGGGGTTCGTTGGGCGGAGCGTTTGTGATAGTTTTTTGGGGGAGCTGTGGAGGTCGAGACATGGAAGCGCGCCTGACGATGATCACTTTGGGAGTTCAGAATCTGGAGATATCCAGAAACTTCTATGAAAAAGGCCTGGGGTGGAATGTTTCGCCGGCAAGCAACGAAGATGTTGTATTTCTGCGAACGGGAGGCGTGGTTTTGGCCTTGTTCCCGAGTGTGGAGCTGGCCAAAGACGCTGGTGTTGATGCCCGTGGCAGCGGCTTTCGCGAATTCAGTATTGCTCACAATGTGAATACCCGCGAAGAGGTGGCCAAGGTTTTGGCCGAAGCGGAAAAAGCCGGCGGCCGCATCATCAAGCCCGCCCAGGATGTTTTCTGGGGAGGTCACAGTGGATATTTTGAGGATCCGGACCGTTTCTTGTGGGAGGTTGCCTGGAATCCAATGGCGCCCCTGAACGAGCGCGGAGAAATGCAACTGCCTTAATTACCAGACATTGATGATATCGTATTCGCGAATCTGAGGGCCGGCTTCAACCACGGCCACTCCGCCACTTTTTTGATCCAGAAGAGCTTCACCCAAGGGACTGTTGGGTGTGATCACCTGGATGTTTTTTCCCTCAAAGGACACACTGACGCCGCCACCTTTGGCAAGAATCAGAAAGAAACTGGTTTTGCCATTGTGTTCGACTTCAATGACTGCGGAAGAGGAAATCGGATCGTTCGGCCCGAAAGATTTCAAGTTCACATGCTTTAGATGCAACAGGGCCTCTTCAATGTCGGCGATGCGTTTGGCCTGACCGCGGGCCAAATAAGACGCTTCCAATCCCCGGGTGTCATATTCATTTTCCGCTTTGCTTTCCTCATTAGTGGCGGCATCAATCGTGGCCTTGACGGATTCTTTCAGCGCAGCGATGTCGTTTTCCAGTTGTGTGCGGATTGTTTCAATCAGTTTTTTCTTGTCCACGTGATTACCTCAATGAGTTGCAGCTTTCAGTATCTGCTTTCACTGATTGGGTGGCAACCGGAAACTAAAAAAGAGGAGGGCTTGACGGGGGATCAAGCCCTCTTTGGAAGGAGGAGGATTAGTGGGAAGGTTCAGACTTGATATCTTCGGCGGACTTTTTAAATCCTAAGCGCTCGAAGAAACCCCCTTTAGATTGGATTTCGATTCTTTTGGCTTGGGCAACCGGTGTTTTTGGCAGATAAATACTTAAGACTCCATCTTCGTGATGTGCTTCGATTTTTTCGCCATCAACACTGTTGGGAACGGTGAATCTGCGTGCGAAAGTGCTGACGACTTTCTCTTCGCGTTTTCTTTCTCCTGAAATTGTCAGAAGATTTCCGTTCACTTCAATATTTACATTCTCTTTTTTATATCCAGGTATATCCATGCTTAACAGATAATGATCCTGGGTTTCAGACACCTCGCACGCCGGAGTGAGTGTGCGTTCATAAGCCTCGTAAGAGGCGGGCGCTGCGAAGTTATCAAACAAGCGATCCATTTCGTCGAAAAGATTGGTCGTAGCTCGGCGAGTTGGCCAATAAGGTGTTAATAGTCTCATTAAAAACCTCCTTTGTTGGTTTCTTTCTCACATTACAAACCTGTGCGCGGTTTTTTCTTTGTCAAGGCGGTCCTTTTATTTTGTTAATTACCAACTTGGGTTTGGGACAAATGTGATAGAATATAGAATTTTTAGAGGGTGGGGGTAATTGTGAAAGTGGCAATCGCGGGCGCCAGTGGTTTTGTCGGCAAAGCCTTGATAGAGGAACTGCTGGGGCATCACGACATCGTGGCTCTGAGTCGTTCGGCAAAGGTGAGCACCACCCCGGGAATCGAATGGCGCTCTTGTGATCTGTTCAGTTTGCTTGATGCTGAAAAGGCTTTGCAAGGCTGTGACGTGGCTGTCTATTTGGTTCACTCGATGCGACCCTCAGCTCAACTGACGCAAGGAAGTTTTGAAGACTTTGATCTTATCGTGGCTGACAACTTTGTTCGGGCCGCCGAAAAGTGTGGGGTTAAACGGCTTCTTTATTTAGGAGGAATGTATCCCGAGGATTCCCCCACCTTGTCACGCCATCTGAAAAGTCGGCATGAGGTCGAAGAACTTTTCACAGCCAGTAAAATTCCTGCAACCCTTCTGCGAGCCGCCGTGATCCTGGGGGCTGAGGGGTCGTCCTTCCATATGATGGTGCGCCTTGTGCAGCGCCTGCCGGTGATGGTGTGCCCGAAGTGGACTCACACACGAAGTCAGCCGATTGCTTTAAGGGACGTGGTGCGAAGCCTGCACCATTGTATTGATGCCTCGGACACTGCGGATCACACCTACGATCTGGGCGGTCCGGATGTGGTGAGTTATCTGGATATGATGAAGATGATCGCCCGGATTCTGGGTAAGAAACGAGCCCTGGTGCCAATTCCTTTTTTAAGTCCGGAGCTGTCCACCTTGTGGGTGTGTCTGGTGACGGGGGCTCCAAGAGCTTTGGTGCGACCGCTGGTGGAAGGGCTGCGAGTTCCGCTGACCGTTCGGCCTGGGCACGCCCTGAGTATTCCGGGATATTCATTCACGCCGATTGAACAGGCTTTGCAAGTGGCACTTGATCGCTATGAAGAACATCGCCAGCCCCTGGCTTTTCAGAAGAATCCGATGGGGTCCTACGAGGTTCGTTCGGTCCAGCGCCTTTTGATTCCGGAAGGTTTGACGGCGGCCCAGGTTGCCAAGGCCTACATGGACTTTCTGCCAACAATGCGTCCGGGCTTTATGAAAGTGGAAGTCAGTGGGCGCTGGGTGAACTTCAGTTGGAGCTTTCCTTATTTGCGCCTTCTGATTCTGGAGTACTCGCCAGAACGAAGTTGGTCTCACCGCCAGCTCTTCTATGTGCGAGGCGGACTGTTGGCGCAAAAGACAGTTCGTGGACGTCTGGAGTTTCGGGAAATTTTGGGTGGCAAAGCCGTGATTGCTGCCATCCATGAGTTCAAGCCCCGCATGCCTTGGTTCTTGTACAGATGGACTCAGGCGTTGTTTCATGTTTGGGTTATGTATAAATTTGGTCTGTATCTAAAACGACCGCAGGCCGTCCGTTAAGGCAAAGAAGGGAAATCATGGCTCAGGCGACACATTCAACTTTTATTGGCTATATTCTTTGGATTTTCGGTTTTATGGGCGCTCATCGCTTCTATTTTGGTAAATCCGTGTCGGGCACGATCTGGTTTTTCACCTTCGGTCTGTTGGGCGTGGGTTGGCTGATTGATCTTTTCCTGATCCCCGCAATGGAAAGGGAGGCACAGAGAAACTATCGCAGTGGCCGCGTTGACTACACCATTGCGTGGATTCTTCTGACCTTCCTGGGAGTTTTTGGCGTGCATCGCTTTTATATGGGAAAATGGATCTCAGGACTGATTTGGCTCTGCACCGGAGGACTTTTCCTGTTGGGTTACCTGTACGACTATTGGAGTCTTAATGAGCAGGTTTCGCAGATAAACAGTCAGGCGTCCTGACAGGGCCCAAGCTTTTAACAGAACCCACGAAGCCCCCACAGAAGACCATGCGATTAAAAGGGCATCGAAGGGGACACGGAAGCGGTTTTCCGATTTAAAGAACCACACAGTCAGAAACAGGGACAACATCAGCAAAGCCGAGGCCTGATTGAAGGCCTCTTCATCCTTGCGAAGCACCAAAAGCCCCAGCAAGGTCAGGGGCAGAAGACCATAATAGAAGAAGTTTTCCCACGGATAGTAAAGGTCCTGAACATTTGTGGAAATATGGGGCCACAGGGGATTGCCCCAGGCCAGATAGTAGATGTAGCGAAGGCTTTCGATTAGAACCAAAGGATCTTCTTTGATGCAATTCACGCCGGCCTTCCAGAAATAGGATTGATCTGTGAAGGGGCGATCCCATTTTTTGTAAAGTCTTTCGTTGGTGAAGCCAAACATAGGTGACATCCAGCGGGCGCCGGTGGAGTCTTCGTTGTCTTTGCTGGGGCATTTGCCTTCGACGAAATTTAAAGCCCCCGCTGTCGGACCCAGCTGGGGCTTTCCATAATGCTGCCAGGTCCAAGCCATGTGGGGGGCCACAACCAGAGCACACCCCAGTCCCATCACGGCTGCTTTGCTAAAGCCCTTTTTAAACTGGTGACGGTCTTGATACAGCAGCCAAAGTGCAAAAATGGGAATAAAGAAGGCGTGATTTCCTTTAAAGTAAAAGGCCAGCGCCATTAAAAACCCGATTAAAAAGAATCCGCGCAGCTGTGGGTTGTTTAAAGTTCTCAGGATCAACCACAGAATCAAAGAGATAAAAAAGGCATACGCATTTTCTGCCATGTGAAAAGTCGCAAAGCCCGCCAAGGGGACATAGGTTGTGCCGATCGCAGCACTCAAAGCCCCGGCGAGCGCTCCGAAGCGCTGACGGACCATTAGATAGATAAGTATCACTGTGCCCCAGGAAAAGAACACCTGAGCCCAGTTGAAGAGTTCAAAGTCTCCGAGCTCGCGCAGCCACAAGCTCCAAAGCGTAAAGCCAATGGGCTGAAAGAGCTGATCAATTCTGAACTGACCGTTAAGAATTTCCTCTGAGCGAGAAAAATAGGCGCCCATATCTGAAAAAAGACTGAACTGTGGCGGAGCCTCGATGAACACCAGCCAAAAACGGAAAAGAAAAGCGATAATCAAAAAAGTCATCACGAAAAGACGTTCCGCAAGGTGACGAGCGGGAAGTCTGGCGTAAAGTATAAGAGCCAGGGACAACGTCAAAGCGATCAAACCGGCGGCGACGGGAAGATCCGTCCAGTCCTTTTCGAGCAGAACCCCATAGCTGTCGCCGCGGGTGCTGCCCGCAAAATGCCATTGTGTGTTTTGTGAAAGTGAGTCTTTGGTGTTCACCAGCAAAAGACCTTTGCGATTGTCACAGACGTTTTGAAGTCCCGAGGGCAGTTTCCATTCGCCGTGGCTGGTGCTCATTTCATGCACGCAGTTCATGGTGCGCATCTTAAGACGACTCAGGGGATAGATCATGGGCTCTGTTTCAAACTTAAGCCAGTACAAGCCTTCACGGTCTGTGTTGTAGTTAAGATATTCAAAAGACGACAGAGCCCGGGTGTTAACCGTGAGATCGGGACGAATGATTTCGATGTTCCGGGCTTGGGGGGTCAGGGCCACGAGCCAGGAAAAGGCCAAAGCCAGGCCAACGAGGCCGACCACGAGACAAAAGGTAGAGGAGTTAGCACTGTGTCTTTTCATAAGCTTGAGGAGTATCTACTGAGAGATCTTGTTTTTCCTCAAGTTACGAAAGATTCATCGAGAGTTTATTTGTCGTTGAAGCCGTTAGTGAACAAGTCGTAATAAAGTGGCGCTATGAAAGAACAACAACGCCGCATAAGGCAGAGTCGTCGTCACCAGGACCCCCCAGGGCTTGGGATTGTGCAGTACATGAAGTCCGGTCACTACAAACATGATCGGAGACAAAATAGCCAGACTCAGGGGGACACCGAGATGCACAACCAGAAGAGCTCCGCAGAAAATTTCAACAATTTTTACGGTCGGCATGATAAAGCGCGTGTCGATACAAGCCTGCACAAAGCGGTCAATGGCCGGATCTGAGGGGGGCACTTTCACCCAATGAAAGAAACCGTTCAGTCCCCAGAAAAACATCTGCAGACCTAAAATCCATCGACAGGCAATTTCGATATAATCAATCATGTGTTTGAGTGTAGCGGAAGCCGTCGATCAGATCAACAACGCCTTGATTCTTACCACTGGACTTCGTCAAAGCTCCTCGCCGGAACGCCCGGCTGCTAGCGTGTTTGAGAGCTGGAGGTGTTTCCATGGATTTGGAACTTGCGAAAGTGGACCGGGAAATCGTCAACAATGAAGCTTATGATCACCTGGCAGAGCGCTGGTATGAGGCTCAGGATGATCCCATCGCTCTTCTGCGCAATCAGCACAAGGTTGAAATGCCATGGATTCTGGAGTCCATTCGCAAGCACATTGGATATCATGCGGAAGTTCTTGATATGGGGTGCGGGGCAGGGTTTCTGGCGAATGATCTGGCCGAGGCCGGCCACAAGGTGACGGGAATTGATTTGTCCACCTCCAGCCTGAAAGTGGCTGAAGCCCGCGATCACACCCATTCAGTCCACTATCACCAAGGGGACGTCTATCAGGTGCCCTATGCCAACGAAAGTTTTGATGTCGTCGCGGCGATGGATCTGTTAGAGCACGTCTCTGATCCGCAGAAGGTGATCGCAGAAGCCTCGCGAGTTCTGCGCCCCGGGGGGCTGTTCTTTTTTAACACCTTCAACAAGAATCCCCTGGCCTGGTTGGTTGTGATTAAGGGGATGGAGTGGTTTGTGAAGAATACACCTCCGGACTATCATGTGTATTCGTTGTTCATCGAGCCCGGCAAACTGAAGATGTGGATGGAGGATTTTGGCTTGGAGCAACCGGATATCCGCGGAATACGGCCGGTGTTTTTACAAAAGCAGATGTGGCAACTTCTGCGCTCTGGTGAGGTGCCCAAAGACTTCAAGTTCACCTTCACCAAGCTTCCTTTGATTGCTTATACAGGCTTTGCGAAGAAGGTGCGGGTGCAATAACCGGTAATTTTCAATTAAAAAAATGAAACTTGAGTGACAGTAAACAAAAGAATATATGATCCTCCTATGAATTTATCTCTGGGTTTGAAATATCTTGGTTTGCTGCTGCTGGGTTTGATGGCGGGAAGCTCTTTTGCTCTGGTTGTTGGAGTGGGCCCCACGCTGGAAAGCCTGTCGATCTTGGCTTACCTGGAGTTTCATCGTAGTTGGAATCACTCGTTTTCCATGATGAGCCCGATCGTTTACTCGGTGGTTTTGCTGGCTTTGACGGCCAGCCTGTACCTGATACGGGGCCGTTGGAAGTCAATGGAGTTCGTATTGATTGCCTTTGCAGTCGTCTGCGTTCTGAATGAATTGCTTATGACGTACCTGGGAAATCTTCCGCTCAATCAGCTTATCACAAACTGGGATCTGATGTCGCCGCCACCGGACTGGATGGATATTCGCTCTCAGTGGCTGTGGTTTATGTACATCCGCTGTGCTTTGCTGGTGGCGGGGTTTTCCTTGCTTCTGGCTTCAATTCTTATGATGAAGCCTGTTCGCTCTTCGCCGTCAGATGCCTTTGCTGCCGCTTAGGCAGATTTCCTTTCGCTCCCGTGTCGTGCGAGCCACCAGAGGCTTCCGTGGTCTCACCGGCTTTTAGGAACCGTGGCAGCTCTTTTTTACCTGTCGCCCTATAGTCTTCAGCCAAAAGCGCCTTAGCTTTTTCCACAGGCCAGTGACGATGTTCTGTCAGGTAAATTAGCGCAGATTCAAAAAGACTTAACTGGGAAATTCCATGGGACTGGGCATGTCGCTGTGACATGAAGCCATTGAACTCATAGAACTCCCAGAAGAAGGACCGGTGTTCCTTATCCTGGGCCGCAGCTTTCAGGCTGTCGACGAAGTTCTTGAAAGTGCCGCTATTGGCATACAGATCCCAGTATTTTGAAAAACGATTCATCGTCTGCAACGTGGCAAAGTCCATGGACTTCGTGCGCAGAATCTGGAATGGCGGATGGGCCGAATAGACCATTTCCCATTCCTTGTCGTGTCGGGAAATAGGCGCGCCCTTCAGGCGTTTGAGAATACCAACTTGGATTTCATCCGGACGAAGTTCTGCCAGAATATCAAACCCCTTGGCAAAGCTGTGAATGTCTTCACCAGGCAAACCGACGATCAGGTCGGCGTGTGTATGAACACCTGTTTCAGCGGCCAGAAAGCGGAAGTTGTCTTTCACTTTTTCCAGATCGTTGCGACGGCTGACCAGTCGGGCGACGTCGGTGTTCCACGTTTGAATGCCAATTTCAAACTGCAATGAACCTGCGGGGAATTTTTTGATCAGCTCGCGAATTTCCACTGGCAGCCGATCCGGTACCATTTCAAAGTGCAGGAACAGACCCAGATGGATTCGCTCCAGGAAGAATTCCAGAATTTGTGTGCAAGTTGAAGGGCTCAAATTGAAGGTGCGATCGATGAACTTAAACTGGCGGGCGCCTCGATCCATTAGTCTCTGCATTTCGGCCAAGAATTGAGGAACATCGAAATTACGAACGGATTTATCCAAAGACGACAGGCAGTATTCGCAGCGATACGGACAACCGCGGGAAACCTCGACATATAAAACACGGTTTTTGATGTCCTCATCGCTATAGAATTCGTAAGGCGATTTGATGGTTTTAATGTCCGGCAGAATGCCTGCAATGAACTTTTGTTCGGGCAGGGTGCCGTTGAACAGATAGTTTCTGCAGAAGTCTCTAAACAGGAAGTCGGCCTCACCCTTGATGACATAGTCCGCGATGTGACAAAGCGGATTGGTTTCCGATTCATGACTGACTTCGGGGCCTCCTAAGACCACCAAAGTTTCGGGACTGATACGCTTAAGTAAAGACACTAGTTCCAAAGATTCTTGGGCATTCCAAATATATACGCCGATTCCGATGATCTTTGGTTTGTGACGCAGAAGACTTTCGGCGATGTCTTTGGGGTCCCGGGCAATGGTGAACTCAAGGATCTGGGCACGCGATTGCAGCTCTTCCAAATTGGCATAAAGGTACCGCAAACCAAAGGAGCTATGTTGGTAGGTGGAGTTCAAAGTAACCAGCAAAATGTCTGTCGTCATAGGCACTTATCCTAATGCATGTTTAAAAAATAAGCGAATTGTCTTTGCCAAAATGAGGACAAATTCGATAGCATTAATCTGCGGTAATGCTTTTCAAAGGACTGAAAATATGAAAACTGCCACGATGGCTTTGTTATTGTTCGTTGCAACGACTGCGACGGCGCACGTTCCGGATCTGGAAAACTTCGAAACAAAGCCGATTCTGGCTGATTTGAAGGATCTACGCGCCCTCAATATCCCGGTTTTAGCTAAAGATGAACGCATCGAAGTGGGTTACGCGATTGTGACGCCCTTGATGCAGCAAAGAATTCAGGAACGATCCCATCAGGTCGGCAAATGTGGTGGCTTTGAGGATCTGAGTCTGGATATGCACGTTCAGGGTGCTGGATTTAACAGCATTTTGGATAACTTGGCGAAAATTCAGGAGCAGAATGCCCTCTATGACCGGGCGCCGTTTGCTCCTTTGGCTTTGGAAAAGAGTGCAGCAATCGAAGCTGCGTTGACCGAAGTCAGCGAGGACAATCTTCGTTCTTATGTGACTTGGTTGTCTTCCTTCCCAAGTCGTAGCAACCGTGATGCGGAACCGAACCGCCACGTCGATGAGATGAAGACGCGTCTGGAAGCGATGTTGGCTGAATCCAAAATCCCTTATGAGATTTCACTGATCACCCACACCTCCACAAAACAGAAAAGCTTGAAGGTGCGCCTGGTGGGTAGTGAGCGCCCCCAAGAAATCGTGGTCCTGGGCGGTCACTTGGATTCCATCAATCAAAGCTGGGGTGGTGGTAAGACGGCACCTGGTGCTGACGACAATGCCTCCGGTTCCGCGAACCTGATCGAGGCACTGCGTATTCTGATGAGTAAAGCTCAGCCTAAACGCTCCATTGAAATTTTCTGGTATGCGGGGGAAGAGTCCGGTCTTTTGGGCTCGGCCGAGATTGCAAAACAGTACAAAGCAGAAAAGAAAGACGTGGTGGCAGTTCTTCAGTTGGACATGACTTTGTTCCCCGGTTCGGGTGAACTGGTTATCGGCAGCATGACGGACTTTACCAGCGCCTGGCTGCGTGAATACTTAAGAGCCGCAAATGAAACTTACATCCACGCGCGCATCGTGGATGATAAATGTGGTTATGGTTGCAGCGATCACGCTTCCTGGAATCGCCAAGGTTATCCTGCCTTGATGCCGTTTGAAGCGACATTCAGCAAAAGTAACAAAAACATCCATACGACCCGCGACGTGATCACTCCGGAATCCAACTTCAAACATTCAGCCGCTTATACAAAAATTGCGGTGGTGATGGGGATGGATCTGGCAAACTCGGATGCTCGTCAGCCTTATTAAATCCAAAATTAAAGTTCAGAACAAAAAGCCCGCTCTTAACGGCGGGCTTTTTTATTAGAACTTCTCCAGTCGTCGGATGGTCTTTTTAAGATCCATCAAAGTTTCATCTTCCTTCTGATCCTTGCGCGCCAGCAGGTACAGTGTGTGTTTCCAGTATCCGGCCTTGGGGCCAATCAGTGTGATCTTGCCGGACTGAACTTCATCCATCACATAGGGAACGGGCAGAAAGCCCACCCCAGCCCCATCGATCACAGCCCGACCGACCACAGACATGATGTCGCTTTCGAATATCACTTTTTTGCGCGCGTGAATTTCCTGAAAGAACAAATCCGTTTCATGGCGCAGTTTCATCTTGTATGACGGGATGATCAAACCCCACGGGACGGCGTTTAAGAATTCCAGCGCTGAGGTATGGCGTGAGATCCGAATCTTCAGATCTTTTAAATTCTTGGTCGAAACCATCAGGTTCACCGGCATTTCTGCGGTGGCAATTTCTTTAACATCATCGGCATAGATGGGTTTGTTCGTCAGGAGCAGATCGATTTCCTGGCTGCGCAGCTGATTGACCAAGATGTCCGAGGGGGCGGAGCTGACGAAGAAGTGTTTTTCGATGCCACGTTTTTGTTCACGAATCAACGGAGCCAGCAGATCGGCGATGAAGGGGCGTTCCACCTGATCACTGACGCCGATCCGAAAGCGCTGACTCTGTTTTTCAGAGGGGCTTTTTAGTGATTCAGCGAAATCGGCGGCAACATCGAACATCTTTTTACAGTAAGCAAAAGTGCGTTCTCCTTCGGGTGTGAGATGCAAATTTCTTCCGCGCTTTTCGAAAAGTTTTTGATCCAACGTGCTTTCCAGAACTTTTATCTGAGAACTGAGTGAGGGTTGGCTGATATGCAGATATTTGGCGGCATTGCTGACTCCACCCAGCCGGGCGGTTACATAAAAGTAATATAAATGATTGTAGTTAAACATGGTCTAAAACCTCCGAATAACATGGTTTTTTTGGCGCCTTTTTGGAACTAGGCTCTTGATGCGTTTCTGTAAGTTATGAGTTCCTTTTGGAAATCTTCGCCTAGACCCCTTAAATGTATAACTTTAACCTAAGTATGTCTTCTAAATTATATATTTAACGAATTTGTCGATTTCAACGATAATGAGAGCAAGACAAGGAGGTAGATATGCAAACAGACATCTACTACAGAGACATCACTAAAACTGAAAATCTCGAATCTTACCTGATGGAGACAGTGGAAAACGCTGTCGGAGATTTCTTCAAGTATGACAGTGGTGCTCACCTCACCGTGCGAGTCGAGACAGATCGACATCGTACACAGACTCGCAAGCCGAGCTATATGTGTGAGGTCATCTTGAAGCCATCACGCTCAAAAAGTGTGATTAAAGTCGTCAAGAGCGACGAAAACTTCAAACGATGTGTAGCGAAGACAGTGTCCGCTTTAAAAGTGGTGCTGAGCAAACGATCCTCACGTAAATCCCAGCATCGCAGAAATGATCCGATGCTGAACTATCAGCCACCCACACTGGAAGGGGTGGCCTGATTTGAAGGAAAACCCGAGAACAAGCAAGGAGCAGCCTAATGAACACGCATCTTCTTAAAAACCAGATCGACAATGAGCTCGGTCGAAAAATACGCGATCGAATCAAATGGGATAAAAGAGTGAGCGCAGCTGATCTTGAAATTGTTGCCCGGGGCAACCTGGTCATTGTCAGTGGATTCGTGGATACGTCTTACAAAAAGAATGCGGCCTTGGAGGTCATCTCAGACACGGAAGGTGTCTGGGCGATTGAAGACCGCATTGTTGTACCCACGGACTACTACAGATCAGACGAGGAGATTCTTCGTATCCTTGAAGCGCAGCTGGCAGAGATGATTAAAATCGGTGGAGAACACATCGAGGTTGAGGTCGCTGACGGCATTGTGAAGCTTCATGGTGAGGTGTTTAGACCTCGTTTGAAAGCCTTGGCCGTCGCCGCGGCCTGGGAGCTGTCCGGTGTGCAGGATGTCTTGAATTTCATTGAAATCAAAGACCCGCCACGCAGAGTTCCGGTCTCGGTTGATTTTGCTTATGAAGTGTTGTTTCCCCTGGACAGGGGAACAACGATCCAAGAAGACAACCTAAAGGAGGTGTCTTGATGAAAGTTGTCACAATTTAAGGTGCGGTCCTTTTCCCATCCCTCCATGTGCAGGCGTCTGATCCCAGACGCCTGTCTTATTTTTGTCCTTGGATTGTTTCTTCCGAACAGGTCATAATACTTCATCCCCAACGGCATGGAGTGATTTCCGATGAAAAAGATTCTTGTTTTAAATGGCAGCCCTTCCGGTGATCAGGGCAACTGTGCGCTTTGGATCAAAGGCATGAAAAAGATTTTCCCGAAGGAAGTGTCGGTGGATGTGGTGACGCTGGCAAAGTCCGGTTACAGTTCGTCCCTGAAAAAAAGAATTTCGAATGCGGATGCCATGATCTTTGTGACCGGTACGTATTGGGATTCCTGGGGCAGTCCCATGCAAAAGCTGTTGGAGCAGATGACGGAACTTGAGGGCACCAGTGCTTTAATGGGGAAGCCTGCGGCTGTCTTTGTTCTAATGCACTCCGTGGGCGGAAAGGGGATTTTGTCCCGCTTGCAGGGGGTGCTTTCCACGATGGGGTTTTTGATTCCTCCCATGAGCGGCATGGTTTATTCGTTGGTGTCTGATATCGCACTAAAAAGTCCCAGTTCCCATGCCAAGGACTTCTGGCAAAAAGAGGACGCCGAGCTCATTGTGGAAAATCTTCTGAAGGCCTGTGATCTGAATGTCCAGTGGGCGTTGTGGCCTGTGGATAAGAAGGATCCCCGTCGCAAGTGGTTGCGTTCATAGAAGAGCTGTCTAAACTGTTGTCACAGTGAAAATTGTACCGGTGTGAATAGGGTGCGGAGCTATGAGCTGCAAATAAGCGACGGCTCAGAGGGATTCTTTTGGCATCCTATTTGTAATGCTCGCGGGCATGCGCGCGTTTATTTTATCATTCATTTTTCTTTCCGGACTTCAGGCCTTTGCGGGCTTTGATGACGTCATTCCGCCGAAGCGCGTGATCTTCAACCCTGTTGTCAGCACGTCGGCTCGTACTTTGGCTCAATGGCAGTTTGGTTTTCAAAGAACCAGCGGGGCCAACATCAATTCCCACATGTTGGCCAACGCCCTGAGCGTGGGGGTGCACGAACGTGTGGAGCTGGGCACGGTTCCGATTTTTTATGCCACGGTTCCGGGCAGCCGTAACTACACAGCCAAGTTAAATTTCTATCGCGGCGACAAGTTCGACTGGGCGGCGGCTTTCACTGAAAACCGCTTTAAGTCCGAAGTAAGGCTGGACGGCAAAGTGGTCGAGACACCGGATCTGGTTCTGCGTTCTTTCCATATTGGTTTTAATTATCGCCCGGTGGAGCTGGAGGACGTCACCCTGTCGCCATTCCTGAACAATGTCTGCGGGCATATTGACTCCAAGAACACACTGACATTTGTGTATTCTTTGAAGTGTGAATCGGAGTGGGGTCTGGATTTACAGTATCAGATCAAGGACCGCGAATGGTTGACCTTTGCGTGGGGTCATTTGCGTGAAGCGGGGATTTCGCCTTACGAGGACATGAACACCGGCGCAGGTATTGCGTGGTCTCAGTTCCGTCCAAAAGAAATGTTTTCGCGCCCCTCGGTCGGCGTCTACTACACCCCCGACACCGGAAACACCCTCTTCCTCTTGTCCACCACCTTCTTCGAACTCTAAAAGGTACCTGCTTACTTTTGCAGAAGCAGCGCAATAGAAGTTTGAATAAAAAAAGGGACTGCCGTTGTATAGCAGTCCCTTTTGTTTTTTTGGTTCTTCCGAGGTTCTTGTGCCCTTACGCCGGGTAGAGTTCAAGTTTTCCGCAGTAGAACAAGATCGCGATTCGGTAGTTGGCAAAGTTTCTGAAGCCACGAGCATTGGCTTTGATGGATTGGATCTTCGAGTTGAACCCCTCCATCATCGCGTTGGTGATGTGGTGGCGTAAGTAGGTCAAGATGTTGTCGAGATGCCGGCGCATGAGCTTGGCGACGTCGCTCATCGGTTTAAGCCTGGAGTGCGTCGCCCACCAATACCATCGGTCGAAGAACTTTCTCGCCGAAGCTTGATACGTGTAGCTCCAAAACTCCGAGAACATCTCCTTCATCGACCACGCTCGCCCTGATTTAAGTTTATCCATGCGAAGCTCGTTGAACCGAGAGGTCTCGGCATCGCTCATGTTCTCGGGGTTTTTCAGAAACAGATATTTCGCACCTTTGAGTGTCTCGACATCGTCTTTCATAAACGCCCGATGCTCTTGGCGCCTCACTTTGTCGACCGCATCGCCCAAGTATTTTGAGATGTGGAACTTGTCGTGCACGATGTCGGCTTGGGGCGCATTCGTCTTTGTTGACGTGATGAAGGCGTCCCACATATCCATCGCAACAGCATCGATGCCGGATCTCGTCTCCTCTGGAAGCTTCTGCCAGAGTGAGTCTGTGGCCTCAAGTGTTCTGCCTTCGACGACATCTAGAACGCGTGCACCACCGATGTCGGTCATCAGTGAGGCGTACTTGTGACCTTTCAAAAAACTTTTCTCATCGATACCGACGTGTTTGATCTCATCAAGCTTGCGACGCTCAAGACCGCGTTCGACCGCGCGCTTTTGGATGTGATGGACCTGGTCCCACGAAAGCCCTAAAAGCCTTGCCGCCTCTTTGAGGCTCTTGGCGGCAATCATGACGTCAATCGCGAGCCTCTCAAAAAGCAGAGTGAAGCGAGAGTTCGGACCAGCCCATGGGACGTTGATTGTCTTCGCCCCATGCTCCTTGCAATCTGATCTTGGTACACGTGAGCGAATGATCGTTTGAAATTGCATCGTGTCCAAATGCCGCCACCTGCGCTCCTCGCGGTGATCTTTGATCGAACACGATCGCCCGCACTCGGGGCACTCCGGCTCGTGGCCTTTCGACCACTCGACATCAACCTCGACGAGACGATTTACGGTATCAAGGTTGACGTTAGTGACTGACCACGGCGGCACAAGACCGAGAAGCTGCTCGAACAACTGGTGTGAATCGGATGGATTTCTCATCCGAAAATCGAAGCTCATAAATTAAGCGAATTCAATTCGTGCGCGCCGGGCTACCCACAAAAAACTCGGAATACCCGTTTTTTTTGAAGCAGTGCTTCTGCAAAAGCGAGCAGGTACCTTTTAAGTCATGGACTTAGTTAGGTCGCGAACTTTTTTGGAAGCGAAGTTTTCGGAAACGAAGTTCCAGTTTACTTGGCTCCAGAAGGTTTCTAGGTATTTTGCGCGAAGGTTTCTGTAGTCCACATAGTAAGCGTGTTCCCAAACGTCAGCAACCAACAATGGAGTTGGACCGTTGTTTGTGAATGGAACCGCTGCGTTGGAAGTGGAAACCAAAGACAGCTTGCCGGAAGCATCCGCGCACAACCAGATCCAGCCAGAACCGAAAGTTTTTACGCCGCCATCGACGAACTTTGATTTCAGCTCATCCATAGAACCGAAGTCGCGAGTGATCGCTGCAGACAACTCAGCAGAAGGCTGGCCGCCTTGACCTGCCGGAGTCATACCAAACCAGAAGAAGGTGTGGTTCCAGGCCTGAGCCGCGTTGTTGAACACGCCACCAGAGGAAGTCAAAGTGATCTCTTCAAGGGATTTCCCTTTCAAAGACGCATCTGTTTCCATGAACTTGTTCAGATTGTCGATATAAGCTTTGTGGTGCTTGTCGTAGTGGTAAGTCATTTGTTCTTCGTTGAACAAAGGAGCCAAACCTGTTTTTGCGTAGGGAAGTTGTGGAAGTTTGAACATTTACGCCTCCTGTTTGTTTAGTTCTAGATGAAACTATAATGAAAACAGGAGGCGGTCTATCTCAATTAGATAAACTAGGCGTTATCGCCAAGCATCGTTTTAACGAACGTCGGCAGGCAGAACGCCGCTGTGTGCAGATCTTCGTTGTAGTATTTCAGACCTTTGGCCAGAGAGAATTGGCGCGCATGGTCTTTGTTGAAGTCTTTCGCCGGGTGATTTGTCCCCTTCACACCCATCTGCAAACTCCACATTCCTGACGGATAAGTGGTCGCATGGAACAACATCGTGTGGACGCTCTTCTTGCCGAAGATACCTTTCAAGCACTGATTCAGTTCAACGAAAGTGCCTTCATGGAACATCGGGGATTCACCCTGAGTGATCACCAAGCCGCCTTCTTTCAATGCGTTTTTACAGTTTGTGTAGAATTCGGCAGTGAAAAGACCTTTTGCCGGACCGACCGGATCAGAACCATCCACGATGATCACGTCATAAGAGTTTGGTGCAGCATCTTTTACGAACTGAATGCCGTCACCGATAATCAGATTCAATTTCGGATTGTTAAACTCTGAAGCGATCTTTGGAAGATGTTGCTTGGAAGCGCGCACAACCGCTTCGTCGATTTCCACCATTGTTACATTTTCAACCTGATCGTATTTGAACAATTCACGAATGGTACCGCCGTCACCGCCGCCGATAACCAAAATGTTCTTCGCATTCCCGTGCGCCTGCATCACCGGGTGAGTGATCATTTCGTGATAGTGGAACTCATCACGCTCTGTGCACATCACCATATTGTTGATCGCCAGGAATTTGCCGTGAGAGTAAGAGTCCAAAACACGCACGCGCTGGAACGGATTTGTCTCATCAAACAGAACTTCACCCGTGTAACGCAGGGAAAGAGCCTGGTTTTCATCCTTGTCGGTGAACCAGACGTTGCGGTCGATCTGATAACCTTTGGAAAGATCAAAGGAAGGTTTTTCGCGCATGATCTTCGGCTGGAAGTCGGATTTTTGGATCACGTGCAAAGAGCCGCGGTTCATTTCCAAAGCAGAGTAGTTTGCCTGGAAGGCTTTTTTCAGGTGCTCGAAGGAAACCCAAGGGTCCACGGAATCACCACAAGTGAACAGATCCACAGCGGCATAACGGTATTCCGGCCATGTGTGAATCGCCAAGTGACTTTCTTGGATCACAACAACACCGCTTACACCCCATGGGGAGAAGTGGTGGAAAGTGGAGTTAATGACTGTCGCGCCTGCGATTTGTGCCGCTTCAACCATGCTTCTTTCGATGATGGAAACGTCGTTCAAAACCTCAGCGTTGCATCCACTGAATTCAACCAAAATATGACGGCCAAGTGCTTTCAATTCTCATTCCTCCGGCGGCTATTGAAAATACCCCAATCGACTGCGTTGTCGGGTCTTTTCTTTCTCTCCGACGTGCTTGGAGCACGCCTCCGTTTCAGAAAAGCCCCTCCGCCTTGCGCTTGTGGCATTTTGAACAGCCTTCAATATCTGTGATCTTCTAGGAGATCTTATGATTTTAGTATTTGTCTTAAAGCGGGGGTTCTAGGGCTTTTTGGTGGCGGGGGCAAGGTATTTTTGTCCCCAAATTGGAAAAGGGCCCTAGGGGCCCTTATTTGCTTCTGATCTCGAAGCAGTTGTGAATTTTTTTATCATGGAAGTCCTGTGGGATGCTCTCGGTGGTGATTTCTTTCACTCTGTATTTGGACAGAATGTTGTCGGAAATCTTAAACTTCCTCTTGTTGTTCGAGAAATACAAAACTCCCTCGGGAGCCAGCATTTGCATGCAGCTGTCCACCAGGAAATCCTGATCACGCTCGACCTCAAATGTGTCCTCCATTTTCTTGGAATTCGAGAACGTTGGCGGATCCAGGAAAATAACGTCAAAAGTGTTCGAATTTTTTTGTGTGCGCAGCCATTCCAACACGTCGGCGTTGATGAAACTGTGACCTTCCAAGTCGATGTTGTTGAGCTGGAAGTTGTCCTGAGCCCAGCGCAGGTAGGTTTGCGACATGTCCACGCTGGTCGTGCGGGCCCCGCCCAAGGCGGCAAACACGCTGACAGACCCGGTATAGCAGAACAGATTCAGGAATCTTTTTCCCTGAACCGTTTTAAAGACCTTCTGGCGCATCGGGCGGTGATCCAGGAACAAGCCGGTGTCCAGATAATCATACAGGTTCACTTTAAATAAAGCTTGCGACTCTCGCACGACGAAGGTGTCTTCTTTGGCATCCAGCTTTTCGTACTGTTTCAGGCCCTCTTGACGCTCGCGTTTTTTGATTACGACCTTGGGGTCATCACATTTAAACAACGTCTTGAGCGCCTCTTGAACGTGAGGCAGGTGGTTTTTGTCTTTGTCGCGCAAGTCACTTTTGTCGTAGATCAGGTAGTGATCTTTGTAGATGTCAACGATGTAGGGATATTCGGGAATATCACGATCATACAGACGAAAAGCCTCGATTTGGTGGCGTTCGGCCCAGCTTTTAAGTTTTTTGAAGTTCTTTTCCAAGCGGTTTTTGATCATGTCCATGGGGGCTTTTTAGACAATTTGGACGGGATATGGTACCAATTCCTGGATGTTGGCAGAAAAAAAGGCAGAACATATAGCATTTTTACTTGCTCAGAAGGAAATGGACGTCGCTTTCGTCGAGCACGAGGGCAGGATCTACTTTTCGCGCCATTCTCGGGCAAAAGGGCCTCTGCCGTCCTCGGCAGTGGTGAAGCTGCTGCAGGGGCTTTTTGAGCAGTTTGTCGATCACAGCTTCTTTATTCTGCGCCAGCGGATTTACGCCAGCGCGGATCTGACGGAAATGTGCCGGGGGATGGTCAAGGTCGTTGCCAAGCGTGTGACCGCTGGGATTGTTCCTTGTGATCATCAGATTCCCGTTTTGGAGCCAATGATTGAAATCGGTGCGGGAAGTGAGCTTTTGCCAGTCAGCCATCATCTGAACCGAGAAAATCAGGTGCCCTTGGCGGACATCCGACAGTGGTTTTTAGAGCAAAAACCCGCCTCCAAGCAGTCATTTTTGCAAAGCTTAACTCGACTGGCGCAAAAGGTTCCGCGGGGAGATATTTTGCACGATTTCGACCGAAATATCGCCGCCGTGTTGGTGGATAAAGACGGAGAGATTCTGGGTTATGGGGTGAACTCCAACTCTAAAAACAAAACCCTGCATGCGGAAGTGAACCTGATTCAGCGCCTTTATCGAGAAAGCGGTCGGGCCATTCCCGAAGGTGCGGTCTTATATTCCACTCACAAACCCTGCAAGATGTGCGCAGGGATGATTTATCACAGTTCGATGAACCCGCAATCGATCAAGGTGTATTATTCGGTCAAAGAAGAAGGCGGTCTGTCCCGGCAGACCGTGCTGGATCAGTGGAATCTGAATGAGCTGGTGAGCGATAGTTAGTAAATCGCCTCTGGAGCACTGAAGAAAGAATGGATGGCCTTCAGCATGGTGTCCTTGCGCACGGGTTTGGACAGATGCAAATCGCAACCGGCTGAAAGGCTTTTGCGAACGTCTTCTTGGAAGGCATTGGCGGTGCAGGCAAAAATGCGGGCCGGAGTGCGGCCCAGGTCTTTTTCCAAGGCCCGGATGCAACGGGTGGCCTCATAACCGTCCATTCCTGGCATCTGCACGTCCATAAAGATGATGTCATAGTGTTCGTTTTTCACCATTTCCACCGCCTCAGATCCGCTGCTGGCATAGCTGACAGCGTGAATGGTCTTTTGCAGATAAATTCCAAACAGACTGCGATTGTCATCCACATCGTCCACCACCAAAATGCGCAGGCGGCTGTTGGAGATATTGTGTCTGATGTCGGTCAGTTGATAGCGGCCCTGCCATGGGTTGTGCATCGCTGTCTTTCTTTCCGTGGTGGTGGGGACTGAGATCGTGAAATAGAAAGCACTTCCCACATTGAGTTCACTTTCAAACCATATATGGCCATTCATCAGTTGCACGATGTTTTTTGTGATGGAAAGTCCCAGACCGGTGCCACCATATTTGCGCGTGGTGGTGGAATCCGCCTGAGTGAAAGGCTGGAAGATGTCTTTGAACTTCTGTTTGGAGATACCGATTCCTGTGTCAGAAACACAGAACAGCAGATTTCCCGAGTGCGAAGTGCGGTTCACGGCGACTCGCAGGGAAACACTGCCGCTTTGGGTGAATTTTATCGAGTTGTTCAGAAGATTCATCAGCACCTGGCGCAGACGATCCGCATCTCCGACGAAGTACTCCTCGACATCGGGTTCAATCTCGATGTTCAGTTGCAGACCTTTTTCCTTGGCGCGGAAACCAAGAACGGCCACCAGATCATCCAGCATCCCCTGAAGTTTAAAGGGCAGGGGGCGCAGTTCAATTTCGCCAGCTTCGACTTTGGACAAATCCAGAATGTCGTTGATGATCGTCATAAGCTGATGGTTGGCGCGCTGAAGGATTTCGACAAACGAGGCCTGCTGGTCGTCCAAAGTGGTTTCTGCCAGGGTGTCCGTGATTCCGATAATGGAATTCAGGGGCGTGCGGATCTCATGGCTCATGTTGGCCAAGAAGACGGATTTGGCATGTGTGGCTGCGCGGGCTTTGGTAGCGGCTCCGATCAACTCTCGGTTCTTTTTCTCCAGATTTTCAGACAGACTTTTCTTTTCTGTGATATCGACCGCCATCTTGACGATCTTGACGATGGTGCCTTCAGCATTTCTTACAGGAGTGTAAGAGCCTTGGATCCAAATGATCTCCTGCGTTTTGCTCAGACGTTTGAATTCTCCAGCTTGCGCATGTCCTTCAGCAAGTTGATTCCACATTTCTTGATATTCGAGCTCATGTTGGTGAAACTCCGGCAGGAACAAAGAATGATGCTTTCCCTGAATTTCGCTTAGCTCGTACCCGAGTAAGTTCAGGAAATTGGAGTTGGCCCAGAGAATATTTCCCTGGATGTCGAACTCTATCACTGCATTAGAATTGAGAAGCGCCTCATACACCGAATGAGTCATGGCATAAGTGTATCTATACTCTTACAAAGATATAAAATTACAAAACGGCCTGGGGATTAAAACTTTGTAATTGCACCTGGAGTTTGTCGAAGCGCAAAAAAAAGAGCCCTTGGGTTAGGGCTCTTGGAGTGTGCAATCAAAATTTCGCAACAACTTATTTCGCTGCAGGAGTTTCGAACATGGACATTGCAAAGAAACTTTTGCGGAAGGTGCTCCAGTTATTTGATTTAACAGCTGCAACTCTCCAGAAGTAATGTTTGCCAGCTTCCAAACCTGTCACTTCAAAAGAGTTACCCTTAACAGAGTACTCGTTGGCCACCAACCACTTGAAGTTAGCGTCTGTCGCAACTTGCACGTGATACTCGTCAGCGCCAGCAACGGCTTTCCAAGTCAGAGTTGTTTTGTCAGCTTTGATCGCTTGGTAGTAGCCAGGGCTTTCCAGCTGCGGTTTTGCCGGAACCTCGTTCTTTGTAGGGTCTGCTTTTGGCTGCGGGAACAAAGCATTCATTTTTTCGGTCAAACCACCATGACCACCGCCATGACCGCCACCACCGTGAGCCTCTTCAGCTAAAGAAGCAGAAGCAAGAGTCAAAGTCATAACGAACGCAAATAGAGATACCAAGATCTTCATGATTTAATCCTTTTGTAAACGATGCTTAGAAAGTAAAATAAAACTGGGATTAAGAAAACCTTCTTGCACGAAATGCTGGATGGTGTTAGAAATCCCCACGGTTTTGCGGATGATTGCTCTAATAATACTCTAAATTACTGAAATTAGAGAGGAAAGTCCGGACTCCATATGGCAGCGCAAGGGGTAACGCCCCTCGACGGTAACGTTAGGAACAGTGGAACAGAGAGAATGTCCAGGGCATTGAGCCAGACACCGGGAACGGGAGGGTCTGGGGAGCTGCTGGAGTGAAAACAGCCAAACTCTGCGCGGAGCAAGATCAAATAGGGTGACATTAGTAGGGCGGCCAGCCCGTAGTCACCGGGTAAGATCGCTTGAGGGTGTCAGTAATGCCACTCCCAGAGGAATGATCATCCACGATTATCGGGGCAAATTATGGGACCTGGTAGTTGGGACAGAATCCGGCTTATAGCAAAACCGAGATCCCGCCTTCTTTATAGATGACTCTGCAAGTTCTAAGAACCAGAGGTATCTTCGTATTTTGATTCCACTTCACAGTTCTTTTGACCGAATTACAGACCAATGGCTGTGAGGTCCTAGTAGGGCCTTTTTGCACTGGTACGCAGGACTAGATTCATTGTCCTGCGACAAGATCATTTCCGTTTGCGAGGGATTATTAGCTTATTCTGAGAACATTGGAGGGAAATCCCATGTTCTCTAAATTGCTGGCGTTGTGTCTAGTCACAACCTTCGTTGGCGCGTGCTCATCATTTAAATCCTCAAGTGAGAGAGCTCCCGCAGCAGCCTATTATGTCGATCCACAGTACTATGATTTGCAAGCTTTGTTGTCTGAGGCTTTGACCTTTAGATCCACGGCTTTGCGCTTCGCCGATGAAAAGAAACTGGGTGAAACCGGCAATATCACCTTAAGTCGATCTGAAGGTGAGTGGGTGCGCGCCATGGGGACTGACTACCTAAAAACCCGTCAGAAACTTCTGGACCTGGCGATTTCCGAGGGCGAGTACTTTTCTGAAACTAACGAGGTGAAGCTGACCCCGTATCGCGGGACCAAAATTGAAAGAAAAGCCCGTCAGGTGCGTAAGGACTTCTATCAGGATTATAAAGTCCTGAATATTGATCCGAAAGATGCTCAAGGGGAAAGACAGATCTTCCGCATGCATATGGCCCTGGCTTCTGCGCTCATGCTGATGGACAACTATCTGGTGGCAATCCAGCCGTTCAACGATAACGCTTCCTTGCGCTATGTTTTGAACTATGACGTCGCTCAAAAACGTGCGTTGCAGACTTTGGCGGATTCATACTCATCCATCTCGCGCCGATCTCAGCTGGAAAGAGGAATTGAATTTATTGATTCCGTGATGGCATGGCGGCGTTCCCAGGGAATTTCGACCAGCCCTGAAGAAAGTCATTTGTATGCAATGACTCAATCAAGCATCTGGTATTTGGCGGTAAAAAACGGAACAGACAGCAGCGCCTTTAAAGATGCCATTGCGAATCTATGGCACCGTCTGACTTTGCGAGGAAAACGCGGGGTTCGTTCTGTTTCCTACGGGGTCAGTATGGGCTTTGGCAATATGGTCGGCATGGTGGAAACCCGTAAAGGTCATCTGATCAATATGCCTGAGTCAGAAAAAAAAGCTTTGATCGCTGAAATGAAACCCCTGGATATTCTGATGGAAAAAACTCCGTTCCGTCTGACGGATAAGATGATCCCGGGCCACTATGGCCACGTTGCGATCTGGCTGGGGACGGAAGATCAGCTGAAAGAACTGAAAGTCTGGGACAGGATTCCGGCAAATATTCAGGCCAAAATCAGATCTGGTCATCGTATTGTCGAAGCTTTGCGTCCGGGAGTTGAACTTAACACCCTGGAGCATTTCCTGAACATCGATGACTTCCTGGTGATCCGCGATACTCGTTCGAATATCACAGATGAGTACCGTCGCGAGGCAGTCCTTCAGGCGATCGCCCAGATCGGAAAAGAGTATGACTTTAACTTCGACGTCCACACCCACACACGCATCGTCTGTTCGGAAATTGCCTATGTGGTTTATAAGGACGTGAAATGGCCTTTGGAAGAAACTTTGCGCCGCTACACCATCAGTCCTGACAATGTCGCGCAGTTGGCGATCGGCAATCAAAGAATCTTTGAGCCGGTGATTATGTATTACGGTGGTAAGCGTGTTTACAAGGATTTGCCTTACTCTTTAAGTCTGTTGTTGAAAGCGGATGATTCGCATTACGCCGAATTCAGAAAATTCCAGAATCTTTAGGATGTGACTATATGAAGTTGATGATCAAGTCTGCATTGATTGCCTGCGCCGCTTTGACAGCTGTGCACTGTACACATAAAGAAGTCCGTCAGCCAGCCAGCGTGAAACAAATCATCACAGATGGTGAGGCTCAGGCGCTGGGCGAACTGATGGGTGGGGATTCTCCTTTGAATTCTTACCGCCATAAGATGTCCGTGCATTTTCATACCAATGGAGATCAGAAGTATCTTTCAAAAACCGCACGCAAAGCCCTGAACGAGGCTTTGATTAAAACTCTGGGTACGGATGCTCCTGAGCAGGGTCTAGCCAAGATCGCAGGCGGCAATATCAAAGATGCCTTGATTGAAAACTTCGTTAAGACAATGCGCTTTTATAAGATCATCAATACCGGTCTGCAGGTGGATTTGATGTTCAATCCAGAGTTTAATCAGAAAAATGATTACTCTGCCGAACTAGGCAGCAATCAACTGGTCCGTTTGAGTGAAACAGGCCGTTTAAGCTCTAAATGGGAACAACTGGAAAAAGCGACGGTGACGGGAACTGTCTATAACAACTCGGCCCTTGTGCCAGTGACCAAGGGGGCTGCGGATTATATCGGTGGCTCTATGACGATCTATATTGAGATCATGGATATCGGCATTGGTGTGCCCAGTATCAGAAAGTACGGCGTGAAAGGCTTTGTGCGCTATCGCCGCTACTATCGTTCAAACCATGCTCTTCAGAAGCCGGTTGTTTGCGATGGCTATACCTTGTCAGCGAAATCAGCCGGACCGGGCGTGCCTTTGTTATATACCGTCGATCTTTACAAGAACTTCAACCTGAAAGACCTGATTCCGACCGAGGAAACACTAGAAATCTACCCGGGACTTCTGGCTTCCCATAATGAAGGTCGCAGAGAGTTGATGCCGGATACCTATGAAGAAACCGGTAAGTCCGTTCCGACGGGAACATTCCAGGTTGAGGAAAAAAGAAACTCCTCAGGCCAGGTGATCTTTAATCTAAGCAAGATTGTTTACGACCTGAAAGAAGGGGAGCTGGACCGCAGTCGCACGAAGGTGGATCTGGTGGATTATAACACCCGCTTCCATACTGAGAACGCCGCTGACGGACAGCAGGCTCTTTCCAGTGCCAGTCGTAATTATTTGAAAAAGTGTGAAAGCTCGATGGAAAAGTATCTGAATCTGAATTCTCTGGTGCAGGGGGGTGTTCTGTGAAAAAGACCGCTTTGATTTTGACCTCGCTGTTGATGGGTTCGACGTCCTTTGCTCAGGCACCTGTGGTGTCTTTGAAAGAGCGTATTGCAGCAATGGATTTCCATAAATCCAACTTTGACATGATGTTTGGCGCCGAAGCCTGCCGTCGTGTTGAAACCCTTTTAAGTGAAATTAAAAAGTTGCCAGCGGCAGAGCAAAGCCGGGCCCGTGCTTTTGTGAAGACATATGAAAGCCAGGTTCCCGAGAAAATTCTTCTGCCATTGGTTTACTGGAAGTTTGTAAAGAAAAGTTCGGTGAATGAATCCAAGGTTTTGCAATATTGGTTGCAGACCCGTTTGCAGACCTTGCGCGACTATGCCGACCATCCGCTTAAAAAAGACAAGGTGGCCCAGTCAGCAGCCCGCAGTCTGATGACCTCGTGGTCCTCAGCACGCAACTTAAGCCTCAGCAGTTTGGAGCTGACCGAGAATCTGCAACGTCGTTTCCCGGAAATGGATGACTACGCTCTGGTGGCCGGTGGCTTTGTGCCGGGCAATGTGGTGGAGTTGGTCAGTCACAATGAAGTATCTCCGGAAAGAATTCAGTGGTTCAATGATCGTGTGATCTTTGCCGGGGGCAAGCTGGATTTCAGCCAGCCTTATATGAAGATGCCTTTACATAACGACGACGAGGGGCATCCGTCTTTCAAAGATCCGATGTTTGCCAAGATTCGCGATATGATTCTGTCTGCGAAAGAATCCATCTTTATTGATATCTTCCTTTTCGGAGGCACAATGGGTGGAACTTTGAGCAAATTCCTGCTGGATCAGACGGTCATCAAGAAAAAAGCCAATCCGAACTTCAAGGTGCTGATGTTGCATGACTATGCAACCAACTACAACATGAAGGACGAGATGATGCCGATCTTTGAGTACATCAAAAATCGTGCGGCAACGGATCCGGGCCTGAAAGGGTCTGTGTATCTGCTTCAGGCCAACATCCAACGCCATCCACCGGGCATTCCTTTTGGCATCACCAATCTGATTCCCAAAACGGAGGAAACCTTCAAGTCCCTGGAAAAACGCAACACCTACTATGAATCCAAAATTGATCACAGTAAGGTGATCGTCGTGGATGCGGAATCCGATGCGCCTCAGGCGTACTTTGGCTCGAAGAACTGGTCGGACCATAGTGGCGGTTACTATTATGACAACGCCTTATATGTCAAAGGCCCGGCGGCAGCCCTGGTGCAGGCCGCGTACTATGATGACGTCGATGCCGCCTTAACGACAGACGCAAACGAGCGCAAGTGGTTCTATTACAAAGAGCAAGGCTATTCCAACGAAGCTTACCTAAAGAATCGCGATCAGATTCTTTCCTGGTTTAAGCTTAAGCGCATGACATTCCCGGCCGTGGGTGACCAGTCGGTACGACTGGCTGAAGCCAACGTCGATGCCAAGATCAAGGACACGCGCAACATGCTGGTGGATATGATCTCCAAGGCGGAAAGTCATATCTACATGGAGCATCTGTTTATCTATGATAAATACATCAACGATGCTTTGATGAAGCGCAAAGCACAAGTGCCAGGGCTGAAGGTTCGTATTCTGGCTGATCACAATGGAAATTTTGCGATGGGTGGGTTGCCAAACACGCTGTTCCTGGATCAGTTGATGCGTCATGGGGTGGAAGTGAGAGCCCGCCGCACTTTGGGCATTGAGGCGCGCTTCCCGAACGGGAAAACACAAGGGTATCATCAGGAAAATCACCGCAAGATCACGTCTGTTGATGGCAAGGTGATGCTGGTGGGTTCTTCCAATCTGAATCCAGACACCCTGCAGGGCAGCTTCCGCGAATTCGGGGCGCAGATCTTCGATAAAAAAGTTATTGGTGGGTTTGAAGAAGAGTTCCTGACCGCTTGGAATGATGACAAGCAGGTTGGTCCCTTCTACGAGACAGAGCGCTTGCAGTTGCAGATCTCGGGCAAGACACTGTCACCGGAGCTGAGCCGGATTATCAATGATCTGGGAGCCACGCTACTCAGAGCCAAGGACGACATCGAGAAAAGATAGGATTTAATGTGAAAAAGCCGAAGCAAAACTTCGGCTTTTTTGTTTTTTAGGGTATGATCCGGTCATGGAAAAAATGGCTTGGAATATCGAATCAGAATACCCTTCTTATAACTCCGTTGAATTTCAGACTGAATTTGATCTGACAAAGTCTCAGATTGATCAGATCGAAAAAGACGTCAAAGCATTGCGCGAGCCTCTGGAGACGCAGATTGAATCCATTCAAAAGATTCTGGTAAATGCAGATCAGGCGCAGGTGCTCTTGGCCAACATGAGCACATATCTGATGTGCCATCTTTCTGTGGACAGCTCCCTGAATGAGGCGCAGGCCAAAAAATCAGAAGTCAGTGATTTGATGTCTCGTATGTATCAGGCATTGGTGCCGGTGAATAACTTTGTCAAAGCCTGCTCGGATGAAATTTTAAAGAAGATCCTGGCGCATCCGGAACTGGCGGCCAGTGATTTCCTTTGGGCGGAAAAAAGAAGTTTGAAACCTTTTATGCTGTCGGATGGGGAAGAAACCCTGCTTCAGGCCATTTCCACACCAGGCCTGCACGCGTGGGGAGAACTGTATGGAAAACTCAGTGGCTCCATGCGCTGTGAATTAAAATACGCGGATCGCACGGAGACCGTGGGATTGGCTCAAGCAGCGGCGTTAACTCGCAGTCAGGAAGAAAACACCCGTCGTGTCGCTTGGACCTCCATTCAGGAAGCCTGGACCGTTCATAAGGAATCAGCTGCGGCCATCTTGAATGCTTTGGCTGGCTGGCGCCACGAAGAAAATAAGAAGCGTTCGCACACCGTGACGTCTCACTATCTGGATCAGTCCTTGTTCTACAGCCGTATCACTCGTGACACACTGGAAGCGATGTTGTCGGCTTGTCATGATAATGTCGAGCAATCCCGCAAGGCTCCTATGGCCATGGCGAAGCTGATGGGCAAAAAGGTATTGGATCCATGGGATCTCTTGGCGCAAAGCCCGATTTCCGCCTCTAAGAAAGAGCGCACGTATGACGAGGGCCTGAACATGATCAAAGAGGCCTTCGCACAGGCGGATGCCTCCATGTCTGACTTTGTCGGCATGATGGCCGACAAACGCTGGATCGAGGCTCGTGTTCTTCCGAACAAACGCAACGGTGCTTATTGCACAGGATTCCAAAAGCGTCGTGAGCCCCGGGTGTTCATGACCTATATGGGTTCCAACAGTGATATTTCCACTTTGGCGCACGAGCTGGGGCATGCCTATCATTCATGGGTGATGAGGGACATGCCACGTGCGCAGACCCGTTATCCAATGACGCTGGCTGAAACAGCGAGTATCTTCTCTGAAACCTTGTTGCACGATGTGCTTTTGGAAAAAGCACAGACGCGTGAAGAAAAAATTGAATTTGCCTGGGGAGAAATCGAAGGTGCGGCCAGCTTCCTTTTGAATATACCAGCCCGCTTTGATTTTGAAAAAAGCTTCTATGACCTTCGGGCCCAGCGTACGTTGAGTTCGGATGAGCTCACACGGTTAACAGACGAAGCCTGGACGAAGTGGTATGGACCGACCTTAAGTGCCAACGACAAGATGTTCTGGGCGACCAAGCTGCATTTTGCGATGTCCGGTATCAGCTTCTATAACTATCCGTACACCTTTGGATATCTGTTCAGCATGAGTGTCTATGCCCGCCGTCAGGAGCTGGGGCAGGACTTCATGAAAACGTACATCAATATCTTGCGCGACACGGGTCGCATGAGTGCGGAAGATCTGGTGCAGAAACATTTAGGCGAGGACATCCGTCGTCCTGAATTCTGGAAGAAGTCCATTTCCGTGATTAACAAGAAGATTTCAGACTTTGAAAAGCTCGCCCTGGGTTAGGACGAGCTTTTGCAGAAGATCCAGCCTAGTGCGGGTTGGATCTCATGGCTTGAACTTTTTGGCTGGCCGGACGGCTGTGGCACGTCTGGCTCCATTTGATGATATTTGGATAGCTCGACAAATCAAATTTCAGAGCATGCAAAATTCCGATCACAGAAGCGACGTTGATATCAGCCACTGTAAAGCGGTTTCCAACCAGATAGGTCTTTCCACTGAGTCCTTTTTCCAGAACTTGCAGATAGCGTGGCAGGATATTTTGCGCATCAGAGATGATGTTTTGGTTTCTGTGTTCTGCCGGAACGAACATGGCTTGAATCAGCCAGTCCACCGCAGGCTTTTGCAGATCCACCAGAGCCCAGAAGCTCCACTGCAACATTTGCCCTTCTTCCTCTGCATTCTGCGCCGCCATCGGGCTATTGTGTTTCTTCGCCAGATAGTTGGTGATGGCCATGGACTCCCACAGCACGTACTCGCCATCAATGATCGCAGGCACTTTGCCGTTCGGGTTGATTTTTAGGTACTCTTCAGACTTGTGCTGCTTTTCACGCATGTTCAGAGGAACCTGTTCGTAAGGAAGTCCCAGTTCTTCGAGCATCCAGTAACAGCGGCCTGCACTTGAAAGCGGAGATCCGTAAATTTTAATCATATAAAATGCCTTTCTTCAGGAGCTTGCGCTGGAATAAAAGCGCAACGCAAACTTCCAGAATCTGTTTGTTAAATAAATCAATATACCTGACAACACGACCACCCAGGCAAAGAGTGCCAGATCCGGCGGCTCCAAAAGAGCGCGGGCGGGAACGCTGGCGATGACCCCGACGGGCAGGGCTGTCAAAAGCATCCACTTAAACCATGGGACGTAAATTGAATCCGGGCGCATACCCAGACGATATATCTGATACCAGATGAACTGCAAGTTTTCTGAACGGGCAAAGATGACGGCCGTGGAAGCCATAAAGAATCTCATTGCGTACAAGGCCACCAGTCCACACGGGATCAGCACAATCAGCCACAGCAGGCGCAGCCATTCGAAATTGGGAAGCTGAATGATGCTGTAAATGAACCAGCTGCTGGCAATCAGAAGATTTCCTATCATCGCGGTGGAAGCCTTTTGCAAAGAAATCATGAACTGCGAGTTGATGGGTTTGGCCAAAAGCAGGTCCAGATCCCCTTTGCGCACTTTTTCAGAGAACTGATCCAGGTTTTCGGACAGGATGATCATGTAAAGTCCATCGACGACAAACACCACCCCCAGGAAGACGCGCATTTGTTCCAGATTCCAGTCGCCAATTTTGGGCGTATGGCGGAACAGAACTTCAAAGGTCATGATCTGTGCCAGATACCAGAAAATATCCGTGGCAATACGAGTGACAAAGTTCACCCGGTATTCCAGATCCGCAATAAAGCTGGTGCGGAAAAGAGCGGCGTACAAAGAAAGATACTTTTTGAGTGTCTTCATCCTAGGCTCCTGTTCCCGTGTAAACGTTCACACCTTTGCGCCACAGCCAGACTCCCAGCATGTTCACGATAACAATACCCACGGTGACTGAGGCAAAGGCCTGCCATACAGAGGCTATTTCCAGACGACCGGTCAAGTAGCCCACCGGCACGTAGACACCCGCACTGAAAGGCAGGGCGACCATGATGGATTTAAGAGGTTCCGGCATCAGATCCAGAGGGAAAAGTTCGCCGGTCATCAGCCACAAAGCCAGATTCTTCGCTCCGGTGATGGCGTAGACCTTGTTCAAATAGAAGGCCCCGGCAGCAATCACAAAGCTGATCGAATGAACCAGAATCAGATAATAAAATTCCAGAGCAAACGCCAGTGGCAGGCGTTCAAACTTGGTGGGCAGATTGAAAATTAGAATCGCCGCAAACGGGATCAGCATTGAAACGACGGTCGTGACGAATTTGTATCCCATCAACTGCGAGAAATAGTATTCATAAAAGGTCATCGGGCGGACCAGCAAGCTGTTGATCGAGCCTGAATCAATTTCCTGAATCATGCGATACTCGTACATCCAGCTAGTGCAGATCCGCGCGAAGAAGGCCGCCCACAGGGCATAAGCCAAATAGTACTCACGACCAAAACCGGCGATCTCTGTGGCACCTGCGCCTTTGAAGACCGCAAACCACAGCAGCACCTCAATACCCGTGGTCAGGGACGGTTGAACCACGGCATCGACAAAATAGTTCAGACGATATTCAAGATTGGACTGGACCGCGAGCTTAGCGAACGCGAGATTCCGTTTCCAAAAAGCGGCGAATGACATCTTCAAAATCGACCTCTTCATTTTCAGCCAGTTCAGTGTTTGATTTAGCAACAAATTCCGGGACCGTGCCCTGATAGACGATGTTTCCCTTGCTGATCAAAAGCAGTTTGTCGGCAAGCTTGGCGATGTCGTCCATGTAGTGGCTGGTCAGAATCACAGTGGGCTCTTTCTCTTTCACATACTGATCCAGGAATTCGCGAATGGTTTCCTGGGCCACGATGTCCAGACCGATGGTGGGTTCATCCAGGAATAGAACTTTGGGTTCGTGCAACAGAGCGCCGATGATTTCCATCTTCATGCGCTCGCCCAGACTGAGACGGCGAAGTTGGGTGTGCAGGACATGAGTGCACTGAAGCATTTCGGCCAGGTGATCCACACGTTTGCGCGCCTGCTGGGGATCCAGATCATAGATACGCGCCAGCAAAGAATACGAATCCGCCGGAGAGATATCCCACCACAACTGGTTCTTTTGTCCCAACAGAATGCTGATCTGGCGAAGGAATTCGTTTTTTCTTTCCCAGGGTCTGTACCCCAGAACACGGGCGTCGCCGCTGGTCGGAGTGACCAGGCCCGAGAGCATTTTTAGCAAAGTGGTTTTACCGGCGCCATTGGCTCCGACAAGCCCGACGATTTGGCCGGACTCAATCTGCAAAGTGGTCTTATCCAAAGCCACTTTGGAAACATGCTTGCGGTTTACGAAGCCTTTTAGGGAATTGATAAACCCTTCAGGCTTTTGATAGGTCTGATAGACCCGGGAAAGTTCTTTCGTTTCGATTACTATCGCCATGGTGGCGACTATAGCTTAGAACTTATTTGTTGATAAAAGAAAACTCTGCGTAACGTTCCTCATCACTGAAGTAAGTCTGGTGATCGGCGGAAACGTAGCTGCCTTCGATGATACGGCCTTCTTTGCAACCCTTTAAAGACTCACGTTTTCCATTGAAATCGCAGTCACCCACATACCAGGCTTTTTCAGAGTACTGGATTTTGTATCCGATAAGGCGAGAGTTCTTATAGAAAGCCATAACCTCGTCCAAACGAGTGCGGCCCGCCGCGTGGTAGTCGCCTTCCAGGATCGTGTCACCCCAAACCTGAGCCTGATCAACAGCTATGGCCTTCAAAGCGGCGCGGGTGTCTTGGGAAAGTTTGTTCAATCTTTGTTTTTGGCTGTACACGATTTCGTTGGAGTAGCCGGATTTGCAAGGTGAGGACTGGCAGGCGTGTTCGTAGTGGGCGGCTTCTTCGTAGAACTTGTCTCCGTTAGGACCCATCTGATCCGCCAAGGCCACAGAGGAAACCATAAACCCCAAAAGTGCTGTGAATGCAGTTTTCAAAGACATTTAGACCCCCCTGATGAGGTGAATATGCGCCGAAACTGAGAGAATTTTTAATACATAGAAAAGAACTTATTATACAAAAAATGAATCATCACCGAACAGAGAGGTTTGTGGCTCTGTTCGGTGGGATTGGGGGAACTATTTAAGACGGAAAACAGCAGAAAGGGGCTTGTGGTCCGAGCTTTCGATGTCGTTGTGAAGCTTGGTGGAAACAGCTTCCAAGCCGCGGACGTAGATGTGATCCAGCTTGAACCTGCGGTTATCATTGGCAAATGCCAGTTTGCGCATTTGCAGACGACCTAAAATCTGATCCAGATAAGTCAGGCGGTTTTTGTTCCACGAATTAAAGTCTCCGGCAAAGATCAGGGGGCCCTGGTGCTTTTTCAGAAATTGCGCCACTTGCTCGATTTGTTCTCTGTTCAGGCGATCAGTAACGAAATTCAAGCCATGGATGTTGGCAACCCATAAAGTTTGGGAGCTGTTGGCCAGCGCGTATTCCGTGACGAGCACCATTTTCGGGGTTTTGATGACAGGTTCACGGCCCGGGCTGCGCAGGAAGTGCACCATCAGGGGGCCGGCGTAAGAACCGCTGACCACGCCGGTTTGATCGCCATCTTTTTCAATGAAGCTGGTGATAAAGTCCCAGCAGAAGTTTTTCTGGCGTTGCAGAACTTTGGGCATATAGGAATCAATCATGCCTTCCTGAATCAGAACGACGTCTGATTTGGGAACGAAGAATTCAAAGTCGCGGGCCCAGGAATCACGGGCTTCGGCTTTTTTGATATTCCAGACAAAAAGATTGAAGTTGGCCGGCAGAAATTCCTGGTGGCAGGTGCCTATCTGTGTGTGGACATCCCTGTCGTCCGGGATTTCACTTTTTTCTTCATTGGAAAAGGCAGTGGTAGAGACAAAAAGAGACAGAACGAGGATCAATCCCTTGATCATGGTGACTCCTTAGAGAAGCCTCTCGTCAGTGAGAGGCTTTGCATTCTTAATTTAAAGTTTTTTTTCCAGCACGGTGAACTGCAGCCCTTCCACTTTGGGAATGCCGAAGCGCTCGTCGCCATACGGGAAAGGTTTGGTTTCTTTAGTGTCCTTGAAACCGTGCTTTGCGTACCAGGCGATCAGCTCGGTGCGAACTGAGATCACTGTCATGAAAATGGTATTACAATCCCAGAATTCTGCAAGGGCTTCTGCCTCGTTCAAGAGCATCTTGCCGAGGCCTTTTGACTGCAATTCCGGGGACACAGTCAGCATGCCCAGATACATTTTTGTGCCTTGTTTTTCGAGGTGAACACATCCGAGCAAATCACCGGTGTCGTCATCCTCAGCCACCAAGATCACGGAATCTTCTTTGTCGATCAGCGCCTGAATGCCTTGAGCATCAACCCGCTGGCCGTCCAACAAATCCGCCTCGGTGGTCCAACCGACCTTTGAGCTGTCACCACGGTATGCGGAATTAACCAGGGCCACTAAATCTTCAACGTGACTGTCATCAGCCTGCGTAAATTCAATATGCATAAACACTCCAGGGTACCTGCTTACTTTTGCAGAAGCGTGGCGTTGAGTGCGCTGCTTCTGCAAAAGTAAGCAGGTACCTTTTTAGATCTTTTTTGCGTAGATGAAAAGTTCTTTGCCTTGGCGGCGTGGAACTGATTTTTGCCAGCGACCCCAGAAGATGGGCTGATATGAGCTGCGCAAACGTTGGCGCAGTTCCCACTCTGAGCCTCCATAAGGAGGGCCTTGGCGTTTTTCAAATGTGAAGAAGACGCCCATCAAGTGGCCCCCTGGAGCCAGAACACGGTTCCAGATTTTGACCAATTCTTTGCGGCGCTCGGGATTGATTGCGCAATAACAGGTGTGTTCAAAGACGATGTCAAAGGACTGATTAAAGTCAGCCGGAAGCTTGAAAAGATCAGCCTCCACAAAGGTCAAATTGGGCATGTGACCATAAAGTTTGCGCGCGCGCTCTAAAGCCAAAGGGGAAATGTCCACCGCCGTCACAAAGTGACCCGAAGCTGCAAACAAAGCGGCATCATGACCTTCACCGCAGCCCAGAACCAGCACGCGGGAACGAGCGATCTTCAGGCGGGGAAGCATGTCTTTCAGGGCTTCGGCGGGTTCACCCAGGTTCCAACCGGGGTTGGCTTCTTGTTCGTAGATCTGACTCCAGTAAGTTTCCTTTTCCACATCTTTATCTGCAGCCCAGTACATCGGAATGTCATAGGTCTTGCCATTATACTCGATGAAGTCGTCGCCGAACTCTTCTAGCAGATTAAAGAAGCTCGCCTGAGCTTTGCGGGACATGACAAAAGGAACTTTGTTGGCGGTGTAGCCGTGAAAACGGTCCCATTCGTCCAAAGAAAGTGATTCCAGTTCAAAGGCGTAGTGCACCCCGAACGGAAGTTGGATTTCCCAGGTTTTGTCGCTTTTGAGTTCAACTTGTGAGGCTACGTAGGGTTCGTCAAAGGCTTCAACGATGACAGGAGTTCCGCCGAAGGTGGAAAGCAAAGTTCCACCTTCATGAACCTTCAGATTTTGCAGGATTTCCTGGCCAGCCAGAGGGTCCTGAATGCGAACTTCGCGGCTCAGGGGGTAGCCCTCTTCGTCAATCTGAAGGAACTGATTTGGGATTGGCATTATTGCGCCGGAGTTGCAGTTGGTGCCGGTGTCGCCTCTGGAGTCGCAGTCGGCTCAGCTTCTGCCGGCACTTCTTCTGCGCCCGGAGTGATCGTGGAGCCTTCAGTGAAAACAACAATGTCATTGGTGGTTTTTACGGACTGAAGAACCCACTTATCCACGTTTTCCTGATCGGAAACGTCACGGTAAAGAACGGCTTCACCTTCAATGATTTGCTCCATGGATTCGCCATCTTCGGCAACGTCTGTGAATTTGTATGCAAACACGGCGCGAACCTTGTTGTCGCTCAAGGTTTCAGTCCACAAACGAGTGATTGCCAAGTCTTTGGCGTGAGGTTTTTTAGTTGTCAGAGTCTGAGTGATCAGTTCAGCCAGCTTCGTCTGAATGCCGGAGTGCGTCTCGAATCCTACAGCCTGGGAGGTGTGAATCACATTCCACGTCCAAACAAGGGCAGCAATGAAAATTACCAGACTTACAATTTTCTTCATCTCAAGGGTCCTCTCTCGGTTTACTCAGTGTGATAAAACTGACATCCTTATCCGAGCATGATATTCCGTTTTTTTCAACACTCGTACAGAGAGGGTATCTCATGAACCAACAATGGCTGACAATCTTAATGTCTAAGGGGATTGAGCTGGAGCAAAACCTGCGTCAGCAGCTACAAAACGCCAAAGACGGCCTTAAATCTCAATTGGAAGATCGGGGAATTCGCCTGAGTGCCGCTGATTTGGCAGCGCTTTTGGAAGAGGTGTCGCCCAAGGCTTCTCATGCTGCGCTTAGTTATGCACTTGATATTGTTCGCCCTTTTTCTGCCGGGATGGGTTTGAGAATTTCTCGCCTCTCTGACACGCAAGTGGAGATGGCGGTTCCTGCTCGTACACGCAATCTGAATGAAGTCAAAACCTTGCACGAAGGGGCTTTGACGACGGCGGCGATTGAGGCGGCAAAACTTCTGTGGGCCCGCCATGCCCCGATGGGAACTTTTGATATTCATGTCTCCCGCTTGGAGTCTGAATTTTTCAAAGTCACCAGTGAGGAATGTCGTATCCGTATGGAACTTCCAGAAACCACACGTGAGGTGGTGCTGGCAGAAATCCGTGACCGTCGTGAGTCCAAAGCCGATGCCGAGCTGAAGGTCTTTGATGGCAACGATCAGGCTGTGGCGGAGTTCCGTTTGCAAATGAGTTTTAAACATACACCGGCTTTAAGCTCGGGCGTGGAAGAATAAGCACAAGGTTCTATGGAAATTTTAGAGACACAAATTGATTCCAGTTCCCCAGAGTTCAAACTTAACCGTGAGGCTATGCTTAGCATCGTCAACGAATGGCGTGAGCGTGTAAACTTGGTGAAGCAAGGCGGTGGCGAAGAAGCCACGAAGAAACACAAATCCCGCGGCAAACTGACGGCGCGCGAACGTATTGAAGCGCTTGTGGACGGTGGCACCGCTTTCCTTGAGTTCTCAACACTTGCAGCCTGGGACATGTACGAAGGTCAGGCTCCGGGCGCGGGTGTGGTGACGGGGATCGGTGTGATCCACGGAACGGAATGTGTGATTGTTGCCAACGATGCGACGGTGAAGGGTGGAACTTACTTCCCGATGACGGTGAAAAAGCATCTGCGCGCGCAGGAAATCGCTTTTGAAAACGGTCTGCCATGTATCTATCTTGTCGATTCGGGTGGAGCCTTCCTGCCAATGCAGGCCGATGTGTTCCCGGATCGCGATCACTTCGGAAGAATATTCTATAACCAAGCCCGCATGTCTGCCGCCAACATCCCGCAAATCGCGGTGGTGATGGGGTCTTGCACGGCCGGGGGCGCTTATGTTCCGGCGATGAGCGATGAAACTGTCATCGTCAAAGAAAACGGGACTATTTTCCTGGGTGGACCTCCGTTGGTCAAAGCGGCAACTGGCGAAGTTGTGGACGCGCAAGAACTGGGTGGCGCGCAAGTGCACTGTGAAACTTCCGGGGTGACCGATCACTTTGCCGAAGATGACGAGCACGCGATTGAAATCACACGTTCCATCGTGGCGCACTTAAATCACAAACGGGCTGTGCAGTTGAAAACTCTTCCAGTGGAAGAACCTCTGTTCGATCAAAAAGAACTTTACGGAATCATCCCCAAAGACAGCCGCGTTCCGTTTGATGTGCGCGAAGTGATCGCTCGCATTGTGGACGGGTCAAGATTCCATGAATTCAAACCACTGTACGGAAAAACTTTGGTGACGGGTTTTGCCCACATCTGGGGTATGCCTGTGGGTATCATCGCCAATAACGGTGTTTTGTTCAGCGAAAGTTCCCTGAAGGCCGCGCACTTTATCGAGCTGTGCGAACAGCGTGAAGTGCCATTGATCTTCCTTCAAAATATCACAGGTTTCATGGTCGGTAAGAAGTACGAAAATGAAGGGATCGCCAAACACGGAGCCAAAATGGTGATGGCCGTTTCCAACGCTCATGTGCCGAAGTTCACAGTGGTGATCGGTGGGTCTTATGGTGCCGGAAACTATGGTATGTGCGGTCGCGCCTTCCAGCCTCGTCAGTTGTGGATGTGGCCAAATGCCAAAATCAGCGTTATGGGCGGAGAGCAGGCGGCGAACGTGCTTCTGACTGTGAAAATGGATCAGATGGCGGCAAAAAAACAAACCATGTCGCCGGAAGAGCAAGCGGAGTTCAAGCGTCCGACTTTGGAAAAATACGAAAAAGAAAGCGCTTGTTATTATTCTTCAGCACGCTTGTGGGATGACGGGATCATTGATCCGGCCGACACCCGCCGTGTACTGGCGCTGGGAATTTCTGCAAGCCTTAACAAGTCCTGGGGTAAAAAAGCTCAGGGCGTCTTCAGGATGTAATTATGTCTTTTGTTGTAGTTACAGAAATGAATCAGGTGGCCTACGTCAAGCTTCATAGGCCGGAAGTTCGTAACTCTTTCAATCCCGAGATGATTGCCGAGTTGACACAGGTCTTTACGGATCTGGAGTCTCGCAAAGATCTGCGTGCGGTGGTTCTGCAAGGAGAAGGCAAAGTCTTCTGTGCCGGGGCCGATCTGAACTGGATGAAAGAGATGGTGAATTTTTCTTTCGAACAAAACCGCGAAGACTCTATAAAGCTTTATGGCATGTTTGAGTCCATTGCCCAGTGCAGTTTGCCGGTGATTGGTTTGATCCATGGTGCGGCCTTTGGCGGTGCTTTGGGGCTTGTGGCGGTTTGTGATGAAGTGATTGCTGAAGACAACACGCAGTTCTGCTTCAGTGAAGTGAAGCTGGGGATTGCGCCAGCCGTAATCAGTGCTTTTGTGAATAAGAAAGCCGTGGCTGGTAAGGTTCGTCCCTTGATGCTTTCCGGAGTGGTCTTTAACGCCCATGTGGCACATCAGGCCGGCCTTGTGACTGAAGTGGTAGCGGCGGGTGAGGGCCACACGGTGCTGCAGAAGGTTTTGCACAACTACATGCAGTGCGGGCCGGAAGCCGTTCGAGAAACCAAAAAACTTCTTAATGATCTAGACACCTTGAGCTGGGCTGAGCAGCGCAGTCGCACGACCACAGTGATTGCTGAACGTCGTGCCAGCGCTGAGGGGCAGGAGGGACTGAAGTCCTTCCTGGAAAAACGTGAGCCTGCATGGAGACTTTCCTAATGAAAAAGTTCACTCGTATTGCCATCGCCAACCGTGGTGAAGTGGCTGTTCGTATTATTAAAGCCTGCGAAGAAATGGGAATTGAGACCGTCCTTTTGCACTCTGAAGCCGATATCAACACCCGCGCTTTCAGAATGGCGACTAAAACCATCTGCATTGGTCCGGCGCCGACAGCAGAAAGTTATTTGAATATCGAAGCCAACATCAACGGGGCCCTGGCCGGGGGCGCGCAAGCGATCCATCCAGGCTTTGGCTTCTTGTCAGAAAATGCGGATTTCGCCGAAGCTGTGGGTAAGGCCGGTCTGACGTTCATCGGTCCGTCACCGGAAGCCATTCGCGCCTTGGGTGACAAGGTTCACTGTAAAGAACTGGCCAAGCAGGCCGGTCTTCCACTGGTACCTGGTTATCAGGGTGAAAATCAGGATGTGGATCATCTGATCCAACAAGCAGAAAAGATCGGCTATCCGGTGATCGTGAAAGCGGCAGCGGGTGGCGGCGGTCGTGGCATGAAGCTTTTGAAATCCTCTGCGGAGGCGCGTGAACTGATTGAGTCTGCTCAGCGTGAAGCGCAGTCGGCCTTTGGTTCGCCGAAGGTGTTCCTGGAAAAGTATCTGGATCGCGCCAAACACATTGAATTCCAGGTTTTTGGAGACAGCACCGGGAATGTTCAGCACTTCTTTGACCGTGAGTGTTCGGTTCAGCGTCGTCACCAAAAGATTATCGAAGAGGCGACATCACCTTCTTTGACAGATGAACTGCGCCGTCGCATGGGGGAAGCCGCCTGCGCTATTGCCACTTTGGGTAAATACAAAGGGGCCGGCACAGTGGAATTCCTTCTGCAGGACGGGGAGTTTTATCTGCTAGAGGTGAACACCCGTTTGCAGGTCGAGCATCCGGTGACGGAAGAGGTTCTGGGTGTGGATCTGGTCAAAATGCAGATCCTGACCGCGCAAGGGGACTATGTCCATGATGTAAAACAGATTCGCGCTCCTCGCGGGCATTCCATTGAGTGCCGTATTTATGCTGAAAATCCTTATCAGGGGGGTGTTCCTTCCACAGGTCTTTTGGGGCATGTGGAATGGCCGGAAGGCCCGGGCCGTCGTTATGAGTACGGCTTTGATGCGAACGACACGATCACACCGTTCTATGATCCGATGATTGCGAAAGTGATCGTTTGGGATGAAAACCGTCCGCGTGCGATTCAGAAAATGATCCGTGTGTTGAAGGATTCTGTCGTGTTTGGTGTTCACACCAACATTCCGTATCTGATCGAGATTCTTTCGCACAAAGAATTTGTCATGGGTACGATGACAACAAGATTCATTGAAACATACTTCAGCGAATCTTTGAAAGAACCGGCATTGACCGATATTGAGAAAACAGTGGCGGCCGGGGCGTTGTTGCAGCTGCGTGGTGGGGCAACTTCAGCAACCACGACATCTCAATCCCCATGGGCGTCTTACTGGAGAGGTATCTAATGGAAGTGAAAGTACGTATTGACGGCGTTGACCATAAGGCGCAGGCGCAATTGATTCAAGGCACGTTGTGGGTCCACTATAATGGCCGTGTTTTCACTCAGGATGTTTCCACTGGCCGAAAGTCCCGTAAAAAGGCTGGTGCCGGAGGTTCATCTGACCAGATCATGGCGCCGATGCCGGGCAAGATCACCAAACTTTTGGTGGCCGTGGGTGCGCCCATTGAACCAGGTCAGGCAGTTTTGGTGATGGAAGCCATGAAAATGGAGTACACTTTAAAGGCCGAGATTGCCGGCACCATCGACAGCATGAACTGTGCTGTGGGTGAGCAAGTGGCCCTGGGTAAAACTCTTGTGAAAATCAAACCAGCATCCGATAAGTAAGTTCTATGAAAAAGTCAGTTGTTATTGTGGAAATGGGATTAAGAGATGGTCTGCAGAACGAAAAAACCGTTCTGGATGCCGACACTCGTGTGGAATTCGCAAGACGATTGATTGCTGCTGGAACAAAGCGAGTTGAAATTGGCGCCTTTGTTTCGCCGACGTGGGTGCCGCAGATGGCGGGCACAGCAGAGGTGGTGAAAAAGGCTTTTGCCTTGGTGAAGGCCGGGGACATCCCTAAGAAGACCGAGTTTTCGGTTTTGGTTCCCAACGAGCGTGGCATGCTGGATGCCATTGCCAGTGGTGTGAAAGAAGTCGCGATCTTCGCGGCTTGTTCAGAATCTTTTTCGTTGAAAAATATCAATTGCTCCATCGATGAAAGCTTCAAACGTTTTGAGCCCGTGATGGCTTTGGCGAAAAAGCATAAAATCAAAGTCCGTGGTTATCTGTCCACGTGCTTTGGTTGTCCTTTTGAAGGAAAAGTTTCTGAGGCCAAAGTGGTGAAGCTGGCTCAGCGGATGCATAAGTTGGGTGTCTATGAGCTTTCGATTGGTGACACCATCGGTGTGGCGGATGTAGGGCAGGTGGAGTCTTTATTCCGCAAACTGAAGAAAGTGATCCCGGCAAAGAAACTGGCCGGTCACTTTCATGATACTCGCGGGCAGGCTTTGGCCAACATCCTGGCGGCGTACAAGCTGGGCATCACCGTCTTTGATACCAGCCTTGGGGGCCTGGGGGGTTGTCCTTATGCTCCGGGGGCGACGGGCAACGTGGCCACTGAAGATGTGGTTTACATGTTCCATGGTATGGGTGTGAAGACGGGATTGAATTTGGATAAGCTGATTGAAATCAATCCGTGGATGGCTGAAAAAATTCAGCACCCACTTCCTTCAAAGGTCGGCAAAGTCGGCAAGCTAAAGCCGCTGGGGAAAGTTCAAGCCAAGGTCTAAAACCTTGGCTTTTTCTTTAGTAGCCCACTCCAAAAGACAAAGTGTGCTGGAATTCATTCTTGGACATGTCCTGGTAGTCTTTAAAGACCATGGTTGTCCCTGCATTCAAAGAAAAGACACCCAAACGAATCCCCAGATTGATACCTGCATAGGGGTCATACTTCAGTTCTTTCTCTTTCGTTGTCACCACACCACCGGAAGTGGTTTCTTCTTTGCCTTGAGTGGCTTGGGCCCCAAGGCGTCCGGTTGAAAAGAAATAGTTGTTAAAGCGATAGGTGGAACGCACACCCAGTTTGTATTTGTCGTCCTGATGATAGATTTTTTCCGGCGCTGTGGAATAGGTTTCGGTGTCCGAGGCCCGTGTGTACTCGGCTTCGGCAGACAGAATGTCTTTCCCCGCCGTCAGGCGCAGACCGTACATAGCGCGAGTGGCAAGGTGATCCTTGGGGTAAGAGCGATAAACAGTTTCATAGCCGTAAAGAGGTTCGACAGAGTATCCGGAGCCCTTGGCCAACGTGAAGGATCGGGCTGTGGCGGCATTGGACGTCAAAAGGATCAAGAGGAACATTAAAGATGAACTGCGCATGTAAACTCCTACTTGAGGCTTATCGGATAGGAGGGAGGAGAATTGACAGTCCAAAGTCCAAGGTGGACTGTCAACTGTACTTATCTATTCCAAGGTATTGAGTTCTGCGGGGGCGCCACCACAAGGCATGAGTTGAATGGAAAGCTGATAAACGGCGCTTTTGTCCCCTTTGCCTTTGAACTTTTTGACGAACCCTTTTTTCATTTTATCAAGATATTCAATCGCTTCGGGCACAAGGCGTGGATCAAAAACGGTGAACATCATGCTGAAGTCCGAGGTCTCTTTGGCGGTTTGGTTTTCTAAAACTTGTACTGCATTCTTCAAAGCTTCTGTCTTGCTGGTGTGAATGCTGTCGGCAAGGCGAGAGCGGTCGGTAAAGTAGAACTGGGCTGTGTTGCGAAGGCGGTCCTTGTGTTCTTCGACGATGCCCAGTCTTTTCAGGCGCTCAACGGCTTCTTGCGCCTCTGCAAAAGAAATTCCGAAGTAGTCAGAGATGCTCTTAACGCTGCCGTCATAGTGACTGGAATCAAAGAAGGTCACCATCGCCAGGTGGTACCATTTTTTAAAGAACATCAATTCATCTTCGGGGATACGTTTTGCCAGGATTTCCTGGGGTGGGGCTTTGGTGGCTGGGTAGAAGTCTTTAAAGGCTTCCAAGCATTCCCATGCTTTCGAGTCAGCCGAGGCAATTTCAGTGAGAACTTTTTTTACGGTCGATTTATTCATGACCCTTTTGCCGTGCAGCGCCTGAGACAGCGTTGAGGCGCTGACCCCCACTTTTTTAGCAAATGATCTTAGTGAAAATTGCGGGTTTCGGGTTTGAATGTTTCCCAAATGGCTCTTAATCAAAGACAGGACGTACTGGTTGGCTTCTGAAAGTTCCATGGATTCAATTTTAGAGGGGGAAAGAGCATCTTTGAAGTCTTAAGTGGCGAGCCACAGGAAAACTAGACAGGGCGCGGTGTTTCCCGCGAAACGGGGTGTGGAAAAAGTTCTGATTTTTCTTGCCCGGAACGCCGGGTTTTGGTGTAGAAAAGGCCAATCAAGTTTTCGGAGGGGTTATGTTTAAAGTTACTGCGAGTTTGTTCCTGTCTCTTGTTTTCTCTGCCGGTGCGGCTTCTGCTGATGTTGTTGAAACACGCAAGGTCTTTGATGGCATGTCTGTGTACTGCAAAGAAGAAAAAGATGTGAACAGCAAGGGCTTTGTTCTTGAGGGTGTTCAGGCCGTGAATCTTGGCCACGGTGAGACTCGTTTGTTCCTCAGTCCTGGTTTTCTAAAATGTACATCTGAAGGCTGGAAGGAAATTTCCTCAGAGCAGTTCCTGAATTCCACGGTCGTGGGTTTGGATGGTAAAGTGTATTCTGTAGAAGGTTTGGCTCCAGAGGTTTTGGTAGTGGACGCTGCTTGGCAGAACTATCGTTTGGCGCCACTGAATAAGAATGTGGCGATCGACGTGCGCACGATTGATTTCATGAATCAGAAACAGCGCGATCAGTTGAAGCGCGATGGTCGTACAGTTTTGCATCTGGATGTGGCTTTGAGAAGCCATGTTAAGTACTCCACAGAAGGTGGGGAGGCTGTTAGCATGGGATATCGCACGACCGGGGCTTTCCGTTTGAGTTTGCAGATTGAAGCCGTCGCTGACGGTTTGAATGTGACTGTTGGTCAAGCAAAGTAAATTTTAAAGTGAAATGATCATAATGAACAAAGGCACCGAAAGGTGCCTTTGTTGTTTTCAGCTCAAAGAATCTACTTATTCTGTCGGGCTGATACTTGTCCCGCAATCTCGGTCTTTTGGGCCAGTTCCGGATAGAGCTTGGAATACCAGTAACGATTTCTAAGGATACCAGCGACGTATTCACGGGTTTCATCAAAGGGTATCAGGTCCACAAACAGCAAAGGATTGTCCACAGGATAGCGTTTCATCCACTTGCGAACATTTCCAGATCCGGCATTGTAAGAAGCCAGAGCTTTCATGTGGTCGTTCTTGTACTCTTTGACCAGTGCTGCAAAGTAGCGGGACCCCAGTTGGATGTTGGTCGCCGGATCTAACAGCTCTTTGTCGGAAATAGCACGGCGGCGCAGGTCACTGGCTGTACGAGGCATAAGCTGCATCAAGCCTGCAGCACCCACCGGGCTCTTGGTGTTGGGATTAAAGGAGCTTTCCTGTCTCATCAAAGAGATCAGCAGGAATGGATCCTGATCGCGATGGTGTTTCAGCACCAGATCCGAGAATGCCAGGGGATAGTAGTAAGATAGATTCTTCAGTGTTTTGTACTGAGGGTGTCTTTGGAACAGACGGCTCAGAACGGTGAAACGCTGATGATTCATGTCCTCGAACTTTGCCAACAAAGTGGCGACATAAAGCTGAAAGCCAGGTTCTGCCTCCGCCAGTTCTGCGTAGTCGATGAACTCCAGAGTTCTTTTTGCCAGGGCATCCTTTTGCTTTTCAAGGAAGTGTTCAACCAACTGAATCGCCCCATTAAGATCTTCAAAAGAGCTGCGGGTCTGAATGCGCTGGTCACGGAGTTCTGAAACTTTTTGGTAAGGACCATCCTCCATTGTCGCGTAGTCAGTCAGGATGTGATAGCTCAATGGGAAATTGGTGAAATGATCTTCCATGGCGCCTTCGGAGACATCATTTCCCTGTTCACGTTCGTTATGATTGATCCAGAACTGAGCCCGTGAAGTCAGGGCCACATCCTTGGAAACTTCCGAAAGCTTTTTCAGGAAACGAGTCGCGGACTCGGGCTGATTCTGCCAGATTTCAAGCAAACCGCCGCGATAGAGCCCCAGCTCGCTGATTTCCTTTTCTGATCCACATTCCATGGCGCGGGCATAAAGGGCTCTTGTTTCATTCAGAACTTTTGGATCGGGAAGTTTTTCTTCCAGCTTAAAGGCCAAAGCGGCAATCACATGTGGTGACAGGCAGACATATTTTTTTGTGACCTGCTCAGAAAGCTGCTGGCGTTCTTTGGCGCTCAAGCGCGCGACGGTCTTGATTCCTTCCGAGGCGCTACTATTAATAATTTTATCCCATTTTTTCTGGCGGATCAGCTTGACGGTTTCAGGGGCTTTAAGGCGCAGATCTTGGGGGTTCTCAGAAGCTCTCTTGTCTTTATAGAAGCTCTTGCACAAAACTTCGTTGCGTTCGATATGACAGCCCTTATAGCGGGCGGCAAAGAAATTGTGCTTTTCATTAAGTTGAATAAATAGCTCCGCCGCCTCTTTGTGCTCCTGCGAGACGGGGGAGGGGCTGGCCTGTACATTTTGTAGCATGTGACCAAAACCGGCATCGAAATAACAGCCCGCCACCGCCCCGATCAGGGCCAGGGAGCTTGAAATCATTAATAAAGTTGAGAACCGGTTTGTTTTCATATCTCTTGCTTAGGGTTGAGTGCACTAAGTGTACCCTTTGATGCCTAAGCAAAAGAAAATGAGGACCTGTTTAAATGCGGGGAAAGTGTCTCAGGTTGAGATGGAAATTAAGAGCCCTGACAGGCCTTGGCTTTAGCGGGAGTAAAGTTGTAAATCATGGTGCCGCCGTCTTTCAGGACACTTTTTTTGAGTTGATCCAGGTAAGGCGGAGCCGAACCCAACGTGGCTCTGCCTCGCGCGCGGGTGTCCAAGGTGCCCGCAACTCCCAGACAACCTTGTGTCGGTGTGTAAGGATCCCAACCATGCAGCAGAACTCCACGACTGTGGATATCTTGATTCTCAGGCTCGAGACCAACAAGTTCGATACCGTCACGAATGTTTCCGCCACGAGGGGGATTGTAGGCCTTGGTCATGATGGCGCCATTGGGAGTCTTTAAAGATCCTCTGCCATTCCCAAAGCCGCCTTCACCGCGTGAAACCCACAGGGGATTTTTATCCAGCACCGAGGCCATGGAACCATCGGCGTTCAAGATCCACATTTTACCCATCACGCCGCCGTTGGAAAAGTCATTGAAGATAAAGATGTCGTCTTTGACTTTGTCTTTATTCTTTTTCAGGGCTTCGATCGCCTGCTTTAATCCGCAGCTCAGCATTTTGTCGTTTTGAAGAGCTGTCGGGAAGTTTTTCTCGTCACAGATGCCGCCAGTATTGGAGTTAAGCATCGTGTTGGTCTTATCAATCTTTTCAGTCATGGCTGTGGCCATGGCGACGGACTCATTCACCTCGACCCCTTTGGTGGCGGGGGCTGTGGATTTTTGTGATCCCAGACCGAACAGCCCCAGGAACCATTCAATCAGGTTGAAGCTGCCGGTCTTGTAAGCGGGAACGTCCGTGTTCAGGGTGCAATTGGTGGTTGAGCCTGAACCAGAACAGGTTGCGGATTCGGTGGTAAGGTCTGCTTGTTGAACGACGAGATTAGAATTCTTAGCCAGAGCCTGAAGGTCGGCGCTGTCCGAGGAATTGTCGGTGCCTTTGATTTCAGTGACCTGGTAAAGGCTGTTGTTTTCAACCTTTTTTAAAAAGCCGCTGCCACCTTCATACTGAGGACTGACGAAGCGGGTGTTTTCGTTCACGGGTTTTAAGGTCACAGAGGAATTCTTGGGAATGGCTCCAATAGGCATGACGGCTTCTGTATCAGAAGCGGCACCACAAACCGAGTGGAGAGAGAAGACCAGGGCCCCAAGTAAAATGGATCTCATTTTTTCAATTTACATGAAGAACACTCTGATAAGTAAGGCCAGTTTGTGTCAAATGACGATATGGTCCTGTTCCGGGAGATTCGCAAGGGACTTGAAATCCCTTGCGCTGATCTTAGGTCTAGAACCAGAACTCCGCTCCCACAGAGGCGTTGAAGCCATCTGCCAGGTAGCTGTAGGTGTCTTGGTAACGATTGTTGGTCAGATTGTTCAACCGCGTGAAGACGGTGCGATCTGAAGTCCACGCAAAGGAATAAGCCGCATTGGCGATCACGTAGCCTGGGTTTACGGTAGGAACGGATTGGAATCCATAGTCTGTGCGAGTTCCAGCACCAATGAGTTCGATCGAACCTGTGTGCCTGTCAAGTGTTTGCAGATACTTCAGGCTTCCATTCACCAGTGGACGGCGCAGCAGCCAGCGATCATTGTCGACATCGCGTGGCTCCTGATATCCGTAGGTGGCCATCAAAGTTCCATTCTCAAACGGGCGCATGGTGTAGGTGATGTCGACGCCGCGGGTTTTGGATTTGGAGACATTGTTGTACTTCATAGCAGGGAACGTGCCGGTGATCTGCAGCAGATCCTTGAACTCTGCATAGAACAAGGTCACAGACAGATTCTGTCTTTCTGAAACAGCCCATTCCTGCATCAGACTGTACTGAGTTGCCTTTTCCGTTTTCAGATCCGGGTTTCCGTAAGAAGAAAAGAGTTGGAACAAAGACGGAATTTTATAGCCGGAAGCCACTTCAAGCTTGGTTCTTTCAAACAAGGTCAAGCCCAGTTGATAAGTTGAGACTGCATCCTGATCGTCCCAGTTTTCCAGGCGGCCACCCACGGCCACAGCAAAACCGGGTGTCCACGTGTAGTCGGCTTTTAAGAACAGACCTCTTTGTTCACTGAACTTATTCACGGTTTCTGTGCCTTTGTTTCTGTAAACGAAGTCTTCGTAGATATAGCTGAGGCCGCCGTTCACGGACAGTTGTTCCCCTTTATAGGGAGTGAAATCCACACGCGCTGTTTTCAGATTGGCGCCATAGCGCTGATCAGTGCCGGTGGGATTGTTCATGTCCGGGGGAGTGGTTGCGGGCCATTCGTATTTACGCAAGCTGTTTTGCATGCTCAAAGCCAGGCGCGGTTCCCACGCCAGGTCATTGAACTTCAGGTGAGCCGAAGCTGCGGATTGACGAGTGTAAGTTTCAAACCCTTCCGTATCATAAATTCTGTTGGAAGTGCGGTCTGAACCCGGAGAGTAATTGAGGTCCTGCAAGAAGCTGGTTTTCAGATGCCCTTCGACCGAGCCCTTCCAGGCATAGGCTGCGTCACCATTCCAGTTGTTTTGGGCATAGCTTTTATCCGAGTCCTCTACCGGAGACATTGCATCTTTCCAGGAGCCGTGGCCACGCATCAGAAAAGCGTGGGTTTCATCCAGAGCTTCGGTGTGAACAGCCGTAATATCGCGGAAGTTCTGAGTTCCGGCCTGAACTTGCAGGCCTGTTTTCGTTTTGAACTCCTGCGGAATGGTGTCGATTTTGATGACGCCACTGAGGGCCTGGCCACCATAAAGGACGGTCTGTCCTCCTTTGATGATTTCAATGCGACGAACGGATTTGATATCCAAAGAGTTCAGATTGAAGGTTCTTTGGATTGTTGAAGCATCATAAAAAGGAACACCGTCAACGATGATCATCACATGACTGGAATCACCACCACGAATAAATATTGAATTGGGTTGAAAGGCCGTACTGACAACCGTGACGTTGGCCTGACTGGAAAGCAGACTTGTGATATTGGGCGCACGGGATTCTTTGATGGTTTTTTCGTCGATCACGACCTTGTTGGATGTATTAAACACAACATCTTCGACCACGGTTTCAAAGCTGGGAATAGATTCCTGAGCAGCGGCCACAGCCGTAACCATAGTCGCAACAAGCAGGCCGGCAAGAAGAACAGAGTATTTCACGTTGAATTCCTTTAGACGTACGGACTTAATTTACTTCCAGCTTAAATCTATAGGTGTAACGGATCTTAACGGCAACTGATTCCTTGCCTTTGAAAGCTGGTTGAAACTCAAAACTCTTCAGCGCTGCCACGGCGGATTCATTCAACCCATATCCGGGACCGCTCAGGACCTTGACTTGTCGGACCTGGCCATGGCGGTCGATCAGGATTTCAAGAAGAACGGGACCATCAACACCGGCACTTTTGGCTTCGGCAGGATATTGAGCTTTCACTTCACGTTTCACCTTGGGGAGGCGGGTGATTTCACTCCAGCCCACGACGGGGGTGGAGTCGTCACTGAACTGGTCGGAACCCATCTCAGATTCTGCGGCGGAAGTGTGTTCGGCAAGATTTTCAGACGAGGTCGTTGGTGCGCTGGCGGAACTGGGAACAGCCGGAGGAGTAGATGGAGCGGCCACGGGGGCCGAGGCGGCTGCGGCGGGAGTATTCGCCGTCACCGGGTTGACGACAGTAAGATCCACAATTTCTCCGATCTCAGGATGAGAAGAGGGCGTGGAAAGCCTTAAGGTCCCCAAGGCCAGCAGGTGCAAGGCAAATGATAATAAAAGACAGATAATCAGCTTCTTCAAAACATTATGAACTTCTCACAAATCTTTCTTAAGTCAATCTTCGGGGCTTTTGTTGGGGGGCTTGTGAGCCGGAACAAATTGTAGTAGTCTATGACTGTCGGGCGCTAAACCCGACGTCTATGAGAAATTAAATCCGTCGTCTTATTCCTTTTCCAAGAACACTCTGAGGCCCGCACCGGGCTAGGGACGGATATATTAATATGCAAAATCATTTCATTCAGGTGACGGCAAGGTCCCTGAGTTATGAGCTTCCCCGCGGGGAAAAGCTTTTTTCGGATATTTCATTTACATGGAATTTTCAGCGCTGTGCTTTGGTGGGCCCAAATGGGGTTGGCAAAAGCACACTGGCTAAGATTATCTCAGGACAATTGGCGGCCACCAGTGGGGAGCTTCTGGTGGATCAGGCCGTCGTGTATCTGGCTCAGATGCAGGAGCGTCCCGCAACCACCGTGGCTGAGTATCTTTTGGCTTTGTGGGACAGTCCCTTGGCGGATCCCGCAGTGTGGGGACCTTTACTGCAAAACATTGCGCTCGACAAACCACTGACTGAACTAAGTGGTGGTGAATGGACCCGGGTGCGGATTGCTGAAGCCCTTTCCCAGGCAGCGGGGCTTTTGATTCTGGATGAGCCGACCAACAATCTGGATCGTGAGGCGCGCGCAGTGATTCGAGACTTTGTCCGCCGCTATCCGGGTTCTGTGCTGGTGATCAGCCATGATCGGGAACTGCTGGAGCAAGTCGATGGAATCTGGGAGCTCTCCAGTCAGGGTTTGCAAAGCTATGGCGGATCCTACTCGGCTTATGAAGAGCAAAAAGAAGCAGAACGTGAACTGCTGGCGGAACGGATCGATCGGGCTCGTCGGGATAAAAAGAAAGTGGAGCGGGAACATCAGGAAAAGTTGCGCACCCAGGAAAAGCGCATGCGCGCGGGCCAGGCCCTTGCCGACAAAGGCGGCCTGCCGCGCATTCTGGTGGGAGGATTGAAGCGCCGAGCTCAGGAAACGCACGGCAGGATTCAGACACGCGAGGAAAAGCGTGTGGAAAGATCCAAAGAAGAACTGAACTCCCTGATTCAGTCGCAGAAGATGGAAACCCATCTGGGGCTGGACTTAAGTGGCACAGAGATCCCCGACGGCAAATTGATTTTCGAGCTTCAGGATTTCAATTTGCGCTTTGAAGGTCAGGCGCATTTTCTTTGGGCCAACCCTTTGACGATGACCATGCGGGGACCCCAACGCTGGGCTCTGGTGGGACGAAACGGCTCAGGAAAGAGTTCTTTGATCAGAGCTTTGTTGGGACAAATACAGTTGTCCGCCAGCACCGGAGTCTGTCATCTGGGGGATGTGCAGGTGCGCCTCCTGGATCAGCAGTACTCGCTACTGAACCCGAATCAGTCGGTTATGGAAAACGTGATGGAGCAGAGTCGGCGTGATCCGGCCTTGGTACGAAACCAGCTGGCTCGCTTCCAGTTTATGGGTGAAACGGTGAACAGGCAGGTGTGTGAACTAAGTGGTGGGGAAAAGTTGAAAGCATCATTGGCAAAGATATTTCTGTCTGACCCCGCAGCCCAACTTCTGATTCTGGACGAACCCACCAATAATCTGGATCTGGACAGCCTGCAGGTTTTGGAACGAGCTCTGCTCGATTTTAAGGGAGCTCTCCTGGTGGTTTCGCATGATGAAAAATTCTTGCAGGCCGTGGAAGTGAGTTCCCGGATAGATCTAGGTTAAGGGCCCGGCCTTTGCAATCCGTCTGGATTGTTATGTTAGCTCGTTGGTTGACCGCCCTTAGTTTCCTGTGTTTTGGCCTACTTAGCCTTTTTGTCGTTCAGATGACAAGAAGGCCGCTCTGTATTGAATCCAAGGTTGTCGAAAGAATCGACAGGCTGGGGGTTCAATCCACCGACACCGTTTATCGTTGTGCCGTGAACAAGGAAACGCCGTTTAGCACTTACTTCAGCGAACAAAGCCGGGATCTGACCTATCGAATTCAAAAGATCGAACGTCTTTTGGAAAGCATCGAGCCTTTTGAAAGAAAGGTGCAGCTGACTATCATGGAGGACCGACCTTATCTGTTCAAGGTTCGAGGTCATCATGTCTTTATCGGAGAGAAGTTGCTGGCAGCTCCGGGTCATCTGGAAAAGGCGCTGGCCAAGGTTTGGTATCGTGAACGCAACGATGGCTTCTTCGCGCAGCAGGCTTTGATGGAAGAAGTCTTCACCGATTTTCTGGTCTATCTGGATTTGGGCGATCTGGATATCGGTGATCCGAACACTCACTTGAAAACGTCTTTGCGCAAAGTGAAGTGGCCTTATGTATTGAAGTCAGTTCCTGCGTACTGTGATTCCTCATGGAAGCAGTCTGAGCACTTTGGTTTGTGTCAGGATAAAGAAGAAGCCAGTGAGATTCTGGCAGATCAGGTTGTGGAAATGAGTCTTCGTCCCTTGCTGGTCACCAGCTGGGTGAATGCCTACCGTGGGCTTTCCATGAAGGAGCGTTTTGACTTCTACCGTATGATCCCGACCTTGTTGCGTTCAGAGCATTCCGAGCCACTGCCCATTGTGGGTGGGGCCTTCGTGGGCGAAAGAACCACAACGCTGTTAAAGGCAGCGGAAGCCATTAAGAACATCAATATGTTTGTTTCTAAGACCAAGGCGATTAAAGACTCGGAAGCTCATCGCGTATTTGTCGCCAACTTCACCAACGAACTGCGCGGCAACGGATTCCAGGATGCTTTTGCCGAGGCGTCCTTTGATATTCTGTTCATCGCCCATGGTGATCTGACCGAAAAATCTGCGGTTCTGAAGCAGTTTATGAAGATTGCCAAGGCTCAGCCCAAAATTCAGATTGCCTTGCGGGATGATGAAAATCTATGGATGCTGCCGTCGAAGTATCCAATTCCGGTAAAGTCTTTCGGTGAAATCAAGTCCACCCGAACCATCGTTGAAAAATGTGGCGGCTACAACTTCAGCTATGTCATGGATTATGCCGACGAAACAGAAAAACTGCTGGTGGTCGATCACTGTGATTTGAACAAAGAAGTCCACTATGGCCGCTATCTTAAAGAAGGTGCTGAAGGTTTCGGTGCTGAAAACAAAGGAACGGCTTTTGTGCAGTTCCACCTGCCATCACTGTTGATGAAGAGGGCGGAGCTGGAACAGGTTTCCAACGTCTTTGAATTCATTCAAAAACGCGACGTGGAAAGTTCCTCCTTTAAAAGTCTTGGCTGGCGGGAAGTTCATTGGAGCGAGCAGGCCAACGCTTATCAACCGAAGGCCTACGTCGATGCTATCGAGTGGTTCCGCGTTCCGAACTAAGGCTGTTCCAGGCTGGGAAGTTCTTCGCGGTGGCTGTTGATTTCCTGATTAAGCTTATCACGGCTGGATTCCAGATTTCTGATATCGCTTTCCAGGTTGGACACTTCGGAGCGCTTCAGAGACAGATCGGAATCCAAAGATTGAATCTGAGATTCAAAATGTGTCACCAAATAAGACTGCTTTGAACTTAACGCTGAATTCTTTTGGTGTTCCAGGCTGGTTTTCTGGGTTTCCAGCATATGCAAAGAGCCCTTGGCAAAGGACAGTGAATTCCTTTTTGCCGTGATATCCATGTCGATGCTGCGAACTTGTTTGTCTTTGCTTTCGATCAGGGACTGAACATACTTGCGACGTCCTTTGCGGTATTCAGGCAAGAATGCGGCCTCCAGATCTTTCGGACAGACGTTCTGATAGCGTTTGCCCGAAGTCCCTGCCGTATAGCCGTTGGACTTTGCGCAGTAATCACGAAGACCTTTTTGGTGTTCAGCGACTAGCACATTGATTTGTGGCCCTTCACAAAGATCGCGGGAAAAAAGATCCCCGGACTTTCCAATAAGATAAGTGTTTGGGCCCGAGCAGTACTTCTCGACGCCACTTTTGAAACCTCGGTCCAGCTGGGATTCCTGAATGTCTGCTTCGACCTTGCGGCATTCGTTCAGGGTGTTGTCGGCATTAAGCCATTGACCGCGCATGGCGACTTTCTGTCCGTGTTCAAACCAGTTGATCTCTTCGCAGTTCTTTCTTTTGAAATAGCTGGTGCAGCCGACAACAGACAACATCAAAACAACTAGCAGTGATTTGGAAACGGACTTCAAAACAGACTCCTTAGTTAACCGATCAGGCCTTTAAGCTCGACTTCAAAATTTTGCTGATCTTCCATCGCTTGCAACATCGTGGATTCCAGATCCTCGATGGCACCACTGATTTCATACAGCTCTTTGGATAGTCCCGCGGCTCTATCGCCGGACGCAGTCATCAAAGTTTCATTTATAGAATCTCTTTTTTTGGAAAGATCGGCAATCTTCTTGTCGCAATCCTCAATCAGCTTCTGGGCCTTCTTGATCTGTGTCTCAATGCGCTTGCGCTCTTCTTTGTAGTTGAACTTCGGACTGTCCGTCTCTTTGGCGGAAATTGCCCTTTGCGTCGGATGAACCTCTTCGGTCTGACGCTCGGCTAAGAAACCTTTCTGCAAGCTCCAGACGTACTCATCGTAAGTGCCGGGATACAAAGTCAGTTTACCATTGTTCACTTCCAGAATCTTGTTGGCCACACGCCCGATAAAGCCGCGATCATGGCTGACGGTGATGATCGTACCTTCGTACTTTTCCAAGGCCGTGGTCAGAGCTTCGACGGTGTCGAAATCAAGGTGATTCGTCGGTTCATCCAGTAACAGCAAAGGCGACTTCTGCAAAAGAATCTGTCCCAGGGCCACACGGGATTTTTCGCCTCCCGAGAGCACTTTCACCTTCTTATGAACATTGTCACCAGAGAACAGCAAACTTCCGGCGATATTCAAAACATCCTGTTGCGTGACTTCTTTGTGAGCCGCCGAAGCCATGGCTTCCAAGACTGAGTGTTCGGGATTCAGAGCCTCCGGGGTGTGTTGTGCAAAGTACGAGAAGCTGACTTGATGGCCCCATTTGATAGAGCCCTTCACTAGCGGAATCTGTTCGCCCAGGGATTTTAGCAGAGTGGACTTTCCGGCGCCATTGAGCCCGACAATACCCAAGTGATTTCCACGCTCTAGGCGCAGTGAAACGTCCTTCAGGATCACTTTGTCGCCATAACCACAATCGACATGTTCCACTTCCAGAATGGTTTTTCCCGTAGGCACGGCCGGCGGAATATGAATATGGGAATGAGTCGGCGCGGCCTTCATTTCGATGACTTCCATCTTTTCCAGCGCCTTCAGGCGGCTTTGCGCCTGGCGAGCTTTGGTGGCCTTGGCCCCGAAGCGGGTGACGAAGTCCATGATGGATTTGCGTTTGGCCTGCTGGCTTAGAATCTGCTTTTGCAGAATTTCATTCAGCATTTGTTTTTGCTCAAAATAGTCATCCAGACTGCCTGGGAATTTCACAATGTCGCCGGACTCCACTTCAAGGATATGATCCGTCACACGACGCAGGAATTCACGATCGTGCGAAATCAACAGGAAGGCTCCTTTAAACTCCTGCAGGAAGTTTTCCAACACCAACAAGGTTTCCAGATCCAGAAAGTTCGTCGGCTCATCCAGCAGCAGCAGATTCGGCTCCTGTCCGATTAGGAACAAAAGCTTCACGCGCATGCGATAGCCCCCGCTCAGCTGCTTGAGGTGCGATTGAAAGTGAGCCTCTGTCAGGCCCAGCTTCAAACCAAACTGCTTTAGTTCCCACAAGGGCTTCAGGCAGTTTTTTTCCAGATAGTCTTCAACTTTTTGATCCACATCCCAGTCGGCTTCCTGTTCCAGATATCCGAGGCGCAGTTGCTGGGACTTGGTGACGATGCCTTCGTCCAAATGTTCCTGATCGACGAGGATCTTAAAAAGTGTGGATTTTCCGGCGCCATTGGGCCCAATAACGCCCACATGTTCGCCTTCATTGATGGCGAAAGTGGCGTCGTCGAAAAGAACTTTGGAGCCAAAGGCTTTGTGGCCGGATTGCAGTTGTAAAAGTGTGATACCCATATAGGGCTAAACTGAAGGAATTTTGCAGCAGGGTCAAGCTGCTTAGGCACCCGTGTGCCGGAATGGAGCCCTCCCTGAGGCGGGAAGGCTTATTCCTGTCTTCTGGATTGAAGTTATTTATTATTTTTGCGGTCTTCTTTGCGCTTCTCAGTCACTTTGTTTTTTGCATTCACAAAGACCACTGTGGGCTCATGTTTTTTGCCTTCTTCCAGGCTCAGGCCGCAATAAGAACAGATGATTACCAGATCGCCCTTTTGCACGTGGCGGGCGGCGGCTCCGTTCAGGCAGATCTCGCCTTTTTTCCCTTTGATCACGTAAGTGGAGAAGCGGGCGCCGTTGTTGCAGTTATAGATATCAACACGTTCATTGATCAGAAGGCCGGAGGCCTTGATCAGATCCGGACAGATGCTCACAGAGCCTTCATAGTTCAGATCCGCGCCCGTCACAGTTGCACGATGGATTTTGGTTCTTAGCATTGAGATATTCATACATTATTCCTTAAGCGTTATGTTGAAGCGCGATCAGCATGCCCTTGAGTACAAGATCAGGGACAATCTCATCAAAAACTTTTTCTTTTTCAAATAAATACGAGAAGCCACCGGTGCCGATAACCGTCGGCTTTTCACCCTGGAAGCACTCTTTGGTGATTCTTTCTGTCAGTTCTTTGATGGTCCCCAAGTGACCATAATACAGACCCGACTGAATGCTTTCGATAGTGGAGCGGCCCAGAGCTTCATGCATGGAAACGATTTCCACAGAAGGAAGCTTGGCAGTTTTGCTTTCCAGAGCCTCCATGCAAAGGCGAAGGCCGGCCACGATCGAGCCGCCTAAGTAGTCCTTGTCCTTGGTGACGGCGCAAAAAGTTGTGGCCGTTCCCAGGTCCACCAGAATCAGGTTTTTGCCTGGATACAAATGTGTCGCGGCGATGGAGTTTGCAATGCGATCTGCGCCGACTTCCAACGGGTTGCGATACTTGATTTTCAATCCCGTTTTCACACCGGCTTGCAGGATGAATGGATTGATGTTGAAGTACTTCATGCAGGCCCCACGAAGAGAATAGATCACTTCCGGGACGACACTGCAGATGGCGATTTGTTTGATCTTGGCCGGATCAAAACCATTTTCCCGAATGGCCGTGCGCAGGAAGATGCCGGTTTCATCCGAAGAAGCTCCACTTTTGGAGTTCTTGCGGAAAGAAAGAACCATCTTGTCCTTTTCAAAAAGTCCGGCATAGATTTGGGTGTTCCCCACATCAAGACATAGAATCATAAGGTATCCTTTGGCATAAGAACGCGCACCAGTTCACTTGTCAGTTGATCCAGACTATCGCAGGCGACAGCGCTGTGATGGTCATGCAGAGTGAACTTGTGAGTGCGTTTGACAATATCAATTTCGCTTAAATCATTGTGAACAACAAAGTCCGCATTGGAATTGGCAAAGAGCTTTTCCACCGCGGCAGTTCTTTGTTCAGGACTGGCGTGACTGGTCAGTTTAAATGCGATCACTTTCAGGCTCTTATTCTGAGAATAGTCCTTCAGGCGATCCACAATCTTGTGGTTGCGCTTCAGATGAATGTGCATGGAATCTGCATCTGAGCTGACTTTTTTGACTTCAAACGGGCGATATTGCTGACCATCCACCTCAATGGTATCCACGGAATAGTCGCTGACGGCGGCTGCGTGAATCACATGCGTGAAGTTTTCGCTGGAAAGATAATGTTTTATCTTTTCATCCAAAGTGGCAAAGCTGACGAAAAGATCCCGACGGGTCACGTGCTCTGACTTGGGTGATCCATGGGCTTGCAGCAAGGTCACATCAAAACCCATCTCGGTCATATATTCCGCGATGGCAATGCCGGTACGACCGGAACTGAGGTTGCTGATGACTCTGACGGTGTCGATCGGTTCTTGGGTGCCCCCTGCGGTGATTAGAACCTTTACTTTGGACAGGGCGGCTGATTTAGGCGCAACGCTGGAGCCAGATTCAGCCACGGGCTTTTGCTGAAGAGCCTGTAAAGCCATTTTCAGAATCAAATCAGGCTCCAACAGCTTGCCCCAGCCTTCCTCTCCACAAGCCAGAATTCCGGAAGCTGTATCCAGAATCTGCAAGCCCATTTCTTTTAAGGCTTTCAAAGATTTTTGCGTCACCGGATGCAGATACATGCTGGTGTTCATGGCCGGCGCAATCAGGAAAGGTTTCTTGAAGTCATGAGCCAGAAACAGTGTTTGCAGCAGATCATCGCCAACACCTTGTGCGGCTTTATTTAGAAAGTTCGCCGTCGCCGGAGCGACCAGAATCATATCGGCCCATCTCATCAAGTGAATGTGATCCATGACGTTGCCCGCGGCATACATGTCACTGATGACCGGGCGACCGGTCAAACCTTCCAGAGTGGCATTGCCGACGAACTTCAGGGCCGAAGGGGAGGCCACCACCTGTACGTCACAGTTGTTCTGCACCAGACGGGATATCACGTGGCAGGCTTTGTAGCAGGCAATTGAGCCTGTCATCATAAAGAGGACTTTAGATTTGGACATTGTCTATCAACCTCACGTCCCCGAGTCTGGCAGCAACGAAGCGGCGGGTTCCCACATCCGTTACATAGTCCACGATAAATCCTTGGGCAGTCAGTTTTTCGGCCGCTTCCTCGGCGGTCTGGCTTTCCGTGATGGCTTTGTAAATAGCCGGTGCCTTCATGCGCTCGCTGGAGGTCAGGCGCACGTTGCGGGAGCTTTTTGCCAGACCATCTTCTTCCCGGACCGTCGGCACGGGAACAATTTCCAGATCCATAAAGAAGCTTTCCACCATCCCTTGAATCAAAGTCATTTGCTGAAAATCTTTTTCGCCAAAGTAGGCGCGTGTGGGAGCCACGATATTAAACAGCTTCATCACCACGGATAGAACGCCATCGAAGTGACCCGGGCGGTGAGCCCCATCCAAAAGATTTGAATAGCTGTTCTCGGTCACCTTGTATCGGTAATTGTCCGGGTACATTTCGTCATAACGGGGATAGAAGATGGCATCGACCTTATTGGCTTCGGCCATCGCCAGATCGGCTTCCCAGGTTTTGGGATACTTTTCCAGATCATTAGGGTCGTTGAACTGGGTGGGGTTTACAAAAATAGAAAGCACGACCACATCGTTGTTTTTGCGAGCTTGTTTTAGCAGCTCTTCGTGTCCGGTGTGCAAAGCCCCCATGGTAGGCACGAAACCCACAGAACCTTTTTGTTGTTTTCTCCAGGTGCGGAACTCCTGGGGGGATCTTAGGATGACCGTCATGAGTAGCTCTCTTTCTCCGTCGGGAAGGTGCCTTCGTGGACTTCCTTGTGGTACTGATTGAAAGCATCTTTCATGGCTTCAAAACCATTGAAGAAGGTTCTGACAAACTTCGGTTTGAATCCCTGATTCATGCCCAGCATATCCTGAAGAACCAGAACCTGGCCATCGCAGTCTGAGCCCGCCCCGATCCCGATGGTCGGAATATCCAAGGACGCTGTGATTTCTTTGGCAAGTTTAGAAGGTACGCATTCCAGCACGACAGAGAAGGCCCCGGCATCCTGCAATTGCAGGGCGTGCTCTTTTATAACTTTCTGGGCTTTTTCGTCGCGGCCCTGAACTTTGAATCCGCCAAGCTGGTTTACAGACTGCGGGGTCAGCCCCAGATGCGCCATGACCGGCACGCCGGAATCCACAAGGTGTCGAACCAGCTCAATGTTGCCCGCGCCGCCTTCAAGTTTTACCGCGTGGGCTCCGGCCTTCATGATCTTTTCAACGTAGTTCATATTGGCGGTCAGACCTTTGCGATAGCTCAGGAAAGGCAGGTCGGCGACGACAAATTTTTCCCCGGCTCCACGAACCACCGCTTCGGTGTGCAGGGCCATCATGTCCACAGAGGCATTCAGAGTGGTCTTGTGTCCGTGCATGACCATCGCCAACGAATCACCGACCAGCAGGCAGTCAATATCACTTTCAGCCAGAATGCGTGCAAACGTATAGTCATAGCAGGTGATCATGGAGATCTTTTGCTGTTTCACTTTCCTGTCATGGAAATCGAGGATGGTTTTCATAAGACCTCACTTTCGTGGATATTCGGGCCAAAGGGTTTCAAGGAAGGCTTTGTAAATCGCCTGATAAGAATCGTTGTTCAGGGCTTGAAGATTCTTTTCCACGGTCACAGCGTCTTTGCGCGCCAGTGGACCTGTGAAGGCTTCGCCAGGATTGGCCAGCGTATTTTCAACGACCTTTTCAATGTAGGGCCTGGCGGCGCTGGCAGGGATTCTCATTTCGTCGAAACCTTCAAGCATTTTGCCGATCAATAAGGTGGTGAAGTTTCCACCCAGAACACACAGGGCATGATAGCGGGCTTTTTCAAAAGCAAACACGGACGAGAAAGAGTTGGGAAGTCCCGGCAGGGCTTCGCTCAGCTCATCACAGCCGGTCAGGGCAAAGTGAATTTGTTGGTAGGACTTCAGATCATAAAGATCATTTCCGAAGGTCATCAGCGGATGAGCGGCGATCATGCCCTTGAAATAGAGAGCGCCGGAAAAGTGCACCAACACTTTGTCGTCAAAAGCTTTGAGATGTTCACTGTAGAAGGCTTCCAGGGCCGAGTCACTGATGGCCACCAGAAGGTGTGTGGCGTTGGTGGCTTTGTCTTGAAAAGCAGATTCGCTTTGGCTGCGATCCCAAGTTGTGAAATTTAAATTGAGCAGTTGGAAATAGTGTGCGAGATGTCGGGCGACACGGCCTGCACCAATAATAAGATAAGAGTAAGTTAAAGTCGTTGTCGCATTCATATAGTTCGGTACCTGTCTTTTAAGGGATCAAGTCCTCTGTAATAGTCGCAACCTAACACAATTCTAACAGATAGCAACCAAACAAAGCCTCGGAGTCCGAACCGAGATCAGACGTAAGTCCATGATTTTTGAGGATTATTGGCGGTGATCTGATAGAATTTTAAAGTAAATACTTTAAATCAAAGGGCTTTTTGTGATCTGTGGTGATTTAATATATTCTATAATAGATGAATAAATATATTTTTGATATTTTATAGTAGATGTATAGATGTATTTTTAATCTATTATAAGATATAATAAAAACTATGAGAACAAACAAAGCTCTGATCAAAACACAGCGACGAAGTTTGGATGAAAAGCTGAAATCTTTCCGCTCAGCTCGCACGGTCATCAATCCCAAATCGGGTTGGGTGAAGGCCATTCGTGAATCGCTGGGAATGACCTCCCAACAGCTGGCAGAGCGCATGGGCATTCAGCAATCCGGAGTCAGTCTGCTGGAACAGCGGGAAGCCGAAAAGAAAGTCACCCTGGAGACATTGCAAAGGGCTGCGCATGCCATGGGATGTGAGCTGGTGTACGCGCTGGTGCCCAAAGACAGTTTGGAAAAAATGGTGGATGAACAATCCAAATTGGCCGCTGAAAAAATTCTGGGAAAAACTCTGCATACGATGGAGCTTGAGCAGCAGCGTGCAGGCAAAGCTGAAACAGATCTGCATTTCCACGAGCTTGCGACGGAACTGAAAAACAAACTCGACAACCGCCTGTGGAGGAGGAAGCCATGAGTTTTCAACTGGAATACCCACCTGGGGCGACCCCTTTAAATCCGAATGAGCTGGCAGGTTTGGTGCCGACGTATATTTCCACGCAAAAAGAGCTGAACGCCGTCGAGCAGGACAATATTCTGCGCGGGGAGCAGTGGGCATTCAGTCGCAGAAGAAAGAATGTTCTGACAGAAAAATTTCTGCGTGAACTGCACCGGGAAATGTTCGGGCTGGTATGGAAGTGGGCGGGCACCTATCGCACCTCCAATAAGTCCATCGGTATCGAGTGGTTTCAGATCCCTTCGGAGATCAATAAGCTGATGGGGGATATTCAGTATCAGATCACGCATGAGACTTACCCCATGGATGAGATCGCCGCTCGTTTTCATCATCGCCTGGTTTGGATTCATCCTTTTCCCAATGGTAATGGTCGTTGGGCGCGAGTGATGGCGGATGTGTTGTTGTTTTCGTTGGGACATGAACGGTTCACATGGGGGAGCAATCTGAATATGGGCACCTTGGGAGAGCATGGAGAGGCCCGGGCCCGCTATATTCGCAGCTTGCGCCTGGCGGACAGTCGAAATTACAAGGAACTTTTAGAGTTCGTTCGCTCTTAAAATCTCTTGCGGGAAACTCCCGGGTTGCCGCATTGCGCGGCGCTGGACTCAGCCTGTGAAATGCAGGATGGTCGCACCTATGAAGTACTTATATTGGGTCGGCGCAGTTGCCGTGGTTGCATTGGGTGTGTATTTTTCCATGAACTTTCAGATTCAGGAAAGATCTATTCCGAAAATTAAATTCTCCCAGGTCGACATTCCGGAAAAGTTGGGCAAAGGGGTCTATGAGCGCCTTCGCATGGAGATCAAAAGCTCTCCGGTGGTGTTGTTGGGTGTGACGCCAAATCAAATTGAGGATCTGGAGTTGTGGAGAGGCTTTTTGGAAGCCAATCAGCAACAGGGTTCCAAGTACGACGTGATCGTAGTGGATCCGCAGCTTCCCTTCGTGGAGCTCTTTGCTTCAAATATGCGTCTGGATATCCAAAATGAAATGGATCGCTTTGTTGAGGGCATTAAAAATGCGCAAGCTCAGGGTTTGAGAGTTGCCGCGATAGTTCCTTACATCTATTCTTCGCAACTTGTGAAGAAGGGACCGGCCCTTCGTTTGAAGGAAGAGCACAAAATCGACGTCACCAGTTTTTCTGTGATGAAATTCCCCGTGACGCGCGAGCAGGAAGAAGGTTTCCTGCCCCTGTGTGAACTGGATGCCGGCCGTGATCTTGCGGGAACAGGTCATCTGGGCTGCATGGTTCGTGAGATTGCACGCAAAACGTATCGCAAGAAGTTTGAAGAAAATAAATACTCAGGAATGATGGAACAATCCGGCGCCAAAGACTACATCATCCTGCTAAACCGCAACGCCAGCCCTCGCTAAACCCAAAAGGTGCCTGCTGGGGCACCCTCCACAGGAGGGCCCACCCCAGTTTTTCTGGCTGACATGCGTTTGCTGAAAGGGAAAGAGTATGAAAAAGTTATTGGTTATTTTGAGTCTTTTCGCGGGTTTTTCTGTGGAAGCTCGCAGTGTGATGGAGCAGCCTTGGCAGACAGCTGATGGCAATCAGGTTGTTCGTTTCGTTGAGTTTAATGGCAAGCTGACTTTGAATACGCGCAGCTATTATTCCAACGGTGCTCCTTCGGACTATTTCTTTGAGTTCTATATGCCCGTGCGTGGGGATGTTCAGCCTGGCGAAACCCTGCAGGGGCGTCTGCGCAGTATCGATGGTTACTATGGCTGCGTGTTTGATGAACCCGCACAGGCCAAACTGACCACAGAAGGCACTTTGAAGCTGCATTATCCTCTTTTGACCTTCCATCGCGAAACCAGATCCGTGCGCGACGGAAATGGTGGTTATCATCATCGCCGCACAATTGATTGGAATGGCTGGGGTTGGGTCGAAAGTGTGTACCACTTTCCGGTTGAAAGATGGCGTGTGATTTCGTCTGAATGTGTGATTGTTCAAAGAAACTGGGTGACCAACGAGTTGTTCCCGGCGGCAGAAATGCCAGTGCCTCGTCCTCAATAAAGGAAAGTCTATGAAGAAGATCGCTGTCATTACCGGGGCAAATCGTGGTTTGGGTCTGGCTTTAAGTGAGGCCATGGCCCAGCGAGGTTTCAAAGTTCTGATGGCGATGAGAAATCCTGACAAAGCCCAAAAGACCTTGAACACTTTGACGATGAAGGGTCTGGATGTGGTTCCGATGAAACTGGATGTTTCGCAGGAAAAAAGCATCCACGACTTTGTGGAGGCGATCAAACGCGAGTACGGTTTTGTCGATGTATTGGTGAATAACGCCGGCATCCTGATAGACAGTGAAGATGGAGGTAATTCCTCGATCTTTAAGACCAAAGCCTCCACTTTGCAAAAAAGCTTTGCCACGAACACGATGGGGCCGTTCCTGTTAACACAGAAGATCTTTCCTTTGATGAAGCAGGAAGGTTATGGTCGTATTGTCAACGTTTCCAGCAATATGGCCCAGTTGTCAGAAAAGCAGAAATCTTCGGCTTCTTATCGTATTTCCAAAACAGCATTGAATATGGTGACCAATCTTTTCGCGTCGGAAGTGCAGGGTGAAGATATCTGTGTGAACTCAGTTTCTCCGGGTTGGGTGCGCACCGATATGGGTGGGCCCAATGCGGATCGTTCTCTCGATCAGGGAATTAAAGGTATCTTATGGGCAGCGACTCTTCCCAAAGGGGGCCCGAACGGCGGCTTCTTCCGCGATGGTGAGCCGCTGAGTTGGTAACTAATATTCGTATTCACTTCCGAAAATAACACCGACCGTGGAGCTTTCAATGGTGGTGCTTTCTTTGCCATAATAAAAGCCCATCGCAGACCGCAGGGATCTTGTCTTCCACGAATATCCCACCGATGTGTTGAAGTTCTGACCAAAGTAGTCCACATCAGATCCAAACCGGTGAGAGAAGCCACACAGCAGTTGATGGCCGTCAGCGGCCCCGTAGCGATAGCCAAAGCTTTGTGCGAAGGTGTAGCGATCCAGGTTGCCGGACTCTTCTGTGAAGGCCGAATCGGTTAAGAACTCGTGATTGCCAATCTTAAAGCCGTGTCCAATAAGCAGTTTGCCTTCTTCGTTGGTGACGGTGGCTCTGGCGCTCTGGCTTTCGCTCACCGTAAAGTCGCCGGGATTGGGCGAGCCATGGGTAAATATTTTGGCGGTGCCTTTGTTTAGATTGTACAAGGACAATCCTCGCGAATTGAAGTTCACGCCAAAGGTGTAGTGATCAAACTGAAAATGAGTCGAAAGTCCCAGAGCCACGTTCAGATTCTTATAATCGGATTTATTTTTTGAAATGACGTAAATGTCTTGAGCTGGATAGGAGCTTTCGCTGACACCGAAGGTTTTAACTTCGGTGTAGCGAGCCAAAAATTGGATGGCCAACGGAATGGATTTGAAGGCCATGGAATAGCCCGACACCATTCGGTTGATATTCGCTTCGGCATCAAAAGAGTTTTCATTGCTGTTTGATTCCCATGCAAACAAGCCTTGCAGTGTGTTGGCGACAAAGAACTCGTGAACCAGGCTGTCGCCCACCACCAGATTGCTCAGATAAGACGGAGCCAGTCCCAGAGAAGAAGAAAACGTCGAGCCTTCGCTTTTGGAATTAATAGAGCCAATCGAGTTGCCATTCAGGCTAAAGGCGTTGTCCTGGCGTTGGCGCAGAAGGCTGGGGTTGTAATAGGAAGCTGCTTTGGATCTGGTTGTGGCAACACCTGTATTGGCCATCATGCCTTCATAAAGGCCGACGGGCAGGGATTGCGCCAGAGCCGCAGAAGAGACAAAGCACAAGGTAAGGAGACAGGATAAAGCTCTCATTGTTATTGTTTTGTCAGGCGAACCTGACCGACCATGGCGTATTCGCCGAGTTTTGTTTGTTCATAAACGTTGCCCACCCAGATCTGGGTGTTTCCATTCAAAGGATAAATCTGAATATAGGCCGCATCAGCGCGAATATTGACGATCAGGGCCTTGCTGCCCGGAACCGTGACATAGTCGCGCAGCGGTCCGCTGGAGGTCTGTGAACGGCTGATGACTTTGCCGTTGTCCTTGTTTGTCAGGATGATCAGGGCGAAGGCGTCTTCTTTGTTTGGATTTCTTAGTCGTACATCCCAGGACATAAGCCAGTCGGATTTGTGTTTTTTACGATCAAAGAATGTGATTTCGCCGGAATAAACCCCCAGGATGAATTCTGAATTTTTGGTAGAGACAGCTGAGCTTTGGCGAAGAGAAGAAAAAAGATCCTTGATCTCCATTTTCTTCAGGTCCTCGAAAGCCTGTCTTTCATCGCGAACTTCCAATAGGGACTTTTCATGAACAATCCATTCGTTGACCGGCTTGGCAGGAGCGATGGGGGGTGCTGACGCCGGAGTCGGTTCTGGCGGGAGTGGGCTTGAGGCTTGTGCTGTCGCCACTGTCGGACTTGTTGAAATATTACAGGACCCTTCAAGAGTGTCGGCGCTGGTGGCCTTAAACGCCAGCTTTACGCCCAGATCGGCCAAAAAAACGGTGACGATCTTTCCTAGTATCTCGTCGGCCTTCTGATAGCGTTCTTCCAGTGATTTGAGGTTTTGATACTCTTCGAAATCCTTCTGGGTCAAAGCCACCAGATCGGTACTGATTTTATTTTTCACTTCTTCCAGGTTGGAATTTTGCGGAATTGATTTCTGGCCCGCCTTGTAAGACCCAAACGCCACGCCGAAAAGAACAAGGACAGCAAGAATTGCTTTTGTATTCATGCCTCAATGGTACGTCCCGTGATCTGAAAAAGAAAATAAAAAAGCCATCTCCGAAGAGATGGCTTTGATGCGTCGGTGACTTAACCTTTTAGAAGATCTCGTGCGCCAAGGGACGACGAGGAGCTCGGAAGTATGTGCGCGGAGAAAGATCCAGCAGGTCGCTCAGCTTCTGCATGTAAACGCAGGCATAACGATCCAGTTGATACGCGAAATAACTTTCTTCGTTTCCGGCTCTCATCAACTGACCCCAGTTGCCATTGTACATGGCCTGTTGTTTTTTGATCAGCTGGCTGATTTGAGCGTCGATTTCCGAGATTGTCTTTTGCAAAGTTTCAATCTGCGGTTCGTTCGCGGGAACTTCCTTTTCGATCTTGCGGGTCATGATGTCGGTCAGTTCATCTTCCAGCGGCTCTTTCTTTTTCATCAGAGCCTCGATTTCCTGATTGATCGGTTCGGCCTTTTTGTTGTTTTCAACTTCAACATCCAGCTCTTCGATCACCATCGCGGTTCTCCAGTTGCAATCCTTCTTCAAGCGAAGGATGTCACCGTAGATATGGTCCCCGACATAAAGGATGTCATCCCCGTCAAGACCCAGGTCAGATGTGAACTTCTTGGCGTTACCACCCTGATAGATCCCCGGAGTCAGTTTGCCTTCCATGTTGGTCATGGAACCGTCCACCGGATTTACAATCAGATACTTCTGATTTTCATAGAAGAACTTCGGCTTGGAGGCAAAAGTGATCACGAATTCAAAAAGATCCGCCCAGGACTTGTGTTCCTTCAGGAACGGCTGAATCGCATAATCCAGCAACAGCTTCGTGTAGTGGAAGTCCGAGTTCGTCAGAACGAAGATCTTTTTGCCGTGACGGCGGAACTTTTCCAACGTGGCCACCAAAGTGGGGTCCTTGATGATGTAGTGATCCAGGTTCTGTTTCACAACGTCTTTCAAAGAACCATCGCGATGGGCTTCATCCAAAGCATCCAACACGTCATCGGCGATCTGTGCGTATTCAGGATACTTGTTGGTCGTGTCGGTGTCCTTCAATTCCACGATTTGGGCAATCAGGTTCGCCAAAGAGATGGAGAAGGATGTATCCACCGCCAGATAGTCGGAGTTGGATAAATCGATATAAGTGGATTTGTAAAGCTTTTGATGGCTTTTGAAATCCAGTGGCTTCAAACCATGGTAGCTGGCGCGAATGGCCGTGTAGCGATTCAGCTTCAGCAGATTCCCCATTTTTCGGTCAATCACCAGGCCACGAATCGCGAAGTTATAGTCGAAAACCAGCTTGCGCAAAGTTTCCGGATAGCCGCGTTTCACCAGTTTGTCGATCATGGTGGTGTGGGACAGGCGCTCAAAGTTTTCGCTATTATAGCGAACGAGCGTGTGGTCCATGTCCACGCCGATGTAGCGGATTTTTTTCAAATTCAGGGTTCTGTTAACAAATACTTTTCCAGGCATATTTCGTTTCTTATCTTTCAGTAGGGAGCTGGAGGTCATTCCAAAGAAGCATGCCCCCTTGCATATTAAATACTTCTTCAAATCCGTTCATTTTGGCAAAGGCCGTGGCTTTGGCAGAGCGGGCTCCGCTGCGGCAGATAAAGACAACCGTCTTATCCTTCGGCAAAGTGCCCAGTTGCTCAGGGAGAGTGTCCAGAACCATCAAAGAGGAACCAGCAACGTGACCCAATTCACCCACGTATTCTTCGGGTTGACGAACATCAATCATCACCACGTCGTTCTTCTTTTGTAGAAGTTCGGCGGGGCCGATATCGTAAACACCTTCATAATGAGGATTCTCAGTTTTTGAATCGAAGCTGACATATTTCACTGTCATGATTTCCTCCGGCACCAGAGCCAAGACTCTAACCATAACATCTGCCGGAAAAGACAGCAAGAACCAGTCCGGCTCGGCGCAGGGCAGATTTAGGTCCTAAGTGGTTTAGGACCTGAAAATCAATTGGAAGCAGATGGCAGAACCGGGGTGGCCGCAGAAACGCAGCGGAAGCCCAAATGGGCGGCTGAATAAGACGCACTGTTATCCAGATCGACAGAGAAAATCCCTGTTTGCGTGCCGTTGTAGAGACTGCCGCCACGGGTGACCGCTCCGCCAGGAGCGTTGATCCAGGCATGGCCCATTCCACAGAAGTCATTTGAGTTGGGGTCGGAGCACAGCAGGCTGGAAGGTGGGGCGAACAATGTGGTGAAAGAATCAGCCTGTGAGATCAGTTCAGATATGTAGGTGTTGGCAGTGGCAGCCCCTGCAGAGTAGTCGTCCTTGGTCCATTCCCAGGAATTGCCGGCGAAGTCCCAGATGACTTTTCCCGTGGACAACTGGTGAGTGCGACGGTTTTTATGCCATAACGTTGGATTGCACACGGCATCCAGGGCGGCTTGGCTGTCTGGGGTTGAGTCTTCGTCCAAATCCAAGCTAAAGCACGGATGATCGTCGCCCCCTGCGGCCAGCAGCCATCCGAAGTCACTGTTAAAGTGCCCACGGTTCAACGCACCCGAAGTCACGGCACCGGAGCTCCAATTCGTTGATACAGACGCCAGATTCTGTGCCAGCTGATTCCACTGCGCATTCGAAATCAAATCGTAATCCGCACCCAGTGCTTGGCACGCGGCAATAGCATCACTGCGATTGATAGAGCCCCAGGGGCTGCCTCCAGCCTGGGAGGTGGCCACGGAGCCGACATCTTTCATTTCATATTTTGCCACACAAAATCCCGGAGGAGGCGATCCGGCTGGCGCGGGAACATAAACATAGTTTTCGGGGCAGGAATAGATGGTTTCTTCGATGACATCATCAGGGTTTTTGCTGCCGTCTTCTTTTTTCAGATCCAGCGTGCAGGCTGATAAAAGCAGAAAGGCAAAGCAGAATGGCAAGACAGGCAGAGTACGTTCAGTCATGGCAAACTCTTCGGAATCTCTTAATAAATATTAAAGAGTGATGTGACGAGAGTTTAGGAGATGTAGGAAAATATTCGCAGGATCGTCTCTGGTTGAAACGATCCTGAAGAAGCTATTGCTTTACCAGATTTGAACGCGTTCTTTTTCCGGCAGAGTCATGGGGTCGCCAGCCTTGCACTGAAAGGTTTCAGCAAACGCCGGCTGCTGCTTGATCTGTTCATTGATGCGCGCCGGACCCGAGGAATGGGGGTCGGTTTTGCGCAGTAAGGCCGCATTGTCGGGGCGGATGACTTCACACCACAGGCGACCATAGGCGACGAAGAAATCTTTCTTGTCTTTTTCAGAACCTTTTCCGTCCGGGAAGGCGGCATTGTAGGCAAAGGTCACGCCCACCAGATCGGCGACATTTTCACCCAGGGTCAGTTTACCGTCGTGACCTATTCGATTGAATTGATCGATCATTTTTTGCCCGCGCAGGTTGAACTCCATGATGTCCTTGGTGGTCATCCACTGTCGTAGGCGACCTTCGGAGTCGTACCTGGAGCCACTGTCATCAATTCCGTGACCCAGTTCGTGGCCGACGACAGCTCCGACGGCACCGAGATTTTCGATCACGGAACCGTCCTTGTCATAGAAAGGGTACTGCAGGATTCCGATGGGCAGAACGAACTTGTTTTCGTTGGGACTGTAGTAGGCATTCACGGTGAGAGGACTCATCGCCCAGGCATCCAGATTTGCGGGTTCACGCAGGTCCTGCATGGATTTTTCCCAGCGGGCCTGGCGACGCAAGATGCGGTTTTTGATGGCATCTGTTTTTGAATATGTTTTCAACGGCAGGAAATCCCATTCGCGCTCATTGTGAGGCTTGACCAGCTGCAATCGGGCCACTCGAATCTTGGCCAGGGCCTCTTTCTTGGCGTCTTTGGATAGCCATTTGTTTTTTTCTAATCCTTGCAGAATGCTGGTGCGTACGCGAGAGGCCACCTCATGGACCTTGCTTTCGTCAAAATTAGGAAACACCTGATCTATCAGAGCTGCATCCAGTTCCTTGGAAAACATGCCGCTGACCGAAGAGGTGCAGCGTTCCTGGCGAACGGGTCGGACTGCCGGGCCACCGAAGTATTTTTTTTCAAAATCAAAGAAGGCCTGGAACATTTTTGGATAGCCGTCATCCATCGTGTCCGGCAACGCACGTGTCAGCAACAGATCCTTCCAGACTTGCAAAGGACGTTTGGGAATCTCCGTGTTCAGGAAGTCCAGGGATTCGGGGATCGGTGTGCTGATCAAAAGTGATTCCGGGATATTTTTGAATATCAGATCCAGTTTCAGATTCGGATATTTCTTAGCCAGGTCCTTCTGGTAGGCCACTCGTTTTTCGCTCCAGCGCTGGTGGCGAACGGCGGTGACAGGATAGATTTTGACAAAGTCTTTTTCCAAGGCGATCAGTGCCTGGGCCCGGGTTTTGGCCTCGTCTTTTTTGATTTTCGGATCAATGGTTTGGAAGAACTGAATCAGGATACTTTCATAGTCCTTCATCAAGGCTTCTTGCTCATAGTACTTGTGATCAGGAAGATCCATCAGATTGGCCTGCATCATGGCATCATTCTTCTTTGGATCATCCAGATTGTTTGAGGGCCAAAGGCGAACCAGTCCCTCTTTTCCCTGAGGAAGAAGGGCATGGGCATAGCTCACCAGATCATCGGTGGATTTGATTTTGGCCATTTCTGCCAGAACTGCTTTCACGTTGGCTTTTTCTGCTTTGGCTTTGGCAGAGGAGTTCATGCAGGCCATATAGAAGTCACGTGCTTGTTCGGTGCGGGGGTCCAGATTCTTCTTTTTGGGAAGCTCCTTCATGAACTTCATTTGAATTTCAAGAAGACGCTCGCGGGAATCACTGAAGGCAAAAAGGTGGCGGCTGCGGTCGTCGCGCAATTTGAAGGAGCTTTCTGCTTTGGAGCAAACATACTTGTGGAAATCCTCGCAGGGATTGACGTCCGTGTTGACAGGAAACTCCCGCTTGGCCGGGATGACAGAACTGGGGGCGGTTGTTTTGGGTGTGGCAGCGGCCATCAATGGCACGGTCAACAACGTCGGCAGTAGGAGCTTCATCATCAGTAACAATCCTTTGTTCGTTTTTTCGAGATTCAATCGTACCCGGCAAATAGGGTCATTTAAAGCATTTGATCGGCGGCGTTAAGAAGAACGAAGTTGGCAAGACAAGAGGCCAGATGTAAACCAGACTAAAGGGGGAAAGATGAAACGTTTTCTGATGTTGCTTGTGGCAACGATGGCTCTGACCGCTTGTAAAACTGTTCAAATTGAAAATGGTGAAGTTCCTGATGAATACCTGGCGCGCGCCAAAAAGCTGGAAGGTGTTTATCATGGATCTTTCGAGGGTCGTTCCGGCCAGTTGACCATCACCTTTGAAGGCAATAAGCCGCTGCTTCTGTATAAGGACTCCCGGGGGGAAAGTTTGCTGGCGTCCCAGTGCCAGTCTTCCATCAACAACCTGAAGTGGGCTTACGTCACCCGCAAAGGTGCGGTGGAAAGTGTCGGGTTCTATTTCGATCCGGGTCTTTGCATGATCGATGGACGTGAGGTTCAGTTGTCCTTCAGTAAAGACTATCGCACGATTCGCCTTTCTTTGTTGGAGCGTCAGTACATGGAAAGACGCTGCCGTTGGGAAGGTGGCGGTCCTAACTTCCCGCCAAGAGAAGTCTGTGAGTTTTACCAGAACGATATCAATCTTTACGGTAAGTTCTCTCGCTAATTCGCTTCATGGCAAATCCTTCCGTCGATCTATCACCTGAACAAGCTGCCGCCCTGGATCTTTTAAGATCCGGGGAAAATGTCTTTTTGACCGGTGGGGCGGGCAGTGGAAAAAGTTTTCTGATTCGTCAGTTCATGCGTGAACTGGATGCGAAAGAAATGCCCATTCTGGCCAGCACCGGGGCCGCCGCAGTTCTTTTGGGTGGCCGGACCTTCCACAGCTTTTTTGGCTTGGGTATTATGGAAGGCGGTGCCGATGCGACGTATGAGCGCGCTTCCAAAGATAAACGTCTGATGTCGCGTCTCAGAAAAGTCGAAGGTGTGATCATCGACGAAATTTCCATGATCCCCGGTCAGGCCCTGATGATTGCGGAAGCGCTGGCCCAACGGGCCCGGGAATCCAAGCTGCCTTGGGGCGGTATGCGAATCATCACTGTGGGTGATTTTGCACAACTACCTCCCGTCACACAGAGTGGGGCGCGGGACTGGTGTTTTTTAAATGGTGTGTGGGAAGCCAGTGGCTTCCAAACGGCGATTTTGTCCCACAATCAGCGGGTCTCGGAAAATTTGTTTTTAGATGTACTCAGTGATGTTCGCCATGGGCAGGTCACAGAGCGAGTTCGCGATTTTTTGAATGATCATGTGCAGACTCACGATGAAGACGATCCAGGCACCCGATTATTTCCTCGCAAGATCAACGCCGAAAAGTTCAACGAAAAAAAACTCTACGAAATCGACGAAGAGGAGGTGGTGATCGAATCGGCATACACCGGTTCTGAACGCCACATTCAAATGTTGAAGAAAGCTTCGCCCATCGCGGAAAAGCTGATTCTGAAAATTGGTTGCCAGGTGATGTTCCTGCAAAACGATCCGCAACGCCGTTGGGTGAATGGCACCCGCGGGACGGTGACCGATATCACGTCTGATCAAGTCACGGTTCGCAAAGAGCGTGGTCGCGAAGTGCAGGTGTCCAAGTCATCTTTTGCTTTGCAGGACGCCGAAGGCATGGTTATGGCCCAGGTGGAGCAGTTCCCGCTGACTTTGGCCTACGCCACGACCATCCATAAAAGCCAAGGGGCGACGCTGGATGATTTGTGGTGTGATCTCAGTCAACTGTGGGAACCGGGTCAGGCCTACGTAGCGCTCAGTCGCCTGCGCAGCGCCGAGGGGCTTCATCTGATTGGTTGGAATCCACGATCCATCATCGTGGACCCGAAAGTTTTGCAGTTCTATAAGCAGTTTGAAGGTTTGTAATGCGTTTATTAAGTGCAGTTCTTGTGACCGTGTTTTCCTCTGTGTCATATGCTATTTATTTTCCGTTGCCAGCGGGGCATCGAGAAGCCTTTATGGGTAATGCGGGTGGAGCGATGGAGGCTTCGCCAGGAAATGCCTTGTACAATCCTGCGGGTCTGGGGTTTCGAGCGACGAACAAGCTGTCACTTTCCGTCAGCGGCACCGCCTTAACTCAGCATGAAATGAAAAGTGGTAAAAGCGATTTGAGTCCAGGGGACTATTCCGTGCGACCGTTGATGGCGTCGGGCATCTATCCGACCTCGTGGGGCACGGGTGCTGTTTTTGTGGCAAGTCCGATGATGCTAAGTCTTAATGGCTTGCTGAGTGCTCCAAGTGGCGCCTATGACGTGTCCTCTTTAACCAGTTTAGATAGCCAGGTCTTGAAGGTGGGGGCGGCCTTTGGCTCTTCCCGAAGCGAGAGTTTTGCCTGGGGAATTTCTTCAGGTTTGCAACTTGGAAACTCTCGATCTCACTCCTATACCAAGCTGCGCACGGGGGGAAACCTTTATGCGACGATGTTCACGGAAACGGAAAGCAGAATAAAAGGAGTTTTTGTTTTACCTGGCCTGCAGTTTAAACCTGTCGCTCAGTGGACGCTCGGACTTTCTGCGCAGTTTATGCCGGTGTTATTGGAGTCCACGGCGGTGGACTATACAGCGGTGCATGCCGTGGCAACGCCAAATACGGTGAATGAAGAAACCGTTTCCTACCAACCAGTCGGGGATTCTCCATACTACGTGCGTTTGGCCAATGGATTTAATTTGCTGGCAGGAAATGATGTTTTTATTGATGTCACCTACACTTCAGAATCGACGACGAAGGACGCCGACGGGCAGGTTGAAAGTGACGAGGCCTTTTTTGTCTATTCTGTTGGATGGAGAAATAAGAGTTTTGAATCCTGGCAGCCAATGGCGGGTTACAGTCATTCTGCGACCGGCAATGTGACCAACCACTTAAGCAGCGCCGGAGTGGCGTTTGTACGTGGACGAAGTGAGTTGATTTTAGGTGGCTACTATATGACGTCTGTCCCTAAGGAAGCCAATAACACTTTGGACTATTCAAGTTACGGCTTTATGTTTTCCAGTAATGTGGCTTATTAAAGAATCCACATCAGATCGCGCAACATCCCGATCACCAGTATAATCAGCAATGTTTGCACGACCAGCGCCACATAGAACCAGGGCGATAGTTTTTTCTGCGGGGCTTTTTCCACGGCAGTCCTCATAGTTGTAGGTTACGAGTGGCTGATGTTGATGCTGGAAACCACGACATGTTTAGTATCGGTTGTTTTTGAAAATATGAATATCCCCTACATAGATGATCCTGCATTATGAATGAAGTGTAATAAAAGATGTCTAAATGTTTGATATTCCTAAATTTAATCATGCTTGAATAAGCTTAAAAATAGGGCTACTGTCAGCACCATCAAAGTAAATATGGAGGACTCATGGCTCAGATCACAGAGCAAAATCCTGTAGGACTTAACGGGGTGGATTTCATCGAATATTCCGGCCCTGACGCACATTTCTTCGAACAAGTTTTCAAGCGTTATGCTTTTAAAGAGGTGGGCCAGGTTCATGGCAAAAACATCAAGCTTTTCCGTCAAGGTGACATCAACTTCATCTTGAACTGTGAGCCTCAAACTTTCGCAACTGACTTTGCCAAACTTCATGGCCCCTGCGTTTGCGCGACAGGTTTCCGTGTTGTGGACGCTGAGCATGCTTTCAAAACAGCTGTGGCTCGCGGGGCGCGCCCTTACGAAGGCAACGATCATCAAAAAGGGGCAACACCTTTTCCGGCGATCTATGGCATTGGGGATTCTTTGATCTATTTCATGGACCAAAAGAATCAGGATAAACTTTATAACGAAATCTTCCAGGTGAAGCCGGAAGACAAAGCGCCTGCGGGCGTGGGTTTCACCGTCGTGGATCACTTCACGAACAATGTGCCTAAAGGTGAGATGAACAAGTGGCAAAAGTTCTATGAAGATGTTTTCGGCTTCTATGAAGCAAAATTCTTCGATATCCGCGGCAGCAAGACGGGCCTTTTGTCCCGCGCGATGAGATCTCCATGTGGCAAGTTCTCGGTACCTATCAATGAGCCGACAGAAGACAAGTCCCAGATTCAGGAATATCTGGATGAATATAAAGGTTCCGGTATCCAGCACATCGCTTTGCTGACGAACGATATCAATTATTCTTTGGAATCCTTGAAAAACAGTGACATTCAGTTCCTGACACCGCCTCCGCACGCTTACTATGAAATGATTCCAGAGCGTGTGCCAGGTGTGACCGAAGATATTTCCCGTTTGGAAAAGAATGCGATTCTGGTGGACGGGGATAAAGAAGGTCGGTACCTGCTTCAGATTTTCACCAAAAATACTTTTGGTCCGATCTTCCACGAATTGATTCAGCGTAAGGGCCACGATGGTTTTGGTGATGGAAACTTCCAGGCCCTGTTCGATGCGATTGAACGTGATCAGCGCGAACGCGGCTATTTGACGTAGGTGATTTATGGATATGATTCGCTCTGTTCCTGTTCCGGCTTTGGGTACCAAGCTTTCGGCTGAAGAAGCCATGAGGTTGGCTATCAGTGAGGCCTACAAAGGAGCCACGCGAGTCAGTCCGAACCCTTTGGTGGGGGCCGTGATTCTGGATGCTCAAGGCGGCTTTTTGTCGGCCGGGTATCATGAATTTTACGGCGGCCCTCATGCCGAAGTGAATGCACTGAAAGATCTGAAGCCCGAACAACTTCAAGGGGCTCACGCTTTTGTCACCCTAGAGCCCTGCGCCCATGAAGGAAAAACTCCCTCCTGCGCGAAGATGATGGCAAAGCTGCCGTTAAAGAAAGTGACTTTCGGTTTGATTGACCCCAACCCGTTGGTGGCAGGTCAGGGGGCCGAGATTCTTCGTCAGGCGGGTATCGAGGCGGAGGTGTTCTCTTCTGCAGATCCTGTTCTGGAGGCAAAGCTGAAGCTGGCGTTGGAAGAGGTTTGTGAAGCTTTCTTGTGGAACTTCCGACAGAAGAAAGTTTTTGTGTCTTTGAAGATGGCCTCCAGTCTGGACGGTCAGGTGGCCTTGAAATCAGGTGAAAGCCAGTGGATCACAGGTCCTGAATCCCGTGAATATGTTCACTATATCCGAGCCTGCCATGACGCCATTTTGGTCGGCAAGGGCACCATTGAATTCGACAACCCGTCTTTGAACATTCGGCATCCCACAATTAGCAAAAAGAACAAAGTTGTGGTGATCGACGGAGAGGCCGAGTTGCTGGGGAAGTTTGCGCACCTGAAGTTGGCGGATGTCCATGACCCGGCCGATGTTTTCTGGTGTGTGGCCGAAGAGCTTCAGGAGAAAGTCGAAGCACTTCTCCAGTCCTTGGGAAGAGCCCCTCAGATTGTCTATGTGAAAACTCGTGTTAGCGGGGATCTGGATTTGCAGGATTTGCTGGCGAAGCTTTATTCAAAAGGCATCCGGTCTGTGATGGTGGAAGGTGGTGCCTTTACGGCAAGCTCCTTTATCAAAGAAGCCCTGGTGAATCGTATCTATATGTTCCAAGCACCGATCATCATGGGTTCGGGCGGGGCGCGTTCGTGGACGGAAACCATCCGGATCAGCGCCATGGCGGACAAACTACAGATTCGCAACCCTCGTTATCTGACTTTCGGTAACGATTTCATGATTACGGGGACCTTTTAAACCCTTCCGTACTTTTAATAGTGCAACCTCTACAAAGATGCTAAAACGATTCCTATTGGAAATCGGCTGCTTATTCGGGGGAGTGATGGAGCAAAGTGCACAGAAACTGGACTATCGTTGGGTTCGCTCTGACAAAGGGGCGTTAGCTGGCGTTTGTAAGGGTTTGGGCGACGCTTTAGGTATTGAAACATGGATACTGCGCGTCATTTGGTTGATTGCAGTTCTCTGGTTCGGCACTGGGATCTTGTTTTATTTGATCCTGGCGATCTGTTTGCCCCGCGTCGACAGACTGGACCAAGCTCTAGATAGAAAGCTCCTTGGAGTCTGTGCTAGAATAGCTAAACGATACCAGATTGAGGTGGGGATCGTAAGAACGGGATTTGTTCTGTTTTTACTGGTCACCTTCGGAGCCGCGATTCTGGGATACGGCCTTTGTTACTTCTTAATTCCCAAGGCCGATGAATCCGCAAGTCGCTCAAAGAGCGCAGGAGTATTTTAATATATATGGGTGATGACAGTAGTAGGTCGATCGTAAAATCCCTTAAAAACGAATGGTCTTTGTTTTTGGAGGCTTTCCAAGGCGAAGACAATGAAGCAGAAACAAAATCAAAAGACTCACAAGATGCGTTCGCCAGCGGGCAGTTGGAAGTTCTGGATCTGGATCAGATCCGGGAAATGACCAAAGCCTTGGTGGAGGATCGCAAAAAACTCAATCAAAAGCTTGAATCCCTGTCCAAAGAGATTGATCTGAACTCAGCCAAACTGGAAAGTCTGCGTTTGGTGGGTGGTCCAGAGGACGAAACCATGAATCGTATCAACGAACTTCATGATCTGGGGCAAAGCATGGCCCAAGCCCTGCAAAAGTTGGATAAGAAACTAAGATCCATCCGGGAACAGGAAGATCGATTGAATGAGGAGCTTCTGACATCCTAATGGGATGGTGGGGGCTTCTTCCTTTGGTGGCGATGGCGGACTTTGCTTTTACGGGCAAGGTCCTGAGCCTGCAAAAGAATCCATTGAAAAACAACTATCTGGTGACGATGGCCACGATATCGACCCCTATGGAAGTTGATAAAGGGGCGGACTATCGTTGTCTGCAAAAAGCCTTAAAGTCGCAAGAGGTTGTGGAATTCACGTTTGATGCAAAGCTGATGAAGATCCGCTCGTGCAAAACCCCCTAGGCATTTGATAAAGGCCCGTATTTGGATTTGGACCTTTTTGAACAGCCTATTGGTTTGGAGTGCGCTTCTGGAACTCTTTCCATTCACGCAATTTACGAATGCTTTGTTGAAGGACGGTTTCCAGAATAACCAATTCCTTCTTCGTCGGTGTGTTTTGTAAAAGCATGCGGCGGAGAACTGTAAAGACGTTGATCTTTCTTTGGCGAGTCAGATCAAAGCCCATTTCTTCCAGCCAGGTTTTGAGTGTCTGTTCGGGATTGATGCCTTCAATGCCCTGAGGAACCCGGCGAACTTTACCGCCATCCAGCTTGGTACGGTTGCCGCCCCATGCTCGACGCAGCCCGAACATCCCCAGCAGAGTGGCTTGAGCCAGATTCAAACTCCAGTTTTCACCAAACGTTGGAATGCAGGCGCAGAAGTTGGCCAGTTCCAGATCTTCTCCGGCAAGGCCCCAGTCTTCCGGTCCGAAAATCAGGTGCACAACGTAGGGAACATCACTTGAAATTTGGAATTGCGGGGACTTGGTGGCGATGTCGTGAAAGACCTCTTCCATGTCACGGACCTGACGACCTTTGCCATCACGAGCGGTGAAGGCGACCTTGATGCTTTCCGGCTCTTTGGCCAAGAAATCGTCCCAGGAGTTGTACACCGTGCGGTTTTGCAAACCTGTTTGTCCGGTCGCGGCCGCCTGTTGTGCTTCATAGGTCAGTTCGCATTTGGGGTCGATCAGAATCAACTTTTCAACACCCATGTTGCTCATGGCTCTGGAGGTGGCGCCAACATTGCGCTCATAGATTGTGCGAACCAGAACAATGCGAACTTCAAAAGGACGTTTCATCTAAAGGGCTCCCGCCAGTACCAGCCCGTCGGCGATCAGACCGCTTGTTTTCTCATCTTTGGAGGCAAGCTGGGACAGATCTTTTTCAAGCTGGGTTTTGAGTGAAGACTGTGGAGCTCGTGCCAACACCAGCTCCAGAGCTTCCAAATACAACAACCAGTCTTGCGGGGCCACTGTTTTGTGTTCGGCCAGAAGCTTTTCCAAGGTCGTCGTCAAAGCCTCGCCCTGAAGTTTGTCTTCGCGAGCCTTTCTCAAAGCTGCATAAAGACCCCGACGTTTCAGTTCTGTTTCTGAATATTTCGGAGCCGGAACACGTTTGGCAACAAAGTCTGTGGTTTCCCCGTAGGCCTCGCGGTCCGCGGGACCACCAAAGACAGACACCACCTGGGAGCCCACGGCCATGTCGAAGGTGCCCCATTCGGGAGCAAACAAAACACGGTCCTGCAATTGGGCCGAAGCCTGAGTCAGGCTGATAAGAAGAGTCTTGCCATCACGAGTGATGCGGGACTGAACCTCGCCCTTCACCACCACACCGGAAGTGAATTCCAGGTGCACGGTTTTTCCGGGGGTCACATTCAAAGATAACCATTCAGCGTCAGTGAAAGTGGACGGACATTGGCCCGGATGAGACTTCAGGAAGCCGATGGGAGTTCCAAATCCATGCGCATGATAATTCTTGTCATGTCCGGAAAGTTCCGCATCCTGATAAGACAGTTGTGAAGGTCCTTGCAGGCGAAGATAGGCAACGCCTCCGGCAGAATCTGTGATGGCTTCAACGATTTGACCTGAAATCTGAATACCTGAATTAAGTTCCGCCGTATTGACGGATTCAGCCTGGATGGCTTTGTTCAGACCTTTCAGGCCTCCCACACGGAAGGCCATCTGATCAGCCATTTCATCCAGGACTTGCACCAAGTTTTTGAAATCGGTTGCCACAAACAATTGTGGTTGCGGCTCTGTGATGTCGTAGCTGGTCTTGATGCAGTCCACGGTCAGAGGGATTTTCTTAACTTTGGCACTGAGGCACCATTTCGATTCACCGACACTGGAAAGCAAGCCGGCGCCAAAGATCTTGGGATTGTTCAAATCCCCAATCAATCCGTATTCGGCGGTCCACCAGTTCATGCGGGAAAGCTCTGAAGCCTCGGAAATATGGGTAATGCTTTTCCCCACTTTATCCAGCCGCTCTTCTGCGGCTTTGACCTGTTCCGGTGTTGAGGATGGATTTTCTTTGATATCGGAAAGATCACGGATGGCTTCGTAAAGATCCAGATCCTCTTTGCTGATGATAGCCTTTTTGGCCACCTGTGCATATCTGCGAAGGTAATCAGAAAACTCGGGATGAATCAGAATCGGCGCATGTCCTGCCGCCTCGTGAACAATGTCCGGGGCCGGCGTGTAAAGCAAATGATCCAGGGTGCGCATGTCAGAGGCGATCGGCAGAACTCCCAAAGACTGCAGTTCCATGAAGGCAGCCGGCGGAATGAAGCCGCTCACAGGAAGAGCTCTCCAGCCGAATTCCTCCAATTTTATGCTGACGTCTTCGATACGTGGAATGCGTTCGATGTCGATCCCGGTTTTTGCCAGCCCTTCCACATAACATTCATGTGCGTGCTTGGATAAGAAGGCTTTGAGCTGGCGCAGAATATAGCGCCACACGGCCTGATCAATGGCCGTGTATTTTTCGTAGTGTTGTTCTACGACGTATTTTCTTAAGTGTGGCGGTAGAAAGTCCGTCTCCATGAATATTTACGCTCTCTTAAATGTCTTTGTCGTCTTTGGAAAGATAGTTCTGAACATAGTCGGCCACGGCTTTTTCCAAAGGCCATTTCGCGGGACTCATCCCCGCGGCCAGCCACTTGTCAGTTTTGGCTTCCGTGTAATACTGGTATTGACCGCGAATATTTTCCGGCATTTCCAGCCAGTTGATTTTCATGTCCTTACCCATGGCCTTAAACACGCTTCCCGCCAGATCCAGCCAGGTGCGCGGTTTTCCGAAGCCCATGTTGTAAACGCCATTGACAGGTTTTTTATCCATCAGCTCGGCCATCCAGCCGGTGACATCTTTGACATAGACGAAGTCACGCATGAATTCGCCGTCTTTGTACTTGGGATCAGCGGATTTGAACAAACCCAATGCGCCGGTGTCTTTGATCTGATTGTAAGCTTTGAACGCCACGCTGGACATCGGACCTTTGTGGTACTCATTCGGACCAAACACGTTGAAGAATTTCAAACCATACCAGTGTGGCGGAGTTTTAGTCTGTTTCACCGCCCAACGGTCAAACAGAACTTTGGATTCGCCGTACAAGTTCAGTGGACGAAGTTTTTCCGGGTCGGTGGTGTCGTCAAAGCCCAACTCGCCCGCCCCATAGGTTGCCGCACTGGAAGCATAGATCATGGATTTGCCATGCTCGGCACACCATTCAAAGATTCTTTGCGTGTAGTGGGTGTTGTTTTCCCATAGGAAGTCCTTGTTGGTTTCAGTCGTGGAAGAACAGGCCCCCATGTGAATGATCCAAGTGACTTTCTTTTTGGCTTCATCGGTTTCAAGAAAAGGCCAAAGCTCATCCTTTAGCAGGAATTTGGAAATCTTTTGTTTGCGAAGAAGGTTGCGTTCGCCCAGACCCACAGAGTCCACGGCGACCACATCGTTGAACCCCTTTTGGTTGAGTTCCCACACCATCACACTGCCAATAAAACCGTTTGCACCTGTTACGATAATCATAGTGATTTTAAGGTATTACAGGCTCTGGGAAAGCTCAAGGCCGGGGGCGTTGTTTAGGGCCTTGGCGAATAGGAAAAAACTTCCAAAATACACCGCCGAAGTGCAACCAATTCGATCTGAGCGGGCATGGCCGTTGCTCTAGGAAAGCCGTCGGGTCGGAGGCTTTGAGTGCTCAGTTCAGCAAGGTTCTTTACAATCTCACTTTCCGTATTGGTTCTGGGGGCCAGCCTGTATTTATGGCGTGTCTCTGGCACGGAAGGCCGCGGGATTAAAACCACAGAAGACTATTGGGCAGAGACGGGGCTGGGGCCGGCGGCTCTGGAGGATCTTTTGCAGGATCAGACCTGCAGCAGTTCGCAGCGCTATTTCCTGGCGTGTGCCAACTCCATTTTGACCGTTGCCAATCGCTTCAACCTCAGTCTTGGTTTGAATGGCAAACTTGTGCCTGTACACGAGTCAGTGTCCGCCGACATGAGCTCTGAGAAGAAGCAACTGGAGCCTTGGCAGAAGTTCTTTACCGAGAATACAGACAAGGCCGTGAAGATCTCTTTCCTGAAGGTGTGGAATGAGCTGCAGGAAGAGTACATACCCGAATCTCAGCGTGCGATGATGATCGGTCTGGGGTTGAATGGGTTTATCTCTGTTTTCCGCGATCCTCATACCTACTTCATGCCGGTGTCCCAGTTCCAAGAAGTGATTTCCCGTGCGGACAGTCGCTCTGTCAGTCTGGGGATCTCTCTGGGCACGGCCCATGGGAAATATGTCATTCGTAAGCTGACTGAAGGAAGTCCGGCCAAGCTGGCGGGCTTGCAAAAGGGCGATGTTCTGTTATCGATTAACGGCACTGAAGTGAAGGGCCTTTTGCAGGCACGTGTGTCGGAACTTCTGAAAGGCGAAGTTGGAGAGATCGTTAAGATCCGCGTTTTGCGAGATGGTGAAGAACTTAAGTTCCGTCTGCGCCGTCAGGAGATCACTATTGCCACGGTTTCAACCCGTGTGATTGAAGGCATTAAGCCCATTGCAGTGATCGGGATCAACAAGTTCGCCCGCGGGGCCTGCGAAAAAGTGAAAGAGTCGCTGGATATTTTAAAGAAATCCCATGTTCGTGGTTTGTTGTTGGATTTGCGCGACAATCCGGGTGGTCAGATGGAAGAAGCCGCATGCATTGCCAGCTTATTTGTCGGACCGGATGAAAAAATCTTTGAAGTTCGTTACCTGGATCCCAGCAAAAAGTCAGAAGAATTTTATGGTGGCGAGGAAAAACGTTTTGATCTGCCGATGGCGGTGTTGATCAATGCGGCCTCCGCCAGTGCTTCTGAGATCGTGGCGGGAGCCTTGCGTGATCTGAATCGGGCGGTGCTGGTGGGTGAACGCACCTTCGGCAAAGGCTCGTTCCAGGAGGGTGAGTACTGGTCTCAGAACAAAAAGATCGCCTTGTTTGAAACCAAGGGCTTCTATTATCTGCCTTCGGGCAGATCCCCGCAGATGAAGGGCCTTGAGCCTGACGTGGCGGTGAACTTTGAGGAGATCTCTGTGGTGCGTGAGGCGGAACAGTTCATTCATCCGCTGCGTGCACCGGAACGACAGATTCGTATGCTGGGGAAAGCTTTCGCCACTGGCGACTGTCTGGAGATGGAGGACGCATTGTCTTCTGAAGATATGCAAATGACAAAAGCACGACAGATTTTATTTTGCACAAAAGCGGTCGCTAGGGCAGGGCTATGATCACGACAAACCTTTTTAAGCATAAGTTTATTCCCGCAAAAAAGAAGTCAGACTTTCTGATGATTGTTCTGCATGGTCGCGGGGACAGCATTCGTCCGTTCTTTTCTTTTGATGAAGAACTGAATCTGCCAGAGATGAACTATCTGTTGCTGAATGCTCCCAGAAAGTTCCTGGATGGCTATACCTGGTATGGTGAGCCTCCCTTCCAGGGCCATGGGGTGATGAAGATTCGGGAAAAGCTTTTTGATCTGCTCAACGATCTGGAAAACCAGGGTTGGGACAGTCGTAAGATCTTCCTGTTTGGCTTTTCTCAAGGGTGCCTGATCAGTGCCGATGTCGGGTTGAACTATCCCAAAAAGCTGGGGGGTATTGTCGGCATCAGTGGCTACTTCAATTTCTATCCGCGCTGGCGTAATAATCTGTCCTTAGAGGCCAAGCAGACTCCGTGGTTGTTTACGCACGGTTATCAGGACGACATTCTGCCATTGGAAGAAACCAAATTTGGAGTGGAGAAGTTGAAAGACGCCGGGCTCAAGGTCCAGTGGGTTGAGATGGAAAAAGATCACACTTTGAAAGAAGAAGAGTATCCCATAATAAGACGCTGGGTTCGTGACCAACTTTCTGACCTCAGAAAAAATTAGATCCTTATGATGGCCGTCATGTAGTCCGCTATCCACCCCTCCGATGAGTTAGATGTTACAGAGATTTAACAAACCGGACCAAGGGGAAAAAGATGTCTGATTCATTCTTTAAGTGGGATCAAAGTCGACTGACGACTCATGTGGATGCCATGGACAATGAGCACAAAAAGCTGATTGAAATCATGAACAAGCTTTACGATCGCAACGAAAACAAAGCGGGCAAGGCTGAGCTTGCGGCGATTGTGCGTGAGCTTGCCAGTTGGACGGTGACTCACTTTGAACACGAGGAAAAGTTTTTCGATACACTTCCGTATTCTCATGCGACTGTTCATAAAAAAATCCACCGGGATCTGATCGAGCGACTGAAAGGCCATCAGGCAGAGTTTGAAAAGACGGACACCTTGTCTCAAGCCTTCTTTCAGTTCCTAAAGACCTGGCTGACCGCTCATATTATGGGTATTGACACCAAGTACGGCGAAATTGCAGCCAAGAAGTCGGCCTAAAGAATGTGAAATGCACCTCAAGAGGGTGCATTTCCTGTTTTAGAATCCGCCTTTTTCCAGCAGACTGACCAAGGAATTTGCCTGGGGTTTGATGGGAAGTTCCAGATGATAGATCAAACCTCCTCCGCCGGCTTGCGGGACACTTTCGTGCTTGTCGTTGGTGATTCTTCCGACAAGAGCCTTTTGTGTGCCCTCCGGAGAGATGATTTCAATCTCCTCCCCGGGGCGCAGGCGGTGCCGGGCCTCAATTTTTACAAATCCCGGCTGATCTGAATCGCCAATCACGACACCTGCAAATTTCTGACTGTAGTTTCTGGAGGTTGAGTGGCGGTATTCCTGGGCATGATGGCTGAGGTTTCCAGCCACAAAACCTTTGTGGTAGCCACGGTTGGCTATCTTATCCAGCTCTAGCAGCAAACTGCGATCAAACTCTTTACCCGCCATCATATCATCAATGGCTTTACGGTAAATGCGTGAAACCATCGCAGCATAGTAGATGGATTTTGTACGTCCCTCGACTTTGAAGGAACACACCCCGGCGTCGCGCAGTTCGCGCAGATGCTCGATCACGCACAAATCCTTGGCGTTCATGATATAGGTGCCGTTTTCGTCTTCATCGATCTGGTAGAACTGGCCTTTGTTGCGCAAGTCCTCCAGATAGAACTCCTCTTCTTTGCTGGTGTCGGCTTTGTAGATATTGTAGCCATAACGGCAGCTATTGTCGCAAACCCCCTGATTGGCATCTCGATAACTCATGTAGTGTGACAGCAGGCATCGGCCCGAGTAGGCGATGCAGATCGAGCCGTGCACGAAGGCTTCCAGCTCGATGTCGGGCACACGCTCGTGGATCTCTTTGATTTCCTCCAGGCGCAGTTCGCGGCTTAGGATGATGCGGGTGGCACCCTGTTGCTGCCAGAACTTCACGCTTTGCCAGTTCATGCAATTGGATTGAACGCTCAGGTGGATGTTGACATCGGGATCCACTTCTTTGGCGATCATCATCAGGCCGGGGTCGCTCATGATGAAGGCATCCGGTTTCAGATTCACCCATTTTTTGAAGTTTTCGCGGAAGGATTTCAGCTTCAGATTTCGGGCAAAAATATTGGCCGTGACATAGATCTGTTTTCCATTCTCGCGAGCGAATTGAATTCCTTTTTCCAGATCCTCAAAGGTCATTTCATTTTCGCGGGCGCGCAGACTAAAAAGCGGGACTCCGACGTAAACTGCGTCGGCACCGAAGTTGTAAGCGTACTTTAGCTTTTCAAGAGAGCCTGCTGGCATTAGAAGTTCCGGACTCATTCCAACCCCTTTTGGTATTGATTCGAGGGGAGGTTCTAATCCTTTCGCAGCTTGAACTCAACGGAGGGGATGAAAAATACAACCCTGGGGTTGAGGACCGGGCTTTGCAGCCAGGTCCTTTTTTCTTAGATGGATTCCTTGTGTTCTTCCACCAGACTTAAAAGTTTGGCGTAAAGATCCATTTTGACTGCGGGGGTGGCCAGTTGGTCGCGATAGAATCGGCTGACCGGAATTTCAGGCATGCCGTTTTGCTCATAAATCAGCTTGTCGACGATTTTCTGAATCTGCTCCATCGGAAGACCTTTTTTCTTTTCGGTGATGATTTCCTCAACCATCTCGATCAAGGCATTTCCGGTGATGCGTTTATCAGAATTCAGTTTTTCGGCTCGTTCGCAGATTCCTTTTAGGATATGTTCCGGCTTGTTGCGACCAGCGGCGGTTTCCACCAGTTCGCGATAGACACGTTGGAAGGCCTCGATATGACGGCGCTGTTTTTCGCCCATGCGAGCGTCGCGGGATTTGGCAAAACCTGAAAGCACGGTCTTAAAGAAAGTGTTTTCCGTCATCCAGCGTTTTTCAAAAGGAAGCGGACTTTCCATCAGGAAGCGCGGATAGACTTTCATCAAGGTGCGCATGTTGTAAAGAGCCGGATGATTGACACCATCGGCGACCTTTTCGGTGTTGCCGCTGACTTTGGCTCTTTCAAAGAACGAGAATTCTTTATCGAAACGCTCGAACAAACCGTCTTTGGCCATGATATGACTGCGCTGGGTTTCGTTGAAGCCCATGCGATACAACAGACGTTCTGCGCGCTTCAGATCAAAGACCCTGTTGAAGTTCAGCACTGCTGAATGCTGGGCGAAATCTCGCAAGGGTTTTTTCTTTTTTGTCTTCAGATAGTCCGCCATTTGCGCAAAGACCTGCACAATCAGACGGGCCTTTTGCTTTTGTTCGTTCAGATTGGTTGAGAATCTTTCCACATCGTCGTAGCGGTATTTATCGTGGCGGATTCCAAACTGGCGAACACTGCCATAATCGATGATACCGGCATCGGCCAACACATTGTCGCCGTCCCAGTCCAGCCATGCGAAGATATAGTCTGTATCCAGAATAGCTGTGAATTCACCGAAGGATTTGGAAATCTCGATCAGCATTTCATCGTATCTTCCCGAACCTTTTGCCTTGATGTCCCAGACTTTGTTATCAATCTGTCGATCAATCATATAGTCGGTTGCCGCTTTCAGGTTGTCCCAGCGTTCCTGCTTCAGATATAGGAACAAGTGCGCCGGACGGATCAGATTTCGCGCAGCGCGAACACCGATGCCGTAACCTTTGCCCAGATCAATCACACACAGCATGCGCTCTGTGCCGATGCCTTGCAGGTGCATGACTTCAGCCAGGATGGAGGCACCTAAAAGCTCGTCGATTTCAGCCAGGCCGCAGCCATAGCCAAACTCGGTGCCACCGGTTTTCAAAGGTTTCTGGGCCTGAACTGCTCCAGGGGCAAGACAGGTCACGCCCGTGCCACGGCTGGATACATCCCAAGTGGTGCCGCGGTGATAGACAGTTCCGTTCCAGATGCCGCGGCCATCGCCGGATGTTTTACCCTGCTTGTTGCTGTGTTGCAGTTGCAGATAGCGGGTGGCCATGTATTTGTGAGGACGAATGGTGGCGGGATCAATGCGACGCTGAGTAAGTTCGTCGTATTCGTTGATGATCTGCAAAGAGAAAGTTTCTATGAGTTTTTGTTGCAGCTCTTCGCTCATCTGATGGGGGTGATCAGGTGGGATCAGTCCCATTTCTTTTGCGAGTATGAAGTTGAAGTATGCGACCTTGCCCGTGTTGAGTTCCCGAACCCTGTAGGAAACAAACCCGTCTTTGACTGCATCCATCCAAGGATGCACACCATTGAGTTGATCGAAAGACGAATAGAAGTTCGTCAGTTGCTGTAACTTTCGAGTGCCACTATGTTTCATCGTCATGTTGCTTCCACCATCCTTGTAGAAAAATGAGACACTCTTCATATCGGCAAGACTGGCCTGCACTTTAATATTAAGCCCTAAAAAAGTTCTTCCGAATACTAGACTGGACATAATAAGGGGAAACAATGAAGACATCTGGCTTTTTACTTCTGGTGCTGATCTCAACAACTTCGTTTGCCTTCAAAGGGTCACCCCCTGGAAAACTTCTGCGCCCGCAGTTCACGGCGGCTCCGGCCTGTGGCAGCCGACCCGAGTTTCTGACTGAGCTTCGCAGCGAGCTTGTAGGCTCCCTGAAACGCTTACCAGAAACGGTTTTGGTGGCGCGTGATGTGGAATACTATGTGGAAAGCACCTCTGGCGCGGAAAAGACTCGTTTGCATGGCTATCAGTCCTTTTTAAAGAGCTCCAGTGCCGCGCAAATCCTTTGTGGTAATGTTTCTCAGGACCTTGGCCAGAGGTTTTCTTTATTGGCACCGACCTTGATCGACACGCATAAAAAACATCGCGTCGGTCAGAGTCTTTGGCAGTTTCAGCTGCTGACAGAAGCACAGCGCTTTTCCTTCTGGAACCTGAAGAGTGCAGCGGTGCCTCAGGGGGAAAATCTGGAAGAGTGGCTGGAAGCCAGCGGTGCGCAGTACAAGATCTATCAAAGATCTCACTCCGAGTTTGAACTGATGCTGGTGAAGAAAGAGGGAGGCACGTCCCAGTATTTGTCAGTTCGCTACGATGCTGTGCCGTTCAGGCCTTAAGTCGATCATAACCTGCGGCGGAAATAGCCGGGGTACTCCAGCACCAGACAATCTTTATCCACCTTGAGGTCCGCACTAAAGTGGACCTCTTTTGTTTTTGCGTCGATGGATTCAAAGCGATAGATGCTTTGTTCGGCACCCACCTGAAGCTCTGTGTAGCGTTGTGTGGCGATCTTTGTTTTAAACTGAAGAGCATCCACCCAGGTGACCTCCAGCTCGTAAACCTGCAGGAACTGCGAGCGCATCCATTGAATCGGCAGGGTGTTGGTGAAGGGGGAGGGATAGATGTCGACGAATAGAGATTCAATCAGGTCCGAGGTGCCAACCTTCTTGGTGGGATCTGTCAGGGAATGAACGTGATAGTTTTGCACGCTGTAGGAATCGTCCAGGGTGATGCTGTACTTGATTCGTTGCAGTTTTCCATTGGCGTCAGGACAGACCAGCAGCGAGTCTGCGAAGATATTCTCGCCTGATTTCTTTATGACCAAATGCTCAAAACCCGGTCCCTGAAGGGATTCCCAGACAACGTCCTGCAGATGCATTTTCACCTCACAAAGAATCATAACACAGTGGGAAGGGATTGCCGGGTCAAAATTTTGGGGGAAATGACGATGTTTTGGACAGCTCAGTTTTTTGCTTCACGCTGAGATAGCCTCTCCGATAAGTAGGGCAGAGGTTGGTTTTTTTATGGGATCCGCATCCATTCTTAGGACATTGCTTGTTCGTTACGGGGTTGAGATCGGCCTTTTGGGTTTGATGGCCCTGGGATACCTGACCTTTCAGCGTCCAGAACTGCTGCAGCTGAGTCAGTATTCAGAGCGCCCCAAAACTGAACTGGCTGATGTTCTGAACAATGTGGAAAGTGTTGTTGCCCGCGCGGATCATTTTCATAAGGTTTTTTTGAGAACCCGAAATGCTCAGGACCTGCAGGAGTACAATCAAAGTATCTCGTCCTTGAATGGGCAGTTGGCGCGTTTGTCGCTAGCCACTAAAAAAGATCCCCCCGTTCAAGCGGAAGCGGTGAAGCTGGGGCATCTGATTCGTCAGCACATCGAAGCGGCCAACGGTCAAATGACAAATCCTGGGCGCAAACCTGCCCAGGCGCAAGTGTCCCTCGAGAAAACCAAATATCAAATTCAGCATCAACTGATCGAAATGAAAGCGGCTTCAGCGCCCTTGCGGTTTAAGCCGACCTCCCAGGGGCTTCAATTTTTGTGGGGCCTGGGGGCTGCGGTCTTTCTGATTCTGATCAGTCGTGTGCTGCAAAGAAAAGAGCTACGGCAGCGGATGCAGCTTACGCAGAATCTGGAGGGAAAATCCATTCTGCTGGACACAATCTTGAACAGTATGAGCGAAGCCCTGATCGTGGTTGATCAAAATGGCTGGTTCACGCATTACAATGCGGCCGCGCAAAGAATCATCGGATCCAAAATCAAAGAAATTTCCACTGAATCCAGTGTGGAGGCCCTGGGCTTCTATAGTCCTGAAGAAGGGCGTCCCTACACACGCAAAGAGCTTCCTTTGTATCGCGCCTTAAGTGGTGACCGAGTGGATGATCTGGAAATCTTTGTGCAGAATCAGGAGCATCCTGATGGCATGTATATTTCTTTAAGCAGCCGCCCGTTGAATGACATTGACGGTGGAATCTCTGGCGCTTTGATCGTCTTTAAAGATATCAGTCGGCGTAAGATGGTGGAACAAGAATGGATCAGGGCGCGGGAGGCGGCGGTCGAGGCTTCGCAGAAAAAATCGGACTTCCTGGCAGCGATGAGCCACGAGATTCGCACCCCCATGAACGGTGTGATCGGGATGACGACACTTTTGCGTGACACCCACCTGGACCCGGAACAGCAGGATTATGTGGGGAACATCAAACGTTCGGCAGAGTCTTTATTGATGTTGATTAACGATCTTTTGGATCATTCCAAAATTGAAGCCGGAAAAATCCGTTTGGAGCCGCAGCCGCTGGATCTGCAGTTCCTGGTTGAGGATGTGCTCGAGATGTTTAAGCCCACCATGGCGGAAAAAAATATCGGCCTGGAATGTCGTTTTGATGGAAAAGTGTCATGGCACTATCGGGGGGATGGCGGAAGGTTGCGCCAGATCCTGGTGAACCTGATTGGGAATGCAGTGAAGTTCACGGAAAAAGGTTTTGTTCGTATCGAGGTTTCCAGTCGCGGCGATCATGACGGAAGAACCTCTTTGTTGTTTGAAATTAAAGACACCGGCCAGGGATTGCAGGAGCACGAAAAGAAGTCGTTGTTCCAGAAATACTTCCAGGCTGGTGCCGGGATGAAGTTTGGCGGAACGGGCCTGGGCCTTTCTATCTGTAAACAGCTGGTGGATCTGATGGGCGGAACTATCGGTGTGGAAAGTGTGCCCGGTGTGGGCTCAAATTTTTGGTTTCAGGTGGAACTCCCTGTCTGTGCGGAAGATGAATTGACACAATCCTCGGAAACGCGTTTTGCAAAAATCTTCCGAGGTCATGTTTTGGTGGCCGAAGACCAGGTGGTCAATCAGCGTGTGGCAGAGTCTTATCTGCGCAAGCTGGGTTTGACTGTGGATATTGCAGGCAATGGCGAAATCGCTTTGAAGAAGCTTCAGGAGCAGAATTACGATCTGGTCTTTATGGATTGTCAAATGCCAGTGATGAATGGCTATCAGGCCACGCGACAACTGCGCCTGTTGGAAAACACGAAAGCTCGCAAAACCCCGGTGATTGCCCTGACCGCGGAGGGAACCAGTGGTGAGCGCAAGTCCTGCTTCGAAGCGGGGATGGATGACTTTTTGACGAAGCCTTTGGAGCTTCATAGACTGATCGAGGTTTTACACCGGTGGAACAAACCCACGGAAAAAACTTTGGATCTGAAGGCTTTGCAAAACCTGAAGGATCTGGTGTCACAGGATCGTGATCTGACGGATGTTTTAATTGAAGATCTGGAAAAGTCCGGCCCGGCTTTGTTGCATGAGATTCGCGAGGGCATCAACCAATCCAACCGGGAGCGGGTTTCGGAAGCTGCCCATGCCCTGAAATCCAGCTCGGCAACACTGGGAGCCAAGACTGTGGCTGAACTATGTCAGAAGTTGGAAGACATCGAAGACTTTGTGGAGGCCGAATTCCTGCTCAAACAAGTGGAGCGAAAGTTCTTTGAAAGCTTGTCGGAACTAAAAATGTACTCTGCCAGAACGAAGGTGGCGTGAAATGGCAAAGATACTGATTGTGGATGATCAAAAAAGTGTCCTGCTGACTTTGGAAGCTCTGCTTCTGAAGGACAATCATATTGTCACGTCCTGTACGAATTCCATCGATGCTTTGGATCGCCTGACCACTGAGCCGTTTGATTTGATGATCACGGACGCCATCATGCCGGGAGGCGCGACGGGATATGCCCTGATTCGCACCGTTCGCAATAATCCCCAGATTGCCAAGATGCCGGTGATTCTTTTGACCGGAAAGCGCGAAAAGGCGGATGTTGAAAAAGGCATTGAGTCCGGTGCGAACGACTATGCGGTCAAACCGATTGATCCCGAACTGTTGCTGGCCAAAATTAAAAATCTTCTGGCGAAAAGCGAAAAAGACACAGCTCACTTTGTCGAAGCTCCGGTTTATGTCAAAGCCGAATGGGAAACCAAGACGGAAATTATGACTGTTTCTGAGTTGGGCATGGTGATTAAGTCCAATGTGCCGATGCCGCTAGGTATGGTTTTGCGCCTGTCGAGCAGTCTTTATGATGATATTGGAATCAGTAAGATGCCCTTACGGATCACGGCTTGCGAGGAAACCAAAACAACGACGGAGACATTCTACCGTATTCAAGTTCACTTTGTTGGACTGACGGAAAAAGAACTGACGCCGTTGCGCCTGTGGATTCGCTCAAAAAAACTATGAACCTTTAAGTACTGTTGCAAAGCCACCATATGGCGTGCGCAGATTCGTCACCTGTCCTTGATACAGACGGGCCAAAATCAGCTGCATGCGCCCCTGGTAAGCATAACAGCGCAAATCGTACTTGAAGGCCTGCGGTCCCTCGGGAGTTTCAAAAGTCTGCTCCGGCGCCGGAACAAACTCTTGTGCGATCATGTCGTGGCCGACGATCTTGTCAAAAGCACTTCGACTGATGGAGGAACCACGATAAGACTGCTTCGAGCCGAAAGCATTTTTTGGCTTGAAGAAGAATCTTTTGCGATCAGCCCAAATCTCCGCCGCCTTGGATTCGCAGACATCGTAGGACTCGGGAACGGAAGTGCGAACCAGGTCCAGATCCGCACCTGACAGTCCTTGAGCTTCCAGGAAGCCCGGGACACCCCAGTCAATCAGACGCTGCTTATCAGCCAGCATCAGATATTCAAATGGATTCGGAGACAGACAGACAGCGCCGTTCAGGAATTTTTCGCGCAGAACAGAGCTGGAAGGCTCGGTCAGGAAGAAATCCGTGTAACGGTTGTAAATGAAGTCCGGTGAAAAGTCCTTGAACAGATCGCGATAGTCCACAATGCGGGAATCCCAGCCATAGGATTTAAACAACTCATTGTAAGCCAGGAATTCCACAAACAAGCGTTGCTGAGAAGGGGTTTCGTCAGTGATCGCCACTTTGAAGGGGGTCGACGCTGTCTTACCCTGCAAGGACATCTCTGTTTCAATCATGTGGCGGATTTCATCGCGCGTGAAGTCTGCCACTGGCAGGGGATGACCTTTCATCTGGTACATTTCATAGCCCAGAATCAGGAAGGCTGCATTGGTGTTCACCTCGATGAGCTTCAGATTCTGATGCTCATCCAGGTGAAAATCATAGCTCATCATGATCGACTTGTTGCCTGGGTCTTTCAGACCCTTTTCTGCGATCAGATTATCGTAGTGTTTCAGATATGAAGACTGTTCACGCAGATTAAAAAGCAAAGAAACAATTTTTTCGGCTTTTTTGATCACGGTTTCAGGCAGGGTGACGGTAAAGGGAGAAATCAGATTTTCGGAAACCAGATCCTCAAGAGGCTCGTTGGCAAGCCCCTTGTAAGAAGAACGAAGCTGTTGGATGAAATCAGCTTTCAAGTTCATGGTTACTTCAGTGGTGTGATGTGATCATCACCGGCTTTCCAGCCCGCCTGGCAAAGCTCGCCGCTTTGACAGCCTTGAAGAACGCGCAGAATTTCTTTCGCGTCGCGACCCACGGACGTGTTGTGAATGCCCATGTACTGAATTTTTTGATCCGGATCGATGATGAAGGTGCCGCGAGTCGCGATACCACGGTCTTCAAACAAGACACCGTAATCGCGGGCGATACGTTTTGTCAGATCCGCCATCAAAGGATAACCCAGGTTGCCCAGATCGTCTCGCAACCAGCGTTTGTGAGAATGAACAGAGTCCACGCTGCAGCCAATGACTGTGGCTCCAGCTTTTTGGAAAGATGTGATGTGTTCACGGAACTGAGTCAACTCTGTGGGGCAGACGAATGTGAAGTCCAAAGGATAGAAGAACAGGACAACCCATTTTCCTTTGAAGTCATTTAGGGAAATGTCACGAACTTCACCTCCATCAAAAACAGCCTGTGCGGTGAATTGTGGAGCGGGTTGATTAATCATTGGCATACAGAAGTCTCCTTGCTATTAATTGATGCCTTTGGTGGGCCTTAAAAGGCAAGGAGAAACTGTGAAAATCGTCTCTTGGAATGTGAATGGAATTAGAGCTTGTTACAAGAAGGGATTGATGGATTTTTTAAACACGGAAAAACCGGATATTTTCTGTGTTCAGGAAACAAAAGCTCACATTGATCAGGTTGAGACCGAAACACGCACGCTGCGCTGGGAGCACTCCTACTGGTCCTCGGCCCAACGCAAAGGTTATTCCGGTGTGGCCACGTTCACACACACACCTCCAGCAAATGTGCAGTATCACTTTAATGCGATTCCTGATTATGAGTCCGAAGGACGTATTGTCATGACCGACCATGGTCATTTTGATCTTTACAACATCTATTTCCCCAACGGGGGATCAGGCATTGAACGTCACAACTTCAAACAGCAGTTTTTGAAGGATCTCAATCTTCACCTGAAGGAAAAATTGCAGACGGGTCGCCAGGTGATTGTGGTGGGGGATTACAACGTGGCTCACGAAAATATCGACGTTTTTGATCCGGTCCGTCTGTCCAAGGAAAGCGGTTTTTTGCCAGAAGAACGTGTTTGGTTTGATCAGTTCCTGGAGCTGGGCTTTATCGACACCTTCCGTTATTTCAAACCCACCGAAGCAAAGCGTTATTCGTGGTGGGATATGCGCACTTTCGGCCGCATTGCCAATCGCGGTTGGCGCATTGACTATGTTTGTATTTCAAAAGGTCTTGAGAAATACCTGTCTTCAGCGGATATTCTCGAACAAGTTGAGGGCTCTGATCACTGTCCGGTCGTAGCCACATTGGACTTTTAATCCGAAGGAGTCCCCATGCTGATGATTCCATTTCCTTTTGTGATAGCCGAGCTGGTGATTTTCATTCTGGCGGTTCAGAAATGGGGCTTTCTGAACACGTTGGGTTTGTATTTGTTGCCTTGTCTTCTTGGTTTTTTGATCGTGGCAACAGTGGGTCGTCTGGCGATGATGAATCTGCAAACCTCGATGATGCGTGGGCAGCTGCCTGCGAATAAGATTTTGCATTCCGGGGCCATATTCATTTCTGGATTGCTGTTTTTGATTCCGTCTTTTTTTGCACGAGTGGCGGCTGTGGTGCTGTTCCTGCCGGGTCTTCGTCATTTTGCCATCTGGAGATTTAAGTTCTATATGGCCAAGAAGATGGCTCAAGGGTCCGCGCGAGTGTTTAACTTTGGCGGCCCCTTCGGATTTGGCGCAGGCATGGGGACAGGCGGCGGTCCAAGCAGCTCTGGTGGCTTTAGGTACTATGAGTTCCGCAATAACGGGACCGGTTTTGAGGAAGTGCGGGAAGAGCGGGAGATCAACGCAGAAGTTCTGGATGTAACCCCGTTGGAAATCACTCACGATACGAAGACGGAAAAAAACAACCAAAACGGAGAGAGTTGATTCGGCACCCTTGAGAAAGTGGGAATAAAAAAAGCGAAATGAGGAGTCTCATTTCGCTTTTTGTTTTTCTGGCGTTGGTGAAAACTAGCGAGAAACGACGCGGCCGCCTTTGGATTGGTTGGAAACCACCGGGCCGAAGTATTTGCGGAACATGGATTGTCCCAGATGCGCTGATTTGACCGTCCAGAACTTTTTGTTCACGGTGATGGCGGCCACAGCGATCTTGCGTTCGTCATCCAAGGCGTAGCCGACAAACCAGTCTGTGCGGCCACGAGGGTTGTCACCTGTGAGGTGCCCCGTCTTGCCACCCATTTCAATTTCACGGAATTTGCGGTCTTTGGTGATGGGGCGGAAGGAACGACGGGAAGTTCCCGCGATTACAGTGCGCTCCATCAGTTCCCGAACTTTTGCTGCGGACTCTTTTGTCATGATGTGACCGTTGTTCAAAGTTGCGCCTTCGTACAGCGGTTGGCCTTTTTCATCCGTCATGGTGCGAACCAGATAAGGAACTACGACCTGACCATCGTTAGCGACAGAGGCGGCGATCATCGCACCCTGAACCGGGCTCATGCGGTTGGTTTTATTGTAGCCGGAAGCCACTTCGGCCATTTCAAAGCCCTTGCCGGGAGGAACGTAGGCCACACCCATTTCAACCGGGAAGTCTGCGGGGATTTCCTGATTGAACATGAAGCGGTTGGCGTATTCGTTCAGATCTTCGGGGTGAAGATTCTCGATGCTCAAGCGTCCAAAAGCGGTGTTAATAGAGCGAGCGAAGGCGTCTTTCAGGGTGATCACATTGGTCCAACGGGTCACTTTGTCAGAAAGAACGTTCTTCTTGTAAAGCGTGTAAGCGCCGCCATTGTAGCGGATCTTGTGTTCCGGGCTGACGCCAGCCTTATCCACGGCCGCGGTGGCGGTCACAACTTTAAATACGGAAGCCGCCGGGAAAGTGGCCTGCAGATTCAGGTTCGGGGCATGAGCGTCGTCGCGCTGATAGCTGGACATGGCCAGAACCTCGCCGGTCATGGCGTCGATCATAAAGATGGCGCCGTAATCCGGTTTATAGGCTTTTAAAAGGCGATCCGCTTCGCGCTGAAGAGATTCATCAATCGTGTAGCTGATTTTGACGGCCTGGTTGTCGCCATTCCATGGGAGTTTAAGAGACTCCGGCAGGTCGTTTGCGCGAATCTTTTCACCAAGAGCTTTGGCAAGCTGAGTGCGCTGTTCAAGTTGGGATTGGATTTTCTGATGAGCTTGGGCTTCCTGACTGTCGGCAGAGGACGTGAAACCCAGAAGAGAGTAAAGGCCTATCAGGCTGGCTCCAGAAAAAACGAGCAGTTTTAGCAACTTAGATTTGTTTTTAGATGACATTGTTTTATGGTAGCACCAATTTTTTAACGCTTTCAAGAGCATTCTCAGAAGAAGGCGCGGGAAATGCCATTCTGGTGCGCTTTTCGGGGCATTCTTGCGTGACTCTCGAGGGGACTTGGACTAAAGACTAATATACATGAAGACCAAAGAACGCATTCTCGTTACCTCCATTGAACTCTTCAATCGCAGCGGTGTGGTGGCGATCACGACCAATCACATCGCCAAGGCCATGGATATCAGCCCAGGCAACCTCTATTTTCACTATGACAACAAAGAAGAGATCCTGATTGAGCTGTTTAAGAGAATGGCGAAAGAGACCTACGACGTTTGGCGCCCCAGCCGCACCAAGAAATACACGCCGTTGGCCTTTATCAGCGACAACTTTGATCTTTACTGGCGCTATCGTTTCTTCCATCGTGAAATGTACGCCCTTCGCCGTAAGGATCAGCAGCTGGCGAAGATGTGGCGCAACCATATTCAAAAAATGATGAAATTGATGGTCATCCTTTACCGCCAATGGGTGAAGGACGGCAAAATGATCAAGATCGCCGAAGTCTCTGAAATGCAGTACATTGCCGAGTCTTTGTTGGCGATGGCGACCACCTTCCTGCAGTTCTTTGAATCCGCAGAAAAACAGCCCGGAAAGCGCAGTATCGAGCGTGGTAAACGCCACGTGGCCCGTCTGCTTTTGCCCTACACAGCTGGCGAAACCAAGAACGAGTTTGAAAAATTTCTAAAGTCCTAGCCTAAAATGTCACCTGAGAACGAATATAAGGCGTTCTCAGCTGGCAGACTCATTGCTTTAGGTCAGAGTCACCGACACGAAAGGCTCTGACATGAAAACGATCGCTTCCTTCTTTGCAGTTCTTCTTTTTGCTTCCAACTCTATGGCTGCAAGTCAGTGTGCTGAGCTGAAGGCGGAACTGAAAGCCATGCAAAAGGCGCAACAGCAGATCATGGCAAGTCTTGTGAGCAATCACGAAACTTTCGCGTCTTCGATGGAAGAATATTCTGTATCTGTGAAATCGGCGCAGGGGGCGACCGTTAAGTCGGTTTCTCAGGATATGGATGATTCCGCCCAAGCCTTCCGCAAGCGCGGTGTTCAGGGGAAAAAAATGGCTGCTCAGCTCAACAACGCCACGGGGGATTTGTTGGCTCGAGTGGCTTCCTGTCTTAAGTAATTAAGACGTTATTCTATAAATACATCCTGTGGGATGGGCTTCTCGGGGGAGAGTCCATTCTGAACTCGAAGGCGACCGAATGAAGTAGGTCGCCTTTTCTTTTGATTTTCGACGGTCTCGCCTGTGTCGATGCGCAGTTTTTCTGAATCAGTTTGAGAAATTGGGGGCTCTTCAGGGGTCTGCTCTTTTCTTTTCTTTAAGCCTAAGGCTAGAATATAACGCGTCGCAATTATGAGCCTGGATGTAATCAAGCTTCAGGTTATAATTGTAAGAAGATGACTTAAGAGTGAAAATCTGCGGTCGTTCGCTATGGCGCTTCCATGGCCACAGTCAGGGAATCGTTAGGGTTTACAACGCTTTATTTAATTTTAAGTTAATGTAAGATTTTTTACTTGCAAATTTTACAGGTGTAGAACTTAATAGGTCAGTTCCAAATTGGCACTTAAGCTGGAAGGAACTCGAGGGGGCAATATGGCTATCTCTGAAAAGCTTGTCAGCGAATGCAGACAAAGACTTTTGCAAACGAAGCAAGATATCCTCAACAGAGTGAAAGAAGCTCGTTTGAACTTGGATCAGAATGAGGAAAAAGGCGGGGACGAAGGGGATCAAACCGTTCGTGTACTGGCGGAACAGGAATTCCTCAGCATGCATGAAAGAATGCGTGGGCAGTTGATGGAAGTTGAAAGCGCTCTAGCTCGCATTGAGGGCGGTACTTTCGGTTACTGTGAAGAAACCGAAGAGCCTATCGAGCCGGAAAGACTTCTGGCAATTCCTTGGACTCGCCTAAGCATCGAAGGTGCTGAGATTCGCGAATCCATGAATAAGCGCTACGCTCGCTAGTTTCATTAGCAGCGTTATAACAGTTTTAGAAATTCTCGAGGGGAAAAGGGGATGGGCACGAGTGTGCAGCATCCCCTTTGTTTTTTGGGGGCGGTCGATGAAAATAGCCCATTCGACTGCGTTGTCGGTGGCTGTCCTCGCTTCGACGTGCTTGGAGCACGCCTGCGCTGCGGGAGCCGCCTCCGCCTTGCGCCTGGGCTATTTTGATCAACCTTCTAAGTTTGTTCTGTGAATACCTGTAAAATTACCATGAGTTAACTCATTGCGTTGGCGGTGAGGGTGGGGTGTGCTATAAGCGCCTCATTCAAAAGTCATTAATAAGGAGTTAAACGATGAAAGTTCTTTCTGTTGTGGCGGCATTGTTGGTCACATCTTCTGCTCAAGCCTGGAGTGATAAATACGTAGACGTTAAAAATGGTCGCACCGTGGCGGTTGAGGCTGTGGGCGCTTCCAGCCAGGATGGCATTGTTTCCTTGCGCGTGGTTGTTAAAAACCAAGCTTTGAATTTGATCGATCCAAAAGCTGCGGTGACTTCTGAACAAGATGGATTCACTTGTGATGTTCAGCGCGTGATCCTTTTGAACAGCTCGTTTGATTCTGCAACGAAGACATTTACACAAGATTATGAAGTGAAAGTGGCTTGGACTCCGGGTGCGGACTGGAGCTCTTGCACAGTTCAGGTGTTCCATCCCTCTTTGCAGTCCAACAGTGTGGTTCTCTATGTTGAAGGCTCTGGATTGTCTCCAATCGAAGAGCGTCCCAGCGATTGGTACTAGTTCTTCTTTTGCATCTTAGTGAGTGAACTTAAAAACCGCCTGTTCAAGGGCGGTTTTTTTATTTTCGATCTTTAGCAAAAGCCTTTTGAACCAGCTCCCTTGCTTCAGACACGACTTCGGCCTCAAACCATGGATTTTTCCTAAGCCACAAGTTGTTGCGCGGGGACGGATGAGGCAGAGGAATATGGCGGGGATAAAAGCTCTTCCAGTTCTGCACAATCTCTGTCAGCCCGGCTTTTTCTAACGGTAGGAAGTGCTGAATCGCATAGTTCCCGATCAGCAAATGCAGATCGATATTTGGCAAGTGCTCCAAAATTTCATTCATCCATTTTTTCGCGCATTCCGGGCGGGGTGGCAGATCTCCGGACTTTCCTTTGCCGGGATAGCAAAAGCCCATCGGAACAATCGCGACTTTTTCAGGGTTATAGAAGTCCTCTTTTGAAATCCCCAGCCATTCGCGCAGGCGATCCCCACTGGCATCATTCCAGGGAGTGTGAGAATCATGAGCCTTAATTCCCGGTGCCTGTCCGGTGATGAGGATGCGTGCTTGTGGGGAAAAATTCAGAATCGGTCGGGGAGGCAAAGGCAGATGAGCTTTGCACAGTTTGCAATTGCGAATTTTTTTAAGAAGTTCGTCGCTCATCGAGTTATCCCTGCCATCAAATAGCAGCATATCTGAGATCAGTGCCTGACAGGGGCCGGACCCGGTGAATTTGCACTAAAGGCGGGGTTCACGGGATCGTCAGGCAAAAGTCGCAGGCCACTGAGTGCCTTTTATGAGGATATCTGCAAACTGCTCCAGACCTTTTTGATCCTCGCTATCAAAGCGATTCAGGATCGGGGCATCAATATCCAGAACTCCCAGAAGGCGGCCATTGTGAATGAGTGGAATCACGATTTCCGAGCGCGAAGCGCTGTCGCACACGATATGTCCTGGAAACTGATCGACGTCCGCGACAAGTTGAGTTTGCAGTGTCTTCGCCGCTGTCCCGCAAACACCTTTGCCGATCGCAATACGTGTGCAGGCTGGAAGTCCCTGGAAGGAGCTTAAAAGTAATTCGTCATTGTGAAGTAAATAAAATCCCACCCAGTTGATGTCGGGCAGATGCTGCTTCAGTAGTGCTGCGAAATTTGCAAGATTCACGAACCATTCTTTTTCACAAAGTCCCTGCGCTTCGGAAAGAAGTTCTTTATAGAATTTGGCTTTGTCGGAATAGTGGATCGTAGGGATGTTGTGCATGGTTGAAGTTTATCACGAAAAGCTCTGTCAAAAAAGAAGGCCCGTAAGTTCTACGGGCCTTTGTGTAGCCTGCCTTATTGTTTTAGAAATTCTTTGATCTTATTGCAAACGGGCTTTGCCTTAGAGCTTTTGACGGAAATCTCTTCCCCATCAATTTCTGCTTTGCAAGACACGTTGTCGTGTTTTTGAAAAAAACGCAGACAGGCATTGTGAACTGCCTGCACCCGCTCAATAACTATAGAGTAAGGGGCACCGATAGCCACCATTCCATCAAGGCGTTCGCTTTCTCGAACAATATCATTGTACTTGGATACATAATCATCGCTGCAGTTACCCGCGGCATCTACGCTGGCATTGCCGACCTGCTTAACTGGCGCTGTATGAACATCGGCTCCGCCGCCACCGCCCCCCGCACAAGCTGAAAGAGCCATCAGTGCCGCCAGAACCCCCAAAAGTTTGATTGTTGTTTTCATAATAAAGCCCCTTGTCCCCATCCCGAATCCAAGAATCCGGAATTTGTCTTAAGAAAATAAGCCGGAATTCTTGGTCCGGACCGCGTATATCCTAACTGGATTACTCGGAGGACCTAAAGAGCAAGGGGGGTGCCATGGTTTTTGGGAGTTATGCCATAGCCAAGGAGTATTCTTTAAATATTCGATGGGCGGGTTCATAGGTGCAGCCCAACGTTTTAGAGATCTGATAGGGTGTTTTCATTCCCGCCTCAATTGCAGTAATGATGTCAGCTCTCCAGCAGGAGCCGAAGAGAAGGCGGTTTCGGTACTGGGGATTCTTTTTTGCTAGACGCTCTTGCGATAATACATCCGAGGCTCTGATTCGGATGGAACCTTTTGGTATCAAAAAACCGTTCTCGCGAAAATGGGGTTCTTCACCCTTTAAGGCAATAGAGCTTAAGGCCAGCTTTACATCACCTAAAGCAATAACCTCCTTAGGTTTTTTTATAAGTCTTTTCCATTGATGGAATCCTAAATTTGCCGCGCATATCGCAATAGCAACCAGCCATGGAGAGAACGCCTTCTTCTGGAGCTTCATGAGCTTTTCGATAATCACATAGTCACCATGGACGGCAACCCAACTGCAAAGTAATGAGAATAGGCGCCCATCGTGAGGAACTTCCAAAGAGGCCTCGTACAATGTGCCTTCAAGATCCAGCCACTCTGCGGAAGAGCCAGCTTTTGTATTGGCAAGCTGTATTCCCATGTAAGCAAGTTTGCGATCAAGAGCGGAGCTATTCATACCCCAGTGCCTTTCTTAAAGCCAAAAAAGCTTCTTCCACATGGGCAGGCCATAGTGGATTGCCATCGCGAGCCTTCACCCACTCGATGGACTCCAGAAGCTCTTCTTCAGTGGGCTTCATATTCTTGAGATCTTCAAGGTCAGGATATGTTCGATCACAATAGGCGAAAAGTTTGGACTTGAGAAAGTCGCTGCGACCTAAGGCTTCTAGGTAAAGAGATTTGCCTTGATATAAAAGTTGAGTTCTTGTTCTCCACCCAGATGGTAAGTCTTTCTTAAGAGTAATAGGCCCGTTGTTGAGCCAATTGGGATCAAGTTCGAGATCATCTCTTTGCTTAGTAAAGAGATGAGAAGCTTCTTTGATTTCAACTGGTATTTCGGGATCTAAGCAATCTACGTCCTTGGTAGTTCGGCCGGTAATATCAAGGATGTTAAGAGCTGCACCACCAATAATAACGGCATTAAACTTCAGACCGAGATTATGTAAAAAAATATCGAACTCTTCGATAATGGTTTTCATAGACATATTGTACCACACAATACTTATAAAAGTAAAAATTAGATCTAAATATATAAATATATTGAGTTTTTATATAAAAATTAATGATGAAGATATGGTAAAAGTAGCGTCAGAATTTACGGATCAAGCCGACGACGATACCGCGGATTTCTACTTCGTCAGGGGAATACCACATGGATTTCATGGTGGAGTTGGAAGGGCGTAGTTCCACCATCTTATCTGCGGCCCCAGTTTCCGGGCGGGGACGCAGATAAAAGCGCTTCACCGTGGCTTCATTATCTACAGTGGCCACAATGATATCGCCGTTGTTGGCAGAATCTTGTTTCTGAATCAGGATAATGTCTTCATCAAAGATCCCGTCTTCAATCATGGAATCACCCTGCACCTTCAGTGCAAAGGACTTGGAAGGATTTCGGACCATGGAAGGAGGAACATCCACGAACTCGTCGTGTTTGATGGCTTCGATAGGTTGACCAGCCGCCACTTTCCCAAGAAGGGGAAGTGACAGGACCTCATCACGAGCCTGGAGGAGCTGAGTGCGAGGAGATCCTGTCTTCGTCGAGACTGATTTTGATTGCAGATGCTCTTGCACTGCCGAGGCAGAGTGAAGCACCTGAATGGCTCGCTTCAAGTTCTGGGGATTGGAAATGTATCCCTTGTTCGTCAACTGCTTCAGATAGTTCTGAACTGAGTTGAATGAAGCCAGACCGAAGTGATCCTTGATTTCCTGATACGACGGTGAAACTCCTGAGCTTAAGATGTGTGCCTCGATAAACTCGAGAACAGATTTTTCTTTCGGCGTCAGTGGGGGGAGGGGCGTTTTCATCGTCATAACTTACATATGAACTTACAGTGTAAATTATATGTAAGTCAATAGCCTATTTTCAAAAAAATAAAGGACCGGCCCAAGGACCAGTCCTTCCTCTTTTTAGCGCCCAGAATGGCTTCTATTGGCCTTTAGGGGGTGCTGGAGGAGGCTCGGTGGGCTCCAGTGCCTCGCGCGTGCTATGGCGGCGAGCAGCATGACGGTCCTTGCGGGCCGTGTCGATCACCTTTTTGGTCGAAGCATCCACAGGTTTATCCAATGTTTTCAGGATATCAGCGATGCGGATGATGTTACTACTCCAGTCAGTAAAGATGATCTGATTGGTAGCGGGAACAGTATTCATCTCGCCGTCACGGGACGGAAGAACGCGCACATCGCGCATGATGTCCTCTGCAGAAATGTGTTTTAGCTTCACGATCCACGCCACCATTCTTTGCGGCGTCACAGATGGAACCTCTGTCGTGACGTCAATCAGGTCACGCTGAATATTGCGGGCGGATTTCACGACCATCACATCAGCTTGTTTGGAAATAGCAAAGCCATTCGTGGAAAGTGCCAAAGACAATTGATTGAAAGCTTCAGGCAGCTCGACAGGTTCCTGATTGAAAATAGAGACCTTTCCGCGCACACCGGGATCAAGGATGAACTTCTGACCAGAGGCCTTCGAGTAAATCTCGATCACCTTGGAAAGCTCTTCGTTATTGAAATACATTTTGATTTTATCGGCGGCATGAGCCGGGGACACAGAGAATAGGCAAATAAACAATGCACTGCTGACGTACTTAAGCATGGAACCTCCTGCGTCTTAAAGGCTAGGAGGGGGACCAAGGAACGGCAAGTCCAGCTTTAGAGCTGAGCTGCCAAGCAAGCGGCCAAAATTTCTTCGGCATAAGGGGAAAGCACCATACGGGAATGTCCCTGATGGTTTTTTTGTTCTGTATAAAGATCGGCAGAGTCCGCCATACGCTCAATCATACAGCCCGCACGGTGCCGTTGGACTTCCATTTTGACCAGACAAGTGCGGTTGCGAAGAGAGCAGCGAATATCCTCGTAATAAACGCCAGGATTGAGGTTTTCTTCGTTCAAAGTTTTTAGGATTTGAGCTTTGTCCTGGGTGGAAAGAAAGGCGTGAGCGGGAGAAGCCACGAAAACCAAGAGAGAGAAAAGTGTTGCGAGAGTTGTGTGCATAGAAGCCTCCTTGTCATGAACTGTTACTTCTTAATCAACAGTTCTAACAAGGGCTCTATGATGAGTAAAAGGCATAGAAAGAATTCAGATATGCACGTAACGAATACTATTCGTTACGGGGGCATTCTTTTTTCTCGTCGTTGCAGGCGGGTTTGATATCAGCAATGACTGGTTGTGACTCCGAAGCCACTTGACGGGTAATCACAGGGACGGTTGTGGTATTTTTGGCGTGGCTAACCGGGGCCATCGAGCAATTCTGATAGAAAAGTATCACTACAGGATTTATCACCAGCATCGCCACGAAACTAAAACTGCCCTTGTTCATCATACAGCCTCCACACTGAGTCCTAATGGTCACACCCTTTCTTTTACGGACGAAAGCCTGCAAGACTTTAGTCAATTTGTAAGGATTCTCACCTTGATTCAAAAAAAGGCACTTTCTCATCTTGAGAGAATCAAAAGACCCGGAGATAATGGCTAAGTGGTGAAGAGGCCTATGAAAGCATTTATCTTGAGCGCAATTACGTTGATGTCATTGGGAGCAACAGCCGCCGATGTTCCTGATCTTCAGCAAGAATGTATGAACCAGCTTAAAAAATTTCCGGGCGCGTGGGACGACAAACTTCTGAAGCAAGCTTGTGACAAGGTCCAAATTGATTCCCAGTGCATGAGTGCTGAGGGGCGGCCGATCTATCACTATGAAAAACTGGCATCGACTCCGGGTGCAAAAAAAGTTTTGGTTTTCAGTTTGATCCACGGAGACGAAACTCCGGCGGGAACTGTGGGCCGCTACTGGATGGAACGTCTTGAGGGTATTGATCCGCGCAACTCTTGGCGTGTGATTCCGGTGCTGAACCCTGATGGCGTGAAATACAAAACCCGTTTCAATGCCAATAAGATTGATATCAATCGCAACTTCCCAACAAAAGATTGGGAGGCAGGGGCCCTGACAGCGTGGAGACGCTCCACAAACTCAAATCCTCGCCGTTTCCCGGGAAATCAAGGGGGCAGTGAGCCTGAAACCAAATGTGCGCTGAAACATCTGGAAGATTTCCAACCGGACTTTATCGTGTCTGTGCATACGCCGTTGAAGGTTTTGGATTTCGATGGACCGAAGGTGGCGCCGCCGCCGAAGTTTGATTATCTGCCTTGGAAGTCTTTGGGCAATTATCCGGGAAGTCTGGGCCGTTATATGTGGGTGGAAAGACAAACACCTGTGTTGACGATGGAGTTAAAAGAAAATCTTCCGCCGAATCTGGCGCCGTTTGAGCAGCTTCAGGACATTATCGGCTCTTTAGTGAAGCTGGAAACGGGCAAAAAAAAAGAGGAGACATCAACCGTCTCCTCTCCAACTAACTTTTTACCTGTCGCACTTGAACACTAGAAATCGTTGATGGAATCTTCCAGGCCAGCGAAATCGATGAATGGATTTCTATTTCCCTGCATTCTGTGAATCTCGTCATTGCGATTCAGTTCTTCTTCGTCGATAGGATCTTCTTTGGACCATTTACGAAGAGTGGCTTCCTGACGGGAATCAATAGCCAAGTCATAACGAATTGAGAAGTAGAACAACGCGCGAGCCACGTTGCCGCGGTGATTTGCTGGTGGTTCAAACACATCGCCGCTGCCGGAAGCTCCGCGACCGAAGCGGGACACTTTGCATTTCAAAGTCTTTCTGTCCTGAACAACTTCGCCGAAAGGATTGTTGCCGCGAACAGAGTTCATTTCGTTGTCTGTCGGGAACAAGTGGTGCATGTCAGCTTTTTGCATATTTTTGTTATGACGGCCAGAGAAGCGGCTTTGTGGCCAGGTGTGCTCTGTATTTACGATGTTGCCGTCGGGAATAGTGCCTGGGTGAGGGCCGTGACCACCGCGGAAGTCGTCAGAAGTTCTGATCTTGTCACAGTAAACATCTTTGATTGCGTAGTCGCCATTGCCTTGGTCAACCAAGTAGAAGCTGCCCAGAAGGAAAGTGCGGGCGCCGTCGTAGCCCAAGGAAACGTGCTGATAGCAGTTTTGACCGTTGCAGCCGTTAACGATCTTGTCATAGCTGCCGTTCACGCGAAGGTGGAAACTGCGAAGGACAAATTGAATGCTCTTTTTTAGGTCGTCGTTGGAAATTCCACTTCCCAGGTCGCGGTGGAATTGTTCTCCGTAGTAAGGCACATCGTTTGACGCGGGAGCTGCGATTGCAAACTGTCCGCAAAGTGTCGTAACAAGCACCAGAAGAGAAATCATTGTGGCCTTCACTAAAACCTCCATAGTCAGGCATTTGAGGTGCCTGGTAGAAACGCTGCGCCCTATTCGCAACATATACGGGGAAAAACACAGTGAAGTTATTTCTAAAAGATCTGCGCCTTGCAAGAAGTTAATGAAAACTAACCGTTTACAAACAAATTAGCGCGGCGCAATGGTGACTTTAAACAGAAGATTTATCGGAAATGGGGCCAGTAAGACCCCAATTACGGAAGGACTAACGGATTCTTTCGCATTGAAGATTCAGATCCCAACGGGTTTCCCAATTGTTCTGGAAAATCAAAGCGGCTTTGCGGGATTGAACGACAAGGTGGGCTTTCATCGTTCGTTTATCCAACGCCAGGTCAGAGCGAATATCAGGATCATATGTCAGTGAAGAGCCTTCTATAAAGGACTGCATCTTTAAACTCTTTGCATCTTCCTGCAGTTCCTTACCGGCAAAAGCCAGGCCCGTATAGAAGGATTCAAAGAAAGTTTCATTCATGCCCGCATCTTTGTTGTAGGGATTGTTGTGCTGAGAAAGCGGAACCCATTTTAATTCCACATGGGCATAACGCTGACCATCCAGGTAGGGGACATTCCCGATGCACATCTCAAGTTTGTGCAGTTCACGGGATTGCAGCTCTTCAGTGCTGATTGTGCAGGCGTATCCTTTGTCGGATTTCCAGCCAGAGGAAAGGAATTTTTCGCACTCGTGAGACCAGGATGTTGCAGGAAGAAGTGCCAGAGTGGTGACTAAAAGACGTTTCATTTAAATGACTCCAAAGAAAAGCCCCGAAACTGTGTCGGGGCCTTTTACTTTATTTTTGTTGCAGAATTTGCTGACAGATTTCAAACGAACCTTTCCAGTAGCTGGAACTGTTGCGCAATGTTTTTACGGGTCCAAGGTTTACAGACACAGTGATGTCGTCCACGGAGCTAAGGCTGGAAGAGTTCACAAAAGATTCACACTGTTTGTTGATGTCCAACAGGCTGTAGCCACGGAACATGAAGCTTTGCTGTTCAATCGTTCCGATGTATGCAAGTTCGGAATTGTCGTAAGTGATGCCGGACTTTCTCGCGACCTCAACGATTTGATTGCAGACTTGTGCTTCACCCTTCCAATAGCTGGAAGAATTTCTTAGTTTTTGCACAGGTCCGAAATCAATACTGATGTTAATGTCATCCACACTGGAATTGCCGATTTGATTTTTAACGAAGTCCGTACACTGTGTGTAAAGGCTCAGCAGATTTGTGACTTCAAAAGTGAATCCTTTGTTTTCGATATCACCCCGCACAAGGTAACGTGCGCCACCCGGAGGAGGCGGTGGTGTTGGCGGTGCAGGATTGCCTGGATAAGGGTTCGGGCGACCACCACGGGCAATCAGGGTTTCAATGGCGCTAAGTTGCTCCAGAACCTGTCTTTGCGTTTGATTGTCCAGACGAGTGGCATTCTGGCGAATCAGTTCGTTAACACGTGCACTGCGTTCGTAAAGACGACCGCTTAAGTCCTGCTGAGCTAGGGCCGCCGAACAGGTGACCGATACCAACATTCTTATGTGTGAGACGGAGGGTGAATTGCACCATGTGTGCCAGCTAAAATGACCCCATCTCTGCCATATAAGCGGCCTTTGGGGTGTAAGTGAAAAAAATACGGGACCGGATATCGGATAGGCACGGATATTCTTTTGTCGGGTTTTCGGCTGGATCCGGGAACCTAGTTGGTTTTTGCAAGTGATTTTTCATAACGTTGTTTTCTTGTCAGCACCCCCTTCTGAAATTTCCTTGGCAAGCACAGGCCGCCATACGTCGACATCCTCATTGAGCAATTGTGCATAGATTGCTATGGCTGAGTTGCCGTTCATAAGCTCCTTTTACACTCTCTCCGGAGTTGCAATTACTTTTGGCTCTTTGTGATCAAGATGTATCACTTGTTATGGATAAAAGTTACTTCAGCGACAACGACTTCTGGAGGAACTCGGAAGCGAACTGGAAGAATACTGTTGCCAGTCCCGCTGGTAACTAAAAGATGATGTCCATCTTCGTGGATCAGTCCGTATCGGTAGCGATCTTGGTATTGTGAAGGGACGATAGGTGAGTTCAAAATTGGAAAGCTCACTTGCCCGCCATGAGTATGACCAGCTAACACGAGAGCAATATTTTCAGGAAGGCGTGGAAATACATCGGGATTGTGAGTGATGGCGATGGTGGGTAGATTTGTGCTCTTGTACTTTGCAATGTAGTCCCAAAGGTGCTCATCTTCCCAATAATCACCTAGTCCAATAAGGCGGAACTTGGCTTCTTTCCAATCCAGATCAAGATGCTGATTATCTATAAGTTTGATTCCATTTAAAATTAAGACCTTTTCGATTTCTGTTTTCTATCTTTAGAAGTGGTTGACGTATCTCCTGTTATTATTGATCAAACACAACAATATCCTTCAGAGGGTGGCATGGTTACATACTATGTGTATCTTTCTACGGAGCCGACAGCAGATGTGACAATTACTGCAAACTCACCAGATCCTGAAGTTACTTTCTCAACGAGTAAGAAGGAACAGAGATCGTCACAAGTGTCGTTGACCTTCACTTCTGCCAATTGGAATGTGCCCCAGGCTGTTAGTCTTTTAATTTCTGACAACTCTGTGGTGGATGGCGAGAGAATTGTTAAAATTACTCATACAGCTTCTGGAGGAGATTACGAGGCCGTTCGAGTACCCGATGTGTTTTTGAATATCTACGATAATGATTACGGCAATCTTTTATTTGATATTCCTCAGATAGATCTCTCCATTAATGGAGGACAAGGGCAGTATGGTCTGTCTCTTAGTGCTGAACCTGCGTCGGATGTTCAAGTCGTAATTGATACAACTGTTTTGAAGGTAAATGGAGAGTTGAATGATCCAGTAGTGATTACGTTTACTCCGGCCAACTGGAATCAAAATCAGTACATTACTGTGGAGGTTCCGCCCGGAGCTCCGATCACGGCAAATGATTATTATCACTTAAATCATACAGTGAGCGGAACAGGACCTTATGGAGGTCAGAACGCCGGAATGGTGTTCTGGATAACCGAGTATTAGAAAGTAACAGAGAGGCGTCCGCGAGGACGCCTCTTTTGTTTTAGTAAGCAAAGATCTTTTTGATTTCTTTGTCGAGCTCTGGCGTGATTTCGACTTTGAGAGCTCCAAGGTTTTCTTGTAGTTGTTCGATGCTGGTGGCTCCCAGGATCACGCTGCTGACGCCGGTTTGGGCGGCTGTCCAGGCCAGGGCCAGTTGGGTGCGACTGCATTCCAGTTGGTCGGCGATCTTTTTTAATTCCCACACGCGTTGGCTGTTCTTTTCTGTGTAGAAAGTATCCTTCAGCCAGTCGATGCGGGACAGGCGGCCTTCGGTGACGCCTTTGTCGTATTTTCCCGTCAGCATTCCTGATGCCAGTGGGGACCACGTCACCAAGCCCATGCCGTGTTGCTGAGCTTTCGGTTGCACGTTGGTTTCAAACTTATCGCGCACCAAAAGATTGTACTGGGGTTGTTCGACTTGCGGTTTGTAGTAGCCGCCTTTGTCGCAAATATCCATGGCTTCCTGAATTTGTTCTGCGGTCCATTCGCTGGTGCCCCAATACAGAATTTTTCCGTGATGAATCAGGTCATCCATGATGCGCACAGTTTCTTCAACAGGCGTTTCCGGGTCATAGCGATGGCAGAAGTAGATATCCAGGTAGTCTGTGCCGATGCGTTGCAGGGATTTATTCACAGATTCCAGGATGTGTTTGCGGGAAAGGCCCTTGTCGTTGATGTCTTCGCTCATCGGCCAGAAGACTTTCGATGAAATCACCAGCTCATGGCGAGGGAAGTCTTTCAGGGCTCCACCCATAATGCGTTCGGATTCACCTTTGGCGTAGATGTCAGCGATGTCGAAGAAATTGATTCCGGCTTCGTAGGCCACACGCAGGATGCTGCGAACAGAAGTGAAGTCTTTGACGGTTCCACCGAACGTGGTCCATCCGCCCAAAGAGTAGGCGCCGATTTTTAAACCGCAACGACCGACGCTGCGATAAGGCATATTGGGATTGAACATGAGGGCCTCCTTGCAGAAGCCCCATTATCTTAATGAAGAACTGGATGTTGCAAGTAATGATTGATTTCAATAATTCGGTCTTGTTGGCTGACCACGGAATCTTGAATCGCAATCAATTTTTGCATCAAGTTGTGTTTAGCCATCCGAATTGCTTCGAAGATGTCCTCGTGAACACCTTCAGCCTCGGCCTTCGCGCCGCTTTCGTTCAAAACGATCGCAATGCGATACAGCTTCTTTAGTCCTTCCTTGGTGAACTCGCGACCTTCTGTTTCATACTGGAGCGCAAGTTTTCTCGGGTCCCGGGCTACGACAGCGACCACTGTTTGCGGAGTCACAAAGTGCTCGAACTCCGCGATCTGCTGGTAGATAAAGGACTTAACCTCAGGATTTTGTTCAATAAGCTCAATGGTGGGGTTGAGAAGGGTCGTCATAGGCGGCCTCCTTTTCCTCGTAGTTATAGTGTAACAATGGGGTCGAAATTTGTCTGGTCAAGAAGGTTGGCACCTAAAAAATAATTTGAAATCGAATAGGTTTGCATTAGAATCCCGAACCTGGACCATAGGCTTGTGTCAGATTGAGATAATGGAAAACACGAAATCCGAAATCAAATTAGACTCATCTTGGAAGCAGCATCTTCATATGGAGTTTGAAACAGACCGTATGAAGAAGCTGAAAAGTTTTTTGACCGCTGAATACAAGGCGGGGAAAACCATTTACCCGCGTGGTGATGAATATTTTGCGGCTTTGAACCTGACCCCTTTTGATAACGTGAAAGTGGTCATCGTTGGTCAGGACCCTTATCATGGTCCGGGGCAGGCTCATGGCCTGTGTTTCTCGGTGCGTGATGGGGTGCGCTTTCCACCGTCGCTTCAGAATATCTACAAAGAGCTGCACAGTGATCTGGGGCTGCCGATTCCTAAGAGCGGATCTTTGATAAAATGGGCGGAACAGGGTGTGCTTTTGCTGAATGCAGTTTTAACTGTTGAAGACGGCAAAGCGGCGGCCCATCAGGGTAAGGGCTGGGAAGAATTCACCGACAAGATCATCCATGTTCTGAATGATGAAAAAGAAAATCTGGTGTTCATTTTGTGGGGCTCTTACGCGCAAAAGAAGGCCTCGTTCGTGGATCGAAAAAAGCATCTGGTGCTGGAGGCTGTGCATCCGTCTCCATTGTCGGCACATCGTGGATTCTTCGGGACAAAACCGTTTTCCAGGGCCAATACCTATCTGAAATCCAAGGGGCTTGGCGAAATCGACTGGGATTTGACGAAGTCGTCCTAGTTTCCTTTTTTAAAACAGCAGCTCTCATCCTGGTACGCTGAGGAATTCCTTTGGAAGGACACCAAAGGAATTAAATGGATTTTTGCATGTAAAACAGTGCAAAAGCTCTAGCTATGCCCGCGCGTCTTGGTTAAGATTAAAGAAGAACTCTAAATCTAAAGGAGTGGATCATGAAGTGGCTTCTTGTGGTGGCAATGATGTCCCTGGGGTTGGTGGTCTCTCAAAAGGCGGAGGCCGGTCCGGCGATTCGCATTATTGCCAGCGTGGAAACTGTCAAAGTGGCTGACGTGGTTAGAAAACTGCGCAGCGATAAGGACGGTGTTAAGGTGATGTTTAGCAAGCATCAGGGGTCCTACTACCTTCCGAAAAGCAATCCGCATTATGCGGATCTTCTGAAAAAACTTGAGTCCAGTCTGAAAAGCCAGAAGGCCGTGGATGTCACTGCGGAGCAAGGTCAGCTCAATATTGTTGATGTAAAATAAGCCCGCGTTGTAAACTGGTCTCCATCTTAAGGAGACCTGTATGCGTAGTCTTGTTGTGGTTCTTGCACTTATCTCATTGTCTTCCCAATCCTTTGCCACTTCTGCTGAAGAAGTGAAGCAGAAAACAGCGGAGGCTGCCTCTGCGGCGGCCGAATATTCCAAAGAACAAAAAGAAGAATTCCAAAAAGACATGGAGACCAAGCTGAGTTCCATGAAAAAAGAAATCGCTGACATGAAAGCAGAAGCCTCCAAGAAAACCGGTGAAGCCAAAGCGGAAGTGAATGAACAGATCAAGGCTCTTGAAAAGAAACAAGAGGAAATGAAAAAGGATCTGGCGAAGATGAAGAAAAGCTCCGGTAAGGCCTGGGGCGAGATGAAAGCGGGCATGAGCAAAGCGTGGGATGCGATTTCTGATTCCTACGGCAAAGCCAAAGCTCACCTGTCTGAAGAGAAGTAATGAAAAAAAGTTCTTTGCTCTTTATCAAGGACCTGCCTCGTCTTTCGGATTTGGGAGATGAGCTTTTGCTGATTCACGATGACATTCTTCCAAAGAAATCAGCGGTGTTCCGCAAATGGATGAAGCAGTTTCCGCTGCGCTATTCTGTGAAGGCGGGAGAAACCTTAAAGTCTGTTGATCAATTCCCGGGACATATTTCCAAAATAGTTAAAATCTGCGAAGGCACCTCGGCTCGCCGTCTGACGCTGGTGGTGGCTGGCGGTGGCAGCGTGGGTGATTTCGGCGGCTTTGTTGCCAGTATCTTAAAGCGCGGTGTGCGCCTGGTTCATTTACCAAGCACGTGGTTGTCGGCAATTGATTCGGCTCACGGTGGGAAGACGGCCCTGAATGTGGGGGCGGCAAAAAATCAAATCGGAACATTTTATCCGGCGGACAAGATCATATTGTCACGTGCCCTTTTGTTGTCGCAGCCTGAAGCCCGGGCTTTTGAAGGTTTCGGGGAACTGCTGAAGATCGCTTTGATTTCCGGGGGATCTTTGTGGAAGGACCTTGCGCAGGAATTTGAGGTGCATGCGGATACTTTGTGGAAATATCTGGCGCGCTCTATCGAGGCAAAATACAGGGAAGTGGCCAAAGACCCTGAAGAAAAATCCGGACATCGCCATATTCTGAACCTGGGTCACACAGTGGGGCATGTGCTGGAGTCCTCGTACGAGCTTCCTCACGGGATTGCGATTAATTATGGACTGGACTTTGCTTTGCGTTTTAGTTTGCATAAGAAAGTCATCACTCCAAAAGAGTATGAAAAGCTGATGTTGTCGCCAGTGATGGGCTATTTGCTGTCGCCGATTCGGGATGGATTGTTGCAAAGTAAAGAATCGATGTTGAAGGAGTTCCGCCGTCAGCTTTTAAGTGACAAGAAGAAAACCAGTTCTTCGGTGCTGCGTTTTGTATTTTTAAAGAAACCCGGACAGTGTGTGATTCGTGAAGTTCCGGTGGACGAAATTCTGATGGAGATCGTTCGTCAAAAAGAAGACGAGTTGTATGACTGAGTATCGTTTTCGCGGAGAGATTCCGGGGTCCAAATCCATTTTCAACCGGGCTTTAATTGTAAAAAGTTATTTTTCGGTTTTAGACCTGCAGGGTCACGCAGATTGCGATGATGTTCGCTTTATGCGTGAAGGCTTAAAGGAAATCCGCGAGCGCAGTCGTATTGATTGTGGCGAAGGTGGTACAACCTTCCGTTTTATGGCTTTGAGAACCTCCCGGGTTCGGGGCGTTCATACATTGGAAGCCACTGCGCGCTTGCTGCAAAGGCCTCAGCAGGGGTTGTTGGATTTGCTGGCGCAGTTGGGGGTTCAGACGCAGGTGAAGGGGCGTGAGCTTTTTATCGTGTCCGACGGCTGGAAGCGCTCGCGGTCCCCGATCAGGGTGAACACCACTGAATCCAGTCAGTATGCTTCGGCGTTGATTTTGAATTCCTGGCTTTTGGATTTTGATCTTGAGTTCGAACTGATTGGCGACAAGGTTTCCGAATCCTATTTTGAACTGACTGTGAAAATGCTGAAAGATTTGGGTATGCGCTTGCAAGTGCAGGGGAATAAATATGTGGTGCCGGCCGGTCAGCGTATCAGCAAGCTTGAGTACCGTGTGGAATCTGATCTTAGTTCCGCCTTTACGATGGCCTCAGCCGGTGCACTTGTGGGTGGAGCACAGTTGGATAACTTCCCAGTGAAAAGTTCGCAGCCCGATGCCGTATTCCTGGAAATATTTAAACGCATGAATATTGCGTGGGAATTTCAGGACGGAGCCTTGTGTGTTTCGCCGACGGCGGCGTTGCGTTCTGTTGACTGTGACTTGTTTCAGTCGCCGGATCTTTTTCCGGTGCTGGCGGTGCTTTGCAGTTGGGCCACAGGAATTTCAAAGTTATACAATGCTCCTCACTTGGCGGCCAAAGAATCCAATCGTATTGCCAAGGTGGCAGAACTCTTGGAAAAGCTTGGCGTGACTCATGAAGTTCTGCCGGATGGCATGATTATTCATGGCAATCCTGCACAGACCTTAAAAAAAGGAATTGCTTTTAATCCTGATCAGGATCATCGCATGGTAATGGCGGCCACTTTGATGAAGTTAAAAGGCCATGACATCACGATTGAGCATCCTGAGGCTATCAATAAGAGTTTCCCGGAATTCTGGGGCATGATAGGAATCAAACCATGATTACTGCCGTTGTTGGACATCGTGGAACTGGAAAGACCGAGCTGATGAAGCGCTTGCAGGTCTATTTGCGTGATGCTGCTGTTGATTTCGTGGATCTGGATGAATTGATCGAGGAAAAAATCGGCAAGACCATTCCAGAACTTTTCATGGAACACGGAGAGACCTATTTCCGTGAATTGGAACGCCAGTTGTTTTTGGAAACCCTGCAAAAGCCTCATACGGAAATGTATCTGGTGCTGGGGGCGGGTTTTGATCTGACGGTCATCCCTGACAGCGTTCGGGTTTTATGGGTGCGTCGCCAGACTGATTTGGATGGACGTATTTTCCTGAATCGTCCACGTCTGAATCCTGAGATGTCGCCATTAGAGGAATATCAAAAACGAGCGGCTGCGCGCGAGGATAGCTACCGTGCTCACGCCGACGAAGTGTATCTGATGCCAGAGGGTCTTTTTGAAAATCGCCATCATGCCATGGCTGTTGAAAAAGCTCTTTTGACTCATGATCTGCAGGATATTTCCGGCTGTCTGACTTTGACATCGGAATTGTTTAAATCCGAAAAACGCTGGAATCTGTTCAAAGACCGCTTTGCCAAGAAAGGTGTGTCTTTATTTGAGCTACGGGATGATCTTTTAAGTTTTGAGCAAATTCAAAAGGTTCTGACAGAAATGCCCGAGGAAAAATTTGTTTATTCCTTCCGCATCGCCCGTGAAAATCTGGAGGCAGAGACAGCTTTGCTGGAGCTTTTGCAAAAAGTCCCTTGGGTGGACTGGGCGATTGAACTGGGCAGTCCGGAAAGTTTGTTGGCCCTGGTGCCAGGCACCAAGGTGATTCTGTCTTTGCATGAAGAAAAGCTGAAGGACATGTGGCAGGTCTTTTCCAGACAGGTGGCGCATCTGAAATTTGCGCCGTTGGTGGAAAGCTATGGTGATCTTTTGGAAGGTCACCAGTGGCAGCAGCAGGATGCAGCCCGCCGCAGTTTCCTGCCCCGCTCTCGAACGGGGCGTTGGGAATGGTATCGCCGTTTCCAAAAAGGCAAACAGTTGCTGAACTTCTGGCGCGAAGGCGACGGGACTTCTGGGGATCAGCCTTCTTTGTGGGGCTGGGCCATGACGTCAGCGCAGTCGTCCTCGTTTGCGGCAGTGCTGGGGGACCCGGTTGCGCACAGCTATACTCCAATGGAACATTCAGACTTTTTCTATAAAAAGAACCTGCCGGTTTTTGCCATCGCCATTTCCCGCGAGGAATGGGGAAAGGCCTTCCCGGTTTTGGAAACCTTGGGTTTGTCTTATGCCGCGGTGACCTCTCCGCATAAGGAAAACGCGGCAAAAAGCTGTCAGCATCAAACCTTGTCAGCGGTAAATACTTTGTTCCTGAATCCGAAAACAAAACGCTGGGTGGGAACCTCCACAGACGATCAGGGCTTTATGGAACTGATCGAAGGGGTGGGGATGCTGGCCCCTTTGCAAAAAGAAATTTTTGTCTGGGGCGGTGGTGGTGTGCTGGAAATGGTGGAAAAGGCTTTGCCTCATGCCACCTATTTCTCTTCACGCAGCGGCCGGCCACGCGAAGGTTCCGAACTGTCAGAAGGTGTGACGCCTAAAATAGTGATTTGGGCAGCACCTCGTTCGCCGGAAACAATGTTGCCCCCGGCAAGCTGGAATCCGGCGATGGTTTTTGATTTGAATTACAAAGAAGACTCTATGGGGCGTGAATATGCCCAGCGCTGTGGTGCCAACTATCAGTCTGGTTTGGTGATGTTCACGGCGCAAGCCCAGGGGCAACGGGCATTTTGGCGAGAATTTAAGGAAAATTTATGAGTGCAAGTCAGTTCGGCTCCCGATTCGTGATTACAACTTTTGGTGAAAGTCATGGCACAGCTTTGGGTGTGGTGATTGATGGTTGCCCAGCCGGGGTTCAATTTGATGAAGCCCTGCTGCGCAAAGAGCTGGAACGTCGTCGTCCGGGGCATCATGGCTCAGGTCAGATCGTGTCCGGCCGCCAGGAAGGTGATCAAGCCGAAGTGTTAAGCGGTGTTTTTGAAGGGAAAACTTTAGGAACTCCTATGGCGATCATCGTGCGCAATCAGGATGCGCGGTCTCAGGATTATAGTGCCATCAAGACTTCGCCGCGTGCGGGGCATGCGGATGATATGTGGAAAAATAAATTTGGTCACAGTGATCATCGTGGGGGCGGGCGTTCTTCAGGGCGTGAAACTGTTTCCCGTGTTATGGCGGGTTCCGTCGCGCAGATGATGATGAAACACGTCAGCGGTCCGACCAAGGTGATTGGCTATGCCTCGCAGATTGGTCCGATGACATTGACGGCGGAAGAGCGCTCTGAGGTTCTGAATAAGGATATTGATTCTTTCCAAGGTCGTTTCCCATCTTCAAGAGACAGTGAAGTGGCAGAACTCTTAAAGAAGGCGCAGGAAAACGGCGATAGTCACGGTGGAATCGCCGAGATTCTGATTCAGAATCCACCGGCTTATTTGGGGCAGCCGGTATTTCATAAACTGAAATCTGATCTGGCGATGGCTTTTTTAAGTGTGGGTGCGACCAATGGTTTTGAATTGGGTTTGGGTTTTGAGGCTTCTGAAGTCAAAGGAACTGAGTTCCATAAAAACAGCGCTGGATCGCAATATGGCGGGATTCGTGGGGGAATTTCGACAGGGGAAAGTATTTTACTGAGAGTTTCCTTTAAGCCGACCAGCTCGATTTTGGATGTGGCTAAAAAGGGTCGTCATGATCCGTGCATCGTGACCCGTGCAATTCCTGTGCTGGAAGCGATGACATGGCTGGTGTTGGCAGATCACTATTTGTGGTCTAAAACAGATCGTATCTAATGAGGTGATTATGGTTTCTGATATTTTCAATCCTGAATGGTGGACAGAAGTTCCCGGTTTTAAGTTCCAAGATATTACTTATCACCGCGCCAAAGATCAGGGGACTGTGCGAATTGCCTTCAACCGTCCTGAAGTTCGCAATGCTTTCCGCCCACAAACAGTGGACGAGCTTTACACGGCTTTGGAACATGCCCGTATCACTGCGGATGTAGGGGTGGTTTTGATCACAGGAAACGGCCCTTCGCCAAAAGATGGTGGCTGGGCTTTTTGTTCCGGTGGGGATCAGCGCATTCGTGGCAAAGATGGTTACAAGTACGAAGAAAAAGAAGCGCAAGGAAAAATGGATCTGGCTCGTCTGGGCCGTTTGCACATTCTGGAAGTTCAGCGTTTGATTCGCTTCATGCCAAAAGTGGTTGTGGCTGTTGTTCCGGGGTGGGCTGTGGGTGGTGGGCACTCGTTGCATGTGGTGTGTGACATGACGATCGCCAGCCAAGAACATGCGATTTTCAAGCAGACAGATCCGGATGTGGCAAGTTTCGACAGCGGTTATGGTTCTGCTTATCTGGCGCGCATGGTGGGTCAGAAGCGTGCTCGTGAAATCTTCTTCCTGGGGCGTAACTACAGTGCTCAGGAAGCTTTCGATATGGGCATGGTGAATGCCGTGGTTCCACACAAGGATCTTGAAAAAGTTGCTTTGGAATGGGCCTATGAAATGAACTCGAAAAGTCCTACGGCGATGCGCATGTTGAAATATGGTTTCAATATGATTGATGACGGTTTGGTGGGGCAGCAGCTCTTTGCTGGTGAAGCCACTCGTTTGGCTTACGGCACGGAAGAAGCTGTCGAGGGCCGCAACTCCTTCGTGGAAAAACGTCCAAAGGATTTCACCAAGTTTCCTTGGCACTACTAAAAACCATGCTTGTTAAAGATTGAGTAAAGAAAAGGAGGACAGTGTGTCCTCCTTTTTTGTTCTCAGGTTATTGGTCCAGTGATGTCCGAGCGGACTGGTCCTTATTTGAGCATTTCTTGAGTACGATAATTTATATGATTTCTTGTAATCTGTGTTTACACAAAAACACAAATGGCAAGGAGCCTAATAACATGAAATCTACATGGATGAAGATTCTATTCTCTACACTGGTACTTTCTCTCGCGGCATGTTCCGGTGGTGGCGGCGGCGGTGGTGGCGGCGGCGGTGGTGGGGCCTCCAGCAGCATGAGTGCCCAATTTATTGATGCGCCTGTAAAAGGTCTGAAAGTAAAAGTTAACGGGGTGGCGTCCTTGACGGATGCACAAGGTAAATTCACTTGCTCTGAGGGGCAAACGACAGAGTTTTTCTTGGGTGATTTGAGTCTTGGTTATGCGGCTTGCGGCGAAAAGATCTTCGTACAGGATCTGTCTTCATCCGTTATAGGTCACACTTGGGAAAAGGCAGCTGCTTTGATTCAGTCGTTCTCAGTTGCGGGCGACGGTATTTTAGATATGAGTGTTGTTAATCATAGTGCGCTTAATACCACGTCATTTAGCTATAGCGTTGCTGACATTGATTCTTTGATCACTAATAATACTGCGGCGGTAGCGGATGGTACAACTTTGGCTGCAGTTGATCCTACGACTGCAGCTACTAAAGCTGACACAGACCGCTTGGCGAACTTGAATCTGGATCCTACATTTGCTGGATTCCTGGCCAATTTTGTTTCTGCTAAAGGAGGAACATACTACATTAAAGGAAGCTTGGTATCCGGCTCAAAAGCATACTGTTATACGAACATTTACGCACAAGGTTTGGTTGAAGAAAACAGCGCATCGGGTAAAGATAGCGGCGGTGTATACTACACAAATAAAATTGTGAAGGCTGCTTTGTTCTCCCTAGATATGTTGAATAAGGATACTTTCACTTGCAAATCCCCAGAGGGCTATTCCCAAGTTCCATGTGAAGTTGCGTCCGGCTCAGAGTTGCCACCACTTAAAACTATTGCAGCGCCTATGATTGCTTCTATCTTCAGAGGTGACGATGGCAGCATCAATAATCTGAATTTAAAAGTGACTGTCAAATCCACAGAAGAAGCTGTTCTGAGCGGTAGCTTTATCAATACTTATGAGTATTATCCGGACACTAAAGGCGGTGATCCTGTGACCGTGACTTGCAAATATTCTCTAAGTGAAGATGAAAAGTAGGCTCTGGCCTTAAGTAAGACGGTATCCAGTGTTCTAAAACATCTGCCTCTATTGCGCTCAGAGAGAGACAATAGAGGCATGAAACTCATGCTCTTCTTCGTATTGCTGGCGGTTCTAGGCTTGGCATTCTGGGGATGCCCTTCGAAGAAGTATATTCCTGATCCAACACCTCCACAGCCTCAGGTCATGCGCTATGATGAAGTGCTAAGACAAAATGGTCAGGCGCCGCATGTAGGACCAAGGCAGGATCCAAGACGAATGCTGGCATAAAAAAAGACCCCTCGCGGAGTCTTTTTTATTTTTCAAATGTCGTAATCAGAATTATTTCACTGTGCCTTTGTAGATATAGGCGATTCCGCCGGTCAAAGAGATGTATTCCATTTCAGAATAGGCACCGCTTTCTTTCATCAGATCCAGGAAACCTTCCTTGCAAGGGAAAGCCGCAGAGGATTTTTGTAAATACTCGTAAGCTTCTTTTTGACCTGTCACCAAGCCGCCGATTTTAGGCAGGATGTTCTGGGAATAGAAGTTATAAAGCGCACCGAAAACAGGAATGCTGACCTGACCGAACTCCAACACCATGACTTTGCCACCCGGACGAGTCACACGTGCCATTTCTTTCAACGCTTTCACCGGATCACCGACGTTGCGGATACCGAAAGAGATACTGCAAATATCAAAGCTGTTATCTGCATACTGAAGCTGAGTCACATCGGCTTGTTCAAACTTAATGTCCAGGCCGCGCTCTTGCGCTTTGCCCGGAGCCGGGATCATCATCTCAGCACAGAAATCCGTACCGATAACAGTCCCCGTTCCCACGGTCTTTTTGAACTCAATCGCCAAGTCACCAGTGCCAGTCGCACAATCCAAAACCTGAAGACCTGCTTTGGCGCCGCTGTATTTGACCAGTTTTTTTCTCCACAAGTGGTGAATCCCCATGGAAAGGACATTGTTGCCCTTGTCATAGTTCGCCGCCACTTTTGAAAACATAGAGCGGATGATTTCAGGATTTGGAGAGTGCTTTTGATTAGTGTGCATGAGCGGTCACCTTGTGAAGAGGGCGGTCAATCGCAGTCAGGATCTTATCCAGTTTGCGCATCATCATCTGGAAGTCATTCAAAGTCAGGGCCTGCATGCCGTCGGAAAGAGCTTCCTCGGGGCGCGGGTGAACTTCCACGATGATACCGTCAGCGCCGACAGCGGCCGCCGCGTAAGCCAGATCCGGAACCAGGGCGCGGATGCCCACGGCATGGGACGGATCGACGATCACGGGAAGGTTGGTGTTTCTTTTCGCAAACGCCACGGCATTTAGATCCAAAGTGTTGCGAGTGGCAGTTTCAAAAGTGCGAATGCCACGCTCACACAAAATCACGTTCTGGTTTCCGCCATTGGTGATGTATTCAGCGGCTTTGATCCATTCTTCGATGTAAGCAGCCAGGCCACGCTTCAAAAGCACAGGCTTTTTCTGGCGACCCAGTTCCTTCAGAAGTTCGTAGTTCTGCATGCTGCGCGAACCCACCTGGAAACATTCAACCAGGTCATAGATTTCTTCGATTTGTCTGACGTCGGTGACTTCAGACACCAAGCTCATGTTCAGTTCTTTGCAAACGGACTTTACAATATCGAATGATCCGGAGCCCAAACCTTGGAAGGCTTTGGAAGAGGTGCGCATTTTCCAGATACCACCACGAAGCAAGTGCGCGCCTGCGGCTTTAACTCCGGAAGCAGTTTCCAGGAATTGGGCATGACTCTCGATGGAGCATGGGCCGGCGATCACAGTGAATTGAGGACCCCCGATAGAAAAACCGCCAACATTGACGATTTGGGTTGAGGGACTTGTTTGCATAGTTAGCGTTTCCATAATACGAACTTCTTCTCACCCTGGTTAACGTTTTAACAACTTGAAAGTCGTAAAAAGAGGGTCCTTTTGTGGAACGGCAGAATAGCATAACGCTGGAAGGCATTACAAACTTTTTGGAGGCAGGGGCCCTCTTGCGACATAGAAACCAATGGATTCTCATTGAAGGTCCGTTCAAGGCGGCCAATAGCCCGGATAGTGTCGAAATTTCAGTGTTTTGCCCCGATTTCTATGACCTGAACAGGCCCGCGTTGTGGCACGGAAAGGCCGTCCATAGGCTGTCTTCAGCAGATTTACGCCAGATTTGTGAGGAGTACTTGGCTCAAGGACCCTCTATTGCGGAGTCCTTAGCGAAGGCCGCGTGGGCGGAACCGCGTAAGGAGGATTTTGCCGAAGCCTTGCGTGTCATTCAGAGCAAAATTCAAAAAAATGAAATTCAAAAAGCAGTCCCCGCAGTCTTTGCGCGCACAACGCAGACAGTGGCAGCGCGCGACCGGGCCGAGATGATTTTGCAACTGCTTCAGGCGCCGCAGACCTTGTATGTCTATGGATTCTGGCAACAGGGCGAAGGACTTTTGGGAGCGACACCAGAAGTTCTTTTCGACTATTCGCAGGGTGTCCTGAAGACCATGGCCTTGGCAGGGACCTGCCCCAAAAGCGAAAGCACCGAGCGGGAGTCTCTTCTTAAAGACCCCAAGGAAATGCAAGAGCATCAGCTGGTGGTGGAAGATATCGCCAGACTTCTGGGGCAGTGGGGCGAGGTGCAGGCGCAAGGGCCTCACATTCTGGAGCTGCCGATTCTGTATCATCTAAAAACCGACATTCAGGTTCAGTGTCAGACGCGCCCTGACTTTGTGGCTTTGGCAAAAAGTCTGCACCCGACACCGGCGCTGGGTGTGGCTCCGCGTTCTCAAGGCTACTTGTGGATGCAAGATCTTCCGGGGCAGGAGGGGCGACGCTATTTCGGGGGGCCTTTTGCATTTATGAATGCGGAGGAGGCTCTGTGTCTTGTTGCGATTCGCAATTTGCAGTGGAGCAAAGACTCTGCGATGATTGGTTCCGGCTGCGGTGTTGTGGCAGCCAGCGAATTGGAAAGAGAATGGCGGGAACTTTATCAAAAGCGCCTGTCAGTAAAAAAAGTATTGGGGCTTGAAGTATGACAAACATGGAACTGGCAGCAAAAGTCATTCAGGAACTGGTTCACACCGGAGTGAGAGAATTCATTCTGTGTGCCGGAGCCCGCAACAGCCCCATGGTTCACATTCTGGACGAATGTAAAAATCTGAAGGTGTACTCGTTCTTTGAAGAACGTTCGGCTGGATTCTTCGCTTTGGGTCGTATTGCCAGCACTCGTCGTCCGGTGGCGGTGATCACCACTTCCGGAACAGCGGTGGCAGAACTTTTGCCGGCAGCGGTGGAAGGTACTTATTCCTCGTTGCCATTGATTCTGGTGACGGCAGACCGCCCGAAGCATTATCGCGGCTCGGGTGCGCCTCAGACGATTGAGCAGGTGGGTATTTTCTCTTACTACAATGAAGTGGCCTTGGATCTGGACAGTGAAAACTCGCACTTGTCGTTTAAGTCCCTGTCCTGGAAAAAGCCGATTCATGTGAATGTGAGTTTTGAAGAGCCTCTGATCGACGGTCCGGTGCCGACAATTCATATTCCCAGCGTTTCAGAAAGAACCAAGCTGCCGGCTCAGATTCCGCTGGGCACGTTAAAGGAAATGGAAGACTTCATCAACTCCCACAAGCCATTGGTGATTGTGGGGATTCTGCCGGAAAAAGCCTATGGCACGGTGCTGGAGTTTTTAAAGCAGTACAAGGCGCCGGTTTACTGCGAAGGTATTTCCAGTTTGCGCGGCCATCCGGACATCAAGGATGTTGAGATCCGTTCGGGCGAAAAAATGATTCATCGTATTCTGGGGATGGGGGTTTGTGATTCCATCCTGCGCATCGGCGGGGTGCCGACGGCGCGTGTGTGGCGTGATCTGGAAAGCAAGTACAAGGATCTTCCGGTTTTCTCTGTCAGCTTTAATCACTACACAGGTCTGAGCCGTCCGGCGCAGCATTGCAACTCGTTGGATCTGCTCAGTCAGGTGGAATTCAATTATCCTCACCATGAAAATGTAAAAATCAATATCGAGGATTCTGCGCGGGCCTTGCAGATTCGCCAGCTGCTGGAAAAATATCCTGACTCAGAACAAGGGCAGATCTACGCGCTTTCAAAACGTATGAAGGGGGCTTCGGTTTATCTGGGGAACTCGCTTCCGATTCGGGAATGGGACTCCAGTTCGTCGCACGATTTCCCTCCGGCGCGTGTGGCGGCCAATCGCGGCGCCAATGGTATTGACGGGCAGATTTCCACCTTCCTGGGCTGGGCTCATCCAGAGCTTGAAAACTGGTGTCTTGTTGGAGATTTAACCGCGCTGTATGATTTATCGTCACTTTGGGCAACTTCCCAGTTGGATGCGAAAAAACTGCGTATCGTGGTCATCAACAATGGAGGAGGCCAAATCTTCCATCGCATGTTTAAGAAAGAGATTTTCATAAACAAACACCAGATTTCGTTCGATTCATGGGCAAAGATGTGGAACTGGTCCTATCAGAAGTGGCATACTATTCCAGACGAGGCTGTGACGTTGGACTTTGCAGATCACCAGATCATTGAGCTCTGTCCGAACTGGGAGCACACCCAAGAATTCTGGAAGGAGTACGACTCGTTGTGGAAAGAGTGAATCTCTTTTTCCTTCATGGCTTCTTAGGAAGACCGACGGACTGGGCGCAGGTAAAAGCGCACCTTCCGCAAGTTGAAGGACTGCGCATTTATACGCCTGATTATTTTAAAGAACTGTCTTTGGGGCCCAGCAATTCATTTGAAAGCTGGGCAGAGAACTTCGTTAAACTGGTTGAAACCCACGGATCTGCGGCGGAAAGAAACATTGTCGTGGGCTATTCCCTGGGGGGACGCCTGGCTTTGCATGCTCTGGAAAAGAAGCCCGCCCTGTTTTATAAAGTCGTATTGATCTCGACCAATCCCGGCTTCAATGATGTTCATGAAGCTTTCGACCCTATCTCTGAAGAACGTCGTCAGCGCTGGATGAATGATTCCTATTGGGCGGAGGAATTTCTAAAAGCCCCGTGGGACATGGTGCTGCGTAACTGGAATGCGCAGCCTGTATTCGGTGGTGGGGAGGCCGAACCCCTGCGTCTGGAGAAAGACTATTCCCGGGAAACGTTAAGCCTGGCGCTGACCCAGTGGTCCCTGGCTCAACAAAAGAACATGCGTGGTCTGTTGGCCAAGCAGACGCAGAAACTGATCTGGCTGGTCGGTGAACGGGATGAAAAGTTTGTGGAAATGTCCAAGCGTATCGAGGATGAGGTGGCCGGCTTCCAGTTTGAAGTGATTCCGTCCTCATCCCATCGTGTTTTGTTCGACAGCCCCAAGGATCTGGGCGAACGAATTCGGCAGTTAGTTCAAAAGCTTCTTTGATTCCGTGTCGATCCAGGTGCGGAAAGTTTTAACGTTCATATAAATCGACTTCTCTTTGCAGACATCCTTGTTTTGGATGTACTGATTGCGTTCGTCGGCCTTCACTTCGTCAGGAACTGTCCAGGACACAGCAGAGGCTACACCCACGACATAGTCCTTGCCTTGATATCGCATCAACGCCGGACCACCGGAATCACCACTGCAGATGCCCTTGCCGATTTTTTGATCGATGTAAAATTGAGTTTCATCCTGACTGAACTGCTGGATGGCCAGGTCCACATGACGAAGCTGGCCCGAGCCCTGTGTGTCCGTCGGAGTGCTGCGTTTGCCGGAGATGCGCCCATAACCAGCCGCCGTGAAAACCTGCCCCTTGCGAATCGGGAAAGAGGCGTCGGCCAGTTCTACGGGGCGATAGTTTGAAGGGGCGGGCTCTTTCATCAAGATCAGTCCCAGGTCGTTACGATCTTTGGAGTTTTGTTTTTTGTATTTATCGTGTGTGGCGGTTTTATAAGCCTGGCGCAGAACATAGTTGCCGGTCAGCGGATTGATCCCAAAAGCCAAAGACAGGTCTGAAGCATTTGCTCCCACGCAATGAGCTGCTGTCAGGATCAGATTTCTTTTGATCAGAGTGCCTGTGCAATAGGTCTTTGTCGGGTTGTCATAGATCAATACGACATAATTGGAAACAGTGTCATTTTTGGTGGTGTTCGCACCACCGACAATAGCGCTGTCATTAGGGACAGGCGAAAAACTGTCCTGAGGTTCCGCACAGGCAGACAATGTTAAAACGATCAAAGAGCCAACGTACAACTTCGCTTTCATAGTCCCTCGGTCAAATAGGCCCATGAAATAACAAAAGGGCTGCTTTTTGAGTAGCAGCCCTTGGCGATTGTGAAAAAATTAGATGCTTATTTTATTAAAGAGCTTGCTCCGGATTGACCAGGGATTTGGACAGTTTGGTGGCCATACGGTTGATCCAGATCTTGTAGTACAACGTGCTGGTAAAGGCGGAGAACTGCGAACAGTCGTTGTTTTCGTCTTTCACTCCGCGGCTGGTGACACCCATCAGGTACAGCTCACCCTTGATTTCAACGTAGGCAGGACCACCCGAATCACCGTGGCAGGCACCAGTGCCCTTTGTTTGGTCAACAAGGAACTCTGAAGTGCTGTAATTCAAGTTACTGATGGTGACTTTGGTAGATCGCAGACGGCCTACACCCTCACCCGTGACGCCGTCAGAGATGCCATACCCTGCAACTGTGATTTCCATGCCTGCTTTTAAGTTGCGTTTGTTTGGCAAGAATTTAACAGGCTTGTATCCAGCAGGCACCGTCCCGGTGAAGTGAATCATGGCGATATCGCCCGTGTCGAATTCTTCATTCTGGCGATTTTCCCAGTAAGGGGAGAACTCAACTTTATCCACCTGGCGACGCTCGCTCAGGGCATTGATTTCTGTACCGAAGAAGACATACATGTCTTCAGTGAAGTAGCCGACACAGTGAGCGGCGGTCAGAACGATGTTGTTTGGAAGCAAAGACCCTGTGCAGATTTCGCCTTCGAAGGCGTCGTAAACAGCGACGATGCTGTTTTGAATCTTGTCGGTGGCTTGAACTTCGGTGCCGCCGATGATTCCGTCTCCATTTGTGATAACGCTGGAATTGTTCGCTTGAGGTGAGCAGGCTGTGAGAGCCAAGCTTGTTAGGATCCCCGAAATTAGCAACTCATTCAGCTTCACTAAAATCCCCCCGGATTACGACCTGCAAGCTCTGCAGTTCGTGGGCTGAATAAACCCCATTTTGGCACCACATGACAAGATGATAATACTAATGAGAAACATAAGGGGGACTTATCCCCCTTAGGCTTGAAAGACTTACAGGTTTTTGAAGCTGTCGGTGGCTTCAATCAAAGCTGAACGAGTTCCGGGCTCGGCCGCCGCATGGCCTGAGTCAGGAATGATTGTAAATTTTGCCTCCGGCCAGGCCTTATGAAGCTCCCACGCAGAGGTGGCCGGGCAGACCACATCGTAACGGCCTTGAACAATGACCCCGGGGATATGGCGGATTTTATCCACGTTTTCCAGGATCCAGTTATTGGTTGTGAAGAAGGCGTTATTGGTAAAGTAATGGCATTCGATACGGGCAAAGCTCAAGGCATATTCCGGATCATCGAATTCATCCACGGCTTTAGGGTCCACGATCAGGCGGGAGGTGGCGGCTTCCCACTTGCTCCACGCCTTGGCCGCTTCCAGGCGGATGTCGGCATTTTCGTGGGTCAGGCGTTTGTAGTAAGCTGCAACCAGATCATGGCGTTCGTTCTGCGGAATGGGCTTGAGGTATTCATCCCACACATCCGGGAAGATGTTGGAAGCACCCTCTTGATAGAACCATTTGATTTCAGAAGGACGGCACAGGAAGATTCCGCGCAGAACCAGGGCTTTTACGCGGTCAGTGTGAGTGATTGCATAAGTCAGTGCCAGGGTTGAACCCCAGCTCCCGCCGAAGACCACCCATTTGTCGATCTTCAACATCTCGCGAATGGTTTCAATGTCTTTCACTAGGTCCCACGTGGAATTTTCACGCAGTTCTGCGCAAGGAGTGGACTGACCGCTGCCACGCTGGTCGAACAAAATTATTCGGTAGGCCTTTGGATCAAAGAAACGCCGGTGATCCGGCGCAACACCGCCACCTGGTCCCCCGTGCAGAAAGACGACGGGTTTTCCCTGGGGGTTGCCGCATTCTTCCCAGTAAAGGGTGTGGATATCAGAAACTTTCAGCATGCCTTTGTTGTAAGGCTCGATGGCTGGATAAAATTCGCGCATATTAACCTCGCTGTGAGAGACAAAAAGCCTCTCGCAGATTAGTCTTTAAGTCAAAATGCGCGGAGCCGAAAAGAAGGGGTTGAGAATCAACCCCGATCCAGAGGGAGCTTATTTGGCAATACTGGTGCCGATATCGCGGGGATCAGCCACGCCGTGCAATTTGTCGCCTTCCTTGGTCACGGCCATCACGTTGCATGGAATAGGTTCCACGCGAACGTCATAGCCCATGTCCTTCAGTTCTTTCAGCACTTCAGGTCTTGGTCCTGGAGGATCAATGAACAGCACATCGGGTTGCCATTGCTGGTGATAGCGAACCATCGCGACAGAGTCATAAAGCGGAAGTTTGAACTCCACATAATTCAGGATGGTCTGGGCCACGCAACTGATGATGCGAGTCCCGCCGGGTGCTCCCACAGCCATCACGGGCTTATTATTTTCCAGCAAGATCGTCGGTGACATGCTGCTGAGGGGAGTTTTGCGGGGTGCGATGGCGTTGGGTTTACCACCGATGGCGCCGAACAAGTTGGAGGCTCCGACTTGAGCGGCGAAATCATCCATTTCGTTGTTGAGCACAATCCCGGTTCCTGGCGCCACAATGGCGGCACCCATCCAGCCGTTGATGGTTTGCGTGGAAGCCACGGCATTGCCCTGATTGTCGATCATGGACATATGAGTGGTGTCAGTGGATTCATATTTCAGAGGATCGCCACCATACACTTCCGAAGCTTTGCGGGCGCGTTTTTCTTCAAACTGGGAACGGCGTTGTTTGAGATAATCCTGCGACAGCAAGCCTTCCACCGGGACGTGGCCGAAGTCAGGATCACCCAGATAAACGGCACGATCTGCAAATGCGGACTGCAGGGCCGAAGCCGCCAAATGAATGGACTTGGTGGAAAGGGGACCGGCTTTGGCCAAAGAATCCTCCTCGAGCAAATCCAGGAACTGAATCACATGCACACCGCCGGAACTTGGAGGTGGCATGGAGATCACCTCAAACTTGCCGACTTTGCCTTCAACGGGTTTTCTGAATTTAACCTCGTAGGTGTCGAAATCTTTTTGGGTCAGCAGTCCCTTTCTTTGTTTGGAAAGTTTCAGGATGGAGTTTGCAACAGGGCCTTTGTAGAAACCGTCTTTACCTTTTTCGGCAATGAGTCTGAGTGTCTTTGCCAGATCCTTTTGCACAAGTTTTGTGCCGATCGGGGGAACTTGTCCGTCCTTGGTCAGGAAGATGGCTTTAGCGGCGGGATCCTTGGCAAGAACGTCCGCGCGGTCCATCAGGGCTCGGTGAAACTCAGGATAAATATCAAAACCGTTTTCAGCCAGATCAATAGCTGGTTGCATGATGGTTTTCAAAGGTAAAGAGCCGAATCTTTTGTGAATCTCCAAAAGACCTGCCACCATTCCCGGAACAGCGACAGCCAGGATGCCATCTTGAGAAAGTTTGGAATCCGCTTTGCCGTCTTTTCCGATGTACATGTTCTGTGTGGCTTTTAGTGGGGCGCGTTCGCGGAAGTCGATGGCATAGGTGTCTCCGGTTTTTGCTTCATGGAACATCATAAAGCCGCCACCGCCGATGCCTGTGGATTGCGGGCGCTCAACTGAAACAGTGAATGATGCCGCCACGGTCGCATCGATGATATTCCCGCCCAGATTAAACATTTTCTCTGCCGCCTGGCTGGAGTATCGCCCTTGGGTGGAAATGGCGAACTGGGTGCCGAAGGCCTCCGCCGTGGCGCGGTCGGGACGCTCTTGAGAAGTGCGAATGACCTGGTTTTGAATTGGTTTCGTGCTTTGACAACTGAGAGTCAAAACAGAAAGTGACAGCACGAGCAGCTTTGTTGTTTTCATCAGGCTTTCCTCCAACCTGTTTTATGAGTCCATTCAATGAATTCTTTGTGTCGTTTCATGGGATCGGGTGGGTGATAGTCGCCGTCCATGGGCGTGATCACCAGAGTTTCCAAAGGCGAAAGACCCATCTCGGCTCGGCGGGTGTTAAGAAGTTCTTCGTCCTCTACATCCGTAACGCGCAGGATTCCGTTTTCGTCCCAGTCGGCATTGGTGCCATAGATCTGTTTTCGGCCTTCGTAAAACCGAATGCGATCTATCATAAAGGCCACGTAGGACTTGGGAACTTGGCCGGCCTTTGCAAGATCGGTCAACACCGGTTCCTGTGCGCGCATGAATTCGGGCCAACTGATCGCATGCAGAATTATTCTTAAGGCCGCAGTGCAGGCCTCTTCACCCACCAGTGGAATTGTCGGGAAGCCATTTTTTTCGATCAATTCCTGCAGGCGGTGGGCATTGCGCAGATGAATCTTTTCCATCTGCGGGTGATAGCCGTGAAAAAGCTCGCCCGTACTGGCCAGGACTTCCCGCACGGCTTCGTCTTCTCTGATCAGATGAAGAATTTCTTCTGCATAGGTCATCCGAAGAACTCCGCCATCAGACGATTTTTTTCTTGTTCCGGGAAGAAGCTGGCGTCAAAGGCGATTTGATTGCAGCGATGGAATTCAGCCGCCGTGAATCCATGCACGCGGTGAAGAACCTCATAGTCATCACTCAGGCAGGTGGCAAAGACACCTGGGTCATCCGAGTTGATCGTCACCAAAACCCCGGCATTCATCAGTTGGCGAATCGGATGGGTTTCATAGGTTGGGAAGGACTGGGTCAGGTAGTTGCTGATCGGGCAGACTTCCAACGGAATGCGACGGTCCTTCACAAACTCGAGCACAGAGGGGTTGTTGATAATTTGAATCCCGTGGCCGATGCGTTCCGCCCCCAGGATCTCGATACTGTCGCGAACCCAGGACGCGGACTGTGGCTGTGGGGTTTCGCCAGAATGAACCGTGATACGCAGGCCTGCTTTCTTGGCTTTCTGAAAAAGGGGAGCAAATGTTTTCGGGTCAAAACCCTCTTCATTGTCCGCCAGATCCAGAGCCAAAAAGCTGTCCTTGTTGTCGATGGCGAAATCCACGACCTTTTCCGCGATCTCATAAGATTTGATCCTTTGAATGATGCAAATCAGTCCGATAAGCATAGGGAACTGCTTGCGTGCTTTATCGATGCCTTTTAGCAACGAGCGGTGGATTTTCTCAAAAGTCAGGGATTTGTGCCCGTCAGCAATAAAAGTCGGCGCATAACGCAACTCCAAAAGGCGCACGCCGTCGTTAAAAGCGTCTTCACAGGCCTCGTAGGCAACTCGGGTCAGGATCTCTTCACTGGCCAGCACCTTTTGGGCGTTCATGAATTTATTCAGCACAGATCCCAGATCTTTCATGGGGCCTGTGATCAAAAACTGATCCTTTTGTCCCTGTGAAGTGGGGGCTAAGGGAATTCCCACCTGGGGGGCCAGTTCCAAGATGGTGCTCCAACGCACTGAGCAGTCTAAATGGCGATGCAGATCCACCTTCAGGATGTCGCGAATATTGTGAGAATAAAGCCTTTCCATTTGATGTTCCTCGCTGTGGGCAGTAAAACTATATCCTATGACAGAACCTATTCAGATCAAAACAAAACTCGCAGGCAATCCTACCCAAGAACCCCAATTCAAAAGCTTTGTGAAAAGCAAAGACGGACGTCAGATTCCAGTGGCCGATCCTAACGCGACTCGCGCCCTAGTTTCTTTGATGGATATGAACGCCGTCCTTGGTGGAGCAGCTTCTCACTACGGTGGTCCTGCGGCCTTGGCTGAACTCATGTCCGCATTGCATGGACATGTTTTTGATGTGGCTCAACGCGAAGGCAAGCAGTGGTATGAGTTGTTCCATATCGTGAACGATGCGGGTCACTGTGAAAATGGTCTGTATGCCCTGAAGGCCAACTACAAAATGGCGGGTTTGACTTTGGACAGCCTGAAAAAGTTCCGCTCCATCGAAAGCGGTCTAACAGGTCACGGAGAGGTTCACTGCTTCCCTGAAGGTGTGTTTATTTCTAACGGTCCTTTGGGGTCTGCGTTCCCACAAACTCAAGGTGTCGCAATGGGTGAGGCTTTGTCCGGTCAAAATCGTGTGACAGTGACAACCATCTCTGACGGCGCCTGCATGGAAGGGGAGGCGAAAGAAGCGTTCGCTGCCATTCCGGGTTTGGCCAAAATTGGTAAGATGGGTCCTTATGTGCTGATCATCAGCGACAACAACACAAAACTGTCCGGTCGTATTGATGCGGAATCTTTCTCGATGGCTCCGACATTTGCGTCGTTGAAGGATCTGGGCTGGAATGTGATCCATCTTCCTGAAGGAAATGATCTGCAAAAGTGCTATGACACTTTGGTGACTGCGATCGAGACAGCCAAAGCCAATCCAAAAGCGCCTGTTGTGATTCATGCAAGAACCATCAAAGGGATCGGCACAAAGAAAACTGCCGAATCGGCTTCGGGCGGTCACGGTTTCCCTCTGAAAAGTCCTTCGGAGCTGCCAGCATTTTTGACAGAGATCTACAATGGCGCGGCACTGCCTGAAGTTTACAACACGTGGATTTCTGAATTGTTGAAATGGGAAGCCGATATCAAAGCCAGCGGCGTGAAAGACTCTGGCGAGAAGATCCAGGTGGGTATTTCTTCTGCGATGATTCGTGCCCGTAAGGCGGGTTTGCCGGTTCTGAGTGTGACTTCAGATCTTCCGGGCTCCACAGGGGTTGCGGGCTTCCGTAAAGAATTCCCTCAGGATTCTTTTGACGTCGGTATTGCTGAAAGTAACATGGTTTCCACAGCAGCGGGTCTTTCCAAGTTGGGTTACATCCCGGTGGTGGACACATTCGCTCAGTTTGGTGTAACCAAAGGGGCTCTGCCTTTGACGATGGGGGCTTTGTCTGAAGCGCCGATCATTGCGGTGTATTCTCACACAGGATTCCAGGATGCGGCCGACGGCGCTTCCCACCAGGCGTTAAGCTATGTGGCGATGACTTCTTCGATCCCTCATGTGGATGTTTATTCGTTGTCGTGCAGTGAAGAAGCCGACGCTTTGATGTATTCCGTGATCGAGAACTTTGCCAAAGCTCGCAAAGATGGCAAGGTTCCCAATTCAGCGGTGTTCTTCCTGGGGCGTGAAAACTTCCCTAAATCCTATGTGGCGGGTGCCACTTACGACTTGAGAAAAGCGCAGGTGCTGGCAGATACAACAGCCGGCAAAGCGAAGTCAGTGACTATCGCTACAACGGGTTCTTTGGTGCCTCAAGCTTTACAGGCGGCTAAAGATCTGGAAACCAAAGGTGTGGGTGCTGTTGTGGTGAATGCGGCTTGTGTGAACCACGTGGACGTGGCGACTTTCAAAGCGGCTTTGGGTAAAACACAAGGTCACTTGATCACAGTGGAAGATCACCAGTTGTTGGGCGGCTTTGGCCAGTTGTTGTGCCATGCCCTGCTGACGGCCGATGTGCCGATGAAAGCAAAAAGCCTGGGTGTGCAAGGTGAGTTCGGTCAGAGCGCTTATACGGCCTTGGATCTGTACCGCAAACACAAGATCGATGCGTCGGCCATCGTGGAAACAGCCGGATCTTTCTTCTAGATTAGCGCTCACGGGGCGATCTTAAAAATTGTAATGTTGAGGCCCACAGTGGAAACGCTGTGGGTTTTTTTGTATGCAAGGCTTTGGTCGCGTAAACAGAACTCGGGACTAGTAGGGTGCAAGGTCCTCGGTAAAAATAGAGAAATGAAACTGTGTTTCCCGAGGAGCCTATGAAGGTGTCGTGCATCCTGGCTTTGTTTTTTTCTGCAACTCCTGTGTGGGCGGCCACGATGCCTGCATTTACGAAGTTTGAAAAAAGCGCGTTTGCGGTTCAGCCAAAGTCTGAAGTTGTTGTGAGTATGCCGCGGGTGCAGTCTCAGGATACTCTGGGACTTTGTTATTCCTTTGCCACCTCCGCCATCTTAACTGCTGAAAACTGCCGGATTATGAAAAAAGACTGCAAGAGTCTTCCTGACTCTGAAGTCTTCTCTCCGGTGGATGTGGCCCGGTTCGGCAATCAGCCGGATGGGGAGGTGGGATTTGAGTCTTCTTATCGCGGCATTCGGGAAGGTGGGCCCGGTGCTTTCACCTTGGAAGTTGCGGGGACTTTCGTGGGCAGTTCCGCTTCGCTGGAATGCCTGTCGTTGGATAAGATCTTAGGCAAAATGGGGGGCGCGCAGTTTGGGACGGATGCTCAGTTGGCGGCGTTTAAACGCCTGCGCAAAAAGTATGATGAGTATCAGAAGATAGATAAGAACTGTCAGACGTGCCTCACGGACTTCTTTGCCACCGCCAAGACCGAAATGGATAAGGATTTCAGTCTGGATACCGATCCGACCCGATTGCTGAAGGTCTTCAGTGAGGAAACTTACGAAAAGTTCTTTGATCGCCTGATCTATCCCAAAGAATGCAGCCGAGCCAAGAATCGCGCCTATTTCGAGGGAAAAGATTCGACGGAATTAAAACTCTTCCCACAAAAGGGCCAGAAAGCAGATTATGCCAGTGCTATGGCACAAATTAAAAAGCAACTTGGCAACGGCCATCCGGTGATGATTTCCGGAATTTGCCTGAATGAAAAGTACACAAAAGATTGCTCAGTCCCCGGTGTTGAAGGTGGAAACCAGCATGCCACGGTGATTTCTGGTTATCGTCGGGTCTGTGATAAGGCCAACAAGTGCTACGACGCTCTTCAAATCCACAATAGTTGGGGACAGGCATGGCAGGATATGTATGACGGCGGCTGGGTCGATGCCGAAAGTCTTTTAAAGTACACCGGCTATGAAACCGAGATGCTGGCCTGGCTCGAAGATAAGCCAAAGGGGAAATGATGAAGAAGACGATCATAATTTTTCCGATGCTGATAGGGGCTTCGTGGGCTTCGGCTGACTTGAAAGTCTTTGATGGAAAAAGCTATCAGCCAGTCAAGGTGCAGGAGTATCAGCAGCTGAAGCTTTCAAAAAACTGCTTCAAAGGTAAGACGCCCCAGTGCGAGGCCTGGAAGGCAGCCCAGAAAAAAGCGTCCAGAACAAATCTGCCCCAGGCGTTGGGGGGAAATCCCGCGGCTCGCTATTGTCTGGATGCTGGGGGCGAGAACCGCATTGTCAAATCTGATGACGGGACGGAGTTTGACTATTGCCGATTTAAAGATGGCTCAATGATTGAATCCTGGGGGCTTTATTTCAAGTTCAGTCCGGTCAGTGTCAGAAAATAAAAAAGCCCTTGGGATTCCCAAAGGCTTTTTAGTAATGAGCTTAGCTGTGCGCGGGCTTACTTGACGGAAACTTCGCAGGCGAAAGTGCCTACTTCAGTTTGTTCGCCCAAACCCCACCAGTAAACTTTGGCAGTGTGGTCGACAACGCTGATGACCAGTTCGAACTCATAAGAACCTTCAACCCAGAAGTCATAACGAACTTCAGTGTCAGAAGCGGAACTGGATTCTCTTTCCAGTGCAGGACCGTTCATATCCAAAGTGGAGACAGAGTAGTCGCCAACGCTCAAGGACCAGTTCTTAGCATCTTCGATCAAGAGAACTGTCGGGTTCTTCTGGATGTTGAAATCGGCATTGATTTCAGGGTTTTTGGAAAGCTTGGTTGCCTGGCAGTCAAATACTCTTTGTCCTGCAAAAGAAAGGCTGGAGAAAAGCATCGCAGTCACGAAAAATACTGTTTTCATCGTCTAAGTCCTTTGTTTGATGGGCTCTTGCCTATCAAGACTTTGATGAAAAGTCTGTTTATAATTCTGTTAGCGGAATAAATCGTGAAGTTTTTTGCTGGTTCCGCGGTGGTGACGATCTGGGGGCCTGCTGCGGAGTGGACTAAGTTGCTGTATTTACTGAAAAAAGAAAGCCCGCGCTCTCGGCGCAGGCTTTCGTGGAAATTGCTGTTTTTAAGAGCTTATTAAGCCGCTTTGGCTTCGTCCTGATGGGAGAACTGCGCAATTTGACCCATTTGATCCTGGGAGAACGCCGAAACGATATCCACCAGAATAACCACTTTGTTGTCAACTTTACCCATACCACGCACGAAGGACATGGCATGTTCATTCCCCAGAACCGGAGATGGTTCGATTTGTGACTCCTGAAGATCCACAACCTCTTTAACGGAATCGACGATCATACCCACCTGACCGATGGAGGTGTCGATCACGATAATGCAAGTGTCACGAGTTGTATCTTGCGCCTGCATGCCAAATTTGATGCGTAGATTTACAACGGGAATGATTTTACCGCGCAGATTCATCACGCCCTTCACATAGTCCGGAGTTCTTGGAACAGGGGTGATTTCACCAAACTGGTTGATCTCGCGCACTGTTTCGATGGCCACGCCATATTGTTCAGACATAAGTTGGAACGTCAGATACTGGCCCGGTTTTGCTTTCATTGATACATCGCTCATTTTTATAGCCTTTCAAAGTCGTAAAGGAAGCTTGACCCTGATCTCATCGCGAAAAAGGGCGAACGACTTAAGAGGATTTCTCGAGGGGCATTAAAAAATAATATTCTCGGGTCTGGACTGCCTCATCCTGGGTCAATAGTCCTGTCAAATGTGACAACTTTTATACCTTGGGTGGAACCAGTCTCATTCTGGACCAAGGATGTAAATAGAAGACCTGCAGAGTCTCCGATAGAGGTTTGTGATTTTCTTACCTGATTTGGAGCGACCATGAGCGGTGATAATGCCTTTTTTGAAGAACTACAGATGGATTTCCTGAATGAATCCGCTTTTATGTTGGAACAGTACGAAGAGTACATGATGAGACTGGAAAACAGTGTCGATCCAGCCAAAGACCTGACAGATATCTTTCGTGTCGCCCACTCGGTAAAAGGAGGAGCCGCAGCGGTCGGTCTTGCGGATCTTTGTAAGTTCGCCCACGTGATGGAAGATCTTTTGGATCTGCTGCGTTCCCGTCCGGAACTGGTGAACTCCAATGTGATTTCCTTGCTTCTGCAATCCGGTGATGAGTTGAAGAATCGTGTGGGAGCTTTGCAGCAGGGACAGAACAATCCCTGGGATCCTTCGGCTTTGACGACTGAGCTGATCACCTTGACTGAACAGCTTTCCGGTAAAACTTCGAAGCACTCTCAGGCTTCAGCGCCTTCTGCTGACGAACCTAAGGTTGAAGCGCCTGATGATTTCTTTGCGCAGGCACCAGCAGCGGAAGCCGTGGGCCCTGCCGCTGAAGACGATGTGACTAATCACGATCTTTTAGCCGAACTTCTGGCACAATTGTCACCCGAAGATCAGGCCGAGTTCCACGCCAAAGAAGAGGCCGCAAAACGAGCGGCCAGTGAGGCAGTGCCAAAGCCGTCTCCGGTGACGGCTGTTGCGACTCCGGAGCCTGTTGTTGTTGAAAAGCCAGCTCCAGCCTTAAAGGTTGTTCCATCTGCTCCAGCGACACCAGCCCCGGCAGCCAGTGCCTCAGCAGGTAACAGTGGCGGTGGCAGCAATAAAGGCGGCAAGAACCTGAACAGCACCATCAAGGTGGACACCGGCCGTGTCGACTCTGTTTTGGATGCCGTGGGTGAGCTGGTTGTTCTGAAAAATCAATTGGTGCATGACGAAACAGTTCGCAGTGGTGTGAATCTACGTCTGGAAGCCATCGTGGATCAACTGGACAAGGCTGTGCGCGAGCTTTATGAAAAAACTCTGAGTATCCGCATGACGCCGCTGAAGTCCATGTTTATCAAAATTCAACGTATCGTTCGTGACGTGTCTTTGACTTTGGACAAACCGGTTGATTTGCAACTGATTGGTGAGGAAACCGAGGTTGAAAGAACCGTGTTTGAGCTTTTGGGGGACCCTTTGGTTCACCTTGTGCGCAACTCGATGGACCACGGTGTGGAGAAAAAAGAACTTCGCCAGGAGCGTGGCAAACCCGCAACTGCCAAAGTGGTGGTTTCTGCCAAACAATCAGGTGGTAATGTCATTATTGATATTTCTGATGACGGTGGTGGTATCAACCGCGAAAAGGTTTTGGGGAAAGCCATTGAAAAAGGCTTTGTACCTGCAGGCGTGGATCCGGCGTCCATCCCGGATGAACAGGTTTTCCAATACATCTTCTATCCGGGATTCTCTACGGCGGATAAGATCTCGGATCTGTCCGGTCGTGGTGTCGGTCTGGATGTAGTGAAATCGAATCTTGATAAAATCAATGGTAAAATCAACATCTATTCCAAAGCAGGTCAGGGAACAACTTTCCGCCTGACCATTCCATTGAGCACGGCAATCACGGATGGCATCATCGTGGCTTTGGATGGGGCTCGCTACATTCTTCCGATTCATTCGATTCGCGAAATTGTGCGTGTTCTGCCAAAGGACTACACGCATGTTTCCGGTGCAGGCAAAGTGGCCAGCATCCGCGGACATCTGCTGCCGGTGATTGATGTGACAAAAACATTGGGTTCTATTAACTGGGCCCTGAACAAGAAAGATGCGCAGTTGGCGCAACGTCGCGAAAACTCGTTAAGTGCGCGCCGTGAAGAAACCATGTTGGTGATCATCGAATCCATGACAGGTCAGATGGCGTTCCCGGTGGACGATGTTCTGGGACAGGCGCAGGTGGTTGTGAAACCAATCACCACCGGTCAGGATATTCCGGAGGTCGCGGGTGCTGCAATTCTGGGTGACGGTAAGACGGTTCTGATTTTGGAACCTGGTGCGTTGGTGAGTAATGTGTCCAAAGGTCGGGAGATCGCAGCATGACGGCTGTTAAGAAGAACGAAATTGTAGGATCTCTGTATGATTTTGAAGAGATCAAGCTTTCAGATAAGATGTTTTTGAAGTTCGCAGAGCGCATGTACAGTCTGGCAGGGGTGGATCTTCCATTGACGCCGAAGAATCATGCTCTGATTCGCAATCGTATTGTGAAGTTGCTGCGTCGTCATTCCTTGAAAAGCTATGAAGAGTACTGGTCCATGCTGGAACGGGGCGGTTCTGACCTGACGTCAGAATTTATCTCGGCACTGACGACCAATATGACGTCGTTCTATCGAGAGTCCAATCATTTTGATTTTCTTAAAAGTGTTCTGCCGGATCTGGCGAAGAAGTTCGGGGCCGATTTGCGCCTGTGGTGTGCTGCGGCCAGTACAGGGCAGGAGCCTTACACTATTGCGATGACTTTGAATGAGGCGGCTGCAGAGATGCCACCATCCACGAAACCCCGGGTGCTGGCGACAGATATTGATTTGCAGGTTCTGAAAAAAGCCTCGACAGGCACTTATGAAGATCGCGAAATGCAGGGGCTTCCTCCGGCGCAGCGTGCTCGTTACTTTGAAAAGGTCAAGGCCAACGGGGATGAATACTGGAGAGCCAAGGATCAGATTCACGACATGATTCGCTTTGCTCCGTTTAATTTGATGAATCCCAAGTACGAGTTTCAGCATAAGTTCCATGTGATCTTCTGTCGAAATGTACTGATTTACTTTGATGAGCCGACCACCAAAAGAGTCATCGACAATCTGGTGTCCTGTCTGGCGCCGGGTGGTTACTTGATCCTGGGGCACTCTGAATCAGGCAATGTGAAGCATCCTGGCTTGAAGCCCATGTCGCGCGCGGTTTATCAAAAACTTTAAAAATAGAGGCCCTTATGGCTCAGAAAATTCGTGTTTTGATTGTGGATGATTCGGCGGTGATTCGTAAGTTGCTGGAGAAGATTTTCTCCACCTGTCCGGACATCGAAGTGGTGGGGACTGCCTCAGACCCGTATATCGCTCGCGATAAGCTGGTGGCTCTGAAGCCGGATGTAATGACTTTGGATGTGGAAATGCCCCGTATGGATGGCATCAGCTTCCTGGAAAAAGTCATGCAGCACTTTCCGACTAGAACGATTATCTTTTCCAGTTTGGCGAAAACAGGCTCTGAGACCTATCTACGGGCATTGGAGGCCGGGGCGATTGAAATCATGGAAAAGCCTTCCATCGACGTCAGTCAAAGTCTGGAGTCTTTGTCCCAGTCTATTATTGAAAAAGTTAAAGCCGTTTCAAAAGCCCGCATCAATCCGGTAAAAGTTGTGGTGCCTACTGGGGCTGCAGCGGTCAAAAAGCCTGTGACTTCGTTGGCGCGCACGACGCACCAATTGTTGGCCGTGGCCTCGTCGACCGGTGGAACCGAAGCTTTGAAAGTTTTTTTAAGCGGAATGCCGGCAGATATCCCGGGAACTTTGGTGGTGCAGCACATGCCGCCGGGTTTTACCAAGTCCTTTGCTGAAAATCTGAATAAGATGTTTCCTTTCGAAGTCAAAGAGGCTGAAGAAGGGGATCAGGTTGTTCCCGGTCGTGTGTTGATTGCCCCGGGCAACTATCATATGGAAATCACGCGAAGTGGAGCGTTCTACTATGTGAAACTTCACCAGGGGCCGGCATTGCACAGTGTGCGCCCGGCGGCGGACTATCTGATGAAATCCGTGGCGAAGTTTGTTGGTAAGAATGCGATGGGTGTGGTTCTGACCGGTATGGGTAAGGATGGCGCGGAAGGTCTGTTGGAAATGAAGAATGCCGGTGCTTACACCGTGGCTCAGAACGAAGAAACCTGTGTGGTATACGGGATGCCTGCTGCAGCGGTGGCTTTAGGGGCGGCGGACAAAGTGCTGCCACTGGATCGCATCGCCAACGATCTGCTGAATCAACTGCAAGCTCGTAACGCGGCTTAAAACAATCCACAAATTTTCAGCGAAGACCCCTGCATCTTTTGCGGGGGTTTTTTATTGCCCTTTTCAGGATCTGCTTTCTAAAATGTTCGGATCGCAAGGAGCCCGTCGGTGTCCCAGAAATCTCTAGTGTTACTTTTGTCGTCTTTGTTGTTCATTGGTTGTAAATCGTCTGTGGTAAGAAATGAGGTTGAGGCTATGAATCTGAATGATCCCTATATCTGGCTTGAAGAAGTTGAAGGTCCGAAAGCTTTGGAGTTTGCCAAGGCAGAAAACAAACGCACGCTGGAGCACTTTCAGGGAACCTCGACCTACAAAGAAGTGGAGCAGGGGGTTCGCAAGATCCTGCTGGCTAAAGACCGCATTCCCGGTGTCAGTCTGAAAAAGGGCGAGCTTTACAACTTCTGGCAGGATGACAAGCATGTGCGCGGCCTGTGGCGCAAAACCACTTTGAGCAGCTACAAAACGGCTGAACCTCAATGGGATGTGATTCTGGATATTGATGCACTTGCGAAAAAGGAAAAGGAGAACTGGGTATGGAAAGGCGCCAGCACCCTGGGGCCGAAGCATGATCGTGCACTGGTGTACCTGTCCCGTGGTGGAAAAGATGCGACAGTCGTGCGTGAGTTTGACATGAACACACGACAGTTCGTCAAAGATGGTTTCAACTTACCGGAAGCCAAAGCCAATATGTCCTGGAAGGATGAAAACACTGTCTTTGTCGGAACTGATTTTGGCCCGGGCTCTTTGACTGATTCCGGCTATCCCCGCATTGTGAAGCTATGGAAGCGTGGCACGCCGTTGTCCGAAGCAACGGTTGTTCAGGAAGCAGCCCCGACAGACATGTCCGCTTATAGCTACATCATGGATGAAAATGACAAACGTTATGTTTTCCACAGCATCCGCAAAGGCTTTTACAGCAGCGCCAATTGGTATGAAGACAAAAGTGGCAACAAGATTCGCCTGCCGATGCCTGAAGATTCCGAATTCTGGGGTGTTTTTGAGGACAAGCTGTTCTTTGAACTGAAGTCCGATCTGGGCTCTTTCAAAACTGGCAGTATCGTGTTTATGCCCTTGAGTGAAATTGCAAAAGGCGAGGCTGCGCAGAAGTCTTTGAAGGCCTTGTTTGTGCCGACAGAAAAAAGATTCATTCAGGGGTTAAATCCCACGAAGAATCATATCCTTTTGCATGTAACTGATAATGTTCTGTCACGCATTGAAAAAGTGACGTTCACCTCGCAGGATACCTGGATCACGGAACCCGTGAAGCTGGGTGAAAATGGCATGGCCTACGTCACCTCTACAGAAGAGGAAAGTGACACCTATCTTGCGCAGTATGTGGATTTTCTGACGCCGACTTCCACTTATATCGGAAATGCTTCTGATAAAGGGAATCACCTGGAGCTTTTGAAAAAATCCCCCGAGCGTTTTAACAGCGAAGGGATGAAGACCGAGCGCTTTGAGGCCGTCAGTGCGGATGGAACAAAGATCCCGTACTTTGTGGTTTGCAAGAAGGATCTGAAGCTGAACGGGAAAAATCCGACACTTCTTTATGGATACGGCGGGTTTCAGTCACCGATGCAGCCTTCGTACCTCAACTTTGTTGGCAAAGTGTGGGTGGAAAAAGGTGGCGTTTATGTGCTGAGCAATCTGCGTGGCGGTGGAGAGTTTGGCCCCGCCTGGCATCAGGCAGTGCTGAAGGAAAACCGTTTCAAAGTTTATCAGGACAACATCGCCATTGCTGAAGATCTGATCCGTCGTGGATTTACGTCACCCCAGCACCTGGGGATCTCGGGTCGTTCCAACGGGGGGCTTTTGACAGGGGCTACGTTCACAACACGTCCGGATCTGTTCAATGCCGTGATCGTGGGTGTGCCGTTGTTGGACATGCTTCGCTATCACAAACTGCTGGCGGGGGCGAGCTGGATGGATGAATACGGAAACCCGGAAGAACCCAGAATGCGCGAGGCGATCTTGAAGTACTCGCCTTACCAGCGCGTGCAGAAGGATGCCAAGTATCCAGAAGTGCTGATCATGACCAGCACCAAGGACGATCGTGTTCATCCGGGTCATGCACGCAAGATGGTGGCACGTATGAAAGAACAGGGACATCCGGTTTACTATTATGAAAACATGGAAGGTGGGCACGCGGGCAGCGCCAACATCGAACAGGCCATCCTGTGGAACACGCTGGAATACAGCTATCTGTGGGAGAAGTTAAAATAAGGGCTGCCTTGCAGTCCGCTTGGTCGCGTTTTAGCCCGTCAGGGCTTTGTTGGCCTTTTTAAGGCGCTGGGACAGGGTTTTTACCAAAGCCTTGGCCCACGAAGGGCGCGCGAAGATCACGTTGTCCAAAGAGCCATTGGGGATGGCAATCAACTCCACCTCTGTGATGGCTTCGACGGTGGCGGAACGGGGTTCGTGATTGAAGTGGCCCATTTCGCCGACGAACTCGCCAGGCATGATTTCCCCGAGCATCACCTTGTCGCCATCGCTTCCTTCAGAGTAGGCGCGCAGGCTGCCTTTTTTTACGATGTAAGCCACTTCCGTGATGTCGCCTTCTTTGAAGAGAACATCACCGGGTTGCAGCTGTTTCAGTTCATACTGCGGTTGATTGGTGTCTGTCTTGGGCGAGATGATCTTTGCAACACAGTCCACCAGCGCTTTTTCGCGGTCCGGTTCCGTCAGGAACTGCACACGACCCGAAGCCACTTCGTTTTTGAAAATATCGTGATCCGCGACGTAAGACATGATGATGATGGCGATGTCGTCGTTGTTTTTCTCTTTCAGAATTTTGGAAACAATGTCAAAGCCTGACCCTTTGGGAAGATACTCATCCACCAGAACCGCTTTGGGATGAACGTTGTCGAGCTTGTATTTGGCTTCAAACCATTCCGCCCCATGAAAGACCGAGCAGTTTTCAAAATTCCGTTGCAGGCTTTCGGTGCATTTATGGATGCGCGTTTTATCGCCGCTGACAATAAGGAAAGTGTTCTTCTTTTGGTCGTTCCGTCCCATGGGTAAAACCTTCCATCGTTTTACGTGGATCTTTCAGGCAGTCCACGCTGGGTGACACTGCCTTTATTATCTGCTTTTCACAGGGGAGCTTCAATAAGTTGGTCTCAATTCAATTTGAAATGACTTGAATTGAGACTCTGAGGGAGCTTAGTGGTGGGTTTCCTCGTGTTTGGCCCGGGCGAAGGCGCCGGAACGGGAAAACTTCTCAAGCTGCTGATTCCAGAACAACATCTGCGCCGGTGACAACGAGAAGTCCATGATCGCCAGCTTCATCGCTAGCGGGAAGGCTTCGTTCATCACGAAAGCCGCCTGACGGCGTTCGCCTTTGCGGCTGTACTGCTCGATACGGTGAAGACCCTGCATGACGTGCAAGGCTTTAAAGAACACAGCGGCTTCCTGTTTGAAGATGCCCATTTCCTCTCGCATGAAGTAGGCAAGCTTTGCATCGTTGGCCAGTTCATCGTGATTCCACGGATCTTCGCCATATTGAGCTTTCATAAAGCCCATCATAAAGGCGGCAAACAGCTCCGTCGGATCATTCTTATCAATGCCGGCGATATTGATGCGAGCCATATGCAATTCAAAGGTTTCCATCTTCGCGGGGTTCACAAACACAGACTGCAAGCCCGGAAGGATCTGTTCCAGAATATGCAGATCAAACAGCTCCATGAAAGCCAGGTGTGGCTCTTTCAGGCGCATGAACTTCAGCCATTCCTCACGACGACGCGGAAGAACGGATTTTTTCAGTTCGCCACTGCAGTCAGCAATTGCTGCACGCATGCTGGATTCAATGGAAAAATGCAGTTTGTGCGACAGACGGATGGCGCGCAGAATGCGAATTGGATCTTCGATGAAGCGCTCTTTCGGATCGCCGATCATGCGCAAGACACGATTTTCGATATCCTGAATACCGCCGCAATAATCGATCAGCTTGTGAGCGCCCGGATCATAGAAGACGGCGTTGCAGGTAAAGTCGCGGCGAACTGCATCTTCCTGAACCGTTCCGAAATAGTTGTCACCTTCAATAGTGTCATCACCTTGCTCAGCCAGTTCTTCCTGGGTCACATTGCGACGGAAGGTCGCGACCTCGAACTGTTGATCACCACGCTTGACAAGCACCAGCTTGAAGCGGCGGCCGATCACGTAAGCATTGGGAACTTTTTTACGCACTTGATTGGGGTGGGCACTGGTGGCGATATCAAAATCTTTAGGATGAATCCCTACAAGCAAATCTCGAACGCAACCACCGACAAGGTAGGTTTCAAAACCGGCGTCTTGAAGGTTCCGAACAATTCTTAATGCGTAGGAGTCGATCCAGTCCTCGTGGAGCTGGGGTTTTTGTTGGGCAGTCATTGAGGGTGAATCTACATCCCTTCGCATCAAAATTCAAACGTGAATAATAAAAGACCTGCAGGACAAGTCTTTGATCTTAAGTCATTGAAATAATTGAGGGTCTTTTGAATAAATCAACATGACGGAGCGGATTTGGAGGAGTATAAAAAGTTATGTCTTACCTCAATAATTTCTACCATCATGTCTATGGCCCCGAAGACGGGCGCAAATGGGTTTTCGTTCACGGCCTTATGGGCTATGGGCAGAACTGGCGCAAGATCATTCAGGGGCTGGAGGCGACCGAGCGTTGTCTGGCGTTCGATCAACGGGGCCATGGCCGGTCTTTCCAACCGGCAGAAGGTTACAGCCCGGAAGATTATGCCGATGACCTCAGAATGATTGTGGACGAGTTGGGGTGGGATCAGTTCGTTTTGGTCGGTCATTCCATGGGAGGGCGCAATGTTTTGAACTTTGCCTCCCGGTTCCCGGAATATGTGTCCCAGTTGGTGATTGAGGACATTGGTCCAGAAGCCAACCCTCAGGCTCACGAGTATTACGAATATTTATTGAATTTGGTGCCGGCGCCGTTTGCCACCCGTGAAGAGGCCAAGCGCTATTTCTTTGAGGACTTTGTCAAAACTGCAAAGACCCGCGAGAACATCCAGGTGATGGCCAATTACTTTTATTCGAATATGACCGAGCAGCCGAATGGCACTGTCGATTGGCGCTTTTCTAAAAATGGCATTATTGATTCTGTTCGTTTGGGAAGAACGGATGAGAGATGGGACGAGGTGAAGTCCCTGAAAATGCCGACCCTGCTGGTAAGAGGAGCCAACTCCAAGGAGTTATCGCAGGAAAACTACGACAAGATGCTGGCTAGCAACCCTATGATTAAGGGCGTCGTAATCCCCGGAGCTGGACATTGGGTCCACTCAGATCAACCTCAGGCCTTTACAGAGGCGCTGAAAATGTTTGTGGGCGGCTTTTAAGCCCCTGCTTTGACTTTTAGCCTCCTGCTAAGTAGCTTGGAGGCTTCAGACCGGAGTAATGAAAGTTGAAATTCTCAGAATTGAATTTAGATTCCCTATTAGTATCTGCAATCCAAAAAATTGGCTACGATGATTGCACCCCAATCCAGGAACAGGCCATGCCTCCTGTTCTTGATGGCAAAGACGTTGCTGGTCTTGCTCAAACCGGCACTGGTAAAACAGCGGCCTTCCTGATTCCTTTGATGGAACGTATCTTGCGTGCTCGCCCGGCTCAGGGTGAAGTCTCTGAAGAACAAAAAGCCGTGATTGAAAAACGCGCTTTCGCGGACTGGAAACCTCAGAATTTTATTCTGATTCTTGTTCCAACCCGTGAATTGGCAGAGCAAGTTCAGGACAACATTAACAAGTTGAGCGTGGATTCAGGCCTTCGCGGCTTTGCGATCTACGGTGGGACTGGTTACGATAAACAAAAAGAGGCGCTAAAAAACGGTGTTGAGTTTATCGTGGCAACCCCAGGCCGCTTGATTGACCTGTACAAAGAGCACCTTGTTGATTTGAAACAAGTTCGTGCGATTGTTTTCGACGAAGCCGACCGTATGTTCGACATGGGTTTCAAGGACGACATGAAATACATCCTGCAACGTGTTCCTCGTGAACGTCAGTTGCTGGTGTTCAGTGCGACTTTGAACTTTGATGTTTTGAACACGATTTACCAGTTCGGTTCCGAGCCGGTTGAAATCAACATCAGTCGTGACCAGGCCAAAGCAGAAAACGTGAAAGACCAGATTTTCCACGTGGGAAGCGATGAAAAGCCTCAGCACCTTTTGTCTTTGCTGAAAGTGCATAATCCCAAACAAGCCATCATCTTCACGAACTTTAAAATGAGCGTGGAAAGAATTGCGAAGTTCCTGACTGAAAACGGAATTCCGGCGATGGCGATTTCCAGCCTTTTGACTCAAGCTCAGCGCAACCGCGTGATTGAACAATTCAAGGCTGAAAACGACATGAACATTCTTGTTGCTACAGACGTTGCGGCTCGCGGTCTGGACATCAAGGGTGTGGACATGGTTGTGAACTTCGAGCTTCCGATGGACTCTGAATCCTATGTTCACCGTATTGGCCGCACTGGTCGTGCGGGTACAACGGGTCAGGCGTTTTCTTTGGTGGGTGACAAAGATATCGAATCTTTGGCTCGTATCGAAGACTATTTGAAACACAAAATCGAAGTGGGCTATCTGGAAAATGACCAGCTGGTCAAAGAATTCAAACCGATGTCTTCCCACTTCGAAGGTCATTATCCAAAGTCTTTGGATCGTGCACGTGCGCCTCGTGAAGGCGGCCGTGGTGGTGACAGAGGCCCGCGCCGTGAAGGCGACCGTGGCCCTCGCCGTGAACGCGGTGATCGCGGACCTCGTCCAGAGCGTGGTCCACGTCCAGAAGGGCAGCAGAAGTCTGCGCAGGCCGGTGGTCAAGGCCAAGGTCAACCAGGCCGTCAGGACAACCGTCCGAAAAGACAGCATGAAGGCGGACCAAAACGTCAGCACGACCAAAAACGTGGTGAGCAGAAACCAAGACACGAACAGCAGGCTCGCAAGCCGCACGGTCAACCGCAACAACGTCAGGGAGCTTCTGCCAAGAAAAGAGTTCCAGTGGCGGCGCAAAAATCCATCGGCCAAAAGGTCGCAGGATTCTTCAAGCGTCTGTTCTCTTAATCCTTTCCCGGGATTAAAAAAAGAGGGTATTCCGAGTTTTTTGTGGGTAGCCCGGCGCGCACGAATTGAATTCGCTTAATTTATGAGCTTCGATTTTCGGATGAGAAATCCATCCGATTCACACCAGTTGTTCGAGCAGCTTCTCGGTCTTGTGCCGCCGTGGTCAGTCACTAACGTCAACCTTGATACCGTAAATCGTCTCGTCGAGGTTGATGTCGAGTGGTCGAAAGGCCACGAGCCGGAGTGCCCCGAGTGCGGGCGATCGTGTTCGATCAAAGATCACCGCGAGGAGCGCAGGTGGCGGCATTTGGACACGATGCAATTTCAAACGATCATTCGCTCACGTGTACCAAGATCAGATTGCAAGGAGCATGGGGCGAAGACAATCAACGTCCCATGGGCTGGTCCGAACTCTCGCTTCACTCTGCTTTTTGAGAGGCTCGCGATTGACGTCATGATTGCCGCCAAGAGCCTCAAAGAGGCGGCAAGGCTTTTAGGGCTTTCGTGGGACCAGGTCCATCACATCCAAAAGCGCGCGGTCGAACGCGGTCTTGAGCGTCGCAAGCTTGATGAGATCAAACACGTCGGTATCGATGAGAAAAGTTTTTTGAAAGGTCACAAGTACGCCTCACTGATGACCGACATCGGTGGTGCACGCGTTCTAGATGTCGTCGAAGGCAGAACACTTGAGGCCACAGACTCACTCTGGCAGAAGCTTCCAGAGGAGACGAGATCCGGCATCGATGCTGTTGCGATGGATATGTGGGACGCCTTCATCACGTCAACAAAGACGAATGCGCCCCAAGCCGACATCGTGCACGACAAGTTCCACATCTCAAAATACTTGGGCGATGCGGTCGACAAAGTGAGGCGCCAAGAGCATCGGGCGTTTATGAAAGACGATGTCGAGACACTCAAAGGTGCGAAATATCTGTTTCTGAAAAACCCCGAGAACATGAGCGATGCCGAGACCTCTCGGTTCAACGAGCTTCGCATGGATAAACTTAAATCAGGGCGAGCGTGGTCGATGAAGGAGATGTTCTCGGAGTTTTGGAGCTACACGTATCAAGCTTCGGCGAGAAAGTTCTTCGACCGATGGTATTGGTGGGCGACGCACTCCAGGCTTAAACCGATGAGCGACGTCGCCAAGCTCATGCGCCGGCATCTCGACAACATCTTGACCTACTTACGCCACCACATCACCAACGCGATGATGGAGGGGTTCAACTCGAAGATCCAATCCATCAAAGCCAATGCTCGTGGCTTCAGAAACTTTGCCAACTACCGAATCGCGATCTTGTTCTACTGCGGAAAACTTGAACTCTACCCGGCGTAAGGGCACAAGAACCTCGGAAGAACCAAAAAAGAAAAAGCCTGCTCCGAACGGATGCAGGCTTTTTTATTTTCAATGACTCTAAGTTTTACTTCTTAATTTTTTTGGCTAAAAGAGCCGTCGTGTCTGCATTGCTGGCTTCTTTTGCCACATCCAACGCAGTCTGACCTTTGGAGTTTTTCAGCTTCAGGTTCGCACCGTGTTTGATCAGGAACTGAATGTCTTCAGGTGTTCCATAGCGGGCTACCGAGAACAAAGCTGTTTCGCCCAGTTTATTGGTTTTGTTGATCAGAGCCTTGTTCTTTTTCAGAATGATTTCTGCCGTCTTCTTGTCGTTGGCGGCAGCTCTCATGAATAAAGTGTCCTGCTCGTCACCGGCGACGGTAATATCCACGTTGGCACCAGCGGCGATCAGGGCCTGAGCCACTTCATAGTTGTCATTGGTGACAGCAAAAGCCAGAGCTGTTTCGCCACCGTTATTTTTTAGTTCCAGTTTCACTTTCTTAGAAAGAAGAAACTTGACGATATCCAGGTTCCCGCCCATGGACGCCATCATCAAAGGTGTCATGCCGGTGCTGTCCTGGGCGTTAAGGTCGATTTTATTTTTCGTCAGCAAGGACTTCACTTTGGCAAGATCACCTTGCTCAGCAGCCTCGTTCAGAGCCGCGGAAGCCTTGCCGGTTCCGGCAAAGGCTGTTCCGTGAAGAAGTCCGGCGAAGAAGAAGATCAGCGCAGCCAGGACCATGGATTTCTTGCTCATAAATCACCTTCTCTATTTTTTCGCAACCACAGCTGGCGCAGCTGCGGCTACGAGATAAGATTTAGCATCAAATGGCAGAGGCAACTGCTCGGTGTAGCTGATTCTTTTCGGGCCACCGTTGGTGTTGATCAGCTGAGCCACTTTGTTTTTGATTTGCTGGCTGGCAACACCCCAGTCAGAACGATTTTTGTCCTGATCGGTATGCATAAGCACCGCAAAATAAATCTCACCATTTTTAGTGGAAATACTGCCAGCCAGAGTCTTGGCTTTGTTCACGCTGCCTGTCTTTGCAATCGTGGAGGCTGACATGACGCCGCTGTAGTTCTTAACTGTGGAATCACGATCTTTCCCGGCAACAGCCATCACATCACTTAAATCATATCCTTTTTCAGCCAGTTTTTTATCAAGACGATAAAGAACCTTCACCATCATTTCACAAGTGGCTTCGTTGTAAATTGGTCTGGCAACGGAACCTTCGTTGTTTCCGGAACCATTGTAGAAGACGATGTCTTCATCGCTGGCTGCCAAAGTTGTCTTTACATACTGTTCAAATTTATCAGTGCCACCCAGATTCCAGAACAGGGTGTCTGCGATATAGTTATTGGACTGATTGTTCATTCTTTTTAGAATGGAACGAAGAGGTGCCGATCTCAAAAGAACTGTTTTTGTTTGCGCATCTTTTTTGAATGTTGCTTTGGGAACATAAGCGACGTTGCGAATACTGAGGCTTGGCAACGATTCCATTTTAACGCCGATACGGGCCGCTTTGGATTTAAGCGACTGGTACATCAAAGGTTGCACAGCCGTGCCCAAAGCATTGATGATCGTACTGCGCACGACAGAGGCTTGTTGTTCCACCGTTTCGTATTTAGGAGTCGTGCCGGCCACCAAAGGTTTTTCCTCGGCCTTCCAGGTCAGAAGGAAGTTTTCATCGAACGTCATCTTCTCCACTTTTTTGATTTTCATGCGGTTGAGCTCTGAAATCAGGAAGTAGCTAAGATTGCGACCGAACATAGGGTCGCGGCTGCCTTCAATATGAATGTCCACTGAACCATTGGCTGTCGGGGTGATGTGGAGTTTGGTTGTATAGCGGTAGTCAGGCCCAAGACGATCAATGGCCCAAAGTGCGGTTACGACTTTTGAAATCGACGCCAGTGGGAACTTATCATCCTTGTTCTTGTCACCTTGAACAGCACCTTGAGTTGAATTCGCAGCCATGTGGCACATAGAATTCAGATAGACCTTGGCAGATGCCGCGGAACTAATCAGGAGCGTACCAACAGAAACGTGCAGTATTTTTTTGGTTAGACCTGTAAACATCAACAACCTCTCCTTTGAGACAATCCGGTTATTTCACAATCCGTACCAACATGAGATCCTCCTCAGCCACCTCAGAATCAACGAAGATGTCCATCCCGTTGACGAAGGTGCCCCAATTTGTCGGCACCTTGGGGGAGCTAAGGGGAACACCCGTGCAGGGTGCCCAGAGTCTTATGCAGGCTTTGCTCTGACTTATATATGGAAAGGGCATTTTGAACCTTTTCCAGATGAGATCCCGCATCCTGATTCACCCGGATCAGGGTTATCAGTTTTTGGGCTTCAATCGAGGCAATCTGTTCCGACCTGGTCAGGTTAAGGGAAGGATACGCCTGCTTGACGTCAGCCATTTCAACGGAGCTGAACTCGGGAAGAGTGGGGTCCGTTCCAATATAGACGAAGGCTGTTTGCAGAGACTCTTCCCCGCAGATGACATCCAAGTCAGAGCGCCAGAGATATTCGGCCATCATAATGTTTTCAGCCTTCAAGGCTCTTTGTAACAAAGAGCGGAAGCGTGCATTTTCCGGGCGCAGAATCGTGTTCAGGGTCATCTCCGAGATACGCATGGAATCGGGGATTTCGAAACCTGGATCAGCTGTCAGGTGGTGTTCGGCGTAAATGGCTTTTACGGTGTCCGACTGAAGATAAACTCCGCGAGCCAGGTTAATATAGAAGGTCGAAGGTTTGACCTTAAATTCGATCAGCATTTTTCCGTAACTTTCAGAAACACTGGGATCAATGGCAAGATAAAGCCCTTCCCCAGCAAAAAGCCCTTTGGCAGCGGAGGCCGGAGCCCAGAACTTTGAGGTCGCATATGAAATGCGGTCTAGCATAATCTTTCGTCGTCCCTCGGGAGAGGTCATTAAGGCCTGAGTGGAGCTGTCCTCTTCACGGTAGATATCAAAGTAATGATACAGGCGCTGTTCTTGTCCGAACTGAATCTTGGCAGCACGCAGGTCGCGGGCCAAAAGTGCTTCCGCCGAAAGCGCCAGGGCGTGGGAGGCGAAGGTCAGGCTCACGGCCGCAAATGCCAGGAATCTTCCAATCTTAATCATAGATAAGCTCACTCTCTTTGAATCTGTTTTAAGTGACTGCAAATCGCAGACCCGGATACGACCTCGGCAGTTGTCTCAAAATGAGATAGTGGTATAGTGCGAAGATCATGATTTTAGCTTTATTGATCCTGCTTTCCTTCCAGCTATTAGGTGAAGCCGTTGTGCACTTCCTGAATCTTTTTATTCCCGGACCGGTTCTGGGGATGGTGTTCTTTTTTGTCGCTCTGGTGCTGAAACCGTCACTGAAGGACAAGGTGGAGTCTCTCAGTCGTTCTATTACGGCACACTTGGCGTTGTTTTTTGTTCCAGCCGGGGTCGGTGTCATAGATTACTTTGATCTTTTCGGGCGCTATGGTGTGGGCATGGTGGTGACGGTTTTGTTAAGCACGGTGATCACTTTGGGAGTGACAGCTATGATCTTTCACCAGTTGATGAAGGTTGGATCCAAAGGGGGCCCAGCATGATTGAGCTTCTGGCACTGATTGTGACCTTGGGTTTTTATCTGGTCGCCCGTCGTCTGAGCAGTTGGGGGAAAGATCATCCGTTGCTAAGTCCACCCGTGCTGACCATGCTCGCGGTGGTGCTGGTTCTGCTTGTCAGTAAAATTCCCTACAAAGACTATTTCCAGGCAGTACGACCGATTCATTTTATGTTGGGACCGGCGACCGTGGCCTTGGCGTTGCCGCTATACAATCAGCTGGAAAAGCTAAAAAAAGTACTGGCCCCTTTGATGGTGGCTTTGGTGATCGGTTCGACAGTGGGTATTTTAAGTGCGGTCTTTTTCGGTGCGCTGTTTGGGCTTCCGCATGAAGTATTGCTGGCGCTGACTCCGAAGTCCGTGACGACTCCGATTGCCATGGGTATTGCTGAAAAGATCGGAGGCGCCCCTTCGCTGGCCACCGTGTTTGTCATGATCACCGGGATTGCCGGAGCTATCATCGCAACGACCGTCATGAAGCTGGTGCGGGTGCAGGATCCGGTGGTGAAAGGATTTGCCATGGGCCTGGCCGCCCACGGTCTGGGAACTGTGCGTGCTTTTCAGATCAGCGAAATGGCGGGGGCTTTTGCCGGTCTTGCCATGGCATTGAATGGCCTGATGACGGCCATTCTGGTGCCACTGCTTTTATCTTTCATTCCTTAGACGGACTTTGTCGGCAGGTTCTGAATCAGCTTGGCGAAGCCTTGAACCCATTGTGGATTTTCATTCACACAAGGAACCAGATAGTAATTTTCACCGCCGAACTCGTGGAAGGTCTCTTGGCCTCCCATGCCGATTTCTTCCAATGTCTCGATACAATCGGCGACAAAGGATGGACAGATCACTGCGATATTCTTCTTACCTGTTTTCGCCAGTACTTCCAGACTGTGATCCGTTGCAGGCTTCAGCCACTCGGCTCGTCCCAAACGTGATTGGAAGGAAACGCTCCAGTGACTTGGTTGCAGATTCAGGGATTCTGCGATCTTGGTGGCAGAGGCAAAACACTGCGCCCGATAACAGTTTTTAGCGCAGGCATTCTTCTCAAAGCAGCAGTCCTCGGAGATCAGGCAGCCTTCAATTCTGCGAATGTGACTTTCCGGCAGACCATGGAAGGAAAACAGATAGTGATCGACTTCCTTGTCCTGTAAGGACTCGCGCGCAATTTCGACAGAGGGCTCGATAAAGGCGGGCTGGTCGAAGAAGGCCGGCAGTCGGCGCAGAGGGATCTTAATTCCCTGAGATTTGACCAGCTCATCGACAAGATTGAAGGAGCTTCCATTGGTGGCTTCCGCGTACTGCGGGAACATCGGAGCCACGATGATTTCATCAACTCTGGCATCCACCAGTTCCTGTAAAGCTGTTTCCACGGAAGGTTCACTGTAACGCAGACCGATTTTAACGACATAGTCATCGCCCAGATGTTTTTTCAGATCATTGGCAAAACGACGCGTGTAAACGGCAATTGGGGAGCCTTCGTCCATCCAGACTTTTTTGTAGTTTTCGGCAGAAAATGGGGCTCGGCGAGGCACGATCAGCAGGTTTACCAAAGGCCAGCGCAGCAGGAAGGGAAGATTGATCACCTCCTTATCCATCAAAAAGGCTGTCAGGTATTTCTTCACATCCTCGACTTCGTAAGAGCGAGGGCTTCCGATATTAATTAGCAAAAGACCTTTTTTACTCATGTTGACTCGCAATTTTTTCTGCAATGAGGTCACTGCGTTCTAAAATTTTACTTAATCCGATGCCACTTAGATAATTGCCATGCAGATGAAGATCCTGTGGCAGCTGCACTTGATCTAGATCAGCCAGGGATTCTTCCAGCTGCACATTGTAATAGGGAAGGGCATTCTTCCAGCGGTTGATGCGATAGTCCAGCAAACTGTCTTTTTGTCCCAGAATGCGGAGGCGTTCTTCCGCGATCAGTTTGAGCAGATCCGCATCACTCAGATCCAAAAGCTTTTCTTCTTTGGCGCCGCCCAGGATCCAGGTTTCGTTGTAAGTTTTGTCGCGGTCCTTAAAGATATAGGAATTCATCAGAACCCCCAGAGCTTTCAGATCAAAACCACGTGGGATCAGGCAGCCAAATCCTTTGAACTTGTCCTGGGCCTTTGCGAAGAACAAAGTCACACTCATCAATGACGACATCTGTATGCGCGAAAGAACCTGAGCCACACTGGGGTACCGAACCTTGGTCAGTTCGGCAGCGGCTTTGGCGGAAGTGGCCACCACAACAGGGCCCTGCAGGTTTTCCAGTTTGATGTTTGTATTCAGGTGGATGTTCACGCCCAATTCACGAAGGCGCTGCTCCAGATGATTCACCAAATCCTGCATGCCTCCCGGACCTGTCAGAAGACCTTGGTATTTTCCTTTTTTGGTTCGGGAGAAAATCGGCCCCAGAATCAGACTGGCGCTGAGGTCGGTGATTTCATTGCCATAGATGCCCTGCATGGCCGGTCCCAGAATAAATCGTGTGGGGGCTTTCCCCAGGTGACGCTCGCCCCAGGTTTGCAGGGTTTCCCCGGCCTGCGGCTTAAAGCCTTTTTTTCCCCGCAGAAAAACCTGTGGCAGAACCCGGGCCAGAGTCGCAAGGGTTTCAAACAAACTTAAAGGCCATGTTTTCGGTGAGCCACGGAACAAGAATCTTTTTTTAGAAGACTCCAAGGGCAGGCTGACCGGAACTCCCAGTTCTTTAAACAGCTCCTCTGATTTTTCGGTGCGGATCAGCGCATTGGCAGCGCGTTCAGCGATACCGTACTCCGTTTGATCGGTGCCCAAAAGGCCACCGACCCGATGGGCGGTTTCATAGAGTTCAACTTGAAAGCCTTTTTGGGCGAGTCTTAGCGAAACCGTCAGTCCCGCAAAGCCCGCGCCGATCACGTGCACTGTTCTCATATGGATTGAGAGAAGATCTTCGTTTGAGGTTGTTTGTTTTTCAAGCGCTCATCAAAAAAGACACAAGCGTTACGCAGGAAGGGGCGGCCTTCCTCTTTAACCAACAGCTTGTGATCTTTGACCTCGACCAGGGCATCCTTGATCATTTCAGCCAGGAATTCTTTGGACTTGGTTTCTTGTTCTTCATTGATGAATGACACCTCGAAGTTTGTCATCAGCTGAAGGATCTGCTCGCGGCGGACTTTGTCTTCGTCAGTCAGGATATGACCACGCAGGGTCGGCAGGCGCCCTTCATTCAGAGCGGCCTCATACAGTGGCAGAACCTTTTCATTCTGATGGAAGCTGTAAGGTGTTTCAGAAATAGAGGAAACACCCATGCCCAAAAGAACGTCGGTGCGTTGATCCGTGTAACCCATAAAGTTTCGATGCAAACGCTTTTCATTCATGGCGATGCAAAGATTGTCGGTTGGAAGAGCAAAGTGATCCATGCCGACTTCAACATATCCGCCGTCCAGCAGAATGCCGCGGGCGATTTCATAAAGTTCGCGCTTTTCAGCAGACTTTGGCAGATCTTCGTCTTTAAACAGACGCTGTGCGGGCTTGATCCACGGTACAAGCGCAAAGCTGTACAAGGCAATACGATCTGGTCTTAGTGCCACGGTTGCCTTGGCCGTTTCTGTGATGGATTCTGGAGTTTGTTTTGCCAGTCCATAGATCAAGTCAAAGTTTACGGAAGTGTAGCCCATATCGCGGGCTTCCTGAGTCAGCTTCTGAGTGATTTCCAGGGGCTGAATACGATTCACCAGGCGCTGAACTTCGGGGTGGAAATCCTGAACACCCATGCTGACACGGTTAAAGCCCAGCTCACGCAGTGCTTTAAGCTGCTCAACATTGGTTCGACGGGGATCCACTTCGATAGAGCCTTCAAAATCCTTTGTGTCAATTTTCACGCGGGACAAGATGGGCTTAAGTAACTGGGTCAAGGCTTCTGCAGAAAGGAATGTCGGAGTTCCGCCGCCCAGGTGAATGTGCTTTAGCGGCTTTTCCAGAAGCTCGGGAACACGATCCAGGTAAAGCTGCCATTCTTTCAGCACCATATCCACGTAAGGTGTTTCGCGTTTGTGGTCTTTGGTGATGATGTTATTGCATCCGCAGAAAGTGCAAAGACTTTCACAGAACGGGATGTGCAGATACAAAGACCAGCCGCCAGTGCCTTCCTTCAAGGTCGCGCGCAGATGCTGCACCCATTGGTCGGTGGTGGGGTTGGTTTCCCAGTAAGGCACTGTCGGGTAGGAAGTGTAACGGGGAGCCGGAACATCATATTTTGCTAAAAGATCTTTCATCATGACAACACCTCACGAACAGTATCTACGAGCAGCTTCACGTGCTTTTCCGGGGTCTTTGGCAAGACCCCGTGGCCTAGGCCGCAAACCCAGCCTGCGCGTTGTTCAATGCTCATGTCTTTCATTGGTTTCAAGAAGGTCTGAACGGCTTTTTTGAAATCGCTTTCTTCCATGAACAACAGGCTTTGATCGAAGTTTCCTTGCACAAAACCCTTATTCTGGATGTTGAAGCATTCAGGGATATAACAGCGGTGATCAAAGCCCTGCCCCGCCCAAGGAAGCGCGCGGAAGGCTTCGTCAAAGAACACGGCCTGGGTGCCTTTGGAATAGTAACCGATCTTGCCCGGGTAGTCCTGCGACAGACGAGTCAGAACCGGTTGGATCCATTCCTTAAAGAACAGAGGCGACACTTCGCCTGCGGCAGTGTCAAAGATCATCACGATCTCCACGCCGCCTTCCAGTTGCAGACGGATATTTTCTTTAAGCAATGGATACATCTTTTCCAGGAACTGCGGGAACATCGGAGCCAGTTTTTTAGACTGAATCAACGAGCCAGCGTGAGAACCTTCCACCGCATAAACGAACAGTGTCCAAGGACCGCCGACAAAGCCGATCAAACTTTTATTGGAAGGCAGAACGGCCCGTGTGGCCAGGACAGCTTCTTTTTGGAAGTGCATGAATTTGACCGCTTCTTCCACGCCACCAAGCTGACCCAGGGTTTCCGGGTTCAATTTGAAGCCCAGTTGCGGACCGTGATCCGTGTACTCCAGACCCATACCCAAAGCTTCCAAAGGGAACAGGATGTCGCTGAACAGGATGGAAACGTCAAAGTCAAACTCTGCCACCGGACCACGAGCGACTTCCGCTGCCAACTCGGGCTTTTTGCAAAGTTCATCAAAAGAATGATTCGCGCGCATGCCTTGATAGTGTTTGTGATAACGACCGGCCTGACGCATAAACCAGATAGGTGGCACCGCCTGAGGAGTTCTCTTAAGAGCGTTTTGGAATAATGGATTCATGTTGCCTCCTCTGTGGACCACTGATAGCCAACCCCGCGAACCGAACGGATGTGTTTTTCTCCGTCGTCGCCCAGAAGCTGGCGCAAGCGCACAATAATGTTGTCGATAGTTCTATGGCTGGGGTTTTTATCAACGCCCCAGATTTCATTCATAATTTCATCCCGGCTTAGCACGCGGGGTGATTTTTCAATCAAAAGCTGCAGAATCTTCAGATCCGTCACCGGCGGATATTCGATCTGTCCGGTTTTTTTTGTGACCGACATCTGCGTGAAGTTCACGGTGCAGGTCTCAAGCTGCAGTTCACGCGTCGGCGCATGGGCATCCAGAACGTGTTTCACGCGGATCAGAAGTTCTTTCAAATGGAACGGCTTGGGAATGTATTCTTCCGCGCCCAGCTCAAACCCCTTCAGACGGGATTCCGCATCGGCTTGAGCCGTCAAAAACAGGAACAGAATCGGAGAAGTCTGGCGGATCTTTGCCGCCAGTTCAAAGCCGCTGCCATCAGGCAGTCCCACATCCAGAATCGCCAGATCAAAATCCTTGGTCTTTGAGAACAAAGACCAGGCCTCTGAAAGATTTTTGGCCCAGGCGACATCATAGTCGCGCTTCAGGCGTTCGTTCAGAGTTTCACCCAGGGAAATATCGTCCTCGACCAGAAGAATTTTTCTCATGGCAAAGTTCCTTGCAGTTCGATGTGAGATATAAAGCCTTCATTTTCCTTGGACTCAAACCAGATATCGCCCTTCATCTTTTCCAGAAGGCGTTTGGTCAAAAGCAATCCGATACCGTTGCTGCGAACATCCTGCGACATCAGAATTTCAGAACCGAGTTTTTTTAGAATGCCCTTGAAGCCCAGTCCGTTGTCCTGCAAGGTCAGCTCAATACGACCTTCGCCATGCGGACGGACTTTGATTTTTACCGTAGTGGCTTTTCCATGCAAAACTGAGTTTTGCAGCAGATTGCGCAAGACACTCAGCAGGGCACGGCGATCGCCAAGGATTTTGGCTTCACGCTCAAGCTCCACAGTAAGTTCAGAAAACTCACTGCGCAGACTGGAAAGAAGTTCACTCAAGGAAACCTGCTCTTTTAAAAGAGTTCCGGCTTCCAGATTCGCCAGCAACAAGGAATTTTCAAGCTGCAAATCCAGGCGCTGGATATCCTGAATCAGGCGTTTCATGACGGGATGGGAAGTGGTGTTCAGATCCTCTTCCAAAACTTCGGCCTGCAGGCGCAGACGGGCGATGGAGGTCTTGATGTCATGACTGAAGGTCGAAAAGAAGAAACGCAGACGCTGGTGGCGCTTTTGATCACGGTACGTGAAGATCACCAGCGCAATGCCGCCAAACAAGATTGCTGCCAAAAGGATGGAGCCCTCCCACGCAAACATGCGATGGGAAAACCTCATCTCTTCCAGGGATGCATTTTCCGGACTGAGCTTGATCAGGAAGTAAATCCACCACCATCCCACCAGCGAGAACGTAAAGGCGAACCAGAGGATCGCCAATGCCGTCTTGATATGGGGTTTGATGAAGGATTTGGTCATGTTACTCTGCCGCCTCAATAATGATTTGCGCAGCCTGATCCAGAAGATCTTCGGAATGGGCCATGGACACGAAACCTACTTCGTAGGCGTTTGGTGCCAGATACACGCCGTTGTTCAGGGACTTCAGGAACAAGTTCTTGAAAGTGCCACCCTGGTTTTGCGGGATCTGATCAATAGAGCGGATCGGAGCCGGTGTTTGGCCATGAATCCAGAACAAAGAGGCCACCTGGCTGACTTCCAGGTTCAGTCCTTTTTTCGCAAAGCCGGCTTTCAAAGTCTGTGCGAACTTGTGAGTTCTTTTTTCAAGAACATTCCAGCCATCCAGACGCTGCATTTTTTTAAGCGTGGTCAGACCCGCGCGCATCCCAATCGGGTTCGCACTCAAGGTTCCGGCCTGATAAACATCACCACTTGGCGCCACCATGTTCATCAGTTCCGCTTTACCGCCGTAGCAACCCACAGGGAAGCCACCACCGATGATTTTACCGTAAGTCACAAGGTCAGGACGAATGCCGGTTTTTTCAACCATGCCACCCAAACCTACGCGGAAGCCCGAGATCACTTCATCGAAGATCAGCAAGCTGCCGTTTTTCTCGCACAATTCAGCCACTTTACGCAAAAACTCCGGACGCTGAACCAAAAGACCATAGTTCGCCGGAAGAGGTTCAATGATCACGGCGGCAATGTCTTTGCCTTGGGCTGCAAACACTTCCGCCAGTTTCACTTCATCATCCAACGGGGCCACGACGGTGTGTGCGGCCACTTCTGCCGGAATTCCCGCGCTGGAGGAAGCTGCTGTTCCGGCAAGACCGCTACCGGCTTTCACCAGCAAGTTGTCCACGTGACCGTGGTAACAGCCTTCAAACTTTAAAATCTTTGTGCGACCAGTTGCCGCACGTGCCACACGCAAGGCGCTCATCACGGCTTCTGTGCCGGAAGAAACAAAGCGCAGTTTTTCCATGAACGGCAAAGTGCTGGTGATCCATTCCGCAAGTTCCAGCGAATAAACTTCGGCGGCGCCGAACGTCCAAGCGGTGTCGACCATGCGGTGAACTTCTTCTTTTACCTCTGCATCCAAGTGACCCAGAATCAGCGGGCCAAAGCTTTGGCAGAAGTCGATATATTTTTTGTCTTCAACAGAAGTCAGGAAGGCCCCTTCGGCCTGTTTGAAAAACACAGGGGCGCGATCCAAACCTTTAAAGGAACGAACCGGAGAGTGAACGCCACCAGGGGCAACTTTAAGAGCGCGTTGGAATAATTCTTCCGATGTTACTTTGTGCATTGTTTTCTCCAGTCTTCCTGATCCAAAAATATATGTAAACGCTTGGGATCGTATGATTTTTTATTTTCCAAGTAAGTGCGGATCACCTGGTGGCTGTTGCCGGGGCCTGAAGCGTGGTGTTGGGAAAGAATTTCGGGATTCTCTTCAACCGCTTTCAGGAACTGACTGCCGCTGCTCCAGAAGAAGAACTTTTTACCCTGCAGGGAGTTCTTATCCTGTTGCGCTTTCAGGGTGTAGGTCGGAACCAGGGTTATGTTTGCTTGAGCAGAGTCATAACCGTCTTCGTGGCTCAGCTTGGCCCAGGTCAGTTTTTCACCGGCCAGGATGTCCAAACGGGCTTCTTCCTGCTCGCCAAGGCTTTCCGCACATCCGTGCACCCATATACCTTTTTGAGAGAGGTTTTTCCATGTTTTTAGACCCGCAGTCCACACAAAATCCGACCATTTCAAGTCAGCAGGCCAGGCTTCACTGCGTGCAACGAAAAGCCCTCTGGTGCCAGCTGGAATCTGGTAGGTTTTAAGCGCCTCCCGCTCGGCCGTGACGTCAGAAGACCACAGTTCGTCCGCAGCAAATTGAGGCGCAGGGGATTTTAACTCCAGCTCTCTTTTATCCAGCACCTGGCCTGCGTCCGTCAGGCCTTTCAGTAAGGTGATGCGACCATAAGGGCGGGAAAGCACGGCGATACCGATTTTTTGGTGGCAGCCGCCCCCGAAACTGGAAAGAACATCACGTTCTTTTTGGGCACAGTGGAATGTTTCGGGATCATGAATGGTTTTTAGAATATCCAGAAGATCTGTGCGGGTTTTTAAAACCTCCACAGCCAGGGCTCCTTGTGCTGCCGCATTCGGATTCACAGACAAAGGCAGCACCACCCAGTTCAGTTCCTTGAAGTACTGGCGCAGCTGCTGTTGTCCTTCCAGGAACTCGGGCAAAGAGGCGCTGAACAGGCGGTCAAAAGCGGCTTTGGCCACGATCAGGCCATCTGTTTCCGGTGATTCAATCAGCTTACGCACACGAGTCAGCATGTTGCCGCGCACACTTTCAAATTTGACCTGCTGAAGACCAAAGGGAAGATGTTCCTTGAAGAAACCCGTCAGGTTGTATTCACGGCGTGGCGAAGAGCTGAAAACATTCAATGTCTTGCTGCTTTTGATTTTGTCGAAGTGGGATTTTTTCACCAGCAACAGATCGCGCTGATCGGCGCGCGGCAAAGTCGCGGCAATCACAGTTTCAGATTTGTGTTCGGTCGGAAGGTCTTTCCACGAATGAACCACCAGATCGGTTTCGCCGCGCAAAAGCTCGCCGAAGAAGTCTTCAGTGAAGACGCCTTTTTCGGGAATTTTCCACAAAGGGTCTGTGAGGTTTTTATCCCCCAGAGATTCCCGGAAGCGGTATTCGATCTCGATGTCTGGATTTTTTTCTTTGAGAGCGTCTCCGACCATGTAGGCCTGAAGACGGGCCAGATCACTTTTCCTTGCGGAAATTCTTAAGCGCATATGTCGTCCCAACCAAGTGGGCGAAGCTCTGTCCTTTGTGTGAAGGCCAGGGCTCTTTCAAGAAGAGCGGCTTTAAGGGCCTCCAGTTTAGTTGTTGTATCTTTCTTGGTTTCCTCGATCTCCGCAAAGAATTTGTGAAGACCCATGAAAGCCACATGAGGGAATTGTGTCGCCACGATTTCAGCAAGACGGTTGTCCTCGCCGCGCAGATCATAGACCGCAGAAGGACGGGTGTCTTGTTTGATCATCAGCTCGACAATGCGCTCATCAGTAAGAGGTGCAGCAATTACCAAAGCTTCGCCGTGAATATAAGCATCATTGTAAGTGGAAACAGTCAGGTTGTCGTATTTGTCGGCGAAGACCTGCATTTTGGCAGGATCACGGCAGATCACCTGATTGGACTTCTTCAGGGCCAGCCACGGCAGGATTTCCTGAGCCAGGTGGCCGGAACCGCAGATGGTCACAGAGTCCATGTCTTTGGTGTAGCGACGCAAAAGACTGCCGTAGCTTTGTGAGCCCAGTCCCACAAGATGTTGGGCGCGGGTCTTTTTCACTTCAGCCATGACAAAGTTCAACCACTTCTGATGGTCACCGAAGAGAGGGTCTTGAGCTTGTTTGCGAGATTCGACAAAGAGTTTGAACTGGCCGAACACTTCCGTTTCACCAATGATCGGTGAATGCAGGCCGCACAGAATCTCAAGCAACAAGCTTAATGCGTTTTCGCCACGAAGAATGGTGTCTTCTGGTTCAATGATATCCGCATAGTTGTTCAGCTCCATTTCAGTGCAGAACAAAATCTTGCGCAGGCAGGTTTTAAAGATGGCGGCGTCTTGAAGTGAAGCCGAAAAACCTTCCGCGAAGTTTCTATTGGATTTTCTGTGAACGAGAAGTATATCTTCCATGTGTACGTTAGGTTTATCACTAACCTTTCATTAAAGTGTCATCGAAATGTCATGGACCCTGCGGAAATGAAGCCTAAAAAATAGGCAATGACTCAATATAAGACCCCAGGGTGGAGGCCATATATGAAGCTCACTCAAAGACCGAGACGAAATCGTAATACTGAAGCTTTGCGCCAAATGGTGGCGGAGACCGATTTAAGGGTTTCCCAGCTTGTTTTGCCGCTCTTTCTAGTCGATGGAAAGGGGGAACAGCAAGAGATTAAGACAATGCCGGGCATTTTCCGTCTGAGCCCCGACATGATTTTGAAAGAAGTATCCAAAGCTGTGGATTTAGGGGTTAAGACCTTCGATTTGTTCCCGGCACTTCCGGAAACGCAGAAGGACAAATACGGGACCGAGTCTTTGAATCCGAATGGTTTGGTGCCAACGACCTTGAAAATGATCCGCGACAAGTTCCCCGATGTGACATTGATCACGGATGTGGCATTGGATCCGTATTCCTCGGATGGTCATGATGGCGTTGTGGAAAATGGCAAAATCCTGAATGATGAAACAGTGGAGCTTCTGGCGAAGATGTCTGTGGTTCATGCGCGTGCCGGAGCGGACATCGTGTCGCCTTCAGACATGATGGATGGGCGTGTGGGGGCGATTCGAGAAGCCTTGGACAACGAAGGCTTTATCAACACCGGCATTCTTTCTTACTCTGTGAAATATGCTTCCTGCTTCTATGGTCCGTTCCGTGATGCTTTGGATTCGGCGCCGAAGTTTGGCGATAAAAAAACGTATCAAATGGATTATCGCAACACGCGTGAGGCTTTGCGTGAAATTGATCTGGATGTGGCCGAAGGCGCTGACATGGTGATGGTGAAACCGGCGCTCAGCTATTTGGATGTGATTGCGAAAGTCAAAGCGCACACCCATCTTCCGGTGGCGGCTTACAACGTCAGTGGTGAATACAGTTTGATCAAAGCCGGTCACAAAGCCGGGATCATGGATGAAACACGCGGAATGGTGGAAACGCTTTATTCTATCCGCCGTGCGGGGGCGGATGTGATCTTCACGTACTTTGCTCTGCCGATGGCCGAGTGGCTCAGAAAAAATCAGAACTAAAAAAACAAAAGGGAGTCGGAAGGACTCCCTTTCTTTTTTCGAGCTCCCGCTTTTATCGGCTGCAAGGAGCCATTTTAATGTCGTAAACCCGTATGCCCGTGTCGATCTGGGCAATGATGAGGGTTTTCGTGGCAAGCTCCAGGGTCCTGATGTCGGTCAGTGCAAAATCGCCTCTGTTTTTAATGGTCTTTTGAATGATCTGTTCAATTTCTTCCAGGGTCCCCATGTAGCAGATCTTATCCGTGAGAAGAACATTGGCAGGGATCTTCGTCGCTTGGTCGATAATCGTAATTTCGTTGTAGGCGCTGACGATAATAGCAGCGCGTTGTTTAGCCTGTGCGGCGGTGGCGAACATAAAGGGCAAAGCGGTCAGGAAAAGAAGTTTGCGCATCATGAAAGTCTCCTTGTGTTTTTGTTAAAGCAGTTAAAACAAGGGCTTGCGCGGTTTATGCCAGTTGAGAATGTGAGCATATTTGTACTGAAGGCGTGGCGCCTGTTTAAGCCTCACCGGGAGTGACACCTTTGGGCACTGCGGAAGGTGCCTCTCCGTTTTTACTGGGGGTGGGGGATATGCCAATGCCATCCAGTCGTATCAATATGAGACGAGTTAAGAAGCCCACAGCGTTGCAATATTTTGAGTTCAAAAGATTCTTGGTTGCTGTATCCATACCCCATTCTCTTTAGAACTTTGATTTTATTATTGATGCCCTCTGAGATGGCAGTGGTCAGGTTAGATTTAATATATGCCTGAATATTAAGCCTGTATTTTCGAATCTTCTGAGCAAATTGTTTGAACACTTTGATACCTGATTCTCGAACCAAGTAGTACCATTGCGCCAGAGATTTTCGGAAGTTTGGAAGTGTTTTTTCATCCAGAACTTTATGGAAATAATCAACGATCAACATTCCCGCATTGATGTTTGTATTGAGCATTTTTAATTTCCCAAGAAGGTTTTGTTCTTCGATGGACAAGTTGGGATTGCGTTCCATGAGGATAAATCTGCGCCCCCCTTCGAGCATCCCGGCTTGAAAGCTGTCATTTCTTTTTTTTGCCAGTCTAAACTCGTCTTTGCGGAGAGTATTAAATGTTTCATTAAGGTTCTGAACTAAATGAAATCTATCCACAGCAATCTCTGCATTAGGACATAGCTTGGAAACAGCTCTGAAATATCCAGCATTCATATCTAAGGCAAAATATATAATTTGGTCCCGAGTTTTCTTAGATAAAGTCTTGAGGCAATTTGCTAGAGCCATAGCATCTCGTCCGCCAGCTGTTGCAATGACTTTTGAGAGCTTAGAGCAGACAAGGCTGGTTATATATTGAGTGGTCCAGCGCTCAGAAAAGGGGCTATTCCTTTGAGTATTTACTATAGTTCTAAAGTGTACTTCGTCGGCACTCATGTGACTGACGTTGAGATCATCAGGGAGTTTGTAGAATTTCTTCATGTGCCTCATTCTCCACTGATCCAGATCCCACATGGTTTTGGAATTCGTGCGGAAATAGCGACTTGTAGCTTCGCAGGTAAGCTCTTCCATGAGAAGACCAGCAACCTCAGCCATAGCCAAAGTCATGTTTGAGAATTGAGGGTGAACTCCCTTCATAGGAGACATTCGAAGTTGCCCTGAACACATGTCGCAAACAGCGCGTAATCTACGATAGTGAACTATCACTTCTTTATAAGCCCCCAGAGGGGGAGCTTTTAGTTTGCGTATTCTGTAGTCTTTGACATTTTTTAAAGAAAATCCACAGCTCTCACAAACACAAGTATCTTTTTTTTGCTGCACCCATAATTCACATGTTAGAGTTGATTTGTCAGTTTTGAAAGACTGCAGTACAACGTCTTGCAGACCTATGGAATCAATGATGAGATCAGAGCAGTCCATCCTTGGAAGCCTCCATTAGTAAAAATTTTAGGGAGATTTTATCAATGAACTTTGAACTTGAAACAACACAGCGCACCGTATGGGAGCTTGCCGATCGAGTGGAGTTTTTAAATCGTATGCGGCCATTACTGAATATTAGTGATGCCGAGGCCGAAGAAATCAAAGAATTGCTTCAGGAAAGAGATTTTGACTACTTAGAGATCGCAGCTTATTTGGGCAAGCAAGAAGATCCAGATGCGGCCCTAGTTTTTAATGGGAAAAAAGATATTTACTGGGATATTTTTAACTCAAAAAAATCAAAAGAAATTATCAATAAGATAAGTGAATTAGCGCATCCTCTTACAAAGTTGTCCCACACAAGAGGCCTCACTCAAAGAGACTGGATGAAAAGACTTGAGGCGCTTGGTAGTTTTTAAAAGATTTAAGCGTCCCGGCAATCAAGGCCGAGGATCGAATCTTCGAAAAACAAAGGTCAGAATTACTTGCTCAAATCGAAGATCTGAGTTGCTAGCCTCTCACCCCCATTTAAAACGGGGAGCCGCGGAAGGTCTGTTTCTGAGGTGACTTATTGCTTTTGGGTCGGAGCGGGAGTCTCTGGTGCTGGTACGCTGGTGGCCGTCTTTTTTTCGTCTTCTTTGGACCAGGCAAAGGACTTCATGATCTGGTTGCAGTTCTTCAAAGACTCGCTAAAGGTGGCTTTGTCATCAAGGCAGGTCATCACAGCCACACGGTCATCATGCTTCAGAATCACCTGGCGGATTTGTTTGTTCTTCGAGCGTGACAACATGTCAACCACCAGCGCCGGACTGCCATTGAGTTCAAAGTTCTTGGCAGAGATCACCTCGAAACCATAGTTCGGGTAATCGCGCATCCATTTGCGTGTGTAAAGATCCAAAGAGGCATTCTTGGCGATTTTATCGGTGCGAATACTCAGAGTGCCTTTGCCGTTTTCCTTGGCAGCAAAGCGGACGGTGTCCAGAATGCTTTGTTCAGAGTTGGCTTGGGGCACCCAGGAGGTGCCCTCGGTTTTCAGCGTAAAGCCCTTATGCAGGAAATAAAGCCCTTTTTCCGGATTGGTCAAGGCCGAGGAGCTGGTCGCCGGGTAAGGTGCCGCCAGGGACATGACAGGAGTTAAAAAAAGAAAGGCAATAAAGGTCTTCACTCCTTGATGGTAGCTTGAGCAGGTGGTTCCAAGCAAGGGCCTAAATCAGATGGCAAAGTCACAATGTAAATTTGTTTCTTGTCCTGAAAATTACGCGTGAAGGCCAGGCGTTCGGTGGACTCATCGGACACGGTTGGGGCCGCTAACGAGTCATTTCCCTTAAAGACGACCTGTGTGCACTGCCTTTCAATGTCATAAACCTCAAGCTGGCTGTGCTTTTCTCCTTTGCGTACGATGCTATAGAAAAGACGCAGTGGGGGGCGGGGCGCAAAGAACAAATCGCGATATTCGCCCTCATTGGATTTCAGGACGGACGGGATTCTTTCTTTCAACTTGAAAAGCACCAGGCTTTCCTCGTGGGTCTTTAAGTTCTTTTCAACCCACGCGACCTGCTTGGTGTCCAGGGTCAATGCCGGGAAGCGCTTTTCCTTGTCTTTTTCCGCAGAGATCAGGCTGACCGGCAGATTCTTCAGGTCCAGTCGGTAAATCCCGGTCAGGCCACCTCGACGAGAGGTGAATAGGATGGCAGGCTTGCTGGGGTGAGGCAGGAAGTTGCTTTGACCGTCATAGCCAGGTTGTTGGGTCAGGCGCAAAATCTGTGTGCCATACAGGTCGCTCATGTACAGATCTGACGGAGGAACTTCTTTGTCGAAGTTTTTGTTCAGCAGGGGGCTTTCCTTGATTTCATCAGTGGTTGAAGAATACAGAATTTCAAAAGGACTGATGTAGATCGCATCGAAGGCATCGCCATCAGAAAACGTGATTCTGCGTTCTTTGTTCTTCACCAGATCCATTTCGTAAATCTGCGAGCCCTTGTGGCTGTTGCGCTGACGGCTGCTGTAAAGCAGTTTGCCGCCATCATCGGAAAATCGCGGATGATTGTTGTCGCCCAGGAAAGTGATCTGTTTGGAACCCTTGGCCAGCAGGTAATCCGGAGTCAGAACATCTTTGGTCACACTGAGGTGGGAGCACCCCACGGAAAGAAAACAAAGAGCCCCGATCGCCTGACTGAACCACAACTTCATATCTCAACCTTGTGCAATACTTTCTGGAGTAGTGAAGAAGGATTCACCTTCTTCAGTTCTTTCAAATTCACCCACTGCAGATTTTTACCTGCCAAGGACTTCTTCTGGGTGATTTGAATAAAGATATCATGATGGGTAATGTTGTGTTTGGCATCATAGGCTTTGGGCTTGTTTTTTTCCATGCTGATTTCCCCGGGGAAAATCAACTGTCCCTTCAGGAATGGAGCATAGTCATTCTGTACCAAAGCCACCTTATGGTCTTTGATCGCGACCAGGGGCTTCCAGACCCAGACCTCGGATTCTTTGCGTGGCTTTTTCAGTGGTAACTTGTCCACCAGATTTTTTTCCCGGGACACACAGCTGGCAGCCCAAGGACACAGCATGCAAGTCACCTTTTGTGGTGTGCAGACAGTCGCTCCGAGCTCCATCAGGGCCTGATTGACCACGTCGGCTTGTCCTAACAGGGAAAGCTGATCAGAGATCTTTTGCAGTTGATCACGTCCCTTACCACTCCACCATTCCAGTTTTAATCCATATCGCCGGGACAGCACACGAATGACGTTGCCGTCCAGAACGCCGACCTTTTCACCAAAAGCAATGCTGGCAACCGCACGGGATGTGTAGGGTCCGAAGCCGGGCAGTTGCAAAAGCTCTGCTGCGGATTGTGGAAAGCCTTTTTCGGCCAAAGCTTTGGCGGCTTTGTGCAGGTTGCGCGCGCGCGAGTAATAACCAAGACCCGCCCAGGCTTCCAGAACTTCACTTTCCGGAGCTGCTGCCAGATCCTGAACGGTGGGAAACTTTGTTAGAAATTTCTCAAAATAAGGGATCACGGCAACCACGGTGGTTTGTTGCAACATCACTTCAGATAGCCAGATTCGATAAGGATTTTTATTTTCCCGCCAAGGCAGGGCGCGATGATTCTTTTTGTACCACTGGGTCAGTTGCTTGTGATCTGTCTTGTAATCGTATGGGGCCGTCATGCGCGGTAATTTAGTCGTCGGGTCATGGCAGAGTCAATGCTGGCCCCAAAACGGGGGAGCGTCATTGCCCAACTCCGGCCTGAGGGGTAGGATAAGACTTACTTTCGATGGAGGAGTTCATCATGGAATACAAACCTCTCAGCGGGCGTGAGTTCCCGCGTTTTTCTGCAATTAAAACTTTCTTCAGATTGCCTTATGTCTCTGTGGATGCTGACTACGAGGTGGGTATCTTTGGCATTCCCTATGACGGGGGAGTTTCTTATCGTCCCGGCGGGCGCTTTGCTCCGGCCAAGGTGCGCGAGGTTTCCAGTTTGGGACGTGGTTTCCATATGACCCGTATGGAAAATTTCTTTGAAAAGCTCAAGGTTGCGGACATCGGGGATTGCCCGACAGTTCCTATTGATCAGCATCAGACTTACGAGCGTATTGAAAAGTTTGTGGGTGAAGTATTAAGTCACAACAAACGCTTCCTGGCCGTGGGAGGAGATCATTCCACGACACTTCCGGTGCTGCGAGCTTTGCGCAAAAAGTACGGTCAACCTCTGGCATTCATTCACTTTGATGCCCACCTGGATACTTATCCGGCGGCCTGGGGGCAGGAATATCATCACGGTGCCTTTGCCCGTCATGCGGTTGAAGAAGGGTTGGTCGATCCTAAAAAAATGGTTCAAATCGGAATTCGTGGCCCTTTGGCGGGCGGGGATGATCTGGACTTTGTGAACAAGCACGGCATCCGTGTCATCACAGTGGATGAAATTCGCAATCAGCCCCTGAATGACTTCCTGCGCACACTGCCGGCGTTTGATGAAACGCCGACCTATATTAGCTACGACATTGATAACTTGGATCCAAGTTGCGCTCCGGGAACGGGGACTCCGGTTCCGGGTGGTCTGACCACCTATGAAGTGCAACGGATTTTCCGTGCTTTGAAAATCCCGAACCTGGTGGGTGGCGACGTGGTGGAAATTTCACCTCCGTTTGATCATGCCGACATCACAGCTTTGGCCGGCATGGACGCCCTGTTTGAGATGTTGCACCTGTTTCAGAAGAAGTAACTAATTGCGTTCGCCGTGGGATATCACCAGAATTTGTGACCTGTTGATGTTCACGGCGATAAAACTGACGGCATTCACGCTGGGAAACCAGTAAGTGTCGGGGTCCACCCAAAAATGCTCCAACCCCTGTTTGAGCTGTAGCAAGAACCAGTGATTTTTGGCTCTTGTTTTTTCCATGATCATTCGATCTGCAGGATCTTCATAGCGATTGATTTGATGATTCATGGAACTCATCAGAGCCTCGACCAGCAGGGGCCAGGAAGCTTGCTGCAGACGCCAGTCGTTGAGGTCCTTGAGTTCCTCCAAATCCTGAAATAAGGCTTGTGTTGAGCTTTGATAGAGTTCAAAACGCAGACAGGCAAAATCCGGAAAAGATTCTTCGACGCGGTCACATTCTGCTCGTAAGGCCATTTGATCAGGAGTTGGCGGGATCTCAGTCAACGCCCAGGCCTGTGCGGAAAAACTCAAGATAAATACAATTATATTCACAGATCTCATAAACACCTCGATGTCTTGCGTGTGCAAGGCAGGATCCCTGCGTGAAAGTTTTGAGAGGCCATTTTCAAGATAGGCCCTGTCCGAGGATTGGATTTGCAGACAAAAACACTGACGACAACTTGAGAAATTCTCTATTTTTCATAATTTGAAAGTTCCGGGCAGGGTTGTTAGGATGGGCACATGAGACTAATTATATTTTTGTTTTGTCTGTGTTCGACGGCGGTCGCTCAAGAGGTCTCCACCCCGAAGCCTTTGGTGATGGGCGTTCCTTTTCAAGTGAAACGGGTCAAAGCCATCATGGAGTTCCAGGATTTTATAAGTCAGGCCTTGGCGGATGCGGGCTACAGCGTTGTTATTCAGAACACTCCAGCGCAAAGACCGTATGAGCTTCTCATTGAAGGCAAACTGGATGCGATTCTTTATGATGACAAATCCTTCTCGGAACAAAGGGATCAGACGGTCTCGCTATCCTTTCCTCTGATGCAAACCAGCGGACGAGCCTTCTATCGGGGATCCGACGCGAAGTTTCGAGAGGATCAGCTGAAGGCAGTTAAGGGCGGCATTTCGATCAACAATCATGCTCTGGTGCTGGAGGCCACTCGCCGACGTTTGAAGTTTATCCATACGACGAACCCCATGCAAAGCGTGGCCCTGCTAGTGGATGGAAAAATTGATTACTTTCTGGCGATTCGGGAAGTGGGACTGAGTGCGATAGAGGCCTATCCAGCGGCAAAGGGAAAGGTGGTTATGGGGAAGAAAGACTTTTTGACGCTGCCTTTGTTTCTGACCTTTCATAAAAAGCTGAAGCCGGACCTTCCAAGGATCGAAGCCTCGGTTCGGAAAGCGCTGGCGGGGGATCTAAGCAAATATCCGCTGATTCGGGATAATCTGAACAAGAGCCCTTAAAAAGAAAAAACCCGCTGCAGGAACAGCGGGTTTTGTTTTTTTAAGTCGGGGTGACTTCGTTTGGAGGAGTCAGGCCTTTCTTTTTGATCTTCTCCACCAAAGTGGTGCGGTTCAGTCTTAGCAGGGCCGCCGCCTGGTTGCGATTCCAGCCGGTCTTTTCCAGGGCTTTCAGAATCAGCGCGTTTTCATAAGCATCGACTGCCGAGTTGAAGTCCATGCCCGCGTCGGGGATCTCCAGGCCTCCGACTTCCGCTGAAGCCGTCTTGCCGGATTTATATTTCAAAGGAAGATCAGATATGTCCACCTGGCCCTGACCTTTCAGGATGGTCATGCGTTCAACCAGATTTTCCAGTTCACGGATATTTCCAGGCCAAGGATAGTTCACAAGGCAGTCCAAAGCATCGGACGTGATGCCTGTCAGGCCACGGCCTTTGGATTTATTGAAGATATCCATGAAATGATTCAGAAGCATCGGGATGTCACTCTTACGTTCGCGCAAAGCTGGAACAGTGATGGGAATGACGTTCAGGCGATAGAACAGGTCCTCACGGAACCGCCCATTTTCAACAGCCTCTTCCAGATTCAAGTTTGTCGCTGCGATCACGCGGACATTGACGGTGACAGTTTTGGTGGACCCCACCGGCTCGAAACTGCGCTCTTGCAAGGCGCGCAACAGCTTTACCTGCAAGGACGGTTCAAGATCGCCAATTTCATCCAGGAAGATCGTTCCGCCGTCAGCCATTTCAAAGCGACCCACGCGGTTGGCAATGGCCCCGGTGAAGGCACCTTTCATATGTCCGAAAAGTTCACTTTCCAAAAGTTCAGACGGAATCGCGCCGCAGTTGATCGGAACAAAAGGTCCTTGCGCGCGCGGAGAATTGTAATGAATCGCGCGGGCAATCAATTCTTTACCGGTTCCGGATTCCCCGGTGACCAGTACTGTGGAATCTGAATCCGCTACACGCTCGATCATGCGCAGAACATTCTGGATTTGATCACTGCTGCCGATGATCTGGTCGAATTTGTATTTCTTGTTCAGCTCAGAACGCAGCTGCTGGTTTTCCTGCTGCAGTTTTTTGTGAGTCAGAGCTTTTTCGATCAAGCTCATCAGCTCTTCCAAATTGAAAGGCTTGGTCACGAAGTGGAAGGCCCCTTTTTGAGTCGCACGAATCGCAGACTCAATAGTGGCGTGACCGGTCAGGATGATCACTTCCGTGGAAGGGGTCAGGGATTTCAGGTAAGTCATGAACTCGATGCCATCGCCATCCGGCAGATTCAAATCGACAATGGCCAAATCCACCGGGGTGTCACCCTGGCACAGAACTTTGGCTTCTTCGATTTTGTTGGCAGTGATGACATTCAGGCCTTTGCGATCCAGCACTCTGAACAGAGCTGTGCGGAGCGAGGATTCGTCATCTAATATAAGCACACGTTGATTACGCATGAACCTTCCTTCCATGGTGGGTCCCAGCTGAATTTTCAGCTAGATTTAGGATAGGGGGTTTTTGACGGTACTGTCAAAAAATCCGCGCCTGGTAAGGCTTTCAGGACCTCAAAACTGGACGGGGGAAGGAAATTTTTGCCATATAAGGCTGGCCTAGAGCCGAGGAAAATTCGAGCTCGGCCTCGTGATCCCGCAGAATCTGTGATGCCACGGAAACTCCTAAGCCCATAGGAAGACTTGGATTTTTATCGGTAGGACCATTGTCTTTGATTAAAATAACGGCAGAATCCGCTTCGACATTGATTTCAATGTCGAGAAAAGCTCGAAATCCTTTTTCCTGGCGGATTCTATCTGTCAGGCGGTCGATGGAGTTTTGCAGGACATTCTTCAAAGCCTGCGCCAACAAATTTAAATGTCCTCTGACAGAAACATCGTCTGCCGGGAAGTGCAGCTTCACTTCAATACCTTGGGACTTCGTTTGCAGCTCGACAATTTTTAGGGCTCGCAAACAGATTTCTTTCACGCTGACTTCGCCTTCTCGATCGGCATTTGGATCGCGAGTGAAACCCAAAAGATTTTGCACGATCTCTTTGCAGCGTTGAACGCCGGCCTCCATTTCCACGACATCAGGATACAGAGGATGCTGCGGGTCCATGTCCATTTTGATCAGCTGGGTGAAGGAAAGAATGCCCCCCAGAGGATTGTTCAGTTCGTGTGCGATGCTGGAACCGATGGTTCCCAGCTCTGCCATTTTTGCAGACTCCAGGATCTGTCGCTCCATTTTCAGTTGCTGGGTGATGTCGTGGTAAAGATTCACAAACACCGGTGGCTTTTCGGAGTCCAGTAGCAAACTTTGCGAATAGACCTCAAAGGTGCGCGGGGAGGAACTGCGTGACTGAACGCGGAAGTTACTGCCGCGCTGACATCCGGGGCAGGGCTCGTCACGGTTGTAAAGGACCTTGAAGCACTTGCGTGAAGTTTCCTGGTGCGGCTGTTCTGCCAGTCGTTCTTCCAGAGCCTTGTTGGACTGAATGATGTCGTAGTTCGTATCAATCAACACAACCGGATCGGACATGGAATTAAACGTGGCCTCCCACTGTTCTTTCAGGGACTCGGATTCTTTCAGTTTCTGAATACGATCCAGTGCCAAAGCCACGGCTTCGGCGACACGGTTCAGGAAGTCACTTTCCTCGCGGGAAAAGGGATGATCCTGTGCCCGCAGGAAAAAGATCGAACCAACCTTTTCGTGCTGACGGAAGAGAGGCACCTGGTACTGGGTAAAGCTCAGCTGGCTTTGTACCTGATTGGCAAAAAGTTCGTCCTGTGGATGAAAGAACAGACGAATCCATGAAGTCTGAACCGTCGCTGCCAAAGAATCATTCAAGAGTTGTTCGATTTCCACCACTGAGCTGGCTTCATGCACCGCCATCAGGGCACGTTTGAAGCCTTCGATACGGGAGTTCGTCATAAAGAGTTTGCGGCGGGCTTCCGTCAGGAACTTGGTTCTTTTTTGAACACGTTCTTCCAGTTCAATTTGCAGGCGTTTTAGTTGCGATGTCTGTTCGCGTATCAAAAGAGCCAGATTTTCATCCTGCTTGCGCTGATTGGCCTCTTCCAGGGCGGAAAACAAATGTTGTTCCAGATCAGCATCCTGAAAGCTTTCCATCACGCGTAGGAACGAGTATTCCTCGTGCAGCAAGGCCAGTTGGTTGGCGGAAAAATCCGCCGGCACCACGGCGATAAACTGGGTTGCGGGATGGGCGCGTTTTATTTCGTCGTAGAACTCGCGAAACTTCTTTCCCAAAATCAATGTCACGGACAGGGCGACCACGTCATAGGTGGAATCCTGAATCCAGTGCCAGGCCTGGTTTAAGTCCGTGGCAATGTGAGCACCCAGCTCTTGCAGGCGTGGATCCCAGGGGCCAATTAACAAAAATCCGGCCTTTAAAGTCCGCATGTGGCGATCAAATCCTTATGGTGGGAAACGGTGAAATCCGGATGGTCCTCAGGGTATTGCGGTTTTTCGCCGACGTGCTCTCCATAGGCGAAGTAGCAGGTGTCAGCACCAATGCGCTTGCCGTCACGGATCTCGCTGGACAATCGGTTGCCGATGCTAAGCAGATGTTTGGGGTCGTGCCCCTGTTTGCGAACGATGTCGCGGAAGGCGCTGTCTTTTTTCTCGCCCAGAAAACCGTTCAAAATATAGATTCCGTCGAAGAACGGGGCGATGTTCAGGGCCTTGATCTTTTTTTCCTGGGAAGGGATCGAACCGACCGTCACCAGAAACAGTTTGTAGTTGGACTTCAAAGTCTTCAGATTTTCCAGCGCGCCTGCCATCAGCGGCAGGGATTCTGGAACCTGAGGGTTGTAGAATTCTTCCAGAGCATCGTGCACGGCTTTACCCTGTTGGTTGGTGCCAAAGCGATTGACGATGCGGGTGAAGATTTCCGTGTGAGAAAGCTCAGTGGCCAGTTCGGCGCGCGCCTGCATGCATTCATCCAAAGTACAGCGCAAGCCTGCCGCCAGCATGGCCTCGCATGCACGTCGGGACGCCATCGGAACCAGCAGGCCCGAGGTGTCCAAAAGAGTGTCATCCAAATCAAATGCGAGGCTTTTGTATTTCATCAAGAATTCCGTCCTGTGATCAGCATCTGGAGGCCCGTTCTAAAGTGAGGCCATACCAGATTCAGATCGATATTTTCCTGCTCTTCGATGCACACAACCGGTGTTTGTTTTTCCAGCCAGCCGTACTGTCCCAGACTGCCAGGGGTCGGGTAGCCAATGTCTTCGCGGGCTTCATAGCCCGTGCCGGTTGCAAGAATCTCCGCTGCTATTTTTCCGGGTTGGCCCGTGTAAACAACGCAAGGCTCCCACGAATGAAAGTGTACTATAAGCTGTGGCTTTTCGTCCTCAATGAGTTTTACCAATGCCTGAACTTCCTTTTCACTCCCGGGCGAAGGGCCAGGGTAATATCGAGGGGCCTTGGCTTCCGGGCTCCAGTCTCGGCAGGGGAAGTTGCGATTCAGGTCCACGCCATTGGCATTGGTGCGCTGATTTTGCGCGTAGCCGTCCGGGTTGATGCAGGGAATGAGAATCCAGGGGCGGATTTCCGCACTGCGGGTGGCTTCAGCCTGTTTCAGCCATTGCAGAAATTCTTCGGCCAGGCGGACACCCTCGGGTTCATCACCGTGAACACCGCCAACGAAGAGCACAGGACGTTCGGAAAAACCACTGAGACTGTGTGTTTTTTTATACAGCTCAATCGGCGTTCCCCGAATTGTTGTGGCCCAAGAAGTTTGATGAAAAATTTCTGCTTGCATGAGACAATTAAGCCTGTTTTTTTCAGAGAAGAAAAGCTTTTAAAAGGAAGTTTAAAACATGTCTGCAAATGCATCTGAGAAGTTGACGGTCATCGCTCTTGCGGCAGGAAAAGGGACGCGTATGAAGTCCCCGCTGCCAAAAGTTCTTCATCCTGTCGCGGGCCGTCCCATGATTGAAAAAGTGATTCAAGCTTCCAAACAGGCGGGTGCCGCGGAAGTGCGCGTGATTGTCGGCCATGGTCAAAATTTGGTGCGTCAGGTGGTGGAGCCCATGGGCGTGGCCTGTTATGTTCAGGACGAGCAGTTGGGAACAGCCCACGCCGTTCGTTGTGCAAAGCCTGAGACGATTGAAGGCATCGTCGTGATCATGAACGGGGATCATCCGCTGATCGAAGCGTCGGATATCAAGGATTTTGTGCGCATCTTCCGTGATGAAAAATGTGACTTGGCGGTTGTGACGGCCACACTGAAGAATCCGGCGGAGTTCGGTCGTATTGTGCGCCACAAGGGTGATCTGGCGGCGATTGTGGAAGCCAAAGATGCTTCCGCGGAAACCTTGAAGATCCGTGAAATCAACACTGGCATCTACGTGGTGAAGGCGTCTATTCTGAGCGAATATCTGCCGAAGATTCAAAATAACAACTCCAAAAAGGAATTCTACATCACCGATCTGATTTCCTTGTGCATTCAGGACAAGTGCCGTGTGCAAGCGATTCAGTCCACACCAAAAGTGGCTGTGGGAGTGAACAATCAGGTGGAACTGGCGAAGGCGACACGTTTGCTGTTTAAGCGCAAAGCCCTGCGTCTGATGGAAGAAGGTGTGCTGATGATCGATCCGCGCACTGTTTATATTGAAGACAGCGTGGAAATCGGCGCCGGGACTGTGATTTATCCCAATGTCTTTATCCGCGGCCGCAGCAAGATCGGTTCTTTCACGGTGATTGAATCCAATGCGTTTATCTCGGATTCAGAGATCGGCGACAGTGTTCAGGTGCGTGGGGGCAGCTACTTGGAAAACTCCAAGCTGCACAACAAAGTGTCTGTCGGACCTTATGCGCGTCTTCGTCCTGAAACAGAGATCTTCGAAGAAGCCCATGTCGGGAACTTCGTGGAAATGAAGAAAGTGAAGTTCGGCAAAAAATCCAAGGCCGGTCATTTGACTTATTTGGGGGATGCTGAAATCGGCGAAGAAGTGAACGTGGGTTGCGGAACTATCACTTGCAATTACGCTGCGGATAAAAAGAAATATAAAACGAAGATCGGCAATCGTGTCTTCGTGGGCAGTGATACTCAGTTTGTGGCTCCCATCGAAGTTGGTGATGATGCCATCATTGGTTCCGGCTCCACGATCACGAAGAACGTGCCAGCCAAGGCTTTGGCTGTGGCGCGTGGGAAACAGTTTGTAAAAGAAAATTATACTGCGAAAGCCCCAGTGGCTGAAGAAAAAGAGTAGGTGAGTTTATGTGCGGAATTGTCGGTTATTTGGGACCACAAAACCCTAAAGATGTGATTGTCAGTGGTTTGAAAAAGCTTGAATACCGCGGCTATGACAGTGCCGGTGTTGCTATTTTGAATCAGGGGAAAACCAAGCGTGTGCGTGCGCCTGGTAAATTGAAAGCCCTGGAAGACAAACTGGCGACAGAAACATTCGACGGTCACATCGGTATTGGTCACACCCGTTGGGCGACTCATGGAAAGCCTTCTGAGCGCAATGCCCATCCCCACCAGGTTCGTGGCATCAGTCTGGTTCACAACGGTATCATCGAAAACTATCTGGAAATCCGCGAGGAGCTTTTGGCCGAAGGGGCGGAGATCACTTCCGACACCGATTCCGAGCTGGTGGCCCACCTGATTTCCAAAGAGGTGGAAATCACCAAGGATCTGTTCAAGGCAGTTCAGAACACTCTGGAAAAAATCCGTGGGGCGTTTTCGATTTTGGTGATGTGGGAGCAAGAGCCCGATCGTTTGGTGGCCTTTAAAGACGGCCCACCGCTGGTTGTCGGCTTGGCGGAAAAAGAGATCTTCGTTGCCAGCGACGTACAGGCATTGATTCAGTACACCAAGAACTTTGTGTATCTTGAGGACCGCGAAGTAGCCTCTATCAAGGGTACGGATGTGCAGTTCTTCTCTGCCAACGGTTTCCCGATTCAGAAAAAAATCGTGGAACTGAACTGGAACCCTGAGATGGTGGAAAAGCAGGGCTATGCGCACTTCATGCTCAAAGAAATCTATGAGCAACCCCGTGCCGTGGCGGCGGCGATCGAGCCGCACGTCAACCCAGAGACCTTCTCTGTTGCATTGAAAAACATTGGCTTCGGTGGACATCCGGTTCAGAAATTGGAAGAACTCGACAGCAAAGCGGACTGGGCTAAAACGCAGGAAGTGTTCAAGGGCATTGAGCGCGTATTTATCATCGCCTGCGGGACCAGCAACTATGCCGGCATGATCGGAAAATACCTGATCGAGCAGTTGGCAAAGGTTCCTGTGGAAGTGGATATTGCCAGTGAGTTCCGTTACCGCAACCCAGTCATCCCGCCAAAAAGTCTGGTGATGACAGTTTCTCAAAGCGGTGAGACGGCTGACACTTTGGCAGCTATTCGCATGGCCAAGGAAATGGGTGCGATCACTTTGAGCATCTGCAACGTGAAGAACTCCACGATTGATCGTGAGGCGCATGGACATTTGTACATGAACTCCGGACCGGAAATCGGTGTGGCTTCCACCAAAGCGTTTACGAGCACGATGGCGGTTCTTAATACCGTGGCTATTGCCATGGCCCGCACTCGCGGTGTGATGAGCGAGGCAGAGGAAAAAGACCTGGTAAAATCCCTTCTGGCTGTTCCAAGCCAGATGGAAGGTGTTTTGGCTTACGACAAATACTTTGAGGAAGCAGCTTCTAAGTTGAAGCTTTTCCGCGGCTTCTTGTACATGGGCCGTGGCACGAGCTTCCCCATCGCAATGGAAGGCGCTCTGAAACTGAAGGAGCTGGCCTACATGCACGCGGAAGGTTATGCCGCCGGTGAAATGAAGCACGGTCCTTTGGCACTGATCGATGAACGCATGGCGATTGTGATGGTGGCTCCGACAGATCATCTGTACGAAAAAACCATCAGCAATTTAGAAGAAGCACGTGCTCGCGGCGGTAAAGTGATTTCCATCGGAACAGGCGACAATGAAAAGCTTCGTGGTATCAGTGAATACTATCTGGCGATTCCGAAGGCTCACTGGACTGTGAATGCGATCTTGTCGGTGATTCCATTGCAGTTGATGTCTTACCACCTGGCATGCAATCTGGGGTACGACGTGGATCAGCCACGAAATCTGGCGAAGTCCGTCACCGTAGAATAGATCTCAAAAAACATTTTTTTTATCAAAGACTGGGGCCGGTGATGGATATCACCGGCTTTTTATTTTGGAGTCATAGTTTGGCGATTGAAATAAAGAGCCATCAGAATCAGGATGAATCCCGCTACCATGACCATCATGTGCAGGTACATAAACTGAATCCATTCGTTGCGGATCGAAATCCAGTACACGGGCTCTGGTGCCATGGGATTGGCCCGGTACAGGATTTCGTTAAGTTTGTAGTGCCCCCAGTATGACAGAATGATTTCGTCGACAAGACAGAAGAAGGTCGCTGCGACACAGATGAATTCAAAGCTCTTCCAGAGTCGCCGACGCAGAATCAGCCATAGCGAAGTGCTTAGGATCATGGCGATGTAAAGCGATTGCACCCGGGGCTCAAAGATGGGAACGGCGGTCTGATGGAACTCGATGTATTGGCGCAGCTGCATGGCAAGCAGTGTGGGATTAACGACTGTCACAAAGAAGGTCACGAAGCCCGCAAAAAGGCCTACCAGAAGGACAGTAATAAAAATAGTCGCAGTCAACAGGCGTTCGGCCATTTTGAGCTATTCTATTTTCTGGATTTCAGAATTCAAATTTTAGATCGGTAAGAAAACTAAATGTCGGATGATTTGGGCCAGAGAGGGAGAGCCCTTAGCTGGCAGAGTTCATAAGATTGTAGAAGGACTTCACACGTTCAACAAAGTCCACAGTTTCGTAGCCACGGGCGGGACCGTATTCCAATTCAGCTGCATAATCGGGATCTGCCAGCAATGGCAGGATTTCCCGCATGTGTCTCCAAGAATGAGGATTGCGGCCCATTTTTTCTGCCAACTTTTGTGCGTCCTTCAGATGGGCTAGGCCCACATTGTATGCTGCCAAAGCCAAGGCCAGGCGATCTTTGGGATTCAGGTGGGCAGGAACACGATCCATCAGATAGCGAAGGTACTTGGCTCCACCCCAGATGCTTTGAACGGGGTCGGTGCGATCTTCAATTCCCACATGCAGGGCTGTATCCGTCGTTAACTGCATCAAACCACGCACGCCGGTGTAGCTGCGGGCCTCGGCGTTCCAGTGAGACTCCTGGTAAGCAACAGAGGCGATCAACTGCCATGGCAAATTATGCTCACGAGCTGCTTCACGGAAGGTGTCCTTATAAGTTGGTAAAGTCGAACGTACCTTTTTGAAGAACTGGGCAATGTCACGTTTATCCAACTGGGCCAGATAGGTTTTGTAGCGATCCAGAGTTTGCATGATTTCATCTTCACGCGAAGCTTGCTGATACCAGGACTGCATCAGATGCAATAGTGCTGCATTGTCCGGAGACAGTCTCCAGCTAAGAGAGTAGGGGGAAGTCAGAGTCGTCACTTTTTCGATCGAGGTGTGATAGCGGGAGTAGAAGTCGCCACTGAAGTTTTCGGCGATCACACAGTCTGATTTACGTTGAGCCAGATTGGCCATCAGATCTTGGGTTTTTGTGTTTTCCAGAATCTCTACACGCACTTGCGGGGAAAGCTGGTTCAGGCGTTGGGACAGTCCCAGGTAGTTGTCCTTGTTCAGCAGCGAGATGCTTTTGCCGTTCAAGTCTTTGATGTTCTGAATCTGGGCCTTCCTTTGGCAGTACAGACTCAGGTAAGTTTCTTCGTAAGCTGGGCCCGTCAAGGCCCCCGTACTATTGTGAGGAGTCCTCAAGCGGGCGGCTGCGATATCTCCTTCACCTTTGGAGAGCGCCCGCATCACCGAGTCCTCATCCGGTAAAACGATATACTTCAGTTTAAGTTTGTAATGAGTGGCGAAGTTCTCCAGCAAGTCATGGTCGATCCCGAAGGCGTCGCCACGTTTGGGCTTACTATATATAAGAGGACTTTGTGTGGTCAGGACAACGATCTCACCTTTGGACTGAACCTGAGTCAGGCTCTCCTGTTCGTCCCAGATCATGGCGTCGCAGCCATTCATGGCGACGGTCGTGAACCCAAGAGCTCCTACTAAAAGAGCCCGGGCGATTTTCTGTCGAAATCTTAAAATCGTTCCCATAGCGTGGGGCTTTGGTATCCTTTGGTGCGGCGCCAGTGCAAGCAATAAGCACCTTATTTCCGTCTTTAAATGCGAAAACTTTACGGATCTTGCACAAATTCGTCGCTCAATTGTAAAAAAGTACAGGCTCCGACAGCGCTTACAGAAGGGCGTCACAAAGTCTCAGTTCACTCATTTTTCTGACGCATGACTGTCAGAATTAGGCCAGATCGGGCGTTGACAGCTTTGTCGGATTCCATAATCGTGATTTTAAGAGGGTCACTAAGGGGGGATTTGGTGTCTGAGTTTTCCTATGTCCACAGCCGTGGATGGATTGAAGTTGTTGTAGGTTCCATGTTCAGCGGGAAAACGGAAGAACTGATTCGTCGTCTTCGTCGTGCAGAGTTCGCCCGCCTGCAGATTCAGGTTTTCAAACCTATTATAGATAAGCGCTATAACGATATGGCCGTGACGTCTCACGATCTGACGACGATTGACTCGACTCCTATTCACGATGCCGAAGAAATTTGGTCCTTGTTAAAGCCTGGTACGAAAGTGGTGGGTATTGATGAGGGGCAGTTCTTCTCTCACAATCTGGTGCAGATTTCTCAGGATCTGGCGGATCGCGGTTTGCGTGTCATTATTGCGGGATTGGACACCGACTGGCAGGGTAAGCCGTTTGAGCCGATGCCGACCTTGATGGCGATTGCCGAAAGTGTGACCAAACAGCACGCCGTCTGTGTGGTATGTGGAGCCCCGGCCAGCCGCACGCAAAGAACTGCGGGCGGGGACGGGCAGGTTCTGGTCGGAACTCACGATGCTTACGAAGCCCGCTGCCGTCAGCACTTCAAGCCGGAAGTGGATGCCCCCACAATGGATTGGAAACTAAAACGCGAAATGGAAATCTCCTAAAAGAAAAGGCCCTTGAAGTGATCTGTACCCCAAAAAGTGGACAGATAAATAAAAGGGTCCTCTAAGTGAAACCTCGGCATTCTGCCGGGGTTTTTCCTTTTAAGCCCCATTGGGGACGTTCGTTATTGTAGTAGTTAATATAACGGTCTATCTCTGCTACCAATTCCTCAAACGTATGGCAACTTTGAAGATCCACTTCATCTTTTAAATGACCAAAAAAACTTTCTATAGGCGCATTGTCCAGGCAGTTGCCTTTTCTGGACATGGACTGGGTGACACCCCACTTAGACAAAAGATCTCGATACGTCTTGGATGTATAGTGACACCCTTGGTCCGAATGCATGATCAAACTCTCTGGCTTTCGGCTGAATAGGTCTTCCAGGCCTCGAATCGCAACGTGTAGTCCAGCTCCAGGAGAAACCGTATAGTGGACGATATCTTTCACTGCCAAGTCTTTTACGGCTGACAGATAAGCCCTGTTTCCTTTGCCATAGTCTAAGTAGGTAATGTCTGTTGAATAAACTGTGTCTTTCTTTTCAACATTAAATTGCCTGCTTAGGATGTTCGGACTTACCCGGTGTTCCTCACCTGATGCCCAGCCTTGCTTGTACTTATTCTTACGTCGGATAGTCGCCTGAAGGCCGTACTTCTTCATTAACCGTCTAATTTTCTTCAGGTTCATGTTGATCCAGAAGTGGCGTTGCAAAAGCATCTTTATTGTCCTAGCGCCGGCTTTACCCCTTCTATACGCAAAAATGATTTGCACCCATTCCGCGTCTGTTGTGATGACCTGGGGAGATGCTCTTTGGGCAAACCAGTAGTAATAGCCACTGGTACTGACTTGAGCCTGAGCGCACAGCCTGCTGAGACATAGATCAGGCCGATGATTGACCGCCTTGCTAATCAACGCGAACTTTTCTTGTTTGCGTATTTTGCCTCCAAGGCGCGGAGCTTTTTTAGGAAGTCGTTCTCCGCGCGAAGATAAGCGATTTCATCTTCTGCTGATTTAAGCTTTTTTCCCTTGGGTCGACCTGTAGACTTAGAACCTCGGCGGTCTTTCTTTAATCCACCTTCTTGGGTAGACATCTTTTCCCAACGCTGAAGGCACTTCTTGGCATAATCCACACCAAATAAGGATAGGTTAATACCAGCATCTTTAAAAATTTGACTAGGAGTTTGTCCCTCTTCCCGAAGCCTTAAGGCCCTAACCTTAAATTCGGGGGTATAGGCAACATTGGACTGCGTTACCTTTAGAACATTCGGATTCTTCTCAAGATCTCGGCGATCTCTTTCGGACAGTGAGCCCATGATCTGCTTCCTTTTTATACGAAAATACCCCAAAAATGGGACAGGGTCTTTTATTTTCCTGTCCGAAATTTGGGGTACAGATCAAAGGGGCCTTTTTTATTTTATGGATTCCACTGCTCCATCGCAGCTCTGGCGATGGAGATTTGCTTTTCCTTGCGAACCGTTTTATCGCGCTCTTTTTCTGCCAAGGGTGGCAGCAACGCGAAGTTGATGTTGGTTGGTTGGAAGTGTTCCGCCCGCGTAGGGTCGGTGATCGCTTCCAGCAAAGAGCCAAAGGCGCTCGCTCTTGGCGGAGGATTGAACGGCTGATCTTTTAGTTTTTGGTTCAGGAAGCGGGAAACCATCAGGCCCGTGCACGTGGATTCAAAGTATCCTTCCACACCTGTGATTTGTCCGGCGAAGAACAACCAAGGGTCGTTCTTGCTGGAAAGGTCCTTGTTCAGGCGCTTCGGTGAATTGATGAACAGATTTCTGTGAATGCTTCCCAACTTCAGGAACTCTGCATTTTCCAATCCAGGAATCATCCGGAAGACGCGCACCTGTTCGCCATAGGCCATGCGGGTTTGGAAACCCACCATGTTGTAGGCGGTGCCTTCTTTGTTGTCCTGACGAAGTTGCACGACAGCCCATGGATAGCGGCCCGTGCGAGGATCATCCAAACCAATCGGCTTCATCGGGCCAAAACGCAACGTCTGAGGCCCGCGCTCGACCATCACTTCAATCGGCATGCAGCCCTCAAAAAACTCAGTAGTCTCGAAGTCCTTCGGCTCGATCTTGCGCGCTTTTTGGATTTCCTCAATGAAGCGGTTGTATTCTTCCTTGTTCATCGGGCAGTTGTAGTAGTCACCCGTGCCCTTGTCGTAGCGATCGGCTTTCCAAGCGATTTCCGTATTGATGGAATCCGCATCAATGATCGGTGCAATGGCATCAAAGAAATACAGGAACTCATCGCCGAAGTGCTGGCGCATGCTTTCGGCCAGATCATCGTGAGTCAAAGGGCCCGTGGCAATAACGGCCGGGCGGGGAATGTCGTCCAAGGACTTCACCACATCGTTGCGAACTTCGATGTTGGGGTGATTTTTGACCTTTTCAGTCATGATGGCAGAAAAGACCTCGCGATCCATACCCAAGGCCTGACCGGCAGGAACCTGAGCTTCAAAAGCGGCCTGCAGGATGTGAGAGTTCAGCTTTTTTGCCTCCCATTTCAGTTGGCCGGGAGCAGAGTGTTCACCCAAGCTGCCAAAGGAGTTGGAGCACACAAGTTCTGCGAATTTGTGGGTTTTGTGCGCCGGGGTCATGGTTTTATCGCGCATCTCGTAAAGTACGACACTGTATCCCATGTCAGCTAGCTGTAGAGCGCACTCTGAGCCCGCAAGGCCTGCGCCAACGACTGTAATTTTTTGATTTTGAGTGAAATTTGTCATCTTTGTGGTAGACCTTTTCTTACATGGATCCCAATCAGAAACCCAAAGGCAAATTATCTATCGGCTCGGAAGTACTACAGAGACTTTTCGAAAATGGCAAGTCGCCATTGTCCGAGCAGTTTATGCGCTGGAAGCTGTGGGCGAAGTGGGATGAAGTCGTAGGGCCCACAATTGCAAAAAACGCCGAGCCCGTGGGCTTCCAGAGGGGCGTATTGTACGTTTGGGTGCGAAATTCCTCGTGGATGCAGCAGATGATCTTTATGAAAGATCCTATTCGCGACACCATCAACCAGAAGTTTCAGAATAATTTTGTAAAATATATCAAGTTCACTCTGGATCGCCGTGAAGTTCCAACGCAGGATCAGACGGATTTCAAAGAGATGATTTCCAAGATTGCCCCTGAAAGTGATGATGACTAACAGGGTTCTATTTTAAATTTTTAAGAGCTTCCAACCATGGGGCCATCAGACGTTCCAACTGCGGACGGCTTTCTGCTGGCAAGTAGGGTTTTAGATCTTGTAACGCCAGCAGAGTTTGCAGGCGTTCCGGGAAGCTCAGTTGGCTGCCATCGCTGTTGGTATAGAATTCTTCTTTGGCACTGAACAAAGAGCGGTTCATTGCATAGTAAACTTCCTGTGCAGACCACAGGTAAGAATCAATATTCGTCAGTTGATACGCTTTTAGCAGAGCCCGGATAGCATAGGCCTGTTGCACCACCAGGAAGGGTTTTTTGCCGACCGCTTTACGATCGCTCAGACCCATCTGTGTGATTGCCAGTTTGTTTTCCTGAATCAACTGATTGGAAATGAAATTAGCCACAGCCAAAGCCAGCAGTTTCATATCTTTGCGACCAGCCAGCAAGACATCCAGAGGCGCTTCGTTGTTGGCATCTTTGCTCAGCAAGATAGAGGATTTGGTTTTTTCAACACCTTCCGTGGCTTCCAGGAATTCGCTCATGGCCAGCAGGAACTGGGCAGTGTCCTTGGTGGTCACAAAATTCAGGCGTTCCCCTTTTTTAATGTCCACGATGCCGGCCATGATGGCTGTGTCCGGAGTGCTGCCATAGCTGTCAGCCCAAAGCAGATTGTTCTCTGTCGTGAGCAGGAAGACGGGTGTCGCCTTTTTTGTGATGTCCTGAAGTAGAACGGCCGCATTTCCCAGATTCAAGGCAAAGAGCATGTCCTTGGGGAATAAAGGCTGCTTCAGATCGTCGTGTTCTGCATCGGTGGTCAGATCCTGAGCCATGATGTGCCCCAGTTGCTGATCCATGACGGTTTTCTCCCAGTCGCGAGTCAGGCGCATCATGCGGCTCAGCCCACGCACCTGGGCGGCAAAAGCCGCAGCCGAAAAGTCGCGTTCATAGATCATACTAGGATCGGCATGGTAGGGGTCCTGCAAAGCGATGGTGTCAGGAATACGGAAAGACAAATCCGGATCTTTGGATTCATCGAAGTTCATAATGTCCAGCAGTTTGCCGCGATGTTGGACTGGCGCCAATAAAGATGGAATCAGATTATTGTCGACATCGCGGTAGCCACCGACTGCCACCAGTTTGTTGACCTGAGCCAGCATATGCGAAAATGCCATCGGTCCCAGATTTCCGTCTTTCATCAGAAGTTCCGCACTGGCGGAAAGCCCGGCCCCCACCGTCTCTCCAGAGACATTCAGGGAAGCCGCAACAGTGCTCAGCTCAGTTTCTTTCCCCGAAGCGATATTGACCTTCACGCGGTGGGTTTCAAAACCAGGCAGGCGGCCCTCGGAGTCTGGCAGCACTTTTTTCTGCCAGACCTTGAACAGATTTGAAACGTAGTTGCCATAGCCATCGCGCACACGAGCGATCGCCGCGGCCTTGTCGATGATGGCCGCATCGATGTTGTCAGCAAAGGTTTGTGGCATGGTTTTCACAAACTCAGCCGCGAACGATTCAATCGAACTGATGACATAGCCTCGGGTGGCTTCGTTCATTTCGGCGCGAAGTTTGTCGATGCCGTACTTTTTAATCTTCGGCAGAATGAAAAGTTTCTTGGCAATACCGTTGATAATGCCACCCAGACATCCTTCGGTCTGCAGGCACTCAAGTTCTTTAGCGTCCTGCTTTGTCAGGAAGTCGTACAGATCCTCATTCACCGGCTTGAAGTATTGCGCGCGCTCTTCCGGCGTCAGGATGCGCCAGATGTCCACCAGAACGGCCAAGGAAGTCTGCGGTCCGTTAATGCCATCAAGGCCCTTGGCCAGCTGGCGTCCTTGCTTCATGCTCTTTTGAAGTTCGGGATCCAGTTCAATCTCGAACTTTAAGATGGCCTCGTCAATCAAAGCCAGGGATTGTGTCAGCGTCTTTGTCGCCATCAAACGCTGCAGGAATGCCCGGGCATCGGCAAAAAGAGGTTTGGTTGTGTCGATCAGACCCACTTTCAATCCGTCTTCAATTGTGGGCGTAAGCCCCATGCGTGGGATCTCGGCCAGAACCATATTGGTGAACATCTCCGCTCGAGTCAGCATCGCCCCAAGCCCCGTGACCGGAGTTTGTGGCAGTCTTTCGCCAAGGTTCAGAATATGGGTGCGGATCGTGGGGCGGGCGGCATCCAGTTCTGCCAGAACTTCCCCAAGTGTGGTGCGCACCTGTTCCTGGGTTTGGCCTGTGGCCAGAGCGGCAAATGGGGATTTAGCCAGCTCAATTGAAAGGGTGGAATCAGGTGTCTTATAGAACTTTCGGATCCAGGAAAGCCCGGTGTCTTTGAGTTGTTCCAGCGAAGTTTTTTCGCCCAATTCAATTAAGGTCTCTGCTTGTTCAAAGTAAGTGGCGGACGAAACAGTGTCCTTCCAAATCAGTGACGGGGCAGCCTGACCGTATTGGCGCAAACGCAGATTAAGCTGCGTGTCTTTTGATTGCGGTCCAAATGTGGTCTTGGGCTGGTCAAAGACACGATCTTCGACTTTGGGGGCACAGGCACTCAGAACAAGGGCGGATGATAGCAATATTTTTAAAGACTTTTTCATACGCCCTCCTTTCTAGAAGAACAACATCAGGTTCATTTCCTGAGCGGTTTGACGTTCGATATTCACGCCTGAGAAAGTGTCAGACACCTGGAAGGAAACCATCAGGGGGATCACGGCTGTTTTTTTGAAATAGGATTTGACCGAACTATAGGTGATCTCGGCCTTCACCCGGTGGGCTGTGGAGGCGGTGTTAGTGGCCAGAAGGTCGTAGCGAGTTCCGCGCTCACCAGTGTATCTGTCAGCATCTTTGGTGGAGTAGTCATAACCGCCCCCCACCATCCAACTGTCATTTATTTCATAGAAAAGATTGCCGCCCACGGTGGCGATGTTTCCCAGTGTGCGAGTCACATCTTCCTTGGTGTTGGCGTCTGGCAGGGTGTCGTCTTCATTCAGCGGAACCCGGGCCGTGACAGTGTCGGGAATATTAATCAGGTACGAGACATAAGGCACCATCGACAGACGACCGATCAGGTACTGTGAGTAAGCCAATGAGTTGGTGATATTGGTGCGACCAAAAACATTCAAAGAAGCCAGGTCATCGGGATCAAACTTCGGCCCTGTCGGAAGATTCACCTGCGCCTGATAGGTCAGGACCTTTTCGTTCTTTTCGTACAGTTTGTACATGCTGACGACCTGAATATCACCGACGAAGGTTTCATCGCGATTGTTCAAAGCTTTATAGCCTTTGCCAGTCAAAGTTTCGTTGGTGGCTTTGCTCAAGTCCGTGTTCAGGGCGTCATCCAGCTCAGGATTCAGACCCGAGAACTGCTGACGATAGTATTCGATATTGGAAAATTCCTGCGAAAGGGAGATTTTGTTAGTATAAGAAATAATTGGAACACCAACTCCGACGGTCCATCGGTTGGTGATTCCCCGGGCAAAAACCGGAGCTGAATACTGAACACGTGGCATTGTATCAACGCGCAGAACTCCCAGGTTGAATGAGTCCCCTAAAGCGTGGCCGCCAAAACGGTTCAAAGCATCAATCAGGCGTTTGGCATCAGAATTAAATTTGGCCAGATTTTTAGCATCAAAGACTACAGATTTGTAATCTCCAAGATTCATCAGGCTGCCGGATTCTGTGTACTTCTGACCGATGCCATCAATGATGCCGAAACGGAAAGAAGGGCTGTTGATGCCCTCGGGTAAGGTGCTTGTGGACATCAAGGCCTGAGCGCAAATTGAGCTCATCAGTCCGCAAAATGTTACAAGCAATGCCCGAAAGTTCACAGCATCATCCTCAAGAACGTTATATTGATAATAAAGGCGCAGTTTTAGCGCCTTTTGAAATTAAAGTAAAACTCTTGAAAAACCTGTGCCAACTGTTTGGACTATTGCATGATGAATTTTGCTGACTCCGTTAAAATCCAGTCTAGATGGAACTGCACATTCATGTACTGGCCTTCTAGCATGCACAGATTCTTTTCTTCATCAGGTGCCCACTCCAACTTGTGAGTTGCTTTTGAGGCGACACCCACAACGGTGTTCTTACCGTTGATAAGAGTTATTGCCGGACCACCGGAATCACCTTGGCAGAACCCTTTTCCTTCTTTTTGATTGACCATGAAGTAAGGAAGGGTCGGATCATACTTCGATACGTTCAGGTCCACAGTGCGCAGAATACCCGCATTTCCAGGTTGTGACGGGCGCCCATCCATTCTGCCATAGCCCGCAGCAGTGACCGAGGTCAGCAGCATCGGAACGTCTTTTTGTGGCAGATTCAAGATCTCAACATCAGGGGTTAGGTCTGATTCCAGATAGGCCAGGGCGACATCGAAGTTCTTGTCACCTTCAAGATACTTTGGATGAATTGCCACTTGAAGGGCTTTAAAAGTGATATTTTGCCCGTCACCATTTTTAATGTCCACGCGATGGGTGGCATCTTCTCTGGGAATAATGCAATGGGCGGCCGTCAGGATCAGGCGGGAGCCGATGGCGCTGCCGGTGCATTGAGCGACTTTATAGTAGGTTGTGATGCTCTCAGAGTCTTGTTTCGTAGTAGGGGAGTGGAATACACGGAAATTCAGAGCTTGTTTGGAAACGGGGTCTGAATCATCCACCTGGCGACCACCGACAATGGCGTCGTCAGTTAAAGGCGAGATCTCGCCATTTTGCAGGTTTTCTTGGCAGGCTGTTAGTAGTAGAAGTCCGAATATAAGCAGTTTTCTCATAAGGTGGCTTCTATGCAAAAAAGCAACACACCCCAAGTTGAAGATAACCGCCCTCGGCCTGTCAAAAAGTTAGATAGTGCCGCGAAATGATCAAAAATCCCAGCTGATCTGGGCTGTTGCCCCCACGTTTTCCGTGTTCATCAGGCTGGAAACCTGAACGGATATTGGGGCTTTTTTGAAGGTTTCAGTCCATGAAAAACGGACCTCTCTTTTCTCGTCTTCGGCGCTTTCTTCATCGTGATAGATTAGTTCCGTGCCGAATCGTTTCTCCTGAAGTCCATGAAGGGGCACTTCCATACGGTGTTCCTTGGCTTGTGCCGTGCCTGCCAGAATCAGAAGAAGAGTGATGCCTATTGTAATTGCTTCGAGTGTTTTTGATCTTTCCATGAATCTGAGCCTAGAGAGGCGGCCCGTGATTTTCCACTCAGGTTCTTCGCAATTCCGGACTTAGTGGAGGAAGCTTGCAGAATTAAAATGAAGAAGGCCCCAGAAGCATTTCCTAGGGCCAGCTTTAACTAGTCTTTGGTTTCTTTTTCGATCGATGTTCGCAGAAGCGACTCGACGTGGTTTTTGCGGTTTGAACCGCCCAGCATGGATTTCAGGCGGTTGTGAATGGAAGGGTCGTTAATCAAAGCGCCCAGGCTTCCTTCTCCGCGATCAATCTTTGACAGAATGGCATCCAGTTTGTCGATGGATTTCGCCAGCTTTTCGCCGCCGCCATGTGAATTCAATCCCGCCACAAATTTCTGACTGTCCTTGCTGGTTTGTGCCAGGCTGCTGGCCACGGTGTCCAGGTTGTTCATCACGCGCATCATGCGGTTGTCGACATTCATGGCGTGGGTGATTTTATACAGCTCATTGATAATATCAAAAATGCGCGATGTCTCATTGCCACGTTCGGCGATGATACCCAGCACGTCAGTGGGTTTGGCCACCGCCAGGATATCGCCTTCTTTCAGGTTTTCTGCGCGCGGGTCGCCCGGGATGATAAAGACGAATTTGTCACCCAAGGCTCCTTGAGTGCGGATTTCCACCTGTGATCCCTGACGGATGCGATCAATGTAGTCTTCGTTGATCTTCATTTTTACGTCCAAAGAGTTTTTCTCTGGCAGGAAGGTGATGGATTCGACATTTCCGACAGTCACACCGGACAGGGAAACGACACTGCCCACGGCCAACCCTTGAACCTGATCGAAATGGGCGTGAACACGAACGTAAGACGTGAAGATCGCCTTGTCGGCCCCGAGGAAAAAAATCGAGGCTAAGATCAGGAAAATCCCGATGGTCAGGAAGATGCCGACTTTGACTTGGGTGCTGAAGTGAGATTCCATTAAGCACTTTCTCCGTTAATAAACTGACTCATAACACCAGCAGGTTCCTGCTTGAGCTTTTCAATTGTGTATTGTTCACCGATTTTTCCATTCAAGAGCAACGCCACCTTGTCGCAGACGGCATAAACTGTCGGCATATCGTGGGTGACCAGAATGGAAGTCACACCTTTGGCTTTTAGATTTAAGATGGATTCCTGGATACGTTTGGTATTGTAGGGATCCAGCCCTGCCGTGGGTTCATCATACAGAACCACTTCCGGATGCATCATCATGGCACGAGCCAGACCCACGCGCTTTTGCATCCCTCCGGAAAGATTTCCTGGCAGAAGATTTTCCGAACCAGGCAGACCGAATTCCTGCAATTGATCATGGATCTGCTTGGCAATTTCCTCTTCCGTGAAATTGAAATGTTCGCGTAAGGGATAAGCCAGATTTTCATAAACTGACATCGAATCAAAAAGGGCGCCGCCTTGGAAGGCATAGGCCACTTTTTTGCGGATCTCAATAAGCTGCGTTTCGTTCATGGGGGTGATATCTGTACCTTTGATCAGAATCTGGCCCTTGTCCGGCTTTTCCAGGCCAACAAGGCTGCGTAGCAGAACGCTCTTGCCGGTGCCCGAGCCTCCAATCAGTCCCAGGCATTCGCCTTTGCGCACATAGAAGCTGACACCTTGGTGAACCTTTTTGCTGCCAAAGGATTTATGGAAATCAACGACTTCGATAACGCCATTGCGTTCGTTACTCATATCATTTTCTCCACAATCCAGAAAAGTTTTGACAGGAAGAAGTCACCCACAACAATCAGAATGGATGAAACGACCACGGCTTTGGTGGTCGCGATGCCGACCTCCTTGGTTCCGGCCTTTACATTCAAACCGAAGTAGCAAGAAGGAATCGCGATAAACAAAGCGAAGAAGAAGGTTTTAGCAAACCCTGACAAATAGTCCTGAATCGAAGAGGTGGTCATCACTTTGAGCAAATAGAAATTTGGGTCCAGATTCAGTTCAGTGGCCCCGACAATGAGACCTCCCAGGTTGCCGACCAGATTGGCGATAGAAACCAGAATGGGCAGAGTGATAAGGCAAGCCAGCACACGGGGAATAACAATTTTCTTAATCGGTGAGGTGCCAAGTGCCCGGATGGCATCAATCTGCTGAGTCACCACCATACTGCCAATCTCGCTGGCGATTCCGGCGCCGACACGCGCTGCCAGCATTAAACTTGTAAAGACCGGACCCATTTCACGCAAGATGGTCACGGCCAGAAGTTTTGGGACATAAAGTTTGCCACCGAATTTTTCCAGCCCCAGACCGAACTGCAGCGACATCACCATTCCAATGCTGACGGCAGTGATCACGATCAAAGGCAAAGAACGCATGCCAATCTGATAGATTTGTTCGGCGATCAGTTTGAAATAGATGCGGCCGTGAATGGTTTCACGTAAAACATCGCGGCTCAGCAAGCCCACTCCACCGATAAAGTGGAAGACTTCCATCATAAAAGCTGTCAGAGGAAGTGCGAGGTTATTCATTAGGGTGCCTTAAACTTTGTTTTAAACTCTTCAAAATAGTTTTGCTCAGCCGCAAACTGTTTCTGAACGCCACCATAGCTAAGAGTGTAGTTGCAGTTGTTTTTCTTAAAGACAACCAAAGCCAGTTGAACAGGTATGCCGTCGACAGTGCCCGTGGCCACGGATTGACGGGCCTCACGGCCATTAAACATCACAGATTCAGAGCTCTTCACATCCAGATTCGAAAGAGCCGCCTGGGACTCCGTTTCCATCTGCTGCAAGGAAGGGTCTGCCCCGCCACAGTCAGAAACAAAAGAAATGGTATTGCCCGTGGCCTCACTCAGCCAAGCCTTGTCAGAAGAAGCGGAATCAATAGCTTTAAAGGGCGCCCGAGGAGCAGAAAACTCCACCCCCTTGGCAGGCACGGATTTCCGGCCCGGCAAATTCACCGACACACAGCTCGTAAGCAGCACACTCAAGATGCAAACACCAAAGAAGTTTCTCATAGCACCCATCCATCGGAATAAATTGAGGAAAAATCCAGAGCTTGTCCGTCGAAACAGTGCCTCGGTCTAGGGGAAAGGGGGCAGTGAGCGGCTCATCCCCTTCGGACACATCCTCGCGGACGTGATCCCTGCGGGATCTACTGCTGCGGAACTTGGGGCTGATCCGCTCACTGCCCCCTTTCCCCTAGACCAAGCTTTCTCGTCGTTTAAACAATGCACTTTCCTCTGCTGTTGGCGCACCAAGCTCTTGGCGGAGGGCTTAGGGGAGTCCGACGCAAGTTCCGCAGCAGCAGCCCGAAGGGCGCGTCAGCGAGGACTGTCCGAAGCGGCGGCCTCCCCTAAGCCCTCCGCCAAGGGCCGGGTCGTCAAGCCGTCATTGTTTTGGCGGAGGTGTTGGAAATTCTATGAAACTTTTTGCCCAGCTTGAACTTATTTGCCATCAGGCCTTTGAAAGGGGTGGCACTGTATGTGCAACAGCAAAGCGAAGGGAAGAGAAGGGGTTCAAGGAGTGAACACTTTACGATTTGTGATGATGGCAGGATGCCTGTTCTTTGGTCTAGCTTCAGCAGAAGCTAACAAGGTCAATGGCGTGATCAATTTTCAGGGGGACACGGTTCACCTGGAGCTGACTGGTCAGCAGAACTGGGACTATGACGTTAAGCGCTTGGATAAAAAGGGCCAGACCGTTGTAGAGATGACAGTGCCTGCTCTGGATGAATCCACTATTGATTCTCTTTCTTCTTTTAAAAGTGATTTTGTGACCTCCGTGGCCGTGGATCGCAAGGGGCCGGATGGCAAGAACGTGATTCAGTTCACCTTGTCTGGTGAAGACATTGATACCTTTGATTACCTGACTGATCAGCCGTCGCGTTTGATTATGGACTTTTATGTGAATCCGTCTGCGAAAGCCTCCAAAGCGAGCAAAAAAACTGTGGCGGAAAAAGAGAAACATCTTCCCACAGAGCTGCCAGCTAAGGTCCTAAAACCTATAGCAAAAAACAAAACAGACAAGAATCGAAAGCCCGCGACAGCGGATACTTTGGCGATCGCTCAGCAAGGCGGCGTGGCGGTGGCTCAGAATGACAGTGTGAAGTCGGGGATTTTTGACGGAGGAGATCCAGAGTACGAGCGCTTCTCTATTAAAGATTATGAGATCAAAGAAGATGCCCTGATTCGCGCCAAGGATAACTATTATATCCCGTTCCCGATGCTGGAAACTCCTGTCAGCTATTGGGAGAAGATGAAGGTGACGCCGGCAATCTATCAGATCACGCCGAAATCTTCGGAAGAAAACAAACAGGCTCGTCTGCTTTTGACATTGTTTGAAAAGCAGCGCTATGGCGTTTATCTGAAAACCCAGCAGTGGTTCAAGGATAAGTATCCGCAATCAGAATACAATGAAGTCATCGACTTTATGACCGCCGATGTGCATCTGGCCATGTGGCAGGAAGAGGGTCGTGTAAAAGATTACGATCAGGCGATTCAGAAATACAAAGAAGCCGTGGCGAAGTATCCGCGGTCTCCTTTGGCGGAAAGAACCTCATTGAAGCTGGGCTATCTGGCTTTTGAAAAAGGTGACTATCTGAATTCACTGCGTTTCTTCCAGGAACACATTGAAAATAAGAACTTCGCTGACAAGGAATCCCTGTCCAAGGATCTGGCCCGTTTGGGAATGGGTTTGGATTTCATGAAGTTGAACAAGTGGGACGATGCGATTGCGCACTTTAATCAGGTTGAAAAAGACGCTTTCAATCGTGATCTAAAAGTGGAAGCGGCTTACCGCCGTGGCGATGTCTGGGTTCGCAGCAAAAACTATCCAAAAGCCATCGCTGAATACCAGAGCGCCTTGAAAAAGTATCCGGAAGGTCAGGGACTTTATCCGAATGCTTTCTTCAATCAGGCGGAATCCCTGTTTATGACCAATAAGTATCAGCAAAGTCTGGATACTTACCGTGAATTTGTGAAAAAGTTCCCAAGCAGCAATCATTCGGCTTTTGCCATGACACGCATGGGAGAACTGCTGGATATCTTCGGCGCAGACAAGTCCCGTGTCATGGGAGCTTATCTGGAGACTTATTTCCGCTATGGTGAAACTCCGAATGCTGTGATTGCGCGCTTGCGTTTGCTGAGTGCACGCATGAAAGGCATGAAGCCGAAGGAAGTGAACCATGCCGTGGCAGAAATCATGTCTTTGGCAAAGAAGATTGATCTTCCCAACATTGAACAGTTTGCAACGGTGATGGTGGCCGACGGTTACACCAATCGCGATGAACATCAAAAGGCCATTGACCTGCTGTCAAAGTACTACAAAGAGCATCCGACGTCAGTGGATGTTCCTCTGTTGACCAATCGTATTGTCTCCAACATCAACGACAAACTTGAATCTGAAGTCAATGCTGGCAACTTTATTGCGGCTTTGAAGACACACAGTCAATATGCTGACAACTGGCTGAAAAACTCCAGACGGCTGGATACGAAATACAATGTGGGGCGCGCATTTGAGATGGCGGGCGTTCCTGTTGAAGCCGAACGTTATTACAAAGATGTTTTGAATCGCACCTACGCGATTCGCGGGACCCCGGAAGCCAAGGAAGTTCAGGTAAAAGAACAGGTGCCCTCCGAGGATGAGTTGAACCTGCGATTGGCAACAGTCTTTACTGAAGAACAAAAATACAATCAGGCCTATGACTATCTAAAGAATATCAAAAATCCAGAGAAGATGGATGAGAACTCTCAGATTGAGCGAGTGAATGTGGCTGTTCGCCTGCTGGAAAAGCGTGGCGACAATGACTCCGCCGTTCGTTACCTGGGAGAGCTGTTACGCACTTGGAAGGGACAGCCACAACTGGTGGCTGAGCCGTACCTGAAACTGGCGGATCTTCAGATCAAGCAGGGGAAATCAGATGAGGCCCTGAGATCCTTGGAGATGATTGATCAGCTGCAAAACGATTCCGGCAAAATTGCGCCTGTGATCCATGCGAAAGCTCTTGAGACAATGGGCGATATCTATCTGGAAAAAAAGCAAAGGAATCTGGCCACAGGTTCTTATGAGAAGCTTCTGGAAAAATATGAAGACAGTCGTCCTCTTTCCTCCATTCGCTACAAGCTGGGTCAGATCTACTTCAAGGAAGGTGAGATTCAGAAGGCGGCGGAAGTCTGGAACGAGTTCAAAGGTGATAAGAGCGGCTTCTGGAAGAAGCTGGCTCAAGAACAACTGCAGAATTCGGACTGGAGAGACGGTTACAAGAAATATATCAAAAGAATTCCAGCTATGTCTGAGAACGAACAAGGCCAATAGGAGTTTGGATGTCGTACTTTGATTTTGATGCCCTACACATCGAAGATAGAAGAATGCACGAAGTGAAGCAGTTGAGTCTTCAATTGGCCGGCACCCAGGCCAGTTTGTTGTTGGTAGGTGAAGCCGGTTCGGGGAAAACAAGTCTGGCCCGCTATATTTACACAAAAAGCCGTTCTTCCCGTTTGTATTGTCTGGATTGCAAAAACGCCGGTGGCTTTGATTTTTCGCGTGTGGATGGTGGCACTTTACTGATCGAGGATCTGGATTGTGCGTCTGTGGCCTTGCAAAATGATCTGATGAAACTGGTGGAAAGAACTGACGGCACCCGTCCTCGTTTTATTTCAACAAGTCGTCGCGACATTCGTTCCTTGGTGAAGCAAGAGCAGTTCCGTCAGGATTTGTTCTATAAGTTGGCGGTGGTTCATTTGGAAATTCCAAGACTGGAAGATCGCAGTCTGGATTTCCAGAATATCGTGAACTTTGTTCTGGAAGTATCCCAGATCATGCATGGCAAGTCGGGCTTGCGTTTGACGGCCGAGGCCTATGAGCGCCTGAATGCCTGGAATTGGCCTGGCAATATCCGGGAGCTGGAAAATGTCCTGGAAAGAGCCGTGGTTCTTGCAAAAACTTCAGACATCGGCCCCGAATGTATTCAATTTGAGGCTGAATTTTCGGATATGGACCTGGATTTTGCTCCGGGCATGTCCCTTTCCGAGGTTGAAAAGCGTCTTATTCTACAGACCTTGGAGCTGACGGCCCAGAACCGCACTCGTGCGGCGCAGATGCTGGGAATCAGCATTCGAACATTGAGAAATAAACTTAATGAATACAAGGAAGAAGGTGTTTTATGAGTGGTCTATTCGATAAAACAACCAACGCACTGGCGACCTCATTGCACATGAGGCAGCTTCGTCACAATGTGACGGCGTCAAACATTGCCAATGCGGAAACCCCTGGTTATCACGCCAAGAAGATGGACTTTGAAGGGGCTCTGCAACGAGCTCTGGATCTGGATGGCGCCAACAGCCTGAGCACCAGCAATCCTGAACACTTCTCTGTCGGCGGTGTTTCTGTCGCTAAAACCCGTCCGGATATTTACGATGATCCGGAAGGGGCGGTGAACAACGACGGTAACACTGTGGACGTGGAAAAAGAAATGTCAGCGTTATCCGAGAATGCGATCCTTTACAAAACAGCCCTGCAACTTATCAACAAGAAAATGGCTGCTTTGAAGTACGCGGCTACGGAAGGGCGGTAATAGATGGCTGATTTTTTGACCGGTATGAGAATCAGCAGCAGTGGGATGGCAGCGCAAAGAATGCGCATGAACACCATTGCCAGTAATATTGCCAATATTAACACGACCCAGACGCCGGAGGGTGGTCCCTACCGTCGCAAGGATGTGGTTTTCGAATCCATGCCCGATGCGAAGAACTTTGGTGAGATCATTTCTTCGACGGATCCCGCAGGAAGCTTCCAGCGAGTCCAGGTCACGGATGTGATATCTGACCGAAAGGCTCCGCTGATGAAGTATGAGCCGGACCATCCTGATGCAAATGCAGAAGGGTATGTGGCCTATCCGAATATTAATCTGATGGAAGAAATGACCAATATGATACAGGCGTCGCGTTCTTATGAAGCCAACGTGACAGCGGTGCAGGCGTCCAAGGATATGGCCCTTTCCGCGCTGGAAATAGGCAGGTAATTCCTTCCTAGACCCCGGCAAAAATTAGGGACTTTTTTGTTTTAGTTTATTACAATTTTCATAAGGAGAAGGTGAAGCCATGGAGGGTTTTACTGTATCAAATGCAAACAGGTTTCTCGACACTGGGATCGTGCGTGATTCCAAGTCATTAAGCATCGAGAACACCCCTTCAACAAGTTCGACATCCGATACGGGCAAAAGCTTCGCCGACACCCTGAAAGACGCCGTTGGCAGTGTGAATGAAATGCAGAAGGCTTCAGACAAAGCCATGCAGAATCTCGCAACTGGCAAGACGGACAATGTGGCCGATGTGATGATCGCCGCGGAAAAAGCAGACATCGCCCTGAAGGTGATGGTGCAAGTGCGCAACAAGATCATTGATGCGTACCAAGAAGTTATGAAGATGCAGGTTTAGTTTCTTAGGCTGGAGGGGTTTCCTTGAATAAGATTTTTGGTGGATTGGTTGTCCAGTTTCGCGAGTTCTTCAAAAACCTGGGTCCGACCAAAAGACTTTCAGTAATTGCGGTTACTGTTATTGCGGCGGTGGCACTTTTCACGATGCTGTTTATGGCATCAGGGAAAGACTATGTGCCTCTGTTCACGAACATTCCGACCGAGCAGGTTTCCACAATCGTGGCAAAACTGAATGAAAAGAATGTGCCTTTCCAGCTGCGTGATGGCGGAAAAACTGTCGCTATTCCAAAAGAGCTTTTGCATTCCACGCAAATGACTTTGATGGCGGAAATCGGTTCTCCTAAAATGGGTTCTATCGGTCTTGAGATCTTCGATAAACAAGATTTCGGCATGAACTCGTACGCTCAAAAGATCAACTATCAAAGAGCTTTGCAGGGCGAGCTTATGCGCGCCATCAACACCTTGACGGCCGTTAAGCAGTCCAAGGTGATTCTGGCTTTGCCGAACAAAAAAACCTTCCTTGAAGAAGGCGGTCAGGCCTCTGCCTCTGTTGTGGTTGAATTGCACCAAGGCAAAGAACTGGCACCGGAACAGGTGCGCGGCATTCGCTATTTGGTGGCAAACTCTGTTGAAGGCATGGACGCTGACAAAGTGACAGTCCTGGACGAGCGTGGGAAGGTTCTAACCCGCGTGGCAGATGGAACTACCGGCGGATCCAATGAACTGCTGGACTTGAAAGCAAAAATCGAAGGTGACCTGGAAGACCGTATTGAAGACATCCTTTCCAAAGTTGTCGGTCATGCGAAGGTGGTGGCTAAGGTCGATGCGACTTTGAATCACCGTGTGATTTCTTCTGTGGAAGAATCTGTGGATCCGGACAAAACCGCGATCCGCTCCCAACAGTCCGAAGAGGAATCTTTGGATGGTTCCCGTACAAATCCAGCCGGAGTTCCGGGTTCCCGTTCCAATTTGCCGGGAGCGGAGGATCAAGGCACGGTGGGCTTCCGTCAGGATGTTAAGAAGGAAATCAAGACGACAAACTATGATGTTCCAAAGACGGTCCGCAATATCCGTGAATCTGCCGGGAATCTGGAGCGTGTCAGCGTCGCCGTCGTTGTTGATGGTGTGATGACCACAACAACGAAAGCAGATGGCACGACAGAAACCACCTGGAAACCACGTTCTGCGGAAGAGCTAAGAAAATACGAAGACCTGGTTAAGAATGCCATCGGGTTCAACACCGCTCGTGGTGACAGTGTTAAGATTGAAAACATCCAGTTCCAGCCGGAGGATTTCTCAGAAGCTGAAAAGATCCTGACGACACTGGAAAGAAAAAAGCTGATCCATGCTTTGTTTAAATGGGCATTGCTGGGCTTCAGTTTGGCGTTGTTCTTCTTCATCGTGGTTCGTCCATTCATGCAGTGGATTACTGACAGCTTCCAGGACTCTGTGGAAGAAATGCTTCCACGCACCATCGAAGAGCTGGAAGAGCTTCAGTCGGTGGATAACACCCTTCCAGGCATGTCGACGGCTTTGCCGGTGCTTCAGGAATCCATTGATCCTGAGAAGGCTGAAAGTGAATTGTTGAAAGATCGTATCCTGTCATCAATGAGTCGTGATGAGGAAAAAGCAGCCAATGCATTTGGAATGTGGCTGGTTAGGAAGGATGGCTAATGAAACTTCATAAGGCTGAAAATATTGAGTATGAAAATCTCAAAGGCTTCGACAAAGCCGCTATCCTGATCAATTACCTGGGCAAAGACGCCGTGAAGGTGCTTCTGCGCCGAATGGATGACTCTGACATCCGCAAGCTGATCAATCAGATGAGCAAACTGCGTGTGGTGCCGGTGCATGTGACAAAGCGTGTTCTGGAAGAGTATTACGAAATGATCTCTGAGACAGAAGATTATATCTTCTCCGAAAATATCTCCGCCAAGGACACCATCGTGGATGCTCTGGGCGAGGAAAGAGCCCGAGGTATCCTGGGGGGGTTGAATATCTCCACCGGTGGATCTCGTTCTTTGGAGTCCTTGGAGATGGTCGATGCGAAATCCCTGGCCACATTCCTGGTGAATGAGCACCCGCAGACAGTGGCCGTGATTCTGGCCCATTTGGAGCCAGAGAAAAAAGGCGAGGTTCTGAAGCGTCTGCCAGAGGCATTGCAGGCCGAAGTGGTTTTGCGTATGGCCAATCTGGAACACGTGGACCCTGAGCTTATTGCTGAAATTGACCGCGTTCTGAAAAATCAATTGTCCAATACAGCGACAGTTGAACAGGCAGCCCTGGGTGGTGTTCATCCTGTGGCGGAAATGCTGAACGTGATGGATAAGAACACGGAAACGGCGATCATGTCCCGTCTTGAGGAAAAAGATCCTCTGTTGGCGGAAGAGATCCGTAAGTTGATGTTCGTCTTCGATGACATCGTTAAAATCGATGACCGTGGTATTCAGACTCTTCTTAAGGAAGTGGCCAACGACAAGCTTCTGCTGGCACTGAAAACATCCAGCGAAGAGATTCGCACGAAGATCTTCAAGAATATCTCTGCCCGTGCGGCCGAGATGCTGCGTGAGGATCTGTCGAATATGGGACCTTCGCGTCTGTCCGACGTCGAGTCGGCACAGCAGGAGATCGTGAATGTGGCACGCCGTCTGGAAGCCGAAGGAAAGATCCTGATCGCAAGAGGTGGTTCAGAAGATGCAATGGTCTAATCGCGCGTCTAAGTCTGTCTTGCCCAAGGAGCTTGCCGAGAACACAGTTCTTGAGTTTGTTCCCATGCGCTTTGACTTGGGGACACCCGAGCAGGCCATGAACTATCTTGCTGAGAAGAAGAAAGGTTCGGACTTCCGCATGAACGATGCCGTGCGTGTGCAGACAGGCATCGACGAAGTCGAAAAAGGCAGCGAAGAGGAAAAAGTCGAAGTCGCTGCTTTGGAAAAGCTTAAGGAAATACAAGAGGCGGCTTACCAGGAAGCTTACAAGCTGGGTCTGGAAGAAGGCCGAAAAGAGGCGTTCGAGCAGATTTCTGCGGAGATTGCCGAGCGCATGTCCTCTTTGGATACGCTGCTATTGACGATCAAGGATCTGAAGAAGGACATGACTTCGTTCAACGAAGCTCATTTGTTGAAGTTGATGTTCCAGATGGCCGCTCGCTTGGCGAAAACGGAACTTCAAAGTAATAATGAGGCGATGGTCGGTATCCTGCGCGATGCTGTTGGTTTGGCGCAGGACGAAGAGGAGATCACCGTTCATGTATCGCAGGCGCAATTTGATTTCCTGGAGACTTTGAAGCAGGAAACGGGCCGCGAGTTTGAATTTATCAAGAAAATCAACTTCGAACCCAACCCCGATGTGGCTGAAGGTGGATGTATCGTGGAAACCAATTACGGTGAAGTCGATGCCCGCATTGAGCAGCGCATAGAACAGTTGTGGTCTGTGCTTTCTGAAAACATGCCAAAAGTAAAAGACAGGATTGCCGGCTGATGAGCGAGCTTGAACTGAATCTGGATAAGTATTCTGAAGTGATTCAGTCCATCCATTTGACCAAGGACAGTGGCAAGGTCACGGAAGTCAATGGGATGCTTATCAAGGGTTATCTGCCCGGAGCCAGTGTTGGCAGCATCGTTTCGATTAATCCCAGCGGGACCGAAAAGTCTTTCCTGGCTGAGGTGGTTGGTTTTAAAGACAAGCACGTACTGATGATGGCCCTCAACGATATGAGAGGCGTCGCTTTGGGGTCCAAGATCGTTTTGGCCCGCCAGATCGCCACGGTCCGTGCCGGGGAAGAGCTTTTAGGGCGTGTTGTGGACGGCTTGGGTCGTCCCCTGGATGCCCTGGGTGAAGTCGAAAATTTCAAAGAAGTTCCTTTATACAGTGAAGTCCGAAATCCGTTGGAGCGCAGACCCATTCGCGAGCCTATTGATCTGGGGATTCGCGCCATCAATGGCGCATTAACCGCAGGTCTAGGCCAGCGTGTCGCAATTATGGCGGGTTCTGGTGTGGGTAAGTCCGTCCTTCTGGGGATGATGGCCCGAAACACCAATGCCGATGTCAACGTGATTGCCATGATTGGTGAACGTGGTCGTGAGGTGCGCGAATTTATTGAACATGATCTGGGACCCGAAGGGATGAAACGATCCGTGGTCGTTTGTGTGACCAGTGATCAAAGCCCTCTGCTGCGTATGCGGGGAGCTTACGTGGCAACGGCCTTGGCTGAATATTTCTCCTCTCAGGGAAAGAACGTTCTGCTGATGATGGATTCGGTGACTCGTTTTGCCATGGCTCAGCGTGAAATCGGTTTGAGCACAGGCGAGCCGCCTTCTCAGAAAGGTTATACGCCGAGCGTGTTTGCGACCTTGCCGAAGCTGCTGGAACGTGCCGGTTCCTTTGAAGGTGAAGGCAGTATCACCGGATTCTATACGACCCTGGTTGAAGGGGACGACATGAATGACCCGATCGGGGACTCTGTACGTTCCATCGTGGACGGGCACATTGTTCTAAGCCGTGCTTTGGCGCAGAAGGGACACTTCCCTGCCATTGATGTCATGCAAAGTGCCAGTCGTGTGATGCGGGCGGTTTCATCACCAGAGCATGTGAAGCTGGCGCAGAAGCTGCGTGAGACCCTGGCGGTGTACAAAGATGCCGAAGATTTGATCAATATCGGGGCTTACAAACCAGGTTCTAATCCGAAAATTGATAAAGCTGTGAAGGTTATTGATGCTGTGAACGACTTCCTGAAGCAACGCGTGGAAGATCCGACCAACTTCACTCAGACGATCCGTCAAATGCAGCAAATTCTCTTAAATGCCTAGTGCCCTGACTCGAGGTTTTAGATGAAGTTTAAGTTTCCCCTGCAGAAGGTTCTTGAGCATCGCAAGATCAAGGAAAATCTGGCGCAGAAGGATTTCCAAGAGGTGGTGACCCAGCTCAATGAAGAACAGGGACGGCTGGAGGCCATGCTGGGGCAGGTGCAAAACGCCCATCAGCAGGCGGGAAGCCTGTCACAGGCGGGTGGGGCCCAAGGTCCAGCCCTAAGTCAGATTCATGAATTCCTGAAAGGTCAGGAAGTCCGCATTCAGCGTCAAAGGCAAAAAGTACAAGAAATCGAGAAATTGGTCGAGTCCAAGAGAGAAATTTTGCGACAAGCCGCTCTGGAATATAAAATTATGGAGAAGATGCGTGAGAACAAGTTCGAAGAATATCGGGCTGAGCGTCTTTCTAATGACCAGAAGGAAATGGATGAGCAGTCCATTCTGAGGTTCAAAGCTGTGAAGGAATCATAGTCGATGAAAAGCGGATACGATCAGTTCTTTAAGAATGCCCGTCAGGTGGCGGACAACAAATCAGGTGTAAAGTTTCAAAAAAGACCCCAGTCTGCAAAACTTCATCTGGATTTGGCTTCTGAGGACGTCGAACAGCAGATCCGCCGTCGCATGAAAATGTCGGCTCCGAAAAAATCCAAAAAAGCTCCAGTGCCCTGGAAGATGATCGTGTTTTCCTTTGTGGGTTTGCTGGTGGCGATCTGGGGATTCCAGAACTACGAGGAAGTCGAAAATATCGTTAAACGCGTCGAAGTTCAGATGACGGGCGAAGCCATTGCTCAGGCACCGGCACAGCCATCCGCTCCGGCTCCTGGAGATGCGGGACCTCAGTTGGAAAAAACCGAAGCTCCAGCGGCTTTAAGCAGTGTGGAGATTGATCATCTGCAAAAGTTGAATGAAAGAAAAAAAGAGCTTGATGCGCGTGAGGAAGAGCTAAACCGCATGGAAGCCGAACTGGGAACTCAGAAGGTGGAGCTGGAAAAGCGACTGAAGGACCTTGAAGAAATGCGTGCCCGTATTTCATCCATCCTGGAAGAGCGTGTGAAGGCCGATGCGGAGAAAGTCGATACTTTGGTACAGATGTACACCAATATGAAGCCTCCACAGGCGGCCAAAGTCTTTGAGACGATGGACGAGGATTTGGCCATTGAGATACTTGGCCGTATGAAAAAGAAGAATGCTGCTGATATTATGAATTTGTTGAAGCCTGAAAAAGCTCAGATCCTGTCTGAGATGTTTGCGGGCTATAAGCGTCGTGCTCCTGCGAGCGCGAAATAGTAACAACGATTTTTTCCAGGGAAGGAGGAAGGTTTGTTACAAAGTATCGTACCCCCCATGGCGGGTGCGACCGAGCTGAAGTCACCACCCGGCAGAACGGGGGACAAGGACTTCAAAGGTTCCGGATCCGATTCTTCATTCGGAAAGGCTCTCGAAGAGAAAATAACTTCGAAAAGCCCGAAGGAAGCGAAAGAATCTCCGCAACGGGAAGTGAAGGCAAAGAACGAAAAGCCGGAACAAACCGAAGCGAAGAAGGGGAAAGAACCCGAGGTCAGCCAAAGCGATGGGAAGATAGAAAAGAAGGGAACAGTTCGACAGCAAAAAATTAAAGAATTCATGGACTCCTTCGAGAGTGAATTCGAGATATCCCCCACGCGACTCGTGGAGGCGATGGCCCAGCTGGACGACACCCAACTAGTACAATCCCCGGAAGACACGGCAGAAGCTGTGATCGCGCAATTAGGACTGCCAGAGGAAGACGCTGACAAAGCTCAGGCGATGTACGCTTCCCTGTTGGTGCAATTGCAGCAGGCTCCTGTGCCGGCAAAAGCGCCGCAGTTCACAATAGGCACTGGCGTGACCCAACAGGGCATGCAGATGCGCGTGGATCAGGCGCAAGCCAAGCAGGATCTGTTGGGCGCCACGGTGGATCGCTTAAATCAAAAATTCTGGAAGTCCCCAGAGCCTCAGTCGGCAGCAATGTCCCATCTTGATGCGGGCATGATGCAGAATATGAATCTGGATGAAGCTTCTTTTGCAGAGCCGACGGAACTTCCTTTGGTGGAAGATATGGCTTTGCCGGAAATGCCGCCTCAGGCGCCGATGGCAAAACTTCCAGAGCTTCCTCCACATCTGCAAGGGCAGATGCAGGAAGTAATGTCTCCGGCGTTGTTGGCGGCTTTGGCAGCAAAGAAAGCCGCTGAGGCGCAGGCTGCTCAAGGAACCGGTGTTGCTGAGAGCATGGCCGCTTCTGAAGAAGGGGCTGAGCTGATGGCGGAGTTCACTCAGGCGCTCAAGGCGCCGGAAGCTCCGAAGGTGCCCACCTCGCAGTCTCTGAATCCATTGCAAGTGCAGGCGAAAATGCAGGATCTGATGCGCAATGAATCGCAAGGTTCAATGATGCAACAATCCAACAATTTCATGCAGCAGGGAACAGGCTCTGAGAAAGAGGCGGTCGTTGACAAAATGAACATCAAGTCAGCGGACTTCAAACAAAGTCTGCAGGGACTTGAAGGCATTCATGGTGCTCCGATCAAGGGCGAAACTTTAAGTGTGCCGACGAGTGCGGCTCCGGTTGCCGGCATGGCTCCGCAAGGGCAGGCCAATCCCGCTGAAAACGAAGCAGCGGTGAAGCAGCTGATGAATCAGGCGCAGTACCTGATCAAGCGCGGTGGCGGTGAAATGAAGGTTCAGATGACCCCCGAGGGCATGGGAACCATTCACCTTAAAGTGATGCTCCAGGATGGCAAAGTGAACCTGCAGATGTCAGCAGATACTCAGGAAGCTAAAAAGACCATCGAGTCTAGTCTAGCTGAACTGAAAACCAGTCTTGCTGCTCACAAATTGTCCATGGAGAATGTAAAGGTGGACGTTGTGAACTCGACTTCCGCAGATACGGCGACGCAAAACCAGACGAACATGAACGGCAATCAGCAAAGAGATCAAGCCCGTCAATTCTGGAACCAGTTTAATGAAAACTTCGGTTCACAGGGACGACGTGAATCTTTGACCGATATGCCTTCGTTGAAAGGTTACGGCGGACGTCGGGATCCACTTCAGCCGATCGAGACGCGCTCCACGGCGCCAGCTCGCAAAGTTGAAGGCAAAGGCAGTGGTCTTAATCTAGTGGCATAGCGGCGACAGCCGGCAAAGCTGAAGCCCCGGCAGGGGCGGAAGCTGAAGCAGCAGTAAAGGAGCATAAATGACAATGGTGAATCCGAAATTAGGAGTGAATGCATTCGGAGCGACTCAGGTGAAACCCGAGAACGCTGGCGCTTCTAATATCAGTGCCCACGATAAGGATAAGCTTGGCGGCGAAAATGTCGGCGAGGTTCTGAATAAGATTGTCGATGCCAACTGGCAGGATCCTGCGAAAAAAGTTCGTACCACTGGAAATCCAAACCTGGATAAGGATGCTTTCTTCCGCCTGATGATGGCGCAGATGAAAAATCAAGATCCTACGAATCCGCTGAAGAGTCACGAGATGGCGGCACAGCTTGCGAACTTCTCGTCACTTGAGCAGATGCAGAACATGAACCGAACACTTGATGAAATGAAGAATGGTCAAAAGCCTTCTGAAAATTTCCAGGCATTGAATCTGATTGGCAAAGCCGTTGCCGGGGATTCCTCCAAGGTGGTGCGCGGTGTGAATGATAAAGAGCATGACTTCAAGTTCAATCTGCCAATGGAAGCCAGTGAAGTGACAGTGAAGGTTCGCGATGCAGAAGGCACTGTTGTGCGCACGTACAACTTGAAAGGCCTGAAGCAAGGTGCGAACAAACTGACATGGAACGGTGAGGATGAAAGAGGCATGAAGTCCCTTCCCGGTGAATATCAATTCATGGCGGAAGCAAAGACAGCAGACGGCAAAAAGATGGGAATTAAGACAGACTTCGACGGGATGATCACGGGTGTGAGCTATTCCTCTGAGGGCCCTGTTCTGCACGTGGGGAATCAGGCGATTCGTTTCTCTGACGTGAAGAAGATTACGGACCCACGTCTTATGACCACTGACCAGAAAGTAAATGATGTAACAAACCTAGACTTGAAGAAAGATGATGCTAAAGGACAAACTGTAAAAGAGGGGAATGCAGAGTTACAAAACTCTTCCATGACTCCTGCTCCTGTAGCAAAATCTAACATCATGAACACTGTGGGTTTGTCCCGCGACATGATGGAAAAGATCGCTAAGGAGACAGCGAAGTAATGGTCGATTTAAAGAAGATACAAACTCTTGATCAACTCATCCCGCAGCAACCAGGGAAGGTGAAACAACCGGATCTGGCTGGGGGACCCTCCTTCAAGGAGACACTGAATCAGGTCGGCGGCGTCAAGCCTCAGAACCTGGGACAGATGCAACCTCCGGGGCTTGCAAAAGCTGTTGAAGGAGTGAAGTTTTCGAATCACGCGATTGAGCGGATGAGAACTCGGGGAATTAACTATTCACCGGAAGATATCTCAAGACTCTCAGAGGCGGTTTCGAAAGCGGCGGCGAAAGGTTCCAAGGATTCATTGATTCTGATGAATGACTCGGCACTGATCGTCAGCGTGAAGAACAACACGGTTGTGACAGTGATGGACAAGAATGCATTGAAAGAAAATGTGTTCACGAACATCGACTCAACAGTGGTGCTTTAAACGCAAGCGCTGAAGCTGTCCTGAAGAGACGGATAAAGCGTGGAATCCTCCTTCGCTCATGAATGAGCTACGGCGGATTAATTGTGAAGCTGTCCGGAAGTGGCAGATAAGCAATGATAGTAAAATTTAATATTAGGGCTGGTCCTCGCAGAGGAGGCCCTCCAAAACGGTGGTTCTCGACTAGAACTGCCAACGACATGGAGGTCACATGGGTATTCTTTCTTCATTGTACACGGGTGTTTCCGGTATGACTGCTCAGGGCGAGGCTTTGGGTGTTATCGGGGACAATATCGCCAATGCCAACACGACAGGTTTTAAAGCCAGCCGTGCAGAGTTCCAGGACATCATCTCTAAAAATCTTAAAGGTATCCTTGGTGGTAACCAAATCGGCCGTGGTGTGAAGATCGGTGCCGTAAATCCAATCCTGACTCAGGGTAATATCGACGCGACAGAAAAAGTGACTGACTTGGCGATTTCCGGTGACGGTTATTTCAAAGTTAAAGGTTCTGATGGTGAGTCTTACACTCGTGATGGTTCCTTCCACTTTGACCGCGAAGGTTACCTGGTGACTAACGACAATCAGAAAGTTCAAGGTTTCGCAACAGACGAAAAGGGCAATATCGTTAATAAAATGACTGATATCAAGTTCCCTCGTGCCTTGATTCCTGCCAAAGCGACGAAAGAGTTGAAGTTGGATCTGAACCTGGATTCCCGTATGGAGCCAACTAAGAAGTTCGATATCAACGATCCTTACTCCACTTCTCATTACTCTACGGGTGTTGAGATGTACGACTCTCAAGGTAACAAACACCTTGTCAGCTTCTTCTTCAACAAAGTGAATGACCGTGAGTGGGAATTCAAAGGGTTGGTTGACGGTAAAGAAGTCACTGGCGGCGAAGACGGAAAAATGTCTGAAGTTGCTGCAGGTAAATTGACGTTCACTGTTGACGGTAAGTTGGAGTCTCAGGAAACAACTTCCACAAACTTCAACTTCAAAGGTGGTGCTTTGCAGGACCAACAAGTGAAGTTGAACTTCGGTGATGCGATTAAAGAGGGTGGTAAAGGTTTGGACGGTACTAAACAGTACGGTAAAAACTCTGATCTGATCTCTTGGCACCAGGATGGTGCGGCGGCTGGTACGATCACTGGTTTGTCATTCAATGACGACGGTATCCTGACAGCGGTTTACTCCAACGGTCAGGCTTCTGACCTTGCTCAGATCGCTCTGGCGAAGTTCGAAAATCCGGAAGCTCTGTTCAAAGTGGGTAACAACCGTTTGAAAGAATCCAGAGATTCCGGTACAGCGTCTTTGGGCGGCCCGGGCGCTGCTGGTCGTGGTAAGTTGTTCGCAAAATCTCTGGAAAGATCCACTGTTGATTTGGCGACAGAGTTCGTAAACATGATCCAAAATCAGCGTGGTTTCCAAGCCAATGCGAAGACAATCACGACGACAGATGAACTTCTGAACGAGGTTATCCAGCTTAAGCGTTAATTCTAGATAATCTGCCCTAAACCATAGAAAGACCATGTCACAGGCTCCCTGACCAGGAGCCTGTTTATTTTCGTCTGGCAAGCGGGTTTCAAGGGTGGATTTGTTTCATCTCGGCAATTCTCATCGGGGTAGCGATTAAATCTCTGTAATGATGAGCTTTTCAGGCTACAATATGAATGTTCATCCTTTTGTTTAGAAACAAATCTGCTATAAATTGGCTTACAGATATTACATTAGGAACCCGAAACAAAGGTGACTCGAGATGAGATGCTTAGTAGTCGAAGACGATAACGAAATTGCAACGATCGTAAAGCAGGGCTTGGGCGAGCTGGAAGGCGAAGTCGAAGTTGAGTCCAACGGTCGCCGTGCTTACGAACGTGCACTGACGAATCATTACGATATCATTGTATTGGACCTTATGCTTCCGGAAATGGACGGTTACACTTTCGCAAAGTCGTTGCGTGAAAAAGAAGTGAACACTCCAATTCTGATCCTGAGTGCATTGTGCGAGCTGGATGACCGCCTCAAAGGTTTGAGCATGGGTGGTGATGACTATCTGACCAAGCCATTTGCAATGGCTGAACTACAGATCCGCGTGAAGAATCTTTTGAAAAGATCCCAAAAAGCTTCTGAAGTGACTCAGTTGGTGTTCCAGGATCTGAAGTTGAACCGTCTGAATCGTGATGTGGTTCGCGCGGGTCGTAAACTCGACCTTCAGGAAAGAGAATTTGTTCTTCTTGACCTGTTCATGAGCAATCCTAATAAAATCATTGGTAAGCAGACGATCCTGAAGGAAGTCTGGAACTATGATTTTGATCCCCAAACCAACGTGGTAGACGTACTTGTATGCAGACTCAGAAACAAGCTGGAAAAAGATTTCCCTACACGCCTTATCTATACGGTTAGAGGTGTAGGATATGTTCTCAAGTCGTCTTAAGCCGACGCTATTTCGAATCAGCACCAAGTTGACACTTGCGTACTCACTGGTTCTGATTCTGAGTTCCACCGTTATTTTCAGTTTTCTCTATTTTCAAATCAGCCATGGACTGCAAGACCAGGAAAGAGATCTTTTAACGTCAAAGTTGGAAGAGTATCGAAACCGCATTGAGGTGCGGGGGTTGAGCGAATTTAACGATTACTTTCTTTATATTCCCAATTATGACCGGGATGCCGCTTTGTTGGTGACCGTCTTTGCACCCAAAGGCCAGGTCAGCTTCTTTCATGAACCATTTCCCAGCTTCAAGTTGGATGAAGTCGCCTTAAAAAAGGAACTCGATACCCATCGGGGTCAAAACTTCGAATTTGTTATGCAGGAGCTTCATGGGGGCGATGCCGTCTTTGTGGTGGGTACGACTTTAAAGGATGGAAGCCGTCTTATTGTCGGAAAAAGCCGCGAAGCTTTAAGCCAGCAGCTGCATAATCTGCAAAAGATCTTTTGGTGGCTTTTGGGGCCCGTGGCATTGATTGGCTTCCTTGGGGGCTTGTTCCTTTCAAATAGAACTCTCAGTCCGGTCCGTGAGTTGATCACCTCGATGAAGAAAATTGAAAGTGGATCTCTTTCGACGCGGGTTCCGATCGGGGGCAGCGATGATGAGTTGGAAGAACTAAAAGTTCTTTTCAATAAGATGCTCGACAAGATCGAAGGTTTGGTCAGTGGCCTCAAAGGAGCCTTTGATCATTTGGCCCACGATATTCGGACTCCGGTGACCCGGCTTCGGGGGCGTGCGGAATTGGCTTTGACCAGTGAAGGGGATGTTGAGTCCTACCGCGAGGCTTTGCAGAGCTGTTATGAAAACTCGGATAAAATTCTGAATTTCTTGCAGGTTCTGACGGATATCACTGAGGCTGAAAATCGCAGCAAACGCCTGAAGCTGGAAAAGAAGTTCATCAGTGATCTGGTAAAAGAGATTATGAGTTTGTACGAGATGGCCTTTGAGGAGAAGGACATTAAGGTTATTCAGAAACTCGATCATCATGACTGGGCCATGGTTGATGCAAAACTCATCAGTCGAGTGATTGCCAATTTGCTGGATAATGCTCATAAATACACTCCATCTGGCGGTCAGGTTACAATTGAGACCATCAATCAAACCGAAAACGTGATTATCCGTGTGACAGACACCGGGCCCGGTATTTCAGCGGATGAACACGGTATGATCTGGCAGAAATTATATCGCAGTGATAAGAGTCGATCCGAGTATGGCATGGGCCTGGGGCTGACCTTTGTAAAAGCGGTGGTTGAAGCTCATGACGGAAAAGTTTCCGTGCGCAGTCCCGTTAAGGACGGCAAAGGAACAGAGTTCGAAGTTCTTCTTCAGAAGATGTCTTAAGGGCCTGCACTTTGAATGTTGCTGGAGCTTCGACCAAGGTCAGAGTTCCAGTAGAATCCCGCAATGAGACACGCTTCGAGTTCCCGTGCGCGACGCTGAGGAACATTTACAGACACTGGTCCAGTAAAAAGACAGTAAATCAGTAAGTAGCTCGAATTTAGACGCCCAAATAGCTCTTTCGAACCACGTCGTTGTTTAGCAGATTCTGTGCTGAGTCCTGCATCACCATGCGACCACATTCAAGAACATAGGCTCGGTGAGAGATCTTCAGAGCCATGCGTGCATTTTGTTCGACCAGCAGAATGGTCATGCCTTCCTGATTCAATTTTTTTACGATGTCGAAAATCTGTGCCACGATCAAGGGGGCCAGTCCCAAAGACGGCTCATCCAACAAAAGTAATTGTGGTTTCGCCATCAGCGCCCGTGAAATGGCCAGCATCTGTTGCTCGCCCCCGGACATGGTTCCTGCCATTTGGGCCAGTCGTTCTTTTATACGGGGGAAAAGTTCCAGGCACATGTCCAGGTCTTTTTTAATTTCGGCCTTGTCCTTGCGGGAATAAGCACCCATTTCAAGATTTTCCAAGACGCTCATCTGTGGGAAAACGCCGCGACCTTCTGGAGACTGAGCAATGCCCAACCCCACTCGACGGAACGTGGCAACGGCTGTAAGGTCCTGATCTTTGAACTGCAGTTTTCCAGAGCAGGGAACAATCCCGGAAATAGCGCGCAAGGTGGTGGTTTTACCCGCACCATTGGCACCGATTAAAGAAACGACTTCACCTTTGTTGACTTCGAAACTGACGCCTTTTAAGGCATGAATCGAGCCGTAGAAGACATCCAGGTTTTCGACTTTTAAAAGCGGGGAACTCATTCTTTTTCCTCCACGCCCAGATAAGCTTCAATCACTTTGGCAGAGCTTTGCACTTTGGCTGGGGTCCCCTCTTCGATCTTCACACCATGATCCAATACGATGATGTTTTCACAGATGCCCATGACTAACTTCATGTCATGTTCGATCAGAAGAACGGTCAGTTTGAACTCTTCGCGAATTTTGGCGATGGTTTCCATCAGATGATGGGTTTCGGAATGGTTCATTCCGGCCGCGGGTTCATCCAGCAGGATGATTTTTGGATCCGTCGCCAGGGCCCGGACGATCTCAAGTTTACGCTGCTCTCCATAAGGTAGTGAGTTGGCGGGTTTGTGAGCTTTGTCTTCCAGGTGAAAGATCTTAAGAAGATCAATGGCTTTATCCTGCAAACGACTTTCGTCAGTACGGAAGTTTTCAGTCTGAAAGAGCGTATCAAAAAGTCCGTATTTCACGTGCTGGTGTCCAGCTATTAAAACGTTGTCCAGGACTGTCAGATTTTTGAAAAGACGAATGTTCTGAAATGTACGGGTCACACCACGATGGGAAATTTCGTAAGGCGCCAGACCTTGCAGACTTTGGCCTTCCAGAAGAACTTCGCCTGAAGTGGGTTGATAGACGCCGGTGAGCATATTAAATACGGTGGTTTTTCCGGCGCCATTGGGGCCGATCAGGCCGGCTAATTGACCTTTTTTAATTTGGAACTCCAAAGAATCAACGGCTTTGAGGCCGCCGAAACGCATGGTGATCTTGCGGGCTTCAAGCAGAACGTCTGACATATTTTCTCCAAACATCGCCAAGTTCCATGTCGCCGAAAAGACCTTTGGGTCGCAGAATCATCATCAAGATCAAAGACAAGGAATAAATCACCATGCGCAGATCCACACCGGTCAGTTCCTGCAAGGGGCGCAGTGCTTCGGGCAGAATTGTGATAATGATCGCGGCCACAATAGATCCGGTCATGGAACCCATGCCTCCCAGAACCACCATGATGACGGCATTTACACTTTGCAGGAAGGTAAAGGATGATGGATTGATAAAGTTAGTGAAGTGCGCAAACAGGGCCCCCGCCACACCAGCAAAGAAGCTTGAAAGGACAAAAGCTTTCACCTTCATTCGAGTGGTGTTGATACCCATGGCTTCCGCGGCGATTTCATCTTCACGCACACTAAGGAAGCCACGGCCATGACTGGATCTCATGATGCGCCAGATGGTGAAGAAGCAGATCACAATCCACAAAGAGGCAAATGAGAAGGACCAAAGAAACGAGCCAAACCCCGGAATTCCTGAAAGACCGCGGGGGCCTCCTAAAAAGTCCATGTTCAGCAGGGCGACGCGGATGATTTCACCAAAACCCAAAGTCACGATTGCCAGATAGTCGCCCTTCAGGCGCAGGGAGGGCAGTCCCACCAGGAATCCCGCCGCTGCGGCGACAAGGCCGGCCCCTAAAGTGAAGACAAAATATTGAACTATGAGCAGGGATGATGGAGCAAAACTCCAGCGGGTGGAGGCGTAGGCCGAAAAGTAGGCCCCAATAGCCATAAAACCCGCATGACCCAAAGAAAACTGGCCGGTATATCCGTTGACCAGATTCAGGCTCATCGACATCAGGCAGTTCACGCCCGCAAAAAGAAGAATCAATTGAACATAAGCATTCACGCCAAAATTCAGCGCAAGACCCAGAAGACACAAACCCAACAGAGCTAAGGCGGGATTCTTAAGTGCTTTCATCACACCTTCTCCACAGAGTATTTGCCCAGAAGACCTGCAGGCTTGAAGATCAGAATGACAATCAAAATCCCAAAGGCCAGGGCGTCGCGGTAGGTACTGGAAAGATAGGCCACAACCATTTCTTCAGAAAGTCCCATGATCATGGCGCCGATCACTGCGCCACCAACGTTTCCGATGCCACCCAGCACGGCAGCAACGAAGGCTTTAAGTCCGATCATCATACCCATCAAAGGATCAATTTTCGGGTACTTCATTCCCACCAGTACACTGCCGATGCCAGCCAGGGAAGAGCCGACCACAAAGGTGAAGGCAATAATACGATCCGGATTCACGCCCATCAGACTGGCAACCATGGGGTTGGCACTGACGGCCCGCATGGCTCGTCCGATTTTGGTTTTAAACAAAAGAAACTGCAAAGCCAGCATGGCGGCAATGCCCACGCCAAGAACCGTGACATCGAAAGAGCGAACTTCGACATTTCCGATGGTGAAGATCACAAAATCTTTCATCACTTCGGGAAAGACTTTGGGATCGGCACCGAAAACAACCTGTCCGGAATATTCCAGGAACAAACTGACGCCGATGGCGGTAATAAGCACATTCAATTTGGGAGAGTTGCGTAAAGGGCGATAAGCCAGGCGCTCAATGACCAATCCCAGCAGACTGCAGCAGATCATGGAAACAACAATCAGGGTCAAAAGAGTGCTCAGACCCGGATCATTTTCAATTCCGATCCAGCGTGCGAAGTAGTAAGCGGCAAAGGCGCCCACCATGTAAACATCTGAGTGGGCGAAGTTGATCATTTTTAAGATTCCGTACACCATCGTGTAACCCAGAGCGATCAAGGCATAAATAGAACCCAGGCTCACTCCATTGATCAGATGCTGTACGAAATCTTGCATGTCAATCCTTACGGGTTGATGGTGGTGATGAATTTGCGATTGTTGCCATCCACCTGAATCACCACGGCGCTTTTAACAGCGTCACGGTTTTCATTTAAAGTGATCTTCCCGGTCACGCCAGGGAAATCCTTAGTCTTTGCCAGTTCATCACGAATGGCTTTTCCTGACAAGTCGGGAGCACGTTCAATCGCGGCCACCAGAATTTTTGCCGCATCATAACCCAAAGCGGCCAATGCGTCCGGAGTTTCGTTGTATTTCGCCTTGAATTTTTTAATGAACTCCGTCACAGCAGGATCTGTGGATTCAGTGGTGTAGTGGTTGGAGTAGTAGTTGCCGTTGATCGCCTCTTTGCCAATCTCGTACAGCTTGTCAGAGTCCCAGCCGTCTCCACCCATTAGGGGAACTTTCAAACCCAGTTGACGTGCCTGCTGGGCAATCAGTCCGACCTCGGTGTAGTAGCCTGGGATGTAAATGGCATCAGGGTTCTTCGAGCGGATCTGAGTCAATTGGGCTTTGAAATCGATGTCACCTGCCTGATAGCTCAGGTCCGAAACAATTTCGCCGCCGCGTTTTTTAAATTCGGCAGAAAACACATCAGCCAGGCCCACACTGTAGTCGTTTTTCACATCACGCAAAATGGCGGCTTTTTTTACCTTCAGGTTTTCGCTGGCAAACTTTGCCATCACCAGTCCTTGGAACGGATCGATGAAGCAAACGCGGAAGACGTAGTCGCCCACCTTTGTGACATCCGGATTTGTCGAAGCCGGGGAAACAAACGGGACACCGTGTGATTGCGCAATCGGAGCCGCCGCTTTGGAGCGACCGCTGGCGACTCCGCCAAGAATGGCGACAACATTGTTTTGTGTGATCAAGCGAGTGGTGGCAGAAGCGGCCTCTTCATTTTTTCCCTGATCGTCCAAAGTGACCAGGCTGATCTTTTTACCTTTGACTCCACCCGCGGCGTTGATTTCATCCAAAGCCAGACGAACGCCTTTGTTGGTGCTTAAACCGAAAGTGGCATCACTTCCAGTCAGGGAGTCATATTCACCAATAACAATTTCATTTTCTTTTTTGGTACATCCGCTCAGAAGCGGAAGAGTCAAAAGCAATGCTAGGAAAAGATTTTTCATGAGGACCTCGCTGTGGTTGCTTGAACGGAATATCCTATAGAATTCAAGCATCTACAGCAGAGGTCAAGATAAAACGTGAGGAAGTTTTAAGTCGCTAAAACGCTGGCCAAAGAAATCAAATCCAATTGATTCTTTTTTTCGTTCTTCGCGACAAGATCCAAAGGCACCTGAATAAGTCTTTCGCCTTCAGTTCCGATCATCACGTCACAGTAGCCTTTGAAAAGAGCGTCCACAGCGGCAGCACCCATGCGGCTTGCAAGAATGCGATCCGCAGCTGTAGGGGATCCCCCGCGCTGTTGGTGTCCAAGGATGCAGACTTTCGCGTCCATGCCGGATTTTTTGCGAATGGCATCGGCCAGATCGTACGCGCGTCCTGGCTTTTGTCCCTCGGCCGTGATGATGATGCTGCTGGTTTTGCCACGCGCTTTGGCATCCATGATGCGATCAATGGCTTTTTCCACGGTGGTGTTGGCATCGGGTGTGAAGATTTCTTCAGCACCGCCTGCAAGTCCTACGTGAGATGCGATGAAGCCTGAGTTTCTGCCCATGACCTCAACAATAAACAGACGATCGTGCGAAGCGGCCGTATCGCGAATGCGGTCAATGGCTTCTAGTGCCGTGTTGACGGCGGTGTCAAAGCCGATGGTTTTGTCACTGCCGAAAATGTCATTGTCGATAGTTCCTGGGACGCCGACAACGGGGATTTGATGTTCTTCCCAAAGGGAGTGGGCACCACGGAATGAACCATCGCCACCAATACATACTAAGGCGTCTATTCCGAGTGCTTTGATGTTGGCTGCGGCACGGGAGCGGCCTTCGGGGCGCATGAACTCAGGAGAGCGTCCTGTCTTCAGGATGGTTCCACCGCGCTGAATGATGTTGGCCATATCACGAAGTTGCAATGGTTCGATTTTGTTTTCCATCATTCCAACGTAGCCGTTGTGAATGCCGTAAACTTCAAGTTTTTGAGAGATTCCCACCCGAACAACCGCGCGAATCGCAGCATTCATCCCTGGGGCGTCGCCACCGCTTGTGTACACACCGATTTTTTGAATTTGCTTTTGAAATTGAGCCATGCAAAGAGGCTACCGGAGCTTTAGGATATAGACAAAATAAAAAAGGCGTCCTTGTGGGACGCCTTTACCAGGAAATCGAAAGTTCTGGTTAATTACTTAACCATAGCTTTGAATTCAGCACCTGCGCGGAACTTCGGAGCCCATGCAGCAGGGATTTTGATCGCTTTACCAGTTTGTGGGTTGCGACCAGTGCGAGCTTTACGTTTAGCTTTAGTGAATGTACCGAAGCCAACAAGTTTAACATCGTCACCTTTTTTAACGGATTTTTTGATGTTTTCTACTGCGCAATCAAGGATTGCTTCAGCTTGAGCTTTAGAAACTTTTGTTTCAGCTGCGATTTTTTCGATAAGTTGAGCTTTGTTCATTTGAACTCCTCTTTTGGATACGTTTGTGTATCCGATGTTGATAATAAAATCTTGATGATAACTCTTCGTCATCCAATGACAGCCTCATGAAAAGACAAAAAGGCAAATTCGTCAATAGCAAAATATGAAAAGGTCTCTGACTGCGGCTCTCCGCGCGGCTTCTAGTGTTTGTCTTCGCCTGGATAGTCATCATCATCAAGGGAAGTTAAAGCATCACTTGAAGAGTCCTTGACGGGAATTCTGTAGGATTCACTGGCCCACTCACCAAGATCGATCAGTCTGCATCTTTCAGAGCAGAAAGGACGGAAGGGATTTTCGGTTGAGTACAAAGTCAAACGCCCGCACTGCGGGCATTTGACCTGTCGAGATTGAGATTCGGTCATAGTCGAAATTTATTCCATGTCCTGCTGTTGAAGCAAGACGCAGAGTTTATTGGAAACGTTTTAGTGTTCCTGTTGCGAAAACCGCATTCTGCTTTCCATTTTTGTAAGCCAGATCATACTTGATTTCACTATTCGCCAAAGTGCCCTTATGAGCCTGAATTTGGATCAAATATTTACCGGATAAATTGTCTGCAGCACCATTAGCGCGAATCTCAAAAGCTTGGCTATGATTGCCTTCTTTATCTGGGATAAGGCTAAAGGTATTCTGGCTATTCAAATATAGTGGGTTGTGCGCCATGCCAGCGGCATCGATACCGAAGCTAAACCCATAGCTAAAGTATGAAGCCGGTGGGGGATAAGCTCTCAACACAACGGCAGGAATCATATTAGGCCCAATTGTGAAGCTTAAGAAGAGCGTTCCTGATGTCCACGTGTCGCAATTAGCAAGGCCGTAATCTCTACCCCAGATGTGGCTGTTTCTATCGCAAATTGCTAAGGCTTCTCGAAGAAACTCTTTATACCCACTTTTATTTGTTATTCTTAGGCTTCCGGCAAAATCCCTATTAGCAATGGTATAGCTTGTACTACCATCAGCAAAGCCAACAGTAGTAGTTACTATGTTGCCACCGCCAGTACCACCATTAGGTAGGATACAGGTACTTCCATTCCAGATATATCCGGAACCGCAAACTTGGGGATTCACATAGTTGGAATCACCACCACTTTTTCCACACGCCACCACAAACAACGCTGTGGAGATCGCGATCATCGAAGCTAAAAGCTTTTTCATAATGAACCTCTCTCTCAAGACTTCTCTTCACTACTAGTGCAATACAGGAGTCGTGCCATCGCATCCACGCGGCCGGATGCAAATAAACCCGCAATGATCATGGCAGCTGTGTTTAAGCTTTACCGAGCACGGCCAAATTGCGTCACTTTGTTCTGAGAGAAGGCAGTGACAGCCAATTCCCTCAAAAAATCGTAGGCTTGCGAGAGTGTCTCAAATCAAGACAGCTCCCTGCGCATGTGTGAGTGACAAATCCCGGAACCGAATTGCAATCATTAGCTAATGGGGTTACAGAAAAACTGAACTTGTGATAGATTACCGGCCGCTATGAGCAAAAAGACAAAGAAGTACTTACCCTATATTTTGGCTGTGATCCTGCTGGTGGGCTTGGTTGTGATGGTGCAAACACAAAAGCCCCTGAAAGCCAGGTCCTCCAGTATCTCGTATGCTCAGGATGCGGGATACTTCTATCTTCCACCGGGCAGTGCCAATGTCTCTGATGTGACGGAAGAACAGTATCGTCAGCTCCTTGCAGAGTTTCAGAGTAAGTACATGATGCGTGTCTATCAGCAAACCGGAAAACCTTTGGTTATTTCCTATGATTGGGTCAATCCGTATTTTGCGGGTGGTTCCATGGACAAGGGGACTTATTTGCAGGTGATCTTGTGGGGCGGATTGGCGCGGGCCCCGGGGGCTTCAATGGAAATCCTGGCGGGCATTCTCTGTCATGAGATCGGTCACACGATGGGTGAAGAACCTCGTCAGACCTTTGCTGGGGCCGAGTGGTCTTCTTCCGAAGGGCAAAGTGATTTCTTCACGGGTAGAACGTGTTTACCTGAGTTCTTAAGTGCTCATCCTGAGCTGGCCCAGAATGTCAGTGAGGAAGCCAAGTCCGTCTGTGAGGGCAATTTACTTTGTGCCCGCACAGCTCAGGTTGGTTTGGCAATGACTCAATTCTTTCAAAAGTATGATTCGCAAAAAACCGATGCGGTTTCTTTGTTAACTCCGGCTCCGACGGCGAAAGAACTTTTGCGCAATGTCTATCCGTCAATTCAGTGTCGGCTGGATACTTATGTGGCGGGGGCGAAATGTCAGCTAGGTGGAACTTGTCGTCCCCCGGCCTGCTGGTCTCCGCACTAACAAAAACAGTCCTAAAACTACGATCAGAACGCTGATCCATCCTGAAATCGAAAGTCCCAGCGAAGGACCACGGAAGTCATCGCGGAAGGACTCCATCATCAATCGGCCCAGTCCGTGCAAAACCATCCACAGATAAAAGATGCTGCCAGGATTTTGCAGCCACCGCGGACGAACGGGTCGTGCGATGGCTTCAGTTCCGAGCAGAACACACAAGACCCCCAGTTCCCATAAAGAAGCATAGGCTTGAGTGGGGTGGCGGCCTGCTATCGCCCAGGGAAGTTCGCATGTTTTACCATAGCAGCAGCCCGCAAAAAGACAGGCTATCCGGCCCAGCATGTAAGATAAAGACATCACGGGTGCAAACAAATCCAGATAATCTTCAAAGGGAACCCGGGCAATAAAGATCAGATAGACAACGCTGCACAAAGTGGCCAGAAGGGCCCCGCCATAAAAGACGAAGCCGCCATTCCAAAAATAGAGAATGCGCAGATAGTCTTCTTGATAGTAGGGATAACTTTCATAGAAGACGTGAAACAGTCGTCCGCCAATAAAACCACTGATCATGATGATGAGACTTAAGTCCAGAGACACTTTGCGGGAAAGTTCGCGCTGGTCGGCACGACGGGCAACCCAGAGAAGGCCAAGACAAACGGTCAGGCTCAGAATGAGATAATAGGTCGGTATTGATAGACTGGGTGAAATTGAGATGGTGGGAAACAAGCTTCCTCCGCTATACCGACGATAGACTTAATTTTCTTTCATTACAGGAAATATTCAAGACGATTCTAGTCAAGGGCCTGTAACTAAATACATAATAGTTCCTATATGAAATTGCATCCGGCTGAAATTGCCAAAGAAATTCGGGATTTCTCTTTCTTCAAATCCTTTACGGATAATTTGCTTTTGCAAACCTCTGTCATGATTCATACCGAATCATTTGCAGCTGGAACCATGCTTCTGCAAGAGGGAGTAACAAACAGTTCCTTGTTCTTTTTGCGAACAGGCAAAGTGGAAGTTTCTTTGGCCTCTGAGGTGATTGCCACACTTGATACCCCGGGTGAAGTCTTCGGCGAAATGAGTGTAATCACAAAAAATCCAACCTCGACCACGGTGAGGGCCTTAACGGCGGTGGAATGTTTCGTCATTCGCACCGAGGATTTTGCACACGTTCATCCGAAAGACAAAGATCGGTTTCAAGCTCTTCTATTTCAAATCTACTGTAATGTTCTGACCGAGCGCCTGGTCAAAACCAATGAAAAAGCACGACTTTTTGAAATCCTGAATCGTGAGCTTCACGAGGCTCAGCAGAAAATTGAAAAAGTCGGTGGTCGTGTTCTTTTGGTGGAGCCGGACAAAAAACAGCAACTTCCCGTGCGCATGGCCTTGGGTGGCACCGGTGTTCAGCTGGACATTGCCAATGATTCAGAGGGTGCCCGCCAGTTGTTGGCGGAAAACAAGTATGATCTGGTTCTTTGCGAGGAAGGCTGTGTTGAGATCCTTCAAGAGGTTCATGATAAGAAGGCCGCCAACTATTCCGTGCTTCTGACCAGCAAAGATGTGCAGGGGAATCTGCAGATTCTGCAAACAAATCGTCATGTGGATCATATCGTGTCCCGCGATGCGGAAGATCGCAACACCACCATCAGGTATATTCTGACGGCTTTGGGGAAACTTCTGAACAAGGATCTTTTCGGAATCGAGAAGTATCTGACGTGGGGAGTGGAAGTTCAGAGCAAACGGGTGTCCTGTTCCAATCAGCGCGAGGCGCTGCGAGAAGATCTTTACGGTTATTTCAAGAAGATGGGTGTGCGTTCGACGGTCCTGGATCGGGTGAATACTGTCGTTGAAGAAATGTTGATGAATGCCATCTACGATGCTCCGGTGGATTCGCAGGGTAAGTCCATCTTTAACCATGTTTCTCGTAAAGAGGAAATACAGTTGGACACCCATCAGCAATCACAGTTGCGCTATGCCAGTGACGGAGTGTTGTTGGCAGTGGCGGTCAAAGATCCATTTGGATCTCTGACCAAGGATAATATTATCGATTATCTGATTAGCTGTTACAGCGGTCAGGCCGGCAGTATGAATGCTGGCAAAGGTGGCGCGGGTCGTGGACTGCATCAGATCATTGAAAACGCGGATTTAACCATCTTCAACGTAAAAAAAGGCGTTCGCACGGAAGTGATCTGTCTATTTAACATTGACGGACAAAAGCGTGAGGCCCAGCCTTCTTTCCATTACTTCTTTGTATAAAGCAGTAATCCAATCAGCATCTGCCCCAGCAGTACACAAGGCACTGTGGGCAGATTTGTAGATTGTAGAGAAACGATAAACCCAGCTCCGCTCCCTACCAGAGCAATCACCAACATTCTTAAAAGATAACCTTTCAAGTTGCGGCTGCGTGAGGCCGCGAAGCTAGTTGCGATGAAAAGACTTCCCATCGTGTACAAATAGCCCATGTTTTGAATGGCCATCGTGGTTAGCAGCAAGGTTCCCAGGTCAAAAAGATGATTCTTCCAGCTATTATGTATGGCGCTGTGATTGGCCAGTTGAAAAGAGCGCAAAGAAAGTTTGTGCCAGTTGGTGATTAGATAGAATCCAAAAACCAGGGCCGCCAACAGGCAGCCAATGGCGCCGGTGTCACTCATCACGGCCAGATCACCAAAGTAAGAGGCGGCAATATGGCTTTCCAATGCCGGAGTCATGTAGCTGACCAAGTAGGTCAAAGACAAAAAGAAAACGAACAAGGTCAGGTAGATATGGTTGCGGTCGGACTTCGATTTAATAAGTAAATCTGTCAGTAACAATGTGACCCATCCCAAGGACAGCCCGATCAGCAGGCTGATACCATGAAAGTCAGTTCCTAAAAGGATATTGATGACAAGCCCCAGGACAATCCCAAGGGAGGCTCCTTGTCCCAAAACAAAGATCTGCGCACTTTTTTCGCGCGCCGTCCACTGTGCGCCGACCAGAGCCAGAACACCTGCCATAAAAACCGAAGAGGGAAGTGACCACTTGTAGATTTGCAGAAGGGGAAGCAATGAGCTCATCGAATCTCCAACGAGCGAAGGTTTTTCCAGACGGAACTTAATGGGCGATGAGATACCAGAATCAGAGAACTTTGAGGGTGTTCATTGAGGAAAAGACTTAAAGCCTCTTCCAGAATATGTCCGGACTCCTGATCAACATGATTGAAAGGCTCATCCAGAATCAGCAGGCGCGGCTTTTTTGCAAGGGCGGAGGTCAGAAGGATCTTTTGTCTTTCTCCTCCGCTGGCGGTGTTCCATTTTTTAGTCAGATCCAGATTCTTCAGCAGTCCTTGATCTGAGGGAACAGCGCCCAGTACATCCTGTAAAGTAAGTGGCAGATGAAAGTGCAAGTTTCCCAACTGCGGCAGATACTGAACATCCTGCAAGGGCACGTGAAACTTGTAAGATCCTTTATAAGGCTTGTGCAGACCCAGCAGTGTTTTCAGGAAAGAAGTTTTCCCGGATCCGTTTTCACCTTTTAAAAGCAACACTTCACCTTCCGCCAGATCAAAACTGATCTCTGGGGACAGAAAATTTCCCTCCGGGCTTAGAACCCGGACTTTTTCAACTTGCAGCAAGGACTTCATTGAATCGCGTTTCCTAAAATTTTCTGAAGGGCTTCGATCGATTTTGCTTCACCTTTGGTTTGCACATAGGAAGGAACAGTCACCACTTTGACCCCCGAAAGCTCTTGGAATCTTTCCAGCGTCTTGTGAGGCGCAGAAGGGCTCGCCAGCAGAACTTTCACATTTTGCTCTTTGGCTAGTTTTGCTGCCATTGCCATGCGAGCTGCTGAAGGAGGCATTCCCGGTTTTTCTTCAAGAGACCCTGCGGATGGCAGTCCATAAGAGCTGAAAAAGTAAGTAAACTCTTTGTGGTATTCCATCACTTTCACCTTCGGAAGACTTTTGCTCACCTGGGCGTGCAGATCTGACATGTTCTTTTTAAACGTATCATAATTCTTCTCAAAGAAAGCTTTCTGCGCGGGCAGTAGTGTCGAAAGAACGCGCACAACTTCCTGGCCTCCCTCTGCCAGCTTCATCGGATCCAGATTAAAATGCGGATTTCCGTGGGCATGAACATCACCCAAAGAGCGATCAATGATGCCTTTGGGAATATCCAAGGGCTTCACGGTTTTACCCAGAGAGCAAGAGCCAGTGCCGCCCTCTTGGACTTTCGCGTTGCCAGATTTTGAAAGAACTTTAGGAAGCCAGCCAATTTCAAGTTCCAGGCCCATCGCGCAGACAACGTCGGCGCGGTTGACCTTCAGGATATAATCCGGGCGCGCTTCCGCGAAGTGGGGATCTTCAGATCCACTGAGAAGGCTTTGAACCTCCACTTGATCCTGACCGATGGCTCGAACCACTTCAGCAATATCCGGAGTGGTTGTAACGACTTTGATTTTTGCTTCGCTGACAACGGCCAGGCTGATAATGATTGAGCAGATAAAATACTTCATGGTCATCCTTTAGAATGAGTGTGCCGGGTGCGCGCCCAGAATGGCAACCCACTGGAGCTCAAGCTTTTGGTTGATGGTGTCGGATTCACCCTGATAAGTCTGATTATCATAAGTATAAGCAACACGTAACAACGAGAATTCACTGTTTTTGAAAGTCAAAGTTGGTACCGCTGCATAGTTTAAGTTGCCCTGTTTGGAGCCATCGCTCAGTGACGTGCGGTTGAGCTCTGAGAAGAGGTCCATACGCAGACCCAGGAAGATTCTTTCAGAAAGGGCTGTTTGTGGAAACACATAGGCACCGACTTCTTCCTTGGTCTCATGTCCTGGCCCACTTTGGTTGCGATACCAGATTTCAGATTGAACCAGCAATTGAGTCGTCTTGCCTTCTGTTTTCTTAAAAACAAAATCAAGCCCGTAGAGCTGCGTTTGTAGCTCTTCGGCATCGGTTCTGCCAAGATAGTTGGCGCCCCACTGCAAAGCTCCTCTTTCACCCATGTCGACGAAGTTCACAGCATGCAGATAGTGGGTGGGAACATGTGGTCTTTCGCTTTCCTCGTGACCAGGCTCATCGTGGTGTTCATGAGTTCCAAAGGTGTAGCCGTTGGTCACACCGACGGTGATGTCCCAATAGGCGTCTGTTGGCAATAGGGTTGAAAACTCGGCTCCTGTGTCGGCAACACCCTCTTCTCCAAAGAAGTCCGATTGGACGCGCGGAGCGGAGATAAAGGCCCAGTCATGTCGATGAGTCTGATTCAGTTTGCCAACACCCAGGAAGAATTTTCCCGCGCGGAATCTTGAGTTAGGAATAAGTTTACTGGAGCCCAAATAGGCCTCGTGTACTTCTGCCACGAACTCGCCTTCTTCATTGTGAGCCGCAATGTTCAAAGTGGCATCAAAGGTCGGATCAAGTGGGCCGAAGAAAATCAGTTCAGCCGAGCGGACATCCAATTTGTTTTCAGCAGAATCCTCGAAGTGCAAAGGGGCGACAAGGTCCAGGGCAGCAGCTGACTGCATGTTCTGCAAAACTTGAGAGTGCGCTTGAACAGACGTGAGAAGCGAAAAAACAACTATGAGATATTTCATTCGTGAGCATCCTGTGATGGAAAGATGTTGGTGTTCGATCTTGATTCTGCTTGTAGCACTCTCACTTTCTAAATGCAATATATTTGCATTTAGATGCAAGTGTGAAAGGCACCACAGTCCGGCGTATTTGTAAGTGTTCGAAATAACTGAATATACAAGCAACAGGGGGGCTTTGGAGAGGGGGCAGCGAATCGTTGCATTTCAGAGTCTGCGGTTGCGGAGCCCGGTGGGCTCGGCTACAAGAAGGCATGCCTGGATTGATTCGTTTTCGCTGGATTGCCATTGTCTGTTTGTTGCTTGGAACCATCCCACTTTTGCAGTGGGGCTATTTGGACAAGCGTCATTTTCCGTACATCATTGCTGTGCTTGTGCTGCTGGGAATTTTGAATGTACTGGGGCAGGGCATTTGGCCCAAGAAAGAAGAATACAGTCAAAAGCACGTGTTGGTGCACTTGTGGGTGGATCTGCTGGCGGCGGTGGGACTGCTGTTTGTGAGCGGTTCTGCCAATAATCCGTTTGTCAGTATTCTCTGCATTCATTCATTCCTTGGCGGAATGCTTTTAAGAAAGAAGGCCTCTTACCTGTTCGGGGCTTCTGTTTTGTTTTTGCTTCTGATTTTACAGTACGAAACTTACCTGGATGCGCAAAAGACAGTGGGAGTGGATTTTTCGGAACTGTCGTTGCGGTTTCTATCTCAGTGGGTGTTGATCACGGCTTCGTGGTTTGTCAGTCATTATTTCTCGGCACTTCTGGCTAAGAAAGAGCGTCGCATCCGCCTGCTACAGGATCGTCAACATCAAGCGGATCGCCTGAAATCGTTAGGCGCATTGACCGCGGGGTTTTCACACCAGTTGGCAACTCCGATGAATTCCCTGAAGCTTCGAATGGAAAGAGGTTTGCGCAAACTGGACACCGATGTGATGTCGGCGCGGGAGGAATTGCAAAAGGCGCAGAGTTCCCTGGATGAGTGTGTAAACGTTTTTCAGCACATGGCTTCTGTCTTTTCCCGCTCTTCGCAAAGTGAACTGCAGCATGTCGAGTTGCAAACTTTGGTAAAAGATCTGGTGGCGGTCTGGGAAAAAGAGAATCCTGCGGTTAAAGTGGAAGCGTATCTGACGACAGACGCTTTGCCTTGTCGTTTGCAGACGTTGGCATTTTCGCAGACTCTGTTTGATCTTTTGGACAACGCTTTGGAGGCCTCCGCAACGGAAGCAATCTTGTATGTTCGCCTTTATCAAAGGGATGCCTGGGCGGTGTTAGAGGTGGTCGACAAAGGTTCGGGAATTTCAGAGGAAATTTTGTCGCGATTGGGAGAGCCCTTTGTCACAGGCAAAGAAGCGGGCAACGGATTGGGTATTTATTCCGCGCAGATGATGGCGCAGGCTTCGGGGGGCGATTTCACGATTGCCAATAACACTTCTGGAAAAGGCGTCACGGCGCAAATCCGTCTGCCTTTGGAGGAGAGATAATATGGAACAGCTGCACACGGCGAAAACTATTCTGCTTGTGGAGGACGACAAAGGCCTCCGTGAGGTTCTGACAGAAGAACTGCAAGAGCGCGGTTTTCAGGTCAAGGCCTTTGCTGAAACCCCACAGTGGACTGAAGTCCCACATCTGGATTGGGCGTTGCTGGATCTGCGTGTGGGCAGTGAAAACGGTTTGGATTTTCTGAAAGAACTTAAAAGCCGCTTTCCGCAAGTCAAAGTCGTCATGATGAGCGGCTTTGGCAGTGTGGCCTCGGCAGTGAAGGCCATGCAACTGGGCGCACACAATTTTATCGCCAAGCCAGTGACCGTGGAAATGATTCTGCGGGCCTTCTCCGATCAGGGCGGCGACACTGAACTGCCGGAAGAAGAGATCTCGTTGGCGCGCATGGAGCGTGAATATATAGACTATGTTCTGCAAAGCTCTGAGGGCAACATCACTCAGGCTGCCAAGAAGCTGGGACTGCATCGTCAGAGCCTGCAAAGAAAGCTTCGCAAAAACATTCCCCGCAAATAAAAAAAGGCGCCTATGTGGCGCCTTCTTCTTTTTCGTTATTATCTTTTTTCTTATTTTCCAGGAACATCAATAACAGCAGAAGTCCCACTCCGCCGACAATGGCCATGTCCGCGATATTAAACGCTGGCCAGCTCCAGCGGTTGTAAAGATGGAAATCCAGGAAGTCGATCACATAGCGGAAGCGCACGCGGTCGATGTAGTTTCCAATCGCGCCACCAAAGATGCTGGAAAGAGCGACGATTTGTTTCGTGTCAGTGTCTTTCACTCCACGCAAGATACCCAGGATGATCACCATAGCAATCGGTGGCATGGACAGGAAGAAGATCTCACGGAATGAAGGATGGCTTTCTGCCAGGAAGCCGAAGGCTGCGCCGAAGTTTCTTACATATGTTAGGTTGAAGAAATTCGGGATGACGATCACGGACTCACCCAGGTGGAAATGTGTATGGACGTACACTTTCACCAGTTGATCCATGGCTACCAAGAAGCCGGAAATAAGCACAAGCCAGATATATTTGTTCTTCATATGGGGGGCAGTATAGCCCAACTCCTGTCGGATATTAAATGATTTCGTAGAGATATAAGTTTACTTCAGAAGGGCCTTGGAACGGCTGTAGCCGACTTTGATCAGCATACGAAGGGCTTCAAGGTCTGAACTCAGATTGAATTCAGCTTTGACTTCCTGAATCATGGTTTTGGAGCCACAATCCAGCAGATCCACCAGATCCTGCGTGTGGGATGTCGTGGTCAGCGTCTTTTCGGTGTAGGACATGTGGGTTTGTGTGGCAGGCAAAGACGCCGCAGGCACCGGTTGAGCGACCGGAGTATGGGGAGTCATGACCGTCTGTTGAGCGGGAGCCATCATCGGCTGTGCCTGAACGGCAGCAGCAGCGGCGGCCGTCATGACAGGTCTGTCGAGCTCGCCCATCATGCCTGCCAGACTTTTCAGCTCATTTTTAAAATTCTGAATGGAAGGTCTTTCCAAAGAATGATCACCGTCGCGAGTGGCTTTCAGATACAAACTGACCAGAATGTCCGGAGTCGTCGCCATCTCCTTGATAGAGCTGTTCTGCACCATAAGCCATTGGTAGGCTTTGAGCATCGTCTCTTTCGTGTATGCCTGTGGTGGCAACGGATTCATGGTCATTAATTAAAAACTCCACGGGTGAGGGAGCCCAAACTACAGAGTTCATAACTTTGAGTCAATGCAGACTCGGCACTATTTCCAAACATTATGTGCTCAAAAAATATGCATCTCTAGATAGGGGGCCTGTCTGCCTATTACAAAACTAGAGGCGACGCAGAAAGGCTCTGTTTCTGAAAAACTTTTTCTTGATTTCAACATTTTCGTGTCTAACGGAGCGCCAATGAGATTCGCCTTTTTCCGGGGTGGATGTGTTTCGTGCGAAACCCCATTTGGCAGCCATTGGAAGAAAGAAAACTGCCGGGAGGTCCCGGCAGCTTTTAAGTGAATCTAGTTGGAATAGTCTTTTGCGACAATTCCGTACTTTTCGATCTTACGTAGAAGCGTTTTCTTCGGGATGTTCGCATGCAATGCTGTTTGATTGATGCGACCGCGGAAGGTTTTCAATGCCTTGATGATAAATTCTTTTTCAAAGGCTTCTTTCTGCGCATTGAAATCCAGATTTTCACCAGAGTACGGCACGATCTCGCCATCTTCCAGATCATCCGCATCCAGACCCATGTCACCATCTTCGTCATCACCCAAGGTCGCATGGGCTTGAGCCACAGAACCAAGACCTGCTGCTGCCACCGTCTGCGCTGTTTCCTGAACAGGCGGGATGTCGATCAGGTTCGTGCCTGTCGCCATCAACAACGCTTCCGGCAAAGAAGCAATCGTGATGATGTTGGTCATCTCCAGAACGAAAGCGTGTTCGATCACGTTTTCAAGTTCACGGATATTTCCAGGCCAGGAATGTTTCTTCAAAACCGCCATCGCATCCGGGGCAATTCCATTGATGCGTTTACCGTGAGCCTGATTGAACTTGCGGATAAAGATGTTCACCATGTGTTCCATGTCGTCCTTACGTTCCGCCAAGGCTGGCAGGAATATAGGTACAACGTTCAGGCGATAGAACAAATCTTCACGGAAAGTGCCCGCTTTGATCATTTCTTCCAACGGACGGTTGGTCGCAGCGATGATGCGAACATTGGTTGGGAATTCACGGTTGGAACCCACGGGAGTGAACAGTTTTTCCTGAAGTACACGCAGGATCTTGACCTGCATCAGTTGTGGCATATCGCCGACTTCATCCAGGAACAGGGTGCCGCCTTCGGCAAACTGGAATTTACCGATTTTGCGTTGATCTGCCCCTGTGAACGAACCTTTTTCGTGACCGAAGAGTTCAGATTCAAACAGATTTTCGGGAATGGCAGAGCAGTTGATGGCAACGAACTTTTCGTCTTTACGGGCCGAGTTGAAGTGAATCGCTTTGGCAACCAGCTCTTTGCCGGTACCGGAAGCCCCTCGGATCAGAACGGGAGTGTCAACCTTAGCCAGACGATGGATAATGTTGAAGACTTTTTGCATTTGCGAAGTGTGACCGATGATTTTTCGGCCTTCTTCAACCATAACAGGGGCGGAGGCTGCGATATTGGAAATCAGGGTGTGTGCATTAACGGCTTTGTCGATCAGGGCAATCAGGTCTTCACCAGCCACCGGTTTTTGCAGATAGTTGAAGGCACCATCTTTAACGGCCTGGATGGCGTCGTTCAGGGTCGCATGCGCCGTCATAATCAGGACAATCGTGCCCGGATCAAGTTCTTTGATCTGGCGAAGGGTTTCCAAACCGTTCATGCGAGGCATGTCCACGTCCAGGATCACCACGTCATACTTCTTGTCGCCAGCTTTGATTTTTTCCATGGCATTGACGCCATCGAAAGCCTCATCAACTTCGAAACGCTGAGTGACCGAAAGTGCGGACTTTACCGAAAGTCTTAAGCCCTGATCATCGTCTACAACCAAAACCTTAAGCATGAGTGCCCCCTTGTTCGATGGGTAGTTCTACCGTAAATGTGGAGCCATTACCATGGGAAGATTCTACAAAAATGCTTCCCCGGTGAAGCTCCGTGAAGTATTTCGCCAGATACAGGCCCAATCCAGACCCTTTGATCGGGGAGGATTTGACGTTTTTGGATCTGAAGAACTTCATAAAGATATTCTGCAATTCATCCTGTGGGATGCCCGGTCCCTGATCGGCCACTTGAACGATGACCTTGGTGTCGGTCTCTTCGCTGCTGACCATGATTTTCGTGTCTTCCGGGCTGTATTTGATGGCGTTTTCAACCAGGTTCGAGAAGACCTGCTTCATCAGTTCAGGGTCCACGGGAACAGGGAACATCGGCTCCAGTTCAGACACGATCTGGATGCGTTTCACTTTTGCAAGGAATTCGTGCTTGCGAATGACTTCCTGAAGCAGGTTGTTGATGTCCTTGCTTTGCAAGTTCAGCTGTACACCCTGGCTTTCGATACGCCCATAGCTCAGAATCGCATTGATAAACTTCAAAAGGTCGTCAGAGGAATGTTTGATCGTGTCGACGGCCTCGCGCTGCTGAGCGCTCAGAGCGACATTGTCAGACAGGATCACGTCCGTCATTCCCTGAATTCGCGCAATCGGCGTTTTCAAGTCATGCGACATCATCGAAATGAAGTTGGTTTTAAGTTCTTCCACCTGGCTGAGCAGTTTATTCTTCTGGTAGTACTCCCAACTGCGGCGGTTTTCGACGATCAGGCGATAGGGGATGAAGAAGTAGTAGCAGAGGAAGATAGTTAGAAGAGGGGCCGCCATAGGAAGCCACAGTCCCAGTGTCCAGAAAACAAGAGCTGAGATAATAATAAATCCAGTTAGGGTGGCGCCCAACACCAGAAGACCTCTTGTGGGCTTCATATTTAGAACAACCTGGGTTGTTAGAACCGAAGCAATAAGAATGAAAAGCCAACTGATGTACTTGGAGACTTTAATGGGACCTGAATTCTTAATCAGGGTGTCGATAATATTGGCCTGCATTTCAATGCGGGTCATGGCCATGACGTCACGACTGAACGGAGTAGTGATATACTCGGCCTCACTTAGGCCAAGGTCAGTTCCGATGAGTACGATCTTGTCTTTGAAACGGGAAAGATCCACCTGCCCGTTGCGAATAGCTTCGAAGGAAGTCGAAGGATAAGATTTTGCCGCATGGAAATCGATATAAGCTTGGTCAGTTCCGTAGAAGTCAAATAGCCCTCTGAGGTTTGCAATGTCAGCGGCTGCCGGTGTTACAAGGGCCGCCAGCCTGACTGGTAGCATGGTCTGATCTTGATAAGTCAGAATCATACGTCTGGTAACGCCGTCTTTGGCGAAATTTACCAGATCAGTTGTCTTCGGTGCTGGGACAATGGTCACCTTTTCCAGCGGATCTTGCAGGAACAGTTGATCCTCTTCGCCTTTCATAGGTGTGGTGCGGCCAGCCACATAGGTGTTTGGAGTAGAGATAATTGCGCTTTCCCAAGAGTTCTTTTCATCGACGCTACCGGGTGTTTCGTCGAAGTTAAAGTCATAGGCAATGGCTTTGGCTTGATGGGAGGCCAGCGCCTGTAAAAGAGCTGTTTGTTCTTTGGCCGACGGGAAGCCTTTGTAAAGCTGAACCGTCTGAGGAGTGATATAAATCAGTTCAATATTTCCAGAGGTCGTGCTGCCAATCTTGGTGCGAACACGGAGGTCGTATAGGTAAGACTCGAGATAGTCTAAATTAGTTTGAGCAATGAAAAATGAAATCCCTACCGCGAAGAGCATTCGCAGCACAAGAGCTTTAACGGAACTCTTAGCCGGAGTTCCTGATTTCTCTTCAGAGGAGGGGGGAAGAGTCATGTTAGCCTATCTGTTAGCGAATTGGGATGCAGCCTTCGCCAACACCACCAGTTCCAGGCCCCGCTTTTGGATTTGTGTTTGGTTTGGGCTTTTGAGGTTTGATTTTTTTGATGTGAGTTTGCTGTTCCATATCGTCCTCTAGCAGGATGCCCTGCTTAATTTATAATACATAAAAGTAGTTCCAAGCAAGCTGCGGGTGCGGTAGCAGAAGTGACCGTCCTTTTGATGCTTGTTACCAGTGCTCTTCTTGTGAATGAACATGCAGCCGCCACCGCACATAAATCGTGCCCAGCAGTTTTGGCAGTTGTTCTTTTCAATCAAGGGAGCGTTTTCATTTTCCATTCGGGCGAAATCCACATTAGTGTTTTCGCCCACTTGTTCGTCTTTATTCCCGACTTCCCAAGGGCATGTGTACAAGTTGTTCTTTGCATCCATAACTAGGAAGGATTTCCCGGAACCGCAGAAGTTCTCAGTCTGTTGCTGGGTATCAAGCGCGTTGAAGTATTGATTGAAGATATTAATCTTACGCAACTCAGACTCACCACCCAAAGCGTATGCTTTGGATGCAATAGTGTTCATTTGATCGACATAAAGCCTATTGGTTGCGTCGTCGCTTTCTTCAACAGAATATGTGAACTCATAACGATCTGCGTTCAGTGTTTGGAAGAACTCATAGGCCTTTTCGATTTGCATGTTTTCGCGATTAAAGACGCCGTGTAGAGTTAAGGTACCTAATTCGCTTCTGAACCTTTCCAAAAGTCTAAATCCCTCAACTACCAATGCGGTACTGCCGACACCGGTTCTGGTTGGGCGAGTTTTATCGTTAATCTCTGCGGGACCATCAAGGCTTACTGTAATATTGGCTTTCAGATTTCTTAGAATATTCAAGTTCGTTTCGTTGAACAGAGTTCCATTTGTCACGATGGAAAAGCGACTTGTAATATCTCGGCCCGCTGTCATCAGGCGAACATAGTTGCCGATTTCCTGAATCCCATCTGGATATAGCAGAGGCTCTCCCCCTAGGAACGTGATATTGAAGCTGCCGCCCGCAGGGACACGCTCAAGGAAGAGCTTTAGCTGAGGTAGGGTTTTCTCGACATTAATTTTTGTTTGTGGGGAACCATAAGTACCATCTCCACCCGCTGCGCAGTAGGTGCACTTTAGATTACAGATTTGTGTCACATTGATTGTAAGGCTGCGAATGCCCACAGACAGTTTGCCCGTCTTTACTTCAGGATTGCATTCGCTTTCCCAGGTTGTGAGAGCCTCGAATGCTGCAGACAGGCTTGGCTCCGCCAAAGACATTTCGTTCCAAGTGTCTTCGGAGATTTCGGCGACTTCAAGGTTTCGGGCATGGAAAGCCAAGGGGGAGCCTTGTCCCCATTTGAATGCCACAATGTCCTTGTATCGTCTTTGTTCCATAATCAACGGACTAGCTGCAATAAGCGTTCCATATTGAGACAGCAGGGCTGAAACAATATTTCTAGTAATTACATGTATTTACATCGACTGAGGGTGGTGTAAATTTGGTCGCCCCAGGGGGATGCTGGGGGCAAAAGGAAACTATTTCAGAGATGTCTATTTGGTGTCTAGAGGCCTTAATCCCCTCCCTCAAAGATCCGATAGATCCTAAGTGAAGAATACGTCACTTTTTTACCACCTTTTGCGTCGCCTGACCGTTGCGGGCGGCATTGCGCTGCTCTCCATCATAGGTGCCATTGTCTTGTTAAGTATCAAAATGGACTACCTCGATCACCTAAACTTAGACCTGAACGGATATTTGACGGCGCCGGAATACCCATTCAAAGGTGATGTGGCTGAAGTCTCTCTGTCCTATCTCAAGAGAGGGCACAACGGGGATGAGGGGTTGGATATCAAAGATGTTGTGTCTGCCCTGCAGGCTATCGCAAACGAAAAGCCCAAAGCTATTGTTCTGGCTCTTGGAACTCCAGAGATGAAAGGGGACAGTCAGGCTAAAGAACTGTTTCTAAAAGAGAGTGAGAAGATTCCAAACCTCTTTTACTATTCGAGATGGGGCCAGTCCTCAGGTGGCGCCTTCAATAACACAGATCCATACATCACCTTCAGTCGTCACATCGGGAACAAGTATGCCATCGATACCAAATTGGGGGGACAGGACAATAAGAGCCGCCGTTTGGTTCTTAGCATGAACGGTGTTGACTATGATGATGAACTTGCGCGTTTTGCAGAAGTCATGGGGTTGCGCCTGCCGGAGTTAAAACAAATGCCGGGGGCGTTTAAACTTTTTAACTCTATTCAGGTTTACTTTAGATTCTATTCCGAGACTTCCGTTAAAGACCTGACTGTTCCAGTAGAAAGTCTGTCAAAGGTGAAAGATAAAATTGTTTTTGTTGGCACGAGCGACGCTCATTCTTCTTATTTGGGTATTCACCCTTTTAGTAGATTTGAGATATTTTCTGATCAGACAACAGAGCACTATTTTTCGGAATCCTCCTATCTTTTGACCGTGTATGCAAATTTGAAAGCGGTTTCTTACATCAAACATCCTGGAGCCATTATGAACCATGCGTGGCTTGCACTTGTGCTGCTTGTGCAAATCATTCTTTTGGTGCGTTGGTCCGAAAGACCTCTTATTTATCTTTGTGCATCTTTTGGTGCTTTAGCAGTGGTTTGGATTATTGGAGTTGTGTCATTTGCGTGGTTCAGTGTTGTTCTGGATTTTGCCAGAGCAGCCTTGGGCACCATACTTATTCAATACATTGGAGTTCCGGTCCTGTTCTTGAAGTTTTTGCGCAAGTCAGATCACATGAAGATTGAGCAGAATCGCTATCTTGAACAACAGAAAGTGAAGAATAGATTTGTACTGAAGGCGGCGCGGGCTGATGCGAGTTTGAAGATCGCTGCCAAGATTTCTCATGACATTCGAAGTCCATTGATGGCGCTTCAAATGGCGACCCGTCTGGTAAAGGGGCAAGTGGCTGAAGACTTGGAAGAATTGCTTCGCGAGTCGACTTTGCGCTTGCAAGGTATCGCAGACAGTGCGCTTCATTCCTATAAGGAAATTTCCTCAAATGCCGGAGGACCTTCGGACCTAGCCTTGGCCTCAAAAGAATTGGTGGAGGCGTTTAGGAAACTTCATCCGCAGTGCCAATTTGAAATTAATTTTGATGGGGATCTAAATTGCATTGTTCCTAAATACTCCCTTCAAAGATGTCTTTCGAATCTGATTGTTAATGCGATTGAAGCCCCGGCCGTCGCTGGACGGACCAGAACTATCCAGGTGCATGGAAAAGCAGGTGTTGAGTCTGTAGATGTCGTGGTTAAAGATAACGGACCTGGAATATCTGATGAGATAGCCGCGCGATTGTTTCAGGAGGGGGCAACTTACGGCAAACGATCTGGAACGGGCCTTGGTCTTTATCAGGTTAAAGAAGAGCTAAGTGCCTATGGTGCCACCGTCATTTGTTCTAGTTCTTCTGAAGGTGCTGTCTTTGAGATTTCGATACCACGACAAGCCCCATTGGTGACCTTGCAAACTTCCAAAAACGTTCTGGTCTTTGAAGACGGTGGAGATCTATATCGTCATTTGGTCAGCTCAGGAAGAGAGCAAATTAATTTCATAGTTTGCCAGAGTTTGAAAGAAGCTGAAAGGCACCTTGACAGGATCATGCTGGAGCGCCAGGAGTGGACCGTGTTTATTGATTTGGCAATTAACTCAGAAGATGAAACCGGATTGGATTTATTGGAAAAAATTGATTCCTATGGAGCGGTGAAAACTATTTTGTTTACCTCTCTGAATGATTTCCACGAAATGAAGAATCTTTTGGATAGGCATAGAGTCATTTGTATAAGTAAAAGTCGGTTGCCTTATATTCGTTTTGTCTTGAAAGAATGAGTTTCCAATAAGCGCTCGATCATCTTTTTAGAGCAAAAAAAACCCGACATCTTCTGTCGGGTTTTTAGCTTCTTTGACTACATCAGCGGGGCTGGTTTTGTGTGAGTGCGGAACTCACCATTTTCATCAGCATACAGGCGCAGGTCGAAGCTGCGGTTGTGGATGATGTTTTGGATATACATCAAAGAGCGGTACAGCTTTTCTTCAGCGAAGGAACCGAAACCATATTGGATCGGAGTTACGCCCTTGGCAGAAAGAATCATCTCGTAACGCAGAAGCTGGTGCTGAGACGCCTCCGGAATCAAAGACATCAGGAAGCCGATGCCGCGCTCTCTCCAGATGCCCATTTCCTGAAGGTCATCAAAGGCCTCAAAGCGTTTTTCAACACTCGTCTTAGGATCAACAATCACCGCCAGGCGTGCGCCCACACGGCGGATGTCGCCAGTGAATGCCGCCACCCAGTTGGCAATAGAGCCCTTAGGGATGATAGCGCGGATGGACGGGCCAGAGCGAGGACGGGTCTTGCTGGCGATGTATTTTTCAAAGCGTGCAGACAGGGCTTCCTTGCTCAGATTCGGAAGCATGCTCAGTGCTTCAGGGTTGAAGAAGACTTCCTGCTTGAAGTAACCGTTTACGATCTTGCCGTTGGCAAAAGACCAGTTGTTCCATGGAATCTTGCTGAATTCCTTGTCGCCGATGGTCTCTTGCACGATTTTTTGAATTTCGCGGAAGTCGTGTTTGGAAACATCACGCATTTTCATTTCGTTGCTTGAAGTCAGGGTCACAAATCGAGCCGGTGCCCATTTGCTGTCCGCAGTGAAAAGAAGATTGGATGTATTCAGTGTCTGTTCACCGAACAAACCGAACAGGATCTTGCTCTTTTTGAATTTAGAGAAAGTGTCCAGAAGGAAGTATTGCTGCTGATCGTATTTGTCGAAGGAAAGAACTTTGTTTTCCCCGTAAGCACGGCCAGCTTCAAATTTCAACAGGCTCAGGCTGAACTTGGTCTTGGCATCACGATACATACCTTCAGAAGAACCTTTGAAGATGCGATCAATGCGGCGCTGTTGTGCAGGAATGGTAGAGTCTTCCAAAGCAATCTGTTCAACGTCGGAAAGGTCCGCCAGAAGTTGATTCTGCAGGTCTGTGCGGGAAGCCAGCGGATTCAGGATCTTCACGTCCTTGAACATAACTTTGTTTTGCAGCAGGCTGTCGTAGGCTTGTGCGGCCTGAGGGTTGTTGAGATCAAACACGTAGTCGAGCATGATCACGTCGTTTTTACCCAGGCCTGTGGAGGCCTTTAGGGGAGTGAAGCTCAGCCATTTTTCCAGGCGGTTATCCAGAACGCTGATACCCAGAACTTCAAAGTCCTCGATTTCAACACCGGCGTTGGCCCCAACACCCTCACCGCGTACGGCGATCAGTTTCACGCGCATTTTGTTGTCGGCCATACGGAACATATGAACCATGAAGTTGCCAGACAGGTAGGCGTGGGTAGATGCACCCGCTTCAAAAGTGCCATTAAGGGTGTCGTAACCCAATGACAGAACCAGGCTTAACTTTCCTTCAAAAGCCACGAAGTCGCCCGGAACCAGACGAGTGATGGCTTTTTCTGCTGTCAGGGGCAGATTTCTCATCGTGTAAGGAAGGGACAAAAGGGAGTCTTTCTGGGACTTGAACTGGCGGGCGAAGATGATTTCCGTGCCCTTATCAATGCCAAAGCTAATGGGGCTATCCATGTCGTTGATCAGATCGCCGACATTCACACCCATATTCATCATGTATTTATCAATACGCGTGTAGTAGCCGTCCACATAAGAGGGTTCGGATTCAATTTTATAGCGAAGAGAAGTGGAAATACCGTCAATGATGTCAGCATTTACCAAAGTCAAAGAACCGCCGATTTCTTGTTTGGCGACTTCTTTTTTGATTTTTTCCCAGGCATTGGCAGGTTTTAGAACTTCCCAGCCCGCAGAAGCAGGAACTGAGGTCAGAATAGAAACTCCTGCGGCCAAGATAGCCGTCAGGAAACTTTTTTTGAGCATCATAAGCTCTCCTTTTACATCCATGAACGAAACCGCAACGACTGTTCGATAAAAAATGCGTTACAGTTCGGCAAGACAGATAATAAAGATTCCCATAAAACACAAAGCAAAAACTCTACATCTGGGGGTTTTGCCTAAATTATGCCCAGCACTAGAAAGGGATTGTCCTCATGGAGGGGGGATGCTGTGATATTTACATGAAGATTACATATATAATCGGGAAAAAAGAGATAGAAGTCGACGGGGAGACTGGACGCAGTCTTTTAGACATCGCACTGATGAACCAATTGAACACCCCTTATTCCTGCATGGAGGGGCACTGTGGAACCTGTGAGGCGGTCATTGAGACGGGCTCAACAACAGAAGACCACGAGGGAAGTCGAGTTGTTCGCACCTGTCAGGCCCAACCATCGTCTGATTGGGTGATAGTGAATTACGACAAAAGCCCGACCAGATAATATGTATTTGATTCGTGTTTCTAAACAGTTCATCCTGTTAACCATATATGTCTCTCACGATTAAATTTTGGGGCGTACGAGGTTCATTACCTTCCGCTCCTCCACCGACGGATTGGGCGTACCATGTAGAAGGAGTTCTAAGGAACTTCTTCTCTGCCGGCTATCGTGACCCGTCCCAGATTTCCCGTTACATTCAAAGCCTTGAAGTCCCTAACGTCGGAGGCTATGGAGCTGCCACAACGTGCGTGGAAATCCAAAGTGCCAAAGGGCAGATTATTTTGGATGGGGGCAGCGGTATCCGCAACCTCAGTGAGCGCATTATGACCGGCACAACCGGCCGGGCTAAAGGGCCCTTTCATATCTTCATGACCCACTTCCATTGGGACCATGTGATCGGCCTGCCGTTCTTTACTCCACATTTTATTCCTGGTTGCGAGGTGCATTACTATGCTGTGCAGCCGGAACTGGAAAAGCTGATTCGTGGGATCTTCTGTCGTCCGTACTTCCCTGTGCCGTTTGAGGCTTTAAAGGCCAAGATCTTCTTCCATGTGATGGAGCCGCGCAAGCCCGTGCAGTTGGAGGATATGACTTTAACTCCTTATAAGCTGGATCATCCGGATCCGTGCTGGGGGTTGAAGGTCGAGTCTGGTGGAAAGGCCTATGCTCACTGCGTGGATACGGAGGGGACCCGTATTACTCGTGAGGAGCTGGGTGAGGATTTACCGCTTTATCAGAATGTCGATTTGATGTACTTCGATGCTCAGTACACTCTTCCCGAGCTGGCGGAGAAGGCCAACTGGGGGCACAGTGCGGCTCAGGTGGGACTTGATATTGCCCTTCGTGAAGGCATTCAGAAGGTGTTGTTCGCGCATCATGATCCGGGGGCACGGATTGAGCATGTCATGGAATTAAAGCGTCAGACCCGGGAATACTACGAATCCCGGCAGCGGTTTGCTTCTGCCAATAAAGGTGTTTTGCCTGAAGTGGATTGGGATTTTGCCTACGAAGGATTCGAGATCAAAATCTAAGGCGGGCGTTAACCCGCGTTGGCGATACGCTCCAGCTGAGCGGTTTTTTCATTCAAACTTTCAATCAGGTTTCTTTTCTGTTGTTCGGTCAGGGTGACCATCACTTCTATCACCAGCTTCTTTAGCTGATTTTGATAATTCTGATAGGCGTTCTGGTATTCGGGCAGATTCAGGGCTGTCGGATCATTGTAGTATTGCTTCAGGAACTGGCGACGGGCTTCAGCCGTCTTGTTGCCCTGAAGGTACAGCGAGATGATGTGAGCCTTGTTGCGCGCCTTGAGTTCTCCGGGGAATGGGGCCTCGGTTAAATGGGCGTCGATCAGGGCCTGCTGATCTTTGTTGAGTGAGCCCAGAAACATCTCGAAGTATTCCAGATATTTTTCGCGCATGTCCTTCCGGTACTGAGTGGTTTTTTGAAACCTCTCAAAATCCTCCCGTGTTTTCTTCTGGAAGGCTTTGGCAAAGTAGTCCAGTTGGTCGTTTTGGGTGTTCGAGATAAAGACATTGGCGGTGTCTGAGAACCTGCCATTGATATGCTCGATGTCTTTCATGAACAGATCAAAATAAAACTGAGTGCGTTCGGGATTCAGATTCCCGGTTTTCACCTCGGATTGAATGCTGCGAAAGCGGGCGACCCACTGAGGGATCGGATCCGATTTGAGGTCCTTTAGATCTTTCTTGAGGCCGTCCTTTAAAGAGGCGCTTTGCTTGGAGGAAATGTCAAAGTAGTCGTCGACCTTGGAGGCGATGTAGGTGTCAGCCCAGCGGAAAGCCAGGCCCAGTTGGTTGCAACCGGTTAAGCCCAGAAATCCAAGGCATAAAACAGCAGCCAGCACTCTGTTCATGAAATGTTTTTGCTTGCGAGTTCTTCAGACGGCGTAAAATCAAGATGGGGGACCCGGTTTTTGTAAACTCCTTCCTAAGAGCGTATCAGAGGAAGGAGTTGAATCCGGGCGAAAAAAAGAAACTTCCGTTCAAAGGTCCGGAGCTTTGGCTTTGTCAAAAATGAGTTCCACTTGTGTCGGGTCGCCTTCCTTGTAGGCGTTCAGGGACTCCAGAGTTTGTTGATCCAGCATTACTTTTTCGGTGTTTTCCGGCCAAGGGAAGTCATCGGCAGGGAAGCGTGTCCCCATTTTTTTCATGAACTGAGTCCACACGGGCACGGCGCCGTTGGAGCCCGTCAGCTTATGTGGCAGATTGTTGTCATAACCCACCCAAACCACGGTGGTGATGTAAGGTGTGAAGCCCGCAAACCACGCATCTTTGTTGTCGCTGGTTGTTCCGGTTTTACCTGCGGCGGGATTAAAGAAGCCATTCAAAGTGATAGAGCGGGCGGTTCCGGACAAAATGGTTTGTTTCATCATACTGACCAGACTTGCCACCGCTGCAGGATCAACTGTTGGTGTCGGACGCGGGTTGTGGACATAGACTTCCTGACCATCAGAATTCAGCGCCCTGCGAATGAAGGACAGGGAGGGTTTTTGCCCCATGGCCGCCAGACTCATATAGCTTTGCAGAACTTCGCGGGGATACATTTCAAAGGCCCCTAATGTCATGGCCGGGAAGGATTTCAGCTCGGAGGTCACCCCCATGGTGTGGGTTACATCAATGATATTTCCAAGCCCCACCGCCAAACCCAGGGACGCTGTTGCAGCATTCAGCGAGTTTTTCAAAGCATAGAACATCGGAACCGAGCCAAAATATTTTTTGCCGTAGTTATCTGGCGACCAAGCTTGCCCTTCGTATTTGTATGTGAACTTTTCGTCGTTCAGCAAAGTGATGGGAGTATAGGGTTGATCCGTTTCGGGGTTGTTGTTTATCAGGGCCGTCAGGTAAACGAACGGTTTCATGATGGAGCCAATCTGACGATGTCCATCAATGGCGCGGTTGAACTGAGTCATGCGGAAGTTACGCCCTCCGACGACGACACTGACCAGACCCGTCTTGTTGTTGCCAACCAGCACACTGCCTTCCAGGATGTTGCCCTTGGCTTTCAAGCCAGCGATGTGTTTGTTGGACTTTTCAAGATTTTCCAGGTGATTGCGCAAAGAGTCCTGTGCGACCTCTTGAGCCTCCAGATCCAAAGCGGTGTAAATTTTTAGTCCGTCGGGATTCATGCCTTGGCTGGCCAGTTGTTTGCGAACAGCATCAAGATAGTAAGGGGCGGTTTCAGAGGCCGTGCTTCGTGGGGCCCCCGGCAAAGGTTGGCGATCGGCTTCGTTGAACTGTTCTTCGGAAATGTATCCATAGCCTTTCATTTTATCCAAAACCAGATGGCGCCGGCGTTCCGCATTGACCGGTTTTTTGAACGGGTTGTAAAGGCCCGGACTGTTGACGATAGCCGCCATCAGTGCGCACTCACTGATGTTAAGATCTGTCAGTTCTTTGCCAAAATAGTAACGTGCAGCCGCGCCGTAACCACGAACCTGGAAGGCGCCATTTTGTCCCAAATAGATGATGTTCAGGTAGGTTTCCAGAATCTGGTCTTTGCTGAAACGAGACTCCAGCAAAATGGACATGATGAATTCCTGATATTTTCTTTTTAAAGTACGTTCGCTGGTCAGGAAGTAGTTTTTCACCAGCTGTTGGGTGATGGTGCTGCCACCTTGAGCTTTTCGACCGGTGGTGATGTTTTTTACCAAAGCGCGGAAGATGCCTTTGATGCTGACTCCTCCGTGTTCTAGGAATTGCGCATCTTCGATGGACATGATCGCATTTGAGCACATGGGGGGAACTTCCCCCAGGCTGACGGTCTTCTGCATCAAGGGTTCGTTGCCGATATATTGAGCAAGCAGTGGGGCCTCGCTGAATGCCTCGTGAACCTCCACAAAGGGGGCGCCTTTGTAGATTCGAGAAATCAGGCGGTCCTTCTGAATGACCAGAACCTGCAAGGAGCTGTCACTTTTTTGCGTCGGTGTGTCTTGAGTCACCCAACCAATACAGGCCTCTTGGTTTTCATCAAGGCCGACTTGCAGGCGGGCTGCGCACTGTTCGCGATCGGCAATAAAGTAATCCCCCGGCAGAATCCGCTGATCAAACTCGCGACGGCGGTAGTTCTGACGCAAAAGTTGTTTTTCGACGTCGTTAATTTGCATCAGACTTTGTGTTTGAAATGTCGGCGGAGCTGCATAGAACTCGGTCGGCACAATGAACTTCTTGGACTCCAATTTGGAGACAAGTTCCTTTTCCAGAGCAAAGTAGGAATAGACACCAACCCCAAGCCCGCAGATGATTACAAGCGTCAGAAGGATTGTAAAAGCCAATAAAATAGTCTTTAATCGTGGTCGCAACATAGATAACAGCGTAGTACGAAACTCACTTGCTGAACAACCTTTGAAATGTTTTTCATTAAGTTGCCTTTGTGAAAGGATTGTTTGTGGCTAAGAAGAAATCTTCTGCAAAAAAAGCCAATGTAAAAAAGGCCGTCAAAAAGACGCCTTCCAAAAAAGCTCCCGTAAAAAAATCATCCGCAACCAAGAAAGCGGCACCTAAAAAGGCGGCTGTGAAAAAGTCCGTCACTAAAAAAACGGTTGCTAAAAAGCCGGCGAAAAAAGCCGTGGTGAAGAAGGCAGCTGTCAAGAAGGCTGCTCCAAAGAAAGTTGCGGCTAAGAAAGCTCCTGTAAAAAAAGCAGCAGCGAAGAAGTCTGTGGCGCCGAAAACGGTGGCTATGCCGACAGCTCATTTGATCAAAAACACAGCTCCGGCAAAGAAATTGGATCTTAGCAACTTTGTGACTCCGTTGGATGATCGTCTGATTGTTCAGGTTTCTGGTGCGGAAAAGATGACTGCGGGCGGATTGTACATCCCTGATACGGTGGCGGACACCTCCGGCAACCTGCAAGGTTATGTCGTTGCGGCTGGACGTGGTCACATCAACAAAAAGGGCCATTTGCGTCCGATGGATGTTCAGGTGGGCGACAAAGTCGTTTTCTCTGAATATGCCGGTACTAAAATCAAAATTCAAAACGAAGACCTCATCATCCTGCGCGAAGGCGACGTGATGGGCGTTGTCTCTAAGTAAAGGAATGAAAATGTTGAACAAGAATCTTCTGAAAGCATTGGGTCTTTCTGTGGCGCTTTTGTCCCCAGCGGCTCATGCGATGTCTTTGGACTGGAGCGGCGGCTACCGTTTTGAATGGACAGAGGTGGATCGTCCGTCCTTGGGGACGCCGACAGAAAGAAAAGCCTACGGTACCAACTATCTTTACCTGAGTCCGAAAGTAATCGCAGCGGATGGTGTGAACGTTGTTTCCCGCTTCGATATTTTGAACAGTCAGGCGTATCCGAATTCTCAATTGGGTGATATCTGGGGATTGAACTCAGGTGCGCCTGCCAACTCTAACAACCAGGGCTCTGCGGATGTGAAGGTCAGCCAGTTGTATTTGACTGTGAACCAGGAATACGGCGCTCTGATCGTGGGTCGTTCGCCGTTTGATTTCGGTTTGGGCATGACCTACAGCTCTGGCAAGGGCATGTTTGATCACTGGTACGACACTCGCGACGTGGTTGCTTACAAAATTGTCGTGGGTGACTGGTTCTTTATGCCATCTGTTGGACGTAAGCAGTCCACAGGTTTTGGTCAGGGTGGATCTGTTACGACCATGGGATTCCAGCTTCAGTATGAAAGCGAAGAAAACAAGTCTCTTCTTGGTATCTATCAGGAAACAACCAAAGGTGTGAAAGAGGCACTGAACTATTCTGCGGATCAAATTGCTGCTTATGGTGGCGACAGTGTTAATTCCAACATGAACGTACAAAGAACCAACTTTGTCTTGGGTCGTGGTTTTGACTCCTTCGACTTCAAATTCGAAGCGGGTTTCCAATCCGGTGAAACAGGTGTGACAAATGGCACGAAAGACATCGGTTTGAACGGTTATGGGTTGGCGATGGAATTCAATGTTCCGGCAAAAGAATCCAAATGGGACTACAGAGTTCGTTTGGGTATGGCAACAGGGAATGACTCTTCCAATGACTTTGGTGGATATGCTTTCAACCGCAACTATGACGTGGCAATGCTTCTTTTCAACCAACGTTTGGGGCAAAAAGACTTCCTGAACACCAATGTGGTTAAAGACGGCACAATGAGCATCGGGAATTCTGCGGATGATGAATCTATCAGCAACACGATGTACTTGGCTCCGTCCGTGAACTATGCTTGGTCCGAAAGAATCGATCTTCGTAACACTTTGGTGTATGCACAATTGATGCAAACCCAAAATTCTTCTGTTGATTCTTCAAAAGATCTGGGCCTAGAATGGGATATCGACGTGGTTTACAAACACAGTGATCGTATCCAGTGGGTGAATCAGGTCGGATTGTTGTTCCCAGGCGAAGCTTGGAAGAACGGCAATGACAACCTGGAAAACGGGTTTACATTTGGATTTGCATCTAAAGCCGCCATCAGCTTTTGATTACAGCATGATTGCAACTTGTACGACAGCTTGATGACTACTTGAAACATCTTGTTTGGTGGTGAGCAGGGCCCGGGGGGCGAAAGTCCCCCGGGATTTTTTTTGCCTTAAAACAGCGTGGATAACCTCCGAGATCTTTGTAAGATCAGACTTCCAGGAGGCTATCTATGAAAACTTTCGCTCTATCGGCGGTCTTTCTATGGATTTCAGGTTTCACTTCTTCCGCTCAGGCTTGGACGGAAGTGGCCTATGAAACGATCTTTGCCGACTATCCTGTATACCAGCAGATTGTTTTGCGTAAAGGCAAGGTCGAGTATCAGGAAATCATGGTTCAAGTCATGAATCCGGGCGGCGCCCGCATTCAAAGAGCCGAAGTGATCACGGAAAACGGCTGGTCTTTACCTGCCTGGCGTTTGGAAGGCGATTATCGTTTTGGAATGCAGCAGTCCGACATATTCCAAAAATCCAAAGTCCGCTACGTTAGAATGTACCTGTCCACCCTGCGCCCTCGTGAACCGGTTCGCCTGCGGGTGATGATGCGCTAAGTGATGTTCTGTGAAGCCATGGATACTCTTGCATAGGGGTTACTATACTTTCCAGGCTTCTTATTAGAGGAATTAGTTGCTCTTGTAAAGGCGGTGCAATCCATGAGTCGGAGTATGTGCTAAATGTCGCTATAGGACCTTCTGTATCTAGCGTATACTCGATTTGAGAGGAGACGTTTTTTGGGAGTCCCCCAATAATGCCAGCGATAAACTTTTTCTTTTCTTCTGAAGATGAGTACTTCAACGATAGTTCGAGTAGTGCTCTGATTCCTATCTTTAAAGATTTATTATTTGAAGTAAACTGCAATAGGGTAGTTCTAATTTCATGTGAATCTATCAACGAGATCATGTATGGGTGATCCCATTTTTGATATCTTATTGCTGCTATGATGTATCTTTTAATAGCCTCTTTTATGTATGCTGTCGCGAGGGACTGTACGCAGTGGTTTTGCAACAGAGTAGCAGCAGTTTGGCTGCTTTGACCTGTGTTGTCAGCCATGAAAGAGTCCAGTGTTATGATGTCATTGCAGCTCATTCCCAGATCTTGTAGAGATTTCCATGTGTTCTCTAATGGCACAGGTTGGATAATTGTGTCTTTATAGAGTTTAAGACCCCAGCTTCCGACCAATGCTGCGTTTAGCTTTGAGGTGAGCATGAGCTCATAGGGTTTAGATGCAGAGGATGAACCTTTATGAAAGGGAGAAGCCCCTGCTTTCAGTAGCAAGTATACGATACTGCCGTTTCCTCTGATTAGAGCGGTTTCTAGTAAAGTTTTCCCATCTGATTCTAGAGTCGATAGCTCATGAGCTGGATGTGATTTTAAAAGAGCGGCGAGGTCTTCCACAGACGACGACAAAACAGAATGAAAAAGAGGATTTTCTCTGGTTTTGGCAGCTATTGGAGCATTGGTTTGATCTTCTTTTTTAAAGGCACATGAGCAAGATAACCCGACAAATGCAATAATTAGGCAGAGCTGTAAGAATCTGATCATCTTGGCTCCATATCCGGCACCTGCCAAAATATCCCTGGTTGTTCAGAAAGAGCATCGTTCATGATATCTACCAAAGTTGGATCTTTCAGAATCTCTTCATAAGTTACAATTCGTTCTGCATTTTGAAGATCTTTGCAGTCAGAGCTGCAAATCGCTATTGCATTGCTTTTTGACCAGTTGCTTAGATCCTGGATCTGCGCCGCTAATGACTCATGCTTTGGAGGAATACGACTGTTTCTCCATACTATAAGTGCCGCCGGACTAATATGATAGGTACTGTCCTCCGTATCAAATCTATAGCTGATGATAGAGGGGTGAGATTTGACAGAGAAGAATTTCAGTAGGGAAAAGTGAGGGTTTTCCGAGCTCAGTTGAGTATTAAGTTCTTTGATAAAAAGTTTCGAGGCAGTCTCTTTCTGTTTGGCTGTCAACTCACTGTCTAGGGATGGAGTAGCGATTATTTTCTCGACAATAGACAGAGGAAATTTTGGGTAAAGCTGAAAAAGGCTATCGAATATTATGGTAAGAGGTATATTTAATGTCAGAACCTTACGAAGATAGCCATCGGGATCTTGCGTGATAATTGACTTGATATTCGCTTTTATTTGCGAGACTGCCCGGGAACTGGTGAGGAAAGATTCAATTCTTAGGGAGTCGGTCTCTCCTTTTTTTACAGTTAGGTATGTGTCGTAAAGAGATCGTCCTGTTATTTTGTTCTTAATAAATGGAGACGCCCCTGCTGAAATAATTGCATCAGTGATTTCTGCATTCCCTCTATAAACAGCGGTTTCAAGGGGTGTGCTTCCGTCAGGAAAATGAGTGTTTATTTCTAGTTCTGACTTTGTCTTCAGAATGACATTTAGGTCTGAAAATGAGGAATAGAGAATTGAATGCTGAAAGGAGTTTGCATTCTTGAGTTCAGTAGATACAGGCTCTGCTGGCGTATGTTTATCCTTTGAAAAAGAACAACCCATCAAAATAGTCATCACTGCTAGTGAAATAGAAATGACTCTTTTCATGTTTTTTCTCCTTTCAGAAGGACAAGGGTCCATCGTGGACCCTTGGGAGGATTGGAATTGGTAATATCTTATTGTGTGCGACCGCGGATCTGTTGTCTCATTTGTAGAGCTTCCGCCGTTGCTTCACGAGGAGTTCCGAAGGACACTCCGCCGCCACTTGTGCTTAGCGGAGCCGACAGAGTAGACCCAGTTCTAGTTGATACGGGGTTTGTTGCTGCCGGAGCGGTTGTTCCCTGTTGAGGAATCACACCAATCTGAGTAGTCGGAACTTGAACTTGGCCAGGAATGGTGCCGATGCTTACACCGCGACCTGGATTTTGTAGTCTAGTACTTAGGTCAATAGATTGTGATGTCGGAACATTTTGCATGAAAGTGCTATCTTTTCCACTCAAGATTTGGGAAACAGCATTGCTGATCTCAAGCAGATATTTGTTGTAAGCTGTTGCTTGATCGGAGGTGATATTCTTTTCAGAACGAGCTTCTCTCAATGCGCTAGCTGAGTTAGAGATCAGCATGTCACGCAGGGAATTTACTTCCGGCATGCGGTGAAGCGCTTCATTTGAAAGGAAAAGACCTTCGTTTGTGCCTTTGCTTTGTTCTGCCTGAACGCGAACCTCTTTGTATTGAATAAGTTCTCTTTTTAGAATCTCAGCTTGAAGTGCAACAGCCTTCTGACGCACGACTTCGAACTTTTCCGGAGTGTCTCTCAAAATATCTGCTGAAGCGTCTGCGGCCTTATTTAGAGCCTCGCGTACTTGCTGTGTCGGGTTTTCGAACTCCAGCATATCATTGTAATATGTTGGATCGATCTGAGCTCTTCTCACCGTGGCGCTGATATGTCTGGCTTTTGCAATATCAGAAGCGATGCGAGATTGAATCTCTTCGTTGTAGAACTCCAAAGCTTGTTTAGCTGTGATATTTTTAGCTTTATTCTTGTCATTCAAGATATCAAGATACTTATCGCTGATACAGCTCACATCGGCTTCGTCTGTATAGGATGCAGCTTCACAATCTTTGATGATGTTTCTAAACGGGTCGACAACTTTCTTTTTCACTACAACTTCTTCTTTTTCCTCAACCGCATCTTCTTCTTCCACTTCCACTTTCTTTACGACTTTCTTTTTGGAAGCGGCAGAGTCTTTGGCAAGTTGCTTCATCAATTCCACGTTGAGGGAATCGATATCGGATTTGTTTTTAACACTCAAAGTAATGGTGTCATATCCGCATTTGCCTTCGCAGATTTTACCTTCAGTTGTTTTCTTTGGAACCAGGGCCAGGACTTCCTCATCCCCATTATCAATGTATTTAACGGGCATGACACCGTCAGCGGTGTACACCTTGCTTTCCATCAGATCGCCGCTTGTGGAAGCGAAGTCTGCGGAAGCAATCCCGTCAGAGTGAGAGTTGAAAGATACATTAACACCTAGAGCAGCCAGTAAGGCTGTCGTTAGAACCCATTTCTTTTGTGGGTATGTGAATTTCATAAGTCCTCCTATATGAAGGGAGCATCCAGTCCCTTTTATCTACACAGATGTAAAGCGAAGGCCGGGCCAAAACGGGGTGCCTATGCCAGAGGTTCTAAGCGCATGGAATGTCTAAGGGTTCTCATGTTGAGAAAGCAGATTTGCCAAAGGGCGACTGTAAAACTTGTGGTGTCCCACCCTGAGAATGGGTAAAAACCACGAATTTTCAGCTAGTTATAAGAGTCAAAGGGGACTGTGCGAGATTCCTTGAAAAGCGCCCCTTTCGGTCACTTTTTGCAAGGTAAAGGGCCTTCTCCTTGCTAAATAGAGCCATTTCCTTCATAAAACAGCCATGAAGTTTCATTTCCCGCGAAGCCCGCGCCCAGAATCTATTGCAGAATCCGATTGGAATAATTGGACCTGGCAGCTTCGTCATTCACTTAAAACGCAGGATGACTTTGCGGCTCACTTCGATTTGAACGAAGATGAAAAAGCGGCGTTTGTCGGTGGGAAAGAACTCTTCAATGTTCGAACGACGCCTTATTATGCAAGCCTTGCCAAGCAAGGTCCCGACGGGCAATCGTTGCGCCAGATTTTGATGCCACATCGATTTGAAATCGAAGAAGGCGATCAGCAGATGCTGGATCCTTTGGGCGAGCGTGTGAATAAAGCGGCTCCGCGTTTGATCCATCGCTATTCAGACCGCGTTCTGTTTTTGATCACGGATATTTGCAGTGTCTATTGTCGTTTCTGCACGCGAAAACACTTCACAGGACAAGAGCAGGCTTTTATCCGTAATGAAGAATACGAGCAGGCCCTGGCGTATATTCGCTCGCACACAGGATTGCGCGAGGTGATTCTGTCAGGCGGCGATCCGCTGACCGTCAGCGACAAGCAGCTGGATCGCGTTTTGACAGATCTGCGTGCGATTGAACATGTCGAGATCATCCGTATCGGTTCGCGTATGCCGGTGGTGTGCCCGATGCGTATTACTGACGATCTGGTGCAAATCATGAAGAAGCATAAGCCTGTCTTCCTGATGTCCCACTTCAATCATCCGGCAGAACTCACGGCGGAAGCGGTCGAGGCTCTGGAAAGGCTTGTGGATAACGGAATTCCGGTAATGAATCAGATGGTTCTGCTTAATGGAATCAACAATCATCCGGCGCTGGTGCAGGCTTTAAACCGTCGCTTGTTATATCTGCGCGTGAAGCCGTATTACATGTTCCAGTGTGACCCGTCACAAGGCACAGATCATTTGCGAACTTCTGTGGAAGATTCATTGGAAATTCAAAAAGAGCTGTGGGGGCATTTGTCAGGTCTGGCGATGCCGAATCTGTCTTTGGATATTCCCAACGGCGGTGGCAAAACTTACCTTGTTCCGAACTTTGAGGTCGGGCAGCAGGGGCGAACTCGCCATTATGTCGGCTGGGACGGCGTCAAAGCCGAGTACATCAGCCCTGCTCCGGAAAGAATCCGCAAGCCCGATGCTTCTTTGTACGAAGCCGAATGGGCGCACTTGAAAAACAGTAAATCCGGTCCTTCTTAAAAAAGAAAACTCTTTTCCTTCGCCCAACAGTCTTCTCGGTCTGAGACAACGGAGATGTATTCTTCCGGGAAAGAAAACAAGTTCCCGTAGAATAATCAGCCCTTCGCAGAGGTCGTGTCTTGTTAACGACCGGTAAAATTCGTTCCATAGTCTCGTGAAGTACTTTGCTGAACTCCCGAAAAGTTTTGTAAGGAACAAGTCGTCAACTCGGATGTTGGCGATGAACTGTACAGGGAGGCCGTGGCTATGATGATGACAGACTGATGGGGAAGTAAGAAATGGGAATGAGAGTAACAACCAACATTGCAGCACTCAACGCACAAAGAAATCTGGTGGGCGCGCAAAGAGTCGTTAATGACTCAATGGCCAAGCTCGCGTCCGGAAGTCGCATCAACAAAGCAGCAGATGATGCTGCAGGCTTGGCAATTTCCGAGGGCTTAAAGGCGCAGATCCGTTCCGCAGCTCAGGCACAGCGTAATGCAAACGATGGTATTTCCATGATTCAAACGGCCGAAGGTGGTTTGAACGAAGTGGGGAACATCATTGTTCGCTTGCGTGAACTGGGTATTCAGGCGGCTTCTGATACGGTCGGTGAAACTGAACGTGGCATGCTCAACAAAGAAGTGCAGCAGTTGACCAGCGAGATGCAAAGAATCGCAAAGTCCACGACTTGGGGGACGACGAAGCTTTTGGATGGCTCTGCGCCGAACTTCGATTTCCAGGTGGGAATTGGCAACGATCCGTTTGCAGATCGAATTTCTTTTGAAGCAGGTAAGCACGCAGCTACTTTGGATGCCCTGGGATTGGACGGTTTGGACTTCTCTACAAAAGAGGGAGCTCAAACAGCCTTGAAGAGATTGGATGATGCGCAGACAAATGTCAGTGGCACCCGAGCGTATTTGGGAGCTTTGCAGAATCGTCTGACATCCACAGCAGACAACTTGGGTGTGACGCAGGAAAACCTGTCCGCTGCCAACAGCCGTATCCGTGATACTGACGTCGCGGCCGCTTCCAGCGAGATGGTTAGAAATAATATTTTATTGCAGGCAGGAACTTCGGTTCTGTCGCAAGCAAATCAGGCAAATCAATTGGCACTCAAGCTGATTGGCTAGCCGAAACTCCGTTAATGAAAAGGGGGATCTCGTTTGAGATCCCCCTTTTTTTTATGCTGCTTTATGTCCTTCGATCAGATCGCGCAAATCTGTGATTAATCGGTCCACAGCCTCGGTCTTCTCGTTGAGGTCCCGAGCAATCTGGGACACCTGCTCAGAGGCTTTGGTGTTGTCCTGAGAGGTGGAATCAAGGCTGAGCAAAGCATCACTGACCTGTCGAATGCCCACTCTTTGTTCTTCGCTGGTGGAGGCGATATTCTGATTGTAGGACGATACTTGTTCGATGCTCTTTTGAATGGTCGTTAAGACATTCTGGCTTTGTTCAGCCTTGGCGACGCCATCTTGGATCGAGTGGGCACTAGCCGTTATGAGTTCTGAGATTTCTTTGGCCGAAACAGAGCTTCTTTGCGCCAGGGTTCGTACAGCGTCCGCGACAACAGCAAAGCCTCGGCCAGCTTCTCCTGCGCGTGCGGCTTCTACAGCAGCATTCAGTGCCAGTAGGTTTGTTTGAAAGGCGATGTCTTCGATGATGTTGATGATCTCCTGCATTTTGCGTGAGCTGGAGTTTATTTCATTCATCGATTGCATTAGTTGGTGAACTGTTTTCGAACCATCTGCTGCAGAAGTCATGGATTGTTCCGAAGCCTGCTTTGCGTGAAGGGCGTTTTCGTTGCTGATTCTGACAATGGACTCAATTTGTGTGATGGAGGCTGTGCTTGCTTCCAGCATTGAGGCCGCTTTGTTGGCTCCATCATGGACGGTTGAGCTTGCGTCAGAAAGGTTGCTTGCAGCGCGGTGGACTTCCGTGGAATTCAAAGCCAAAGCATCACAGATATTTTTGACCCTTCTTGCGATAGAGATCGAAGCCAGGAATGAAACAATTCCCGCAAGTGCGATGGCAACAAGAGAGAAAATACTGACCCATGATCGGGCATTCGCTTCGGCATTCTGAGCATTACCAGCTGAGCTGTCAGCATAGTCCACCTGATATTTTGTTTCTACCAGCAGGGGTTTGTAGATGGCTGCGGCCTTGACTTCGCAGATATCGCGGATCAAGGTGACAATCCGGTCCTCATTGTTTTTATAGTCCTTTGCCAGAGTCAGGACCTCGGTTCCAAACTCCTTGAACTCCTGCCAGCTTTTAAGGAACTCCTGAAAACTTTTTCGATTCTTAGATTGGCGGTCAATCTGAGTGTAGGCTTCTATGTGCTTTTCGAAAGAAGAGATTTGCATTTTGGATTGTTCAATATAGTGGTCTACATCCTCCTGTGAATTTCCTGCCAGGCCTATGCTGCGAACATGGATGCGGAGTTCACGGATGGTGGATCTTAAGTCGGCGAGCTCCTTCACAGAGGGCAGGTTGTCTTGGGCGACAACTTTGTATTCGGCACTGACTTTGTGAAGGAAGTAGAATCCGATTGCGCCGCTACTTGCCGAAAGCAAAGCCACAAACAGGCCCATTGATGTTAACTTTGCTTTTAAACTCCACGACTTGATCATCACATTCCCTTGAAGATGTTAAAATAACTTAACATCGCATCGGGTGATTGCCCTAGGGACATGAGCTAATACTTGACGGCATTTTGAATGCGTTGGCGAACTGGACGAATTCTCCTCTTACAGAATTGTTCGGCCAGCTATCTTCCAGATGATCGTGAAGCTTCCTCGGAGAGATCTTCGGGGGACGAATAACATTTGTGAGGTAAAAAAAAGCCCGGGGGTGCCGGGCTTTCTGGAACGCGATTGAATCTTGCAATTAGAAATTGAAAGAGTACACAACCGAAGTGAACGCAGTGCTAGAGAATGTGTCGCTGTCGAACCAGTTCCACGCCTCGAAGCGCTCAAGACCCAAAGCGCCAGCGCCGTTTGGAAGTTTCAACTGACCACCATAACGGAAGCTTGGGCCAACAACAGTTTTATCATCCATGCCATCCATCTTGATCATGGAAATACCAAAACCTGGCGCCAGATAAGCGGTGGCGTTGGAAGCTTCAACAAGTCTCAACATAGAGTGAGCACCGAAAGTAAGAACCTGAGGAACGTTGGCATCTTTCTTTTCAGTTTGCAGGAAGATGTAAGCACCCAAGGCACCCTGATCGTTGTCGAATTCCATTCTGCCACCGATGTTCAAAGCGGAGCTGGACATACCCAGGTTGATACTTGCTGTTTTACCGGAATAGGCAGCCACGTTTCTAGCTGCGAAGGACACGGAAGAAGACAATAGGCACAAAGCCACGATTAGTTTTTTCATTTAAGACTCCTTTAGTTTGTACGCCAAAGAAGTCTGTCAGGATTCATTTTTTTGGCAAGCCAAAACGCGCTTAGACGCGCTCCAGTCGAGCATATTTCACGACAAACTTTTTCACCGTATTGTCCGTGAACATGACACTGACCTTGAAGTTCTCGCCAGTGCCTTCCGTTGCGTAGACAGTGCCCACCCCAAAGGTGGGGTGTCGGACGCGCATGCCTTTTGAAAACGGAGCGCCGCCAGAACTGTCCCCATCGTAGTCCGGGAAGTCCTGCACATCATCATAGCTTTGACTGCGGGCTTTGTTGCGCTCAAAGCCTCCGCCACCGGTGTTGCCCCACTTGCCAGCGCCGCCGCCAAAGTCTGAATCGTAAGAACTGGAGCCATAGCGGGATACGAAGCGGGGAGCTTCGGCCGATGTTTTGAAATCGATCAAATTCTGCGGGATCTCTTTGATGAACCGGGATGGCGGATTGAACTGTTCCTGCCCCCAAACCCGGCGCATTTTTGCGTAGGTCAGCCAGAGCTTCTGGCGAGCGCGGGTCATGCCCACGTATGCCAAGCGGCGTTCTTCCTCGACGTCCTCTTCACTGTCGCTTTCAGCGCTGCGAGCACTCGGGAACAGATTCTCTTCCATTCCAACGACAAAGACATAAGGGTACTCCAGGCCTTTGGAGATATGCAAAGTCATCATTGTGACCGAGTTCTGTTCCTGATCCAAAGAATCCACATCGTTCACCAGGGCCATCTCTTCAAGGAAGCTTGTCAAAGTGGATTCTTCACCGCGCTCTTTGACGAATTGAGCAATGGCATTATCCAACTCTTCCAAGTTTTCGATCCGCGCTTGCGCTTCCGGGGATTCGTCTTTTTTCAGGGCTGCCAGATATTCGGTGCGATCCAGAACGATATGATAGAAGTCCACCAACTTGAAGTCCTTGGCGTTCGCTTGAAGCTCGGTCATCAGCTCCAGGAAACGACGAATCTTGCCGGTCGTTCCCGCATTGAACAGGCGTTCATCGCAGGCTTTAAAGGCCGCTTCGAACATGCTTAGGTTTTTATGGGCTGCGTACTCTTCAATCTTTTCGATCGTGGTCTTGCCGATACCACGTGCCGGGACGTTGATAATACGTTTCAAGGCAATATCGTCCGCCGGATTGATGGACAGCTTCATGTAAGAAAGCATGTCTTTGATTTCCATACGCTCATAGAAGCGCACGCCACCGACCAGGCGATACGGAATCCCCATGGTGCGAAGTTGTTCTTCCAGCACGCGCGACTGCGCATTGGTGCGATAGAAGATCGCATAGTCGTTATAGGACCCTTCGCCTTCATTCATCATGGACTGGATGGTCTTTGCAACAAAGCGTCCTTCTTCGTATTCGTTCTTTTCTTCGCGAACGTGAATCAAGTCACCGGCATCGTTGGAGGTGAAAAGAGTTTTATCTTTTCGTTGAGAGTTGTTTTTGATAACCGCCGTGGCGCCATTGACGATATTCGCAGAGGAACGATAGTTTTCCTCTAGCTTCACCACCTTGGCATCGCGGAAGTCTTTCTCAAAATCCAGGATGTTTTTAATATCCGCCCCACGCCAGCTGTAAATCGATTGATCCTCGTCACCAACCACGCAAAGATTGCGATGGGCAGAAGCCAGCATTTGCACCAGCAGGTACTGGATGTGATTGGTGTCCTGATACTCGTCGACCATGATGTAGCGGAACTTCTTCTGATACATCTGCAAAACATCCGGATACATGCGGAAAAGATCGTAAGTCTTAAGCAGCAAATCATCGAAGTCCAAACTGTTGGCTTTTTTCATTTCGTTTTCGTAGGCCTTGTACACCTGCACGGTCTTTTGATCCATCAGGCGCTTGGAGGACTTCTCAAGCCCGTCCGGTGAAAGTCCCATCATTTTCGCACTGCTGATGCGGCTTTGAAAGCTCTTCGCCGGATACATCTTGTCGTTGATATCCAGAGCCGTCATGACCTTCTTGATCTGACTGAGCTGATCGGAAGAATCATAGATCCCGAAGAAGGGTTTGTAGTCGAGCAAAGTGATGTGTTGGCGCAGGACACGCACGCAGAAGCTGTGGAAAGTGCTGATCCAAAGCTGGGAATGAATCATGGCGCCCATGTCAGACAGGATCTTGTAAATACGGTGCTCCATCTCTTTGGCGGCCTTGTTTGTGAAGGTCACGCAAAGGATCTCGTCCGGGGCGGCCACCCCTTGACCGATGATATTGGCCATACGGTGAGTCAGAACGCGGGTCTTGCCAGAACCAGCTCCGGCAAGAATCAGCAAAGGGCCTTCCAGGGTTTCAACGGCATCCTTCTGGGCGGGGTTCAGATTTTTGGTAACAAAATCAAGTACATCCATGGCGGCTTCCTTCACCTGCGTTCTCGGGGCTGTCAAACTTGTAGTGAGACTGACAAAGTTTGTCTATCTCTAAGTTTTTATTGAGGTTTTGGAGTTTTTTCACTATAACTATAACGCAATAAGTCAAGTGAGCGAGAGAACCCTCCCGTTTATAGAGCTTAGAGAGGACTTTGTGAAGCGCGTTTTTAGCCGGATCACCGCAACAATTTTAGCTGTCGGGACTTTAAGTGCCTGCGCTCCTCAGTCGGAAACGGCCGAGGAAAAAGGCACGGTCCGTGTTCTGGCTCCACAGTCGGATTCCCAATCAGGATATGCGCTAAAGACGGTGGATTTGTTAGGGATCAGTGATCTGCAAACCGTGTCCGGTAAATTTGTGCGCTTCTTTATGAGCCCTCGAATCGTGAAAGGCAAACTCACGGGCCGCCCGGCCGTCAGCCGTTTTATCAAAAACCCAGAGGGCGAGTTTATTCCGGCAAATGAGATGACCCAGCAGTTGGTGGCAATCTATGCCCACACTCAGCGACTGGCTCAGTTGGATGATGAGCTGGGGGCTGGTGGCATCAATAGCTGGCCGCGTGACGTAGGTGTCGGTGTTCGCGTCAAGGGTGGGCAGAACAACAATGCCTATTATGACGGTGACACGGATTCCATGCTGGTGGTGCCATACAATCAAGCGGGTCTGCCGATTGCGATCAATGGCGGAATTCTGGCTCACGAACACTTCCACTCCCTGTTCTACAAAGTGGTTATCAAAGACACAGCTGAAACCAAAGCCACTGCGCACACTCTTGAGAACTTCATTGGAACAACGTCGATTGTGGCCGAAGATCTGACTGCCAGAGGCCGGCTGAAGCCTTCTGACATTGAAGGGGCTGATCTGGAAGAGGCTTCTTTGCAAAAATACTATCGCCAAGCAATGCTGCGCGGTCTGAACGAAGGCCTGGCGGATTACTGGGGTTGGATGTACACCGGAAATCCGGACTTCATCGCACAGTCATTGCCGAAAGAAAAAATGAATCGTTCCATGAATGTGGATGGAGTCTTTGCGACTTACGAACTGCCAAGTGCAACCACAATTAAAAACAGCATTCAGGTGTTCTATAAAGCCGGTGATACCAAGAAATTTGAAAGTTATGTGACTGGCTATGCATATGTTATCGGGACGCAGTTTTCCCGCATGTTGAAAGGTTTTACGGAAGTTTCAGCCAAGGAACGCGGACTGGAATCATTAGCAGCCCGCAAGGACGTGGCGAAAGTGATTCTGCGCACGTTGAGCACTTTAAAGACTGAACTGGTTGAAGGTGAAGCTCCCTACTATCCTGCTGAAAAGTATGTCATGAGCTTTGCCAAGGAACTTCCGGAAATGAAGCAGGCAGAATGTGAATTCCTGGCTGGTGTTATGAATGATTCCACCGATGAGGCCAACACAAGATATTCCTGCAAGAAGAACGCGTCGGGTTTGAGCATTGAATCCAACACCATCAGCAATCAGGAAGTCGTGGAATGAGAGTTCTAGTTGCACTACTTATTCTGGCGATATCAGGAGGGGCTGGGGCTCAGGAATCCCGCATGAAGATCAAAGCTGAAGACACCGTGTCTTTGCTGGCTCTGTATCCCCTGACCTATGAAATGCGCTATGAGCGGGGTAATTCCCAGGATCTTGAAAGCCGTCAGCCTGTTAACTTCGGATTGGGCTATCACCGCAGTCGTTACAGTGTGCTTTTTGAATACAGTCATTTTTCTAATGAGACCGGCAACAGCACCTCGTCCATTGAACGAAAGCATAAGGACTTGTTGATGTGGGGGCGTTACAATCTGGTTTCCGGAGCCGAAGAGCATATGCGTGGCATTGTGTATCTGGGGGCGGGACTGGGGGGCTATGAAGAGGAAGTGATTACGACTTTCATGGGCTCCTCCCGCAGTGACAAGACCGGAATGAAAGTGATGGGCGGAGCAAGTGCTGGCCTGGAGATGTTTATGACCGGCCGCTATGGTGGCGTCTCGGCGGCTCTTGAGACTCGGGCTTTGATGGGCCCTGATTTTGATCCCAATCCAGTCTTCGGCGTTATTCTGCGCCTGGGTTTGGTTCTGCCTTTATAAAATAAAAAAGCCCCGCTTGTGGCGAGGCTTCTTTAAGGAATTTTAAAAGCGGTACTTCTAAAAACTATTCAGTGATTTTCTGAACAATTGCAGAGCCAACTTTGGCTTTCGTCACAAGCTCTGTGCGGTAAGCCTGAGCTTCTTTTTGTGTGGCGAATTGACCAACACTGACGCGGAACCAGGTTTTGCCTTTGATGTTCGCAGGAACATAGAAGGCGCTGTAGCCCTTGTTTTTAAGATCAGAAGCCATTTTCTGTGCTTCACCTTCATCCGCGTAAGAAGCCACTTGCACAGTGAATTTACCCACTGCGAACTGAGCGACATCTTTCGGCAAAGAGGATGGCAGACGGTCTTCTTTGGCAGCCACTTTTTTATCTACAGCTTCCAAAGAGGCCGGGGACTTGCCTGCTGCCACAGTTTTTGCCGCTTCAGATGGCTCGTGGTTCTGAGTCACTGGCGTCTTGTCGGCTTTGATGGGCATTGGTTTGTGCGGATCTTTTGGTTCTACTTTTGTTTCAGTTTTGCTTTCAGCCACTTCAGCGTGGTGGCCTTCAGCTGTAGGGGCTGTGGTTTCGCCAGCAGCGACCGGTGTGGTTTCGTCAGCTACAAATTCTTCAGCCAGTTTGGCAATTTCTTCATCTGTCATTGCGCCCACTTTGCCTTCAGAGGTCGGCTCAGAAGAAGGAACAGATGCAACTTCGCGTTCAGTGTGAGAAGACTTTTGCGGCTCCAAAGCAGATAGAGCGTGTTGGTTGTCACTATACTTTTTGCCGGCAAAAATACCGATAGAGAAGGACAACAAAGAGATAGAGAAAACTAATGTTAGTTTTACCACGACATCCATTTTAGAACCCATTTTTTCAATCCTCATAATTTTTAAACCCGCTTGAATGCTTAAGTTTCGGGCCCTTCCTTTGGCCCTTCAAACATGGTAGCGTTAATCCGCTAAACTGGTCAATCATCCAAGGGTCTGGCCCAAAGGGGAAAGCGTGGAAAACAGCGTAAAATCAAGGGATTGGAAGCAGGTCTTAGGTCAAGCTATCAAGGCTGTCAGTCTAGGGCGGGAAGTGCTTCTCAATTATTTCGGTAACTTAGAGCACGTGGAAGAAAAGTTCCAGGCGGGTCTTGTCAGTGAAGCCGATAAAGAATCAGAAAGAGTCATCGCAGAGCATCTTAGGAAAAATTTTCCTGAAATTGAATTTTTGGGCGAGGAAACCTTTGCCGCTTCTCATGGAACCGGGACCAATGTCGCGTGGAGCAAGGCCGGCCCCAACGGGCGCTGGATCCTCGATCCGCTGGATGGAACCACGAACTATGTTCATCGCTTTCCGATTTTCTGCATCAGTCTAGGGCTGGAAATTGACGGTCAGATTCAGTTGGCTGTGATTGATGTGCCTATTCTAAAGGAAACTTACACGGCGATTCGTGGCCACGGAGCCTTCGTCAACGGGCGCCGTTTAAGTGTCAGCAAAAACACGGAACTCAAAAAAGGTCTGCTGGCGACGGGTTTTGTGTCAGAGCATGAGCATGTGATCTCAGAGCAGTTGCGCATCTTCGATGAGATGGTCCGCAAATGTCGAGGCGTGCGTCGCCCTGGGGCTGCCGCCTATGATCTTGCGCAGGTGGCGCGGGGCGTGTTTGATGGCTACTGGGAACGAAATATCCAGCCGTGGGATGCGGCTGCGGGAATTCTGCTGGTGGAAGAAGCCGGTGGTGTTGTGCAGACTTATCGCGGAGACAAGTACACGCCTTATAAGAATTCGATAGTGGCAGGCAATGCGGCGATGGTGGCAGAGATACAAAAGGTGCTGGTGCCCCATTTGAGCGAAGGCACCAACTAGAAAGATCGACGGTTACTTTGGATTTGTGCCAACGACCAGTCGGCCGCTTTGTGATTCATCCAGCAAAGTGGAGTGGTAGTGGAAAATCACACTGCCTTTTTGCAGGTAAGGAATCAGTTTGTCAGCCATGGAAAGGGAGAGTGCTGGGCAACCCCAGCTAAGCCCCAGGCGGCCGAAAGGCTGACCGGTCTTTGGATTTTTCATATTTATAAAGTCCTCGCCCACATACCAGGCTCCGTGGACAACGATGTCACGGTTATAAGCCTGATCATTGGATTTTTGCAGACCATACATGCGCAAGGTCTTGCCGTAAGAGCCTGTGTAGATCTCTCCCGTCAGGTAGAAACCCAGAGAGGTCTGGCGGGAATCTTTGGTGTTACTAAATTTATAAGCGTAGTTGCCCTCACCACTGCCGATGCCGTGAGAGGCATAATATTTCTGCACATCCCCGGTGCGCATATTTATGAAGTAAAAACGACGTTGAGTGGAAGGGGCAGTATAATCCACGATAGCCACATACTGAGGGTTTTGCAGCGTGACTGTCTTGCTGCTGCGGATACGCTTGTTTTCTTCACAAGGACGGACGCTGGCCGGATCTTTTCCTTCGCAGATGTAGGTGTCCTGATTGAAGCTGCGGCCACGGTTTTCATACATGAATTTAGTCAGTCGAGAGAGCGCGTCGGCCGGAACCCCCGCACTGAGGATCTTTTTGGTGATGGCACTACCGGAAGATTGAGCGTGGGCCGTCAGCCCCAGAGTGCAAATCAGTCCGCCTAAAACCAGATTCAAATACAATTTCATTGGGTCTCCTACTAAATAGGAACCCGTTATAGTATGGCTTGGACAGAATGAAAACTGTCAGGATTTTAGACAGGAATAAAACACAAAAAAGGGACGGAAATTCGCTCTATTGCACCTGGTGTTCGCAAAAAAATAGGAGAGGGGTTGCCTCTCCTATTCTTCGGGTCAGTGGCTGAGTTTGTTTTTGATATCAGCTAATTTATCGCCCACTTTGTCGCCCCATTTTTCCATGAAGCCTTTGACGGTTGAGTCATCAATGCCGACAGTGCTCATGACCTGATGAACACGCTTGTCCGCTTCGTCCCGGGGAATGCCGGTTTTAGCGGAAACCAAGGACACCAGCTCGTCGGGGTTCTTTAAGGCTTTTCGAATTTCCTCATCGGTCAGATTAAGACCTGCGAACTTCTGTTTCAAAGCGCTGGAGAAAGCTCCGAATTTATTTTCGAAGGATTGCTTGTCCATAGATGCTCCTTCCTCGACCTGGGTCGGGATGTGCTAGTGAGACAACTTACTTTTTAGTTTGTCGATTTTTTCATTCACTTTGTCGCTGGCTTTATCTGCACCGCTGGTAAATTTTCTATCCAGGCCCGACATGAAGTCTTTGACCTGACGGGAGGCTTCTTCTTTGGACAGTCCGATCTTTTGTTGAACAAGTCCGCTTAATGCTTCCAAATTGCCTTTTGTTTTTTGGATGTCGTCGTCAGTGAGGTCACCCCATTTTTTGCGGATCTCGCCAGAGATCTCTTTAATTTTTCCCTGGAATATGTCTTTGTTCATAAGTACCTCCTTGAGTGGATTCAGCTATCTTTAGGAGGCTCCCGTTTGGTCAAATAGTCAAATTTCTGCGCCAAAACTTTGACTACTGTCATAGAATTACTACCCGGCAAACATTCACTACAGGGGCAAATTTTGCCTGAAATCAAATGTGTTGGACCGCAGTCTTCCTGACAGGACTTGGGTCCTGTTGGCATCTCTGTTGCTTTCAATCTTGATAGGACCACTATGTGGTCATTCATCATGGAGGATGAAGTGGCTGAAGAAAAAGCGGCAGCATCGGAAGCAGTGTCAGCTCCGAGCGGGGGATCTGGACAAAAGCCTATACTACTTATTGCCCTGGCGGTCATTAATATGCTCGTCGTTGCCGGCGTGGGTTTCATGCTTTATTCAAACCGAAAGAAAGAGGCGGCAGAGCCCAAGATCGAACACGTCATTAAAGGTGAGGCGGAAGCTCAACACAAAGAAGCGACCGAAGAGAAGGAAGTCATCGGCAAGGTGGTTCCTTTGGAAACCTTTATCGTTAATCTGGCTGGTTCTAAAGGCCGTCAGGTGGCCAAGGTGAACATGGAGCTGGAAGTGACCGGCACCCATGCCATGGAGGAACTGGAAAAGCGCAAGGCCCAGATCCGCGATATCATTATTATTATCCTTTCCAGCAAGACTTACGCGGAAGTTTCGTCCCGCGAAGGCAAAGACAGCTTAAGAAGTGAAATCAAGGACACCATTAACTCTTTCCTGGTCCAGGGGAAGATTTCAAACGTGTTCTTCACAGAGTTTATCTATAACTAAGGCAGGACTATGAATCAGGTTCTTTCACAAAGTGAAGTGGATGCTCTGTTAGCGGCGGTCTCCGATGGGGATGTCGCCTCTTCAGAAACATCCAAGCCCGAAGCTCAGAACGTCGGCAAGGTGGACGAGCGTAAGATCGTTTCCTACGATCTGACCAGTCAGGACCGTATTATTCGTGGCCGTCTTCCTCAATTGGAAGTTATCTACGAAAAATTCATGCGGGCCTTCCGGGTATCGTTGTCCTCGGCGCTTCGTAAGATCGCGTCTATCACACTGACCTCCACAGAATTCTTAAAGTTTGGCGAGTTTATCAATACACTTCCCATGCCCACGTGCATGAGCGTTCTGCGCTTTGGTAATCTGCGTGGTTCTGCCTTGTTTGTAATAGAGAGCAAGCTGGCTTACGCGTTGGTGGACAGCTTCTTCGGCGGGGCGGATCGTCCTTATACAAAAATTGACGGTAAAGACTTCACCCCGATTGAGCTATCCATTGTCCAAAAGGTGGTGGGGCTGGCGATCAATGACATGGAAATGGCCTGGGCCTCCATTGAAAAGATCGGTTGTTCTTTTGTGCGTACCGAGGTGAATCCGCAGTTCGTGGGGATTGTGCCACCGACGGACGTGGTTATTGCCTCCACATTTGACGTGGAATTGGAAAATGCGACGGGCACGATTTCCATCGTGATTCCTTACGCGACCATCGAGCCGATCAAACAGAAGCTACAGACTGGTTTCCAGGTGGAAACGGATCAGACGGACAAAAAGCTTTGGACGGCGATCATTCAGGAGCAGTTGCTGGAAACAGACATGGAAATCAAAGTGAACCTGGGTGAAACCGAAATCAAGTTGCGTGATCTGATGAATCTGAAGGTGGGCGATGTGATCCCGTTGGATCAGGATGCGTCCGGTGAATTCGACGTGGCTGTCGAAGGTGTTAGAAAGTTTAAAGGTTATTACGGAATACATCATGGAACCGTGGCTGTCCAAGTGACCAGACCGGTGGAAAAGTAGGGGGATGAATGAGCGACGATACATTGGACAACCTGGCAGATCAGCTGGTGGCCGAAGCCGCAGGAATGGCTGAAGCTGGCAGTAAAAGAGCCTCCAGCGAAATGCCGACACATAAAGATAGAAACTTGAACCTGATCCTGGATATTCCTCTCAAGGTTTCCGTGGAGCTGGGTCGTACCAAAATGCCGGTCAGCGAGCTTTTGAACCTGACTCAAGGCTCTGTGATTGAGCTGAGCAAATTGGCGGGGGAGCCGATGGAAGTGTACGTGAACGACAAGTTGATCGCACGCGGTGAGGCCGTGGTGGTGAACGAGAAGTTCGGTGTGCGTTTGACTGATATTATTTCTCCTGCTGAGCGTGTGGAACAGCTCAGATAAGAGGTATGAAAATGCGTTGGTTGCTTTCTTTGATCCTTGTTGTGTCAGTTTCTGCCCAGGCTTCTGAAAAGACGGCAGGCGCTGTTGTTGAGGAGACGACCTTGACGGCCCCGGTGGATTCTGAATCCCAGGAGCTGTCAGCGGCGGCTACGGCGGATCCAAAAGATCTGCCAAAAGTGGATAATCGCAAAGAGTCAGAAATTCTTCTGAATCTGGAAAGTAAAAAGACAGCCTCCAACGAAGGCAGTGGTGTGTTCCGTATTCTGTTTACGTTGTCCCTGTTGGGTATTGTGGGCACCGGAGCTTACTTCTTCCTGAAAAAATACAAAATCCCGCGCGCGATGAAACATCAGACGCAGATCAAGGTTTTGCAGCAGCACTATCTGGGGCCTAAAAAAAGTCTGGCGATTGTGCGTGTGGCGGGTGAATCCATCCTGATTGGCGTGACAGATCATAATATCTCCATGATCAAGTCGCTGTCTCTTTTGGATGATGAGGTTCCGGAAGAGGCTCCACAGAGCTTCGGGAAGGTTCTGGGGCAGTCCGCTCAAGACGCGGACTTTGATGAGACCGCAGAAGAAGTGCCAGCCCCCCGCAAGCGCAGTGCCAAGGACATGGACCTGGATGAAGAGTTCGCCATCAGTGGTATTAAAGACATCGTCTCCAAACGCCTGAAAGGCATGAGGTCTCTTCAGTGATTAAGAATAAATGGGCTCTTTGGAGTCTGCTTCTTTTGCCTCTGACGATCTTCTTGGCAAGTTCGCCAGCGTTGGCGCAGGTGACATTGCCAACAATGAATCTGGGATTTAAGACCACAGACAACCCTAATGAGGTTGTGAATGCTGTGAAGCTTATCATGGTCATGACGGTGCTGACCTTGGCTCCGGCCATTCTGATCATGATGACGGGCTTTACCCGTATTATCATCGTATTGTCTTTCCTAAGACAGGCGATGGGGGTTCAACAGATGCCACCCAACCAGCTTTTGGTGGGTCTGGCCTTATTTTTGACTTTCTTTGTGATGCAACCGGCGTTCAATGAAATGAACACCAATGGTATCCAGCCGTACATGGCCGGAAAGATCTCTCAGGATCAGGCGCTGGAAAACACGTTGGCGCCGCTACGTAAGTTTATGTTCCATCAGACCCGTGACTCGGATCTGGCGTTGTTCCTGAAGCTTTCCAAAGTGGATAAACCTAAAACTCGAGCGGATGTGCCGACGATGGTTTTGGTTCCGGCTTTTGTGGTTTCCGAATTGAAGACGGCATTCCAGATCGGTTTTATCATCTTCCTGCCATTCCTGGTGATCGACATCGTCGCCGCCAGTGTTTTGATGGCCATGGGTATGATGATGCTTCCTCCAGTCGTCATTTCGTTGCCGTTTAAAATTATGCTCTTTGTTCTTGTGGATGGATGGGGTCTGCTTATCGGGTCCATGGTCAAGAGTTTCGGGTGAGGTGAAAAGTGACAGATGAATTGGTGATTCGACTGGGACAGGATGCGCTTCGAACAACAGCCATGTTGGCGGCACCGCTTTTGATCAGCACATTGGTTGTGGGTCTGGCCGTGAGTGTGTTCCAGGCTTTGACTCAGATCAATGAGGCGACTTTGACGTTCATTCCAAAAATGATCGTGGTGGCGGCGGTGTTTATCCTGGCCGGCCCGTGGATGATGGACGTGATGAGTACTTACACCGTGAATTTATTTGAAAATATTGCCGTGATGGTGAGGGAATAGAGTGCTGAACTGGAGTGCGTTGACAGAGGCTCAGATTCTTCTTTTTGCGTTGGTTCTACTGCGCATGATTGCCTATGTCGTGTCCTCTTCGTTCTTTGGCTCTCCGCTGGTGAATGCGCCTATTAAGGTCCTGCTTTCACTGGTTTTAGCCATGGTTATTTTTCCAGTGGTGAAGGTTGGAAATGTTGATTATGGGCTAATTTCCAATGAAATCATCGGTTTGGCCGTGCGAGAGCTGCTTGTTGGATTGACCTTGGGTTTTTTAACCCGACTGTTCTTCTTTGTGGTCAGTATGACAGGGGATCTGGTTTCCATGAGCGTGGGTTTAAGTGCCGCTCAAATCTATAACCCGATGATGGGTTCCCAAGGGGGCGTCGTCGAGCAATTCTATTCCGCTATGGCCACCCTGGTGTTCCTGGCGATCAACGGGCACCACATGCTTTTGACCGCGATTGCGCAAAGCTATGAGCTGGTTCCGGTGAGCTCTTTGGCATTAAATATCGGGCCGTTTGCAGAAATCGCCGTTTACGGCCAGGCGGTTCTGGTCATGGCGATTAAAATGTGCGCCCCGATTCTGGTGGCGATTTTGATTGTGAATTTGGCGATGGGTATTCTGGGAAGAGCCGTGCCCCAGATCAACGTCCTGGTCACAAGTATGCCAGTGACGATTATGATGGGAATGGCGGTGGTTTTCATCTGCCTTCCTTTGTTGGTTATGGAAATGAATGGAGTTGTTGAAATCACAGCTAGCAAACTGTTCGATGTGATGAAACACTTATAGGGTAAGGCTTTTAAGTTCTAGGAAGGAACGAGATGGCTGAGGATAACGGCGAAAAGTCCGAAGAAGCAACGGACGCGAGACGGGAAGAGTTTCGCAAAAAAGGGAACGTTGCACATACAAAGGAGCTGGCGTCGGCAGTAATTTTACTGGCCGCGGCTGGTGGCGTGTATGCTTTGGGTCGCTTTTTCTTTCAGAACATCTTTGAGATCTTCCAGCATTCCTTCGGGGATGACATGGTCAAGATGGTGCGAGAAGGAAACTTTGTAGAGGCTTTCAAATATTGCGGGATCAAAGCCATGATCCTTGTGGCGCCCGTTTTGCTGTTTACCGGTATTATCGGTGCTGCTTCCTCGATTGTTCAGATCGGCTTCCTTCAGGTCGAAGACGCTGTTTCTCCTAATTTTGAAAAATTGAATCCGGCTGAAGGCTTCAAACGCATCTTCAGCCTTCGTGCCGTTGTTGAGGCCCTGAAATCCATTCTGAAAATGGGCACCGTGGGTTTGATTCTTTACTTCCTTCTGCGCAGTGAAGTGAATCAGGTTCCTTACATGCTGACGTACTCCATCGAACAGATCATCGCCTACGTGGGTGTTGTCGTGGTGAAGCTGCTTGGTGGTGTTGGTGGCGTGATGCTGGTGATTGCTGGCGCGGATTACTTCTATCAGCGCTATGATCTTGAAAAGAAAATGATGATGACCAAGCAAGAGGTCAAAGAAGAGCACAAGCAGCGTGAGGGTGATCCGCTGATCAAATCCCGCATCCGCCGAATCCAGCGTGAAATGGCGAGTAAGCGCATGATGTCGGAAATTCCCAAGGCCGATGTGGTCATCACCAATCCTACGCACATCGCGGTGGTTCTGAAATACACCGACAATCTGCCGGCACCACAGATCGTGGCCATGGGGGCGGATCATGTTGCGGAAAAAATCAAAGAAGTGGCGCGCGAGCACAATGTGCCGATCGTGGAAAACAAGCCACTGGCGCGCACGATCTTTAAGACTTTGAAAATTGGACAAGTTATTCCCCGGGAGCTTTTTGTGGCTGTGGCCGAAGTGCTTTCGTACGTTTACCGTTTGCGTAGGAAGAAAAGATAATGGATCAGTTGTTTCAGTTTCTAAAACGATTCGATAAGATCACGAAGAATACGGATCTTTTCATTGCTGTGGGTCTGTTGGCAGTCCTTGCGGTGATGATCATTCCTTTGCCTCCGGTAATGCTGGATTTGACCCTGACTTTCTCTTTGGCCATCAGCATTTTGATCCTGTTGGTTAGTATTTACACTGACAGAGCTTTGGATTTCACATCTTTCCCGTCATTGCTTCTGATGACGACCTTGTTCCGTCTGGCCCTGAACGTGGCCACGACGCGTTTGATTTTGACTCACGGGCATGAAGGGGAGCAGGCCGCCGGTCACGTGATCGCATCGTTTGCGAACTTTGTGGTGGGTGGAAACTATGTGATCGGTTTTGTGATGTTCTTGATCCTGATGGTCATCAACTTCATGGTTATCACCAAGGGTTCCGGGCGCGTGGCGGAAGTTGCAGCTCGCTTCACCTTGGATGCGATGCCTGGTAAGCAAATGTCCATCGATGCGGAACTGAATGCGGGTCATATCACCGAAGCTGAGGCTCGTAAGCGCCGTAAGCAGGTCGAAGGCGAAGCGGACTTCTATGGCGCAATGGATGGTGCCTCCAAGTTTGTTCGCGGTGATGCCATTGCCGGTATCATCATCACCATGATCAATATCATTGGTGGTTTGGCGATCGGGGTTATTCAAAAGGGTCTTGATGTCGGAACGGCTGCGAAATACTACACCATGCTGACCATTGGTGACGGTTTGCTTTCCCAGATCCCGGCGTTGGTGATCTCGACAGCTGCCGGTATTATCGTGACTCGTACTTCCAACTCTGAAAAAGACGTTGGTGAGGAAGTCACCGGTCAGTTGTTTGTGAAACCTCGTGCGGTGATGATCTCCGGTGCGGTTTTGATCCTGATGGGTCTGGTGCCGGGTCTTCCAACCATCCCATTCTTGTTGATGGGTGGTTTGTTGTGTGGAACTGCCTGGGTTATTAAAAAGGCCCGTGCCGAGCAGGCCGAAGTGGCGAAAAGACAGTCCGAAGCGGCTTTGTCAGCGCCGAAGAAAGAAAACATCGAAACGATGCTTCCGCTGGACATGGTCGAGCTGGAAGTGGGCTATGGCCTTATCAATATTGTTGAATCCGATCAAAGCGGTGACTTGCTTGAACGTATTGTCAGCATCCGCAAGCAGTTTGCTCTGGATCTGGGAATTTTGGTTCCAAGTATTCACATCCGCGACAATCTGCAACTGGCACCGGGCGAATACCGCCTGATGATCAAGGGCAATCGCGTCGGGGGCGGGACTCTTCGTCCGGAAGCTTTGCTGGCGATGGATCCGGGCAATGTGGCCGAAAGAATCGAAGGTATTCCGACAAAAGAGCCGGCATTTGGCTTGGATGCCCTTTGGATTTCGCCTGCGCGTAAAGAGGATGCAGAACTGGCTGGATACACCGTGGTGGATCTGCCGACAGTCATGGCAACTCACTTGACAGAAATCATCCGCACCCATGCGCATGAGCTTCTGGGTCGTCAGGAAGCCTCGGCACTTATTGAAAACTTCAAGAAATCTCATCCGAAGGTGGTGGAAGAACTTATCCCGGATCTGCTTCCGTTGGGATCTGTGGTGCGTGTCCTTCAGAACCTGTTGAAGGAACAAGTGTCCATTCGTGATCTTCTGACGATCTTTGAAACATTGGCGGATGATGCCCCTCGCACGAAGGACATCGAGGTGCTGACAGAGCAGGTTCGCCGCGCTCTGTCTCGTGGTATCACGGCGAAGTACACGACGGAGATGGGCAATATCCCGGTTATGACATTGCATCCTCATATTGAGGAATTGATCGCCAATTCGTTGCTGCAAACTGAGCAAGGGGTGCAGTTGGTGATGGATCCGAACACGGCACATCGTTTGATCAACGAAATTGCCCGCACGGTGGAAAACCATCCTGAAGTGGCCAGTCAGCCGATTCTGCTGACCAGCCCAACGTCACGTCGTCATTTATATAAATTAACGTCCCGCTTTATTCCTCAGTTGGTTGTGCTTTCACACAATGAATTGTCGTCGGATGCGGATGTGAACTCTGTTGCACTCGTGGAGATGAGCCATGCAGGTTAAGAAATTTGAAGCACGTACCATGAAAGAAGCTTTGGAGATGGTCAAGACCCAGCTGGGGCCTGATGCCATCATCCTGTCAGCGCGCGACAACAATAAAAGCTTCGGTCTTGTCGGAGAGGGCAGTGTGGAGATTACAGCCGCCGTTTCTGAAGAGACTTTGCAAAAAAAGAAGTTTGCTGAATCCAGATTGCGCGAACAGGATCGGGTTAAGTTCAATAACAGTTCTGCCAGACAGCAGAAAGAGCTGATCCAGAAGATGGTGGAAAAGCATGTGCAAAAGGCGGCGCCGGCTCAGGCTCAGCCCATCACGCAAAGACGATACATTGATATCGAAGATGAACATGAGTTGAATCGGCAGAACCGAGTGTCTGAAGAACGAGTGCGTTCTGCGGCACAAAGAGCGTTGAATGCCTTCCAGGAGCAGGATGAAATCTTCTCTCGTGGTGGGAATGCCGTAAAAAAGACCAATCCCCAGACAAAAACAACCGCGACGCAGGCACGGCCAGCGGCTCCGGTGGCGGTTGAAACGCCTGAAATTCAGGCCCTGAAAAATGAAATTGCCAGTCTGAAACAAGTTATCAGCCAGTTCCAGCAGATGCCTCAAACCTTTGCCGGTTCTCATCCCGGTGCTGACTATGGCATCAATTATGACCTAAGCTTTGTCTACTCCAAATTGACCGGTGCAGGAATGGCGCCCGAGATCGCTGCGGAAATCCTGACTCAGGCACAGGAAACTCTTCCGGCTCTGAAGCTGAAGAATCGATCTTTGGTCGAAGCTTGGGTGGCTCGTCATGTTCTGGATGCCACAAAGATCGCAACCAATCCAAGTCAGGGGAAGATTCATTGTTTTGTCGGCCCGGCAGGAAGCGGCAAAACCTCGGCCTTGATTAAAATGGCCAGCCACATGGTGGTTCGTGAAGGTAAAAAGATTGCCTTGTTCACGACGGACACCTTTAAGGTGGGGGCGGCCGATCAAATGAAAATTTACGCGCAGATTTTGAATGTCCCGTTCTCGGTGATTCGAACTCAGCAGGATTGGACGAATTTGATGCGCTATCTGGCAAATGTGGATTGCGTGTTGGTCGACTACACAGGTTTGAGCCTTAAGAGCAACGACGAGATTCAGATGTTGAAGAGTCTTCTGCCACCTGCGGCACTGAACCCGAACATTCATTTGACTCTGTCCACCAATGCCAAGGACAGCGACTGCACTGAACTGGGTCGTCGTTATTCCGTTCTGGGGTATAAAGATGTGATCTTCACATCTTTGGATGAATCCACCCAGCATGGGACCATTTATAACTTTATGAAGAGATTCGATGTGCCATTGCACTCGTTCGGGATCGGGCCTCGTGTTCCAGAGGACTTCGAGTTTGCAACCAAAGAACGTTTGCTGGATCTGATTTTCCGTATCACAAAACTTAAACAACAGGACTCTGAAGCTGTATGAGCAGAATGAATTCTTTCAATATGCAGCGCACGCGCACGATCAGTATCACATCCGGCAAAGGGGGTGTGGGTAAAACCACATTGGTCGCGAACATGGCACTGACTCTGGCGCAAAAAGGCAAAAAGGTTTTGATCCTCGATGGTGACCTGGGTATGGCTAATGTGGATATTCTGTTTGGTGTTCGTCCGACAGGAAATTTGCATGACATCATCGCCGGTCGCAAAGAGATGCGCGACATCCTGATGGAAGTTTCCAAGGATGTGTTCTTGATCCCTGGCGGCAGTGGCATCGTGGAATTCAATCATCTGAATCATTTTGAAAGAAGAGCAATGGTGGAGGCGGTCAGCGCACTTCCCTTGGGCTTTGACTATTTGTTGATCGATACCGCTCCGGGAATTGCTGAAAATGTTTTGTTCCTAAACTCTGCGGCACAGACCGTGTCCGTGGTGATCACGCCAGATCCTGCCAGTTTTGCGGATGCCTATGCGTTGATCAAAGTTTTACATAAGCAATACAAGGTCAATCATTTCTCCATCATCTGCAATCAAGTGCGTGATGAACAGGAGGGGTTGGGACTGTATCAACGCTTCAATGATGTGGTTAATAAGTTCCTCTACATAGGTCTGGATTATTGGGGTTCAGTTCCCAATGATGTGGTTCTGCGTAAGGCAAACCAAATGCAGCGTCTCATTGTGAGACATGAAATCGGGGCGGAATCTTCAAAGGCTATTCGTCAAATTTGTAATCAGGTGGAGAAGTCCTGCAAACAGATTGAGTGCGTCGGTGGCATGCAGATGTTTTGGGACCAGGTCGTCGGAAGTGCGTAGGTCCGAGTTTCCAATTCTGAGAGAATTGGACTTTTAGGGCACCGACCTGTTTGATAACATAGATTTCAAGAGGGAAAAATATGGGGAAAAATGCGGCATTGTTGAAGAAATATAAGGAAGAGCCACGTAAGCTCGCTCCCACTCAGAAAGATGACCTTATACGTGAATATGCGCCGTTGATTAAATTCATCGCTCAAAAGATTGCCGTCAGACTTCCCTCTAACATCGAACTGGATGATTTGATCTCTGCGGGTGTGATCGGTTTGATGGATGCCATCGAAAAATATGACTCCACCCGTGACAATAAGTTTAAAACCTATGCTGAATTCCGTATTCGTGGAGCGATTCTGGATGAATTGCGCGCTCAGGACTGGGTGCCTCGTTCGATTCGTGACAAAGCCAAACTTTTGGATAAAACCATGGTTCAGTTGGAAGCGGATCTGGGGCGCACACCTTCAGATGAAGAAGTGGCTAAGGCGTTGAATGTCAGCATTGACGAATTCCACGATCTGGTGAATCAGGTTCGCCCGGTCAGCTTGTTGCCTATTGATCAGGCGACGAGCTTTAGTAATACCGATAAAAAGTCCATCATGGATATTCTGGAAGGTTCCCGCACGAACAGTCCTTTCAATCAGTTGAATGTGAAGAACATCAAAGAAGTTGTGGCTCAGGCGATCGAAGAGCTGCCTGAAAGACAACGTCTGGTTCTATCTTTGTATTATTACGAGGATTTGAATCTGAAGGAAATCGGCCAAGTCTTGCGTGTGACAGAGTCCCGCGTGTCTCAGTTGCATGCACAGGCTGTCGCCCGATTGCGTGCGAAGCTGGCGGCCACTATCGGTGCCGGTGAACTGGAAATCGCGTAACATCCTTTGAAATAATTTGATTTTAAGCAAAAGCCTCCCAAGATATTTTTTCGGGAGGCTTTTTTCGTTTCTGAAGCCTGTGTTAAACAACTCATGGCAGGGTCTTTGCTTTGGGAAGAGAATATAAGCAAGCAAGCTTATATCAAAGCCAAGGAGGAACTCTATGGGCACAGAAAGAACGAACCGGCCACAGCAGCCAGATTCATCCCGAGAAAGAACTCAAAGAGAAGAAAGCAGCAGACATGAAAGATCTGAGCGCTCCTCTTCCTCTGAGCGGAGTTCAAAGGAGCCTCAAAGACCACAGACAGATAGAAGTGAAAGAAGAAACCCAAGTCGCTAAGTATGGCGATGGACTTCTGGATTCCGAAAGGATCTCTTCCAGCTGAAGAGATCCTTTTTTATTTTCTGAAGCACTGTGCGGCAGCAGGGGCCCATCACCCCGGGCGAAGGGGCGAATTGTCTCCAAGCCATGATATGAAATTTTCTTCATGCTGGAAAATGGTTTTGCGGTCGTCCAAGGGACCCTTCAGAATGAGGGTAACCAGGAGGTACTTATGAAAATTCTGCCATTTCTTTTCTTAGGTCTTCTCCTCGCTTCTCCCGTTCAGGCACAAGAGGGGTCCGAAAGCGTTTACGAACACAACCATGAGATTGTCTTTGGTGACGGAGTCCAAGCTCAGGATAGGGACTACTATTTTAACTTTGGAAGAGTTCGTCTTTTTCGTGAAGTACGCGCGAACTTCTATCTACGCAACAACACCAGCATTCCCATTTATATCAATGACCTCGATTTGAACGGAAGCGACGCCTTCAGTTTTCGCGACAATTGCCCTCGCCTTCTTTTTCGGGGGCAACAATGCCGCATTCGGGTCTTTTTTGAGCCGCGCTACTTAGGTTTGCATCGTGGTGATTTGGAATTGGAACTGACTCCACAGGAAGACATTGTCCTGCATTTGCGTGGTCGCGGAGTGCTTCGTTAGCCTTCGGAGTTCTCTTCCATTTTGGCTTTGATCTTTTTCATTAGGCGGGCCTCCATCTGACGGACGGCCTCGCGGGTGATTCCATATTTTTCACCGATCTCCTGCAGAGTCAGGGGATCGTCATTCAAAATACGCTCATCCAGGATGATCTTTTCCCGGTCAGAAAGCTCCGGGCGGATCTCTTCGATCTTTTGTTTCAGGATTTCCAGTTGTTCATTGTGCGCCAGCGCTTCATCCAGGGGTTGATCGGACTGATGGCGCTGCAAGTCCCCCAGGCTTGTGCCGGAGTCCTCGTCAACCGGGCGGTCCAGACTGACATCGCGGCCGGACATTCTCATGGTCATGTCGCGGACCTCGTCTTCCGGAATGCCAAGACGACTGCTGATCAGGGCTGTGTTGGGCTCAATACCCATGGCATCCAGTGCGTCTTTTTCTTTTTGCAACTGATAGAAAAGCTTGCGTTGGTTCTGAGTCGTTCCAATGCGCACCATCGAGTACTGGCGCATCAGGAATTCCTGGATATAACCGCGAATCCACCAGACGGCGTATGTTATCAAACGAGCGCCCTTGTAAGGATTGAATTCACGAACCGCATGCATCAGGCCGACATTGCCTTCCTGAATAAGATCGATCATTTTGGAGCCAAATTTGGAGTATTCAGCCGCAATTTTTACGACAAAACGCAGATTGGCTTTGACTAGTGCCTGGGCGGCTTCGGGATCCTTGCTTTCAAAATACTTCTTAGCCAAAGCCATTTCCTCTTCACGGGTCAGGACTTTATAGCGGCGTATTTCATTCAGATACATGACCAACGGATCCGCCGAGGTCAGGGCCTTGGAAGAATCCGCCAGAGCAAGGGCTTTGCTGTCTTCTTCGATCTCGGGAAGCTCTTCCTCGGGGGCAGGGACGGCGTAGGCTTTTTCAGCTTCCACCGTAGGGCGAATGTCGTCGGTTTGAACGTCTTCAACCAACTCCGCAACGACAGGTTTGGATTCCACTGTGGTCTTGACGGATTTGCGCGCAGGTGTTTTTGCAGCAGCTTTTTTAGGAGCTGCTTTTTTAACCGATGCGGTTTTACCGGAAGAGGTGGATTTTGCCTTCGTTTTCGCCATTATGAATGTTTAGCCAAGGTATTTAGCCAGTTTCCTTTGCAAGGTCTCGGTGACTTTACCTTTGAAGGGAGTCAGCATCAATGGCAGATCCACTGTGACAGAGACTTTGCTCCCTGCGCCAGATGTGGCCACGGTCATATCCGCTTTAAATTGGGATCCTTTAAGGTTGGCGCATTTGCTTCCATCATCGAAGGAGCACTGAATTTTTGGGTCAAAGCGTCGAATGTCCTGATCGTTCGAAAGGAATTCTTTAATCTTTTTGTAAGCTTCTTCTGCGGAATGGGCGCTTTGGTGGTCAATAGTAAATTTGGGCATGCATTCTCCTCGGCTGTTGAAAACGACGCATCCGACGGCGTTGTCGGGGGACCTTCTTCACTCCGACGTGCTTAGAGCACGCCTGCGCTTCGATGGGACCCCTCCGCCTTGCGGCTGCATCGTTTTGAGCAGCCGAAACAGAGGCGGGGATGTTTCAATTCTGAAATTATAAGGGGAAATTTATTGCAAATGAAGCAGAATGCCTGGGGTCGAGGGGGCTCTCTGAAGGTTTTGTTATGGAGGTTATAAGAATATGGTTTTTGACTGGGATGGCACAATATGTAAATCTGGGCCCACGAACAAGGTAGATATATGAAGTTTGTTAAAGAGCTAAAAAGAACACATTATTGCGGAAGTCTGAGCCTTTCTCAGGCAGGTCAAAAAGTTGTATTGATGGGTTGGGTGGATGTTCGACGCGACCACGGAAGTCTGGTTTTCATCGACTTGCGTGACCGTGAAGGCATTGTGCAAGTGGTTCTGGACCCAAACAAACCTGAAACATCTTCTGCAAAGAATCTTCGCGGCGAATTTGTCCTGGCCGTTGAAGGTGTGGTTCGTGCTCGCCCGGACGGCATGAAGAATGCCAAGATCAAAACAGGCGAAGTGGAAGTCGAAGCGGTTCGCTGCGAGATTCTCAATGAATCCGCTGTGCCTCCATTCCAGGTCAGCGACACCAACGTCAACGAGATGTTGCGTTTGAAATATCGTTATCTTGATTTGCGCTCTCCACGTTTGGCAGGGCATCTGATCACTCGTCACAAGGTGGCACAGTTGGTTCGTCGTTTCCTTTCTGACAATGGCTTCCTGGAAGTGGAAACTCCGATTCTTTACAAGTCCACTCCGGAAGGGGCGCGTGACTATCTTGTTCCGTCTCGTGTGAATCCGGGGCATTTCTATGCGCTGCCTCAGTCTCCGCAGACTTTGAAGCAGCTTTTGATGATCTCTGGATACGACAGATACTTCCAGATCGCCCGCTGCTTCCGTGACGAAGATTTGCGCGCGGACCGTCAGCCGGAATTCTCCCAGATCGATATGGAGATGTCCTACATCGATCAGGAAGACATTATGGAGATGAATGAAAAGATGCTGCGCATGATCTGGAAAGAGATCAAAGGCATCGACGTGGGTGCAATTCCTCGCATGACCTATCAGGAAGCGATGGACAGATATGGCATCGACAAACCGGACACACGCTTTGGTATTGAGATCAAGGATCTAAAATCCGTCGTAACGGGTTCTGGATTCAAGGTCTTTGACGATGTTCTGGCGCGCGGTGGGATTGTTCGTGGTATCGCGGCTCCGAAAGGCGGCAGTTATTCTCGCGGTCAGTTGGATAAATTGACGGATATGGCGAAACGCGCGGGCGCCAAAGGTCTTGTGTGGATCAAGTCCGAAGCCGATGGCACGTTGTCTTCTTCTGTTTCCAAGTTCTTCAGCCCTGAAAAGCTGGCTGAAATGTTCAAGACTTGTGGTGGGGAGCCAGGTGACTGTGCTTTGATCGTCGCAGACGATTTCGACACCGCTTGTGCGGCATTGTCCACTTTGCGTCTGCATTTGGGCCGAGAACTGGGTCTTATCGACAACAGCCAGTACAAGTTCCTGTGGGTTGTGGACTTCCCGCTGCTTGAATACTCTCCGGATGAAAAACGTTGGGTGGCTCGTCACCATCCGTTTACGTCTCCGAAGGATGAGTTTGCTCAGGACCTGATCAACAACAACGAAGCGGCTTACGGCAAAATGCTGGCCAAAGCTTACGACCTTGTTTGTAACGGTTATGAGATGGGCGGGGGCAGTATCCGTATCTATCGTAATGAGATTCAGCAGGGCATGTTCCGTTTGTTGGGCATGAGCGAGCAGGAAACTCAGCACAAGTTTGGATATTTCCTGGAGGCTTTGAAGTACGGAACGCCTCCTCACGGTGGTATTGCCTGGGGAATGGATCGTCTGGTGATGTTGCTTTGTGAAACGGATGCGATCCGTGAAGTGATCGCTTTCCCGAAAACGGCCAAAGCAACAGATCTTATGTCTGAATGTCCAAGCGATGTCAGCCGCGAGCAGCTGGCTGAAGTGGGAATTCGCTTAAGTCCAATGGCTGAAAAGCATTTGGAAGAATCTAAAAAAGTGTAGTGAAAGAAAACCCGCCGATGATAAGGCGGGTTTTTTTATTCCTGAGGTTCAACTGTGATCGCGCCTTCCACGGTACGAACTTGAATGTGGCCGACGTTCTGCGGCTGTACCTGCAGGGAAGGGGATGTTTCCATGCGGTTTGAAATGACCCCTTGCACAGACTGCAGGTCCAATTCATATAAAGCATCCTTCGGAAGATGCAAGGTGACGGCGCCTTCCTGGGTTTCAATGTTAATATGGTTTTTGTAGGATTCTGGCAGATAGATTTCGGCTTTAAGTTGAGAATCTGTCGTCTTGCTCAGTTCCTGACCATTGACGTTCATTTGAATCCAGTGACTTGCCAAGGGCTCCAGGAAGGTGACTTGCAGACGGTTCTTCTCAGTGGTTTGTAAGATGAATTTTCCCTCTTCAAAACGGGGAACTTTGCCTGAAAGACGAACTTTCAAAGTGCTGCCTTTGTGAAAGCGCACTTCCATCTCAACACGGCGTGAAGAGAGCTGAAGTTCTTCCATGCCCTGCAGAAAAAACTCCTCATTTTCTTCATGTGCTTCACCTTGCAAGAAGCGGTCAGCAACCGAGTTGAAAGCATTGAATACTGTGCCCGGGTTATTAAAGACGTAACCCATTAAGAGCATCAGTCCGCCAGCAAGAATAAAGAAAAGGGCCACAGCAGCCATCAGTAGTTTCTTTAGCATGCGAAGAAACTAACACATTGAAAAGGCATTGAAAACGTAATTGAATGAAGGAGTGTCGTCGGGCTTCTGAAAATAAGGAGGAGTGTATGCAGCGTATATTGCCAGAGACAGATCTTGAACGAAAGCTGATGTCACTGGGTGCTCCTTTTATTGAAGAAAATCAAGTTCTTGATGAGCTGTTTCAAGTTTTGGGACATGACCTTGGTGAAGACCAGGAGTTGTCCCCGGAAACCAAAGAACAGGTGTTGGATGAGATCGGCGAGTACTTCTTTCGTTTGGATATGAACTACGGTCCGGAGATCAAGGCTGACTGCATCGGGATCCTTGAAGAGTTTTGGAGCGTTGTGGATCGTGAGAGCTGCCAAAAAACTTTGGAAAATATCCGCACCCAAGGACATCGCACAAAGTTCAATGTCCTAAGATCAGCTCTGCCTGTGGATGGCAGCATAGATGCGGTCTCTATGGAAAAATTCCGTCAGATTTTCAATTTCGATTTGGAAGACGGGCAGGATCTGCAGATGACAGAGGCCGACTACAGCAAGCTGGCCCTGTGGGTGCAACGGACTAACAAATATCTTAAAGAGCCGGGTATTCTGGCCTGGGATGTCTCCCGCTATATCCATCTGGTTCGTCTCAGTTTTGTCGCAGGTTATCTGTCTGATATTCAGGCATGGTCTGAAATCTTGAAGCTGGCACCGATCGTGGAAGGGAAGTTTGAAAACTGGATGGATTTTTCCCAGAGCTTTCTGATTGGTCGCACCTTCTGGTCGGGGGCGGATGACCCCCGGGTGAAGAATATCTGCGAGAAGCTTCTGGGCCATCCGGCAAGTCCGTGGCAGTTTATTTCGTGGACTTAGGTCCAGAAATCCTTTTTTCGTCTCAAGTTTAAACGTTCGATTCCGATACGTTTCCTGTGAAGTGAAGACCAGGATGGCCTTCAAACACGCACACACGGAGGTGTGATATGGAAAAAATCAGCGGAATCCTGCCGGCTTCGGCGCGGACCAGAGCGATTGACACTTCGGCATCCCAGCCTGCGCGTCCCGGCGCTTTGGCCTTGGGGCGACCGATGGGAAAGAACTCGCTGGGAGATCGCATCACCTTAAGCAAACAAATGGAAGAGATGCGGGCGACCGGTCAACTTCCGGAGCTGGAAGCCTCTCCCGTTTATAAAAATCCAGCTGAAGTTAAAAAGCTCAAGGTGATCGAGGACCTGAATCAGAAGTTCTTCAATAATCCGAAATCCGTGGCTCGGGAAGGGGATCAGACCAAGTCTGAAGAAGCCTTCACCAAAGCCAGCGAAAATGAAGGGCTGTTCTATGTGGAAAAGGATCTCAGGGCGGAAGCCGCTCCTTTGACGCCACAGAAAGACACCACTAAAGTTGCTTAAAAATAGAAACCCGGAAGGCGCCCCTCGCTTTCCGGGTTTTTAGTTTCAGATTTCCTTTTCCAGAAGAAATCCATTTTCTTCCAATGAACAAAGGCGATAAACACCTTTGAGTCTGCGCTGGCCCGTTGGTGTGCGCTCGGCCACGATCACGTAATCCAAAGACATCTGAATCAGTCTTCGAATGGCGGTCAGACTCCATTGCGGAGCCCCCATTTGAATCAGCATTTCCAGACGGATCAGGGCCTGCGCCGCATCTTGCGCGTGCAAGGTTCCGAAACTTCCGCTGTGCCCGGTGGCCAGTGCCATCAGAAAATCTTTGGCCTCGGGCCCACGAACTTCCCCCATGACCAGACGATCCGGGCGTAAGCGCAGAGATCGACGCACCAGTTGCCCTTGTTCGACGGACGGAAGCACACCTTGCGGATCCTCGCGTGTTAAGAGTTTCAGGCTGGCGTTGTTCGGCAGCGATATTTCAGAGGTGTCTTCGATAACGACAAGACGCTCGTTGGCAGGCATCAGATTCAGAAACGAATTTAAGACCGAGGTCTTTCCAGAGCCGGTGGGACCGACAACCAGAAAGTTCTTTCGTTCCGCAATTAGACGGGCCAAAGCATGGACCTGTTCATTCGAGCACCATTGGTGTTCCGCTAGGCGGGGGAAGGTCCAAGGGTTCTTCGGATGGCGTCTTAAAGTCAGATGTGGATAGCTTTGGGTGAGCTCTGCCCCCACGAGACTGAGGCGGAAGTCAGCAAAGCGCCCATCGGCGCAGGGAAACTCGGTGGTGATGTGAGCCTTGGCCGCATGACTGATCCGATCCAGGAAATTGCGGTAACTGAGATCCGAGAAAAAAATATCCTGATGGTGATGCAGTTGTCCTTGGCGTTCAAACCAAATTGCCATGGGACCGTTCACCAGGATTTCAGTGATACTTTCATCCTCTAACAAGTCCTCCAAAGGCCCCCACGAATGAAATTCGCTCAAGACACGGGCTTTGACTTTTTCTGAGGCAGTCTGCGTGTGCGTCGCCAGAAGGTTTTCCACTCTTTGGGAGCGCAGCAGATTTTCATCATCACTACTCAGCAGAAACTCATTCAAGGGGAGGCGCTGAATGTCCTCGTGAATGCGTTCATAAATTCTTTGGGCCTCCTGAATCATTGAATGCCTCCGCGATAGGTTTTCAGGTGCTGGGGGGACTCCTCTTGTTCTTCCCCTTCATGAACGATGGAGGGGCGAACAAAAATGACCAGCTCGGTGCGATTTTCCAAAAAATCATTGCTGGAAAAAAGCGCGCCCAGAATCGGCAAACGCGACAGAAAGGGCAGACCTTCATGGCCTTTGGCGTCTTCGTTTTTGATTAAGCCTGAAAGAGCAATCGTCTGGGGACGTGTCAGGTCAAAGTGGCTTGAAACCCGGTTGGTCAAAATGCCCGGAATGTCACCCACCGCAGTGGCTTTGTCCATGGTGGAAACCTCGGTTTCAATCGACAGACTCATGCGTCCGGCAGCATCGGCCTTGGGCTTCACCCGCAGCAGAATTCCGTAGCGCTTCCAGACGATATCCTGAATTTTATAGTTCATGATTTTGATGGGGAACTCGCCGCCGGCCAGGAATTCGGCTTCTTTTCCACTGCGGCATAGAATATTCGGACTGGCTAAAATCTTCCCCAAACCCTTTTGTTCCATGGCGCGCAGATTAAATGGCAGCTCGTCCTGCGAAAAACCTCCGGCTGGCAGAAGGCGGGCGGAATAAGCCTCGGGCCATTGCAGTCCATACTTCAGGGCAAGATTTTTTCTGATCTCAGCCACTGTGATTTGCACTTTGATGGTGGGAGCAACATCCAAACTGTTTTCATCGCGCAGGACCTGAACTCCATAGGGCGTCAGCAACTTTACGTATTTCTTAAAGGCCAGATCGCTGGAGCTGATGCGTACCTCCAGCGAGGGCTCAAAGATCAAAGTTTGCGGGGGCAGTTTGGCTTTTTGAAAGAGCTGTTCGAAATAGGCTTGCGCCTCTTGTTGGCGTGCGCCGGTCATCTGGGCCCGCATTTGGTAAGAAAGATTTTTGTTTTTCATAAAGTCCGCCAGCTGCACCCAGTCCTGCAAGCGGTACAGATTGCCCTGAATCAGCAGGTCTCCTTCACTGAGGGCCGCTTTCAGGCCCAGGTGATTCTTCAGTTGGGACTGCAAAGCGCTGAACGAGGATTTTTTAGAGGGGTGCAGAACCTGAACGGAATAAAGTTCCGTGCCTATCTTGATTGTGGTTTGCCCTTCCTGGCGTCCGCGAATTTGCAAGTTGCGTCCCTGGCCTTCGGCAGTCAGGATGTTTCTGTCCTGAATCCAGATTCGATCCTGGGATCTTACGGACAAGGTGATCTGTTCCCCCAGCCCCAGAGTCAGCTCTATCTGGGCCGAAGCAAAAGAAACGTAAAAGAATGTCAAAGTGATAAGAAGTGTTTTCATCACGGGGCTGTGAAGCAACCCCCGTGCTACGATCAGGGCCTAAGCTTTTGAGAAGACGGACGACATCCGGACAATCAAACCAGAGGCAATTCGAAGAACACCATCACTCCTTGCGCGGTGTTTTTAAACTGAAGGGTTGAGCTGTGAGATTTTAAGATCGACTGACAAATGGTCAGACCTAGCCCGGTGCCGGTGGAGTGATGCATGACATCCTCGTCAATATAGAACGGCTTCATGATCTTGTCGGAAACGGAAGAGGGAAGCTGGGGACCCATATTGGAAACAACAAAACGCAGATTAGAGCCGCTTTTCAGGCTTTCCACATGAATCTCGCTGCCGTCATTTCCAAATTTCGCCGCATTGTGAATCAGGCGCAACATGACCTGCTTGATAAGGCGAACGTCTGCGTGAACGGCCAGGGGCTCAAGCTTGCTGACAAGTTTTTGCTGCTTCTTTGCGATCAGGTCCACGACTTCTTTTGAAAGCGCCTCATCAAACTGAGTAAACGCCACCTGCTGCATGTCGATTTTAAGCTGATTGGTTTCCGCACGAACCACCAGCAAAACATCATCCACGAGTGTTTTCAGCCGGTCGGCGCTTTTCATGATTCGATTCACCATCAGTTTGTCTTCGTCATTGAGTTTGGATTCAGCCAGCAAAGACGAAAAGCTCAGGATGGAAGTCAGTGGAGTTTTCAGTTCGTGATTGATCAGAATCATAAAGTTGGATTTTGCAACATCCAGACTTTTTAATTCTTCCAGGGCGCGTGCCAGCTCCTGATTTTTTTGTTTGAGTTCCTGTCCAAGAGCAAAGCGTTCAATCGCATGCTCTACGGTGTTGGAAAGATCGGTCGGATCCCAGGGTTTTGTCAGGTAGCGGAAGATCTGACCTTTGTTCACAGCCATAATCACTGACTCAAGATCTGTGTATCCAGTCAGCAGAATTCGCACTGTCTCAGGATGAGACTCCAGAGTTTTCTCTAAAAATTCCACCCCGGTCATCTCCGGCATTCTTTGATCCGTGATGATGAGTGCAACAGGACCTCGATGTTCGTCGAGAACAGCCAAGGCTTCTTTTCCTGAGGTGGCCTTTAGTACGGTGTACTTCTTCCGAAAGAGCCTCTCAAGCGCATCTACGTTATCTATTTCATCATCTACACAAAGAATTGTGTGCTTAGTCATAGAAGCTAGTGTAGGATTGTGGAAAGATCTGTGCAAAGTATTTTGTGCGGGTTTGTTGTCATGGATGACGATGCGGAAAAATTGCAGAAAACTATGCTGGCCATCAGTCTAGTTTCACAATGTTTCAATACTTTTGCTCAAGAATGAGTCAAGTTCAAGTCGACTCCTGACGATAATAGAGACGATAGAAGTATTTTTATCCTTTTCAGGAGATCGTGTATGAAGTTTTGGATGCGCATTGCAGCTCCCGTCACACTGGTGATGAGTATTGCAGGTGGTGCTCAAGCTCAAATGTGGGGTACGGGGATGTACGGAGGCATGCAAGCATGTCCTTATAACTATTCCGCCGGTGCCGGTTCCTCCAGCTATCTTGATGAAATCAAAGAAGCACAGGCTGAAATCAGTGAAGCTCAAAAGCAGCTTCGCTCCAAGCAGTCCGAACTGAAGAAGATCGACAGAGCTTTGAAGCGCTCTAGCGACGCTGTGAATGGTGTGGTTTCCGGTGACTACACAGAATTCATGTTCGAGCACATCTCCAACAACGTGAACTGTAAAGAGTATAAAGGCCTGGGGGCGGGTGATGAGTTCATCGCTCAAGGTCAGGAAGGTGATGCTTCCATCCAGGCACCAGCCACACGTGAAGTGTACGGCTTCCAGATCCAGGAATGGGCGCGTCTGTGCGATGCAAACAAAAATGGTTCCGTTTCCGGCGCTGTCTGTGAGAATCCAAAATATCGTCAGGGTGAAAAAGGCCGCTTTACAACCGCAGATTGTAAAAAAGGTCTGACGGACATGAGAAAGAGCTATGCGGAACGCAACAAAGTCACTCGTGAAATCGATGCTTTGAAAGCCCTTATCGAAAACAGAAAAGAAGATATCAAAATTGCCAAAGAAGACTATGCTGACGAACAACGTGAAAGACGTCGTGAGCAGTTGGAAGGTGGCGTTTGTATCGACTGTATCGCACAAGGTTCCGGCTATCAGTATCAGAAACCAGAAACAAACTGGGGCTCTGTGGTTGGTAACGTGGCGTTGGGTCTTGGTTCGATCTTCCTTGGTTACAAAACAAATCAAATGGTTGCTGACGCAAACTCCAACATCGGTTGGCCGACAGACCCTTGGGCATCCATGGGTTATGGTTATGGGTTGGGAGCGATCGGAACTGGTATCGGTCAGATGATCGGTGGTGGTAGCGGTATCTACGGCTCTATCGGCGGTGGTATCGGTGCGGGGGCCTTCGGTTGTGCCGGTAACAACGGTGGACCTTACGGTATGATGGGTCCTTATGGTGGTATGAACGCTGGCGGTATGTGGGGGAACCCGTATGCAATGGCAGGCCTAGGAATGGGCGGCATGGGCGGCGGTATCTTCATGCCGGGTATGGGTCCTTGGGGTATGGCCGGTCCTTGGGGCATGGGCGGACCTATGGGCGGTATGGGTGGCATGATGGGTGCTTACCCTGGCGCGATGATCGGTGGTTTCGGTGGCGGTCTCATGGGCGCATATCCTGGCGCTATGATGGGCGGCATGGCTGGTATGGGCGGCATGATGGGAGCTTACCCAGGTTCTATGATGGGTGGTATGGCCGGTATGATGGGCGCTTACCCAGGTGGAATGATGGGCATGGGTGCCTTGGCTAGCGGAATTATCGGCGCTTATCCTGGTGCAATGATGGGTGGTTACCCTGGCGCGATGATGGGCGGCATGGCCGGTATGGGCGGAGCTTTCCCTGGCGGCATGGTTGGTGGCATCGGTGGCGGTCTCATGGGCGCATACCCAGGTGGTATGGGCATGATGGGTGGTTACCCTGGCGCGATGATGGGCGGCATGGCCGGTATGGGCGGAGCTTTCCCTGGCGGCATGGTTGGCGGCATCGGCGGTGGTATGATGGGAGCCTTCCCGGGCGCCATGGCTGGTGGTATGGCCGGTATGATGGGTGCTTACCCTGGCGCGATGGTCGGAATGGGCGGTCTTGCTGGTGGCATGATGGGCGCTTATCCTGGCGCGATGATGGGTGGTATGGCCGGCGGTATGGCTGGCGGCATGGCAGGCAGCCTGGGTATGTTGCAAATGCAACAACAGATGATGCAAATGCAGATGCAGCAATACCAACAGTATATCCAGCAGCAGCAGTCTTATATGCAACAACAAATGCAAAGACAGCAGGTTGTGGCAAGCTTGCAGCAGGAACTTTATGGTCTGTTGTATAGAATCCAGCAGGTTCAGTACGGTGTGGGCGGCGTTGGCGGCTCTATCGGAATCGGTGGTGGTATCGGTGTAGGTGGTGGAGTTGTGCCAACACCAATCGGTGGCGGCACAGGAACAAGCCCCATCCCAGTTCCGGTTGGAAATGGAACGGGGACAGGCACTGCGCCAATTCCTTCTGCACGATAATTTCAACAAAACAGTTAAATAAACGAAGGCCCTCTGCTAAAACAGAGGGCCTTATGCTTTTCAGAATCCCGCGTCTTTATGATAGTCACACTCACTTTCTGGCCACCGGCGAATTCGCCTCGGGCCTGCGTTTGGAGGATGTCAACTCCAAGCAGGATTTGCAGAATATTGTGCGAACCAATCCGGGTTACTATCGCCGTCATTGGCTTTTGGGCTTTGGCTGGGATGAGCGCAAGTGGCCAGCTTCTGAACAGCCACACAAAAATCTTTTAGACGAAGTTTTCCCTGACATTCCTGTTTTCTTTGCGCGCCTGGATGGCCACAGTTGCTGGTTGAATACCAAAGCTTTGCAAGAAATGAATCTTCAGTCTGAAAATGGAATTCTGACAGAAAAAGATCATTTGCGCGCCTGGGACCAGCTTCCTGGTTTTACCAAGGAACAGGAGCGCTCTCACATCCTGCAAGCCTGCCGCACTTTCAACAAAGCCGGATTCACGCACGTGCGCGATATGAGCTGCACGGAATCCCTGTGGAGCATGCTGTGTGAAGTGGCCGACGCGGGTGATCTGACTCTGGCGATCGAGGAAAACTTCACCTCTCACGACATGAATGATTTTGAAACCATGCTGAAACTGGCAAAGTACGCCCGTCAGAACGAGCGTCCCTTACTGCGGGCCAAAGGCATCAAGGTTTTCTATGACGGCTCTTTGGGTTCAGAAACGGCGTTGTTATCCAAACCTTACAACGGTATTCGTGGTGGCAATCAGGGGCGTGTGCTGTGGGATTTGGCGGACATTGAAAATATCATGAAACAAACCTGGGCAGCGGGATTGGAGTTTTCCGTTCATGCGATCGGGGATGAGGCGTCTCACCACATCGTGCAGACGGCGCGCAAAATTTCGGCGCAGGGGGCATTGGGGCGTTTGAATCTGGAACACGCGCAAGTTTTGCGTCCGGAAACAATTCAGATGATGAAGCCTTTGCATGTGCGTTGTCATATGCAGCCTTGTCACTGGCTGAGTGACCGGGTGTGGTTGTTGGACAAACTCAAAGACCTCTATCCCTATGCCTTCCCGTGGGAAGCGCTGCGCGCGGCGCAGATTCCAATTTCCTTTGGCTGTGACAGTCCTGTGGAGCCGTCTTCTTTCTGGCGCAATAAGATCGCACTGGATGAAAGCCCGAAAGAAAGGATCCGTAAGTTCACAGGTGATTTGACTGTTGTGCACGCGCATCCCGATAAAACTTTTGCGGATTCTTACACGGTCATTGAGGATGGCGTCGTCAAAGAAATCAACTTCAATGGAAAGCCCTTGTCACTTGAATGACGACGTATCAATCACCAGTTTTTTGTCTTTCATAGCATAGATCCCACCGCCGATCAGTAAAGCTGCCGTGGGGTAAAGCCAGGCTTTATTACGCTGAATCCAACTTCGCTCTGATAAGTCGCTGTCTTGTCCTTCTTGCAGGCGACGCAGGCACTGGGGACCCCAAAAAACAGATCCTTGGTTTAAAACAGTCATGTTTTCAATATCAGCCTGAAAGCTTTCGCAGGTTCCAGAGACCAAACCAGTGCTTGTCAGATGTTGAGCTCTAAGCTCTGCATAAGTTCCATAAAAACTGACAGGCTTGTGCGTATTGGACAGCAGAGTGAAGTGATAGCGCGCTGAAGAGATCAGCAAAAGCCGACGGTTGTCCTCCAGCGGGTAAACAACACTTTCCACCATCAGGGTGTTCGCCCAAGAATTTCTGATGCGCAGCTCTTTCAGGTCCATCTGTTCTAAGGGACATTCAGAAGACGCAGCATTTTCCCCAAGCAGAAAGTTCACTTTGCAGGAAAGCTGAGTGACCGAATTTTTGGTGAATTTGCTTTGAGGCGTGACCGCAAGCCAGCGTCCCAGCAGGTCTTTTAAAAATTGCAGACTTAGGCTTGAAAGAGCGGTCTTTCGATTGATTTGCTCAACGGTTTCAAGACCGGCTTGAATATCGGAGGGGGGCAGATCGGCAAGAACAAAAAGCTTTTGCTCTTGCGCTGGTTGATTCTGCATTTCCACGATAGTGAAATTTTGAAATGACTGAACCCGGGGATTCAGGCTCAGATAGTTTTCAAACTCTTTCGGGGAAGTTCCCGGTCCTTGTACAAGAATTTGAGACTGGCCCAGCAAAGGCCAGAACATCGTCAGCACAACCATAAGTTTTTTCATGGGAACTTCCTTAGTTTTGATATTCCACTTTTAGTCGCTGAACAGAAGTCGACTTGGTGACCTCGGTGCCTTTTTCTTCGGGGTTTTGCACGACTGCGATAAAGGGACCGTTGAAGCTGAGCAAACGGGGACTTTCAGTGTCTTTCACCAAAACGGCGTATTGGTCAGGGTTCAGTGGGGCTCGCAGCAGCTTCAGTTTGCTGCCCACTTTCAGCCCGCCTTTTTGCCGATCGTTGGAGGCCAGGTAAAGATCCACGACGCCTCCCATGTCGCCGACAAGGGAAGCCAGGGATTCAGCGTTGCTGATTTCCAAAGGCACCAGCACGAAACCTCGGGGGATGTAGGTGTCTACAGAAGCCGGTGAAGGAACAGTCTGAAGCGCATCCTCTTTTTCGGATTTTGGACTTGAGATAAAGGCCACCAATCCAACAAGAATAAAACCTGTTAAAGGCCAATTACTTTTTAACTGGGAAAGTGTCTTTTGAAACATAAGACTTCTCCTTGATAAACTGGTGTTTGCGTTGGGCGGTTTTAAGTTCAGAGATTTTTGAAATAGCGGCAAAAAATATTAAGAAGATCAGGCTCATCACCAGACAGACTTCAATGAGTATTTGCCCTTTGTTATCAGAGTGCTCCATCCACGTACTTCCCGGGTTAATGTGACGGCGCAAGCTTTTTCGAACTGGAATGAACCAGATAGAAAGTAAGACAGAGGCCCGCGCGGCGTGAGCTGGTACTGCCAACGGTGGGCCAGGGCCTGACGTGTTTCAAAATTTTCTTCGGGGCTGTAAGTCGGAGCAATATCCGGTGAGTCCGGACGGACAGCCAGACGAGGCGGGCTTTCGGGAAGAGCGCGAAGGCTTAAGTTCAAAAAAAAGAATCGGTTTTGTATTTCCATCGATCTTTGTCGAATCTGATAGCCAGTGGAGCTGTGGTGGCGAGCCAGTGAAATATTGCTTTGCTGGATAAGCTGCTTTTGGCGGATGTCCAGTTCCTGCTGCCTCTGCTTTACCGCAGCCAGTTTGACTTTCAAGGCAGCAATAAGAGGCAGGTTCCCCGCGGCGGTGGCTGTCGCTAGTTTTGTCAGTAAGACGGTTTCCTGCATTTTCAAGGTTGTCGCCAGAGGGTTCAGCGCCAGCAGAGTTGTCAAATGAGGACGGACAGCGGCCTGGCCACTGAGTCCTCCCGTGCGGCATCGATGTTTCAGCTCCAGATCGATCTGCAGAAAACTCATCAGGACTGTGATTAGAAAAAATCCCGCCAATAGGCAAGGGAGTAAAGACACAATAAGAATCGCAGCAAAGCCGTGATTTGATTTTAATGATGCCATGAGGGGTCCTAGTGTGGAAGAGTCAGCTCTTTGGTGATTTTCATCGCCGGATGAAGATGAATGGTGACTTCTCCGGAGGCTCGGTATTTTTGCAATCGCACGGCCACGACCGTTTGGGCTGGAAGAATTTTACGCATCTGATTCTTCAGGTGACTTTCGCAGGAATAAGTCGTTTCGGAGGCTCCGCAAAGCAGAGCCTCGTGCAGGTGATAGTCGGCGATATAAAAGACCAAAGATCGATACAGCAGTACAGTCAGCACGCTGCCCAGCAGGAAAAGTAAGGGCAAAACCAGCACGGATTCCAGCAGACCTTGTCCTTGTTGTGTCTTCAGGAAATTCATGCTGATTTACTTTTTGTCGGCTTTGGAGTCGTTGACTGAGCCTTCAAAGAAATCACTGAAATCGCGTTTTTTATACATGCTTTCAGTCACAGCGTGTGCAGTCTTTTTGCGGCTGTCCGTACCGCCCAATGCTTGGGCCACATTGGCAAATTGAACGTCGATATTGGCGCCGACAACTTTGATGACCGAGATGCTGCCGATAGCAACGATCGCCACGATAATCAGATATTCGACCAAACCTTGGCCTCTTTTATTTTTAATATGGGACTTGTTTTTCATAGAACCTCCGAATGGGAGGCCTAGCAAGGTCTGTACGGCTGTGGGGTGCGTTTAAACCAAAAAAGAAAGTCCGGAAGATCCGGACTTTGTAAGCTTATTTTTTTTTGCCTTTTGCTTCGGCTTTTTTAGCAGCAGCTTTTTCTTCTTTAGCAGCGGCAGCAGCCTCTTTCTTAGCGCCGGCTTTTTTCGCCTTACGCTGGAAGATAATACGATCCAAAATATCGAAAGCTTCTTTTTGCAGGTCGTTTTCGAAGATAAAGCGATAGAAGCCCTCGATCTCAGGACTTTGACGGAACTTTTTTAGAGACGTAGGAAGGCTGTCAGATTGAACGAAGTCAATGGAACTACCGTCTTTTGAGAGTTTTACTTTTTCAGCCATTCGAAAATCCCCTAGTGTTTTAAAGGGTTTGTACAACGGAGGAGGGGGCGGAAGCAAGAAAAAAAGCCCCTTAGAGTGGTGAAAAAGGCCTATCTGAATGTGGGGCCCGCCCGCGCTGCGAGGGCCTACCTCCGCCTTGCATATGAACCTTTTTGGCGGGTCTCGATGGGGGCTGGGGACTTTCCTAATAACTATTGAATTTCTTTGGGAAATAGCGGAGATTTAAGACTTCAAAAACGGGAGGTCTTTCGGTGCTGATTCTTAACGGAAAAGAAGTCGCAAAGGAAGTGCGTTCTGCCCTTGTTCCCCGGGTTGCAAACTTCAAAGATAAGACCGGTCGGCCCCCTCACTTGTCAGTGGTCATTGTGGGCGACGATCCCGCCAGTCATACCTATGTAAAAAACAAGAAAATTGCCTGCGAAAAGGTGGGGATGACTTCCACGATTCACAGTATGCCGGCGACGACCACCCAGGCCCAGTTGAACCAGGCCCTTGAAAAGCTCAATGCAGATCCCGAGGTCGATGGGATTTTGGTTCAGTTCCCTCTGCCGAAACACTTAAGTTCTGATGAGGTTTTGCGTCTGGTATCGCCGGAAAAAGATGCCGATGGGCTGACCTATGCCTCTTTGGGTTATTTCTTTGCGGGTAAACCCTTTGTCAGTCCCTGCACCCCGGCTGGAGTCATGCAGATTCTGAAGCACTATCAAATTTCTGTTCAAGGGCGCAACGTGGTGGTCGTCGGACGCAGCAATATTGTTGGCAAGCCCATGGCGCATATGTTGACAGAGGCGCATGCGACAGTCACATTGTGCCACTCAAAAACCCAGAATCTGTCCGAGGTGACTCGACTGGCAGATATTGTGGTGGTGGCCGCCGGTAAGGCTCGCTTCCTAGGGAAAGAAGACTTCAAAAAGGATGCAATCGTGATCGACGTGGGAATGCACGGATCTGGTCAGGGTGGCAAACTGTGCGGCGATGTCCGCTTTGAAGAACTTGATGGCTGGGTTAAAGCCGCAACACCTGTTCCAGGTGGTGTGGGTCCGATGACAATCGCGATGCTTTTGCAGAACACCTGTCTGCTGGCGGAAAAGCGCGCCGGATTTTAGTTTGTAGGTGAGGATTTTATGTTCAGTGGATTCTTGAAAAATGTTTGGTATGTGGGACTTCCAAGTGCAGAGCTGGCTGTGAACAAAGCCACTTCTCGCAAGATCATGAATGAACCGATTGTGTTCTATCGCGACTCCAATGGAATAGTTTCCGCCATGCGCGACATCTGTCCTCATCGTGGCATTCCGCTGAGCTATGGCCGTGTGGTGAATGATCAAATTGAGTGTCCTTACCATGGCTGGAAATTTGATGGCACCGGCATGTGCACAGAGATTCCATCCCTGTGTCCTGATCAGGATTTAAATCCGAATAAAATCAAAGTGCGCGGTTATCCTGTTCACGAGGCTCAAGGTTTGATCTGGGTGTTCGTGGGTGACAAGGATTACGATGTTTCCAAGGCTCCGGCGATTCCGGTGATGAAAGCCTTCCCTGCAGACGTGAAGCCGAAGTTGACCTATGTGGTGAACTTCCCATGCCACGTCGATCACGCGGTGATTGGTTTGATGGATCCTGCTCACGGGCCTTACGTGCATAAGAGCTGGTTCTGGCGTTCTGAAAAGACCATGCTTGAAAAGAAAAAGAAGTTTGCTCCGGTCAATTACGGCTTCCAGATGGTGCGCCACCAGCCTTCGAAAAATTCCAAGGCCTATAAAATTTTAGGCGGAGCTCCGACAACCGAGATCACTTTCACTTTGCCGTGTGTTCGCGTCGAGCACATCGAGGTGGGGCCTCGTAATTTCTATTCCTACACGGCATTGACTCCGGTGGATGAAAACAACACACGGGTGACTCAGTTGGCGTATTGGGACATTCCATGGTTGAGTCTGATTAAGCCTGCGATCAACAGTTTCTCTAAAACCTTCCTGGGACAGGACATGGATGCGGTGACCAAACAGCAGGATGGTCTTCGCTATGATCCAAGTCTGATGCTGATTAAGGACGCCGATACCCAAGCGAAGTGGTACTACGCTTTAAAGACCGAGTATCATGATCATCTTCAGGAAAAGCGCGACTTCAATCACCCGGTTAAAGAAACAGAGCTTCGCTGGAGAAGTTAGTATGTCTTTTCTGACCCACGCTCTGCTGATTTTATTCATGGGCGGACAGGCTCAGGCACTCAGCCTGAGTTATGTGGGGGAGACGTCCATCGCAACAGGCACGGAATTTCAAAAGACCACCCTTGGCGGTCTTTCTGGCATTGTCTGGCGCGACGGCAAGCTGCTGGCGCTTTCCGATGATAAGGGCCGGATGGGCGAGCCGCGTTTTTATGAGTTCGACTTAAAAATATCGTCTTCCGAGGTCACTTTAAAACCACAGAAAGTTCATTTTATTTCAGGGCTTCCGGCGACTGGGGAAAAGAAGGCTTCTTTGGATCCTGAGGGACTGGCTGGGCTTCCTTCCGGGGATCTGGTGATTTCCTCTGAAGGCAATAACGACTCCAAACCCCGTGAAATGCCAAGAGTTTTCCAGATCTCTGCCACGGGAGCGTGGAAGACGGATCTGCCTGTGCCGGAGAAGTTTTTGCCCGAGCTGACGGGGCAGCAGAAAAAAGGTGTGCAGAACAATGCCGCGTTCGAGGGGCTGTCTGTGACCGCGGATGGCAAGCATGCCTTTGTGGGTGTAGAAACTTCTCTTTTTCAGGATTATGTGATCGGCGAAGAAGAAAAAGGCGACTGGATTCGAATTCTCAAGTACGAAGAGAAATCGGAAAAGGGTTTTCAGCCGGTGGGGGAGTACGCTTATCGCATTGAGCCTCTGAAGGATGCTCATGGCGGCAAGGAAGTCTTCCGCGGGGTTTCGGAAGTTCTGGCGGTCAGTGATACAAAGCTGCTGGTTTTGGAAAGAGGCGTTCGCCTTTTTCCCAAAAAGATCTGGGCCAACACGGTGGCTTTGTATGAAGTGGATCTCAGCAAGGGCAGTGATGTTTCGGGTTTCAATAAGCTGGAAGGGGCCAAGTTCACCGGAGTCAGCAAAAAACTGCTGGTGGATTTTGAGGTGGATCTGAAAGATCGCAAGGATAAAAAAGTTCAAAACTTTGAATCTTTGTCCTGGGGACCGAAACTTTCCGAGGGACGTCGCAGTTTGCTGGTGATGTCCGATAATAATTTTTCAAAAAAAGAAATCACCGAGTTAGTGGTTTTCGCAGTTGAGGGTGAATAGTTTATGATGACAGTGTGGCGTCTTCGTCCGGGTGCTGATAAAAGAATTCGCAGCGGACATCCTTGGGTGTTCTCCAATGAACTTTCCGCAAGTCCCAAAGGGCATCCTGCCGGAACTCCGGTGGAGCTTCAGGATGCAAAGGGGCAGTTTCTGGCCCGTGGATACGGCAATCCTCATTCCTTGATTGCGTTCCGGGCTTTGAGCTTTAATAGTCAGGATAAAGAACCCACCAGTTTTGATTTCCTTCACGAAAAAATCTTCAACTCTTGGCGCGTGCGCAAAGCGGCAGGTTTCCGTGGCAGCTTCCGTCTGGCTTTTGGTGAATCTGATTTTATTCCGGGCTTGGTACTGGATTACTACGTCATAGAACAAAATGGCAAAAAGGCCCAGTTGTTTGCAGCCCAGCTGGTGACCGCTGGGATGAATGAAGCTTTAAAGGATGCCGAGGGCTTCTTTAAAGGTTTGGCCGAAAAAGCCCATGCCCAAGGTTTGTCCGAGTTTTCATGGGAACAAACCGCTGTGGTGATTCGCAACGACGTGGGTGTGCGCAAGCTGGAAGGCCTGCAAGTCGAAGAACCGCGCCTGATCAAAGATCTTCCGGAGATGAATCTACGCGATGTCGAAATTCTTTTGAATGCCGCCGGTGATGAAGGTTTGGTGAAGATGAGCTGCGATCTGGTGGAAGGGCAAAAAACGGGCTTCTTCCTGGATCAGACTCATAATATCTTCCTAGCGGTGGGGCTTTTCAAAAACTGGGCGAAAACTCAAACCCCACGCAAGATCCGCGTCTTGGACCTGTGCTGCTATGTGGGTCACTGGTCCACGCAGATCACGCGTGCTTTGAAGTCTTTGGGCTTTGAGGTGGAAGTGTCGTTGGCGGATATCTCCAAGACCGCTCTGGCGTTCGCGAAGAAGAATGCGGAACGTGAAGGTGCTGAAGTCGTCGTGCATGAAATGGACGTGTCGGAAGGGCTGACCCAATTGGCCAGCACGCACTACGATATTGTGATTGCAGATCCTCCGGCGTTTATTAAATCCAAAAAAGACATTCCTATTGGGAAGCATGCTTACTTGAAAATGAACACTCACGCTTTCCGTCTGGTGAAAAAGAACGGCTTTGTCGCGTCTTGTTCCTGTTCAGGACTTTTGGAAGAAGAAGATTTCCGCGATGCCATTCGCAAGGCGTCCTTAAGAAACTACGCCGAACTTCGCAGCGTTCTGCGCGGCGGTCATGCGGCAGATCATCCGACGCTCATGCAGTTTCCAGAGGGTTTCTACCTAAAAATGTACGTCCACTATATTCATTAAGCGGTCGGTGAAAAAGGCCCATCTGACTTCGTTGGAGCTGAGCCTTCTCGCTCCGACGTGCTTGGAGCACGCCTGCGCTGCGAGGGCCCACCTCCGCCTCGCATCTGGACCTTTTTGACCGACCTTGAATCCTTGGGTCTCGTGGCTTTTAAGGCGGCTTTATTGAGCAGACGGGAGTGAATTTCCTGGCGCCGTTGCAATTTGTTTTAACAGGCGAAGATATCAATTCCTAACTAAGCGACTTCTTTTTTATCCAGATACTTTCGTTCAAACCAGAAAGTGCCTGCTGGCAAGACAGAGGCTACGAAAGCCAGAAGTCTGGTTTTCATTGACCAGTTCAATTCACCGGCAATGAAGTTCGCCATCAGGACATAACCGATGAACAGGAAGCCGTGGATGGGACCCAAGGACTTAACCAGGGCGGGATTGCCGGCCATGTATTTTACGGGCATGGCGATCAAAAGAAGAGCCAGGAAAGAAAGTCCTTCGAGCCAGCCTAGAATACGGAATGCTTGAATCATTTATCACCTCTCAACACGGGGTTGATACTCACTTTTACTCTATTATGCAGCTTAAAAGTGCTTCTTGAGGCGCAACATATTACTGCGTCTGGTAAGAACTCAATCTTTTAAACAACTTGCTGCCCATTGGCGACGAATCCCGCGGCCTCGGTCAGTCCGGAAAGAACCGAGTGGAAGTGGGACTGAGTCTGCAAACGTTGTGGGCCGAAGCGTTTTTCAAATTCTTTCTGGATGAACGGCACCTTGGCCGTGCCTCCGGTCAGGCAGACTAAATCCACCTGATCCACGGTGACATTGGCGTCTTTTAAGCACTGATCCAAAGAGTTGAATATATTCTGTCGGGTCTCTTCTGCCCATTCCACAAACATTTTGCTGGTAAAGTGCTCCCGAATTTCAAGGCCTGGATAGTCGAAGGTAAATTCAGTTTCCTCTGAATTCGAAAGTGCTCGTTTGGTTTTTTCGATGTTCTCAAAGAACGGGAAGATCTGCTGGTCTTCAATAAGGATGAATAATCTTTCCACCGCCGAGGCGTCTTTGGCGGTCAATGAGCACTTCTTCACCTCACGAATGAACTCGTAGGTGTCTTTTTCTTTCAAGTGAACGATGTGAGCCGGATGATTCAAACGCAAGGTCACACCCTTGGGCATCGTCATCACGTTGCTTCCCATCGGCAGTCGATAGCGGGATTTCGCGCCGAAATACTCATTGAGCTTGTGGCTCATGAACACACTGTCCAGAGCATCTCCCGCCAGGGGGCAACCATCGATTGCCAGGACATCTTCCTTGGAAAAACCAGAAGGGCGAAGTTTGATCAAGGTGAAATCTGACGTTCCCCCGCCGAAGTCACCGATCAGAACGATTTTTTCTGCTGTCAGCTCACGCCGATAATCAAAGGCTGCTGCCAGCGGTTCCGGGACAAAATGAACTTCTTTAAAGCCGGCAAAGGCTGCGGCCTTCTGCATGCGATGAAGGGCAAAACCATCTGCGACGGAATCCATGGAATAACGAGCCGGACGACCGATCACGGCTTTTTCGACCGAAGTGTCTAAAGTTTGTTCAGCTCTTTTTTTCAGCTCCAGCAGGAAGGTCCCGATCATGCTTTCCAAAGTCAGGATGCGATTGTCCAGAACGGTTCCCAGATAGTTCTGGTTCGGCAGATGGGATTTGAAGGATCTAAACAGGCGGCCTTCCATGTCCTGTTCAATGTATTGCTCAATGGCCTCAGATCCGTAATAGCACAGGTCCGGATTGGGGAAGTACAGCAGTGTGCGCATCATGGTGGGATCGTTGGCTTTTTTGTCCAACGTGAGGGCCTCGTAACGTTTTCCCTGATGGTAGGCACCCACCAAAGAGTTGCTGGTCCCGAAGTCAATAGAGAGATAAGTGTCTGTGCTCATAGGCTTACAAGTGTAACATGGCACCATATTTCACAGGTAACTATTTTCGGCACCGGATTTTTCTTCTTTTCAAGTGATTCGTAAATCTCCCGCAAGATCCCAGGGAATTGTTATTCTTGCTCTTGTCTTTAGGTTAGGAGTTTAAATATGACAGGGAAACATATTAAAATACCTACACTAATTTTCACTCTTCTGGCTCTTGCGGCTTGTGGAAATATGAATGTTGGTGTCACTTCCTTTGAAGCGAATTCTCAGGGCTCGCCTTACGGGCAGCAGGTTGATCAAGGGCCTGCACAGCAAGCAGATATGGGAAGCAGTGGTTACTATGGTTATGAAGAGGCCATGGACACCTACGAAGAGGTGGTACAGGAAACTCTTGCCCCGGCCAAAGACAAAAAAGACGCCAATTCAACTAAGACAACGTCGCCGGCACCAGCCAAGTCCAGCTCTGCCAAGAATGAAGCTGAGCCTGCTAAAGAGACCGAGGAAAAAACTTCTGGCAAAACTTCAGAGGTTGCTGAAGAAAAAGCGGAGCCCAAGGCTGAACCTAAAAAGAGCGAACAGCCTGCACCTAAAACAGAAGAGCCTGTACTTTCTAAAACTCCCAATGCTCCACGCAGTGAAGTGGTTGGGCCTGGGATTTTGAAGCCCACAGTCTATTTCTTTGCGATTCTTAACGAAGATAAAAATGGCTGTAAGCCAGAAACCAGAAGAACATTGCATGGAGCTGGCAGCAAGCCTCTGTTGAAGGTCTGCCCGAAAACGGCGGCAGCATGTTCCCTGCAGGGTTCCTGCGGTGTCATTCAAAAAGGCAAAATGCACACCTTCAATATTATCGGCCGATTTGACGGGCAGGATCGCTACTTTGAAATTCCAGAAGATGGTTGTCGCTTCGGTTACGGTGTGAACAGCAGCTGTCTTGATCCGTTCTATACTTTGGCAGCGGATCTAACCATCTACAAACCCGGTGAAGTGATCTTCGTTCCTGCAGTCGTTGGTTTGGAGCTTCCGGATGGAAGCAAACACAACGGTTACTTTGTCATTCGGGATAAGGGTCGCGGCATCAAGGGAATGGGACGTTTTGACTTTTTCTCTGGTCACTACAGCTGGAATGACTCTGAAAATCCGTTTAAGAAAATTGGATTGGGTGACGTGAACACCAATATCCCTTACTACAGAATCAAAGGGGAGGCGGCGAAAAAAGTGCAGGCCTCCCGAGCCTTCCCAAGCCTGCCACCACATGCGGTGACAGAATAAAAAAAAAGCCCGGTTCTTGCCGGGCTTTTTTCGTTTAGACATTGGATTGTTGCTGTTGCTGCGGGGCTTGGTGCTGCATTTGTACTGAGCTGCTCCCTTGAACCTGAGCGGCAGCGGCTTGAGCCATCTGCGCCACAGTCATTTGCGCCTGCTGAGCCTGTTGGTGGTAGTAGTTCAGCTTCGCCACGTATTCTTTCAAGGCTCCATTTTCCTGCTTCAGAACCCCCAGTTGGGTGAGGGCCTGTTGCAGATGACTGTAGTAGTCCTGCGCTTCCAGAGCCTTTTTATCCAGAGCCAGTTTCATTTCCACGATCTTGGTTTCAGCCACCGACATCAAGTTCTTCAGGACATCGTTCTGTTGCTGGGCAGAGGCTTCCACTTCGCTAAAGGATGTCGAGATTTTTTCAATCTCTTCGTTCAAAGAGGAAATCGTAGAGTCTCTGTCAGCCACCGTCATCTGCAGCTCTTCGACGTTCTGTTGCAGGTTCTGACGTTCTTCCTTCAGGCTGTGAATTTCTTTTTCAAACTGTTCGCGCTGTTCTTCCCAAAGTTCCTGTTCTTTGGCGAAAGCACTTTTGGCTTTCATCAGTTCCATCGCGGTTTCGTCTTTCAGGGCCTGATTCAGTTCCAGGTCTCTTTGCAGTTGCTTGTTCTTTTCAAACAAAGCCTGGCTGTATTTCTTTTCTTCGCTTTGCATTTGCAGGGCGCGCGCTTTCAGGCCTTGAATCTCCAGTTGAAGCTGAAGACTCAGCTCCAATGACTTCGCCAGATCACCACTGAGTTTGGTGTTATTTGCGCGCTCTGCGATCAATTGGTTTGCCAATTGCTGCAGTTGTGCGTCCAACGTTTCAGCGCCGTAAGACACGTTTTCCAGGGATTTGATCTTCTCGCGAAGTTCTTCCTGGCTGCCTTTCAGGTCTGAATGGAATTTTTTCATTTGAACCTGCATTTGCTCATACTTTGGTGGAGGCGGGACTAGACCCTCTTCAGGGTTGGTGCCCAGCTCGTTAAGTTTGCTGCAGATCTCATCAAAAAGTTTTTCGTGCTCAGGAACGGAGTTCGTCATAGACTTCATTGTGAGGCACAGACAGAAGTCAAGTCATCGAAATTTATTGACATGAGTCCAGCCTCTCGATTTAGGTCCAGTGTTGAATAGTCATGATTTGGGAGAGTTAAAATGAGTATCCAAAAGTCTTTGCAGTTTGCGATGGCTGTTTTAATGACGATCACTTGTGTAAGTACCGCTTACGGGCAGCAGGAACTGGGGTTGCTAAGTGACATCAAACCACCTCAACAATCCTCAGAATATATCTTTCGCTCTTCCCCCAAAGAATCCTTAATCAGCGTCCAATTGCTGGGGGCGGTCTACAAGCCGGGGATCTATTACATTCCGGCTAACACGGAATTGCTCAAGCTTCTGACGTTGGCTGGTGGAACCACCAATGGCGGGGACCTTTCCGAGATTCTGGTGCGTAAGTCAGAGCCGAAATCCTGGGCGGACCTCAAAATGAAGGCTATCAATGAATACCAGGGCGCATACGAAGTCGATGCTGAAAAAATCATCAAGTTTGGTGGGGGCAAGAATCTGAAACTGGGGCAGGATGATTTTGTCTATGTTCCACCACGCACTCCTTGGATCAGCAGCGAGGCCTCCCGAGGGATCACGATCGTTTCTGTGGTTCTGGGGATTGTGTTAACGGCTGTCCTTATTGATAAAAACACCGGGAAGTAAAGATGGTTGGGGCCCGCGACGGTCGAATTTTATTTTTGATCAAAGCCCTTGTGGCCCTGCTGTTTATCTCCAAAATTTCTTTGGGAAGTTTTCTGCTTCCTGTTCCACACAGTTTTTCCTATCTGATCTTCCAGCAGGGGCTGCATCCGTATGTGAACGTCTTTCTGTGTTTTCTGCTGGGGCTTCCGCTGGCCTTGTTATGGCTGAAGGTACGAGACCGACATCATCTCAGCGGCTTTTATAAGCTCTTTATCTTCCTTCTGATGCTGACGCTGATTGCGCAGACTCTTTTACAGATCAGCTATGTGAATACAGAGGAGTCCCCGGTTATGCAGGTGGGGGCCTTGCTGGTGTCCCTGTTCATGATCGTGGTCTATGGGGTTTTGATCCCAAGTCTTTGGGATGTTCGCGACTTTATGCGCTTTGTGCAGAAGTGGTCGGGTGTTCTGGTGCTGATGTCTTTGCTTTTGTGGGTGGTGGCCGGAGGTGCCGTCTTCAAAGGGGGACGTTTTGTTGGTGTTTTTAAACACATTCCCCACATGGTGACCTGTGCTACCGTGGCCTTTATTTTCTCTTTGGGGACCTTGCTGGACGACAGCAAAATGAAACATAAGGTTTGGGATGTCCTGGTGCTTGGAGGAAGTTTTCTGGCCATCATCCTGACAGGAACTCGCTCTTCCGCGGCGGCAGCCCTGATGGCCTTTGTTGTGACGATGGTTCTGCATAAAACGGCAACCAATCAAGGGCGGATCTTTAAGTTTGCCTTTTTGTCTTTGCTCGTGACCTTCACCCTGTTCTTTGGGAATCAGATCTATGACTTCGCCCGCGGGATTGCGACGGGCCAGAGTTCTTTGGGATCTCGCGAGGCCCAGGACGGCATTGCCTCCCGTTGGGAAGAGGTCGAGCGTGGCAGCCAGATTTTCCTTCAGGAGCCTTGGCTGGGGCATGGACTGCTTTCCAAATTTGCGGCCGGCAATGAGGTGGATGTTTCCAACTACAATGCCATGAAGGATCCGCATAATATCTTTATCTCGGCCGGGGTGATCGGTGGCTGGCCCCTTCTTGTGTTGGCGGGCATTTCATTGATTCTGATGGTTGTCGGTTCTTTCAAAGCGCTTTTGAGTTTTGACATTTCTAAACGGCAAGTGGCGATCTATTTGCTGTCCCATATTCCTATCCTCATTATCTATCACATACACTTGTCCATTGGGGGCATGGCCGACCGTCTTTATTGGATGGTCTTTGGCTTTATTGCGGCGTCGGTCTCCAGGATAGGAAAGAAATGAAAGGTCCTGGCTACGGCTTTGCGGAATTGGGAATCAACTGCGTTGAAATCTTCCTGCGTCTGCATTTGCTGGTCTTCTATACTCAGGAAGTAGGATTGAGCTCTTCGTGGGCCGGACTGGCTTTGGGGCTTTCCATTTTTTGGGATGCGCTGATTGATCCGCTCATCGGCTATTATTCTGACCGCGTGCGATCCCGTCGGGGAGAGCGTTATTCGTTCTTACCCTGGGGGCTGGTGTTTTTATCGGTTTCCATGATGGGTTTGCTGAACCCTCCTCCGATGACTTCCATGACAGCGAAGTTTTTCTATCTGCTGACGTTTTCCCTTTTGGTGAACACGGCCTACACCTGTTTAAGTGTGCCCTATTCCGCTTTGGTTGGTGATCTGGCTGGGGATTCCGCCGAACGCTCTCGTTTGATTGGCTGGCGACTGGCATTTGGAAATCTTGGCGCTATTTTTGGTATCGCAGTGCCAGGGTATTTTTTGATAGCCAGAGATTCCAAACCTTACGCGCAGGCTGCATGGATGATTGTTGGGCTGTTGTGTATCGGCACGCTGGTGTCCTGGTTGACGGCTCTGAAGTACAACCGTCCTTTGGCAGAGGGCAAAGCAAGCGCCAAGTTTTCGATGTGGCAGCCTTTGCACAATAAGAACTTTGTACCACTTTTGCTGGCTTACTTTGTAGCCAATATCGGGCTGACTTTTAACTCCTCTGTGGCGCTTTATTTTTATCGGGAAGGTCTTCGATTTTCTGAGACGGAAATCACCACCGTTCTATTGTTGTTCCTGCTTTCATTTACTTTGTCGATTCCGGGCTGGCTGTATTTGATTCGCTATGTGCCCAAGCGCAAGGCGCTGATGTGGGGAGTGTTTTTGTTGGGAATGGTCAGCTGCTTTATATACCCAATCCTGCCAGTGGAGCAGGTGGGGTGGGCCCTTCTGTGGGCCTCTTTGATCGGAGGGATTCTGGTGGGCTCGGCAGTGCTTTTAGAGTCCTTGCTGACAGATATCGTGAAAGCGGAAGAAGAGCGCACCGGGCATGACGAACTGGGCCTGTATTTTGGGGTCTGGAAAATGGTCGGCAAAATCTCTCGCGGGTTGGCGTTGGCTGTTACGGGACAGCTTCTGACCTGGGCGCTGACAAAAGAGCCAGAGACCACGCATTTTCGATTGAGTCTCGCCTTTGGCCCCCTGGTGGGCGGTCTTTTTATTCTGGCGGTCCTTGTGCTGTGGAAGCTGTCAAATGGGCGCCCTGCCGTGAAGTAATTTCAAACTCTTAATCCTCATTGCACATTAAACACAGGCCAAGGCTGAAAAACGGTGGCACAACCAATGCTTACGGTCTGTTAGATGAAAAGGTGGGGAAATATGAGTGATCAGCATATGGAACCGGAACTCACGGTAGGCGAAATTATCAAACTGTACTTATCTCATTGGCGGATGTTTGCCGTCTTTACGGCCGTGCTGTTTGCTATCAGTGTTCTTGTTTATATCGTTAAAATTCCGTTTGTGGCGAATTCCACGATAGTTATTCACGATTCCCAGAACTCTTCTTTGCAAGCCTTTTCCAATCAGTTCTATGGACTTTCAAAATCTGTTCAAGAGTCAAAAAAAGGCAGTAGTGTCTTATCCAAACACATCGAATACCTTAAAACCCGTGAGTTCTATGAGGCCCTTTTAAAGCGCATTGAAGAGCGCGGAAACAGCCAGGAAATCACTCTAGAGGAACGTAAAGGATTTGAGATCTTCCGTGACAAATATTTGAAGGACCTGGAAGGCAACCCTGAAGGCCGGGTTCAATTATTGCAAGTGCTGAATGCTTGGACTCGCATAAATCTGGATTCAGATTTCGAGATCCGTGTGGCAGCTGTGACCCCCGTAAAATCCATGTCCTTGTTCCTTTCGAACACGGCATCGGAACTGGCGGCAGATATGCTGAAAAAACGGGAACTGGCGGAAATCAACCGTGTGGAAGATTTCATGTCCAAACAAAAAGTCGATGCTGATCAGAAGCTGGTGGCCCTTGGGAAGCAACTGGCGGAGATGCAGAATAAAGATGAAAACCTTTTACCTTTGGCTTCCAAAGATAAAATGGGTGATTACGTGTCTGACCTTCTGGTGCGATCCAATGAGATCAAACTGAAGATGGCAGAAAATAGAAAAATGATCGACTACCTTCAAGCAGGACGTGGGAAGCAGAAGGAAAGTGCCCTTTATGGTGTGGGTGGTCGTATCGAAGCATTGAAAATTGAAAACAACATCCTGGCCGGGAAACTTGGTCAGGTGCAGGCTTCTATTGCGCGCCTGAAGAAGGAAGTGAAGGATCTACCGTTCGCAGCGCAAATGGTGGAAGACCTGAAAAAGAAGTCCGAGCTGGAGTTCAACCGCTATAAGGAACTGAGCACAGCTTTGACCAAATTGGATGCGATGAAAATTTCCATCGACACTCGTTTTGAAGTGTTGGAGCGCGCTCGTTGGGAGACGACATTGCCACAGATCGGACTTTTAAGTCTGGGGCTGTTGTCATTGCTATTAAGTCAGTTTGTGGGCTCCTTGGTAATTTATTTCCGTTACCTGTGGAATCCGCATGTGGTGACAGCGCAGGCGTCCCGCAACCTGGTTATTTTCGACAATCACTCTGTGGATCCACGGGTGATTATCGAGAATTCCAAAATTAAGTTTAGTTTGAAGAAACCGGAAACCAAGAAGGATGAAGTTAACGAGGACGAACAGCAGAAGATGGCTTGGAACGTTCTTAATGTCGGTCAAGGGACCGATGTTTCGCAGTAGGTGACTATGAAGAAGTTTGTTTTCGGGGGTATGATTTTATTATCTGCGACTTCCCTGGTGGGGTGTGGAAGTCAGATTGGCAGCAGTGTTCGTCAGGCAGTGACGGTCAACCAAGAGGCTAAGAACCTGGTTGAATGGGAAAACTCTGAAGCCAACCCGGAAGCCTTGTTCGCCAACTGGCGCCACGAGTTCATGGTTGATTCCACAAAGCGTGAAACCATGAAAGAAGAGTTGTGCGCGGAGCTGAACAAACTTGATGGTCAGTCCTTGACGATCTTTGAGAATGAAATCCGTGATGAAAATAACCGTGCTTTGGTCAGCTCTTGTAAAGAGGAGCTGTTACAGAAGGTGGATGAGCACTTCGACAAAGAACGTGAGACTTTGGAAGTTCCAGGTCACGCCCTTAAGGCGGTTTACTCTGGCAACAACTTCCAATTCCCGACGAATATTCAAAAACGCGACACTTCTAAGGGTTACTATGCAGTGACCGGGGATGTGGCGCGCAAAGAAGTGATCATCACTTTTGATGATGGTCCGAATGGTCAGTACACCGATGCAATCCTGCGTGCCTTCAGGGAAGTAAATGCGAAAGCGATCTTCTTCCACATGGGTAAGGCCGTCCGTGCAAACCCTGACATTGTGAAGCGAGTGGCGGCAGATGGCCACTCTATCGGAACGCACTCGACGACACACGCGTGCTTGGGCAGCAGCTCTGCCTGCCGTAAGACCAATGGTCGTAACCTGACTTTTGATGAAGCTGTGGCTGAAATCAAAGGCGGACACCAGGCTGTTTATGATGCCATTGGTTGGGTGGATCCGTTCTTCCGTTTCCCTTATGGTGAGGGTTCCCCGGAGCTGAAGAACTTCCTGAAGAACAGCTCCACAGGTGAATTCTTCTGGTCTATCGACAGCAATGACTGGAGAGCTCAGACGAATGAAAACTTGCTGCGCACCACAATCGCGGAAATTGAAAAGCGAGGTCGTGGACAGGTTCTATTCCATGACATCCAAAGGAAAACGGCGGAAATCATGCCTCAGTTCCTGCGTGAGCTTTACAACCGTGGCTACAGTATTGTACTAATTCAGCCCGCAGATTTGTCTGCGCGATACAACAGCAAGCTGGTTAAGAAAAGACTGCCATAGTTTTAAAAGTTCATGAGAAAAACGGATATCGATCGTCCATCAACCTGGAAGCCCTATAAGACGGGGATGTGCAATGGCTGCTTCGGCGGCTGCTGCACCATGCCGGTTGAAATCAAACTCTCGGACCTCATCCGGCTTGGTGTTGCCACCGAGGATGAGGCCCAAACCTCGATTAAAAAGTTAGCAAAACGACTGATAAAAGAAGGCATTATCGTCTCGTATCGATCCGGGACAGAGTTCTTTATGCTCTCTCAGAAGGCCAACCGGGACTGCCTGTTTTTAGATTCTAAAACGCGCCTGTGTACGGTCTATGAGAAGCGTCCGGACACCTGCCGTCAGTTCCCTTCCATTGGCCCCCGTCCGGGGTTCTGCCCGGGCTAGTTGTCGAAAATTCTGACAGGGGGGTGCTCTTGTTGGGCTCTGTCTCAGGGTGGGGCGTGCCAAGGCCTTTATATTCGCTCTGAAGTGGCATAAGCGCTGCTCTTACTCCTGATAAGAACAGGAGGCCCTTATGAGCTTCACAGATAAAAAACTCGAAATCGCGATCGCAGGCTTTGCCCTTCTTATGATTGGCGGGATGGGTTATCTGCTGAAGTCCCCTGTTCAAAGCGCTATCGGTGAAATGGAAGTGATCTACGAGATGCCTCGTCCTAAATCCATTCTGGCGGCGTTGTTTGATCTGGGGGATCGAGAGATTTCTCGCGATTATAAGAATCCGTTTGCAAAGAAGAAAGCTGACGAAAAGAAAGTGGATGCAAAGGCGGCAGCGCCTCAGCAGGCTCCGGCAAAAGCTGTTGCCAAGAAAGCGGATTCTAAGAAAACTCCGACTCCTATCAAAAAGCCTTCTGTGGAAGTGAATGTGGTCGATGCAGCGCCGGCTTCTGGTTTGACCTCTGACGACATCACCGTGGGTGATGGCAATGTTCCGCAGAACTATCAGCAAAATACAAACAAAACAAATACAGCCAATACGACTGACACCAAGAACACTCTTTCTGGTGACCAGTGGAGAGCCCTGTTGCAGGCTCAGCCGACCAAAGAAAACCTGGATAAGCTGATTGCCGCTTACAGTGCAAAAGAAGTGGATGATCAGACGTTCTATACAATCGTGACAGAGCTTCTTCGCAGCAATAAAACAGAGACGCAGGATCTGGGCTTGGCGGCGTTGAAGGGCACTTACAGTCAAAAAAGTTTCGCCGTGGCCGCTCAGTATTTCGATCAGGTGGCTCCGGAAGTGCAGACAAAGCTTCATTCCTACATGTTGAGTTATGCGGTTTCCGGTCGCATGGGAATTCTGATGTCAGTTCTAAAAAGCGACAATTCAGAATTAGTGACGGTGGCAACTCAGGTCGTGATGGAAGGTTATGTGGCGGCTAAGGCGGGCACGAACTTGAATGATCCCCGTGGGTCTCGCGGTGATGTGGCTATTAACTCTGTGGCTGGGTATGCGAAGTTTATCCCCGTCTTCCAGCAGTTGGCGCAAAGCCAGGACAGTGAAATCGCCAGCTTGGCCTCTGCAGCCTTGAGTCAAATCCAAACCTCGGCCGTTGCGGCTCTTTAAAACTGGACAGGCCCGCCTGTTTTCGACGAGAATAAGCCCATATTTATGGGCTTTCTTCATTTCTGGCGAAACATTCTTGTGATTGCTTTGATAGCTGGGACCTCTCAGGCCTTTGCGGCTACAGATTTGCCTAGAAATTTGGACGCCAAAGATCAGACACGCGCCCTGCAGATACTGGGATTTGGTTCGGCCTCCAAGATTTTGGACAATCCCTATCCTCTGGGTGGTTACACCGGAATTGAAGTGGGACTGTCCTCTGAATTTATTCCCGCCGAAGATTTGGCAAGCCTGGGAAGCAAGACCGAAGACAAAGGGGAGTTTAACTTCTACACCCTGACTGTCGGCAAAGGCCTTTACTACAACATCGACACCCTGTTTTATTTCACACCCACGATTCAGGGCGAGAAAATGCAGAACTACGGCGCTCAGTTGCGCTGGGGCTTTTATGAAGCCAGCTTCTTTCCTTTGAGTCTGACTGCGATGTTGTATGGTGGTGGAGCCAGTTTTTCCAACCTGATCAATGTTTCCACGATGGGGCTGGATCTGATTGCGACCGTGGCGATGGATCGACTTGCCATCTATACGGGATTTGGACGTGTTCGTGCGACAGGAACTTTCATCGGTGGAGCGGACGGCATCACGGCCGATCAGAATACGGTGACTCAGGATGTCGTCGAGGATCACGCTGTGTTTGGGCTTAACATCGATATTTCCAAGATGTTCTTGGCGATGCAAATTGATCGCTATTCAGACTCGGTCTATAGCGCCAAAATAGGCTTCCGCTTTTAGATCGGTGAAAAAGGCCCATCCGACTGCGTTGTCGGGGGACCGCCTTCGCTCCGACGTGCATTGAGCACGCCTGCGCTTCAGCGGGACCCCTCCGCCTTGCATATGGACCTTTTTGACCGATCTAAATAATTTATTTGTATAGGCTTTTTTATTTTTGGGCTTTTTCGATGAGTTTGGTGGTGGATTTTCCGTCCACAAACTGCAAGGACATGACTTTTCCGCCGTAGGACATAACAAACGGCGCGCCGACGATGGAGTCAATTTTCCAGTCGCCGCCTTTGACTAAAATGTCAGGCTTCACTTTGTGAATCAGATTTTCGGGTGTGTCTTCGGTGAAGATCACCGTGAAATTCACAGCACCCAAGGCTGCCAGAATCTCTGCGCGGTCGTTTTCAATTTGGACCGGGCGGGTAGGGCCTTTCAGGCGTTTGACGCTGGCATCAGAGTTCACACCCACAACCAGGATATCGCCCAGGCGCTGGGCTTCCTGCAAGTAGCGAACATGCCCTACGTGCAGAAGATCAAAGCAGCCATTGGTGAAAACGATTTTTTTGCCTTGAGCGCGAATCGGGGCCAGAGTTTCTTCAATATTTTCAAATGTGCAAACCTGACCCATAGATGTCTTTTATGCTTTCTTGTAAAGCTGTGCGCCGGTGATAGCGCCTGCGAAGTCTTTATTAAACAGAACAGATAGAATTGGCATCACCACGAAACCTGTCGCGATCACGAGCAGGCTGCGGGCAACCACTTTCAAAGAGTAAGCGGCTTTGTTCAGCTCTTCCGGCTTGCCGATTCTTTGATCAAACGCCCACTCTCCCGGAGTGCAGCCCACAAAGATACGATTCACTGTCAGATAAATGAACGCCACACCCGCAAACAGGCAGAAGGTGGAAAGATAGATCATGCCTTGAGCATCTGGATTGGTCAGATTGCCGATCAGATCCACTTTAGTGATCACCAAAAGGATGATCATGCACAGCAAGCTCGCAGCGATCACTAACATTCCGTCCAAAAGCGCTGCCGAGAAGCTCCAGGTCGTCTTTTTGAATTCTTCTCTGGCTGCCGTTCCAGTGATTTTTTGAGGCGCTTTGTCCAAATCCAAACGGCGATTTTTTTGCAGTGTCTTCAGGATCTCATCAACGGCTGTGGATGAAGCCGCACCATCACCGCCCACTTCGGTCAATGAACCCGGAGCTGGTGGGACAGGGGAGGCTTTTTTGCGAGGAAGTGGTGGACGAAGAGGATCCGTTGAAGCTTCTTCGATAAGCTCTAGACCTTTATCCTTAAGAACCGGGCTGACAGAGAAAGCTTCAGCTTTATCCTGAGCGGATGCATTGTTTTGTTTTTTCTTGTGAAAACCCAAACCATCGGTGAGCGGCTTAAATTCAAATTCCTCAAAAGGATCCATGCCTTCTCCTTAAATCAACACATCAGATCAAAGTCATACTTTAGGACGGAGACCAAGGTCATGCAAGCCGTTTCAACTCGCAGAACCTGGGGCCCTAAGGTGACTGGATGAAGGCCTAGTTTTTGGAATTCCTCAACCTCGCGGTGAGAGAATCCCCCCTCACTGCCCACGATAATCCAGATGTCTTTGATCCCTTGAGGACGGTCAGATTTAACTTTGGTGACATAATCCTTGATGCTTAGAGTCGCCGGACCCTCATAAGCAAATAGACCCACACCGGCGTCATTTCGGTTAATTAAATCCGAGATCTTTTCAAACGGAATGGCCGGATGGATCTTCATCAGGTCGCCACGTCCACTTTGTTGAGTGGCGGATTTGACGATTTTATCCCAGCGATCGGTTTTATTATCCGACAGCTTTTCCCCTTTTCTCAAGAAGCTAAATTCAGAGAAGAAGGGATGGATGCTGGAAACGCCCATTTCCACCGCCTTTTCCATGATGGCATCCATCACGGGAAAGCGGGACAGAGAAAGAACAAGATGAAGGTGAGGTTCTTTGAGAGCTGGGATATCCCGAGTTTCAAGAATCTGCGCGGTGGCAGTCTTTTTGGAAACCTGGGTGACTTCAACGAAGTAAGCTTTGCTGTCTTCAGTCAGCACTTCAAATTTGGATCCCACTTCCTGACGACAAACATCGAAGATGTGATGAAACACATCCCCGGTGAAGTTCACCTGATCTTGAAAGAGATCTTTTTTGTCGATCCAATAACGTCTCATGACTGAACCCAGTAACCAACCCACTCGTCTTTTTCAAGGCGACGGATCACAGTCAGGCCCGAGCCTTCCAGGAACTTTTCGAAGAAGTGGTTGTCACGCTCTTCGAGAATACCCGTTAGCAGCATGTGACCACCGGGTTTCAGAACGCGCATAAGGTCTTTTTTGATATTGATCAGAACGCCGTCGATGATATTGGCCACGACCACATCGTACTGTTCACGCAGGTCTTCGATCAAAGACTCGGGGATGGAGATTTGTTCCACCTTGTTGAGCTTGATATTTTCGCGCGCCACTCGGCGGGCTTCAGGGTCAATTTCGATCCCGGTGACCAGGCCCATACCGGCCATCTCTGCCAGCATTGCCAAAATGGCTGTGCCAGTGCCGACATCCAACATCGTCCAGTTGCCGATTTGATCTTTGTATTTTTCAGCCAGCTTGTGAATGAAAAAAGCCATCATCTGAGTGGTCGCATGAGTGCCTGTTCCGAAAGCCATGCCCGGATCAATATAGATCGGATGTTTGCATTCTGGAGGAGGCGTCAGCCAGGAAGGGACAACCCAGAAGTCACCGACAAGTTTGAACGGCTTGAAGCCCTTTTTCCATTCTTCCAACCAGTCTTTGGTTTCTTCTTCATGGATATGCCACTTGATGTCTTCGTTAAGTTCGATCAGGCCATCAAAGAAATTGCAGCCCGGGCGCTCTGGAAAAAACACGTCCAATTCATGGGCACGCACGTGAAGAATTTGAGGATCATAAGTCAGATCAGGCTGTGTGAACGTCAAGGCTTCAGTGACGCCCGAAGCGCCACATTCAAAGCAATGTGTGGTGATGATGTCTTCAAGTTCAGCAGGAACCTGGCTTAGGCGGATACGGAAGTAGGAATTTGTGTCACTCATTCCGAGTGGTGTTATCAGAAACCACCGATTTTTCAAGCTTTTCTGCGGTTTGCAGGGACGCCTGAACCACCGTGGATGTCACTGGTGGAGGGTTTGCAGAAACTACAGGGTTGGCGGTCTCTGGGGCCAGGTTGGGAGTCGTAATAACCTGCGTCTGAACCACGGTCACTGCCGGGGAGGGGGTGGCGGCCGGGGTATCAGCTTCGGCAACCTTGCGCCGTTTGGGTTTGGAGTTGTCAATAAACGAGCCCCCCAGATCAATGCGGTCGCCGGTCATAATGCCAATTTGCTCCAGCATGGGGAGCTCATCCCTGGATAGCAGGGTGAATTCGCGTGCCACGGCCACACGGTCATAGACGGCGATGATTTTAAGTTGTCCCACCGGGACCATGATTTCACCAACAGCATTGGCACCACTGGCATCACGCACGTTGATTTTTCGGACGGCGGTGACCACCAGATTCTTCTTTAAGTCAGAGCCGGGAGTGACATTGATGTAGAAGTCTTTGTAGACGGTGTCTTCTTCAGACAGCGTGATGTTTCTGCGCACATCCACCACTGACATGTCAGCGGCCTGCGATGGCGTCGAAAGTCCCAACAGGAATGCAATTAAGAACATCATAAGAAAACCCTTCCATGGTTTGTCTGTTCCCTTTATCGGCTGTCTTATTTTGAAACTTGAGGGCTCTGGACCTTGGTTTGACCGAAGGTCCGTCAGTTGGAAACGATGGCGCCCGGAACAGAGCTGTAGACTTTGTAGGTCTTGTCTTCGGTGGTCTGCTCGATACCGGACATGTAGTTACCCACAGTGCTTTGCACATGATAAGTCACACCGCCACCTGTGGCGGTTCCTGTCTGAGTGGAGCCGGAAACCAAACCGGTTGTTTTGGCAGGATCCTGAAATTTAATTGGAGAGTTCTCTGAAATTTGCTCCAGTGACGCATCCATCGAGCATCCTGTGGCAAGAATCATAAGTGAAGCCAGTACGATCCATTTCACGTGCAACCTCCGCACAGATTACTTATCGGCTGGAAGCCGGAGTTCTTTGAGTTTTCTCGTTTTGAGACCTGATATATTTCATTAGATCTTCATTCTGTTGGCGTAGATCCTCATTTTGTTTTTGTAAGGCGGTCATTTGCTTTTCCAACGCCGAAATTCGATCTTCGTGATTCATGAGCATCGCTTTGAATTTGTGATAAAGCTCCTGCACAGCGCCAGTGATCGGGGCGATCATGTTCATGTAAGACACGGACTTGATGCCACTTTTGTTCTGATCGACAACATGAGGGTAAATCTGTTCTAGTTCCTGGGCGATAAAGCCCATTTGCAACCGAGGATCCGCATAGGGGTCTTTCCAATGATACGAGGACGGTTTGAGCTGAAGGATCTTTTCCAGACTGCCTTCAAGAGTATGAATGTCTTTCTTCAGGCGGATGTCCGATGCACCGTTGACGGTGCCCACGGTCGTCAGATTTCCGACAGCAGACAAAACCATTTTGGGAGATATCGAACCGCCGTTTTTCGTGATGAAGTGCATATCGCCCCCCTCCATCTCGTTGGCGATGTTAAATAGTGTGCTCCCCGTGGTTGGTATGCCAAGATAACCGCTTCGAGTGGTGGGGCTTGCGGTGCGGGCAAAGAACTGAATATAAGTGTGATCGCCCGTGCCGGGCTTCAGGCTGAGTATTCCCATCCCGTTAGAGCCGGATTCACCCAAAGTCAGCAAGCCTGACGCATCCAAAGACATCAGCATCTGACCTGAACCCAAATTGCCTTTATAGAAATTCAGGCGACGGGAACTCCCAAATTCATTCACGATGTGGAAGTTGTTGGTGACAGTGGCGTCACTGCCGATCTGGAAAGAAGAGTATGCCGTATTACCCGCACCCGAGCTGCCAATATGCACGTTGGCCAGGGGCGAAGCGGTGTTAAATCCGGTAGGACCCGCAAAATAGTTCTTAGCCGTGCCGCTGGCTTGATAGACGCTGTATCGGTTCGTCGCAGTACCACCTGTTGTCGGAGCTGCCAGGAGAAGATCGTACATGGTTCCGATGGTTCCGGATTGAAGTTGGGGTAAGACATGTAACCCAATGGCATTGTTTGTTGTGGGAGAGTTGCCTGCTTCGAAGCCTTCGTGTCCGTACATAAAGCTTGCGGCTCGCAGGTCGCTGACGGTCCCGGCGTCTATATTGCCGGCATAGCGATTGCGGGTCGCCGCTGTATACAGCGCCTCGTTGGTGCTGGTGACGGTGACACCCGCGGGAACATTCGGCACAACAATACTGACCGACGCGTGGGTGGACAGTGTCGAGTTGGCAGACGGGTTGAAGCGTTGATAGACTCCGCTGCCAGTCAGGTTGCCGGAGGTTTCGGTGTTGTTGCGTAAAACCGCCATCTGAGTTTCAGTCGGGATGACGGAATAAGCTGCAGGGAACGGTGTGAGATCCCCGATGATGGCTCCACCTTTGACTTGAAAATTGGTGGCGGGGGTGGCTGTCTTGATCCCCACCTTTCCATCCGCCTTGATGGTCATCCAGCGATTGACTCCCATCATGTCAGTAAAGTGCAGGTCCGCGGAGGTTGTGTTCGTGAAGTCAGTGCCGGACTCAATATAGTTGACTCCGTTCTGAGTCAGGATGCGCAGAGTGGAGGGATTGGCCACTGATTTGTCATGAAGGCGAATGTCTGTGGCCCCCGTGCCCGACACCATAAAACTTCCCGTCGGGGAGGTTTCGTTGATACCGACAGCGCCGTTTGAAAGAATTGTCATTCGAGGCGAGCCATTGGTTTCCAAGGTCAGAGAGTTGGCATCGTTCGTTCCCAGAACCGCCGCAGTTCCGAAGCTGTTGCCTCCATTGGCGAAGATTCCTGAAGATGAATAGTTAGTGCAGCCCATGACACCTAAGGCATCAAAGGTCACCATTTGCCCCACAGCACAAGTGAAAGGCACGATGCTAGAGCCGGTGCCATCCGAGGCCAGCAGGCGATTTGCGGTGATCGAGGCAACGCCGGTTCCGCCATTGGTAACAGGCAAAGTGCCAGTGACTTCCGAGGCAAGATTGACGGCGGTCCCATTGGCAGCCGCAGTCAGGCGGCCTTGCGCATCGACGGTGATATTTGCGCGGGTATAAGACCCCGCAGCCACCGTCGTGTTTGCCAGTGAAATCGTTCCGGTTGTAGTGATTGTTCCACCGGTAAGTCCGGTTCCGGTGGCGATGCTTGTGACGGTTCCCCCTGAGGAAGTGTCGGTGTCATTTGCACACTCCCAGCGGTTGTTCGCAGAAACCCATTTCAGAACCTGGCCGTCCGTACATGCCGTGTTGTTCGGGCGATAGATAAAGTACTTTCCGGCAGCGTTACCGATATCACCCACATCCAAGGTCACGGAGCCTGTGCGGCCCGCAACGCTGGTGACAGGGAAGGCGATCGCAGCATTGGCCGCTGCGGTTAAACGCCCTTGTGCATCGACGGTGAAAGTGCCGACTTGAGTTGTGGACCCATAAGAGTTCGGCGTGACCGTGGTGTTGGCCAGAGAAATTGTTCCTGTCGTCGTGATCGGTCCACCGGAAAGACCGGTTCCCGTGGCAATGTTGGTGACGGTGCCGCCTGAGTTTGCATCGTTATCGGCGGCGGGCGCCCATTTCGTTCCATCATACTTCAGAACCTGCCCTGGCGTGAGGCCGGTTGTGTCGACAGCAACACCTTTGATTTTATTCACGGTCACAGCTCCGATGGTTCCACTGACATCACCAGCGACAGAGACATTGATCGCCTGACAGTTAAAACCACTCACCGCATTCCAGTACATGGTCTGGTGAGCACCACAACCCGCATTTGCAACAGCATCACTGAATTCCGCATCGGTCATGTAGTTGTTCAGTGTTGTGTTGAGTCCGTTGACGTCGGCTGTGTTGATTTGCGCGGACAACCACTGGGTGCCGTTGAATTTCAAAAAATGCCCATTGGTGGGAGCGGCGTTGGAGACAGCAGTCCCCTGAAGCGCGACAACGCTGGGATTTGGGTAAGTTCCACCCAGATCACCTGCGGCGGCACCCGAGGGCGTTCGTGCATCGCTTAGACGAGGATCGTTCCCCACGGTCACAGTGTTTGCTGTGTTTCCCACCTGCAAAGTCAGTTGCGGAGTGCTGGTTCCATTTGTGATGGTGATGAATCCATTGGCGGAGGTGACCTCTGAAACTGTTCCTCCATTGGCTCCGGTAACCCCCGCACAACTTAAAGCCGTGCCATTCCATTTCAGGAACGTGCCATCGGGACACGTTGGCAGAGCTCCCTTAAGCACGAAGTCTTCGGCTTTGTTTTGCCCCAGTTTTTCCGAGGACAGGGCATAGGCTGCGTAGGGAACCGTGCGAATTTCATTGGACGGGGAGATGACTTTCCAGCCCGAGCCGTCGTGGAACTGCACTTTCAAAAGACGCGTATCCCCGGCTTGTGCGGGATAAGTGGAGTTGCCATAGCAGTTGTGTGATTTGCTGTTGTTAAAAGCATCCAGCAAAGTGAAGAGAGGATCTGAGGGAAACAGTTTGGTTCCAGAGCCGATCGGAACATCAAAGACCCCGGCGGAGTTAAGCATGTTGATGCCATCTTTTTGTTCGCGATAGATGACACAACTGCCGTTGGGGCTTGTGATTTCAAATAAAAAGCTGACGCTGCTATTTTCCAACGGTTGACCATTGGATTTGATAATCCGGCCCTGATAGGTCAGAGAATTGGGCGAGGCTTCAGCAATAAAAGCGCAAAGCCATGAGAGTAACATTAATAAATACGTTCCATTTCTCATGCTTAACTTATCGGCTGTTCGGAGGATTCGAAAGAGGTAAATTATCGAATTTCTGCAAGAATTTAACGAATCTTACTTCTTTTTTTGGCAGATTTTGGCCTTTGGATTGACCTCGCAGATGGCTTCGCGCAGTTCTTGATTTTCCTGCTTTAAGGAAGCAATTTCGCGCTTCTGGGCCTGAAGCAAGGCCTGAACCCCTGAGATGGATTTATAGAGTTCCTTAAAGGCTTCGATCATCGGGCCGATTAATTTGGTATAAGCCACGGCACGGAAGCCTTTCTCATCTTTGTCGACGGCTTCCGGGAAGACTTTTTCAACATCCTGAGCGATCACACCCATGTCCTTTTTGTCGATCAGATCCAGATCGGGACGGACATCGTGACGCCAGTTGAAGGTCACACCTTTTAGAGACAGTATTTTTTGTAAGGAGTCCGGTATGATTTCGATATCCTGCTTTAATCGGGCATCGGATAAGTTTTCCCAGGCTGCGGTTCCTCCGGAAGTTCCATTGACGAACAGTTTCCGCGAACCTGTGTTGCCGCCGATATAAACGTTTCCGCTGTTGGTGACCGTGATAATGTCCGTGGTGCCTGTTGTTGGGCCTGGACGAATCCAGAAGTTGCCGCCGTCGACACCCATGAAGAATTTTTGGTTCGCATCAACTTCTTCAAAGCCGATGTATGGCGCCGTGGCGTTCTTGATGTAGAAGGGAGCCCCTGGAGTTCCTGCCATACCGACTCCGACCCATCCAAGAGCGGAGATGCGCATTCGTTCTGTGGGAACCAACATGGAGCCCGTGCCAGAGTTTACGGCAAACACCAAATCTGCTGGAGCCGAAGTTGAAGTCCAAGTGGCAGAAGCTTCACTGTAGATATTGGCACCAAGACCCACGGTCGTTGCATCCCCATAACCGTTGTAAAGCACATTTCCCAATGTGTCGCCGCTTTGAACGGCTGCTTTTGCTGATGCGGTTCCTCGCGACTTCATCAGTTGAATACCCGGGCCGGCGGTGGCGTTTTCATTGCGCTCAAGGGCTGCGGAAGAAGCATTGTAGTTGGATCCTTGCACATGCAATCGCACGCTCGGAGAAGTTGTTCCGATTCCTAATTGTCCCCCGCTGGTGATTCGCATGCGTTCACCGTAGGATCCATTGGAGATGGTTGAGAAGGCCATATAGGCAGACTTGGCTGTGGCATAGTCGGCTTCGGCATAGGAGCTGATGGCCGTGCTATTGGAGTAAGCGGTGCCGTCCCAACCGCGCATTGCCAAGAATCCTAGTGAATCACCCGTCAACACAGGGGACTCGGCACCCGCATTGTCCCGAGCCTTGGTCAAAACAACAGCGGCTTCGGCCGTGTTGCCGACACTTTGAATGTACAGGTCATCACTGATGCCGCCGCTGCCCTTCATATGGAAGCCACGCTCGGGACTGGTTAAGGTACTTCCGATGGCAATGCCTCCGGGAACGACCAACTTCAAATCCTGAGTCGAACGCCAGTCCCCTTGGGCATTGGCATTACCCAAGCGCACGGTACTGCTTGCAGGATTGGCCACAGGCCCGATTCCCCAGTAACCAGTGCTATTCCAGTTACCAACAAACTGTGCCTGCCCCAGAGTGTTGTGATAGGAGCCGACGAATACGGCGTTGTAGTTGGCCGTAGCATCCCACTGTCCGACCTGCAGACGAGCGCCTGGATTGATCGTGTCAATTCCGACCTTTCCGTCGTTGGTAACACGCATCTTTTCGACATTGTTTGTGTCAAAAATAATATGAGCGTTGGTTCCGTTGGTTACATAGAGATTTGAATTGGTGGCATCGGTATAGCCGATATTTCCCAGCCAGGCGGAATCGCGGATGTATTCCATTTCCACTTTGCCAGCATCAGGTCCTGAAAGAATAAGAGCTGATTTTGTTGTGGCTGGGGCTCTGACGATTAGAGAAGCATTGGTATCCGGAGTTGTATTGATACCGACATATCCATCCTTGTGGATGGTCATACGTGTGATGTTGGTGGTTTCAAAGTTCAAAGAGAAAGCGTCGTTGGTGCCCAGTGTGGCATTGGCTGCCAGAGTATTTCCACCATTAGCAAAGAAGCCGGCTGAAGAGAAATTCGTGCAGCCCATGATGCCTGACGCGTTGAAAGTGATCATCTGAGTTGTGCCGCACGTAAACGGAATAACCGCCGATCCCGTACTGTTAGACACAAGCAGACGATCAGCTGTTAAGGCTGTGGTACCAGTCCCGCCCTTGCTCACTGGAACTGCAGAAGGGAAGTTGGCCGGATCCGCAGAAATTGTACCCGCAGAAACGGCGATACCAGAGCCCACTTGCACCACGCCTTTGGTTGTCGTGGTGGCATTGTCAACCGAGATCACGGGTGTGGTTGTGCCGGTGGCGACTTGGATGGGAGCAGTCCCCGTGACATTGGTCACAGTGCCGACTGTTGGAGTCGCCCACTTCAGACCCGAAGCTTGTGCAGAATCCGCGGTCAGCACCTGACCGTTTAGGCCGACGGGAAGACGGATGTTGTTGGCGCCATCACGAATCAGAACATCCCCTTTGGCCGTCAAAGGGGATAGGGCATTGAAAGCCGCCAAAGCCGTGGTCGCTCCAGTTCCGCCGTTGGCAATCGGTAAAGTGCCAGTAACTTCAGAGGCCAGGTTGATGGCGGCACCATTAGTCGCAGCAATCAAACGGCCTTGAGCATCGACGGTGATATTCGCGCGAGTGTAAGCTCCAGGAGTGACCGCCGTGTTGGTCAGGGCAATGGTTCCAGTGGAGGTGATAGGACCTCCGGTCAAGCCCGTGCCTGTGGCAATGTTCGTCACAGTGCCACCGGAAGAAGTGTCTGTATCCGTGCCGCATTCCCATCGATTGTTGGCAGCAACCCATTTCAGGACCTGTCCGTCAGTACAAGCTGTATTGTTAGGGCGATAGATAAAGTATTTCCCTGCGCCATTGCCGATGTCACCCACGTCTAATGTGACAGCGCCCGTGCGGCCGGCCACAGTGGTTACCGGAAAGGCAATGGCCTGATTGGCGGCAGCAGTCAGGCGCCCTTGCGCATCGACGGTGAACGTGGCCACTTGAGTAGTGGAACCATAGGAGTTCGGAGTCACCGAAGTGTTTGCCAGGGAGATCGTCCCCGTCGTGCTGATCGGGCCTCCGCTCAGGCCGGTACCGGTGGCTATATTAGTCACTGTTCCGCCGGAATTTGAATCGTTGTCGGCCGCCGGAGCCCATTTGCTTCCGTCATACTTTAAGACCTGTCCGGTGGCGAGACCGGTTGTATCCACGGGGACACCTTTTATTTTGTTCACAGATGTTGCGCCGATAGTTCCACCGACATCCCCGGCAACAGACACATTGATCGGCTGACAGGAGAATCCAGCCACAGAATTCCAGTACATGGTCTCATGCGGATTGCAGCCCGCGTTCGCCACAGCCGCACTGAATTCGGCGTCAGACATGTAGTTGTTCAAGGTCGCTGACAAGCCACTGACATCACTTTGGCTGATTGTCGATGGTGTCCATTCTGTACCAACATACTTTAAGAACTGGTTTGCGGTCGGTGCTGTCGCAGTGACGGCAACGCCCTGGATTTTTGCAACCGACGGTGAAGGGTAGTTGCCAGACAGGTCCCCACTGGCTGCCCCGATGGGGGCACGAGAGTCTGTGAAACGAGGATCATTCCCTGCTGCCACGGTTCCTGCAGTTTGGCCTATGTTCAAAGTGATCACCGGAGCTGTTGCATTGTCAGTGATGGTCAAGGCGGCGCTGCCAGAGCTGACATTGGTCACAGTACCACCATTGGCGCCAGAAATACCGGCGCAGGACAAGGTGCTGCCCGTGCGAGTCAGGAAGCTATTTGCCGGGCAGACGGGAAAGTCAGATTTTAAAAAGAAGTCATCGATGACATTGGCGCCCAGCATTTCCGCGGACTTGGCATAAGCCGCATAAGGAACTGTGCGAATTTCATTCGCCGGAGAAATCACTTTCCAGCCGGAGCCGTCATGAAACTGCACTTTGAGGAAACGAATATCACCGGAAACAGCTTGATACTTGGAGCCCCCGGCGCAGTTGTGCTCCAGGGTGTTGTTGAAGGCATCCAGCAGTGTAAATAACGGGTCCGTCGGGAACATCTTGGTGCCGGAACCTATGGGAACATCAAAAACCCCACCGGAGTTTTGCAGGTTCACGCCATTTTTTTGCTCGCGATAGATGACGCAAGTTCCGTTGGGACTTGTGATCTCAAAAAGAAAGCTGACGTTATTGTACTCAAGACCTTTGCCATCACTGTTGATAATGCGCCCTTGATAGGTCAGAGAATTCGGAGCCGCACCGGCGATTCCGGCGCACAGAAACACGATAATTTGTATCAGGTACGTACCGCTTCTCATGCTTATCTTGTCGGTTTTTTAACAAGAAACATGAGCTTTTAGGGTCTGGATTGCACTATTAAAAGGGATCCCTGAGTTTAGCTCTGTCTCACTTTGAGAGTGGTCGTGTTGATGACGAGGGCCGCACCAATCACAAGGGCTCCAAGGATCTGAATAGGGCTCAGGGACTCTTTAAATATAACAGCTCCCATGATGGCCGCTGTGATGGGCTCTATCATCATCAGAAGGGCGACTTCGGTGCTTTTTAATTTTTGCAAAGCTGCCAATTCAAAGGTCAGAGGGATGATGGTACAGACCAAGGCCAGGCCCAGAATACTGGACGCCTGAATATTGGAAAGATTCTGAATCGCTGAAAAGTGCGGATGGTGGAAGAGCGACAAAGCCAGGGCCCCGAAAGTAATAACATAAAGAGACGAAGAAATCGGTCGGACGTTTTTCTGCAAACGCCCAGAAAGCAAAACATAGATCGCATAGCTGATCGCAGAAGCCAGTCCGGCGCCGACGGCCCAGATATTTTTAACTTCGATATGTCCCCATAAAAGAAGTACCAGACCACTGGAAGCCGCCAGCAGACACAGGGCCTCGCGACGGGAAATCTTATCTTCCGTAAAGAAGTGTGAAAAAATATTCACCCAGAAGGGATAGGTGTAAAGCAAGAGTGCTGCCAGCGTGACACTGAGGCCTTGAACAGCCGTGAAATACAAAGTGGAAAAGAAGGCGTAACCGAAGATTCCCAGCAAGGCGGCGATCACGGTCTGGCGCAAGGTCAGGCGAACCCATGAGGGGCGGAACAACAGCAGGCCGATCCACATCAGAACTGCCGCCAAAGTGAAGCGATAGGAAAGCACTTCGCCGACTGAAAGGCCTGAATCAAAACCCCATTTTCCGAACACTCCTAAAAAACCAAAACCCACGCTCGCCAGGGATATTTCAATAGTTCCGCGAAGACGTGGGTTCATGTTTTTCATAGGCAGGGATTATTTAACTCGTTGGCCGTTTTTATATTTGCTTGGTTTTTTCTGAGTCTTCACTTTGGAAGCCGGTTTGGCCGTCTTCTTGATGGAAGTCGCGCGTCCTTTATAGGTGCGTTTTGTTTTTACTTCTTCCGGATCGTCGGCAAGGAAGACACGTTGAGCGGCCGCTTCGTTCAAGTAGGCCAGTTCGCCGGTTTTAATGGCACCCATACGCAGACGGCCGATAGCCACGCGCTGAAGTCTCATCACATCAAAACCGATTTTAGCAAACATCTGACGGATCTGACGGTTCTTACCCTCAGTGATCACGATTTTGTACCATTCGTACTTTTCAGATTTGTTCTCGCCAGTTTTTTTGACTTTTTCAATGTGGCGGGCCGACACGCGACCGCCCACGATGGAAACACCTTTGCGCAGTTTATCCAATTGCGCGGGTTCGGGTTTGCCGCTGAGTTTGACCAGATAAGTCTTGGTTACTTCGGCCTTTGGATGCATCACCTTGTTGGCGAAATCACCATCATTGGTCAAAAGCAGCATTCCTTCAGAGTCCCAGTCCAGACGCCCCACCGGGAACACACGTACTGGAATGTCAGCCAGATATTCGGCCACTGTCGGACGATCCAAAGGATCTTCCATTGTCGTTAACACGCCTGTGGGTTTGTTCAGAATGGCATAGATTTTCTGAGTCAGAGGTTTGCGCAAAGGTTTGCCGTCAACCAGAATACGGTCATTTTGAGGATCTACTTTGACACCCAACTCGTAAACGCGCTTACCGTTTACAGTCACTTGTCCCTCTTCGATCATGCGGTCTGCATGACGACGGGATGCCAAGCCACTGTCAGCAATTAGTTTATTAAGTCGAACTCTTTCAGAGGAGTTATTTTCAGACATTCTTCATCGGCCTCGGGTAATTGTTGAGTGATCAATATATCACTACTGAGGCCGGAAGAGGAGATATTCTTGCGGTTGTACTCGGCGATGGCATGGCGGAGGTCACGAGCCAGCAGAGTCATGAGTTTGTCTCCCAAAAAGACGTTATCCACGGCTGTTTCAGCCTTGGAAAGAACAATAGAGGACCATTTCAGGGCTTCAGAGTCACCCTGTTGGATAAGAGCACAGGTTCTTTCCAGTTGGCTGACCAGATCCTGATAATAAGGATCGGTACGGCGATCGACAAAGAACTGCTCCAGGCGTTTGATCGGGAACAAAAGACGGGTTTGTTCCTGCAAAGGCTCATTTTTCATCTCAAGCAGCTTTTGGAAAACGTAGCCGCGCAAAAGAGACCCCGTTACCTTGTCATTCACGACGCGGAACTGGGCGGTGATGTAGGGGGCCACCTCAATTTTATGAGTATGCTGGGAGCTGAGTTCCAATTCAGACGTATAGTAAAGCACCAGATCCTTGCGCAAAGGCTCCAAAAGCCCGTTGCGGATTGTGAACTTGCGATCAAAAGTACGGACTTCCAGGGATTTGTCTTCGCGAAGGATGATCGCCACGGCCCGTTTGTTCTGATCTGGCAGGATACGGAACTTCTCACCTTCGGCGCATTGGGTCTTAATATATGAACTCACCGCGTCAATAAGGTCGGAGAAATGTTCAATCTCAATAAGTTGGACCGTTTGCGGGAAGCGAATCGGGGTTAGGTCAAACTTCTGCTGATAAAAGCCATTGAAATTTTCTAAAAGAAACTGAACTTCATGGCCCAATTGCTGCTTATTGGACGCCCAGTGCGGGTAGTCCATGCAGTAATTGAAGAACATTTCGATCAGTTCCGGAGTCAAAACGTCATCAGGATGAGGGAAACCACGAAGGAAATTGAAAAAAGACAGACGCGTCGGAGTGTTCTGCGGATTTAAATCAGAAACAAACTTCAAAAGCTGTCCAACTTTTAGCATTTTTCCCCTCTCTGCATGTCGGCCCTAAAGTATGAACATTTGAATTTTTAGTCCAGAGAAAATATACTGGAAAAGCAGAATTTTTTAAGTCCTACGGAGGGGCCCGATTATGCATAAAGAATTGAATCCAGAATTGTTTGGGGAAAAGAAAGTGGCCAAGAGTTCCGCTATGGACAGCGTTTCTGCCATGGGGACAGCCCCGAACAGCTACTTGAATACGGACCGGCAGATTTTTGAACTGAAAGCCCAAAACCAGGCGTTGGCAGAACAGTTGAACAAGGTCGTTGCGACCGTGAACGAACTGATCAAAACATCCAACATCAAGTTTGAAAAACAGCACCACATGCTGAACCGCCTGGAGCAAAGCCACAACGGGCTTGCCACAGAAGCCGGCCAAAAGATCACTCAGCTCAGCCAGCGTGTGAACGAACGCAAAAGCTTGGATCTGAAAGTTCAGGAAATGGTGGATCGCCACAATAACGTGATCAAAAGCTTTGAAGTTCGTATGAACCATCTGCAAAAGCTTCTTGCGGAAAAAGAAGCTCAGATGATCGCAAGCCAAGCGGCTTTGAATGAAGCCAAAATGGAAATCTCCCGCTTGAAGCGTCTGTAAGATCCGAATCCTTCGCGGGCGGACCGTTGTCGGCGCTGCCCGCTACTGAACAGTACTTCCGCATAGAAAACTGAATGCGAGTTGTTTTGAGTTCGTCGAGATATCTAACCTATTTCGACATGCTTAAAAACATAATCACTCTTCTGACGCTTTTTCTTTCCATCACAACTCAGGCCGCCAATTGGTCTCAGACAAACGTTCAGGTTCTTCACGGGGATTCTTACAAGAAACCGGGGGATATCGCGTATTCCGCGACTGTCGTGACGTTTGAGCACCTCAGTCAATGGGACTACGGTACCAACTTCTTTTTCTTCGATATCACCAGTCCCGACACGGAAAGCAGCACGTCTTATTATGGTGAATTCTCACCCGCTATCAGTCTGAGCAAGATGGGGTCCTTCACGCCACCGGAATCCCTCCTGAAAGATGTTCTGTTGCAACTGAACTTTGAGATCCCGCAGGGACCCGCGCGCCGGGTAAATCTGGCCGGGGTGACTTTGGAATGGAAAGATGTTGGCTTTGACTATCTGGCCACGCAGTTTCTGTATCGCGATGCCATGGGGATTGATGGGCATACGGGGCAATTGACCGTGGCATGGTTAAAGCGTGCCGGTGGGGATTGGCTGCCGCTGGAGTTTTCTGGCTTCTTGGATTGGGCCGGGGTTGAAGGCACTTTGAAGGACAACGTGCACATTCAGGCAAACTTCCTGTACGACCTGAGTCGCAAGACAGCCCAAAAGGTGCCATTGAAAGTTGGTTTGGAATACAAATACTGGAGTAATAAATACGGCATCGATGGCCTGACTGAAAATGTCCCCCAGGCCAAGGTGCTTTGGATTTTTTAGAAAAGCGGGTGCTGGAAACCCAGCACCGAGCTTACATTTTCATGACTTTTTTATATCGGCAGGTGTTCAGGCCAAAAATCTGATAAGCTGGGCACCAGCCGACCAAACCTGTGACTAAGGGGATTGCTCCCAGCAGGAACCACGGATTTGCGGGGCCCACAAAAGCAAGACTGACCAATACAAGCCCGACGACGATTCTTAAAGTTCTATCTAATGAGCCTTCGTTTTTTTGAAAGACAGACATAAAGGCCTCCTTTTATAGGACAATTATATCCCCAAAGAGACCTGCTCGAATATGATCCAGGACATAAAACCCCGGTTGAAAGTCTATTGAGACGCTTTTTCCATACGTTTGATGAAATCCGGCGCCTTTTCAAACTGGGTCAATGTCAGAGCGTCAATCCACATACCGTGAGGATTGATAAAGACAACCGTTGGGAGTCCTTGGATATTGTACTTTTTCTTAAGCTCTTTGAGTTCTGCCGAATCTTTTGTGGCATCGAACTTCAACATGACGAATTTTTCTGAAAGTGCCCGGACTCGAGGATCTGTGAAAGTGTGTTCTTCCAGTTCGTGGCAGGCAGCACACCAGTCAGCCCAGAAATCAATGATCACGGGTTTTTGATCTTTGGCAGCCTGAAGCAGCAGAGCCTCAGAATAAGGTTGCCAGTTCATTTTCTGTATCTGATTGATGCTGGCGGTTCCCATCATCTGACTGCGTATGTAGGGACGCAAATCAAACGTTGCAATCACCATGTATCCGATACCCACAATTAAAACGGATTGCATCAGACCCTTTTGAATGTGTTGCAATGTGGATTTTCCCGCTGCTGGCAGGAAAGCTCCGTAGACACTGGCCAGAATGATCAATCCAACAGCCAGGGCGCCATCGAACCAACGATCCGGCAACAGCAGCTCCAGATAGTAATAGAAGGCCGACAACATCAGGGTGCCCAGAATGAATTTAAAGGCATTCATCCACGTGCCGGATCTTGGCAAGGCTTTCGCCAACTGATTGAAAAGTCCCAGTGCGATAAAGATCAAACCTAATCCCAAGGCATAAACGAACAGGTAAATGAATCCAAGGGTCTTGTTTTGTGTGGAGGCCACGTAAGTCAGAATCGCCACCAGCACCGGCCCCACACAAGGGCTTGCCACGATACCGGCGAACAATCCTGTCAGATAGACGCCTACAATTCCTTTTTTCTGGGTCCCACGTCCAAACTTATTGCGCAGGAATGCTGGCACTTGCAGATCATAAAGACCGTACATGGAAAGCGCCATTGCCAGGAAGATTGCACAGATAACGGAAAGCACATAAGGATTGCCCAGGCTGGCACCAAAGATGCCACCGCTGGAAGCTGCAATCAGTCCAAGAATAGAATAGGTCGTCGCAATCCCCAGAACATAGATACAACTGGTGAAAAAGTTTTGCAGACGTGTGCGTTCGTTCGAATGATTTCCCAACACGGCCAGGGTGATTGGAATCATTGGGAAGATGCACGGAGTGAAGCTGGTAAAGATTCCGGCCAAGAATACAAAGATCAGCCCGGCAAACATGCTGGAGCCAAGGTACTTCTGGAAGTTATCAATGCTAAAGAAGGATGTCGGTGCAGCCGTTGGTTGCACATCGGCTTCCATGATCTGAGATTCGCCTTCGACCTGGGTGACTGTTATGGGGACCTCAAGAGTTTTCACTGTCGGGAACAGGCAGAACTGATCGGAGCAGGCTTGATAAGTGAGCTCCATCTTCATTTTTGTATGGCGCTTCAGGAAGCGGTGAGGGGCTTCAATGTGCGCCGTCAGTGTGGCTTCGTTCTCTATCCCTGAGCGCATCTTTTTTGAAAACTTGTCATTCCAGGTGATCAACGGTTCGATCTTAAAGGGAGCCACCTTAAATCCATCTGGCTCCAGAATCACCACACTGAATTTATCTTCATAGGCGTGATAGCCAGCAGGCAGCTTCATTTTTATTTCAATGCTTCCGCCCTGACCCGGGCTCCATTCATAGGGAAGGACTTTGGTTTCCGCCAAAAGAGGGTCCGTGTCGTTTGGATCAGCGGCCCAGGACTTAGGACTTGCGAATAAAGAGAGAATTAAAACTACAACGTAAAACAGGCTGAATCTCATGTTTTTCCTCTTGGCCCGTCATAGTCCGTCTCCAGACTATGGGCAAGTTTATTTGCGGCTGCCTCAATATTAACACAGTTCGGTCCGATAGAGAAACTGAGAGGTCATAACTTATGGGTTTTGTAGGTATTCTCGTCGTATTTGTGATGGTTTTCGGGGGCTTCCTGATCGCAGGCGGTAACATGTCTGTGATCATCAAGGCAGCTCCACTGGAGCTGATGATTATCGGGGGCGCCGCATTGGGAGCTTATATCATTGCCAACCCAATGAAAATTATCAAAGCCGGTTTCAAACTCAGTATCAAAGCTATGACGGCCAAAGGGCCTCAAAAGCAGGATTACGTTGAGTTGTTGCAGATGATGTTCCAGCTTTTCCAAGCCTTCAGAAAAGAAGGGCCTCAAGGGATCGAGAAACACATTGAAGAGCCGGATAAGAGTGACATCTTCAAAGCTTATCCCAGCTTTATGCACAATCATCATGCCGTTCATTTTCTTTGTGACACGATGAAAATCACATTGTCTGCTGAGATGTCTCCGTATGACGTCGATGACCTTCTTGATGCAGATATCAAGGCGATTCACCACGAAGAACACATGGCTGTTCACGCAGTACAGACAGTGGCTGACGGTTTCCCTGGTCTGGGGATCGTTGCCGCGGTTTTGGGTATCGTAAAAACGATGGCCCATTTGACCGACGGGGTTGAAAAGATCGGTGCCTTGGTTGCAAGCGCCCTGGTTGGTACGATGCTAGGGGTTTTCGGAGCCTACGGTCTGATTGGTCCCACAGCGACGAAAATGGGCGCAGATATCGATGCTGAAGGTCGCTATCTTCAATGTATCAAAGCTGCGATGGTGGCGTTGCAAAGAGGCGCACCACCGATTGTATGCGTAGAGTATGCACGCCGTTCGATCATGCCAGAAGAAAGACCTTCTTTTGAAGAGATCGACAAGGCTACAAAAGAAATTAAGAAAGCCGCTTAACCGGCGACTGGAACTAAACTATGGCAGAAAAAAAACAGACGATAGTCATCAAGAAAATTATCGTATCGGGCGGCGGTCACCACGGGGGTTCCTGGAAGGTGGCCTTGGCCGACTTTATGACAGCATTGATGGCCTTCTTCCTGGTGATGTGGCTGGTGGGGCAGTCTGAAGAAACCAAAAAAGCGGTTTCTGATTATTTCTCCACTCCGTCTGTTATTGAATACAACTTCCAGAACTTCGGTGCGGAAATCACTCTTGAAAAATTGTTCCTGGATATTTTGAACGAGCCTTTGAAGGCCTTCCAAAGCTTCATGGAACCGGCGGACAAAACCCCGAACCTGCTGGATATGGGCTCCACAAAAGTGGTGGCGGCTTATCTGGCGGATCAGATGACCGACGTGGCGAAGAACGTCACAGTGACTCCGGAAGGGTATGACTTTGATATTCCTGATTACATGTTGTTTGAACGTGGTTCGGCGACACCGAATGCGAACTTCGTGAAGGTCATGGACAAAATCAAAGGCATCACAACAGGCTTGAAAGATGCCAATATCAAACTGACTTCCGGTTTGTTCGTGCAGGCAGTTCCCGATGCCAGCCTGATGACGGCTAATAAAGTGGCGGCGGAACGCTATGATATAGTTCGTAACAAGATTCTGGCTTCTTTGGAAAATAACACCGTGGATGTTTCCGGTGGTATCAATGTCAAAGAAAAACGCGGGGAAGTGGACCCGGCAAAACTGGTGGGCTTCATTCGTGTGAAGATCGCCCAGAAGGAAATCACTTCCGATGGCAGAAAGCCACGCAAGCTGGACACCTTGTTCGGGCCTTCGCGTGTGGATATGTCTGTGTATGACAACTTTGTGAACCAGATCAGCAACCGCAAGAAAGCGGAAAAGCCGGATCTAAAGCAACAGGTCGATCAGGATCTGAAAGAAGAAGCGGGCTTCACAGCTCCGTCTTCGCAGACAGAATAAAGAAGTAATCCCCAGCGCCGTTAAACTGAGGGCTTTCACTGGTTCCGGTGAGAGCTCCTTCAAAGAAGATCACACCCCATTTTCGTCCTAACCCTGTGCGGGCATCGAAGTAAGGATTGATGGAATCCACCTCGGGGGTGTTGTACCCAACCTCGTTATCCCATTTCCAGTTACCAAAGACATCCATGGTGTTTCCAAAAGCAAAGCGTGCTGAGCGTTCTTTGCTGGCTTCCCAGTTGGACAGGGCATCGTACATGATCCGTGATTTCCACAGATGCAGGTGCAGACTCAAAATGTTGCCGTTGTGATCGCCACCGTTATAAAACTGGCTTTCGCTGTAACCGATAATCAGGTTGGCATTGGGTGAAAAATCAACTTTGATATCGGCATTCAGGCGCAGATTGAAATGATCGTCACCTTGTTCATAGTTTGTGTTGGAACCCCAAACTCCAAGTCGGAACTGCGAGCCAAAGTTAAACCAGAATGAACCCTGCAAAGCCGGTGAATGGTCTGATTGGGAAAGTCCATATTCCACATAATGGGAAAGCAGACTCACGTCTCCGGAAAGATCGAAAGTGGGGGACGTGCTGGCTTTGGAGTTTAAGGCCCCTAAAGTGCTCAATAGAATAACGGTAAAAGCAATGTATCTTCGCATAGATAGTCGTCTCATTGTGACTTAAAGACGTGGGAAAAACAAAGTTTTCGCAGGGCCCCTGCAACGGGAACTGGACCAAAAGCCCAAGGACGGGTAGATTGGCCCGCTATGAATCTGGATTTGCCCCTAAACGAATACACATATGTTGCCTTTGATACTGAAACCAGCGGAGCTTATCCGATCGGATTTGACGTGGTCGAGTTCGGGGCCGTGAAGTGGTACAAGGGGGAAGAAGTCGGGCGCTTGCAGTTTTTGTTCAAACCGCGCGAACTGATGAGTGACTTTATCATCGGCATCCACGGCATCACCAATGAGATGGTAAAGGATGCCCCTTTAATCTCTGAAAAAATCCAGGAGATCCACGAATTCTTCAAGGGTGCTGTGGTGATGGCACACCATGCCCCTTTTGATCTGGGATTCATGGCCATTGATTTTGAAAAGGCTTTTCTGCCTGTTTTGACTGAGCCTGCTTTGTGCACCAGTCTGCTGTCCAGAAAGTGGATTCACGGCGTGGACAATCACAAGCTGCAAACCTTGGTGAAGCACCTGGGAATTGATGGCGGTCAAGCGCACCGGGCTTACGACGATGCTAAGGCCTGCCTGCACGTGGGACTGGCTTGTTTTGCCAAGATGCCACCGGAAATGACTTTGGCCGGAGCCATCAAAAGTCAGGGGAAGAACCTGCAATGGAAAGACTACTCCATCAATGCGCTGACGGCGGCGCCCATCAAAACTCTGATCGATGCCATTCAGACCAAAAAAGATGTCGATATGTCCTATGAAGGTGGATCCAACAAAGGTGAAACCCGCCGGGTCACACCGATTGGCATCGTTCGCAATCCCGATGGCGACTATCTGTACGCCTTCTGTCACAAAGATCAGTCGCATAAAAGATACTATTTAAATCGTATCAGTGATGCCCAGGTGATCTGGATTTAGTCTTCGTCGATATTCCAGCTAAGTTTGCTTTTCTTTTTGGACTTGTTTGGGGTCAGGTCAAAGCGTTCTTTCATTTGTTCCAGATCCTGTTTGTGGGCGCGGATCTTCAGCACAACGCCATTGCCTTCATAGTTTTCTGAAAGCACGCGCATTTTGCTGCGGATTTCGCCGATGGCCCCTTGAGTTGTGTAAGGAATCAGGACGTCTTCCTCGATCATCTCTTCTTCAAAGTGTTTGACCAGTTTGGCATGCAAAGCGGCCACATCGTCAGGGTTCTTTGCAGACATGAAGTGAGCAGTTGGGAATTCTTTTGCCAACTCGGCTTCTTGTTCCGGCGTCAGGCGATCGCGTTTATTGAAAATCAGGAAACTTGGCAGATCGGCCGCACCGACTTCGGCCAAAACCGTGCGCGTGACTTCCAGCTGGGATCGGAACGTCGGATCAGAGCAGTCCACAGTGTAAAGTAAAAGCGAAGCATTGGCCGCTTCGTCCAAAGTGGATTTGAACGAGGCCACCAGATCGTGCGGAAGTTTTTTGATAAAACCAACGGTGTCGGAAACCAGAATACGAGGACGGGTCTCTGGATAAAGAACACGGACCGTGGTGTCCAGGGTCGCAAACAGTTTGTCGGCGACAAGAACATCACTGCCAGTCAGAGCACGCATTAAAGAGGACTTTCCAGCGTTGGTATAACCCACCAAAGCGACGGAAATTTCCTGATCACGACGAGCCCGGCGCTGATCCAGTTCCTGTGATACGGCGGCCAGCTCTTGTTTCAGTTCTTTGATGCGGTCGCGGATTTTACGGCGATCCAATTCGATGCTGGTTTCCCCGGCACCTTTACCACCACCACCCTGACGATCGTCATCCCCTAAAGCCTCGCGCATGCGCGGGGCTACGTATTTTAAGCGAGCGATTTCCACCTGGGAACGAGCCGCTTTGGTTCTGGCATGACGACTGAAGATCTCAATGATCACACCCGTGCGATCCAAAACCTTGGCACTGGTGGCGCTTTCAACAAGCTTTAATTGGGAAGGCGAAAGGTCACAGTCAAAGACCACAACTTCGGCCGTTTCTTTGGGAGCTGAGTCAGCAGAAGCATCCAGATCCTCTGCTCCTTGTTCGACATCAAAGACCTCTTCGACGTCGTCCCCGAAAAGATCGTCCTCTTCGTCCTCTTTGTTTTTGCTGAACTTCAGGGCGGCCTTGTGTTTCTTCTTCACAAAAGACGGCGCCACTTTTCCAGTGCCACCGGTCCATTCTGCCAGTTCCATCAGTTTTCCATCCCCAAGGACTGTTGCTGTCTTCGTGGACGTACGACGCTGGGACATTTGGCCGACAACCTCATAGCCCAAAGTGGTGACCAGACGGGAAAGCTCCGTCAAGGACTCTTGGGTCTCTTCATAAGTGGTGCGAGGGGTTTGGATGCCGACAAGGACTGCCTTCAGAGGTTTTGTTTCGTTCATGGCGAACGGTATAGCACAGGCCCATGGAAAAGCCAGCGAAACCCCTGAAATTATTCAGGGTTCAAAGATGAGTTCGGGTCGGAGTGTAACAAATACCTGGGCTTATTCGCTTTCAGAGTACTCGATGACGTTGACGGTGCGCTCTTTTTTGATCTGGTGCAGGCGTTTGTTGACCTCTTCCGCCAATTCTTCCAGATGCTTGAACTCGTCACCGGCGCGCAATTTTAGATTGGCGTTGGCTTTTCCTTCCAGGGCTTCATTCAGGAACCTTTCAAATGCATACAAAGGCCCTGCGATACGGTGGGAGATCAGGCGACCGACCGCGAACAGGATCGCGCAGAAAGCGACAGAGATAATCAGGAACGTGATTACAAACGGCACCAGAAACTTGTTCAGCAGAAAAGCATTATTTCCGACCAGCTCCTGAATCGTTACGCGCATATAGGTGTAGGAAAACACCGAGCAAATCAAAGTCAGACTTAAACCCACGCCCATCAGAATGAAGCAGTATTTCAGCTGGAAAGGCATATTCACCCAGTACTGCTTGCGCACGTTATTTTCCGGCCACAGCAGTTCTCCCTCACGAATGATCGCATAGACGATCAATCCATAGCCCAGCCATTGCAAGGCATCGGCGATGTTAAAGGCCGGACTGGACAGGGACGGAGTTCCCAGGACAATGAAGTCGACCACGTAACCCCAGACGATACGGTCGGTGACATTCCCGATGATCCCGCCAATCAAGATGGACAAACCCGAACGCAGAGTCAGGGACTTGATCGGCAGCAGATACTGAATCAAGGCGTAGGTCGCCAGCAGGAAAGCACCGCCGGTGGATAAAGACACAATACGCAGAACAGACGGAAGGTCTGAAAACAGTCCCAACATCGCACCGTGATTGTGGTGCAGAACGAAGTGCACCGGACCGAAGGATTTAATCTGGGTGATGCCAGTGGCCCATACTTTTGTGATGCGGTCCAAAGACCACGTCGCTAGAAGAGGAAGAATCACAATTAGCCATTCGCGTTTTTTCATGCACTTCAGTCTAACAATTCACACAAGGACTTGCGAACGAAAAAACCTCTCATTACCATCGTCTAGAAAGCGGGTGAAAAAGGTCCATCCGACTGCGTTGGCGGGACGCCTTCTCACTTCGACGTGCCACGGGCACGCCTGCGTTGCGAGGGCATCCCTCCGCCTTGCGGCTGAACCTTTTTGACCCGCTTTCTTTTGCTTCTGAGCTGGCTTTTCTCATTGGGATTGGAGACTTCGTGAGATTTCTTTTGAATGTTTGTTTGATTGTTTTTGTAGCAGTTTCGGCGCGGGCCGATGAGAAGTTTGGGGATGTTCAGAGAGAGTTTGAGGCTTTGGCTAAGAAGTATGGGGTGAGTACCAAGGATGTTGGTATCTATGCGACCATTGGTGAGGGGGAGGAGCTGAAGACTTTGCTGGACGTGAATGGTCAGAAGGTGATGATTCCGGCCTCTATTTCCAAGGTGGCGACGGCTTCGGCGGTTTTGGCGTCTTTTCCACCGGGGTACAAGTTCAAAACTCAGTTGCTGACCACAGGGGATGTCAAAAATGGCACCTTGAAAGGGAATATCTATCTGAAAGGCGGCGGTGATCCGTCGTTTGTTTCTGAAAATATGTGGTTCCTGGTGAACGCGTTCACGCGTGCGAAAATCAAGAAGATCGAAGGGGATATTGTCGTTGATGATTCTCTGTTTGATAAGATTCGCTACGACATGAGCCGCCAAAAAGAGCGGGTGGATCGCGCCTATGATGCGCCGGTCGGGGCGATGAGTTTTAACTGGAACTCCGTGAATATTTTCGTTCGTCCCAACGGTGTGGGAAATGGGGCGGATGTTTCCATTGATCCTGAAAATGATTACATCCGTCTGGTGAACAAAGCCAAGACTGTCGCGGGTTCGGCGAACAAACTTTTGGCGGACCGTCAGGAGGACAAAAAGTTCGATGGTGATGTGATTCATGTCGGCGGCAGCATCGGGCAGGGTTTGAAAGAGGTGGTGGTCTTTAAGAACATCACGCAGCCCGACCTTTGGGCAGGCTACAATTTGAAATCTTTTCTGGCACAGCGGGGAATTCAACTCACCGGAAACATCAAAAATGGTGTCACACCAGAGAAGGCTGAACTGGTTGCCGAATCAGAAAGCAAGGCGATCGAAGCCATCGTGGCCGACATGAACAAGTTCTCAAACAACTATGTGGCAGAGATGCTGACAAAGAATATGGGGGCCGTGAAAAAAACAAAGGGTGCTTCATTGGCAGATGGCGTGGCTGTTTTGAATGAGCACATGCAAAGTCTGGGTGTGCCGGCGGATCAGTATCATTTGCAGTCGCCGTCGGGTTTGACTCGCGATAACAAAATGTCATCGTTCGCTATGTGGAAGGTCCTGCAGCATTTACGCAACGACTTCCGAGTCCAGCCGGAGTTCCTGACCTCCTTGCCGATAGCAGGGGTTGATGGCACGCTGAAGAAGCGCATGAAAAACTCTCCGGCCGAACGCTGGGTGCGTGCGAAAACGGGATTCCTGACTGGCGTTGTCTCCTTGGCGGGTTATGCGGGTTTGGAGGACGGTCGAGTTGTGACTTTCTCTTTCGTTTACAATGGTTCTACGGATGAGACGAAGATTCGTTCGTTTTTTGATAATTTACTTATCTATCTTGTAAAATAAGCCGAATAAAACTGTGGAAGGTGGACCTCCATGATGAAATTTAGTGTCTCAATTCTATACGCAGTTCTTTTGAGTGCGCCGATGGCGATGGCTCAAGGGGATCTTGCTTCTCAGGTCGTTCCACAAGTGATGGGAAGAAATCCGGAGGAAAGTCGTCCTTGGCGTGCGCCGGTGTTTTCTGGTCAGGAGTCCTTCTTAGGCTATCATGACGAAGCTTTTGCAATCCCGAAGGGCATGGAAAAGCAGGTTCAGTTCTGGGTGGATATCTATACCAAGTACTCCACGAATCAGGGTGTGATCCATGATGCTGAAAATGTCGAGACCGTTTATGAAGTGGTCGATTTGACAGGTCTTGTGGGTGAACGTGCCCAGCAGAAGAAGATCGATGAGGTTAAAAAAGTCATCGGTTTGAAACTTTCCCAGGAAGAAAGGGACCGTCTTCGCTTCCAGTTGGGTCAAAAGGATCGTATGCAGGATGCGATCTTCTATTCCGGTCGCTACATTGAAGAGATGGAAAAGATCTTCCGTGATGCCAAGGTCCCGGTCGAGCTGACTCGCCTGGCATTCGTTGAAAGCAGTTTCAATATTATGGCGCGCTCCAAAGTCGGGGCGAGCGGTATCTGGCAGATCATGCCCTACACGGCAAAACCTTATAAAATGATTACCCCGACAGTGGACAAACGCAACCATCCGATGGAAGCAACCAAGTTGGCGGCGAAGCTTCTTCGTCAGAACTACGGCATGTTGCAATCCTGGCCTTTGGCGGTGACGGGTTACAACCACGGTCCTACGGGCGTGCGCAAGATGACGGAAAATTATAAAACCCGTGAGTTGGGTGAGTTGATTGCCAATGTTCGTTCACGCAAAAGCTTCGGCTTTGCGTCCCGTAACTTCTACGCCAGCTTCCTAGCGGCAGTGGAAGTGGAAAAGAACGCAAACAAATATTTCGGATCTGTGGTGTGGTCCAAGCCTTTGGATGCCCAGGATCTGAAGTTGCCAGTATCAGTGAAGTATAAAGAGATCGTCAGTTGGTTTGACGGTGATGACCGCAAGGCTCAGATCTTCAATCCCCACCTGACATTCAAAGCCCGCAAAGGTCATCCGATCCCTGCGAAAACAGTGATTGCCGTCCCTAAAGACAAGTACAATGTGGCTTTGATTTCCCTGGCCCGCCGTGACCGCATGGTGGCAATGGAACGAAAATAAATCCGAAATTAAATCAGGTCACAAAAAAAGGGAGCTTTGCAGCTCCCTTTTTTATTTTCTAAAAGTCGATCTTAGATGAAGTCACCTTTGCTGCGGTTTACAGTCGCCGCAGGAGCCGGTGCCGTTGCATTCATATCCAGATACTTGTGGAAGAGCTGATAGATCTCTTCAACGATGGCCGCATCATGGATGGCAGTCGGGTTGTCGATCGCCATGGTGTTAGTCAGGCCGATAAAGGCATTGACCATGATGTAGGAGATCTTTTCCATATCGCGACCCGGGATCTGAGGCAGGTTGTAGCGAACAACTTCCTGGAAGAACCGGATGGACTCGGACATATAAGCAGCTTCGGCTACATAGTACTGAATGGTGGTCAGTTTAGAGCGAAGTTCTGAGTTACGGCGAGTGGTCTCCACAGCAAGTTCGATCATTCCCTTCACACGCTGTTCCGGTGGAAGTGGAGAGATGGCGCGCATTTTCTCACTGAAGATGCGTTTGTCTTCCTCCAGGATATTCTTCACCACGGCCTGAACCACGGATTCTTTGTTGCCAAAGAATTGGTACAAAGACCCGATGCTAACGCCAGCCTCTTTGGCGATTTTATCCGTCGTGATAGAGTAAAAGCCTTCACTTACTAGCAGGCGAGAACAGGCATCCAAGATAGTCGCAACTGTCTGGCGTGAACGTTCTTGAGTAGGTGCCTTGACGATAATCTTAGTTTTCTTCGTTTTTTCTTCCGGTGGCATCATGATTAACGAATACCCTTTCTGTGGACCCGAAGTCCGTGAGGACAGAATAGGTTCGTCTGGACGCGTGGGCAAGTCTGGTTTTTTACAAACCTGTAATGTTTGTAAATAAAATCTTAAGAATAATGTGAGGCTTTCTTCGACGAAAACTACTGAAGCTCTTGATCGCAGTACTGGAGCGCTCTTTGCCCGTTCGCAGGGTAACTCATGCTTTGGGCGAGTTTATTACACTGCTTCTTTGAGATCGTCTTATTAAAGTGACGCAGGCACTCCCAACGGGCTTCATCTCCTGAATCTGGGAACTCCATAGCCTTCGTGATGGTATGGCATTCCTTTAACGTCGGACGCGTGCGCAGATCATAAAGGCAAATCAAACGTGCATCTTCGGCGTTAGTAGAATACTCCATGTTGGCCGCGATGTTAAGACACTGGGCCACAGAGATCTGTTGTTTCTTTTGTTTAAGGCATCGCAAGCGCAGATCGTCTCGTTGGTCCATGGCAAGCTTGGCGGTCTTGGAAACCTGGCAAAGACCCGAAGCCTGAGCCTGGGACAACCCAAATCCGATCATAACTGCAGCAGCCAACAAGAACTTCAACATACGTAAAAACCTCTCTCAAGGAATCCAGACATCCATTTAGCAAGGCTCTGGCCAACCTTTTATGCATTTAGAGGCTACCTGAAGGCAAGTGACTGTCTCAATATTTGACAGCAGGCACATTATTGGCTGGAAAGACTCCACCCCGGGTCGACTATTTCAAAAGTCGTTGGGCTTCGATGACAGCGGCTTGTGCATCAACCAATCCTGCGCCGAACTTGTTATGATCATTCGGAGTTAATGGCAGGGCTGTCTTTATCAGCAGGGACTTGATCTGTGCGGGAGTCAGTTTTTTGTTGGTGGCTTTGATCAGGGCCACGACCCCCGCGACGTGCGGTGAAGCCATGGAAGTTCCAAACGTTTCAAAGTAATTGGTCCCAATCGTCTGCAAAGACACGACCGGATTTTTCCCGGCAGCAAGCAAAGATCTCAGCTCCCAACCCAGTTTCGCATCAATCAAGTAGGCGCTGGCAAAGAGCGAATTTTCTTTTTCAAACAAACGGACGTCCGTGTATTGGTCATCCGTATTGTAGATTAGAACGTGGCGAGAACCTGCAAGCATGGCTGACCTGATCTGATCTGCAAAGTCCTGATTTGTTTTTGCAACCAGAGCGATCTTTCCAGTCAGATCTTTTCCCTTAAAATCCTCGGGACGACCCCAACCGCAATCGACGACCGTCATATCCTGAGGATTCCAACTGGGCGTGGTTCCCATCATCAAATCAATCGAAGACTGAATCCGGCGGGCACCCACCTTCAAAGTCAAAAAGCTTTTGCGACCTTTGCCCACTGGATAGGTTGAAATCACCTCCACACCCGGAGCCACCACGGTCACTTCTGGTCCGTACTGGGAAAACGACGCGATTTCCATATTTCTATCCACGGCCCCGACAGCAATCACTGAAGGATAGGCCGCGGGGAAAAGAACACTGTCGATGCCGTAATTGCCCGTCGCCGCCACCACAGAAATACCGGCACGATCCGCACGCAAGATCGCCTCTTGTTCTGCGGGGGACGAACTTGTAGAGCCCAAAGACAGATTGATCACGTCGACTTTTTCACTCACGCCCCAATCCAGTCCTTCAATCATCGCAACGTTGTTGCAACCCATTTCACTGCATACGCAGCCAGCTAGAATTTTAGCTTTCGGGGCCACACCGGCAAAGCCCGCATTGTTTTCGACCGCGGCCACCGTGCCTGCGACGTGAGTTCCGTGACCGGTTTGATCAGTGAAGTCTTCACCTTTGCTCAGGCCGGTAAAGTCACGGCCTTTTTCAAAGTTGTCTTTCAGGGAGGGGTGTTTTGGGTCAATGCCGGTATCCAGCACCAGCACGCGGATGCCCTGACCTTTCCCGGCGAGGTCCCAGGCTTGGGGGGCTTTGATAGCTTCCAGGCCCCAGGTTCTTTCTGCTCGGTCAATGGCGATATTAGCCAAACGGGATTGTTTTTGCGGGCGCAGGCCCAGGGGATGGTTGTGCTCCTTTTCCACATAGCTGACGCCGGGAAGATTTTTAAGAGCTTGCAGCTGCGACTCGTGTGGGGCTTCGACGATGAAGGTGTTTAAATTCTTTAGATGCTTTTGAACTTTGACGGGAAGTCGTGCGGTTTCAAAGGCCTGGCGGTCCTTCATGAACACGATGGCGCGACCGGCCTGGGCAGCAGGAGTTAAAAGAACGCTCAACAAGAAAGTAAAAAAGGTGAACTTCATCGTCGCTAGAAGTTCACCTTTTCATGTCTTTATGTAAAGGGGTGGCCGGGGGGCCTTGAAAGCTTTACCGGAGTGTCAAAAGACTTTACGGGCGATTTTCTCTTTCAGAGCTTCTGCCACCCAGAACTGCACACCGTGATGTTCTTGGATGTTCTTCATGTACTGGCGGACCGTCTTGTCTTTGATCTGCACGTTGTATGATAGGAAGCGGAAGACGATCGGCGCAAAGAAGGCATCGGCGATACAGAAGTCACCAAACAGATAAGGTCCCTCACTGACTTTTAGGGCGGTTGTCCACATCTGTAAAATGCGCTCAATGTCTTTGATAGTGCCCGGAGACAGATGTCTGACGTCCCCTTTGTGTTGCAGATCCATGCTTAGTTGTGCCCGCAAAGAGGCAAAACCAGAATGTACTTCCGCGGCATAACTTCTTGCCAGGGCTCGGGCTCCGATGTCTTCAGGCCACAGCTGCGCTTCAGGGGAAAGTTCATTGATATATTCAGCAATCGCCAAAGAATCCCAGATGATGATTTTGCCATTGCGAAGAGCGGGAACTTTGCCTGCAGGGGAGTATTTCAGGATCTTCTTTGCCGTGTCAGGCTGATCCAGAGTGATATTGATTTCCTTAAACGGCAGGCCGGACTGAACGGCCACCAGCCACGCACGCATGGACCAGGAAGAAAATGTTTTATCCCCGATGATCAAATCAAAGAAAGGCTTGTCGCTGTGAACGTGATAGGCCACGAAAATACCTCCGGTATTGTTGAAGTGGTGCTGCCAGTCTAAACGGCCGGGGGACTCTCGGCAAGGGTCATCTCAAACGGTGGTGGTGATGCCGAGCTTCTTTCTTGTTTCTTGTGAATATACTTGGCCCAAAGCTTTTTCACCCAGTGGTGAGTCAGAGGATTGGCAAAGTGGCGCTGATCTTTTTTTTCAAAGACCGCGATGGCACATTTGTAGTTCATTTTCTCGATGTGACCCTGGATCGTAGCCCCCAGGCGTTCACACATGGAATCCACTTTCAGATCCACGCGGGGAGTCCCGACCACCAGGTCGGCAGGTGATTGATCCATGTAGAATAGTCCCAGTCCTGTCAGTATCTCGCCCCAGGGAATTTCCTGGGACTGCTTGCGCCAAAGGGGCGACAGGGTGAAGTATTCCATCGTCATGATCTTGCTGCCTTGTTTAGTGACTGATTTTACAAATTGGGGATCAAGATCTTTGAAGTAGTTGTGGTTGCGGTGGGCGTGCAGATTCAGATCGAAAGTGGTGAATAGATTAAATCCCACCACTTCATTTTTATAAAGCAACACCCCGGCGGCATGACAGCGGAAGAAGTCATCGTAATCCAGTTCGACACCGGCGCTGTTAAGCACATGACCGAACGTTTCTTCCCAAAGTCCGAAGACTTCATTGAGGAGCTCTTTTTGGGAATCGCACACATGATGAAGAGGAATGATTTGATAACTGATGCTTGGCATACATCAAGCATGAAGTTGATACCGTTAAAATACAGAGTCCAAATCTGAGAAATTAGACCTTTGCAGGAGTATCTGTGCTAAAAAACAAAAAAGGACGCCAAGTTCAGCGTCCTTTTTAGAGTATATTTTGTTTTTACTTTCCTTAAGGCTTGAAGATCGGACCGCCGCTTTCCAACACCCGGTAAGGGTTGTCGGCGTATTCGATCATGTACAACACCGGTTCTAAATTCTTTCTTTGCACTTCGGGAATGATTTGAGCACCGGGATAGAAGCCTCCACCGCCCCAGCCGCTGTTGGCTGGATCCAGCTCAAAGGTGAAAGAGATGATTTTGTGTTGCCCATAGGACCAGTCGGTGGTGTCTCCACTGGCAATATATAATTCAGAAGACTGTTGAGGGCGATAGCCGTTCCATTCTGCCATCTTTTTTGCCATCACTTCATGAACTTGTTTGTCGCGGCTGTTGGCGATGCCTTCGTACTGATGCCCCCAAGGGTAAAGAATCAACTGTGAATAGGTGTGGAAGGAAAGAAGACTTGTGATATTCTCGTGCGCTTCCACATAGTTTTTGATCGCTTGAGTTTCCGGTTCGCTAAAGGCGGAAGGTCCACGATAGGTATCACTGCCAGGGCTTGTGCTGGCACCGCCGCCGCCCCAACCGTAGCCATAGTTACGATTCAGATCGACTCCGTAGGTGCCGTTGCTGTTCTGGCGGCGATTTTTTCTCCAGGATTTATAGCTGCCAGTGGAAATGTCATACTCAGCACCATCTGGATTGACCATTGGGATGAAGTGCAGATCGCGTCCGTTCACCAGACGTTGGATGCGCGGATTGCCGTTGGCGTATTCCGTTAGCAGGTATTCGATGTAATAAATTGGCAGCTCAATGGACAGATGCTCACGGGCATGGTGTCCGCCCATGAAGATCGCCGCCGGGAATGAATCCGCCTGAGCAAGGTCCCCAGAGATTCTCACAGCCCAGATGTCACGGCCTTCCAAAGATTTTCCTATAGAGTTCATTTGAGAAATACCGGAGTGTTGTTGCGTCAGGGTGCGGAGCTTGTCGGTCATTTCGGCATAGTTATGAAAAGCGGCATCCTTGGCAGGGAAGTCCATGGCTTCAGTCAATGGGAAGCTGACCTCCAGAAGCCCCAGTTCTTCGATGGCTTTCTTTTCATCCAGGCTGCCCACTGCAATCACATAGTCTTCGCGCGTGGTTTCAATCGTCGCACCGGTATCGGCAATCAGACTTCGTTGAAACTTGTCGGTCGCGCGAACTTTCATCCAGTATTGATTGGTATCGACAGATTGTGCGTTTTGGATTGGCAAAAGTGCCATCGCTGCAACGGCGACAAGGCTCAGCCATTTTGTGATTTTCATAACCCCTCCTTGGGTTTCTGAGATTCTCAGATACCATATTGTGAGAGGATTTTATGTTAGGGTACAAGGCTTAGGTAGAGTCGTGCCGACCTAGGTCCAGCTTGTCGGGCTACCAGCGAATAGGTTCGGGTTCAATATCCACGCCGAATTTGTTTTTCACATCCAGGGCCACCTGACTTGCCAGCCGCCAAACATCTTCCGCCGTCGCTCCACCGTGATTCACCAACACCAGCGCCTGCTTTTCGTACATGCCCACGGGGCCAAGAGTTCTGCCCTTCCAGCCGGTTTGATCGATCAACCAGCCTGCAGCCAGCTTGAACTGACCTTGTTCATAAGGGAAGCTGACCAGATTGGGATAAGTGATCAGAAGTTGATCCCGCAAGGCCTGTGTGACAATCGGATTTTTGAAAAAGCTCCCAGCATTGCCGATGACTTTGGGATCCGGCAATTTACTTTGACGGATATTGATCACGGCTTTGGCAACGCTGCGTGCATCCAAAGTCCACCCCTGGCGTTCGACTTCCTTGCGGATATCGCCGTATTCCAGTCGTAAGGTGTTTTTCTTGGGCAGACGGAAAGTCACATCCCAGATCAGATACTTGCCGGCACCTTCTTGTTTAAAGAAACTATCCCGATACGAGAAGCGACAATCCTTGTTCGAAAAGACTTTCGTTTCACCAGATATCAGTTCCAGGCAGGTGACTTCCCACAGGCTGTCTTTCACCTCAACACCATAGGCGCCGATATTCTGAATCGGGGCAGCCCCCACGGTTCCGGGGATCAATGAAAGGTTCTCCAGTCCCCAATAGCCTTGCGCCAGGGTCCATTGCACAAACTCGTTCCAGATGTCGCCAGCCTGGGCTTTGACGAACCAGTAATCAGTGTCTTCGTTGATCAGGGACCAGCCTTGATTGGCGACTTTCAGAACCAAACCCTGAACCTTGTAGGGGAGTACCAGGTTGCTTCCGCCTCCCAGGATCTTCCAGTTCATCTTTTTGACTTGAGAATCATTCAATAATAAGTGCAGATCTTCGGGCTTATGCAATTCCACGTAATGCTCGGCTTGCGAACGCAATTGAAGGGTGTTGGAAGAGCTAAGGTCTTGATTTGTGTGAATCTGCATTAAGCAGAGATCATATTAGAAGCTGCCAGTTTTGGCCATCATTCTTTCGAGGATTTGGTCTTTATGGATAAAGCAAATGCCAAGTCCCAACCCTTTGCTCCAAATCACCTCTGCGGCCACGTTGTGAGTCCGTTCGACGGTGTCTAGCTTAACTGTGAGATTTAGCAAATCACCTTTTTGAGGGACATAGTCGCCTTGAGACACTTCCAGGAATGCGCCGGTTTGCGAGAGATTGCGAAGTTTGGCCACCAAAATCCCGATGTGGCCATAGACTTCAATATGCGCCATCTCTTTTGTTCTATAGCGTTTTGCGGCTGTCTTTGAACTCATCCGACACTCTCCGGGATAAAGTGCTTGCTCTTATTCTCGGAGAAAAAATCGTGTTGGTAGAGTCCAAAATGGTGCGTTCTCAAATTGGGACCTGATTCTGGACCCTACTTTCGCAAGTAGGTCAGAAACGAAAAAGGTATGGGCGTTTCGACATCCCGACGGTGAGTCTGGGTGAAAACATTTTGGTCAATTTCAGGGTAATAAGTGTCGCCCGGAAATTCTTGGTGGATCAGCGTCAGATAGATTTTGTCCGTGATCGGCATAGCTTGTTTGTAGATCTCACCACCACCAATGATGAACACTTCATCCCCCCACTTTTCAGTCAGGGGCTTTGCATGTTCAACGGCTTCTTCGATCGAAGATACAAAGACCACAGGACTTGATTCGGTCGAAGGGAAGCTGTGTTTGGACGGATCGCGCGTGATGACGATGTGATAACGGTTTGGCAGTGCACGACCGTTGAAGGAATCAAAGGTCTTTCGGCCCATGATCATGACGTGACCCTTGGTGGTCTCGCGGAAAAACTTCATGTCCTCGGGAAGATGCCAGGGAAGTCCCCCTTGCGCCCCGATCACGCGGTTTTCAGAGCAAGCCACCACATGAGTCAAAATCATACTGCCACCTCGGCCTTGATCGCCGGATGTGGATCGTAGCCGACAATTTCAATGTCTTCATACGTGAAGTCGAAAAGATCTTTCTTCGCAGGATTCAGTTTCAACTGTGGCAGCGGGCGAAGGTCGCGGCTGATTTGCAGCTTGGCTTGCTCCAGATGATTCAAATACAAATGAGCGTCCCCCAGTGTGTGAACAAAGTCACCCACTTCAAGGTCACAAACCTGCGCGATCATATGAGTCAACAATGCATAGCTGGCGATATTGAACGGAACGCCCAGGAAGATATCCGCGCTGCGCTGATATAGCTGGCAGGAAAGCTTTCCGTTGGCCACGTAGAACTGGAAGAAAGCGTGGCAAGGCGGCAGGGCCATTTTGTCAACGTCACCAGGATTGAACGCCACAACCAGCAGACGGCGGGAATTTGGATTCTTTTTGATTTGTTCCACCACATTTGTGATCTGGTCAATCGTGCGTCCGTCAGCGGTTTCCCACGAGCGCCACTGTTTGCCATACACCGGACCCAGGTTGCCGTTTTCATCGGCCCATTCGTCCCAGATGGTCACTTTGTTGTCGTGAAGATACTTGATATTGGTGTCACCTTTAAGGAACCACAAAAGCTCATGGAAGATGGAGCGGGTGTGAAGCTTCTTGGTCGTGACCAGGGGGAAGCCTTCCTGCAGGTTGTAGCGCATCTGATACCCGAACATGGAAATCGTACCCGTGCCTGTGCGGTCTTCTTTTTTTACACCCTGTTCAAGCACTGTTTTGATGAGATCATGATACTGCTTCATTCTGCCTCCTTGCGATCGCCCGCCCCGGTGAAAAGCGGGTGTTTCTGTCGCCGAACATTCTATTTTAGCTTCTTGCCTTGTCCACGTGAAAAGTAGTCCCAGATGAATTTGCCGCAGGGGCCTAACTCCTTTGCGGAGTGTCGAGCGATGCTGGCGTGAAGGGTGATCGGCTTTTGTCCTAGCGTCACGAGGGATTTTTTCTTGATTTCCTCTTTAATTGCGAAGTCGGGCATGCGGCCGTAACCCAAGCCGCCCTCCAGAAACACTTTTTTGGTTTGCAGATCCTGCACGCTGATGGTGTTGGACTGATTCACGATACCACCTGAGCGGTCGGAGCTTTTCACCGTGCTGGAAAGAACAATCTGAGGATACTTCTTCAGATCCTCGGTGGTGGGTTTTTTCAGTTTTGCCAAGGGATGCTTGGCTGAACACACCATCACCATGTCCACAGTGAAAAGCTCCTCAGTGATGAGGAGTCCTTTTTCGTTAAAGATCGTGCCTAGGGAAATGTCGGCATGGTCCTCCAGCAGTTGTTCATCTGTACTGAGAACATCGTGAATAATTTTGATCTCCGTCTGGGGGAAGCGTGAAGAGAATTCCTTCAGCGCGCCGACCAAATTCGGGAGGGGCCACAGCGCACTGACGGCCAGACGGATGATCGGTTCATGTCCTCTTTTTAAAAACTCAGCAGTTTCCCCCAGTTCATCGAACTGAAAGATCAGGTCATTGGCTTTCTTTAAAAAAGCCCGGCCCTGGGGGGTCAATGTCGGACGGTACTGGTCGCGGCTAAATAATTTAAACCCCAGTTCGTCTTCCAAAGTGCGCATGGAGTAACTGACCGCGCTCTGGGCGCGATGCAATTCCTGGGAAGCGGCTCGGAAGCTTCCGGAAGTAACAATGGTTTTAAGGACTTGCAGTTGATCCAGCGTCATACCAGAAAAGTATATCAAAAAATTAGATCATGTTAATAGAAAAATTATAATTTTTTTAGATCATTTTATTTTGTATGATATTTCCTGACGCCAACAACTATGCAAAGAAGCAACAGTACGGGCGCAAAAATATAGCTACAATGGCGTAGCGCTCGAAGAGAGGAGTTCTTTATGATGTATCAACGTAAATCTGCCGACAGAGGCTATGCGGAATTTGGCGGCTGGCTGAAATCCATGCACACATTCTCGTTTGCCGACTATTACGACCCTAAATTCATGGGCTTCCGTGATTTGCGTGTGATCAATCAGGACTGGATTGCGAAATCTTCCGGTTTCCCCACTCATCCTCACCGCGACATGGAAATCATCACCTATGTATTGAAAGGAACTGTGGAGCACAAAGACAGTCTGGGGAACGTCGGCCAGATCAAAGCGGGCGAAATTCAGACCATGCACGCCGGAACCGGCATGCGCCACAGCGAGTACAATCCGTCACCAACGGAAGAGCTTCAATTATTCCAGATCTGGATCATGCCGGATGTGGCCGGGGCTAAGCCGGGTTACACACAGCAGTCCTTCACTCGGGAGCAGAAGCTCGACCAGTTCAAGCTGATTGTTTCCAAAGACGGTCGCGAGGGCAGTCAGATGATCAATCAGGACGTGAACTTGTACGCGTCTGTTTTCACTGAAGGTCATGAACAGGAATTCAAACTTCGTCCCGGTCGCGCTGCCTGGTTGCAACTGGCAGAAGGCGAGCTGGAGGTCAACGGTCAGGTGTTGAAATCCGGCGATGGCCTGGCGGTGGAACAGGAAGAGTCCTTGCAGATCAAGGCTCTGAAGGAAACCGAGTTCCTGCTGTTTGATCTGCGCTAGGTTTTTAAAATAAAAAAGGCGGAGTGAATGCTCCGCCTTTTTTATTTTGAGGAAAGGCGTTGCTCGCAGAGAGTGCCTTGGCCGAACGTCGGGGGAATGAAATGTCCCCCGCTTTCTAGTGATGATGATGTCCTTCCGGTTTTACGCGGGGAATGACTTTGAAGTCATAGGTTTCGCTTTTGCCATTCACTTTGAAGGTCACTTTCAAAGTTTCATCCGCCTTCACTTCGCGGATCGGGTCGAATAGCATGATGTGATTGCCGCCCGGTTTCAGATCCACAGAGCCCTTCGCGGGGATTGTCAGCTTTTCCACTTTTTGCATGGCCATGCGGCCTTCCTTTTCGATGGTCTCGTGCATTTCCACGGCTTTAAATGGCTCCACTTTTTCGATAGTCACGGCGACTTCTTTGCCGGTGGTGTTGGTGAAGGTGCCATAGCCCGCTGTCGCCGAGCTGCCTTTCAGTGGCGCAAAGATGCGCGCTTCAATGATGTTAAGTGAGTTCTTGGTTTCTTTGGCTGCAAAGGCCACGGGACTGAATGCCAAGGCCAAAGCGGCCAGAGTCATCATTTTCATAAATTCTCCTTAATTTTTTGCACAATCTCTTCGGCAGAGCGTGGGCTTGGAATGGAATCCACGACGATGCCTTTTTTATTTAAAATAAAAATACGATCCGTATGCGCGATGGAATAACCCAAGTAGGATTTTGGATTTTCCTCAACCATATAGGTGGCGCCGAAGGGTTTGATGGCCAGATCAATGGCTTCCTGTGTTCCAGTCAGCCCGATAAACTCCGGATTGAACTGTTTGGCATAAGTGGAAACCGACTCGGCGGTGTCATTCTTGGCGTCCACACTGATAAAGATCAATTGCACTTGAGAGACCTCTTTGGAGGTCAGCATCTTAAGCGCCTGTGCGGAAAAACTTAAAGCCATCGGGCAGACATCCGGGCACTTCGCATAGCCGACATAAAGCAAATTCAGTGGTTTTGCGTGTTCAGAAAAGGTCCACATGTTCCCTTCGTGAATCAGGCTAAAATTTCCACCCATCCGGGGGCCTTGTTGGGAATACCACAAGCTGACGCCTAAGGCGGTTAAAGCGAGGACGGCGGCAAAGAAAGAGGTAAGTATTTGTTTTTTGAGGGAGTTCATTGTTTGTATATAAAACCCAAAGGGGCGTTCCGCCAAGCTGTAGCATCGCACGTGCAACATCATGCTGCGGGGAAATTATCTTTTGACTTTCATTTCGGCCTTTCGTAGTTTGGCCCGGTAGTTAGGGAGTAGTCGAAAATCTTCCCAGATTTTGTTTAGGCCGACATACTGAGTGATGAACTCCGGTTTAAACGCAAAGGATCCTCAAGATCCGCTGTTGACGAGACTGACACGAGTGTTTTTAACAAAGCACCGTGTGGTCTCGTTTTCTTTTTGAAGCAGCCTCACGGTCATAACTGTATCGAGGGTGCAAATGGAAGCAATCATCAATTCATTCTTACTAGTCGCCGCCACAGAGATGGGTGACAAGACCCAACTGTTGGCGTTGGTTTTAGCGTCGAAATATAAAAAGCCCTGGCATGTGATGGGTGGTATTTTCGTCGCCACAGTATTAAACCATGCTCTGGCCGCCTGGGCGGGGGGATGGATCGCCTCTACGATCCCAAGTCAGTGGTTAAGCTGGGGATTGGCGCTGACTTTCTTTGGATTCGCTCTTTGGATTCTGATTCCTGACAAAGATGATTCCGACACCAATGATATGAAGTGGGGAGCCTTCTGGACGACAACAGTTTTGTTCTTCTTCGCAGAGATCGGTGACAAGACTCAACTTTCCACAGTGGCATTGGCGGCTAAATATCAAAGTCTGACTCTGGTCACTTTGGGCACCACGATGGGGATGTTGTTCGCCGATGGCTTGGCCGTGGTCTTTGGCGAAAAGTTGACGCAAAAAATCTCTATGAAGTGGATCAACTATGGGTCGTCCGCTTTGTATGTTTTGTTCGGTGTCGGCATATTGATGCGTTAAGGGCTGTATAAAAAGGTGACAGATAAGTTTTGCAAAAGCCTAAGTGATTGAAAACAAAAGGTCTTTCCCCCTTTTCGCAGAGCCGATTATTGCGTCTGGAAAGGGGGGCTTGGGGCTCCTATACTCTCACAGTTTCTAAGTTCTATCAGCCTGTGGGAGTATTATGAAAAAGCAAACCACCATGTTCTTCACTGTTCTTTTGGCAGGAGTTATCTCTCAGGCAGCGCCTGTTGTGAGCAAAACCACCACAGAAGTTTTGGGGTTTTCCAATATTCTGGGGACGGATGCAACTTCGTGCAGTTACTCGGTTGAAAACCGTAAAGATTTAAAAGGCCGTGATGAAGTGGTGGTATCGCTGGCATCAGATAAGGAAACGTCGATCACGGACTCCATCCGTATTCCAGCGGACAAGCTGCCTTTGAAAGAGGGCGTGTTGCAGGTGCGTCCCGGTTTAAGCATCACTTACAAAAAAGGTGTTCTGACTAAAAAAGAAAAACTGCCGTCTGAAGGTCCTTCTGGCCAGGACTATCAAGTGATGATGGTGAAGGTCAGTCCGGATTTGAAAGTTGTTTCCTTGGGCTATGCGCTGGATTCTGTGAAAAGTCTTTTCTCTGAAAAAGCCCTGGCCGAAATCAACTGCACTTTCTAACCAAGCGACGATTCTGAAAATAAAAAAGGAGCCTTGTGGGCTCCTTTTTTGTTTTCATCCCAGTGGATCTTACTGGAAGTTCTGAACTTGCGCGATGTAGGGAAGGTTTCTGTAGTAACCCTGATAATCCAACCCGTAACCCACAACGAATTCGTTTTGGATTTTGAAGCCCACGTGGTCGATATCGCATTTCACTTTCAAAGCGTCCGGTTTTTCCAGCAAAGAAACTGTTGTCAGGCTTTTTGGTTTGCGGGACTGGATGGCATTTTTCAGGTAGTTCATGGTCAGGCCGGTGTCCACGATGTCTTCCACCAGAATCACGTGGCAGTTTTCAATCGGGCTGGCCAGATCCAAAGTCACTTTCACTTCGCCGGAAGAGGAAGTCCCGCCGTGGTAAGAAGCCACACCGAAGAATTCACAAGTGATGTCAGCGTCAATTGCGCGAACCAGGTCGGAATAGAACATGAAGGAACCCTTCAGGACACAAACCGCCACCACTTTTTCGTTTTTAAATTTTTTGGAAAGAGTCGCGCCCAGCTCTTTTACTTTTTGCTGGATTTGCTCCTCAGTGATGTAGGGTTTCAAGGAAAGATTCGTCATGGTGGTCCTTTCTCCAACTTTATACGAAGGAGTTGTTCATGATTTCGCCAAAGCCCCCGCCGCCTGGGACAATGTATTGTTTGTCGTTCAGGCCTCGTTCTTGATCCCAAAACTGTCCGGGAGTTGCCTCTAAAACTGCCTGAGGGGACAGTCCCCGGTCAAGTCTTAAGGCATAGATTACGACCTCCGGATGAGCAGCCAGTACATTCTTCAGATATTCCGGGGTCACGATCAGATTTAGGGCGATAAATTTACGGGCCGGGCCCTCGATATGGGTCTTGTAGTGTTCAATCGCGGTCACCATGGTGTTTCCAGTGGCACCCATCGGGTCCGGGAAGATCACATGGGCGTCTTTGACATCGCCGCCGATCTTCATGCCGCCAAACTCGGCCCCCGTCACAGCCTCTTTGCTGTTTGTCACGCGGGCAGCAAAGATATGGTCCTGACGAACATTCTGAGCAGGCAGGGCATAGTGCAGGAAGTTGTAACAGATATGGCTGGGATAAGTTCCCGCCCGGGCCAGATTCACGCTGACAGCCTTTTGTGTTGTCTGGACTCTGTTGCCGGAAAGCTTTTGTTCGGGATGGACCGCAGTCATGCGCGTGTCTTGCTTGAATTTTTCGATCTGGAATTCATTGTTGATCGTGATCGAAATCATGTGGGTGTAAAGAACTTCCACGATGCGGTTGATTTCGGGCTGGAAGGTTTCCGGGGAGCACAGGCGGGCCAGAAGACCATTCAAGAAAGGATTGTCGATAAGATGCACTTGCGGCCCATAGTGATGAGCCAGTTCCTGCTGAAATGTCATGATGTTGCCTTTGGTTTTTTAATTGCCTTTTTCAAAATCGACAAAGATCACAAATTCACTCTGACCAGCACGGAAGCGGGGCGAGCGCAGGATTTTGTAGATTTCAAAGTTCATCAGATCATCTTCGATAGGGCGGTCGATGCCGGAGCCTGGGGGCAGGACGCCGGACATAAAGAATCCTGTTTCACCGCCAATTTCAAAAATAGCGGGGAAGGATTTTCGTTGAAGTTCAAAAGATCCGTTCGGGGAAGGTTCCAGCCAGTTTCGTTGAATTTCCAGATTGCCACGCAGACTGTTGTTTTCAAGATCGCTGAGTTCGAAGAAAGTCGTCAGACCGATCTCCATGGATGGGTTCATGCGGTTTTTGGCGGCATAGGACCACTGCAGGGTGCGGCTGGTGCTCAGAGTTCGGTCTTCTTTGTGCAATATCTGAATGTCGGACTGATCCAGGACATTTTTTTTGAAGTCCGGCAGAATCCCGGCGGTGTATTCGTTAAAGTTCATAAACTGACCGGTGGATCTGCTGGCTGTAAAGATCGCATTCAAGCGGCTGCGCGGCACTTCGGCGTAATAAACAATCAGGTGAGCCCCGGTTCTGGCCACATTGCGCGGATTTTTGCTGTCGGTCTCGGGGGCTGGCGTCGGAGAGGTCCCCGGCGTTGGCGCCGCGGCCAGGGCAGAGGCCGGTGGAGGTTCCACCTTGTAGGCATCCACCACGCCATCAGCAGCTTCTGAGGATTGCGACGTGGAGTCGACATTGCTCTCGGCCACGGGAGCAGCTTCAGCAAGATCCGGAGTTCCATGGGTGGAGTTGATCTGCACAGAGGACTTCAGGTACTGCACCCGGCGCTCCAGATTTTGCTGGCCTTTTTGATACAAAGTGATTCCGACGCCGCCGGCGACGACAACGACCAATGAGAGCTGAATCAGCGGATTGCCAAAGAAGCGCTTCCAGAGGGGTGGTGTTGCGGGTTTGAAGCTCTCCATGTCAACGCCACACTGCGCACAGTATTTGTCTTCAGGTTGTTGAAAACCACAGCGGGGGCAGTTGATAAGCATGCAATCAGGGTAAGACAAAGCGACTTGACGCTCAATAGAATAATTCATACCTTGAAAATCCCACAGGAATTTCAAACTAGCGAAAGCGCGCGATCATGAAGAAGTATAAGCCCAAATCCGGTGAAAAAATTGAACGTCACGAAGAAGAGATCCCGCCCAAGGTCGAGCTTCCTTTTGAATTCTCTCCTGAACACTATCCTGTTTTGCTTCAGGAAGTGTTGGGGGCCTTCTATCCTCTAAGACACAAAAGTGAATTGAGTTACTTCGATGGGACCTTTGGGCGCGGTGGCCACTACATGGCGATGAAGTTTGCCTACCCCCAGATCAAAGCCACGGTCATGGACCAAGATCTGGCAGCTATTGCCTACGCGCAAACCCGCTTCCAGACTGAAGTCGAGAAGGGCCAGTTAAAGATAATCCACGGTAATTTCTCGCAGTTTTCAGAACACAATCTAAATAACTTTGATATGATGCTCTTAGATCTAGGTGTGAGTTCTCCGCAATTAGACCAGGGGGAACGAGGCTTTAGTTTTTATAACGATGGCCCCCTGGACATGCGAATGAACCAACAGCAGGGATTGACGGCTGAGGTGCTTATTAATACGGCTTCTGAGGATGAACTCATTCGAATCTTCAAAGAGTACGGCGAGGTCTATCGCCCTTCCAGAGTCGTACGTGCGATTGTTCACGATCGCAAAACCAAAGCATTTCAGACAACGAGCGCCCTGGCAGGCCTGATTGAGCGTGTGGATGGGTGGCAGGTAAAGGGTCATCATCCGGCGACCAAGTACTTCATGGCTTTGCGGCTGGCAGTGAATTCCGAGCTGGAGGTGGTGGCCGAGTCCTTGCCGAAAATGATCCGGGCGTTGAATCCGGGCGGTCGTTTGGCAGTGATTTCCTTCCACTCATTGGAAGATCGAATTGTTAAGAATATTTTCCGTGCCTCTGAGGATATGGGGCGCACGGTAACTAAAAAAGTAATTGTTCCCACTCAGGAAGAGTGTGACAGAAATTCTCGCTCGCGATCTGCGAAATTGAGAATCTTCGAGAGGAGTGCTCAGGATGAGCAAGGAAAACTTTAAACAGCTAAAACCGTTCTTCAGCATCCTACTTATCATTTCCACGCTGTTTTCCATCGTCTTCCTGCAAATGGAGGAACGTCGCATGGGTTACAGCGTTCTGAAGCTGACCCGCGAACACAAAAAAGTCTGGGAAGAAAAGCGCACCAAAGAAATTGCTCTGGCGAAAATCACTCGTCCGCAGTTGCTGGATTCCGTGGCGCAGCAGAAGTTTACACTAAAAAAAGTACAGGCAAATCAGATCATTCATCTTGGCGGTCCGTTGGCCAGCGACATGAATTCTGTATCTGAAAAAGGTATCGCAAAAAAGGATCTGTAGTTTGAAATCACGTATTGTTGTCATCTTCGTAGGGATTCTGGTTCTGTGGTCCGCGCTGGCGATGCGTGCGGCTTATCTGCAATTTTTGCCAAATGATCGTCTGAACTCTTTGCAGAACCGTCAGTTTCAAACCAAGGTTTCATTGCCGGCCCGTCGCGGGGCGATTGTCGACAGCAATGGCCGGGATCTGGCGATGTCGGCGGCGGCATATTCCTTGTACGCCGATCCGAAAATTCTGGAAAATCGCAAACAGGTGGCTAAGAAGTTAGCGAAAGTTCTGAACCAATCACCAGAATCCATTTACAGCAAAATCAAAGACGGCAGTCGTCGCTTTGTGTGGATTCAGCGCATGTTAGAGCAGGACAAAGCCGATGAAATCAAATCCTGGGACATTCGTGGTTTGTCCTTTGTTGAAGAATGGCGCCGGGTTTATCCGAATGAAACCCTGCTGGCTCAAACCTTGGGCTTCCTGGGCAGTGAAGGCCAGGGTCTTGAGGGGTTGGAGCTCAGTTATAATCAGGCTCTGACAGGAAATAAGAAAAAAGTGATGGTGAAGCGTGATGCCCGTGGCCGTCCCTTGATTAATGACGGTCTGATGTTCATTGAAAATCCAGAAGGAAGTGAACTGAAGCTGACCGTGGATTCTGATCTGCAGTATCGCCTTGAAAGTGAATTGGCCAATGCCGTTTCCACCTTTGAGGCCGACCATGCGGTGGGTGTGATTCTGGATGCCAAGACTTCTGCGGTCCTGGCGCTGGCGTCGGCTCCGACTTTTGATGTGAATAAAGCCGCCAAAGCCCCGGCAGAATATCGTCGCAATAAGATTGTCACTGACGCCTTTGAGCCAGGCTCTACGATGAAGGCCTTCGTGATTGCGGCGGCATTGCGCGATGGACTGATTCAGCCGAACAGCAAGTTCTACTGTGAAAAGGGAAGTTTCAAAGTGGGTGATCGTATCATCCGGGAAGCTGAAACCAGAGAAAAGTTTGAAGATCTGACGGTGTCAGAAATCCTGGCAGTGTCTTCCAACGTTGGTACAACCAAGATCGCCTTTAAAATGGGGCAGGAACGACTTCGTCAGGGCCTTTTGGATTTCGGCTTTGGCCAGCGTTTGGGTGTGGATCTTCCGGGCGAAGCACGCGGGATGGTGCAGGCTCTTCCCTGGAGACAGCATTTGCTTAGTAATATCTCTTTCGGTCACGGTATTTCCACCACACCTTTGCAGATCGCCAACGCGTTTGCGGCGATTGCCAACGGTGGTGTGTTGAACACGCCTTACATCGTTCAGTCCATGCGCGATGCTGAAACCGGGGAACTGGTGGAAACTCAGCCTAAACCCATCCGCCGAATTCTTTCTCCAGAGCAGGCCGCTCAGATGCGGGCCATGCTGGTGGGGGTTACGACGAAGGGTGGAACCGGTGGCAATGCCCGTGTTGATGGTTTCATGGTGGCGGGTAAAACTGGGACAGCTCAGAAGGTCAACCCGAATGGCCGAGGTTACTTGAAGGGTGTTTATGTATCCAGCTTTGGTGGATTTATTCCTGCGAATGATCCCAAATTTGTGATCTACATCGCTGTGGATTCTCCGCGTAAGTCCTATTATGGTTCGACAGTGGCGGCGCCGGTGTTCTCGCGAGTCGCCTCCTATGCGGTTCGCAAAGAGGGCATTGCCCCATTGCCGCTGGCCGAAGAATCGACCGTGAACCCCAAAACACGCAAGATCGCCGCGGAAAATCCAAAACCGGCCAAAAAAGTGACTGTGGCGCCGGCAATTATCACGGCAGCCGAGTTGGATAAAGTGACTGAGGTGGCCACCGGTGAAACAGTTCCCAATCTGCTGAACATGAGCACTCGCGAGGTTCTTCGTCGGGTCAGCGGGCAGGAGTTGAAGGTGAAATTTGTGGGGCAGGGACTGGTCAGTGATGTGCAGCCTGCTCCGGGATCACAGCTTCCGGAAAACAAGGAAATCACGGTGATCTTGAAATAAAAAAAAGGACTCGAAAGTGATCTGTACCCCAAATTTCGGACAGGAAAATAAAAGACCCTGTCCCATTTTTGGGGTATTTTCGTATAAAAAGGAAGCAGATCATGGGCTCACTGTCCGAAAGAGATCGCCGAGATCTTGAGAAGAATCCGAATGTTCTAAAGGTAACGCAGTCCAATGTTGCCTATACCCCCGAATTTAAGGTTAGGGCCTTAAGGCTTCGGGAAGAGGGACAAACTCCTAGTCAAATTTTTAAAGATGCTGGTATTAACCTATCCTTATTTGGTGTGGATTATGCCAAGAAGTGCCTTCAGCGTTGGGAAAAGATGTCTACCCAAGAAGGTGGATTAAAGAAAGACCGCCGAGGTTCTAAGTCTACAGGTCGACCCAAGGGAAAAAAGCTTAAATCAGCAGAAGATGAAATCGCTTATCTTCGCGCGGAGAACGACTTCCTAAAAAAGCTCCGCGCCTTGGAGGCAAAATACGCAAACAAGAAAAGTTCGCGTTGATTAGCAAGGCGGTCAATCATCGGCCTGATCTATGTCTCAGCAGGCTGTGCGCTCAGGCTCAAGTCAGTACCAGTGGCTATTACTACTGGTTTGCCCAAAGAGCATCTCCCCAGGTCATCACAACAGACGCGGAATGGGTGCAAATCATTTTTGCGTATAGAAGGGGTAAAGCCGGCGCTAGGACAATAAAGATGCTTTTGCAACGCCACTTCTGGATCAACATGAACCTGAAGAAAATTAGACGGTTAATGAAGAAGTACGGCCTTCAGGCGACTATCCGACGTAAGAATAAGTACAAGCAAGGCTGGGCATCAGGTGAGGAACACCGGGTAAGTCCGAACATCCTAAGCAGGCAATTTAATGTTGAAAAGAAAGACACAGTTTATTCAACAGACATTACCTACTTAGACTATGGCAAAGGAAACAGGGCTTATCTGTCAGCCGTAAAAGACTTGGCAGTGAAAGATATCGTCCACTATACGGTTTCTCCTGGAGCTGGACTACACGTTGCGATTCGAGGCCTGGAAGACCTATTCAGCCGAAAGCCAGAGAGTTTGATCATGCATTCGGACCAAGGGTGTCACTATACATCCAAGACGTATCGAGATCTTTTGTCTAAGTGGGGTGTCACCCAGTCCATGTCCAGAAAAGGCAACTGCCTGGACAATGCGCCTATAGAAAGTTTTTTTGGTCATTTAAAAGATGAAGTGGATCTTCAAAGTTGCCATACGTTTGAGGAATTGGTAGCAGAGATAGACCGTTATATTAACTACTACAATAACGAACGTCCCCAATGGGGCTTAAAAGGAAAAACCCCGGCAGAATGCCGAGGTTTCACTTAGAGGACCCTTTTATTTATCTGTCCACTTTTTGGGGTACAGATCAAAGAGTCCTTTTTTATTTTACCAAAGGCCCTCTGCCTTCAGTTGTTCAATAGTCAGATCTTTGGCGTAGCGGCTTCCGAATTCGCCATTTTCAACATCCACGGTGTCCGTGAAATTTGTGGCAAACACATATTGATGATCTTTGGTGGTGAGTGTCCCGACAAACCAGCCGATACGGCGTTTTAGTGTCGAGTCGGTATAGCCAGAGCCGGTTTTTCCACTGAATTTATTCCCTGTTGGCGTGGTTTCCAGGAGGATGATTTTTTTGGTCAGCTCTTGGGATTGTTTGCTGGCTGGAAGTTTGTCGTACAAAAGTTTTTTCAGGAAGTCGGTTTGCTGAAAGGCAGAAATTTTTAGGGAAAATCCTTTTTCTTCGTTAATAAACGAAGCCGGTGTCAGCCAGGCTGTTTTGATTCCACCGGAAAGATCCTGATTTCCATAGTCGAATTTGCGCAGATAGTTTTGCAGCTTCTCATAGCCCAATTTTCCGGTCAGAACCTGTGAATACCAAACCGTGGAATTTTTCATCCAGGACGCCGCCGTTTGATCCTGATTCCAGGCTTCGATGGAATGCTTTTGTCTATTCCACTTAAATTTGGTGGTTTCATTTTTTAATATTCCAGAATCAAAGCCCATCACCGCCAGAGGCACCTTGAAGGTGGAGCAGGCCGGAAGCTGGATGTTGCAGTTTTCTTCGTTCACGGACTTTTGAATCTGTCCTGTTTGTGCATCAATCAGCAAAAAACACACAGCTTTGCCGGGATACGGATCAACTTTGACCGGCGGTGCTGTGGCAGCGGGTTTGCCTACAGGGGCCGGAGATGAGCACCCTGCAGTCAATATGAACAGTGAAATTAGAAGATTTCTTTTCATGTCAACTCCTTGAGAGGTTTCAGCGTCTCATAATTCCATTTAAAGGTCTCGCATATTTCTGTCTGAAATTCGGAAGCGAAGGAAACTCCGGTGGATTTTCAAGGGTTTATGGCGGTGTTTGGATTTTGCTGAAAGGCTTGCGCAGCAGCAAAATTAACCATGCAATCTTGTTGCTATCAAAGGAGCTTTGCATGAAAGTGTCGTCTATGGAATTTGCCGTCAATCCGCAGGAAAATCAGCTCAAAAAATACTTCAATCTTCCCGGATTCCGACGTGGTCAGCAGGAGATTATTTCTGCCGTTCTCTCCGGTCGCGATGTTTTGGCGGTGCTGCCGACAGGGGGCGGAAAGTCCTTATGTTATCAGTATCCCGCCGTGGTCATGCAAAAACTGGTGATTGTGATTTCGCCACTGATCGCCCTTATGAAGGATCAGGTGGCTTCTTTGCGCCGTTATGGCATTCCTGCAGGGTGTCTGCACTCAGGGCAATCAGATGACGACAAGCGTGAGGTCTTCGCGGAGATCAACAAGGGCGGGGCCTTCGTGCTGTACTTGTCGCCAGAGCGCGCGCAGAAAGAGGGTTTTCACCGCTGGGTGCAGGCTCGTCAGGTGGGGCTGTTTGCGATAGACGAGGCTCACTGCGTGTCGCAGTGGGGGCATGATTTCCGTGGAGAGTATGCTCAACTGGGTATTTTAAAAAAGCTCTGTCCGGATGTTCCGGTGCTGGCACTGACGGCTTCGGCGACGCCGACTGTTTTGGATGATATTTCCAAACAATTGCAGCTTAAAAAGCCCGAACGCATGGTTCACGGATTCTATCGTTCCAATCTGTTTTATCAGGTCGAGCTATGCGAAGACGAAGAGGCGAAGATGGCCTTGTTGCTTCAGGGGATCAAGCAGACCCCCGAGGGGCGTATTATCGTTTACTGCGGTACGCGCAAGGTCACGGAAAGTATTGCGGCTTTCCTGCAAAAAAAGTTCGGTGCACAGGTGGGCTTCTATCATGCCGGGCTGACTTCAGAGCAGCGCAACTCGACTCAGGAGGCCTATGCCGAAGGTAAGTTGCGCATTCTGGTGGCGACGAATGCGTTTGGTATGGGGATCGACCAGCCGGATGTGCGTTTGGTCATTCACTTCCAGATACCGGCGAATATCGATGCCCTTTATCAGGAAATGGGGCGTGCCGGTCGTGATGGGCAGGAATCTACCTGTCTGACTTTGTATGCAAAGAAAGACAAGGGCTTGCAGTCGTATTTTATTCACAGTTCAGAGGCTCCGGATCATATCAAGGATGCGCGCTGGAGAAACCTGGACGCCTTGGTGAACTACTCTGAAGGTGGTGAATGTCGCCATGCTGAGATTCTGACTTATTACAAGGATTCCCAACGTATCGAACGTTGCGGGCACTGTGACAGTTGTGATGCCCGTTCCAGTCGGAAGGTTCAAAAAGTGATCACACCGCTGGAAAAGCTGGATATCGCTGTTGAAAAAATCAAAGCCGTTGCGAAACCGAAAAAAGCCAAGGGCGGGGCCCAGGATATTGTTTTGGACGAAATGCAGGAGCAGCGTCTGGCACAGCTAAAGCGCTGGAGAAAAGAAAAAGCCAAAGAGCTGGATGCTCCGGCCTTTGTGGTCTTCAGTGACCAGACCCTAAGGCATCTGGCACAGAAAAATCCGCGCAATCTGGATGAGATGAGAAACATCTATGGTATCGGAGACGCCAAGCTGGAAAAGTTTGGCTGGGATGTCCTGGCAGAGCTGGGTCAGCACAGATAGATCCTGTGGTTTCAATTAGCAGTACTTGATAACCGGGGCTGGTGAATCCCCCGGGGCTCGCCGATGATAGGGTATGAGCACTTCTTTTCAGCGGGAACAACTGGTAGAAAAACTAAAAACAGCATTGAACTCTTTAGTCGAAGCGGACGCCGCCTGGCTGGGGGGCTCGCGTGCAACAGGCAGCGAGGATGTCTATTCAGACACCGATATGGTCGTCGTATCATTGCATCCAGAGCGGATCTTTCAGGCGGTGGAAGACACGTTGCAGAGCCATTATGGTCTTGAGCGCATCTGGCCTGTCACAGGGCCTGCCATGTGGAAAGGTTTTGTTCAGAAGTTCTATATTCTGTCAGGGACACCGGACTTCTACTATGTGGATTTCGGTATCTTTGTGACGGATCAGGCGCAGGATTTGGCAGAGTTCTTTAATCAGGATCGGCATGGCAAGGCTGATATTCTGTGGGATAAGTCCGGCATCCTGCAAAGAGCCTCCGCCCTGACCACCTTTGAGAAAGCAACGCCACTTGGTCCACTTCAGCAGGCCCATTTTGAAGTTCTGTACAGGACTTTTTTGAAGGAATCCCTGCGCGGCAAATACATCGACACATACTTGTTTTATCAACGCCTGGTGGGGATGTTTGTTCAGTTACTGCGTTTGCGTCACAGTCCTCAGAAACATGATTTTGGTTTGCGCTATCTTTATAAAGATCTGCCGTTATCGGACTCACAGCGGATCGAGGCTATTTTAAAAGCCAGTGCGGATATTTCCAGTATGCAGAAGTGTGCCGCGGAAATGAGAAAGGAGTACCTGCGATGAAAATTCTGATTATGGGTGGAACCCGCTATTTCGGCCGCCGTCTTGTTCATAAGCTGCTTGAGAAAAACCATGAGGTCACCGTGCTTTCGCGTGGGAATGTGCCGGATGATTTTGGCTCACGGGTGCAGCGTTTGAAAGCTCATCGCGGGGATGAGGCGGCGATGTCGGCCGTGTTGGCGGGACACACTTTTGATGTTGTGGTGGATCAGGTCTGCATGACTGCTCACGATGCAGAGTTGTCGGTGAAACTGTTCGCTGGAAAAATTTCTTATTACCTTATGACCTCAACCATGTCGGTTTATGATTTTGCCGCCAATCTGCCGGAATCGGCCTTTGATGCCAGATCTTATCGGCCTCGCAAGGCGACAAATCCGGCTGAACAATACGCCGAAGGAAAGCGCGCGGCAGAGCATGTTTTTACGACTCAGACGGCCTTCCCGGTAGCTTGTGCGCGCTTCCCGGTTGTTGTGGGGGAAGATGACTATACCGAACGCCTCCTGGGGCAGGTGCGGGCGGTGAAAAATGGAGAGGCGATCTACTATCCTAATTTGGATGCTGAGTTTTCTTTTATCACCTCCGAGGATGCGGCCAGAGCTTTGTTGTGGTTGCTGGAAAATAGAAAGACCGGCCCCTACAATTTTGCGTCGGCTGATGCCTTTTCACTCAGGGACTTGATTCATAAAATTGAAGTTGTCACCGGAACATCGGCCAGACTCTTATCGCAGGAAAGTGGGGGCGTCGGCTCACCCTTCGGCATCCCATCAAGCTGGTACATGAATGTGGACAAGGCGTCACGGGAAGGGTTTACGGCCTCTTTGCATCAGCAATGGTTGGTGCCTTTGCTGCAGACTTATTTTTCAAAGCTGTAGCTTTTCGCGCAAACGGAAGATTTGCGGATAGAAGGCTTCCAAAGTATCAATCGATCTTTGCATCTCAGGGGCATAACATTCGTCGTACTTCATGTAAGCCTCCGAGCAATTTAGAAGATTCCATTGATAAGCCAGGGATTCTGCCAGACTCAGGCGATAGTGCTCTTTCTGATCTGACGGCGACGAGGACGCCAGTGCTTCCGTGATCCGCAAGGAGCTGAACTTCTGTAGCAGCTCGGTGTTGAGCTTCATTGTCAGTTCGGACTTGTTCTGTAGGGTCTGCAGTGTCCCGATAAATATCAGGAATTCTTTCAGGCGACGAAGGCTGTCGTCCTCTTCAAATTCGTTTTGCCGCGCTAATACCTGTGCCGGATCCTGGCAGCGGTAAGCCTTGGCCTGGGCGGTTTCTTTGTTGTCAATCTGACTGAAAAAGATGGATTTTTTCGCCGCGTGCAAAAGATATTTTCCCGGTGCGGGGTCGCCAAAAACTTCCTGATGTTTGCTGCCATACAGGCTGTTTTTTTCCAGGATGTTCTTCGCGCTTACGGCCACAGCGGTGTGAATCAAATGTCCATCTTCGCTGTAAGTCAACAGTGTCAAGGGTTCGAGTTTGTTTAAACTTAAAGGGACTTCCTGACAGTGGTATTTCAGATGGTATTTGATTTCCGCGCTGGAAGCGTAAAGTGGTGTGTCGGTGTAGCCCAACGCACGCAGGGAGGTGTTGAAGCAATTGGGCCCGTCTTGATAAGAGCTCGTCTTTGCCATTGCTGAGGCCCTCTCCACAACGCTGAAAGCATGACCTGTTGAGGTCCAAGCGAAAGTCAGAATAAGGCAGGCTAAAAGGCGTTCGAGCATAGTGGCTTTCAACAGCAAGCCCGGTGCCACGATCCCTGAGGTCCTATTGATTCTGGCCCCCCAGGGTGTCAAAGTCTTCGACAGAGCGGTTACGGCAAGGTCACCGAGTTGAGATAGTCGCCGATTTTCATCAGAACCGGCATCGGGATCTCATGGCCTCCGCGGAAGCCCACCAAGGAACCTTTCATGCCGTTTTGGTTCAAAAGAGTCTCAAGTTTCTGTGCCTGCTTAAAGCCCAGAACGGCATCGTATTCGCCGTGGCTTTGGAAGAATCTTTGGCCCGCACGCTGGGGAACGTACTTCTTCCATTCATCCTGATGCACCAAAGTGCCAGACATGATCACAAGTCCCGCCGGGGTTTCCGGGGCGCGCAGATAAAGCTCTGTTGCCAGCATGGCTCCTTGACTGAAGCCACCCAGAACGATTTTGTTCCATGGAACTTTCAGCTGTTTAATCATTTCCATGGCCATGTCATAAGCCTTGGACATTCCTTTGGGAGTGTCATTGCTGAAGTCGCGATGCTCACCGCGCTCTTGTGCGCGCTGAATCTCCATCATGTCAATCGACCACCAGGCGCGCCCCGTCCAAGCCGGGCCAATCGGGACTTCCAAGATTCCATTTGGGAAAAGCCAGTTGAAGGGTTTCTTGGTGGAAATGATTTCTCCCAGCGAAAACAGGTCGTTGGCGTCAGCGCCATAGCCGTGGAAACAGATGACCCAGGGCGCATCGTCGTCGCGATTTATTTCTTGGCAATGTATTTTTCCGAGTTGTCTCATATCTGAGTCCTAAGTTACTCTTAGTGCGTGAAACTGCAACATCTCTTTTCCATTCTTCCGGGAATTCCTGAAAACGCATTTGCTCATATCGAAGTGACAGGGGTTTTCAATGACGCTCGTCTGGTGACGCCGGGCTCGGTCTTTGTTGCCATTCGTGGCAGCAAGTTAGACGGTCACAGTTTTTTGCCGGATGCGGTTGCCAAAGGCGCTGCTGCTCTTGTCGTGGAGGACCGCAGTCAGGTTCCGGCGGAATTTGCAGGCGTCGTCCTGCAGGTTGCCAACTCACGCGAAGTCCTGGATATTTTGGCCAGTCGGTTTTATTGGGACCCGGGGCAAGAGTTATTCTGTGTCGGCGTGACCGGGACCAATGGAAAAACGTCAGTGACTTACATGACCGAAGCCATTTTGAATCATGGCAAAATTCCCACTGGAGTGATCGGGACTGTGAATCATCATTTGGGTGAAAAAGTCTGGCCGTCAGAGATGACCACGCCGGATCCGATGTTCCTGCAGCGCCGCTTGCGCGAGTTCCGGGCCGAAGGGGCCTTGGCAGTGGCGATGGAAGTTTCCTCTCATGCCTTGGATCAAAAGCGCGTGGACAGTGTTCCCTTTAATACGGTGATTTTCACCAATCTGACCCGCGATCATTTGGATTATCACCAGACGATGGAAAGTTATCTTGAGGCCAAACAGCGTCTGTTCACGGATCTTCTGTGGAAGACTCACAAGCGTCCTTGTTTTGCCATCATCAACACAGCCGACAAGTATGGCCGTCGTTTGCGCGTGGCCGACCCTGCGGTGCTTTGGACCTATGGTGCCAAGGACTCGGACATTCGCTATGAAATTATCAAAATGGACTTTGCGCTGACTCACTTTAAAGTCTGGACTCCGATGGGGGAAAGCGAAGTGAAGCTGCCTATGTCAGGTGTTCACAATGTGATGAATGCGCTGGCGGCGCTGGGCGCGGGGTTGTCGGCCGGTCTGCCCTTGAGTGTCTGTGTCGAAGCTTTAAATTCCTTCACGGGTGTGCCGGGTCGATTGCAGTCAGTGCCGAACAATAAGGACCTTTCAGTCTTTGTCGATTATGCCCATTCTCCGGACGCCTTGGAAAATGTTCTGACTTCGTTGAACAAGGTTCGCGAAAGTCTGCAGTCAGAAGCCCGCATCTGGACCATCTTTGGTTGTGGTGGGGATCGAGACAAAGGCAAGCGTCCGTTGATGGCGCAAATGGCATTGAAGTATTCAGACGAAGTTGTCATCACCTCGGACAACCCGCGCACGGAAAATCCGGAGACCATCATTCAGGATATTCTGGCCGGGGTCGCAGGCGGTGAAAAAAATAAAACCACAACGATTGTGGATCGCAAAGAGGCGATTCATGAAACTTTGAAGAAAGCTCGCCGCGGGGATGTGATTCTGATCGCAGGCAAAGGGCATGAGGACTATCAGATTATTGGGACTCAGAAATTCCCGTTCAGCGATGTGAAAGTGGCCGAAGAGGCCTTGCAAGGAAGGTAGTGCGATGAGAGCAATGGATCTGCAAACAATTGTCAAAGTCACAGGTGCCAAAGTTCTAAGTCAAAAGGATACGCAGTTTTCCGGCATCGGCACCGACACTCGCATGAACCTGCAAGGTCAGCTGTTCATCGCTTTAAAAGGCGAGGCCTTTGATGCCCACAGCTTTGTGGATAAAGCGGTGGAGCAGGGGGCTGCGGCACTTTTGGTGCATAATGAAAGTCCCCTGGTGGCTTCTTTAAAAAGCAAAGTCACGATTCTTCTGGTGCCCGATACGCTGAAGGCCTTGCAGCAGCTGGGGAATTGGGCTCGTCATGAGTCCTCAGCACGCATTGTGGGGATCACTGGCTCTAACGGGAAAACCACGACCAAGGAATTTACGGCCGCTCTGGTCGGCTCAGTGATGGACGTTCACTACAACAAAGGCAGCTTCAACAATCATTGGGGGGTGCCTTTCACACTGTTGCAGCTTCATCCCAAAAAAGATGTCGCCATCGTGGAAATGGGGATGAATCACGCCGGTGAGCTGACCGAACTTGTGCACATTGCAGAACCTGACGTCGTTGTCTGTACAATGGTGGGGCGTGCGCACATGGAGTTCTTCGGAACAATCGAAAAGATTGCCGAAGCCAAAGAGGAAATCTATGAGGCGGCCGGTGACAAGACCATTCGTATCTACAATCTGGACAATGCGCAGACCCACAACATGTACGTCAAAGCGCGCGAGAAGTTCCCGAAGGCCCGGATTTTGACGTTCTCTTCTGAAGATCCTCGTGCGGATGTGCATCTGATGATCTCTTCGATGAACATGAACGAGATTTCAGTCAAGGGAAGCATTGGGGGCGTTGAAAACACCTCGCGCATTCAAGTTTTCGGTGCGCAGAACCTGACCAATCTGATGGCAGCAGCTTCCATTGGTCTGGCGGTCGGATTGACTCCGGAACAGGTGTGGGCGGGACTTCCTGCTTGTAAAACGAACTGGGGTCGCAATCAGTTGGTGCATTTAAAATCCGGCGCGCAAATGATCTTTGATGCCTATAACGCCAACCCTGACAGCATGAAGGCTTTGATCGACAATATGAAGTTGTTGTCCGTGCAAGGGCGCAAAGTGGGGGTCTTCGGTCAAATGCGCGAACTGGGACCGGCGTCAGCTGCATTGCATGAAGAGTTGGGCGCTTGGGTGGGGAAAGCCGGTTTTGATAAGGTCTATTTTATCGGCGAGGATGCGGAAGCCTTTTCCAAAGGCCTGTCCAGTGCTGGGTATAAGAATCCGTCGTGGGTTGAAAAAGACTACCAGGAAAGTGCGGGTCAGGATCTGGCAAAGTTCCTGAAAAAAGACGACATTGCCGTCGTAAAAGCCTCGCGTGGAACCAAGTTGGAACGTTTTGTGTTTCCTTGTGAACCTTTGGACTTCGCAGAAAAGCAATAATCCAAAGGTTCCCGCTTCTTTTTTAGACGCCTGTTTGGCCGACCAGATAGGCGGTTCTTTGCAGAAGGGGATTTACGAACAAATCCCCCAGAACCCAAGGGGCGTCCGAAGATTCATCTTTTTTTAGAATTTGATCCAATAAAACCAGCATGTCCTCTGAAGTCACGATGCCGACGACTTCTTCTTCTTTAGTGATCAGAAATGCAGAAACTTTTTCTTCGATCATGGCATCGACCACACTTTTCATTGGCGCTTCAATAGGGAAAGTCTTAATCGGAGAAGTCATCAATTGAGACACCGGAGTGTCGGGGTTGGGAGAACGCAGAAGATCGCGCTCTGAAAGCATACCGATGATATAGTCCTCATCTGTATCCATCACGGGCAAATGGCGAATCCAATAGTTGTTCATCAGACGAAGAGCTTCGGCTGCCGGGGCATCCTTGTTCACAGTGATCAGCTTTCTTGTCATATGGTCTTTCAGCGCAATTTTCACAACGACCTCCTTAGATGTACTCAGTCTAGCACTTCCTGGGGTTAAGAACATGACCTGTGTCATCTATCAGAGATTATATAAAACCAAGTGAAATCATATACTTAACAAGTTTTCCTTGATTTTAGGCTGGCGAATGTGCTAAATCCTTTAAGTTCCTGAAATATTTTAATTTTTAGGTCGCAACAGGGGATCTTCACAACATGCTTTATCAATGGCTTTATTCAATGGCAGATGAGTTCTCGCCGCTGAATGTTTTCAGATATATCACCGTCAGAACTTTCATCGCCTTCTTCACGGCATTTTTGCTTTGCTGGATGTGGGGACCACACTTTATCAAACGTCTTCAGTTGAAGCACTTTGGTCAGGCGATCCGCGATGATGGTCCTCAGACCCACAAGAAGAAAGCCGGCACTCCAACCATGGGTGGTGGATTGATTCTGCTTTCCACTTTGATCCCATGTCTTCTATGGGTCGATATGATGAACCCCTTGGTGTGGGGCGTTTTGATCGTCACATGGGGCTTTGGTTTGATCGGTTACATGGATGACTGGCTCAAGGTCAGCAAAAAGAACTCCAAGGGTCTGTCTGGAAAAATCCGTCTTGCCGGAGAATTTTTGATCAGTGGTCTGGTGGTGGCAGCGCTGGTGCACTTCCACGGTATGAGCACGGCTGTGACAATTCCTTTTATTAAGTCCGTGTCGATTGATCTGGGTTACTTCTATGTCGTGTTTGCATCTTTGGTGATTGTGGGAACCGCGAACGCGGTCAACCTGACGGATGGTTTGGATGGACTGGCGATTGTGCCGGTGATGATCTCGGCTGCGACCCTGGGGTTGTTCGCCTATGTGACGGGCCACTTCTCTATTGCGAATTATCTGCAGATTCCTCACGTGATGGGTGCCGGGGAGCTGACTCCTGTGGCGGCCACGATCGTGGCGGCAGGTATGGGCTTTTTGTGGTTCAATGCCTATCCGGCGCAGGTGTTCATGGGGGATGTGGGTTCACTTTCCTTGGGTGGATTCCTGGGCACAATGGCTGTCATTACTCAAAATGAACTTCTTATGCTTGTCTTGGGCGGGGTGTTCGTGGTGGAAGCCTTGTCTGTGATCACTCAGGTGATTTCCTTTAAAATGACCGGGAAAAGGGTTTTCAAAATGGCTCCGATTCATCACCACTTTGAGCTGGGTGGTTTGACGGAAACCAAGATCATCGTTCGTTTCTGGATCATTTCTATTTTGTTAGCGGTTTTAAGTTTGGCCACTCTGAAGTTGAGGTAAGAAAATGTATAAAGAGTATAGTGATTTAAAAGATAAGCGCATTTTGGTTGTGGGCTTGGGGAAAACAGGTGTTTCCTTGGCGCATTTCCTGACCAAACATGGCGCGCAAGTGACTGTGACGGATCATAAATCCAAGCCTGAATTGTCTGCACAGTTGGAACAACTGGGTGATTTGCCAATCAAGTTTGAATTGGGCGGGCACAGTCCCAAGACTTTCATTGCACAGGATCTGGTGATTCTTTCCCCAGGTGTCCCAAGCAACCTGAAAATCTTTGAATACGCGCGTTCTCAAGGAATTAAGATCACCGGTGAGTTTGAATTCTCTGCTGGCTTCATCAAAGAACCGATCATCGGTATCACAGGAACTAACGGTAAAACCACAGTGGCAAAAATCACTGAGGCGATCCTGACAGAGTCCGGTGTTAAGACATGGGTGGGCGGTGCCAATGAGAAGCCGTTGGTGGACTACCTGCGCCTGGAGGACCGAGCTCAGGTTGTTATTGCAGAGGTTTCCAGTTTCATGCTTGAACACTGTGACACCTTCAATCCGGGCAATATCGTTTTCACGAATCTGGCGGAAAATCATTTGGATCGTTATCGCTCCATGGAAGAATACGTTAATGCAAAACGCCGTATCTTCAAAAACACCAACCAGGCAACAACCAGCATCCTGAATGCTGATGACAATGCCGTGGTTGAACTGGCACGTGACCCGGCGGTTCAGCGCGGTCGTATTTTCTACTTCTCCCGTAAACCGGCTTTGGAGCCGCAAATCATGAACATCGGTGGTGCCGTGAATATCGGCGATGAAATCCGTGTTCGCACAGGTCCTGAGATTGAAAGCTTCAGCATCAAAGGCATGAAAATGCGCGGGAAACATTCCGTGGAAAACATCATGGCGGCGATTCTGGCGTCCCGCGAACACGGGGCGACTCGTGAGGCGGTTCAGAAAGTTATCAATACTTTCACGGGTCTTCCACACCGCATCGAATATGTGCGTAAGGTGGGCGGAGTGATGTTCTACAATGACTCCAAGGCTACGAACGTGCATGCGGTTTTGCGTGCCCTGGACACTTTTGATGAAAACGTGATCCTGATCGCGGGTGGTAAGGATACAAATCTGAACTACGAGCCATTGCGCACATCCGTAAAACGCAAGGTGAAAACCTTGATCTTGGTCGGGGAAGCCAAAGAACGTATTAATCGCGACCTTGGTGACTTCTCGGAAACCTTCCTGATCGGTACATTTGAGGAGGCGGTTTTGATCGCTTACCAAAAGTCGAGAATTGGCGATGTGGTTCTGCTGTCTCCGGGCTGTTCGAGCTTTGACATGTTTGACAGTTTTGAAGAACGCGGCGATTATTTCAAAGAAATCGTGAGAAAGTTTCACTGATAAAAACAAGCAAAGGGCCTCGAGGATGAGGCCCTTTGAGTATGTACACATGAATTTGCCAGGAGGGCTTTGTGTCTCGTCATTTTCTATTTTTAATTCCCGCTTCCGCTTTAATTCTTTCCGGCTGTGCTTCCGGAACATTCAAAGCTCGCCAGCAAGAGCGTGAACGACTGGCTGCTTCTTCCGGTATGTACTGCGAATTTGTCAGTGGGGATCTTTTCCCGGATCTGGATGTGGAACTAAGCATGTCTATGGCCAAGCGCTGTGACTCCAGCAGAAACTTCACTGTGACTAATTACAAAAACTCTTCCGACCATTCCGGTGTCATCTACTGCTGTGCTACGGCCAACCGCTCCGAAAGAAGAGCGGCCGCGCCCAAGAAGTCCGCACCGGCCACTCCAGCTAAGTCGGAAACAGCAGATTCCGACGCTGAAGTTGTCTCTGAATAATCGGGTCCAGCTTTTTTACCAGTCATAGACGATAAAATGGATTCCTGATTAAACTAAAGGTCGGGAGTCCATTTTTATGTTGAGATATCTGTCCAGCAGCCTGTTTCTTGCCATCATCACTCTTTTGGGAATAGGTCTTGTTCAAGTTTATTCATCCAGCTTTATCTTCGCGATCGAATCCTACGGGGACGGTCTTTTCTTCTTCAAGCGACAACTGATATTTGCGGTTCTTGCAATGGGTATTCTGATCGGGACTATCCACATTCCTTTCCGCTACATTGAAAAATACGGCTGGGCCTTGTGGCTGGCAGCAACTCTGGGAGTGTTGGCGACCTTTGTTCCGGGCCTGGGGGTTCGAGTGGGTGGAGCGATTCGCTGGATCCAGTTGCCATTCGGTGTGCGTTTTGAGCCGGGTGAACTTTTGAAGATCGCGTTCAGTGTCTGGTTTGCCAGTTTGTTGTGTCGTCAGGAAAACTTCCTGGGTCGGGTGAAGTGGCATTGGCTTATTCTTGCCATGATCGCCCCGTTGGGTCTTTTGCTGAAGCAGCCTGACTTTGGAACTTTCGCCATTATTTTGATGGTGGGTGTGACTTTGTTGTTCGCTTTCGGTCTGCAGTGGAAGTACATCGCCGCAGCGGTGGCGGTTTTGATCCCTGCCTTCTACTTCCTGGTGATGTCAGTTCCTTATCGTCGAGCGCGTGTGCTGGCCTTCCTGGATCCGTGGGCGGACCCGGCGCAAAAAGGCTTTCAGGTGATTCAAAGTATGCTGAGCTTTCACTCCGGTGGTTTGACCGGGGCGGGATTGGGTCAGGGGCAGGGGAAATTGTTCTTCCTTCCTGAAGCTCACACCGACTTCACACTGGCTGTGCTGGGTGAGGAAATGGGCTTTGTCGGATTTGTCTTGATTCTGGCTTTGTACGGATTTGTGGTTTTCCGTGGAATGCAGATTGCGGTCAAAGCTGAGGAGCCATTCAAAAGAGCTTTGGCTTTGGGATTGTCAGTGACATTTGGGTTGAGTGTCTTTATCAATGCAGGTGTTGTGATGGGCTTGCTTCCGACCAAAGGTTTGACCTTGCCGTTCCTAAGTTACGGCGGTAGTTCTTTGGTGTCCTTGTGCTTTATGTTTGGTCTGATTCTGAACATAGAGAACTCATTTGAAGAGGATAAGTTTTCCCGTCGCTTCGGTTCTCGTTGGACGACATCAAAGGTGAATAATAAATGACTTCTAAGAAAACCATCGTGATCGCCGGGGGAGGAACTGGCGGACACATTTATCCGGGGATTGCGATTGCCCGGGCGTTGCAGAAACTGGATCCTGAACTGGAAATCCATTTCGTGGGGACCAGCCAGGGCCTGGAGGGGAAGATTGTCCCCCGCGAAGGCTTTCCACTGCACTTCATTGAATCCGGAAAATTAAACGTAAAAAGCCCTCTGCAAAGAATCAAAACCTTGCTCAAGATCCCTGTGGGGTTGTGGCAATCCGTTCGTTTGCTGGGGCAACTGAAACCCCTTTATGTGATCGGGGTGGGTGGCTATGCTTCAGGTCCCTTTGTGCTGGCTGCCAGTATTATTGGTTTCAACACGGCGATTTGGGAGCCTAATGCGATGCCGGGGATGGCCAACCGGCTTTTATCCCGCTTCGTGGACAAGTGTTTCGTGGTTTTTGCTGAAGCCAAGAAATATTTGAAGAACAGTCAGATCATACAAGCCGGTATGCCGGTGCGTGCGGAAATCGAAAGTGCCGTACATCAAAGTACTCAGAACGAAAAGTTCCACCTGCTGGCTTTTGGTGGCAGTCAGGGGTCACGAGTTCTGAATAACTGTCTCAGTGATGCTGTGATGGCGGGAGGAGCCTGGGTTCAGGATCTTTCTGTGGTTCATCAGGTCGGGTCAGCCGATATCAAAGCCATCACTGAGAAATATCAAAAGGGGGCGCCTTGTGAGGTGCAGCCGTTTGAGTTCATTTACGATATGGCCAAGTACTATCAGTGGGCCGATATTATCGTCTGTCGGGGTGGGGCTAGCTCCATCGCGGAGGCCGCGGCCTTCGGGATTATTCCGATCATCATTCCACTGCCCGCTGCGGACAATCATCAGCAGAAGAATGCTGAAAGTTTGGTCGAGAGAAACGCAGGCCGCATGATTCTGCAGAAAGATTTAACCCCGGAAAGGTTGATTTCAGAAGTCCAATCTTTGCGCGGTGATAAAGCTTTGCGTGATCAGATGGTTCAGAATATAAAGAGTTTCTATATCCCTCAATCTGCGACGGTGATCGCAAAGGAAATTCTGCAATGAAACTACAGCACGCTAAATTTCATTTCGTCGGTATCGGTGGTATCGGTATGTGCGGTCTTGCGGAGCTTCTGCATAACATCGGCGCGAAAGTTTCTGGCAGTGATATGGCCGAAAATGCCAACACGGAGCGACTGAAAGAACTGGGAGTCAAAGTTTTCAAAGGTCACGCGGCCTCCAATGTGGGGGATGCGGATGTGGTTGTGTATTCCAGTGCGATTCAGTACGGCAACCCGGAAATCTCAGAGGCCCGCGCTCGTCAGATTCCGCTGATTCCCCGCGCGGAGGCGTTGGCCGAAATCATGCGACTGAAGCGTGGTATTGCAGTCGCAGGAACGCACGGCAAGACGACGACAACTTCCATGACATCCGCGATTTTCCTGGAGGCGAACTTAAGTCCGACGATCGTGATCGGCGGACGTTTTGAGCTGATCAAGTCCACAGCGATGCTGGGCTCGGGCGAATGGCTGGTGGCGGAAGCCGATGAGTCCGATGGAAGCTTCCATAAGTTGTCCCCGGAAATCGCCATCATCACCAATATTGATTCCGACCATCTGGAGCACTTCAAAACTTTTGAAAATGTGCAGAAATCCTTCCACGACTTTGCTTTGAAAGTTCCTTTTTATGGCAAAGTGATTGTGTGCGGGGATGATCCGTTGGTTCGTCAGATCTTCGAAAATTTCCCGAAGCGTATTTTGTTCTATGGTTTTGATGAAAAGAACGATCTGGTTGTGTCCGGTGAACAAGGTCACTATGCCGTTCATCGCAACGACCGCTTGCTGGGGACGAAACATCTGGTGGGCGAATTCAACCTGAAGGTGCCGGGACGTCACAATGCCCTGAATGCAGTGGCGGCGATCTGTGCAGGGGTGGCTGCGGGGATTCCGTTTGCAACTTGTGCCAAAGGTCTTCAGCGCTATGAAGGCGTGGATCGCCGATTCCACTTCAAGGGCGAGAAAAAAGGCATCAAGATCTACGACGACTACGGACACCATCCCACAGAAGTGCGTGCCGTGTTGCAGGCCTTCCGTGAGAAGTATCCGCAGCAGCGACTGGTGGTTTTCTTCCAGCCGCATCGTTATTCACGCACGCAGCACTGCTGGCATGATTTCACCACGGCATTCATGGAAGCTGACGAAGTTCTTCTGACGGATATCTATCCGGCGGGTGAAGCCCCGATTCCTGGTGTGACCAGTGAAAAGCTGGCGCAGGAAATGAAGCATGAACATGCTCACTATTTTGTGCGCGATGAAAAGGCGACGCAGAAGATTCTGGGCATGTTGAAAGAGGGCGACGTCTTTGTCACCCTCGGTGCCGGAGATGGTTGGAAGCTGGGACTGGATGTCCTGAATCACCTGTAAGAATTTTATTTAAGACGGTTCATACAATTCCAATTGGCTTTAAAGCGGTTGCCTTGAATTTTCATCGAGGACGCCAGGGCCAGGCACTCGGAACGGCTCAGCTGATTTTGCTGGGACAATTTGGACCAGCAGTACCAGCGCACGTCATCAGAGTTTTCCGGATCAGCAATATGTTCCGCTGAAGCCAGGCAGGCCCCCAGATGGATGTCTGTTTCAAAGCGGGTTAAACAGCTCCAGGCAATGCCGGTCACACTTTGAGTTTCAAACTGACCTGCAAATTCATGGCACTTTACCGGTGAATCAACGGATATCTCATGGCTATTGTAACAGCTCCAGCGGGCACCGTCCCGATCCGAGCTGGTGCTGCCCCTGGCTGCATTTTTCAGGCAAGCCTGAACATCAGCGCTGAGCCACTCCGTGGGACTGTTCAGTCCTGTGCTGTACTTCAGTTCAAAACGGTCCCGGCGAGGCCATTGGGCAGAGGCCTTAAGTAGCTCGCGATAGTCTTGAGAGTGAAAGTGCCCCTTCAAGGCACGCAAAGACTCTCGACGCATGGATGGGTCGGCACTGTACATCATTTCTTTTAGCAGTCCCTCAACGCCGGCATCGTATCCGCCGAAGCACTGACTCAGGCGGGGAATAAACTGAAAGGCGTCCGGGGAGGCGCGAAGCCACGAGGCTTTGAGTTCAATCTCTTTAAGCTGATCTTTCATCGCGCAGAACTGATCTGTGATGATGAAGTTCAGTCCCTCGCCAAGGCGCCGGCGGATCATTTGTTCCTGCAGATCGAATTTCACGACCTCTGGCAGCAGTCCCAACTGGTGTTGCAGATCAACGATTTGCATCTTCATCTTTAGCGGCAGTGAACGGGCAGTGCTGATTTCGGCAAAGAAGGATTCAAAGTTCCGGGCGACCTCGGGGGATTTTTCCAGGGTCTCTTTCAGCAGCTTCATAAAGACAGGATTTTCGGTCGCCTCTAAAAGGGGCTCATAATACTTCTTCAGGTGCAGTTTTTGGGACAGAAAGGCAATCGCATCCTGATTATGGTTCGGGCTGCTGGAAAAGGCATTGCAAGTCAGGGTTTTATAGCTTTGATCCAGTTCTTTGCGCGGCTCCACGATGCGGTAACTGCTTCCGGCAAAAAGTTTATTCAGGCGGGTGGTGTCCGGGCCTTTGCTGAAGAACGTTTCCGCGCTGGTTCCGCGCAGGGCCTGGCGCAGCAGGGGACCTGCCACCTTTCCCAGGGGGCCTGTGCTGGAAAACCCATGCAAGCGCTCTGCATGAGGGAAAGCTGACGCAAAGATCTGGCTGATACTCATGCCGAAATCAGAATAGCGAGAAAAGGCCACGCGTTCGGCTAAATCCCGGGGAAAGCCATTCTTAATCAAAACTTCCACGTATTCTTCGATGGATCTTTTGTCGCGGGTTTTGGTGGCCAGGGTGTTGCATCCCATCAGGAAGACATCTTTGGGTTTCTTTAAAATTCCCGGGCAGGAGTTTGAGCAGCTCAAGCGTTCAAGTTCTTTCAAATCTAAAGTGGTGCTGACGCCTTCACCAAAGAACACACCGCCAAAGTGACCGGAAACCAGCAGCACGTCACACTCGATCCCGGCGTTGCAGGCATTCTGCAGCCAATAAGGGTTTTTGTTCTGGCTTGGAACCAGCTCGATGACTTCGACTTTTTCCGATGCATAAAGGTCTTGCAGAACCTGCTTTTCGTCGGCTGAATTCAGGGTCATGGTGCAGATTCTTTTTGTTTCAGCCTGACTGGCCAGAGCCAAAAAAGTGAACAGGATATTTGTGAGCGCAAGACACATTCGTTTCATGCCCTGTGAAGGTGCAAGAGTCCGTCCACTTCATAGGAAAACCAGGGGCTTACGATCGTCCAATCGGTGAGCAAGTGACGAAGAGGGGCCGGCACGCAGGACAAAAAAACGCGTCTCAGATTGAGACGCGTTGAAATCACGGAGTGCTTTTGATGTGTCTAGCCCCGGACGACGACGACTGGAACCGGCGACTTTGCGATCATATCTCGCAAGTTGCTTCCCAACAGGGAAGTGAACAGGCCGCCACTGCTATCATCGCCCATGCAAATCAGATCCATGGAATCTTTATGGCTGGCTAGAAGTGTGTCGGCAAAGGGGGTCTTTTCCATTTCAATGTGGCTTTCACAATCAATGCCCTTGGCTTTCAGGCGAGTCACTCGCTTTTCCATAGATTTAATGGCGTCTTTTTTGATGTCTTCAAAGATTGAGTCAATGCTGGGAGTCGCTTCGCCGGAGGCAAAGACATATTGCTCGACCGTGCGCAGAGTTTCTGCGGCAGAATGATAGAGCAGCACTTTGGCTCCCAAGCGCTTGGCTAAGCTGATTCCGTAGGTCTCAGCAGCCCGGCATTTCTTGGTCAGATCCGTGGCGATGATCAGTCGCAGTTCTTTTCTTTCTGAAAGTGCGTATTGATCATTTTGTGTTCCAGGGCCCAGGATAAAGACGGGGCGTTTGACATAACGAACGACCTCTTCGGCGACGCTGCCAAGGAAGAAGCGATCCATGCCGCTCAAAGCACGGGAGCCCAGAATCAGAGCCTCAATGTTGTGGGAATCCTTAACGGCATTGGAGATCTCGCGCAGAGGCGAGCCAAACTTAACGATCAGTTTGCCAGGGCGAGTGAAGCTTTTCATCACCGGAGCCAACTGTTGTGTTTTCTGGGCAATAAGTTTGGATTTTTCGCTGGCGTTTAAAGACAGACGACCGGGGATGTCCTTAAGAGTTTTAACATAGATCAGGTCGACGGAGCACTGTAGGCGAACAGAGAGGTCCGAGGCGAATTTGCGATTGACCTGGGACCTTCTCAGAGTGACCTCGTCTTTGCCCTCAAGCTCATCGGCGATTAGAAGTGAATGGGAACTCATGTGTTATCCTCCTTCGTCTTGAATGAAGGATAACACTTTAAGTTTGCTGGTCCATGATTCAGATCATATTTGCAGCAAAGAAATGACTTTAGGCGGACTGTTGCTGCTTTCCTGCAATGATAACATTGAGTTGCTGGACTGCTTCTTCCATCACAGATGACTGACGCGTAAGCTCTTCAGAGGCCGCAGCGCACTCTTCCGCGGCAGCGGCATTGGCCTGGGTGATCTTATCCATGTCGTTCAACGCACGATTGATCTGGGTGATGCCCTGCTCTTGCTCTGTGCTGGCAGAAGAGATCTCAGTGTTCAAAGAGGAAAGTTGTTCGATGGTCGTAACAATCTCTTTCAAGGATTCGGCGCTGGTGCGAACAACCTCATGTCCGGCCTCAATCTTTTCGACACTGTCGTTGATCAGATGAGAAATCTCTTTGGCGGAAGTGGCACTTCGTTGAGCCAGACTGCGAACAGCTTCGGCAACGACGGCAAAGCCCTTGCCGTGTTCACCCGCTCGCGCGGCTTCGACAGAGGCATTCAGGGCCAGCAGGTTGGTCTGGAAGGCGATATCGTCAATGACGGTGATGATCTCTTCAATCTTTTTGGAGCTGGAAGAGATGTCATCCATGGAGGTCGTCAGTTTTTGGACTTCATTTTCACCCACACGCGCTTTTTCCTGCGCGGTTTGGGCCAGATCCCGGGCTTTGTTGGCGTGCTGGCTGTTCATCTTAACCATGCTGGAAACCTCTTCTGTGGAAGCCGAGGTTTCTTCGATAGAGGCCGCAGCCTTCACCGCTGAATCACTCAGATTCTGACTGGAGGTGAAAATCTCGTTTCCAGTTGTGGAAACCTGCGCACCGGCTGAGTTGAGTTTGTTGATAGCCGCAAGCAGGGCATTCAGCGGGGAACGCAGAAGGATGTAGGACACTAACAGAATCAACAGAGTGATCATCAGGGACCAGATCAGAATGGACGTGGTGGTGTTGGTAGCCGCGGTGGCAACACCATCGGTGGAGGAAGTGACAGCGAACACGCCGTGCAGTTTGCCGTCCTTCCAGTTTTCCATAGGGAAACCCAAAATGTCTTTGCCATTCCCCCACGGGCTGGTCGCCGGGTTTCCATGGCATAGCAGGCAGCCCTGGGATTCGGACAGGCGGACAGGGCGATAGACAATCACTTGATTGTTGTCACCTTCAATAATTTCTTTCAGTTCAGGATTGGCTTCAAAGCGCTTTAGAATTTCCAATTCAGTTGCAGTGGCTTTGTTCTGATCACGTCGCGGATCCTCTGCAAAGACACGGAACTTGTAGCCATCCTGCTCAGCATTCTCAAAACCGACGACAATCGAGGCGAAGATGGGAACTTTGCGCAGAAGATTTTTGCGCACCTCCTCTGGAAGTTTGCCATCGGGATAAGCTTCAACAGTGCGGGCGAATTCGGTTGGCAGGTTGTCGCTGAGTGCGATGTAAGAACGAATGGACTCCAGACGCGAAAGGATGGCGCGGGACTTGTCGATCAACTGATCGCGACCTTGCTGATGGATTTTTGAATAAGAGATGCCAACAGCAGCGATGGTGCAAATTACACAGGATATTGCGACGTTAAGGATCACTTTGCTGCCAAACTTCATGCTGAACTCCTTTGACATCGCTGTATCGGAGAACATTACAAAAACAATATAGTTCTAAATTCGTATTCAATGAGTTTAATTGACAGATTGGGATCTTGGTCGGGGCAGAGACCTAGGTCTTGTTTTGCGGACAGCGTTTCATTGTTGGCGATCTTGTTGCTAATCTAAAAGTCACGGCAGCAAAGGATTTGCGGAGTCACTTCAGTGAAGAAGTTCGTTTTGAAACTTATCTTTGGATTTATTATCTTACCGCTTTCATTGGCGGGAACGCTTTTCTATCTTAATAAAAACGGCTTCTTTGATATTGGTAAAGTGGAAGTTATTTTGGAAAATCCACCCCCAGGCCAAGAGCAATTCCTGCGCCCTCACGTGGATCGCCTGGAGGCTTCGCTTGAGAAGTACAAGGGACTATCGCTTTGGAACATCAAACTGAAGTCCGTGTCACGCGATGTGAAGGCGATGAACTGGGTGGAAAGCCTGAACATCAAGCGCAGTTGGCCGACAACTTTGTCAGTGCGTGTTCGTCCTTATGAAGTGAAGCTTCTTTATATGGGCAAAAATGGAAAGCTGGTTCCCATCATTAAGGGAGGAGAGCTTTTGGATCCTGTTGAAAGCAAACAGGCTCCGGATGTTGTCCTTCTTGAGGGCGACAGCTTCATGAAGAAAGCAGAGCTGCGCAAGAAAGCCGTGGATCTGGTCGAGCAGATTCCTGCTGAAGGATCGTTCAGTCGAAAAACAATTTCTGAAATTCGGTACGACAACAAAGAAGGCTTCTGGATGACCATGATCAAAACGGGAATCCAGGTGAAGATGGGCGAAGACCAAGTGTCTTTGAAGTCTGCACGAGTCAGTCAGGTTGTCGATTATCTCGAATCCCGCCAGTTTGACGCGCGCGTCATAGACGCGAATCTGTCAAAGAAAGTCCTTGTCAGGTTGCGTAAGGATCCCTAAGCTTAAGTCTGGAAGACCGATCAAAGTCGGGTAGATGCCCCACTTTATAGCCCCTTGAAATGATTTTATCGGGTGGTCTTACAGAAGCTTTATTAGTTTAGGCATCCGTGAGGACTTAAGGATGAGTACATCGAAACCCAAAGCTCCGGTATTGGCTGGCTTGGACATTGGTTCTACCAAAGTCTCTTTCGTCATCGGCACAGTCAATCCCGAAGGAAAAATTGAAGTAGCAGGCGTCGGCACCGCTCCCAACACAGGGATTCGTCAAGGTGTCGTTGTTAACATCGAAGCCACTACGGATTCCATCAGAAAAGCCAAAGAAGAAGCAGAATTGATGTCCGGTTACACTGTCTCAGAAGTCTGGGTGGGTGTTGCCGGTTCTCATATTTCCTCTTTTGATTCCAAGGGCATGGTGGCGATCAAAAACCGCGAAGTCACCGCCTCTGAAATTGACCGCGTGATCGAAGCCGCCAAAGCGGTGGCTGTTCCGGCGGATCGCTCTGTTCTGCATGTTCTTCCAAGAGAATTCAAAGTCGATGGCCAGGACGGGATCACCGATCCTATCGGCATGTCGGGCATTCGTTTGGAAGCCAACGTGCACATTGTGACCGGTGGTCAGAGCGCCATCAATAATACAGTTAAATGTGTTGAAAAAGCGGGTCTTAAAATCGCAGGCCTGGTTCTTTCTCAGCTCGCTTCGGCGACGGCTGTGATCTCTAACGATGAAAGAAATCTGGGCGTGTGTGTGGTTGATATGGGTGGCGGCGCTTGTAATGCCGTTTACTTCGTCAATGGCAGCATGGCGCACTCCTCTGTGATTCCAGTGGGTGGTCAGCACTTTACTCACGACGTGGCTGTGGGGCTTCGCACCCCTCAGGTTGCGGCGGAAGAGCTTAAAAAGAAGCATGGCTGTGCCATGGCTTCCATGGTTAATGAAAGCGAAACTATCGAAGTCGAAGGTGTCGGTGGACGCAAGTCCCGCGTGATTCCTCGCAAAGATCTTGCGGATGTTATTGAGGCGCGTGCAGAGGAAACTCTGAATCTGATCGCCAATGACATTCGTATGAGCGGTCTGATGCCGATGCTGGGTTCCGGGATCGTGCTGACGGGCGGTGCCAGCAATCTGGATGGCCTGATTGAGATGGGTGAGTTTGTTTTTGATATCCCGGTTCGCAGAGGGGCTCCTCGCGAAATCGGTGGCCTGACAGATGTGGTGAAGTCTGGAGAATTCTCCGCCGCTGTTGGCCTTCTGATGTGGGCATTGGGGCAGAGAAAAGATCTGCTTCAGGCACAACAGCAGGAAGTGAACATTGGTGAATCCTTGGACGGCATCACTAAGAAGATCAAAGACTTTTTTGGACAGATTTTTTAAATTTTTTACTCTGTGTCCGCCGAAGCCTTAGCGCTGGTGGATGATTCTGTGGGGAGGATCGAAATGTTTGAATTGGAAGAAAATATCAATATCGGAGCAAATATCAAGGTCGTTGGCGTAGGCGGTGGCGGAAGTAACGCTGTTGCCACGATGATCGAGTCCGGCATGAACGGTGTGGAGTTCATCGTTGCCAACACAGACATCCAAGCTTTGAACGCCAGCAAATCCCCGAACAAAATCCAATTGGGACTTGATCTGACAAAAGGTTTGGGCGCAGGGGCGAATCCGGATGTGGGTCGCAGAGCTGCGATTGAATCCTACAACGAAATCGTTGAAAAATTGGAAGGCGCAGACATGGTGTTCGTCACTGCCGGTATGGGCGGTGGTACTGGAACAGGTGGCGCTCCGATCGTGGCAAAGATCGCTCGTGAACTGGGTGCTTTGACTATCGGTGTGGTAACAAAGCCCTTCTTGTTCGAAGGTAAAAAACGTGGCAAGCACGCTGAAGGCGGTTTGGCGGATCTGAAAGAAAACGTGGACACTCTGATCGTGATCCCGAACCAAAAACTTCTTTCCATCGCAGCTGAAAGAACTCCGCTTCTGGAAACTTTCAAAAAAGCCGATGAAGTTCTTTTGCAAGCTGTTAAAGGTATCTCTGATCTGATCAATATCCGCGGTCTGATCAACTTGGACTTCGCAGATATCCGTACAGTTATGTCTTCCAAAGGCATTGCGATCATGGGAACTGGTGCTGCTAAAGGTGACAACCGTGCGGTTGAAGCGGCAACAGCAGCAATTTCTTCTCCACTTCTTGAAAATGTAAAAATCGACGGTGCAACTGGCATCATCATCAACGTGACTGGTGGTTCTGATCTATCCTTGTACGAAGTGAACGAAGCGTCCACTCTGATCACAGAAGCAGCTCACGAAGACGCGGAAATCATCTTCGGTGCGGTTATCGATGAAAGCATGGGCGATGAAGTTCGTGTGACTGTGATTGCGACTGGTTTCGATTCTCACGATGTGAAACTAGTGAACGACATGGCGCAAGTGAACCAAATGCAAAACTTCCTGAACCAAAATGCAGCGCAGTTTGGCGGGATGAACATGCAGATGCCGCAAATGCCACAAATGGCGCAAATGCCACAGATGCCGACCATGCCGCAAATGCCTCAGTTCCCGCAAATGCCGGCAATGCCAAGCATGCCACAAATGCCTGCGATGCCTCAGATGCCAGCGGTTGAACTTCCGCCGATCTCTGCGGTTCAGTCCCAGGTTATGACTTTTACGCATCAACCACAGCAGACAGAGGCAGCTCCTCAGGTCACTGAGACTGTGGTTGTTCCTCCTGTGGCTGCCGTGACTCCGCAAGTGGCTCAGCAGGCCGCACAAAATGTGGCTGCTCAGACTCCGGTGGCTCCTTCTCAGGAAGTGGCAACACCGATTCAACCGCAAGTGGAATCTTCACTGTCTCCACGTGACATGTTGTTGGCAAAAGCCCGCGCTTTCAAAGAAAGCCAGGACTTGAAATCCAAGCACAGCAATCCAGAGCAGTTGTCCATGAACGTAGATCATGAACAACAGTCCTTGGAAGAAGCTCGTCGCATGGCTCGTGAAGTTCTAAGCTCTCCATTCTCCAGCCAGAATCTTGAAGTTCCTGCCTTCATCCGCAAGAAACAAGGTTTCGATCTGAATAAAGAATAGTGGAAGCCTGGTTCATATCCGACATTCACTTGAAAACCGCTGAAGAGCGCAATGGGAAAATCCTGTTGCGCTTTTTGCGTTCTTTGCTGGCGGGAAATCCGCAGCAAGTTCACCTTTTCATGCTCGGGGATATCTTCGATCTGTGGGTGGGCGGACACACTTACTTTGCCAAAAAGTTTGATCCTCTGATGAAAGCTCTGGGTGATTTGCGCAAGGCGGGTGCCCGTATCACTTTCATCGAAGGCAACCATGATGTGCATGTCGAAGGTTATTTCCAGAAGCGTCTGGGGATCGAAGTTTTTGTCGAGGCACAGTACTATCTGATTGATGGCGTTCGCGTGCGTTGTGAACATGGCGATCTGATCAACATGAACGATCAGAAATATCTCAAATACCGCAGTATCATCCGTAATCCCTACGTCAAGCCGTTGGGAAATATTTTGCCGGGTAAATTCTGGGATCATCTGGGTAACAAAGCCAGCAAAAAAAGTCGTGAACGCAGCGGGCACTACCGAATGTCCAATGAAGGTGAACTGATCTCAATGATCCGCGGGCATACAGCCACGGCTTATGCGCAAAAGCCGTTTGATCTGATTGTATCAGGCCACATGCATGTCTTTGATGATCACACAGAAACAATTAACGGACATCGTGTCCGCGCTATTAATCTGGGCTCGTGGTTTGAAGAACGTGTGAAAGTTTTCTGTCTGAAAAACGGCGTGGGTGAGTGGGTTTATCTACCCTCTGAAGATGAGCCTTAAAGCAAAAAATAGAAAGCCGGGTTGCCCCGGCTTTTTTTATTTGAAGTATTTTTTAAAACCTTGCCAGCAGTCCTGATAATCGCTTTGCAGGAAATCTTTTTCCATCGCGAAATCAGTCACCATATAAGGTGAACGGCACTCAAACATGAAGGCCATGGTGGCTTCGATCTTGTGCGGTTTCAAGTCCACGTTGCTGGCATTTTCAAAGGCGTCCACGTCAGGACCATGGGCAGAATAGAAGTTGTGCAAACTTCCGCCACCCGGCACGAAGCCTCCTGCGGTCTTGGCGTCATATTCACCATAGATCAAACCCATATATTCGCTCATGCAGTTGCGATGGAAGTACGGTGGGCGGAAGGTGTGTTCACCCACCATCCAGCGTGGCGGGAAGATGGCAAAGTCCACATTGGCAACACCCGGCGTATCGCTGGGTGAAGTCAGTACCGTGAAGATCGAAGGATCTGGATGGTCATAGCTGACAGTGTTGATCGTGTTAAACTTGCGCAGGTCGTATTTGTAAGGAACATAGTTTCCATGCCAAGCCACAACGTCCAAAGGCGAATGACCCATTTCGGCGGACCAGAGTTCACCGGCGAATTTTCCGATCAACTCAAATTTTCCTTCAAGATCTTCAAACGCTGCAACCGGAGTCAGGAAATGGCGACGATGAGCCAAACCGTTGGCGCCAATAGGACCCAGATCAGGCAGGCGGAAAGGAGCACCAAAGTTCTCTCCGATGTATCCTGTACAAAGATCCCCGTTAAGAGGGTTGATCTGAAACTTCATTCCTCGGGGGATCACGGCGATTTCGCCAGGCTCCAGCTCCAGGAAGCCCATTTCTGTTTTTACCTGCAAAGATCCTTTTTGAGGAACCAGCAGGAAGTCACCATCAGCGCTCATGAAATAACGTGAACCCATGCTCTTGTTGAAGGCATAAAGGTGCGCACTCAAACCTCTTTGTTCCAGAGCAGAGCCAGCCCCGCAAACAGTGCGAATGCCTTCCACGAAATCTACAGGCACGGATGGTGCTTTTAATGGATTCCAGCGCATTTGATTGGGATTGATATGCTGAGGTTTGAAGAAGGTCTTTGCTGTCAGATCCTTTAGTGGCACAAAAGACTTGTGCATGACCGACGGACGAATGCGATACAGCCAGGAGTACAGATTGGTATGGCGAGGGGCTGTGAAAGCCGAGCCACTGAGCTGTTCGGGATAAAGTCCATGAGGCGCTTTTTGCGGAGAGTTTTGATCTGCGGGCAAAGCGCCCGCGCGAGCTTCTGAAGAAAAATGATTGCCAAAACCTGACAGATATTTTGTTTCCATAAGGGACAGATAATCAGGTCCCGGGGGCAAAAGTCAACTGGGATGCCCCTCAACCGGGGAGCTGAATAATGCGGGAAGCGTCAACCAAATGCCTCTGTCAGTCGTTGTATTTTTGGTCCCGGCTTCAAGCTTGAAACCGGGATGAGAAATAAGAACTAGGGCAGAAGCAAGATCGGCTGACTGCGAACTTCTTTTCCTTTGGCATCAACACTGATGGCCTGGATCTGATACTGCAGACCATGGATCAAGCCGTCCAACACGGCCACGTGGTTTGTGACCAGTTCGGAATCCAGCGTGGTGTACATTTCCTCACCCGTGAATATATTCACGATATAAAGCTGACTGCTGGCTGGCAGATTGGTGGACCATGTGATTCGGGCTGTGGCACCGGAAACAGAGGCCACCTGGAAGTTACTGATGGCTAAATCCGGCTCCACGCACGGGTTGGGTTTTAAATCCGGCATCTGGAAGTTGGCGGGGGCAACAACATCCCAGCCCATGTGCTCCAGCACCTTCATCGCGGCCTGCTTCTTACCGTTGTTAGGATTGAAGAAGAAAGTGTTACTTTGAATGCCGCACAGGGAATGAGAGGCAGGCTTCTTCCAAGAGTGGGCTTTTTTATGATGCTTCCATAACATCACATTGGCGATATGATAGCGTGGTCCCTGATAGTAAAGAAGTTTGATCGGAATGGCCGAATCTTTTTTCAACTCAATCGTTCGGTACGGGCAGCCCAGGCGGGTCGGGTGATTGCCGTCGTTATTCACCAGCTCGTTCCAGCTGTCCCCCTCCTTGACAAACAAGCGCGCTCCGTCGTCGGACAACAAAGAAATTTCGTAATGGCCTTCACGATCCTGGTCCGAAAGCTTCAGCACGGAAGTGTATTCGATAGCAAAGTTTTCAATCAATTTTTCGCCATTGGCATCCAGCAGGACTTCTCCGGACTTTGTTGAAAAGCCGGAAGTGAACGGGCGGGTCGGGACATTGACATCAGCAAAATATAAATCCTGCTCCAGGCGAAGGCCTTTGTTATAGAAGTCCATCACCGATCTTACCGGCGTCGTCATCTCAGGTCCTTTGACGATCAACTTTGCAAAAAGCCCCTGGTTGGTATTAGAACTGCTTTCACCCGAAAGCGGGTCGCACACCGTTTTTTCGGGATCCGCAAAATCAATCGAACCAATGCTCTCTCCTGTCGGAGTTTTCCCATGGCCCTGATAGCTGCAGGATATTTTTTTCAGCAAACCGCGGGTTCGCAAAGAACCTTGCTCCAGCTTGTTCTTTTTGGCGGATGCAAAAGGGGATATCAGCAACAGTGCGACTAAAAGCATTTTTGTCATCGTACGTACCTCGACAGTCAGATACCTATAAGTTTAACAAAAATGTAAGAAGTGTGGAGAAAAGCGTGGCCCTCGTTTTACATTGAGACACAAGAGCGGTTTCGCTTTGGGAATTACTGAAGGCCCAATTTGGCTTTAATCAGCTCAAGATCTTTTTTGAGACTTTGATTTTCTTCCTCGAGCTTTCGGATGCGTTGATCTTTTTCCGCGGCCTCTGTTTCCAAGGAAGCAACGCGACGGTTGATACTTTGGATTTGTTCCTCAGAGGCTTTGCACATGCCATGCAGTTCCTGCACGGCGTTCACTGTGGCCCAGTGAATCGGGTCCACATTCAGTTCCAGATAGCCACGCGAATTAGTGCGAACGGCATCGGGGATGACCTTTTGAACTTCCTGGGCGATAAATCCTGTCAGCGGTTGATCCGCCGGCAGTTTCATTGGATTGTCCTTTTTGTAGTGATAGCGAACAGTGCGAAGTTGCAGGATTTCATTCAGACCGTATTCAAACTGACCATCAACATCTTTCAGTCTCTGGTCTGAAGCCATGGTCCACGCCGTGCTGGAACTTAAAGCAGCAGTTCCTGTGACCTGCAGAGTGTAAAGTGGGTTTGGCGTTGCGATACCAACATTGCCACTGGCGCGGTCAATAGTCATGGCAGAGCCCAGAACAGATCCGGCATCACTGTGACGCAGAATCGACAGATTCGATCCGGCGTTGGAACCGGTCTCAAGGTTGGCATCTACCATAATAGTCCAGCGTTTCAAGCCAGACTTCTTCATTATCAGGGATGGATTGTAATTGGTGGCGGTAGTGTCGACGGCGATACCGCCGGTGCTGTTTGAAATAAACTGAGCGACTTCGCCAGAGCCAGCGACCGTCAAAGGCGCACTGGGGGCTCCGGTACCGATACCCACACGGCCGGTTTCATCCAAAGTCATACGAGTGGCATTGTTCGTTTTAAAGCTCATAGGCTGGTTGTCATTTGTGCCAATGTTAATTGGAGCAGTAAAGCTGTTGCCGCCATTCAAAAGAAGGCCAGCCCCGGTATAAGTTGTACATCCCGGAACGTTTGAGGCATTGAAGGTGATGATCTGCCCCAGGGCGCAACTGAACTCGGCGAGTGCGTCGCCAGTGCCATTAGCCATCAGCAGCTTATTTGCCGCCAGTGTCGTTACGCCTGTTCCACCCTTGCTGACCGGTACGGTGCTGGGGAAAGTTGATGGATTGGCGGAGATGACCCCAGCGGAAACATTCAGACCGGATCCAATCTGAACCACACCTTTGGCGCTGGTCGTGGCGTCGTTGACACTGATCGTAGGGTTTGTTGTCGAGTTCAACACTTGCACAGGGCCACTGCCATTGACAGAAGTGACCGTGCCACCGGAGCCCGCAGGTATCTGACAGGTGAAGCCTGTGGCTGTCCAAGTGGGGACTTGTCCGGCGGTTGAACACACGAAGCTGAAGAACTTTCCAGCGTTATCGACAAACATCATGCCTGAAGTTGCTGCGTTGGTTCCGCCAAAGTTCAGATCGGCCTTAAGAATTGTGCTGTCCAGAATTTTTCCGGTTGTCACGGCATTGGAGGAAATCGTGGCAGGAACAGAGCCAGCACCTGAAGCTGTGACATCACCCGTAAGACTTGTAATTCCCGCACCGGCAGAGCCCAGCGCCACCGCGGCCGAACCATTCCAGTATTTAATCTGATTTGAGGTGGAATTGTACCAGCTGTAACCCACGTGCACCGCGCTCAGGGTGCCGGTCAGCGTGGTTTCTTGTGCATCGGTATAAGTTCCCAGGCGCAAGGTTTTTTGCGAGCTCATGACGATGTGGCCTGTATTGACCAGGTCGTTACTGCCCATATTCAGGGCACCACTCATCACGTCACCGGTTTTCATGACGGCGTCCGTGATTCCGTATCCAGCAATCGTCGTCGGTTTGCCCGAAGTGATTTTGCTCCAGTCCAGATTCGGGATATCCCCAGACACCAAAGAGGCAGAGCCTGAAGTCACACGACCCTTGGAGTCGGTCACAACTTTAAAATAGGTCCCGGCAGTATTGACCGAGTTCAGAGTCAGGGTCCCGACATTGCTCAGAGTGGCATCCCCACTCACAGAAACGGCGGTGGCCACGCCGCCATTGCCGACAAAAACTTTTCCGTCAGCCAGAGTTTTATCCATCTTATTGCTGAAGGTTGTCCAGTCACTGGCCGTCAGATAGCCGCCGGAAGTCCCATTGGCTGCCGGCATGGAGATCTCCGGAGTGGTGGTTCCGTTGTTGACCACCAACGGCGACAGGGCCGTCACACTGGTCACGGAGCCCGCACCACCGGAGGCACTGATCGTGATCGAACCCGGACCGTTGGTGATGTTGATACCTGCTCCTGCTGTCAATGTGGATGGACTGAAGCCGGTGCCGTTGCCGATCAGAATCTGTCCGTTCCCTGCAGGGGCGGAATACAAAGTAAGAAGTGAGTCTAAAATGGAATAGCGGCTGAAGATATTCTCAGCTCGGCTTTGTGAAATATTCGCGCTGGTTTGAACAAAGTCGCTGGCTCTTTTGTCTTCCAGGCGGGCGGCATTGATTGCAAAGGGAACATTGTTGATGACGATATCCGGAGTCAAGGTGGTGGCACCGACCTGCACTCGCAGTCGGCGTTGTGCGTAGGATCCAGAGAAACTTGTCGTGCCGCCGGAGGTGCAGGTTGCCGAGCCGCTGACTGCAAAAATGCGATCGGCCGTATTGTTGGTGGAATCCGTGCGTGTTCCACTGCCGACAATCACACTGAATTCGCCCTGACCACCCGGAGCGACGTTGTGAGTTTCCTCGTACATGGTGCATGTGCTGTCGCCAGTTGTGATTTGCAAAGTCACCGTTTGCGGGGAGGTGATGGGTGTGCCGGCCGTGTCCGTCAGCAGGCCTTCATAGACAAACATTGCTCCCGCAGAGGGCGAAGCCGCCTGGGCGGCCGCTGGCAAAAGCAAAGAACTTAAAAAAGCAAAGATTCTGCCTAGGGATGTCATTCAGTGATTCTCCCTTGGATGCGGAAGTTTCCACCCGTGGCAACATGCTGGGATGAGGTGCGCAGACGGCTTTTCAGTCGCAGGCCCGAGCCATTTTGCTCGGTCGCAGAACCGACAAGCATGTCCTGACTGCGCGAGGTGGAAGGTGTGTACTGGATTTCAACTTCCTTGTAGAAATAGTGACCGGGACGAGGCTGTGCGCGGAACTTCACCTTCAACGTCTGACCGGAGGTGATGTTCATCGTATTCCAAGGGGCTTTGAGGTTGGAAAGCTGAACCTGGAACTTTCCGTCTTTACAGGAACTCGCCGCGGAGTTGTCATAGGCGGACGGAGACAACCAGGTGGCTCCGCCATCCAGACTCATTTCGATGGTGTTCACATACTGTGCACAGCGGGCTTGTATCGGTACGGAGGTGAGGCTGGAAGTAACAATCGATTGAGGATTAAACGTCAGATCATCCAAGGCGCGCAGAACCTGCACTTGCGGATTGCTGTCAGAGCATCCTGCAAGTATCAGCCAGAGGGATCCTAAAATAGCGATTTTACTGACGTACCTTGTGCGCATCTTATTCAAATTATCGGAATAAAGGAGGGGGGACTAAAGTCTCAAAGCGGGAATAAAAAAAGGGTCTCGGTTAAAGAGACCCTAGGGTGTGTCGAGTACTGATTTAAGACGAATTTCTTACTAGAAGTTCATGGTATAGCCGATCAGGCCCTGAACTCCAGACATGGTTGTTGCCAAGTCCTTGCCATCGCGTTCAACTTCGGAACTGCCACCACACTGACTGACGCCTGGAATATCGTTGGCCGCCGCACAGTTGCCTCCGGTGGTCAGATTGCGTTCGATTGGCATATATCGAAGATTGCCCTCTACAGTCAGGCAATGGGATTCTGTAAAGCAGAAGTCCACGCCGATACCACCCATGGCCCCAAAGGCGCTTCCTTTGAAATCCAGGTTTTTTGTGCCAGCAGTGATTTCACCATTCAGACTTCCGTAACCCAGGCCTGTCTGCATATAGAACTTGATGAAAGAGTTTTCCAGCGCATAGATGCGGAAGATAGGGAACACCGTGTAACCGGTCAGCTTGTAATCATAACTGCCGTCATTGCCCTTACCTTCTGTGGTCTGAGTGAAATAAGAGGGGCGGAAAACAAAGGCGTACATGGTGCTGCTGAAGCGATAAGACCAGTTGGCATAAAACTCCCAAGCACTTCCCAGATCCTTGGTGTCAGCCGCTGCCGCGCTGGCCCCGGCAGCATCAATCAAAGAATTCATGTCATTCTGTCCGGCCGAAACAGTTGAAAGACCGATTCCCAAAGACATGTCGCCCGAAAGGCTTGGGCCACGGCTGGAGCGTCTTTGTGCGTTGGCGTCTTGAACTGAGATAACGGACACAGCAATGACGGTGGACAAAAACAGTCCCACCTTATTCAAGGCTCTCATAGGGATCCTCCTGATCTGACTTATAAAATTCATCTTATCCAACTGAATCTTGTACAGATTTATTCTATACAAGACTCGTGTATTCAACAGCTATGAGCAATGTTGATTATACACCTTTTGGACAAAGGACGGGACCATCTTTAGTCCAGTCACTATTATTGAGACAACATTGTCCCTGTATGAGATTCTGTGTTTATGAAGCATTTGGAAGAAAAAACTCTCTCATCAAAACAAATTTTTAAAGGACGTTATCTGAAAATCGAACAGGACCAGGTGCAGGCTCCTGACGGCAGAACGTACACCCGCGAATATATTTTGCACCCGGGCGCAGCCATGATGATTCCTTTGTTGGCGAATGGAAATGTCGTGATGATTCATCAGTACCGTCATGCTGTGAAACAGGTCTTCATGGAATTCCCTGCTGGCAAACGTGATCACGGTGAAGAAACCCTGCTGACAGCAAAACGGGAGCTGTTGGAAGAAACCGGTTATGAAGCCAAAGAGTGGAAGTTCCTGACCACAATTCATCCGGTGATTGGATATTCTAATGAACACATCGATCTGTATCTGGCAAAAGATCTTGTGCAATTGGAACAACGCCTGGATCAAGGGGAATTTATTGAGGTTGTCGAAGTAAAACCAGAAGACTTGATGCGCCTGGTTTTCGAGGGAAAAGTCAGTGATGTGAAAACCCAGATCGGGGCTTTTTGGCTTGATAAATTTTTAAAAGGAGAGTGGAATTGAGAGGCGGAAGGAGCCTCTCATGTTCATTCAATCCAAAGACAGTTTTAAAACAAAGTCTCAGCTTCAGGTGGGCTCACAGAGCTACACGATCTTCAATCCTCATAAAATTCACCATCCTAATCTGAAAAAAATCCCGGTGTCGCTGAAGGTTCTTTTGGAGAATCTTCTGCGCCACGAGGACGGCCTGCATGTCAGTAAAGAAGACATTGATTCTCTGCTAAGCCTGAGCAAAGAGTCTTTGAGCCGTGAGATCTCCTTTTTCCCTGCACGAGTTCTGATGCAGGACTTTACCGGCGTTCCGGCGGTGGTCGATCTTGCAGCCATGCGCGATGCGATGAAATCCCTGGGCGGTGATCCGAAAAAAATCAATCCTCTGGTGCCGGTGGATCTGGTCATTGACCACTCGGTGATGGTCGATTCCTTTGCCTCTCCGAAATCCTTTGATGAAAACGTCAAGATGGAGTTTGAGCGTAATCACGAGCGCTATGTTTTCCTGAAATGGGGACAGCAGGCATTCCAAAACTTCAAGGTGGTTCCTCCAGGCACAGGAATCTGCCATCAGGTGAATCTGGAATACCTGGGAAAAACCGTTTGGTCTGAAAATGGTTTGAACGGTCACACCGCCTTTCCGGATACTTTGGTGGGAACGGACAGTCACACCACAATGATCAATGGTCTGGCTGTGCTGGGCTGGGGCGTTGGGGGTATTGAGGCGGAAGCGGTGATGCTGGGACAGCCTTTAAGCATGCTGATCCCGGAAGTGGTGGGCTTCCGTCTTGAAGGTAAAATGAAGGAAGGCACAACGGCAACGGATCTGGTTCTGACAATCACACAAATGCTTCGCAAAAAGGGTGTGGTTGGTAAATTTGTCGAGTTCTATGGGCCGGGCCTGACTTCAATGTCCTTGGCGGATCGTGCGACGATTGCCAACATGGCGCCGGAATACGGTGCGACCTGTGGCTTCTTCCCGGTGGACGAACAGACGATCAAGTATTTGAAACTTTCCGGACGTGACTCGGCAACGATCGCACTGGTGGAGGCGTACGCCAAGGAAACCGGTTTGTGGCGTTCGGAAGAGGCGGAACAACACTATCATTTTAACGACACTTTACATCTGGATATGTCAACAGTTGAGCCGTCATTGGCAGGTCCCAAACGTCCTCAGGATCGTGTGGTGCTGGCCCAGGCGGCCCAGGATTTTTCCAAGCAGCTGATCACGGGCTTCCAAGTACCGGCGGATAAGGCATCGAAAGCGGCATCGGCGGTGACAGTGGATTCTCAGGCCTATTCCCTGGGGCATGGGGACGTGGTGATTGCCGCAATCACGAGCTGCACCAACACGTCCAATCCTTCAGTGATGATTGGTGCGGGTTTGGTGGCCAAGAAAGCCGTGGAAAAAGGTTTGAAAGTGAAACCGTGGGTGAAGACGTCTTTGGCGCCGGGATCCCAGGTGGTGACGGATTATCTGGAACGTTCGGGTCTGCAAACTTATCTGGATCAGTTGGGCTTTAACCTTGTGGGTTATGGCTGTACCACATGCATTGGTAACTCTGGTCCCTTGGAAGCACCCATTGCTCACGCGGTGGAAAAAGGAAATCTGGTGGTGGCATCGGTTCTTTCCGGTAACCGAAATTTCGAAGGCCGCATTAATCCCCATGTGAAAGCCAACTATCTGGCATCCCCGATGCTGGTGGTGGCGCATGCTCTGGCGGGTAATATGATGATTGATATTGCCAAAGATCCGTTAGGTAAGGATTCTGCCGGGAATCCGGTTTACCTGAAAGACATCTGGCCAAGTTCTCAGGAAATTCAAGACACCATCAACAAGACAGTGGAAACGAAGATGTTTGATGTGCGCTACGGAAATGTCTTTGCCGGAACAGAAGACTGGCAAAAAATCAACACGACCGCCTCACAAACCTACGCTTGGGAGAAAAGCACTTACATCAAAAATCCTCCGTACTTTGAGGGCATGAGCGGAAGCCCCGAAAAACTTCATGATGTCACAGGGGCCCGGGCCCTGGCTATTTTGGGAGACTCTATCACCACGGATCATATTTCTCCGGCGGGCAGTATCAAGAAGGATTCTCCGGCAGGGCGCTATCTGACTTCGCATGGGGTGCAGCCTCATGACTTCAACTCCTACGGTTCACGCCGTGGAAATGATGAGGTGATGGTGCGCGGAACTTTTGCCAATATCCGTATCAAAAACGAAATGCTGGCCGGGGTGGAAGGTGGCATGACCAAGTATCTGCCAAGTGGCGAAACACTGGCGATCTATGATGCGGCAGTAAAGTATCAGGCTGATGGTACGCCATTGGTGGTGATCGCCGGGAAAGAGTACGGCACAGGATCCTCCCGTGACTGGGCGGCAAAAGGAACTCGCTTACTGGGAGTGAAAGCGGTGATCGCAGAGAGCTTCGAGCGTATTCACCGCTCCAACCTGATAGGGATGGGAGTGTTGCCTTTGCAGTTCCATGCGGGCACGGATCGCAAAGCCTTGCACCTGGATGGCACTGAAACGTTTGATATCCGCGGTATCGAAACGGGGATGAAACCACAGCAGGATCTGACGGTGACGATCCATCGCACAGACGGCAGTCAGCAGGAAGTGAAAGTCCGCTCACGCATCGACACGGCAGTGGAGCTTGAATACTATAAAAATGGAGGAATTCTTCACTACGTTCTTCGTAAGCTTGTCTAGGCAGCAAAAGAAACGCTGTCAAACTTTTAGACGATCTGACAATACAGGGGGGTGGAGCACCCCCCTTTGTTATTGAGGATCAACAGGTTGCTCGTCACTGTCTCAAAATGTGGCAAAGTATTTGCTGGGAAGACTTCGTTCTATAAAAGAAACGGAGTGTATATGAAGAACGTTCTTAAATACGGTGCCGTGGCAGCCGTCATGATCATCAGCCAAACGGCTTCGGCCTCGTTCTGGGGGAAAGTAAAAAATCAATTCAATGACTGTAAGTATTCCGATCAGGAATACAGTCAGACGTATGCCTACGAAAAAATGGTCACACCTCGCTTGACCGAACATCTGGGCAGTCAGGAATTCTCCGAAAACGATTTCTATTCCAAACCCTGGATGCGCGATTTCCGCTATGTGATCGTGATCAACAAATCTGACCGGGGTCGCACCGCCCAGACGATGCGCGTTTATGAATATGGCCGTCAGATTATCAACAGCAAAGTGTCCACGGGTCGTGAAAGCCTGGAACTGAAACGTAAAAACAAGGTTTGCACAGGTGCTCCGGCTAAATCCTACTGGTCTCAGACTCCGACAGGATACTTCACACCGAAGTTCCTTTCTAAAGATCACGTTTCCAGTTCTTGGGACTCTTCAATGCCGTTTGCGATCTTCTATGATGTTGATAACGGTCTTGCGTTGCACGAGGTTTACAGAAAGTACACTGACTATCTTGGCAGCCGTGCTTCCGGTGGATGCACTCGTCAGGATGGCAAAACCGCTGAAGAGCTGTTTAAACGTGTCGAGGCAACTGAAGGGGCTACCATCCCTGAAATCAATCCGGACGGAACTCCGGTGCTGAATGAAGATGGCAGCGTGAGATATATCAACAAACAATACTGGACAAATCAAAGAACGGGCGAAGTTGTGAAGTTCAACACGTTCAGTGCTTTGATCATCGTTCAGGATGTTCGGGACTAATTTTTAGTCCCGTTTACCATCAGAATAAACGCATACTCCGTGGCCGTTTCTTTCAAACTGTCGAAGCGGCCCGAAGCTCCTCCATGACCGGATTCCATATCCGTCTTCAGAAGAATCATCGAAGTTCCCTTATTGTGCTCTCTTAATTTAGGAACCCATTTTGCGGGCTCCCAGTATTGCACCTGGGAATCGTGGAATCCTGTGGTCACCAGAACATTCGGATACGCCTGGTCTTTCACATTGTCGTAAGGGGAGTATTTGCGAATGTATTCGTAGTCTTCCTTCACGTTTGGATTTCCCCACTGGTCATATTCACTGGTGGTCAGGGGAATGCTTTCGTCCAGCATCGTGGAGATCACATCCACGAATGGAACCTGCGCAACGATGCCTTTGTAAAGGTCCGGGCGCAGATTCATCACGGCTCCCATCAAAAGGCCTCCGGCGCTGCCACCCATGGCAAACGTGTGTTCAGGCTTTGCATAGCCATCTTTGATCAATGCTTCTGTGACGTCGATAAAGTCAAAGAAGGTATTCATCTTGTTGTGAGTACGCCCCTGATCATACCAATGGCGGCCCATTTCAGAGCCCCCACGGATATGTGCTTTGGCGAAGACGAAACCACGATCCACCAGGCTGAAAACAGAACTGCTAAACCACGGGTCCATATTGGCGCCATAAGAGCCATAGCCGTAAACCAGCATGGAACCGGAAGAATCTTTTTTGAAGTCCTTCTTCATGATCAGGGATACGGGCACCTTTATACCGTCGCGAACAGTCAGGAATACACGCTCAGTTTTATAAAGTTCCGGATTGTAGTTCGGAACCTCTTTGGTCTTTTTTAAAACCTGTTCTTTGGTTTTCACGTTCAGATCGTAAACGGAATCAGGCAGACGCATGGATTCATAGTTGTAGCGCAGCCAGTCCGTGTCGTATTCACGATTATCGCCGACAGAGGCCAGGTAGCTTGGGTCTGCAAATGTCAGCTCGTAAGGATTTTGAGCATCGCGGTCTGCAATGCGAACCTGAGTCAGACCGTTTTTACGCTCGTCCAGGGCGATGAAGTTCTTAAAGACCGTCACACTTTCCAGATAGACATCCTTGCGATGAGGAATCAGCTCTTTCCAGTGCTTCTCATCGGTGTGCGCAGGGTCCGCCACCATCAGTTTATAGTTGGGCGCATTCTTGTTTGAAATAATATAGAACTTATCACCGCCGTCCGTGACGGAGTACTCGTGGGCGCGCTCGCGGGGATTGAAGACTTTGAATTTCTCCTGTGGTTTGTCCGCCGGGAGGAACTGCACTTCGGTGGTCAGGGTGCTGTAGGACGTGATGTAGATGTACTTCTCGGACAGGGCTTTATACACATACACACTGAAGGTGTCGTCTTTTTCGTGATAGATCAGATCCTTCTTGTGGGTTTTAAGATTGTAGCGATAGATCTTTTCCGTGCGCAGAGTTTCCGGATGCTGCTCGGAATAGAAGATCGTTTCATTGTCATTGGCCCAAGCCAGGTTGCCGGTGACGTTTTCAATTTTCTCTGGCAATGTTTTTCCGGTTTTTAGGTCTTTGAAATAGATCGTGTAGAAACGGCGACCCACGGTGTCCACAGCATAGGCCATCATCTGCTGATTAGGACTCATACGGGGGCCTGTGGAGCTGAAGAAGCTGTGACCCTTGGCAAGTTCAGGCACGTTAATCAGAATTTCTTCCGGCCCCTGAGGGCTGCCTTTGTGGCGGGTGTGCAAGGGGTACTGCTGACCGACTTCATAACGGGCGGAATAGTAGTATTCGCCATCTTTAGCCGGAACGAAGGATTCGTCTTCTTTGACACGGCCTTTGAGTTCCTGGAAGATTTTTTCCTCCAGCTCTTTGGCTGGCTTCATCATGGATTCTGTATAGGCATTTTCTTTTTTCAGGTAATCGACGACTTTTGGATTTTCGCGTTCGCGCAACCAGAAATAATCATCCATGCGGACGTCGCCGTGCTTGGAAAGTTGAGTGGTGATTTTTTCAGGTTTTGGATAATCAAGATAGTTTTTATGCATGCAGGACACTCCCAGAAGAACAATAAGATAGACACTTCTTTTCATTCAAAAAAGCTATCACTGTCTTCCGGGAGTGGGAAGCATTTGCCACAATCAAGGTCTAGCCTCTCCTGACGGGGACGGTCTGGATTTGCGCAGATCTTCTTTCCCGGCGGCACGATTGTAAGCTTCCAGGAAGGTCGTTCGTGCGAACTCTTCAATCGAGGTTGCGGTGGTGTTCTTTTTGTCCCTTTGAACGGTGCCACTGATGGTGCCATTCCCCAGGGATGTGCCCAGTTCGATGAAGGCATCGGCCCAGTCCTCTGTCATGCCGGCACCAATCAGGTAGTTGCGCATTTCTGCTGAAGGGACTTCGACATATTCCAGTTCTGGTCTGTTAATGGCTCTTCCCAGGGCTTTCATGACATCCAGATGATTGATCTCCCGTTCCCCCAGCAGGTATTCGACGTTGTGACCTTTGAAGTCCGGATTCATCAAAAGAAAAGACGTCCGTGCGGCAATGTCCCGCGTGGCGACCATGGAGATGGGAACTTCGGCAGGAATGATTCCAAAATAACGGTTCATGGAAAGAATGCTGGGAATTCCTCCCAAAAGGTTTTCCATAAAATAGGCGGGGCGCAGGTGAACAATGTCGGCATGGGTGATGGCATTCAGGCGCTCTTCCTGATCATGCAGCCCCAGCACCGGTCCGGTGCCGCTTTCAAGATCTGCCCCGATGCTTGATAGATTGACGACTTTTTTGACGCCAGCTTCTTCGATGGCTTCGGCGATCACTTCGCCGAATTTATTTTGATAAAACCGCACTTCTTTCGCGGACATGTTTGGAGGGATCATCGTAAAGATGGCGGAGCATCCGCGCATGCAATCCATCAGGAAGCCGACTTCGTTGGCATCACCTTGCGCCAGCTCCGCACCACGAAAGGCCTCTTTGTTGGGGAAATGGCGGGCCACGCAGCGGACTTTTTGCCCATTGGCCAGCAGATGTGCGGTGATCTTAGAGCCGATGTTGCCCGTGGCTCCCATAACGAGAATCATAAAAAAACCTCCTTGTTAGAAACCCATGGTAACTGGGAGACAAGGAGGTTCTGAACTTACAATTAGGAAAGGACTTTTAACGGCTGGATTTCGCGTCAGTCAGCAGTTGTTCTGCGTGGGCCAGAGATGTCTTGGAGATCTTTTCGCCACTGATAAGGCGAGCGATCTCCTGGACACGGTCTTTTTGTTTGAGTTCTGACACAACCATGCTGACGGAATCCTTTTGCGGGGACTTCTGAATAAAGAAGTGGATATCCCCGAAAGCTGCCACCTGCGGAAGGTGAGTCACGCAGACGACTTGCTGTCCTTTGGCAATGGTGCGCAGCTTGCGGCCGACCTTTTCTGCCGTCTCGCCAGATACACCCGTATCGACTTCGTCAAACAGATAAGTGCGTGGTTGATTGCTCGAGCCCACCACACGCTTCAAAGACAACAGAATGCGGCTCAGCTCGCCCCCCGAGGCAAACTTCGCCAACGGACGTTTGGCGTCTTTGGCCGAGGTTTGGCTGAGGAATTCCACATCGCTCATCCCCGTGGACGCCAGCTCCTGAAGCTTTTCAGTCATGACATGGAAGGTGACGCCTTTCATGTTCAGATCCAGAAGTTCCGCATTCACGCTGTCCGCCAGAAGCTCGGCTCCTTTTTGACGGCGTTTGTGCAGTTCCGCGCCCAGGGTTTCCAGTTCTTTCAGAAGAACAGCGGCTTCTTTTTTCAAAGACTCCACTTTGGATTCAGAGTTTTGCAGGTTGGAGATTTCAATTTCCATCTCCATCAAAGCTTTCAGAATATCATCGACCGTGGAGCCGTATTTTTTTTGCAACTTGCGCAGATCGCTCAAGCGGCCTTCGGCTTCTTCCAGGCGCTGAGGATCGGCATCAATCTTATTTGCATACTGGCGCAGGTCATAGATGCTTTCATCAATCAATGTCTTGGCTTGTTCCAGATTTTCCAGCTTCGCCGCAATCTGCGGGTCCACGCTGGAAAGCTCCAGACCTTTTTTAAGGATGGCATTCAGACGGCTGATGGCGGAATCGTCGTCATTGTACAAAGCGGCTTCAGCCTGATCCACGAAGGCGCCAATGCGGTTGGAGTTTTTGAGTTTTTTAACTTCGACTTCCAGCTCAACATCTTCGCCCGGGGACAGATCCAGGTTGGCGATTTCATCGCGCTGATAAGTCAAAAAATCCAGACGCTGGGCTTTTTGTTTTGCATCACTTTCCAGCTTTTTGATTTCTGCAAAGATCGCATGATAGCGATTGAATTTTTCAGTGAAAAGCAGGCGCTTGTCCCAGGTGCCCGCGTATTGATCCAAAAGATCCAGATGATAGTGCTTGGACATCAGATTGCGGTTTTCATGCTGACCGGTCATTTCAATCAGCGGGGCGGAATGTCCGGCCAGCTCCACCATGGGTGCCACGATGTCACGCAAGCTGTTTAAAGTGCTTAAGCTGCCGTTCAGGTAAACCTTGGATTTGTCACCAGCGCTCAGGATGCGACGAACGATCAAAGTGTTTTCATCCGCCTCGATACCCATATCGTGCAACATCTTTTGAATGTCCGGACGGGATGAGATATCAAAAGAACCCTCGATGGTGGCTTGTGTGGCCCCGGTGCGAATGGTGTCGCTGGAGCCTTTGCCGCCCATAAGCAGGGACAAACTTTTGAGCAGAACGGATTTACCGGCACCGGTTTCACCGCTCATGATGTTTAGCCCCTCTTTGAAAGAGATGTGCAGACTGTCGATAATTGCAAAATTGGATACCTTCAACTCAAGTAACATAATCTTTGTTTCCTATAAGATCAGTTTCGATCGCCGAACTTTAATTTTTCACGCAGCAAATGGAAGTAGTTGTGATTGGGCTCACGAACCATCCAATGATCGTAACAAGAACGACTGACCACCACTTCGTCTTCTGCGGTGATCTCAGTCACTTTTTGTCCATCCACGATAAAGTGCGCCTTTTGGGTTTTACCTTCCAGCTTAAATGAAAGCTCTTTTTCATCTGGGAAGATCAAAGGGCGCGAGGTCAGACTGTGCGGCGCCACCGGGGTCACGATAAACACCGGCGATTCAGGATGGCAAATAGGGCCACCTGCCGCAAGGTTATAAGCCGTGGATCCCGAAGGGCTGGCGACGATAAAACCGTCGGCCTTCACCTGACTGACCAGGAACTTTTCAGAATAAATGGCGGTGTTGATCAATTGAGACATCGAGCCTCTTTCGATCACCATATCGTTCAGGGCGTGGTGCTCTTCACGCACTTTCCCTTTGCGTAGAATCTTCGCAAAGATCATAGAGCGCGGACGTTGCACCATTTTTCCGTCCAGAGTCTTTTCGATGATCTCAAAGCAGGAATCGGCATTGTGGGCGGTCAGGAAACCCAGTGAGCCCATGTTAAAGCCCAGAATAGGAACACTGCGGCCTTCCAGCAGGCGCACGGCACGCAGGTAAGTCCCGTCACCACCAAGCACGATGACCAGTTTCAGATCATCCATGTGCTTCTTGGTTTTTGCCGCCTTCGTGCCCGCGACGACTTTTTGATCGGGGCAGGTGAAGACGTCAAAGCCGCGTTCTTTCAAAAACTCCGCAACCTTCTTAGCCAAAGAGACCGCAAGTGCTGTCTCCAGGCGATAGACCAAACCAATGCTGCCGTTTTCCTTCAGAATCAGTTTGCTCTGTTTGGTGTCTTTGTTCATCGAACTCTTTTTCATTAAATCAATCCATCACGACGCAACAGAGCGTTTGGATCCGGCTCACGACCGCGGAATTTCTTGTACAACTCCATCGGGTGCTCGGTGCCGCCGCGGCTCAGAACATTGTCTTTGAACTTCTTGGCCACTTCCTGATTGAACAGGCCTTGCTCCTTGAAGTACTCAAAGGCATCTGCATCCAGAACCTCTGCCCATTTGTAGGAATAATATCCGGCAGAGTAGCCACCTGCAAAGATGTGCCCGAAGCTGCAAGAAGAATTCGCGCCATCCACTTTAGGGAACAGACGGGTTTCGGCCGTCGCCAGTTCCTCGAAGGAGTCCACGTCCTTGATGGTTGCAGGATCTGTGGAGTGCCAAGCCATATCCATCAAGCCGAATTGCAGCTGACGGCAGGACATGTAACCGGCCTGGAATTTTTGCGAGCGTTTGAGTTTCTCGATCAATTCCGCAGGCATTGGCTGGTTGGTTTCATAGTGACGGGCAAAGATATCCAAGCCCTCTTTTTCTCCGACCCAGTTTTCCATGATCTGGGAAGGCAGTTCCACGAAGTCCCAGTAAACGTTCGTGCCGCTCAAAGACGGGTACGTGCACTCAGACAACATTCCGTGCAAAGCGTGACCGAATTCATGGAACAAAGTGCGAACTTCGTCATAAGTCAAAAGGGAAGGCTTGGTCGGAGTCGGCTGCGTGAAGTTGCACACGATGCTCACGTGTGGACGCTTCATTTCACCTTCGATCAGGCCCTGACTGCGGAACTGAGTCATCCATGCGCCACCTTTTTTGGTCTCGCGTGGGAAGAAGTCCGTATAGAACAGACCCATGTATTTGCCGGAAGCGTCTTCATAGATTTCGTAAGCTTTCACTTCCGGGTGGTAAACGGGGATGTCCTTGTTTTCTTTGAAAGTCAGGCCATAAAGTTTCTTCGCGTGAGCAAAGACACCTTCCACCACGTTTTCAAGTTTGAAGTACGGGCGCAGGTCCTCTTCATTGAAGGCGTATTTTTCCTCTTTCAATTTTTCAGAATAATAAGCCACGTCCCAAGGTTTGATCTCGGTCAAGCCGTCCAGTTTGGCCGCGAACTCTGTCAGTTCCTGCACGTCTTTCATTCCGGCGTTTTTAGAGGCCGCCAAAAGTTTGTTCAGGAATTGCATGACAGTTTCAGGGCTCTTCGCCATACGCTCGGCCAGAACGAAATCAGCGTGTGTGCTGAAGCTCAGGATTTTTGCGCGTTTGTTACGAAGCTCAACAATTTTCAGAACGTTGGCCTGGTTGTCGAACTCGCCCTTAAAGGCTTTGGAAGAAAACGCACGCCACATTTTTTCACGAAGCGCACGGTTTTTCGCATAAGTCATGAACGGAAGGTAAGAAGGGATCTGCAGGTTGAAGAACCATTTGCCTTCGTGACCTTTGGCTTTGGCCTGGGCTGCAGCGCCTTCCAGAATACCTTCTGGCAAACCGTCGACGTCTTCTTTTTTGTCCAGAATCATTTCAAAAGAGTTGGTCGCTTTCAAAACATTCTCAGAGAACTTGGGCCCAAGAACGGAAAGTTCCTGATCGATCTGGCGAAGAGTTTCCTTGTCGGTCTCGTTCAGCAAAGCGCCGTTGCGAGTGAAGGACAGGTAGGTCTTTTCCAAAAGGCGGTTTTGTTCGCCGTTCAGATTCAAAGTCGCACGCTTGTCGTAAACCGCTTTCACGCGACTGAAGATTTCAGCGTCCAAAGAAATATCAGAAGCCAGAGCCGTCAACTTTGGATAGATGTCTTTGGCCAAAGCCTGCAAAGCCTCATCTGCATGAGCCACTTCCAGGTTGCTGTAGATCGTGGAAATCTGATCCGCCAGCAGGGAAGCTGCCTCCAGGGCCACAATCGTATTTTCAAAATCAGGAGCCGCAGGATTGGCTTTGATTTTTGCCACATTGTCCTTGGCAACTTTGATCGCTTCTTCCACAGCCGGAACGTAGTGCTCCACTTTGATCAGATCAAAGGGCACTGCCTGGTCTTTGTTTGTGAAGGGTTTTAAGAGAGGATTTGTCGTATTCATAGGAACCTCCAAAGAGTGATAAAACACCCCTCTTTTTTTCCATGAAAACAGAGCGAAATAAAGGGAAAACCACGGATTAAAAAATGACTCAACAGGGCACCACCGACCAGCCCAAAAAGCAGTACTTTAGAGGCTTTTACGGCCATCCTTTGGTACTGCCATCCACACAGCAAACACGCGCCACTGAAGGCTGTTTTTATGATCGGCTTATACTGGGAACTGAGCCCTTGGGAGGGGGAGTAGCCCTTTTATGGGGCCTCCGGCCCAGGATGGTCGCGAAGCGAGTGCCGGCAGAGGGCAGGAGCCCGTGCCCCATAAAAGGGCTACTCCCCCTCCCAAGGGCGCCGGTCGCGAGCACAAGACAAAAAAAGAAAGGGCCCTCAGTGGTTTTACCTTCTGAGGGCCCATGATGTTGCGGCGTATTATTCCGTAAGAACGGTCGAGAGTCCGCCGCGGCTCTCTAGTTTTTTACACAGACGCCCAAGTTTGAGCCAGCAATCACTTGGCGGCAGGTCGCCCCTGTGTCGCAAGAATTGGCCTGGCTCAGAATGCAGCTGCGGGTCAGGTTCTGGGAGCAAGAACCGAAGCTGTTGGGTGCCGATGGAATATTGGAATACTGAGGGAAGTTCGTCGCCACCTGTGGTGCGGCTGGAACGTAACTCCAGATGTAACCATAGGTGTAGCCATTGGAGTAAGACCAATAGAACAACTGTCCTGGTGGGTTGTCATAGATCAGGTTCTGTTGGATACAGCCCAGGCCCATCGTTCCGTTGTAAGTCGGAAGATAACCGTGAGGGCATCCGCAGAAACCTTGATTGATGAAAACGTTATTGTAGTTGAAACCGTAATTGTAGCCGTAGCCATAGCCGTTGATGTACGGGAAGTTATAAGGCTGGAAGCCCTGATAGTACCCATAGGCATTCGTATTACAGTTCGATGTTCCATTGATACAGTTCAGTTGCAACGGAGTTGTGGCCGTTGTTTGATTGCCGCCGCCGCCATCTTTGTCGGGTTGGCAGGCAGCCAAAGCGAAAACGGTGAAAAGTAAATAAATGAGCCTTTTCATAAAGCACTCCCAAAAGTTAAAAAATTCTTCAACATGGATCTGTATTCCAAGTTTCGTGCCTTCTTTTGAGAAACTCAGGTGCCATATATTCGTCCTTAACCCCAGACTTTACAAAAAGCTGCCCAAAATCGTCACTCGGCGCCCCAAAAGGTTCGGACTTACTTTTGGCTGCACACTTGCTCTGTCAAAAGTAAGTCCGAACTGAGTTTGGGGGTTGGCAGACGGCTTGTTCCCCTTTAGGCTTAGAGGGTGATGATCGAAAGGAGTCGACCATGATAAAGTACATTGGATGTGTAATGGCTCTGCTTTTGGCTGTTCCTGGCCAGGCAGCGATTTCTTCTAAAAATACAAAACCTGTCGCGACAAAAATTCTTAGCGGCGAGGGAGCCAGCTACGGTGGTTTGGCTGGCAGTGCATTTACTTTGATGGATGTGCGCCGAACTGCAGACGCGAAAAAGAAAGTCGAGCGTTTGGTCTTTGATGTCGGTGATATGAACGGGGCTCCTTTGAAGGGTTGGCCCGGATATTATTATGCCGAACTGAAAAAGAATCCTCAGCGTCTGGTGATCGACTTTGCACAAATGCCTCGCTCTAATGTGGACCAAAACAGACTGGCCGCGATTATGAAATCTTCATTGGCAGTTTCCCGCACCCAGATGAGTCTGGACCCGGTGGACGGTTCTTTGAACCTGACGATGGATCTGAAGAAAAACACCAAAGTGCGTGTTTATCAGGTGGCTGGTAAAAAAAGCACCAGCAAAGTCGTTATTGATTTGATCACGGAGTAGGAAGTGAAAGTGCACTTCCTGCTCTCTGCAGCCCTGATTTTGACGGCAACCTCGGCACAGGCCCGGGTTTTCAACATCAACAAAGAATCCTTCGCAGCTTATTTCGGTGTCGGTGCCGGAGGTTCTCAGGTGGGGACTGCGGCTTTGGATAACGAGGCCTCTGCTTCTTTCAGTTACAGCGGAACGGTGAACTACAATTACGCGGGCGAGTTCGGGTTTATTTATTCCCGGCCAGCGGCCAGTTTGCGCTTTGGATTTGAAGTTTTAAAGCCTACAAATCTGGAAGGTTCCCGTGCGGAAAATGCCGGGACCGAACTGTACAGTGCCAACAGTGAAATTCTGGGATATGCACCAAAGCTGGCTCTGGAGTTGAACCTGCACGGGAACAACACCTCTCGCTCTTTTGTTTCCGTCGGTGTGGGCAGCGCCAGTATCACCCTGAAAAATGACTATACTTTGACCGCCGCCGGTCAGGCCGCCTATCCGGGTGTCACGGATCATGGGATCGAGGCCAAGGGTTCTGCAACGATGCTGAATGCTTCGTTGGGGTATGAAGGTTTGTTGACAGACACGACCACGATTGTGGTGGAGTTCGGTTATCGTCAACTGAATATCGACAATCTGGAATACACCAAATCCGTCACAACATTCAAAGGCCCCGTCAACAGTGGCGATAAAGTCACGGATGCTTCCGGCGACAGCCGGGACTTGAATCTTTCTGGCGGCTATATCACTCTGGGTTTCCGTTTTTATCTTTAAAGGAGTCAGCAGCATGAGTGCTCTTTATCGTCTTAAGGGACTCGAATATTCCTATCTGTGGAATGGCGAACAGGTGCCGGTTCTTAAGGGCATTGATCTGGAACTGGAAAAAGGATGCTTCACCTGTATCGTCGGGCCCAGTGGAACGGGAAAAACCACTTTGCTGAACCTTTTGGGTTTGATCGATACTCCCAGCAACGGCCATCTGGAGTTCGCCGGTGAAGACGTCACACATCTGAAGGAATCGGAAAAAGAAAATGTTCGTTTACATAAGGTCGGTTTTATCTTTCAGGCCTTCTATCTGATTCCGACCCTGACGGTTCTGGAAAACACCTCTTACTTCCTGCCTTCCTTGGGTTACAACCAGTCCAACGCCCACAAAGTGGCAATGGAAACTTTGGATCTTCTGGGTCTTGCGGACCATGCGAAAAAGAAACCTCTGGAGCTTTCCGGAGGTCAGCGTCAGCGTGTGGCGATTGCGCGTGCGATTGCCAAAAAGCCTGCGGTGGTCCTGGCGGATGAGCCCACAGCCAACCTGGATTCTGTGACGGCGGAAAAGACCATCAACGCGTTTAAGGAACTGCAGAAGTCTGAAAATACCAGCTTTATCTTTTCAACTCATGATTCGCATCTGGTCAGCTTTGCCAAGTCGGTGTATCGCATGAAAGACGGGCAGATTGATAAAGGGGCTGTGTAATGTTGGAACTTCTAAAAATCTCCTGGCGAAATCTATTCCGTAATCCGCGCAGAACCTGGGCCAGTCTTTGTACGGTGGCTTTGGGGGCGGCAGGCTTGCTGATCTATCAGGGCTTCAACACCGGCGTGATGAATCAGTATCGTGAAAATGTCATTCATGGTTACTACGGCTATGGCCAGGTGTTCCCGCAGAATTATTATGGCAAGGTCCATGAAACCCCATGGAAGTTGTGGTTTGAAAACCCTGAGGAAATTGAACAGCAGATTCGCAGCTCTTCGGCGGTGACTCAAGTGTTCCCGCGGGTGTCGTTCTATTCCTTCATCGTCAAAGGCGGCATTACATTGGGCGGTAAAGGCGAGGGTGTGATCCCGGAAAGGGAAAACACATTCTTCACCGAGATGAACTTTATCGAAGGTCACGATCTGCAGGGACAAGATCAGATCATTCTTGGAAAAGGTCTGGCAGAGAGCATCGATGCCAAGGCCGGGGACGTGGTGACTTTGCTGACACAAACAGTGAATGGTCAGCTGAACGGCGCGGATCTGACGGTGGCCGGGATCTTCTTTACTGGAAAAAAGATCATTGATGATTCCTTCTATCGTGTGGACCTGAAGCAAGCCCAGCAGTTGCTGGATACCCAGCGTGTGGAGATGTTCTCGTTAGCAACAAAAGGTGTCGAGACGTGGTCTCAGGTGGACAGTGATTTGCGCAAAGCCAATCCACAACTGGAGGCTGTGCCGTTTGAGATTCTGGATAAGAACTACTATCAAAACTCGGTGGACTTCCTCAATGCGCAGTTCTCTTTCATCCGCTCTATTATTCTGGTGATTGTGGCCATGGGAATCTTCAATGTGATTTCCGTGGGTTTGTTAGAGCGGGCGGGTGAGATGGGGGCCCTGCGCGCCAATGGGGAAAAGCGCAGTCGCTTGTTTAAGATCCTGATGATCGAAAACAGTTTGCTGGGAATTCTGGGGGGCTTTTTGGGAATCTGTCTGGCCGTTTTGGTGGACAAGACCTTGCTTTCCAAAGGAATTCCGCTGCCTCCGGCTCCGGGAATCACAAGGCAGTTCTTTGTCTTTTTGGATATTCAGGCGGGGCACTATATCCAGGCGTTGTTGTTACCCATGATTGCCACGGTTCTGGCCAGCTTGTGGCCGGTGTGGAAGTTGTTGAAGAAATCCATTCCCGAGCTTTTAAGATCCACTTAAGCTCCATGACAGTAGCGTAAAGAAAAGCGGCCACGAAGGCCGCTTTTTTATGAGTCATCTGTTGTCTCAAAGTGATCACTTTTTGGTCAGCGGTGCCAAAATGACGTTTTAGCCCCACTTCTAGAGTCTGAGATCTAATCTAATTGGTTCCCATAGCGATCGATCCGCGGTACGAGACTTGCTTCATCGTTATTTCGGAGTGAAATAATATGCGAGTCTCTGTTCTGGTGAATTCAAAAGCAGGCTCTGTGAATGCAGAGTTGATCGAGGCGAAGGTGCGTGAAGCGCTTTTCCGCTGCGATCTGCGTTTCTGTCGTCCTTCGACGATGATGGAAATGTTTGATTTTGTTCAGGAAGAGATGGCTCAGAAGACGGATCACTTTATTATCTGTGGTGGTGATGGGACGATCAATGTGACCTTGCAGTGCCTGATGAAATATCGGGATGGCGCCCACATTCCTCCGATTGCGATTGTTCGATCGGGAACAGCGAATGATCTGGCGCACGAAATTGGCGTTTCTCATAGAATTGATACCGCCGTTCGCAACATCTTTGAAGGTGTCGTGAAGAACATCGATGTGATCGAAATATCCGCGCAGGATCAGCGCGCCTATATGTTGACCAACGGAGGCCTGGGTCTTCCGGCCAAAGCTGCGGAACTGGCCAATAAATTCCGTTCTAATTTGCAGGCTCTGGCCAACAATCCGAAGTCGGCGAAAGCCTATCGTTTCCTGGCAGAGAAAAGCTATCATGCCGTTAAGAAAATGGGCCCGAGCGTATATTCTATGATGACGGCCGAGGCGATTCGCACCTGGAATCCTGAGGGCTGGGGATTGGAAATTGAAATTCCCGGCAAGGTGAATGTCGAGACCACCTCTCCCATTGTCCTGGTCAACAACCAGCAGAAGATCGGCTCCAGCTTTGTGCCGGCTCCGTTTACTTCCAACACAGATGGAACGGTCAATTTACTTTTATCTGAAACCAATAATATTCCGTCGCAGGCTTTGGCGGCTTATCATATCCGCCGTGGCACCGTGGAAAAGTCGTCGGCATTCAAGTCGTTCGAGCTTAAAGAGTTCAGACTAAAGAGCCAGAATCCCCAGCGTTCTTTGACTTTCTTCGGGGATGGCGAGATCCTTCTCAGAGACGTTCAGGACATCACCGTCCGCTGCATTCATCGCGGACTTCCCGTGATGGTCCGGCAGTAAGTCTATTCGGAGGTCACAGTGACCAAACCACGCATTCTCGTAACGGGGGGCACAGGCTTCCTTGGCAAGCGAGTTCTTCCTTTGCTTCGTGAAAAATTCGAAGTCGACGTTCTGTCCCGTTCTGGCAAGACAGAAGTCCAGGGGGATTTGTGTTAGTGGAATGCCGGTCTGGACCTGGAATCCCTGCGCTCAAAAAACTATTCCGTCTTTTTGCACATGGCGGGTCTGTACGATCTGACCGCCGCGAAAGTGGACTGCTATCAGCACAATATCTCTGCGATGGGCACGGCATTAAAAGTTGCCGAAGCTCTTCGCATTCCTTTCTTTGTGAACACCAGCACCGTGGCGGCGGGAATCAACTCCAGTCTGGGTGTTGTAAGACCTCATGACTTGAATTTCGTCAAACCCTTTCCTGATGCGTACTCTGAATCCAAAGCTCACGGAGAACAGGTCCTGCAGAACTGGCCGGTGGGACACACCACCGGAAGAATCAATCTGCGTCTGGGCGTTTTGGTTGGTGACACGAAGGCCGGGGCGATTGAAAGGATCGACGGGCCTTATCATGCTGCTGAAGCATTTAATAAGATCCGCGCGGTGGTGGAATCCATTCCGACGTCATTGCCTCTTCCAGGGAATGAAAAAACACGTTTGCCTTTGGTGCCCGTGGATAAATGTGCGGAAGCGATTGTAAAGTTCTGTGAATGGGCGGTGCAAGACAAACCCCAGGGCTATCACAGTTTCCATGTGACTCCGAATCAAGGACTGTCAGTGCGAGATCTGTATACGTCGGCTTTGAAATTCCAGGCCATTCCTCACAAGGGCGTTGTCCTGGTGGACAAGATTTCTGAAGCTTTGATTTTAAAAATTTCCAGTTTCATCGCGCGATTCCCGGAAGAGGAATTGCACTATCTGATGAATTTCCCCATCTATGACACCACCGCCACCCGGGCAATCCTGGGCGAGACATGGTGTCCAGAATTCTTCCAATACGAACAAAAGTTCTGGAGCGGTTATGAAGCGTACGTATCGAATCGCTGAGATCAGTTTCGGTCGTCCGCATTGGGATGCCGCTTATGAATTTGATTTTGCCGGGGACCATTACGAGGTTCAGCGTTTCAGTGCCAATTTTTCTGTGGAATCTGTCAAACGCCTGATCGAAACTCTGCGCAACCAAGTCGATGCCTTTGCATTGACCAGTCTTCCGCCGGTGATCAAACTGGATCAGAAAAGTTATGTGCACAGGCAGTATCTTGAGATTATGGCGACACCATCGCCCGTGCCTTTGTGTGACGGGACGGGGTTGCGTGAAATTGCCAATATCAACTCCCTGGTAAAACATATCGAATCCGGTAGCATTCAGCCCGAGCGGGGGACCTTCTTCCCCACGGCGGTGCTTTCGACAGAGCTTGAAGAGTACATCCGTCATCGTTACCGCAAGTCTGTGTATATCGGTGATGCGTATTCTTTGTTGGGCCTTCCCTGGATGATTCAGCCATTCCCTGGATTGATGACGATTTCAAAGCTGGCTTTGAATGTTGCCAGTATCAAGGATCTGAAAAACAACACGCCTTTGGCGCAAAGCAAGTTGCAGAAAATCAGTCGATCCTCGCTGGCGGCGCAGGTGGAGGACGTGCAGTACGTCTTCTGTGACCTGCCGCTGTTGCTGCTCTTTGATGCGGCCACGGACTTCGTGCGCGGGAAAGATCTGGTGATCTGGTCTTCGCATCCGGCGATGGAGGAAGAGGCGAAAAAGTACTCTCCTCGCAGCATTATTAATCTGTTCCCTGAAAACTACCGCGTGCATCCTTACATGAACTATTCGGTTCTGGATGCGATGCTGCGTCTGTCGCATAAAAGAACAGCCGCTCTTTCCATTGAAGAATGGGAACAGCTGATCACCGAAGATGTCGAAATCCGTCAAGTTGCGCGTAAATATGTGATGACAAGGAACTCTTCGACACAGACGAAGATATCTCAGGGGATCAACTCTGTTCGCAATAAGATATTCAAGCAGCCCGAACCGGACTTTGCCTTCGTAATCCATGCACTTTCTCACAATGACTTTATGCATGTTCCGGGTTTGGGAGTGTTGAAGCATATGCCGAAGGAATGGAATGATTCCTTTGATCGAATGGCTGCCAAAGCACCGCCATTCGTGTATGGTCACATCAAACACATTATCAGCGCCGAAACTGGAAAAGAGATCAATGGTGTAATCTATGCGCTGCCAGCAACACCCAAGGTTTTAAAAGCCTCCGACCCCGAGGTGATCTATCGCAAGATTGAAAGCATCTGTTACGATGCCGCCAACCGGGGAGCAAAAATGATCGGACTGGGGGCGTACACCAAGATTGTGGGTGATCAGGGTGTGACTATCAATCAGAACAGTCCGATTCCGGTGACAACCGGAAACAGCCTGAGTGCATCGGCAACCTTGTGGGCTCTGGCCGATGTGGTGCAAAGAATGCACTTGTTGAAACAGAACCCGGAAACTGGCTATGTGGATGGAATGGCGATGGTCATCGGGGCCACGGGCTCTATCGGGAAGGTTTCTGCCAAACTGCTGTCCATGATTTTTAAAAAACTGTGTCTGGTGGCGCCTCGTCTGAATCGTTTGGAAGAACTAAGGCAGGAAATTCAGGCCATGTCACCAAAGTGCGAGGTCATCATCACCACGGACGCCAATGAGCTGGCACCGGACGCGGATGTGCTGGTGACAGCGACGTCCGCTTTCGATCAAAAGATCGTGGATGTGATGCGCTTAAAGCCAGGTGCCGTGGTGTGTGATTGTTCACGCCCGTTGGATTTTGATATCGAAGATGCCAAGAAACGACCGGATGTTTTAATCATTGAATCAGGCGAAGTGGTTTTGCCAGGGCCTGTGGAAATGAACTTTGAAATGGGACTGCCGGGAAAAGCCGTGTATGCCTGTCTGGCCGAAACGGCCCTGCTGACTTTGGAAGGGCAGTATGAACCCTTCACCATGGGCCGTGATATTGAATGGAACAAGGTGAAACAAATCTATCGCATGGCACGCCGACATGGAGTTCAACTGGCCGCCATTCAGGGGCACACTGGGATCATTACGGATAAGGAAATTGCCCTGACCCGAGAACTCGCGTTATCTAGAAGGAAGAAATAAGGAGATGTCATGAAGACACTTTTGGCGATCAGCAGCTTGTTTATCTCTTTGCATGCATTTGCAGAAAATCCGGCCGAGTGGGTGAAAAAGGCCGACAATATCCGCAACCCTGCTGAATCTTATGAAATGAAAATCAAAGTTGAAACTCCGGAAAACACCTCAGTGTTTCAGGTGTACTTGAAAGGTCAGGATAAAACCCTGATCGTGACAAAAGAACCAGCCCGCGACAAGGGTCGCAACATGCTGATGTTGGACCGTGACTTTCATGCCTATGTGCCGAATTTGAAACGCTCCATGCGTTTGTCATTGGCTCAGAAGCTGAGCGGTCAGGTGGCCAACGGTGATATCTCGCGCACACGCTGGTACGGAGATTACGATGTGACCAAAGAAGCCGAGACCAAGGATGAAGTGCAGTTGCTGCTCAAGGGAAACAAGGACAATCTGACCTATGCATGGGTCCGTCTGTGGTTGAAAAAGGGCACCTTTGCCCCTCAGCGTGCGGAATACCTGGGTCTTAACGGCAAGACGGTTTTGAAGAGGGCCAGCTTTGAAGACTACAAAAACATCTCTGGTGCGGTTCGTCCGACCACTTTGAAAATTGAAGACACCAACAAGCAGGTCAGCCACATCCGTATTCTTTCCATGGATAAGAAGGACTTCAATGATTCCTTCTTCACAGTTCGTAATATGGAGAGCATGAAGTAAAGTGCTGCGCCTGATTCCGTTATTTCTTTTATTGCTGACTCCGATGGCGAGGGCGGACCTGGTGTTTGCCCCTCGCTATGAGTATATTCGCGGCAAAGAAGACGAGCTGGCCAACCGCCTGATCGTCAAAGGAAAACTTAACAGCAATATGGGGCCTTTCGGTGTTTTCGTGGAAGGTTTTGGTGAATTTGAAGCCAATGAGGATCAGGCCTTTATCCGTAAATCACCTTCGCGTGGCTATCTGCAGGAAGCCTATCTGGAATTTAAACTGGATTCATTCTATGTGCGAGTCGGTCGTCAGGCCATTCGCTGGAGTGAAATGTGGTCACAGCCTTCTTTGGATGTATGGTCCGGCCGTCGCTGGTCACGTCTGTTTTTTGATCCGTTCCAGGATCAGTTGACCCATCCAACGGGAGCGTCTTTTTCCTATGCACGAGAATCCTGGTCCCTGGATCTGGTGGGTATCGGCGAAACGGCAGAGACCACATATCCGGTCCCGGTGCCTGATCTTAAAGAGGATAAAAACACCAGTTTTGGCGGCCGGGTGAAGGCCGATGTTTGGGGCTTCAGTCTGTCAGCCATGACGGCACAGATTCTAAACGTCAACCACTATGGTGTGACGGCCAACTATGCCTTCGAACAGGCCGTGCCGAAATTTGAATATGGCTATGTGGACGATACGACTTTGCCTGATTCGGTGAGGAGTGATCGCAGCTTTGGGACCCTGGGAATGGATCTGTTTTTGGGGAACTGGATCGTGCTGCCTCAAGTGACTTACTTTCAAGTGAACAGTTTGACGAAGTCTGAATACCAGACCTCGTATTACGTCAGCGCGCAGTGGAACCCCAGTCGTCATGACGTGTTCATGCAGGTCTATCAGAATGTTAATACCAACGATCTTTTTGTGAATGCCAGTTATGGCTATAACTGGACGGACTATTTAACCACGTCGGTCTTTGCCCAGAATTATGAGGGCAGTGATGGCGGACTTTACGATATGTATGAACAAATCACCGGAGGCTATGTTGTTGGCCTTCGTTTGGAAATGACAGGCAGCTTGCCTTTTTAACAGGAGTCGGCAATGGCAAAGGAATACTTCTCAGATTTAAACTACACTCTGTCGAACGAAGACACCCGCATCGAGTTTGATCTGTTGCCGGAAAATGCCGGGCGTGTGTTCAGCATTGCGGGCTCTGGTGCCCGCTGTCTTCCTTTGATTGCACGCAATCCGAAAAATCTGGATGTCATCGATATGTCTGTGTCCCAGCTTTATCTTTGTGAACTGCGTTTGCAGGCGATGAAGACTTTGACCTATGAAGAATATCTGTTCCTTCTGGGATATCGTGGGGCTTTGCAAGGCGGCCACGACGAAGGCGACAATCGTGTGGAGCTGTATCAGCGCCTGAAGCTTTCGCCGGAAGCTACGCAATACTGGAATGACCGTGTGGACGGCTGGAAAGAAAAGGGCTTCATCCTGCTGGGGCGCTGGGAGTCTCACTTCCAGAAGCTGGGTTATCTTTTCCGCGATGTTTTACAGTGTGATTTTAGCAAGGTTTTTGCCGCTCAAAGTTTGCATGAACAGATCGAGCTTTATGAAAAGCACTGGCCGAAGATCCGTTGGAACAGCTTTATCCGTGTGGCTGCCAGTGAGTTTGTTTTTAACAAATACCTGTATAAAGGCCACTTCAGCGGTCGCGCCGAACATAAAACTGAAGAACGCGCTCCCTGGCAGTTTATCACGGAAGAGTTCGATCGTATTTTCCGCACACAATTGGTGCGCAAAAACTATTTCATGCAGATTCTTTTCCTGGGTCGTATTGCCTATGAAGAAGGCCTGCCCTTGGAGGCTCATGAACATATCGTGGCCGCGGTGAAAAAGTCCAAAACCGAAGTGCGCTATCTGCATGGGAATTTGCTGGAAGAACTTCCAAAGCACGCCTATGACTTTATTTCTCTGTCTGACACAATTTCTTATCTGGAACAGCGAGACGCCAATCAGATCCTTCAGCGTTTGAATCCGGAATCCAAAGCCGGGACTCAGATGGTGATCCGCTCATTTATGCGGGCGCCAACGGCTATTGATCTGAAGGGGTGGACTGAACTGATTGATACGAATCAGTGGGCGCAAAAAAAAGATGGAACAGGCGTTTACCAGTTCCATATCTTCAAAAAGGACTAGTTAATTTAGGATTATTTGTTGGTGCACGTCACGTCGATGACGTCACCATCAAGAGCCAGAACGCCGCGACCCGTCTGCAGGTTGTAGTTCAGAATCACGCCGCGGGATGAATTTCCGCCATCCAAGGCATTGTCCTTAACGGCCACGATAGAGCCGGCGTTGTTCTGCAATACCAGGAAGCGCTCTTTCTTTTCGCTGAGATAGTGAACAGTCACGGTTTCTTCGCCACCGTCACGATCCAAGGTCATAAAGTCAATCTTATGAGTCTGAGTTGTGCACTCCAAACCATAGGCAGAAGCCGTTGTTGCCGAAAAACCCAATACCAGCAAAAGAAGAGAAGACAGAACTTTCATATAAACACTCCAATAGTTGCAGTTAAACTCATCGGGAGAGATGCCAGTTCTATGCCCGATTCCAGGGCCTTTCTGGCGTAGATGAGGGCCTACAGCCTGTCTAAAAACGAGACAAGTGACTTTTCTGAGTTATTGTTGAGAAGCAAATCTGTCTAGAAAGTTGACACTCTTCGGCCTGGCGCTGAAGTCTTTTCATGTGCCAGAGCAGAAATCTGAGGGCGCTTTTGGAAAAGGGACGGGGTGTGGTAGAACCTTTCTCGCTTAAATAAATATCTTTTTAGATGGGGTTGTTATGAAGATGAAACTTCTGATGGGTGCTCTGGCGCTGGTGGTGGGCTCTTGGGCACAAAAAAGTGAAGCTTACTTTATTGCCTCTGAACCGACGAAGCTTCGCCCAGGTGTTCCGACGGACGTCTTTGTCGCGGGCTTCGGTAACGATCAAGGCACTCAGTTCCTGAAGTCGGCGATCTTGGGGGCCGCTGTTTCCCGCGATCGTTTCCCGCAAAGACAACGTGTGATTATCAGTGCAGTGAACGAGTCCTTCTCTATGGAAAGATCCATGCTGGCGAAGGAAGGCTTTGGTTTTCGCAAAGAGGATAATGACGACCTTAGCAAAGAGCGCCTGGTTCTGGCACTGCAGTATCTGAACGTGCCTGTCAGTTCTTTGCAGTTCTATGGACACGCCAATACCTATAATGGCTTCCGTCTTCAGGACAAACGTGATCGTTTGGATCACGAAGACCCGGAATTTGCTGAAATTGGCAAAGTTCTGGCTCCCAACGCTTTTGTGGTTTTCCATTCGTGTAATTCCGGCTGGCTTTTGGCTCCGGCAGCAGCCCAAATGTGGCGTCGTCCGGTCTTTGGTTCTTTCGCATCTTCTGATTTCCAGGAAATGATGAGTGATGGCAACTGGTACTATCACGACGTGGGTTACTATCCTGAGAATCTCACTCGCATCGGGACAACGTCTCGAATCATTCAGAAAACTTTGGAATGTACAACGAAGAAATGTCTTCGTCTGAAGCCTGTGAATTCTCCTTATGTTGATTCCTTTGGTACATTCACGCGCGGTCTTGGTTTCTATAAAGTGTTCTCTCCGGTGGATTCTTTGATTCCTCAGGCGACGATCCACTTCACATTGCTGACGCCAACGGTGAAACCCCTTTCTTTGCAGTCCTCCCGTGCGGATATGATCGAAGCGGTGAAGGACTGGATGTGTCCTTCTGATAAAAGCGGCAACAGACGCAAGGCCTGCTCTGAGGCTATCGACACGCAGGCTTTTATGAACAACCCGACACTCAGTTTCTTTAATGGTAAGGCCGTGGCTTGTAACAACACCCGTTGTTCGACGGTGACAAAGTGTAAGGTGCTGAAGAAGTTGATTGGTGCTGTGCCATGTACAACGGTCGATCTGGACGAAAAGGTCTCCACAGTCTTCTCAGACCAAATGAAGGCCATCTTTAAAGGCCTCGACCAACTCGAACAAGGCACCCTCAACCTCTAAAAGGTACCTGCTCACTTTTACAGAAGCTCTGCGGCAGAAACGAAAACGGCCCATTTTAGGGCCGTTTCGCATTTTTAAGATTCCGATTTCGGACAAATAACTCGCCGCTTCTGCAGAAGTGAGCAGGTACCTCTTTAATCGAGGATTTTAATTGTTCCGGCTTTGGCGTCGATACGGACCCGCATGCCGGTTTTTAGTTTCTTGGTCAGTCCCGGAATACTGACAATCGCGGGGATACCCATCTCACGGGCGACGATGGCTGAGTGAGACAGTAAGCTTCCGCGTTCCACCAGCAAGCCTGAAATCGACGGGTACAAGGGGACCCAACCCGGATCGGTTCTGGCCGTGACCAGAATCTCACCGTTGAGTTCCAGATTGTCGCTTGGGTTGATGATGACTTTCACCACGCCTTCCAGCACTCCCGGACAGCAAGGCAGACCCTTCAGATCCCAATCACCCGTTTCAGACGATGCAGGCAGCTCTTCTTCTTTGATGAACTGATTATTCCAATAAACCGCGCCACGGGTTAAAACACGTGGATCGGTTTCTTCGCCGAAAACGGCGTAGTCTTTTTTGCGAAGCTCGACAATGGCTTTCAGGTTAAAGGACGGCAGGGTTCCATTGTAGATTCCAAAGACTTCCTCAATGGTCAGCCAGAAAATATCCCGTGGATGATCCAGAGCTCCCAGCGCCGCCAGATCTTCACCGATGGACTGGAAGATGGTGCGGGCAATGCCATAGATACGTGTACGGGCAAAGCGTGTGTTTTCGCGATTCTTCACAGCTTTACGGGCGTGTTTTAGCACCCAGAAATAGATCTTCTTTTTGAATCCCGTCAGATGTCCGGCGACTTTTTCCTCGGCTTTCTGGCGCAGATTCTTTTCGTGGCTGTCGTCGTGGACCTCAACCTGTCCGGATTTTAAGTAGTTTTTCAGGCAGACAAACAGATAGCTTGGATCCGTCAGAAGATCGATTTCCTCCAGCTTCATTTCGCTCATGCAGCGGAAGCCGAAGCGATCCAGATAGTCCAGGACCATCTTGTAGAATTCAGTGTACGGGGATTGATTCAAAGCCTCCAGGCCCTCTTTCGGGTCCGTGGTCTCAATTAGCTGGCGCAAACCTTCGTTCTGATGGGCCTTGTGAGCCAGTCGTAACAATGCCTTTGTAGGTTCTGCACTTTCCAGTCCGCCTTCACCGGCCAGAAGGTCATTCTGAATCGTGGAATCAAGCTCCTTCAGCCAGGTGGTGGTGAGCTTTCTTAATAAACCGAAGTGCACCATACACAGGAAGTCATTGATGATCGGTGCCTTCCAGCGGCCCAGCATGTTTCTTTCCACATCCATATAGACGCGGATCAACTGATCGCCCCGCATGCGCTTTAAAGGCATGGCGCGGAAGCGATCATAATCCTTATGGAAGGTTGTCAGGAAGTCGTCGACCACCTTTTGAATCGTGAAGTGATACTTGATAAAGTTATATCCCGTCACCATTTTGCGCACGCGTCCCATGGGTGTGTCCCACGACGGGTGAGGTTTGATACGGTCGGCGATTTCATCACTGAGAGCTTCAGAAACACCCATCATGGTTTCCATGAATTCGCGGTTCTGCTTAAAGCCCGGTAAAACACCCACCAGCTTGTACCAGTTAAAAAGATTGTAGTACACGCGACCGTTCAAAGAACCCAGCATGTAACTTAGGTAGGAATCCATATCCTTGATGATGTCGTTGGGAACCCCCAGAACCTCGCAGAATTGGACATAGACGGCCTTATAGTTACGAAGGGCAAAACTAAAGCTCAAAGGTGACGTCAGACCGCCATAGGATTCAATGATATTGGAATTGTCCCACAGATTCGGATACCCGATCAGATCCTGATCCAGGCTGGTCACGGGACGAGTTTGCAAAATATAGATTTTGCCACCTTCAACGGCCCACTCGATGTCCTGGGGGCGGTGATACTGTTCCTGAATCTTGTGCCCCAGGCGATAGAGGCCCTGAAGTTCGTCGGTACTCAAAGAAGATGTATTCACCTTTTCTGCAGCAACGGGCTTCATTTCACAATGACCCGACGCGGACTTTTTCATCATCTCTTTCTTTTCAACCAGTTCTTCCCGCAGCAGTTTGCCAGTTTTGGCATCCAGCCAGAAAGAATCCGCATCCAGCGCCCCGGACACCAGACCCTCACCAACGCCATACACGGCAGAGACCACATAAGAATCCGTTTTCTTGGCCACAGGATCACAGGTGAACAGAACCCCGGATTTATCCGGGTCTATCATTCGCTGTAACACCACAGAGACAGATATCTTTTTTAGATCGATTTTGTTTTCCAACCGATAGACCAAGCCGCGTTCCGAAAAGGCCGAAGCCCAGCACTGGCGGATGTACTTCAAGATATCTTCTTTGCCAGAGACATAGAGAAAGCTTGAAAGTTGCCCGGCAAACGAGTGTGCGAGGCTGTCTTCATCAGCGGCAGAGGAGCGCACCGAGAACACCTTATCCGCGCCCAGATCTTTCAGTGCGGCCTCCAGTGAAGTCGCCACAGTCGGGGGCAAATCGGTTTGTTCAAACAGGGCATTGATGTCTTTTTCGGCCTGAGCCGCCGTGATTTCCTGACGGAGCAGACGATCCAGAATATTTTCCAGATTCAGCTTCACGTCATCAGATTGCAGGAAGTCATGGAAGTATCTTTTTCCGAAAACCACCCACTCAGGAACAGGCAGACCTGCTTGTGACATCAGGTAAAGGTTAAAGCCTTTTCCTCCGGCCTCATTCTTTGCAAAAAACAGGGTCGATTTCGGGGTGACTAGCATGATTAAACTCCCACGATGTAGACGAGGATAATGTAATGAAGCAACAAGTAAGCACCAGACAGATTTCTAAACAGAGAGGCGGTCTTTCTGGTTTTGCGCAGCAGGTAGGCCAGACTGACGGCCACATACAAAGTCAACGCCAGAGGAGGCAGGATGTGCGGCTTTAAATAGAAGATCACACCCACACCCAGCACCGCCTGACTGATGGAAAGAGCCCAGGCGCCGTAGCAGCCAAAGATGTTGGAATAACTCGGCACATGGTCCCGTTCTTCCTCGGGAGCGAACGTCTTTCGGGCAAACTCAAATAAGTTGAAAAAGGCCCAGTTCATCAGGAAAAAGAGCGCATGATGCCAGGTGAGCTGCGAAAGCTCAACTCCCGTCATGGCAATTCCAGCAGAAAGGCCCAGCAACGTACTGACGAAAGTGTGTGTCACAGCATAAGTGGTCAGATGGGGACGAAGCAGGTCTCCGATAAAGAACTCTTCATACATCATCAGACTGTAGCCAATGGCTATGGCGTGAATCAGGAAAGGAGAAAGGCCCAGCGATCCGGCCACCCCAAGTTCAAAGACAATCAGCAAAAGCAGCGCCTTTTTAACCTGAGCCACCGACAGGACTCCGCGCGCCAAGGGGCGGGTGGGGTTGACCTTCAAGTCCACTTCATAGTCTTTGATTTCATCAAACAGACGCATGCGGAAAAAGAAGGACAGCAACAACACAAAGACCATTGCAAAGCGGCCCCAATCCCAGTCCATTTTAAATGACTGGGAAAGATAAAGCCCGTTGGCCCAGGAGAAAAGAAAAATCATGGGCACATAGGAAGCGGGACTGAATCTTTCTTTAATCAGTATCCACCACTTAGCCAATCACAACTCCCGGCTCCTTCAGTTGATCGCGCAGGACCTTGTATTCCACCTTGGAATGGTGACGCGGATCCATTGGAACCTTGTTGACGAATTTGATCTCATCCACGGGGATTTTATTTTTCTCAAAGACCCGTTGGATCTCCTTTTTGGCAGCGGCAAAGTCGAAAGTGGTTTTGTCGATGCCCTCTTTGAGCTCCACCACAGCGTACGTGGCTTGTCCCAACTTGGAGTCCTCCACGCCCAGGAAGGCACAACGGTAAGTGAAGTCCATACGTTTCAGTAAAACCTCGGCGCGCACGGGGAAGTAGTACTTGCCAGCGCGCTCGATCGCGTTGTTCACACGGCCCACGATCCAAAGATTCTTCTCGGAATCAATATAGGCCAGATCGCCGGTGCGGTGCCACACGCGATTCTTTTCATCCAGAATCTTGGTGGTCTTAAAGGCGTCCGGATTGTTGTAGTAATCACGACAAACGTGATCCCCGGTGCAGATAAATTCCCCGACCTCACCGTCAGGCACTTCAATCTTCGACCACGGGGAGTCCTTCAGTTCAATCGGGCCATCCTTGATGCGGATAAAGCGATAGTCGATATCTTCGCTGATATGGCCGACGTTAACACCTTCTTCGATGATTTCCGGGTCAGTGATATTGCTTTCCTTCAGCATGTCACGTCCCTCGATGTGGGCCATGGGTTCAGCTTCGGTGGAACCATAAAGAATCCACAGATCCGTTTGTGGGGCGATCTCATAGAACGCTTTCACGTCATCTTTGGAAATCGGCGCACCACCCGTGACCACTCGGCGCAGCCCGGTCAGTTGGATGTTGTTTTCTTTGCAGTATTTCGCCACACCCACAAGCATGCTTGGGGAAAGGGTTGTGCAGTTGATATTTTCACTTAGAATCTGGCAGGTCAGTAAGGCCGAATCATGGGCGGCCGGAGCCGCCAGATTCAAGGCTGGCAAAATGGTCGTCACACCGGACGCCAGATTGTTCAGACTAAAGATAGGGAAGGCCGGCATGTCCTTGTCTTTCTCAGTGTAAGGAATCACGTGAGAAAGTGCGTGGTGCTGGGCCGACAGGAAACGGTGAGTGCGGTTAGCACCCTTCGGTTTCCCGGTGGAGCCGGTGGTGAACGTGATCAAGGCTGTGAATTCACTTTCAACCGGTTCGATAGGGGAGGGTTCCTGCTTCAGTAAGTCTTCAAATTTGTGAGTGAACTTATCGCCCGGACCGTACAGGATACGAATCGGCATGGATTTAAACTCTGGAACCTGATCCACCAGATCGAACGCCATTTTAAAGCTGATCATGGCTTTCGGACCCACGCATTCTGCCGAAGCGCCCAAGTGATGGCTGCGAGCCCAAGAATCCAGGAAGACCGCAATGGCGCCAATCCGCTGAACGGCAAACATCGCAGTGTACATGTCCAGACTCATCGGCAGGAAGATGATCACGCGATCACCTTTTTTAATGCCAATGTCCATCAGGCCGCGGGCGAAGGAATTAATACGGGCGGCGAAATGGCGGTAAGTGATTTCGTCGTGTTTGATCGGAGTTCTGGGGTTGCCATCCCATTGTGCCAAGGCTTGTGGGTTGGCCCAGCGAAGAGCGACTCTTTCCGGGAACTCACGCAAATGTTTTTCCATGTAGGTGATGACGTTGTTGCGTTCATCACTGCCGGGATAATAGCCAATTTTATGGCCTGCGGCGGCTGTCTGAGGAGCCGCTTTCAAGACGCTGAGTAAATCGGCTACATGCGACCACAAAAGGCCATGACCGGCTTTTTCGAGATGGATGATCTTGTGGGATGGGTATTGCTTGATGATTTCAAGCTGCACGGATTCCTGACTGATCTTGTCGTCTTTACCGAAAATGGCCGTCACGGGGACTTTGCATACATCACTGGTGCTCCAGGGATTATCCTGCATTTTAATCTTATTAAAAGCAGTCTTCTGCCACAGCTTCCAGTCCTGCAAACGATCCTGCACCTTTTTTAGATACGGCAAAGCATCCGACTTCAAGGGATAGATCAGGTCAGCAAAAAATGAATCTTTGGCTTTGGCGTGACTGGACTGGATCAGCTTGTCACCTAATACTGGCAGCTTCAAAAGACCTTTTGCCAATCCCGGAAGTTCGCGTTCGGGCCTGATGTAAGGGGCTACCAGAAGAACCTGTTCAACATATTGCTCATACTTGGGCAACGCTTTCAGGATGCGATAGCAGCCCCAGGAATGGCCGATCAGAACTTTTTTTGAGGTGTCCTGAGTCAGCAGGCGAATCCATTCCTCGCTTTGGGCATCCACGGCCAGCAGGTTGAAGTCCTGACCCAGGGCTTGCTTAAGCAAATCCCAGTCTTCGGGGTGGCCCGGATTCCCGTGAAGAGCAATGATGGTTTTCATATGCTGACTCCTTTGCTGCGCAACCTGTAGAAGTCCCGCAGGCGCGGATTGCTTCTATAAACTGTTGTGTCTGTTTTCAGATTTGCCTCCCCTAAGATCTTGCCGCGGGAGGAAATATCCCGCAGAACGTTCGAGGCTGCTTGAGCTTCCAAAGAGGCACCAAGATCCAAGGAGGCCAAATAATCCTTTTTATCGGAGGGAACTTCCACGACCTTTAGCAGGGAGCCGTCATCGAGCTTTGAGGTCATTTCGTGAATGGAAAAACCCGCCGGAGTGTCAAACAGATGAGCCCAGAAATCACACATCAGTCCGCGCTGATCCGGCAGCAGACCGTGATGGATATTGATACATCCCATTTTGGGAAGAGCCAGCAGTTTCTTCTTAAAGAAAGACCGTGTTCGTGCATTCAGAATCAAGTCCGGTTGCAGTTCGTTTAGCAGCTTCAGGCTTTGCTCTGAATTGATGTCATCAACCACAAAGACCTTCTTGCCCGCAACTTGGTAGGCGGCCTGTTTTCTTTTCAGAGAATCATCAAAGAAGTTTTTCAGCAGATGCCATCCCATCCTGGGGGCGGCCAGACTCAGTATCAGCAGAAGGGCTTTTAAGACGATGTCAAAGCTGCGGTTATCAATAACAACCAGAGCTTCAATGTGGGGGTCTTTTGCCAGAGGCAAAACCAACCCGTCGTAATTGTGAGGAACAAAGGTCACCGCCGAGGTGACCAGGAGTGTTTTCATAGATACAGCTCTTCAATTTTATCCTTGAAGCGTTGATCCAGTACTTTCCTTTTTACTTTCAAGGACGGGGTCAGCTCGCCTCCCTCAACGGTGAATTCGTTGGGAAGGACCACATATTTTTTAATGCTCTCAAAGCTTGCCAGATGAGAATTGGTTTCTGCCACTGCTTTGCGAACCAAGTCCTGCACAAAGGCGGATTGAACGAAGTTGACCCAATCGGACGGATCGACCCCTTTTTCGCGCGCCAGATTTTCTACCGCGGGACGGTCCAGGGTGATCAAAGCGACGATGTATTTTTTCTGGTCGCCGTGAACCAGAACATTGGCAATATAGGGCGACAGGGTCAGCAGACCTTCCAGGCGTTGTGGTGCCACGTATTTTCCACCCGCGGTTTTGATCAGATCCTTTTTGCGATCGGTGATCTTAAGATCCCCACTGGCCAGGATTTCTCCGATGTCGCCGGTGTGGAACCAGCCATCCGTGAACACCTCTTTAGTGGCTTCCGGATTTTTGTAGTATTCTTTCATCACTTTGTCGCTTTTGACCAGAATCTCGCCGTCATCAGCGATCTTCAGTTTTACTTCCCCAATCGGGCGACCCACACTGCCGAAACGATAGTTAAAGGGTGTGTTCACCGTGATAGCGGCTGTGGTTTCGGTCAGGCCATAACCTTCCAGAATCAAGATGCCTGCGGCATGGAAAAACAGGGCAATTTCTTTGGAGATCGGGGCACCACCGCTGATGGCAAAGCGCAGGCGACCACCGAAGGCCTCGGTGATTTTCCCCAAGACCAGCTTGCGCGCAAGCTCATACTTCAACAGCAGATCCAGGGGCAGCACCTGCCCGCTCATTTTGTATTCGCCGACCTTTTTGCCGATGTCCAGGGCCCAGTTGAAGACTTTCATCTTCATGGGCTGAGTTTGGATCTGGGCAAAGATGGCGGCATAAATTTTTTCAAAGATGCGGGGGACCGAGATCAGGAAGGTGGGGCGGATCTCGGGAAGATTGCCGCGGATCTTTTCAAGGCTTTCTGCAAAGGCCAGGGTGAAGCCGATGTAAGTGTGACCCCAGTGTTCAATACGGCCAAGAATATGGGCATAGGGCAGGAAGGAAAGAGAAATATCTTTCTCCGTTGCTCCACAAAGTGGAAACGCCTCGCTCACTTCACTGATAGCTTGAAGATGAGTCATGACGACCCCTTTGGGGCGACCCGTTGTTCCTGAAGTGTAAAGAATTGTCGCCAGATCTTCAGGCTTCAAAGAACCGCACAGCTCGTGGAACTGTGACGGATGTTTTGCCAGATAAGCCTTGCCCAGTTCCATAAGACGGGGCCAGGTGAGAATATCCGGATCGGGGCAGGTCTCATCAAAGACCACGACCTTTTCAACCAGCGGGCACTTGTCCTTCACACTTTCGAAGGTTTTTAAAGGCCCGCGCGATTCCGTCAGCAGAATACGCGCTTCACTGTTGTTCAGGATGTATTCGACATCTTCCGGGGTGTTATTCTGATAGATGGGGACAGTGACGGCTTTGATCCCAAAGATTCCCAGATCTGACGTGGACCATTCAATCCGGGTGTTGGCCATGATCGCGACACGATCTCCTGGTTTAATCCCCAAGGACAACAGGGCGCAACCGACAGTTTCGATGTCGGCATAGTACTCTGCCCAGTTTTTTGTTTTCCATGCATTGTTGGCTTTAAATTGCACGGCCACGTTATGAGGGTTGCGGCTGCGCATGCTTAAAATGGATTGTCCCAGGGTGGTGGGCTTCGTCATGATGAAAACTCCTCAGTTGCTGCAAACGAACGACGAAGTGAATTATTTCAGATACAAATCTACAATTTTTCTCTGGTCCGCAGGAACAGTAATTGTGGTCTCTGCAGAGAGTCCTGTCGTCTTATTTCTAGCTTGTATTTTAACACCAACTTCCGCCTGGATCAGGTACGCATCACCACTGGGTTTAATCGCCACAGGAACTCCGGCAATGCGCAGTTCAGGGTTGGCTCCACCATTGACGATGTTGATGATCAGCGAGGCCACACGTGGAAGTCTTTGCAGAGTTCCTGTGAAAGAGTAAGCCTCATAAGTCGGAGTGATTGTTGTTACCAAATCTGTATAACCTTCCTTAACCAAGCGCAGGCTGTAAGGAGTGTTGGCTTTGACGGTTTTGCGAACCGGAGTGAATTCTCCAGTATCCACGCCATCGATCACCACACGGGCGCCGCCCGGATTGGAGTAAATGGTCACAGTGTATTCCGGCGACGTTGCGGCCAGTTCTGCCTGTTGCACACCGTGAGCTGACGCTGGATTTTTTCCAGCCGGGCTTGGTGTCAGGCCGGCGGTCGCTGCTGTTTTTGGAGCAGATTTTTTTGCGAAGAAGTTGGTGTAGCCCCACCACAGCCCGACAACGACCAACAGGGCCCCGACAGCTTTCATGGCAAGACCGGTGATGTCCTCCATAGAGGAACCAGCCTGATGCTTCGAAATGGAGGTTCGGGTCCCCATCTGCGATAGGCTTGAAGGGGTGCGTGTCATTGCATTCGGCCCGGACGTGAAAGTGCCGGTTGCCTGAGTGCGTGTGTGAGTAATATTGGTATCTGTGGCGTTGACTCCGGGCACCTTCGGCATCGAAGGCTTTGGCGGAGTTTTCAGATTGTCCAGATTCACACGGATATCTGTGGAAGTGTCCAGATCCAGCTTTTCTTCACCATCCGGTGCCTCGGTCGGAACCTGGGCGGGACGGGAAGGCGAGCGCATGTCCGTTTGTGTGACAATCGTTTTATCCTCTGACGTGGGTTGGGCCTGAAGTTTCGCAAACTCCACGAGCTTGCGACGCTGTTCCAGGAACGCGGCAGAGAAGGCGTTTTTCATGAATACACTGAAGTCATGCGGAGAGAACTCCGGATACTGGGTGTTCAGGAAACGATTCAGATCACGGTGCAGAGCCGCCGCGGTCTGATAGCGAAGACTTCTGTCTTTGGCCAGCGCCTTGTTGACGATTCTTTCCAGTTCCGGTGGAACGGAAGGATTGATTTTGCGAATCGAAGGGACTTGGCACTCGCGAATCTTGCGCAGGATGGCCGCTTCACTGTTAGAAGTGAACAGGCGGTCATTGGCGAGAAGTTCCCACAGCACAATACCCATTGAGAAAATGTCTGTGCGCGGGTCGATCGCCTGACCGTCGGCTTGTTCCGGACTCATGTAGCCGTACTTCCCTTTGAGGGTCCCGGCTTTGGTGGCTTCCATCTGGGTTTCAGCTTTGGCGATACCGAAGTCGATGATTTTGACTTCACCCTCGAAGCTCACCATGATGTTCTGAGGACTCATGTCACGGTGAACGATGTTCAAAGGTTTTCCTGTTGTCCCATCCAGACAGCGGTGGGCGTGGTCAAGACCTGCAGCCACCTCTTTAATCATGTAAACGATTTGTTCGATGGTGAACTGAGTGCTGGTTTTTTTAAGTTCATTCAGAATCTGGCGAAGGTTTCGGCCTTCGACGTATTCCATAACCAGGAAGAACTGTGCCTTCTCGACACCGAAATCATAAATTGAGACAACGTTCCCGTGATTCAGATTCACGGCGATCTTTGCCTCTTCTTTAAACATCTCAATAAAGTCCTGGTGGTCAGAGTACTGGGGCAGAATGCGTTTGATAGCGACAAACTTATTGACGCCCACGGCGCCTGTGGATTTCGACAGATACACCTCGGCCATCCCGCCGGCGGCGAGTCTCTCTAGAAGAATGTATTTACCGAACTGTTCCACAGCTTGAGACATGAATTCATGTTCCCCTTTGAGAGGACTATCGGTAAAATAAAAGTAATCCTTAAGGAGTTTCAAAGATGAAATGGATAGGACTGACCGGAGGTATAGCTTGCGGTAAAAGTACGGTGAGCAGAATGCTTCGCAGTCACAATATTCCGGTCGTGGACGCGGATGAGATTGCCAAAGACGTTGTGAAACCTGGATCTTCTGGACTTAAGTCTGTTCTGCAAGAGTTTGGATCAGAATTTCAGACTGCAGAAGGGGGCTTGGATCGGCGCAAGTTAGGGCAGCGTGTCTTCGGTGACCCTGAGCAATTGCACAAGCTGGAAGCCATCTTGCACCCGCTGATTCGTGAAGAAACCCGTCGCCGCCTGCACGAGGACATGGGCGCGGCTCTGGCTATTTATGATATCCCCTTGCTTTTTGAGACCAAAGCCAAAGATCAGTTCGATGCAGTCATCGTGGTGTCTTGCACACGAGAGCAACAAAAAGAGCGTCTGCGCCGCCAGGGGTGGACGGAAGATGAAATCGATATGCGTATCGCCTCGCAGATCTCATTGCAGTCCAAAGAGCAGCAGGCGGACTTTGTCCTTTATAACAACCGGGATGAACAGCATTTGATTCGAGAGGTGGACCGTCTTTTAAAGTGGCTCGACGGTCTTAAGAATTAGAACTGAAAATTATATCCGAACTGCGCATATAGATCAGGGCCGGTCACTGAAAAACCGGTTCCGAATTCTCCGGTGAAAGTCTCGCCAGCACCGACACTGGCGTGAACACGCCAGCGGCGAATTTCGATGAATCCCGTGATGCCATCGGCTGTGTCCAGATAGGCGTGGCCTCCCAAGCGCGCGTAGGGAACAAAGCGATCCTCCGGAGCAAAATACCAGCGGTGACCAACGCCGGCGCCGAGGAACTGCTCGTTATTGACAGAAACCTCATAGTCCCAGACCGGGAGAGGATCCCGCTTGATGGAACTCAGCCTTACGACCAGATAAGGGCCTTGAAGCCATTCGTCGCGCTCAAGATAGTTTCCACTTTGATAGCCCAGTGAAAGATTCAGCAGATATTCTTTTCGGGGAGGGAAGTCCGACGCCTTCAGGGTACCGAGATATTCGTCGTCTTCTCCCGTCAATGGAGATGTTTCTAAAGTAGTCGTGGTTGTGGGTGCAGCATGAAGCTGGATTGAACTCACGACCAAGGTCAAAAAAAGCAGGCAGGTAAAAACTCGCATAAGACAAAGTATAAATTATGTCTACAATCAATGGTAAGAATTTTGGAGGCAAAAATATGTCTAAAAGAGGATTCCTGCTCCTCGCGGGCCTGTCTGCGATGATTTCCGGAACAAATGCACAGGCTGAAAGTATCAGCACGACCATTCACCATCACTATCAGGCTCCTCGCGCTCTGGGAATGGGCGATGCCTTTGTTGCAGTTGCCAACGATTATTCGGCTATCTTTTATAATCCCGCAGGTCTGGCTCGCCGCGAAGACGGCCAGATCAACTTGTCTTTGAGTGCCGCGGGAACGCCTAAAGCCATGGACTTCTATAATGAATTTTCAGATATCGACAAGAGCAACCAGACTGAACAGCAGAAAACACAAGCCTATCTGGAGCTGATTGAAAAGAATTACGGCGAAGTCTATTCTTTGCGTTTGTCACCGATGGAAGGCTTCTGGGTTCGTCCCAATTGGGGTATTGCACTGATTCCGGCTGATATCTCGATTGAAATGGCGATGCACCAACTGGTGGGCCCAGCGGTGAATACGACGGTTTATGCCGACACGACTTTGGGTCTTGCTTATGCGGATGATATGAAGGGCGTTGAAAACGGTCGCCTGTCCTGGGGTGTGACGGGGAAATTTGTGAATCGCGGATTTTACAGCAAACCTATCAGTGCCACGGACTTTGCTGAAGGCAGTGAGATCCTGAAAAAAGAGGACATGCTGGAAGGTTATACAATTGATGCCGATATAGGCTTGTTGTGGACGCCGGAACTGCCGGATCAAGGATTCTGGTCGGTGTTGCGATTGGCACGTCCCACTTTCGGTATGGTCGTCAGAAATATTGCTGAAACCGGTTTTGGGTCTTCCTTGAAGTTGTTAAACAAAGAAGCAACGAACGGTACGCCAGAAAAACTTTATCGTGTTGTTGATCTGGGAACGCGCTGGGAATATCCATCTGCGTGGATCTTCGGTGGTCGCGGTGTGCTTGATGTCAGAGATCTGGGCCATCCGGATTTCAACTGGAGAAAAGGCGTTCACATCGGCTTTGAGTTCGACTGGACAGTGACATCCTGGTGGAAAGGTCACTACCGAGTGGGCTTGAAAGAGTCGTTCTGGACGGCAGGTCTGTCTGCCGAACTAGGAATCTTCAATCTGGATCTGGTCAGTTATGCCAACGACGTGGGAACAAAAAACACGCCTATCGAAAGCCGTGTCTACGCCACACGCCTAAACCTAGACTTCTAAGAGGTACCAGCTCACTTTTGCAGAAGCAGTGAGTTATTTGCCCGAAATACGGATTATGAAAAAAGCAAAACGGCCCTTATGTGGGCCGTTTCCTTTTGTAAGGCAAGGCTTCTGCAAAAGTGAGCAGGTACATTTACCTTTTATGGCGTGGGTTGCCACTGTTCTAGCAGGGCCTTGCCGATTTCGGCTAGATTCTCCTCGGTCGCAATATCAATTCCAGCAGCAGCAGCAGCCTGATTTATATCAGAGCAGATTGAGGAGTTTGCTTGAGAAGAACTATTGCAGGTTGTTGTGTAAACAGTCTGAACGGCGGCTGCAATCTCTGACACGTTTTCAACTGCACTTTCATAGGCCGCCCCAGATCCCGTAGAAAGATCTGCTAGAAGCCCGTTGATTGTAGACTCAATCATGTCGGCATCGCAGCTTGATAGGTCAGTGCCGCAAGATGGGAAAGAAGAAACGGCATTTGCCAGAACCGTCGCGCTTTTTGCCATTGCCCCAATTAGAGCTAGTCCCTTTTGCCCCGACTTGTTACATGAGTCGAATGTTTTGTCGGCTAGAGATTTGCTCTTAAAATTTAGAATACTCAGCATGGAGGTCGCGCCAGCGCCTTGATCCGTCATGGCATCCAGAGCCTTTGAAAGATTCTCTGCGCTGGTAACTTCAGCTGAAATAAAGCCGGCGGCACAGCGAAGTGTGTAGGCTTGCGGGGATGTCAGACCTGCGATTTTACTAACACAGGCATTGGCAGAAGCCTCATCGCGGGCCTTGTCCATACAGAACTGCGCCTCTGCGATCATGTCCTTTTCAGTCTGTTCAGCCTCACATCCCGTGAGAAGTGCTGCACCCAATCCTAGAATCAATGTTGCCATTTTCTTCGAAAACATCCTGGAACTCCTTATAACGGTCCTAAGTATAGTGAACTTATCGGCACTATCCGAAGGTCCTTAACTCATAAATTTAGAACTCCCAATTTCGTAATCATCACGAAATGGCGGGACCTAGGAATGTATTTTTGTGAAACGTCTCAATGTGAGGCCCCATTCTGCCGATATATCCATTGATTTATCTCAACCAATTTAAGCGAGGTATCTATGAAAAGGATTTTATGGATAACGCTGATTCAAACTCTCCTGTTGATGGCGTTCACCCCGGATGTGAACGCGCGTGAGCGCCGTAGTTTTTACAGTGGGGTTCGTTGCCAGGGGATGGGCGGTGCCTGTCTTGCTGTGACGAATGATGAAACCGCATTGTTAGTCAACCCAGCGGCATTGGGCAAGCTTCGTGACTTCTATGGAACGATCTTGGATCCAGAGCTGGAGTTCGGCTATCAGACGCAAGGTTTCTATGGCGAAAAAGCGTTTTCAAATCCTTATGCACTAGAGGACATAAAAGCGGCACTGGATGCCAAAAGAGGCGCCTACTATCACGCCAAGGCTCAGGTGTTTCCATCCTTTGTCGGAAGAAACTTCGGCATCGGCTTGTATGGAAATTATATTCTGGATGCTGAGATGGCGCAGGATGGATCGACGATTGATACCTACTATAGAAACGATCTGGCCTTTGTTTTGGGCTTTAACTTCCGCTTGTTTGATGGGCGTGTGAAGTTGGGTTTTAACACCAAGTTGATCAGCCGTGTGGAGGTCGATAACCCCACTGTGGCTGCGGCGGGTCCGTTGGACTATGAATCCATCGGTACGGAAGGCGTGGGCCTTTCTACCGATGTGGGATTGATTCTGGCAGCACCTTGGACATTTATTCCAACTATCTCCGCGGTGGTGCGTGACGTGGGTGGTACCAGCTTCGATCAGTCTCATGGTGTCCGAATGAGCACAACAGACCGTCCCAATTTGGTCAAACAGGACGTTGATGTCGCAGCTGCAATCTTTCCGATTCATTCTAGATATGTGAGATCGGCATGGACAGTGGAATACCGTGGCTTATTAACATCAGCGGATGAAGAGGATAAGGCCAAGTTGATTCACGGCGGTCTCGAATTGAACTTCGGAGATGTGCTTTTCTTAAGAGGCGGATATAATCAGAGGTATTGGACAGCGGGCATGGAACTCGCCTCAGAAAAGTTTCAGTGGCAGTTCGCCACTTACGGCGAAGAGATCGGCACCTCGGATTCACCTCGTGAAGACAGACGTTACACTTTCAAGTTTGCATACCGCTTTTAAGGATGAAGCATGACAGGTTTTAAAAGGACTTTGATATTACTTCTATCTTTGACTCTGACCACCTCCTGTGGTCAGCCCAACCTTCTGACGGATGTCTCTGAAACAGACTCTGATGAGGCTCTCTTCTTTGAAGCCAAAAAGAAGATTGATGCGCTGGAATGGGACACGGCTATTGATATCATCGAAAATCAGATGAGCGATGGCTATGCGGCCCAAGTGGACGTTCAGGAGGCTCTTGCTGGAGCCTATGCGGGAAAATGCGGATTCACCTTTGTAGACATTATCAACGGTTTGAAGAACAGTCCCTCGAGCAGTATTTTTCCGTTCTTTATGAGTATTTTTGCCGGCAATGCTCTGGACACCAGCGCCTGTGATCAGTCGATCAGTATTATCACCTCTTTTGGATCGGTTCTGGAAAGAACCAACGATCAGAATTTGTTCCTGACGATTCTGGGGATTGCACGAATTGGAACGACCCTTGGAGCAAAGCTGGATCCTACTCAGGATGGCGTGGCGGACGGAGTTTATAAAACAGACTATAACATCTGCCATAACTACAGTGGTGGTGCGGGGTCGGCAGCAACAGACGGATGGCCTCAGGGTGATCCGATGCAAAATCCTTTAAATATTCCGCTGCCCGTGGCGTCTCCGGCGCGCGCAATTACTGATACAGAAGCAAAGAAGATTGCCTCGGGGATTGGGATTATTTTTGAAAACATGTCGGCTCTCGCAGCGGTTTTAAGCGGCGGCAACTCAACCTTGACGGCGCTGCAGGATGCTCTCACTCAGTGTGAAACGGTGGCCGGAGCTGGCAATTGCACGGCGACGAATATCGCAGCAGTGACTCCAGAGCTGCTCTATACAATTCGGGTGTTAATGGATTCTTCAGCCATGGGCTTTGGGACCTGCACTCCGGGAGTGATGCCGGATGACCCGGGTGATGATTTGAACAACCCAGCTTACTGCTGCATTAGATTGAAACCGCCGGTGCTGTAATGAAAATTGTTGCTGCGATTTTTATTTTAATAGTGTCTTCCCGGGTCTCCGCGCAGGAGATCAACCAAAGCTATCGCTCCATACGGTCGTTGGGAATGGGTGGGGCGGCTTTGACGACGACCCGAGGTGCTGAGGCTTTGTTTGTAAATCCCGCAGCGATGGATCGAATTGAAGGTTTGGATATACACCTGCTTGGCGTGAATGTCGGTGGCCGGATGTTATCGACTGAAGACCTTGATGCGATTTCTAACTTGGATGAAAATGATCCTTCCACTTACAATAATCTTTTCGGACGTCGTATCTATGCCAATGCCACAGGCAGTGCGGCGGTGGCGTTGCCGTTTTTAGGATTTGGATACTACACAGACTATAATGTGTCCCTGGAACTGCACAATCCTGGGTATCCTTCTTTTACGACCTATTTCCGTAATGACGAAGCCTATGTGATTGGTGGTGCTTATCCCTTGGGGCCGAAGACCTCGTTGGGGTTGGCACTTAAGAGAATCAATCGCTGGGGTGGGGATGTACAGGAACTGGGGCTTTCCACGGTGGCCAATGCGGGAGATTTACAAAGCGTGATGGACGAGTTCCAGAATAAGGGAACAGGTTATGGTGTCGACTTTGGATTGATGACGGTTGCGGACACACCTTTAAATCCGACTCTCACGGTGGTGTGGAAGGATATCGGGGACACGGCCTTCACAAAAACAGCGGGGAACGATGCGCCCTCGCATATTCCGCAGAATCTTGGAGCAGGTGTTTCGTTGGGCGTGGATTTGCCGGGCCTTGACTGGGTGATTGCCTTGGAAGGCCAGCATCTTTTGGATCCCGATATTCAGATTGGAAAGAAGCTGCACTTGGGGACCGAGATTTCTTTGCCATTCTTGGATCTGCGCGCGGGTGTGAATCAGGGTTATGTGTCCTATGGTGTGGGAATGGACTTCTTCATTTTCCGCATTGATGCTGCAAGTTACACAGAGGAGCTGGGTGTCTATCCCGGTCAGAGTGCCGACAATCGCATTATGGTGGGCCTCAGCATTGATTTAAGCTTTGATGCTAACTTCAAATTCACGGATAATAACGGCAAGAAAAGAAAACTGAAACAACGCCGGTAATCCAAAAATGCTGAAAGTTATTTCCATCGAAAGCAGATCTCAAATTTCCGAGATCTTCGCCAACTACAATCCGAAAGAACAGTCCTGGCTGGTTTCGGATCTTCGCACTAAATTTGAACTTCAGCAGAAAATTCTGGGCCGTGACGGCCAATATGTCGACGAATCCGTTTTGCGTGCCAGTGACCTGTGGAAGATGTTGTTGAAGCGTCTGGATCCGGGGTTGCGTCTGGTCAGTGATCCTTTTGCCAGATCTCTTCTGCGCACCATCATGGATGAACACGCCGAAGTGCTCGGGGTAAACTCTTCTGCGGAAGACACCGTGTTTAGTTATATCGACCAGATGGCGGCGGTGATCTTTCACCCGGAAGGAACTCAGCGCCTGACAGAATGGTTTGAAAGCCATCCCGAGGCGATGAACCGCTGGAAGGAATGGTATTTGCGTGCGCGTTTCTGCGCCCTGAAACTTCTGCAGGACCAACGTGTGATCACTGCGGATTGGATCACCGCATACCTGCAAAACTTCAACGAACTTGAAAGAGTCTGGAACATCCCCTTGATTGTGGATCTGAGCGGGGAGATCACACGGGTTGAGGCCGAGCTACTGCACGTACTTTCCCGGTCTGTCGATGTGGTGATATTGGAGCCCAACCCCGAATGGCGCAAAGACTTCCACTTCCTGCTGAAACCCTATGATGACTTGCGCGCTCAGAGCGCCAAGACGGAAAAACTGCCCAAACCCGCCGAAGTGACAAAGAAAATCGAGGTTCTGCGTTTCTCTGGAATGCTGGCGGAAATCAAAAACAGTGTGGGCACAGTTCGCCGCTGGGTGGAACAGGGAATTGCGCCCGATAATATCGCCATCATAGCACCGGATATTGAAACTTACTGGCCGGTGCTTCAGGCCTATCTGGCAGAAGAGGGAATTCCCGTTCAGAAGGACATCACCCACAAAGCGCAAAGTCTTCCTTCTGTCACGCGCTGGCTGGCGCTTTTGCGTTCCAAAAGCGGTCGTCTTTCCAGTTCGGATCTGGAGATTTCATTCTTTGAAAAAGAAGAGGCGCAGCAACTGCGCTATGAGGAATTCCGGGCCTTGTTTAAAAGCCTTTACGTCAATGAGGACCTGGCCCGGAATGAAATTGTGCATAAAGTATTCTTTGAGCAGATGGACCTGACCGGGTTTCTTAAACGCGACGAGTTTGTGGCTAAGGCGTTGATGTCCTGGAGCGCGGATGAAACAGACATCGTCCAGGTCATTCTGCGTGAGCTTCTTCAGAATGCCGTGAGTTCGACCTCCTTGACGTGGAAAGAATGGTTAAGCTATCTGGAAAGCATCGTCGCTGCGAAAGAGTACACTTTGGAAAAAGGGGAGCCTCGCGGTGTGATGGTCACAAAGCTGATGTCGGCACACAGTGAAAAAGCGCGACGACGTATCTTCCTGGGCCTGACGGATGAGTCTTTGAAAGGTCGAAATAAAACCCAGTTGTCAGGCCAGGATTACTTTGAGTTGGCCAATGACATTGGCTTCTATCTGGACAATCCGGATCAAAGTGATTTGGAGTTTGAGCTGCGATTATTGGCTCAGGCTGATAGTGATGAGGACCTGTACTGCTTTGGAGCAACGGACTTAAGTGGCTCTCTGTGTTCGCCAGCGACATTCTGGATGAGCCTGCAGGGAGAGCATGAGAAGCTGACCGTTCCTCTGGAAACCCGCTGGGATGAGTTGCAACATTCGCCGCAGCGAGGGGATCGTCCTTTGTTGGCAGGCCGCAAGCAGCAAGTGGAAGAGCGTATTTTACAGGATTTGGGTAAAACCCCTTCGGCTCCTATCCAGGGAACAGAGCTGCCACGAATTTCGGCTTCGTCTATTGAAAGTTTCCTGGAGTGTCCGTTTATTTTTGCCGCCCAAAGATACTTCAAACTGAAGGATTTGCCGGATATTGATTTGGATGTGGATCATCGCACCCGGGGACAGTTGGCCCATGCGATCTTTGAACAGCTGACAATTGAACCCATGCGTTTTGATTGGACCGTGTCGGAGCTGGAAGAGCTTCTGGAAAAGGTCCGAACCGAAAAGAAACTGATTTTTGCAGATGATCGCCTTTGGATCCCTTTGAAGAAACGTCATGTCCAGCTGGGTTTGCGTTTCCTTGATTTTGAAAAGCGTTGGCGCGAGGAGTTTAAAAAAACACGAACCATCGGACGGGAAAAACGCTTCGAGTTCTATCTTGATCCAAATACAGAGGAAATCCATCGCGAAGCCAAAGACAACTGCTTCCGTATCTCCGGTCAGATCGACCGGGTGGATTCGGATGGTGATGGCCACCTGGTGGTGGTGGATTATAAGAGCTCCTCGGGCGGAATTTCCGCCCATGCCTCGTGGCTGAAGAATCACGAACTGCAACTGCTCTTTTATATGTGGGTTCTGGAAAAAGGCCTCATGGAAGACGTGCAGGGTGAAGTGATCGGTTTGTTCTACTATGTGTTCAGAAACTTTGAGCGCAAGGGCTTTAAGGTCGAGGACTTGGCGGGAACCCTTTATCCGGCCTCCAAGCGCAAGGATAAAAATGCCACCTATGAAGCCAAGGAGCGCTATCTGACCGAATTCAGTCAGATCCTGATGACGACACTGGATCGGATCAAAAATGGCGAGTGTGACGCTCGTCCTGCGGATTATAAAACTTGTACAACCTGTGAGTGGAGGCGCCAATGTCGGGCACCACATCTGAATTAAAAAACATCATCCTGCGAGCCGGTGCCGGTGCGGGGAAGACCACCACTTTGACTCAGACCTTTCTGAAGTTTGCCAGCGACTTTCAGTCTCAGCATGGAAAGTTCCCCCGTATTGTGGTGACGACGTTCACCCGTAAAGCCACCCAGGAACTGAAAGAGCGTCTTTTAGGGAAAGCTCTGGAGGAAAAGCGTGATGATCTTTTCCAGTTTGTCAGTTCCAAGTCTCAGGTGCAGATTTCCACCATTCACGGTGTGCTGAGCCTGTTTCTGTCCCGCTATGGTTCAGCGATCGGCCTGACCCCGGACTACAAAATCATGAGTGATTCTGAAATCCGCAAGGGCGCGCGCAAGATCATGCGCAAATATCTTCTGGAGAATCCGCAGTTGCAGGAGCTTTTGGAAGAATACGACTTCCAGACTTTAGAGGGCGCACTGCTGAAGTATTTCTCTGAGCATGTGATCTTTCCGGGGATGACCTTTATTTCCCGCGGTGAACTGGAAGCTGAGACCGTCAAAGTTGTCCAGCAGATTGCCAGTCAGTTGCGCCGTGTATGTCTGGAAATTTCCCAGGAGACCTCGAATGACAAGTGGATCGAGTATGCCGGTGCGATGACCGGTTTTTCCTGGAATGTGAATAATTCGGAGTGGGCCCAGTTCTTTGAGCGTTTGGAAAGCTTCTGGGAACACACCAGCAAGCCGGTCTTTCGCAAAGCATCAGCGCCGTTCAGTTTAAGCCTGAACGAAGAGCTGGAAGAAGTGCGCGACCGCATTGATGTCCTTTTGAAGGAGCCGCGCTATCGCCCCGAATATTGGGATCGCCATCAGCGCAACTGCGGTCTGTTTGAAGAGCTGGCAAAGAACTTCAGCCGTGATTTTATGCAGACTAAAATTGAAAATGGTCTGTTGTCGATGAGCGATCTCGAAACGCTGGCCTATAAAATCATCATGGAGCAACCGGAGGCTGCGGTGAAGTTTTCCCAGGAATGGGACTTCTGGATGGTCGACGAATACCAGGATACCAGCCCGGTGCAGGTGGAGCTGTTGCGCCACTTGGTGGGTGAAAGACCGGTCTTCATTGTCGGAGACCCCCAGCAAAGTATTTATCTGTTCCGCGGGGCTCGTTCCGAAGTCTTCAAGGAAAAAGTGGACGAGATTGCGGCTCAGAATGGTGATGTGCAAGTAAAGCTGGTGAACTACCGCTCATCACCGGAGGTTCTGGAGTTCTTCAACCATTATTTCACACGTCTTAGTCCGCAGTTTGCGGCAATGACTCCGGATGAAAGAAAAGAAAAAAAAGGCCCGGCCATTCCTGTTGTGCAGGTTCTTCTGACAGAAACCGGCGACGAACACGAGACTTCGGCCGAAGTGCTGGCAACAGTTTCCCGTATTCAGGAGCTTTTGCAGCAGGGGGTCAGTCCAGAGCAGATTTGTGTTCTGGGGCGTACTCACAAGACGTTGGAGGACATTGCCAAGGTCGCACAGGAATACGGAGTTCCGTTACAGCTTCATAGCGGCAGCGGGTTCTATGAGCGCCGAGAGGTTCTGGATGCCCTGGCAATCCTGAAGTTTTTGGTCAATCCCCATGACAACGCCAATTTCGTGGCTCTTTTAAGATCCCCGTGGCTGGCTTTGCCGGACTCTGAAATTGTGACCTACTGCCATTCTTTCCGTCACTCCTTCTGGAAGGAAGCACAGAAGCACATCGACAGTCGGGACGAGCAGCATCCGTTGCGCGTTTTGAAGACACTTCTGGGGCAGGCCGAATCCAAAGGTCTTTCGTTCACTTTAAAAAAGGCTTTGATTGATCTGGGGCTGTTTGATTACTCGGCCCGCATTGATTCCACGGGCCGGCGTGAAGCCAATCTGTGGAAGGTGGTGGCGTTACTTTCGCAGGAAGAGCGACGCCCGGGCTTTAACTATCTGGATTTCCTGGATGCGAGTTTGGAAACTTTGTCTACGGATGAAGGCGGTGAGGATGCGGATGCCACACCGGTGATTGAGCCCAAACGTGTGAACTTCATGACGGTCCATGCCTCCAAAGGTTTGCAGTTTGATCAGGTGATCTTACCGGGAATGGGCAGTGACCCCCGCGCCAGTCATGCGCCTGTTTTAAGTATCCACGAAAAAACCGGGTTGTGGTCTTTGAAGATTCGCAACGAAGAAACGCAAGCCATGGCTGGCAGTGTTCTGGCCGATCAGATTGTGGAAGAACTGCGCCGCCGGGAAACGGAAGAGTTCAACCGCGTGCTTTACGTGGCGTTGACACGGGCTAAGTCCGGCGTGACATTGTTGTGGGATAAGAAGATCGGCAAAAAGTCCTGGGCAGCCCAGTGTCCGCTGAACTTGGAAGAGGGTTTGCATGAGGAAAAAGATTTTTCTTATGTTGTCCGCGCCGAGAACTTGCAACCTGTTCGAATGATGGAGCAGGACCTGGCTGAAAAGGACGTTCGTGCTCCATGGTCTGGGGCGGAAGTTTCGGAGAAGCGTAAGTATATTTCTGTAACAGAATTAGTAACGCCGGAAGGTGTGCAGGGGGAGGGATACACCCCCAAGGCGACCCAGCTTGGAAAAGGTCTGGCTCGAGCCCAGCAAGGGACCAATGCCCATCGTCTGTTTGAAGCCTTGAAGTTCACACCTTTTGAGGAGCTTTTAAAGATTTCAGACGAGGATCTGCGCAAACCGTTGCAGTTCTTGGCCCAGACCTCGGAGCTTCCATTGCTCAAGATTATCGAGAATGGCTTTGTAGAGTGGGGGTTTGCCCTGAAATACAAAGAAGCTTTGATGCAGGGACAGATCGATCTTTGGGGTGTTGTGGACGGAACTTTGTGGATGGTGGATTACAAGACCGGGTCGCAGAGGTATTCGGATATGGCCTTCCGTCAGTTGGAAGCCTATACCTGGGCTCTGCATCGCATGAACTATCTGCAAGGGGTTTCGCAAATTAAGCTGGCAGTGGTTTATCCGATGGACGAGGTCGTGAAGATCGAAACGGTGACTGATCCCGTGGAATTGAACAAACAGCTAGAGAGAAGCATCGACAACTATTTCCTTGCATAGAAATTCAGGGTTCCATATCATTTTGTTATGAAAACAAAACCGTGGTCCCTGATCATTCTTGCACTTCTTCATATCCTTGCCCCTGTTGGAAATCTTGTTTTGAATGCCCTGCGCTCCGGAAGAACTCTGGGACAGCAGTGGACGTATTGGTTTGAGGTTCTGCCAAAACCATTGCTTTTGATTTATCTTGTAATCCCGGTTCTGGCGGGAATCTTTATATATGTGTGTAAGCGCTGGAGCTACTGGGCTTATCTGGGATGCCTGTTGATCGTTCTGGCTTCAAATGTCTATAGCTACATGACGAATATGAATCTGAGCACATTGCTGTTGTTGATTTTGGTTGTGGTGGTGGATCTGTTGGTCGTTGCGTATTTCGTGGTTCCATCTGTGCAGAAAGTATACTTTGACCCACGCACTCGCTGGTGGGAAGCCGCTCCACGCTATCACTTTAATCATATGGGAATGGTGAATGGCGAAAAGGCCTTCGTGAAAAGTATCTCTCAAGGGGGATTGTTGCTGTCATCAGCACCGGCGATGAGTGAAAATGAGGACGTCACAGTAAGTTGGGACTTCCAAGGGCAGCATGTTGAAGTTAAAGGGAAAGTTGTATACAAGCTTCAGCACGGCGAGATTCCGCAATACGGAGTCCGCTTCGAACACGGCGGCGACAGTGACCGTCAGATTAAAGAACTGATCGCAAGGCTTCACAATGAAGGATTGATTGTCACAGAAAGACTGCCGGGACCGGAGGATGGCTTCGGAGTTTGGTTGAAAAAACTTGTGACACGCGGGGAAGGTTTGTTCCCCAAAATGAGAGCATAAAAAAAGGGAGGCCGAGAGCCTCCCTTGCATTTTCAGATTCTGATTATCGGGTGTACTGGCAGCTTGCGGCAGCTTTTTTGCCGAGACCGAAGGCCACACCCTCAAATTCTTTTCTTAGCAAAGTCAGTTTGCTTCCGTCCTGGGAAAGTTTCATGGAAATGGTGCTTTCCTCACGCGTGGCGGGAACACCCACGAAAGAGCTGGTTCCTTTGAATTGGAAGGAAAGAACCCCTTTTTCCAGGGTGACCTGTTCATACCCCTTGGTACTGCTCAACGCTTCGCCATGGGAATAGGATACTTTACGTTTTGGACCATTCACTTCGCCTGAATAGATCATGTATCCGTCCCGGTTGAAAGAAGCTTCATTGCCATTAACCTCGATGGTGAAAGAATCATAACAGAAGGTGTCGCCTTCAACTTGAGAACTGGTCAGACGATAGGTGCCCGCAAACTGATCTGCGGAAGCCAGAGCCGAGGAAGCGGACAAGAGAAGCATGCCAAAGATTACCTGTTTCATTTTAAACTCCAATTGTATTGTTCACTATTTATTTACATAAAAAAGCCCGGGCTCTGAGAGAGAGAAGAGCCCGGGCCGGAGAGTCTTATTATTGTCTGTTCAGCTCTGGGTTCGTCATCAAGCTTAGCTTGTTGAGGAACTCAAGGTTCTTCATGATGATTCCGTAGGAAACTTCAAGGTTGGAACCATTCACCAATTGACCGACCACGTCACCCAATTGTTCCAGAACTTCAAAACCTTTGTTTTTGCTCAAAGCCGCACCTGTTTTTTCCAGGCCGGACTTCACAGCCGTGAAGTTCAGAGAGAACAATGGCAGAACTTCCTCGATCTGGGATGCTTGATCAGCAAGTTGCTGAGCTGCTTCCTGAGCACCTTTCTGCTCTGTCAGAAGGGCGATGGATACAGAGATGATTTGTTTATTCAGCTCTTCCATCATTGCAACCTGACCTTCAACAGAAAGCTGTGGATTTGCTTTTACAAGCTCCGCAGAAACCAGTTTTCCGTCTTTGTTCAGCTCATTCAATTTCGCAGTCAGCGCTTCTTTCGCCGCTTTCACCTGTTCAGCCATCTTACCTTGAGTCAGAAGATCCTGAGTTTGCAAAGCAACCATCTTCTCGATCATTGGCACGATAACATCTGAAGCCTGAAGAACGTTGTTCTTTTCCGCCGCAACCTGCAACAAAGTGCCGGATGCCAAAGCGTTGTCCACTGCCCAGTAAGTCAGGCGTGTTTTGCTGTCCGCAGAAACACCCAACTGGCTCAGGGTAATACGGTCTGTCGGAGCCGCACCTACAGAAGTACCTACCTTGAACAGGTTCGCAAAGTTGTCTTTGTCTCTCAGCGTAGAAGCTTCAAGATTCAAGACCGAGAAGATACCTGCGTAAGCTCTCATTGCTGGGGTGACAGTCGCTTTCAAACCTTCTGCCAGGCTCAGGATCGCGTGAGCATTCGTGAACGAAGGTTGCAACTGATCCAGAAGCATACCTGTGATTGTGTTCACATAGATGCTGCTTTCTGGAGACATGCCCAGGATGTACTTCTCGAAATCCAGGAAAGAGAACTGGATGCTGTTCGCATAGTACTTGTATTCTGGGTAACCTTTCATAGTCAGGAAGTTCATCGCCATCAATTTGTCGTATTCGATACCCACGGTATCCAGACGATCTTCGGCCATGGCCATGTCCTGCAAAGCACGTTTTTCAACGATTTCGATATCTGTGATTACTTTGCCAGTTTCTTCACCTTTTTCATTTGTCTCCTTGTACTGGTATGGAATCGCTTCAAAGCGGTCCGCGCTCAAGAACGGAGAGTTTGCATCCGGAGTCTTCAACAACTGATTGAAGAAGATGTACGCTTTCAATGTCGCCTGCATGTAGTCCTGACGCTCTTCCTGGGAGCCGATGCCCAGAACCAGCTTGTAGAACAACTCGTCCATAAACTGACGCATCAAGAACATGGTGTGCATGGATCTGCCCGTAGCAGCTGCAGAAGAACCCAGATAGAAGTTGTTACGACCCCAAGAGTGGTAGTTCGTGACGTATCCATCGTCGTAGTCTTTGATCAGGTTTTCCACGATTTCAGTCGCAGAGGTACCAGAGTCAAAGCGTTGGCAAGTTGGTTCAAGCTGTACGTGGATGTCCGTGCAGTATTTGTATGGCTTCAAGTACTTGGAAACAGCGTTCGTAGTCACATTATTCCAGGACTTCATAGCATTCTTGATCTGGTCAACGTGTACGTATTTACCAGCCTGAGAGCTTTCCAGCAAACCTGTGTGGGAAGCGCGCAAAGCGTGGATGTCGTATTTACCGATACCATCCCAGCTGAAGGAACCTGGAGCGTAGTAGTCCATAATAGAGGAGTAGTTACGCTTGGACTCAGAGCCGTCCATATTATTGAAGTTCGCTTTATCGAAGGAACCGATGAAGTTGTGAGTCAGACCTTGAGAGTGACCCATTTCATGGGCCAAGTCGAAGTACAACATCTCACGAAGAGCATCTTTGTAAGAGCTTTGAGCGTATTTACGGCCCAAGGATTCACGAGCAGTCAGCATACAGCCCGGAGAGTTCTTGAAGTGAGAGCTCAGCTTCGTGCGGATGTCCCCACGACGAGTCATCGCTTCCAACTGGTTTCTGTCGCGCTGATTCAGCTTGGCACCTTTGGAAGCAAGCATTTCTTTGGCAACCAGGCCTTCAAGTTCAGCCACATCCATGGATTTGTTTTCATTCAACTTGCGAAGAACGCGATCCAACCAGCCGCTTTCCATATTTGGCGAAGCATATTGGAAGGCGGAATCGCCACCCAGGGACTTACGCAACTGAGCCGCAGCTTTAACATTTGATGTTACTGCAGAAATGTTTTTAGTCTGCACCTTAGTGCCAACTTCTTTTTTGTGAGCCAGGGCTAGTTTGGCAATTTTCTTTGCAAACTGAGTTGCCGTCTGAACTTTTTCTTCAGTCGTGCCACCAGCTTTTGCGCCCGCGGCGGCCTGCTTTTCAGCCGCTGCTTCGGCTTCTTGCTGTTGAGTCAACTGTTTCAAAGCCGCCTGACGGAAGGCTTCTTTTTGGTCGTTCCAGGCAACAGTGATCTGCTGGTTGCGTTGAGTGCCGGCAATGTACTGTTGCAAGTTACCCGCGTAAACAATCAGGGAGTCCGCTACCACGATACCAGAGCGTGGGTTGTAACCAACCTGAGACACACCCAAAACGCCGTGATTGTCGTTGAATTTATTTTCGAAGTGGATGATGTTTCTGTTCAAATCACCAACTTTGGCTTCGATACCATCTTGACCCGCGAACTGAACCTCGACATAGCGGCCAGTGCGTTCAAACGGAGTGCCCTTGAAGGCTTGTCTGTAAGCCAGGTCCCATGCGTCAACAACTTCTTTGGTTGTATCGATGAACAACTGACGGATTTCAGGTTGAAGTTTCGCGGAAGGCTCAAGACCCGTGACTGTGTAAAGCAGAGTTTTGCCATCACGGAAGTCGTGAACAACCGTCATATTGCGTTCTTGACCTTCACGGCCATACAGACCTGTTTCAGTCGGGTTGATTTGACCGATCGTCCATACACCGTAACCCATTGCATTTTGTGCACGGAATGGAACTTCCGGAGCAAAGGCTTTGTCGGACTTACCGTCGTTTAGTTTGAAGGAAACACGCTCTTTCATGCGAGCTGTTGTGGAATAATTCGGAGTTCCGTTATAGTCATTCGCAACACGGTAGTCAGAAATACACCACGCAGCCAGACCCACAGAGTAGTTGAAGGTGAAGTTCAGGGAACCTTTTTCCAGGTTCATGTTTACATCGGACACTTGAGTGTCGGCGATAGAGCGGATGCAGGATTCCTGCAAAGACTCATACGGAGAGTAGTCAGATGACAGGGTGTTGCGAGTCCAGTCGATTTCGATGAGCTCAGCATCCACGCGTGTGGCCGGAGCCATACGAACCATCGAGTAGTCAGCACCAGACGCGTCTTTTTTGTCGTGTTTGAAGTACTTAACCGGGATGGACATCAACTCTTCGTATTCCATCGCGTTAGAACCGTTTTTATGGTTCAACAATTTATCAGCTTTACGAACCACCAGACGGTTTTCTTCCAGGTCGAATTTAACAATAGTCAACGCACCTGCCATACCAGGAGGGAAGATCGTTGTTTCTGGAGCATCTTCCAAAGTGCGTTTGAAGAAGAACTCTTTACCTTTGATGTCCGCCACACGAAGAGTCGTGCGTGGATCCATTTCGTTGTTAGCTTCAATTTTCTTAGGTTGAACATTTTGTTCGATCTGTACCAGACCCGTGTTTTCAACTGCGCGCACTGGCTTGAAGGAGACCGTCGCATCCTGATTGCCATCATAATCCACCACTGGCAGTTCAGCGCGAACATAGGAAACCGGAACATCATAACGAAGGATCAGGATACAACCTTCCTGAGCTTCTGCAGGAAGAGTTTTCACCAGCTCCGCAGAACACTGGCGCACATTGGACTTGTTGGAACCCAGTTTCAACTGTTGCATTTGGGAATCGCTCAATTCGGTTTTGCCGATTTGACCGATTTCAAAGACATGCAAAGCATCCACATCCAACAAAGTCAGAACGCGGGCATTTTCCTGCATTGCAACTGGGATTTGGAACTCTTCTTTCAGAGTTTTCGCAGTCATGACTTTGTTATTGATGCGGTCCATGACAAAAGTGCGATCCAGATCGCCGCGGGAAGCGGCGTCAATGCCCACTGGCATACGGTCAGATGGATTGATGGACATCTGGAAGTGAGTCGCATCCGCCCAGTCTGTTGTTTTAAGACGAAGTGTGGATGTTTCTTCATTCAGTTGGTTCTTTGTTCTTTGCAGAACGCCGTAACCAGTGATTTTGAATTTGAACAATGGAACCAGGATCTTGGCGTCTTTTTTAGCCAAAGCTGTCGCTTTTTGAGCGCGGACCTGTTTCAGATTTGCCAGAAGAGATTTTACTTTGGAGTTGTCTTTGGCTTTTTGCAGTTGTTTTTGCAGAACAACTTCTTCTTTCACCTGAGCCAACTGTTTTTCAAGAATGGAAAGTTCAGAAACATCCGATACAATTTTGTAGGCTGTGACGAACTGTCTGTCTACAGACAGAGTGATCGGGTAGGAGCGACCCGCTTGTCCTGTCATTTCAAGCCCTTTAAACATGAACTTCAGACGGTTTGGAACTTTAACGTCTGTAACTGCAACCACACCTTTTTCAGCAGTGGCTTTGGAGGCATCACCCAAGCTCAAGTTTGTCAGACGCTCGTCAGTTGTGACCTGCATATCTGCAGATTCAGCCTGCAAGGCATCTGTTTCTTTGATCGCAAAGATGGATTCCTGAGCTTCTTCGGGCAGCGCCGCATCTCTTTTCTTCGTACAACCCGAAGCAAACAGTGCGAAAGCAACCAGAGCGGTCAGGGCCTTTGCGTATTGAGTCTTGTTAGACATAACTCTCTCCATTCCTAAAATGTCACCCTCTGAAGCCCATATCGAATATAGGGGCTTTGCCAAGGATGACTCTCTCCTAAAAGGAATAAATGCATCGAAGGTGCCACGGTGCTTTGGTCCCAGTTGGAATTATTTGCATTACAGCGTTGGAAGCTGTCGAGATTTTAGTCAGGGGACAATTCGGGCCTTTTTAAATTTGAGCCCAGATCCGTTCTGATTCCCGACATTTTTTCGGGATGAATCTTGTCTCAGATTGAGACGCGGATTTAGCTATGGTCAAACATGGGGGTTATTTATGAAAAGGTTTTCCTTCGCTTTTCTGATTTCATTCGCGCTTTCATCTATCGCACAGGCAGTCACGATCTGGGGGCCGCCAGTGGCTCTGGGGGGCGCCACTGTAAGATCCTTTGTTGAAGCCTCGGACACAGGGGAGCCTCTGGCTATTGGCGTGGCGTTTCCCCGAGAGGCATTGCAGGGACTTCCTGAGCACGAGCCGGGTCAGTATGTAGTGTCTTTGCCGACGGTGGTTTTCTTGCCACCTTACAATCACATTGTTTTAAACTGGATGCCGCATGGACACGAACCTGACAGTATATACGGTAAACCGCACTTCGATTTCCATTTCTATTTGATATCTCCGGCTCAGCGAGAAGCCATCACCTGCCAGGGTGATGATCATGCCGTTTGCATGCAGATGGCTCCCGCAAATCAGATTCCACCGTTTTATGTGCCAACACCAGAGCCAGTTCCGCAAATGGGATGGCATTGGGTAGACCCGCGTTCGCCGGAATACAACGGGCAACCGTTCACAAGTACCTTTATCTACGGATTCTATGGCGGCAAGATGAACTTCCTGGAGCCCATGATCACCCAAGAGTTCATCCAGACAACCACTGCTTTTGAAAGTCCCATTCCCATGGCCGAAGCTGTCGCGGAGACAGGATATTATCCAGCCCGCTACACTCTGGAGTATAATGAAGAACTGGGTCTGCACATGATCACGATGAGGGATTTAATCAAAAAAGAGGCTGCTAAAGAGCAAACACCTTCTGGCAGGAAACTGCGCGCGGGGAATTGATCAGGCGAGCTCCGTAAAGGCGAGCCAGGGGGCTTGCGGATTTGAGATCCCACAGACGGGAAACCTCATCAGCGAAGTAAGTCCCCTTTGTTCTGCTTTCTTTGAGGGCTTCATCCAGAAGGTGAAGCCATACCAGGGCCTTCTTTCGTTCTTGCAGCCATTCAGCGCGGGTTTTCGGAGCATAGGATTCCCCCGCCAGTGGAGCTTTGAATTCCGGGCTGAAATTGAAGAACCCCAACGAGGACACGGCCTTATAGGGCTTCACAGCGAACTCCACTTGATCGTCGATCAGAATGGTGCGAGCGGGGTGGGATTCGGGCATCACGAGTGCCAAATCTTTTTTGTTGCGCTTGGAAAATCGGATGGTCTCGTCTTGAGACACCACCTTCAGATGTTCCTTGGAAAATACACGATATGCAATGTCCCGCAAAGACCGACCGTCAGGTAGATGCACTTGTTCCAGTAAAGCTTCATTGCGGGATCTGTCTCCGCCGCTGAAGAAACTGATGCGCACTTCGGGATGGCGCAGAAGCAGGGTTTCAATCACCTCTGGCAAAAAATCCGTATAACGATAGGTTTTGCCTTCGACAGTGCGCTGTTGAGGGTCATTTTCGTTGGAATTTTCAATGGAATAAAAGGTTGTCCAGTCGATGTCGAAGACAATATCAACGGCAGGCGTGGCCAGAGAAATCCGGGGTTGGAAGCACACAAATAATAAGAATGCCGCCAGCCAAAACTTCATACGGTTCCTAGAAAACAAATGTTGCCGAGGCGTAGATCAAAGAGCTTTCCTCATCCAGCAATTTGACGTTGGAATCAGTGCCGTTGGGTCTGAGTGTGGAACCTGAGTTGGTGTGACCTGCGGCGATGTTGAAGGACGGGGAGATGTCATAGCCAATTTCCTGACTGAAATCGAAAGAGTCTCTCATGACGTTCTGGTAGGACCAGGTGTTCATGTGAGTGAATGTGGCGGACAAGGCGACTCCCGATTCAAAGGAATAAGAAATGGAAACCATCTGAGAAGAGCTGTATTGTGTGTTCACGGCTCCATCCAGCGCAGTTTCATATTGGTGGAAGTTGCGTGTAACGCTGACGCCGCCCAGAATGTCCAGTCCCGTAATGAGACGATCCGGGTTGATCATCAGGTCGCCACCGGCGGTGATCCCGGTCAGCAGGTTCTGTCTTTTATATGCATCTTTGGAAGTCGGGGCAATCATACCCACACGATAAGTGCCTTTGAAACTTTGGTTCAGATCAAAAGGTGCGCGACGCAGGGATACGGAGGTGTTGCTGAAGTCATCATTTTGGGCGTCTTTCAGGTCTTGCGAATAGCCCCCCTGCACGCGCAAGGAGAAATTGTTGGTCAGCTTCAAATTCAAACGGGCCAGATAGTCCATGACGTCGGACTGAGTGCCATCGTCATGGTTCACCAAATTGGTCGATCGGCTGGCGCTGACAAATCCACTCCAGCGGCGGCCGTCTTTCTTAGGGGTCTGGATGACAGAAGTGGGGGAGGTGACAGAAGCATTGTTATTGGCAAACACCGGTGCTGCCATCAGCGCCGTCAGTACAAAACCAATAAGGGGACGAATTGCAATAACCATAGCTTCTCCTCAGAGCTTAAAAAGCTCCTAAAGTCCTGTCCGTGAATATTGTTGCGAAGACGATGCCAGTAATAAATTCAGCCTGGGCCATTATAAGCACACAGGACTGTCCAATGTTTAGCCACCAGCCCCAAAAGGGGCCGGCTTGAGAAACGGGTGGCCTTGACAGTCCCGGGCAACACGATGAGGATGATCGGGTGCAAAAACCGAGAGATTATATTCTGATTTATTCCGATGGTGCGTGCTCTGGAAACCCGGGTCCTGGGGGCTGGGGCAGCGTTCTGCTTTTCCCTGACAATCAAGTGCTGGAGCTGGGGGCGGGAGAATCCTCCACCACCAACAATCGCATGGAAATGACGGCCGCTCTGGAGGCCCTTCGTGCTGTGGCTCACTTGAAAATGCCGATTCATTTTTATACTGACTCGACCTATCTGATCCGCGGAATCACGCAGTGGATCTTCGGCTGGCGCCGCAAAAACTGGCAAACCGCGGAAGGCGGTGAAGTTTCCAATCGTGATCTTTGGGAGGACATCTCTCAAGTGGTGGCGGCGCGTGGGGCTCAAGGGAAAATTGAATGGTTGTATTCCCGCGGGCACATGGGAACTCCGGGGAATGAACGCTGTGATCGCATTGCGGTGGCCTTTTCTAAAAAAGAATATATCCAGTTGTATCGTGGCGACCTGGAACACTATGGAATTGATCTTTTGAATGTTCCCACGAACACGGCGTTGCCGGAAATGAAGGGTAATGGCGAAAAGAAGAAAGAAGCCTTCAGTTATCTGAGCAATCTGGGGGGCTTGGTGTATCGTCATCGAACTTGGCCTTCATGTCAAAAGCGTGTCAGTGGCCAGTCGGGTGCCAAGTTTAAAAAAGCCATGTCCGCCGCTGAAGAAATCGAAATCTTGAAATCCTGGGGTCTGGGCCCTGGAACTGAAATCAAGGAAGGATAAGCACTATGGAAATCAGCAACAGACAAATTCTGATCACCGGAGCCAGCCGCGGAATCGGTCGTGCTTTTGCTAAGATGTGTGCCGAAGACAAGGCTCATCTGCATGTGGTTTTGCGTAAGTATGACGAGGAAATCGTTAAAGAGTTGACAGAGCTTGGTGCTAAGTCCGTCACTGTGCATGAAGCAGATTTATCCACGCGCGAGGGTGTTGATGCGCTGCTGGCGCAATTGGCGGAGGTGCCGGTGGATATTCTGTTTAACAACGCTGGGATGTTGACGGGCGGATTGATTGAAAAGCAGCCGATTGACGATATCTACAAGATGCTGCAGGTGAATGTGAACGCTCTGGTGCATCTGACGCATGGAATTCTGCCGGGCATGTTGAAAAGAAAACGCGGAAAAATCATCAATAATTCCAGCGTTTCGGCTTATATGCATTTTCCCTGTGCTTCGACTTATGCTGCCTCCAAGGCGGCCGTTGTGGCCTTCACAAACTGCATTCGTCTTGAGCTGAAGGATACCGGAGTGTCCACGCTGTTGCTCATCACGCCGGCGGTCCGAACCCGCATGTTTGATGAAGTCGAAAATCTTTATTCCAAAAACTTCGAGGTTCCTACGGACACTATTTCACCAATGAAGTATGCCCAGGTCATTCGTGAAGCGATCTTGCATGATCTGGAAGTCGTGGAACCCTCGGGTTTGACCGGTGTGGGGCTGAAAATTGCGAAGATGGCCAAGCCTCTTTTTGAGATGGAAGTTCTTCGTCGCTTTAAGCGCTCTTGATGCTCGCAAGGCCTCTGTAAATCTTAAGAGTCTGTAACTTTCTTAAAACCTTACTCAAGGTTGCCGAGAAGAGGTTAGGATTTGAGAGATGATGTTGCCGAGGCTGTTTTTTTTCTTTTTGTTATTGGCGTTTCTTGTGCGCGAAGTTCCTGCGCAGGATAAAGAGGCTGTCAAAAGATCCGCGACCTGCACGCGCCGTTACCTTGTGGATATCAGTGATTTTGAACCCCTGGCGATTCTCAAGAATGGCCGTCTGCAGGGGTTGGCTCATGATCTCACCGTCGAACTTCAAAACCGTTTGGGCTGCACCTTTATTGAGACGGAGCGTTCGATGCCGGTGGGGATTGAGAATATGTCCCGTGGCCGCTCCGATATTGTGTTGTTAGGGGCCGAGCAGTCGGGTTATGCCAAAGGGGGGCACTTCGTTCGCCTTTATACCAACTATCGTGAAATGCTGGTTGCGCAAAGCAGCCATCGACCAGACTGGAAAATCGAAGACTATCTTCAGGATAAAAAGATCAAGTTTGCGCATCTTATCGGTGGCTGGAATATGATCGACAAAGAGCAGGAGGAGCAGCTTTTGAAAGAAGGCCGACTGTTGGGCACACCGGGCCCCGAGGGAGCTTTTCATCTGCTGAAAGCAGGGCGTGTGCAGGCGGTTCTTTTTTCTGGAATCGTCAATTCACATCATATAGCCAAACTAAAAATGGAAAAAATGGTGGCGCGGGTGGAGGACCCTTCTGTGCGGGTCGAGATTGGGGCTTTTATATCAAAGCGCCGGGTCAATCAGCAGGAACGTCAGTTGCTGGAAAAAGCTTTCGATGAAATGAAAAAAGATGGGAGTTTCCTCCGCATCTTTTCAAAGTACGTCAGTCCTGAAGAGGCCCGACATCGAATGGAATCGAAATAATCACGGTTTGATTGTCAGTGTTCCTGAGCCCACCGGACCCGTCATGGTGACCTTCATCTCTTTGCTTTCAATCGAAAGCATTGGAACCGGGAAAGTGAAAATATAAGGCGTGGCAAAACGATTGTGGAATGGATAGATCCCTTGAATTTCCGCCAGGGGAAGTTTCAAACGAGTGGCCTTGCCTTCAAAGCGGCGACCATCGACATCCAGGAAAATTCTCCACATCGTGGTGTCTTTGAAAAGATCGTCGTTCTTTCTTTCCGGAGTGAAGAAGCTGACAAAGAATTCTGCCTGTTTGCTCAAGCGCTGTTCAAATTTGATCTTTTCTTCCTGATATTTGCTGTCACTCCATTGATACAGACGCACGTTCTGATCCAACTGGGCCGCGGCCACTTTGGAATTCAAGGCAACGCCTTCAACATCCAGAATATTATAAAAACCGGAATAGCTGCGGATCTTGTCAGAGTGCTGTTCCAGAACTTCCATGTATTGATCCGACGTGCGCAAGGTGCGGCCCGAAGGAGTGACTTCGTAAGTTGTGGCACAGGCTGAAAGAAGGGTGACAAGGATAAGACTGAAAAGTTGTTTCATTACTTGGACTCCAAAAAACCATCGAGAAACTTTTTTATATCCGCAAAAACTGTTTGGCGGATGGTATCGTTGATCAGCTCATGCTTGGCATTGGGATAAACGAAGAGTTCTTTTTGAGAACTTCCCAGATGCTCATACAAAGCTTTGGTGGCCGCCGTGCTGATCACCGGATCGGAATCCGAAACAATCACCAGAGCAGGTTTTGTTAATTGATTGGCGCGGGGATTGACGTAATCAAACGACTCCAGGAAGCCCAGGAAAGCACCCGGGGACACGCGCGTGTGGCGAAGGGCATCCTGTTCGTATTCGCGAATCACATCCGGATCACGTGTCAGCATGTCGTTGGTCAGCTCGTTCCCCATTGTGATCTGCGGCAGAATCTTGTTCAGCAGACCTGCTCCGACGGATTTAAACGCTGGCACGGGAACTGTCAGTCCCAGCAGCGGAGCGCTGATCACCATGGCTGTGAAATCAATATCAGAGTTTTGCAAAAGAGTTTTTAGCTGAATCAATCCACCCATAGAGTGGCAGTACAAAATCACCGGCCCTTTGCGAACTTTTTCCTGTTGCAAAACCATGTTCAAAAAGATTTTGTAGTCCCTGCAGTAGTCGTCAAATTCCGCAACGTAGCCGCGACGTCCCTCGGATCGACCGTGACCGCGCAGATCCCAGCCATAGAAGCTCCACTTGTCATTTTCGAACGCCTTGATCAGGCGGTGATAAGACTCGGAATGTTCACCATGGCCATGAGTGATGATGACCGTTCCGCGCGCTTCGGGATTGTCCCAAATCTGGAAGAACAAATTGATGTCTTGATAGCCTTTAAAGAAACCTTCAGATCTTTTGTACATACTGTCTTAGCTTGCCGCGACCCCACCCACACGGGCAAGTCAATTCAGGCCTCGAACGACGATTGTATCCTGAGCGGTCTTGCTCTTTTCTGGATAGTCGAGGTTGTAATGGATGCCTCTGGACTCATGTCGACGAAGAGCACATTCCACCGACAGGTCGGCAACGATAGCAATGTTACGCAGCTCTAAAATGTCTGAATGAATTTTCATGTTGGAATAATATTCTTTGGTCTCTGAAAGAATATTTTTAAGACGATGCTGGGCGCGTGCCAGACGTTTGTTGGACCGGACAATGCCCATATAGTTCCACATCAGGCGACGGATTTCGTCCCACATATGATTGATCACGATCATCTCGTCATCGTTGGATTCCTGAGGATGAGTCCAGGGTTTGGGCTCTTTTGCGTACAAGGAGTAAGAGTTCCAGTGCGCCTTAATTTCTTCAGCGCAATTGTGAGCTGTTGTCAGGCATTCCAATAAAGAATTGGAAGCCAGGCGGTTGGCTCCATGCAGGCCGGTGCAGGCGGTTTCACCGACGGCCCAAAGGCCGGTGATGTCCGTGCGCCCGGTCACATCTGTCAGGACGCCACCGCAAAGATAGTGAGCGGCAGGAACCACCGGAATGGGTTGTTTGCTCATGTCGATGCCGAATTCTTCACATTTGTTGAAGATTGTCGGAAAGCGCTGTTTAAGGAACTCACGATCCAGCTTGGTCATGTCCAGATAGACACATTCCGCGCCGGTCTTTTTCATTTCTTTATCAATCGATCGGGCCACCACATCCCGCGGAGCCAGTGAACCCAGTTTGTGATACTTGTGCATGAAGGCATTGCCTTGGGCGTCCACCAGTTCTCCACCTTCGCCACGCAGGGCTTCGGAGATCAGGAAGTTGCGGGATTCGCGGTGGTACAGGCAGGTCGGATGAAACTGCATGAATTCCAAATTGGCGATGCGTGCCCCCACTCGGTAGGCCATGGCAATGCCATCACCGGTAGCTCCGCTCCAGTTGGAGGTGTACAGATACACCTTGCCGGCGCCTCCGGTGGCCAGGATGGTGTTTTTTGCTATAAAAGTATGCACTTCGCCGGTTTCTTTATTCAGGGCATAGCTGCCCACGCAGGTCACCGGGGTCATGTCCGTGGGGTCGACCTCTTTGTTGACGATAAGGTCGATCGCATAGAATTTTTCCATCAGTGTGATGTTCGGATTCTCCCAGGCACGAGCCAAAAGCGTGCGGTGAATTTCCAATCCCGTTTGATCTTCGAAGTGAAGGATGCGTCGTTTGCTGTGTCCGCCTTCGCGCGTCAAATCGATTTCGTAGGTCTCTTTGGTGCCTTTGCGACGAACGTCAAAATGGACGCCCCAGTTTGTTAAATCCTTAATCCGTTCAGGGGCTTGCTCTACGTAATCGCGAACCACAGTTTCTTTGCAAAGACCCGCTCCGGCCTCCAAAGTATCCTGCACATGAGACTCAAAGCTGTCTTCCTCGGACATCACGGCCGAGATGCCCCCTTGGGCCATGGCCGAATTGGTGCCGCCCGCACTTTCTTTGGCGAGGACGACGACTTTTCCTTTTTCAGACAGCTTCAGTGCCAAAGCCAATCCAGCAGTGCCAGAGCCGATAATCAAAACATCGCAGCGGTGAGTACTCATAGTGAGGATCTTCTACTCCTTTTAGTGGCATTTGCAAAGGACTCTTGCTTGATTCTTACCAGTTTCTAAAACTACAATGAAATCAAAGGTATCTCGTTCATTTTTCCAGGGAAGGAACTGCCTCAATGAAAGTTAAACTCATCGTCGTTCTGATTGCTGTGGCGGCGCTGTTTATCAGTGCTGTTTTGTGGCGGACCGATAGCTTCGTCTATGGTGATCGCATGAGTTGGGTCGAGGCGCAGACACGCACGCAGTTGGGGGCCATCAATCACTCTTTGGCGGTGGAGCTAAAATCCCTGCAACGGGTGGTGGCGAATCTGAATGCCGACAACTTCCAAAAGGGAAAAATGAACTGGAATTCATTGGCTCCCTATTACGCGGTGGGGGCTTTCTCGGTGCGTGGCAATGAACTTGATCCGCAGGCTTTGTCTGTGCGTGAAAATTCCAAAGCTGCCAACTGGAACAAGGAATTCATCAAAGCGGCCATCGGTAATCTGACAGGTCGAAGTGGTGACGAGCGCTTTTATGTGAAACCTTTCCAGGACGCGCAACGCGGCCGTTATGTGGCACTGGTGTTCATTGAAGGCTCCCGTGCTTATGCTTTGTTTGGATCGGGCGAAATTTTCCAATCTATGATCGATGCACAAAAAGGCAGCCTGAGCGCGTTTTCGATCGTCACGTCCTCGGGTCTGACCGTGGGGCATTCGGTGCCTGAGTATCTGGGCACGGTGATGCGCGATGATCCTGTTTTCCAGGAAGCACAAAAAAGCGGTTCATCCCACGGCAGTTCTGTTTTCAAATTGAAATCCGGTCAGGAACTTTACGGTATGTATGAGTCCATCCCGCAGAGCAATCTTCTGGTGTTGAGCTCGGCTCCGCTGAAAGAGGCCATGAAGGGGCGCAGCGGCTTGTGGTGGCAGTTCCTTCTGTTGGGGGCGGGACTTGTGCTGGTAGGGACAGCGGCGGCCCTGTGGGTGATTTCCCCGGCGGAAAAGGAAATTGAAAATCTGGAGCACGCGCTGGCTGAAGCCAAGGCCAAGCCGGCACCAGCACCTGTGGTTGAAAAAGTTGTCGCTCAAGATCCCGAAATTGCCCACAAAGAACGCCTGAATGCCGCCACTCGTGTGGCGTCGGCACTGGCGCATGAAATGCGCGGACCGTTGGCTTCGATTCTGGGCTATTCACAGATGATTCTGGCAAAGCATCCGGATAGCGAAGTGGTGCAAAGCACGGAATCCATCTTGCGTGAAACCCGTGCGGCCCGCAGTGTGCTGGATAAACTTCTGGGTTATGCCGGAGAAGAAGTGAAAGAGAAAAACGCCGTCCGTGTCGAAGGTCCCGTGGTGCGTGCCTTGAAGGAAATGGACAGTCTGCTTTCGCAAAAAGGCGTGAAAGTGATCAAGAACTTCCAGGATGCCTTTGCCAAGGACATGGATGTGGATGCCGTCACCAAGGCGTTGGTGAATATCTTGACCAACTCTGTGGAAGCCATGGAGCGCATGGCGAAAAAGGAAATCAAACTGGATATTTTCGAGGATGAGCGCGGAACTCATCTGACCATTGAAGACTGCGGTGAAGGTATCGACGCTGCCAACATTGAAAAAATCTTTGATCCGTTCTTTACGACCCGCTCGTTCCAGAACCACATGGGGCTGGGATTGTCTGTGGCCTTCGGGATTTTAAAAGAACACAACGCGGAAGTGCGGGTGGAATCCCAGCGTGGTCAGGGAACCAAGGTGATGATCCTGTTCAGAAAGACCATGGGTGTGCCGGTGATGCAAGCGCCAGTGGCCCCGCAACCGGAAGTTCACGAAGAAGTGATCGTGATGCAGGATCTGCCAAGCTTAAAGCTGGAATCCGAGCATCGCGCCGAAGCTGTGGCAAACTTCGAAGAATCCCAGCAACCGGCAATGGAGGCGGCGCCAGCGTCGCCTTTGGATGTGAACATCGACAACCTTCTGGAAGAGTTGCCAGAGGTGGCGGAAGTCAAGCCTGCTGAAGAAGCGGCCCGCCCCGAAGTCACAACCAAAAAAGTTGTGAAGAAGATGAAAGTGAAAAAACAAGTCCCTGCGGCGGAAGATGAACTGACGTTCATTGATGGCTTTATGGGAGATCAGGCAGTTCAGGAAGAAGAGGTTGAGGTGGAAGTCGAGGTTGAAGAGGAAGTCTCTGTGGCGGTCGAGGAAATCAAAGCCACTGCGGTGAAAGCAGAACCTGCGGCGGGTGCAAGCCTGGCAGAGATGGATGCCATGGATGATGAGTTGACGCCAGTGAACCTTATTGTTCCACCCAAAGCGGCAGCTCCGGTCAAAACCTCGAAACTGGACAGTTACCACGTTGAAATTCGTCGCCCTGGAAAGAGGATCTAATTGAACATTCGCGACTATAGTTCTCAATTTACGGTTTTTGTCTTCACCACGGACGTGGATATTGGAGCTTCTACGAAAGTTTATCTTTCGCAGGCGGGCTATGATGCCTATTTCTTCCAGGACCCCGAAACGCTGGAACAAAGACTTAAAGAGAACGCTCCCCATATCTTGATTTTCTCCACGGCCGCCTTGGGGGGCAGTCTGAGTGATTTCGTCACGTTGGTGCAGAAGATCAACGAAGAGATCCGTTTTATCGCGGTCAGCGCTATTGGTCAGTTTGATATCCTGGCGCAGTATAACGAGCACGGCTTTGTGGATGTGATTTCCGACGAGCCTGTGGCTTTGGAATCACGTCTGGTATGGGCGGTGGATCGCGCCTGTGAAAAATTGTATCTGACTTATCAGAACGAGCAGCTTTTTGATGATTTGAATGCCACCAAAGCGCAGGTGGATCAGGTTCATGAAGCCGCGGTCAAGAGTATGAAGCAGGCTGAGGCGGAAAAGACCCCGGCACCGGCTTTGTCGACCCGAATCGGCGATTATCGTTCGGCACAAAGCAAAGAGGATCTGATTCAAAAGTATCTGAATCATATTCCCGGCAACTTGTGTGTGTTCTTTAAGTTTCTGCCTTCTGTGCGTTCGTTTGTTGCAACTCATGCCAGTGGAATCCCGGCCTCGGACATCCAGGGTGTGGGTGTTCAGCTTGAGTCGGCTGATATGAAAGAGCTGAGCGGTCAGATGGCCGTGGGCCTTTTGCCGCCGCGTTTTTCAGAGATGCTGGTCGAAGCCTTCCGATTTAATCCTCCTAAAGCTTTGCCATTGTATGCGCACAGTTCGTTGGAAGGTGTTTTTGTTTATTCCGGCAATTTGCCAACGGATGAAGTCACAAAGATGGGCGAGGAGTTTTCCCTGCTGTCCTTGTGCTATTCAAATTTTGCCCTGGAAAAGAAGGTGGATGCGCTGGAGGTTACGGATTTCGTGACCGAGGTTTATAACCGCAATTATTATCAAAAGGTTCTGGGGGATGAAGTGTCCCGGGCCCGCCGTTTGAAGCAACCCCTTTCGGTTGTGAAGATCTCCATGGATGATTTTTATGAGATCGAGTCATCTTTGGGTGAAGCGGTGAGAGATGAGTTGCTAAAAGGCGTTGCCACGATCATTTCTAAGACAAGTCGAACGAATGATGTTACCTGCCGTACCGGAGCCAATGAGCTGGCGATGATTTTGCCACATTGCCCGAAGAAGGGGGCGGCCCTGAGAGCAGAACGGGTGCGACGGATTATCGAAAGCACTTCGTTCTTGGATAACGGAATAAAAGTTTCCGTCAGCTTGGGTGTCAGTGAGTATCCGTCGTTGTGTGATTCCGCCAAAACTTTGGATGAGACCGCGACCAAGGCCTTGTTGCATATCACGGACAAGGGCGGAAATAAGATATGTTTGTATAAAGCCCCTGAAACTCACCGTCCCGAGTTTGAAGTGAGCGCAGAATAGAGATTAAGAATGGAAATGTACCGACGCACCTTTGCGGAAATCAACCTGGATCATCTTCAGCACAACATTCAGGTGCTGCAGCGGTCGTTCCCGCAAGTGCCTTTTTTGTGTCCGATGGTGAAGGCCAATGCCTATGGCCATGGGGACGTGCAGTTGGCGCGCTTTCTGGAAACTCTGGGAATTCGTCATTTGGGTGTCTGTCTGATTGAGGAAGGTTTGCTGCTGAGAAACTTCGGTGTGAAAGCCGAGATTCTGGTTTTTCGCGGTTTTGATCGCGAAGGTGCTGAAAAGATTCTTCAGTACAATATGACCCCGGTTGTGACGTCGTGGGAACAGATTGATTACCTGGAAGCGGCGGCGACGGGGCCTGTCGGGATTCATTTGAAGTTTGATACCGGCATGAACCGTTTGGGATTTCGTCCGGAAGAAGCGCAAAAGCTTTTTGATCGACTGTGGCAGAATAAAAAGATCCGCCTGAAAGCATTGGTGACCCACTTGTTTAACGGTGAAGATGCGATGGACCCTCAGGGTTTTAGCGCGACTCAGTTGCGAGCACTTCATAAAGTCAGTGAGTTGTTCAAACCATTTAATATTTTCTGTCATGCTTTAAACAGTGCGGGGATTTTAAGCGCCATGCTGTTGCGGGATCAGGGGGCGGCGGCGGACCATCCGATGTTCCTGCAGAACTGGGGCTTGCGCCCGGGGCTTTTGATTTATGGTTACAACCCGCTGGTGCAGAAAAACTTCGGGGACCTGAAGCCGGTCATGAGTTTGAAATCACACGTAGCAACCTACCGGCACCTTCGCATCGGTGAAACGGTTTCTTATGGTGGCACCTGGAAGGCTCAGCGCGAGTCTGTTATTGCTGTAGTTCCTATTGGATACGCTGACGGTTATCATCGCATCCTGTCCAATCAGTCTTCGGTTTTATTTGCGGGGCAAAGAGTTCCTTTGGTCGGCAATATATGTATGGATTATCTGATGCTGGATGTGACAGATGTTGTGCAGGGGCGGGACTTGAAGCAGTTTAAAGACCAGGAAGTGACCTTGTTTGGTCACGGATCTGATGGTACTTTCCTGTCCCCGGAAGAGCTGGCTGCGCAGGCGCGGACCATCACCTGGGAAATGCTGACCAGTGTGGGGGAAAGGGTGCCTCGTGTTTACACGGGGGCCGCCGCGGGTTTTATTTCGGAAGAAGTTGGAGGTTAAATAATGACTCTGTCGCAAAAACTGTACAGAGCCGTGTTTGGGTTGGGACGGTACTTTATGGGTACTGTGTCGGGCCTTGTGACCTCGACAGGTAAAATTATTCTGTTTTTCAATGAAAGCATCCGGCTGATTTTCGCCAAGCCTTCGCGTTTTGCCGAAATCATTCGCCATATGGAGTTTATCGGAAATCAGTCCATAGGCATTATTTGTCTGACCGGTGGTTTTACGGGTCTGGCGCTTTCGTTGCAGTTGTATCTGGGTTTTAAGCTTTTTAATGCTGTGAACATGGTTGGTCCGACGGTCGCTCTGGGGATCACGCGTGAGCTGGGGCCTGTATTGACAGGATTGATCGTGGCAGCTCGTGCCGGTGGTGCGATGGCGGCGAGATTGGGAACCATGCGCGTGAATGAGCAGATTGATGCTTTGGACGTGATGGGTGTGAACACCAAGCAGTACCTTGTTTCGCCTCGCTTGGTGGCGGCTTTTATTTGCATGCCATTGCTGGTCGCTGTTTTTGACTTTGTGGCGATGTTGGGAAGCTGGTTCCTGTGTGTAAAAATGCTGGCTTTGGACGAGGCCGTTTTCTGGCAGAAGATTGCCGAATTCATTGAAATCCGTCACATCAACGAAGGCCTTATCAAAGGCATGATCTTTGGTGTTTATTTTGCGCTGATGTGTACATACCGCGGATTCAATACCACGGGTGGAGCCAAAGGGGTGGGAGAGGCCACGAATCAAGGGGTCGTGCAAAGCATGGTCGGAATTATTATCCTGGATTACTTTGCAACCAATCTGATCCGCTTGTTCTATAGTCTGGTGGGGATTACATAATGGCGACTGAATCAGCAATTTCATTACGCGATGTGAAGAAGTCCTTTGATGGCGGGCACGAGTTCGTGCTTAAGGGCATCAATCTGGAAATCCCCAAAGGCAGTCTGACTGCGATCATTGGTTTTTCCGGGACCGGAAAAAGTGTGATGTTGAAGCATCTGCTGGGATTGTTTAAGCCGACCTCTGGCACGATTGAAGTGCTGGGGACGGATCTTTCGACCTTGTCTCCGGATGAACTGACCAAGTTTCGTTGTAAGTTTGGAGTGTTGTTTCAGTCGGCGGCGTTGTTTGACGATATGACGGTACTTGAAAACGTCTGCTTCCCCTTGCAGGAGCATCGTCGGGATTTGAAGCCCGCACAAGTCCTTCGTATAGCTGAAGAGAAGCTTCATCAGGTCGGTTTGGAGTCCAAACATTATGGCAAACTTCCAAGTCAAATCAGTGGTGGTATGCAGAAAAGAACAGGCCTGGCCCGAGCTCTCGCCCTAGATCCAGAAATTCTGATCTATGACGAGCCGACCACGGGTTTAGATCCCATTCTGACTGAAATGGTGGATAATTTGATTCTGAGTACTCATAAGTTAAAGCAGGGCGTAACTTCCATCATGGTGTCCCATGATTTGTCCGCCGCATTTAGGATTGCCGACCATATCGCGATGTTGGATAGTGGCCGGGTTCTGTTATTTGGTACTCCAGAGGACTTCTTCAACACCGATATTGAACTGGTGAAGAGGTTCGTGAATAAAGGGATGAAACATCAATGAATTGGCTTCGCGCAGCTGAATTTAAAGTTGGATTAATGGTGATTGTGGTGGGCTCTCTCATCGCGGTCATGTCTATGCAGGTCAGCGACGATCCATCGTATCTTGGCCGGTCCAAAAAAGCCTGGTTCCTTCTTCCCAATGCTGGCGGACTGGTGAAAAACTCCGCAGTTCGTTCCGCAGGTATTCCTGTCGGTGTTATTAAAGACATCCGTTTGCAGGACGGGATGGCCCGTGTGGATATCACTTTGAAATCCGACATTCCGCTGACAACTTCAGCCGCCATCGAAATTAAGGCCCAGGGGATTTTGGGGGATAAGCACGTGGAAGTGTATCCCGGGTCTCCGACGGATCCTCCTTTGGAAGACAATGCCCAGATCCTGAGCATTCGTGAAGGTGGTAATCTTGAAAACCTGATGACTCAGGTTTCTGAAGTGACTTCTTCGTTGAAGGAAGTGGCCCGCAATCTTCAGGAAGCGACCTCTGCGGATGGCACTCGCGCCCATGTTCTGGGCCGCATCGTGAAAAACATTGAGACCTTGACCGGTGATCTGGCGCAAATGACGACGGATAACAAGGAAAAGATTGGCGACATTGTGGATGATATCCATGATATCACGGCCAACCTGCAAGAAGTCATGAACGACAAAAGCGAATCGGGCTTGAAAGAAACCTGGAAGCGCTTGTCGAATTCTGTGAAAAACCTGGATGACATCACCACGCGTATCAACAAGGGTGAAGGCGCATTGGGTAAGCTGATCAGCGACGAACAAACTTCCGAGAACCTGACGTCAGCGATCGACGGCCTGGGCGGCATGCTGGATTCAGCCAACCGCATCCAGACAGCGTTTGATTTCCGCGGCGAATACCTGGGTGAAGTGGGTGCGACCAAGACCCATATCGGTGTGCAGATCCAGCCAGGGCTGGACCGTTACTATTATATTGGTGTGGTGGATGATCCTGCAGGTGTGGTTGAAACAACCCGCACTCAGATCACAGGTCCAGGGGCAGGGACGGTGGGTCCCGGTGATTACACTGAGAAGAAAACTTACGAGAATAGAATTAAGATCACGGCTCTTTTTGCCAAGAACTTCTGGGATCTGACCCTTAAAGGGGGCGTGATCGAAAACAACGGTGGTTTCGGTATCGACTACTTCTTCTTCCGCCGTAAACTGAAGTTCACTGCCGAGGCTTTCCAATTCAGCAATACAAATGTACGAAGTTCCTTGTCCTACACATTGTACCGCGGGATTTATATCACCGGGGGGATCAACGATGCGTTCGATCAGCAGGGAGCTCGATCGGGTTATCTCGGAGCAGGTTTGTTCCTGACGAACGACGATCTTAAACTACTTCTAACCAAGGCGCCTTTTTAACATATGAACGGTGACAACGTGAGCAGCTCAGAGAAGAACTGGTTAGTAAAATCTTCCACGAGGATTCTTGGACCCTTCACTCTGGCTGAAGTTACCGAGCAGCTGCGCACTAAACAAATCTCGATCATTGATGAGGTTCGCCAGACCGAAGGTCGCTGGAGCTACATCCGCGAAAACAAGCTGTTCATGGATATCGTAAAAAACATTCGTGAAGAGCAGGACAGCAGCTCTGAGCAGACCATGACCCAGTCCATCGCTCATCATACGATGACCCGCACGGACGTACTGCCGATTTCTGATGAGATGACACTGACACCAACGCCGGTGCCCAATCTGGATCTGACTCCACCGCCGATTCGTGACATCAAGGATGTCACTCCGATTCCGCAAAGTCCGGCCAGCCGAACAACGGCCACGGCCACCGTCACCAAAAGCTACGGCGCTTCGGGCGACGCCCGCTTGCAGGACAAAATTCGTGGCAAATCCAACATCATGCGCTGGGCCCTTTTGGGTGCGGCAGTCGTGGTTGTCGGGGTGGTGTTTGTTGTACTGACCCAAAAAGATAAAAACAAAGCCATGGGATACGACGAGCTGATGAGCCAGGCTTTGCGTTACAAGTCCCTGGGCTTGTATGAAAAGTCCCTGGAAGCTTATCAACGTGCTTCCAAGTTGAAAGAACCGGACATGGAATCCCAGGTTCAGATGGCGACGGTGCTGATTTCTGAAGACCGTCAAAGTCTGATGGGTCGTCGTATTTTGGAGCGAGCCCTGGTGCAGGAAAATCGCAGCCGATCAGAAATTGTGGACGCTTATCTGGGGATTGCCGTTTCTTACATGATGGATGGTGATCTAAAGCAGGCGGAAGACACCTTACAAAAAGCCATCGGTCATGAGCCGTTTAATATTTCCGCCCTTTTGAATCTGGCGATCATCCAGCTTAAAAAAGGGAACTACGGCGAAGCCATGCGTGATTTTGATGCCATCTATCGCAAGAATCCCGCTTCTGTTCTGGCCTTGTTCGGGAAGGCCATGGCTTCTGTGGAATATGCCAAAACCTCCAACGATCCGAACTTCCTGAGCACTTTGGTTAACGACATCAAAGCCAACATCCAGAAAACGGGTTATCTGCGCCAGGAGCTTTTGTTGTTCCTGGTTTATGCACAAAGTTTGATGGGGGATGTGGACGGTGTGAACCGCGCTGTGGTGCAGTTCCTGGCGGAAATGCCCGGACAGGCCCGAAACTACATCCATCCATTGCAGGTGGAATGGCGCTTTACCCAGTGGGACTATCTGGAAAAATACTGTGCGGAGGCTTTCAAAAAGCAGCCACCTCATGCTGAACTCAAGGCTTTGCGCTCGATCTGTCTGATGGAAGTCAATCGTGATTCCGATGCTTCCAAAACCCTGCAGGAAGCCTTGGCTGAAGCTCCGAAAGATCCTTATGTGCTGATTACACAAGCCAGCTATCTTTCCAAGGTAGGTCGCTTGCCGGAAGCTCTGGCTATTCTGAAAATGCCGGAGCTGTCCCAGATCTCAGTTAAAAATTTGTTGATGGGTGACATCTGTATCATCACTCAGGATATGGCGTGTGCTCAGGCCGCCTACACTCACATCTATGCCAGTGACAAGCGAAGTGCTCCGACTTTGTATGGTCTTGCCTGGGTGATGATGAAGAGCAATAATCGTCCTATGGCTTATGACTATGTTCGCGCTGGTTTGCAGGCGGAACCCAACTATCTGCCTTTGCTGGAGTTGAGGGATCAACTGGAGTCTGAGTGATGAAACGGTCCGTCCAGGCTTTAAGTATCTGGATGTTTCTTTTGTTGGGCGCCTGCACGAAGGAGCCCGGCTATCAGGTATCTGAATATCACGAAATAAAAGCGGACGACCTGCCAGACGAGGTCAAAATTCCACGGCAGGCTTGGGACCTGATGGAATTTAAGACCTCGGCCGAAGGCGCTGCGGTGGTTTCCAAGAATTTGATCTTCTCGGAAGTGAATGTTTTCCTGGTCGAAAAGAATCCCGGTGTGGTCGAGGGGGAGGCGCTGAAAATCGCCCTTCCCAAAGGTGGTGGAACCATTGATCTGTCCCGATTTATCACCGGAAAACGTGGGACATTCTATGTGGGCTTTGAGTTCCCGGCATTCGCGGATGCGACAAACAAGAAAGTTCTGTTTGTCAGCAAAGCCCGCAAGCGCCGTATTGGCAGTGAAGTTTTTGGGGCTGGCTGCAATCAATTCTTTGATATTTCGAACGAGTTCTTTAAAAAGATGCAGGCCGAGGGTCTGAAGGTGAACAGCACACAGGAACGCCACTTGAGTGTGTTGGGCGGCAACTTCCTGTTTGCCGCGGAAAAAGACACGGATGTCTATCTGGCCCAGGTGAAGTTCACGAACACTCAATTGCCCCAGTATTTCTGCGAGGAGCGCTGATGGAAAGACAAACAGTTCAGAGTCTTCAGGATAAATCAAATGTGGACTCTCTTTTTCTGGTGAAGGAAAAGAACGTTTCTGTCGGTAAAAACGGACGCCCTTTTATGGGTCTTCAGTTGGGTGATGCCACGGGCAGCATTGATGCACGTCTGTGGGACCGGGTCGATGAATTGTCGCGCGAATTTGAAGTGGGCGATATTCTGAAAGTGAAAGGTCTGGTGCAGATCTTTCAAAATCGTAAGCAATTGATCGTTCATCGCCTGGAGCGGGTGGAAAGTTCGACGGTTGACATGGCGGACTTCATCCCGGCAACGGCTCGTAATTCCGAGGATATGCTGGTGGAGCTGCTGCAGATGGTGCGAACCATGAAGAACGATTGTCTGCGCCAGTTGGTGTTGGATACTTTGGAAGATCCAGAGATTCGCCCTTTGGTTTTGCGTGCTCCGGCTGCCAAATCCATTCACCATGCGTGGCTGGGTGGATTGCTGGAACATATTCTTTCTATCTGCAAAATCATGGATTTTATGGGGACTCACTACAGCTTCCTGAATCGGGATTTGCTTTTGTTTGGCGCTATCTTCCATGACATCGGCAAGGTGTGGGAATTGTCGTATGACAACGGCATTTCTTATACGGACCGGGGTCGTTTGATCGGCCACATGCAGATCGCCTGTGAACTGATAGATAAAAAGTCCTCTCGTATTCTGGGGTTCTCTGAGGAACTGCGTGACATCTGCAAGCATATTATCTTAAGTCATCATGGCAAATTGGAATATGGATCTCCGAAGCGTCCTAAATTCCTGGAAGCGATGGTTGTGGCGATGGTCGATGATTTCGACAGTAAAGTGGCCACGGTAAAAACCATCATGGACAACGAGCGTGGCTCCGGGGAAAAGTGGTCCCGGTACAGTGAACTGTTTGACCGCTACTTCCTGCTCGACGATATGAATGAGAAATACTAGTGATGATGTCCCGTGTGTTGGAACTTTTAAAGACTTATAAGAACTATGATCCCGCCGCCAAATCGCTGTGGGAAATTGGTTTGCTGTATCCGGGGCCGAAGGCCATTGCTTTGCACCGAGTGGCTCATTACTTCTATATTTTGAAGTTGTATTTTTTGGCCCGTCTGGTGGCTGAAATTTCCCGTTGGTTGACGGGGATTGAAATTCACCCCGGGGCGACTTTGGGAAAACGCCTGGTGATCGATCACGGGTTTGGTGTGGTGATCGGGGAAACAGCGGTTATTGGTGATGACTGCATCATCTTTCATGGTGTTACTTTGGGGGGATTGAAGTTTGATCCGGTCAAACGTCACCCCACAGTGGGTAACAAAGTTCTGATCGGAACTGGTGCCAAAATTCTGGGACCGATTCATATCGGAGACGGAGCGATGATCGGAGCCAATGCGGTGGTGATTCGCGATGTGCCTGCAGGCGCAACCGTTGTAGGCCCCCTGGCCACGCAGAGATAACAGCCTGCAGAGTCTGTGAGCTTCCTTCTTATTTATGCGATCGGTCAGGTTATTTCACCAATCTGGCCCTTGGTCCTGATTTTTGTTCTGGCGTGGATAGGGCAAATCATTGACCATAGTATCAAACGAAAAAAGCCTTCATTTTTCAAATACTTACGGTTTTCGCTCGCCGGGAGGCTGCGGGTCGTAAAACCTCTTTTAATGACCTGAATATTCTCATCCTATTTTCATGACCCAAATCTCACACTAAAAGCTTCGCATGCCGCTGCGCTTCTCTGCGATACTAGAGGAGTTCTTAATCTAGGCGAAAGGAGTTCGGCTATGAAGCAGACAGAAGCAATCCAGACGGTACCAGCTTCGAACACCCATCAAGGGGAGAGCAGTGGAACAAGTGCTCCAGTTCGAAAAAGAAGTCGTCGTCGCCGTTTGGCCGGTTGGTAATTGACCAACCTTAGCCGGTGAAAAAGGCACACCCAGTGATTAGAAAGCAAATCCTGGCTGCCCCTTTTTGACCGGCTTTTTTTTTTGCCCGCCTCAGAACCTCATCTGCTGCGTTGGGCGTTCGTCGGCGTACATAGAAGTACGCCTTGATTTTTCTGTTTTCAATTTGTTTGCAGTCTCAGTTTCTTTTCAGTCGGTTTTCTTCGCGCTTTCAATCAAGTCTGTTTTTTATGAATTGCTGTTCTTTCTGTCAGAGTCCTTTTAAATCAACGACACGACAGTGAAGGATAAATTGATTTATGAACAGACAAGGTAAAACACCACGCTTTAAAAGACAGAGAAGACTCTTGACCGAACTTCCCGGTATGGGGAAGGCGGGCGCTCTGGAAAGACGCCCCTATCCTCCAGGTCAGCACGGCTTGCAACGCCGAAAGTACTCTGAATTCGCTTTGCAACTTGAGGAAAAACAAAAGCTGAGATTTCACTACGGACTGCGCGAAGAACAATTTCGCCGCTTGATTAACAAAGCCAAAAAGTCCAAAGCCACCAACTGGGTTGAAGCACTGGTGAATATTCTGGAAAAACGTTTGGATAACGTTGTCTTCCGTCTGGGTTTTGCCGGAAGCATCCCAGCGGCAAGGCAGCTGGTTTCTCACGGCAAGGTTTTGGTGAATGGCAAGAAGGTGAACATCGGTTCTCAGGTGATCAAAGTGGGTGACAAGGTCGCGTTGACTCCTGAAGCCTACGAAAATCAAGTGTATCTTCAGGCGAAACAAACGCCGCGCCTGCCACTGCCGTCCTTCCTGGTGAAAGAGGATGTCGCTGGCACAGAGCAAGGTCGTTTGACGGACGAACCCAATCTGGAAGCGGTTCCATTTGCTTTCGAACCAGGTTTGGTCATCGGCTTCTATTCAATGAGGGGCTAATGAAAACATCGAAGTTCATCGAGGCAGAGCAGATCGCATTTGAAGAAATCACTGAAAACTGGGTGGCCGTTAAGTTCGGTGATGAAAAGTTCGTGATCGACATGGATACTTTGTACGATCTGACGTTTCGTTCCGCTTCTTTCCTGGCGTATCTGGAATCTCGGGAAGAACAGCAGGCCGTTTGCTCCTGTGAAGCCCCGACAGAGCTGAAAGTTCACTAAAATACAAAAGGCCTCTTTTCAGAGGCCTTTTGTAAAGTCATCTATTTGTTTTTCGGGCCTTTGGTGTTTTTGGCCAAAGGTTTTTTGGCAGTTACCTTCCAAGTGTCTTCTTTGACAGCCGTGAAATGAACTTCCTTGGTTTCAGTCGGGAAGTCAGACATTGCCGGAGTCCGCTTGTCTTGCGCCCGCAGCTCTTCCCAGCCTTGTGCTAAGGTTTGACCTTTTTTATCCATGCCCTCTGCCGCGAACATTAACAATACAGCCAGACCGCCCGCTGTTTTGTCTTCGGCCGTTGTTACTTTGGCGACACCTTCGGCTTTGTTGCCGTCCACTTTTACTTCGACAATTTCAACTTTAAATTTGGAATTTACCAGATTGACATACTCTGTCCAGACTTTGCTTTTTTCGCTGCCCTTGTATGTTTTTGCCATCTGGTCGTAGTAGCTTTTTTCAATTACTTCCTTGGCTGCTGATCGGACCTTGGATTCCTGCCCACAGGCAACCAAGAACGACAAAGAGAGCGCTAACAATACGTACTTCAATTTCATGGATCCTCCAGCGCAGTAGCGCCGGAGGATTCTTCGGATTTAAAGAGGGGAACTTGACTCAAGAGTTCTTCAAGTTTCCATTTGTAATCTCGCAATGAGATTTACTGCCGTCTTCGCCCTTTGGCTTCTGGAACTCCGTCTGCAGGGTCTTCGGGCCATTGGTGCTTAGGGTATTTGATACGCAACTCTTTGCGAACCTCCGGATAGCCATTCTTCCAAAAACTTTCCAGACTGGAAGTCACTTGCACCGGACGGAAATTCGGCCCCAGCAAATGCAGTGTCACGGGAATGCTTTTGTGCAGGACTTTCGGGGTTTCCATCAGGCCGAAGACCTCTTGAATACGCACTTCCAGATAGGGTGGTTTGTCCGGTGGATAGACCACACGAATTTTACTGCCGCTGGGAACCTCGATACGGTCGGGAACTTCCCTGCGTAGGGTTTGTGCGATCTCCGCAGGCAAGACACTTTCAAAGAAGAAACACAGATCTTTTTCCATCACCGGCTGCATTTTGCTTTCGCCCATGCAGGCTTGAGTCAGGGCCTCGACTTTCAACTTTTCGAAATCCACAGACAGCGGTTCATGCCGGTGCAGGAACTCAAGACGCTCCCACCAATGGGCCAGAGCTTCGTTGTTTTTTAGAACTAGATCAAACTTGTCGGTCAGAATCTGTGGAAGTTTTTCTGCGATCTCGGAGCTTGAGGCTGGAGTCAGGCTGGGTTCTTCCAGGGGCAGGCCGTACAGCGAGCGATATTCCCGGGCAAAGAACTGCCCCTTTTCCTCGATAAAGGAAACGTCCTTGGTTTTTTGAATGCCGTCTTTGAAAAGTTCCAGAATAAAGTCTTTGTCCGCGCCACTGGCCAGACTGACCATGGTTTCAGCGTCCGAGCTTCCCTCAACGCCATTCAAGGCGACAAAGAACTCAGAACTTTTCACCAAGGTTTCGTTCTGCAGTTTCACGCCCCGGCCTCCAACCATCAGGGCCCGTTCAGTTTTGCCGCGTCGTCGGCACAGACGATCGGCATAGGCTGTGAAGATGATTCGTTTGATTAAAGCCAGTTGTTGGTCTTTTTTCAGACCCTGGACTGAATTGGAGTCCTTTTGCAGGCGACGGGCCAAATCCAAAATCTGCCGCGCAGATTGATCCACAGTTTGCAGGGAATAATACTGGGCCCCTGGGGGCGCCTTCTTGCTGAAGCGGAACTGATGTAAGGTCTCCAGTCGCGCACTCAGATCGCACTCTAGATTGTCCCCCAGAAAAGCGCTTACGGCCTCTTTGCGCAGAATGTCCCGCTCTTGCAGCAGGGCGGCCATCTCGGAGGCCAATTCACTTGCGCCCAGATCCAGCCCCACCAGCATCAGCTTGGCCAGGCGAACAGGGAGAGGGAAGTGAAGAACTTTTTTTCCCAGAGCCGTGATCTTGTTGCTCTCATCGAGGGCTCCGGAAATGCGCAGATAGCGAAGAGCATTTTCGATAGCGACTTTCTGGGGCTTTTCATACCAACTGAAGGAATCAAAATCAGTCACACCCTGCGCACTGAGGAATAATAAACTTTCTGTCAGATCCACACGCTGGATTTCGGCCACTTCGGATTTTCCGAAAGACAGCTCATCCATCTTGTTCCACATGCGATAGCAAATCCCCGGGAACTGACGGGCCGCTCGACCTGCGCGCTGAATGGCGCTGGACAGGCTGATGCGTCCCAGCTCCAGACGGGAAAACCCGGTGCGATGATCCTGCTTCATATTCTTGGCAAGACCGGAATCAATCACCGTGTTCACGCCATCCAAAGTGACCGAGGATTCGGCGATATTGGTGGATAGAATCACCCGCTGCGCCGAGGACTTCTGTAAAGCTTTGCGCTGGTCTTCAAGGCTGAGTGAACCATGCAAAGGGATCAGTTCAATTGATTTGCTGTCTGCCCAGGTCTGCAAGGCCTCTTTGGCCCGGTCAATTTCACCGACACCGGGAAGGAAGACCAGGATGTCGTGTTTGGTATTGAGCTGTGCTTCTTTGACTGTCTGAACGACAGAATCAAAGAACTGTGGAAAGGTCTGTAAAACCTGTGAACCTTTTTGGTACCGGATATCCAGCTCAAATAATTTCCCCGGAACGCTGACGATCGGACAGTCGCTCAGGTAAGACGAGATCTTTTCTGCCTCCAGGGTGGCGGACATGACCAGAATTTTAATATCGCGACCCAGTTCCTGAAGTTCGCGCAAAAGCCCCAGCGCCAGATCCACATGCATGGATCGTTCGTGGAATTCATCCAGTATCACAAGCTCCACATCCGCCAGCTCTGGGTCATCAATCATTTGCCGGGCCAGCAGGGCCTCGGTCATAAATACCAATCTTGTTTTTGCGGAAGTCTTGTTGGCGAAGCGGACCTGATAACCCACCTCTTCGCCGACCGTCCACCCATTTTCCTCTGCGATCCGATGAGCAGCGGCAATCGCTGCCATTCGACGTGGCTCAAGGACGATGATTTTCTTTTTGGTGATTTGTAAAAGAGCCGGGGGAAGGCGCGTGGTCTTGCCGGCTCCGGGAGCAGCCGTGATGACCAGGTTTTGTCCCTGATTCATCAGGTTCTGAATTTCAGGAACAAAACTGTCGATAGGAAGACGCAGATCCTGAAGCATGTCTAAACCGGATAAATCAAAAGCATGAACTCGGCTTTGTCGGCCCGAAGCCCCGCTATCAGTTTGTCGATAGAGCCTTCAAGGACCACTTCTTCTTCCTGTGAAAGATTCATGGTCAGCAAAAAGCGACGTTGGGAAAAATGATCTTTCATGTCGTTAAGAGTTTTCTTAAGACGGTAGGGTGTGTCCATCACAATGATGGCACGCTTTTCCTTGGTCAGCTCTTTCAAGGCCCGCGCCCGAGCCTCATTTTCCGCAGGCAAAAATCCACGAAAAACAAATTCATCGATACGCTGACCACTCAAAGATAAAAGTCCCATCAGGGCCGAGGCGCCCAGCACAGATTTTACCGGAACATTCTTTTGGCGACACAGACGGACCAGATCGGCGCCCGGATCGCAGAAGCCTGGTGTCCCGCAATCAGACACCAGAACCACATTTTTGTCAGCGCATAAAGGAACAAGAGCCGCTTTGTCTTCAGGGGTGGAATGTTCATCCAGCACTTCGTAGGTTTTTCCAGAGATGCCATGGGCCCGCAGAAGTTTGGAGGCCTCTTTGGTGCTTTCGCAGATCACGACATCGCAGTTTTTCAGGACTTCCAGAGCCCGCAGGGAAATCTCACTGACATCTCCGATCGGAGTGGCAACCACGTACAGCATCAGGACTCCTTTTGATTCAACAGAAAGTTCATGATTCGCGGCAGATCTTCTGGTGGCTCTGCCTTGCCAGCGTGAGTGCTTTCAAAGAAAATCATCTGAACTTTGGGACAGTGTTGAGCCAGGTGCACCAGGTTCACAGGCTCATTTTCAAAGAAATAGATTGTTTCATAATTTTTCTTTTCCGCGGCGATGAACCAGTCTGTCTTGAACTGAGCATCGTCCATACTGCGATGAGGTTTCAAAACAAGCTCGGCTTTTTCGTGTAAAGGGAAACCCCATTGCTCCAGAATTTCGCCGGAACTTCCACCCATTCTTTCCACATCACGACCCGTCAGGTAGGCCACATGCGCACCGGCCCGGCTGACAGCATTGACGAAGTCCACGGCCCCTTCATAGGGCTCATCAAACTGCAGGTAGTGGTTGGAAAAGAAACTCTTCTGCCAATAGGCACGAACAGCCTCCTGGAAGTCCTGATGATGGCCATCCAGGCCCGCACGAGTCAACGCACCGACAATACCCCAGTCAGAACGCAGAGTTTTGATATTTTTTAGCAACGTCACTTGTTCAGGGAAACGTTTTTGATTCAGCGGAGAGGCTGCGAAATCCAGAAGAATTTTTTCCAGACGGGGACTGACATCAAAAAGTGTGGAGTCGAGGTCGAAGACAACAAGACTGGTTTTTCCCTGACTGGAAAGGTCCTGAATATTGACAAGAATCTGCTCTAACATATGGGGCCAATGTACAGTGGGCGGCTTGGGCAAGTCCAGTGAAATCAAAGAGTTTCTTGCCCGTCACCGGGCCTTTTCTATAATGAATGGTGGAGGCAATCAGCATGAGGATTTTCTTTCTAGTTGTGGTCCTGATGGGGTCGATTCTGAGTGGATGTCACTTAAAAAAAGACATTCTGGGCACGCCGGAAAATCCAATCAAGTTTCATCTGGTGCCCGCAGTGGACGCCAAGGTGTTGACGGACAACTCCAAGGTCCTGAAAGAGTATCTTGAGGCACACACACCTTATAAGTTTCAGATCACGATTCCGCAGAACTTTGTTGCGGTGGTTGAATCTTTTGGCACCCATCGCGCGGATGTCGCGGCCATTAACACTTACGGCTACTATATGGCCCATAAAAAGTATGGGGCCGAGGCACGTTTAACGGTTATTCGTTATGGGTCGGCAACTTATCAGTCTCAGTTCCTGGCTCGTGCTGACGGCAAAATAAAAACTCTGAAGGATCTCAATGGCAAGAAAGTGGCCTTTGTGGATCCGGCTTCCACTTCCGGTTACCTGTTGCCGCTGAAAACGTTAAAAGATCTGAAGGTGGAGCCCAAAGAAACCGTTTTTGCGATGAAACATGATTCCGTGGTGACCATGATCTATCAAGGGCAGGTGGACGCCGGGGCGACCTATTACAGCCCGCCTCAAAACGGACAGATCGAAGATGCGCGCCGCCTGGTGAAGACTCAGTATCCCGATGTCGATCAGAAAGTGAAAATCATCGAGCTGTCGGAGCCCATCCCCAATGACCCGATCGCCTTTCGTAAGGAAATGCCCGAGGAAATGAAAGAAAAGATTGTTGATACCTTACTGCAGTTTGCGGCCACGCCGGAAGGAAAGAAGGCATTGGATCTGATGTTGGGTGCAACCAATCTGAAAAAAGCCACGGACAGCGATTATGACACTGTTCGCGAAATGCTTCGCCAGTTGGCCCCCGAGGGGAAGTGATTTGTGTCAGAAACTTTACTGCGTGTCGAACAGCTTTCCAAAACTTATTCCAACGGTGTGCGGGCATTAAAGAATGTTGATCTTGAGGTGCAGCAGGGCGAATTTCTGGTTATCATCGGTCTGAGCGGTTCGGGAAAATCAACCTTGTTGCGGTGTCTGAATCGTCTGCAGGAGCCCACCTCGGGAAAGATCTTTTTTCAGGGCCGGGACGTCAGTCAGATGCAGGACCCCAGAGATGTTCGTGAAGTCCGCAGGCAAATGGCGATGATCTTTCAGCACTTCAATTTGATTCCCCGTCAAAGCGTTCTAAAGAATGTGATGATGGGACGTTTGGCCGACAAGACCTTGTGGCAAAGTTTTTGGGGTGTCTTTTCAGCCGAAGAAAAGAAGCTGGCGCTGGATAATTTGCGTCTGGTGGGAATTGCCGACAAAGCCCTGCTTCGCGCGGATCAGCTGTCCGGGGGGCAGAAGCAGCGTGTGGCCATTGCACGCGCACTGACACAGAAGCCCGTCCTGTTGCTGGCAGATGAGCCCGTGTCTTCTTTGGATCCGGCCACATGTCACGTGGTGATGGATTATCTGCGCAAAATCAATCAGGAGCTGGGAATTACGGTTATTGCGAATCTGCATTTTCTGTCGTTGGTTCGTAAGTATGCCACCAGGGTCGTTGCCTTGAAGGATGGTGAAATTGTTTTCCGGGGACGACCCGATGAAATCACCGAGGAATGGTTCCGCCGTATTTACGGAGAAGGGGCACAGGATGTTGCGCCGAACGATCTTTGATGGGGTGATCTTTGGCTTTCTGTTCTCGGCACTGGCTGCTGCTGTGTTGGCTCCCGGTGAAGAACAGTTGCTGCAGTTGGGAATGGTCAGTGTTTGGATCCTGACGTTTTTTGCCGTGGGATGTGCTTTAAGTCTGGTTCTTGCCGGACGGCATGTGAATACTTTAGGGGCCGCATTGTTTGGGCCATGGGCGCAACCTGAGGTCGAGGAACGTCCGTGGTATCAGCTATTTTGGAAGTGGCAGTTGGTGACGTCCCTGGGGGCGGCCTTAGTTGTTGCAGTTGTGAAGACGGAATTTTCGTTCATCGAGCTGTTTGATCAGCAGGGATTTGCGGGGGCGGTTCGGCTTTTTCAGGGACTTTTGAATCCCAACTGGGATGTGTTACCACGTGCTGTTTTAAATATTATTGAGACCATCTTCATGGCTTTTTTGGCCACCAGTCTGGCAATCCCGGTGGCGTTTGCCTTAAGTTTTCTGTGCGCCAAGAATATCATGCAGGGGACTTTTGCCAGGGGTGTGTACTTTGTCCTGCGAACTTTTCTGAATGTGACACGTTCGATTGAAGCCCTGATCTGGGCCATTATTTTTTCTGTGTGGGTGGGGATTGGTCCCTTTGCCGGAATGCTGGCGTTGATGATTCACTCGGTGGCTTCGCTGGCCAAGCAGTATTCTGAGATGGTGGAGTCCGTCGAAGAGGGTCCGATTGAAGCTATTGAATCCACAGGGGCCAATAAACTTCAGACGATTTGGTATGCGATTGTTCCTCAGGTGCTTTTGCCTTATATTTCTTTTACGGTCTATCGCTGGGACATTAATGTTCGGATGGCGACGATCATCGGCCTTGTAGGCGGTGGTGGTATTGGAACCATGTTGGTGCAGTATCAAGGGCAGGCCATGTGGCGTGAAGTGGGTTGCATCATTGTGGTGATTGCCGTTGTGGTGTGGGCCCTGGATCAGGCCTCAGCCTACATCCGCGAAGCCTTGAAGTAAGGAGACGTATTATGTCAGCGCTGAATTCATATAAAGTCGTGATCAAGGAACATCATGTGGACTCTCTGGGGCACATGAACAACGCCACTTATCTGGCATTGTATGAAGAGGCTCGTTGGGAGGCCATCACGGCACGCGGTTTTGGGTTCAGGGACATTCAACGTCTGAAGCAGGGGCCGGTCATTCTTGAAGTGAACCTGAAGTTCCTGCGTGAAGTTCTTTTGCGTGAAACAATCACGATCACTTTGGAAGTCCTGGGCTATAAAGGCAAAATTGGTCAGATGAAACAGCAAATGGTTAAAGAAGACGGAACTGTCGCCAGCGAAGCGGTGTTTACGTTCGGGCTGTTTGATATGAAAGAAAGAAAACTTGTCGAGCCTACCGCCGAATGGAAGCAGGCCGTCGGATTGGATTAAGCGACTTTTGCCATTGGAAGTGCAACAACGGTGATATAGAATTTCCCTTTGCCGGTGGCGAAGGGAATCATCATTCCTGCGGATCCCTGAGGGCAGGGGACCGTCTGACCCGCGCCAAGGATGACTTTAGGGACGGTCATCTGAACGCCATAGGAACTTATTTCCGCCTTGGCATTGCCGAAAATAATATTATTGATTTCACCGACGGCATCCTGGTTGTCCGGGGTCAATTCGGTTTGTTCTTCCATCAACATGCTGGAAACCACTTCCAGAAAACTGCCTTTATCAAAAGAAACACACAAATGCCCCTGGAAGGCCTGACTGCGAATCTCGACGATGGAAGACACTTCCCCCATCAGCGGATCGTGAGGAGATTTCGGTCCGGCCTTTTCCATTTTAACATCCGCACAGCCAAACTGACCCAGGACATGAGTTGTCGCCTTGATCACGGCATTGATCACGCGCACATCCACGGCATATTTTTGTGCTGCCGCAGTCGTCGCAGGTTCACGTGCAGCAGTGCCATGATGTTCGGCATTGAGCACGGTGATCATGGCATCAATAAGCTCGGTAGGGGACACGGGCTTTTTGAAAAAGCGTGAGGAGCGCAGGCTTTCCGGAAGGTCCGCCGCATCCTTCTGCGAAACCACGATCAGATTCGCGTCCTGTGTGTTTTTATAAGTATGTATTCCGTACACGAACCCACCGTCCATCAAACGTGGAACTTCAGTGTCAATCAGAACCATGTCGAACTTCTGATTTTCGGATTTAATTGCGGCCTCGGCACCATCTTTTGCGCGCACAACAACCGGAGCAACACCTGAGTTTTCAAGTTGCTTCAACAACGGCTCTTTCACCAGTTGCTCGAGCTCACAGTTGTTATCCACGATCAGGATGTTTTTACGCTGTTTCATTTCTCTCTTCTGTATAAAAACCATAAACTCTACTCGGTTTAAAGGGCCAATTTCTTAAGTGGTAGCAATCTTGTCGGGAAAGCATGAGGAACCCTTTAACTTAGTTACTTGTCGACAATTTCGACAAAATTCTTCAAACAAATTTCCAACAAATTGTCTAATTTCCTACAGTTAAGTCAGGTCCTGTTTGTGCCGATAGACCTCTCAAGGAGTAACGAGAGCATGGCAAAACAGTATTATCTTTCTAACAATGGCACTCATATTGGTCCGTTCAATCTTGAGACGGTCCTGAAAAAGATTGAGTCCCAAGAAAATCAATGGACTGACTACATCTATGATGAATCCATGGGTGAGTGGGTTATGTTGCTCGAACATCCTGAGTTCTCAGCCAAACTGGCGCAAAAACCGGCGACTCGTCCCCAGTCGACTCCGGCCGTTTCTTTGAACAAGCATCTTCTGAAAGACAAAGAATGGTTCATCCTGAAGGAAGGCAACAACTACGGTCCTTTCTGTCAGTTAGAGCTGATTCAGATGCTTCAGGAAAAGGCACTGTTTGAATACGACTATATCTGGCACTCGAAGCTTCCCGCGTGGAAAAGGGTTGCCGAAGTGGAAGACTTCGCTCCGGAAAAAATCCGTGTGATGAAAGATTCCAAAGAAGCCGATGTGGCAGAAATCTTTTTCCGCCGTCGTCATGTGCGCGCGTCTTATGGCGCTTCTTTGATCGTGCATAACAATAAAACCGTTTTCCGCGGTCAGGCGCTGGAAATCAGTGCTGGCGGTGCCGGTGTCTTGATTGACAGTCCGAACCTGCAGCCCGGACAGTCGTTGTTCCTGCATTTTCAGCCGGGGGATGGGGTTCCGCCCTTCAATGCTGTCTGCCAGATCGTGAGCAAACAGTATGTTAAAGACGGCAGCAGTGCGGTGGAGCCGGTGAAGTACGGTGTGAAATTCACAACGCTAAGTCAGTCCGCTCGCGAATCTATCAAGAACTTTACGACGAAGGCTGCATAAAAGCGGCCTTTGAGAGGATGTCCCATGATGAAAATGGATTTTCGACTTTCACTTCTGGCAATCTCATCGGTTTTGCTGATGGCCTGTGAACAGAATGTGGCGTTCGATTTGCCGCCTTCTCAGGACAATTTCGGTCAAAGCATCACTTATAACAACAAAGTCGACATTCTTTGGATTGTGGATAATTCCACCTCCATGCTGAAGCATCAGCAGCGCCTAAGTGATCAGATCCCGGATCTTGTGACAAAACTGAATTCCCTGAAGATGGATTATCACATGGCTGTGGTGACCACCAGTATGGGTGGCGACAATCCGGATGGGGGACGCTTTATCGGAACTCCCAAGTATGTGACCTCCAAAACACCTGATCTGATTAACAACCTGAAGGCCCGCATGATCGTGGGTGAGGCGGGGAGCAATCTGGAACGAGGATTGGAGTCCATGGAACGAGCTCTTTCATCCGGCTATCTGGCCAATGAAGGCAAGGGCTTCTTCCGGGACGACGCACTCTTGGTGGTCGTGGCACTATCGGATGAAGATGACTTTAGTAAGTCCAACTCTTCAGCCGGTATTTCCTATTACACAAACTTCCTGGACAGTATTAAAACTCCATGGGTGGACGGCAGCAGATCGTGGATGTTCAGTTTTATCGGTGTGCTCAGTCTGACCTCACAGTGCAAGACCTTTAATGACTTTGCTTCTGCGGGATTAAGCTATATTGGTCTTGCCGATGTGTCAGGCGGGGTGAAAGAATCCATCTGCAGCACGAACCTGGCATCATCGGTATCCAACATTCGCGCCCGCATCTTCCAGATTCTGACGGACTTTAAGCTTTCCAAGCTGCCGGTGATTGAATCCATCGTGGTGACGATCAATGGTCAGAAGGTCCCGCGCAGCTCCCAGAACGGCTGGGATTATCTGGAGGCCTCCAACTCCATTCGCTTCTATGGATCGGCGGTCCCGGCGGCCGATGCATCCATCAAGGTGGACTTCAAACCCAGAGAAGCGAACTGATAGTACATTCCCTGGGCTTTCATAAGTTCTTCGTGAGAGCCCACTTCCGCGATTTCCCCCTGATTCAAAACCACAATCCGGTCGCATTGCTGAATCGTTGAAAGACGGTGGGCAATAATGATACTGGTGCGCCCGCGCGTGATTTCTTTCGTGGCTTCCTGGATGATGTGCTCACTTTCAGAATCAATATTGGCCGTGGCTTCATCCAGAATTAGAATGTCCGGATTGAACGCCAGAATGCGTGCAAAGGCGATCAGCTGACGCTCGCCCACGGAAAGATTGGAGCCACGTTCGGCCACAGGGCTTGAAAGATCCCGTCCTGTGCGTGACAGCAGTTGGCTGTAGCCCGTTTTATCGCAGGCCTGTTGGATTTGTTCTTCGCTGATGCGAGGATCCCCCAGTCCGATATTGTCACGAACCGTCCCGCGGAAGATAAAGTTGTCCTGCTGTACCACGCCGACGTGATGGCGGATTTCCTCGCGCTGGATTCTTTCCAGGGCAATGCCGTCTACAAAGATCGTCTTTTCCGGAGCATCATAGAATCTTTGCAGTAAGGAGATAAATGTGGACTTGCCGCTGCCGGTACGACCCACCAGTGCGATGGACTCTCCGGCTTTGATGTTCAAGCTGATGTTCTTCAGTACCAGAGGCAGATGGCTTTCGTACTGGAAGTTCAGGTTGCGAATTTCCAGCTCGCCACGCAAAGCCCCCGGGCTGGTCAGCTGTTCAATCTCGAATTCTTTGGGTTCATCCATCAAAGTAAAGATACGCTCGGCACTGGTCAGGGAGTTTTGGAACTGTTGATACTTTTCCAGAATTTCGCGTAAGGGAGGGATAAAGTCCTGAATGTTCATCAGGAAAGCCACCAAAGACCCAATCGCAATCGAGTTCTGCGCACTCAGGAATCCGCCAAAGTACAAAGCCGAAGTGATCGTCACCGCATTGAACAAATTCATAATCGGCTGCATCAGGGCATAGGCTTTGATCGAGCGCATGTTGGTGTCGCGATAATCCGTCGATAACTCGGCGAACTTGGCCCGATTTTTAGTAACCCGGTTGTACAGCTGCACCACCTTGATGCCATTGAGGTTTTCTGCCAGGAATGCATTGATCAGGGACAGTTTCTTTTTCTGCTCGCGAAGAATCTCGCGGATTTTATTGGATAGATAAAAGGACGCCCAGATAAACAGCGGCGCCAGGAACAGGGACACGACCGTCAGCTTCCAGGAAATCAAAGAAAGCGCGATAACGACAGAAGCGATCATCACGGCATTTGTGAAGACAGAAATGACACCTTCGGTGAAAAGCTCTCCTAATGACATGACGTCATTGGTAAGACGGGTGACAATACGACCGGTGGGGGTTTTGTTGAAAAACTGCAAAGGCAGGCGCTGCACGTGGTTCATCAGATCTTCGCGCAGATGGAAAAGCATGCGATTTCCGAACAACTGGAACAGATAGGCATTCCCAAACGAAAACAGCGAACGCATCACTTCCAGTGCCAGATAGGCATAGGCCACATTGGTGAAGACCTCGTAGTTCTTATCCTTCACACCGTGGTCGATGGCATACCCGATCAACGCGGGGATCAGACGAGCCACAGTGGCGCCGCCAGCGACCGCGAAGATGGCCGAAAACAACAGAATTTTTTCCCGACGGGCATACGGCCAAAGCCTTTTAAAGAGGACTGGATAAGTTACCTTGGTTTTTACCAGGTCTTCGTTCATGAAATTATCATTCATGATGTTCCCCCTGTCCTTGAATCTGAACGGTTTTTTGGAAGGTCGGGCTTGTTGCCAGAACCTGATCAAAAGTGCCACAGGCTTCGACCTGGCCGTCTTTCAGAATCAGCAGGCGATCAACCCCTTTTAGCGACGACAGACGGTGGGCCACGATAATGCGGCTCATGCCACTGTGATTCTTTCGAAGCTCCTGTTCAATGGCTTTTTCAGTGCGAGTGTCCACCGCACTTAAGGAGTCATCCAGCACCAGCACCGGTGTTTTCATGATAATTCCACGGGCAATGGTCAGGCGTTGTTTTTGTCCGCCGGAAAGATTCACCCCACGTTCACCCAGTTGTGATTCAAACTTATGTGGCAGGGATTCAATTTCTTTGGTGAAGTCCACCATTTCTGTCATGCGCTGGATTTCCAGATCCGGGGCCTTTTCGGCAAGACCGAAGCTTAAATTCTCAGACACGCTTTCGCTGAACAAGAAGGCCTCTTGCGGAACCAGCAGGAAGGTGCGCCGCAAGGATTCCTGAGTCACGGATTCAATAGGATGGCCATTGACCAGAATCTGTCCTTCATTCAGTGGGTACATCCGTGTCAGCAAATGCAGCAGGGTCGTCTTGCCAGCCCCCACAGGGCCCATAATCCCCAGGCTTTCGCCAGCGTGAAGGGTGAACGACACATTCTTCAGGGCATAGACAGAACTGTCCTGGTGTTTGAAGGAAACATTTTTAAATTCCAGGGAGTGGAACTTTTCGATTGCCACCGTGCCCTGGTCAGGAATGTCTGTTTCTGTTTGCAGAACTCCCTTGATACGGTCGAAAGAGGCATAGCCTTTTTGGAAGTTGGAAAAGCCCATGCCCAGAGCAGTCATCGGCCACACCATTTTCTGAATGTAGCGATGGAAGGCAAAGAAGGTCCCCAGGGTCACCGCACCTGAATACAGATCATCCTTGGCAACGAAAAGTAAAATAACACTTCCTGAGGTCACACCAAACTCCATCACCGGGATGAAGTAAGAGTCCACACGGGCCACCTTGTTGCAGGCTTTTTCAAAGGCGGCGCTGACGCCATTGAAAAGATCGGTGCGGTTTTTTTCCTGAGCGAAGCTTTTGATCACGCGGATGCCGCCCACGGTTTCCTGCGCCACTCCTGTCAGTTCAGAGAACCGGTCCTGCTGGATCTTATAGTTGGCATGAATCAGGCGCATGACTTTCCAGATTAGGAAGGGAACGATGGGCAGGAAGATCAGGGTCTTCCACGTCCAGTCCCAATTCAGGGACATCATGATTGGCAGATTCACACAGATGATGATGATACCGTCAGCCAGAATCAGCAGGCCGGGGCCGATCGCCTGGCGGAAGGACTGAACGTCGTTGGTCAGCAAGCTCATCAGCTCGCCCACGGGATTTTTGTGGAAGAAGTTCGGCCCTAACGAAGTGATATGTCGGAAGATCTTTTGGCGGATGTGCTCGGCTGCAAAGGTATGAAAGCGACCGAAGTGCGCACGCCAACCGTAGCGAGTGATCGCCAGCCCGCTCATGATTGCCAGGAAAACAAAACAAGTTTTGCCGATCGCGCTCAGCGGAGCCTGGCTTTCGATCTGATCGATGGCCGCCTTCATGATCAGTGGATAAACCCCGTCCAAAGCATTGGTGAGCACAAGAAAAAGCATCCCCAGGCCGAAGGCGCGGGGATTGTTTTTGATATAATACCAAAGAGGACGCTTATAGAGGAGATTGTTGTCGGCTGCAGTTTGCATTCAAGGAAGGACTGTATTTAATCCTTCCAGAGTCTGCAAGAAGTTTGGGCTGAGCCGAAGGTTTGCTCCTGGCGTCGTTCAAAGGCCCTTTGTTCCCAGCCGTAAAAGAATGGTCTTTGTTCAGTCAAACGAACGAAAATAGTCCTAAGAAAGTTCATTGCGGACCTCCTTTTGTTATTCCTAGGATCGGCAAAGTGGTCCTAATATTCAATACCCTTGCTTGAGGTATTGATATACGATACTCTGGTTTTGGAGGTTGAGATGTCACAAGTTGACCAGTTTTTGAATGCCTTAAAACGATCCTTAAAAGCGAAGAACATTCTATATAGAGATCTCGCTAAGGCGCTGGACTTGAGTGAGTCTAGCGTTAAAAGAATCCTTTCCAGCAAAAGTCTCAGCCTTGAAAGGCTGGAAGAGATCTGCCGCATTGCGGACCTGAGCTTTTCTGAGATCGTCAAGTCCGCGAATTTGGAAGAGGCCAACCAGCCCATGATCCTCAGTGATGAGCAGGAAAAGGCTTTGGCGGAAAATGCGCGCCTGCTGCATTACTATATGATGTTGCAGGAAGGAAAAACGCCGCTGAAGATTGAAAAGGAATATCAGATTCCCAGTTCCGAATCGAAAAAATATCTGCTCCAGCTGGATCGTCTGAATCTGATCGAACTGCATCCACGCGACAAAGTGAAGCTGAAACGTCAGGGCTTTTTGCGCTTCCGCCGGGATGGACCTGTCGGGAAAGCTCTGTTTGATCAAACCAAATCCAACTATCTGAATTATGATTTCCGCCCGGAAGATTATATTCGCTTCACCCTGATTAAGATCAGCACGCCCACGCTGGCCAAGTACAAGGCCAAACTGGAACGCCTGATGATGGATATGCAGGAAGAGTCCCGCTACGAAATCGAGCACAATGTGTCGGTGGTGGATACGGGGGTTTTGCTGGCGTTTAGGCCGTGGCAGTATTCCTACATGGGAGCCATCAAGAAAAAAGACTAGGGCGGTCGGTGAAAACGGCCCATCTCCTGCGTTGTCGGGGGACCGCTTTCGCTCCGACGTGCTTGGAGCACGCCTCCGCTTCAGCGGGACCCCTCCGCCTTGGATATGGACCGTTTTGACCGACCTTGGTTCCCGGTTGTGGGTGGGCTTGCTGCCTTTGGCAGCTCGCTGGTGGGGGCGAGGGCTTGCTGCCTTTGGCAGCTCGCTTGGGATCTTTCTAAAATAAGTGGGTCGGCTGTGGATAAGTCCCTTTAAACGGGATACGCCATCCAGGCTCAGCCGGCTTCTTGCCCGCCAGTAGGCGGGCGCAGGCATCCTGCCTGCCGGAGATCCCTTTTTAAAGGCACTTACCCACAGCCTACGCGCTAAAATAAAAAAGCCCCTGCTTTCTGTGCATTTGTCTGTTTTGATTTTGTTACTACGCAATATCAATACGACAACACAAAGAGCCGAGGCTTCAGATGTACATTCCTCATTGTTTCAGATCCTTTCAAGGATTTTCTGTTAAAGACATCAAAGAATTTCGTTTCCGACAACACATGGAGCTAATTTTAGAGTCTGAAACCTCGCGGAAACGACTTTGCAATGTCTGTGGAGAAGAACTTGGGGCCATGCATGATCGATACTGGGTTTCTGCGAAACATCTTAGAGCATTCGGGTGGACTGTCTCTGTAGGATTTTTTCGAGAAAAACGAGAGTGCCATAACTGTAAAAAAGTTCGCAGTGAGTGGATTGACTTTCTTTGCCCCACAAGCCCACATATCACGATGGAACTAGCTTGGTGGATCAGTCGCCTTTCTGAGGTTACAACGGTCTTACAAGTCTCAAAACTTGAATCTGTCGATAAAATGGCCTGCTATAAAGTCGACAAACATATTTTACAGAGGCTGCTGCAGGGATACTCCATTCCCGAAGTCACTCATATCTCTGTTGACGAAGTTTACGCTCGCGGTACTGCCCAACTCAAAGAGGGGGAAGGTCGAGATGATCTGTTTTTAACTGTGATAATTGATCACCGAACTCACAAAGTAATCTGGGTCAGTACTTCCAGACGCAAAGAAGCTCTGGACACCTTCTTTGAAATGATCGGCCCAGAGGCCTGTCAACGCATCAAAGTCGTCACCTGCGATCAACATCGTGGCTATGCTGAGAGTGTCCGGCAGTACTGCCCAACTGCAGATATTGTTTGGGATCGTTTTCACTTAGTTCAGTCTTTCAACGAGACTCTGAACCAAGAGCGAAGAGAGGTCTGGACTAAAACACAAAAGATCTCCGACCACGGCTATCTCAGCGGAAAGTATAAATACCTTTACATCACCAAAGCGAATAACAGATCAACGCATGATAGGGAGCTCATTATGAAGGTCATGGGAGAAAATAGAATTGTTGGGCAGCTTGAGATGATCAAAGAGCGCTTTCACAGGATGTTCGATATTTGTGGAACTCCAGATGATGCCATGAATGAACTTACTTTGTGCTATGAGTGGAGCGAAATGATTGGAGCAAAGTATTTAGCTAAGTACTTTTGGAGCCTTCTAGATAGACCCGAATTTACGGCGTACTTTGTTCATCGTCTAACTTCTGGGGTGTCGGAGGGCATAAATCGAGCTATAAAAACCTTAAAATGGGTGGCATATGGCTACAAAGACATGAGCTACTTTGCTTTAAAAATCATGCAAAAGTGCGGGTACTTGAACTCTAAATACGCATTAAGTTGGCTTTATAACCAACCGGCTTAACCCACAAAAAGAAGAAAGACCGGCTCGCTTGTTTAGGGATTTGACGGGTGGGGCTTTTTTTCATGGGGGCGTTCCTTTGACTCAGGGGGAACGTGGGGTGTGGTATATAGCTTCTCATGCGGATTTTGGTGACTTTGCTTTCATTGCTGGGTCTTTCTTTATTGCCTGTGGCGGCAGGGGCTGGGCTTCGGGATGTGCGACCTTGCTTGTCTGAACACATTCGCGAGGCGATGGATCTGAATCAAGAGCGCAAGTCCTTGTATGCGCGTCTTTCCAACGGCAAAAGCAAAATTGTTTCTGACAAATTAATCTGGATGGAGCGCAAGCTTGTCGTGGCTGTGCCGTTTGCGGATGCCTGGGCCGCCCCTTATCAGGCGGCTGGTATTCCCATTTTGTGTCAGGATTTTATTTCCATGTCAGAGACTCCGAAATTCCAGGCGCGCCATCCTGACGGTAAAGATTCTTTGCACAATTATCGTCGTCCGGATGTGGAAGGTATCAAAGATCGACTTCTGGAACTTTACAAAGCCAAAGCCTATGGGACCTTGGCGCACTTTGCAGATGCGCAGATCAAAGAGCTGGATCAAAAGCCCCGGTACAACTGCATGGTGAAACACATTCTGGAATCTATTCGTCGCATGGCCGCTTTGACACCAGTGCATGCGGCAAAGTCCAAGGCTCTGAACAAAGTGTCGAGTGAATATCTTTCCCGTATTGTTTTGAGATCGCACATACTTCTTCTTCAGGAATCTGCTGAAATTGATGCAGCGGCGGCTCCTTTGCAAGCCGATGCTTTGCCGATTGTCTGTCAGGATGTTCCCTATATCCCTTGGCCCTCGTCCGACTCTTTCTGATTCTTAATTTGCCGATGTTTGCTTCTGCCTCGACAGTGGAGGAATGAATTACTCGGAAAAAAATCACTCAAAACTCATCTCAGGTGTTCTGGTTGTTCTTGCGTTTGTGACGATGTTCTTCGCCTCCTCCAGTTATGCCGAGTCCATGTACAACCGTCGTGTGGCTGGGGGACGACTGCTATTTGATGTCTTGCTGGAGCAGTATGTGCCTCGTGAACCGTTGGATCTGATTTTTCGCATGTTTGACTACAATGAAGGGCGCATTCCTAACACCGATTATGCCGTGCTGGTGGATTACTCCCGGCCCTCTGTGGAAAAGCGTCTTTATTTGCTGAATCTGCGAAGCGGGCGTGTTGAACGTTTCCATGTGGCCCACGGGATTCGTTCCGGAATTTTAGAAACGCGCAGCTTTTCAAATCTGCCGGATTCCTGGAAAAGCTCCCTGGGATTTTACTATGCCAAGGGAACTTATCTAAGTAGCAAGAACGGACTTTCCCTTTATCTGGATGGTATCGATCGATCGAACAACAACTCTCGCATTCGCAATATCGTTCTGCACGGGGCGACCTATGTCAGCGAGGACTTTATTCTGCGCAATGGGCGCTTGGGGTGGAGCGAAGGGTGTTTTGCCGTGGGACTGGAGCATGTGCAGTACCTGATCAATACTCTTCAAAATGGCAGCATCCTGCTGTCCTATCACAAGGACCTGATAGCATACTCTCGACGCTATCCTTCTGAACAGTCGTTGTTCGGAGATGAGATCATACCTCCGGGGGTGAATACCCGGAGAAACCCAGGCGAAGGTGGCGGAACGGACTGATTTGGGTCACATGGGATCCAAAATCTTCCTCATAAAACGTTGAGATATATTCAGTAACTATTAAGTCTTCCGAAGAGTCTCCTGACGGTCTACTACAGGAGTATGAGTCTATGCTGAATCGCCTTTGGAAAACACGCAGCTATCGTTATAAAACCCTGGCCCTTTTGATTGCGGCGCTAATTCCGCTCTGGGCTATAGTCCTGTTTTATGTACTGCCTTTGGTGCGTGAAAGCATGTACGAGGATCGTCGTGTGGCCATTCGTAGCACGGTGGATATCGCCTCGAAAGTTCTGGCTCACTATCATGAGTTGTCAGAGCAAAAAGTACTTTCTGTGGAAGAAGCACAAAAGCAGGCTTTGCTGGCAGTTTCCAAACTTCGTTATAACGGCAATGAATACTTCTGGATTAATGATTTGCATCCAACGATGTTAATGCATCCTTTTAAGCCTGAACTCAACGGCAAGGACCTGAGTGATTTTAAAGACCCCAACGGGTTTCGTTTGTTCGTAGCCTTCGCTGAAAAAGCCAAGGCCAAGGAAGGAGAAGGGTTTGTGCCTTATTTGTGGCCCAAACCGGGTTCACCAAATCCGGAGCCGAAAATCAGCTTTGTGCGCAACTTCGCTCCGTGGCAGTGGGTGGTCGGCAGCGGCGTCTATGTGGATGTCGTCGAGGCGGCCATCTCTTCGTTTCGCAACAAGGTGTTGATTGGTTTTTCTGCGGCCTCTGTTTTGGCGTTTGGTCTGTTCTTTGTCTTTGCGGGTCGCCTGATGAACTTCCTGGCTCGCACGGTGAATGAAACTCACGGTGCCAGTCAACAGGTTCTGGAGGCATCCAATATGCTTTCCAGCGCCGGACAAAATGTGGCGCAAGGGGCGGTGGAATCTGCGGCTCGTATTGAAGAAACTCTAAGCTCTATAAAAAGTGTGAATGATATCGTTCAGGCCAATCAGGGGCGGGCCCGTGAAGCTGCCGAACTTGCAAAAAATTCTGAGCAGGGAGCTTCGCAAGGGGCGCAGGAGGTCAAGCGCCTGATTGAATCCATCAATGTCATGGCCAAGATCTCTGAAGAAATCACTTCGGCTATGAACATTATCGACGACATCGCCTTCCAGACAAATCTGCTGGCTCTCAATGCCGCCGTGGAGGCCGCCCGGGCAGGAGAGCAAGGGAAGGGCTTCGCTGTTGTTGCAGAGGCGGTACGCTCTTTGGCGTTGAAGTCTGCCGAAGCAGCCAAGGAAGTCAAAACAGTGATCACCAATAATGTGACGCAAATGGAAGTTTCTTTGCAACTGGCGGAAAAAAGCGACCAGGTTCTGGATGGTATTGTCAGCTCCGTTCAGAAAGTGAACATCCTGAATCAGGAGATCTCTGAAACGACAGCACATCAGTCTGAAGGTATTCGTTCCATTCACGAAGCCATGGGTTCATTAGAGCGGCAAACCCAGGCATTTTCAGCCGCGGCAGAGGAAACTGCCGCGACATCCGAAGAAATGTCGGCCCAAGCCAGCACCTTGCAACAGATGGTCACCAGCATGGCGACCGAGGTGATTGGGAAATCGGCCAAGGCTCAATAGGATTCCGCCGGCGTCACGTCGGCGATAATTCCATTTCTCATCATCATTTCGATAAGAGAAGTGATTTTCTCAGGGCTCAACTCATTGGCATGATGACTGAAAGCTTCAGCCAATGAAGCCCCTTCCTGCAGTTCCTGAAGAACGAGGGCTTCAGCCTTGGAAAGTCGCTGAGTCTGCACGCGCTGTTGTTTTTTGTAGATCAAAAGATGTTCGGGCACGGACCAGTTGATATCTTCGAACATGTAGGCCGGATCTTTGCGACATTTCCAGATATCCTGAACAGAATAATCGCTGCTGAAGACTCGCATGCCTTCAATCATTCCGATGTGAACGTCCTCCTGACTTAACAGTTCCCGAATTTGCTCGATGGGTAAAGGCTCCGGGGTCGGGGCCTCCAACACTTCTTTATAGGTCCATTCAAAGCGTGCCAAGTCAGACAAGAAAGAGATTCCTTTGGTGGTGGCTGAATCTTTTATAAAGCCCGGGAAGGTTTCCCCATAGACCGACAGATTGTAGGACACAGAGGGTTGCGCTTCTATGTAATGCCGACACAGCTCTGCAAACAGAGCTTCGCCCAGCACCCAGGCGACGGCTTCAAAGGTGCCTTTCAAAGACTGTGTCAGGCGATTGATGTAGCCGCGATGATAGATCTGAAAAGCCTGCTCCAGGGTCAGCTTTCCTACGGGACTTAGATTGTGCAGCTCTCGGGGGTCTGCTTCCGGGATCATCAGATTTCGTTTAAACAGACTCTGTATTTCGCTCAGCTTCATAGGAGTTCTCCAGTATATGAACAGCTTTCATCACTTCGACTTCCAGTTCGCGGAAGTTCGGAATGTCTTCGTTTCTTTCAATCAAAGTGGGCAGGTGGCGGATCTGTGGAGCCAGCAGACGGAACAGGTCCCAAACTTGATCGGGGATCTCTTGCGAATGGCTGTCGTATAGCAGTCCACCGTAATTGCTGGGGCCGGACAGATGAATTTGCGCCACTCGTTCCAGGGGAATGTGATTGATGTAGTATTTGGGATCGAACCCCTGGTTGTGGGAATTTACATAGACATTATTCAAATCCAAAAGCAGAGCGCACCCGGAGCGACGGCTGACCTCGGTGACGAAATCCCACTCATTCATATTGTTGTGGGTGTAACTGATGTAGGTCGAGATATTCTCCAACACCAACGGGCGGCGCAGAAAGTTCTGAACGAAATCGATATTATTGACCAAGGTGTCCAAGCTGTCTTCGGTGAAAGGTAGTGGCAGAACAGTGTGCAGATTCTGTCCGGAAACAGAATTCCAGGACATGTGGTCCGACACTATGAAAGGTTCCACGCGTTCAATCAGCTCGCGCAGTCCCTGAAGGTAGTCCACACGAATGCCTTCAGGTGATCCTATATTCATCGAGATCCCATGCAGAGCCAAAGGATAGTCCTGCCGGATGGTTTGCAGCATTTCCAGCGACCGGCCCTGCGTATGAATGTATGTTTCGGTCTGTGCCTCGAACCACGCGACTTCGGTGACAGGTCGCTGCTCCAGGTAAGAAAAATGAGGTGGGCGTAAGCCCATCCCCACTTTATGGGAAAAAGATGAATTGCTCATGAACGGCCCCTATTTTTTCTTAGGAACGGCGGAAGAGGCCAGCTTTGCTTCGCCTTCAATCTCAATCTTGATGTCATCACCGACGACAAAGCCGCCCTTGTCCATGGCCTTATTCCAGACCATGCCGAAATCCTTGCGGTTGACTTTGGTTTCCGCATCGAAGGCGACCACGCGGTTGCCCCAAGGGTCTGTCACGGCTCCTTTATAGTCGACTTCCAGAGTCACCTTCTTGGTGATTCCGCGAATGGTCAGCTCGCCTTCCACTTTCTCGGGCTTTCCTTTTTCGTACTCCACTTTGGTACTTTTGAAAGTCATATCCGGAAATTTGGTGACATCAAAGAAGTCCGGGCTTTTCAGGTGCTTGTCGCGATCGGCCTCTTCGGTGTTCAGGGAAGCTGTCTTGATCGTGATATCGACGTCCTGAAGTTTCATGGAGGTTTCATCGAAATCAAAGGCTCCAGCAACCTGATGGAAGCGTCCTTTGACTTTGGAAACCACCAGGTGAGGAGCTGTGAAGGAAACATGTGTGTGGGCCTTGTCGATTTCGTATTTTGCGGCGAAGGCGGAGCTCGCCACGAAAGAGGTCGCAATAGCAGAGTAAAGTAGAATGCGCATACAGATCCTTTCAGTTGATTGCACGTTCTACTGTTTGGGAAGAAGAGGAGATTTACAAATTAAGATGCTGCAAACTTAAAATTGATCACTTCGAAAGTTGCCATTTGGCAGAGGTGAACAAATCAAAAAAAAAGCCCGGCTTTCACCGGGCTTGATCGTCTTAGTAGTTCATCAAAGATTTAACATCCAGTTTGCCGCCGGAAACAGATTTGTTTTCCAGGGCCGGGATCTTTCTGGCAGATCCGATGATGGCAGCTTTGACTTCCTGCCATGTCTTTTCCGGGTGCGCTGACCAGTAAAGTGCGGCGGCTCCAGCAACATGAGGGGCTGCCATGGAGGTGCCATCCCATGTGGCTTTGAAGCCGAACTTGTCAATCACCGTGTCGCTGTAACCTTGTGCAACCACAGTCGAGAAAACTTTCACGCCCGGTGCGCCGATATCCACTGCACGGCGGCCCCAGTTTGAGAAAGAGCCCAAGCGGTCGGAAGAATCCAATGCCGCAACAGAAATGATGATGTCGTGATCGTAAGAAGCGGGATAAGCCGGAAGATTGTCGGTGTCGTTATCGTAGCCCACGCCTCGGTGGCCGTTGCCCGCGGCTGCTACAAACAGAACGCCTTTGTCTTGAGCGTATTGAACAGCGTCGCGCAAAGCCTGATTTTCTGGAGCACCCGGTTCTTCACCTTCGGAGCCCCAGGAGTTGTTCATGATTTTCGCACCGTTATCCACGGCGTAGCGAATGGATTTGATCGCATCAGCTGTTGTTCCGCCGCCAGTCATGCCGATGAAACGCAAAGACATGATTTTCACGTTCGGAGCCACACCCGCAACACCCAAACCATTGTCGCCACGCGCGGCCACGTTGCCGGCACAGTGAGTTCCGTGGCCAGGGTTTCCGCCTTTGAACAAGCCATCCAGGGTGTCCACAGCAAGGTCATAGGGCTTATTGTCATTTCCGACAAAGTCCCAGCCGATGACGTCGTCAATATAACCGTTGTTGTCGTCATCGATGCCGTTGTTCGGGATTTCGCCAGCGTTTCTCCATAGATTCGGCAGCAGGTCTTCGTGAGTGTAGTCCACGCCCGTGTCGATCACGGCCACGACCATTTCAGGGTTTCCTTTGGTCACTTTCCAGGCATCCACCACACCGATGTCCAGCATGCCCCATTGTTTACTGAACAAAGGATCAGCACCAGTTGTTGTTTGCGGAGCGTCAGGAATCGCTGGGTTGTCTTGGCGAGCAGCCGCGCGAAGCTGAGGATTTCTAGAAAGCATCTTGGCCAAAGCGGCACGGCGCAGAGGGTCTTCAATACGATAGTCTTCTAGCAAAGAGACTTTATAGTTCGGTTGGATGTACTCGACGGCTGGATTTTTCTCCAAGGACAGAAGGCTCATACGGCGGGGAGCTTGAACACGAACCCATGATTCGCTCAGTTTTTCGACTTTTGCGCCTTGAATTTCCAATTCTACGAAGCCTGGTGCCAGTTTAATAAGCAAATCTTGGGTTTTCGGATTCGCCAAAGCCATTTCGCCAGACAAACCTGCCACCGCAAGAAGGGCCGAAGCAACGTACAATGCCATCTTCCTCATGTGAGTTTTCTCCTAAATTTGTTGAGTCTAAAGTCTGTGGTTAAACGACAGGAGAATCAATTTCATTTGGCCTCCTTTGGGGGGGGGTGCGTTGAAGAAATCCGTGGAGCGTCCCATAATACATATCTAGTTGTCAGGATTACGGTTTTTCAGTAACTACTTAATGATAGCTAAATGAAATTGCAGAGGTGTATTTATGCACAACGATCAAGTGCAGGGCTTGGTATCCCACGACGGGATGACCGGGACCCAAGCTGTAGATGATATGTCACGAGGTTTTGCTTTCACGTCAAAACTAGACGCCATAGTTGCGTGGGGAAGAAAAAACTCTTTGTGGCCAATGCCATACGGTACTGCTTGTTGCGGTATTGAATTCATGTCCGTGATGGGTCCCAAGTATGACTTGGCTCGTTTCGGTGCAGAGGTGGCTCGTTTCTCTCCTCGTCAGGCGGACTTGCTTGTCGTTGCCGGAACAATCACTGAAAAGATGGCACCGGTTATTGTGCGCATCTATCAGCAGATGCTGGAGCCTAAATACGTGATCTCCATGGGAGCTTGTGCAAGCTCCGGTGGTTTCTATCGCGCTTATCACGTTCTTCAGGGCGTGGATAAGGTGATCCCTGTTGACGTTTACATCCCAGGTTGCCCTCCGACACCAGAAGCGGTGATGGACGGTATCATGGCTTTGCAACGTATGATTGCGACTCATCAACCTCGTCCTTGGAAAGACAACTGGAAGAGCCCATATGAATAAGCTTGAAAATCTGAAACAGCTTCTGGCTGGCAAATTTAAAATTGAGAACTTCAAGTTCACTCACGCTGTTGGCGATGACGTGATTGAAGTTCCTAAGGAAGACGCTCCGGCGCTCTTGTTGTTCCTTCGTGAAAGCGGTCAATTTGACTTCCTGATGGACGTGTGTGGTGCGGACTATCCGAACCGTGAAAAACGCTTCGATGTGGTCTACAACCTGTTCAACTCCAAAGATGCCTCCCGTTTGCGCGTGAAAGCTCAAGTGGGCGAGGGGGAGTCCATCGGTACTGCAATTCCCGCTTACCGTGGCGCGGACTGGTTTGAACGTGAAGCATACGACATGTTCGGTATCATCTTTGAAGGTCACCCGAACCTGCGCAAGATCCTGACTCACCATCAGTTTGTCGGTCATCCTTTGCGTAAGGACTACGATGCCAACCATCAGCAGGCGTGCACGACTTCCATGCCGATTCACTTCAACAATGAACCAGGATCCCCTGGTGATGTGTTGAATGATAAATATCTTCCATTGAACATCGGTCCTTCCCATACAGCGATGCACGGAACTTTGCGTGTGATGGCTGAAATGGACGGCGAGACGATCGTTCGTTGTAACAACGAAATCGGTTACCTGCACCGTTGCTTCGAAAAAATGGCAGAGACTCACCCGTACAATCAGGTGATCCCTTACACAGACCGTCTGAACTACTGTTCGGCTCCGATGAACAACATCGGTTACTGCAAAGCGGTTGAAAGACTTTTGGGCGTGGAAATCCCGCCAAAAGCTCAGGCGATGCGTGTGATCCTGGCGGAACTTTCCCGTATCATTGACCACACAATTGCCCTGGGTACAGGTGCGATGGACTTGGGAGCTTTGACGGGCTTCTTCTATATGTTCGGTATGCGTGAAAAAGTTTACGGCTTGTTCGAGAAGCTTTGTGGGGCCCGTTTGACGGTCTCCATGACTCGTATTGGTGGTATGGCTCAGGACGCTCCGGAAGGTTGGTTCGACGAGGTTGTGGCTCTTTGTAAAGAGATCCGTCGTGGCACCGATGAAATGGCGGGAATGGTTCTTGATAACAAGATCTTCATTCAGCGTACACGTGATGTATTGCCAGTTTCTGCTCAAGACGCGATCCAATGGGGTTACACAGGTCCCATGCTTCGCGCTTGCGGTGTGAATCTGGATTTGCGTAAAGCGCAGCCATACTATGGTTACGACGCTTTGGACTTTGATGTTCCAGTGGGCACGAGCGGTGACATCTATGACCGTTACCTGGTTCGTTTCGAGGAAATGCGTCAGTCAGTTCGTATCATTGAACAAGTCTGCAAAAATGTTCCTGGTGGTGATTACACTATCCGCGACAAGGGAATTGTTCTTCCAGAGAAAAAAGACGTTTACGGCAACATCGAAGGTTTGATGAATCACTTCATGCTGATCATCAAAGGTCTTCGCCCACCAGTGGGTGAAGTTTACGACGCGACAGAGGCAGCCAATGGAGAGTTGGGCTTCTATCTTGTCAGCGATGGTTCCGCGAACCCTTACCGTTTGAAAGTTCGTCCGCCATGCTTTGCAATCTACCAGTCCTTCCCGACTGTGGTTAAAGGTGCGATGTTGGCCGATGCGATTGCAACGGTGGCTTCCATGAACTTGATTGCTGGTGAGCTGGATAGATAAGGATATTGAATATGTTTAAATTGTCTGATTCTGGCTTGGCTGCAGTAAAAAGTGAACTGGCTCGCTACGAAGCGAAAGAGTCCGCTATTATTCCAAGCCTTTACATTGCTCAAAAAGAAAACAACGGCTTCATCACGCCGGATATTATCCGTCACCTTTCTCAGGTGATGGATATTCCAGAGGCGCGTATCAATGAAGTCTTTAAGTTTTACACCATGTTCAACCAGAAGCCTGTGGGTAAGTACCACGTTCAGGTTTGCACGAACATCTCCTGCGCTCTTGAGGGCGGTCGCGAGATGGCAAACCACATCTGTCATGAACTGGGTGTGAAATACAATGAAGTCACTGCAGACGGTCGTTTCACAGTTTCCAAGGTTGAATGTCTTGGTTCCTGCGGAACTGCGCCGATGATGCAGGTGAATGACACTTACCATGAAAAGCTGACTCCAGAGACAGCGATGAATCTGCTGAGAGGTATGAAATAATGTCTGAAGTTAAATTGCTTACAGAGTTTTACCATCTGCCGGAATATCAGACTTTGGCTGGTTACAAAGCCAAAGGCGGTTATGAAACTCTTCATAAAGCTTTCAAAATGCAACCTCAGCAGATCATCGACGAAGTGAAAGCTTCGGGATTGCGTGGTCGCGGTGGTGCGGGTTTCCCGACAGGAATGAAATGGGGCTTTTTGCCGAAAAACGGAGAGCCACGTTATCTTCTTTGCAACGCCGATGAAGGTGAGCCTGGAACATTCAAAGACCGCATGATGATGGAGCGTGCTCCACACCAATTGATCGAAGGCATGATCATTTCTGCTTTCGCGATCGGTTCCAACAAAGGTTACATCTACGTTCGTGGTGAATACGTTTATCCAATCGAATGTCTGAACAAAGCGATCAAAGAAGCTTACGCTGCAGGTCTTTTGGGTAAGAACATCCTGGGTTCTGGTTTTGATTTCGATCTGGATGTTTACCGTGGCGCAGGCGCTTATATCTGCGGTGAGGAAACAGGAATGATCTCTTCTTTGGAAGGCCTGAAAGGTCAGCCGAAGTTGAAACCACCGTTCCCGGCGGTTCAAGGTTATCTGAAAAAGCCAACCATCGTGAACAACGTGGAAACGTTGGCAGCGGTGACTTATATCATTAAAGATGGCGCTCAGGCCTATCGCAAACACGGAACTGAAAAGTCAGCGGGAACCAAGTTGTTCTCATTGTCCGGTAACGTGATGACTCCGGGGAACTATGAAGTTCCACTGGGTTACTCTTTGATGGATTTGATCATGAAAGAGGGCGGCGGTATGAAGCCAGGCCGCAAACTGAAAGCAGTTATTCCGGGTGGTTCTTCTGCTCCGGTTCTGACAGCCGAAGAAGTGGCCAAAGCCAATCTGGATTATGAATCTTTGGCAGGTCTGGGCACAATGCTTGGTTCCGGTGCCGTGATCGTGATCGACGATTCCCAGTGCATGGTTGATATGCTGGGTGTTTTGACTCACTTCTATGCCCATGAATCCTGTGGTCAGTGCACGCCTTGCCGTGAAGGTACAGGCTGGCTGAACAAAGTTCTTCATTCGATCCTGGAAGGCCGCGGCCGTTTGCAGGACATCGATTTGTTGATCAAAGTGGCTGACAATATGAAAGGTAAAACCATTTGCGCGCTTTCCGATGCAGCGGCTTTGCCGGTTCTCAGCTTTGTAACTAAATTCCGTGATGAGTTTGAATTCTACGTTCGCGAAGGACGCTCTAAGGTAAAAGGAACGACATATGCCGAAATGCACCATTAATGGCAAAGAAGTCGAAGTAAAAGAAGGCACGTCGATCATCGAAGCCATGCAACAGTCTGGCGATCGTATCGCTCACTATTGCTGGCACCCAGGTTTGAGTGTTGCCGGTGTTTGTCGTCTTTGCATGGTGGAGATCGAAGGAAATCCACGTGTTCAGATCGCATGTAACACCATGGTGACTGAGGGCATGAAGATCAACAACACGTCTGAGAAAGTAAAAGACGCTGTGAAGTGGGGCTTGGACTTCCACTTGATCAATCACCCGTTGGATTGCCCTATCTGTGACCAAGCAGGTGAGTGCGGCTTGCAAGACCAGTACATGGAGTACGGCAAGTACGATCCTGAAATGGCCGAGCACAAGCAGAAGAAACACAAGGTTGTGGATCTGGGTCCGACCGTGGTTCTGGATTCTGAAAGATGTATCCTGTGCTCTCGCTGCGTGCGTTTCACTGAGGAAGTATCCAAAACCAACGAACTGGGTCTGTTCAACCGTGGTGACCGCACTGAAATCGGCACTCACGATGGCATGCCATTGGACAACAAATACTCTTTGAATACAGTGGACATCTGTCCGGTCGGAGCTTTGACTTCCAAAGACTTCCGTTTCCGTCAGCGTGTTTGGTATCTAAAGGATGCTGAAACTGTATGTAACGGCTGCTCTACAGGTTGTAACGTAAAAGTTTACTACAACAAGGAAGGTTTCTTCCGCGTGAAGCCGGTTTACAACGAACAGGTCAACGGTCACTGGATGTGCGATGAAGGTCGTGACATCTACAAGTTTGTGAACCGTGAACACCGTCTGTTGAAAGCTCAAGTTCGCAATGCTTCCGGCTGGTCTGAAATGACAGCAGGGGCGGCAGCGAAGAGTGCCCATGAAGTTCTGAAGAACACTCAAGGTGACTCTTTGGCGTTGGTTCTGACAGCTCAGTACACAGTTGAAGAGTTCGATGCGATTGTTTCCACTTTCGTGAATGAATTCAAAACGAAGAAGGTCTTCTTCTGGATCAACAACAAGGAATCCTTCGACAGCTTCGATGGCTTGCTTCTTCGCGGAGACAAGAACCCGAACACGAAAGGTTTGTTGAAGGTTCTGGAAAAGCATGGAATCACAGCGACTTGGTCTGATCTTTCCTCTGGCATTGCCAGCGGTGCGATCAAGACGGTGGTTGTGGCAGGTCCTGAAAACATGGGCGCATTCCCTGACTTCGCAGAGCGCGTGAAAGAGCTTTCCAAAGCTCACAACCTGATCTGGCTGCAAGCGGGTAAACACGATGCTTTGATGGCTTTGACTGGCAATGTTTGGTTGATCCCAACTAAAACATTCGTGGAAAAAGACGGCACGTTCATCAACCATGCGGGTCTTGAGCAGAAATTCAAGAAAGTAACGACAGTTGTTTCTGAGGCTTTGACTTTGACCGAAGCGGCCTTGTTGATGGTCGGCAAGAATCTGGCTATCCCAACGACAGTAAGTCCTTTCATGCCAACAAATCAGCGTGAAGATCAGGTGACGTTGGAAGCTCGTAAGAAGAACGAGTTCGTGTTCAAGAGAGGTAGTCTATGAGCGTAATGCAAAACAACTCTGAGAAGTCGAAGTGGTTCTTGCCAGGGATCTTTGGTGGTCTTGGCGTTACCATGAAGCACTTGCTGAAGAACTTGTTCAACCGTAAGAAAATGATGACCCTGAACTATCCTGAGGAGAAGTATGAGTACTCTCCTCGCTTTAAAGGGAATCACGTTCTGACTGTGAAAAAGGACGGTTCTTTGCGTTGCACGGCTTGTATGTTGTGCGCGACGAACTGCCCTGCGGAATGTATCAAGATCACGGCGGCGGAACATAACGACCCTACGGTTGAAAAGTTCCCGATCAGCTACGAGATCGACATTCTTCGCTGCGTATTCTGCGGTTTCTGTGAAGAAGCGTGTCCAGTGGATGCGATCCGTTTGGGACCTGAGTGGCAAACTCCAGGTGTGAACGGTTCGAACTTCATCTACGACATCAATCACCTGGCTTACCGTCCAAACCTAAAAGGCGGTATCCTGACTCACGTAGACGACCAAGAACGCCACAAAGCCGGCATCTAAGCGCGGCTGATGAAAAAGGCCCATCCGACTGCGTTGTCGGGGCGCTAAAAGGCGCTAAAAGGTGCCTGGTTGTTTTTTCTGGCTATAGTGCATTAAAAGGGAGTCGAAAGACTCCCTTTTTGTTTGCTTGCACGCCGACACACCTGCCAGACTTAGGTCATAGAAGGGGGATTCTATGAAAAAGTTTTTGATGGCTCTGGCTTTGGTTTTCGCTCCGGCATTGGCTTTAGCTGATGTGACTGTGCAACCTTTAACGGTTGAGGCAAAAGCTCAGGATCAATATCTTAACTACAACTTCGGAACTTCATTTGTTCACTCTGCAAGATTTCAGGATTTTACTTTGACGGCGAATGGACCTGATTCCACGTTCATTCGTGGGTTGGGGATTCATGGGTCATTTGCATATCGCGTGGACACCAACTGCCCACAAATTCTGATGCCGGGTCAAAGATGCACGATTCGTGTGATCTTCCACCCGACGGTTGAAGGCAGCCACTGGGGTGATGTGACGATCTATCTACGTGATAGCAATATCTACATCCGTCTTTACGGGAATGCCATCCGCTAAGTCGGCTTCTCCGGTCAGCTTACATCGAGCAAGGGGTTTGTACACAGGGAAGGCCCCTTGCAGTGTAGATTCGTACAATACAACTTCATCCACCTGAATCTTACCGAAGCTTTTTCTTTTAAAAGGCGAAATCATATCCTTCACGCTGCGCGGATTGCGCAGGCGCCCCACGGTCAGATGAGGGGAGTAGCTTCGCTCTTCCAGTTGCGACAGCAGATTCTTCGCAACGAGTTCCTGATCCAGGGCATCTTTGAACTCGCCCAGATACCTTTTATTTTGAACTCCCAGCCATAAGACACGGGCATCGTGTTCGTTAGAGAAGGCTCCAACGTCTTCGATTTTCAGTTCAAACGGGGTAAAGCGTGTGCAGACTTCCGCCAAAGTTTCAGCCACCTTGCTGATGTCTTCTTCCGGAGTCTCTCCCAGAAATGTGACAGTCACATGGTAGTTGTCGACAGGAACCCACTTCACGGTCATGTCGCGGCGGTCAGCATTGATTTTCAGCTTTTTCAGGGTCGGCAGAAAGGTGTCGGCCAAAGGATCGGTCGCATTCAGAGCCAGGAACAGTCTTTTAGTCATAAAAAACCCCCTAAGAATATGATCTCTTTTCTTAGGGGGTCTGTCTATAAGTTAAGCTTTTTTCTTTGGGAACATCAATGAAGCTGCGATTGAGCCACCGATAAAGGTGAAAATAATCGCCAAAGAGATGCCGATCGGGAAGTGGCCGCCGAACAACTTGTTCAGCCATACCATCTTAAGGCCGACAAAGACCAGGACCAGAGCCAGACCATACTTTAGCAGGTGGAACTTATCAACTACACCAGCCAACAGGAAGTACAGCGAACGCAGGCCCAGAATCGCAAAGATGTTAGATGTGAACACCAAAAGAGGCTCTTTTGTGATTGCGAAGATCGCAGGTACGGAGTCCACCGCAAAGATGATGTCCGTGAATTCCAGGAACACCAGGGCGATGAACAGTGGAGTCGCCTTTTTAATGCCATCTTCTTTGATGAAGAAATGGTCTTCATGCATGCGGTCAGCCACAGGGATGTGCTTTTTAAGCCATTTGATCAGCCAATTTCGAGAAGGATCCACTTCTTTGTCCGGCTGGAACATCATCTTCACACCAGTGATGATCAGGAAGATACCGAAGATCAAAACCACAGCTTGATACTGCATTAACACAGAGCCCATGGCGATAAAGATCGCACGGAAGATAAGGGCTCCCAGTATACCGTAGAAGAGCACGCGGTGCTGGTACTTGTTGGGGATTGAGAAGAACCCGAACACGACAACAAAGACGAAGATGTTATCGATAGAAAGGGACTTTTCGATCACATATCCGGTGAGGAACTCTAACCCCACCTGCTTGGCAATGCCCGGATTTTCAGGGAACCGCATCAAGGTATAGTAGTAAAGACCCGCGTTAAAGATCATCGCGATGGTGACCCAAACGATAGACCAAATCGTGGCCTCGCGGAAACTCACCGTATGTGAGTGTTTATGAAATACGCCCAGATCCAGGGCAAGCATAGCGATCACGAAAGCTATAAAGCCCGCGTAGAACCACCAATAGTCAGCAAAAGGGAATAATAAAACTTCGTTCACAGTTAAACCTCCAGGGCGCAGTATAAAGACTTCCTGTTGTTTTAAAAATTAGATAATCTTTATTAAGTTAATCGCTAAAAACAATGAGGTTTGGCATGCCCGTTAAAATCAATGATCAAATGCAGTGGCTGAACTATCATCACCTGCATTACTTCTATGTGATCGCCAAAGAAGGGACCATTGCCAAGGCTGCAGAAAAGCTGAACATGGGGCAGCCGACTCTCAGTACCCAATTAAAACAACTGGAAGAGTCCTTAGGGAAGAATCTTTTTGAAAGACGCAAGCAAAGGCTGTTTTTGACAGAGGCCGGTCGAATTGCCTTTGAGTATGCCGATCAGGTGTTCCGTTTGGGCTCTGAGATGGTGGAGGTTCTGCAGGATCGTTTGCAGAACAATCGTGTGCATGTACAGATTGGGGCACTCGACAGCGTGCCCAAGCAGATTATTTTGGAAGTGGTTTTGCAGGCCTATAAGAAGGGCAATTGTGCGGTGTCAGTGTTGGAGGGCGCAGGGGGAGATCTCTTGCGTGAGTTGAGTGCTCATCAGATCGATCTTCTGCTTTCCAATTATCCGCCGAACGTGGATTTTCAAACCGTTTATGCCAAATCCATTGCTCAGTTGGATGTGGTGGTGTGTGCTTCACCGGAGTTCAAACATCTGCGTCGGGGATTCCCGCATTCGCTGGAGGGGCAACCGTTTATTTTCCCAACGATTCACAGTCGGTTGCGCCGGGATCTGGAGCACTATTTCACGGTGAATGGCATTCGTGTGGATCGTATCGCGGAAACCCAGGACACCAGTCTGCAAAAGTTGCTCGGGCAGGAGGGGGTTGGTTTAATTCCTATTGTCGAGTTGGCGGCTGCGGATCTGATCAAAGAAAAGAAGCTGGTGGTGCTGGGCACCTTACAAGGGATCTACGAAGAGATCTGGCTGATGGCAGCAGATCGCAAGATCGACAACCCGATCGCAGCCAAACTGATGAAAGAGTTTTCATTATAAAAGAAAAAGGCGGGGGGACCCGCCTTTTGTGTTATGTGCTGCAAAGAGCTGTAAGAATTTTCAGAGCTTCAACGGCCTCAGGGACCACGCCACCGTCGCGGCTGGTGGATCGTTCGATATGCATTTTTGTAGAGGTGCAAGTCTTGGCATCCACTTGGCGCATACGGATCAGATTCACGTAATTATCAAACTCGGTCAGACTGCGATACTCTTCCAGGCGAGGATCGTTATCTGGAGTTTCAGTCAAGTCGGGGATTTCAATTGTATTCAAACGCTGATACAGGAAGTTCTTGTAAGCGTCCATGATACGCAGACGTCTTTGCATGTTAGTTTCAACCTGCATTCTTTCAATCAGCTTGTCAGTGGCCTGATAGGTTTCGAAATCCTGGAAAGCCCACGCTGAACTGCTCATTAGAATCATTGTCACGATCATAATTAGTTTACGCATGAGCCACCTCCGACAGATTGCTCGATTGTATTTAAAGTCTTAGTGATAGATGGGAAATAATGCGAAGTCTCTTTACGACGAGCGGATGACTTGTTCGCACTGGCCGGGAACTTCTGCATATACTGTTGCATTTGCTGGATGAATTGATCCGCATTTGTCACGGTCTTGCCGCGATAGAAAGTGTTGAGCAAAGCCTTTGCTGGAGTCCACGTTCCTGCAGGGCCGGTGTTATGGGACCAAACCATCAAAGCACGTTTGACTTTGTTCAAATCGTAGTCCGACAGACGGAACTTATTTTTATAGTTCTTGTTATTGAAGATCATCATATCCATATCGGATTTGATACCTTTCAGATAAGCGTACGTGTAGATCATGTTCTTCATCGGATTGCCGTTTTTCAACGACATGCGATCACAGGAATAGTTGCTGGAGGCGCGCATTGGAGACATTGTGTCCAACAGCTCCAGAGACAGGCGAGAGCAAAGAGGGTTCTTGTTGCCTTCCAGAGAGATTCTGACAGCATTCAACTCATTGGCGTTCACATCCTGAATTGCGGACGCGGTGAATTGACCGATACCACCAGCCCCGGTCCCGCTGCGGGCGTTGACGTGGAACCCGGACTCAACATTGATCAAAGCGTAAACGGCGCGAACATCCAGATTCTGGGTTTCTTCACCGGCGCCAGGGGCCAGGAATTCCTTCATACAGGAACTGACGGCTTCAAAGCTGTTATTGATCATCTTGAAATAGTTTTCAGAAATACAGGGGCGGAAAGCCTGGCGGGCAGTGCCGTTTGCAGAACATTCACGGAAGGTCTTGCTGCTGGCGCCGAACTTCATATTCATACCCATCTGAATACAGACAGGCTTGATGATGGAATTTGTTTTAATCGGAGCACGGATAATGTCGCCCAATAAGCCTTTGCTTAAAACGGCAGTCGCCATTTCAGACTCAAGATAGTCATTTTGCTTATTGCATTGCATGTAGCGCATATTGCGAATTTCATCTTCGCAAGAGGAGCAGTTGCGATTGGCCGTGTTATCATTCCAGCCAAAAAGACCTTGGAAGCCCTTGGCACTTTCGATCTTATCCAGCGCGTGCTCAATAATAGGAGTAGGTTCTGTGGGTTCTTCCTCAGCCTTGTCCTTGTCTTTATCAGATACAAGTTTGGAAATGGGAGGCACCGTAATTGTGAAAGGTGCAGACAGACCTTGTTTGTCCTTGGAAGCTAGGTCTGTGGAAGAATCCACAGGGTTGTTCCAGCCAATACTGAGGGTAAGGCTTAGGAATAGCATCTTGTACAAAGGGGATGTGGTCACTTTCATAGAAGCACCTCCTCAGGTACTTCTTAAAGCAAGAGCTTTGCCAAAAAGGATTCCACAATTATCAGATACTTACAGCAGGTCCCGTCGTCTCAGTATGAGACTGTTGGTGTCAGAAGCCTAAAGAGTCATAGCCCTGTCAAATGCCTCAACAGTGGTCTGGGGAGGGATTTTTAGTTGGCAAGCAGGGTGGGAGAGCCCTCGGCTGCCTCGTAGTTGCAGGTGCGGCACTTCATGACGAAATGTCCGTGCGCATTTGTATCCAGATACAGAACTGAATCCGGACAGTGTGGGCAGCCTGAGTTAGCATGTTCTTTACGAGCTTCCGGAGCCTGAATCAGTTCAAAGACATAGTGAGTGTCGTCTTCAAACCCTTTGATGGTGCGGGCGCCGATATTGCGGACTTGGAAACCTTCAGCCATCAGTGATTGCGCAATATCAGAATCAATCAGAATCTGTTCGGGCTCAGCCAGATTTGTCAGGCGGGAGGCAAACGGCAGAGGCGCCCCGATGGCGGTGTAAGAGCGGAAGAATTTTTTGTTTCCATAGAAGCCGACATTGGCATATCCGGCGGAAATCCCGACTCGAATCTGCATCTCTTTCTTCCAGTTCATAAGATAGAACTCACGGTCCTGGCGCAAGGCTTGGCGCACTTCCAAAGCCGCCAGACAGGTTCTTTGCATGAAGTCTCCATAGCGGATGGGATCGTTTGCGAAAGCCAGAATGCCGTCGCCCTGGAACTTGTCGATAGTGATATCGTATTTCAGGAAGATGCTGACAACAGTGTCCATGAAGCGCGCAAGCACCATGTCCACTTTAGCCTGGTCCAGTCGCACGACTCGTTCTGTGGAGCCGACAATGTCCACGAAGATAGCGCAGATCTGAGACCTGCGGACGCCCTTTTCGATATCAACGCGGCCGTCGCGAATGGCTTGCACCACCTGCGGGCTGAATTGAGTGCTCAGGGTGTTCAGGCGCACAGCTTCTTCGGTTTTACTTTTAATCAGGTTGTCGCGATTGGCGATCTCGGCTTTCAAAGCCAGACGGCTGTTGATTTCGCGCATACGAAGCTTTTCGTGGAAGAAGCGAATCAGGAAGCAGATGACGATAGAGCCGACAATAAAGAACGAGTTCAGCACCACCGGCCAAAGATCCGTCAGGTTCTGAATCTTCAGGGCGGCAATGACAAAGTAAGGTAGATAGATACCCACGGCCGTTGCCACAAAAAAGGCCGTGGAAAACGGAATGAATGAAAGGCCGCCAAGTGCGACCAGATTCAGACCGGCATAGTAGCCGGTACCGACATCCGGGATCATGTAGATCATGATATTAATAGGCAAAGCCACCAAGGTCGCATACAACGCAGCGACAAATTGGGTTCGGATGGCCGTGCGTTCTTTCTTCAGTTCTCTGTTCGCCAGGAAACACAAAGGAATGATGGTCAGGCGCAAAGCCAGAAAGTGCCATTTAAACTGGGGTACATAAATCAGATCCGCGACCCAGAAGGCCATAAACAAAGGCACTGCCATCCAATTGGCGACAACCTTTAGAACAGATCTGATTTCTTCAATCACCTCGAACTCACGAAGTTGCGAGGTGGTAATTTCATTCCCCAGCATAAAAGTGGCCTTGAATCCCTACTTTTGAATCACTACAAAAAGGTTCACGCCCAGAGGCTCTTTCTCAACCCAAACTTTTGATCCCATGCCCTTGAACATGCGCAGAAGGTCCTCTTCAGAGCGATAGATCAGATGCCAGTCCAAAACCAGCTCCATGAATGGTACACATGGGTTGTCTTTGCTGAAGTTTCCGATAATGACATGGCCACCGGGTTTTACAGAGGCCAGCATCTTCTGCGCTGCCATTTGAGCGACGGGTTCTGTAAAGTAGTCAAACAGGCCAGCAGAGTAGATCATGTCGTAGTCCGTTTCCGGCAATCCTGCGGCGATCACATTGCGAATAGCCATGTTGTTGAACTTGAACTTGAATCCGGACTTCACAAAGCGCTCAACTGAGTGCAGTTGTCTTTGTGCGTGTTTCAAAGACTCTTCGTCCTGATCCAGGCAAGTGAATTCAACCGGGCGGCCGTAATGTGCTGGTGAATTCTGCAGGAAGATTTGCTGTTCCATCGCAGGACCGCTAGCCACAGACAGAACCTTCAAAGGCGATGTCGGGGAGGTCTTGTCGAACAACTGAGTGATCTTTTCAAACAAATACTGACCACGGTTTTTCACTGCCGCCCCTGCGGGTTCGTCGATAAAGTATTTGTGCATACACTGGTCAAACAAAGTTTTCCCGACCAATTCATCGCGATAAAGGTGATTCATCATTTCGTAGTCACCGGCATAGCCGCGAGGCTTGTAATAAGCGCGGTTGGCAAAGGGAGCGCCATAAACCAGATGACCGATTTGTTCACGGGCAAACTGGGTGGCCCATTTCAATTGATCCGGCGTGAAGTTTTGAACGAAAGCCGGGATTTGGGAATACTTCATTGGCAGCACATGGCCCAAATAGTCGGAAACCGCATCAGCAATTGTCATGCGATAGTCCTGAGCTTCCTTCCAGTTGTCCACTGGAGATTCTGCTTCCAGCTTGTCGATACGGCTTTTCAGCTTTTCCAGCCAGTCTTTCATTTCATATACAAAGGTTTTAAACTCTGCAGGAAGTTGCGCCAGATTGGTGGCATACTCTGTTTGCGACGCAATGACTTCGGCAGAGGCTTCCAGTGCTTTGATGCGTTCCACCTTCAGGGGTTCACCCAGAACCTCAAAGCCCACGATCATTTCGCCGGTTACGGATTTACTGTGATTTTCGGAACGAGCCCAACGCAAAGCCACATGCTGTGTTTGAATATTTTTAAAGAAGACATCCGCTTCCATGTGAGAATGCTGATTGTACCATTGCTGAAAATCCTGATAGTCCGCGCCCGGAACCAAAACCGCACAACCAAAAGAGCTGATGTTTAAGACTTCCAGTTGACGACCTGGGATCGAAAGGAAGCAAGTTCCCGGTTCGACGTCATTTCTATCCTGACGGATGACTTTCTTGCGGGTGTTTTCGTCGATCTGGAAGAATTCCTGTTTCATTGCGCCTTGGGCACTCATGCTGTCTCCTCAAAGTTGGTAAATCTTGTCGTAATTTTTGACAGCCTCTTATCGTAAAGACGGGCGAGAAAATACAGGGGGCCAATGGTCGGGGGGCACACTTCCTGTTCAAAGGTCCAGTAATGTGTAGTCCACTGGATGCCGAAAAATAAAAGGTCACATTTAGGAGAATACATTATGAAGAAGCTCGTTTTGTTGGCTGCTGCGACGGCAACTGGATTATTCACGGCTTGTTCCAGCACGCCGAATAAGTCTGCGGAATTTAAGTCTTATCGCAATCCCGCCAGCACGAATGAATTGATCACAGGAAGTCAAAAGGTGTTGTCGGATATTAACAATCCGCAGATTTTCAACCCACAAACCTGTGCCAGCTTTGTTAATAAAGTCACAGACTATCTGTACTATCTGCCGGCTGATCATTTCATTCCCAAAACTTCTGCGGAACAGGAAAATCTAAAGAAATTCGGCCCGGAGGTATTGGACACCATCTTCCAGATCCGTGTGTCTTTGCATGAAAAGTTGCAGGCCTTTGATGCCCGCAATGAATTGAGTAAGGAATGTATTACTGAGATCCGTGAAGGCTTCCAGTATGCGCGCTTCTCGGAAGAATATCTTTTGGATTGGTTGTACACGAACAAAGTTTACACGTTTAAAAAGACCCCGATCATGATCAATGAAAAACCCAGCACCTGGACCAATCCAAAGTACGCTGGCTTTGAATTGAAGTCCGGCGACGTGATGCTGATTCGTGGTAAGTCCTATGTGTCTGCCATGATTGCTCGTATTGCGGATGAAGAAGGCAACTTCTCTCATTTGGCTCTGGTGGGTGAAGATAAGGCTGGGAAGAAATATGTCGTGGAATCACTGATTCAGTACGGAGTGATTGTCACACCGTTGGAAAAATGGCGTCAGGCTGAAGATTCCCGTGTGGCCTTGTTCCGTTCTCCAGATCAGGCGATGGCGAAAAAGGCGGCTCGTTTTATGTACGATCACGCCAAAGCCGCTTTGGACAAGAAAAATGGCATTCACTATGACTTCGCCATGAACGATGACGACTATTCTTCGATCTTCTGTTCTGAAGTTGTTCGTATGGCCTATGACAAGGCATCAGCGGGGCAGTTTATTGTCCCTAAGTTCCGCAGCACGGTTTCCAAGTTTAAGAACACGGACTATCCACGTAGCTTGGGTGTGACGAAGACTTCTTTGTTTGCGCCTTATGACATCGAAGTGGATCCACGCTTTGATTTCGTTGCTGAATACCGCTTTATGCCATTGCTTCGTCAGGTGCGCATGCAGGATGCGGTTTTGCAAAGTTTGTATGGCTGGATGATTGAGAAGGACTACACATTCCACTGGGCTCCTCAGCACAGTGTAAAGGCTTACTTCGCCAAGATGGTTCGCCAGTTTGGAGTGGCAAAGGACACATTGCCGAAGTATATGCCTGTAGACAGCATCAAAACCAATGTGCAGTTCGAAGCAGTTGCGAAGGTGCTGGAAGAGAATATCTATAAGCAAGAAGCTGAATTCTATAAAAAGAAAGGCTATCTGCCATCCTTCCAGGACATGCTGGCGATGAATGAGGCTTATCGTGTCCAGGACTGTAAAGTGCATCGCGAGTATCTGGATCAGAACCGCACGGTGGATGGTGCCCCTAGTGCCGATCGTTCAAAATTCCATTGGTTCTTCTATAACAAATCCAAAAAGTGTGAATAGTTAAGATTTTTGGTCAATTTAAAGCCGCAGGCACAAAGTGTTTGCGGCTTTTTCATTTTGGGAGGATCAAGGTGAAACGCTTTGATAGAAAGACTTAATGGGGGAGGCTTTGGTGTTCTTGATCACCAGGCGGACGCCGTCGTGTTCAATCTGTGTTTCAGTGCCTTCACCGTGTCCTGCTTCGGATTCTTCTTTGATGATAGATTCAGGCAATTGGGCTTGGATGTCTTTCAATGACACTTTCCCTTCCGGAAGACGGAAATAGAACGACTGCACTCGATCGTTCTTAATTTCCACAGTCGTGTCGTAGGGGATGTGACCCGTTTTAAAGAACAGCAGACTTCCGTTGTTTTCTACTTTTAGAGGCTTTCCGAAAGACTTCAGAATCTCTTTTTTGGAGGTTTTGCCCGGTTCAACGGCGGCCAGTTTCTTCGGCAGATATTTGGCTTTGAATTGAGTGGCAAATTCACCCGCTTGTGTGACTGCCGGAGCCGACAAAGACAGACTGAAAAACAGAGTCAGAATGAATTTCATAGAACCTCCAAAAACAAAAAACCCACAACTATTTAAGTTGTGGGTTTGTGTTTGAGTCAAGTCTTAGACGGATCTGACGTAGACTCTCCATTGTTTCATTCCCATCTGGAATTCCAACTTGGCGATTTCCATGTCCCGGCGAAGTTCGACCAGTTTATAGTCGTAGGCTTCTTTAAGCTCTTCGCGTTTACGGGCGGCATCCAGTTTGAATTGCTCGTAGTCTTCACGCAGTTTTTTCATTCTGTTCTGCGCTTCCAGGATCTTTTCTTTCATCTGCGCCAGCTTTTCTTCAGCAAAACCATGTTTGGTCAGTTCTGCCGCCTCTGCTTGCAAGAGGGCTTTAAGAATTTCGACGTTGGAAATCTGGCGAAGTTTGGTCGCAAGTCCCATCAGGCTCAAGCTGCGGATCACCCATTTTGTCGGATCCCAGTGGTACCATTTGATTCCGTTGCGATAGTCGATTTGGAACTTGTGGTGGAAGTTATGATAGCCTTCACCGTGGGTCAGCAATGCAACAAACCAGGAATCACGTGCTGAGATTTCTTTGGAGTAAGTTTGTTTGCCCAAAGTGTGGCACAGGGAATTGATGAAGAAGGTGCTCTGTTGAGTCAGGGCAATGCGAAGACCGCCACCGATTACCAAGCCGCCCAGCCATGAGCCCATCATCCAGCCAATCAGGGTCGGAGCCAAGAAGCCCGTGATGATCGCTACGGGAACGTAGTAGTCATTTTGGAATTTAACCATCCAGTCTTTTTCAAGATCCGGAGCGTGAATCTTCTGGTCGACGGATTCTTTATAGAACATCCAGCCCATGTGTGCGTACCAGAAACCTTTTTCGATGCTATAAGGATCTTTCTCGCTGTCGATGTGGGTGTGGTGACGGCGGTGATCTGAAGACCATTTCAAAGCAGAACCCTGGAAGGCTGAAGCTCCCACCAGCAGGAACATGGCTTTAACAAATGGGTGAGCGTCATAGCTTTTATGGGAAAACAGGCGGTGATATCCAGCCGTGATTGCCAGGTTTGTTGCAGCAGCAAAAATCAAAGCAAAAAGCAGGATGTCCCATTGAAATCCGTAGAAATAGAAATAAACCGGGGCCAGGATCAGCGTGATCAGTGGGTTTAGCACCAAGAATAGGGCCACTGGCCATTCAATTTGTTTTTTAGTCATAGGGCACCTCTTATTTCTTAGTGTAACAGAGGTGCCAAGATTTCAATAATTAAATAGAAAAGCCAAGGATAAATTTACCGTAAGTCCCACTCATATTGATGTCTTGTTTGGGTGCGTTACCAGTAGAATCTGTCGCGTCATCCCAGCGGAAATCCTGATAGCCCAGTTCAGCTCCAACAGAAAAGCCAATGAGTTTAACTCCTGCCTCTAAACCGACGGAATAAGACTTGGCGGAACCTGCAGAAAAGCTGGCTTTCTGTACGCCAAATTCCGTGACTTTATAATCCGTCGAATGGGAAAGACCGTAAGTCAAAACAGGACCCGCAAAAATCAAATTATCAATGGGCCTCCAATTAAGTAGCAAAGCTGTTCGACTGAAATTGGCTTTATGATCCTGTCCTGATTTGGTCGTGGAAAGTTCCATATTTTCGTAGCGCAAGCCAAGGCCCGGAACGAAAGGCAGCGGCAGAGTCAAGATGCCGTCTGCTCCCAAACCATAAGCAGGGGTGACGCTGGGGGCAGAGGTGGCGCAGCTGGTGCAGAGGGAATCCATATTGGGATTGGCGTTAAGCATACCGTATGAAACACGGGCTTCAAAAAGATCCCGGGCATAAGCTGTTGGTGAAACAATGAGAAGAACGAAAACAAGATACAATGGCATACGCATAAACGAACTCCTGACAAACGACTTCATTGTAATGTCCCCGGTTCGCATTCTCAAAATACCGTCTTAAAATAAGACCTTCGTCGCACTCACTTTTATAAGGCAATCTGATATCTTGATACACAGTATGCTCATCGATGTTGTGCGCCCTGAAGCCTGGGAAGAGTTGAACGATCAAGTTAAATCCTATTTGGGGCTGGCGCCGCGAGTTCGGGCCCGTGTTTATAATGGCCTGTTTCAGGCTGTCTACGAGATCTCTCAAAGTACGGCGCAGTTTATGTCTCACAAAAAGGCGATTGGTGTGATTCTGGGGCAGACCTCGGCTTTTGAAGGGCTGCTGGGTTACTATTACAAAGAAACTTACGAGGTTCATACACGGTCTCATACGCAAATCACTGATGTGAAAGAGTGGGTGGAAAGCCTGAAGAAGGACACTTGCTTCGTCCTTTTCAGCGAAGACCATCCGGTCACAGGAGAACTCTATCCTTTTGCAGATGAGCTGGATCGCCTTTTGAATGAGAAAAGAATTTTTTCCTTCCGTGTTTCGCATGCCCAGCATTTTTACACGCCATTAGAAATTCGACCGTACTCAGTTCGTCTGTGTTCATTTGAGCCTCACGCCGCCGTGGCCCTGGTGGGAGAAAGATTCCGCTCGCCTTCGATGATGGCGCACAATATGAGCTGGGGTGGGGTGGATTTTGTTTCTATCCTGGAAAAGTCCAAAGCGGGACGAATGCAGAACACGCTTCTGATGGAGCAGATAGAAAAGGATCTTTCAGTTGTGGCGGAACCCTACTTTAAAGCCGGGCAGTCCCGTCTTTCAGACCGGGCCGTGATGGTCTTTAAGGATGTCAGTGCGGAAGCTCTGGCGCAGAGGATTTTTCAGCAGCTTGGAATGGATTTAAAAGAGGGGTGGCGGCAGTTGGCAACCACCAACATGTGTCACTGGTCGGTGGTCAAGATGTTCCATCACTGGTGGGAGCCTGCTCCCAGTCTGGAAACGCTGCGAGGGATGCTGATTATCGGCCCCGATCTTTTGAATACAAAAGACTTTGCCAAGATCGTGATATCTTCGTATGAAGATATCAAATCCCAGCAAAGTTGGACTGTGTGACCCAGGCGCAAAATCGTTTTATCATCCTGAAAAAAGTGAAATACGGTGAATCCGATTTGATTTTGCATGCGATTTCCGTGCAGGGGGAAAAGCTTTCTTTTATCGCTCGTGGCGCCTTAAAAAGCAAAAAGCGCTTTGGCGGCGGTGTTCTGGAGCCCACTCACTTTGTCAGTTTTACTTACAAGCAGGCTTCCGAAGAAGGCAAAATGCATGTGCTGCAAGAAGCCACTTTGGTGAATGATTTTGTTGGATTGCGAACGGACTATGATCGTCTGGAACTGGCACTGCATATCCTGGAGTGTGTCAGCAAGGTCAGCCAGGAGGGCGATAAAAACTCCGAATTCCTGTTCAATCTTCTGGGCCACACGTTGCGGGCTCTGGAAACGGCTCAGGACCCTCTGGTGGTGAAGATGCATTTCTATTTGAAATTCCTGTTGCAGCAGGGGGTGGTGGATGCAGAGCCGTGGATGGCGCCATTCCTGAAGACCAATCTGGCGGACTCCAATCAACTCGTGTCCTATCGTCAGATTGTGGATGAGGAACTCCATAATGTGGAGCTAATGGTTCGACACTACATCGAACACGCCATGCTTTAAGTTTATTTGCCTTTACCCAATGGATGCAGGTTTTCCATCGTGCGGGCCAGTTGATCAATTCCCAAGTGAGTGTATTTCTCGGTGGCTTGCAGGCTTTCGTGGCCCAGCAGCTCTTGCAGGGTTCTTAAGTTGGCTCCGCTGCTTAGCAGATGAGTGGCAAAGCTGTGGCGAAGAGCATGGGGATGCAGGGGCTTGAGAAGTCCGGCGCGCACGCCACTTTGACGAACCATCTCATAGGCGGTTCTGGAATTCAGGGGCTTTTCACCCAGGACGTACTCGTTAAAGGAACTTTCTTTTTTCCACTTCAGCAAAACTCCCACCGTCAGAGCGGGGAGAGCCACCACTCGCTCCTTGGAACCTTTTCCGGTGACTCGCAAAATCTTCTGCGAAAGGTGCACTTCGTTCCATTTCAGGTTGCAGGCCTCACTGACACGCAAGCCGCCACCATACAACAGCAGGAACAGAACCTTTTCTCGCAGAGGGACTTTGTCGTCAGCATCAAAGCTTTTCAAAACAGCCAGGGCTTCATCCACACTCACAAAGTGCGGCAGCTTCTTCGGGACTTTAGGGCAGGTGATCTGCACGGACAGATCTTTCTCGGTCAGGCTTTCTTCAAAGGCCCAGGAAAAGAAGCTCTTCAGAGTGGCGGCTTTACGATTGCGAGAGGCCAGGGACAGGTGCGCCCACTGGTTGAAAGCCGCCCGAGCAGTGGATAGTAATTCGGACTCCGAAATAGATTGAGCCTTAACTGAGGGATCTTCATAATTAAAGGCCTGCTTCAGATCCAGGCTGTAGTGCTTGATCGTCAGGGGGGAGGCAGACTTAATAAAAGTCATGTATTTCAGGTATTTATCTATATTTTCAGAAAGCCTAAATGCCTTCGCCATAGCCCTGAAGGTCCCTATATTAGGGCTCACACCCTAAAAAAAAGTTAACGTCATGCATTATTTTTATTGCAAATACTACACGACCAAAGTTATAACTCAATGCGTTGTCGCGGCGTATCAAGTTGAGATATTCAAAATGAGACGCCCACCCAAGTTTAAAAAAGTACGTAAACCGAAAGGTGGAGCTATGAACGAAAACAACTCAACGACTGTTTTGCCCTCTTCTCAGAATGCAAACCAAGTTATGTGGAACACAAATCAAACTTCCAAAGTGGTTGAAAACAAGACCATCGTCTATCAGTCCGAAGTGATGGGCAGCTTGATGAAGATGATCGACCGTGTAGCTCCCTCCCAGGCCAACATCCTTGTGTTGGGTGAATCCGGAACTGGTAAAGAGTTGATCGCTCGCGCGATTCACGACCGCTCCGGCCGCAAGAACAAGCCGTTTGTTGCCATCAACTGCGGTGCTCTTCGTGAAACATTGCTTGAATCCGAATTGTTCGGTCACGAAAAAGGTTCCTTCACTGGCGCTTACAACCGCAAGATCGGTTTGGCAGAAGCGGCTAACGGCGGGACTCTGTTCCTGGATGAAATCGGTGAGTTGGACCCGGCTATCCAGTCGAAGCTTCTTCGCTTCATTCAAGAAGGTGAAGTTTTCCGCGTGGGTGGTAAAGACCCGATCAAAGTCGACATCCGTTTGATCTGTGCGACCAACCGTGAGTTGGATCAGGAAGTGACTCGTGGCAACTTCCGTGAGGACTTGTTCTATCGTATTAACACGATCGTGGTGAGCGCTCCGCCTCTGCGTCGTCGTAAGGAAGACATCCCTGCTTTGGTGAATCACTTCCTGAACAACTCCCAGCACGCGTACTTGAACCGCGGTCGTACTGTGAATGAAGAGGCGATGAAAGCTTTGGTTCGCTATGAGTGGCCAGGTAACATCCGTGAACTTCAGAATGTGTGTGAAAGACTTCAGATCTTGTCTGACGGTCACATGATCATGCTGAATGATATTCCAGAGAATATCCGTAACGGCGAGGCTGAAAAAGACGTGATCGCTTACGATCCGGCGATGACTTTGCATGAGCTTGAAAAGCGTTACATCCTGAAAGCGTTGGCTCACTTCGGTGGCAACAAAACTCAGGCTGCCAACAACTTGGGGATCACGATCAAGACGCTTTATAACAAACTTCATGAGTACGGCGAATTCGAAAAATTCGCGGTTCACACGAAGCCGATGAAGTAATTTCTTACTAGCTGCCCGGAGTGGTTTCTCTCTCTTTCCACTCCGGGCTTTTTTTTGTCCGGAGAGTTGCTATGCGGTCATTAGTAATTTTGCTTTGTTTGGGGGCGATCCTTGGAGGGTGTTCTTTTGCGAAAGATCCGAAAGGCAAAGAGTCTGTTTCCAATCTTTCAAATCCAATTAAGGATTCCGTCACTGCTTTCGATAAGCTTCTTGTTGGTATTCGAACCAATGACACTAAGCTCTTTGAAGAGGGGTTGAAGAAGGCAAGTTTTGATGACCTTAACACGCTAACTTTTTCTGGGCAGTCCTTAGTGGAACTGTGTGTTCAGTACGAACGCCTCGAGTTTTTTGAGAAATTGGTGGCCGCAGGTGCCTCTACTTTTCGACCTTCGTTCTATGCGGTCGATGGATTGCGAAGAGTCCGCATTAAGGATAAAAAGTTTAGATTGGCCTATATCGATGCAAAGTCTCGTGAACTGAACCTCGCCTATGTTGAATGTATGAAAGGCACTCCTTTGGAGTTTGCTGAATATTTAAAGAGGCGGTGGATTTCTCCACTATATTCTGTTTGTGGTCAAAATCGAAACTTCTTCGATCACTTCTTCTCAGAGCGAATGAGGCAAAATAATGAAGATGCACTCGTAATTCTGGATTCCTACTTAAATGCTGCACACCTCTCCAAATCTGACGTACTCGGAGCTGCAGTCGCTGCCGCTCTGCGAGCAAAAAACGAATCTGTTTTTGCTGTTTTGGAATCTCATTGTCTGATTCATGAATGTGATCTGAATTACGACAGAATTTTGAATTTTGTCAGGGATGGCTTTATTAAAGAAGTCTTGGATGGATATGAAGTTTTAGTGAAGAGATATCGCAATAGTGTAGGTGGGCTTCCGAGTTACTTTACTCGTAGTAGTAATGGCATTTCTACTGTTATGGAATCGGATGATGAAGCGAGATCAGCAATAGAAGAACTTCCTCAAGAAAGTTATAAATACTTTGATAAAGAAATCGATATAGCTCTAATCAACAGGCGTTCTGAGATGACCGATATTGACGAAAGTGAATATTTTGACAAAAGAGCGAAGTCACTAGGTTTGGATCTATCGATTCCAGCAGGTAAAACAAGTACTCCTAAGCCGCTATCGCGCCCTGGCCCCAATCCATATGATGAGGTTGAATAAAAGAAGCGAATTTTATTCTAAAACCGGGTGTTTGCCGTACACTTGATCCTTGGGCAAGGCATTGAAATGCCACCATTCGTGCTCCAGCACTTTGAATCCCTGATTCTCTAGAAGCCTTCTTAGTAACAGTCTATTTTCTAGCTGAGCCTGCGTTAATTCTCCGGTTTTCAAGAAATGATTTTCTAACTTTGGCTGCGCAATATCCCGAAAATCATCAAAGTAAGTTCCCATATCCAGAAGCTCACCTTCCTTCGTTTGCAAGGTGAGGTCGACAGCCATCCCAAAGTTGTGTAGCGAGCCCGGGAAGGGATTTGCGACATAACTCTGAAAAGGTGTTCCCGCCAAGAAGTCGAAGAACTGGGCTTGGATGCTGCGCGGACGAAGGGCATCCCAGATGCGGAACTGCAAGTGGGGTTGCTCTTTGCGCAGGACTTCGCAAGCTTTCAAGAACATCTCGGCCGCCAAAGGCGCCATAAAACAGCGGTGAAAACCGGCATAGACATCCTGGTTCATGAAATTATCTGCTGTTGAATACTTCAAATCTAAAACCACCTCGGATGAGGGAGTAATTTCCTGAAAGTTTTCTTCAATCCACTGGGTGCGCGTATAGAATGAGTTCATGCCGGAAAGGCTATCCCAGAAGCCTTGGGGTTTCATCTGATTTTTGCCTCCCGCCTCATCTGCTAGGCTTTAAAGTCTCAAATTGAGACAGTGTAGCGGCGTCAGGAAGGCCTTGAGTTCAGAGGATATGCACCGATATTTGAGGCGGCGTAAAATGGCATCTTTGTCTAAAGCCTATCCATGGAATTTATATCAAATCGTCTTAATTTGAGAGCGCTTTGGCGCAGGCATTGCATTTCCCCTCGTGAATGTTGAGGTTTCTATGAAACGATATGTACTTGCAATGTCCGTAATTATGGCTTTTTCAAGTGTTTCTCACGCTGGCCTATTTGGCTTAGGTAAGAAAAAAGAGGCATCAGTACCTGCTCCTTCTAGAGCTGTCCACTATAGTAGAATTTCTTGCGCGGAAGATATTTTCTCAAGGTTAGCCATTTTTCCGTCTACAGCAGAAAAAATCTGCGGCATACGTGGAGATACTGAGGAAGATTTAGGTAGGTTTGATAGGGAATTCCAACAGTGTGCAGTGGATGTTCTGTTGCAGCTGGATTGGGCGAAATATGATAAGAAAGTTGATTCTATACAGGTTGCTTATGCTGAGACAGCTACTTACTATTGTCAGTATGCGAATTCCCCTGGCTTTGGTATGTGTATCTCAAACCTATTCCTGCGGGGGGGGCAGCATTTCAATCATGCGGTAGAGCTGTGCCAAACGCAAAACGAAAGACTGAACACATGTATCGTCGATGAGTTCCGTCGCTCCAACGGAGATGCTCAGCGTGCCGTTCGCGTTTGCCGTGCCCAACATGACCCAGCAGAACGCGCCCGCATCGAAGCTGAAAAACGTCGTATCGAGGCGGAAAGAAAAGCCGCTGAAGAAAGACGTCGTCAGGAAGAAATGCGCCGTCAGCAGGAAGAGCAGCGCAAACAAGAGGCAAAGCGCCGTCAGGAAGAAGCTCGCAAGCAAGAAGAGAAACGCCGCCAGGAAGAAGAGCGTCGCCGTCGTGAAGACGTAGTTGTTCAGCCAGAATTGCCGAAGCCGGGTTCTTCATCCGGAACTTCTTCAGGTTCTTCTCAGACTCAGGAAGACAAGCGTCGACAGGAAGAGGCTCGCAAGCAGCAGGAACAGCAGCGCAAGCAGGAAGAACAACGCCGTCAGGATGAGCAGCGTAAGCAGGATGAGCAGCGCAAACAAGATGAAAAGAAACGCCAGGAAGAGGAGCGCAAGCGCAAGGAAGAAGAAGAGCGCAAACGTAAAGAAGAGCAGGAGAAATCAGGCTCAGGCTCTACGGGCACAGGAACCGGCAGCACCAAACCGCCGAAGACTCCGCCACCTCCAGTGGCCGATGACGGTGGTGTGATCACGGATCTGCCGATTCCAGAGTAATAAAGCAATAAAAACGAAAAAGCCCACTTGTTAAAAGTGGGCTTTTTTTATTGTGCGTTTGATGGATTTATCGGCAACAGCCCTGGGTATAGCGGCCTACAAAGCGAAGGGCCCGGCTAAGAACTTCTTTTTCCGGAACCTCTGCCAGAAGTATGTCGAAGAGGAAGACGCCATGAATATAGGCTTCCAGATCCTGGCAGATGTCGGTGAGGGTGACTGACTCAGGAATTTTGCCATCGTTTTGCAGGATCTCCAGACGTTTCAGAAGATTTGGATCTGTGAACATCGGAATTCTTTCCAGGGCCTTCTTGCGGAACTTATTGTCAGTCAGACACTGCACAATAATGATTCTACCAAGGCAGTCTCGATCGTCTTTGGTGCTCAATTTGAATGTGATGTACTGCTCAAGCTCTGCCGCCAAGGTCTCCTGAGCAGGGTAAGGTAGCTCTTCGGTGCGCCGATCCTCAATGAACCTTTCAATAATAGACAGCAGCAGGCCCTCTTTACCGTCAAAATAGCGACCGATCAGTGACTCATTCACGTCGGCTTTTTTAGCGATCATTTTAGTGGTTGCGCCGTTATAACCGTGCTTGGAAAAGATCTCGATTCCAGCGGCAATAAGACGCTCTTCGGAAGCAGATCGATCGCGCTTTTTACCATTCTGACCCTCAGCACCTTCGTCGGGCGTGGTCTTAAGTTGAGATGTTTCAGACATGGAATAGCCCCCTAAATACCTAAAATCACTATATATAGAATACTGTATCATAAGGTCAATTGGTATTCAATTAAGTAATTGATTGCATACTTATGACTGTTGGGGTACTTATTTGTATGTAAGCGATTACATATTCAAACGGTCAGTAATAGGACTTTGGAGATTCACGTATGGAAAACAAGAAGATCATACAATGGGGAGCAAAGCTTCTCATCTGTGGGACTCTTTTGCACGGAACGGCCTCATCAGCCCTCACGCTCAATGAGTACCTGGAACAAGTTAAGAGCGGAAGTTCAGCCTACAAAGGCAGTGCAGAACAATCAGAAGGTGCGGAGCTGAAAGCTCGTGAAGCGGATTTGATTTTCACGCCGAAGTTGTTTGCAGAGGCGCGCATTGGTTCCGATGGCAAGCCTGGCAATCCCAAAATGTACGATGAAGTGAAAAGCCAATATTACTCCCTGGGTGTATCACAACAGTTCAGCTTCGGTCTGCAGACCAAACTATATTATGATATGAGCCGCACCGAATTCGAAGGCCTGGCTCCGACTTCGCCGATCAATCCTCAAAAATACTGGGATGCAACTCCAAAGCTGGAGTTGGCAATGCCCTTGTGGGGGAATGGCTTCGGGCGTTCGGCTCAAGCCAATGAAGAAGCTGTTCGGGCACAAAACATGGCAGAAAAATTCTCTGGCCAAGGTCAGTCCCTGAACATTCTTGCGGGTGCCGAAGCGGCTTATTGGAAGCTCGCCGCCTGGCAGGACGTGGTCACAATTCAAGAGCAAGCCAAGCAGGCCGCTCAGAATATTCTGGATTATGTGACCAAAAAAAGAAGAATGAATTTGGGTGAGGACGCCGACGTCATTCAGGCCCGAGCCTTGGTTGAAGCACGCACATTGGAACTGCAGGTTGCCAACAATGAAAAACTGGAAGCACAACGCTCCTTTAATAAGTTCCTGAACCGTGAGGCTTATGCTCCTGTAGAGACCCTGGAGAAGGTGAACTACAAAGCACTGGAAACTTTGTCCATTCCGGAAAAGCGCCCTGGCAGTCGCGCGGATGTGGAAGCCACCAATGCCCAGTTGGCAGCGGCGAAAGCGTCTGCGGTCCTGACTTTGGAACGCAACCGTCCGACCTTGGATGTCTATGCGAACTACTCTTTGAATGGCCGCGATGAGGAATTTAACGAGGCTTTGAAAAATGCCGGTAAAACCGAGCAGGACACGGGCTTTGTGGGCATTCGTTTCAGCATGCCTTTGAATGTCTCTGCTGCCGGCGATGCCAAAGCGGGTGCTAAAAAAGCCGAGCGTGCTGCGGAACTAAACCGTCAGTATGCCTATTATGCCCAGGAGCAGGACTGGGTTAATCTAACCCGCAATCTTCAGGATGCCCGCGACAATCTTCGTTTGTTGGCGCGCATTGAAGACGCTCAGAAAGCCAAGTTGGAAGCCGAGCGCACACGTTTACGTCAGGGACGTACAACGACGTATCAAGTATTGTTGTTTGAGCAGGACTATTCTCAGTCCGCTTTAAGCAAAGTAAAGTTAGCAGCAAATATCCTTGGTCTGCAGGCTCAGATCAAGCTTTACCAAGCCTCTCCTGAAGGAGGGAAGTAGTCATGAGTTTACCAAAGTTATCGATCAGTCGTCCCATCTTTATTACGTGTGTGACCATCGCGATGGTGGTGGTCGGTTGGGCCTCGTTCAAGTCCATGTCCGTGGATTTGTATCCGGATGTGTCCATTCCCGTGGTGACTGTTCAGACAGTGTACGCCGGGGCCGGTCCTGCTGAAATTGAAACCCTGGTCAGTCGGCCCATTGAGGAAGAGGTCAGCACCATTTCCGGGATCAAACGTCTGACGTCCAAGTCCCTGGAGGGTGTTTCTCAGGTTATCGTGGAGTTCAACAGTGAAGTGGACGTCAAGCACGCCGAACAGGAAGTGCGTGATAAGGTGAATATCGCCAAATCCAAACTGCCTGACGAAGTGGAAGATCCGCTGATCAAACGGTTTGACCCTGCGGATACACCTATTCTGACGGTGTCTTTGACGGCCAAGGATCTGGGGGATGCCCAGTTGTTTGATATTGCCGATCAGTTCGTGAAGCCCCGTCTGGAGCAGGTTCAGAACGTGGGGGCCATCGAGATCATCGGGGGGCGTGAGCGTGAAATTCACGTCCTTCTGGACCGCAAGAAACTGAAGAACCGCGAGATCTCCGTGTCTCAGGTGGCGGCGCAAGTGGGTGCTTCGGGACAGAACATTCCTTCCGGTAAGGTCAACCAGGGTGAAAAAGAACTGGTGTTCCGTGGTCTGGGCGAGTTCAACTCCGTTCCGGAAATTTCTGACACTCTTGTGAATCTGTATGGAAACGAAGTGCCGACCCGGGTGGCTGATCTGGGCGTGGTCATTGACACGTTGGCAGACGAAAAGTCCCGTGCCTATGTGGATGGTGAAAAGTCCCTGTTCCTTCAAGTTTACCGTCAGTCCGGGTCCAACACCGTGAAGGTGGCTCAGGACGTGATCAAGCAGATGGAAAGAATCAAGCCCGAGCTGGCCAAGATGGACGGTGCGCCTGTTGTGGCTGTGATGACCGATGCCTCTATCAAGATTTCGGACAATCTGTATGACGTGTACGAAACGATTATCATCGGTATCATTCTGACAGTTATTACTGTGTTCTTCTTCCTGGGAAGTCCTCGATCCACCTTCATCACGGCGTTGTCCGTGCCGATTTCTTTGGTCGGTGCCTTTATGGTGATGAAACTGGCGGGTTTCTCAATCAACATCGTGTCGATGCTGGCTTTGACCTTGGCGGTCGGTCTTTTGATCGATGATGCGATCGTTGTTATCGAAAATATCTACCGTCGTATGGAGCTGGGCGAAGAGTCCCTCGTTGCTGCGGAAAAAGGGACGACAGAGATCCAGATGGCCGTCATGGCGATCACTCTGGTTGTTATTGCGGTGTTTGTGCCTGTGGGTACAATGTCCGGCACCATCGGTCAGTTCCTGAAACAGTTCGGTATGACTGTCGTGTCCTCGATGGCGATCAGCTGGTTTGTGGCGATGACTTTGATCCCAATGCTGACGGCGTATTTCGGTGGTTCCGGTCATCATGGGGGCGGTCACGGTGACGCTCACAAACCTCAAGGTCTTTATGACAAAACTCTGGGTCGCTTGGTGAAGGGTTTTGACCGCTTCCAGACGTGGCTTGAGAACATGTACGAAAAGCTGCTGAAGGTCTCATTGGATTGGCCAAAGGTGACAATCGGCCTGACAGTTGTGGTGTTCTTCCTGAGTATCTACACAGTGACCAAAGTTCCAGGGGCCTTTATTTCAGATGACGACAGTGGTGAATTCACTGTGACTCTGGAGCTGCAGCCAGGAACCAGTCTGGATGGAACCGAGGAAGTGGCTCGTCAAGTGGACAAGATCCTTCATGACAATCCGGAAGTGAAGTTCACGAACATGATTGTGGGAAGCCTTTACGGGGAGTCCAACAAAGCCAGCTTCTACGTGCGCATGAAGGACGGCAAAGAGCGGGGCCCTCTGACAACCGAACAGTTCCGGGACAAGATTCGCGGTCAGTTGACGCATCTCTCCCAGGCTAATCCTGTTGTTAAGAAGTATGACGCAACAGGCGGTATGGGTGGTCAGCCATTCATCCTGAACATTATCTCCGCGGATCCAGTTGAACTGGAAAAAGCGGGAACAAAAATGCTTGAACTTTTGAAGAAGGATTCACGTCTAAAGGACGTGGACTCGAACTATCGCCCGGGTAAACCGGAAATGCAGGTTCATCTGAAGCCTGGTGCGGCCAAAGCCTATGGTATTAATACATCAACCATGGGTTCTGAACTGCGTGCGCAGGTTGAGGGCTTCACACCGGCGAAGTTCCGTGAAAAGGGACGTGAATATGAAGTCCGCGTCCGTCTGCAAGAGGACCAGCGTGACTTGTTAAAAACGTTTAACGACGTTTATATCCCGAACGTGAACAGAAAACTGGTTCGCTTGAGCGATATTGCCAAAGGTGATTTGGAATCCGGTCCGGCTTCCATCGAACGTCAGGACCGTGGTCGTTATATTCAGATCACAGCCGGTTTGGCGCCGGGAGTGGGGTTGAGTGAGGTCGTGAATACCGCGGTGTCAGCAATGACAACGGGTGAAAATGCTCTGCCTCCAAGTGTGCGCTTCGGATTTGGTGGTGACGCGGAAAACATGCAGGAACTGATGACATCCACGGTGATGGCATTGGGCTTTGCGATTCTGTTCATTTACCTGATTCTTTCGAGCTTGTATGAGTCCTTTATCACACCGATCACGATCATGGTGGCGTTGCCACTGGCTCTGTGTGGTGCGTTCCTGGCCCTATTCCTGACGGGCGAGATCCTGACGATCTTTGCGATCTTCGGATTCTTCATGCTGATCGGGGTGGCTGGTAAGAACGGGATCCTGCTTGTCGACTTTGCCAAGCAGATGATGGAAGAAGGTAAAAGCCGCCGTGAAGCCTTGATCATGGCTGGTAAAACACGTCTTCGTCCGATCTTGATGACGTCGTTTGCGTTGATCGCCGGGGTTATTCCGGTGGCGATTGGTATGAATGCGGCATCCAAGACCCGAACGGCGATGGGGGTTGCGATTATCGGGGGGATGATTTCATCCACAATCCTGACTCTGATCGTTGTTCCGGCGGTGTTTACATATGTTGATCGATTCCGTATCTGGGCGAACAACTTCGGTGCACGTTTCACTTCCCAGAAGAAAATGGAAGTGGAACCCCGTGAAGCGGTCATTGAAGAAAAAGTCAGCAAGTCTGACGACGGAATGGTTCCGGTGAAGTAGTTTAGTACAGGGCGGATCGGTAAAGTATCCGCCCGTTTTTAGAATTAGTTGGAGGCCTTATGGCGAAACTTTATATCCAAGACATCCCTTCCCAGGAAGAGGTTCAAGCTTCTGTTCAAAGTCTTAATTCAGATGCGAATTCTGCGGCACTTTATTCCAATCTGCTGTTTATGAAGGTGGCCAGTGAAATTGAAAATAGTCTGGATGGACTGCTGTCGAAGTACAACTTGTCGTCGGGTCGATTCATGTTGTTGTTCTTGCTTCGCAACGCCCCGACGGGTTTGCGTCCTTCAGAACTGGCAAACCAGGTCGGTGTGACCCAAGCCACGATTTCGGGTTTGATCAACAGTCTTGAAAAAGCCGAATTGGTTATTCGTGAAGGGCATCAGTCCGATGGTCGTTCTTTTGTGATCAAACTGGCAGCCAAAGGCGAGCAGTTGATTCAGGAAATCTTCCCTCAGTGGTATCCTCGAGTGGAGAATTTCTGGAATGTGGTTTCAGAAGAGGAAAAAGGCTCCATCAATAATTTGCTGGCGAAAATGATTCAGAATAAATCAGCCTTAACCCCAAGAGGTTAAAATATAAAGGCCGTCTTGCGACGGCCTTTTTTCTATTTTAAAGTCGACTGATCAAATCCCGAACATCCTGTTCATCGTGATATAGTCCGAACCCGAAACGCAGGCGATTGCCGCGGGAATCCGTTTTGATCCCTTTGCCAGCAAGTTCTTTCACAAGCTTTTGCGTGTCTTCAGTGGAGGGCAACTCAAACGTCAGGAAGTGCCCATGCTGCTCTGGGTGGGTCATCAGGACTTTTGATCCCTGCAGCAAAGGATGGGGCTTGCCGGAAAGTTCCTGCAAAAACAGCTTCTGATTTCTTTGCACCACCTGATGAATAACCTCTGCGCTCAGGCCTTCCTTTTTGAAGGTTTCCAGTGTGGCTATCAAGCGATAGACTCCAGAAAAATCCATCGTGCTGCCGGCGTATTGAAGGGCATTTGTCGGGTAGCCAACTTCATTGCCCACAGCAGACAGATGTGACAGCTCAGCAAACCAACCGGTGTACAACGGACGGTGGCGGGTGCCAGTGGGTACATAGAGGAAGCAAGCCCCTTCGCCGCCTTGGGCGTATTTGTAAGATCCTGCCAAATAGAAGATGCGTTCTTGTACAGAGCTAAGATCCGTCGGCACGGCCATAAAGGCATGATAGCCATCAATCACCACCATCGCCGAAGCAGGGGCCTTTGCAGCCAGTCGGGAAATATCCGCCACCAGACCAGAGTTAAAGAACACCTGGCTGAAAAAGATCATATCCCAGTTTGCAGAGCCCAGAGCCTCTTCAAACCTTTCATGGAAAGTTTCAAAGGGCAGGGTGGGAACCTTAACCACTTCAAATTCAGGAAGCTCTGAAAGGCGATTGATCTGACGGTCGAAACTGTAAAACTCAGAATCAGTGGTCAGGATGCGGACCGGCTTTTTCCAGTTCAGGGAACTGAGCAGGCGGAAGACGAACTCATGCGTGTTGGGGGCAAAAACAATCTGCTCGGGGTGAGACAGGCCCAGGTTCGCGGCAATGAGTTTCTGTGCCTGAGGGACTTTCGTGGAAAAGATATAGCCCCATTTGTCGTCTACATATTTGCAGGAATCATCCCAGTATTGCAGGTGAGCTTCACGGGTGCAGTCCGGCCAGTAGTGGTGGCTGTGACAGGCAAAGTGCAGTTCAGAAGGGTGGGCGGCCAGAAATCTTTGATAGAGATGTTTGTACATGGCCTGATGATAATAAAAAAGGGAGTCAAAGACTCCCTTTTTTATTTAGCTGTGTGCGCAGCGACTAGAAGTAACCTTCGTCATCTCCGAAGTCGTCATCTTCATCATCGTCGTCGTCATCGCCATCGTCATCTTTGGAAGTGATGTCGTCTTCAGCTTCTTCGTCCTCTTCAAAGGAACCTTCAGCTTCTTCAGACTCTTCGCCTTCATCTTCCCATTCGTCGGATTCGTCAGAAACCGCTTCTTCTTCGATGTCGATCATGCTGTCCATTTCTGCTTCGTCGTCAAAGTCAGCAGAGATGTCTTCGATCGCTGGTTTGATGATTTCAGTAGCAGCAATGCCACTAACAGCAGCCTTCGCTACTTTTTCTTTTTTAGGAGCGGCTGGTTTCTTGGCTGCTGGCTTTTTAGCAGCAGGTTTTTTCGCAGCGGCTTTCTTGGTCGCAGGCTTCGCAGCTTTTTTAGTCACTTTTTTCGCAGCGGCTTTTTTAGGAGCAGCTTTCTTTGCAGGTTTAGCTGCTTTCTTTGGAGCCGCTTTTTTCGTCGCCTTTTTTGCAGGCTTTGCAGCTTTCTTAGTTACTTTTTTTGCGGCAGCTTTTTTAGCAGGTTTAGCTGCTTTTTTTGCTACTTTCTTTGCTGGTTTTGCTTTTTTCTTTGCCATGATTCGCTCCCTGAAATGTCCTGGTTCAAAATGGAAATGCCCCCTTAGACTAACGAGATTTAAGGGGGCAGGCAAATCAAAATAGATTTCTGGTGGGGACGGTCTTGCTTACTTGATAATACCACTCAAATGGTCGTCGATGATCTTGGCCAGATCGTTCGGCAGAATGAAGGATAGGAAAAGCCCCCCATTATAGCCCCCGGATTTGGGCACGATCGTCAAATACCCCAGGGTGCGAGTCCCAGCGGCGTTCTTTAGCGGCGAAGTCATCCCAAAGTATTCGGGGAAAAAGGAACTTTCGACGAACATTCCGACCGCACTGACTCCGAAGTACAGGTAAAGCTTGTTGCTGGAATTTGGGTTCAGACCCAGGCCTAAGGACGGTAGCTCTCCGCTAGGCATCATTGGCAGGGCGTTGCCGTTGGGGAGGCGAGAGGCTGGCAAAGTTGTAACTTTGTCCTTAACAATCAGTCTTAACGGAATACTGACCGCGACGCGGGCTTTTTGCTGGGAATCCAGCACCGTTTTGATTTGAACACCCTTCACCTGAGGAACATCTATATAGAGTTGGCTGAAGGCGCCAGGCAGGGGAAGGTACAGAAGCAAGGCGTTGTTGGCCTTGTCTAGCGACATCACCTGTTCGTTTTCGTAAGCACCACCACCCACATGAGCCGACAATTCCAGTTTGTCGTACGCGCTTGGTGGAGCGGGAGTCACTGGGGGAGTTTCCGTCCCCTGGCCGGAGTTGTCTCCGCTGCTAGACCCTTGGCTGGTGTTACCGGTGCCCCCTAAGGATTCAAAGCCTCCTTGGTTGCTGCAAGCGGCAAGAACTGCGGTTGCGAGAAGAGCCCCCATCAATCTTGCTGTTTTCGCCTTAGTCATATCGAACCTCCATGCTTCGTACATATTTTTCGGAATGTTTTCGCCTAGACTTAAGCTAAATATTTGAAATTATTGGTAAATAAGTTCGACAGTTTTTTGTGTGATGAAAAGCGGGCCAGGGTGGCTGAAAAAACTTTGGGCAGAAAAAATAAAAAACCCGGAGGGAAGATCCCGCCGGGTTTTAGGTTTTGGTTATCTTATTCCAATTAACCGATCAGCTTAAGAGCCAATTGATTGGATTGGTTAGCCTGAGCCAAAGTGGAAGTACCAGCTTGCAACAAGATGTTGTTACGAGTCATCTCAGAAGATGCTTGAGCAACGTCTGTGTCACGGATACGGCTGTTAGCTGCAGACAAGTTCTCTTGAGCTACACCCAAGTTGTCCACTGTAGAAGTCAATCTGTTCTGAAGCGCACCCAGGTTGGCGCGAGTTCCAGAGATTGAAGTCTGAGCAGCGTCAAGTTGGCTCAAAGCTTCCTGAGCACCTTCTTTAGTGGAGAAGTCCACACCAGAAAGACCCAGAGCATCCAAAGTAGCTACGTTTTCAGCCGCGTTGAAGGAGATACGATCTTCTTCAGCGTTGTTGAACAAACCTACCTGGAAGTCGAAGCTTGGAGAAGAACCATCCAAAAGCTTTGTAGTACCCCAAGTTGTTACAGAAGCGATACGTTGCATCTCAGATTTCAACTGTTGAACCTCTTTATTCAACATACCACGCTCTGTCTCACCAACAGTGTCAGAAGCAGCTTGGATACCCAACTCACGAAGACGAACCACGATGTTACCGATTTCGTTCAGGCCACCCTCAGCAGTTTGAACCATGGAGATACCATCGTTCGCGTTGCGTTGAGCTTGAGCAGCAGATCTGATCTGAGCTTTCAAGCCTTCAGAGATCGCCAAACCTGCAGCGTCGTCAGCAGCTTTATTGATGCGGCTGCCGGAAGCAAGTTTCGCCATAGAATCGTTGATCGCTCTTTGAGAACCTACCAGGTTACGTTGAGCATTCAATGCACTGATATTTGTTGTTACTCTCATTCCCATTTTAAATTCCTCCGTTAATATTTATTTTTCATTTTCAATACCCTCCCTGATTTTGTTTTTGGCATCAGCGAAACCTACTTTCGCTTTGCCGGCACTGACATCCGAGTCTGTGCTTTTTTGTATGGCCTTTTTATTTTTGGGCTTTAACCCATCGCCTGCTAAGTCCGCATCGGGGGTTTTACCCCTCCTGCTCCTGCGCAAAGCGCGTGAACAATCTATTGTTCTATTTTAGTTTCATCCTTGAAGGCCCTCCTTTCGGTTCCGCAAGAGAGTGACCATCTCTCTTGACTCCTTCTGAGTGAATCATTGATGTGCATTAGATCGGGATTTGGTATGAGGTCTTGACAGGACGTCAGGCGGGTTTTGTTTGTTTTTCACAATACTGGTCATTCGACTGATCCTGATATCCGGACGTAAGCTTGTCCTGAATCAATTGGACACAGTACTTTCAGAGGGAAAAACGATAAAAACACAGACTATGGAACAGTCAATTTTCCGAATGGGACCATGGTTTTGCTGAATGGCTCTGCTGAAATTGAATTTCTTTGTGAATCGCCAGGCAGGAAGGGGTTGAGTTGAGGTTGTTTGACACTGGAGCTTACTTTGTTCCGGACGGGTGTGAATGATTATAGAATGGATTTGGAAATCACATCGGCCCATGAGCAAAAGATTTCGAATGTGATCACAGGCCTTAATTCTTCGGAACGAGGTCTGTCCTCGACAGAGGCCCTTCGAAGGCTGGCAGTTCATGGACCCAATATCTTTCCTACGCGCCCACCGACCCCTTTTATTGTGATCTTTCTTCGTCAGTTTCTAAGTCCTCTGATCTATGCTCTGCTGATTGCCGTGCTTCTGGCTTTATGGATGCGGGACTATGCAGATGCCGTCTTTATTTTTGCGGTTTTGTTGATCAATGCCTCCATCGGAGGAGGTCAGGAGTACAGCGCGCAAAAAAGTGCTGCGGGACTCAGGCAGGTTCTTGCCGCAAAGTCGCTGGTCGCGCGAGACGGTGTGATCCACGAAGTGGACGCCGAAGAATTGGTGCCCGGGGATCTGATTTTGCTGGAGTCCGGGATGCGCGTTCCCGCGGATATCCGGCTTGTTTCAACACACCATCTGGAAATTGATGAATCCCTTCTGACCGGAGAGTCTTTGGCAGTTCTGAAAGATTCCCAAGTCGAATTGCCTGTGGAGACTCGGTTAGCCGAGAGAGTCAATATGGCGTTCACCGGATCGCTGGTCGCTCGGGGCCGAGGCCGTGGTGTGGTGGTCGGAACTGCGCTCAGAACGGAGTTGGGTAAAATTGTGGACTCCCTGGAAGCTGAGCCCGGCGCCAAGCCTCCGTTGCTGATCCGGATGGAGCGCCTGACTCGAAAGAGCGCTGTTTTTTTGTTGCTGGCCACTGCGGTGATGGCGGTGATCCTGGTCTTGCGTGGGTACACGCTTTATGACGTCTTGATGGTCAGTATTGCGATGGCCGTGTCCGCCATTCCTGAGGGGCTGCCAGTGGCACTGACGGTCGCGTTGGCAGTGGCCAGCCGACGAATGGCAAAAAGAAACGTGATTGTGCGGCGATTGGCGGCCGTCGAGGCCCTGGGCTCTTGCACTTACATCGCCACAGATAAAACGGGCACGTTGACAGTCAATCAGCTGACCGTGAAGAAAATCGCGTTGCCGGAGCTGCCCGCATTTGGGGTCGGGGGTAGCGGTCTAAAGCCAACAGGAGATTTCGAGCGCCTTGAGGGAGTGCTGGGGCCGATGCAGCAGGGAAAGCTGCGGTCCCTGGCCCTGGCAGGAGCTCTGTGTAATGAGGCCCAGCTTTTCGAGGAGTCAGGAGAGTGGGCGGGTCATGGTGACTCTGTGGACCTGGCTTTTCTGGTACTGGCGGAAAAAGCCGGTTTGCCCGAATCGGACCGGGCTCAGCACTACAGTTTGATGGATGAAATTCCCTTTGAACCCGAGAATCAATTTGCAGCAACGTTGCACCGCGGGCCCCTGGGAAATTTGATTTCCGTCAAAGGCGCTGTTGAGAAAGTACTGCCCATGTGCAAGGGAGTTGAGTCGGAACATGTGCTGACTCAGATGAATGAGATGGCTGAAGAGGGCTATCGGGTTTTGGCTCTGGCCGGTCTTCTTTCGTCGGTGACGCAGTTGAAAGATCAGCTTCAGGGGCTTTCCTTTTTAGGTCTGGTGGGAATGATGGATCCACTTCGTGAAGAAGCCAAGGAAGCCATCGATCACTGTCGAAGTGCCGGAATCACAGTGTCCATGGTGACGGGGGATCATCCGAAGACGGCCTTGGCGATTGCGAAACAACTGGGATTGGCCGGGCATCTAGAGGCTGTGGTCTCAGGACCACAGCTCAAAGCGGCTGGCGAAGCCGACAGAGATCAGTTGATCTCTCGCGGGCGGGTTTACGCTCGTGTCGAGCCTCAGCAAAAGTTGGAGATCGTGCAAAGTCTTCTGGCCGCGGGTCATTTTGTGGCCGTGACGGGTGATGGGGCTAATGATGCTCCGGCTCTTCGTGCCGCCAATGTCGGGGTGGCGATGGGAAAAAGTGGCACCGATGTGGCCAAGGACGTCGCGGATCTTGTTATCACAGATGATCGATTCGCGACAATTGTCGCCGGCATCGAAGAAGGCCGTATAGCCTACTCCAATATTCGGAAGGTCGTGTATTTGCTGATTTCTACCGGTGTTGCTGAAATTCTGATGTTCTTCCTCAGTCTCATCCTGGGCGTGCCTCTGCCTCTGACAGCGATTCAGATTCTTTGGTTGAATCTGGTTACAAACGGGATTCAGGATGTGACGCTGGCGATGGAGCCCGGCGAGGGGGATGAGTTGCATCGCCCGCCGCGAAGGCCTGAGGAACCCATCTTTGATCGTCTGATGTTGGAAAGGGTCGTCTTGTCTTCGGTGGTGATGGGAGGAATCTCTTTTTCATTCTTCTACTCGCAACTCCGGGAAGGGGTCAGCCTGGAAGTCGCACGCAACCTGACTCTGCTTTTGATGGTCTTGTTTGAAAACGTCATGATTGGCAATTGTCGTTCAGAGACCAAGTCTGCTTTTTCCATGAGTCCGCTGAAAAATCCCTATCTTCTGGCTGGAACCCTCGGGGCCCAGCTGCTGCATATCGGGGCGATGTACATCCCATTCTTTCAGACCACCCTTGGGGTTGCCCCTGTGCATCTTTCTGACTGGATTCGTCTGCTGGGGATGGCTTTGTCTGTTTTGCTTGTCATGGAGATTTATAAACTCGCACGTCACAGCCCCTGGTTGTCCCGATTCACGACCAGCATTCGGAGGCATTTATGAAACGATGTTGTCGAATTGTTCTTACTGGAGGCCCTGGCGGTGGCAAAACCACGGCCGCTGATTTGTACCGTCGGGAGATCGGGGACCAGGTGGTGGTTGTGCCCGAAGCCGCCACGCTGCTTTACACGGGGGGATTTCCGCGAATGGGGGATTTTGGCGTCCGACAAGCCACCCAAAGAGCCATCTATCATGTCCAGACCAACCTGGAGGATGCGCAGGCCGCGCATTATCAGAGCCGGGTGTTATTGTGTGACCGAGGAACTGTGGATGGAGCTGTGTACTGGCCGGCTCAACCGATGGACTTTTTCAGAGAGCTTGGAACGACCTTGGAGGCCGAACTAAGACGGTATGATGCGGTGATATTCTTTGAAACTGCGGCGGTGGGTGGGATTTCCATAGAAGGGGGGAACCCCATGCGGATCGAAAGCATTCAGGAAGCACTGAAGCTGGATATGTCCTTGCGGGAGCTTTGGTCCCAGCATCCCCATTTTATATTCGTGCCTCACGAGGCTTCATTTATACGCAAGGTGAATCGGGGACTTGAAGAGGTGGCCCGGGTGGTCTCCGGACACCAGTCAAAATGAAACACCACTCGTTAGACGGAGGTCTGGTGGTCCATTTCGAGCTCAATCGATTTCCAGGAACCTGCAGAAGGCCATGTTCCCCGCCAGTTCGTATTGGTGGGTTTGGACCGCTTTCAGATGGTGCTGGGGGTTGTAGCCAATCGTACAGACTGTTTTGTCTCCGTCAAAGTGAGAGCAGTCCTCGCAGGAAAAACGAGTGTCATACTTCAAATAGTCCCGGGGGTTGACTGTATCCTTTTTGATGGAGGGGTGCAGACGCGGCTGGGACTTGCCTTTTCCTTTGGGATTAACGATTCCTGCCATTCTGAGGGTCCTTGGTGTTGACAAAAGCGAATTAGAACTCATCCTTTATTTCAGATGGAGGCTCTATGAGCAATGATATTGAAAAAATGACGCGAAAAAGCCAGGAGGCCATGCAGGCCGCCGCAAAGTTGGCCGAGCGTAAACTTAGCCCCTCCGTGGAACCTGAACACCTTTTGATGGAGCTGGTACAGCAATCCGAAGGAATCGTTCCTCGTATCTTGGATAAAGTGAATGTTCCCCAGGCCCAGTTTTTAACGGACCTGAGAGCCCGTATTGATAAGTTCCCTCAAGTCACTGGTGGCAGTCAGAAAATGTACGCCAGTCCGCGTCTGGAAAAGATCTTCCAGGCCGCTGAGACAGAAGCGCAAGAGTGGGGTGATTCCTACATCTCCACTGAACACTTCTTTATGGCCATGCTGAAGGGTGGGGATTCCGACCTGCAGGCCTTGTTCCGTAAGAACAAGATCAACGCCGACTCGGCAAGAACTGCTTTGACGGAGATTCGTGGCAAACAAAAGGTGACCGATGACGATCCTGAAAATAAATATGAGGTTCTCAAAAAATATGCCCGTGATCTGACCGCTCTGGCGGCCGAAGGCAAACTTGATCCGGTGGTGGGGCGTGATGAAGAAATTCGTCGTGTTGTGCAGGTACTGTCCCGCCGAACGAAGAACAACCCCGTACTGATCGGTGAGCCGGGTGTGGGTAAAACGGCCATCGCCGAAGGTTTGGCTTTGCGTATTATCAAGCAGGACGTGCCGGATAATTTGATTGGCAAAAAGCTGATGTCCCTGGATATGGGAGCCTTGATTGCCGGTGCCAAGTACCGTGGCGAATTTGAAGACCGCTTGAAGGCCGTAATCAAGGAAGTCACTTCCAGCGATGGGCAGATTATTTTGTTCATCGACGAGCTTCACACTTTGGTGGGCGCTGGTAAAACAGAGGGTGCCATGGATGCGGGGCAGTTGCTGAAGCCAGCCTTGGCGCGCGGAGAACTGCGCTGTATCGGTGCAACCACTTTGGACGAGTATCGCAAGTACATTGAAAAGGATGCGGCCCTTGAGCGTCGTTTCCAAACAGTGATGGTGGAAGAGCCCAGTGTCGAGGACGCGATCACCATCTTGCGGGGTCTAAAAGAAAAATACGAAGTCCATCACGGGATTCGTATCACTGATGCGGCGTTGGTGTCGGCGGTGAAGTTGTCTCATCGCTATATCACCAACCGCTTCCTGCCGGACAAGGCGATCGACTTGATCGACGAAGCGGCCAGCAAACTGGGTATTGAAACCCGCTCTGTGCCGGAAGAGGTCGATAAGATCGAACGCGAATTGATGCAGCTTCGTATTGAAAAAGAAGCATTGAAAAAAGAAAAAGACGAAGGTGCAAAAGAACGTCTGGCCGTGATTGATAAAGAAATCACTGAGCTGAATGCGAAGAACCAGCTTTTGCGCGAACAATGGGAATTTGAAAAAGGCGGCATTGAGCAAATTAAAAAACTCAAAGCCGACATCGAAGACCTGAAGGTCGCAGTGGCGAAGGCCGAGCGTGAGGGTGATCTGGGGAAAGCCGCCGAATTGAAATACGGTCGCTTGCCAGAGACCGAGAAAAAGCTCAAAGCCCTGGAAGAGCGCAGTAAGGAAGGGGCTAAGACGGCTTCTGAAAACCGCATGCTGAAGGAAGAAGTCGGCCCTGAGGATGTGGCCGAAGTCGTGGCGAAGTGGACGGGTATTCCAGTCAGTAAAATGCTGGAAAGCGAATCCCAGAAGCTTCTGCATATGGAAGATGAATTGAAGAAGCGCGTGGTGGGTCAGGATCATGCATTGACCATTGTGGCTGATGCGATTCGCCGGGCGCGTGCTGAAATCTCAGACCCGAATCGTCCGATTGGAACTTTCATGTTCCTAGGTCCAACTGGTGTTGGTAAAACCGAAACCGTGAAAGCCTTGGCAGAGTTCCTGTTTGATGACGAACAGGCCGTGGTGCGCATCGATATGAGTGAGTACATGGAAAAGCATGCCGTGGCACGTCTGATCGGGGCGCCTCCGGGCTATGTGGGTTACGAAGAAGGTGGTCAGTTGACCGAAGCCGTTCGTCGTCGCCCTTACAGCGTGGTGTTGCTGGACGAGGTGGAAAAAGCTCATCCGGACGTGTTCAATATCCTGTTGCAGGTTTTGGATGACGGTCGTCTGACGGATGGGCAGGGTCGCACGGTGGATTTCAAAAACACTGTGCTGATCATGACTTCGAATGTGGGTTCGCAGTCGATTCTGGATCCAGCCATGTCCGAAGAAGCCAAACGTGAAGCGGTGAACGAGGCTTTGCGTGAAAGATTCCGTCCGGAGTTCCTGAACCGTATCGACGAGACGGTGATGTTCAAGTCCTTGGGCGAATCGCAGATTTCCGGCATCGTCAAGGTGCAGTTGGATCTGGTGGCGCAACGTTTGCGAGCGAAAAAGATTGCCATCGACTTCAACCAGGAAGCCATCGACTTCCTGGCGAAGAAAGGCTACGACCCGGTTTATGGTGCTCGACCTTTGAAGCGTGTGATTCAGACAGAGCTTTTGAATCCACTTTCCAAAGAGATCATCGCAGGCAAGGTCAAGGCGGGCGATACAGTCCACGTCAAAGGCAACGGAAGTTCACTGGTATTCTAAAATATTGGGATCAGATAATGGTAAGAAGCCCTCACAAACGTGGGGGCTTCTTGTTTTTCAAGAGAATACCATGACAGATCCCGGCGCCTGCCTCTAGAATGACATTATGACGACAAACCCCAAAGTTAAGACAAAAAAGAAAAAGACCCTTGCTCTGATCGCTCACGACGGAAAGAAAGCCGTGTTGGTTTCATTTGTTCGGGATCATCTGGAAGACTTCAAAAACTTCAACTTGATCGGGACCGGCAATACGGGGCGCCTGATTCAGTCCGCCGGTTTGAAGGTGATTCGCAAGCTTTCGGGACCTTTGGGGGGAGACGCCCAGATTGCCGCTGAAGTGGCGACCGGCAAGTGCCACGGGGTGATCTTTTTCCGTGATCCACTGGGAATGCATCCCCACGACCCGGACATTTCGATGTTGATGCGCATCTGTGATGTTCACAACGTGCCGTTGGCGACCAATCCGGCCACGGCTGAACTGCTTATAAAGGGCCTGCCAGGTTAGCTTCGACAGGGACCGCTGTCGCAAGTTTAGACAGAGCGGGCATATTTTTCTGTGACGGACCTGTCAGTTGCGAAAAAACGGACCAGGCTTCATCTTAGGCCCATGCGCGGCTTTAAATCTCTTCTGATATCAGGTCTTTGTCTTGTCTCCATGGCAGTGTCGGCGGCTCCGACCAAAGGGGCTTATTGCCAGGATGATTCGGTGGTGTTGGGTTTTGTCGGGGACATTCTGGTTCACGATGCACTTTACAAATCCATTCTTCCCAAACAACGTTTTACCTCTTTATGGGAAAAAGCCATTCCACTTTTCAATAAAGCCGATTATATGGTCGCCAATCTTGAAGGGCCCGCGGCTTTGGGGGTTGAAAAGTCCGGCCGTGATGTCGGTGATCAGGGATTTACATACGATCTGAATGTGTATTCAGGGACTAAGTTTTCTTTTAACTTTCATCCGCAGATTCTGCGCGATCTGAAATCTTCCGGTGTTGATCTGATCAGCACGGCGAACAATCATTCCTTGGATCGACAGTGGCGAGGAATTGACCGTACTTTGGAAGCGGCAAAAGAGGCGGGTCTTGCAACCGCGGGAACACGCCCTTCTTATGCTCCGAATGAACAGTTTTATCACCTGGCGGATGTGCGCGGCTACCGTCTGGCCTTTATTGCCTGCACCGAAGCCACCAATGGAATTGCTGATACCAAGGGGCAGGTGTTGTCTTGTTACAGCAAGTCCCAGCAGGTGGAAGGTCTAATCAAGCAGTTGCGTGGACGCTCTGATGTTGATGCGGTGATTGTTCTTCCGCATTGGGGTGTGGAGTACAGTTCCAAGCCTGACAAGTCTCAGACCAATTATGCCCGTCGGTTTCTGGAGGCCGGTGCCGCGGCTGTGGTGGGGTCTCATCCTCATGTCTTGCAGCCGTGGGAAACCTACAGAACTGCGGATGGTCGTCAGACGATGATCGTTTATTCATTGGGTAATTTCCTAGCCTTCCAAGCGGGCACAGAAAAGAAAACCGGAGCGGTTGTTTACCTGCGCCTTAAAAAAGATGCTGCAGGACGTACACAGCTTTCGACGGCCTATTACACTCCGACTTATCGCGACGGCTACACCGTCTATCCGGTCAGCAGTCGGGGCAGTAAAGAAGCCTTAAAAGAGTCCGCAAAGCACTTCGGCACGCAGAACCGCTTTGAGCCGGAGCAGAAATTCCCGGGCTGCCATCTCTGATATCACTTTCCCCGGCTCAGTTTTATGTGCTTCAATAAGACTCGGGAGAGTTTTATGGAAGAAACCACACCTCAGTTCTGGCGTAAATGCAGTTCCTGTAAAAAACCAATTTCTTTTGGCGCAAAGTATTTCGTGTGCAGCGTCTCAACGTGCAATAACGAACGTACGGGCTATGTCTTTTGCAGTGTTCCTTGTTTTGAGACCCATTTACCAGGGGCACGTCATCGTGATGCCGGTGCCATTGAAAAGATCGCTCCAAAGACGGCGGCGGAAGAAGCCCATCGGGCCCCAGCAAGAATTATTGTCAAACCCACGTCAACGTCGTCACCTTCAGCGGTGGTGAAAGGTTCTGCTCCGCAAGAGGTGCTGATCATCGCTTCGCGCCTGAAAGACTACATCCAGGCGCGGTCCGATTTTAACACCTCGGCGTCGGTGATGGATGTGTTGTCGGATCATGTGCGCATCATCTGTGACCGCGCTATTGAGAATGCCCGCGCTGACGGTCGCAAGACGGTGATGGACAGGGATTTTGAGTTTTTAAAAAAATAGATAAAGAGGTTGATATGAAAAAGTGGATTGCCGCAGTGACGATCATGTTTTCCTTCTCAGCCCAGGCGCAGTCGCGCTTCAGCTATGATCTAAGTGGAGCCTCGGGGACACGAGACAATGAGTCTTTTACGGAGATTCATCTGGGCCTGAACTATTTTGTAAAGGACTGGTTGAATTGGCGCAACTCAGTGTTTACTCAGTTTGGGACGGATATAAACACGGTCTATGGTTTGGATACCGCAGCACTTTTCAACTATGAATTTTACAATCACAGTCGCACACTGGGAGTTGAATTCTTTGCGGGTCCGGGATTGCGTTTTGCCTCTGAAAATTCAAATGCGGCTTTTGGTAAGGCGGGCATCACCTTTGGATTGGGTGGTTTGCGCATTGGGGGAGGCGTTCAGCATTTTCTGTATTTCGAAGATCGCACGGATAAAAATGACAACACCTTAAACAAAGATGAGACCCAATACTTTATCACGTTGTCCGGCGGCGGCAGCTTCTAAAAGATAAAGCTTTTTGTGCAAACATGATTGCCGTCATTTAGTGAAAACGGCTTCCTCCGACAAGAGCGTCGGAGGAAATTATGAAGCTCGAAGATATCATTTTAGCCCACGCGAAATACAAGCTCAGTCTGCGCAACTTTGTGGAAAAGTGTTCGGAATTGGAAATTCCCGAGGGGGATTTGTTATTCTGGCTTCAGGAACAGGCGCGGGAACTAAGTCATCTTCGCTCTTTCCGTATTCTGCAACGGGAGCACGAGGCTTTCGTGAATTACGTTTCAGCGGTATTAACCTTGGTGGCCGAAGGGCAGCGGGCCCAGGCGCAGGAATTGATGTCCAGTGAAATGTTTGTGCTGATCTCTGAAGAAATTGTCACCACCGTCAGCCTTCTTGAAAGAGAGCTGAATCGCAAGACTCATTGAAGACGGTTTGCACCGTCTTCTTTCCTTCCTTCTGATTTTAATTTTTAGTGATCAAGCTTTTGACGTTCAGAGTATTCACACTAGTAAAACCGTCTTTCAACTTTTCTTAAACAGTCTATTCTTTCGACAACACAAATTTTTTTGAAAAATGCTTATTTGAATTGTCGCAAGTTATTTCCAGCACTTAGCGTGTCTCAGAATGAAACCGGTTTCGTTTTTGCAAATGAGTCCGCAAACTTACACCCGGTTTAAGGTCCAGCTCTTTCATTCCGTATACTGTGCCTGAACCGCCTCTAGTGAAAGATTGGAAAGGGACAAACATGAAATCACAATCGGGCACCGTGAACTGGTCAAAGAAGATTATGAAAGCCGGCATTCTGATTGCCGGTGCTGCGATGACCATGGGAAATCAGAAGTGCGAGCAACAGCAGGCAGTGGCTCCACCACGTGTGCTTAAGAAAATTGTCGAAATGGGTTCCATCCGATCCAGTCCCTTGATGCTGCCGAACGGCTCTTTCGATTTTCAGTTTGTAGCGAATCAGCAGGTGTATGGAGTGCTCATGGAGAGCAAAGAGTTCGCGCTAAGATATGCGCCTCCCATCGCGGTTCCCCCCGAGCAAGTACGCAATGGGGATCAGAGCTTCTTCAATCTGACCAAAGCGGACGGTCAGATGATGAAGGCCTTCGCGCAGGCGGCAGGCAAGGACAACTACAACGTCCAATACGCCAAGACGGCGTGGTGCATGGTGAACATCCCGCAGGCGAAGATCTCCGGTTCGGTGAACTCGTTTGAGTTGATCGGCGGGGGAGGTCTGACTGTGGGCTTTAATCCGGCCGGGGCTTATCCAACGAATGGATTGACCTCTGCGGGATTCAATGTGGAATGGGCGCAGCTGGATTTGTCCATGATGGCTCTTCGTCCGCTGACTTCAAAAGTGATGACCGCCACCAATGTGACCACCAAGCAGACTAAAACCAAAGTGAACTTCGGTCTGAACTTCGGCGCATTTACGATTGGGCCCAGCGCGTACTATCAAACTCCGCTGGCACAAGTCACCAAGAACGCTTTGGTGAAAGCGGTGGGAGAATTAAACACCGGACTGAAATCAGAAGAGTGGTATTCACGTGTGATGGCCAATCATGACACACATCTGGTCGTGGTCGGCGGAACTGATGTCGGCTTGGAGGCCGGAGATCAGTTGTTGATTTATAACGAAGACTATTACTGGGAAGGCGAACCTTGTGACTCGAAATACCTGGGTGGTGGCGCGGCGGCAGGGTCAGCCGTGGCAAAAATCGAGATCGACTGGGTCGGCGATGAAATTTCCCGCGGTCGCGTGATTGAGCAAAACGACAATAACGCTGTGATCGGCGCGAAAGTGAAGCTCTTTAAGTTCCACGCGCCGGATTATAAGCCCCAGGATCCGGGTGTGCAGCCGGTAGATTCCAATACAGGCAGCTCGGGCTCAAATGGGAATAGCGGCACCCCGCAAAAACCCAGCAAGCCGGGTCGTACTTAAGGGCTTTCTCAGAGTGTAAAAGTGCCACTTTCCTTGCCAGAGCAGGGTGAAACGTGTAGGGTCTCGGCCACAAGCAGAGGCCCTTATGTTTTCTGGAATCGTCGAATCCGTCATGCCGATTGAGAGCTCCGAAGAGCTGTCTAACGCCTATCGAATTAAAATCAAAAAACCCAGTGAATTCAATGATATAAAGCTTGGCGACAGTATTGCCTGTGATGGCGTCTGTCTGACCGTGGAAGCTTTCGATGATTCCCATATGACTTTTGCGCTGGCAGCGGAAACCATCAAGGTTTTGGAATGGAACCCACAAAGCTGGATCGGCAAACAGGTCAATCTTGAGAGATCTTTGCGTTTTGGCGACCGAATCCATGGTCATCTGGTGACCGGGCACGTGGACAGTCTGGGGACGGTGACTCGGGCGGATCTTCAGGGGGAATCCTTCTTCCTGGATGTGAAAGTGGCCGACACGATTCTTCCGTATGTTTGGAAAAAGGGCAGTGTGACTCTGAACGGGGTCAGCCTGACGGTGAATGAACTTGAAGGCAACGTCGTCTCTGTGTGCCTGATCCCGGAGACTTTGAAGCGCACGAATCTTGGTGGCTTGAAACCGGGCAGTCGTATCAATGTGGAGCCTGACTATATGGCGCGAGCTATTCAGCGCTCTTTGGAAGTGAGAAAGGGCTAACATGGAATTTAATACCATCCCTGAAATTATCGAAGACGTCCGTAACGGAAAAATGGTCATCCTGGTGGATGATGAAGATCGCGAAAATGAAGGCGATCTGATTTTGGCGGCTGAATTTGCCACTCCTCAAAATATCAACTTCATGGTGAAAGAAGCCCGCGGTTTGGTTTGTCTTTGTCTGACGGCCCAGCAGGTCGAGCGCTTGCAGTTGCCACTGATGGTTCGCGATGATTTGAACTTTGCTCCGAATAAAACCGCCTTCATGGTCAGTATCGAAGCCTCCGAGGGGATTTCCACGGGGATCTCCGCCGCGGACCGCGCATTGACCTGCCGAGTGGCGGCGAACCCTCACGCCAAACCCACAGACATTCACATGCCAGGCCATATCTTCCCGATCCGTGCCCAGCAAGGTGGGGTGCTTAAGCGTGCAGGTCACACCGAAGCCAGTGTGGACCTGGCTCGTCTGGCGGGATTGAATCCAGCAGCGGTGATCTGTGAAGTGATGAATGACGACGGCACGATGGCGCGCGTGGGTGACTTGCGTGAGTTCGCTAAAAAGCACAATATCAAAATTGGCACTATCGTGGACTTGATCGCGTATCGCCTGGCGAATGAGACTTTGGTGGAAGAGCTGGCCAGCATTCCCTTGCCGGCGTCCTTTGGTGAAAACATGCAAGCGCGTGTTTTCCGCAGCACGGTCGATGGCCTTGAACATCTGGTGATTCAAAAAGGTGAAATCAAAAAAGACCAGCCGACGCTGGTGCGTGTGCACGTCGATAACTTCACACGCGACTTTATGGCTGTTATTCAGCGCGGGGCTTCGTCTGTTCTGGAAAGTGTGAAAGCGCTGCAGGGGGAAGAATCCGGCGCCTTTGTTTTGCTGCGTGGAAACAACCGCACGGCAGGTCTGGTGCAAGAGCTGAATGTCTTGATCGGAATGGAGGATGTTCGTCCTTCCACTCCGCTGATGGATGAGCGTGACTATGGCATCGGGGCGCAGATCCTGCGTGAAATCGGCGCCAATAAGATCCGCCTGCTGACCAACAAGCCTGAAAAGAAGGTCGGTTTGAAAGCGTTTGATATTGAAATCGTTGAAATTGTCGCAATGGAAAATCTGAAGGGATCAAAATAATGGGAAAAATCAAAGTTGGTGTTGTTACAGCTCGTTGGAATCAGGAAGTCACTTCCAGACTTGAAGAAGGCGCAATCAGCTATCTGGAGTCCTGTGAGGACGTCGAGATCTTTGCGGCCTTGGTTCCGGGCGCGGTTGAAATCCCGCTGGCTTGCCAGGCTTTCCTGGAGGCCGGTTGTGACGGTGTTGTGGCCTTGGGTGTGGTGATCCGTGGCGACACTTCCCACTATGACTATGTCTGCAACTCGGTGACTGACGGCGTGACTCGTCTTATGCTTGATTACAAGAAACCAATTGGTTTCGGCGTTCTGACGACTGAAAATGAAGAACAAGCCTTTGCCCGCGCCGGTGGTGATCATGGCAATAAAGGGGAAGAGGCGGCTCAGGTGGTGATGGAAATGATCGGTCTGACCCAGGAAATCCCTGCGGCCATGAAAACGGCCGTGATGCTGGCCAAGAAAGCCCCAGCAAAGGCCGCCAAGAAGCCTGCAAAAGCTGCGGCAAAAACACAAAAAAAGAAGAAAAAAGTAAGAAAGTAATCTAGCATGGGGCCTATGGAAAATACGCCCCTTAAGGATGAGTTTCTTCCTCCTGGTCCGCAGGAGTTCAAAAAGCGACGCCGTGAGATCATTTTGGTTCTTGTGGTGTCGTTTTTATTTGGTCTTCTGACGTGGTTTGAGATCCGCCTGTTCGCCACCAGTCAGCAGCTTCCCTTTGTTCACAGCATCTTCTTTTTCGGTCTGGTGAACTTCAACATCATCTTGTTGCTGCTTCTGCTCTTCATGATCTTCCGCAATGTCGTGAAGGTTTTCGTGGAAAGGCAGGGGAAAGTTTTCGGCAGCAGTCTGAAGGCTAAGCTGATTGCCGCGTTCGTGGCATTCAGCTTTATTCCGACCGTGCTGATGTTCATCATCTCGGTATTCTATATCAATTCCAGCTTCGACAAGTGGTTTAGCGCCAAAATGGCGGGTGTCCTGAAAAGTTCCATCGAAGTCACCAACGCCTATTACTTCAACGCGAAGAAAAAGAACTATCACTTCGCCCATCAGATTTCAGATGCGATCCGTCCGCTTAAAAGCCAGAAAGAAATCCAAAAAAAGGTCGAACAACTGCGCAAGGATTTCAGTTTGGATGCGGTGGAATACTATCCTTCACTTTTCGGTAAACGCGTGGTGGTGTCGGCAGAGGATGACAACGTTCCCACCGTGCCTGCCGTGTCGCTTGAGTTCCTGCAAAAGGGGATCAAGCTTCAGGCCGAAGCCAGTATCATTCATCAGTTCGGGGATGGAAATCTGGTGCGGGTGATCGTGCCTGTGCAAGAGGGCGCGGAAAAAGGCGCTGTGGTGGTTTCAAGCTTCCTGCCGCTGTCTTTGATTTCAAAAATGAACGATATTTCGACGGCCTATGATGAGTTCCGCGACATCAATCCGTTGGAATACCCGCTAAAGTCGATCTATCTGTATATCCTGGTCTTGATGACCTTCGTGATTCTGTTGGCGGCGACCTGGTTTGGGTTCTATCTGGCCAAGCAGTTGTCGGTGCCGATCGTTCAGTTGGGGCGAGCGACCCGTCGGGTGGCCGGGGGGGATTACACTCCGCTGGAAGTAAAATCCGGTTCTGAGGAAATCAATGACCTGATTACAAGCTTCAACCAGATGACGGTGACTTTGGAAAGCACACTCGAAGAACTGGATCAGCATGCGCGCTATACAGACACGGTTTTAAAGAACGTCAGCGCCGGGGTTATTTCGGTGGATAAGGCTGGCGTTGTCACCACGATCAACCGTCATGCGGCTCAGCTTTTGCGCGTGGACCCGGAAAAATACATCGGGCATTCGGTGCGGGATCTTCTGACTTTGGAATACTTCCGAACTTTCGCGGAGCTACAAAAGACGATGCACGATCACAAAATCGAAAGCTTGCAGAAAGAACTGCGCCTGAATGTCCAGGGTGAGGCGGTGCCATTGCAAGTGACGCTGTCCATGCTGAAGGATGAAAAAGGCGAGGACATCGGTAAGATTCTGGTCTTTGATGACATGACTCCGATTGTGAATGCACAAAGGGCCGCAGCTTGGACGGAGGTGGCCCGCCGTATCGCGCACGAAATTAAAAACCCTCTGACTCCGATCAAGCTTTCGGCAGAGCGCTTACAGCGTAAGTTTGGCGCGACGATCACGGACCCCGCCTTCAGTGAATGCACGACCATGATTGTGAAGCAGGTGGATGGGTTGAAGAACCTGGTGAACGAGTTCAGTAACTTTGCCCGTTTGCCGCAGTCCCGCCCTGTGGTGGCAAATCTTAATAGTGTGGTGGCGGAGTCTTTGGGGCTTTATCGTCAGGCACACCCGAACATCGAGTTTGAATTTACCAAGGACGAGGATTTGCCGGATTTCAAGTTTGACCCGGATCAGATCAAGCGGGTTTTGGTCAATTTGGTTGATAACTCGGTTTCGGCTGTTGCAAAAGAGCCACAGCCGAGCGTGAAAGTCGTCACCCGCTATGACAAGGACATCAAAACCGTCCGTATGACTGTGGCCGACAACGGGGAGGGCATCCCTGCGGCGGATCGAAGTCGCATTTTTGAGCCATACTACTCTACAAAAGAGGGCGGAACTGGGCTAGGATTGGCGATTGTGAAAAGGATCATCGAGGACCACAACGGCTTCATTCGGGCTACGGCCAATGAACCTAAGGGGATCAAGATGGTCATTGAGATGCCCGTAAATGAGATAGGCGCCTGGAAACCCTCCGACGCGTGAACCGGTCCAAAGGGCTGGGAAGAATTTGAGAAAGAGGTCGTTATGACGGCACTGAGTACTAAGATTTTGATCATTGATGATGAGGCTCCGATCCGGGATGTGCTTTCGGCATCTTTGCGTGACGAGGGCTATCAGGTTTCTTTAGCCCATGACGGAGAGTCTGGAATTCAGGCGATTCGTGATGTGCAGCCGGATATTGTGTTTTTGGATATCTGGATGCCGGGCAAGTATGACGGGATCGAAGTTTTGAATCTGGCCCGCAAGGAATTCCCACATGTGGAATTTGTGATGATTTCCGGTCACGGGACTATTGAAACAGCCGTGAAGGCGACGAAGCTCGGAGCGTGGGACTTTATCGAAAAGCCGCTCTCCATGGATAAGATCCTGATTGTGATCTCAAATATCCTGAGCTACCAACAGCAAAAAGAAGAAAAGGCTTTGTTGTTGAATAAACTTCGCAAGTCGATTGCTTTGATCGGTGAGGCTCCTTCCATCGTGGCCACCAAGCAGATTATTGCACGTGTGGCGCCGACGAACTCCTGGGTTTTGATTCAGGGTGAAGCCGGCACAGGCAAAGAGCTGGTGGCACAGAATATTCACTACATGAGCTCCCGTGCCAGCCGTCCGTTTGTTGAAATCAACTGCGGCGGGATCCCTGAAGATCTTCAGGAGGCTGAAATCTTCGGAATTGAAAAGGGTGCCATGCCTGGCGTGGATCGTCCTAAAAAAGGAAAGCTCGATTTGGCCTTGGGCGGGACTTTGTATATCGCTGAAATTGGCGAATTGAATCCGGCGGCCCAAAGTAAGCTTCTGCAATACCTGGACAGCCGTAAATACAGCCGCGTCGGCGGTGTGGAACTGATTGAAAATGATGTGCGTGTGATCGCTGCGTCCTCCAAAGATCTGGAAAAAGAGGTTAAGGAAGGTCGTTTCAGAGAAGACCTGTACTATCGTTTGAACGTCATTCCTTTCCGCGTTCCCGCTTTGAAAGAGCACCCCGAGGACATCCCGGTTCTGGTGTCTTATTTCTCTGACAATGTTTCGCGTGAAAGCGGTTATCCGAAAAAAGTATTTTCGGAAAAAGGGATTGAAAAGATGCTGGCTTACCAATGGCCAGGAAACGTTCGTGAGTTGAAGAACTTCATCGAACGTGTTTACATTTTGACTCCGGGTGATTTTGTCGATGTGCATGACCTGCGCTTTGCCGGTTTGATCGACAAGGATGATGAAAAAGCCGTTGAGATGCAGGATCTTTCCACCTTCAGGGAAGCGCGTGCGCAGTTTGAAAAAGACTACCTGTTGCGCAAGATCAGCGAAAACAACGGCAATATCTCTCGCACGGCGGAAGTGATCGGTCTGGAAAGAAGTTATCTTCACAGAAAGATCAAAGCATACGGAATTGACTCAAAAGAAAACTAAGAAAGAGACGACAATGGCAGATACAGCAATTACCCCGACACGTTCCCAAAACTATCCAGAGTGGTATCAGCAGGTGATCATCGCCGCGGATATGGCCGAAAATTCTCCGGTGCGCGGTTGTATGGTGATCAAGCCCTGGGGCTACGCTGTCTGGGAAAACATGCAGGCGGTTTTGGATCGCAAGTTCAAAGACACAGGCCACGTGAACGCGTATTTCCCCTTGTTGATTCCACTGAGCTTCCTGGAAAAGGAAGCGGCTCACGTCGAAGGCTTTGCCAAAGAGTGTGCGGTGGTGACTCACCATCGTTTGAAAGGTGATGGCAACGGCAAGCTGATTCCGGATGGCGAGCTGGAGGAGCCACTGATCATTCGTCCGACCAGTGAAACAATCATCGGCCATCAATTTGCAAAATGGGTGAAATCTTACCGTGACCTTCCGATTCTGGTGAATCAGTGGTGTAACGTGATGAGGTGGGAAATGCGCACGCGCATGTTCCTTAGAACTGCTGAGTTCCTGTGGCAGGAAGGTCATACCGTCCATGCAACGGCCAAGGAAGCTCAGGAAGAAACTTTGCAGATGCTGGATGTTTATGCGGACTTCGCTGAAAATTACATGGCGATGCCGGTAATCAAGGGTATGAAGACACCGGATGAAAGATTCCCAGGGGCGGTGGATACCTACACTATCGAAGCACTGATGCAGGATAAAAAGGCGTTGCAGGCGGGAACTTCTCACTTCCTGGGCCAAAATTTTGCCAAAGCTTCCGAGATCAAGTACCTGAGTGCCGAAGGTAAAGAAGAGTTCGCATGGACAACTTCTTGGGGTGTTTCCACTCGTTTGATCGGTGGTCTGATCATGACCCACAGTGATGATAACGGTTTCGTGGCACCGCCAAGACTGGCGCCTTTGCATGTGGTGATCATTCCGATCTATCGCAATGATGAAGAGCGTGCGCAGGTTCTGGATTACGTAAAAGCTTTGGAAAAGGACCTGAAAGCGCAGAACTATGTGGGCTCATCTGTTCGTGTGAAAATTGATGATCGCGATATGCGGGGCGGTGAAAAAGCATGGCAGTACATCAAGCAGGGTGTTCCTGTACGTGTGGAAGTCGGTCCTCGCGATATGGCCAAGGGTGAAGTCTTCGTAGGTCGTCGTGATCGTGGGCCGAAAGAAAAGGCTTCCCAGTCCAGAGACGCTTTTGTGCAAAATATTGGAGCCCTTTTACAGGAGATCCAGGATGGTATGTTTGAACGCGCTAAGAAAATGCGTGATGAGAGCATCAAAAAAATCACAAATCTACAGGATTTCGAGAAGTACTTCTCTGGTGGAGAAACAACGGCGCCAGGCTTTGCCAAGGTTCCTTGGTGTGAGGCTGGTATGGGCCACGAGTTGTTGGCGCAGCTGAAAGTGACTCCACGCTGTATGCCTCTGGAACAGGAGCCGATCGAGGGGAACTGCATCTTCTCCGGCAAGCCCGCCACAAAGTGGGTTCTGTTTGCAAAATCATATTAGTTCGAACAGCCCTCTTCGGAGGGCTTTTTTTGTCAAAAAACCGAAGAAATTTATAAAAGTTGTTAAAGATTCTTTAACGTGTTTCTGTCGTCGGGATGTGTGAACACTTTGAAGTCGTGTCTGTACGGCGGCCCATTGCGCTTCCTTGAGTTTTCATTTAGCATGAAGCTCTCAGTGACGGAGGAGATGTTTTTGTGGTTACGGCGGAAAATCAGTTGGATGAAGTTCGAACTCGTATGGGAAGAGTTTTGCGTGAGGTGGTGCAGGAAATGACGGCCGGTGCTTCAGGGGTGGAGGTCAGTTTCACAGCCGGAGACCGCACGACGATCTATCGAATCTCGGTGCCCCAGGAGCATCGAGGTAAGCTGATTGGGGCCCAGGGCAAGAACATAACTTCTTTGCGAAACATCCTGGGCGCCATGGCCGGAAGTTATGGATTCCGGGCTATTATCGAACTGGTGGTATAATATTTTTTGTAAAAAAAGAGCTCCCGAAGGAGCTCTTTTTAATTGATATCAAGGAAGCTGGCTTCCGACCAGGGCGAACTTTGAGAACTGCTGCGACCTCTTATACGGAAATACCAGCGTCCGTTATCAAGGCCTTGTTTAAGGTAATAATCACGGGCCTCCACTTTATAAACAGTGCTGCCAGTAAAGTCGGTGTTTTTTGATAGCTCAAGCTCATACCAGGCGGCTCCAAGAATCTGCCCCCAAGCAAAGCGAATGGCATCGCCGCGTTTGAATCTGTTTCCTTTGTTCGGAGCCTCCAGGGCTGCCGGCTGCAAATCTTCTTGCTTGCGATATTCGACGGCATAGACCTGTGAAGGAGTGTCGAAAAAATCTGTGCTTTCCGAGCGCGGAATCAGACGGAAGTAGTACCAGCCTTCTTCGGTGACCGGCATGAAGAACTCAATATTTTTGGTTTCCAGTCTCTTGGCGTCCTTAAGATCTTCGCGGCGCCCGACCTCCAGAAAGTACTTCTTTGCATTTTTACGATGATTCCACAAAATGTGCAGCTTGTCTGAATCCTTCTTGTCATCGATATTGCCAAAGGTGATTTCATAGCGATCCACGGAAGGGCCCGGCAGAACGCCTTTGACTTTAAAGACCTGCGATGCCGGAGAAATTTCACCTTCTGCGGAACGGGCTATGACACGAACAAAACCAGGATCTCGGGTGGAGTGTTCAATCGCATATTGCTCATCGTTCACTGCGATCGTCAGCTTCTTAGAGCCAAAGCCTGGCGTGTCCGACATCTCGATCAGATAGTCTTTGGCGTGGGGTACGGGCTTCCATTGAACGGTCACGCGCACAAGTGTCGGGTTTACAAGCTCTTCTTTCTCTTTTAAAAGCTCAGGGGCTTGCAGGGGAGGGCGGACGTCTGCCGTTGCGGTGTTAGACCAGCCTGAGGCAGGTTTGTCTGCTAGAAGTTTCTGCGCGCGTAAATAGTATCGTCCAGGTTCAGAGACAGGAATTCCCTTGTTCAGTGTCCCTTTGTAAGAAGCCACAAGGGTCTTGAAGTCTTCGCTGCGACTGAGCTCCAGTTGGAACGTTTCTGCTGCCCTGGCATTGCGAACCTTGGCAAACACTTCCCAGCGGCCGCGTTCAATGAAGCGCAAGGAGGCTTCTTCCAGATTGATGTCAGTCATGGGCACAACAGACAGATGGCGGAAATCTGATCTTTGTCCGTTGGTTTTGATCAAGCGCCAGTATAAAGGACCGGCATTTTTCCTGGTAATTTCAAAGCTGCTCAAACCCACCGTTTTGAACTTCTCCACATTCTGTGAGAATCCGGCAACAGGGGAGATTTCCAGCGCAGCCGCAGATCCTGTCCACTCAAAGCGCACGGGTTTTCCGGTATAGGCGACAGCATTGTTCAAGGGGGTGAGAGGTTTCAACTCGGTCCCGACAGAGGAGGCTGTCTGTGTTCCGTGTGTTTCCATGGCGGTCGCTGCCAGAGCTTTTAGGCCAGCGGCAGAAGGTTTTAAAGTGACAACATTTGAAAGCGGAGAAACTTCACCCTCGACGGATTCCGCCTGAACTGCGACGTACAGATTCTTGGTCAGATTTTCGGTGATACGGTATTCGAGTTTGTCTTTGGGAAGGCGGATGATTTTGGAGGATTTGAAATCCGCATCTGGAGATGTGCGTAACAGGAAATTTTCCGAATAGACATCTGCACTCCAGGTGACCTCAGCAGTCACCGCACCTTGGGTTTGTTCTTTGTTGGAGGCGAGGTTTAGTGTCGGAGCTGAGATCGGCGGACGAACCTGAAGGGTTTTGACTTCGGACCAGTCAGAAAGCAGATCGTTGTTGTAAAGTCGTCGAACGCGCACAAAGAACTGACCGCTTTGATCAAGGAGAGAACGAAACGGAGCCAGGCCGACAAAAGCATCGTAAGGTTCGGTGAAGGTGTCACTTTTGCTGACTTGGAATTCGTAGCGTGCATTTGTATCTGTGCTGTCAACGGTGGCTTCGAGCTGCCACTTTCCACGCTCCAGGAAACTGACTTTAAGTTCCTTGAGGTGTATGGGTTGTAAGTTAGCGACTTTGAAGTAAGAGGGGCTTGAAAAATGCGGAACTCCTTCTTTGTAAGTGACAATGCGCCAGAAAATATCCCCCTGCATTTTCTGGGAAGGAATCGGATACAGTTTCTGATTTGTGACGTCGATTTCAGTCAGGTTGTCAAAAAAGTCGGGGTGAGAGGAGTATTCCAGAACCTGTCGATCTGAAGTGGAGTGACTTTCCCAGCGGAAGGTTTGATCTTTATCGCTTTTGTAAACGATCTGTTTTTCTTGAGGATTGATCAGGCGGATGGAGGGATCAATGGATTGATCAATGTAGAGTTCAACTTTGTTGGGTCCGTCAAAGCCGCGCTGGGAGAGGGCGTTGCGGTTGCGGACGATGACGCTTTCACCTTGTTGCAGTTCTGTTTTCTCAGCGACGCCATCCATTTGCAGGTGGCCCGAGGCCAGTGAAAGTCCCAGCGCTTTTTCTTTTTTCTTTACATAGAGATCGTACTTATAGCCCGGGCGGATCTTAAGGCCGCCTTCATCAACTCTGAGTACGACACTGCTCTGGTCTGTGGGGAAACTGCGAATATTGAAAGAGCCATCGTTAAGAGTCAGGATCAGATTGTTTTTGTCGGTGTTATCTTCAGAGATTCTCAGGAGCGTATTCTCTGAAAGACGTGCGCGTCGGCTGCCGGAGAAAAAGAGAACTGTGGAGGACTGGCTGCCGACAAAAATCTCTGAGCCATTGAAAAGTTTTTGTCCCTCGTTGCTTGTACGCCAGAAGAAGTCTCCGGGGTATTTGTGTCGGACTTCTCTGTTGAGGTTTCGGATGACGGCAAGAGGTTTGCCAAAAGAAGTTTCATCCACGCTGGTGTTCGGACCCAGAACACCGAAGTAGTAAGTCACTCCTCCGGCGAGGGTCACGGCCACAATCAAAGTTGTAAACCAATTTTTTTCATGCCTTACTATTAACGATTTATGTGTCGATGTACAAGTCCTTGTGAAGGATTGTCACGATTTCTTGAGGAAGCTGAATGTCTTCTCCACGATGAAATCTGGCTCCATTGTTCCGCCACATTTCGCGCACTTTAAATCTTCTGGAAGTTTTATTGATGCTTGTGACTGATCACTGGCGTAGATGTAGTGAACATTCTGCGACAGTTTTACTATCTGTTCGTGTGAACAGCTGTCGCACAAGTAAGGCGCAAGGAAGGATGTGATCGCGGCACCTTGCGGCACAAAGCCGTGGACGATGTTGACTTGGTTTACAATCACAAAAGGACATTCCTCGAGGTAAAGTTTAGCATTTTTTGGAACTCGAAGAGTCCAAAGAATCCAATTTTTCACGCCGATGGAATTGATGAATGTGACCTTGGAGAGATTGAGTTTGATCTCTTTGTATGTTTGCAAATTTATGTCGAACAATGATGTTTTCTCGCTGATCGGTCCTTCGAGGGAAATTTCAATCAAACTACCATTTATTTTTGTGTTCATCGCTCACGCCTTCTGGATGATTTGTGGGATCACAGAATTTATATTCTGGATCAAAATAGGATGTCCTGCTCTCAGGATTTTTCCACACTTTTACAAACTGTTCCCTCTTTGGGATAAGAGGATCGTTCTGATCTAGACCTTGTAATAGGATTGTATTGCCTCTACTTCATTTAAGAGTCTCAAAATGAATCCTTCAGGCATAAAGGCTGGGAAAGTGTCGATTTTTCCTAGACTGTACAATGATCTGTGACGTTTTAAACACCATTTCAATTCTGTGTAACTGAAGATAGCCTTTAACTATATGAAATGTTTTTTGTCACTACTCTTGTACGTTGCCTGTGGTGTTTTGATTTCCTGTAGCCAAGCAGGATTGCAGGGCACCAACTTGCCTTCGAAGTTCAATGGATTGGACTCGGCCGTGGCTATTTCGCCAACGGCTGTGAAGCTTTCGTGGCCTCTTCAGGCGCGATTTAAAGAATACAAGATTTATCGCAAAGGGTTTAACTCTCCGATCAAACGCGAAACGTTTGCCACAACAAAGATTGATAGCTTGTCTGCTGACACTTACTACGAGTATTCCGTCGCGGGTGTGGACGCGATGTCAGACGAAGAATTTGGTTTTGATCAGTACATGACGGTGAAGACAATGTCGAACTTCAACGGCATTCCGTCCTCTGGCGTTACCAGTCAGGCCAACGGTTCTGTGGAAGTCAGCTGGGTTAAGAACGGTGAAGGGGTTACGTATAAGATTTTTGCCAAGCGCGAAAGTGACTCCTGGGATCTGACTCAGCCGGTGGCTACTGCGATCAACAAAAGCACGATGCTCATTAGCACTCTTCCAAGTGGTTCCAAGTATTGTTTTTGGGTCATGGCGTTCTATGAAGATGGAACCTTCGAGCCCTCAAATATGAGCGAGACCTATTTGAACTCCAAGGCTCCTTGTGCCTTGGTTCAGTCTCAGTTGGCAAATCTTCCTAAGGTGTACATAAACTCAGCCTTCATCGGCAGCTTCCCGTGGTTCTGGACTGAGGGCGGGGACACAACTTATAAGACAGAGATCTTTGAACGCTTTACCGACATTCGTCTGGCCACGGTCAACGGGATTGGATACTTCCGTTCCATCATTCCAATTTCACCAGGTGTGAAGGATATCTATGCGAAGGTGAGTTCAGTCGACGGGAAAGTCACTATCGTTGATGTTTTGACCAAGGGACCTAATGATCAGGTTCTTACGAAGAAACCAAAAGTGCGTGCTCTGGAAGGTGCCGGCGCAAAGGTTCCTCTTGTGCCTCGTTTGGTCGGAGATGGTCTGGGCATGCAGCAGCTTGGGAATGGGATCGTCGTTGGGGACTTCAACTGCGATGGTTATAAGGATGTTGCAATCACAGCGCCACAAGCGACACCATTTTTGAGTGCCCGTCACTATGATGCGACGGGAGCCGTCTCTGTGTTCTACGGTTATCAGCCACCCGATGAGATTGATGGAAACGGTCAGATCGTTCGTCCCAAACCACGTCTAAAGACAGACTTGGCGCCTGCGGCGGATGCTTCAGCCCCGGACCCTCAGTTGATTTATTACACCGATATGACTTCCAATGCCCGCTTGGGTATGCGGGTTGCGGCGGGTAACGTGAATGGCGACTGCTTCAGTCGTTATACTCCACCAGAGGGCACGACCGATACGGATCCCAAGATAAATCGGGTGGGTCTGTGTGATGATCTTTACACGCCGATCACGCCACCACTGAATCCTGAGAAGAGCAAAAAGATCTATACCTGTGATGACCTGGCCATCCAGACAAATGATGGATCTGTTTTTGTAGTCTATGGTGACCCGGTCCGCGGACTGGTCAGTGGTTCGGGCGGCAGTGCTTACGGTTTGAACGAGGCTACTTGTGACCCGGCATCCTTCAAGTGTCGTCCAACCAAATATAAAAGTGCGGCTACGCAGTATGTTCGTGCGATTACGTTTGGTGACTATAACAACGATGGATTCGACGACTTGGCGGTGGGACTTGAACTGACCAATGGTAAGCGTCAGGTGCAGGTTTTGCGCGGGGACCGATCTGGTCTTCTGCCGATGTCTTCCACGAAATCTCATGCGTTGATCGACGCAGAAACAATGCTTGTCTCGGAACTGACGGATGGAAGTTTTGTGGGCAAGAGCTCGGCCGAAAGTTTTGGGGATGCCGTCGCGTCTGCCTATAATTCACGCCGCTGCGAAAATGGTGGTGGCTACATTTATCGATCAGCACCTGCGCCGAAAGCGCTGGGTTTTGATTTTGATAAATGTGATGACCTTGTGATTGGTGTTCCTGGGCGGGCCTCAGGACGCGGCTCTATCATCGCTTGTAAAGGCGAGCAGCCCACTGTCGGTATCGACCGTCAGCAAATCACGTCGTGGGAATGTAAAGAATCCTATCCGGATAACACTTTGGGAAGTCCGACGTATCCAATTTCACATATTGATATCAAGGGCTACGGATTCTCATTGTTGGGTGTCCCCAATCAGGGTGGGTATCCACTGTTCGAAGTTTCTGGAGGTTTAACTCCTAATATCAGCGGTGCTCTGTTTGTGGGAGCTCCCATGTCGACGGTTTCAGGTGCTGCGGAAGCCGGGGTGGTCTTCGGTTATTACATGACTCCAAGATCCTCGGATTTTGCCACTGGCGGTATTGTTGGAATTTTAGAGCCTCAGCAGACGGTGATGGCGGCGAATTCAATTGCCTGCGACAAACGAAACCGAAATGTAGTGACTGGAAGTCTTGAGCATTGTGAAAATCAAGCGATCCACACCAGTCCCGCAGAAGCCGGAGTTCAATTTGGACGTTCTCTGGGTAGCGTAGAGGATATTGAAAACCTGACGCGGGCGATGCCATCGTTGGCCATCGGCGCCCCTTATCGTACGGTTACAAGTAGTGACGGAAAGAAAAATATTGGTAGTCATGGTGTCGTTTATTTGTATAAACCAGACGTTTCCACCTTTGGCTATGACAACGGAATTCGTGTGGACGTGCCGAAGTACTCACCTGACGACTCTCCAGGCTGCACCGTGGGTTGCACCTGGTATAGTGGTGGCGTGAATCCGTTTGGTGCCTCGATTATCTACGCGACCGACATGACACCCGGGACGACTCTGGGTGGTGGAGGCTTGGCCGGGGCTGACTTCAACGGTGACAAAACGGGGGATCTGATTATCGGTGCGCCGAATCTTGCGTTGCCGGCTTATCAGAATGGTGCCTCTTACATCTTCAATTCGACCGGAACCTTCGCGGCCGCTGTGACTAAGCCGGATCAGTCGATTAAAGTTAATTTCAGCAAAGAACTGAATTATCACTATGAGCGGGCCAAGGTCGTTGGGGATCTGAACGGTGACGGATACTCTGACGTTATCACTCACATTTCTGTCGCAAGCACGGTTGAGCTTGTGGTGTTTTATGGAAGCTCCACAGGACTTGTGACGACACCAGAGCCGTCTCGCAACCCAGCGTCGCCTTTGGCGCCGTTAAAGCTTGTTGTTGATACGGATCCTGGGTTTGGTACCGAGTTCCATCGAGTGGGCAGTGTCAACGGCGATGCCTATGACGATATTTTGGTTATCGGCAATAATGGGACTTATATATTCTACGGTTCTTCCAGTGGTGTGGTCTTCGCAAGTGCGCCCTCCGTGGCTCCGGTTGGTCAGAACCCTCTGAGATTTGCGATTGGCGACAGCGATGGACTTCCGGTCGTGACATTCCATGGCAGCACGAAGATGCATGGGACTGTGCCAAACACGCTGGCTTATAGCACATTTGACCCGATGAACAGAGCTGTGGCCTACGGTGATTTCAATGGCGATGGTTACAGTGATTTCGCTCTTGGAACGAATTCTGCCGAAACCCCTTCTGTTGACGTGGTTCCGGGGGCTTTGAACATGAGCCCGACAAACAAAGGCCGAGTCTATGTGTTCTATGGTTCATCCGCAGGACCCCAGACCAATCGTTCGACAGGAAAGGTTTTGTTGCAGCAGGCAGATGGCTCTGCTGCTGACGTGGCCGTCGAAAATCCGTGTACGGAAACATTGCCCAAGTCTTGTAAAGTTCAGGCGCTGGCGTCTCCGGACACGGGCGTAAACTATGGCTGGCGTTTGGTGGGTTTGAACTCCCTGGATGTCATAGCCGGTGAAGAGACTTCAGAACTTGTGGTGACCGATCCTTCTTATAGTGCCTTCAAGGGGCGGGTTTATTTGTACAAGGGCGGAGCTCGAGGTCTAGGGTACACAAGCTTCCAGAAAATTGATCCGGCGGCGGGCGCTGAAAGATTCGGTTATGATCTGGCAGCAACTGGTGACATCAACGGAGATGGAATCGTCGATATGGCGGTTTCGGCACCAGCGGTGGGTAAGGTCTATGTGTTCTATGGTGGTGTGGTTGGTGGAACGTCCTATGCGTTCTTTGGACCAAGCAGTTTGGCGGTAACAGACTTCTTTGTGGCAGGCCAGAACCCGATTGCCGTGAATATGCTTCACGCCAGTGAGTCTTTGCCGAAGCCCCAGCGTATTGACGTGATCAATGGTGGTATTTTCGTCCTCGGTGATAATTTTGGTGTGGGGCTTGGTGGCATTGGCGACATCAATAACGACGGATTTGCAGATCTGCTGGTGAATATGCCAGGTAAAGACTTCGATCTTGAAGACACTCAAGAGGATTCTGGTGCTTATGTCGTCTACTTCGGCAGCAACTTGGGCCTGAAGCTGATCGCGGCGAAAGAACAACCCACGGATCCGACAATCCCGGCGGTGCCGACGACGACTCCACGTTGTTATAACGGGGGGGCTGTCCCGGCATGTGAGCCTTTATTGCTCTATCTGCCAGAGCGATCTGCTTATGAGTATTCTTATATATCCAGCACTCCAAGTGGTGATATCAACGGCGATGGAATTCCAGACGTAGTCTTGGGAACTCCGGGAAGAAATCACCCTTCAGGTAAAGCGTTCTCGACAGGAGTCGTCTATGTTCTCTATTAAAAGGATTTTTTATGGTGTTTTAGCGGCCAGCATGCTGATGCTGGCTTCTTGTACCGAGAAGTTAGAGACGGGAAGTCTGCTGCGCGATTTTACCGGAGCGTCCGGCGTTGAGGTGCTTTCGCCCACGGCCGTCAGAGTTTATTGGGATCTGCATGAGCGCTATCGCGAGTATAAGGTTTACTATAATCTGAGTCAGGACCCGTTGGAGACCACGTCATTCAATGAAGTGACCATCCGTAATCTGAATCCGAATTCCACCTACACTTTCAAAGTTGTGGCGACAGACGGCACCAACAGTGTTGGGGGGAACAAAGAAATAACTGTGACGACCTTTAAGCCTTTTGAAGGGGCGGGTGCCGTCACCAAGGATGCCGATGGAAACCTTATTCTGACTTGGGAATATCCTAACAAGGTTTCCGAGTATCAGATTTTCTATAAAGAATACGAAGACCCCACGGCAGAAAACACGACAAACTGGACAAGTGTTAATAAGACGTCCATCGAACCACGGTATATTTTCCGTGGTTTGCCGGGCTCAACTCGTTATCACTTCGTTGTGCAGGTAAAGTATCTTGATAACACCTTTGGTCGTCCTACGAAGGTTGTGACGGCCTCTACAAACTCATCGTTCCCGACACCGGCTTACGAGTTGAGTCCGATTTCAATCGGTTCTTTGCCTTTTGCGAAGGTGAACCCGGTTGTGAATTCCGAATACAGAAATGAGAACTATGTCAGCCGTGTTTATCGTGGTTCTGAAGCGGTTTCAGATCCTCTGGTGGGGGCGGGGACGATCGTGTTCTCTCCTTCAGCAAGTTGGAACATCGGTAAGGTCGATGATCTTTCGATTCGTGTGAATTACAATGATGGCAGTAAAAATGAGACGCTGATCTTTGATAACTTGAGCACCTATATCAAGGGTATTCCAAATGTGAAAGAGATGCCTCCAATGCTGGCCGCAGATGCTGGAATCTCCTTTATGGGCGAAGCTGTGACTTCCGGCGACTTCAACTGCGACGGATATCCGGACTTGGCTGTGGGCTTGCCAAATATGGCCATTGCTTCATTGGGTGTTAAAAATTCGGGCGCTGGTGCCGTGTATGTTTATTACACTTACAAACCGGTAGGTTCTTCGACATACAGATTGAAAACGTCCCCTGCGCCGGAAAGAAATCCGCTGGTTCCTGGGGTCGATCCTCAGCTCATTACTTTCGAGGATCTCAGTCATCAGGCTAAGTTCGGAAAGTCCCTGTCTGGAAGCGGAAATTTGAACGGCGACAGTCATACCGGTCTAGCATGTCAGGATTTGCTGGTGGGTGCTCCAGGTATGGATACCCCTGAGACTGGTGAATACAATGGGGCCGCGTTTGTATTTTTTGGCAGTCGGCAGGGTTTAAAAGCTCCTACGAAAGTCAAGGACATGCAGCAGAACTTCGAAACCTGTAACGGTCTTGTCGACGGGGCGACATGTTCTGCGGTGATGCTGTGGCCCAATACGGCATTGTGGCCTACAGATAAGTGGGACCAGAATCTGAAGACTTATGAAGCAGGTAGCGTCGAGTTTGGCTATTCTGTTTCGTTTATTGGGGACTTCAACGGAGATGGTTACGATGATATTGCCGTTGGTGCGCCATCGGGCGACTGGGATGGTATTCCAGCTCCGAATCTGCCGGGAGATTCCAAGTACGAACGTGATACAGGCTATGTGGCGCTGTATTTCGGCTCCAAGTCCGGTGTTGGATATGAAACACCGCTGGCGACGTCCGCTCCGACAGGAACGGATCTGAAATTCCGTTTCTTGAAGATTTATGCTCCAGTACCTCATGCTGGTGCTCGCTTCGGTCATTCCGTGCACGGCGGAGCCGACGTGGATGGGGGCTTCCGTATTCGCAACGTGGATGGGAATTTGGTCGGTGGGGCCGATATGATTGTCGGGGCTCCAGGAGATCGCTATCCGCAGCCGGGTTCAAATAAAGTCAAGGCTACTACGATAAACTGTACGACTCCGGACACCTGTGCCGCAGTGACACCTGCGGAGGGTGGGGCTGGGATCACGGTGGGTTCATTTAACTATCCGTCGAATACAACCATCTATGGCTTGCCTGTGACTCAGGCGCTTTATGGAATCGGTTCAGCCCCAGGGGCCGCCTATTTGTACTTTGGTCGCTCTGCACCTTCGGCGTCGGCACCAACGGACTCAACTTTCCGGGGTACTTTCTGGCAGTGTGGTAATCGAAAAATGGATGCTAAAGCGCACTTCTCGTGTCTGACGAAGAACACCGGTTTTAGAGTCCTGTTCCCAAGAAGTTTCTATAAGGAAGATCAACCCGGAAACACGACGAAGATGCCAAGTAAAGGTTTTGGAACGTCTGTGGCTTTGGTGGGTGATTCTTCTCGTTATGACAGCACCAACACTGCCATCACGAACCCATCGGATTCGAATGGGGATGGTTGGGCGGAAGCAGTCGTCGCCAGCAGTTTGTTCGATAATGGCAGTAAAACATCTTCCGGCGCTCTATGGGTCTTCTTTGGAAATCCAAGCAAGCTCTATGAAATTGAAGCCTTCCGTGTGATTGATACAGCAGCCTCAACGACAGCCTACAGCCGTCATTGGGTGGATGGTCCTCCTCAGTGTACCTCATTTGCGGTGGACAACCTTGCCAGCCGTGAAATGTGTGCGCCTACGCTGATTCGCTCCAACTCCATTGGATCGGGCTTCCGCTTGGGTTATTATCCTGAAGCCATGGCAGTGGCCGATGTGACCGGGGATGGTTTGAAGGATGTGGTCGTCGGTGCCACCGGCGACAGCACTAAAGCCACGAATTCTGGTGCAACCTATGTGTTTACAAGTTTGCAGAATGCAGGTCTGACATCCAACTTCCTGCATATCTACAACTACCAGGGTAAGGCCAATGACTACTTTGGTCGCGCTGTCACGGCTGGAAACTTTGACGGTGATTTCAATGGTCTGCTGCCGCTGAATGATGTCTTTGTTGGTGCCTATTTGGACAAGTCCCAGAAAAATGGTGGCGGTGCCGCCTATGGATACTACTCCAAGGGTCAGCCTTTGGCTTCTGTCAACTCCGTTCCGGAAGAGCGGCTGGTGGACTCAGCCGCCAGTCCGCAAAGTTTGAATTTTGAAACAATCCGCTTGGTTGGGGATATCAATCGGGATGGATATGATGATGCCGTTGGGCAGATCTCCCGACCTTCTCCTGATTCTACTGCGTCGACAACTGATGCGGTTGTGTTCTTCGGGTCTAAAGTGGGTCTGATTACGACTTCATTCTGCCGTGAGAATCTGAGTCGTATCTTCAAAGCTCAAAATCAGAATGAGACTTATTGTTATCCTTCGGTAAATCCCGCTCAAGGGGTGACTCTGGATGATATCGCTCTTCCTCAGTTGATCACACGACCGACGGGCTTTAGCGCCGGTTGGGCGATTCGATCCTTTGCTGCCGGGGATGTGAATGGTGATGGTTTTGCTGATGTGGCCTTTATTGATTACAATAGCGGTGGTCAGATCCTGATGTATTATGGATCCCGTGGTGGTTTGCAGGCTGTGACCAATCCAAAATGGATTCCAGCCGCGGGTGATCCTCAGATCATCTCCAAATTATGGAATGTCATGCCAACGGGGACCGACTCTTTTAACAACATTTTGGATGAAGCTCGTCCGTGGAGCAGACAAATGATTCATCACGGGGACTTCAATGGTGATGGATATTCTGACATCGTGTTGAGCAATCCCCTGGGTTCTTCATTCTTCCGCATGAACAAAACCGGAACTGTGATTGATACGACTCCTCCAAGTGGTGGGGCTGTTGCCGCAAATAGTGGTTGGCAGTGCGAGCCGGAGCCCGACTCTGGATGTACCAATGGGGATCCGGCCATTGAAATGGGTCGCGTGTGGATCTACTACGGCTCATCCGTAGGGGTGCAAACTCCTAAGTTAAAAGGCTTTGGCCCGGGGGATGAACCTACGGTTACAACGGCTCTGGCATCCAGCAATGCAACTTACATGGTGGACACGTACGGCACTGAATCCGCGGCCCTGGCCGGGAAGCCATGTAACAACGGTGCCTGTAAAATGCAGTTCTTGTACAGTCCCATGGTTCGCAACGTCGACTATGGATACCAACGCATGAGACACATGTTCGGAATGAGCCTTGCGGTCTTGGACATTGATAAAGACGGCAAAGACGATCTGGTTGTTTCTGCTCCAGGCTGGGAAGATCTGGCTTGTTATTATGATGCCAGCCCGCGAAGCAACTATGGTCGTGTGTTCCTGTACAAGGGCAGTGCGAATGGTCTGCAGGCAGGACCTAGAGAGGACTACTACAACGCGGATTATTCCGGAGGCTCCTGCACGGATGATACTTTGTTCCAGAGTGTGGATCCGACGTTGGATTCTTCAGGTGCAAGCGGAAAAGTGACGGCACTTATGCCACCAATTCTAAATGGTGCACTGGGTGTAAATAACAGGGACGGACGTTACTTCGGCTATCGTGTTGCCTCCGCGGGGGATTTGAACAACGACGGATACGAAGACTTGGTTGTCACTGCGCCACGGGAAACCCCCAAAGCTGGATTGGCAAATGCGGGGGTCGTCTATGTCTATTATGGTCCTCTGTGCGGCTCAGACAACAGAGATGTGATGTGGGACTATCTCGGCAGTCACTTGAACAAGCAGATGGAGTACACAGATCCAAGTCTGCCTGGCGGAGCTGCGGGGATCCAGTGTATGCGCTCGGTGGGGACGCCAAAACCTGCGCCACAGATGTTCTACGCCTGGGATTCAAGAGCCTCTGACTTCCTTGGCTCTGAGGTGATGTCAGGTCGTATGAAGTCCGGTGATTTCAACGGTGATGGGTTCGATGATATTATTCTTGGAAGCTACGGCTACGATGATCAGGTTAATGGCATTACAAACCTGGGGCGTGGAATTACCTTCTTTGGTTCCAGCAAGGGGCTTCATTCCGAAGACTATCCGGATACCGTTGTCGTCGCTGATGCTGAAGGCAAATACAAACCATTTATCATCAGCAGGGAAGAAACAGAGAATTCTCCGAGTTATTTCTTCTCTAATACCTCTTCAGGTGACATTAACGGTGATGGAACTATGGATATCTTGGTTCCAAGTGAAACGCATGATGGGTACGCGCCGATGAACGGAATTGATATCGGGACATTCTTCTTACTTTATTGAGGGACGTAGTTAGTTGGGGGCGGGGATGCTGAAAGCTTTGGTGCTAATTCTGGCGACGGTCTGGTTGACGGGCTGTCTAGAGGAGCAGGGGAGTTCGAGTGAAATCGTAATTCCTCCGGGCAGCCTATTGCAATTTGACCTGACTCAAGCCAATGTGGTCAGTACCAAGAAGTACTCCATGTATTTGTCGGAGTTCGATCAGGAAAGTAAGAAGACCAAAAATCTTCTGGATATGACGACAGAAGCAAAGCCGGATTATCTCCGTTCGATCATGCCTAAGGGGTTGACGCCCACTGGAGCTTTGGTTCTTAAGATTGTCATGGAGTATCGAACTACACCTTGGTTTGCGCTCGTATATCCCGGAGAAACCATTTCTCCAAGTCTTGAAACCACTTTGGTGTATAATCTCTTGTCCAACTATCCGGGGCGAGCTCTGAGTACTTACACTCCCCAAGAAATCAAGGCTATCACCGATGCCGTGATTCGTTTTAAAGAGGACAGACTGGCGATGTTTGGTATCGCACCGAACTTCAATCCGGATCACCTGTACCGCTTCCTTCGTAACGGTCTTTCAAACAGCTATGACTTTTTATCTTTACTAAAAGGCTACGGTGTTGAATTTGTCTTCAACTCTGACGGTGATGTCACTCAGGAACCCTATCCATTTGGCATTTTAAATCGGGCACCTGTTCTTGACTTAAAAGCCACAATCAAGGTCAGTACACAGCGTGTGGAGGAAGGCAAAAAGCTGGAGATTCGCGCTGTGGCGGTGGACCCTGATGGTGATCAGGTGTTCTTCGCATGGATGTTTGAAGGCTCTTTGGTCACTTCTGAAGACGGTGTCGTTCGCTATGAACCTGATTATGATAAAGGACGTCCGGATCCCTACACCATGAGTGTGCTGCTTTCTGACGGGGGTAAAATTGCACGGGTGGACTGGCCGGTGCAGGTTGAGAACGTCAATCGACGTCCGACCTTTAGTCACAGCTGTACCATGCAGGTGAATGAAAATCAGCTGTGGACGTGCCGGGTTCGCTTTCAGGACGAAGACGGTGACCCCGTCAAGGTGAGCAGTGACGGAATTGAGGGCTCGACAGCGGTCTATTTAAACGGACAGGCTACGCCGACCGAAGTTGCAAATGCAAACGAAGTTGAAGTGCGTTGGACGCCTAATAATGAAGACGCGCGCAAGGGTGTTAATACGATTGCTCTGCAACTTGTAGACTCTTTGGGCGGCCTGACTTTGGCAAATTTGCAGGTCAAGGTGATCGATACCAACTCGGCCCCTGTGATGCTGGGCGGGGTGAATCCGGTTTATGACAACCCCATTGAGTGGGACTACTGTGCCTCGGAAAATCCCGATGGCGTGGAGCCTTATCAGTTCTATCTGGATTTCCAGGATCCTGACAATGTGGCGGCCATCCCGGCAAATCCTCTGGACGAAATCACATTGACGACGGCCGGGACTTTAAAAAGCTATATCACTCAGCTGGGCAGCGCTCAGGTTCTGGCCGATCGTGTGCGATACACTTTTGTGTGGAAGCCATTGCATTCATTGTTAAAAGGAACGTTCATTGTGACTTTGAAGGACAATCACAATGGAACTACTCCACCGATCACTTTGAATCTGACTGCGGCAGATCGAAACACCAAGCCTTGTATGGGCGGTGGGGATATGACATTGCAGGTACAGTCCAATAAGCTGCAGCATCAATCTACCTTCTCTGTGAGTGACCGAGACAACGATCCCCGGTGGCTGGAGGCTTACGATTTCTCTATGGCGGGAACTCCTCTTTTGAAGGGGGCTGCGGATGCCTTAAGTAATCTGCAGGATTGTGGAACTAATCAGCCTCTTATCTTGCGGCGTTCAGTGGGAATGACGGAGCCGACTTATCGTCGGAATGCTTCCAGCTTCTGTATAAGAGCTCACCATACTTCTGAAAACGTCAATGGTGGCGTGGCGGGATATGTGCGTTTTGTGCGTGCAGCGGACGATACGGCAGTTCGGACTTTCTCGACGGCAAATACGTTCACCGATCCTGCGACAAATATCGTGTTCAAACCGCGTGTGACTGTTACCATTAATCCGGGAGACCTCGAAGTCTGGTTCCCGGTCTTTACCGAAGTCACAGCGGCGACGGCCGCCGCCAATACTCTGACTGTGATGTCACCGGCGGTGGCCGGAGTTACGGCGACAAATCCCTCTGCGTTTTACGACCGTGGGGTGATTCGTTTTACCAGAGCGTCGACTGCGACTTCTGTTCCGATCCCCAAGTTTACGATTGTCAAAACGGCTTCAGGCCGCTTGATTCAGGCCCGAACGGCGGATGATATTGTAATGGCTGTTGGGGTCGCTACCGTGGAGGTCCCGATTTGGCGTGTACCCCAAATGATAGCGAACAATACCGAGCTGACACCTTCCAACACATTGCCGGGTTCGCCAGCCTTTAAAATCCACGCAGTTTCGGGTGTTGTGACGGCGGGCAGTCTGCCGAATCCGCCGGGTCTGTATGATTGGAACGAAAATCTGGTGCATCAGGGAACTTCCAACAACGTCTTGCTGCAAAGACGTTTCCGTGTGCGGGTGATAGATGGTTATCGTCTTCCAGGCAATGCGGTTCTGACGTTCCTGGATGCTCCACCCGCCGGGGCTAGTAACGTCACTGTGAAGAATACGGCGACAATCTTTCAACATGAAGGAAAAGTGAACTTCACGCGTCCTTCCGGTGCGGGGGCTGCTGCGGCAATTACTTTGCCGGCCGGGACTCGTTTAAAGACAGCCAACAGAACTCTTTATGAGATCATCAACCCAGTGTCCATGGGTATCAATGTAACTTCTGTTTCAGCATGGGTTCGTCGTATCAATAATATCGGAATGACGACGACGGCCGGGGTTAACAATCGATTTGCCACGATTCAGTTCCGTGATGTGAACATACCGTCAGTCATGGTAGGACCATCCGTAATTACAGCCTATGAGGGCGTGACCTTGCAGGACGGCCTGGTCCAGATGGCCGACAGCACCCAGGAATTGCCTGTTCCCTATTATAAAAATCACGAGTACTGGTACCCGTTGGATGCCCCTGACTTCTTCAACTTTAGAATTGAGAAGATCGGCACAGGTCCGGCGGGGCAGTGGGACTATTGTCGGGTGCCGGGCAATCCCACCGCAAATGGAGTAAGTTGTGCGGCCAGCCGTTGTGATGTCGACCCTGTCGTGGCGGACCGGGCTTTCTTCAGATCTAACAGATGTTATTTGCGCTATGTTCCTCACGCCAATGATCTATCCGGTACGTTCAACTTCAAGGTGACGATTACAGAAAGAGCTCCGTGGGGTAATACTGGCAACATTCAGACGATTACTTTGAATGTAAAAGAGATTAACAAAAAACCGGTTCTCACCGACAGCAACTTCGCTCCTCTGGCAGGGGGAGTGGGTTCGGCCTTGGGGAACCCTCAGGTGTTGGGTGACTATACAGAGGGAACAGAGTCTTTCTATAACATCTATGCGATAGATAGAAATAAAGGGGCTGAGCTGCAGACAGTGAACTTTGAGCTGGACACTCAAGTTTATGATCTTAAAAACAGCGTTTGGCGACCAGCACCGAGCGGTCTGGTTGTGCAGGTTGATAAGCGAGAGGCCTTGACGCCGGGGCCAGGTACGAAGACCACAGCAAAATTGTTGTGGAATCCAACCGACGAAGAAGCAAAGAAATTTGGCGGTACAGACGGATTGATCGTCAAAGTTAAGATTTATGACGCCAAAACGATGCCAGATGTGCGCGAGTCCATCGATGCATACTTTAAAGTGCGTCTGATTAACAAGAACCAGATTCCATCCATCGCGGAAATTTCTGCGGGCAATGAATTTACCATTTTCGCAGACACGTATTTCTATAAAGATATCTATCTGTACGACAAGGATGCTTACACTCCGGAAGGCGGCAGCTTCACGACACAGCTGACCTTGTGTCGTGACTCGAATGGGGTGGCATTGCAACATCCCACTCTGGATCCAGGCGCCGCAAACCCATTCATCTGTCATGCTACGGTGGCCACATGGGCGACAGAACTGACCACCTACGATGCGGCCTACAAGCGTAATGTCAGTGTTACGAACTGTGGTGATGGCACCAATTTGAATGCAGATCTGGCCGTGCCGAAGCTGACTCCGGTTGGCTCTCCAGAGGTTATTAACGGAGTTCATCGCCAGCGCTATAAAATGGAATGGTGTCCACAGCGTTCGCACATTGGAGTTTATTCTTCAGAGCTATTTGTGAACGATAACGGGGACCAGGATCGAGATGGCACAATGTCTGGCAGGACCGTGAGCGCGACACCGCTAAGAATTAAAGTGGTGGCGCCTGCATTCTTCGTCAGTCCAAGGCAGAATCTTGCAGGGGATCCTATTCACTTCATGCCTCACACCAGTGCAAGTATGCCGTCTGCGCCATTTAAGTACCCTGTTATAGTTAACAATTCTCAAGGAAATCCCTTGGAGTATTCTTTGGTGACATCGCCAAGAGCCTGCTCTGAAGCCAACGGGATGTGTATTGACGCTGCCACAGGGATCATCTCCTGGAATCCTGCTTATCCGGGGGATGTGACTGCGGAAGGGGCGGCAGGGCACCTAGTGCGAGTGAAGGTCAAAGATTTAAAAACACAGGAAACCGATGTGGTGGGCTTCTATCTGAAGGTGCAAAATCCACTGGCGCCGTTTGAGGTCTCTCCAACCCTGGACAGCTTTATGCCGGCAGGGACTGATGTTCTGGCCTCTGAGAAAAATCCGGTGGCCTTCTCGGTGACGGCCTCGGATCCGAACACCAATGACACACTTTTCTATCGTTGGTATGTGAATGATGAGTTGATCAGCGATGAGGGGGCCAGTTTTTCCTTTAAACCCAAAGACACTGATGGATCTCTGGATCCGGATGGTTCTGGCCCGCTGAAGGCCGGGGAGTTTGTTGTCAGGGCCGAAGTGACTGACGGTAACTACATTGCTGCCAAAGAATGGAAAGTTAAGATTCGAAACAACTATCTGCTTGGAGAGTCCTTGTTTGACCTGACCAAGGCTCGTCCAGAAAGTCTGCCATCTCAGATGCCATTAAGTCTGAACTGGAATCTTGAAAGTTATATTTCCGTCAGCTTGGGTGCAACCATGGTGGACCATGTGATCTTCGCAGGGACCTACATGATGGGGGTGTTTAAAAAGCATTTCTTGTGGGACTTTAGCTTGGTCAACGGCGTGGTGACGAAGCCCAATGGAACATTGATTAATCCTCCTTGGAATTTCTATGAGGATCTTCCCTGGTTGTCCGGAACAGAATCCAAACGTATGGGGCTGGTCAGAACTAATGGCAGCTTTGATATTGTCCTGACTTCGCAGTCAGGGCGTGCGGGTCCTTTCGGTTTGACCACTGAAGCCTTGCGTATCCCGGCAGGTGATTTAACAGGGCTGTCCTTGGGCTCGGGGAACAAGTGTATCGGTGACTGTCCCCAAGATCTGTTCTTGACCTCAATGTATTCGGATGCTCGTTTTACGGAGTCAATGGATTCGACTTATGTCTTCTATTCCTCTGACAACAAGGACAAGCTGATGTACGACTATTTGGGTCCGGCGTCGCCGATCCAGATCTATAATTTCGGTTCAGCAAAGATTTCAGGAATGGCATTGAACAAGAACCTGAATCGAATTTACGTCACAACCCAGCAGACCAGTCCGTCTGTTTCACACAAACTTTGGGTCTTCAATGTTGCTCCGATCCGTTCGGGGGGGGCTGCAACCCTTGTCGCGCAGATTACTTTGTGGGATGGAGTCGTGGGACATGAAGACTGTAAGCCTTCGGATCTGGTTATCGACACCGTCAACCATCGTGTCATTGCGTTGCTATCCGGTACGGGTGGAGTGGCCGTCCTGACCGATGGCCCGGCGAAGACGCCGACAATTTCGGACGTTCAGTTTGTGGGAGTCAATGAAATCAGCAGTTCCCCATTTGATGTTCCGGGGCAGGGAAAGCGTCTGGTGATTCGTCCAGAGGACCGAATGGTGATTGGTACGATGAAAGACGCCAATCAGGTCTTCACGATTGATCTGGATAGCTATCATGTTTATACGAATTCAGTGCAGGATCCGATCGACAGCATCGGCAGTTTCGACTCTGGTCAGATCCTGCTGATCAGTCGAAGCAAGGGCCGGATTTACCGCGCTCGATAGCTTTGGAATTGTAACTTTCAGACAGGCCTCATAGACTTTAAGGGTGAGGCCTTTCTTCTTTTTTCTGAGTATTTTCTTATTCCTGAATGCGGCTTATGCCAGCATCATCAATACGGATATCATCCGTCGAAACTCTGTTCCTGTTGTCAGCGTCAACGACGATGTTGTCATGGTCAAACAATCACCTTTGATTCGCGTGGGGGATCTGGTGGTGATCGCGCGTATTGTTCAGGATGACATCGAGGTCATCGCACGCGGATCGGTTGAAAATGTTCAAAACGGCTTGCTGCTGATTCTTTTAGATTCAAAAACAATCACGAAGTTTCCCAAGGCCCGTGACAGGGTGGTCAGTCTGGCTCGCTTGCAGGAAAAAAAATATGAAGAGCCTCCCGTGCCACCTCCGGGCGATCTGATTCCGGATGAACCCGATTCCTATGAACCCGGTTATGCCCAGCTTGATTTTGGCCCTTACAAAGGAAAGTTTGAAAGTGGTTCTCCGAATCAGGCCAATCAGTACAAGATCTTTGAGTTTGATTTCATGAACACCCATCTGATGTGGTACTTCGATTTTCTCTGGCGAATTGGGATCGAATATCAAACTTCGGGTGGCTCGGTGCCTTTGCGATCTTACAATCGTGAAGAAAAGCCCACAAAGTTTCAGGAAACCACACTGGCCATTCATTACCGTCTTCTGCCGATTTGGAAAGAGTTGCGTCCGACCTTCAAGCTGGTCAGTCGATCGACTAAATTTACCACTGAAAATGATGATGAATATGTTCTGAGCAGCACAGCGACAGGGACCGGCCTGGGGGTAAACCTGCACTATTTGTTCGGGGACAATAGATTTAAGTCGAATCGTACATTTGACTGGAGCTTCAACAGACTTTATTTCGACCTAACTTATTTTCCTATGTATTCGGCCAAAGACGAGGGTGTGACACGCGGGGAAAGTTCCACGGGCTCAGCGATGGAGCTGGCGGTGGGGGCAACAACGTTGGTGCATTTGGGGTTTGTGCCTTTCTTTAAAAGATTTTCGATCGATATCAGTATGGGGATGAGCGAAAGCCAGGTTGCCTTCTCGGGGGCACCGACGAACTCCCCGGATGGATTCTATTCCATACCCGAAGGTGGCACTTACAAAGAAACGCAGAACTTCGTTAAAATCATGATTGGCCTTCGTATGGAAGATTTCGTTGGAAAGATGTTGAAACCGCGATGAAAAAGATTTTATTCACAGGCCTGCTTCTTTGGGCCGGCCTTGGCGTTGCACAGACTGCTGAAGATAGTCCTTCGGTGCCGTTGGGAATGACCCAACTGCAGGCGACGGATCTTCTGGATAATATGGACTTTGACCCTGCGAAGGTTCCGGTCAGTCCCGAGGGGATTGCGACGGCAGAAAATCTTCCGGTGGAAGCCATTCCTTTGGTGGAATACATCATCGACAGTTCCGGCTCCATGGGGCAGTTGATGGGTCCCAAGAAAACCAAGATCTATGTTCTAAAAAAGCTTCTTTCTCGCTATCTGATGTCCCAGTGGACTGAAAAGACCAACAGTGGGCTTCGCGTGATCGGTTCCCGTCGTAAAAAGGACTGCAAAGATAACTATATCGCTATCCAGCCGGGACAGTCGAAACTGGGTGCGATCGAGGGGATTGTTAAAAGTTTCGAGCCGGTGGGCATGACACCGATTGGGGCGGCCTTGAAGGACGCTTACAAGGATCTGGAAGGCTATAAAGGACCTAAACGGGTGGTGCTGTTCACCGACGGAGAGGAAACTTGTGGTCAGGATCCTTGTAAGATTGCGGCAGAGCTTGCCGGCAAAGATGTGGATTTGAAGTTCTTTGTGGTGGCTTTCGGGTTGCAGAATCAGCCGGATGTTTTGGACAAGCTGGCCTGCATCGGCGAGATGAATCAGGCCGATGACGAAGAAAAGCTCGAGGATCTTCTGCAGGATCTGGATAAGAAGCTCAATCCAGGGAAAAACCTTTTCGTCAGCAGTCCACAACCCAATGCGACTGTCTTTTTGTTCCGTGCAGATTCACCTGGCGAGATCTATAGAAAGTTCCACGCCTCAACAGGAATTCAGGTTCCTCCGGGGAAGTATCTGGCAATTGTAAATATCAAACCCAAGTATAAGTTTGCCGAATTCGTGATTCCACCGGATAAGAAAGTAACTTTGAAAGTCCAAGGCAGCGGCTTCTTTCAGGCAAACTTTATTGAAAAGCTGATGAAGATCGAACTTTTGGATATCAACCGCAAGGTGGTTAAAAGATTCACCAGCGATGTCCGCACGCCACTACCGACCGGAAAGTGGGCCTTGCGACTGTATCGTGACCCGTTCTTCGAAAAGACCATTGAAAATTACCTGATTGTGCCTAACGGCGAGTACACCTATGATATTCAAGAGGCGGGGGCTGTCGTGGTGGAAGATCCCAAAGTGCGTGGAATATATGTCTATGATGGACGTTTTGCCCTGCTGGGAAATCACCTGACCAATGTTCCATTTGTCTTGGGTAAGGGTGTTTACGAAATCAGAGTCGATGAGAAATGCGTCTTTAAGGATGTGATCATGGGTTCGAACTCCGGCCTGGTGAAGCTGGATTGCAGCAAGGTGAAAAAGAATGAATAGCAAAAGCAACAGGTCGATTCCCTTTTTCGTCAAGGTGCCCCTGATTCTGGCGGCTGTGATTTCTGTGGGACTGCTTGCCGTGATCTTTTTAGAGGAGCATAAATCCCGAGCGGATCTTCCGCTGTGCACGACGACCCAATCCGGGAAGTTTGCAAACACAGCCATGGTTGTCGGGCTGGATAGATTTTCGGATGGAGAATACCGCGCTGTCAGCTTGAACCCGAAAGGGGACTCCTGGGTTCTGAATAAGCTGACTTTTAAGTCGGATTTCGCACCACATTTAGAGCCACAATCCACCACGGCCAACGCGATGTATGCGTTTGAGGAAGTAAAATATCAAATCGTGAATTCCTCGGGGGACATGGCTTTTCTTAGGTCCTCGACGGGAAGAATCTTGCCCATTCGCTTTGACAGTGAAAGGGTCGAGATGTTGAATCAACTGGGTATCTGCGGCAATCAGTGGTCGGCAGAGGTGCACTTTCTTCGTCTGAACCAACGGACCTTTGTTTCTTTGGAACCTTCCGGTCGATTGGGTTTTTACGACAGCCGCAGCTGGCAGAACGTGATTCCTCGTGAAGCCCCGCGCTCACCCGACACGTTGATGGGGGTTGAGGCGGGAAATACACTCAGTGTTCTGGCATGCGGTCAGGCTTATTCCAACAGCAAAGCGCGTGTGCGAATTATACCGGGGATGCTGGCGTTTTCCTCTGGAGAAACCAATGACTTTGCTGTCTATAAGGTGGCTTCTGAAAAACTCAGCCTGGAATCTCAGCGTATGTCTTTGAGTGGTGCCTCCAATCCTTTTGCGGATTTTGTGCTAGCTCCCTATGATCAGATAGGTTTTAAAACCAGTTCTTGGTTAGAGCGCGATGAAAAATGGGATTTCTATCCACTTCGCTATTTGCAGGGGGCTGCGGCCACACCAGTTTCTGTAGGTGAGCCTCTGGAAATGCGTGAAGAGTACCGTGTGATTGGGGAATCAGAACCGCAGGCTGTATGGTTCGCCGAACGCCGTCGCCCTTATAATCTGTTGAAAGAATATGGGTTGACCGTGGCAGCACCGGCCGGAGAAGCCAAAAAGTATGTCCTGAAGGATGAAACGGCAATCAGTGCAGTGACTGAGCGGGGATTGTGGACGGTTCTTCCCGGGGGGCGTCACTTGTTTATCCAGAATAAGAAAGACACTGTCGACTATTCTATCGTTCAGTGTCCTCTGTAACTAAAGGAAATCCACGTTGGTCTGATAGCTTTGACGATCAACGTATTGGCTGGCAGGTTCGCGCGCGGCAGGCACTTCCCAGTAAGCAGGCTGGCTTGGAGTTTCTTTTTTCGCGGCGGGGGTGCTTTCTCCGCGCACCACTTTTTGGGCCAGGTAAGTCAGCTGGGTTTTTGCCACATGCAGTTCGTGACGCATGTTCTTTTCTGATTCCAGGGCACGGTTCCAAAGCACATAGATGCCCTGAACCTCATTTCGGGCATCAGCCAGTTCTTTTTGGGTGGCAACCAGACGTTCGCCCAGAAGATTCTTTTCTTGATTGGCCTTATCCAGTGCAGATTGCAGCTTGGTATTTTTTTGCATCTTAAAATACTCAAGCCCTATCAAAATTCCTTCGACTGCAAAGATAAGTAGGCAGACCCCAATAAGAAGGTTTGTCATTTTCACTCCCTGTTCCATTTCATTATATAGAATTGCGGAACAAGTAATTTAGGCTTAACTGCGGAACACGCCAAAATCTAAGCCTTGGTACAGTTAGGGGGGCTGAAATATACGCCGAAAGGTGCAAGGTAAGGATTTACCTTTTTTCGGAGGAACTATGAACTTAGCGGGGCTTTTAGGTATTTTGGCTGCAGTGGGAATTGCAGCGTTCTCCATCTTGGATGCTGCAAAGAACCCGAAAGTGTTTGCAGACGTGCACGGAATTGTCCTAGTCATTGGCGGAACTCTGACTGTTGCGCTGATGAGCTTTAACTTTAAAAGCTTGTGGACGGCGCTAAAAATCGTCACTCGTAAAATGTTGGGCCGTGAAAGGGTTGACTACCTGGGAACGATCGCGACCATTGTCGATATCTCTGAAGCCTACCGCCGTGATCCAAAATCGGTTCAGGCCATGATCAAGCCGGACACGCATCCATTCATTAAGGACGGTGTGCAGTTGCTGGTGGAATATGGTTTTAGCTATGACGAATTGGCTGATGTCCTGACAAACTCTTTACGTGGTAAGAAAAAACGCGATGAAGAGGAAATCAAAGTATGGCACACGATCTCCCGCTTCCCACCAGCCTTCGGTCTTTTGGGTGCGACGCTGGGGATGATCTCTTTGTTGCAAACATTGGGTGAGCCTGGAGCTCAGGATCGCATCGGTCCTGCCATGGCAACGGCCCTGGTGGCGACTTTCTACGGTCTGGTTGTGGCCAACCTGGTTTTGATTCCGATCTCTGAAAAATTGCAGACGGTTTCCAAGGCGGACGTGACTTTGCGTGAAATCATTAAAGAAGGCATTCTTTTGGTTCACGAAAAGAAGCATCCATTGTTCATCAAGGAATATTTGAAGTCCTTCCTGTCTCCAGCGCAAAGAAGCGATGATGCGGCGGGATCTGCGGGTACTGTGAAGAAGGCGGCTTAATATGGGTGAACGCAAACAGCGCAGCCGAGTGCATCTGGAGGAGCATGAGCATGAAATGGCTCATGACGAATCCAACTGGCTTGTCAGTTATGCTGACATGATGACTCTGTTGTTTGGTTTCTTCGTTCTGATGTATTCAATGACCCGTTTTGACAATACCAAGTTTGATCTGGTTCGTAAGGAAGTGGCAAAGTACTTTGGTGGTAACATCAAGGAAGTCAGTGCCGTTCTGATGGCCGAGCAAAAAATTGTCAATATCCTTAAAGGCTCCGGCGAAATGAACGGTGTCGAAATCATTCGTGATGGTGATAACACCTTGCTTTTGAAGTTCGACGGCGAAGTGCTCTTTGACTCTGGTGCCGTGGAAGTGAAAGAGGCGGCCAAGCCTAATCTGCGTAAAGTGGTCAGCGCTCTGCGCTCTATCGAAGGGATCAATAAGATTGCCGTGGAAGGTCATACAGATGGTGATTCCATGAGCAGCGCGGGACTGGTGAAGTCCAACTGGGAGCTGTCGTCTTTGCGGGCGGGTTCCGTGGTTCGTTACTTTGAAGAAAGTGGTGTGGATTCTGATCTTTTATCCGCGGTCGGTTATGGTTCCTCCAAACCGCTGGCGCCTGAAAAGGACAAGGCGGGGCTGGTTCTTCCGGCGAATAAAGCTCTGAACCGCCGTGTGGTGGTGGCCGTGACGTTGGATGATGCGGAAGCAGCGTACAAGCTGCAGCAAAAGCAGTTCTCCAAACAGCTGACCAAAGAGGAAATCGAACACCAGAAGAAAGAAGCTGATCTGCAGGCGAAAATGAAGCTGGCCCAGGTTCGGTTCGAGGAAGCTCAGAAGCGCCACAAAGAGCAGATGGAGCAGCGTCGTAAGGAACAACAGTTAGAAAAGTTGCAGCGTAAAATCGAGGATCTTGAGAACAAGGCTCAGAAGTATGAGTCAGAACTCACACCTCCTGCGCAGTAACTAGTAATAGGAAGTGGTGAAGGAGATTCCGATTCCGAATCCGGAATAGCTCAACTTCTCTTCACCACTGCTGGAGCTGGCATCACGGGTGCCCAGCTCTACGGCGATAAGAGCGTTGGGACGAATAGGGTATTCGTAGCCCACACCAAGACTCATTTCATACAATAAAGCACTAAACGAGAATCCATCTCCTGCATTGGGGGTGGATTCTTTTTTATTCAGGTTGAAGTTCACCGGGGTGAAGCTGGCAAACGTGAAGAAGCCCGGTTTGGACTTCTGGATCAAGGTCTCGTCCGGTGTGTTTTCATACGATGCCGGAAGACCCTTCAGATAGTAATAACCTGTGACACCGATTCCTGAAATCGGTGTAAATCCATAGTTGCTGGCGAAATCAAGAATATAATGGATTCCCATACGAGAGTTGATGGAAGGGAAGTTCCACAGAACCATTGGTTGCAGAGTCAGCATTGAGCCCAAAGCCTCATCTTTAACCTGTTCACCGGCCGAAGCTGTCGTACTGAACATGGAGAGCTTCGTCCGAATTACCGGCGCTTGGAATTCCGCACTTGCAATGTGAGGAACAGTTAGAAGTAGGACTAAGGTTATGAAGTATTTCATAGTGTTGTTAATTACGAGCTTTGCCGAGAAAATGTAGGAAGTCAACTGACCCCGAATCTAGGATGGATGGTGGTAATGAAAATCTTGAAAACAAGGCAACTTGTGTTGTTGTCTTTATCTGTAACACCAGTATTGCTGTCTTCATGTGCTGGTAAGTACTCAATCAAATCCTATCCCAATGGAGCAAAAGTCTATATCAAGGACGTGCAAAGCCAGGAGAAGAAGCTTCTGGGGATTGCTCCATTGCAGGTCAAAGAGGAATCCAAGCTCGGTGACGTTTTCTTCCTGATTTTCGAAAAGCAAAATTACCGCACCAAAGAGGTGATGGTGAAGGTCAACGAAGGGGAAAGTTTGTCGGTGGCCACTCGCCTGGATCCATTGTCTGACGAGGAAAAGAAAGCCGAAGAACTGGCGCAGAATGATGATCAGAAAAAGAATGACCAGCAAAAACCAAAGCCAGAAGACAAGGATAAAAAGCCGGAAGACAAAAAAATGGAAGAGCTGCTGGCGGAAATGCAGGAGCTTAAGCTTCGTGTGGCATTGCTGGAAAACACATCCTCCTTCTATAAAGATGCTTTGTTCTCGCCACGCCTTTCTGGTGGGATGCCCTCCACGGAGCGTGACCGCACGGATCGTGTGGTCGGCCATGTGTTCCAAGGTCAACAGTTGATCGTAAAAGGACAGTACGAAAAGGCTTTGGCGGAAATCGACAAAGCTTTGCAGCTGGATGAATATTCAAATAACGCATGGTTGTTGAAAGGGTCCGTCAAGTATCTGCAAAAAGACTTTGAAGGTGCGAAGATTGCCTGGGAAAGATGTTTGAAGATCGATCCTTACAACAAAGTGGCTTATCAGTATCTGTCTGATGTCTATCAGCGCTTGGGTATGGCGCCACTGCCTAAGACAGGAGCCGAGATGAGATATCCGGCATCTAATATCGAAATTGAGAAAAGAAATAATAGCAGGGTTCGCTGATGAAGATTCTGGGTGTCGTTCTTTCTTTAATGCTTGCTTTGCCTGCACAGGCCTATCTGTCGTCTGATTGGGACGTCAGTTTGGGGGCAAGTTCCCTGAAGTATCAGATGCCAAGTCGAGAGATTGACGAGACCGTTGAGTCTTCCACGACCCTGGAAGTAAATTACTCCATCAATAACCCGTCTCTGAACACGGCCATGACCTTATCCTTTATGGAAATGGCGGGTGGGGGTGGAAAGCAGCTGCCGTTCACGCGCATGGCAATTGGCGGCCGCTATTATATGTTTGGTGTGAATGGAATGCGCATGATCGTGGACAGCTCCTCTGAAGCCAAAGTCTGGCGGCCCACGCCGTTTATTGCGGCGAATTTGGGGTTGAGCAATCTGTCTGTGGACAACTTGAATGCTTCATTGATTGATCTGAGCTTGCGGGGTGGCGTGGAAATCCCGGTGATGTCCGATCTGCTTTTGATCGGGCAGGTTGCAATGGGCATGAGTCTGACGGCTCCCTCCGCCGAAGACGAAGATATCAAATATAACTTTATGACTTTATATGCGGGCCTCCGCTTTGTGGGGTTTGACTAATGGCAAAAACCAACACCAATAAAAAAATACTTATCGGGGCAGCGTCTCTTGTCGTTGGCGCGGGTGCCATCTTTGGATTTTACACCGTCTTTAAAGGCACCGGTGGATCCGTGCTCTCCAAGCAGCGCTCCAATCAGTCCAACTTTCAAGAGCTAAAACGAGCCCAGGCTTTGGCTGTGAACACGCACTTGTCCTCCAAGACAGGACAGGCGTGGAAGAATCACAACTTTGCTGACCTGCTGGCGGGTTTTGGAGAATCCAAGACAGCAAAAGAAAACAAGGAGTTTTTCCAGGCAAGCATCTTTGTCTTGGATGTGGCTCCTGCGGCATTTAAACCTGAAGAAAAGCAGGATGTTGAAAAGTTACAAAGTCAGATTGTGAAGTTCCTGACCCAGGATGCGCAAGTTGTTGGGGATGCGGCGCAAACACACAGCTATGCAGCGAAGACTCTTGTGAAGCTGGGCACGCCCTCGGCAGCTGATTTGAAGCAACTGGAAAGCTTCTATAAGAAAACCAAAGATGCCCGCAAGGAAATCATAGCGGATGTGTTGATTCAGACTGAACCTTTAAGCAGCGAAGGCAAGGCTCTTCTAAGCAAACAATTACTGTCCAAGTCAGAGGTGACTCAAGGCATGTTCTTACTGGCGCGGGTGCGTGATGGTGAGGCACGCAAAGAATTGTTTAATAGGGTTTATAAAAACTACGCAAGTTATCCTGCAGAGGTGAAACCGTTTGTGTACAAGCAGTTGGCTTTGAATCACAGTTTGATTCAGGGAGACCTGAAGAAACACCTGGCGGCAGCGGCTCAAAGCAAGGATGAAAAGTGGGAAGACACCTTCCTTGTGGCGGTTCAGGAGCTGGACTGTGTAAGTGAGTTTAAAGAGGATATTCGAAGAATTCAAAGTCAGTCACAACATCCGCATTTGCAGATGTTGGCCGGGGCGATTCTCGCGAAAGATAAAGGGATAAAATGATGAAGCGTTGGTCGGTACTTTTCGCATTGTTGATGTTTTCTCAGGCGTCCTGGGCCCAGTATATTGAAGAAATGGGCTCTTTGGAGAATGTGTATGAGGCGCGGGCTCGTTCAGTTCTGAATACTATTTTGCGCCCGACGGATTACACTCTTGTTGTCGCCATTGAGCTGGATCATGATGAAAAGAAACTGAAAGAGTTCCACGACGAAATGGATGTGCAGTACCTTCCGGGCATGCCGTTGATGGGTGATGTGCCGACGTTGGGTAAAGCCACAAACAAACTTCATGAAATGAAGTCCAAGACAGATATTTCGGTGGTGTTGTCTCGTAATGTGACCCCGGAAACGGAAAAGGTCATCAAGGACCTTCTGACTTCCAAGCTTCATCTGGATGCGACGGCGGGGGACAGTGTGACTGTCAAACGCATTGAACTGCCTGCGGACCCACCAAAAGGGGAGCCCAAGCCCGATACGTTGCCTGAGCTGACCTGGAAAATGTGGGCTTTGATTGTTATTCTGTCTTTGTTGGCACTGTCCGGTTTGATGTTCTGGGCGTGGAGACGCGGCCGTGCGCAGGAACCGCGCAAAGAACTTAAAGAAAATCACGATTATAAGCACACAGAGAAAGATCAGGAAAAAGAGCCGGAAGTTGCTGCTCAAGCCGCTCCGACCCCGGCACCGGTGCCTGAGGTCGCTGCAGAACCTGAATTCAATATGGATGCAGTAAAGCAGCATGTGCTGGCGATTGCGGCCCAATATCCTCAGATGACTTCTCGGGCCGTGACGGAATACACCTTGAACGATTCTGCCGACAACGCTTCCGTTTTGATGGAATTCCTGGGCTGGGATGTTTCCAAGCGTGTCTTTACAGAGGTCCCGGCGATGGCCTGGGCTCGTTTGGGTAAAGCAGTGAAAGAGCGCGCCAATCCGCCAACTAAAGCTCAGACAGAACAGGCGATTCGCGATGTCTATAAGGCAATTTTGGCTGCTTATGTTGAGCACGAAATGTCCACGGATGAAAGCAACCCGTTCTCGTTCGTTTTAAAAATGCGTGAGGAAGAGCGTCAGCAAATTCTGGACAAGGAGACCCCTTCCAACATCGCGGTTCTGTGCTTGCATTCCCCTCCGGAAGTGACGGCGGGTATTGTGGGGACATTGGATGCGGAAAAACGTGTACGTGTTCTTGCAGAGATTTCTCGTGTTGAAAAGCTTCCACACAATGTCGTGCAATCCGTGGTGGGTTCCTTCAATCAAAGACTGACGGAACTTAGAATGCGCCCTGAACCAAAAGTGGAAGGGGCGACTGTCCTGGCAAAAGTGATCCGTGGCATGTCCGCCGAAGAGGAGATGGATTTGCTGGCACTTTTTGCCAATGACAACCCTGAAGAGCTGGAACGTCTTCGCCAGGTGATTCTGACCTTTGACGATCTGAAGTTGGTGCCATCGGATATTCTTTCAGAAGTCCTGGGGGCCTACGAAGTGGATGCGTTGTATGCAGCGCTGTTCAAAACACACTCCGCTTTCTATAACAGAATTCTTTCCACGATCCCTGAGCGTAAAGCCATGATCGTTGAAAGAGATCTGGGTGACATGGTTCAGATTCCGTCCCGAAAGAAAACAGCGGAAATCCGTCGAGACATCTGTCTGCAGGTGGAAAAGGTGATGTACAGCAGATCCCTGCGTATCGGGGATCTGGTCAACGGCAACGTTCGCGTTGTTAAGTCGGTTTAACGTAGAGCCCGATGAACGTTATGTCGTCGGGCTGTTCCTGAGCCTCAATGTGCTCCACAATCTGTTTTTGCATAATATCATGAAGACTTCGGGCGGCTCCACGATTGGTGCTGTCCACAGCAGTTTTGATCACGGCTCGTTCACCGTAAGCCGTTCCCTCCTTGTTGACCGCATCAATCAGGCCATCTGTATAAGCAAAGAATGCACTTCCTGGTTGCAGGGGAACTGTGACCGTCGAAAAGACGGATTCCTTGGTTTCACCCAGGCGTTTTGAATTCGCATCCGTCAGGAAGACCAGGTCATTTTTCTTCAGCTTTTTACCTTCCGCAGGCAAGGGGCAGATCAAAGGGAAATCATGGCTGGCATTGGAATAGGTCAGGGTGTGGTTGGTCTGATCATACAGCGCAGCGAAAGCCGTCATCATTTTTTCACCTTTGGCCAGATCGCACAGAACCTGATTCATCATGCTAAGAACTTTTGCCGGATCCCAGATGTTTTCAGCCATCGACAAAGACAGGACAGAACGGGCGGCAGAGGTGATTAAAGCCGCCGGAACACCGTGCCCGGTGGCGTCGCCGATAAAGACAAAGAGTTTTTCACCATCGTTAAAGTGAAACCACAGATCTCCACCGCATTCGGTGGCAGGTTGATAGAAGCCTTTGAGTGTGTACCGATCTGTATCAGCTTTGCTCTTCGGAAGCAGAGTTGTTTGAACCTCTTTGGCGGTTTCCAGCTCGGCTTCCATGCGCGCCTTTTCCTCGGTTTGACGGAGCAAGCCCTGGATCTTTTCCAGCATGGAGTTAAAGACCTTGGCCATGCGTCCCACTTCGTCGGAGGACTTCAAATGAATCGGCTTGGACTGCCCTGTAGAGGCAAACAGGGACATTCCCCCCGCCAGAACCGAGATACTTTGAGTCAGAGAATCAACGCTGACAAAGGTGGCGATCAAACCCAGAGCAATGATGAGGGCCGAGGCCATCAATGTCTTATTCATGGTCTGCTTCAGAACAGAATAGATCTGGGCTTTGTCGAAGGCCTGAAACATGTAGGTTTGAATCTGGGGCAGATAAGAATAAGAAACCAGGTATTCACGATGGCCCAGTTCCACTTCACGCACACCACTGCTTTGATCCTTTAAAAAGGCCATAAAGGCCTGCTTTGCCATTTCCGGATTTTGCAGACCTGCAGGTGATTTCCATTGCGATCGGCCCGGACTCCAAAGCCCCAGGGCTCCTTTTTGGCTGGCAAGTTTCAACCCCTCGAACTTGAGGTCGCCGTAAATGAGCAACTCCCCTTTGTGGAAATAAACAATCAATGAGTCCGGACGATCCAGATTCAGATCAGTTTGCAGTTTCCCTTCAGGCAAAGCTTGCAGGTAGCGCAATTGCGCCGGAGGAAGGCTGGTCGCTGTTTCGGCCAGGGAATCCATAAATTGGGTGGTGCCTTCCACCTGGCGATAGACCTGGATATTTCCCCATTTTTGTTGCGTGGCGACCGTCTTGATCTGATTGGAGAAAACGGCGCCATCAAAAAAGAGCAGGGCGGTTTGCACCCGCTCCATCACCTTGTCAGAACCTTTGGTGATTTCATCAGTGGCATTCTGGATTCTTTCCATTGCCGAAGAATATAAATAGGAGCGCTTGTCATCCAGGAAAGAGGATCGATTGATCCAGAAGATCGTGGCAGAGGACAGCAGCAGAAGCAAAGATGTAATAACTAAGAACTTAATCTTGATCGACATGGCCTTTTCGTATCGGCTGTTTCCAGGTCAGAGTTAGCTGGACCATGGTCGAAGAATGCAAAGCTACGATCAAAGTCCAGGCGTGCTTTTCTGTGCAGCAATTGCTCCTGTTCTTATTTAAAATGAAAATATGAAGTATCTCGTAGTTGTCTCAGTCCTGTTCTTCGCATCTATATCTATGGCGGATGAAATCGTCTTTGATCGAACCACCAACGTGGGGGTGCAGCAGCGTGATGTCTTGCGTTTCGAAAAGGGTCATTACTATTTTGACGGTAAGGATCTGGGAAGAAAACTTCCGCCCATGGTTCAAGGAGCCTGGAAAGAGATTGAAACAGGCCCGACCGAGCGTCAACCGGCCTCTTGCTTTGCTGGTAATTATGTCTATTCCAAATCCATTTCCGGTTCCAAGAAAAAGATCGTTCGGAAAGGTTGTACTTTCGGCCCTGAATTTGGTCGTTTGATGCAGAACCTTGAGGATCTGCGTAGCTATGCGCGGAGTTTATAAACTATGATAAAATTTTTGACCTTGGCGGCAATGTCGTTGTCTGTTTGTGCGGCTCAGGCCCAAAATGTCTCAGGAGAGGCCCTTTTGCAACGGCTGTCCCAGGTGCGTACGGCCTTGAAAGCGTCTGCGGGGGCATCGGTGGCTTGTGAAACACCTCAGTCTGCAAGCTGTGACTTTTCAGGTTATTGCGGCAAATTGGCGGAAAAGGCCGGTGATTTTTATCTGTATCGGGATAAAGAGGGTCGCACGATTCCCAATACGCAACTGATCGGGGCCTTAAGCATTGCCGAGTTCTGCGCCAAGAATCCGTTCCCACAGTCTGTGGTTCAGGATCCCTTTGTGTTCGTGGATCAATTTCTGTCTGAAGAAAAGGCCGGAGGAAAAGAACAGTTCCAAAAAAACCGGGCCGCATTGAAAGCCGCCGAACAGCGTGTGGAAAAAGTCTTCACCGACATGAAAACACGGGTGATCCGCATGTTGGAATCCAAGCGCACGGCAGAAAACTCGGCGGCCATTGATAATATGATCGGGCGCATTCGCACGGTGAAATACAAGCCCGCCAACACCAACGGCAACTATGGTGATCTGGCCATGCAGGGATGTGTTGGTCCTAACGGCTATTACAGTCCGGATGAACATGCCATCACCGTGTGTCCACAGTCCATGAATATGCCGGAGGCTTCTCTTTTTTCCTTGATGGCCCACGAAATCGGCCATGCCTTTGATCCCTGCACAATGGCGATGGGACGCAGTCAGGAAGGATTGATAGAACCCGATTGGATAGAAGGTCGGCGTGCGGCAGGAAAAGAGGTCTTTGCCCCCGTGTTTATGGAGAAGAACCCCTTTAAATCCGTCGTGGCCTGTCTGCAGTCGCCAAGCTCTTTGAATGTTAAAATTCCTTCGATGAAGAATTTGCTCTCAAACGTCGACAAGTTTGAACAGGATTTGAAAAATGAGATGTCTGAAATGGAGGACCTGCAGGGTGAAGGCGAGGAGGCTCCTGCTCGCGATGCCACCATGGCTCGGTTTGAGGATGAGCGACAAAGAATCCGAGACAATTATGACAAGTTCAAATACTGCTCGATGCTGACCAACTCCGGCCATATCGGAGAGGCGTTTTCCGACTGGATTGCGGCAGAGGCGCTTGCCTCCAAAATCAAGGAGATTCCTGAAGCGGGCAAAAGACAAGAGTTTGCCTTTGCTTCGCAGGCGCATTTTTATGGCACCGGCTGTTCGAATATTCTGGAATCCAGTTTAAACAAGATTAACAGCGCCACTCAGGGCGCGTGTCCGGAACTTCAGGAATTTATGAAACATCAGGCTTCGGGGGGCCGACATAACGATCCTTATCATGTCGACTCACACCCAGCAACGGGCCAGCGTGTTGACCGCATCTATTATGCAAAGCCCGAATTGCGTGAGGCCCTGGGATGTAAGGGTGGCAATCACGGGCAGGCTTGTAAGTAGTGTGGCAAGCTGTGTTGAATTGTTAGGATTCTGTCAGGGGTCTTGACGGAACTCTGTCGTGGTCGCTAGCGTTGATGGCCATGACACCTGAAATGTTAACCAAACATTCGATGCCACTGGGAGCCCCACCCTCGGGAGAGAAAACCCGATTCGGCACCCGCTGTGTGTCTGCAAACCCGAAGTGTCAGCTAAAAAAATCAAATATTAATATCAATAAAAACGGCGTCCCAGTGACGCCGTTTTTGTTTTTTCAGGGAGTGCTTCCATGTGCGGAGTCGTAGGTCTTATCGGAGAAGATCAGGCCGGGGAAAAGCTGTATCCGGCGTTATTCGCCCTTCAGCATCGCGGCCAGGATGCTGCCGGAATTTTAAGTTACGACTTTGAGCGCTGCCAGTTCCATCTGGAAAAAGGCCTTGGCCTGGTGGAAGATGTTTTTACCAGCGAACGCCGTCAGCGCCTGAAAGGCAGCATGGCATTGGGTCACACTCGCTATTCCACCATCGGCAGTGTCGACAAAGAGGACCTGCAGCCCATCTTCCTCAGCTACCCTTATGGAATCGGGATGATCCATAACGGCAATGTCACCAACTACGACGAGATCGTGGATTATCTTCGGGACCGAAAACTACGTCGCACATTCTCGCGTAACGACCTGGAAATTCTTATGCATATGGTGGCCGTGGGACTGGCTTCGCGCAAAGAGTCTGCCGACATTGCCGGCAACTTGTCCGCGTCAGTGAAGGAACTTTTGCAACAGGTTCAAGGCGCCTACAGTGCCATTGGCATGTTGGCAGATCACGGACTTTTCGCATTCTGCGATATGAATGGAATTCGTCCTCTTCTGATCGGGCGAAAACGGCAAGGGGACAAATACAGTTACTGTTTTGCCTCTGAAAAGCAGGTGTTTTTTGGTTTGGGGTTTGAGTACTGGCGTGATCTGCGCCCCGGTGAATTGGTGCTGGTGGATAAAGATCTGAATTTTCAGTCGTCAGTTTTGACGGAAAAAAAGCCGCGTCCCTGCATGTTTGAATGGATCTATTTTGCCGGCTCTGAAACCGAATGGCACGGACGTCCGGTGTATGAAGTTCGTTTGAAACTGGGTGAAATTCTGGCGCAGGAATGTCAAAAGCAAGGGATTGATGTGGATCTGGTGGCCCCGGTGCCGGATACATCCCGCGCAGCGGCCTGTCGTCTGGCGGAGGTACTGGAAAGGCCTTACCGCGAGGTTCTTATTAAAAACCGCTACGTACAAAGAAGCTTCATTGTCAATGAACCTGAAGTTCGCAAGATGATGGTGAATCTGAAACTCTCGCCCGTTCAAAGTGAGATCAAAGGTAAAAAGATTCTGCTCGTGGACGACAGTATCGTGCGGGGCACGACGTCCAATCGTATTGTGCGTCTGCTGCGTGAAGCGGGGGCGGAGAAAGTCTATCTGGCCAGCACATGCCCTCCGATCCGCCATCCTTGTTTTTATGGAATTGATTTCCCGGAAGGGGAATCCTTGGTGGCGCACAAACGCAGCGAGGCGGAGGTGGCGCGGATTCTGGAAGTGGACGGTCTGGTCTTTCTTCCTTTGAATCGTTTGCAGGAGGGCCTGGGGCTTAGCAGCCTTTGTAGTGCCTGCCTTGATGGAGATTATCCTGTTCCGGTCTCAAGCGAAAACTTTTTGAGGACGCGGAACCTTAACCTTGGTGGTGAACTATGAAGATACAGGTTCTTTTTGGCAGTGCAAATGACGAGCGTGTGTACGGTCCGCTGTGCCGCTCTCTTGAAAAATGTGGTGAAGTAAAAATGCAGGTGGCTTCTGCCCATCGGGATCCACAAAAGGTCCACGAGATCGTCACGACCTGCAAAGCCGACGTTTTTGTGGCGGGTGCAGGTCTTGCGGCCCATCTTCCCGGAGTGGTGGCTTCCTTGACAGAGAAGCCTGTTTTCGGAGTGGCGGTCAATGGTGCCTTTGCCGGTTTGGATTCGTTCCTGTCTATTGTGCAGATGCCGCGTGGAGTCCCGGTGATGGCTGTGACCGAGGAAAATGCCGGGACCATAAGTGATTATCTGCTACACCTGAATCAAGTTCCCCGGGACCGAATTTGCCTGCACTGGAATCGCAGCCTTGAAAGTTATTCGCCCATTCAAAAGGCTTTGGACGAGATCCAGGCACAAACCCAACTCCCCGTGGAATGGACTGCGGCCAATGCTAAAAACTGTCTTGGTGAAATCGTCAGCCCCTGGGAATTGCCCAGAACACAGGGACTCAATCTGTTCCTGTGCGAAAAAGAACAACTGGCAAGTTCAAATCTGGCGCTGGATTTCTTTGCCAAAGCTCGCCACGGCGGATTCTGGGTTGGGGCCAACAATGTGACGAACTTTGTAGAGCAGTGGAAGAAGCTCATGATGTTGGGGGCGGCAAAATGAATCTAATCTATAAAGGTTCAGTGAAGGATCTTTACAAAAGCGGTGATGGCAAAATCATTTTTCAGTACAGCAACCGCTATTCCATTTTTGACTGGGGCGAAATGCCGGACGAGATCCCCTTGAAAGGGGAGGCCTTGGCGGTCATGGCCGGCATGTTCTTTGACTATCTTTCGGAAAAAGGAATTTCCTCCCACTACCTCGGGCAGAAAAACCGAAACTCCATTGAGGTTCAAGCCGTCGATGTTCTGCGGCCCGAATGGAAAGAAGACCGCTATGATTACGGTGCTTATGCCCATCGTCCGACGCAGTGTCTGGTTCCCCTGGAGGTGATCTTCCGTCGTCATTTGGGGATGGGGAATTCGCTGCAAGCCCGACTGGCCAGGAATCCGGCCTATGCTCAGGATCTGGGATTGAACCCCATCCCCACCAGTGACAGCAGCTTTGCTCCGGCTTTGATAGAGTTCTCCACCAAACTGGAAAGCACAGATCGCTATCTTTCCAGAGCGGAAATCCAAGCCATGCATGTGGTGTCAGAAGAAGAGTTGCACGGTCTGAAGGCCCATACGCAACAGGTAAGTCAACTGATGGAGGATCTCTTTGCCTCTTTCGGTGTGAAACTCTGGGACGGCAAAGTGGAGTACGCGTTCAGGAATGACGTGAACGGGCAGCGCGAGTTGATGCTGGTGGATTCCATCGGACCTGATGAGTTACGCCTGACCTATGAAAACCTGCCGCTTTCCAAAGAGTTCCTGCGCCAGATCTATGCCGGATCCGCCTGGAGTGAGGCGGTTAAAAAGGCCAAGGTCCTGGCACAGGAAAGAAAGACCCAGGATTGGAAAAAGATCTGCATCGAAGAACTGAAACAGCACCCCCTGCCGCTGACTGCCGCACAGATTCAAGTCGCCTCTTATCTGTATCAAGCCCTGGCCAATGAGGTGGCGGTGGCTCTGCGACGGCCGACGCCCTTTGCGCCCGATGTGAATTTGCGCTTCTGGTTTAAGAAAGTTCAAGAGATGGAGCCATTGTCATGAAGGTCGTTGTCGTCGGAAAAGGGGGACGGGAGCACGCCTTGGCGCGGGCTCTGCTGAAATCCCCCATGATCACCGATTTGTGGGTTTGCCCTGGCAACTCAGGGATGCAACAGGCGGGGGTTTCATGTGCCCCCTGTGAAAGTACCGAAGACATCGAAAGCTTCTGTGTCCGTCATGGCGTGCCCCTGGTGGTGATTGGTCCAGAGATCATGATCCTTTCGGATCTTAAACCCCGTCTTGAAGCACACGGCATTTCCTGTTTTGCTCCCTCTGCAGAGGTGGCGAGGCTTGAGGCCTCTAAACTTTTTTGCAAAGGCGTTTTAAAAGAAGCCGGCGTAAAGACCGCGGCCTGTCAGGTCAGTTATTCTTTGCCTGAGGCCTTGAAGTCAGTGGAGGCGCATGATTTCGCAAGTCCTCTGGTGATCAAAGCGGATGGCTTGGCTCAGGGAAAGGGTGTCTGGGTTTGCGAAAGCAAAGACAAGGCCCGGGAGGCGGTCCGAACTTTGGGTGAGCACTTTGGCTTCCCTCTGCTTCTGGAAGAATGCCTGCAGGGGCCTGAACTGTCGGCCTTCGCTTTATGTGATGGGGAGGATTTTGTCGTCTTAGGTACGGCCTGTGATTACAAAAGAATTTCTTCGGATCCTTTTAGTGCGAATACTGGAGGCATGGGGGCGTACAGTCCTTGTGACTTCATCACTTCCCAGGATCATCAGGAGATTCGAGGTATTTTTGCCAAAACTTTGACCCATCTCAATCGCAAAAAAATGCCCTATCAAGGATTCCTGTTTGCGGGTCTCATAAAGACGGCCCAGGGACTTTATGTCCTGGAATACAACGTGCGTTTGGGTGATCCGGAAACGCAGGCTCTTTTGCCCCGACTGCGCTCGGATCTGACAGAACTTATTGTTAAAGCGGTGACCCATCAACTGCAGAACCAGGATTGTGAGCTTTCTCCGGAAGTGTCGGTCCACGTCGTGGCGGCCAGTGAAGGATACCCAACGTCCCCGATGAAGTTAGGAAGCCCCATTCAAGTTCAGGCGGTCGATGATCCGAAAGTGGATCTGTATTTTGCCGGAGTCAGCCGCATCCAGAATGAGCTAGTCAATGTGGGGGGGCGTGTTCTGGGGGTGACGGCTTTGGCCCAGACGAAGCGTGAAGCGCGAAGCAAGGTCTATGAACACATGGAACGGATCAACTTCGAGGGTATGTACCTGCGACAGGATATCGGACTATGAGACCGCCACGAATTGCCATTCTGGCATCAGGAACCGGCAGCAACGCGCAAGCCCTGATTCGCAAGGCGCAGGATTTAGGAACTGACAAACTAGAGATAATTTTTGTTCTTTCTGATCAGGAAGAGGCCCCGGTTCTTGAAAAAGCCCGAGATCTGGGAGTTCCGGCCTTTCTGCGAATGAAGTTTGCGGATCGTCGCACCCATGAAGAATCCATTCTAATGCTGCTGAAAGAGCACCGCATAGACTGGGTCTTGTTAGCTGGTTATATGCGCTTGCTAAGCCCTTATTTTATAAAAACCCTGCAGTCCTGGCATCAGGGGGCTTCACAAGTCGTGAACATTCATCCCTCGCTGCTGCCAGCCTATCCGGGATTGGATTCGATAGCGCGAGCTTACGCCGATCAAGTATCTGAAAGTGGCGTGACATTGCATTTAGTGGACGACGGCATGGACACCGGGCCGATTTTACGACAGCAGAGGATTCTACGGGGCCCAGAGACATTGCCTGAGTGGACTGCCCAGTTTCATCGGGTTGAACATCAAATCTATGGAGCTTTCCTGGCCGATATTGCCGAGGGACATCAGAAGACTTGTTATTTTATGGAGACTTAAAAATGCAAAGACTATCTGTTCACAGCCGCTTTGATCTGAGCACAGAAAAGGCTCTTAAAAAAGCCTTTCTTCAAGCCGGACCGATTCATGATTTAAAACTCCGGAAACTGTACTGGGTGTTACCCAAAACGGACTTCCAGAGCGAACCGGATCTGGAAAAAAAGCTGGGCAAAGTTTTTTTTGACCCTATCACTGAACAGATGCACCAGGGATTCCCCGAATTCCAAGACGACCGAATCTATGTTGAAGTCCGTTTTCTGGCAGGGGTGACTGACAATCTGGCCCGCTCGGCGACGGAAGCTTTGATGTTGCTGACTTCGCAACATAATACTTCTTCGTGGCAGGATTTCCCGTGGGAAGTACATAGCGGATGGGAACTTGAAGTTCACGGAGATGTCTCCAAAGAACAGATTGAAAACCTGATGTTTCAAACATTGGCCAACCCTTTGTTACACAAAGTGACGGTGGCTCCGGGGCAAGAGTTGATAAAGAAAAACACCTGGGCGTCGTTTGCCGATTACTGGAAGACGGCCCCCCACAAGTCCGAACTTTTGTTGCTGGATCTTCACCAGGAAACACTGGAACGGATCAACCAAGAGCGCGGACTGGCACTCAGTGAAGAAGAAATCAAAACCATTCTTAATCACTTTAGTTCGCCGGAAGTCGTTGAAAATCGCAAAAAGTGGGGATGGGACGGCAAGATCACCGAGGTTGAACTGGAGTGTCTGGCGCAAACCTGGAGCGAGCACTGCAAGCACAAGATCTTTGCCGCGGAAGTGGATTACTCCGAAAGTGCCGAGGGACTTCCATCCCTTGGCAACAAGAAGGTCATGAGTTTATATAAAACATACATTCAACAGGCCACGAAGGATCTTTCAGATTGTGGCTATCTGGTCTCTGTTTTCAAAGACAACGCAGGCATCGTCGATTTTGATTCCCAACTGAATGTCTGCGTCAAAGTGGAGACTCATAACAGCCCGTCTGCTCTGGATCCTTTTGGGGGAGCCCTGACCGGAATTCTGGGAGTGAATCGTGATATCCTGGGCTGCGGCCTTGGCGCAAAACCCATAGCGAACATGGATGTGTTCTGTCTGTCGACTCCAAATCTTTTTCCGCCCAAAGATTCGGCCCGACGGCCTGAGCTTTTAAAAGATCCCAGCCTTATCTTCAGAGGTGTTCATCAGGGGGTCGAAGAGGGCGGAAATCAAAGCGGTATTTCCACAATCAACGGAAGTTTTTGTTTTGCCAGCGAGTTTGCCGCAAAGCCGCTGATTTTTGTCGGCTCGGTGGGGATCTTGCCAAAGACGGTGCAGGGGCGCCGGTCAGAAGAAAAAAACATCCGCGCCGGGGATTGTATTGTGGTGGCCGGGGGGCGTCTGGGAAAAGATGGCGTTCACGGCGCCACTTTCAGTTCTTTGGCGCTGCAAGATCAGGTGGCTTCCAATGTGGTGCAAATCGGGGATAGCATCACACAAAAAAGACTTCTGGATTTTACCCTGATGGCGCGGGATCAGAATCTGATTCAGGCGATTACAGACAATGGCGCCGGCGGGTTGAGTTCCTCGATTGGCGAAATGGCCCAGTACTCGGGCGGTGCGCGCCTGGATCTTAGCTGCCATCCGGTAAAGTACCAAGGACTTGAGTTCTGGGAGATGCTGATCAGCGAATCTCAGGAACGCATGTCCTACGCTGTGGACCCTTTAAATGTTCCTCAATTCATGGAGCTTGCAAAGAAGATGGGTGTTGAAGCCTTCGTTTTGGGTGAGTTCTCGGATTCAGGTGTCTTTGAAGTCCATCACGGTGAAACCATGCTGGCGTGTTTGGATTTACACTTTCTGCATGAGGGTCTAAGCCGACTCAAGCTGAAAGCCCACTTCACCGGACCACAGGCCTATCGGGAGTTCTTCCGTGCCGCAGATAGAAAAGAGCTGCCGGCAGCCAATGCCGAAAATCTGGCCAAGGTTTTGAAGGTCGTTCTGGCCTCTCCGAACGTCGCCTCTCGCGAACCTCTTGTTCGCCACTATGATCATGAAGTGCAGGGTGCCACACGAGTAAAACCCTATGGGGGTAAAACGCAGCAAGGCGCCAACAACGCAGGTGTTCTGGATCTGTCCGTTCACGGGGGGGACGCCAATAATGCCGTGGCAGTTTCAAATGGTCTGTGCCCTCAGTATTCCTATTATGACACTTACTTGATGGCCCAAAAGGCGGTGGATGAGGCTGTTCGCAATCTGGTCGCAACCGGAGCAGATCCTTCCAGGATGGCCCTGGTGGATAATTTCTGCTGGCCGGATCCATTGGAAAAATCCAACAATCCGGATGCTCATCATAAAATGGGACAACTGGTGCGGGCTTGTGAGGGGCTTTATCAAGCGGCTCTGGCCTTCCGGGCTCCGTTTGTCAGCGGCAAGGACAGCATGAAGAACGACTTCATCGGAAAAACCAGGGGCGGCGACACAGTGAAGATCTCAGTTCCACCGACCTTGCTGGTAACAGCCATCGCTCAGGTCCCCCAGGCAGAGAAAACAGCTCCGGGGTTCTTTCAAAATGAAGGCGATCAGATCTATCTTTTGGGAGAGCTCACAGAAAGCCTGTATGGTTCGGTCCTGGCACAGGAATACCTGGTCGACGAGGACAAGCCCGAATACCCGGATCTGGTGCGCAATAAAAACCTGTATCAACGTATTTTTGAGGCACATCAGCTGGAGCTTCTGGAGTCCTGTCATGACATCTCCGAAGGAGGTGTGATGGCAGCTTTGGCCGAAGCGGGCTTTGGCAACGATCTGGGAATGGAATTGCAGTTAAACTCTTTAAGTTGGAAGCAGCTCTGGTCCGAAGCCGGCTCGCTGTTCGTGATCAGTGTTCATCCCGACAACGATCAGCAATTCAAGGCGCACTTCCCTGAGGCACAGGCCTTAGGGGTGGTGACACAAAAGCCTGCTATGAGCTGGGAATTCCAAGGCCAGCGCCATGAGGAATGTCTTAGCGATCTTCGCGATATCTGGAGCAAAGGAGTTCTGAATGTCTATCAAGCCTAAGTTTTTGGTTCTGTGGGGCGATGGCATTAATTGTGAAAACGAAACCGCACGCGCCATCGAACTGGCAGGAGCGGAAGCCTGCAAGGTTCATATCAATGTTTTGCTGGAAGCCCCTGGGCAGCTCGACTCTTATCAGGCATTGGTCATTCCCGGAGGGTTTTCCTTCGGGGACCATCTGGGCAGCGGTCAGGTGCTGGCATTAAAACTGGAGCTTCGCCTGAAGAGCGAGCTGCAGAAATTTGTAAAATCCAAACCCGTGATGGGCATCTGCAATGGCTTTCAAACCCTGATCAAACTGGGGTTGCTGCCGGATGCCGACTTTCAGCGCAGCTGTGCGCTGGTCAAAAATGAACAGGGTCATTTCATCAATCGTTGGATCGAGCTAAAGCGAAATGAAAAGTCCCCCTGCATTTGGACCAGAAGTCTTCCCGGCAGCTTTGCTTTACCCATTCGTCATGGCGAGGGCCGCTTCGTGTGTCAGGATGAGGCTGTGTTAAACCGCCTGCTTCATAATAATCAGGCAGTTCTTCGTTACACCGAAGACGTCAACGGGGCCCAGGCTCAGATTGCCGGGATCTGCGATCCTTCCGGTTTGGTGTTTGCACTGATGCCGCATCCCGAAGCGGCACTGCATGACTGGCATCTGCCGGTGCCGGGCAAGGCCTACGGTCTGGAATTTTTTAAAAGTGCTGTTCAATATCTAAGGAGTCATTCATGAAATCCATTCACAGAGCTTTGCTGAGTGTGTCTGATAAAACGGGTTTGTTGGAGTTGGCGAAAACTTTGGCCGCTCATCATATCGAGCTGATCGCCAGTGGCGGAACCGCTAAAGTGTTGACCGATGCAGGTTACAAAGTCACTCCGGTGGAAAAACTCAGCGGCAAAGGGGAAGCCTTTCAGGGGCGGATGAAAACCATCAGCTTTGAAATTGCCTCGGCATTGCTTTTCCGTCGTGAAGACAGCCGCGATATTCAGCAGGCCGCTGAATTAGGCATTGAACCGGTGGATCTGGTGGTTGTGAACTTGTATCCCTTTCATGAAACATTGAAAAAGCAAGCCCCCTTTCAGGAGTGTATCGAAAACATCGACATTGGGGGGCCCACGCTTCTGCGGGCCGGGGCTAAAAACTTCCGCTCTGTCACAGTGCTCAGTCAACCGTCGCAGTATCAGGAATTCTGCGCAGAGCTCACCCAGCATCAAGGCAGCACCACACTGGAGTTCCGCCAAAGATGTGCGGCGCAAGCTTATACAATGACGGCTTTTTATGACTTGGCCATTGCGGGTTATATGACGGAACAATCAGGGCAGGTGTTGCGCTACGGGGAAAATCCCCACCAAAAAGGTCTTGTGTTGAAAGATCCGTTCCAAGCGGGTCTGGCCCATGCCAGGTCATTGCAGGGGAAAGAGATGTCTTACAATAACTATCTGGATGCGGACTTTGCGTTGAAGACCTTGCAGGATGTGCAGTCTTGGCAGGGGGATAAGGCTTTGCCGACGGCAGTGGTTGTGAAACATAACACGCCTTGCGGGCTGGCCATCGCCGAAACCCCGTTGCGAGCATTGGAAAAGGCCTGGCAGGGGGACGAAAAAAGCTCATTCGGAGGGATCATTGCTTTAAATGTGAAAGTCACCGACGAGATAGCCTCATTTTTCACTGACAAGTTTGTCGAAGTGATACTGGCTCCCGCCTTTGATGAGAGCGCCTGTGAAAAGCTTAAGAAAAGCTGTCGGGTGATGGAAATCTCTGTGAGTTCTCAGACCCATCCCCAGGTGCGCTCGATTGAAGGCGGCTTGCTGATACAGGACGCAGACATGTGGAGCTTGTCGCAAATGAAGGTCGTGACCCAGAAGCCGCTGTCACCGGAAAAAGAAAGACTAGCGGCTTTTTCGATGCTGGCGGTGAAGAATCTGAAAAGCAACGCGATTGCCCTGTGTCGGCAAGACGGGCCTGAGTTTGAACTTGTAACCATGGGGTCTGGGCAGACCAACCGTGTGGACTGCATTGAAAAGCTGATCACTTCCCGCTTAAAGGACAAGGGAATTTCAGATCTGTCAGAGGTGATGCTGGCGTCGGATGCGTTTTTCCCTTTCCCTGATTCTGTGTTGGCTGCGGCTCGTTTGGGGGTAAGGCACATTCTTCAACCGGGAGGCTCTGTGAAAGACACCGAGGTGATCGCCGAAGCCGATCGTCACGGCGTGGCCATGGTCTTTTCCGGGCGCCGCCATTTCCTGCATTAGAACTCTGTACCGTGGGTTTTCTCTTCTCGGGCTTTTTTGCTCCTTGAGAGAAAACCCACGTTACAGGGTTCTAAAACGAGGGAGCAGTTGTGGTTGATTATAAAGACTCAGGAGTTGATATCACAAAGGCCGATGCCTTTGTTGAGCGTATTAAAAATCTGGTTCCGACGACCTTTAATGATCAAGTCGTGCAGGGGATTGGTGGTTTTGCAGCCGTCTATAAGCTGAACCAGGAAAAATATCTGGCGTCTTGCACTGACGGTGTGGGCACGAAGCTGAAACTGGCGCAGAAGCTCGATCTTCACCATGGCATCGGTATCGATGTGGTGGCGATGTGCGTGAATGACCTTCTTTGTGTTGGCGCAAGACCGCTGTTTTTTTTGGATTACATGGCCTTCGGAAGGCTGGACACCCGGGTCAGCGAGGAACTGATTGCGGGCATGGTGGATGGTTGCCGTCAGTCTGGCATGGCGTTGATCGGTGGCGAAACTGCTGAAATGCCTGGGGTCTATGAAGTCGGCGAATACGATCTGGCCGGATTCAGCGTGGGCGAAATGACCCCCGAAGAGATGTACGACGAAAGCCACATCGAGGACGGCGATGTCCTGCTGGCCCTGCCTTCTTCGGGTTTTCACTCCAATGGGTACTCGCTACTAAGAAAACTGGTCCAAGACGATGAAACGGAGCTAATGCGGGAACTTCTGACGCCGACCCGGATCTATGTGAAGCTGGTGACTGCATTGCGCAAGGAATTCCGCGGGGCTCTGCGCGGAGCCTCACATATCACAGGCGGTGGAGTTCATAATATCCCGCGAATGAGCCAGGCCTTTGATTACGATCTTAGCGGCTGGCCTTCGGTGAAAGAAATAGCCCCCATTTTCCAGAAGATATTGCCCAGACTGGAGCTTCCGCGCGAAGAGCTGTATCGCACATTCAATATGGGGGTGGGTTTGGTGCTTTTGGTCAAAAATAGTGAGGCAGCAAAGGTTCAATCCTGGCTCGAGGGTCAGAATGAAAAATACTGGGTTTTAGGTGCTGTTCAAAGAGGAAATGGGCTGATTAGGGCCTGATTTCAGCGGGGCCTGGGCTGGGATCTTTCTAAAATAAGTGGGTCGGCTGTGGATAAGTCCCTTTAAACGGGATACGCCATCCAGGCTCAGCCGGCTTCTTGCCCGCCAGTAGGCGGGCGCAGGCATCCTGCCTGCCGGAGATCCCTTTTTAAAGGCACTTACCCACAGCCTACGCGCTAAAATAAAAAAGCCCCTGCTTTCTGTGCATTTGTCTGTTTTGATTTTGTTACTACGCAATATCAATACGACAACACAAAGAGCCGAGGCTTCAGATGTACATTCCTCATTGTTTCAGATCCTTTCAAGGATTTTCTGTTAAAGACATCAAAGAATTTCGTTTCCGACAACACATGGAGCTAATTTTAGAGTCTGAAACCTCGCGGAAACGACTTTGCAATGTCTGTGGAGAAGAACTTGGGGCCATGCATGATCGATACTGGGTTTCTGCGAAACATCTTAGAGCATTCGGGTGGACTGTCTCTGTAGGATTTTTTCGAGAAAAACGAGAGTGCCATAACTGTAAAAAAGTTCGCAGTGAGTGGATTGACTTTCTTTGCCCCACAAGCCCACATATCACGATGGAACTAGCTTGGTGGATCAGTCGCCTTTCTGAGGTTACAACGGTCTTACAAGTCTCAAAACTTGAATCTGTCGATAAAATGGCCTGCTATAAAGTCGACAAACATATTTTACAGAGGCTGCTGCAGGGATACTCCATTCCCGAAGTCACTCATATCTCTGTTGACGAAGTTTACGCTCGCGGTACTGCCCAACTCAAAGAGGGGGAAGGTCGAGATGATCTGTTTTTAACTGTGATAATTGATCACCGAACTCACAAAGTAATCTGGGTCAGTACTTCCAGACGCAAAGAAGCTCTGGACACCTTCTTTGAAATGATCGGCCCAGAGGCCTGTCAACGCATCAAAGTCGTCACCTGCGATCAACATCGTGGCTATGCTGAGAGTGTCCGGCAGTACTGCCCAACTGCAGATATTGTTTGGGATCGTTTTCACTTAGTTCAGTCTTTCAACGAGACTCTGAACCAAGAGCGAAGAGAGGTCTGGACTAAAACACAAAAGATCTCCGACCACGGCTATCTCAGCGGAAAGTATAAATACCTTTACATCACCAAAGCGAATAACAGATCAACGCATGATAGGGAGCTCATTATGAAGGTCATGGGAGAAAATAGAATTGTTGGGCAGCTTGAGATGATCAAAGAGCGCTTTCACAGGATGTTCGATATTTGTGGAACTCCAGATGATGCCATGAATGAACTTACTTTGTGCTATGAGTGGAGCGAAATGATTGGAGCAAAGTATTTAGCTAAGTACTTTTGGAGCCTTCTAGATAGACCCGAATTTACGGCGTACTTTGTTCATCGTCTAACTTCTGGGGTGTCGGAGGGCATAAATCGAGCTATAAAAACCTTAAAATGGGTGGCATATGGCTACAAAGACATGAGCTACTTTGCTTTAAAAATCATGCAAAAGTGCGGGTACTTGAACTCTAAATACGCATTAAGTTGGCTTTATAACCAACCGGCTTAACCCACAAAAAGAAGAAAGACCGCCTGGGCTGTCAAAAGAATGATCAGTGGGCCCATTTTTTCGTGGTTGGATTTATTGGTGGACTCACATTCCTAGAGTGGGCTATAGCTGGGGGCCTATTCATTAACCATGGAGTTTATCATGATGAATAAGAATGCATATCTGGTACTGGCTGCGACAGGGTTGTTGATGGCCCCTGCAGCGTTCGCGCAAAACTCTTCCACAACAAGTGTGAATACCAATTCCAGCACTGTTAAAATGGAAGACCTGAAAAAAAGCTGACGAGAAAAACAAAGACATCGACAGCGAAATCACGGATGCCCGTATGAGAGCTCAATTGGGTTCCAAATCAAAATGGTCTTTCAAATCCAGCTTGGCATACTCTGGTGGTTCTATTCAGGAGCCTTTGAACAGTGTGCGCCCCAACTATCGCGCTTCTGCGACTATGGAAGCGATGACTTCCTTGTCCGGGGATGTGGGTATCAATTACCGTGCGGGTGAACGTGACAATTTCAGCTTCGGTACAGGTATCACGATCATCGATCCTCTTCACGGTGACATCACAAAACCTGCCCAGGATGAGCGCAAAGGCCGCGATGGATCCTTGGCTCGTTACCAAGTCTCCACTCCGTACCTGAGCTGGAGCCGTGGTTACCGCGCTTTCGACACTCAGATGATCTCCAGCATGCAGTATTCCCATGCGACCGACAGCGACTCTGTTAACATCGAAAAAGTCTTCGGTGCTGCCAGCTTCAGTCAGACTTTCCTGGCGAACTTTGGCAAGTCCGGATGGAATGGAGGTACAAGTCTGACGATCAGCAAAACCCTCTATGGCGGTGATGTCACGGATGCAAAACTTTTGAAAAGAATGGATTTGGGTCTTTATAAGCGTTCTGAGCTGGGCTTCGGTTTGTATCCGTTCCTTCAGTACTCTTTCAATGACCGCTATTCTTTCCGTACAGTGTTTGGTTACTTCCAGTTCACTCGTTATCAAGGCGAGAACGACAATGTTCAAATCGAACCTTACCAATCCGTTGGGACTGGTATTTCAATTACTCGCGATATCTACTTGTATCCGAACGTTCAGTTCACTCCGAAGGACATCCGAGCGGACAGAACTAACGTGGCTCTTTCAGCGAACATCAATTTGTTCTAAAAACTTTCAGGACCATTTTGGTTTCTTATTAAAGACCGCCCTAAAGGCGGTCTTTTTATTTTTCTATTGCGGCTCTGCCAGTTTCATTTCCAAAGTCCGGTGTTAGCACCCACGGAAGCTGGTGAAAAGCTGATCGGAAGATTGCCTTTTGCCCTCATTTCAGCAACGCTTAGTGGGGTGGAGGTGAGACATGAGAAAGGCCATCTGGTTCTTAATACTATCTTTCGCATTGGTTTCAGTCCAAGGGCAGGCTGCTCAGACATGCGGGACCAAGGAAATCTCTGCGGGTTATACTTACGACTATTGCATTCAAACGGCGGATCGCACGAAGACTCAGGACGTTGTCTATTTCTTCCATGGTTTGGGCGGAAATGCCCGAACCTGGTTTACCCAGACTCAGGGTACGCAGTGGATTGAAAATAAGTGGAGCTCTCAGGGGTATAAGCCCACGATTATCACAGTCTCTTTTGGTGAGATCTGGCTGCTTGTGAACAACGAAGAGTTTCCTCTGGTTTCCGCGTTTCGCGATGAAATGATGCCTTTTCTGGAAAACCAGATTGGGGGCCTTGGTAAGGGTCGCCGTTTGCTGTTAGGGCAGTCCATGGGCGGCTTTAACTCCATTCAGGCCTCATTGCAGATGCCGGGGACTTTCCTGAAGGTGGTGCTGATGTGTCCGGCGATCACCACCGTCGGTCCCTTTGATCCGCCCGAAGCGATTGACCGTTATATTGCCCGAACCAAGGCTTTACGTTCGCGCGTCAACTTGATGCTGGATATTTCGCGTGAATTCTTTAAGACGCCAGAAGATTGGCAACGTCACGACCCTTTGCAGCTGATCAAGACGTTCGATCCGGCTATTAAGCAGGTTTATCTGGTCTCTACCGGGATGAAGGATGAGTTCGGCTTCCAAGAGGGATCGGCTGAGTTTGTGAAAGCCGCCAAGACCCAGGGGGTGATCGCCAGTTGGTTGCCGGTGCAGGGCGGGCATTGTGTCTTTGACCGTGACGCTGTCGCGCGCTTTATCTGGAATAAGTAAGATCTGTGGTGATGAACTTTTGGTCGTTTCTCAAACAGAAACGTTCCGGGTGGGCTGACGGGGAATGGCTTCTGAAAGCCCGCCTTCATCAGATATAATGGTATGATATGAAAACATTCCGTCCTCGTCGCAAGCTGATAGTAAATCGCGAAGTGCAATTTGATGTGGTCATGCACGTCAGCCTGTTTGTGGCCGTCCTCTTTTTGGGGCAGATTTTTGCCGCCTACCTTTTTATAGGAAAAATCCAGGAGCTGGCTGGCTCCGGAGCGTTTTCCCTGATGTCGGTGTCAGAGTTCATCGGCCGCTATAAAACAGTTTTCCTGGTGTATCAGTTGATCCCCGTGCTGTTGGGGCTGGTGGTAGGGTTCTGGTACTTTAACCGCATGACCCGCCGGATTGTGGGGCCGCTGTTTAATATCAAGCGCACTGTCAAAAGAATGGCGGAAGAAAATCTGGATTCCGTTGAAATTCATCTGCGCGAAAACGATTACTTTCAGGATCTGGCTCAGGACATTAACGTGATTCTGCAGAAAAAAACGAAGTGACGGCGGGGCCGGAAGCGGATCGGTTTTCTGGCGTATAGGATAAAAACCTAAAAAAAAAGGCCACTGATGAAGTGGCCTTTTTCGATCTGACTACTGGCAGTCGCTTTTGATGGCTTTGTCCACGTTCTGGTAGCGAGCATAAAGCTCTTCGTATTGGTCCATGTAAAGCTCAAGTTTGTCAGAGTTTCTTGTCTGTCTCATTTTTTCTCTGATCCAGTTCAATTCGTTAGCCAGTTTTGTTTTGTAAGAAACAAGCTGACCGCAGGATAGGGCCGCGTGAGAGGAAGAAGCCGCGCAAACGAATGCCAAGGCGATAAGAAGAGCTTTCATGTATTCTCCTTTTGAGGTTATTTAAATCCTGTTAACGGGCACAACCTACTAACGCGGGCTGTGAAAGACAATCTTTGATGCCCTCGGCATAATTTTTACATAGAATCCAAAGGACCCCTGAAGGTATTCCAGGAGACTCCATGAGAAAAAACTTACGCGCGCACCCTATGAAAAATCCGATTATTTTGGCTTTGGATGTGGACACCCGTGATCAGGCGCTGAAAATCGCCGATGATCTGTCGGAAATTGTGGGGGGCTTTAAGTTGGGGCCACGCCTGTGTCTGCGCTATGGGATGGAGTTTGTAAAAGAGATGGCCGAGCGCGGTCCGATTTTTCTGGATAACAAACACTTCGATATTCCCTCCACCATGGAGGCAGCGGTTCGCGCCAGCTTTGAAGCCGGGGCTTCCTTGGTGACGGTGCATGCTCTCAGTGGCAAAGAGGCTTTGCAGCGCATGGCCGCTGTTGAAAAAGAACTCAACCAGCGCAGGCCTTTTAAGATTCTGGCGGTGACGATTCTGACCTCATGGGATCAAAGCTCTGTGCCGGCAAATATGAAGGATCAACCCATTGCTCAGCACGTGACAGACCTTGTGTCTTTGGTGCAGGATGCGGGGCTTTCCAGCGTGGTTTGTTCTCCGCATGAATTAGACCTTTTACAAAACCGTGATCTTTACCTTGTCACCCCGGGAATTCGCTTTAGTATGCAGGATTCTGGCGATCAAAAACGAATCATGGGGCCGAAAGAGGCGCTTCGTAAAGGAGCTTCCGCTTTGGTGGTGGGTCGTCCTATTCTGGAAGCTTCCAATGTGAAGGAAGCTGCAACTGATTTTGTAATGGCTGTATATGAAGAAAAATAACTCTCGTCCCTCTGGCAGAAACTCCTCCTCTCAACGTCCTCCGCACGGGCGCGGTGGAGGCGGTCGTCCTCACTCTCCGCAACAGCAGCATTCTCAGCCTCGTGCGGACTATATTCCTCGCGAATGGCGTGTGGTGATCGGCACACATGCGATCAATGAGGTTCTCAGTGTGCGCCCATCGCAGGTGAAGGGCTTCTGGCTTCGTCAGGGGTGGGAAAATTCGGGCGATCTGCGCGACATGAACGATCGTGCTCAAAAGCTGCGAATAAAAGTCGATGTGAAATCCGAACAGGTTCTGGAAAAATTCGGCCCGTCCCAGCAGGGTGCGGCTATTTTTGTTGATGGCGCCCCGGAACTTGATCTGGCAAGTCTAGAAAGTCTGGATAAATCCATCATGCTTATTCTGGACGGAATTGAAGATCCGCACAATTTAGGAGCTATTCTCAGAACTTCGTGGTTGGTCGGGGCGCAGGGTGTGCTGATTCCTGAAGACCGTGCGGTGGGTTTGACTCCCACGGTGCATAAAGTGGCCTGCGGCGGGGTCGAGCACGTTCCGGTCGAGGAGACAACTAACTTCGCTAACTATGCGGAAGAACTAAAGAAACAGGGTTATTGGATCTATGGATTAAGCCCTCGTGGAAAGCGTTCTATCTTTGATTTGGACCTGCCAGACAAGGTTGTTTGGGCCATTGGATCCGAAGATAAAGGAATGAGAGTGACAACGGAGCGACTTTGTGATGAATTGGTCGTCATCCCGCAAGCTAGCTCTTCGGCGAGTTATAACGCATCGGTGGCAACAGCGATGGCGTTAACGGAGACCTTAAGGCAGCACGCGGCGCGCGGAAATCGAAAAAAATCGTAATCTGGCGAATAATTATCTTTGACGGACACTGTTTTTCTCCGTAAAACATGTCGGTTATCTCAGTAAGGCTGGTTTAGCTCAATTGGTAGAGCAGCTGATTTGTAATCAGCAGGTTGCGGGTTCGAGTCCCATAACCAGCTCCAAATTTTTCTGGGTAAGCATTCACAAGTGGGTAGGTGCCCGAGTGGCTAAAGGGGACGGACTGTAAATCCGTTGGCTTATGTCTACGAAGGTTCGAATCCTTCCCTGCCCACCATTTTTGAATGTTTTCCCGGAAAAGTTTGAAGAAGGGGAGAAGTCCTCTTCGGGCGTTCTGATAGGGCGGGAATAGCTCAATTGGCTAGAGTATCTGCCTTCCAAGCAGAGGGTTGCGGGTTCGAGACCCGTTTCCCGCTCCAAATTTCAGGACACATGCCCATGTAGCTCAGTGGTAGAGCACACCCTTGGTAAGGGTGAGGTCGTCGGTTCGGCTCCGATCATGGGCTCCACTTATTTGGCTTTTAATTTATTTTTTGGTTTTAGATAAAATAAAAAAATCTCTGCAGGAGGAATAATGTCTAAAGAGAAATTTACACGCACGAAGCCGCACGTAAATATCGGCACAATCGGTCACGTTGACCATGGTAAAACAACTTTGACTGCTGCTATCACTACTACTCTTGCAGCAGCTGGTAAAGCGCAAGCGATGGCTTACGATCAAATCGATAAGTCTCCAGAAGAAAAAGCTCGTGGTATCACGATCTCTACTACTCACGTTGAGTACGAAACTGACAACCGTCACTACGCTCACGTTGACTGCCCGGGCCACGCCGACTACGTAAAAAACATGATCACTGGTGCTGCTCAAATGGACGGAGCTATCTTGGTAGTTTCTTCTGCTGACGGTCCAATGCCACAAACTCGTGAGCACATCCTTCTTGCACGTCAAGTAGGTGTTCCTGCTCTAGTTGTATTCATGAACAAAGTTGACATGGTTGACGATAAAGAACTTCTTGAGCTTGTTGAGCTTGAAGTTCGTGAACTTCTGTCTAAATACGAATTCCCTGGCGATGACATCCCAGTAGTAAAAGGTTCTGCATTGAAAGCTCTTGAGGGCGATCAATCTGAAATCGGCCGTCCAGCTATCATGAAATTGATGGAAGCTTGTGACGCTTACATTCCAGAGCCAGTTCGCGCAGTAGACAAAACTTTCTTGATGCCAGTAGAGGACGTGTTCTCTATCTCTGGTCGTGGTACAGTTGTTACTGGCCGTGTAGAGCGTGGTATCGTTAAAGTTGGTGACGAGGTAGAAATCGTTGGTATCCGTCCAACTCAAAAAACTACTGTTACTGGTATCGAGATGTTCCGTAAACTTCTTGACGAAGGTCAAGCAGGGGACAACTGCGGTGTTCTTCTTCGTGGTACTAAAAAAGAAGACGTTGAGCGCGGTCAAGTTCTTGTTAAGCCAGGCACTGTTAAGCCACACAAGAAATTCAAAGCTGAAGCGTACATCCTGACTAAAGAAGAAGGCGGACGTCACACTCCATTCTTCAACGGTTACCGTCCACAGTTCTACTTCCGTACTACAGACGTTACTGGCGTTTGTACTTTGAAAGCTGGTACTGAGATGGTTATGCCTGGTGATAAGATCGAAGTTTCTGTTGAACTTATCGCTCCTATCGCTATGGAAAAAGAGCTTCGCTTCGCGATCCGTGAAGGCGGTCGTACAGTTGGAGCTGGTGTTGTTACTGAAATCCTTGAGTAATAACGCAGCGTAAGCTAAGTAATAATCACCCGGGGGACTTCTTGACAAAAGAGTCCCCCTCGGTGTTTCTTGGCAGTAGTAAAATGTAAGTCAAAATGGCTTTTACTGGTCCTAAAATCTCCCTCAAAAACAGTATCGCAGGGGAGATTATTGATGAGAAACGATCCGGCGCGGTCGCTTGTCATCAATAAGATCAGTAGGGGTGTAGCTCCAGCGGTAGAGCGAACGACTCCAAATCGTTAGGTCGTGGGTTCGAATCCCTCCGCCCCTGCCAATTTTGACTCCATAACTTTAGGATGAGGAACAATGGAAAAGGCGAACTCTAAGATTTTGACTATCAGCTTTGCACTTGCAGGTATCTTGGTCGGTTTGACTGTGTCTCTTCTTATTAAGGCTTTCGCTGGTGCTTTCGGTGTTGTTGCTCGTGCGGCTGACTCCGATATGGTTCGCCACGGTTTGCCGGTGTTGGCAGGTTTCGCGCTTTTTGCGGCCCTGCAATTCAACCCACGCGTTCATGCTTGGGGTGAAGAAGTTGTTTCTGAAATCCGTAAAATCGTATGGCCTTCACGCAAAGACACAACAGCAATGACGATTGCGTGTGTGGTGATGGTTCTTATTTCCAGTGTTATCATCAGTTCCTTCGACTTGATCTCTGGCTTCTTTATCAACTATCTCATGAAGTAAGGACGGAACCATGGAAAAGAAATGGTACATCGTTAACGTTCAGACGAGCTGTGAAAATACAGCTAAGAAGGCCATTGAAGAGAAAATCAAGTCTTCCAAAATGGAAGAGTTCTTTGGCGATATCCTGATCCCTGCGGAAAGCGTAGTGGAGCTTGTAAAAGGTCAAAAACAGACTAAATCACGTAAATTTTTCCCAGGTTATATCTTCGTTCAGATGTTTTTGAATGATGAGACTTGGCATTTGGTACGTAATTCGTCTAAAGTCACGGGCTTCGTGGGCGGTACTAAAACCCGTCCTCCGGAAGTTCCGGAGGCAGAGGTTCTTCGTGTAACTCAGCAGATGGCTGGCGTTGCTGAAAAACCAAGACCAAAAGTGAAGTTCTCTGTTGGTGAGAACGTGACTGTTATCGACGGTCCATTCTCCAACTTCCAGGGAACTGTAGAAGAAGTGAACGAGGACAAAGCGAAGCTTAAGGTTCTTGTGAGCATCTTCGGTCGTCCGACTCCAGTTGAGTTGGACTACATTCAAGTAGAAAAACCATAACCAGATGCCGCATGGGGCGGCTTTTGGATATTAATTAACACAACCTCTTGCAGGAGTGGGTCATGGCAAAAAAAGTTACAGGAATGATCAAGCTGCAAATACCGGCAGGGAAAGCTAATCCAGCTCCTCCCGTTGGACCGGCACTTGGACAGCACGGGGTAAACATCATGGAATTCTGTAAGCAGTTCAACGCTCGTACACAAGCGTTGGGTGATAGCATCATCCCTATCATCATCACTGTTTACCAAGACAGATCGTTTACTTTCATCACAAAAACACCACCGGTGTCTTCTTTGATCAAAAAGGCGTTGAAATTGGAATCTGGTTCCAAGCAGCCTCAAAAAGACAAAGTTGGCAAAATCAATAACGATCAAATCAAGCAAATCGCTACAACGAAGTTGCCTGACTTGAACTGCTTGAAAGTTGAATCCGCAATGTCACAAGTTGCTGGTACAGCTAAGAGCATGGGCATCGACATCGGTTAAGGGTGGTAAAAATGGCAGGTAAGAAATTCGCAGCAGTCGCTAAAAAAGTTGATTCTGCAAAAAAGTACACTGTTGAAGAAGCATTCAAACTGGTTGTTGAAACAGCTCCAGCAAAATTTGATGAATCTATCGACGTAGCTTTGCGCTTGGGTATCGACCCTAAGCAATCCGACCAACAAGTGCGTGGAGCGATCGCTCTTCCTCACGGTCTGGGCAAAGAAGTTAAAGTTGTTGTTTTCGCAAAAGGTCCTAAAGAGGCTGAAGCGAAAGCAGCTGGCGCTGACTTCGTTGGTGCAGACGACCTTGTGGCTAAAATCCAAGAAGGTTGGTTGGATTTCGATAAATGTATCGCGACTCCAGACATGATGGCGACTGTTTCTAAAGTTGCTAAGATCCTGGGGCCTCGTGGTTTGATGCCGAATCCAAAAATCGGTACTGTAACTATGAACGTTGGTGAAGCCGTGACTGCCGAGAAAAAAGGTAAGTTGGACTTCCGCGTTGATAAAGCAGGTATCGTTCACGCTGGTATCGGTAAGAAATCCATGGGTGATGCTAAACTTAAAGATAACTTCATGACTTTGTTGGGAGCTATCGTTAAGGCAAAACCAGCATCTTCCAAAGGTATCTATCTTAAATCCATCGCCGTAGCTTCAACTATGGGCCCTGGCATTAAGATCGAGCCAAATGCAGCAGCTGCTGCAACTGGTGTTAACTAGTAAATAATTAGGCTCCGATTTCAATCGGGGCCTTGTTTTTTTGTTAGTTATTATGTATTAGTTCATACGTTTTATTGCGATCAGAGACAGTAGGTTTCTTTTAGTGGATTTAATCCTTCGTTTGTGAAGGGCCTACCGAGATAAGGCAAAAAGGTTTTCTATAATGGGTTCAGATTTATCTGAGCTCACCAATGCGACCTCCAAACCGACCTGATTCGCACAGGCCCCTTCGCAAGAAGGGCAAAAAGTCTAATGAAAGGAGGCTCACTTATGATCACTCGCGCAGATAAAGAGCAAGAGATTAAGCTTATCACTGAAAAGTTCGGTAAGGCTAAAGGGGCTTTCATCGTCGACTTCAAAGGCATCAAGGTTGAGCAAGTAACTAACTTGCGTAAAAAATTGAATGCTGCTGATTCTGAGATGAAAGTTGTCCGTAACACTCTTGCAAAAAGAGCGTTCAAAGATCACCCAGCTATTGAAACAGCATTTGCTAATTCAATGAAAGGTACTAACGCCATCGTATTCTCTTACGGTGAAGTGAACGCGACTGCTAAAACATTGGCTGATTTTGCTAAGGACGTAGAAGTTCTTCAAATCAAGTCTGGTGTGATGGACGGCGAAGCTTTGGATGATGCTAAGATTAAATTCTTGGCGACACTTCCGGGCAAAGACCAGCTCCGCGCTATGTTGTTGGGTACATTGTTGGGTGCAGGATCTGCACTTGCTAGATGTCTTAACGCTTACGCTGAGAAAATGGGCGGCGGCGCAGCCGCTGGTACTGAAGAAGCTCCACAAGCTTAATGGCTTGAATCCCGAAGGTTCGGGACTGATGGTGCTGAATATTTGAATTTTTAAATAATTTTTTATCCCTGGAGGATTAAAATGTCTCTGACTAACGATCAAATCGTTGAAGCGTTGTCTGCGAAAACTGTTCTTGAGATCGCAGAACTTGTAAAAACTTTGGAAGAAAAATGGGGCGTTTCTGCTGCTGCTCCAGTAGCTGCTGCTGCAGGTCCTGCTGCTGTAGTTGAAGAAAAAACTGCTTTCGACGTTATCCTTGTTGACGCTGGCGCCAACAAAATCAACGTTATTAAAGAAGTTCGTGGCTTGACTGGTTTGGGTCTTGCTGAAGCTAAAGCCCTTGTTGAAGCTGGTAACAAAGCTGTTAAAGAAGGCGCTTCTAAAGAAGACGCAGAAAAAATCAAGAAAGCTCTTGAAGCTGCGGGCGCGAAAGTTACTGTTAAGTAATTTCTGCCTTTTAGTTTACGCTAAAAATGAAAAGCCTCGTGGAAACACGAGGCTTTTTGTTTGTCTGGGCCTGTCGGCGAATCTTACCAAGCAAAGCCGACTTTCATTCCGTAGGCTCCTTGTCCTGTCTGGTTTGATTCTTTCCATTTAATGTCAATATAGCTGTACTCGGCGGCGATGCGCAGTCCGCGGCGATGGGTGCTGAGTCCCAGGGAATAGTAGCTATGAATCCCGTCGTCAGTGTAGGGGCCGAAAGATCCGTGATTGTTCTTTACGTCTGTTTCGATTTTGTGAGCCTCATAGATATATGAAAAGTAGGGCACTACGTTTTGAAATTTATATCCCAAGCTGATTCCTGCCTGGGAGGTTGTGATACTGGATTTGGCTTCAGATTGGGGTGTGGATTGGTTGACGGTAAAATCGTCGGTGGACTCGCTTTTTGTTCCAAAAGCTCCCTGAAGCGACCCAACCCAGACGCCAGTTTGGGGGCCGTTGTTCAGGAATTGATACCGAGCTCCCCATAGAAAGTTATCCATGTAGATCTCAATGCCTTTATAGGCGCTGAGGCTGGCGTCAAAACCGATATTATTGGCGGCAAACATGTCCCCAGCGTTGAAGTCCTCATTAATACGCACCTTATTGCGAACAGGAGGATTGGAGGAAATGTCATCGATGACAGTCACTCGCGTTTCAGAGGAGGCTACGATGGCTGCGTGGCCACTCCATTGGTTTTCTCCAACCACAGGAACGGCGAAATGTGAGGCGCGCAAGCTGATAGAGTGGGAGCAGGCGCTTAGAAATAGGGAAAAAAGAGCAAAAAGGGCTTTCATCAGCTGGGTCCTTTGAGGGTTTAAAATAGGCTACGATGCGGTCTCGTTTCTGAGCCAGAAAAATGGCGGCAACCAGACCTATTGATGCGTCGCGTTTGATTGCGAAAATCGGGCTCTGAAGAAATTGGAAAGTCCTCAAAAACCTCTAGAATCACTTGATTTATTGAAAACTTAGGGTAGTTTGAGATACTTGCGTTTTTATTTAATGTGGGCCTTGGAATGTTCCCCCCGAAGCGAACATCCGATTTTCTTATCACGGAGAGTACATTGGAAAAAACTCCAGTTACGGCTTCTAACATTCGAGTTAGAAAGTCATTCGCGAAAAATAAGCAAGTCATTGATATCCCAAATCTGATTGAACTGCAGAAGTCTTCTTACGAAGCTTTCATTCAAAAAGATATGGATCCAGATCGCCGTGGCGATGCTGGTCTTAATGGCGTTTTCAAATCTGTTTTCCCAATCACAGATTTCAACAATACAGCAAGCCTTGAGTTTGTATCTTACACTCTAGAGCCGGCTAAGTACGACGTGGACGAGTGCCGTCAGCGTGGTATGACTTTCGCTGCTCCTATCAAGGTGACTCTTCGTCTGATCGTTTTCGATGTTGATGAAGAAACTGAAGCACGCAGCATCCGTGACGTGAAAGAGCAGGAAGTTTATCTGGGCGAAATCCCATTGATGACTGCCAATGGTTCCTTCATCATCAACGGTACTGAGCGCGTTGTTGTTTCCCAGTTGCACAGATCTCCGGGCGTGTTCTTCGATCACGACGGTGGTAAAAACAATGCTTCCGGTAAACTGATCTACTCTGCACGCGTGATCCCTTATCGTGGTTCATGGTTGGATGCTGAGTTTGACCAAAAAGATCTTATTCACGTACGTATCGACCGTCGTCGTAAGTTCCCAGTCACAATCCTTCTTAAAGCTCTTGGTTACAACTCTGAGCAGCTTCTGGAATACTTCTACGATCTTGATGAAGTTTACGTTAAGGGCGGCAAGCTCTTCCGTAAGTTAGACATCGAGCGTATGTCCGGTCAAAGAGCATTGACTGATATCGTTGATCCTAAATCCGGTGAGGCACTTGTTAAAGCAGGTCGTCGTATCACTCGTGCTATCGTTAAAAAGATCAAAGATCTTGATATCACAGAGCTTGAAGTTCAGCCGGAAGATCTGGACGGTAAAGTATTGGCGAAGCCGTTGATTGATGAATCCACTGGTGAAATCATCGCTGACGCCAATGCGGAATTGAACTCTGCAATCATCAAGCGTTCCATCGAAGCTGGTATCGACCGCTTCTTCATGATCTTCTTCGACGGTTTGACTGTAGGTCCTTACCTGCGCAACACCCTGTTGGTTGATAAAGTCTCCAACAAAGAAGAATCCCTGGTGGAAATCTACAAACGCCTTCGTCCTGGTGAGCCTCCAACTTTGGAAGCAGCTACGACATTCTTCGGCCGTTTGTTCTTCGATCCAGAGACTTATGACCTTTCTGAAGTTGGTCGTATCAAGATCAATCACAGATTCGGTATCTCTATGGACGAGTGTCCTCCGTCTCACAGAACACTGACTCACAAGGATATCCTGAGCACCATCAAAACTTTGATCGATCTGAAAAACGGTCGCGGTGTTATCGACGATATCGATCACTTGGGTAACCGTCGTGTTCGTTCTGTGGGTGAGCTTCTGGAAAACCAATACCGCATCGGTTTGGTTCGTATGGAGCGCGCTATCCGTGAGCGTATGTCCCTTCAGGACGTTGAAACTATGATGCCTCACGATCTTGTGAACGCGAAACCTGTGAACGCCGTAGTAAAAGAATTCTTCGGTTCTTCCCAGTTGTCCCAGTTCATGGATCAGACGAATCCTCTTTCTGAGATCACGCACAAACGTCGTTTGTCTGCTCTTGGACCTGGTGGTTTGACTCGTGACCGCGCTGGTTTCGAAGTACGTGACGTACATCCTACGCACTACGGACGTATCTGTCCTATCGAAACTCCAGAGGGTCCAAACATCGGTTTGATCGCCTCTTTGGCAACTTACGCTCGTATCAACAACTATGGTTTCATCGAGACTCCATACCGTAAAGTTGAAGCGGGTCAGGTTTCCAAGGACATCAACTATCTTTCTGCACTGGAAGAAGCTGGTCACCACATCGCTCCGGCGGCACGTGACGAAGCTGGCAACAAAGCCATCCAGACTCCAACGACGATCACTCGTCGTGACGGTGAGTATGAGATCGTGGACAAGGATAAAGTTGCTTTGATGGACGTTTCTCCATCTCAGTTGGTTTCCATCGCGGCTTCCCTGATTCCATTCCTTGAGCACGATGACGCCAACCGTGCCTTGATGGGATCGAACATGCAACGTCAAGCGGTTCCACTGCTGCGTTCTCGCGCTCCACTTGTTGGTACGGGCGTAGAGCGTTTGGTTGCTCGTGACTCCGGTACTTCCATCGTTGCTCAAAACGATGGTATCGTTGAGGAAGTTGATGCTTCCCGTATCGTTATCCGTCGTTTCGCCAAAGGTGGCGAACTGGGTGCGAACGTGGACATCTACAACCTGACGAAGTATCAGCGTACGAATCAAAATACGTGCTTCAATCAAAAACCAATCGTTACTGTTGGTGACAAGATTTCCAAAGGCGACATCATCGCTGACGGTCCTTCCACTGAACTGGGCGAACTGGCATTGGGTCAGAACATCCTTGTGGCGTTCACTCCTTGGCAGGGTTACAACTTCGAGGATTCCATCCTTATTTCTGAGCGTCTGTTGAAAGACGACGTTTACACTTCCATCCACATCGAAGAATTCGAGTGCGTGGCTCGTGACACAAAACTTGGTAAGGAAGAGATCACTCGCGATATTGCTAACGTTGGTGAAGAAGCTCTGAAAGACCTGGACAGCTCTGGTATCATCCGCATCGGTGCGGAAGTTCGCCCTGGCTTCATCCTGGTTGGTAAAGTGACTCCAAAAGGTGAAACTCAGCTTTCCCCAGAGGAAAAACTTTTGAGAGCGATCTTCGGTGAAAAAGCCGGCGACGTTCGTGATACATCTCTGCGTGCGCCATCCGGCGTGTACGGAACTGTTATCGATGCTCAAGTTTACTCTCGTGAAGGTGCAGACCGCGATGAGCGTTTGTCCCTGATCATCGAAGAGAAAAAACGCAAGCTTGAAAAAGACTTGGCGGTTGAGCAGAACGTTATCAAAAATAACGCTATCTCCAAACTTCGTGACATCCTGGTTGGTAAAACAACTACAGGCGTTCTTCTGAATGAAGACGGTTCTCAGAAGTTGTTGAACAAAGGTCAGGACATCACTGAAGCGGATCTAGAGACAGTTCCATTCGAATTGTTGAACTATATCCCTCTTGAACAAGACCTTGAGTTCCAGGTGAACAAAATCATCGACAATGCTCGTAACCAGTTGGATGCAGTTAAACTTGTGTTCAATGAAAAGATCGATCGTCTTCGTAAAGGTGACGAATTGCCTCCGGGCGTGATCAAAATGGTTAAAGTTTACGTTGCTATCAAACGTAAAATGCAAGTCGGGGATAAGTTCGCTGGTCGTCACGGAAATAAGGGTGTTGTCTCCAAAGTATTGCCTGCGGAAGACATGCCTTATCTAGCTGACGGTACTCCAGTGGACATGGTTCTGAATCCACTAGGGGTTCCTTCTCGTATGAATATCGGTCAGATCCTTGAGGTTCACTTGGGTTGGGCAGCGCACAACCTGGGTAAACAACTGGGAGCACATCTTGAGAAATGGAATGCGGAAAACGCACGTTCCGAGATGAAAGACATCTTCAGCGACAGCGACATCTCTGCAAAACTTGATAAAGCTGACGATGCTTCATTGAAGTCCATGGTCAACCGCATGAAGCACGGTATCCACGTGGGTACTCCGGTCTTCGACGGTGCTCGTGAGGCGGATGTGAAAGGTCTTCTTGAAAAAGCACAGGTTCCAACATCTGGTAAGTCCGTCCTCTTCGACGGTCGTACAGGGGAGCCGTTCACGAACCCAGTAACCGTGGGTATCATGTACATGCTGAAACTTCACCACTTGGTGGAAGAGAAGATCCACGCTCGTTCTATCGGACCTTACTCACTCGTTTCTCAACAGCCTCTGGGCGGTAAAGCTCAGTTCGGTGGTCAGCGTCTAGGGGAGATGGAAGTTTGGGCGATCGAGGCGTACGGTGCGGCTTATTCTCTGCAAGAGTTCCTGACTGTTAAGTCAGATGACGTTGCGGGTAGAACTCGTATGTACGAAAGCATCGTGAAGGGTGAAAACATCCTTGAGCCAGGCTTGCCTGAATCCTTCAACGTATTGGTGAAAGAGCTTCAATCTCTGGCACTGAACGTGGAGCTGATGGAGTCTGACATTCTACGTGACCAGGACGAAGAGTTCGGTGACGAAGAAGTGATCGAGGTAGAACCTGTTGCACCGGTTGCGTCTAAAGACGAACCAGAGCAGCACTAAGTTTAATAATTTAACAACAGGGGTGTTCTTTGAGAGACTTGTTGAATTTTTTCGATAAACCAAAAGATCCACTTTCGTTTGACGCCGTACGAGTATCGTTGGCGTCACCTGAAATGATTCGTGAATGGTCATTTGGTGAAGTTAAGAAGCCAGAAACTATCAACTATCGTACTTTCAAGCCTGAGCGTGACGGCTTGTTCTGTGCGAAAATCTTCGGTCCGATCAAGGACTACGAGTGCTTGTGCGGTAAGTACAAACGTATGAAGTACCGTGGCGTCGTCTGTGAAAAGTGCGGCGTTGAAGTGACTCAGACCAAGGTTCGCCGTGAGCGCCTTGGTCACATCGAATTGGCAACGCCTGTAGCGCACATCTGGTTCTTGCGCTCTTTGCCTTCTCGTATTGGTAACCTTTTGAATCTTTCTTTGAAAGACGTTGAAAAGGTTCTTTACTGTGAAGCACACGTTGTTATCGATCCAATGGAAACAACATTGGAAGAAGGCCAGGTACTGACTGAAGAGGCGCTGCAAGCGGCTCTGAACGAATTTGGTCCTTCCTTCAAATACGGCATGGGCGGTGAAGCGGTTCGTGATCTTTTGAAAAAGATCGACCCAGAGTACCTGTCTCGCAAGCTTCGTATGGAAGTGAAAGATACCAAGTCTGAAGCTGGTATCAAAAAATTGACTAAACGTCTGCGTGTTGTTGAAGCCTTCAAAGGTTCCATCAACAAGCCAGAGTGGATGATGTTGGAAGCGCTTCCGGTTCTTCCTCCTGATCTTCGTCCATTGGTACCTCTTGATGGTGGCCGTTTCGCGACGTCTGACCTGAATGACCTGTACCGCCGTGTAATCAACCGTAACAACCGTTTGAAACGTCTTCAGGAGCTGAACGCTCCAGACATCATCATCCGCAACGAAAAACGTATGTTGCAAGAAGCGGTTGATGCGTTGTTGGATAACGGTCGTCGCGGTAAGACCTTCACGGGTCCAAATAAACGTCCATTGCGTTCTCTTTCTGACATGTTGAAAGGTAAGCAAGGTCGTTTCCGTCAAAATCTTTTGGGTAAACGTGTAGACTACTCTGGTCGTTCCGTTATCACAGTAGGTCCAACTTTGAAGCTTCACCAGTGCGGTCTTCCTAAGAAGATGGCTTTGGAGCTGTTCAAGCCATTCGTTTATAACAAACTTGAAGAAAAAGGTTTGGCAGCAACGATCAAGCAAGCAAAACGCCTTGTTGATCAAGAGACCGTTGAAGTTTGGGATATCCTGGCAGACGTGGTGAAAGAGCACCCAGTGCTTCTGAACCGTGCGCCAACTCTTCACAGATTGGGTATCCAGGCATTCGAACCTGTTCTTCACGAAGGTAAAGCTATCCAGTTGCACCCGCTAGTATGTACGGCGTTCAATGCCGACTTCGACGGTGACCAAATGGCAGTTCACGTTCCACTTTCTGTGGAATCCCAAGTTGAAGCGCGCGTTTTGATGATGTCTACAAACAACATCCTTTCTCCAGCTTCCGGTAAGCCGATCATCAATCCTTCTCAGGATATCGTGTTGGGTCTTTACTGGTTGACTCGTATGCGTCCAGGCGCCAAGGGTTCAGGCAAAGCCTTCTCTAGCGTTCAGGAAGCTCAATACGCGTTTGAGACTGGTTTGGTAGACCTTCAGGCGTCTTGTAAGGTTCGTATCAAAGGTCAATTGCAGGAAACGACTGTAGGTCGTGCAATCCTTTCTGATATCGTTCCTAAAGAAGTTCCGTTCAACGAAGTGAACGTAACAATGAATAAAAAACAAATCGCTGCGTTGATCGACAAGACGTTCCGTCTTGCGGGCGCTAAAGCGACTTGCATCCTTGCTGATAAAATCATGGAGTTCGGCTTCAAGTATTCAACAGCAGCAGGTATGTCCATCGGTATCGATGACATGGTGATCCCGGCAGCGAAAGCTCCGATGATCGCGGATGCCGAGAAGCAAGTGACTGAGATCCAGCAGCAGTACGACGAAGGTTTGATCACAGATGGTGAGCGCTACAATAAAGTGGTGGATATCTGGGCTCAGACTGCGGATAAGATCGCTAAAGAAGGTATGAACGCGATCGAAAAACAAACGTTCAACGTTGGTGGCAAAGAAGTTGTAGGCCCGTCCTTCAACCCTATTTACATCATGGCTGACTCCGGAGCCCGTGGTTCCGCAGCTCAGATCCGTCAGTTGGGTGGTATGCGTGGTTTGATGGCGAAACCTTCTGGTGAGATCATCGAAACTCCGATCACTGCGAACTTCCGTGAAGGTTTGACAGTTATCCAGTACTTCATCTCCACGCACGGTGCGCGTAAAGGTTTGGCCGATACCGCATTGAAAACAGCGAACTCCGGTTACCTGACTCGTCGTTTGGTTGACGTTGCTCAGGACGTGGTTGTTTCTGAAGTGGATTGCGGTGTTGAAGATGGTTTGGAAATCACTCCGATTTACGAAGCGGGTGAGATCGTTCAAAACATCGGTGACCGTATCTTGGGTCGTACAGCATTGAAAGATGTTGTTGATCCGGCAACGAATGAAGTTGTCGTTCGTGCAAACCAAGAGATCACTGAAACTGACGTTAAAAACATCGAAGGCCGTGGTATCGACAAAGTCGACATCCGTTCTGCGTTGACCTGTCAGTCCAAGCGCGGTGTTTGCGTGAAGTGTTACGGACGTGATTTGTCCCGTGGTGCGACCGTGAACCTGGGTGAAACAGTGGGTATCATTGCCGCTCAATCTATCGGTGAGCCTGGTACTCAGTTGACGATGAGAACGTTCCACTTGGGTGGTGCGGCTTCTCGTGCGGTTGAACAATCTGTTCACACATCTCGTTATGACGGTACAATTAAACTTGAAAACGTTCATGCAGTTACAAACCGTAATGGTAAGTTGACTGTGATGAATCGTAACGGTTCTGCAAAAGTTATCGACGAAGCAGGCCGTGAAAGAGAAGACTTCAAGCTTGTTTACGGTGCTGTATTGAACTTCAAAGAAGGTGACAAAGTTGCCAAAGGTCAGACAGTAGCGGAATGGGATCCATATTCGAATCCAATCATCGCGGAGGTTTCTGCGAAGATTCAATACCAGGATATCGAAGAAGGTTCCACAATGCAGGAACAAGTGGATGCGGTAACTGGTTTCGCGACCAAAGTTATCATGGAATCCAAGTCTTCTGATGTTAAGCCAACAGTGTTCCTAGTGGACGGTGCTGGTAAGACATTGAACCTTCCTGGTCGTGACATCCCAGCACGTTACCTGATCCCGGTTGGGGCTCAGTTGCTTGTTGCGGATCAACAGGAAGTGCATGCGGGTGACGTAATCGCGAAGATGCACCGTGAAGCTTCGAAAACGAAGGATATCACCGGGGGTCTTCCGCGCGTTGCCGAGTTGTTTGAAGCTCGTAAACCGAAAGAAGCAGCTATCATCTCTGAGATCGATGGTTATGTGACATTCGGTAAAGACGTTAAAGGTAAACAACGTGTGATCGTAACTCCTGAAGTGGGTGAGCAAAAAGAATACCTCATCCCTAAAGGTAAGCACGTTGCTGTAAGAGAAGGTGAGTACGTAAGAGCCGGTGAGGCTTTGATGGATGGTCCAACAAATCCTCATGACATTCTGGCGGTTCTGGGTGCTAAAGCCTTGTCTGCATACCTTGTAGATGAAATCCAAGAAGTTTACAGACTTCAAGGGGTTGGTATCAATGACAAGCATATCGAAGTCATTGTTCGTCAGATGCTACGTAAAGTAGAAATCAAAGATGCCGGCGACAGCCGCTTCTTGGCTGGTGAGCAAGTGGAAAGATACGCTTTCCTTGAGGAAAACGAACGTATCAATAAAGAAGGCGGACAGCCTGCGACTTGCAGCCCACTTCTTCTTGGTATCACTAAAGTTTCCTTGAGCACTGACAGCTGGATTTCAGCAGCGTCCTTCCAGGAAACTACAAAAGTTCTTACGGAAGCAGCGATCAATTCTCGCACAGACCATTTGCGTGGCCTGAAAGAGAATATCATCATGGGTCGTCTGATCCCGGCAGGAACTGGTTTGACTTCTTACAAACGCTGGAAAGTGTCTGTACATGAAGACGACGATATTGGCTTTGTTGCATTGCCAGGTATGACGTCCTCTGTTCAGCCTCAAGGGTAGGTAGGAAAAGCCTGATTTGCCGGCTTCACAGGCCGGCAATAGGGTAAAAAGCCCATAGAATAAGGACCTCACGCCTGTTTTTATGGATAAATGTAATTTTAACAACAAAGTCTTGACCTGGGCGTCACAGAAATGTAAGTTCCAGCGTCCAGAACCGCATAATTGTTTTTAAGGGGTATATAAAGTGCCAACAATTAACCAGCTCATCAAAAGTGAGCGTACAGTTCAAAAAAACCAAACAAAATCACCAGCTTTGGACTCTTGCCCTCAGCGCCGTGGTGTTTGTACTCGTGTTTATACAACGACTCCAAAGAAGCCGAACTCCGCTCTTCGTAAAGTAGCAAAAGTTCGTCTTTCCAATGGCTTCGAAGTTATCTCTTACATCCCTGGTATCGGCCATAACCTTCAAGAGCACTCCGTTGTACTAATCCGCGGTGGTCGTGTGAAGGACTTGCCGGGTGTTCGTTACCACATCGTTCGTGGGGTATTGGACCTTCAAGGTGTAAACGGTCGTCTGCGCGCCCGTTCTAAATACGGTACTAAGAGACCTAAGAAATAAGGATTGAGAGATGTCACGTCGTAAAAAGACCTTTAAAAGAGAAATCATTCCAGATCCGGTTTTCAAGGATCTAGTAATCGCTAAGTTCATCAATAAAATGATGATCCAAGGTAGAAAAGCAACTTCTCAAAAGTTGTTCTACGGTGCTTTGAAAGAGCTTGAAGGTAAAGTTCAAGGTGAAGAGCCATTGGCAGTCTTCAAAAAAGCTCTTGAGAACGTTAAGCCGTCTATCGAAGTTCGTTCCCGCCGTGTAGGTGGTGCGACTTACCAAGTTCCAGTAGATGTTCGTCCATCTCGTCGTTTGGCTTTGGCTATGCGTTGGTTGGTAGAATACTCTCGCGAGCGTGGTGAAAAAGACATGGCGAAGCGTTTGGCTGGTGAATTCTTGGACGCGTACAACAATAGAGGTAACTCTATTAAGAAGAAAGACGACGTTCACAGAATGGCTGAGTCTAACAAGGCATTCTCTCACTACAATTGGTAATCTGCTAAGATGTCAGCTAAAGATCCTAAAGTTGTAGCTGATCTCAAGTACACTCGTAATATCGGCATCATGGCTCACATTGATGCCGGTAAGACGACCACCACCGAACGTATTCTTTACTATACAGGTAAAAGTCATAAAATCGGCGAGGTCCATGATGGCGATGCTACCATGGACTGGATGGTTCAAGAGCAAGAGCGTGGTATCACTATCACATCTGCTGCGACCATGGCGTTCTGGAAAGATCACAGAATCAACATCATCGATACTCCGGGCCACGTTGACTTCACTATTGAAGTTGAACGGTCTTTGCGCGTTCTGGATGGTGCTATTGCTGTTTTCGATGGTGTGAACGGTGTTGAGCCTCAGTCTGAAACTGTCTGGAAGCAAGCTGACAAATATAAGGTTCCGCGCATTTGTTTTGTGAACAAAATGGACCGTGTTGGTGCGGACTTTGTTATGTCCTACGGGACGATCAAAGAAAAGCTCAATGCGAACCCAATCCCTGTGCAAGTTCCTATCGGAGTCGAGGACACCTTCCGTGGTGTTATTGATCTGTTGGAGAATCGTGCTTATATGTGGGATCAGTCCGGAATGGGTGACCATTTCGAAGTTACCGATGTTCCCAATGACATGAAAGAGGAAGTAAACCGCTTCCGTACTGAGGTCATTGAGAAGATCGTTGAATTTGAAGACGAACTTCTTGAGAAATATCTCAATGGAGAAGAAGTCACTGTGCCAGAGCTTAAACGTGCTTTGCGCAAAGGGACTCTTGAATTGAAAGCCTTCCCGGTATTCTGTGGGGCCGCTTTCAAGAATAAAGGTGTTCAGCCACTTCTTGATGGCGTGATAGATTATCTTCCGTCACCTTTGGAGGTTCCTGCGATCGTGGGTCATGACCCTGATCGTCCTGATAAAGAAATTATCTGTAAAACTGACTTTGAGGGTAATACGGCTGCATTGGCATTTAAGATCGCCAATGATCCGTTTGCCGGTACTTTGACTTATATCCGTGTTTATTCCGGTGAAGTAAAAGTCGGTGAGCAGCTTTTGAATCCTCGCACTCAAAAGAAAGAGCGCATTCAGAAGCTTGTTAAGATGCACGCAAATTCCCGCGAAGAGATCACGGGTCTTAAAGCAGGGGATATCGGTGCTGTGATTGGTCTTAAGTTCACTGGTACGGGAGACACTCTTTGTGAGAGTGCTCATCCTGTTGTGCTTGAGGCGATCACATTCCCAGAGCCGGTCATTTCTGTGGCGGTGGAGGCGAAATCCTCTGCGGATCAGGAAAAAATGTTGGCGGGCCTGGCAAAACTTGAAAAAGAAGATCCATCCTGTCGTTTGCGTACTGATCCGGAAACCGGGCAAATCCTGCTTTCTGGCATGGGTGAATTGCATTTGGAAATTCTCGTGGACCGGTTGCTTCGCGAACATAAGATTCAGGCCAATGTGGGTAACCCACAGGTTTCCTATCGCGAGACTATTACGGCTGCAGCCAAGGCTGATCACGTGTATGAGCGTGAAATCGCCGGTGAGGCGCATTTTGCGAAGGTTTCCTTGTCTTTGGAGCCTATTGCTCAGGCAGAGGGCATCCAGTTTGTTAGTAAGGTGGCTGTGTCTAAAGAGTTTACAGCCCCTATGTTGAAGGCGGTTGAGGCGGGCTTCCGTGAGGCGGCTGAGGTCGGTCCTTTGGCGAGCTGCTCTATGTTGGGTATTAAGGGCACTTTAACTTCTATTGAAGTGCGTCCTGAGGCTTCCAGTGAAATGGCCTTTAAAGCGGCGGCTTCCTTGGCGTTCCGGGATGCTGTAAGGGCAGCTTCTGTGGAGCTTATGGAGCCTATCTTTAAGCTAGAAGTGACATGTCCTGATGAGTTTGTGGGTAATATCGTTGGAGACCTCAATGCTCGTCGTGGAAAAATCCTCACGATGAATGTTAAACAGGGTGGCGGGCAGGTTATTTCTGCCGAGGCTCCTCTGGCGAGTCTGTTTGGTTATGCTACGGACGTCCGCAGTTTAAGTCAGGGTCGTGCTAGTTTTAGCATGGAATTCCTAGAGTACGCCGTGGTGCCTGCGAAGGTAAAAACGGAAATTCTACATAAAATGGGAAGATACTAAAAAAAGTAATATTTCCCTTTGACATTAGATTTCAAAGTGCGCATACTCGCGCACTCATAGCGTCTAAATCTACAAAAAACCCCCCGCGTTGAAGGCGATTCAGGCCGCAAGGGCTAATTCGGGGCAAGTTTTCGATGGGATAGGGACGTGAGTTGTTAACAATTTGCTAGTAAAAACGATACTTTATAAAAGAGAAGAGTGTCCATATGCAAAGTCAGAAGATTAGAATCAGATTGAAGGCATTCGATCATAAATTGCTTGATCAGTCGACGAAAGAAATCGTTGAGACTGCTCGTCGTACAGGCGCTAAAGTTGCGGGTCCAATTCCCTTGCCTACTCGCATCAATCGCTACACTGTATTGCGTTCTCCGCACGTAGATAAAAAATCTCGTGAACAGTTCGAGGTGAGAACTCATAAGCGTATGCTCGATATTTTAGAACCCACTCAACAAACAGTAGATCAACTTATGAAGTTGGATCTTTCTGCTGGTGTTGATGTTGAAATCAAACTTTCTGCGGTTTAGAGGTAAGACGTGAGCGAAACTACAGAAACTCAAAATACTGCAGGTCTAAAGTTGAACGGCCTGTTCGCGTTCAAAGAAGGTATGGCTACTATCTATAACGAGAACGGCGAAGCTGTTCCTGTTACAGTTCTTCGTTATGAGCCTTGGTTTGTTTCTCAAATCAAAACTAACGAAACAGATGGTTACGAAGCTCTTCAAGTAGCTTGTCATCCTAAAAAAGCTAAAAACTCCAACAAAGCTGAAAAAGGTCACCTTGAAAAAGCTGGCTTCGAGAATGGCGCTCAGTTCGTAAAAGAACTTCGTCAAGCTCTTCCTGAAGGTGCTGCTGTTGGTGCGCAAATCTCTATCGACAGCTTGGCTAAAGGTGACTTCGTAAAGATCACTTCCAAGTCTAAAGGTAAAGGTTTTGCGGGTTCCGTAAAACGTTGGGGCTTTGCGGGTGGTCCTGCATCCCACGGTTCTAAATTCCACCGTCGTCCGGGTTCTTCTGGTAACAGAACATGGCCAGGTCGTGTAATGCCGGGTAAGAAATTCCCAGGTCATTTGGGTGCTGAAACTGTCACTGTTAAGAACGTAGAAGTTGTTCAGATCATCGCTGAAGAAAACGTTCTGATGGTTAAAGGGCCAGTTCCAGGTGCTAGAAACACTTTGGTGAAGTTGGTGAGAGAATAGTATGGCTACAGTAAATGTATTAAACTGGAAAAAAGAAAAAGTTGGTTCCGTTGAATTGGCTGCTGACGTGTTCGAAACTCCTGTTAAAAAGGAAGTTCTTCACACAGTTGTTCAATGGCAATTGGCGGCTCGTCGTCAAGGCACTCACATGACTAAGACCAAAGGTCTTGTGTCTGGTGGTGGTAAGAAGCCGTTCAAACAAAAAGGTACTGGTGGAGCTCGTCAAGGTTCTAGCCGTTCTATCTTGATGCCTGGTGGTGGTACCGCTTTCGGTCCTCAGCCTCGCAGCTACGCTTTCGTATTGCCTAAGAAAGTTCGTCGTTTGGGTCTGAGCATGGCTCTTTCTCACCTTCAAAAAGAAGGTAAGTTGTTCGTTGTGGACAGCATGGCTTCTGAAGGTAAAACTGCTGAGCTTAACAAGCGTTTGAAAGCTTTCGGTTTGAAGAAAGCCGTATTGGTTGATTCTGCTGTTGATGAAAAATTCAGCCGCGCATCTAAAAACTTGCCGACATTCAAATACTTCCCAGTTGAAGGTTTGAACGTATTCGATTTGTTGAAATACGATGCAGCTATCATCACTAAAGAATCTGTGGCAAAAATCGTTGATCGTTGTTCATTGGAGAAGGCGTAATGAAACAAGTAATTAAAGCCCCTCTTGTTACAGAGAAAAATACATACCACAACGCAGCTGGCGTTTATGTTTTCGAAGTAGATATGAAATCTACGAAAACAGAAATCAAAGCTTCTGTTGAAAAGAACTTCAAAGTTAAAGTTGACAGCGTAAGAACAAGTGTCTGCCGCGGTCACTCTAAGCAAACTAAATTTGGTCTAACCAAGGTCCCTTACTGGAAAAAAGCTTACGTTAAGCTTGTTGAAGGTGAGAAGATCGCTCTATTTGAGGGAGTATAAAGATGGGTATTAAAACATTCGCCCCACGCTCTCATGGTCGCAGAGGAATGACTGGTTTCGATTTCAAAGAAATCACAAAGACAACTCCAGAGAAGTCTTTGCTTGCTCCTCTAAAAAAACAAGCTGCTCGTAACAATCACGGTCAAATCACGATCCGTCACCAAGGTGGTGGTCATAAGAGAAAATACCGTTTGGTTGACTTCAAACGCACTAAGCTTGACGTAGCAGCGAAAGTTGTTGCGATCGAGTACGATCCAAACAGAACTTGCCGTATTGCTCTTATTTCTTACATCGACGGTGCTAAGGCTTATATCCTTGCTCCAGTTGGTTTGAATGTTGGTGATACAGTTATTTCTTCTGATAAAGCCGACATCAAGCCAGGTAACTCCCTGACTTTGGGTGCTATCCCAGTTGGTACTGTTATTCACAACATCGAATTGCGTCCGGGCAAAGGTGGTCAAATCTGCCGTGGTGCTGGTGCAAGCGCGACTCTTGCTGGTAAAGGCGAAAAGTACTGCCAAGTACGTATGCCATCCGGTGAGTTGAAGCAGGTGTTGACAGTTTGCCGTGCTTCTATCGGTCAAGTTGGTAACACTGACAACGAAAACATCAACCTAGGTAAAGCTGGTCGCTCTCGTTGGAGAGGTATTCGTCCATCCGTTCGCGGTATGCATATGAATCCAGTTGATCACCCACTCGGTGGTGGTGAGGGCGTTGGTAAGGGTCATCACCCAGTAACTCCATGGGGTCAACCATGTAAGGGTTACAAAACTAGAAACAATAAGAGAACCAACTCTTCAATCATCAAGAGACGTAAGTAGGAGTAAAAGGTGGCACGCTCAATTAAAAAAGGTCCATTTGTCGATACTCATCTTCAAAAGAAGGTCGACCATGCGATCGAAAAGAATGATAAAAAAGTTATTAAAACTTGGTCTCGCCGCTCAACAATTCTTCCTGAGACTATTGGACTTACTTTCGCAGTTCACAATGGAAGAAAGTTCGTTCCTGTGTACATCACAGAGAACATGATTGGTCACAAACTCGGTGAGTTTGCTCCAACAAGAACTTTCCATGGTCACGCCGAGAAGAAGGCCGCAGCTCCTGGCGCGAAGAAGTAATAGAGGTTGATAATGGAAGTTAAAGCAAGCTTGAAATATGCAAGAGTTGGCGCTCAGAAAGCAAGATTGGTTGCTGACCTGGTTCGCGGTAAAGACGTGAATGAGGCTGTTAAAACCCTTACTTTCCTGAACAAAAAAACCGCAGGTATGGTAAAAAAGCTAATCGAATCAGCTGTTGCCAATGCTGAATACAAAAAGGTTATGGATGTAGACAGCCTTTATGTTAAAGCTATCTGGGTTGATCAAGGTCCAGTTCTTAAAAGATTCCGTCCTCGTGCACAAGGTCGCGCGTTCGGTGTTCGTAAGAAGACCAGCCACATTAACGTAGTACTCGAGGAGAAATAGTCGTGGGTCAGAAGGTTAATCCAATTGGTCTAAGAGTTGGTGTTATCAGAACTTGGGATTCTCGCTGGTATGCGAAGGGTCAACAATATTATGAAAATCTCCACGAAGACATCCGTTTGAGAAAGTTCCTTAAGGACAAGCTTAAACACGCGGGTGTTGCGAAAATTGAAATGGAACGTGCTGCGAAGAAGATCAAAATCATCATCTCCACAGCTCGTCCAGGTGTTGTAATTGGTAAAAAAGGTACTGGTATTGACGCTCTTAAAGCGGAAGTTCAAAAACTTACACCCAACGAAGTTTTCTTGAGCATCCAAGAAGTGCGTAAACCAGACCTCGATGCTCAGCTCGTTGCTGAGAGCATTGCTCAACAACTTGAGAAACGTATCTCTTGGAGAAGAGCTCTTAAAAAATCTATTGCAGCTGCGATCAAAGGCGGCGTGAGAGGTATCAAGATCCGTGTTTCCGGTCGTCTTGATGGTGCAGAGATTGCGCGTTCTGAGTGGTACAATGAGAAGAGTGTTCCTCTTCATACATTGCGCGCTGATATCGACTACGGTACAGCAGAAGCTCTAACAGCATATGGTATCATCGGCCTGAAAGTATGGATCTATAAAGGCGATATCTTATCTGCTCGCGAAGTTGAGGAGGCAGGTCGTGTTAAGTCCTAAAAGAGTAAAATGGCGTAAACAATTTGTAGGCCGCGCTACTGGTTTTGCAGTAAGAGGCGCTAACCTTGATTTCGGAGACTACGGTCTTCAGGCAATCGAGGAAGGTCGTCTGACTGCTCGTCAGTTGGAAGCTGGTCGTATCGCTATCTCCCGTTCTGTTAAGCGTGGTGGTAAAATCTGGTGCCGTGTGTTCCCAAACATCCCGGTAACAAAAAAGCCTGCTGAAACTCGTATGGGTAGCGGTAAAGGTAACCCTGAGCTATGGGTTGCTCGTGTTCTTCCTGGAAAAGTTCTTTTCGAAATGAACGGTGTGACTCGTGAGCAAGCTAAAGAAGCTTTCGAACGCGCAGCTCACAAACTTCCTTTCAAAACTCGTTTCTTGGTAAGGGAGTAGTTGTATGAAGTTCGTAGAGATTAAAGATCTTTCTGTAGCTGAATTGAAAAAGAAAAGAGCGGCTCTTTCTGAAGAGCTGTTCCAGGCGCGTATTAAGAATTCCATTGGGCAGCTTTCTAACCCAGTGCAAATCCGCGGTCTTCGCCGTGACATCGCTAAAATCAACACAGCGATCGTAAAAAAAGTGGCGAGATAGGGGTAGGACATGACTGAAACTAATTCTAGAGGACGTAAAATTGAAGTCGTAGGTGAAGTTATCAGTGACAAGATGGATAAAACTATCTCTGTCCTCATCTACCGCATGGTTAAGCACGCTAAATACGGTAAGTATGTTAAGAAGACATCTGTATTCAAGGCTCACGACGAAAAGAACCAAGCAAAAGTTGGTGACATCGTTAAGATCCGTGAAACTCGTCCTCTGAGCAAAACTAAACGTTGGGCTTTGGCTGAAGTCGTAGAAACGGCAAAGGCGTAGGAGACTGTTATGATTCAAATGCAAACTAGACTGAATGTAGCAGATAACTCCGGCGCAAAAGAAGTTATGTGCGTTAAGGTTCTTGGTGGTTCTAAACGTCGTGTAGCATCCATTGGTGATGTTATCGTTGTTTCCATCAAAGAAGCTCTGCCAAATGCAAAAGTAAAAAAAGGTGACGTAGCTAAAGCTGTTGTTGTTAGAACTGTTGCTAAACTTCGTCGTCCAGACGGATCTTACATCCGTTTCGATGATAACTCTGCAGTTTTGATCAATGCTTCTAAAGAACCAATTGGAACACGTATCTTTGGCCCAGTAGCCAGAGAATTGAGAGCTAAGTCTTTCGTTAAGATTGTTTCTTTGGCTCCGGAAGTTCTATAAGGGGTGATGAGATGAATCGCTTACATACAAGATATAATAAAGAGATCGCTCCCGCTCTTCAGAAACAACTGGGAGTTAAAAACGTGATGCAAGTTCCTCGCTTGGAGAAAATCACTCTTAGCGTGTGCTTGAGCGAAGCTGTTCAGAATCCAAAAATCTTGAACACTGTGGTTGATGAAATCACAGCGATCACTGGACAAAAAGCTGTTATCACTAAAGCGAAGAAAGCTATTTCCAACTTCAAATTGCGCGCTGGCATCCCATTGGGTGTTCGTGTGACTTTGAGAAGAGAGAAAATGTGGTCTTTCATGGATCGTTTGAACACGTTGGCACTACCTCGCGTACGTGACTTCCGTGGTTTGCCTAATAAAGGTTTCGACGGCCGTGGTAACTACAATATGGGCTTGAAAGAGCAGATCGTGTTCCCTGAGATCAACTACGATAAAGTTGATAAAACTCGTGGTATGAATATCACTATCTGTACAACTGCGAAGAACGATACTGAAGGCAGAGCGTTGCTTGAAGCGCTTGGCATGCCTTTCAGAAAATAAGAGGTGTCACTTGGCTCGTAAAGCAAGCATTGAAAAAAACAATAAAAGAAAAGCTCTTGCTGCTAAGTATGGTCAATACAGAGCAGAATTGAGAGCTAAAACTGTTGATATGAAGCTTTCTGACGAAGAAAGAGCGGCTGCACGTAAAAAGTTGCAAGCTCTTCCTCGTGACACAAATCCAAACCGCACAATCACACGTTGTGAAATTTCTGGTCGCCCTCGTGGTAACTACAGAAAGTTCGGTTTGTCTCGTATTGCGTTCAGACAATTGGCCCTTGACGGTAAATTGCCTGGCGTAACGAAAGCCAGCTGGTAAGAGGTTCAGAATGGATACAATTTCTCAGTTCCTTACAATGATCAGAAACGCTGGAGCGGCGAAACACGAAAAAGTGGATATGCCTGCTTCCAAAGTGAGAGCTGGTATTGCTCAGATCTTGGTAAACGAAGGTTTCATCAGAAGCTTTAAGGTTGCTAAAGACAGCAAACAAGGCATCATGCGTGTTTATTTGAAGTATGACGAAGCTGGAGCTCACGCGATCAATAGCATTGACCGTGTAAGCCGTCCTGGCCGTCGCGTTTATGTTAAATCTGACAAGATTCCAACTGTTCGTTCTGGTATGGGCATGTCCATCATCAGCACAAGCAAAGGGATCATGAGCGGTAAGCAAGCTACAGAGCAAAAGCTTGGTGGCGAACTGCTTGCGACACTTTGGTAGGTGAATTATGTCTCGTATTGGAAAAGCACCCGTTGTTTTTGATAACACAGTACAAGTAAGCGTAACACCTGCTAACGAAGTTGTCGTTAAAGGTGCGAAAAGCTCACTTAAAATCGGTATGAAGCCAAATGTTTCCGCGAAAATCGATGGAAACAAAGTGGTTTTGACTCCGAATGATGACTCTAAAGAAAGCCGCGCAATGCACGGTCTTTACAGAGCTCTTATCCAGAACGCAGTAACTGGCGTTACTAAGGGCTTCACTAAAGGTTTGGAGCTTCAAGGGGTTGGATATCGTGCAAACGTAGCAGGTAAGAAGTTGGAGCTTTCTTTGGGCTTCTCTCACCCTGTTATCTTCGATATTCCAGAAGGTATTGAAATTAAAGTCGATAAGCAAACCAGCTTGACCATCACTGGTCCAAGTAAAGAGCTTGTTGGACAAGTAGCGGCTAAAATCCGTTCCTTCCGTCCACCAGAGCCATACCTGGGCAAGGGTGTTCGTTACACTGGTGAGCAAATCAGACGTAAAGCCGGTAAGTCAGCTGGTAAATAATTGAGGTAACGTATGAAACTTAAAATTAGCAAACATACAAGCGATAGAAAAGTAAATCGCCTCAAGAAGAAGATCAGAATCCGCAAGACTGTACAAGGTACTGCGGAGAGACCACGTCTTTGCGTATTCAGAAGCGGTAAGCACGTCTACGCTCAGATCATCAACGACGTTGATGGTAACACGTTGGTAGCTGTGTCTTCTTTGGGTAAAGAGGATAAGTCCGGTATCGAAATGGCGAAACTTGTTGGTATCGAAGCAGCTAAAGCAGCTACTGCGAAAAACATCAAGGACGTAGTTTTCGACAGAAACGGTTACCTCTATCATGGCCGTGTTAAATCTCTTGCAGATGGCGCTCGTGAGGGCGGCCTCAATTTCTAAGGAGTGATGTGTGGAGAAAGTTCAAGCTCAAGCAGCTGAATTAGAAGAGCGTGTAGTCGCGATCAACCGTGTAACAAAAGTTGTTAAGGGTGGTCGTCGCTTCTCTTTCGCAGCTCTAGTAGTTGTGGGTAACAAAGCTGGTGATGTTGGATTCGGTTCCGGCAAAGCTGGTGAGGTTCCAGAAGCAATCGGTAAAGCAAGCAGATCCGCTAAAAAATCTGCTAAATCTGTAGCTTTGAAGGAAGGTCGTACAATCCCTCACGAAGTTATCGGTAAATTTGGTGCTGCAAAGGTGATCATGAAGCCAGCAGCTCCTGGTACTGGTGTTATCGCGGGTGGTGCGGTTCGTGCCGTTCTTGAATCTGTAGGTGTAAAGGACATTCTTACTAAGTGTGTTGGTACTCGTAACCCACACAACGCTGTAAGAGCAACAATCGACGGCTTGAAGCAGTTGAAACAACAGCTTTAATTCGCGGACTGGTGGCAAAAATGGCTAAAACATTCGTAGTAACTTTGAAAAAATCAACTATCAAGTGCACTCAAGACCAAAAGGACGCGGTTCGCGTTCTTGGTCTTAAGAAACTTCACCAAACTGTTGAGGTGAAAGATTCTGCAGCAGCACGTGGTAATATCATGAAAGTACAACATCTTCTTGATGTTGTAGTTAAGTAAGGAGAAGCCATGAGCTTGCTTAAAACATTGGCACCTAAGGCAGGATCCAAGCACGCTCCAAAAAGAATCGGTCGTGGTATCGGTTCTGGTATGGGCGGCACTTCTACTAAAGGTCACAAAGGACAACTTGCTCGCACGGGCGGAACAGTGCGTCGTGGTTTCGAGGGTGGTCAAACACCTATGCACCGTCGCCTTCCTAAGTTCGGTTTCAGCAACGTAGCATTCGCAAATAACTTTGAGATTGTAAACGTTGGCCAACTTGCTAAATTTTCTGGAGAAGTCACTCCTGAATCTCTACACGCTGCTGGACTTATTTCCAAAGGCGCTGTTAAGATTTTGGGAAATGGCGAGCTTAAAACAGCTTTGACTGTGAAAGCTCACAAATTTTCAGAAAGCGCTAAGAAAGCTATTGAAGCTGCTGGCGGCAAAGTCGAGGTAATTAAGTAGTGTCTGCAATTGAGAGCATCGCAAAGAATTCTGATCTTCGTAAACGCATCTTGTTCACATTGGCTCTTTTGGCCATTTACAGAATTGGTGTACACGTTCCGACTCCTGGTGTGGACGGATCTGCGGTGCTCTCATTTTTCCAGGCGCAAAGTCGTGGGATTTTTGGGCTCTTTAATACCTTCACGGGTGGGGCCCTGTCTCAGTTCAGTATCTTTGCACTCGGTATCATGCCTTACATCTCCTCTTCCATTATCTTCCAACTTTTGACTTCTGCGGTTCCATACCTAGAGGCTCTTAAGAAAGAAGGGGAGCAAGGTCGTCGTAAAATCAACCAATACACTCGTTATGCGACTGTCGCTTTGGCAATTATCCAAGGTTACGGTATCAGCACATGGTTGATGAACTCCACAAGCCCTGATGGACATCCTTTGGTGATTGCTCCAACTGTGGCCTTCCTTCCGTTCCAGATCATGACTATCATCACCCTGACGGCAGGTACCTGCTTCATCATGTGGTTGGGTGAGCAGATCACAGAACGTGGTATCGGTAACGGTACATCTTTGATCATCTTCACAGGTATCGCTGCTGCGATCCCTGGTGGTGCTCAACAGCTTTGGGAGCTTGTTCGCACAGGCGAAATGCGTTTTGCATTGGCTCTATTGTTGGTGGCTTTCATGGTTGCGATCATCGCAGCTGTTATTTACATGGAAGTGGCTCAGCGTAGAATCACAGTTCAGTACTCTCAAAGACAGGGTGGTGGCGGTATGCAGTCTATGCAGACTCCGACATCTCATCTTCCTATTAAAATCAATATCTCCGGGGTTATCCCGCCAATCTTCGCCAGCTCCTTGTTGATGTTCCCTGCAACAATGGCTCAGTTTGTAGACACTCCATGGTTGAAGGCTTTGCAGGATTCTTTGAATCCGTCTGGAACAATCTTCAACATCATGTTTGTGGCATTGATCATCTTCTTCTCGTTCTTCTACACAGAGATCGTGTTCAATCCAAATGACGTCGCTGAGAACCTGAAGAAGTACGGTGGTTTTGTTCCTGGCGTTCGCGCTGGTAAGTCTACCGCTGACTATATTCAGAAGGTTCTTGAGCGTGTAAACGTTCTTGGTTGTATCTACCTTTGTACAATTTGTATTCTTCCGGGCATCATGGTGAATCAGTTCAACGTTCCGTTCCACTTTGGTGGTACAAGCTTGTTGATCTTGGTTGGTGTTGCTTTGGACACTGCTCAACAGATCCAGTCTCATATGATCACTCAGAAATATGAGGGCTTCCTAAAGGGAGCTAAGATCCGTAGCAGAAGGGTTCAGTTCTAATGAACTTGATCCTCTTTGGAGCCCCAGGGGCCGGTAAAGGTACTCAATCCGAACTTCTGATTAAACGTCAGGGCATGACACAAATCAGCACTGGCGACCTGTTCAGAGCTGCCATTAAAGGGCAGACTGATTTGGGTAAGAAAGCTCAGGAGTTCATGGATAAAGGGCAACTTGTGCCAGATAGCATTGTTATCGGCATGGTTGAAGAAGTGCTCCAAAAGGGTGTAAAAGACTTTATTTTAGATGGTTTCCCTAGAACTGTGGCGCAGGCTCAGGCTCTAGATGAATTACTTGTAAAAATGAACCTATCCATTGGTAAGGCTATTTTCCTGGAAGTTCCCATGAAAATCCTTATGGATAGGCTGACTGGAAGACGCGTATGTAAAAATTGCGGCGCTGTCTATCATGTAGTCAGTAAGCCCTCCCAAGTAGAGGGTAAATGTGATTTGTGTGGTGGTGAGGTCATTCAACGGAATGATGACAAGGCGGAGGTAATCGAGACCCGTCTTAAAACTTATGAAGAGTTCACAAGCCCCCTAAAAGAGTTTTATAAAAAATCAGGCAAATATATTGAAGTGGACGGAAATAGAGACACCGAGGAAGTCTATAAAGAGATCGAAAAAATAATAAAATAGGCTGCTGTATTATTTTTATCTCTAGACTTTAAGGGTTTTCGGTGTTAGCGTGCCGGACCGCATTCGTATTTTTGCTGGAATTTTCACTTTTTTAATGAAGTGAAAAAATAGCGTATGGGAAGACAGTATGAAAGTAAGACCATCAGTAAAAGCAATCTGTAATAAGTGTAAAGTTATTAAAAGAAAAGGCGTTATTCGCGTTATCTGCGAGAACCCTAAACATAAGCAAAGGCAGGGTTAATCATGGCACGTATTCTTGGTGTCGACTTACCTAGAAATAAGCGCGTTGAAATCGCGTTGACCTACATCTACGGCATTGGCCGCCCTCGTGCTGCCATGATCTGCAAGCAAGTTGGTATTCCTTCCGAACTAAGAACTGAAGGTTTGACTGATGAGCACATTGCTAAAATTCGTAGCATCGTTGAAGCTAACTTCAAAGTTGAAGGTGACTTGCGTCGTGAAATCGGCTTGTCCATCAAACGTTTGATGGATTTGAACTGCTTCCGTGGTATCCGCCATCGTAAAGGCTTGCCTGTTCGTGGTCAGAACACTCGTTCTAATGCACGCACTCGCAAAGGTCCTAAGAAGACGGTAGCTAACAAGAAAAAAGCCGTATAATTGAGGTCACGTAAATGAACACTGATAAAAAAGCTGTTGCTAAGAAAAAAGTAAAAAGAAACGTTCCTCAAGGGAACTGCTATATCCAAGCTGGGTTCGGTAACGTTATCGTAACGATGACAGATCCAACCGGAGCTACTGTGGCTTGGTCCTCTGCAGGCCACCTCGGTTTCAAAGGAAGCCGTAAAGGTACTCCATACGCAGCTCAGTCCGCGGCAGAAGACGCTGCTAAGAAGGCTATGGAAGCAGGTATGAAATCTGTGGACGTTTACTTGAAAGGTCCAGGCGCTGGTCGTGAGCCTGCAATTCGTGCATTGGCTGCTACAGGAATGAGAGTTTTGTCTCTTAAAGACGTGACTCCAGTTCCTCATAACGGTTGCCGTCCACCTAAGCGTAGAAGAATTTAATAGGAGTATATCGTGAGCTGCATTAACGAAAGCGTTTGTAAGCTTTGCCGTCGCGAAAACGTGAAACTTTTCTTGAAAGGTGACCGTTGTTACACTGATAAGTGTTCCTTCGAAAGAAGACCTTATCCGCCAGGACAACATGGCCAATCTCGTTTGAAGTTCTCTGAATTTGCGCTTCAATTGCGTGAGAAACAAAAAGCTAAGAGATACTACGGTGTTTCTGAGAAACAATTTGTAAAATATGTTGGAGAAGCCAACCGTTCAAAAGAATTGACTGGTCATGCGCTTCTTAAGTTCCTTGAGACTCGTCTTGATAACGTTGTGTACACTTTGGGGTACGCAAATTCACGTCGCGAAGCAAGACAGCTTGTTAAGCACAACCATTTCCTGTTGAATGGTAAAAGAGCTAACATTCCAAGCATTCTTGTGAATAAAGGCGACGTTATTCAAGTTGCTGAATCAAGCCGCGAAATGGCTAAGATCCAGTCTGCTATCCAAGCGGTGGCTAGACGCTCTGTGCCAGCATGGCTTGAAGCCGATCATGCGAAGTTCACTGGAACTGTTAAAGATCTTCCTAATCGTGAAGACGTAGCAGTTGCTGTTGAAGAAAACATGATCGTTGAATACTACTCAAGATAATTTTACCTCTCGGGGGAGCTATGCAAGAGCATTATTATAAGTTTTGGAGAGAAATGATCAAACCAAAGGGATTTGAGGTTGATCGTGATTCTCTTCGTGATGACTACGCTAAATTCATTATCCGTCCCCTCGAAAGAGGCTTTGGGGTTACCTTGGGTAACTCCCTAAGAAGAATTCTTCTTAGCTCCATGATGGGTTCTGCAATTACAGCTGTTAAGTTCGAAGGCGTATTGCACGAGTTCACTACGATCCCAGATGTTCTTGAGGACGTCACTGACATCATCTTGAACCTCAAAGAAGTGCGCTTTAAACAATATACTGCAGATTCTTTGACTCTGAAGATCTCCAAAAAAGGTCCAGGTAAAGTAACTGCAGCTGATATCCAAACTAGCGATAAGATCGAAGTTTTGAACCCAGATCTTCCAATTGCTACTTTGGGCGCGAATGCAAACTTCAATGCAGAAATCGTTGTTAGTTTCGGTCGTGGCTATGTTCCAGTAGAGAACAGAGAAACAGACCTTCCAGTTGGCTTTATCGGCGTTGACGCTCTTTACAGCCCAATTAGAAAAGTAAACTACAACGTGTCCAATGCGCGTGTTGGTCAAAGAACTGACTACGATGCATTGACGCTTGAAGTTTGGACTGATGGTTCTTTGAAACCTGAAGAGGCAGTAGCTCTTTCATCTAAAATCATGAAAGAACAACTGCAAATCTTCCTTACTTTCGACGAGACTATGGAGCCTGCAGAAGAAGCACGCGAAATGGGTTCTCCAACACTGAACGAGAACTTGTTCCGTTCTGTTGATGACCTTGAGCTGTCTGTTCGTTCTGCAAACTGCTTGAAAAACGCTAACATCCGTTACATCGGCGAGTTGGTTGTTCGTTCTGAAGCAGAAATGCTTAAGACCAAAAACTTTGGTCGTAAGTCATTGAACGAGATCAAAGAGATCTTGGGCGAAATGGGTCTTGGTTTGGGTATGAAGATCGAAGGCTGGCCTCCAGCTGGTTGGGACCCAAGTCAACCTCCTCAAAAGAGAGAGACTCAACAATAAAGAAAACGGTACCATGAATGGTGCTTGAACACGCGGCCCTGCGGGGCTGCGAGGGCACGGAGCCCTGAAAAGTAACACTCGACCAAATTAACAAAGAGTGTTCTATCGTGTTGATACCTGATACGGTCAGCACGTTTAAACCGGAGAATAAAATGAGTTCACACAGAAGAAGAGTTAAACATTTTGATCGTAAATCTGGCCCAAGAAAAGCTTTGTTGAGAGGTCTTGTGACTTCTTTGATCGAGCACGGCCGTATCACTACAACTGTTGACCGTGCTAAAGAAGTACGTCGTCACGTTGAAAAGGCGATCACACTTGGTAAAAAAGGTGACTTGGCTGCAACTCGTTTGTTGCTTTCTCGTTTCCCTAACAAAGAAGCAGTTGCGACTATCGTAAAAGATTTGTCTCCACGTTTCAAAACACGTCCAGGTGGTTACACTCGTATCATCAAAATCGGTCGTCGCCCTGGTGACACTGCTGAGATGGCGTTCCTTGAGTTCGTAGACTACGATTTCGAAGCTAAAACTGCGAAAACTGAAGAAGCAGCTCCGAAAGCGAAAAAAGCTGATGCTAAAACTGCGGCAAAACCAGCAGCTAAAGCAAAAAAAGCTTCTACTAAGCTTGTAGCAGCTAAGAAAAAAGCTGTTAAAAAGACTCAAAAGAAAGCAAGAGCAGCAGCTCGCGCTTAATTGAGACTCAAAGATACATCTTCAAAAGAAGGCTCAAGGAAACTTGGGCCTTTTTTATTTTCTGATAGCTATCATCGTCGGCCGCAATTTTCGACCAAGCCTGAAGCCTAAAGCGCTCTCTTTCCTTCCGATGAACGTCACAAATTTATCTTGTGGGCCATAATACTAAAAGTAGACGGAGCCCACGCAGGGCTTCCCCGGATTGCGTCTTGCCAACGGGGACGGGGGCTTCTATTTTGAAGTTGTTCTTGCCCATGTGTCGGAGGTTCTTATGAAACAACATCTAAAAGCATTTGTTATTGTCGCCGTTTTAGCGATGGCCGGACTGTGGGCGTATACCACCTACTTTGCCAACAAGCTGAACCAGGCGCCCTCTGATTATTCAACCATCGAGGCGATGGAAAAAGAGGGTGTCGCGAGCTTCGCGATGAAGAACCTGGATGGTCAAGAGTTCCAGCTTCAGGACTATAAAGGCAAAGTGGTCATTCTGAACTTCTGGGCTTCTTGGTGTGGACCTTGTATCGAGGAAGTCCCTTCATTGATCAAGCTGGTAAAGGAGTTCAAAGGCAACGTGCAGTTGATCGCGATTTCAGGTGACAGCAGTCGTGAGGATATCGACGTCTTTATGAAGTCTTTCCCGGAAATGAAAGGCGAGAATATTCATATCGTCTTTGACGAAGACCGATCATTGATGAAGAAGTTCCAAGTCGCAAGATTGCCAGAGTCCCTGGTGTTAGGAACGGATCATAAGCTGGTAAAAAAAGTTGTGGGATCTATTGAGTGGTATAACAAGGATTCGGTGGCCTACATCGAGTCCCTGCTAAAGAAGCAGGAGTAACCCCAGTAAAAGCATAAAACGGCCATTCTTGGCCGTTTGTCGCTTCAAGGCCTCTCAGTGGCCAAGTCTTATCATTCGATTCAACAGAGCCTGTTGTGGGGGCTCCAGCGCCAGCCCATTAAGGAATGCCTTCCAAGCAATCATATTGCAGATCGATTTTAGTTCCTTCGATCAGTGAATAGGTGAACTTCAGCAGATTTTTATCCACTTTAAAGTTCAGAATAGGAAGCCCGTCGATGCTGACTTTCAACGATGAAGGCACAGGTTGGCATTCCAAAGTCAGGTGCGACAATGAGTTTACGATCTTGTCTTTAAACGTGTTTAGGTTCGCGCTGTAGTCAGCATCACAGATACTGCCCACGCCCCCGTCGGTGAGTTTGGAGAGCTCTTCATAGACATGGCCCGCATGACTGGGGGAGGTGTCCTTATCCTGTTCGGCCTCGCAGACGGCATCACCCGGTTTCACGATGATGGAGCTGAAGGTAAAGCGAACGTCCTCGCCAAAGGTGGATTTGGATTTTGCCACCAGATTTTCCGGAAGATCTTCAGGTTCCATAGGTTGCAGGACGGCTGCGGCATCTTTTGCTTTCACGCGTGAAGCCACACCGCCGACAGATCGTTCGTCTTCGTCTGAAATCAGGATCACAGAAATCGCAGCTCCATCACGATAGCATCCATGTGCATCTTTGCTGGCAAAGTGATCATGGGCCGCCTTGATGCCACGTTCATCCCCCGAACTGCCGCCGCCGATGGTCAGCGTGTCAATGGTGGAGGTGAAGATGGTGTTCAGGTTGCCAGTGCCTTTTTTCAAAAGGTAAGCCGGAACCCCTGACGGAGGAGTATAGTTAGCCCAGTTATAGGGGCTGCCATAGGCCAGGCTGCCACCGGAGGAGAGGCCGCGAGTGGTCGTTAAACACATCTGCCAGTCGATATTGCTGGCGTCCAGAGAACTCACGAAGGTCGACATGCGTGCTGCCAGTTTTTTTAGTTCCGGTAACATGGAGTTGGAATCGTCCAATACAAACAGAAAGTCGACCTGCTTGTTGCCGTAGGCCACCACTTCCGTTGTGGAGACAGTCTTGTTGGGGGCTGGAGTTGGGGGCGGTGTGATCGCCGTTGACTCCTGCTCAGGGACGGGAGTGAAGTTCATCTTCGCGCATCCTGCAGTGAGAGTCATAACCACACAGCCCAGAACTATAAAATGTGTATTAAGCGATGCTTTCATACCTACCTCTTCGTCAAGACTAGCATGAAAATGAATGCTTAAAATAGAGGCAACATCAAAAAGCGAGGAAAATTGATAAGTGAAAACAAGAAGTTAGAAGTTAGCGTCGAAGCTTTCGACAGGACCTGTTGAAAGCTTCGACGAAAAAGACAGAGAGAAAACTGACTGTTTGAGAGCTAGTCAGAAATCCAAAAAAACTTACCAGCCGAATTTTTTCTTCAACTCGTCGACAGCTTTCTGTCCTTCTTTTTCGAGTTGTTTGCGGCCTTGGTTTTCTGCATCTTTCTTGGCTTGATTGATGCGGGCTTCGGCCTGTTTTTTCTGTTCATTCAGCTGAGTCTCAGCTTTTTTGATCTCGCTGTCGAACTGGCTTTTAAGCTTGTTGATCTCGGCTTCCACGCGGGCTTTTTGTTTGCCGATTTCTTCGTTTACGTAAGCTTCGATTTTCTTGCGAGCTTCATCAATCTTGGCCTGAATCTGTTTTTCAAAGCCTTTTTGCAGCTCGGGGCCCAGATTCGAGTTGATCGACAACGGCACATTCGGGAAGACGCCCTGACCATCCACGGTCAAAGTCACTACGGGGATGCCATTAAAGACGGCCTTCAGAATCTGATCGGCGATGTCATTTTTAGACGACACCTTATAGTCAATTTGTGTGAACTTATTGTCCATTGCCAAGGTCACGTTCTTAAGGGCCACCAGCTTGCCTTCGATGCCCAAAGCTCCTTTGGCTTTGTTGAAGGCGATCTCAACATCCGGTGTTTTCACCAGGTCCTTACCATCGATCGAATAGGAGTCGACTTTGAATTTATAGTCGATCACGCTGTCGGCTTTGGTGTTATCCAATGACAAGCGCACCAGGAAACCGAAGATTTCCTTGGAAGGGAAGTCCCCCGCCAGTGTTGCCACTGTGGGCTTTCCGATCAATGCCTGATTTGAGGTGATGTTCAGGATTTCACCTTTGATGTTACCCGCATCCGGAGTCAGACCGGCTTGTGAACTGACGGCCGTGCGTTTGATCCAAAACAGCGGATAAGAGTTCGGGCGACCAAATTCATAGCTGATACCTTTTTCGCGCGGATGAGGCTGAATAGCCACCTCGGTTTCTGATGGGGTTTTCTTCTTCATCAGATTTGGTGGAATGTATTTTTCAGCCATGGCTTTATAGCGGAAGAACTTGGCTTTGTAAGGTCCCAGATAACGGTTGAAGATTGCCATGGACAAAGACTTGGCATCCAGCTTCGGAATACGGAAGTGCTGTTCCAGACTTTTGATGTCCAGCTTCACTTGTTTTTCGATTTCCTTGTACTGCGTCTCCAGTCCTTTGAGATCTTTTTTCAGATCATCGCCAGTGGACTGAACCTGCTTGTACATCGCATCGCCATCCTTGAAGACCTTATCCAGCTCTTGCAGAGAGGTTTGCAGTTCTTGAGGAGTTTTGAAGTCTTTGGTTTTGATTTTTCCCAGACGGGCGTTCAAAGCCTCAATGTCTTTGCCCTGAGGCAGAGTTTTCAGGCGTGCGTCCCATTCGGTTTGTTTGCCTTTCAAATCCTTTTCGAACTTTTCCAGCATCGCTTTGGAGGGCAATGAGTCCTGCAGTTTTTGCAGTTGTACGTTGGCGTCCGTGCCTGTCAGCATCGCGATCACATCGCCGAGGACGTTGTCGCCAGCCTGTTCTTTGGCTTCTTGAATGGCCTGCTCTTTGATTTTTTCTGCCATGCCAGGTTCATTGGAGACGGGCTCAGGTGGAGCCACCTTTCCAGGGCGCTTTCTTTTGTTGCCGAATTCGATTTGTTCAACGGCGGCTTCGTTGACAACGGCTTTGGCGCGCAACAGGGCATCCCAAAGCATGGAGAAGCGAATGTCGCCAATTTTGATCGAATTGTGTGTCGGCTTTTCGGCGTCAGTGACCTCGATGCCTTGAATACGCAGGCTGGCATTAAAGAAGCTGGTTCTTACGCTGGCGATATTTACTTCCGCGCCGACAGCTTTGTATCCGGCCCATTCCATTCCACGACGCAGGTGAGTGTCGAAGAAGAAGTGGAAATACAAACCAATCAATGCACAGATAATCACAAAGGGAATGATGGCTTCCCAGCGGATCGGGCCTTTTTCTTTTTTCTTTTTTACGGGTGTTGTTTCTGGTGTTGTCATGATGCTGTCGTCCTATCCGTAAAGATTGTCGTAAGTGCAGTACCAGTTATAAAGCTTCGTGGCGGTGAAGGCCTTCCAGAACTTTGTGCCTTTGAATCGGGCCACAACGGTCGCACGATATTTCAGAATCGCGATCTTAAAGCCAAAGAACGCAAAAGGCAGAAGCAGAATGGAGACAATCATGGAGCCCATGACGATGGAGTTGTTAAAGCGGGTCATCGGCACAAACGGCATGTTGTACATGGTGACAAACAGCGGGCGCAGGGCTTCGTTTTCCAAAACAGCTTTTCCCAGGAAGTGGGCCGGCTGATCAAACAGGAAGGCCACAAACTTGAAGAAGAAGGCGGAAAGAAAAGCGGCGCCCAGTTGCACTCTGAAAAAGAAAATCAAGGCGAAGACTAAAAGTGTCTGAATGGAAATGAACGGGGCAAAACCCAGAATCAGTCCCAGTGAAAGTCCCCACGCGAGCTGATTGGTGCCGGTGTCCGAGTTGAGGAGTTTCAGAAAGTTGAATATCTGCTTGAGTAACGCTGTCATGGATTCCTCCTGCAGCGATTTTAATAAGCATAAATGCAAGGCGGCAAGTAGAAACCCGAGGACAGGGGGATTGGTCTGTTGTAAACTGGGGCCCTATGTCACATCCGTTGGAGCTTTTGATTCTTGAAACAGTTCAACTGGGAGGAAACCTGGTCTTCCTTGCCGATAAGGCTCCGTCAACATTGGTTACCTGGACTGAGTCCCTGCAGAAGCACTTTGGTGCCGAGATTCCCTTCACCATTCGACGCGTCCAGGATCTGGTGGCAAGACGCTTTGTGACTCGCTCAGAGGATTTGATTTTGTTCTTCAAGGAGCAGGAAAGTTTGCTGCCAGAGCTGGAAAGTCTTCTGTCCGGTCAAAGGGCTTTGGTGGGGACGGACGCGGCACCTCGACTGAAGGATTCCTGGGATTTTGTTTTTTCTGATGTGACGATCGAGATCTGGAGAGCTTTATTGCAAAGCTTGTACAATCAGTGGAATCAAACTTCAGTCCTGCAGGGATTGCCTGGGGAGCATCAGACTCCGTGTCTGTTCCTGGATCGAGACAATGTGGTTGTGAAGGATGTTCCTTACAATAAAGATCCAGAGGCTGTCGTGTTGATGCCGGGTATAGCGGATTTGATCAATCGTGCTCATGCTCTGGGCTGGTGGGTGGCCTTGGTGACAAATCAGTCAGGATTGGGGCGTGGCCGTATCGCTTGGGACGAATATCAGGGTGTGCATCAACAGATGCTGCGCCTTTTGGCGGAGCAGAATGCCTGGATTGATGACTGCGAGTGGTCAGCCTTTATCAGCGAATCCGTCACACTGCGCGGTCGTCTGTTGGCGGGCTTAAGAAAACCCCGCAACGGGATGTTCTTGAAAATCAATGATAAGCTGAAAGTGAATTTGGGTCTTTCCATGATGGTGGGGGACAGTGCTTCGGATTTGAAGGCTGCTTATGCTGCCGGGGTGAGGAAGTTATATCTGCTGGCCTCTGATAAAACCTCAAAGCAGGAGGAAAGCCTGAAAATCTATCAGACGCTTCATCCTGAGTTCTCTTACGACACCGTCGAATCTTTGATGGATATTTCTTTATAAATAAAAACCAAGGCCGGATTGAGTATCTGGCGGGTTCTTTTACATCTTTTCCAAAGCCGCCGTGCTGACGCGTTCTTTGATGCGCAGATAGAAGAAGGCTCCCGTCAAACTGACCACGAAAGTTGTGACCTGGAAGGCTGTGATGACGGTGGGGCCGACTTCAGAAGTATTTCCATTATAAATATTAAACAGGAAATAGAAGGCCGCTTGCCCGACGCCGACTCCAGCAGGAGAGATGGGTATTGCTGTGGCCATGTACCCCAGAGGAGCAACCAGAAAATAGGTCTTCGCTGCGATATCAGTGAAGCCTGCGGCATTGCCGGCCAGAATCAGGAACAGGATCGAGCAGACTTGGGACAAAAGACTGAGGCACAAGACCAAGACGAAACGTTTTCCGTCTTTGCCATACAGGTGCATACTTTCGTAAAGCTTCATGAACTTTTCAGACAGAGGTAACATGTGGATGATTTTTTTCAGAATGGATCTGTCATAGACCTTTTGTGAAAAGATCAGCGCCAGGGCGACGATAAATGCAAAGAACAGGCTAAGAATAAACCAGAACAGCGTGGTCAGTGCAGGCACGGTCAGGATGTGATTCAAGTCATAGACCATCACAAGCAAAGCCAGCAGCAACATTGCAAACAGCCCCAGCACCCGGTCCATCAGGACGCTGGTAACAGCAACAACTTTGGACCCGGGATTTTCCCGGGTAAAGTAAAAGGCCTTGATGACGTCGCCGCCGACTCCACCGGGCATGGCGAAATTAAAAAAGGACCCGATGAGGCTTAAGCGAAAGACCTTCAACGGACTGACCTTGAGCCCTTGGGACTTGATCAAGGCGCGCCAGCGTTCGCTGGCCAGGAAAAGGTTCAGCACCACCAAAAGCAAGGCCACGGAGGCCGCCGCCGGAGTCAGAAGATTTTTAAGAGCTGCAAAGTTCAGCTTTCCGGATTGGACCAGCCAATAGATGATACCGGCCGAGAAGAGAATCTTGGAAGTTTGAACCAGGAGCTTTTTGGTGTGTTTAACCATAGGGGTCTGTCTTACTTGAAAACAGATCAGAACTCCAGAGAAATGGCTTATTTAAGGGCCATCGGAGCTGCTATTTCAGAGGCTTTCTCAAGGGAACTCAGATTTTTGACGAATCGAGCCATGACGCGGCTAAAAATACTCACTCTCCTCGAATAGTGCTATAAAAGAGAGCTTATTTTGGAGGTCGTCTTGATACCAGTAATCCTATCCGGTGGCAGTGGAACGCGATTGTGGCCCGTATCCCGTCAGCAGATGCCCAAGCAATTCTGCGATATTTTTGGTGAGCCCTTGCAGACTCTGACGTTGAAGCGATGCCTTCGTATGGGAACGCCGTGGATTGTGACGTCCAAAGCCTTGCAGACCCTGACAGAGCTGAATCTGAAGCAAAACAAAGCCGACGGCGTTCAGGTGGTTTATGAGCCGATCGGCAAAAACACGGCCCCTGCGATTGCGGCCTTATGCAAGCTTTTGTTGGATCAGGGAAAAGGTTCTGAGGTCGTGGGTATTTTCCCTTCGGATCACTTGATTGCAAAAGATGATGTTTTTCTGAAAGTGGTGGATTTTGCCAACACTGTTGCAATGGAAGACCGTGTGGTGACCCTGGGGATCACGCCATCATACCCAGAAACAGGGTATGGTTATATTCAGACTAAAGCCGTCAGTTTGAAAGACGGCCCGGGCAGTTTGAAGGCCTATTCAGTTGTGAAGTTCCACGAAAAGCCGGATCTGCAAAAGGCCAAAGAGTTTATTGCCCAGGGCAGTTTCAGCTGGAATGCGGGGATCTTCGTTTTCAAGGTTTCCCATATGGCAAGTCTCTTTGAAAAACATCAGCCGGCCTTGTGGAAGCAGATTCTGGCTTTGAAAGCTGATGCCTCGAATCTGGGCGAAATCTACGCTCAGGTGCAGAGTATCTCCATCGATTATGCCATTATGGAAAAGCTCAATGATCAGGAGCTGGCGTGTATTCCGGCGGATTTTGGCTGGAATGACGTGGGCTCTTGGGATGCGGTGGCAGCCTTGCAAAAGGGCCAGGACATCATCAACGTCAAAGGTCAGGAAAATTTTGTTTTCGGGGATCCGGCAAAGAACTACTCCATGATCGGCATGGAAGATGTCATCGTTGTTGATACGAAAGATGCCCTTATGTTGGTGAAAAAGGGGCAGTCTCAAGATGTGCGCCACGTGGTGGAAAAGCTGACTCAAGCACAGTCACCTTTAGTGAAAGAGCACGTGTTCGAATATCGTCCTTGGGGTTACTTTGAGATTCTTAAAGACACAGAGAATTTTAAATCCAAAGTGATCCGTGTGAATCCCCATTCGCAGTTGTCATACCAGTCCCATGCCAAAAGAGAAGAGCACTGGACTATTACACAGGGTTCGGGGGAAGTGGTCCTCAATGATCAGGTGATTCCTGTGAAGGCGGGCAGCCATATTCATATTCCACTGGGAGCAAAGCACCGCATGCGCAACAACTCGGATGAAATGCTGGAGTTTGTAGAGGTTCAGTTGGGAACATACTTCGGCGAGGATGATATTGTCCGTTATCAGGATGACTATAAAAGAGAGTAGTCACTTGCATCGTCTGGATCTGAAATAAAAAAAGCCCCGAAGTTCTTTCGGGGCTTTTTTTATTTTACCTGGTGAGTTCCAAATCAGATTACTGCTGAGGTGCTGAAGCGGCTGACTGGCCCTTTCTGACGCTTTCTTCTTCATCTGGCAAATCCACGTCTTCATCGTCTTTTTCGCCGGATTGAACTTCCTGCAGTGTTGGATCTTTGGCGGCGACTGGGATCAAATCTTTGTGGTAAGCATAGATCAGTCCGCCTTCTTTAAAGTTATTCAGCATCTTTTTAATGATTCCAGGTGCCACTGCCGGACAGCCCCAGCTGCGGCCCAGGCGACCTTGGCTTTTCACGTAGTCCTCGGAAACATAGCTTGCAGCGTGTACGACGATATCGCGCTCTGCCGCCTTGCTGTTCGAAGCTTCAAGACCATACAGATTCAAAGATTCGCCATGGCCGCCATAATACGTATTGCCACCAAGATACATGCCTAAAGAAGACATTTTGGAGCCGTCGATATTTGAAAACTTGGCAGCCACGCGGACGCCAGAGCCTTTGCCGTGAGCGACGAAGTGTTTTGAGACAGCACCGTCTTTCAGATTCATCACATACAGGCGTCGTTCACTGGAAGGCTTTGAGAAGTCGATGACGGCCACGAAGTCGTTGCGGATCGTGACTTCACGGTCGTCCATGAAGGTTCTTTCTTTGCCACGGACTTTGGAACGGACCTTGATGGTTTTGCCGGCATTGACATCGAGGAACTCAAAAGTTCTTTGTAAGGCGGCCTCTGGGACGCCTTGCTTGATAAACATATCGTAGAGGCGAACGTCCTTGACCTTTTTGTCGTACAGACTTTCTGCGAAGCTCTGTGAGCTGATAAGGGTGACTACTAGGGCAGTGATAAACTTCTGCAATTTCATTTCAGGTCCCAACTTTCCAATTAACGTTCGGTTATGATTCCGTTGTTTCTCTATACAAGGCACGTGCCATAATTTGGGGGCTTATGGACCCCCTTAAATCGAATTGAGTCAGCCTGGAGTGCCGTATATTGGCTTAGTGTGCAGAAGATATTCAGGGGGCTTGGGCCTTGGCAATATGCTCTTAAACAGTTTTCCGAGTTCGTGATTGAGGCTCCGCCTGGGCTGGAGATATGACTGTTCGGGAGGTATGAAAGTCACTTCGCCCTGATGTTGAAGTCGTCGGGATGTGGAGCATTGTTGCCGCTTCGAAAGCTAGTTGATAGAAACGTAATTCATCTTACAGCAAACGAGATTGCTAGGGGAATCTTCCGTCGGCTATCTATTCTGATGCTTGATACATCAAGGTAGGTGCCAATGGCGATTTTTAAGAAGTCTTTGATTTCGGCTTTTATTGCGGTCCATGTGATCATGATGGTTACGGCAGCACTTCCGGATCGAAGTGCGGTGGGGGATCAGGTCTTAAGATTTTTGTCTCCCTACCAGGTGTTCTTTGGCCTGGATCAAACTTGGAGCATGTTTGCTCCCAATCCCGCCTCGGTGAACTCATATTTAACAGCGACTTTGACGTTTAAAGATGGCTCCACTGAACGCTGGACCTTCCCACGGGCTTCTCAGCTTGACCCGCTGGAGCGCTTCACTGCCGGTGAGCGATATCGCAAGTATCAGCAGGAAAATCTTTTGCCAATGGAAAAAGAAGAACTTTGGTTTGATCTGTCCCGCTATGTGGCCCGAGAGGTTGCGGCCATAGAGCAGCAGGGGCGTGGGCGTGAGCTGCAGGAGCTTTACTTCTATCGGCATTTCAATGTCGTGAAGCCTCCAGCACAATTGTTTATTCCCCACGGGCAGTTGAGCACCCAATACAATACCGAGACAGTTTTTCATTTCAAGCCCACGGGAGGGCCCCGCTATGAAGCTAGCAACAGTCACTAAGTCTTTAAATAATTTTTTCTTTAAGCCACAGCCTTCACACAGCGTCGCACTGATGAGGATTCTTTTTGGTGCGGTCTTGCTGATCAATTGGTACATGATCTGGAGTCACCTGGAAACTTTCTGGGGAATAGATGGCCTGTTTTCCATGGAAAGCGCTCTGAAGTACAGTCACCCTTATCGCTTCAGTCTGTTTGAGCTGCTGCCGCCGGATGCCCGGGTTCCTATCTTGCTGGCATTAGTGAATTTGGTGGCGTCACTGGGGGTCTTTTTCGGTTTGTTCACCAGAACTTCTATTGCGCTAGCTTTTTTTACTCTTCTTTCCTTTCACAACAGAAACGTCTTTATTTTAAACAGTTCTGATATCGTTATCAGGAACTTTGTCTTTTTGCTGTTCTTTACTCCCTGTGCGGATTTGTACTCTCTGGATCGTTGGATTGGGTTGAAGCGGGGGACTGTGCCTCGGATTCCGGTCGAAAAGAGTCCTTGGGCCTTACGTTTAATGCAGATCCAGTTCAGTTTAATTTATATTGCGACGGTGATGTTTAAAATGAAGGGAACAATGTGGGCTGATGGAACGGCTGTTTACATTGCGACTCGCTTGGATGAGTTTGTACGAATGCCTTTGGAAATTTTAAACAATCTGATTATCGTCAAGTTTTTGACTTGGTCCACACTGGTGGTGGAATTGGCATTAGGAACTTTAGTGTGGATCAAAGAACTGCGCTATTGGGTTCTTTTGGCTGGCATGGGACTGCATTTGGGAATTGAAGTCACGATGAATATCCCGATGTTTGAGTGGGTGATGATCTTTTCCATGCTGTGTATGGTAGATTCCCGTGATCTTCAGTCGTGGTTGCAATCTGCCAAGGAAGGCCGTCTGATTCAAAGAATTCAATGGCCTTCCTGGTCTTTACGCTACGCTAAGGATAAGTAGTTTTTAGGCGCTTTGGATCGTTTTCAGGCGCAGTCTTTGAAGGCGATCCATCCAGCTTTTTATGTCTCGAGAGTCCACCATACTGACCATAAGAACAATCATGGCCCATTCAAAGACCGGGATCGACATTGTGTATTCGATACCCAGATGAAAGCCGACTCCCGCCAACAAAACCCAGTAACGAAGTTCTTTGACCCATACCAGGGTGCCCAACGCGAATTCAATAGCCAGTGTTGCCCAGGTCATCACTTTGATGAAGAGCATGCTGTTAAGCAATGGAAGTTCGAAGCGGATAAAGTCATCCAGACGGGTGGCGATGTAAACAGCGGTGCCGTCAACCCAACGATCGCCTTTAATTTTAAATAGAACAGTAGCAATGTAGATGATGCAGAACTGAATCTGAATCAAGCGAAGAGCCCAAGGGCTCTTCTCTTCTGGTATTTCAGGAGCACGTCCTTGTTGCCGCAAGCGCCAGCGATCCACAGACAGCCAATCTGCGCAGTGTGTGAAAAAGAGAAAGAAAAGGAAGATCCTTAGCACCGAATCTGCACTGTTTAAGATAAAGCCGTTGCGGTGATGAAACGAAACAAGAGTCACAAAGGCAATAAAGATGGATGTGCGGGTCCAGGCTCCGACGATGATTCCCAGAACAGCCAAAAGATTTACAAAGGCCAGTGTGGTTGTCACTTTTGCAGTGTTCGGTAAGTAATCAAATAGGGAAAAGCGCAAAGGATTTCCAAGTTGCTGCGCGGTCTGCAAGGACACAATGCCGTTAGGTCCGTAAAGGACATCGAGGTCCGTATAGAGCATCACCCAATTTAGGAGTAAAAGCAGTCCCAAGCCGATACGGAGAAGGGCGACACTATAGACGGGCTGTGGAATAAAGAGAAAATCATCAATGGCTTTGCTGATTGTTTTGAGCTTCATAGCGAATCCTTTCATAGGTTGGGACGTAGTGGAAGACATGAGTGACGTCAAAACGTTGGCTGCGCTGGCCGTGAGGTATGAAGGACCCCTCGGGCGGTAGATGAACACGGCTTTCAAATCGTTTGAATTGAATCTCTTTCAGCAATCGGCCTGAATTTTTGCTGGTCTCTTGCTGCATGATTTCGCGGGTGATGTAGCGGGACAGGTCGAACCAGACCAGATCATTATGCTCAGGCAGTAACGTTTCCTGCCCCAGGATACGATAACGATCTCCGGTCAGAATTTTTCTAAAGAAGGGGAGGTCATTGGGGCGAGGAAGCTTCCAGACAGAAGTGCTTCCGTCGTCGAATCGGAGGTCGGCTTCTATGAACGCCGTTGTGTTCATGGGGTTTGGAGCAAACATCGACCAAGGCTGATACAGCATCGCCCACGCCTGATAGCGCGACACCAACGAGATGAATCTGCCCCCCAGGGCACTTTGATCCGGCAAACCATCGGCGATCATGATACCTACGTTCAGGGTAAAGAAGATCAGTATTAAAAGCTTCTTAATCGGAGGAATTAATGCATGGATCTTTTCAGATATATTCATTGGCCGGCTCCCGTGCGTTTAAGACCTTGAGTATTAACATAGATGGTTTGAAAAAGTGCTTTACGCTTTTGAAAGATCAGCAACTTTCCACCGAGGGGATATATTTCGGGGGAGCAAGAAATATGTTTTTCTGTGCGGATTACTTTTAAAGAGCAAGTTGTTTTTTGCGGTGTTTTCTCTATGAAAAGTGTTGTGATCGCTTGTTGTGGAGTCGCCAAGGATTGGGGAGATTCATTAATTCTGTCATTAGACAGACCAAGTTGTGTCAATTAAATGGATGAAATTATTGTTTATGTAAGTGTCCAAAAAAATGCGTGCGTTCTAAAAAACTTAGTCAGCTTAAACAATTAATAACGCCCTGAAGATGAGGCCGCGGGGGCGGCGTCGTCAGGGGTGTCAAACTAAGGAGAATGCAATGAGTGGGTCAAGGAAGGTTCTTTTCTTGGCGGGCTTGTCGATGCTGGCGAACGTCGCATGGGCGAAGACGTCGGCAACCGCAAACGCAAAGAATGAGTCGCATCAGATTCTATCAGACGTAAAAGGTCAGGGAGGATTTGTCAGCTTTAACTCGGCAGATGGTCGAGCAAGAAGCATGTGTTTGATTAACAAGACATGGGTTCCTTGTGAGGGAGCGCCTTCTGTTCAGGCCGTTAACGGAACAAATGGTAATAACGGCAACAACGTTAACAACGGGAATAACGGTAATAACGTAAATAACGGGAATAATGGTAATAACGTAAATAACGGTAATAACGGTAATAACGTAAATAACGGGAATAACGGAAACAACGGGAATGTAGTGCTCCCCATTTAAACCGGACATGACGGTCCGCTCCTAATGATAGGAGTATGACTATGAATAATGATAGTTCTTATGAGTTGCCCAGAGGGCGTAAAGTTGAGGTTATCACCTCGGTCCAGCGCCGCAGAAGGTGGGCGCCAGCAGAGAAAAAGCTAATGGTTGAAGAGACTTACGAACCTGGGCATACGGTCTCGTATGTGGCCAGGAAGTATGGTATATCTCCTGCGCAACTATTCAATTGGAAGAGGCAGATGGAAAACGGAGCTCTTACGGCAATCGACAAAGAAGAACGTGTGATTCCAGAGTCTGAGCTAAATAAGGCTCAAGAGCGGATCAAACGCCTTGAGCGCCTTCTTGGACAGAAAACTGAAGAAGTTGAAGTCCTTAAAGAAGCTGTTCGGATCGGTCGCGAAAAAAAACTTATCTCGCGCAAACCGTTGCCCGGAGTCGAAGATTTCGAATAACGACAGTTTGTCGTGCCCTCGAAGTCTCTCGGAGCCACTTAGCAGAGAAAATCAAAAACAATCAGGTTTTGAAAATGAAAAAGAAAATCGTAAAAGACGATGATAGTCGCCTATTGCCATTAATACGGGAAATTGTCGATCAAAGGGCTACTTACGGATATCGCAGAGTAACGGCTTTACTACGGAAGAAGGTCGACGAGAAGATCAACTACAAGCGTGTCTACAGAATCATGAAGCAGAACGGTCTCCTGTTGCAACGCCACACTGGCCGACCTATTCGAAGCCATGATGGCAAGGTTTCAACGATCAAATCAGATGTCAGATGGTGCAGCGATGCCTTCGGAATTCAATGCTGGAATGGGGAACAGGTTCAAGTGGCCTTCTCTCTCGATTGCCATGACCGAGAGTCGATTACATATGTCGCAAGCACAAGAGGAATTGATGGAGGTTTGGTTCGCGATCTCATGATGGAAACGGTTGAGCAGCGCTTTGGTAAAGTCAAAAGAGTGCCTCATGTCGTACAATGGCTAACCGACAATGGGCCCGGCTATACTGCGCATGAAACCGTTCGCTTCGGACATTCACTGGGTCTGGATATCAGAACAACTCCGAGCTACAGCCCAGAAAGCAATGGCATGGCGGAAGCCTTCGTGAAAACCTTCAAAAGGGATTACGTGTGGCTTGGGGATCTTTCGTCAGCAGCCCGGGTTATTGAGCAATTAGATGCTTGGTTTGAGGACTACAATGAAAACGCACCACATAAAGCATTGCGAATGAAGTCACCCAGGCAGTACAGAAGAGAAATTAACCGAGCGGTCTGACCTGTCCGTTTTTATAGGGGCAACTCCACATAGCATGATGTGCCGTCGGCCTGCTTCATTTGGAAGATCACCGCATTGCTTGAGCCTCCTGCCACAGCCCCTAGCCTGATAGTTTTTACAGTAGACCCATCGGGAAACGCCGCCGCTGCCAGAGGTTTTACTTCATTGAGTTGGCCCTCAGTTGCGCTTTGTGCATTTGCTAAAGATGGAACCAATAAGAACATTGCTAATAGTTTATTCATAAACACTCCTTTGTTTTCAAGCATCTGCAAAACATTTTTCTGTGTCAATTTAAAAAAACAAAAGTTTATTTATTTATAATTTGTCACCGAGCATTATGCGTACTGAAGGAGGAGAGTTTTTTGGATGATTAGAAAGTAGGGATGGTTTATGACCCTTTTATGGATCTTTTTTCTGCGTCCCAGGCCTCTACAGGAATATCCCCTTTGTCCGAGATTCTTCGCCCGAAGAATCTGGATGAAATCTTTGGTCAGGAAAAGACCTTAGGGCCGAAATCCAAGTTGGGCCAGATGCTGCGCAAAGGGTATTTGCCCAGTTTGATCATCTGGGGGCCTCCGGGAACGGGGAAGACCACTTTTGCGTTGGCTCTATCCCAGCATTTCAATGCGCACTATGTGCATCTCAACGCCGTGGATTCCGGCGCCAAGGCGTTGCGTGAAGTGGGTGAGGCCGGAAAAGATCGCCGCATTCAGTTCCAGCAAAAGACAATCCTGTTTGTGGATGAAATCCATCGCTTTAATAAAGCCCAGCAGGACGTGCTGTTACCGTTCGTGGAAAAAGGGGATTTGGTTTTGGTCGGGGCCACCACTGAAAATCCCAGCTATGAATTGAACCGGGCCTTGCTCAGTCGGTGCCGTGTGGTGGTCTTTGAACGGCTGTCCGATGACGATCTGAATAAAATCGTCACCCGGGCCGAAGCTCACTATGCCAAGTCCTTGGATCAGATCCTGACTGCGGCCGCACGACAGAATCTGATTGAGTATTCAGACGGGGATGCCCGTCGCCTGATCAACAGTCTTGAGATCCTGTACACCTTCACCAAGGATGAGGATCAAGCTGAGCTTCTTGATGTGAACGACATGCGTGAGCTGCTTCAGCAGAATCCGCTGGGTTACGACAAGAACTCCGAAATGCACTACGATACGATCTCGGCTTTTATTAAAAGTATTCGTGGCAGCGATCCGGATGCAGCCATGTACTATCTGGCACGCATGCTGGATGGTGGGGAAGACCCGATCTTTATTGCACGTCGTTTGATCGTGTTGGCCAGTGAAGATATCGGGAATGCAGATCCGCGGGCTATTTCTGTTGCTATTGCGGGCCTTCAAGCGGTGGAGGCGATTGGTCTTCCCGAGGGGGCGATCACATTATCTCAAGTGACGACCTATCTGGCATCGTGCCCGAAATCCAACGCGTCTTATATGGCTTTGCATAAGGCTCGCGAACTGGTTGAAAAGACTCGCACGCTGCCGATTCCACTGCACTTGCGCTCCGCTAAAACAGCCCTGGCGAAAGACTTGGGGTACGGCCGCGACTATAAGTATCCCCACAACTATCCTACGGGCTGGGTGGAGCAAAGCTATCTGCCAGACGAAATCGAAGAAAAGCCATCACTCTATGAACCCACCGCACGTGGCTTTGAAAAGAACATCAAAGAGTATTTGAACTGGATGAAGCTGAAGAAGGATCCCAAAGAATAGCCCTGCGGGGTTGTTCCTCTTAGGTGGTTGCCCTATGCTGGCAGTATGAATGACCATCCCGAGTTTCTTAATTTAAATATCATTGAAAAGTGCATACATGTGATCCCTATTTCTGAAGGGTGGTCCGGCGATCTTAAGTTTCAACTGGTCACCGATCAGGAAAGCTATCTTTTAAGGCTGACAGAGAAAGATCTCCTGGCAAAAAAGAAAGAACAGTTTAAGGCGTTGTTGCCCCTGCGGAAACTGGGACTTCCGGTGAGCACTCCCTTGGATTTTGGAATATGCCAGTATAGGGATCAAGATTACTGCTATACCTTGCTATCCTGGGTGCCGGGGCAAAGTGCGGGAGATGCTCTTCGGGGGATGGCAGCGGATTCGCAGTATAAGTTAGGTTATCAGGCCGGAAAAATTTTAAAGGCACTTCATTCAATCCCGATCGCACGCCAGTATCAGGAGCTAAATTGGGATCTCTATTTTAATAGAAAGCTGGACCGAAATATTCGAGTGTCCGGAGACTGTGTTATTAAGTGTGTCGGAAGAGACAAGATTATTTCCTATATAGAAAGCAACCGGCATTTGCTTATGGAGCGCCCAGTGAGTTTTCACCATGGCGACTATCATATTGGAAATATGCTTGTGCATAACCAGCAAGAGTTGGGGATTATTGATTTTAACAGGCAGGACCATGGGGACCCCTGGGAAGAGTTCAACCGTATCACCTGGTGTGCGAAACTAAGTCCGCCTTTTGCGACGGGTAGAATTAATGGCTATTTTGACGACGTTGTCCCAGAGGCGTTTTTTAGATTGCTGGCATTGTATATAGCCAGCAATCAACTTTCTTCGCTGCCTTGGGCCCTTCAGTTTGGACAAGAGCAGGTGAATGTGATGCTTGCTGAAATTGAGAGTGTGCTATCCAGCTACGATAATTTCAGCAAGTTTATTCCGGATTGGTACTTGGGGGAGTTTGGTTTTTAGATGGCTCTTTGAGCGCAAACGCTGACACAAGGTTCGCTGCCTTGAGCAACGTAAGAAAAGCGGGTGTTGCCCGGAATTTCCACGCGGTCCCCCGGGCGCAGAACAAACTGATTGCCAGAAACGTTGAAAATCATTTCCCCACTGATGATGACACGAACTTCAGCAAAGGGCTTGCGGTGATCGCTGATTTTTTTGTGGGGCTCCAGAATCTGCTCATAGGGCTCCATGCCTTCGGATTCCAGGATCAGATTTACCTGCTGTTTGTTCGGAACAATGGGTGCTTGCCAACGTGTGATGATCATAATAGTGCGCCTCTTTCGGCCCTCGTTATCTCAAATCGGCACAGGCTTTACAAGTCACGGTGCCGATGAATCTCGCCTTGAAACAGTATCACGAAAAAATATCCGAAATGCGACAGGATAAGAGGCCTGATTCTCAACTTTTTTTGTTTTCTCGTTAAGTCCTTTTGTGGATTGTCGATATCTCTATTGTTGGAAGGACCCTATTTATAGGGGAGGGTAATTTGAGCAGTTCTAAAACTAAGTCGACACACGCTGAGCTAGACAACATTCTGAATTTTGTCGATTCCTCTAAGGGTCTTAGAGCGAAGATTCACGAGTCTGGCAAAGTACAAATCCGCCAGGACCTCGATGGTAAAGTATTCTCCTTCAATACCCAGGAAGTCAGTGAGGTTTTGCATCGCGCGGACTCTGAAGGGAAGCCGTTTATTCAGGTGAACTTTAAGAATGGAACGAAGGTGCTACTGACGGAAACACTGGTGGGCTTTAAGCCGCTAGAGACCTTGGGATTGGATATGTCCCGTATTCCGAAAGTGGTCACAACCCCGGATCTTTTAAGTGTCTATGAAGCCATTGAAGAGTCCATGGGAGCTGATAATGGCCTGGATCATGAGGTCGAAATCCTAAAAAAGGTCTATACGGCGATTGTTTCTGGTGGTGAGAAGGTCGGGTTCGACCTTAGTTTTGAAAGAGCCTGGCTAAATAGACTTCTAGCGTCAAAATTCAAAGCAAGCGCTTAAATACACGTAAATTCAATAGTTTAGTAATGTATTTTGCCATAACCGAGGCCCCTGCCTCGGTTATTTATTGAGCAACTTCTGGTGGGTTATTAAAATTTCGAAAAAAAGCTATTGACCTTTTTCGGCCCTTACGAGAAAACAGCTCCACTTCGTTTGGGGGCATAGCTCAGCTGGGAGAGCATCTGATTTGCATTCAGAAGGTCGCAGGTTCGATCCCTGTTGCCTCCACCAAATTTCTCATATAAGAACTTTTCGAAGTTCCGCTGTATCGAGATTCTTTTCTTCTTTAAGACTTTTGTCTCGATGAAGAAAAAATAAAAAAGATTGTTGACGAGAAACAAGAAATCGATAAGATTGGTTCCTCTCGCTTCGATAGCGAAGTGAATGAAAAGAAATTTTCGCTCTTTGAAAACTGAATAGCTAGATAAAATAGATTTTTGGGCTCTTTGAATACTGAGTAATTAGTATTCACAATTTCAAAAAATATTCGAACAAACAATAGCGTAAAAGCTAGCTGTTTGCTTCTAACAGAATTTAAACTGGAGAGTTTGATTCTGGCTCAGAACAAACGCTGGCGGCGTGCCTAATACATGCAAGTCGAACGGGGTAGCAATACCTAGTGGCGCACGGGTGAGTAACGCGTGGATAATCTGCCTTAGAGTGGGGGATAACTAGTCGAAAGATTAGCTAATACCGCATAAGACCACAAGAGCTGCGGCTCAAGGGGTCAAAGGTTTTTCGCTCTAAGATGAGTCCGCGTAAGATTAGCTAGTTGGTGAGGTAATGGCTCACCAAGGCGACGATCTTTAACTGGTCTGAGAGGATGATCAGTCACACTGGAACTGAGACACGGTCCAGACTCCTACGGGAGGCAGCAGTAGGGAATATTGCACAATGGAGGAAACTCTGATGCAGCGACGCCGCGTGAGTGATGAAGGCCTTCGGGTCGTAAAGCTCTGTCGCAGGGGAATAACACAATGAATGTACCCTGTAAGAAAGGATCGGCTAACTTCGTGCCAGCAGCCGCGGTAAGACGAGGGATCCTAGCGTTGTTCGGAATCATTGGGCGTAAAGCGGATGTAGGTGGCTTTGTAAGTCAGGTGTGAAAGCCTGGGGCTCAACCCCAGAAGTGCATTTGATACTGCGAAGCTTGAGTGTCGGAGAGGTTACTAGAATTGTTGGTGTAGTGGTGAAATACGTAGATATCAACAGGAATACCGGAGGCGAAGGCGGGTAACTGGCCGAACACTGACACTGAGATCCGAAAGCGTGGGGATCAAACAGGATTAGATACCCTGGTAGTCCACGCCGTAAACGATGGATACTTGTTGTTGGAGGTATTGACCCCTTCAGTGACGAAGCTAACGCGTTAAGTATCCCGCCTGGGGAGTACGGTCGCAAGATTAAAACTCAAAGAAATTGACGGGGGCCCGCACAAGCGGTGGAGCATGTGGTTTAATTCGATGCAACGCGAAGAACCTTACCTAGGCTTGACATGTACTGGAAGATTGGCAGAAATGTCGTCGCCCGCAAGGGTCGGTACACAGGTGCTGCATGGCTGTCGTCAGCTCGTGTCGTGAGATGTTGGGTTAAGTCCCGCAACGAGCGCAACCCCTGCATTTAGTTGCCAGCATTCAGTTGGGCACTCTAGATGGACTGCCGGTGTTAAACCGGAGGAAGGTGGGGATGACGTCAAGTCCTCATGGCCCTTATGCCTAGGGCTACACACGTGCTACAATGGTAGTCACAGAGCGAAGCTAAGCCGCGAGGTAGAGCAAATCGCTTAAAAGCTATCTAAGTTCAGATTGATCTCTGCAACTCGAGATCATGAAGTTGGAATCGCTAGTAATCGCGGATCAGAATGCCGCGGTGAATACGTTCCCGGGCCTTGTACACACCGCCCGTCACACCATGAAAGTCGGCTGTACCAGAAGTCGCTGCGCTAACCGCAAGGAGGCAGGCGCCCAAGGTATGGTCGATGATTGGGGTGAAGTCGTAACAAGGTAGCCGTAGGGGAACCTGCGGCTGGATCACCTCCTTTCTAAGGATTATCCGGTCAATCTTCATCAAGACTTGTTCTTGATAAGTTAAAATGACCCAATCTTAGGTCAACTTACTCTTCCCGAGTAAGTGAGTCCCAAAAATCTATCTAGCTGTTTAGTTTTGAGAGAGTGAAGCCTAACGGGCCTGTAGCTCAGTTGGTTAGAGCACACGCTTGATAAGCGTGGGGTCGGAAGTTCGAGTCTTCCCAGGCCCACCAAGTTCTACTGACGGTTGAATGCGGTGTAAGTTAGAGTTTTACGTGAACAAGTTTTTGTTCTTTGACAATTGAATAGATTGATTTAGTTGATTTTTAGCGAGGTTAGTTCCATTTTTTTAAGCTACAAAGGGCTTACGGTGGATGCCTTTGGCACTAAGAAGCGATGAAGGACGTGGTAAGCTGCGATAAGCTTCGGGGAGTGGCACACACACTTTGATCCGGAGATTTCCGAATGGGGAAACCCACCATTTATGGTATCACTCAATGAATACATAGTTGTTTGAAGCGAACGAGGGGAAGTGAAACATCTCAGTACCCTCAGGAAGAGAAATCAATTCCGAGATTCCCCCAGTAGTGGCGAGCGAACGGGGAACAGCCTAAACCTTCTTCATTAATTTGAAGGAGGGGTCGTGGGACCGCGATGTGGGACCGGAGAAGTTAGAGTAACAGTCTGGAAAGTCTGGCAAGATAGGGTGATAGCCCCGTACTCGAAAACTTCGAAGGCCCTAGCGGCATCCCGAGTACCACAGGACACGTGAAATCCTGTGGGAATCTGTGAGGACCACCTCATAAGGCTAAATATTCCTTAGTGACCGATAGTGAACAAGTACCGTGAGGGAAAGGTGAAAAGAACCCCGAGAGGGGAGTGAAATAGAACCTGAAACCGTAAGTCTACAAGCAGTTAGAGCCCCTTAAGTGGGCGATAGCGTACCTTTTGCATAATGAGTCAGCGAGTTATGTTTGCATGCGAGGTTAAGCCGTTGCAGGTGGAGCCGTAGCGAAAGCGAGTCTGAATAGGGCGATTTAGTATGCAGGCATAGACCCGAAACCCGGTGATCTAATCATGGACAGGTTGAAGCGAGGGTAACACCTCGTGGAGGACCGAACAAGTTGAGGTTGAAAACTCTTTTGATGATCTGTGATTAGGGGTGAAAGGCCAATCAAACTGGGTGATAGCTGGTTCTCCCCGAAATATATTTAGGTATAGCGTCAGGTAAAAAATATCATGGAGGTAGAGCACTGAATGGGCTAGGGGTCTTTACCGGATTACCAAACCCAAATAAACTCCGAATGCCATAGATATGTTCCCTGGCAGGCAGACTCAGGGTGATAAGGTCATGAGTCGAGAGGGAAAGAGCCCAGACCAACAGCTAAGGTCCCTAAATGCACGCTCAGTGGAGAACGTTGTGGAGTTACTTTGACAACTAGGAGGTTGGCTTAGAAGCAGCAATCCTTTAAAGAAAGCGTAATAGCTCACTAGTCTAGTGACTCTGCGCGGAAGATACAACGGGGCTAAGCGTGTTACCGAAGCTTTGGATTAAGATATTTTATATTTTAGTGGTAGGGGAGCGTTCTAGTGTAGGATGAAGATTGACCGGTAGGACAGTTGGACGAACTAGAAGTGATCATGCTGACATAAGTAGCGTTGAACTCGGGTGAAAAACCCGGGCGCCGAAAACTCAAGGATTCCTGGGTAAAGATAATCTTCCCAGGGTTAGTCGAGCCCTAAGACGAGGCCAAATGGCGTAGTCGATGGCAAAACGGTTAATATTCCGTTACCTAATAAATCGCGCTTAAGGAATGACGGTGTAGGATATCACAGCCTCTTATTGGATTGAGGTGTAAGCATGTAGGAGGATCAGTAGGCAAATCCGCTGGTCGTAACTCTGAGGTGTGAATGCGAGGGACTTGTCCCGGAAGTGTGAAAAGCCATGCATCCAAGAAAAGTTTCGTAAGTTTAGTTTTATTAGCTCGTACCGTAAACCGACTCAGGTGAGTGGGGTGAATATCCTAAGGCGATGGGGTGAATTTTGGTCAAGGAACTCGGCAACTTAACACCGTAACTTCGGGAAAAGGTGTGCCCGCGAGAGTGTAAGGATTTACTCCCCAAGCTTTTTCGGGTCGCAGAGAAATGGGAGTAGCGACTGTTTATCAAAAACACAGGTATGTGCAAAGTCTCAAGACGAAGTATACATACTGACGCCTGCCCGGTGCTGGAAGGTTAAGAGGATTTGTTAGCGCAAGCGAAGCAGAGAATCGAAGCCCCAGTAAACGGCGGCCGTAACTATAACGGTCCTAAGGTAGCGAAATTCCTTGTCGGGTAAGTTCCGACCTGCACGAATGGCGTAACGACTTCTCCGGTGTCTCGACCAAATGCCTCGCGAAATTGAATTCTCGGTGAAAATGCCGAGTACCCGCAGAAAGACGGAAAGACCCCGTGAACCTTTACTGTAGCTTGGCAGTGATTTTAGAGTTGGCATGTGTAGGATAGGTGGGAGACTTTGAAGCAGTGGCGCTAGCCATTGTGGAGTCAACCTTGAAATACCACCCTTGGCACCTTTGAAATCTAACCTGCTGCTCTTTACGAGCAGAGGGACACTGTCTGGTGGGCAGTTTGACTGGGGCGGTCGCCTCCCAAAAAGTAACGGAGGCGCGCGATGGTCCCCTCAGCCTGATTGGAAACCAGGCGTCGAGTGCATTGGCATAAGGGGGCTTGACTGCGAGACCTACAAGTCGAGCAGGTGCGAAAGCAGGCCAAAGTGATCCGGTGGTCCCGCGTGGAAGGGCCATCGCTCAACGGATAAAAGGTACTCCGGGGATAACAGGCTTATTCCATCCAAGAGTCCATATCGACGATGGAGTTTGGCACCTCGATGTCGGCTCATCACATCCTGGGGCTGGAGCAGGTCCCAAGGGTTTAGCTGTTCGCTAATTAAAGTGGTACGCGAGCTGGGTTCAGAACGTCGTGAGACAGTTTGGTCCTTATCTTCTGTGGGCGTATGAGATTTGAGTAGACCTGTCCTTAGTACGAGAGGACCGGGATGGACGAACCTCTGGTGTTTCTGTTGTCGCGCCAGCGGCAATGCAGAGTAGCTATGTTCGGAATTGATAACCGCTGAAAGCATCTAAGCGGGAAGCAAACTACAAGATTAGATCTCACTGGGGCTTCGGCCCCCTAAAGACTCCTTGGAGACTACGAGGTTGATAGGCTGAAGGTGTAAGTGTGGTAACACATTGAGCTGATCAGTACTAATAGGTCGTGAGGCTTTTTTAAATTTTTTCTTCTCAGGCTTCGGCTTGACGAAGATTTCGTCTCAAAGACTTCCTTTTAAAGGAACGAGAGACTAGCTCTCTGAATAAGTAAGAGAGTGATTGATGGGACTAACCGTTAATCGCTAAAAATCAATTAAATCAATCATTCGATTGTAACTAAAAGAAGTAACTTCTCCATTTGTGTTGGAAGCAAGTTGCAAAGAACAGAAAGGTTAGTGTAAGAAGCTAACCACTTTGACTTAATAAACGCTTTGCTGGTGTTTATAGCAGAGGGGCCACACCTGATCCCATTCCGAACTCAGAAGTTAAGTCCTCTTGCGGCGATGGTATTGCATGGGCGACCATGTGGGAGAGTAGCACGATGCCAGCTCTTTTTTACTCGAACCCGACTTACGAAAGTAAGCCGGGTTTTTTTTGCCTAAAAATTGGATCTAGATATAAAAAAGCCCGGCAGTGCCCGGGCTTTTTCTGTTTTTGAATAGGTGTTTGTCTATCAAAGATGTCTTTTGAAGGCTTTCCAGAAGGCTGAATAGTCTTCGATGAAAGGCATGTGTCCAAGGCCTTTAAGTTCTTCCAGCTTTGCCTGCGGAATGAGGCGAGCGGCTTGTTTTCCTAGGGTGGGATAGTTTCCCATTTTCTTTTTCATCTTCTCTGGTGCCCAGGCTTTTCCTATCGCCGTTCTATCGCGTTGGCCGATAATCAGAACAGTTGGCACTTTAACATTTTTAAATTCATAAAAGACCGGCTGTGTGAAAATCATGTCAGCGGTTAAGGCAGAATTCCAGGCAATCACCGGATAGTCTGGCCCCTGAATCCATCCCGTGGGAATCTCCAACCACTTGTCATATTCAGACTTCCATTTTCCATCGTAGTAACTATCTAACTGGTACTGTTTAATTTTCTCAGCAGAGCTGGCAAGTTCCGAGCGATAGATGTCCTCCACTGGCCGGTAAGCTGTCATGGTCTTCCAATCCTCAAGACCGATTGGATTGACTAGGAAAAGTTGGCTGACAGATTCCGGGAACATTAACGCCATTCGGGTGGCCACCATGCCGCCCATCGAGTGTCCGAGAAGTTTGTATCTGTCGACTTCCAGATACTTTAGAAGATTCTGAGTGTTTTGTCCCAATGTGTGGAAACTGTATTGGTAGTAGCTGGGTTTGGTGGATTTTCCGAAGCCGATTTGATCAGGCACGATGATGCGGAAGCCTTCGGCCTTTAAAGAATTAATGAGCTGTTCAAAATAGGCTCCGGGAAAGTTCTTTCCATGAAGAAGAACAATAACACCTTTGCTTTCTTTTTCCGGCTTGATGTCCATATAGGCCATCTTCAGCTCTTGACCTTGCGACTTGAAGTTGTAGTAGCGCACCGGGAATGGATATTTGTACTGCGACAATACGGCATCGAAGCCCTTCGTTGGGGAAGTCTCTTGCTGAGTTATAGATTCTATTTTTCTTGGCTGAGATGCGCAGGCCGAAAGCAGCATCAAAGCGGGCAGAAGGAAGAGGCGCTTTTTCATCATAAAAGGTTCTCCTTGTTGATTTTTTTAACGAGTCACTGAGAAGGACTCGTTCTTTTAATAGCACTGACCGAAAAACTATTTCCGTGGTTGCTGCGGACTTTGGGGTGTTGGCGGAGCCGTGGTTTCTTCAACAGGGGCGGCTGTTGCAGTTGGAGATGTATCTGTTCCAGGGACATCTTGTAGAGAAGTTGTGGCGTCTTTTTTTGCCGGACCTTCAGTGGTTTTTTCCGGAATGATCTTGTTAAGATCATTCATCGTGTAAGTGCGACCGATCTCAAAGATTTTGTTTTTTGATTTGATATTGAACAGACTGGCTTGAATGATCACGCCGGGATTCTCGTCGTCAGGCAGATCCACGATTTCCAGCTCCAGATAGTTGGCACCTTGTTTTACCCGCTGGATGTTCGGGCGTTCTTTTCCAAGAATTGTTCGGGCGAGGGTGGAGTTCATGCGGATTTCCACGGTGGCGATGTCCTTCCACTCCGCTGGGAGTTGGCCTTCGGCTTCAAGATTCTGAAAGTCATCGTTGATCATTTTTGCTAGTTGCTGGGCCGGAGTCAGTTGCACGCAAACCGCAGATTCTTTCTTTCCGGATGTTTTAGGCAGATCCAGGTCCTCTTTCAAGATGGTATATCCAATCGTAAGGGCTGCCAGAATGATGAGTGTGCCAAGAAGCTTTGCGACCATGATGCCGACTCCTGTATGTAAGAGCCCTCTACCAATGAGCTTTGTGTAGGGGCAGAGAATATAGCTGCTCATTTATTATGTGAAAGAACGAAAGGCGCGACAAAGCCTTTACCCCAGACAGACGAAAATCGCTCCTTCGGCCTAGGCCTCCAGAAAAAACTAACCCCTTGAAATTGCAGTCAAAAAAGTGTCCTTCGCGGGCTTCTGTCAAAGATATCGACAAACCTGGAGGTGCAGGGGTCTTGAAATGAAACATAAAAATTCCAGTGATTTCAGTGGTTTGTAAAAAACACCCGGTCTTGGCACTGAGATTGGAAGTAAAGGGGTGAGAGAGGTGTGTCTATGAAAACACTCACTAAGATGGCTGCCATTTCCTTCTTCGTAGGACTTTACGTGGGATGTTCCCCTGTGAAGTTCTCTTTGGACGACAGCAAATGTAAAGACTCCGGGTGTGTGGTGGAGAACGGCAAGTACGCCTTTAATTACACGCAAACGGCGGGTCGTGGAAAGGTCGATATTTTGATCGTCAACGACAACTCCGCTTCGATGTCTTTTGAGCAGGCACGCCTGGCGCCGCGATTTAGAAACTTTATTGCGGAACTCGACAATCAAAAAATTGACTATCGTATCGCAATGACGACAACGGATGTGAGCGGTTCCCGCGGTGGAAATTTGATTTATTATAAAGAGGGGACTCCTTATATCACTCCGGCTCACACCGATCGTATGTCCCTGTTCGACAATACAATTCAGCGCCCGGAGACTTTGGCGTGTGAAAAGTTTATTGCAAAGTGGATTCGGGATCGTGGTGGTGATGTGAACTCCATAAACTCCTCAGAGTACTCCACGAAGTACTCTCAGAACTGTCCTTCCGGGGACGAACGCGGTGTTTATGCTGCAAATATGGTTGTGAAGAACAATCCATCAAGCTTTATCCGCAACGATGCTCACTTGGCGGTGATTTTCCTTGCTGATGAAGATGAGAGAAGCGGCCTTTATGGCGAAAACGGATATGTTCTGGATCAAATGGATCAGCCGAACTATCTGATCACGAATGTTAAAAACAGCCTGGGAGCTGACAAGTTCAACTCTTTGAGTGTGCACTCTATTGTTGTTAAAGATAATACTTGTTTGACTCAACAAAACAGCCAGGCGCTGGATGGATATGCTCCAACCACAGGCCTTGTGACTGGCAGCATTGGCAATGTCTACCTGTCCTTCGCAACAGCCGGTTGGGGTGTGGCAGCAGACATTTGTTCCTCTGACTATACTTCCCAGTTGGGTCAGATCCGATCTAAAATCACGGATCGTATCAAGGATATTATGCTGAACTGTGCAAATCCGAGTGATCTGATTGTGACGGTTTCAGGGACACCTGTGGGTTACTACCTGGATGGTAAAACACTGCGCTTTAATCAGTATCTGTCGCCGGGTACCAGTGTGAACTTGTCCTATAAGTGCGATGCCCTTCAGTAAGAAGAGGACGATTTAAAATCACCAAAAGGCAAAGCTGTAAATCGGCTTTGCCTGTTTTCATTTTGAGACTCTGCTCTGTAAAAGTCAGACTGCTTCTTTTAAAGACAGCAGGATCCACACAAAATGAGACGTTTTACAGTGAAGTTGTGTAAAAGTGATGAAATTCAAAACTTTGTAAATGCGAGTTGGTTTCAAACTGGATCAAACTTTTTTGATCAGACATTTTGGCGATCCAGGTGCTTTAGTCCTGCATTACGTTTCCGATAAACTAGATATGGGTATGTTAGACAGATACAAGAAAAAGGGCGGCTTTTATCAACTATTGCAACTTCTGGAAACTTCTCCAACGGCGAAGCGAGAGCAGTTCCTGGGGTTGATTGGCGGGGAAAGCCCAGCATGGGAAGAGGCACTTCGCAAGCGCATCCTGACGATCACACGCGTTTACAGCTGGGACGGTCAATACCTGGTGGAGATTTTCTCTCGCGTTCAGCCCCTGACGTTGGCCAATGCTCTGCATGGAAATCCTCAGGAGCAGGTGGACAGTCTTTTAAGCTGCCTGCCGCCCATTTCAAAAAGAAAAATCACTGATATGATGGCCGAGTCATCGCCAACGCCGGCGGAAAAGTCGACTTGTATTTCAAAAATGCTGTCGGAAGTTCGTGGCTTTGTTTCTCAAGGTATTATTCGCCTGGAGAAAGTGGATCCTGAACTGCACATTCCTGAAAACATCGAAGAGCTTCTGAGTGTGAATGCCTTTGCCACACCGACATTTGATGCGTCTGCGCCAACACCGGTCAAGTCTGACTCTAAACCCAATATCGTGGGCGAGTCAGATCCTGCGGCCCAGCAGGAAAATGAGTTCCTGAAACGCAAAGTGAATCAGCTTTCCTCGGAAATAAATGCCCTGAAGCATGAAAATTCGGTTCTTAAAGACAAGCTTTCGCAAATTAAGAAAATTGCATAGAGCACTTTCTAAAGATGAACATAAAACACAAAAACCGCTCTATAACGAGCGGTTTTTTGTTTCAGGATGGAGCAATTCCCGAGCACGGCTGGCACAGGGCCAACGAGTTTATTACTCAAATCCTGTCCTTTCATTATTGCCCCCTTTCTGGAATTGTTTGGGAAAATGTCGAGACTTTAGACAATCTGAGTTTTTTCTAAACAAGCTAAAAACCGCCCCCGATAAGCCTTTCGAAGTACGTGAGGTAGAAAAATGGCAACGCAGTTTAGCAGCGTGTTTATCGGTACGATGGCGGTGTTATCAATTTGTGCGGCATCTTTGGCTCAAGCCCAGGTTCCAACAGTCGATCTTGAAACTCAGTTCTATCAGGAGCTGGCAAAAGAGTCCGGTCAGGATGTCCCTTCTGCCAAAGGCCTCTTTGAGGAAGTGCCCGATGGTCTGAGTACGAAAGAGATCTCCCCAGGCTGTGATCCTCGTCGCTTTGAAGACAGTGTGGTGGGTCGCAAACTGACCACTGCTCAATACTACAATGTGGCGCGGGCGTATTTCAAAAAATGTTCAGGTGAATTGACTCAACGTTCTTGGACCGGAATGTTGGGCTTGCTGAAGTTTTCCAAGTATCAGTATCCCTTCCTGTCTCATCCACAGGTGAAAGAATTCACTGTGAAACTTCCGGATGGAACAAGAGTTCCAGGAATTCTGGCGCTGAAGCAGGATACTCGCCCACGTCCTTTGGTGATTGTGAAGTGCGGTGTCTTCTGTTCTGCGGCTCAGACAGCTTCCATGAAAAGCTATCTGATGCACTTGTTTGACCAGTCTCCTTTCAATGTTCTGTTGCTGGCGAATCAAACGGGCATGGACTATATCTATTTGAACAAACGTGTCACCTTGGGCGGATGGTCTGAAGGCTTCGAGGCCATCGAGGTGGGTAAATGGATGCTTCAGAAGTGGGAGCATAAGGACCGCATTTCCAGTCTGCACTTTATGGGAATCAGCCTGGGCGGCAATGCCGCTGTTCTGGGGGCTGCTTACAATGACAAGTATCTGTTGCCAAATGGTGGCAAGGTCTATAATTCGGTGACGGCGATTTGCCCGGTGATCAGTTTGCGTCCGACGTTGGATCATCTGTACGGGACCCAGACCGTCGGCCGAGCTTTTGCGAAAATGACCAAAGAGCATTTCAAAGAGGCCCGTAACTACGTCACTGATGTACCGGATCTTATCAGCGACAGTAAAATTCCCTCAAATCGCAGAGACATGCCGGACTATATTGCAACACTGGCCTCCACTTCATTGCAGCGTCGTGGGATTGCCAGCACGCCATCGGCCTTTATGAAAAGCAACAACTTCTGGAACTGGAAGGATGAGGTTAAAACACCTCTGATGATCTGGGCTTCCAAAGACGATATGGTTGTAAATAATGGCATCAACGCCGAAGTGATGGAGCATGATGATGTCTACGAAAAGTCCGCACAAGTGGGTGTCCTGAATCTTAAATACGGCAATCACTGTGGCTTCTCTTCCTCTTATGGTGCACAGGCTTCAGCGGCCGTGCTACGCACCTTTGTTCTGACCCACAGTCCTGAGTTTGTGGATAGCTATGATACCAAACAACAGCTTCCATGGAGCTGGGGTTTCAAGAAGCTGAGTTCCCAGTACGAGCATATTGGTCAGAACTGGCATTTCTTCTCTAACTCAAATCAGGCCAAGGTTGTCTTCCGTTTGTTCAATTGGAACGGGGGTCGTGACTGTGCGGAAAATGGCCCGTGGTCCGGCAATGGCACTTGCGTCAGCACTCGTGAATATTGGATTCCGATTTCCCAGCTTAAACAGATGGGGGCTCGTGTGCCTCGAACAGATGCTGAAGCACAGGCCTTGACCCGTGAGTTTAACACGAAAGTGGAATTCCGTATCAAAGGTCATCCTTTGAATGGTACATACAGTAACGACTTCTATATGACATGGAGAAGTCACTTCGAGTAATGAAAGAAAAAAGAATTCTTATCACCGGCTTTTTGCCCTTTCTGGGAGAAAGCATGAATCCCAGCCAAGTCCTTCTTGAAAGAATCAAGAGGGATTTGGCTTTTCAGGATCGGATCGACACCTTGCTGTTGCCGGTGTCTTTTCAACAGGCTAGTCCGTTGTTAGTGCGGCAGCTGGGGCTTCAAGGGTATGAAGCTGTTCTGATGCTGGGGCAAGCTGGTGGGCGCAAAAAAATATCTTTAGAGCAGGTGGCTCTGAATTGGATTGAAACCGAACACCCTGATGAAGACGGGTTTGTTCCCCATAGGGGAGTCATTGAACCTCAATCCGAAGGCGCCTATTTCACTGACCTGCCATTGCCTTTGTGGAAACTGCTGCTTGAAGCAAATCAAATCCCCGCAGAGATCTCCCTTAGTGCCGGGGGGTATGTTTGCAATCACCTGTACTACCAGACCTTAAAGACCATCCGCGACCGGGGTTTGTCCGTCCAGGCTTGTTTTATCCATGTCCCTTATTTGCCCGAGCAGACAGCAGACAAGGCTCCCGGGACGCCATTTATGGAGCTGGACCAAATGGAGAAAGCGATTCATTTAATCCTCAAAGCTCTTATAGAGAAGCCTATCTCAAAATAAACGCCACCGAATTTCCTGAACCTTTACTGAAGATGCTTCGTCTAAAGTTTCAATAGGAGGATAGACATGATGCAAAACCTCATAATAGCAGTCGCAATGGCCATGACCTTGAGTGCGGGAACAGCCTGGGCTCGCGGCGAGGGGCACGGCCGGGGTCATCACAAAGGGGATGAGATTTCTCCCTTGGAAAAGCATTTCAGTCCTAAGAACATGAAGGATCTGGGGCTGACTGACGAACAAAAAGAAAAATTAAAAGCCATTCGACAGGCAAATCGTGTGGAGTCCGAGAAGATCCGAGAGGAAATGAAGGCGGCCCGCAAGGCGTTCAAGGAGTCCCTACGCACCAGTGCAACAAAAGAGGATGTGACGAAGGCCTATCAGTTGATGTTGGATAAGAAGAATCAGTTGTCCAAGAGCCGTCTGGATTCATTGTTGAACGCTCGGGATATTCTGACGGACGAGCAAAAAGCCAAGCTTTTCGGCAAGACTGCAAAAGAGGATTAGGTCTTTTGTGAGTTTGCACGAGGCTGAACAGTTTTCCGAGTTTTATAAGGCCCATGCCACAAAAGTGCGGGGTCTTCTATTCCGTCTGGTCGGAGAGAGCGTGTTGAATGATCTGACTCAGGAGGCCTTTCTGAAGGCCTGGGAAAACCGTCATCGCTTTCGCGGGGACAGTGAGGCTTCCACTTGGCTGTACCGAATCACCTATAACTGTGCTGTTGATTATCTTCGTAAAAACAGGAAAAGCGCGGAGATTGAGACAGACGATCTTGAAGAGCGCTTGGAGCAGGACGTTTCCAATCGCGAAATTGTGGATCTGGTGCTGAGATCCCTGGAAACTGATCTGCGCGTCGTGGTTGTATTATTTTATCTGGAGGAACAATCGCTGCGGGATATCTCAACGATCCTGGATATTCCAGAGGGCACAGTGAAGTCGCGGCTGAACACGGCCCGACAAAGAATGAATGACCTTTTGCAAAAGAAAGGAGTCAAACTATGAGCGACGATCTTAAGATATTTTTGAAAGAAAATGCCTCGCCCGTGCCACCTAGTCCTCTGGGAGAGGACAGAGCCATATGGCGCAAGATTGAAGATAAAAAACGCAAGCGCAGGGGGGCTTGGCTGGTTCTGGTACCTCTTTTGACGGCCTCCATGGCTGTCGTGGTGATGGTTGGAAATCCTCGACCGGTAACGGCTCCTGAGGTTTCAGGGGAGGAGGATTATCTGTATCAGGAGTGGCAGGATTTCGCCAAAGAGGTGGATTCGGATTATGATCAGGAGATGATCATAATGTTTGCTGAAAAATAAAGACGCGACTCCAACGAAGGAAGTCGCGTCTTGTATTCTAAGATCTAGGTGACATTAACGAATTTCTGATAGAGCTCTTCTTAGAGCCTCTTCATCTTTAACTCCGACAAATATCAATTCAGCTCTGCGGTCACGGGACTTGATTCCGGTGGAATCGGTGGCCCCTTTACCCACGGCTTCAACGTTGGTGAAACCATTTCGCTCAATGATAGCTTTCACGGAATCAGCGCGGGCTTGGGAAATTCTTTGGTTGGTTTCTTCAGAGCCTGAAGCGTCGGCAAAGCCGTGAACCTCCACTCTTTCAACCAGGTCAGGATTTTCATTCAGTACCTTGGCCACCTGGGACAGCTTACGTCGGTCGGCGCCAGAGATCGCGTACTGAGAAGAACGGAACTGAATCGCACTGCCAGCACCGGCAATCATGTTCATGTTCACGTCTTTAAGGGCGGATTCTGGAGCCTCCATGGCGGCCACAGGACGCGCAGGCTCGGTTCGCTGGTATGTAGGTTCAGCAGGTTCTGCCGGCTCTGTTGCCGCAGTGGAGCGAACGGAGGTTTTGTAAGCGCCGGGGTTCCAACCGATTTGCAAATCGATCAGGTACATATTCACCAGACCATCAGTATTGTTGGTCAGGGACTCGGCACGCAGACCCAGGCGGGCCAGCCAGCTTGGCGTCATATTGAACTCTCGGAGCAGTTGCAGCCCGACGAAGTGAGCATCGGCCTGGTCTGCCAGATAGTTTTCCCCTTGATTGTACAGCTGGTTAGCAACCACACCCAGTTGCCAGCGGTTGTCAAATCTGTAGCGGGCCGCGAACTCCAGGGCGCCATCGGTGATGGCCGTTTCCTGGCCGTCGCCGGCTTGAGAGAACTGCTGGTTGTTCACGCCATACCCTAGATCCATCACCCAGGGACTTTCCAGATACCATGAACCCAAGAGTTTAATTGTCGATGGTGTCCCCTCTGCGGCACCGTTGGTGTCATAACCCGTATAACCACCGCCAAGGCCAATGAACGGAAGAACTCCGCGAGGTGCGACTTCAGCCTCCTCTTTGGAGAATTCCAATGCACTCGTTGTTGCTGAGTCTTGGTTGGCCTGTGCCGTCAGGCCGACACTAAGCAAAGCTGTTAGAATGATCGTTTTCATAGTCTTCTCCTTTTTTATGGAACGCCTTCAGTATTGATCTTGGGTTTCATGGGTCAATTTTTTGAAGGAAGATTGAGGTTATTTTGTCGAGATAAATAGAATTGGATATATCCAAAGTAGGGGCGTTGAGCCTATAATTGTTGAATGCCACATGTAAGATTTCGTGCTATTAAGAAAGAAGACGTCCAAAAACTCAGTCAATCCCTGACCACCGAATTGGCGCGTTCAATGAACACACCTCCGGACAATTTTACCTTTGAACTGGTGCAAACACAGTTTTTCAGTGGGGGTGGTGAGACTACATCCTATCCTTTTATTGAGGTGCTGTGGTTTGCACGCCCTCAGGAAGTGCAAAATGAATGTGCCGGGATTATCACCCGACAAATGAAGCAGCTGGGGCCCTATGAGGATGTTGTGGTAGTTTTCCACGTGCTGGCAAAAGAGGCCTATTACGAAAACGGCCGTCATTTCTAGGTCTCCCATAGGAAGTGTCAAAAGATTGGACAGGTCTTTAGAAGGCTGAAGGTGCCTTCATTGAGCTTCGTCAGGTATTTCTTTCATGGGGAGTGGGGCGGAGGCCCTCTAAATTCGTTTTCAAGATGCCATCTCTGTAACATGCTTCTTGCTCTACTGGCAGGTGCAAACGAATGGAGATGACATGAAAGCTTCTTTAGTTGGGGCCGCAGCGGCCGTACTTATGAGTGTTTTAACTGGCAGCTTTGCTGGAGCCCAGGACTCTGTGGCGCAGGTGGTGAGCAAGAGCCAGTTGATCGTTGGAAAGCAGTACTACATTTCTACTGACATGTTGAATGTTAGATCCAGCAACTCCACAACGGCCAGCAATATCGTTGGAAAACTAAATCGCAACGACGTGGTGGAGATCTATGATCTTTTAAATGAGGCCTCTCCTCTGGTTCAGGTGAAAATCATCAGCTCCTCGACCGTGTCCCCCTATCTGGCATCTGAATTCTACGTGTCTAAAGACTATCTTAGCGATAAGCAAATCACATTGCCGACATCGCGCTATTTCGTGATTCAGAATATTGCGACGGAAAAGACTCGTATCTATGAGCGTTGCACAACCTCCCCTGGGTGCCCGCACAAAATGGTTATGGAAACAGACACCGTGGTCGGTCGTCCTGAAGAGGGTGATAAAAATGATCCAAACGCCTACAAAACCTGGGTGGGACATTCTCGTATTTCTGAATGGGTAAAGTTCTATCAGGATGGCAAAGGTTTCTATCCGCGTTGGTATACTCCAGGGCAGTCCTTGAAAGACATCCCAGGTCCAGTGACAGACAGCATGAGTTTGTACATGGGTGCAAGAAAGTGGTCTGTTAGAAATGATCAGGGCAAATCCTCCATCCACGGTGCGTTTGGTTGGTATGCCGCTAAGTTGACGCCGGCGGGTGAAAACGGTGGAGTTAACTATCAGTGGATCCACGGTACCATTGGCTGGGGTAAAGATGGTGCCAAGCCCATTGAAATCACTCGAATGAAGATGATCAACTTCTTCAGCAACCCGGGTTCTCACGGTTGCACGCGTTTGGAAAATCAGGCCGTGGCCTACATGAGACACCTGTTGGGTCCGGGCACAGACATCTACCGTGTTTATGCGCGTGAGGCGACTCGTGATGCATCCTTGTCCAGATACCGTGATGCTCAGATCCCACTTCCTTGGGATTGGATGTTGTTGACGAACGGCGCGGCTCAGTCCAATGGTTTGACGGCGGATGCGGCGACGATTCGTGCGCAGGGTATCTCGGTTCACAGTGGTAACTTGATTGAAAAAGGGACATACCGTGTGGATCGTTATCCGACAGTGGCTGGTCTGAACTATAAGAAGTCCGCTTCTTCTGGCTTGTCAGGTGACCGCTATGAGATCGACGAGAAAGCGAAGAACGGCCAAACAAACTTCCGTGGCTACTTCCTGATCGATGAAGGTCGTTTCGTGGACTACGCTCATCCGAATTACAAAGCGACTGGCGGTGCGGTTCGTATCGGTGGTCTGCCTGACTTCACGAATTCTGTTCCGGAAATCCTGCAGTCGGCACGTGGCAATATCGTGATCCCTGAGGTTGTTCGCTAAGATTTCACTTACAGATGACTGCTGAAGGCCAAGGATGATGTCCTTGGCCTTTCTTATTTGTCCGAAGAGTTGTTAAATCCCATAAACAAAGTTCGCAGCAGGGTGCCTTTGGGAAATAACAAATTGAGACCCTTTCCGAGCTGAGGGACAATCAGGATTCTGGAAGGAGAGACCTCATGATCAGTCAAATCGATTTGCTGAGAAAGCGCAGTCATCCTGTCGACCAAGCCCTGGTTCCTGAAGAGATCGATCAGTATCTGGCGGTTCTGGATGGATGGGTTTTAATGGGCCCGCACATTGCCAAGACCTTCCACTTTAGCAATTACTACCAAACAATGGCCTTTGTGAATGCGATTGCCTATGTCGCGCACACGGAGGACCACCATCCCGAGTTGGAGGTATCCTACAATCGCTGCCTGGTAAAGTTTAACACTCACTCAGTCAACGAGGGCTTTGGTGGCCTTTCTGAAAATGATTTTATTTGTGCTGCCAAGGTGGATGCCGTGGCGGCAAGCCAATACGCGCCGGTGTCGCATTAGCGCAGTATTTTCTGCAACTGCAGGGCATCCCGGGGAGCTTTGATCTTCAGGTCGTTAGCGAAGTAAACGAAGGCGATTTTTACGTCGGGGAAAGACGTGCCGTCGTCCACATTTTGCCAATGACGGGGCCGTTGGTGATGCGCCCATGTATTCAGTCTTTGGGCCCAGAACTTCAAAGCCTCTGAGTCGTAGCCGTTCTGATAGAATGTTTCATCCCCATGCAGACGCAAGTACAAAAAATCACTAGTGATGTCTTCCATGTAAGGCCACTTGCCCGCCGTGTCTGCAAAGACCAGGGCCACTCGGTACTTGCGCAGAAGCTCAATGAAAGCTGGACTTTCAAAACTGTGGTGACGGACCTCCAGGGCATGACGTAAGGGTTGGATGGACTCGACGATCTCTTGAGGATAAGTCGCGGTGAAACGTTTGGACTTTTTCGCAAGTCTTGCGGCCTCAGAGAAAGTTTTTGGCAGTCTGCGGAAGAAGGATTCCAGACGTTGGCTTTTTTCCTCGTTAAAAACAAAACTGGGGGGCAGCTGCCAAAGAATGCAGCCCAGCTTTTCTTTTAAAAGCAATACACCCGAGGCCATAAAGTTACATAGAGAGTCTTCGACATTCTTCAGTCGGTTGATGTGGGTGATATACTGAGGCCCCTTCACCGAGAAGATAAAACTCGGCGGAGTTTCCTCATACCAGTGCTGATAGGTTGAAGGCTTTTGATAGGAGTAAAAGGAGCCATTGATTTCCAGTGAGGTCAGGTGACGACTGGCATGGAAGAGCTCCTTCTTTTGCGGAAGCTCCTCGGGGTAGAAAGTTTTTCGCCAGGGCGGATAAACCCAGCCGGACGTACCTATACGAATTTCCATTCTTCAAGTAATAGCTCATCGCATGATGGATGATAATTTCAATGAGCATTTCGAAGTAAGAAACAATCCGTCTGAAATGGGTCTTGCAGTCCTGCATTAAGCGCAAAAATTTGACGTTTTAAAATGAGGATTCTAAGCTTTCCAAACCCATGTGGAGGAAAATATGCGGTCTATAGTTTTTGCTTTTGTTGCCCTGTCTCTTGTTGGATGTGCGTCTCAACATAAGGCCAAAGATGTTGATACGAAGGTGGATATGTCAGCTCCAGTCCGTGGGGACTCTGTTGTCGGCGTCAAAGATGGTGATATGGTTTATCAGCGCAAAGTCGCCATGAATGAAGAACTGCGTCGTTTGGAACTGGATGTGTATAATCTGGAGGCCAATGTTTTTGGTGGTCCCCGTTATCTGGACAACCGCGGATTGTACGGAGTTTTGCGCGACTGCCGGGTTCAACTCGGAGACATTAAGAACGGTGGAGATGGCAAGGTTCGCTGGACCGAATCTCGGGAGTACGTGACTCCGGATGAGGATTTTTCCTCTATTGGTGTTGAGGATAAAAAGCGCATCGTCGGGGTTTCAGAGGAATTCCTGAAAGATCGTATGAACCGTTTCCGCGGCTACAAGGCCACGCTGGAAAAGCGCCAGGATGAGTACGAGACCAAAGTGAAAGTCTGCCAGATGGAGTTGACGGCCCAAAAACAAAAAGCCTCGCAATAGCGGGGCCTTTTTTTAGGAGAAAATCCTGGAGCAGCGAAGGATGAACTTGTCCTCGGCTTTAACCGGCTGTTTGCGGAACATTTCAAACATGTCTTTGAAGTATTCATTATAGAATGGGTCAAAGAGCCCGCCAGGGAGCTTGTTGTATTCCCATGAGCTGGGGCCAATCTTGGCAGCCCGGGTGATGTACATGCGAAGCTTTTTGTCGGAGGAAAAACCCAAGAACCGGGGCAGCCATTGATCCAAAAGAACGGGTTCACCCACGACCGTATCCAGTGCATACCAGCCATCTTTGTCTTTGGCTCTGACGATCGTGGCCACATGAAACTGCCAATTAATACCACCGGCCTTCATCGGTCCAACGACGAAGACTTTTTTGATTGAGGCGGCGTCGACTCCATGACGAAGAAGCTCCAGATGGGCATACAAAGCCCGTCCGAAGCAGAATCCTCGAGAACCATCAGGATCATATTTCCTGTCACCGCGAGAACCGGTGATTTCATTCTTACTGATCATAGATAAAATCTTTTGTGCCTGTACGAAGGTGACACCTTCTGCGCGGCCGTTGGAAGTGGGACGGAAGTTCTTAATTTCCTCAAGCAGGTCGGCATTCTTTTGGGCCACGTTCTCGCCGCGGGCGATTTCTTGGTCTCGTGTAAAGTAAAGATTTTCCCGATAATCGATCTTATCCCAGGAGTGTTCATTTTTTGCCTGGGCAAAGTGGGTCCCCAGAAGCAATGCGACGACGACAAGGAATTTTACCCGACGACTTTGCCGCTTTGTAAGAAAACTGCTTTGAAATGGTTTCTGAGGCATAAGAATCTTCTATCCAAGAGCCATGCCCGACGGGGATGCACCTTAAGGCTCCTGAGGTGTTAAAGCTTTTGACAGGGGAAACAAAAAGGCTCTGCCCTTGACGGGAAGGCAAGGTCTCAACTGCGGCAGATTGAATTTATTTAATTCTTGGGCCTTTGACTCTGGGGTGGGTCTTCCCTAAAGCTGATTTCCTAAAAAAGGAGATATGTAGTGAAACCATTGATTCAAAAAACTTTGTCTTTCTTGTTGGTCGGATCTTCCCTGGCAGTTGCCGCAGGCCTTATTACAAAGGAAGAAGTTAATAAACGAGTTTCCGCCATTACTGCGCCCTACAACAATCAAACCACCTCGATGGATCTGCAGTTCACGGATCTTTTGGTGGATGATGTGCGTGCTTTGGATTTTGGTGTGAAAGTTGCCATCACGAAGAAAGGTCCGGAGAACAGCCTGGCGTTGACCATTGAAAATGCGAAGTACCAGTATGGTGATGGTACCGCCCCGATGGCAACGGCGGATCTGTTAATGCAAGCGGATCTGAAAAAAGCCTTCGGTAAAGAGACTCTGGACCAGTTTGGTGAAGAGCTTGATCAATTGGCCGAAGAACTTGCCGCCGACTATATCAAAAAGTATGGCGAAGCGGCAGTGTTGGATATCGCCATGGAAGATGTCCAGAAGGACCAGCAGGGTCATTTGAAATCAGTCAGCATGCGCATGAATGCGACCATCGACATGGAAAAACTGCCAGCAGACATGAAAGTGGAGGATGTGGAGGTTCGTTCTATTCAGGCAGCATTGCGCATTTCCACCGGTGGTGCGCGGGGCTCGATTCAAGTTGCAATCAATCCCAAATACAAAGGATTTGAATCTGATCAGACTGGGATGAAAGAGCTGATTGAAAAGCTTTTGAACGAGGATCAAGAGACCTACAGTGTTCTTGCCAAGGTTGTGGAGTCATTGGATGGCTTCGCCACGTGGTTTGTGAATCAAAAAGCTGAAGAAGCCCCATAATCTTATGGTAAGTTCCAAGCCCTCTTAGAGAAGAGGGCTTTTTTCTTTTCGAGGATCTTCTCGATCAACGACGTAGCTTAAGCTGTGAACTTTTTTGTGCATTATTTGCTGCGAGCAAGAACCCTCTTGATCCAAGGCAGGGCATAGGAAACAGCAGCATAACCAGCCACTGAAGACCCCTGGGCCCGGAAACCAGAGCACGCGGAACCCCAACTGACCACGCCGACCTGCACATACCGGCCGTTCTGTTCAAGGAACATGGGCCCTCCACTGTCGCCTGGACAGGTGGACTTTTGATGTTGGTAGGTTTCAATGCAGAGTGTTTCTGGACCCAGCTCATAACCTCGTTTTTTGGGGAAGTCATCCAGAGCACACTGTGAGCGAGGTAATAGCAGCGCTTTAAGCTTTTGCAACCAGGCACTGTCTTTGTGGCCCTCACTGTCAGTCAGACCCCAGCCAGCCAGAAAGACGTTGGCAGTGGAGTTTCCCAGATCCTCTTCGTTCAAAGTGATCGGAGTGATGTCGGTCACCGCTTCCGCCAATTCGATCAGGGCAATATCAACCCGAGGCCAGACAAATTCAGGGTGGGTTTGAATGGAGCGGACCTTCAGTTCGCGGCCGTCGCGCCCGGATTGTTCGATACCGCCGATAAACAGTCTTAGTTTTCCTGGTGCAACTAGACGCTGACGGGTTTCAGATTCATCTTCTAAAACGCAGTGAGCGGCCGTTAGCACCCAACGGGAATCAATCAAACTGCCACCGCAGTGATGGGAGACATAGTTTTCTTTGGGGTCATTAAACCAGATATTCACCGTAAAAGGGAATTCCCCCAAAGCTGCGGGGGTTCCCCCAATGATGGCTTGGGGGTGGGCTGCCTCTGTGGTTAGCGGTTGCTTCGCTGGTTGGCAGGCTGTTAAGGCAAGGATAGGGATCAAAATAGGATAAAGACCGCGACGTAACATGCCATTGTCTTATTCGAATCCGGGAAAGACTTCACACGAAATGTTCAGGGCCTAGCTGGGTTCTGAATATTTTTCCAGACTTTTACGAGGTCTTTGGGCCCTGTGTTTGAATAGTCGGGTACGGACCGCCTTCTGCAGGCAGAAGTGTTAGAAAAATGATCTGAATCAATGAGACAGGTGATCATTAGAGCTAATCTATCCGCAGAGATAGAGGTTCGTCCGATGCATTATCCAAAACTTCCCGATTACATTACAGGACTTCCAGAAAGCCACTCTTTACGGGTTTACTTCGAAGAAAATGAGTTTATCAAAAGACTTCTGGTGGAGCTGCAAATGTCTCCACCACATCAGGACTTTCAAAAATTCGTGAATGTCTTTAATCATGTATGTGAAATTGAAAAGCGCTATGCACGTAAAGAAAACCAGTTATTTCCTTATCTGGAAAAGCGGGGATGGTTTGGTCCCAGTCAGGGGATGTGGTCTTTCCATGACAGCATTCGTGATATCCTTCGTACAATCCGCGGGCAGATAGACAACAAAGAAATCAAAAGCCTGAGCGAAAGCGTTCGTCTTCTGATTGAGAATATGCATCACATGATCCATGTCGAGGAAAACCGACTGTTCCCGAATGCTCTTCAGCTTTTGCAACCGGAAGACTGGGCAGCGATGACCACCGGGGATGAAGAAATCGGCTGGGTGGATCGGGATCGCCGTGCGACGACGGCACCAGCAACAGAGTCAATTGCAGAAAGATCCCAGACGGCGGCCGTAGAATTTCCGGATGTCTCCAAACTTAAAATGGATGAAGGAGTGTTGAACTTAGAGCAGATCAATCTGATTTTAAAGTTCCTTCCTGTGGATGTGACCTTTGTCGATGAAAACGACAAGGTGGCCTTTTACAACCGGGGAGAGGAGCGGGTCTTTCCGCGCAGTGCCGGGGTGATCGGTCGTGAAGTGCGTTTCTGTCATCCTCCGAAAAGTGTGGATACGGTTTTGCGTATTCTGGAAGAGTTCAAAGCCGGTCGTAAGGATGAAGCGGAGTTTTGGATTCAGTTTAAGGGCCGCACCATTCATATCAGATACTTTGCGGTTCGTGATAAAGAAAAGAAATATAAAGGTGTTTTGGAGATGTCCCAGGACATCACGGACATTCAGAAAATTCAGGGCGAAAAAAGACTGTTGAGCTGGGACCAATAGCCTTGTCGTTTTAAGCAGGGGGCCATATGGAAGACAGAATCATGATGACAGCAGAGGACATGAAGCAGCTGAAAATTCCGGTGCATGAGCCCTTTGCTCACTTTCTTAAGGCGGATCCAGAGGAGCACGCTTTTCCAATTTCACTCTTGGATGTGGTGCGGTTTGCCGGACATGCCTGTCCTTCGATGGTCGGGGCCTTTGTAATTTCTCAGCGTGCGGTCCGCGAGCTTTTTCCTGAAACAGGGGTGTTAGTTCGCGGTCAGGTGGCCGTGGAACTGGGCTCTTCCGTGGACCGGGGGGCGACCGGACCTATATCGAATGTGTTTTCAATGATTTTCGGAGCCTGGGAAAAAAGTGGTTTTGGTGGCATTCAGGGGAACTTTGTACGTCGGGGACTTCTTTCTTATCAGGTTCCGGATCTTCCTCCGGGCACATACCGATTCACACATTTGGGTACCGGGAAAAAGGTAGAGATCTTTTATGATTCCTCCACCGTTGATCTGAAGGGGGATCTGTCAGATCTGTCCTTTCAAGAAATCTGGCGAATGAAGATTCGAAGAATTGTGCTGGAGGCTGACAAGGTCTTGAGTGTTCGAATAATCCACCCGGGCGTTGGATTCCAGAAGTAAGGGATTTTGCTAAGGTGGGCATCTATGAAACACCAACTCGAAGAAATCGTGCCGTTATGCCTGTCCGAGGAAGCCGCCTTAAAGGGGCTTTTTCTGGGGCCACAGGCAGAAAACAGTCAGTGGGTTGCCACACAGATAAACACACTTTTAAATTCCTGGTTTGACTGGCGTCGCAGATTTCGACCTGGGGACGGTCAGGCGGTTTCCCGCAGTGACATGGAGTCCGCGGATTACATCAAACGTCGCCAGCACACAGCCGATGTCCTGCAAGAACTGGCATCACGCTTTGAACGAGAGATTCCCAAATTTTCCCCACGCTACATTGGGCACATGTTTTCCGAGACCTCTTTGCCGGCATTGTTTGGTCATATCCTGACATTGTTGCATAATCCGAATAACATCTCAGGTGAATCCTCTTGGGTCGGTGTTTCGATTGAAGAGGAGGCGATTGCGGCCTTGTCCCAGATGATGGGTCTGGAAAAAGCAGTTGGTCACTTCACTTCCGGGGGAACCATCGCAAATTTTGAGGCCGTCTATCGCGCCCGGACTCGCTGTTACAGCTGGATGGTAGCGGGGCTGGAGCAGGGCTGTTGTTCCGCTTTTGCCAGTGCCTCGATGGGGTATCGAAGTTATAAAGAGATCTCGGAGGCCGTCAAAGTTTCTGCGGAAAAGCTGAATCCGTTTGAAGGCAATCCCTTTATTGCAGCTCGTGCAATTTCCAAAAAAATCGGGCGCGATTTCCTTGGTCCGGTTCTTTTAATTCCTGAGCACAAGCATTATTCCTGGACCAAATCAGCCAATATTTTTGGCCTGGGGGCCGAGGCTCTTTGGCCTGTTCAGTTGGATTCTCGCGGGCATCTGGATTTGCGAAGTTTAACGGCACAAATTCAGCGCGCTCAGCGCGAGGACCGGCCGATCTTGATGGTGGTTTCCGTCCTGGGAACGACGGAACTGGGGATGGTCGACCCCATCCACGAAATTCAAGAGCTTCTGGATATGTATCGTCAGGTGGAAGGCTGGCACATATGGCATCACGTGGATGCGGCCTATGGTGGCTTCCTGTGTTCTTTACGGGGAAAGAACTCTGAAGTCAGCAGTGTGTTGTCATCACAAAGTTTAAAGGCGATTGAGGCCATGGGACGAGTGACTTCGGTGACCATTGATCCTCACAAGCTGGGGTATGTGCCTTATTCTTCGGGGGCCTTTATTGCCGCGGATGAAAGGGACTACTTCCAACGATCCTTCGGTGCGCCGTATGTGAACTTTGCTGTCAACAAAGACAAAGGACCATTTACTTTGGAAGGATCTCGTTCCGCAGCCGGAGCGGTGGCGACCTGGATGACAGCCCAATGTGTAGGTTTTTCCCAGGAAGGCTATGGGCGTCTGATCGCACGCACCATTCGCCTGCGAAAAGAGCTGGAGGATCGGCTGCACTCTGAAGTTCCGAATCTTCGCGTGGCTCCCAGCGGGGATGCCAATCTTCTGGGGTTCTGTGTGGCAAAGCCTGGAGACTCTTTGCAAGAGGTGAACGAAAGAACCCTGCGCCTTTTTGAATCTTTCGCTGCTGACAAAGAAAGTGACTTTTTCATCTCGAAGACGAAAATCTATAAAAAATGTTATGCGAAGTACTTTGAAAGTTTTGTCAGTTCGTGGCAGGGGAAAATGGATTCGGAGGAGCTGGTTCTGGCTCGAATCTGTATTATGAATCCGTTCTTTAAGACCAAAGAGATGAACGTGGATTTTCAAAATCTTTTCGTCAGTTCTTTGCGAGAACGCCTGAAAGCGCTCGACCGGAGTTAAGGCCCCTAGTTCAAGTAATGATGATATCCCAACATGTTGTTTCCAGCTGAAGCCACAGAGCCTCCTGGCCGTCCCATCGAATGGCGCTTATGTCGTTGGATAGAGGGGGCCGGGCGTGGGTTGTCAGGGGGCGGATCAACAGCGCCCAGTAAGGGGATATTTTTTTATAACTTAGTTGCTGTTCCAGTGCTGTTTCCCGATTCCGAAAATAGACGGAGGCGGGTAGGTCAAGACGGGAAATCCGTTCTTTTGCAGTAACCTGATCCTCAACTAAAAAACCTTCAAGGGTAAAATGAGGGGAATGCTTCGGCACGGGCTGGGGCAGGTTTTGCGCAAAGTCAGGCCAAAGTGGAAATTCTTTGCGAGGTTCATGCTGCGGAAGATGTCGTTCATCGATGATCTCGATAAAGCGTGAACAAAAAAGGCCCGTTTGAGAGTTGAGCCACAGATCACAAACCAGCAATCCATTGTCGTCGGGTCCTTGAGTCAAATCTAAGCCACAGGCTGCCATCACCTGATAGGCTCTCGGGGTAAAAGTGTAACTGTAAGTCAGATGACACATTTCCATTTCCCTTCTTTATGTATCCCTGAGGAGAAAATAGAATGAAACCATGAATCACCCTGCAATCAAGCTTGATCATGTCACAATTGTTTTGGGCGGAGAAGTTGTATTAAGTGACGTTTCTCTGGAGGTTGAGCGAGGGGAAACCCTGGTGATTATTGGGCCCAGTGGCGCTGGGAAAACGGTCTTGCTAAAGACCATGGCCGGAATTTACAAGCCCCAGCATGGTCATGTCTACTGCGAGGGAGAAGATTGGCAGGATCTGCAGTCCGAAGAGAAAATACGATTGGCCCGTAAAATAGGAATGCAGTTTCAAAAAAGTGCTCTTTTTGATTCGATGAACGCCTATGAAAATGTGGCATTTCCCTTGCGGGAGCACACTTCCATGACCGAGGAGGAAATTGAAGTGCGAGTTCGTGAATGTCTTGCTGATGTGGGACTGTCCCAGGCACAGAATATGATGCCCCATGAGCTGTCTGGTGGCATGAAGCAACGCTTGGGGATCGCCCGGTCTTTGGCGCTTCATCCTGAAATTATATTCTATGATGATCCCACTGCCGGACTGGATCCGATCAACACAGATATTCTTCTGGATCTGATCCTGAATCTGAAACGAGAGCATGGTTCGACTATCATCATGGTTACTCACAGCCTTTTGTGTGCTTATAAAATGGCGGATCAGATTGTACTTGTTGGCAATAAACAGGTCATCATGGCAGGAACTCCCGAGCAGGCCCGACAATCATCGCATCCACTGGTGCATCAGTTTGTTGAGGGGATAATGGAGGGGCCTTTGAAGTGGGATTGAAACGGAGTTAAAATGAAGACCATCTCTTTCGAAAACATCAAAGGACTTCGACGTCGGGATGGTGGCTTGACTCTAGCGGATGTGGCAGAGCAAAGGGAGCGCTTCGGACCCAATAACATTGTCGAAGTTTCCGGGAGCCCTTGGATCGATCTCCTGACTGATACATTGAAAGATCCAATGATTTGGTTTCTGCTAGCGGTCGGCTCGGCCTTCTTTTTGGTTGGGGAGCCGACGGACGGCATAACTCTGTATGTTGCTATTTTTCCACTCTTATTTATGGATGCCTTTTTACACTGGAGAACTCAAGCCTCGACGTCGACATTGAGGGGGCAGTTGTCCAGCCGTGTTCAAGTCTATCGTGAATCCAGGGAGATTGAGATTGATGCCCGGGATTTGGTGCCAGGCGATTTGGTGCTATTAGTACACGGGGTGGTTGTTCCCGCTGACGGAGTTTTTGAAAGGACCCAGGATATTCAGTTGGATGAATCAGTTCTGACGGGAGAGTCGCAGCCGGTCAAGAAAATGCCAAGCACTCTGGATCTCTTTGCGATGTCTGCTCTGGAAGAGGTCCGAGTTCCTTCTGAGACCTTGGGTTATGCGGGTACAAGAGTACTGACAGGCAGTGGTGCTTTGAGAGTCTTGCTCACCGGTTCCAGCACGTCTTACGGTGAAATTGTGCGCTCTGTGGTCCGCATGCCGCATGAGCGCACACCGCTGCAGGCTTCGATCGGGCGGTTGGTACAGATTCTGGTTGTGGGGTCGGTCCTGCTTTGTCTAGTTCTGGCTGCAGTCCGGATCTATCAAGGGCATGGCTGGCTGGATGCTCTGTTAAGTGCCGCAACGATGGCAGTGGCGGCGATGCCAGAAGAGTTTCCTGTCGTATTTACATTCTTCCTGGGAGTCGGGGTCTATCGCCTGGCAAAAAAGCGTGCGCTTGTTCGGCGAGCTGTCAGCGTTGAGAATATTGGTCGGATAACTCATATTTGCACGGATAAGACGGGTACAATCACGCATGGCCGTTTGACTTTGACACATTGGGAGCCGAACAAGGGGGATGTCTTGTCCCTGTTAAGGACGGCGTTGGCTGCATCAAGCTCCGATTCGGATCCTGTTGATACTGCCATCAGGCAGGTCGCGCAACAAATGAACTTGGACAGTCCATTGAGGTTGCGAGTCTTTCCATTTACAGAGGACAGAAAACGAGAAACCGTGCTGACTCAGGAATCCGGTGGCGATTTTATGGCGCATGTAAAGGGCTCCCCTGAGAGGATTCTTGCAATGTCCGGCCTTGCTGTGAATGAAAGAGCCTTGTGGGGGGAGCGAGTCTCTCAGTGGGCGAGAACTGGGCACAAGGTCATTGGGGTTGCCAAGAAGAGGTCTGCTGCGCTCTTTGAAAACGAACCGGAGGGGGGTCTGGAGTTTTGCGGCTTACTGGCTTTTGAGGATCCGGCGCGCCCGGAGGTTGCTGACGCCATGGCATACTGCCGCAGCAATGGCATCCGAGTGTTAATGATTACCGGGGACCATCCTGAGACGTCGGCTGCGATCGCTAAGGATGCAGGCCTGACCTTGACCGAGCCGGTTGTCGTTTCCGCGGAAGAGGAGTCTGAAAAGTTTCAGGAGGAGTGGCTGAATCACAATGCGGGCTATTTGAAGACCGTGGATGTAGTGGCTCGTTGTACTCCGATGCAGAAGCTGAGGATCGTAATGGCACTTAAGCGTTTGGGTGAGCTTGTCGCTGTTACAGGGGATGGCGTGAACGATGTTCCAGCCTTGAAGGCGGCTGATATCGGAATTGCCATGGGCGAAAGAGGTTCGCGAAGTGCAAAAGAAGTTTCGTCAATTATTCTGGCGGACGACAACTTTAGCACGATCATCAATGCAATTCGGGAAGGCCGACAGCTTTTTTTAAATCTGAAAATGAGTTTTGAATATCTTCTGCTTCTTCATGTTCCGCTTGTCTTAACTGCGGCTATTTTACCTTTGGCTGGGTATCCCTTGGTCTATCTTCCTGTTCATATAGTGTGGCTGGAACTATTAATTCACCCGACGGCACTTTTGGCTTTCCAAGCCGCAGCGACCGCAGCGCCAGAAGAGCCGAACAATCCAAAGATCTTTTCTTCTCAACAAATGATAAGCATCTGCCTTGCTGGGGTGCTTTTGGCCGGAGCAATGGGATGGGGATTCACGCATACTCTGGAAGAGTCCGGTGATCCCGAGCGGGCTCGCGCAATGGCGATGGCGCTTTTGACTTTCTGGAGTGGCGGAGTGGCTTTGTATCTCACTCGTTTCAAGTCCAAGGTTGCCACCGCTCTGGCGCTCACAACATTCCTTTCATCGGTGGGGCTTATTCACTTTTCGGATTCCCTTAGCTTCCTCCGGCTGTCTCCTTTGCGACCGGAGGATTGGGTTGTGACCAGCACGCTGGTGCTGCTTCTTTTAAGTGGTTTAATGTGGGTAAGAAAGTCGCGTCTGTAAGCTGGCAAACAGGCCGCATTTGATACAGGTCAGTCGTTTTTTATGGTTGGTTGTTTCTATGCAAATGCTGAGGAATTCTATAAAGAACTCCAGGTGTCTTGTTTTAGTCTACTGTCTAACCAAGGAGTTACTATGGTGAATCTACCAAGTTTATGGCGCGAAAGATCTTTAGCGAACCCATTTAGAGAGATGAGTCGGCAACAAAGTCGGATTGATCGTCTGCTGAACGAACTGATGGAGCTGAGAAGTGGGGAATTGGGTGAAGAGTTGAGTCTGATGCCCTCCAGCGAGCTTATTGAGGAGGATAAGAATTACCTTTTGAAGGTGGATCTTCCTGGCATAAAAAAAGAAGATGTGAAGGTGGAGGTCGAGGGTGATCGACTTACCATTCGGGCAGAAAGAAGGTCGGAGAAGGAAGAAAAAAGCAAAAAGAGATATTTCTCTGAGATTTCTTACGGTTCCTGCATGAGAAGTTTCACTTTGCCTCAGGCGATCGATGAGAAGAAAGTGGATGCTAAATTTGAAAACGGAGTGTTGTCCGTGACAATTCCTAAAACGGCAGAGTCCAAAAGCAAGCAGATTTCAATTCATTGATTGAAACGGCCGGATATGGATTGCATGTCCGGCCCTCGTGTCCGGGGGATCAGATGAAAAGATTTTGGGGCGTGATTCTTTGTCTCGTTGCTTTTAACGCCTCTTTTGCTTCGGCCAAAGAAGTTTTGCTTGATGTGCGCACCCCGGAAGAATATTCCCAAGAGTACTTGCCCGGAGCCATCAATATCGATGTGTTAAACAAGAGCTTTCGTCACCGGGTTTCAAAACTAAATCGTGAAGACAGCTATAAAGTTTATTGCAAAGGTGGGAAGCGAGCGACCCAGGCGGTGACGATCATGAAAGAGCTCGGCTTTAAGAACCTGACCAATCTGGGCGGGTACGAAGAGGCCCGAAAAGCCCTTCAGATGAACCCCGCCCTTTCACCTTGATCCCGGAGTCCTACCGTAAAGTGCTTCCGGGATAGTCGTACTTGCGCAAGTATTCGTAAAGTTCCTTTTTGTCATCCCCATGCCCCACAATGGTCTGCATTTCTTCCAGGGCGGCGAACATAATATTCAACCTTCTTTGATCGGCGTCCACCCCACTGGGAAGATTGGGAGAGGTTGAAGATATTGCGAATGCCGCCTTATTTTTATGTTCACCGGCGGCGTCGTGGATAAGTGGTCAGGTCTTAACGGTCAGCGGTGGCGGACATCAGGAACTGGACTAGGAAGAGAGCTAGGGTAAGGTTCAATGTCAGTCGAACCTATGTCCCAAAGCTCTTTGGCAGATGAGCTGCAAGTTAAAACTAGTAATGAAGAAGAATCTTTAAGACTAGAATTTAGAGATTTGATCAGCGTACTCCGGATGATCAATGAATGGATTGCGGTTTCCTTGAATTCTTTCAATGGCGTCATTGCGTTCAAGTTCTGCCTGATCTACGGGATCCAGCTTGTTCCAGCGGCGAAGAGTTTTCTCCAGAGCGGCTGGGATTGGGAAGTCATAGCGAACTGCAAAGTAAAATACGGCTCTAGCCACATTGCCCTTGTGCTTTGTGGGTGGCTCAAAAACCAGCTCACTGCCGCTGCCACTGCCCAGCTTTGATTCGGTGGAAATATCCTGTCTTTGTTCGTCAAAACATCTTGGTGTGTTTTTAACCGTATTCACTTCACCAAAGGCAAAGTTGCCGCGCATTGAGTTGGCTCTGGAGTCAGAAGGATAAAGATGGTGCAAGTCAGCCTTACCAACATTGAAGTAATGGCGTCCTTTAAACCAGGATTGTGCGACGGTGTGCTCAACGTTAACGATCGTTGAGGAAGGTTCTTTGCCAGGACCAACGCCGCTTCCCAGATGGGTTCGGCCATAGGGAGTCGAGCAATACACTTCGTCAATAGCATAAGAGCCGTCAGACAGTCGGATCAGCGAGACGTTCCCGAGGAGTTCGACTTGTGCTTTATCGTAAGAGATTGGGCGGTGTTCGGAAGTGATTTGTTTCTTTAGATCACCGCGAAGGTCAGCTTTGGCGGCAAAAGATGTTAAAACTAGCGCAATTGACAAAAATAACGAACGGCCCACAGTTCCCCCCTTGTAGACATTTCACGATTATCAAGCGGGTTTTTGCGTTTCAATCATGAAATACGGGATGTCTTGGTGCGGCGGACTATCAAAATGAAATCCTGACAAAGCGTTTGTTCGAATTGAAAACAGCCTCTGGGGGATTATCGAGATTTCAAACAGGCTAGGCTAACTAAAAGAATTGTTTTGATAGATGGAAAACGCACCGAACGTCAGTGCGTTTTTCAGCGAGCTATTTGTTCTGTTTAAAAATCTCGTCGATATTTGCATGAAGTTTTGAAGTGAGACTTTCCATCAGAGCTTTTGTGAAATCCTCAAGGGTGTCAGCGGATTCAAAATTTTCTTCAAGCAATTCAGCCTCCGCAGTCAGCTGCGAAGAAGAGTCCACCAACAAAGCATCATTTTTTGGATCCGAAGAATGAGACATAAAAAACTCCTTAACTTTGATTTTGGTGTTGCGCGAGGATGGAACTCGGGTCGTCGTGGCCCTGAAACGAAAAAAGCCTTTTAAAACTAATCGCTTTGCGATCACTTTTAAAAGGCTAAAATGGTCGGGGAGATTTTCCGCGACCTAAGTAACTGTAATTACTTAATATCGAATACCGCGAGTAGCATGAAGTAGCAAGGTTCTTTGAGTTCACAAGAGCCGTCCTGCCTCTATCTAAGAGACAGGACTTTGGCTCCTACAACCTCATCTGGAAGATCATAGCCAAGTTTCTCTGTGGCCCCCTGAACATCCACACCAGCCTTCCTAAGATAGCCATTGGTGGTCTTGATCTGGCTATGGCCTACGATTGCCATAACTCTTGCCAGAGACTCACCACGGGCTAATAGGTTGGTGATAAAGGTTGCTCTGAGGTCGTGAAACTTGACGGGCGTGATCCCTATTGCGGCGCAAAATTCTCGCGTGATCCGTGCCTGTTCGCCGTTCTCCCATTCGGGCATTTGCGGCAAGACAAACTCGCTTTGATTCCCAGCCTTGATTTTGAGTTCCTTTAGGAACTTCAAAAGCGCATTGGAAATCGGAACCACTCGGCTCCTTTGCGTCTTGGTGGGGCCAAACCCATTTTTGCTCGTCCACTGTTTAGAAACAGAGATGGTCTTTCCATCGAAGTCTATGTCTGTCCATTTAAGAGCAAACAACTCTCCCGATCTCATGCCCGTCATAAGGGCCATAGCCCAGACGGGATAAAAACGATGATTCGTTTGTTTTGCTTCTTGCAGGAAGATTCCGACTTCCGTTTTGGTTAAAACCTTCTGATCTACCTCCGGCACATTGACTCGGATTCCCGCGCAGGGATTCCGGTCTAAAATGCCTTCTTCAACGGCCATCTCGAAAATTCGGCGAACCATTTTCAGAATTGTCTTCCGTGTCCACGGACTGATTTTTGAATCTATGTCCGTGAAAATGGTGTCGTAAACTTTCTGTTTCGTGATCTTGTGCAAATCGAGATTATCCCAGTGAGGGTTAATCCATTTGCCCATCTGTGCAGTGTAGTTGATGACAGTTGAAGGGCGGTGAACGAGCTTCATTCTCTTCAAGCACTCGGAAAGCCACTCAGACCAGCGAAAAGGCACTGCCTCTTCTTTGAGTTTAGCCAGTTCTCGCTTTAGCTCGAACTCGGCCATCTCCGCTTTTCTAATTGTGTCTAATCCTTTCTTACGCCGTTGAACTCGAATCCCTCTGGAGTCGAATCCGTTGACGTAGATTTCATAGAATTTCTTTCCGTTCTCAATATAGGTTTTGATTGCCATGTCAGGCTCCTTTCTTTAGGAAAAGAGCCTTGCAATCCTTCAACTTGAACCTGAGTCGTCTTCCGAATTTATACGACTGAATCTGGCCTCGATAGACCATGATCCTTAAAGCGTTTTCGGTGATCGACAAATATTGAGCTGCTTCTTCTGTTGAAAGCCACTCGCGTTCTATTCGATTTTCAAAGAGCGATGAGCTAGGAAGCTCAAGAACTACATTCTTGGAGTTCATACTACTCCTTTACAGGCTGCCCAGCAAGGGCAAATCCTCATGGAAGTCCTGATAAAACTCTCAAATTATTGGAATCATTGAATTTATGTCGTATAGACAAATGCAATACGTTATGATATGGTGTATCTATAACCGTTTAAGCACGGTGAAAGAGGTTTACAATGTCAGTCGCAAGAAAAAGAAAGCCGCAGCTTTCCTTGAAGAAGGAAAGCACCGTCATGATCCGTACTGCTCCGCAGGATAAAGTTCTCATTGAAAAAGCTGCCGATCATTTGGGGCTTACGGTGAGTTCTTTCATGCTGCAAAACTCTCTTCGCGCCGCTCGTAAGGAACTGTCGGAAGTCGAGCGCACAAGCCTAACTGAACGTGATGCTCATGTGTTCTTTGCCGCTTTGACAAATCCTCCAGCTCCGAACGAAGCACTCAAAAAGGCTTTCAAGGACTACGCGAAGCAATCCAGAAAGTAATTTGTCTTTGTGAGCAACTTTGAATTTCACAACCTAGACAAGTCATTCGATCGTGCGCCGTTTGACTGTGGCTCGCCTGAGTTAAACGATTTTCTGAAAGCGAAAGCCCGCCAGAACCAAGCGGCGAATTTCAATAAAACTTTCGTAGCCATTCAATCAGGCGACAAGGGCAAACGCGTTCTTGGCTTCTACAGTCTCAGTATGGGCGAAGTGGATTTATCTTCGCTTCCCGAAGCCTTGCAGAAGAAGCTCCCTAAGCATCCCGTACCGGTCGCCCGAATGGGCCGACTGGCGGTTGATAATTCAACCAAGGGGCAAGGCTTAGGAAAGCTCCTTTTAGTCGATGCGATGAAGCGTGTTCAATCTGCCTCGGCTAATGTTGGCGTTTACGCGCTTCTGGTCGATGCAAAGGATGATCCCGCAAAGGCCTTCTATAAGAAGTATGGGTTCATCGAACTAACCGATGAACCCATGACCTTGTTTTTACCTTTGGCTTCATTCCCGCAATAATCAGGCAACGGAAGGAAAAGAATCAGTTTTCTTAGAAGACCTTTTCTTTTCCTTATCATCGACACCGTAATGAGCGCGGATCGCTTTTCGCAAATCTTCAGGAAGGTCGGCATCCGTTCGTAGAATGGAGCCGAGCATCTTCTTCTCGTCGAAATGCGCGACCCTAAGATTTTTTACGTCGGCTTCTGAAAAGAACTTATTCAAGTTCTGGAAGATATAGTTGGCAATGTCGGACTTGGTGAACTCTCCAGCATCGAAGCCTTCCGCGCATCGGCTTACGGCCGATTCCAACGCCTCGTTGGATTCCTTCGAGATAACCACGCGAAACACCTCACCCTGGGACGAGTGACTGACTCTGCTATTCCTCGGATCAAGACTCAGCGCCGTTTGAGCAGCACCATTACGGCCCCTACGATTGAAAACCGGCGCTTCTTCATTTACCACTTCACTTGTTTCGTTCTCCCGACCTTCGATGACACCCAAGGCCGTTTCTCCCTTCTCCTTATTATTAAAATTATTCATAAAAATCCTTTCAGACTTACCCACCGCCGAGATTTATTTTCTGCACCAGCTAGTGACCCCTTCCAACCAATGTACTCGTTGGGTGGGAGGGGTCACTAGCGATCAGGGGCAGATTTTATAAAGCGAGGCGGTGGGTAAGTCTTTGTTTTGAATTGAATTTCACTCAAATAGTCACTTGCCCGAAAACGCTCTCAACTAGCAAACGATTTGCTAGTGGTGTTGCTAGTGTTTAGCCAGCGCGTTCACGTTTTTCCCGCATCCATTGCTCGATGGACTCAACTCCACGGCTCATGTAGATCGGTGCCGTCAGAGGGTTTTTGAGCCACGCTTCCATCTCTCCAAATCCAACGGGCCGCTCCCACGAAGGATAGCTGACTTCCTTCATCGCGCGAGAAATGCTGTTGAAGATGTACTGTTGGTTTGCAATGAAAACGACGATCTCAATTTCCTTAGTGACGGCATAACTGTTCATCACCTTCATGTACCGATCAAAGGTCTTCTTCGATTGCTCGATCTCAAGAGCCACCGTGCGATACTTTGCGGGCTTGGAAAGCTGCAAAGTCAGGTCAGGAAACTTGGCATCTTTTCCATCCTGTGTGGTTTTCGTCCACAGCCAATTCTTGCGTTTGAGTTCCGCTTCCGTCGTAAAGCTATCCAACACTTTCCCTTGCTCAAGGCTTAAAATGATGTTGCCGGCCTTCTCGTCGTGGTCGAATTGACCGAGATGAGGCTTTGTGACGGCCGCGATCCCGCGCCGCTCAAGCTCTACCAAAGAGCGATTCCCTAAGATCAGAACATCCGGCAGCATCTTGGATTCGTGAGGACGGAAATATCCATCCTCGACGAAGCGATGCCAAATCCGCGAGTTCCGGCTATAGGATCGCGTGGTAAAAAACTTATGCCAAAGGGCTTTGCTCAAGAATCCCGTCTTCGCCGCGAAGCTGATCTCTTTCAGTGGAATGTGCTTTACACTCACTGCGCATTCCAGCGAGTCGGTTCCGTGATGATGTACTCGAAATGACCCTCGATATAGCGATTACCCACCACACGGCCCTCGATCCATCGGGACTCCACCTGGGCTTCGCGCAAGGACGGCATGGCTCCCGTTGCTTGACGAGGAGCCGATGCGCGTCCATTCGCGTAGGCTTTGACCTCTCGTGTTTTGATTTCATCATGGAGAGCAGAGCCAGCAATCAGACCCGCCATTCCGCCAATCGTCGCACCAACCACCACGTTTCGGGTTCGATATTCTCCCTTTTTGCCTGGGTCGGCGATGCCGCCCAAGGCGGCCCCACCAGTAGCTCCAATTAATCCTCCAAGTCCGGCGCTCTTGCCTTGGGTCGCGCATCCGTTAAGGATGAGTGCGAAAGCCAAGGTACAAAAAGTTACATACATTTTACGCTGCATTTTTACCTCCGTGAAATTGAGGCGTTTCAGTCTCAGGTAAATCCGCAAGTCCGGCTGATGCCGCTTTCTCAATTTTCAAAAATGGTTCAGGCGGTAGATCGTCAAATTTCTGAAACTTGATGTTGATGGTTCTACTTCCGGCCTCATGCGGAATGACCATCACGGCTTGGCCGACACCAAGTTCGTTTTTGAATCGGTTAGGATGGATGATAAATTCGTCCACCTCACGGGCTGACGCATCTCCCGTATCCTCTTGGGCGAAAACTCCTCGCTTCGTGCGCGAGGTGTATTTCATACTCTTGACGGTTCCGATCACCTTCGAGAAGTATTCTGCCGATTCAGGATCATTGCCGCGCATGAATACTTTGAGATTCGCATTGGTCAAAATCGAATTGGCAATGGCATCGCCCATCGTCTTAATGTCGCCCAAAGCTTGATGCGCGAAGACGATCCCGACATTGGCACTTCTTGATTTGTTCAAGATCGTGACAAAGCCTGGATAAAGATACTCAGAAAAGTCGTCGAGAAAGACCGAGTAAAACTTGTGATTCCGGTTTTCCCCACGGTGACGGTTCGCTACCGCACTTTGAAGGCATTGCAGAATCATCTTCCCAGATGCTTTCCCCAAGAAAGGTGAAAGCATCACGGGAAGCTGGAAGTACACGATCAGATTTTCCCTCAAGGCACGATCCAGGTCGATGCTTGGCTTATCCGTATTGAACAAAGCCGAGGTTTTTCCGAAAGCAAAGTGACTAAGCGCTGCTGTGAGGCCACTTGTCCTTTGCGCCGTTTCTGTCGGCGGCAGGCTCGCGTAATGCTTCGCCCAATTCTTCAAACCTTGGTTTCCGGTTTTCTCAGCCAGAGCCTTCAACTTGTTCGGTGTCGAAATGGCTTCAAAAACCTTTAAGAAGGTCGGAAGCTCCTGACTCTCCGAAAAAATTCTCATCACTTGAGCGAAGATTTCAAACTGAACGCTTCGGTAATACTCATTTTCAAACTCGAACGAATTGAAAACGCGCTCGGCCACCTCTTCAGGGCTACCGCCAAGAAGAGCGTTGAACTGGTGTGACTCATCTGGGCTACTTAGTGAAAACAAGCGAAAATCCCTTTGCCGCTTGTGTTTCACCGCATACGCCCAAAGTTTATCGAGAAGGCTTCGGTCTGATTTTCCATCAATAAGAATCAGGCCACGCCCTTGCTCAATATCTTGAATCGCCCAGGGCAAGATCACGCTCTCGGTTTTTCCGGCATTGGTTGTGCCGATCACTTGAGTGTGCATCGCTCGCTGGCGGGTTTTAATATGAACTTCTTCTTTCTTATCCGTGACCCCGCAGAAAACGGAGCCTTCGGACTTTCCGATGACCGCTTTCTCTTGATTTTGTTTCTTCAAATTGGATTCGCGTTTTCTTAGCATCCAGTAAAAGAGCGGCGTTAAGAGCAACACACAAAGGCCAAGGAGAATGATTTGGTTCTGAGGCTCTCTGATCCAGACGTTCAAAAAGTTAAAGACCTTATTCAAGACCATCAGGCCAAAAACAATTCCGGCTCCCCAAAGCAGCGTTTGATCGCTGACTTGGGAGCTTTCTTTCTTATCTGCCATAAGTAGTTCCAGGATCGCGGAAAGCGAAATTTGCCGTTAGAACGGCATAAAATTCCGTTTGATTTGAAATCTCAATCCATCGCTTCTCTTTCTTGAGGTCGTTCGCCCAACTTTCGGCTCGATCCGTCGCTGTTTCTGCAATGGCGTTTTTCCATCCATTATCGTCGCCGCCAGGGTTTCCACCCAAGGCTCCGCGCTGCATGGAGCCTTCCGCATAGGCTCCGATAAAGCGCGTAAGAGTTTGCCCTACGGTGTTCTTCAGGGCTTCAGAATGAACGCGACCAGAAACTCCAACCTGTCCATCTGAACCAACACCTATGGCCGCAAATTCACGCTCTCTTCCATCAGGGAATTGAACAGACTTCCAGCTGACATTGGCTCGATTCCCACCATCATCAAAGGTTACATCCCCAAAGAGCTTTGAGCCTTGAGGGATTGCCAACGAATCCTCGTGAATGTAATCGCGGGTGACTACGCCAATGACGGGCATCCCTTGATTCGCAACGATGGCTCGCTCATAGAGCCTGACTGAAATCCGACTTCCAGGAGGAAGTTGGGTTTTGCTATCTAAGCCGCCACGGGTAAGAATCATTGAGCTGTTACGCTCGTCACCGGAAGCGGCAGAACCGCCGCCGCTCCCGTAGGTCGGCGCATAGAGATGGCTCAAGTTTGATGGGGTTGATTTCGCATAGCCCTGGCCCACTCCAATCTGGCTCGCGGCTTCCCCCGTGGGATCACTGTTTGAAGCCGTTAAAGGGCGTTCTCCCAAAGGGGCCTGTTCGTGAAATTCACCAACAGTTTCCTTGGGTGCAGGAATCATCAAGATTCCCACAATGCCGATCACGAGTGCCACGACACCGCACTTAACCAGTGAAGCCCAGTTGATCTCCCTTCGTTTCAAAAAATAGACTTTCTCTTTGAAAGCGAAGTTTTTAATACGCTCCATGAAAGACGCTTTCACCGCTACTTCCATGCGACCCCCTTGGGAATCGTGAGATACGAGATTTTCTTTCTTCTCAGTTCGATCCGCAAAGGCTCCGCTATGGATGCGTCGTTCTTTAGAATCTGCATCACTCCCTTGATAGAGCGGCCACCTCCCAAGTCTTGCTCCGAAAGAGCAAGACTATGAATGGGTCGCGTGACTCCGCTTTGAGTGAGCCACAACCAATCGGGACGGAAACGCTCGCGGGCCTCGGAGCGAACTTCAAACTCGATCAAGAGAACACCATCAGCCGTATTTGCGAGTCTCTTGGTTTCAAAAACCAAGGAATCGTTTTTTAGGTGATTGCGATAGTTGCGCCAGCCAATCGCGGAACTCTTTATTTTCTCTTGTGGGTTTTCAAGATAGACGACGTAATCGGAAGCCATTTCAGGCCCGCTCACAAGCTGCACGTTGAAGCGTCTGTAATCGGTGTAGATATACAGATTGCTTCGGGCGCTCCCATGAAGCGGTTTGATTGTGATGGCTTGATCCAGATACTCAACTTTGAACGCAGATTGATTGCCAACCACAAGGCTGTTAGGTCGATCCGGCACTTGAATAATCGTTGCGACTCCAAGTGCCGTCCTGACCGTGACGATCTGATCCTTTTTGACTTCGACCGTTCGCACTCTGGCCCAGGTGCTTAACGGCAGTAGAAACATGAGAATTGCAAAAACAATTCGTGAAAACATAAAAGCCTCCGTGAAAGAGGGTTTTCATGTCTCAGATAGATTTTCGATTCGATAAATTGGAATACCGATTCTCAAGTCGTCTGAACAATATTAGTCTACTGACCAATAGTATGATGAGCGGTAGACGTACATTGACTTTTCGGACCACCAAACTTGCTCCCACATGTCGGTCTGGTCATGAAATTTTACGTTCTTTCCCATCACGTCGTATACCGATTTAGTGATCCAACTGGCGTAGCTTCCTTCGCGTTGTGAGCAGAGTTTAGCCGCTATGTTTGCGGATCTCCCGACCCATACAAGATCGTTGTTATTTCTGATGCCGGTTCGAGCGACAAACAGGGGTGAACTATCTATTCCAACCGCATGCTTCACGCGATAGGACTTTGAAGGATACTGCTTGCCAATTGCTGGGTTAATAATCTGAGTAACCGCATGATTGATAGCCAGAGCACTTCTTACGGCGTTCGTATTTTTTGAGCCACCAATAAAGACAGCCATTACTCGATCACCGTCGAAGGAAGTAATCTCACCTTCGTATCGACTTATAATCTTAGTCGCGCAGTGCAGGTATGTTTTATATATCTCAGCTGCAAACTCATCTGTCTCAGTTTCAACAAGGGAAGTCGACTCAGCTAAATCGGCATAAAGGACTACGCCATCCAATTTAACAGCATCGTTTGACAATTTTAGGTCTTCTGGATCTGGAACTGTCGTGCCATCTCTTGATGTCCAACGATCACCAAAAATCTTTGCAACTTCTGCTTTCAAATCGTCACTTAGGGCCATATTTACCTTGCGCCAAACTCATTTGCGGTCCGGCGAATATCCGAGCAAACTGCAGCAACCCGCACTTGCAGGTCTTCTGGTTTCCCTGGTTGGTACTGAAGCGGAGTTGTGCCCAGCAGATCCGTTGGAATCTTAATTTTGGACTTCTGTTCTTTGACTATAAATACACGGTCACGGCCAATAGCACCAATAAGCAAGCCAAGCTCGAAAATCACATTGTCTCTCGGCCCATCAAAAACTTCATCTCTGCTCTGAATTTTGTCGTCGGATCCAAGAACAAGTATTCCGAAATCCGAACTCTCGGCCGTAACTACGAGATTTTCAATTGAGGTCTTAGAAGCCTTAAAAACATCGTCAGTCCAAACCTGGGTTAGAAGCGGGTCATGAGCTAATCCGGTTTGGATCGCACGGGCTACGTCCAATCCTTCGACTGAAGAACCTATAAATATCCTCGGAGTCTCATTCTTTTGACGAACGAAGTTGCTGCGTTCTCGAAGTCGCTGGCCAAGAGTCAGAGCGAGGCGCCTCCACAATACTGGATGCTTAGTTGCGAGTTCAGAGAAATCAGACTCAGTAACGACCGCAACCACAGTTTCATCGAGAGCTGATACGGTTGCGCTGCGCTTTGCCGCCAGATCTATAAGCGCCATTTCGCCAATATGCTGACCAGCAGTTCTTCGGGCGATCTCACGATCCTTTATTCTGACTCCGACCAAGCCAGAGAAAATAAGATAAATATCATTGTCGGATGCACCCTCTTTAATTAAGACGTCACCGGGTTTGTACTCTCTAAGTTCAACAACTGAAGAGAGATCATTTGCGATATCCCCGTCATTATTAACTATAAACTGCCCCAGTAGAGCTTCTTGCATGAGCCTTAAGCCCGAATCGCCTTGAAACCGTTCGATCATAATGCATCTCCAAAGCGAGATTTATAGCACAATGCCAAAACCGTAGTCAGTATCGAAGGATGATTCTGAAGCATTTTGCGGCGCATCCGACAGTGAAATGGGCCTTTCTGAGGGCCTAAAATTGTTTACGAGTTCAGGGCGCTTATTGCTGGTACTCTTTCTCTTTGGAAATGTACACGCCCCACGGATTTTGTTCCGTGCGTGGGCCGGACTCAAAACCCAATTCCAAGCGTAAATCTCCAGCAGCTTTCAGCCCTTGAATGGAGGTGATTCGATCTCCCTCGATGACGGCAACGCTTTTCTTCAAATCCACACGGATTTCTACGGGGTAAGCTCGTTGTGCAACGATCTTATCCACGGAAAAGCGAATGACGTTTTGCATGGAGCCGTCAAAGGCTCGCTTGGTCGAAGACAGAATAAAGTCTCCTGCCTTTCCAACCTGGGCCGAAACTGTTTTCGGATTCCAGTTGTAGCGGTATTTCAAATACTCACGCAACGCTCGCTCGATCTCAACTTTAGGGTCGGGCTTCGGAGCTTCTTGGTAGTAAGAAGCATCCGGCGCAAGCGTTAAAACCGCCGTGGGTTTGATCGCTTGATAGAAGAGAAGCGTTACTAGCAGACCACAGATGAGGTATGCTGAAAACGCCGACATTTTCAAAAATTGATTCGAGTGAGAAAGTTCGGCAAGAGCTTTCGGTAATTTTCTAAGTTTTAGTTTTACGGATTCGTTCATAAATTCCTTTTTTTTTAGTAGCGGTACATATCCCGCTTACGTTTCTTCTCAGCTTGGTAATTCGCAATTTTATTTTTGGCATACCCATTCGCGCCGGAGTAAGCAGCTTTTCCTTTTGCAGCGAGCGACATTCCTTTAGTTGGAACCGCCGCCATTGCTGCCACAGCTTGCTGTCCGATTCCTGAAGACATGGCTTGTGCCCCTTGGCTTCCAAGGGATTTTACGAAAAGAGGAGTTGCGAGCATCGCAATCGCAATGACAAAATTCATCACGACGATGGTCACATAAGCACCTTCCGTCTTATACGCATCTCCAAAAGCCAGTGATGCGAGCATGGCTCCTAAGATCGCCCAGACAATTTTCCAACAAGCCACCTCGATCATTCCTCGAAAGAGATTGGCCGTAATGTTTCCCGTTGCCGGAAATAAATTGAACAGCAGCAAGAGCGGAGCCGACACCATGTAGAACACCCAAAAGAAGTGATACATGGCAATCATGAGGTAGCGGGCAATGAAAAGGATTAGGAAGCTCAAAAAAGTGAGTACTGCCATCAGAAGATCATTGAATCCGAGAAGGATACTCGCGCTTCCTGCTGGATAACTCTCGCTCTTCTCCTTTGCCATTTGAATCACGGCATCGAGCGTGTTCATGGAGTCAATCTTTTCTGCAATACCGTCGGCCACAAAGACAATGCTCTGACTGATCTCAGGGAAGGCAGCAAGAAGAAGTGTCGAAATCATTGCTCTTTTAAGTACATCAACAAAGTCAATGCTGCTTCCTGGTGAGCGTAGCCATGTGACCGCAATGGAAAGACAAAAGAATACGGGCAACATCAAGTAGTACATTCGCACGAACTCTTGGTGAAGATCGCGCATGAGAGAACCCATCAAATTAAAGTCTGGCATAGGCTAATCTCCCTTGAGGTTGCCGAGTTTGGTTTCTCTCGGAAGTTTGCCGAAGCCGTCAGATAGGCCGTCGTACTGCGCTCGGAATTGCGCCGATTGCAACTTTTCCTTTCGATTCTGAAGCGCCATGTTTTCGCCCATCGCTTTTAGCATCATCGAATTGGTACGAAGAACTTGCGTTGTGACTCCGATCAGAACCGCCATGCTCTGCGCGGTCAGTTTCGCGGCCCCTTGAGGGCTTACGTTCTGCGAGTGAGCAAAAATCCTTTTACTTTCCTCGTCGGCCTGGTCCGCGAATCGAAAGAGTGTTCCATTCATGGAAATACTTTCCGATGCGGATTGATCCTGCGCTTGCTGCAAGCGAATTTCTGCCGTCTGCGGGATCTTCCCATACAGATCGTCAATGATCCGTAGAACCTGATCGGCTGTCTCAAGATTCCCGTAGATTCCAGGGTTAAATCGCGGATTCATCATCTGCATAACCGTAAGACCGTCCTTGATCCCTCGGTTGATGTCTCGAAGCAATCCCAACGTGTCTCCACCCGTAGATAAGATTTTCTCAAGCTGTGCGAGTTGTTGAATCGCGTTTGCGAGAATCTGCATAAGTACCGCCACATCACCACCGAACAAATCCGCTTTCGCGGGTTTCGGAATGGTGATGGAGAGACACAAAAATCCCACGACAAGAATTTTCTTCAGCTTCTTCATGCTGCACTTCCTTTCACGGCTGCTTGAGCCACGCCGTTTGGATATACAAGTGCTGCTTTCTCAATCGCTTGAACCAAATCCAATCCCGAATCTCGAAGTGTTCCGAGATACGTGTTGTCCTGGGCATCGGAAGTCGATAACCAGTATTCAAATGGGCTTGGGTAGATTCGCACCACCTGGCGGTGATCTCCCTCGATCATAAAACCTTCGGAAAACTCACCTTTCTTCTGCCCAAGAGAGTGAATGAGGCCAAGTTCCTGATCATTGAGTTTCAGCGTTTCGCGCAGAATTTCCGAATCCCCACGTTGAAGCATGATGAACTTCGTAGCGGTGTTGTTGAGAATGGCTGGCCCGATAGGGCTTGCCACGATCTCCTCAACCCCTTGCGTGATAAATGTAATGCCCGAACCCGTTTTGCGAAGCGTTCTCGCACAATACTCCATGAAGGACGCCGCCGCGTTCGACTTCAGCAGTTCCCACGCCTCATCAAGAATGATCCGCTTCTTACTTGTTCGATCTCCCTCAACCTGAGTGAGAATGAAATCCGTCAGAATCAGAATCATCACGCTTTGCAGATCGGGATAAGCCGATAGCCCTTTCAGATCGAAGGTGCAGATCGAAGCATCCGTGCGAAGACTACCCATTCCGTCAAGAAGCCGGCCGTAGGGGCGTTCTCCCGTCCAGAGATAAAGCATCTTCGATACGGCCCGCATCGAATCTTCTTCGAACGCGGACAGATATCGGGCAAGATCGCTCAATGTAGGAACTTCCCCTTTGGCTCTGCGGCTCTTATAAAGCTCGATGATCGCTCGCTCTAAGAGAGCGCGATCGAGCTTCGGAAGTTTTGCTTTTTCATCCTCGCTGACCATGCTTTCCACGCAAGCGAGCAAAGACTTGATCTTCTGATTGCTCGGTTCCTGCGCTGGATCAGGAAGGTCGAACGGATTGATCCGGTATTGGTCAGATAGATTGATCTCAAGGTACTGACCTCCCAGAGACTCCGTGAGCTTCTTATACGATCCACCAATGTCGATGATGAATACGCGAAGTCCACGGGCCAGCTCTTGAAGCAGGATACAGTTGTTCAAGAATGACTTACCCGCACCTGATGATCCCGTGACTAACGAATTGTAGTTCGGCAAGCCTGGATCAAATGCGTTGAAGCTCACAAGACCGTTCAGGCGATTGCGAAAGAGAACCACCGGATCACGGTCGCCTTCACGTGGCCCGTAGACCGGAAGGAAATCCGCAAGATTGTTGGTTTTCATTTTCCGCGCTCGTTCCAAAGAGAGCGGAGCTGCGGGAAGATTGCCTTTTAGCACCTTCCACGCACCAACGCTTTCCTCCAAGCCTTCGGCCCCTTGCAGGGCACGAAATCGCGCCAAGACCTCGCGCACATCACGGTTCAGGCGTTTGGCACCCTCTGGGGTTGCCGGAGCCTTCAGCACGACGCTCAGTTGAACGGCGTAGATACGCTGGCCCGTGTTCAAAAGCTCCCGAATCAGCTCCTCGGTGGAAGAGAGCTTCGTTTCGCTCTCAAGATCACTGGCTTTGTTGCCCGAAGTGACGGCCATCGAGTGCGCCATCTTGCGCTTTTGATTCAGCTTCGCCATCTCGCTTGCCTGTGGCGGCACATCGAGCGACAAAATCAAGTCATAGTGAAACGGCAGACGTAAGAAATCCGCAATCATTCCGGCATAGGTGACTTCTGGCAGGGTTTTCAGAGTAATCACCCGATGGTAAAAGCCATCGAGAGTGATTTGCTCAAACCCCAAGACCAAATCGCCAAAGACCAGTTGCTCGCGTGGTGATTGCGTAGCCAGCCAATCCACTTCGAGAAGAACATCCTTTTCAATGTCGTTCTCATCGAAGGTTTTGACTAGAGGTGCGGGTTCACCAACGGATCGCTTGGGGTTCAAAAACTCATAGACATTCCCAAGAATCTCCTCGCGGGTTAGCTCGCGGCAAGAAAGGCCCAAGGATTCAAAACCAGAAACTAGCGTTTCGATGTTTTGCCCCAAGACTTCCAGCGTTTCCTCGTAGGCTTCTGCCGCCTTTTCCGAAAACAGGTCTTTCTTCTTGAAGATGCTAACAGTTTTAGCTTCTACCACCGGCACGCGCACATAGATGAACAGTTCCGGTCGGTACAGTTCACCATCATCCATAGCCTTCTTCAGTTTCTTCTCACGGTATTCCGCGATGGATTGAACGAGGGGATGGATGTTTTCAGTCTTCCCAGATGAGTGCGCTGTCAGTACATCAGAAAAATTCGATCTCACTCCAAGGACGAACTGTAAGCTCGTTCCTTCGGAGATTGAATTGAGAGCCGAACGAAGCCCCATCGTGAAGCTATTTGTTTCGGATTCATCGAAACACTCAACGTCAATCAATCCAACTTTGAGGCCGCCCACAAGGGAGCCATCAAAGAGGATCGCGTGGGCCTTCGGACCATCAATGAAGTCCCAATACGGCAGTTCTTCCGCAAGAGCGGCATCTTTTAGTTTCTTACTCATTTTTCTTTTCCCTTTTGAAGTAGCGGCGATAAAGCGTGTCGCCGCAACCAGCCGCAAAGTAGGCTGGACGGACATAGTGCTCGATTAGGTGTTGCAAAAAGTTGTCGGGCCTTCCGCGCTTCGCAAAGAAGAGGAACAACGCCAAGAAAAGCGTTGTTCCCCACACCATGAGATAGCGAAAGGACGTAGCCCCGAAAACAAGGTTCGTGACCGCGAGGTTCATAAAGATCAAAAGCAGATCAGATAGTTCGTATCCGAAAAGTTTTGATTTCATCTCCAACGCTCGCGGGACTCGGCTCGTTAGTAGTTCATCGTCCATTGTTCACCGTCCTTAGCGAACCGTTTGGGCGATGAAGTCCACGATGGCCTGTGCGCCGAAGCCGAACATACAGCCAAGCACCGCATAGATGATGTGCTGTTTGGCGTTCGGATTTCCGGTAAAGAACGAGATCGCGGCAATCGCAATCCCGATCACGGAAAGAAGCGGCAGGATCACTCCTGTCAGCTTCGACTTGATCCCGATGAGGCTTGATTCCAGACTCGCGTGTGCGAAGTCTGGAATCAGCATCATCGAAAAAACCATCAGGCCAAAGAGAATCAGATATTTTTCGTTTTTCATTTTAGCTCCTTTTGAAAAATCAAAGGAAAGCTCAAATGATCGCGCAGTTGGGTTCTCGAAAATCTACGCCGCCTGATCGAACGATTCAGGCTCCGGCAAATCATTTGCGTGGGCCGAAGGTTCGGGGTGGATGTTGACGTAGATAGGCTTGCTCAAAAGATCGAACTCAAGTTCGATAACGCCTTGGATAGAATCGACGGTGCCACTGCCGACGATGTTCCAGAAATATTTCGTGCGAGCCTTGGGACTCTTATTCGGCTCTCTGGTCATCACGAGATATTTGGAGGGATCGTTTTTGTGGGGAAGGATGTAGTATCGATCCCACGAAAACATCCACAGTCTGAGACTGAAAATATTTTGGCCGTCTTTGAGGTAGGCCATGCCCACGCTTTTTGTCTTTTTCAATTTTCCACTGATGTCTTTAATCGCTTGAAAGACCTGAAAGCGGAAATACTGGTTTGATTCGTTGCCATTTGTGGCAATAGTGTTCACTTGCTTTTCCATAGGAAAAACCTCTCTTTTATTAAAATTTTGTTTTCGTTTCTTTACGCGGCCAGTAGCCGCGCACTCATTTGATTCTTCAGAAACCCGTTACGCAGTTCTTTGATGGAGTTCTCAATAAGTTTGTTTGTCTCGTTCCACGAAAGGCCGAGAATTTTGGCAATGTCTTCGATCAATAGCCGCTCCCAGAATCGGAAGTAAATGGCTAAGATGCCTTCATCGCTCAAGGTCGGCATAAGTTCGTAGAGGAGTCGCAAATCCTTTTCTTTCTCAGGGCTTCTCTCGGGTAGAAGATCGGTTGCCTTTTTCAAGATCGTTTGTTTCATTCGTGCCCCCTCGTATGGGTGGGTTTTCGATCTCGAAACTCTAGGCGTTGCCAATCCTCAAACGTATATTCTTCCTTCTTACCCAGCTTCTGCCAGATGGCGGTTAGCCAGATGATGATTCCCTTCATCCGTTCCTCCCTTCGTGATCGAGGAATTTTCTTCCCCTTTCACTAATGGCGAAATGGCTGACACCCCTTTTAGCTGACGAGCCAGCTTGCGAAGAATTCGTTTCTTAAGCACATATATCGTTGATCTGGAAACTCGTAGCTCCTCGGCGATAAAACGCTCGCTTCGGCCTTCCCAGAAATTCATCTGGATAATTCTCTGCTGTTGAGGCGTAAGGAGCTTTAGGAGATCGGCTACAAAATCTTTTGCCTGATCATCCGCGCTCGATTGGGATAAGTCCCAACAGGTAATCTCCGCGTTTTCAGCAAGGTAATCGTATTCGTAAGGCTTTAGCTGTTGGTCAGACAAAGACCCTTCGAGAGAATTTAGATATTTCTCCCACGTTTCTTGATCCCAACTTTTAGATACTTCTTTGAGATCGTGGTCACTGACAGCGTGACCTTTTTCATTGAGCCAAGGCTTTTCCACATGAGCGGATGTTTGAGTCTCAATAGAGGCAATATGATTGATCGAATCCATTTTGGATTCCTTTCAGAAGTCCAGCCGATCAGATTCCTAAGTCTGATTTGGTTAAGGCCAACTTCACGGCTCCGCTTCCGTTGTGGTGGTCAGCGTCGCCTCTGCTACACATAGCCGCCCTTTTTAGGGTAGGCGCTCTCTTTAGTCTTTCACTTCTTCAACGACACGCTTTTCGATTTCGATTTTCGGACTCCATTTTCCGTTGTGGAATTTGATGGTTATACTTCCGAACTCGACTCCAAAAATCTCTGAGATCGCATTCAAAGCCTCCGATAGGCGCTTCTTCTTCGCATGGACTGCATCTTTTGACGATGCCACCGTGTTCTTGTTTTCCATTTTAACGTCCTCCCTGTTTCTGGAAATGACCTGATAATTCCAACGCTCGACGGTGAGCTTGCTCGATTTTTTCTTGTTCCATCGGTGGGACAAAAAGTGCGGTCCAAACCATTCGGAAAATTCTCGATATCACCAGAACGACCGCACGAAAAATTGCCGCCATTCTGCGCGGGACAGTTTCTCGACTCTGCTTTATGAATTTCATATAGTTTCCTTTCGGAGCTGATAATTCAGCTCTCGAAAGTATTCATATCAATGCCTGTGCCGAAACATCGAAGCAGAGTGACTTGGCCTAAGTAGCTGTTATCTATGAAAACTTTTAGATTCTACTTTTTGACGTATTGCTAATCAAATCAACGCGACTGCAAAACCTTGCAGAGGATGCGCGTAAACACCTGAAATCTAATGCATTGAGCGCACTGCAATTTTTAGGAGTGGCTACAGAATGTTGGCGGAAGTTTCCTGCTTTTGGGAAAGCGGAATGACTATCTCGATACAGGTGCCACTAACTCCATCTGAATTGATGGTCAGTCGTCCTCCGACGCCATCAAGCGTGTTTATGGCATGATAAAGGCCAAGCCCACTGCCATTCGCTTTTCCAAAAGTCTTTCCTTTCGCACCAAGCGTGGGAATTAGGTCCGGCGGGATTCCAACACCCGTATCTACAACGAAGAGGCGCACAGATTCCGTATCGCAGGACAGTTCCACTCGAATAAGTCCTTCGGATTTTATAGCCTCTGCGGAGTTATCGAGGATGTTCGACAAAATTCTGTTCAGTTCTCTTGAGTCCATAGCACAACTAAGATTTTGAGCTTCCGGCGAGACACGAGGATCGAAAGCAAGTCCGGTGCGATCTCGATATTGAATTTTCTTTTCCTCAATGGCGGCAATAACAATTTCTGAAATTCGATTTGGGATCTCACTTTTCGGAAGTCCGTTCTCTTCTGGCATTGTGACGGATTTTGAACGATTCAAGTCATTCGCAATATCGTTGATCCTCGTAATCGCACTTTGAATTAGCGCCTTTTTATCGGCTGGCAGGACAAGTGATTTGATGGTGTTATTCAGGGCTGCAAGTGGCGAGCGAATATCGTGTTTAACTTGCCTTGCCAATTCGCCCGAAGCCCGCGTTTCCGCATTCACTTCTGCCGCGTCCATGTGATAATTGATCTTTTCCCGAAGGTACGAAAACTCAGCAAGATAAATTGGCGTTTCTTGTGATGGGCGGCGCTCGCATTCGAGTATGATGGTCTTCAAGTCACGCTTGATAATTCGACTAGCAAACAACAAAATGCCCAAAACGAGAAGTGCTAGGGCCGAGTTTCCTACGGCCGCAAATTGAATTTTTTGACGAAGAGATTGGTAGATGTCCGAGTTGTCAAAGTAGAGCGTTACCGTCGCGGCGCTAACACTTTGCGCTTCGTCGTAAAATACTTCGTCCTTCACGGAGTAGAGGCCCGCTTGCCTTTCGGAATCCAACTCACAGTTAGTAACAGGAACATCTTTTGCCGTGATCGTTACACAAGCAACTTGAGAGTTCTGGATTATGCTTTGTGCTCGAAGTCGCGCTTCAACAAAACTGCCTTGAATCAGTGGTGCTCTCAAAGTCTGAACGGCAAGCTTGGAAACTACATTTTGGTGATCTTTGCGAGCGGCCTTCGCCTCTTCAAAATCACGATAAATCTGAATCGTCGTGGCAACGCCAGAGAAAATGATGACCACTAGGAATGCAACGATTCCAAAAAATTGGCCAAATCTGATTTTCTTAGGAAGGGCCTTCACGGAGTCCAACCTTATTTCGTGTACTTCACATTAATAAGCCGTGGCGTATATCTAAAGCCGATATTCTCTTCAGTAAGACCCGAGCGAGATACGGCATACATCGGCACCTTCCAGCCTGGGACCATTCGCTTCTGCTCAACAATCTTTTTATTAAACGAACGGAACAGGTCACTCCTCTTCGACCAGTCTTGTTCCACACGAGCTTGCAAATAGATTGGCCGTAAATCGCCGAGGTATTCCACGAAATCCACCCCTAGGAGCTGATTCAAAAGCGGCAAAAATCCCTCAGGATCGTTAAAGCCTCCTGCCCACGCCGCCATGACCACATCAGGCTTTTTCGAGCTGATAGTGCCAATATCAATAGGCTTAATGTTGATAACATTCACTTCGAGGCCATAGCTATCCGCTAAAATTTTTACCTCGTCACCCTCAAAGACAAAATCAAAAGCACCGACTACTACGACAGATAGAGTTTCTTTCTTCATCGATTTCTCGATTTCTGGCTTCTCGAACTTCACACGCTCGGGAAGGTAGCCTGAAATTCCTACTGGCACGATTCCGGTGGCTCGCTGGAATTTTAGATTTTTGGTTTTTATGCCTACGAGTTCATCCAAAAAGGCCATCATGCGTGACTTCATTTCGGCAGAGCCATAATGTTTTCCAGTGGGATGCCACCAGAGCGAAGTCTGAACGAAACTCGTTTGCTCCTTTGATTGAATGAGCGACTTTTTCTCTTGTGAGAGTTTCGTCAGCTCTTCAAAAATCGGCTGGCTTGCCATTGGAACATAGTCAGGAATTTCTTTGCCGACACTCAAGGTAGCGTCATCAGCAAAGTACACTAACTCCCACTTAGGAATTGTGACGTGGGCGGCTTTTGAGTGTCTATCGTTCTTGACGAAATACCATTTGCCTTCTGATTTTAATAACCGATATGGGCCAGAGCCGATGTAAGGCTCGATAGATTTAGAATCAAAAGTCCAACCATCAGGGACGATTCCAAGATGATCCCGCGAAAGCGCCTTCAAAATGGCAACATTCGCTTCCGATAGAATCATGGTGACTTCGTAAGGCGCAGTCTCCTTCACTTCTTTGATCGATTTCAGGAAATTGCTAGATTGTGTTTTTTCCGCAATGTGGCGATTGATGCTATATTTTACGTCTTTGGCCCGAATCGGATTTCCGTTTGAAAAGTGCTGTCCCTTTTCGATGAAGAAAACAATAGTCTTACCATCTTGCGAAACGCTCCATCTTTCGGCGATCCCGCGAGTCATATTTCCGAAGCGGTCGGCATCGACTAGCGGCTCTAAAATTTGAGCGAGTAAAACGTGTTCAGCAAACTGGTTAATTTTTATGATGTCGCGAGGAAACGATTGCGGCACATAGCCCAGCTTGGGAACCACGCCCGCATTTGCATTTTGTAAATTCATAAAAGCTCCCAGAAAGGTAATCATTACTTTTAATTTGAAAGAGGAGTTCAACCTAAGCATACAACCCTCCGATGTTTTTGCTCAACTTCAGTTCGCGTTTCAATGGCGCGAACAAGTTGTCTGGCAAAATCGGTAAGTTCAAAGTCTTGGAACGAATCAATCGTATCGAAAATAAGCTGTTGATGCCGTTCGTAGGGAAGGCCCGCCTGCTTTTCAAATTCCACCATTCTAAAAAGAGCATACAGTGAATGTAATCGACCAATAGGAGGTCGAACGATCCCTTGAAATGGCGCATGAACCAAGCTGTAGTCTGCGTTTTCTTCCACCAGACGATCCAGCAAATTGATTAGAAATAGCTCCTGATGGGCCATTTCGTGGACGATGGAAACGGCCAAATTTTTATAATCTAGGCGATCCATGCTCTCCCCGAAAAATATGCACCCAAATGCATGGGGACTCGAAGCCGAACGAAAGGACACATTTTCTACTAGAAGATACGAAGAAATCCATTTCTCAAGGTGTTGCCAAGTCTGCTTCGCGTGTTGTCCTATGAAACTTTCTGCATAGTGAACTTGTTCCTTGCGCCATGACGACAGCGAAACCGGAACAGCTTGCGGGAATATACTTTTCGAGAGACGCAACAAGGTTTCCCTTTGATCGGCGTCGGTTGTCTGCATATTCAAAAATCGGCCTGATCTCGGAAGGGTTGGAAGCGCATGCGAACCGACGCCATAAGATTGGAGTGTTAGCTCCATCATCGGAGAGCGCGAATCGTAGCCACCGTTTCCAATTCTCTTAGTTAGGCCCCCTTTAAAAAGAGGGCCTATAAGATCAAAGATCCAATCGCCCTTTTCGATAAGTACGAGGGTTTTATCCTTCAAACTCATTGCTGAACGATGTCCGCTCTTGCAGCAGAAAATTGAGCGTTATCGAAGATCGAAACGTCAATCTGATTTTGCTCATCGACTTTCACGGCCAAAAATTCGCCAGTAGTAGGCTGGAACTCTTTTACGAGAAAATCGTAATCAAGTGTCAACTTATCTGCCAATTCACGGGAAAGAACGTAGTAATGCCCACGCTCCATCGTTTTCTGAACTTCGGTTACTTGGCCGAACGCTGGTTGTACCAAAGCGATAGCAAGAGCTATCACCATTTTTCTAGCTTTCATTTTTTCCCCCTCTGTTTGGGTTTACGTTTGTTGTTTTGACGCCGAAACTATTTCGCAACAGCTTTCGACGCGACTTGCTTTCCTTCTTCCATTCTTAAAACTAATCTTCGATAGTTCATCGTATTGTGGTTCATTCCCAACAAAGCGGCTGCTGCACCTTTTTTGTTGTCGGTGAGGTCCATCGCTCGCTGCAACAGAATGCGCTCTTGCTCTTCGACACGACGAACGAAGTCTTCGTGTTTTATGATTTCACCTCTAGCAAGAATGGCCTCTATGTCATTTCCAGATGAGTCTCCGATGTCTTCGGCGAAAGCCTGTGGAGTTATTCGCACATCAGACATAACAAATGCCTTCTTTACCACGGCCTCCAGATCGCGCACATTTCCCGGCCACGAGTGGCTTTTGAGTTTTCGTAGCGCGCTGTCAGAGATCGGTTTTTTGAGTCCGGTTTTCTCTTCCATCTGGTTGATAAAGTAACGGACCAGAGGTTCAATATCCTCTGGTCGCTCTCTCAATGGAGCAACTTCAATGGTGAGGTACTTGAGCCTGTAGTAAAGGTCTTGGCGAAACGTACCATGCTCTGCGGCCTCGCGTAGATTCCTATGGGTAGCAGCAACGACCCGAAAATCAATTTTTCGCGGTGACAGCGACCCAACTGGCTGGATCGTTTTTTCTTGAAGCGCACGAAGAATTTTAACCTGAAGATCAAGTGGCATATCGCCAATTTCATCCAAGAAGATTGTACCGCCATCAGCGTGTTCAAAAAGTCCGATTTTTTTGTTCATTGCTCCCGTAAAAGCACCTCGCTCGTGACCAAAGAGTTCACTTTCGAGCAGGTCTTTTCCAAAGGCTGCACAGTTGATTGCAACGAACTTTTTGTGTTTGCGGCTTGAGTTTTCGTGAACTGCTTTCGCAATCCCTTCTTTTCCTACTCCGGATTCTCCAAGTATTAGTACAGGCTCATCAAATGCCGCGAATTTTGAAATCATGTCAGCGACCTGGCAAAGCTCACGCGAGCTTCCAACCATCTTTAAAGTGCAGCGAATACGTTGCTGTCTTTCGAGGTCGTTACGCGCATCAGTCTCTTCATCAACTTTGGGTAACATCGAAATCACGACTGCAATTAAATTTGATGGATCAAGGCCTTTGCGAATGAACTTCTCGGCTCCCGCAGCAAGGCACTTATTTACAATTTCCTGGTCCTCAACTCCTGAAACCATGACGATGCGAACTTCAGGCTGAATCTTCTTTAGCAGAACGGCAACCTCGTCACCATCCATTCCCGATCCATCTTTGTTTTTCATTTCAAAATCAAGGAGTACGGCAGAAAAACGATTCGGTTGTTCACGAAACAACGCAACTCCAATTTCACCTGAAGCCGCCGTTTCCACCTCGATGTCGGCGTCGTCGAAGAGCATCTTAATAGACATTAAGACGAGAGGATCATTGTCGATTGCTAAAATGGACTGCTTCATAAAAACTCCTGATCCGAATGTTCGGTCATAGGGGTCTTTAGCAAGGATGAAGCCAATCTTGTTTATCAAGCCATATAGCTTCTATTTAGCTTATATTGTGGTCTCCCTCGTCTAACGAGGCCATTCGAATATCGAGAAGCGATGCGCGATCAAGCGGTCTTCTGGTTCATTTTTCTCTTCGCAAATTCTTTCGGCGTCAAGTTGCCAATCGATGTGTGCGGTCGCCATTCATTATAATCGATGCGCCATTTTTCGATTTCGTTTCTCGCGTGTTGCAGCGAACTAAATGCGTTCACATCCAAACACTCATCACGAAATCTTCGGTTAAACGCTTCGATGTGTCCGTTTTCTGTCGGCTTTCCAGGACGAATAAAATGTATTTTCACCTCTTTCATATATGCCCATTGCTCCATTGCGTTCGATGTAAACTCGGATCCATTGTCGACGCAAATCACTTCGGGATATCCACGTTCACTCGCTACGTGATTGAGGACGTCGATGACGCGTTTGGATTGCAGCGAATAATCGACCTCGATCGCAAGTGATTCACGACTCAACTTATCAACCAAATTTAGCGTCCGAATTTTTCTTCCGCACGCCAACTGGTCATGCATAAAATCCATCGTCCAAACTTCGTTCAATTTTTTCGGTGTTGGCGGTGGAACACGAAGCTGAGCGATGATCTTGCGGCGACGTTTTGGCTTCGTACGAACAAATAACGTTTCCTCCTTATAGATTCGGTGAATTCTGCTTCTCGCATCCTTCCAACCCTCACGACGAAGTAAGATCCAAAGACGCTCGTACCCATACCGAGGCCTTGCGTGAGCAAGCTCAATCAATCGCGCGCGCACGGGCCGATCCTCACGCGGATGCGGATCATAGTAGTAAGTACTCCGCCGAAGATTTAAAAGCCTGCACACTCGGCGCTCGCTCACGCGAAAGCGCTCAACCAAAAAGTGGCCGAGCGATCTTCGCTTGGCAGGCTTTAAAGCTTTTTTGCGATGACCTCTTGAAGCATCTGCTTGTCGAGCATCAGATCTGCAACGAGACGTTTTAATCTCGAGAGCTCTTCTTCTTGGCTCTTAAGCTTTCGAAGTTCTGGAACACCAAGCCCCGCAAACTTCTTCTTCCATGCGTAAAACGTCGCTTCCGTGATTCCGATTGAACGAGAAATTTCTTTCGCGTTCTCTCCGGCCTCGTTGCGTCTGAGCGCGTGGATGATTTGTTCTTCAGAAAATTTCGATCGTTTCATAGGTCCTCCTCTTTCTTCGATTCGAGGACCACTTGTCACGCCGCTTCTCGGATTTCGTTTGGCTTAGTTATGTCGAGGGAGACCAATTGCTGTTTGACGGAACTTAAGTTGATTCCCCCAATTGCGAAGCTCCCGAGCTACGAGTTTCCGTAGCTCGCGATGATAAATATAAATGGTTGAGCATAAGGTATTGAAAAATAAGGCATTTGGAGATGGAGCAATGTAAATCTTGTATTCCAAAATTTCGTAGAAATTCGTCTTAATTTACAGACAACTATTGGTAACTACGAGCGAAAACGGTCATCTGCAAATTCTTGGAACTCATGTAGATATATCCCGTCGGCATATATTTTTTTCATGGTGAAATATGCTGATTCGGACATTTTGATACCAGTAGAAAGCCACCGGAACGGGGAATTGAAAAGTGAACTTAACAATAGATGGAGCCACCAGCCGGAGAGAAGCTGGCGGCCCCGAGAAAGATACTAACGATAATTGCTGGTGAGATCGTCGAGATTGTAATTGCTTGCGCGAAATTCAAGATCAATACATCGCCCTTGCATCGGAAAATCCAGAATTTCGCCCTTCGGAGCAACATGCCAAAGATCTTTCGTAATACAGAGTTGCGCTCCACCGTTGGCTTTTTTAAGAAGGCCGCCAACATAGAAGTTCAACTTATTTGAGCTTGTTCGCTCCCAATAACTGTCTTCCACGACGTAGTGTTTGAGTTGGTAGTTGGGATCTGTCATGTCCACTCCGATGATGAGCAAATGGAAGTCGCCATTTTTGTGCAGAAAGAGCTGCAAACCATTGACGTAAAATGATCCGGCTTGAAATTGTTGGCCTTGCATAAGTTGAAGCGAACTCATCTTGATACTTTCAAGCTCACTTCTTGATGCGAACGCTGAAAAGTTCCCAAGCTGGTTTTCTGCTTTCGGGCAAACCTCACGATAAGATTTTGTTCCAGACGAAGTTGACCAAACCATCGCGCCTTTTACCGTCATTCCAGCAACACCGGAAGTAACGACATCACGGAGAAAGGTTGCAGTTGCTTTCACGCGGCCTTCTTCCATACGAGCATTGATCTTCAATAAATCGCCCAAGATAAGCGTGTGGTTGTCGATGGTCCAATATCCAGAAACGATTCTCGCTTTATTGCGTTTGTGCGTGTAGCCATTCGCGGTGTAGCTTTCGATTTCCTTTTCCTTATACTGCGCAACGAACTTGCGATCCGGCGTAAGTACGACTCGTACTTCCGCCAAGAGATCATTTCCTCTATCCGATTTTCCAACCATTGTATCTTCGGTCAAAAGATACTTAAAGTAGATGCCAGATTTGTCTCCACAGGTTCCTTGCTCGGTATACATCATTTTATTGAAATCGAATTTATCCTGCGGAACATAGTCGTGCTGCTGACTCGGCACAGGCGACGGATTACTCCTATTTGTAGACTGCGAATGTCCCATTGATTTTTCGGAGCAAGCCATAAGGCTCACGCTCAACAACATTAAAAACGTAACGATTGCTTTTTTCATTTCACACCTCTTAGTGATTTTTGTTTCGGCCGTTGCCAATCAACGACTTTCGATGACTGCTTATTTCAATGAGCGGGCCAGGCAACGATAACTGGAAGAAACCCGATCTAACTGCCGATAAATACAGAACGTTTTTTTGTTTTAGGGAATTTCGTTATTCTTTTTCAGGGGCGGAGGCGTTTACGAATTTTTGTAGGGGAAAAGGCGAATCACTAGGCGTCACATAGACTTAACCGACCTACGGAATTTTGGATGCTCTACGAAAGATCGGACCCATCTTTAACAAACGGGAAAAGGAGATAGATAGTTCTTGAGATTACCAACGAGCTAAGAAAGCGGACTTCGTTCTTGGTCGTTCTAATTGTAAGTAGATATACATCAAACAGAGTCGTTTCTTATGAAGAAGACTCAATTTTTGTTAGACGAGATATATGCCGACCACCATCAAAGGGAGTTATGAGCCACGCGTCTACGATTTCGAGCAATTGATCTTCGGGAATAATTCGTTGACCTAACGCCAGCGCATTCGAGTCATTGTGCATCCGCGCAAGCTTCGCTAACTGTACGTTCAAGCAAAGACAGCATCGAACTCCTCTGAATCGGTTAGCGGCCATAGCCTCGCCATTTCCTGATCCCCCGAGAACGATAGCTCTATCTACCTTTTGATCCCGCAGTGCTTTTGCGGCAGGAATCACAAAATCAGGATAATCACATTGAGCTTCTGAATCTGTTCCGAAATCAAGGACTTCATAACTCTTACGAGCCAGGTGTGCTTTAACGAGTCCCTTATACCTAAAACCAGCATGGTCTGAAGCGACGGCAATTTTCATCTATATATCTATCTCGGCTATTCGCACATGGAAGTGTCGTGCTCTTGGCAGACTGCGATTTCCAGCGCCGATCTTGTTTCGGGTAACTTCTTTGCAAGATCCCTAAGCGCTGTTCTTAAACCCTCCTCTACAACGGGATGGTAGAAAGGGAGGCGTAGCACTTCTCCGACGGTCATTTTTTGAGAGATCACCCACGCTAGTGAGTGTGCGATATGCTCACCTGAAGGAGCGAAGAGTTCAGCACCCAATAAGCGGTTGGTTTTCTTATCACCATATACTCGAAGATGACCTTTTTCGCTGAGCATGACGATGGATCGGCCTTGCCCTTCAAAGCTGACCTCGCCATATTCAAAATCTATTTTCTCCATGATAAGATCACTGTATCGTTTTCCGACTGTGGCTATGTTTGGAGATGAGAACGCGATTCCCAACCAGGTTCTTCTTTTGTACTCTTCTACTTTTTCCTGACAGGCATTGTATCCAGCAATCGCACCATCGTCCGCCGACTCATGCAAAATTGCTTTTGAGCCGTCAACATCACCGGCTATAAAGATGTTATCCGCATCGCGTAGTTGGCAGCTTTTTTCGTTAAAGTAGGGGATGCCTCGGTCATCAAGATCGAGTGCGAGATTTTCTAATCCAAGGTTGGACAAATTAGGTTTTCTGCCTACAGAAACCAGAGCTTTTTCTACAAGATATTCTTTCTCGGCGGTTCGGATCATCAGCTTTTGATCTTTACGCGCGAGATTTTGAACACCTGAAAAATCAATATCTATTTCTTGGCCTAACTTCTGCGAAGTGTATTCAATAAGCTTCGGATCGCTTAATCCCGCAATTGCACGACCCTGAGAAATTCCGATGACTACTACCCCCAGCCGATGCAAAGCCTGCCCGAGTTCTATCCCGATAACACCTAACCCAATAACCCCGATAGATTGAGGAAGTTTTTGAAGTTCAAAAAAAGAGTTCGTATCAATGAAAAAGTCAGAAAACTCCTGCCAAGGTTTTGGAATTATCGGACTTGATCCCGTCGCTATAATTATCTTCTTCGCTTTGATTTTCTCGCCGTCGACATCAACGACATTCCTATCGACGAACCGAGCTCTCTTACCGATGAAATGCTTTTCTTTCCACTCATCCATGCCGCCGAGTACTGATTTAACGAAGCGGTCGCGGAGTTTTCGAGTGTGAATCATCAATTTTTCAGAATCTACCTTTAACGATTCTGCTCCTGTGATGCCCAGTTCTCGGAACGAATTTCTTCGATGGAAATCATTAGCAACCTGAATGAATGCTTTTGAAGGCATGCATCCGACCCGAGCACAGGTCGTTCCTAGAATTCCGTCATCAATGACCACATAGTTTTGCGTGTATTTCGAAACAACTTTCCTCGCAGATAAGCCAGCGGTACCTGCTCCAATAATTGCTACATCGTAATTTTTCATTTTGATCCCTCAAATTTATTTGAAGCGGAGATTTATTGATCCGCGATAAATTCTAAAACTCAACCAACTCTGTAAGCCTTCTGCATTTCTGGAGGCAGCTTCATTAGCCATTGCGAAAGGCTTAGGCCTTTTCTTTCATCGGCGTTGAGTTTCGTGAAATACAGATGCTCGTCCCATCGAGAGCCAAAATCCAATTTTGCGAGGTTCACGAATTTTTCGTTTCTCCGCAGACGATATTTTTGATGATAATCTTCAGCGGTCCAGAAATAACCCTTCTGCTCTCCAGCCTCGACGACCTCCGGAGAATTTTCATTTCCGAGCGCTCGAACCAATTCCTCGGCCACGTTTTTTTGATCCCTATCAAATACAAACAGAATCGGGCGATACTGACCTTGTTTCTTTCCCGGTACAAACCAGGACTCAAAATTTCCAAGGAGATCTCTGTAAGAGATTAGATCCTTATCGAAGATAACTCTTACAACTTCGGCATGACCCTTTAGGTCGCGGTACGTCGGTTCCAACGTTGATGCTCCAGCATATCCGACGCGAGTTTGAACAACGCCAGACATTCCTCCAAAATTTGCATCAGGTCCCCAAAAGCAACCCATAGCGAAGATAGTTTGACTCAACTGTCCTTTTCTAACGGCCTCTTCGATCCCTTCCGGACTCGCAAACTTATAGTTCTCAACCACGTCTTCATTGTTCACTCTTTGTTCCAACATATTTTTCTCCTTTTAACTTTCAAGGATGGTTGCGACGCCCATTCCTCCTGCTGTACAGACTACGATAAGGCCGCGCTTTCCAGGCCCAGCCTGGTGCAAAATCTTCGCTAGGACCGAAACAATCTTAGCCCCTGTGGCCGCGAACGGATGACCAAGAGCGACACTGCTGCCGCGCACGTTAAGTTTCGAGCGATCAATCTTTCCCATTGCTTCGGGCCGGCCAAGGCGTCTTTTGCAATATTCAGGCGACTCCCACGCTTTCATTGTGCATAACACTTGCCCCGCGAACGCTTCATGAATCTCATAGAAGTCAAAGTCTTGGAGTTTCAGATTATTGCGCTTCAACAGCTCACTGACTGCAATGGTGGGAGCCATGAGCAACCCTTCTCCCGCAACGTAGTCAACTGCCGATGTATGTGAGTCCACGATCTTTGCTAACAACGGCCAATTGTTCTTTTTGGCTTCTTCCTCAGAGGCCAAAAGAACGGTGGAGGAGCCATCAGTCAGAGAACTGGAATTCCCCGCTGTAAGAGTGCCGCTTTCGGTCCTATCAAAAACCGGCTTTAACTTCTTCAGTTTTTCGATTGTTGTGTCATCACGCAGAATTCCATCCGTGCTTTTACCTAGGTACGGGAAAACCAGATCATCGTAGAAACCCTGCTTATATGCTTGAGCCGCGTTTTTGTGACTCTTCAAAGCAAGCTCATCTTGCTCTTGCCGAGGAATGTTCCATTCCTTAACCATAAGTTCGCAATGTTCACCCATAGATTTGCCGGTTCGTGGCTCAACGACCGCAGGCAGCACTGGCCTTAGATCACTTGGTCTAAAGCTCAAAACGATTTTCATTTTCTCGCCGAGCGTTCGTGCAGAATTCAGCGCCATCAATTTTTGCGAGAGTCTACGGCTGATCATTATCGGCAGATCGCTATTGCTATCAACACCGCCCGCAATGCCACTTTCAATTTGGTAGCTTGAGATTTTGTGTGCAATTTGGATCGTATTTTCCAAGCTCGTCCCGCACGCCCGCTGCACGTTATACGCGGGTGTATTCGGATGTAGACCCGAAGACTGGACAACTTCACGGGCAAAGTTCCAATTCGCCGAACTGTGCATCACGGCGCCCAGGGCTACGTCACCGACCGTCTTTCCCGCAAGATTATACCTATCCACCAAGCTTTTTAAGCTGGCAGTCATAAGATCGGTGGTAGTCACATCTTTGTAGGTGGTCATCGATTTCATAAACGGAATGCGGGCTCCGCCGACGACATATGCAGTTCTTGTTTTCATGTTTTCCTTTCGGGCTTCGTGTGCCGCTCAAAAACTTCTCCGACTTTCACGTCGTAAGACTCGAAAATATATTCTTTGCCTAGCATCTTGGCTTTCTTATGCTCAGGATGCGTATCCCACGCGAGAAAAGCTTCTTTGGTGAGGAACTCAACAATCAGAACATCGTCACCATTTACGGAGGTGAATCTTTCGTGTGTTCCGTATCCGGGTATGGCCTCGACCAGTTCTGACATCTCGGCATACCTTCTTTCAAATTCCTCAACGTGTTCCTTTGCTACACGACTGCGAAAAATTGCTATAACCACTATCTCTCTCCTTATAAACTAAATTTAATGAATTATGCTAATTCGCTAAAGATTCTAGCCACTTGTCAAGTTCATCGAACTTTGGATTTCTCAACTTCTTTGTCCCAATGAGTATGGTTGGAAAATTCAGCTTTCCCGTCGTATAAAGGGATCTCAACTCGCTTGCGGCTGCATCATCTTCATGGACATCCAGGAAAACGAATTGGACCCCTTTTTCTTTCAAGTACCGCTGGTAAGTCTGAGTCTTGTGGCAGTCTTTATGGCCGAACAGCTTAATCAACAAGCTCCGCTCCTTTTTGTTTACTGAAGAGCTTCGCGTATTCGCCATATCCCTCCGCTTCAAGTTTCGCCCTTGGAACGAATCGGAGCGAGGCCGAGTTCATGCCATAGCGAAGACCGGTTGACTTGGGACCATCGTTAAAGACATGGCCCAGGTGCGAGTCACCGTGTTTGCTTCGGACTTCGATGCGAGCCATCCCGAGCTTTCTGTCGGATTTTTCAACAAGGTTTTCTTTCGCGATGGGACGGGAGAAGCTCGGCCACCCGGTACCCGAGTCGTATTTGTCGAGAGAACTAAAGAGCGGTTCGCCGGACACCACATCAACGTAGATGCCTTCCGACTTATTATTCCAGTGCTCATTCAGGAACGGCCGCTCCGTTCCTGATTCTTGAGTGACGTGATACTGCATGGGAGTCAGAGTCTTCTTGAGCTCCTCTCGGGACGGTTTTTTTGGATCTTTCCCATCCCACGCCAAGGCGATTTGAGTTATGATGATCGCCATTACGACGAACGCCATTAAAAAATTTATTTTCATAAAGCCTCCATTTTAAAAAGTTATTCTACGAACTTCAAAGCTTCCGAATTGATGCAGAAACGAACTCCGCTCGGCTCCGGCCCATCTGGGAAGACGTGACCTAAGTGAGCGTCACATACATTACAAAGAACTTCGATTCGACGACCGTATGTCGTGTCCAGTTCATACTGGATGACGTTGTCTTCGACGGGCTCAGAGAAACTCGGCCATCCTGTGCCCGAATCGAATTTGAGATTAGAGTCAAAAAGTTCGGTATCGCAACCCGCGCACGCATACCTTCCGGGCTCATAAAAGGAACAAAGCTCGCCCGTGTGGGGACGCTCGGTGCCTTTTTTTCGCATGACGTGAAATTGCGCCGGTGAAAGAATTTTCTTCCATTCATCTTCACTCTTCTCGACTCGTCTTGGTGGCGCGGGAGTGCCGTTGTCGAGATGGTGAGTGATACTTTTCCAGGTGAACATAGATTACTCCTTTAATTGCTTTTAGTTTCTGGACATCTATTAGCCGTCAATCCACGAGAAGAAGTCCGTAGCTCCTCCGATGAATTTTCCATCCACAAAGATTTGCGGAACGGTTTGATGATTTGTTTTTTCTTTCAGCTCCATATAGATTTTCGGGTCATCGTCTAAACGCACTTGTTTGAAATCGACCTTCTCAGAAGTCAGATAGTTTTTCACTCGCGTACAAAACGGACAATGGTCTTTCGTGTAGATCACGACATCCTTTAGTTCTTTCATCTCTTTTTCCTCACTCGTTATCTTCATTGTTTAGTCTCTTTCAAAGTGGCAAGAATATCCGTTTGGATGCTTCTGCAAATAATTTTGATGATATTCTTCAGCGTCATAGAAACCTGATTCCTTCGCCACGCTAGTCACCACAGGATTCTCGAAACGACCCAACTCGTTGACTTCCTCAATGACGTCTTCAATCGTCATTTTTTGGACCGCATCTCGGTAAAACACTGCAGAACGATACTGAGTTCCGATGTCGTTACCTTGGCGGTTCTTCGTAGTCGGATCGTGGATCTTAAAGAAGTAGTGGAGTATTTCCTTTAGAGAGATCTCGTCTTCGTCGTATTCCACGCGGACTGCTTCGGCGTGTCCGGTCGCACCTGTTCTGACGTCCGCGTATTGGGGATCGTCAAAATCGCCGCCGCTATATCCGACTTTTGTGGCTGTCACGCCGTCTAAATTTCTTAAGAGGTCTTCGAGACCCCAGAAGCAACCTCCAGCAACGATCACATAATTCAGTTTCATATAGCCTCCTTCATTATTAGCCGTTCACTTATAGAATTGACTTTAAGGCATAAAAGAGGGATATAACATGCTCAATAGTTCGGACAATATGACTTATACGCCAATCCGGGCAGGAGTAAGTATGGATGTCCTCAGCGATATTTTAGATAAAGTCCAGCTCACCAGTAGTTACTGGTATCGGACTTCTTTTGCCGGCGACTGGGGAATCAATCTTCCAAAGGAAGACAATTTCGCTAGATTCCACATCGTGACTCACGGCGAATTTTGGTACGAAGTGCCCAAGCTAAAACTCAAAGCCCTAGCAGAGCAGGGAGATATCTTGATCCTGTTTAAGGGAATGGAGCACACAATGACAAGTGCTCCCAAGATCAAGGCTGAGACCGCTGTTGAATTCAGATCCAAAGGTCATCTCACTGAGGCGCAGGTCCTAGAGTACGGCGATCAGAGTAAGCTGAAAACGAATCTCGTTTGTGGACACTTTTGTTTTAACGGTGGACCCGATCACCCATTTCTTAATTCCCTGCCACAAATTGTTCATGTCAAAAGCGTGGAGAATGCCCATTCGCCATGGCTCGCAATGCTTTTAAGTATCGTCGAGCATGAAGCCAAATCGGGCCTGCCGGGTAGTAACGCCCTAGTAAGAAAATTGACCGAAATTATTTTTGTTCAAGCGCTAAGAATTCACATGCATAAGGCTAACAAAAAAACAGGGTTCTTTCGGCTGATTGAAAATCCTCAGATCAGTAAGACGCTTGAAGCAATCCATCAAGGTCTAGAGCAGAAATGGGGACTCGAAGACCTCGCTGAAATTGCCGGAATGTCTCGCACCAACTATAGCGTCAAGTTTAAGGAACTGTCCGGAATGACACCTCTTGATTACCTCACATATTGTCGTCTTGAAAAGGCGAAGCAACTTTTAACGGAGTCCACAAAATCCGTCCCTGAAGTAAGTGAGGCAGTTGGTTATCCCGCTCACGAGCATTTTCAAAAATTGTTTAAGAAAAAAATTGGGCAAACACCGAGTGCTTATAGAAAAGCGAACGCTTGAAAGGCTAAAGTATGATTAAGAAGTCCACACCAATTAATACCATCGCTTTCTGGGTGATTCTTATCGGAGGCGCATTCTGCCTGCTGATTCCAATGATTGCGCCGATGCTGCCTATTCAATACTTGAAAGGATACGGTGATATTGGAAGCGCCATTGGAGGTATATCAAGCCCGTTCGTGCAGATCCTTGGGTCGGCGGTTCTATTCCTAGCCTTGAAAGCACAGATCGATGCAAACGGCATTCTTCATCTTCAGATAGAGAAGGAGAATAAAAAAGAGCAGTTGAGACACGAGATAAATCAGCTTCATGAACTTTATCTGTTCGTGGAGAGAAATATTAAAAATTTTAGCTATGATCAAAAAACGACAATTGATGGTAAGTCGCAAAAAACGCTCTTACACTCACGCCGAGCTATTAAATGCTTCATCGAAGATTTAGAAGATCTGGAGGTTGATATTCATAACGACGCCGATGTGCTGATGTATGACGGAGTGAAAGAAATTATGAGTATCTTAAACAGCGTTGAGCTTTTTTTCGAGAAGATTAAAACCAGCAGCATCGAAGCCTACCACAAAAATTTTCACAGAACCCTGATGCAACACGAACTTTTGTTTAGCATTTTTCCGTATCAAGAATTAGATAGCAAAGCGCATTTAAGACAGGAGCCGTGCCCAGAGTGCGGTGAATATCACGCGAACTATCCACCTCTCATATATGATCGTTTACAGGAGATTAAAAAACGTTTCTTTTGAGTCTATTTAAGTACGGGATGCTAATTCGGCACGCTTATGGCGTTACTGCTAAAAGAACTTAGCGTCCCGAAGAAAACTTAAACTTTTCAAAATAGGTTGCTCGCATGGCTTCAGATGAACTGCGCTCTTTGTTTTGTACAGATTCAAACTGATATGATCATTTCCGCCAGCCTCTTCCGCAAATAACTTAAAGCTATTCCCTTCGTTAAAAGTACTTTTGGTAACAATATAAAGTCGATTTGCAAACGTAGCTCTTGATGTTCCCTCGGGAATCATGAGGATTTTTTGATAGAACCAAGTTGATGGGAATGACTCCATGATCTGATTATCTCAAATTAACAATTAACTAGCAATCGCTTACAAGAAAGCTGGGCAACCCTTCAGAAATTACGTTCTTTTTCATATGACGGTCGTCGTCGGAAATCTAATTTTTTGCGGCCTGTGCCATGACTGAGAATATTGCCATTCAGTAAGTTTTTTGTGCGATAAGAAGAGTTACAACTAACTTTGGCATCAGGCCACCTGACGAGGCGAACCGTACCAGGCGACGAAAAGACGGCTCTTAAAAAGGAGCGTCTTATGTCTACAACATGGGCTTGGGTTATTCTTGGTATCGCTGGACTTTTAGAAGTCTGTTGGGCAATCGGATTAAAATACACCGATGGGTTTACGAAATTCGAACCAAGTGTCCAATCCCACGTAGTTTGACCGGTTTCAAGGGGGGCAAATCCCACGTAAGTGGACCGGCTTTGGGGGAAGTAAATCCCACCTAATTTGACCGGGCAATTGCTTACGTTTTCAGCACATTTTCTCCATCTGATCCCATGCGCTAAGCTGCTGGTTTAACAACCAGACTACAGCAAGGAATACGCATGCGGAAACTCAGAAAAAAGGACTTGGAGAAAATCACAGTGGACCGAAAAATCGTCGAAGGCCTTCGCGAAGGACACTCACTCACCGCACTGACTAAATCAACTGGTAAAGGCAAAGGTTACGTCATAAAAATCCGCGACCAGGCGATAGAGCATGGCTATGTAGCCGTCGCAAACCCAGAGAAGAAAATCTACTGCAAAACCTCAAAAGAAATCCCACCTTACCCAGAGGCGCTGTTTCCGCTGCGCGATGGTCGCAGCGAGAAGGCCATTGAAACGGATGCCATCTTAGATCCCAAGCGCGAATGGATCAAGGAGCGCATTGAACTTGGCTGGAGTCCGCAAAGTATTTTTGAAGAGCTTCCGCTCTCTGTCCCGCGATCTAACTTCTACCGCTACATTCACCGCCACAAACTTATGCGATCCGCACCTGCGCGCAATGTGATGGAGCTTGTTCACTCACCGGGGGAATGTCTGCAGGTGGACTGGGGAAAGCTCTTTGACGTCGTCGATCCTGTCACAAAAAAGAAAAAAACAATTTGGATTTTCGTTGGCGTTCTTGGGCATTCTCGTTACGAGATGGCCCGAGTTGTAGAGAAACTCGACTTTGAAACAACTGCCGAAGTTTTAATAAGCATGTTTGAGGAACTTGGCGGAGTCCCTCGTAAAGTGACTTCTGATAATCCCAAAGTCTTTGTTCATGAGGCATCAAAGCACGAGCCGACGTTGAACCCGGCCTTTGAAAGACTGGCCTCGCACTACGGGTTCGTTGTCGAGGCATTGCCGCCTTATTCTCCAGAGAAAAAAGGCAAAGTGGAGCGAATGGTTCCAATGAAGCGTCGCCTTTTTGAATCCTACGATAAGTCCCAATATTCACTGAGCGGCGCACAGTCACACATGAATAAAAAGATGAGTATCGCCAATGAGAGAAAGCACGGGACTCACCTACAAAAACCTTTGGATGTGTTTCTTAACGATGAAGCCTCGTTGTTAAAGCCTCTTCCTTTATTACGCTACGAAGTGGAAACCATCACTCGCTCAACAGTGAGGTCTGATGGTTATGTTCGCTTTGCAAACAAGTACTACCGAGTAGACACAAGACTCAAAGGCGAAATAGCTTTGGTGATTGGTAATTCAGTTCAAGTAAGTATCTACTGCAACGGTCGACTGTTAGAAGTTTACGAGCGCATCCAAGATAAATTCACAAGTAAAGCCTGTAAAGATCATTACAAGGAGTCTTGGGAGAAGACTCTTCAAGATCATGGTCACTATCTGAAGCAAGCAAAAATTATCGGCGTCAATGTTGAGCGCTTTGTAGGAATTATTTTGGCTCGAGGCGAAGGTTTTGTTGATACACGCAGCGTATGGGGTCTTCTGACGCTGAACAAGAAGTACAGCAATGCCGACATCGACAAGGCCTGCCTTTCAGCGCTGGAGTTATCACAGGTAAATTTAAAAACAGTTCATCAACTATTGAATATTATGGCAAAGCCAAAACCCAAAGCTCCTCGTCATGAGGAGGTTTTATCCGCGCAGACGGTGGGAGGTAAGTTTGCGCGCGACATGAGTGAGTATAAAAACCATTTACGTCTGGTTCATAGCAACCAGGCCCACTGAAAGGAAAGACAGTTATGACAATAGATGTGATACGCGATCAGTTAAAGCAGTTACGAATGCCCGCGGCATCCGCAGAGATCGAGGGTTTAGTTCAAAAAGGAAAACGCAGCCAGGATCTTAAGTGGCTCAGTGAGCTTCTATCCACGGAATTAGATGCAAGGGCAGATAACGCCGTAGAAAAAAGGATTAAGAAAGCGGAGTTCCCAGAGCGAAGAAGCTTTGAGCAGTTCAATTGGGATTTCAATAAAAAACTCCCGCGCGAAAAAATCGAGGATCTGAAAGATTTAAAGTTTATCGAGAACAACGAAATTGCATTGTTTTTGGGAAGTCCCGGCACGGGCAAGAGTCATCTTGCGATTGCTCTTGGGATGAGCGCTGCGCAGGCTGGTCACAGTGTTTTTTGTACGAGTGTAAAAAGACTTGGGACAAAGATCCGTAAAGCGCGCGAGAACAATAAGCTCGATGTTTTATTCAAACAAATTCTAACATCAAAGCTATGGATCTTGGATGACTGGGGCGTCGTAACAATGCCACGAGACGTGAGTGAGGAGATCTTCGATTTATTTGATCGACGCAAGCACAATTCGGCTATGATCTTAACCAGCAACCGCGACGTTGAAGAATGGCCACAAGTTTTTACCGATCCGATCCTGGCAAGTGCTGCCATCGACAGGATGTTCGAGAATGCCCATATTTGCATTTTTGAAGGCCCCAGTCACCGCATGAAGGGACGAATAACTTTCAACGATATTGACAGCGAGTAGAAAGACCAATAAACCCTCAAAAATCAGGTGGTCAAAGTATCTGAAACGAACCCGGTCAAACTAAGTGAAACGGAACAAACCAAGTATTTTCACGCTCACAACACTTGCCGCGAGTATGTATCTGCTTGCTAAAGTAAGCCAGGTGCTGCCGATTGGAACAGCCTATGGCGTATGGGTAGGAATCGGGGCGATGGGTGCCGCGATTCTTGGGATTTTTCTTTTTAACGAGGGTATCTCACCACCTCGTTTGCTTTTTTTGGGACTTTTGCTGGTAGCGATCATTGGTTTGAAGCTCACTTCCAGTTAACGACTTACCAAGCCATGTCTTTTCCGAAGCGATATACCATGCACCACTGGATGTATTCTTTGTGCTCTTTTTTAACTTCGCAAATGTCTGCAATAGCTCGCTCTACTTCGTCGGTGGGAGTACCGATCCCACCAAAGGCCATTCCAGAGGAACAGTACTCGAATATCTTTGAAATGTCGGTTTCGAGATCAGTCAGGAATTGCTCTGTGATTGGATAAAAATGTCGATAGCTCGGATACCGATGTAGTTTGAGAATGTCTGGGTGTTCGTTAAGGCGAGAGCAGAGTTCTTCCAGTGATAAGCCGCTAAATTTCCTTACCAGAAAGCAAAATCGCTGGCGGAAGGGTCGTACGCTTCGGAGGAATCTATGCTCAGGTGTGCAGTCGTCGTCCCTCAGCATATCCTTCCGAAGCTGGCGTAGTGAGCGTGAGAGCGTTCCATGTAGGTGTTCTACAGTTCCGAAAGAGCCTAGTTCTGGTTGTTGGACTTGATAAGCCATAGTTTGGCGAAAGTTTGAAAGCTGCAAAATATTGCTCAAAAGAATCTCCTTTAGCCTGTTTATGGAGCATGGTGTCTGGTGAAGAGCTGTATCCATGCGAAAGGAATAAATAAAATCGCATATAAAGTACCATATATGAGCCTCATATAAAAGGCTCATATATGGCCGCTCATTGGCTTGGGTTATGAATAACCTAAGTCCATGAAACCACGCGAGAAAAATTCCACCTTACCCCGATCCGACGCAGAATTTCGTCTTCTTAGGAAAATTGGGCAGCAGATTCACAAGAAACTACATGACTTGGACAAGCCCGTTGAATGGCTGGCATGGGAGAGCGAAACTTCTAGGGCCACGGTGCGAAGAATCTTTGATGCCGAAGGAAATGTCGGATTGCTGACCCTGGATCGAGTGGCCCACGCTCTCGGTTACAAAGATGGGGTTATTGGACTACTCAACGATCTTTAAGAAAGGGCTATGCCCCTTCTTGTTCGATGAAGTCTTCAACAGATTGGATGCTGAAGTAAGTAGAGCCATTGTCGAAGGAAAGGATATTGCCTTCGGATTCTTCTTCCGATTCGTAGTCACACAGCGCACAACGCCAGCTTACGGGATCATTTTCTTTCATCAGAGTTACAGTGTCGAAAGTCATCCAACCAACTTTGGTTTCTTCAGGATAGCACTGACGAATTGATTCCTCGAAAGCCTCTTCAAGATCGGCGGCGTCAATTTCGGTTTCCAGGATGTGCTTGATGATCCAGTGAGTTCCGTACTCGCAGCCCACTCCAGGCAGCAAGCGCATGAGGTCATCGCTGCCACAAGATTCACAGCAGGCCGTGGGAGCTTCTTTGTAGCATCCATAGCAGAATGGGATGGAGCGGTTCAGGGCAATTTGTTCGAGTTTTTGTTGGATTTCGTTCTTCATGGTCATCTCCTCTTTAGAGTTGTCGTTTTCCCCCGTTGTGAGGGCTTCTTCGCCCCGCCTAGGAAGCCCGACGGGGGAAAAAGGAAGAGGAGGCAAAGTCCCTCGGCCCGACCAAGCGAATGCGGCAGAACGAGTGACAGGAGTGCAACGGATGGCGCGAAGTCTGCGGGGGGACGAATCAGGGAATTTGCTGGAGCGACCGCCAGCAATGCTAAAGGAGTCAGGAGATGCCGAACGAATCCGGCAAATCCTCGTTCTTGCCCGCTGCTACTTCTTTACTGGTAGGAGCATGGGTTTGCCCCACTTGGACGCTTGCGAGTCCTTGAGGAGCTGATACTGAGCCACGCGCACTTGCTGGATGAACTTCGGGAGCTGTCCAGTAGCGGCGGCAAAGAGAGCGGCAGCAACGGCGGCTTGAATGAGTTTGTTAGGGATAGACATAGGAACCTCCTCGGTTACGGATGATTGGTTTGATTTGTAGAATGTTGATCTTGAGCTGCTAGAACAGCAGTCTTAAGAATCTGAACTTCAGAGGGAAAACGCCTAGAAAATCGGGTTTTTCTCTCTGGGCGCAAGTAGCAATCAAGTAGCAAAAAAGTAGCAAACTCAGGACATTTCGTGAGATTTCACGACAGATTCAAGAGAAGGCCGCAAGGCCCTTTTCAATGATTTCAAGTGTTTATGATTGTTGGGATTTTTAATTTTTCTGCGACTGCGGTATTCAAAAATTGGTCGGGGAGATAGGATTCGAACCTACGACCCTCTGGTCCCAAACCAGATGCGCTACCAGACTGCGCTACTCCCCGACAGAGAAAGGAAACTACATAATGGTGGGGCCAGTTGTCAAACTACTAGATTCTAACGCGCAATATAAGCTATCCTTTTTTCCATGGAAAACTTTTTGAACTCGTTGCCGAAGCCTGTCCTTGCCATCCTGGTCCTGGCAGTCGCTATTGTTGTGTTTATGGTCATGAGCCCGCCTCACTCTGTGTGCGATACGCAGGCGGAAACCTTTAAGGAGTTGCAAAAAGGCAACATCTTCCCAACCCTTTACAAGAAAAACAAAATCCCACCGACGATTGTGCGTGCAAAAGAGGCATGTCAGCTCGGGAACAGTGCGGGGTCTTGTTATGAGTACTTCACGATTCTGCGTCAAGTGGCTGAAGGTGTTGGGAAGGCGTCGGCGGAGTGCACGCCTCAGCTTTATGGTCTGGCCGAGGTTCGCTCGGCCCTGAATGATGGTTTGGAGTTGATGGCGCGGCTGGCGTGGGGGACAAAGCCCCCAGAGCCGGGGTTGGAGAGATTCGGATGGATGCAAGACGCAGAAATCGCGATTTTTTGCCGTTTGAAGAGTATCTACACGCGCGCCAATGGCGAAGAGTCCTGGGTCAGCTTCCGCAGAAAAGTTTACGAAAAGCTTCCTGGTGAAGAAATTCCGCCATCTTCGGATCCAAACTACGTGGCGGCAGAGCCTCGTAAGGCCACTCTGGTCCTGTCCGAGCAGGATATCTGGAATCGCAGTCTGTTCTCTGTGCGCTGTGAGGTTTACTAGGTCTTTAGAGTGAGATTTCCAAAGACTTCCAGCGAGGGCTTTGGTTGCGATATTCTATCTGCCCATACAGTACCAGATCGTGGTCCTCGCGATGTTGGATGCGGAAGCCGAAGTTTTGAATCTTGAGCAGGCTCCATTCGGCAGGATTCAGGCCAAAGTTTTTAAGTTGGTTTTGTAGAAGCAAAAGATTGAGTGCATAGAGTTTCATGGTTCCCCCATTGTTTAAGTTGTTGAAAGACCCCTAGTGCAAGGCGGGGGCCGGGCGGAGTCGGAGGTCTGCTGCAAATTAAAGGGGTTTCGGCTGCCCTGGGTCTTGAGTTGTCTTCGAGGCTGGTCTAGCTTCTTGGATATGAGACGAAATGCCTTTCTTGGATATTTGATCGCCCAGTTCATTGTTATCATCTCTGTGATGGCCCTGTTCCGGGGTGTTGAAGACCGTCAGGTTGCGGCCACTCTGGCTGGGATCTTGTTCGTGGCGCTTCCGGTTGTTTTGATGACTTGGGAGTACCGCCGGGCTGAACTCAGTCAAATGCTGTGGTTTGTCGTGGTTATGCAATTTTGGACGCTGTTTGCGTTGCCTATTTTGGGGATTCGGCTGGCGAACTGGGGGGTGCCTTTTGAGCAACTCTCATTTATTGGGATTCCGGGTCCTGCGCTGCATCAATGGTCCAGTAAAAGTTACATGGCGATGATGGCGGTGACGGCCTGGTGCTGGTGGAAATTGTCCCGAAAAAAGTCCTAAGGGCTTAAAATCAGGTTCAAAACGCAAAAAAGCCGGTTCATCACCGGCTTTTTTGTCTTCCCAATCAGGAAACCTATCTACAAGTTCAGATCGGATTAGATCTCGAAAGGAACTGGAGAAATTGCTTCTGCTCTGTGGAATGTATCGTAAGAGTCAGAGCCAGAAGGCAATAGACCCAAGTTACGGGACTTCTTTACAGCTGCAGCAACTTTTTTCTGTTGAGCAACGGAAAGTTTAGAGATTCTGGATGGAGTGATTTTACCACCGTCACCGATGAAACGAGTCAAAGATGCTGGATCTTTGTAATCGAATACGTGGTCACCAGAGAATTCCTGACGGTATTTGCTACGAGTTGTCTTTTTCATTACTATCCTCTTTCGATTTCCTATTGGTTAGCGAGTTCTTGTGTATACGAGAAAAAACAGTTGCCATCAAGTGTCTTTTTACTTTATATGGTTGTTTCTTGTTTTGCCGCGCCAATAGGCGCCAATCCAGACTTGTAGCCAGTTAGCGGGCCTGAGGCCTGCCTGTAAGAGATGAGCCAGAGGAGCTTAGAATGAGCAAATGTGAAGTAACGGGAAAAGGCCCCATTGTTAAGAACTTGGTGAGCCACTCCAACATTAAAACGAAGTCAACTGCTCTACCAAATGTTCAGAAAAAACGCATCTTTAGCCGCGTTCTGAACCAAATGGTTAGATTGCAAATCGCAGCAAGCGCTATCCGTGACATGGAACACGTTGGCGGTTTCGACAACTTCATTCTTAATCAAGATGACTCCAAGCTTTCTAAAAGAGCTTTGGCAGTTAAAATGAGAATTAAGAAGAAAATTAAGAACTAATAAGGCTGGCCGACATGAAATTGAAAATCAAAAAAGGCGCGACAGTTCAAGTTATCACAGGCTCTGACAAAGGTAAGAAGGGTTCTGTTCTTGCTGTTGACGCAAAAGCTATGAAAATCCAAGTTCAAGGTGTGAAAGTACAAACACACTACGACAAAAAAGACGGTCTTTTGAAAAAAGAAGGCTTCATCGACTACTCCAATGTGAAGTTGGTTGAAGGCGCTTCTAAAGAAAAGAAGACTTCTAAAAAAGCGACTAAGTCTAAATCTGCATAGTCTTTCATCCGGTTGTTCTGACGAGATCAACCGGGCAAAGTTTGCCTAAGACAAAGTCTAAATTTGGTCCTTAAAGCGATCTCTTCGTTTTAGTCTCTTACATAGCTGCGTAAAATCTAAGTTGAGTTTAGAAATGTTAATTTCGGCCAACTTGTTAAAAGAGGAGAGCAGCTTGAAACAGGACCAAATCTTTAAAGCAAATAAATTAAAAGCACTGTTCTCGGCAACGATGACGGTGCTTTTTTTTTTCGTCCCTAGGTCAGGCTGCTGAGCTGGGCGAGTCCTTGGTTTTATGCAAACACAATAAAACAGTGCGCACCCTGCGTGTTGAGATCGACAAAGATCAAATTTGTCGAACGATTTACACCAAACAAGGTGTGGATGAAGTGATTGGCTCAGGCCAAAATCATCAGTCGTGCAGCGAATTCGTCACGAATGTCAGAAAAAATCTTGAAGATGCCAAATGGAGCTGCCGCGAGGTCAAAGAGGCCCGCACTTCCAATGTTCTGCTTAATGCAGAGTAAGAGAGGATTTTCATGAGTGCTGAACTGGTTGTTGCTGCTATTCAAATGACATCTGTGGATGATGTCGCAACCAACCTCACTCAGATGGAAAATCTTCTGCAAGAGGCCTTTCAGAGCGCATCACCGCGTTTCGTGAGTTTCCCGGAAAATTGTCTTTATCTGCGTCTTAAAGAGGGTGAAAAAATTGAAGGCCTGACGGTCAGTCATCCAGCCTTTGTGCAACTCGCGGATCTTGCAAAAAAATATAATACCTATCTGCATCTGGGGTCGGTGCCTTTGTATTTGGAGGGGCATCTCTACAACTCCTCAATGTTAATTACTCCTGAAGGGGAGATTCGTCCCACGTATCAAAAAATGCACTTGTTCGATATTCAGCTTGATGGACAGGCGCCGCTTCGCGAGTCGGATGTATTCCGTCACGGGCAGGCTCCCAGTGTGATTGAGGTGGATGGATTTAAGATCGGTGAAGCCATCTGTTACGATGTGCGCTTTGCGGAGCTCTTTTCCCAGTACGCCCGTCAGGAGGTCGATGCGATCTTGCTGCCAGCGGCATTTTTGGTAAAAACCGGGGAGGCGCATTGGGAAATCCTGCTGCGCGCCCGTGCGATTGAGAATCAATCTTATGTGATCGCGGCCGCTCAAGGGGGGACTCATCTGGGTCTTCGTGGTGGCACTCGCGAGACCTATGGGCACAGCTTGATCATTGACCCTTGGGGGACTGTGGTTGGTCAGGTCGAAAAGCGGGTTCCGGGGGTCACTGTTTCCAAGCTGACCCGAGACCGCATCGATTCTGTGCGCCGCCAAATACCTATGAAGTTTCACCGTCGCCTGCCAGTGGGCTAGTTGCGGCTCTTCCGCGCGCTTTGTAAAAACTAAGTCCTAAAGTGCACTTGAAAACTGGACGGAGTCCGGGATTTCCTGCAATATTTCAATGACAACTTTCTCAGTTAGCTTTTAATATGCGCCCCGAGCGCAGAAGATGGAGCTGGATATGATCCGAGTTTTCTTATGTTTGTTTCTGCTATCCTCAGTAGGTGTTCAGTCGGCCCTGGCTCAGGATGCCACAGAGCCCCAGTACGATGAGGCTCGCGAAGCAGAGATCGCCACGAAGGCTAAAAAACGCCTTTACCCTGGCGGTCGGGATGAAGAGGACTTGAAGGTGCAGTCTCAGCTGTCGACGCCGCCAAGAAAACTGGCCCCGCAGGCGGAAGTCAAAGACGAGCCGATGGAAGAATAGGCCTTTTGCTAGAAGTTGTTTTGAATTGAATGGAGAGAATATGTCTGTAAACGATCAACTACCTGAAGGTGTTACACGCGAAACGATGGACGTCGATGTCCTGATCGTCGGTGGTGGTGCCGCTGGATTGTCTTGCGCCCTTCACTTGCAAAATCAAATTCAGAAACACAACGAAGATGTTTCTGCGGGTCGCAAACAAGGTGAACAAATCCCTGAACAAATGATCGTAGTTCTGGAGAAAGCCTCTGAGATCGGTGCGCACAGCTTCTCGGGTGCGGTTCTGAATCCAAAAGCCCTGCAAGAGCTGGTTCCGAACTTCAAAGAAGAGGGCTGCCCTCTGGATTCTGAAGTTAAGAAAGACGCCGTTTATTATCTGGGCTCCGATTTCTCTTTCAAACTGCCAATCACTCCGCCGCCGTTCCATAACGAAGGCAACTACATTGTATCCTTGAGTAAGTTCAACCGCTGGTTGGGCGCTAAGTGTGAGGAAAAAGGTATCAATATCTTCCCGGGCTTTGCCGCTGTGGAAGCGTTGTACGAAGGCAATAAAATCGTCGGTGTTCGCACGGGCGACAAGGGGCGCGATAAAAACGGCAATCCGAAGGCCAACTTCGAGCCGGGTTTGATCCTGAAATCGAAAGTTGTGATCTTTGCGGAAGGCACGCGTGGATCTTTGTTCAAACAGGTTGAAAAGAAACTGGATCTTCGCGCTGGCAAAAACAAAGAAGTTTTTGAAGAGGGCGTGAAAGAAATCATCCAGATGCCTCCGGGCACGGTGGAAGCTGGTCAGGTGATCCACACCATGGGCTTCCCGCTGTCCAAATCCATCGGTGGGACGTTCATCTACACTTTGCCGGGTGATAAGATCATCGTGGGCTTGGTGGCTTACTTGGACACGAACGATCCTTTGCTGGATCCACACCGCGAACTGCAAAAATTGAAAACTCATCCGTTCCTGAAAAGCATACTGAAAGGCGGCAAAGTGATCGCTTACGGCGGTAAGACTTTGCCGGCCGGGGGCTGGTACTCTATGCCGAAGCTTTATGGCGATGGCTTTATGGTGTGCGGCGACTCTGCCAGCATGGTGGACGTTCAGAAGCTAAAAGGTATCCATTTGGCGATGAAGTCTGGTATGCAGGCGGCTGAAACCATCGTGGATGGATTGGCTAAAGGGGCTGATTTCTCTGAATCTGTGACCAAGGGTTATTCCGACCGTATTGAAGCCGGTTATGTGAAATCCGAGCTTTATCGCGTTCGTAACTTCCACCAGGCGCTCAGCAAGGGCATCGTGGAAAGCATGCCTTTGTTGGCTCTTCAGGAGCTGACGGGTGGCCGTGGTCTTCAGGACCCAATGCCTATTGAACACACAGATGCGGAAACGACCGAAAAGGTTGTGGATATCTGGGGTCCTTATGGTTTGGATCACGAGGACAACAAGCTTCCGAAGCCGGATGGCGAACTGTTCTTTGATAAGCTTTCCAGTGTTTATTTGACGGGCACCATGCACGACGAGGACTCCCCAAACCACCTTATTTTGAAGGACGGGGATATCTGCCGCACCGTATGTGAGCCACAGTACAAATCACCATGTAATCATTTCTGCCCGGCCTCTGTATATGAGATGGTTCCGTCCACAAAAGAAGCAGGTAAGAAGGACTTACAAATCAATTATACGAACTGTATTCATTGCAAGACTTGTGATATTAAGTGCCCATTCGAAAACATCGAGTGGACCGTTCCTGAAGGGGGCGGTGGACCACAGTACCGCGAAGTCTAGGATTCCCTCAGGGGGTCCTGACTGGCGGTAAGGAAAGCCCAGCGCATAGGGACTGGGCTTTCTTAACCAACAGAAAGGACTGCCCCATGCCAGAGTTTTTTGCCTCCACAGCCCGTGGACTTGTAGAACCACTAGAACAAGAATTGAAAGATCTAGGACTTAAAGTCACCAACCGTTATATCGGTGGAGTGTTCTTTGAGAGCAACTGGGAAGGCTGCTACAAAGCCAATCTTCACTCCCGTCTTGCCAGCCGTATCCTGAAGCCCGTTTTGGATTTCACGGCTTATCAGCCAGAAGAGTTGTACAATCAAATTCTTCGTCACGACTTTACCAAGTACATTAAGCCGACACAGACAATTTCGATTGATGCCAGCGTGTCTGATTCCAAAATGCGCGATCAGCGCTTTGTTGCGATGAAAGTCAAAGACGCTATCGTGGATCAGTTCCGTGAAAAATTCGGTGTCCGTCCTGATGTTGATAACGAAAACCCGTCTTTGCGCATTCATGTTCGCGCGATCAAAAACCAATTCAATGTGGCGATCGACACTTCGGGTGACAGCTTGTTTAAGCGCGGTTACCGCAAGGAAGTGGGCGATGCTCCTTTGAAGGAAAATCTGGCGGCGGGTCTTTTGTGTTTGTCCGAATGGGACAAACAAACTCCGCTGGTGGATTTCATGTGCGGCTCCGGAACCTTCCTGATTGAAGCTGCGATGATGGCGATGAATATCGCGCCGGGTGTGAACCGCAAACGCTTTGGTTTCCAGAACTGGCTGAACTATGAAGAAGACACCTGGGAAAAGGTTGTTCAGGAGGCTATGGATGCGGAGAAAGAAGAGCTTCCGTTTAAGTTCTATGGCTTTGATATCGACAAGCGCGTTTTGATGAACGCCAAAGACAACGCCAAGCGTGCGGGTGTTGATGAGGTGATCGAGTTCAAGAAAGAATCTGTTGCGACGGTGGAGCCACCGGTTGAAAAAGGTCTGATCATCGTGAATCCTCCATACGGTGCGCGTATCGGGGATGAAGATAATCTGCGCGACGTGTATCGCGACCTGGGTTTCACACTGAAGCATAGATTCAAAGGCTGGGATGCCTGGATTCTTTCCGGTAACAAAGAGCTGATTGCTGATTTGAAGCTGAAATCCACGCGTAAGCACTTTGTGTTCAACGGCAATATTGAATGCCGATTCCTAAAGTACTCAATGTTCTAGTTATTTTCTCCGGGGGGCGCTTTGAAGTGGCCGCCCGCCGAATCCTGAGGGGGATTTTTGTGAAGATTTTTTTGCTGTTGATGAGTTTGTTGCCGGGTGTGGCCTGGGCGGGATTGACCTCTAATGAAGTGGTTCAGAAGGTGGAATGCCGTCTGTTAAACGATGGCGTGGTGTTGAAAGAAAAAGAAGCGTACATGATGAATATCGTCATTGATCAGGAATACGGGAAGTTCATCCAGATCCAGTTCGGTGATGAGAGTACTCTGATTCAGTATCAGCTTTTGATCGAAAACGATCCGGAGGCTTCTGTTCCTGGTTCCATGATTTTTCTGCAAAACCTGAAGGTCGGCGAGCGTGAGTCGTCTCAGGAGTTTTCAGCGCAGCAGGTGAACTGGGTGCGTACGACAAACGAAGGTTACATGGTTCAGTGCAACCTTCCAGAGCCAATTCAGTAAGACTTCAACCGGTTTTTATGGGGATAGAAATGAAACGTTGGGTGAGTGCAGTTGTTTTGATGTTTTCCGCAGAAAGCTTTGCCGCGAAATCATATGTCTGTGAAGGCAGGACGGCAGAACAGGCTCCGGTTCGTTTGGAGATTTCGGTTGATAATAACGATTATGCGATTGTGAAGTTTGCCGGTGCCGACCACGAAAATGAATGGGTGGGTGAAAACACCCGAGTCTATCGCACCATCGGTGGTCGCACTAAAATCACTTCGGCCTACGGCAGTCGTACAGAGTATTTCGTTTCTTTGGAGGTATCTGACGACGGCACGGCCAGCCTGGTTTATGAAGAAGATGATTCCGGCTGGGAATACTTCGTGGAAGCAAAAGTGGTCTGCAAATAAAAAAAACCGAGGCTATGACCTCGGTTTTTTGTTTTTTGTCGGTTGTGATATCTTTAGAAAGGCTTGTTGATTGCGAAGATCGCTGCCGTGGTTCCCAGAACCAAAAGCAAAATCGCAATCGGCCAGCCGATGTAGCCTTTTCTTTTGATCAAAGAAACAGCCACGCCCAAAAGGACCCAGATCAGAAGTTTGCCGTACAGCCAGCCTGGCATGCCGCCCATGATGCCAAGTTTGGCCATCATACCAAAGCCACCCACCAGCAAAAGCATCAAACCCAAACCGTGGGTTGCAAAGCACATGATGCGAGCTTGTTTGTTCAGCTGCACGCGAGCATAGTTCGCCACCAGAAGACCCCCAAGGCCAAAGAACAAGGTCATAAGACCCAGGAAGTGCATGATTTTATAGAATTGATACGTCATTGAGGAATCTCCTTGTTAATCTTCTTTAAGGCCAAGATGTTTGATCACACGGGCAAGGTCTTTGCGGATGCGTGTGATGTGGGTTTTGTTGGTCAATGTTTTAAGAGCATCACGCAGGGGTTCCAATGGATAGCCGCCGTATTGGCCGGGTTCTGTGATATTGAAGGTCACAGCTCCGCGCCCAGCGATGATCACGCGATCCGTGATGGTCACATGGTCTGAAACAGCCACTTCACCACCGAACATGCAGTTGTTTCCAATTTTGCTAGAGCCAGCCACGCTGAACTTGGCGGCAATTACGCAGTTATCGCCGATGGTCACGTTGTGGGCGATATGACAGAAGTTATCCATCTTGGTGCCGTTGCCGATACGGGTTTCCGTCAAAGCTGCACGATCAATCGCACAGTTGGCTCCCAATTCGACATCGTTTCCGATCACCACGCGACCGATTTGTGGGATCTTCTTCTGATGCCCTTCTTTGGTCATTACAAACGAAAAACCGTCGGATCCGATGGTGGTGTGGGGGTGGATCTCGCAGCGAGCGCCCAGGGTGCAGTGTGAGCCGACAAACACGTGGGGATGCAGCAGGCTGTGGTCGCCCACTTCGGCGAAGGATTCAACAACAGTGTGAGCTCCAATGGTTGTGCCGTCACCAATCTTGGCCTGTTCGCCAATGACCACATAAGGTCCTAGGCAGACATTCTTCCCTAGGTGGGCAGTCGGATGAACGATCGCTGTCGGGTGGATCTTTTCCGTCTGATTGAAGCGATTCATCTTTCCATCGAACAGTGGCAGGATGGCTGCCATGGCAAGTTGGACAGAGTTCGCAGAAAACAGCGTCGATGTGCTGTCGGGCGGAAGCGCCAGGGACTTGTGAGCCACGACGACCGGTGCTCGAGCCGCAAGAGCGGCTGCCAATTGCTCTGGTTTTGAAACAAAAACCAGGCTTTCAGAGTCGCAGCTTTCTGGCGGAAGAACCTTGGATGCCACGGCATCGAGGGAGCCAGAAACGAAGTTGATGTCAGAAGAATTTAGCTCAGTAATAACTTGTGCTGTAATCATAGTGATGCCTCGCGCTAACACTTTACTATTATTTTTTTGATGTCAAGACACTGGGTGATAGTATAAAGCTGCTTATATAGACACTTTTTGATTCTTTCTCACCTTTAATTTTGGAGAGGAAACGAGATGGCGAAAAAGGCTGCGAAAAAGGAAGCACCTGCGGCAAAAGCAAAGAAGACAGCGAAGCCTGTAGCGAAGAAAGCTCCGGCAAAGGCCCCTGCAAAGGCCCCTGCAAAGGCGGCTAAACCTGCCAAGCCTGCTGCGAAACCTGCTAAACCTGTGAAGGAAGTGAAAGCAACGAAGGCTCCGGCAAAAAAAGAGGCCAAGCCCGCTGCTCCAGCCAAGCCTGCTCCGAAAGCTGCAAAACCGGTTGAAAAGACTCCTGCTGCCAAGGCTCCGAAGGCTGAAAAGCCTGAGAGAAAGTTGAAGTTGGTTGAAGAAGCTCCGGTTGAAGAGGTTGTCGAAGCTCCTAAAAAAGAAAAGAAAGTCAAAATTGATAAGACCGGCCTGTCTGAAGACCAGGTGAAATGGCATGAGCTTCACGAGAAGTACAAGGCCATGAAAGCCCCTTCCTACAGCATTTCGGGTCAATTTGAGGCAAAGACTCCGATTCAGCATAAAATCTTTGGTTGGGGCTTTATCCTTTCCAATGAATATGACCGTTTGGAAGTCCTTTTTGAGGATGGAAAACGCATGCTGATCAGCAATAGAAAACTGTCTTAAGTAAGTCCAAAACTCATGTTTCGGGGTGCGACGGGCAGAAAAGTATTGCAAGGCCCCGGAAACTGACCTAGAAATTTATCTGCATGGCAAAAGACGATTTGGTACAAATTGACGGAAAAGTGATCGACGCCCTGGCGGGTGGTCTATACAAAATTGAACTTGATAATAAAGTTATCATTAACGCAAAGCTTTGCGGAAAAATGAGACGCTTTAATATCCGTGTGGTTGTGGGCGACCGTGTGAGCGTAGGGGTTTCTCCTTACGACCCATCTCATGGCTTGATCCAATTCCGTCATAAATAATACCGATTTAATATCTTCTAACATTTCCAATTAAATCTAGAGGTTCTATGGATCAGGCTCTTCAGAGTTATTTGGCTCGCATTGCTCCAACCGTTCCCGTTAAGTCAGCACAGGCTGTGATCGAACTAGCGGCAGAAGGAGCGACCGTTCCGTTCATCGCACGTTACCGTAAAGAGAAAACAGGCAATCTGGACGAGGTTCAGATCCGTGCTGTGATCGAAGGTCACGAAACTTACAACGAAATCGTCAAGCGTAAGGCGTTCCTGATTAAAGAAATCGGCGAACAAAACAACCTGACGGCGGAAATCCAGAAGCGTATTGAGCTTTCCTGGGATCTGGGTGAGTTGGAAGAAATCTACAAACCATTCAAAAAGAAAAAGAAAACCAAAGCGACCATCGCGCGCGAAGCGGGCTTGGAACCTTTGGCAAACTGGATCTGGGAAATGGGCCATGGTTTGATCAAAGACGATCAGACGATGGAGATGAAGGCGAAAAACTTCCTCAATCCAACTGCAAAAATCAACACCTACGAAGAGGCGCTTAAAGGCGCGCAGGATATCATCGTCGAGAAAATCGCCAATGATGCGGACCTTCGTGCGATGGTGGCGAAAAACTATAACGACAGTGGTCGTGTGATTGCCAAGGCAGCCAAGGGCTACAAAGCAAACTCCAAGTACGAAATGTACAAGGAATTTGAAGAGCCGGTGAAAAACCTGATGGATGCGAAAAACAATCACCGCTATCTGGCGATGAGACGTGGCTGGCAGGAAGAAGAGCTGACCGTTGACGTTAAAGGCGACGATGAAGCGATCTTGAAATCTTACGAAAACTTCGCGACATCCACTCCGGATAATGCGATCGGCGATTACCTGAAACAGTGTGCTCGTCTGGCTTTGAATGTTTACGTTCTTCCTTCTGTTGTGAACGAAGTTCACCGTCAGTTGAAAGAAAAAGCGGACCAGGATGCAATCACGGTCTTTGCTGAAAACGTGCGTAAGCTTTTGTTGGCTTCCCCGTACGGACCGAAGTGTGTTCTGGGCGTGGACCCTGGTTTGAGAACAGGCTGTAAAGTGGCCCTGATCGATAAATCTGGTGCGTTCATTTCTCACACCGTTCTATACACTTTGGGTGACGATGCTGAACGTAAAGCGAAAGTTTTGTTCGGCGACGTGATGAAACAGATCCAGATCGAAGCGATTGCTGTCGGTAACGGAACTGCCGGTCGTGAAACTGAAGCCTTCCTGCGCAAAGTTTTGAAAGACCTGGGCAAAAACATCCCGGTAGTGATGGTGTCTGAGTCCGGAGCTTCTGTGTACTCAGCGTCTGAAGTGGCTCGTGAAGAGTTCCCGGATCTGGATGTGACTGTCAAAGGGGCGATCTCTATCGCGCGCCGTTTGCAGGACCCATTGGCTGAACTTGTTAAAGTCGATCCGAAATCCATCGGTGTGGGTCAGTACCAGCACGATGTGAATCAGTCCCAGTTGAAAAAATCCCTGGAAGCAGTGGTTGAGTCCTGCGTGAATAACGTGGGTGTTGACGTGAACACAGCTTCGGCGGCGTTGCTGTCGCACGTGGCGGGTATTGGTCCTGCTTTGGCGAAAGGTATTGTTGAGGCTCGTAAGAAGGCCTTGTTCAACGACCGTTCTGAGCTTTTGAAAGTTCCTAAGTTCTCTGCAAAAGTTTTCGAACAAGCTGCAGGGTTCTTGAGAATCCCACAAAGCAAACAGGTTTTGGATTCCACAGGTATTCACCCTGAGCGCTATCAGGCCGTGACAGATATGGCGAAGGACCTTGGTGTTTCTTTGTCTGAAATCATCGGCGAAGGCGCGAAGAAGTTGATGGCGCAAAGAACCAAGTGGGCACAATTGGTTGGTGAATTCACGTTCGATGACATCGTCAAAGAATTGGAAAAGCCAGGCCGTGACCCTCGTGATCCGTTCAAAGTGTTCCAGTTCCGTGATGACATCATGGAAGTAAAAGACCTGAAAGAGGGTATGATCTGCCCGGGTATCGTTACGAACGTGACCAACTTCGGTGCGTTTGTGGATATCGGTGTTCACCAGGATGGTCTGGTGCATATCTCTGCATTGTCGCACAAATTCGTGGATGATCCTCGTAAGGTGGTGAATCCGGGTGACCATGTGACAGTGAAGGTTTTGAAGGTGGATGTTGTTAAGAACCAGATTTCATTGACCATGAAAATGGATGATGCACCAGAGGCGACTGCGCCACGTGGGGAACGTCGTCCTGAAAACCGTGGGGCTTCCCGCCCAATGGGTCAGGGTCAGCGTCCTCCGGCAGGAAAACCTGCTCAGGCGCCGATGAAGCCTGCAAATCCGTTCAACAATCCGTTTGCAGCTTTGATGAACGTTCCGACTAATAAAAAATAATAAGGAGAACTAAAATGGCAGCTAAAGGAAAATCCAGAAAAGGTATCCGTCACAGAAAAAAACGTATCTTGACCAAGAAACGTATGTACAAAGCAAAAATCCGTAAGTAGTTTTTGCCAAGAAAAAAGCGCCCCGAAAGGGCGCTTTTTTTGTTTTCAAATCGATTCAGAAAAGACTACGGCTGCTGCTGGGCAGTTTGTTGCAACAGGAGAAGATCCTTGTAAGTAAAGATGCGGTCTTCTCGAGATGTGTGCAGATCCTTGTCAGTCACATTCGAATAGGACGCGGCAAACAAACTGGCACCCAGGTCTTTTCCTTTCATCTCAATGGTTCTTGAGGCAAAGCGGATGCCTCCTTCACGTAAAGCCGTCAAGCTGGTGAAGCGAGCGGCGGCCACAGACGGCAGCGTGCTGAGAGTCGTCACCAGACTGGTTTCAATGGCCACAATGGTGTTACCCACGGATTGTCCGGCAAAGAACAAGGCCAGGGTAGAGTACAACACGCGTGCTTCGGCGTTTTTCACTGCCGCATGGCTTTGCGCCCCTGTCAGCCACAAGGCAAAATTGTCTTTCATTTTATGATAGTCATCGTAAAGCTGTTTTCCTGTGATCGCAGTGACGGTTCCACCACAGGCCAAGGACACCGGCCATGCCTGCAAGACCGCAGCGACCAAAGAGCAAGTTGAAAACGCCGCCAATTTGATGCTTGGAGAATTTCTTTCGATCCAGGCTTTCAGACCCACGGAGTGTTTCTGATCTACCAGCATCAGTTGAACCATACGTTGTTTGACCGGATTTCCGGCCACAACACTGGCAACAATGGGTTCATAGACCAGGAAGCTTATCAGAGGATTTTTCTCTGTGTCGTAAAGCTCGCCCAGGGTTTTTTGCACCCGTTCGATATATTTCCCCAGGGCTGTTGCGACTTGCTGATCCGTCGGTTTGTCATTGGGAAGATAAATCACAAACGGCACCTGGTGGATGATCAGCAGAGCCTGCATGCGATAAAACTCCGCCGCTTGTTTCAGCTCGTTTTCAATGGCGTATCCTGTCGGATCAAAGCGAGGGCTTTTTGGAACGTCCTGATATTTTAAGGCGGCCTTGTCGGCGATAGCCTGATAGTCTTCCTTATAAAGGCTACGCAGTAACTTCAGCTCGGTCTGGTCCTGATCGAATCTTTTTTCGTAGTGTACATAGGGCAAAGTCATGCCCAGTCTGGCCGAGGTGTTGGTGGAGTAAATGCCCTGTCCTGCGATGCTTTGGCCATTCGCAAGCCCCACCAGCAGGCGATATTCCTCGGACTTCTGTTTAATGGCGGAGCGAATCAGAGGAAGCTTGGCTTTAATCTTTTCGTCGCACAAGTTAGGGAATGCGAAACATCGGCGCAGCTTCTCGGCCTCGCTTTTTTGTTTTTCCACCAGGTCGATGGTTTTTGCTTTGATCTCTACAAGAAGTGCTTCTTGAGATTCGCTTAAAGATGGTTGAGTGCTGGCAGTGGCGGAAGCTGACAGCATCACGGCGGACAGAATCAGTGTTATCACGTTCATACAAATTCCTTACAATTCCTCAAATTCTCGAGCCCTGCCGGCAATAGTCATCACCTTGTCAAAGGGCTCGACATTGGAAGGGGTTTAATTTGAGTTGAGAGTTCATTCGTTACTCCTGCGCAGGGAGTCTTCAAACCCTGTTCCATAAGTTCCCAAATGAAAAGATCCATCTGGCGATACTCTGGGGCGTGTCGGCACGACCTGTGGGGTTTTTCGCTTTGGAGGAGAACTCAGGTAGGATACTCTTGAGGTTCTTAAGGAGGTCCTCATGATCGTTCAACCTCATATCCTGACAAAAGCTCTGGATGCAGCTTTGAGTACAGGGGCTGATTTCGCTGATATCTTTTTGGAAGATACTTATTCCTCTCAATTGAGTGTTCTGAATTCCAAGCCCGAGCAGGCCATCGTAGGTCAGCTTTATGGGGCGGGCATTCGTCTGTTCTTTGGTCATGAGATCGTCTATGTGACGACCAATGATCTTTCTGAAACAGGCCTGGTGAAGGCGGCGTTGAATGCGGCTCAAAGCCGCGGTTCGGGAGCTGCATCCAAATCGATGCCTTTGATGCAGGTGCCTTTTGATACGATCCACACCTATGGTGAAAAACCTTGGGAGATGAACCGTGACCGCAAGTTCCGCTGGTTAAACACGATCGACCAGGTGTCTCGGGCGCGCAACTCGGCAGTGACTCAGGTCGAAGCGGGGCTGAACGAAAAATTCCAGCGCGTGCAAATCGCCAACTCGCGCGGATTGATGGCTTATGATGAACGCGCTTACACCCGCATTCGCATGCAGACCTTTGTTGAAAATAATGGCGTGAAAGAAAGCGCTTCTGAAGACGAAGGCCACATGGGAACTTCGGAGATCTATGATCAGGTGGATCTGAAATCTTTGGCCGAGCAGTCCGTGGATCGCGCCATGATGTTGACGACTGCGGCTTATGCGCCTGCGGGTGAAATGCCGGTGGTGATTGATAATGCCTTTGGTGGGGTGATCTTCCATGAAGCCTGCGGGCATGGTCTTGAAACGACTTCTGTTGCCAAGGATGCTTCTGTGTTCTGCGGAAAGCTGGGGCAGAAAATTGCGCATGAAAGCGTGACGGCGATTGATGATGGAACGATCGAGAATGGCTGGGGCTCTTTGAACATGGATGACGAGGGCAATAAGACCAAAAAGACGACGCTGATTGAAAACGGCGTTTTGAAATCCTATATCGTCGATGAGATGGGGGCGCGCCAGACCGGTTACGATATCACGGGCAGTGGTCGCCGCCAGTCTTACAAATATGCTCCGGCGTCCCGTATGCGTAACACCTATATTGCCGCCGGCAAGGATAAGTTCGAGGACATGATCCGCGATGTGGATTATGGCCTTTATGCCAAGAAGATGGGTGGTGGCTCAGTGAATCCGGGAACGGGGGATTACAACTTCCAGGTCGGTGAAGCCTACATCATTCGCAATGGCCGTATTGAGGAGCCTGTGAAGGGCGCCTGCCTGATTGGTCGCGGAATTGATACTTTGGGAAAAATCACCAAAGTGTCTGATGACTTGAAGCTGGCGCGCGGAATGTGCGGATCAGTTAGTGGCTCTATCCCGGCAGCCGTGGGTCAGCCGCAAATTCTTGTTTCCAGCCTGATGGTTGGGGGGAGAGCGAAATAATGGATACTGTTAAATCAACCTTCCAAACAATTGTTGAAAAAGCTCGCCAAGATGGCGCGAAGGTCGAGATGCTGATCTCTGGCGGTGAAAGTCTGAGTATTGGTTATTCTAAAAAGAAATTGGAATCTTTCGAGTCCACGCAATCCCAGATGGCGGGTTTGCGTGTGGTGCTGGGGGCCAGTCAGGGTTATGCCTACACCGAGAACCTTTCTGAGGACTCTTTGTTGCGAACCTATGTGGAGGCTTTAAATAATGCCAAGACCGTGCAAAGTGGTGACACGGCGGTAGTGGAGCTGGTGAAACCTCAGACTGTGAAAGCGATGAATGATCTGTTTAAGACAGAACAAGTGGCGATGGACAAAAAATTGGAAGTTGCGCGCTTGTTGGAAGAAAAATGTCTTGAAAAAGATGCGCGTATCACAGCAGTTCCTTATTCTGGTTTCAGTGAAAACATTAGCTTCAAGCGGATTCTGAATTCGGAAGGTCTGGATCAGGAATTCAAGCAAAGTTATTATTCCGGCTATGCTTATCCATTGGCGAAAGAGGGCGAAAGCTCAAAAATGGGCGGCGAAGGTTTCTTTGCCCGCAGTTTCACGGACATCAATGCCGAGAAAGTGGCGCATGAAGGCGTCGATAAGGCGGTTTCACGTTTGGGCGCGCAAAAGCTGGCGACCGGCAACTATGCGGTTGTGATCAGCCGGGATGAGTTCCCGATGGTCTTGCAGATGATTTATCAGTACTTCTCTGCAAAGGAAGTTCATGAAGGGAAGTCCTTGTTCAAGGGGAAACTGGGTCAGAAAATTGCCAGCGAAAAATTTGAGCTTGTGGATGATCCTTTTGAAACTCGTGGTACAGCCGTGCGTCCGTTTGATGATGAAGGGGCTGCTTCACAGAAAACGGTCTTGTTCGAAAAAGGTGTTCTGAAGAACTTCCTGTCTAATTTGGAATACGCGAAGAAGATGAATCTTCCGCACACAGCGCATGCTCGTCGCAGTCCGGCTTCTCAGCAGGCGATTGGGCCGACGAATTTGGTGGTGGCCAAGGGTGAAAAATCCCTGCAGGAGCTTTTGTCTTCCCACGACAAGGTTGTGTATCTGACAGAATTCTCTGGTGGCTTGCATGCGGGCTTTAAAGAATCCACCGGGGATTTCTCGATGCCAGCGGAAGGTTTCTTGTATGAAAACGGACAGAAGATTGGACCAATAGATCAATTTGTTATGTCCGGAAATGTCTTGGACCTGCTTCGTGATATCGAAGCTTTGGGGAATGAATACAACAAACCAGGCAGCTCCTTTATCTGCCCGGATGTGTTGGTGAAGTCCCTGAGCTTTGCGGGTGCCTAGATGAAGTCCGTTATTGCGGTTGTATTGTCTGTGTGGATGTTGGTCAGTGGGCTGGGATGTGCCAGCCTGCTGGGTTATAAAGAAGAACCCAAAGTCCAACTGCACGAGGTCTATGTCAAAGACGCGGATTTGGTGGGGACGATGTTGGTGTTTGTGATCGACGTTGAGAATCCCAACGAACGCGACATTAACGTTGATGAGATCACCTACAAGGTCTTCTTGTCCGGTAAAGAGCTGACGGAAGCAAAGACTGAAAAACCTGTCACAGTTCCAGCGAAGCAATCGGCGAAGGTCGAGGTTCCGTTACCTGTGAAGTATTCAGCGGTTCTTGGCAATATCGGCAGTATCCTGATGGCTCGTGAAGTGAGCTATCGCATCGAAGGCGATGCCAAGCTCTCGTTCTTTAGAATTCCCTTCTCCAAAGAAGGCAAAGTGGAGCTTCGCTAAACCCAAAGGTACGGCCTTACTTCTGGTAGTGCATGGGCGTTAGACGCGCCATTGCTACCAGAAGTAAGGCCGTACCTTAAGGGAGACTTGCTAAAATTGCTTTGGCAATTTCAGTGAAACCCAACCCACCTCGGTCCTTGGAGACATAGGTGGGTTTGTTTTTTATCTGATCGATGAAGTTTTGAATGTTGGCCACGGCGAAGCTGTGCGGGAAGTAGGCGAACATGGGTTCATCATTCGGGGAATCGCCCGAGAATCCGCAAACTCTTTTAGCGTCTTCCGCAGTCACGCCGAATTCTTTTTCCAGAAATCTTAGAGACATGGTCAGTTTGTCATAGCTTCCGAACCAGCCATTCACATGAATGGAGCTGACTTTGGCTTGGGCTCCATGCTGATGGAAGATGTCCACGATCTTTTGCACCTCGGATTTCGGCAGGGCAGGGACGTCTTCGCAGAAGTCGATGGCCAAATCCATCAATCGGCAGAACTGATCGCTGGCCAGATCGCAGCCGGGAACCTTCTGCAGAATTTCTTTTTCAAGTTGCTGAAGTTTTGTGCGATTTTCTTTTTGAGTTTTTTCATCAAAGAAGAAATGGCGATGCATGGTTTTGTTGTGATAGCGGAAATAAAAGCCACCGTTTTCACCGACAATACCACTGACCGGCCAGACGCGGGCGATCATTTCACACCATCCGGCAGGACGTCCGGTGACGGGGATGACGTGAATGCCGGCACGATGAAGAGCCCACAGGGCTTCGTAAGCTTCTGGACCTAACTGTCCTTCGTCAGTCAGAGTGTCATCGATATCAGTCAGCAGAAAGCGCAAAGGGCTGGAAAATTCAGAGGCATTTTTCATCCTTGCAGTATAGCCGGACATCGAGCCAAGGTCTAAGTTGATATGGCTCGTCAAAGTTTAGACTTGCGCCAGGACGCTTTCACCTTCATGTTTTGTCTATTATATAGGGGCCGCTACAGCTTCTCATCTTGATGACGGCCCCTAGACGAAGGGCTTAAAGTCATGGCAAAAAAAAGCGACGCATCAGACGGAATCAAATTAGTCATCGTGGAGTCTCCCACGAAGGCTAAGACCATCCGTAAGTTCTTGGGTAAAGATTATGTCGTGGAATCCTGCATGGGACACATCCGCGATTTGCCTCAATCTGCCAAAGACATCCCTGAGAAGGTCAAAAAAGAAAAATGGGCTCAGTTGGGTGTGAACGTCGATAAGAACTTCGAGCCGCTGTACTGCGTCCCCAAGGACAAAACCAAAGTCGTCAAGAATCTCAAAGACAAACTTGAAGAAGCCTCAGAGCTGTATCTGGCAACGGATGAAGACCGTGAAGGGGAATCCATCAGCTGGCACTTGTTGGAAGTGCTAAAACCGAAAGTTCCAACCAAACGCATGGTGTTCCATGAGATCACCAAGGACGCGATTCAAAAAGCTTTGAAAGACACCCGCGAAATCGACTTCAACCTGGTGCGCGCCCAAGAGGCTCGTCGTGTGCTGGATCGTTTGGTGGGTTATACGATTTCTCCGCTGCTGTGGAAAAAAGTAGCTTACGGTCTTTCCGCCGGCCGTGTTCAGTCCGTGGCGGTGCGCCTGATTGTGGAAAGGGAACTAGAGCGCGTGCGCTTTAAAAAGTCCTCTTACTGGGGTGTGCTGGCGGAACTCAGCAAAGACGGGGTGAACTTCGAATCCCGCCTGCAACAATACAAAAATCAGCGTGTGGCGACAGGGAAGGATTTTGACGGTCTGACTGGTCAGTTGACCGCGGGTAAAGACGTTCTGGTGCTGGATGAAAAAACGGCTGGCAAGTTGTCCATGGATTTGAAATCCGGCAACTGGCAGGTGACAGATGTCGAAGAAAAACCGACCTTCCGTAAACCCGCACCTCCGTTTATCACTTCTACTTTGCAACAGGAAGCCAATAGAAAGCTGGGATTGAGTTCCCGCGAAACCATGCAGGTTGCGCAGAAATTGTACGAACAAGGTTTCATCACCTATATGCGTACGGACTCCACCTTCCTGTCCAACGAGGCTATTACTGCGTCCCGCGAGTGCATCCAAAGCAAATACGGGAAAGAGTATCTGACTCCGCAGCCGCGCAATTACGCAGCCAAAAAAGTCAAAGGTGCCCAAGAGGCCCACGAAGCGATCCGTCCTGCCGGCAACCAGTTTATGGATCCGGATGAAACAGGTCTGACTGGCACTCAGTTCCGTTTGTATGATTTGATCTGGAAGCGCACTATCGCTTCTCAGATGGTGGATGCTCGTCAGAAACAAGTCAGCGCGAAGATCACTGTGGGTGATGCGCTGTTTGGGGCTTCCGGTATGACGATTGAATTCCCGGGCTTCTTGCGAGCTTACGTGGAAGGCAGTGATGATCCAGAAGCGGATTTGGCAGAACGCGAAGTGCGTTTGCCAGCGTTGAAAGTCAAAGACGCTGTGAAGTGTGCGAAGCTGGATCCGACTTCTCATGAAACAAAACCACCGGCTCGATACACCGAGGCCAGCCTTGTTCAGACAATGGAAAAAGAAGGCATCGGCCGTCCTTCCACGTACGCGTCTGTTATTGGGACCATCATTGATCGTGGCTATGTTCGTAAGAACGGAACGGCGCTGGTGCCGACATTCACGGCGATGATTGTTTCCAAATTACTAAGTCAGTATTTGTCCCAGTACGTGGATTTGGGCTTCACTTCTGAAATGGAGCAAAGCCTGGATAACATCGCTGATGGCGAATTGGACTGGGAAAGCTACTTGGCCTCCATTTACAAAGGGCCGAAAGGTCTTCGTGCCTTGGTGGACAGTCAGGGTGACAAGATTGATCCGAATGAAGCCCGAACCATGACCCTGGAAGGCATGGATAAGTATAAATTCCATGTTGGTCGTTACGGTGCTTATGTGACAACTCAGCGTGATGGCGAAGATGTGAGCGCATCTTTGCCGGATAATGAGTCTCCGGCGGATATCACTCCGGAAATCGCGGAAAAACTGATCGATCAAAAAATTAACGGCGCAGACTCTTTGGGGAATGATCCAGAGACTGACTTGCCGGTGTATGTCTTAAATGGCCGCTATGGACCTTATGTGCAATTGGGGGATGTGACTCCGGAAGACGACAAGCCAAAACGCGCGTCGTTGCCTCCTGGAACTCAGCCGGAACAAGTGGACCTGGCCATGGCGTTAAGCCTTCTTTCTTTGCCAAAGACTTTGGGAACTCACCCGGGCACAGGCAAAGAAATCAAAGCAGGTTTGGGTCGTTTTGGTCCATTCGTGGTTCATGACGGGGATTATCGTTCGATTCCTAAGGGTGAAAGCATCTTCAACATCACCTTGGAAAAAGCTCTGGAGATGCTGGCGCAACCGAAAAAAGGACGTGGCCGTGCGGCTCCACTGAAAGAGCTGGGCGTGCATCCGGAAACGGGTGATGCGATTCAGGTCTTCAACGGTCCTTATGGTCCTTACATCAAATCTGGTAAGGTCAATGTTTCATTGCCGGAAGGGTCAACTCCCGACACGGTCACTTTGGAACAGGCCGTGGCCTTGATTAATGAAAAGGGCCCGGCTAAGGGCAAAGGTAAAGGGAAGGCAAAAGCCGCCCCGAAAGCCAAGGTTGCCAAGGCAGCTGGTGAAAAAGCGGCTCCTAAAAAGCCGGCTTTGAAGAAAGCGGCCACGGCGAAAGAGAAAGCCGAAGCCTTGGGTGTCAAAAAAGTAGTCACTCGCAAGGCGAAGAAGTAATTTGTTCAGGCCCCTTTTCGGGGCCTTTTTTATTTGGTAAATTCAACCCACTGTTTAGCTTGAAAAACTTGGAAGGAACGGTCGGTATGAGTGACAGTCCCCTGAAGGGACAATTGGAACTGGGGATTAATCGCCCCAAAGAGAAGGATAGAAACTTCCATCTTGGAGGTCGCAGTTTCTATTTCTTCGATTTCGACGACAATATTGCGTTCCTGACCACGCCTTTGATTTTATTCCATAAGAAAGATCGCTCTGAAGTGCAAATCTCCAGCGGGGACTTTGCCCAGTATCACCAGTCCATTGGTGAATCCGGTCCTTTTGCCGATTACCAAATTGATTTCTGTGATGCGACTGGCACCTTTAGAAATTTCCGCGATGTCCATTTGGATGAGCTGGAAAAAATGAACGGTAAGAAGCAGATTTTTGTTCAAGACGTTGCTGCGGCCTTGGGTTTTCCGGACTTCCAGTGGAAGGGACCTTCCTGGGAATGTTTCTACCACGCCGCCTTCAATCAGCGTCCACTTTCCGTGATCACAGCCCGTGGTCATCATCCGGAAACTCTCAAGGATGGCATCCGCGTCTTTGTGCAGAATAAAGTTTTGCCGCTAGAGCCCAACTATCTCAGCGTTTATCCGGTGAGCCACAAAGAGACGCGGGTCTTGCTGGGTGATTCGGACTTCAAAGCAGGTACAGCGGAGTTGAAGCAGCGGGCTATTCGCGCCAGTGTTGAGCAGGCCATTGAAACTTATGGTTACAATGCCCACCATCGATTCGGGATGTCTGATGACGATCCCAAGAATATCCAGCTGATCGTCGAGGAAATGACCCGACTAAAGGCTAGGTATCCGGAGATGTCCTTCTTCATGATCGAAACTCAACACGGAAGCTTTATTAAGCACGAAGTCAAATTGAGCGGGCTTCGTGGTGACAAAGTGGACAACCTCTCACAACTGTCTTTCTTTGAAGAAGATCGACGAAAGTCTTAAGAATCCTTTCTACGTCCTAATTTATGACGAGCTTCATAAATTGAATGCTCTCTGCTAAATCTTTGATAATCTAATGCAATTAGGATTGCTCCCGTTCGGGGAGTCACGGAAGGATCATCATGAGTTCATTCTCGAAAGGCATTAGAGGTTTGGTTGTTGCTGGTTCATTGGCAGTTTCTTCACTGGCCTCCGCACAACTTAAAGAGGGCCTAGAGTGCCGCTATCTGACAGTCATTGAACAAGGCTTTTTGGCGAATCACGTTAAGTACACGAATCGAGATACAGATCTTCAGAATCGCGTTGTTGAGCAATACCTGAAAAGACTTGATCCTTCAAAAATCTATATGACCCAGGCTGATGTGGATGCAATTCGAAAAGCGGCCGGGAATGTTTTTGAAAAAACAAAAAATCGTGACTGTTCTTTCCTTGATCAAGCACAAAAGATCGTTCTTGAGCGAGTGAAAGACCGTGCTGAGTTTGCAAAAAAGTATCTGGGCAAAGACTTCAAGTTTGATGAAAAAACAGAATTTGTTTTTGATCCGGAAAAAAAGGCCTGGCCGAAAGACGCCAACGAAGCCAACGAATACCTGAAAAAGTACATTCAGTTCCAGATCGGGAACTACATGGCAACAGACATGAAAATGGATGAAGCCAAAAAGAATGTGATCAAAAACTACGAACGCGCGGTGAAGAGAACGCAAGAGACAACCCAGGATGACCTGTACTCTGGTTATCTGGACTCTTTCGCTCGTGCTTTGGATCCGCACTCCAGCTTCTTCTCACGTGACGTTTTGGAAGACTTTGAAATCCAGATGCGTTTGTCCTTGGAAGGTATCGGGGCGACTCTTTCCTCTCAGGATGGTTTCACAGTGGTGGAACAACTGGTTCCAGGTGGAGCTGCAGCAAAATCCGGTTTGATTGAGCCACAAGACAAGATCATTGCTGTAGGTCAGGAAAAAGGACCTATGGAAAACGTGATCGATCAGGATTTGAAAGACGTTGTTAAAAAAATCCGCGGGAACAAAGGTACAAAAGTTCGCCTGACCATCTTGAGAAAATCCGGCGAGGGGAAGAAGCGTTTCGACGTTACTTTGACTCGTGAAAAAGTGAACTTGGAAGACGAAGCAGCTTCCATCATTTATCAGGATCGTGAAATCAACGGTCAGAAGAAGAAAGTGGGTATCATCAACTTCCCATCTTTCTATGCTGACTCCCGCCGTGGTGGCAGATCTTCTGCGGCTGACATGAAGAAACTGATCAAGGAAGCCAACGAAAAGAAAGTGGACGGCCTGGTGTTGGATCTTTCCAACAACGGTGGTGGTTCTCTTGAAGACGCGGTGAAAATCGCCGGTTTGTTCTTCCAGACTGGTAACGTGGTGAAGCAGTCTTCTAAAAACGAAGGCCGCGCCGAATCGGCTTTGCGTGATACAGATCCCATGGTGGATTGGGCAGGCCCACTGGTTGTACTGACCAGCCGTATATCAGCTTCAGCCTCTGAGATCGTGTCCGGTACTTTGCAGGATTACAAGCGTGCGGTGATCGTTGGTGGTGACCACACTTATGGTAAAGGCAGTGTTCAATCTGTTCTTCCTATCCCGAACAATCTGGGGGCGATCAAAGTAACAGTGGGCATGTTCTTCATCCCGGGTGGTAAATCCACTCAACACCGTGGTGTGGATGCCGACGTGGTTCTGCCTGGTCCGTTCAGCACGGATGATATCGGTGAAAAGTACATGGACTACTCTTTGCCGCCAAAAACAATCGAGTCCTTCCTGTCTCCGGATGCTTACGTGAAAGAAGGCCCAGGGGCTTGGAAAGAGATCAAGCCGGAGTGGCTGAAGTCTTTGCGTGAAAGATCTTCTGAGCGCGTCGCGAAGAACGATGAATTCAAAAAGATTGTTGATGAGCTGAATAAGGCAAAATCCCGCGGTAAAGTCATCCGCGTCAGCGAAGTTCTTAAAGATAAGAACGAAAAAGAAAAGAAAGAAAAAGCTAAAAAGACCGCTAGTAAGGCGAAGAAAAATGAAGAGTACTTGAAGCGTCCTGATATTCAGGAAGCGGAGAATGTTCTTCTGGATCTGATTCAGTTGGAAGAGGGGAAAGCCCTTGTCCCGCAGAAGCAGGCCAATGCCAAATAGTGTGACTTAATAGAGAGCGATACGTTGTTGTTGAAAAGCCCGGGCAAAAAACCCGGGCTTTTTTTATCCGCGAGTGGTGAAAAGGGCCCATCTCCTGCGTTGTCGGGGCGCCTTCTCGCTCCGACGTGCAGGGAGCACGCCTGCGCTGCGAGGGCGCCCCTCCGCCTTGGATATGGACCCTTTTGACCACTCGCTCTTTCCCGGTTTCGGGGGACTAGCTGGGCGGCCCTTCGGGCCTTGCCGCCGCCTTTGGGGGAGGCAGAGGGGGCGGTGGTGGTTGGGGGACGTGAGTTAGCTTATTTTTTGGGCATTTTTTATGGGTTTTATAGGGGGTGGGGCTTGTTTATTGGCTTTGGGGCAAGGGTGGTTTTTGAGGGTTGATTGGGCGTGACAAAGGGTTGTGTTTTCGCTTAGATAGACGCGATTAATGGAGGCCCTAGAGATGTCTAAAAAGACCACTGTGAAAACAGGGGGTAAGGCAGCTGTTGGTAAGACAACCAAGAAAGCTGCGAAACCTGCTGCGAAGTCCACTGTGAAAGCTTCTAAGAAAGCTGCTGCTCCTGCGAAAAAGAAGCAGAGCTTTGGTGGATTGTCTGAAGAAATTCTTTTGCGTATGCATGACCTGATGGTCAAGTCGCGCGTTCTGGAAGAGCGTTTAATCAAAATCTACAAAGCTGGTGAGGCTTACTTCTGGATCGGTGGTCCTGGTGAGGAAGCTTGGGGTGTTCCACTCGGAATGCTCGCGCGCAAAGGCTCTGGTCCCGAGAACGACTGGTTCCACTTGCACTATCGTTGTACGCCAACGATGGTCGCATTGGGCATGGACATGATCGACTCCATTCGTTTGATGATGAATCGTGCGACGGATCCATCCACAGGTGGTCGTAACTTCTCCAGTCACTACTGTTTCCCGAAGTGGAATGTGGCTCCGGTGACTTCTCCGTTGGAGGTTCAATATCCGATCGCTTGCGGTACGGCTCACGTGCAAAAGCGTGTGGGTAAGGGTGCCATTTCCATCGTGACTGGCGGTGACGCTGGGACTGCCGAAGGTGACTTCGCGTCCTGTTTGATTCTTGCGTCCCGCAAAGGGCAGGAGCTTCCGATGTTGATCACCGTTCAGAACAACGGTTACGGCATTTCGACTCCGTACGAAGGTCAGCACGGTGAAACGAACATCGCCGACCGCGCTGCTGCGTTCAACATCCGTTCCCGCGTGATCAATGGCAATGACCCGATTGAAACTTATCTGGCTCTGAAAGAAGAGATGGAATACATCCGTAAAACCGGTAAACCATCCTTCATCGAAGCTAGAGTGACTCGTTTGTACGGTCACTCTTCTGCTGACGGCGCCAATAAAAAGCCACACTTGTTTGATCCGGTTCTGACTTTCGAGAAAAACCTGATCGACGCTGGTATTCTTGATCCAAAGACGGCGAAGAAGATCTGGGAAAATTATGAAGCCGAAGGCGTCAGCGCCCAGGAACAAGCCCGTCAGGAACCGGTACCGACTCCGGAGTCTGTTTGGGATCATGTCTTTGTTAACAACGAAAATGCAGATTGGAGAAAATTCTAATGGCAAGTATTGCTCAGGCCATCAGAATGGCCCTTCACTATGGTGAAGCCAACATGGGAGTTAAAGACATCTTCGGTCAGGACGTGGGCGCGCCATTGGGTGGTGTGTTCACGGCGACTCAAGGTTTGGAAACTGCGTGGAACTCCACACTGGATGAACGTGGGATCATCAGCATGGCGATGGGTATCGCGATGGCGGGTGACCGCTGTGTGGCTGAAATCCAGTTTGCGGATTATATTTTCAACACCATCGATCTTTTGAAAATCGCCGGCAACACTTTGTGGTGCACCAACGGTCAGATCCAACTGCCAATGGTGGTGATGACTCCGGTGGGTGCGGGGATCTTTGGTTCCGTTTACCACTCTCACTCTTTCGATGCGTGGGCCTCCCGCCTGCAAGGCTGGAAGATCGTGATGCCGTCCAACCCGTTGGATGCCTACGGTTTGATGCTTTCTGCTATCGAAGATCCAAATCCGGTTCTTTATTTGAAATCCAAGGCGTTGATGCGCCATAAGGGCGATGAGCTGATCCCAGGTGAACCTGCGGATGAAAAAGAGCTCAAAGCCATGATCGACAAACCCGTTCAGAACTCTGAAGGCTGGAAGCCTCGCTGGCCGGAACTTGAAAAATACATGGTTCCAATCGGCAAAGGTAAGATCACTCACGCGGGTGAACATATCACGGTTGTTACTTACAGCCGCATGGTGCACTTGTGTGACGAGGTGGCGGTAAAGCTGGCGCAAGAAGGTATCTCAGTTGAGGTGATCGATCTTCGCTCGATCTATCCGTATGACTGGCCGATGATTAAAGAATCCATCGAAAAAACCGGTCGCGTGTTGTTCGTGAACGAGGACACTGAAGTGACCAACTTCGGAGAGCACTTGGCTTATCGTGCGACTCAAGAGTGCTTCTATCATCTGATGGCGCGTCCACGTGTGCTGGCGGGTAAAAACCTGCCGGGTATTGGTTTGCATCCGAATCTTGAAAAGAACTCTGTGCCACAGTTGCAGGATATTGAAACTGCAATTCGTGAAGTCGTTGCGGAAGTGCCTTAATGAGTAAAAAAGATCTTTCCCATCGCAAGAAGGTTCGTCGCCGGGTTGCCAAGAAAACCTCCAAGATGCAGTTTGATAAATACGAGCTGTATCGCAAGGCCGTGCAGTCGGCGGAAAATGACGTGCAGTTCATCCAGAATACATACCGGGAACTGAAGGGGAAAGCCCCTCGTCTATTCCGTGAGGACTTCTGCGGGACCTTTGCGTTGTCGACTGAATGGATTAAGCTTAATCCACGTCATGAAGCGATTGGGATTGATCTTGATCCGGAGCCAATGGCTTACGGAAAAAACAACTATCTGACCAAGCTCAAGCCCGAACAGCAGCGCCGAATGCGTTTGATCGAAGGCAATGTTCTGGATCCGAACCTGCCGAAGGCGGATATTGTGGCGGCGATGAATTTTTCATACTTCTGTTTTAAACAGCGGGAGTTGATGAAAAAGTATTTCACCAACGTCTATAAAACCCTGAGCAAAGACGGCATGTTCCTGGTGGACATCTTCGGCGGAAGTCAGTGCCACGACGCCATCGAAGACACGATCAAGCATGAAGGGTTCACCTACTATTGGGATCAGACGAACTTTGATCCTGTGACCAATGAAGCCCTTTTCCATATCCACTTCAAAGTGGGTGGGAAGAAGCTTGAGCAGGTGTTCACCTATGACTGGCGCTTGTGGACGATCCCGGAGATCAAGGACCTGATGCAGGAAGTGGGTTTCCGCAAGGTGCATGTGTTCTGGGAAGGCACCGCTCCGGATGGCTCCGGGGATGGCAACTTCACTCGGGTGGATCACGGCGAGGCTTGTGAAAGCTGGATTGCCTACGTAGTGGGTGAGAAATAGAAAATTGATCTGAAATGATATCTAATAAGGCGCTGATGGGGGACCCTCAGCGCCTTTTCTTTTGGCGCTCTTCTTGCTTTCTCGAGGATATGTAGATTGATAACAGGTTTAACCGCAGGTGGTGGCATCGAAAGACGCTGGACGGCTCTGGCTGTCTAGAACTTTGTCACTTCCGCCGGGGGCCTTTAAATTGATTCCAGATAGGAGCACCGGATGAAAAAGCTTGCAGTACTCTTGGCGGGAATGTTGGTTTCTGTCTTTGCCGAAGCCAAGGTTTTAGTGGTTTCCGATATCGATGACACCCTGAAGGTGTCCCATGTCCTTTCCAAAAAAGGGGCAGCGACTTCGTTTTTGGACGACGACAGTCTGTTTGTGGGAATGCCGGAAATCTTCCAGTTGTTAAACTATCAGCACGAGGATATCGAATTCCACTATGTCAGTCTGGCGCCCAAGGTTCTGATGAATGATCAGCACTCGGACTTCCTGGAAGAAAATGGTTTCCCGATCACTCAATTACACATGAACTCAGGAGTGAAACAAGACCCGGAACTAAAGCAAAAAGTCATTCGCAAGCTCTTGGCCACGAAGAAGCCGGAGCTGGTGATTTACTTTGGTGATAACGGGCAGTTTGATGCCATTGTCTATGATCAGATGGTCAAAGAGTTCCCGCAGATTCCGGCGGTGAGCTACATCCGCGAAGCTTACTCCCGACTGGATCGCTCGAAATATCCAACGATGGAAGGTCAGATTGGTTTTGTAACCAGTGTTGAAGTGACGATAGATCTGATTTCCAGAGGTCTTCTGTCCAAGAAAGCCTATTTGCCTATTGAAGGAATCGTTTACAAGCGCCTGCTGCGTGATGACGATCACGAAAGATTCGGTGAAATGGTGTTCCCATGGTGGCAGGACTGTCGTGATTTCAAATGGCAGTGGAACATCAAGAACCCATCCCAAAAACTGCAGATCATCCAAGCCGCCATCGAAAAGAAATGCGGAGGATAGTTTATGAGACGCTCGATCCTGCTCCTTTCTATTGGAATGACTTCACTGCTTTCGGCCTGTTCTTTTCAGAAGAACCCGAATAAGGAGCCCGTGACGAAAGTTATTGCCGTGGAGAAAGAAGTCAAGGTCGGGATGACTAAAGAAGAGCTCTATGAAGATGTTCAGGCAAATAAAAAACTTGGTTCTTCCGAGGTTCTTGTGCCCTTACGCCGGGTAGAGTTCAAGTTTTCCGCAGTAGAACAAGATCGCGATTCGGTAGTTGGCAAAGTTTCTGAAGCCACGAGCATTGGCTTTGATGGATTGGATCTTCGAGTTGAACCCCTCCATCATCGCGTTGGTGATGTGGTGGCGTAAGTAGGTCAAGATGTTGTCGAGATGCCGGCGCATGAGCTTGGCGACGTCGCTCATCGGTTTAAGCCTGGAGTGCGTCGCCCACCAATACCATCGGTCGAAGAACTTTCTCGCCGAAGCTTGATACGTGTAGCTCCAAAACTCCGAGAACATCTCCTTCATCGACCACGCTCGCCCTGATTTAAGTTTATCCATGCGAAGCTCGTTGAACCGAGAGGTCTCGGCATCGCTCATGTTCTCGGGGTTTTTCAGAAACAGATATTTCGCACCTTTGAGTGTCTCGACATCGTCTTTCATAAACGCCCGATGCTCTTGGCGCCTCACTTTGTCGACCGCATCGCCCAAGTATTTTGAGATGTGGAACTTGTCGTGCACGATGTCGGCTTGGGGCGCATTCGTCTTTGTTGACGTGATGAAGGCGTCCCACATATCCATCGCAACAGCATCGATGCCGGATCTCGTCTCCTCTGGAAGCTTCTGCCAGAGTGAGTCTGTGGCCTCAAGTGTTCTGCCTTCGACGACATCTAGAACGCGTGCACCACCGATGTCGGTCATCAGTGAGGCGTACTTGTGACCTTTCAAAAAACTTTTCTCATCGATACCGACGTGTTTGATCTCATCAAGCTTGCGACGCTCAAGACCGCGTTCGACCGCGCGCTTTTGGATGTGATGGACCTGGTCCCACGAAAGCCCTAAAAGCCTTGCCGCCTCTTTGAGGCTCTTGGCGGCAATCATGACGTCAATCGCGAGCCTCTCAAAAAGCAGAGTGAAGCGAGAGTTCGGACCAGCCCATGGGACGTTGATTGTCTTCGCCCCATGCTCCTTGCAATCTGATCTTGGTACACGTGAGCGAATGATCGTTTGAAATTGCATCGTGTCCAAATGCCGCCACCTGCGCTCCTCGCGGTGATCTTTGATCGAACACGATCGCCCGCACTCGGGGCACTCCGGCTCGTGGCCTTTCGACCACTCGACATCAACCTCGACGAGACGATTTACGGTATCAAGGTTGACGTTAGTGACTGACCACGGCGGCACAAGACCGAGAAGCTGCTCGAACAACTGGTGTGAATCGGATGGATTTCTCATCCGAAAATCGAAGCTCATAAATTAAGCGAATTCAATTCGTGCGCGCCGGGCTACCCACAAAAAACTCGGAATACCCAAAAACTTAGGTTCCCGGATAAGCTTAAATTAGCTTTGAAGAACGATGATGAAGAGCTTTTCGAGAAGCTGTTGCGCGAGGTGAAGAGCCACGAGATCAATGAGCTTGGAGAAGATGGTGACACAGCACTTTTGATGCTTCTTAAAATGGATGCCGATAAGGAGTATATTTTTAGCCTACTGAGAAACGGAGCCTCTCCCTATACACCTTCAAGAGGAGTGAGTGTAAGTTCATTTGATCTTTTAAAAGATAAAGACTCGTCCTGGGATGACATAAGGGCTCAGTTGCCATTTGTCGATGATGAGCTGCATAGATCTTTGGCGGCCAGTCTTTACCATACAGGGTTTATTATTGAGAGATATTTTCAAATTCGCTTTCCCTTTTTGAAAGAAGTAAAAGGGCGACCTTCAGCTTTAGAGCAACTGATGACCTTCCATTTTCAACATCGAAGAAATAACCAAGAGAATATTTGTCCAGAGTCAATGAGACCATTCTTGGGCTTAATAGAAAAGCTTGAGGGGCCAATTCAGGCAAAAGATCCTTTCGGGATGACATTGACCTTTTTTGTCATGGAAGACATAGGTGGATTTGATTTCTTTAGAGCAAAAATGGGAAGAGATTTTTCTGCAGAAGAAAGAGTTCTTTTATTGTCTTCTCTAAAGGATGCTAGTTTGACCTGGGTGCGAGATGCGCATTTCATTTTAAGTATCACTGATGACGAAATGAATCTTGTTAAGGATGCGTTGGAAAAAAACATCAGCAGCCGTAGTAAGAAACTCCTAAAAAAAGAGTTTCAGCGGGATACGGTGGAGCAGATGTTAAGGGAAAAGTACCCAGAATCCCACGAACAGTTGTTTGGCAGGCTAGAGTTAAATGAGATACAGCTTTATGCTGATAACGAATGTGGAGCATGTGAAGTTTTGAAGGAAACTAACTACGTCCGTAAGACTGAGAAATTGCATGACCTTCTGTTGAGGGAAGGTCATTATTACCCTGAATGCTTTTTAAAATAACGCAGTTAGCGCACGCCTGCACCGCCGCCGGAAGATGGCTGCTTTTTCAAGCCTGGAGGAGTTGGGTTGGAGAAGGGTTTGGGTTGCGTCTGATGTTCAGAACCCTTTGAGCCCGTGCAGAAATCCAGCTTGATATCACAAGCACTTGCCATGGATTTACAGAACTCCTGATTTTCGGCTGTGTTGTTTAGGAATGAATTTAGAAGAGGATCTCCTGCGCCATTTTGAATGCGATTGACCTCTTCAAGGCATGTATCAAGGCCGTTGGCCTTGTCTTTGGAAGCGATTATTTTTTTCACGTCGGATTTTCTTTCGCCCGAGACGTCATATTCGCTGGGGAATGCCTGCGATAGGCGTTCTTTAAAGCGGGATCTTCTTTCCTGACTTTTTTGATCAGTATAAAGAGGGTACTTGGCGTTAAAGTCTTCTTCCCCTTGTTTGTAATTACGATGAGGTTCAGGGCTACCAGCGATAAGGAAGTTCATTTTTTCCCCTGCATCCCATCCCCAGAAGCTGTCGTCGAATCCATAGTATTTACCCAGCTTGTTAATGGCGCCTTTATCTACACCTGAGCTGCGTGTAGTTGCCGGGTAGATGTAGGCTCTCCATTCGTCAGCCTTGATGTCTGATCTTGTCGGATCTTTAGGAGTTTTTGAGTTAGAGTAGTTCTGGCAGAAGCCGTAGTTACGAAGCATGGAAATAACCACTTTTTGGTAGTCTTCTTTCGCAGCATCACTTTCTACAATTGTTTTATTGGCTCCGCCTAATTTAAAGTTCTGTACAGCACTGGTGCCCAGCAACGCCAGCCACTTTTCGGAGGGTACGACCTCTCTATTGGGAGCTTTCTTTGCGAAGTACTTTTGAGCTCCGCAGGTAACGCATTGAAGATGGGCAAGTTTAAGATTGCCGCTGGAGCGGCAGTCGAACTCGTCATACCCCGCAACGGCTGTCGATGTGGCGAAAACAATAGCTGTGCCTAAAAGTGCCTTAGAGAACTGTTTCATCTTGTCTTCTCCTGATAAGATAAACCAGTTCTCTGTATCGGCTAAAAATCGGATTTCTTGAAGAGCGGACGAAGGTCCAGCCCGATCTCAGTCAGCTTGGGCTCAGGGAAGGCGGGGCCTCGGTGGATCACACACAAGACTGTGGAAACCTTCGCACCGATCGAGCGCAAATCCGCAGTGGAAAGAACCACCTGGCCGCCGGTGGTCACGACGTCTTCAATCACGCAGACGTTTTTACCAGAGATCTCAAGCCCCTCTGCGAACTTACAGGTGCCGTATTCTTTGGCTTCTTTACGAACGAAAACACAAGGGATGCCAGTTTCCAGGGACAGGGCCGTGGCGATCGGGATTCCGCCCATTTCAAGTCCGGCCAGAACTTCAGTGCCGGCGGGAATCAGAGGGGCCATCTGTTTTGCGATCTCGCGAAGCAAAGTGGGTTGTGCCTCAAAACGATACTTGTCGAAGTATTCGTTGGAGATTTGTCCGGAGCGCAATTTAAATTCTCCCGTCAGATGGGCAATGTCATAGATCTTCTTGGCAAGTTCTTGTCGAGTCATCGAGATAAGCCTTTTGCTAAGGGTTGGTGCCGGCGCGAAAAGTCTCTATTGCGCCCGCACTCCCAAAAGTAAGTCTGTACCTAGGTTTCTTCAAGCCACTTCTTGTATTCGGGATTAATTCCAAGGACGGGGAGAGTCATGATGCAAGGGACATCGTAGGGATGAAGCTCTTTGACTCTTTTTGTGACTAAGTCCTGTGCGTCAGAGGTTTTCAAGACTTTCAGGATCAAGATATGCTCAGAGCTTGTTTCTATTTTTCCTTCCCACCAGTACATCGATTCCATTCCTGGAATGATGTTGGCGCAGCCGATCAGTTTTTCTTCCAAAAGAGTTCTGGCGATCTTTTCGGCGCACGTTTTGTCAGGGCAGGGGATATAGAACAGGATCACAGCCTAGCTCCGGCGCAGTTTTTGTTTGCGCAGTTGCCATTGTTCCAAAGCGAACTTGCGCATGTCTTCCACGCTGTCCAGTTCGTCGACGATTTCAACACCCAACAGAGTTTCAACCGCGTCTTCCAGACTGACCAGGCCGGCGACGATGCCATATTCATCCACGGCCAAAGCCACGTGTTCTTTTTCTTTGATGAAGAAGTCCAAAACCTGGGACACGGTCATGCGTTCCGGGATGCTGGAGATCGGAGTTACAATATCACCGATCACTTTGTCGTGCTGGTCATTCGACAGGGCTTCGTGGATCTTGTAGCGATAGGTCATGCCGATGATGTTATCCAGGCTGCCATCGTAAACCGGAATGCGTGAGAAACGCAGCGGACGGTATTTGTTAAACACCTCTTCCACGGTTTGATCCTTGTCCAAAGCAAAGAACACGGATCTTGGGGTCATGATGTCAGACACATAGATCTTATCCAGCATCAGCAGGTTCTTGATGATGTTGGATTCTTTACCTTTTAAAGTTCCTTCTTCCACGCCGATTTCGGCGGTCATCAGGATCTCTTCACGGGTCACTTCCGGGTCTTCAGAGGTCTTTGCAAAAAAACGACCCAGCCATTCCGACATGATCACCAATGGATACAATATCAGGATCATGAATTGGATGGTGTAGGCGGCAAAGGGAACCAGGGCTTTCCAGTGGGCGGCGCCGACAGACTTGGGAATGATCTCAGACAGAATCAGGATCATGAAAGTCAGGGCAAAAGAGGCCACAGTGACGGCTTCTTGTCCGTATTGAATCTGAATCTGGTAGGCGATGGCAGCGGAACCCAAGGTGTGGGACAGGGTGTTCAGGGTCAGGATGGCAGAGATGGGGCGGTCGATGTTTTCTTTCAGATGTTCAAGAAGCTTTCCGCTTCTTTTATTCTCTTTGACCAGCACCCCGATGTACGCAGAGGTCGAGGTCAGAAGAACAGCTTCGAGCATTGAACACAAAAACGAGATACCGATGGTACTGATGAACAGAACAATAATAATTGTCATAGAGTGATGCTTAATTCAGAGAAGTTAAATGTGACGGGCCTAGGCCTATGATATTCCATATGAGGTCTTAGTGTACCACGATGGGGAAGGCCCCTGTCTATAACGCAACTTGCAAGAAGTCCTGTTATATTTGATTTAATTGAGCTTTTTGTGACTCGGCACTCCTTAAATGGGTGTTTTTGACCTTTCTAAGACCCCTTCATAGACTTTGGTAAAGTAAGAGGGAGTTCAGATGAATCTACGAAATTTAATGGTGATGGCCGCAATCATATTGTCCGGCGCGTTTGCAAGAGCTGAGGTGAAGGCCGAAACTGTGGAATACAAAGACGGCAAAACCATCCTGGAAGGATTTTTGGCCTATGACGAAGCGATCAAGGGCCCACGTCCGGCCGTCATTATCGTGCATCAGTGGATGGGTCTTACGGATCATGAAAAAAACAGTGCGCGTATGCTGGCGGAAAAGGGGTATGTCGTTTTAGCGGCTGATATCTATGGCAAGGGCAAGCGTCCCGGAAATCAGACAGAGGCCGGAAAACTGGCGGGTGAATACAAGGGGAACACCAAGCTTTTCCGGGAGCGTGAAAAGGCCGCGTTTGAGTTCTTGAAGAAAAACAAAAACGTCGATGCCAAGCACATTGTGATCATGGGCTATTGCTTCGGCGGGACCGGGGCTTTGGAAGCCGCTCGCTCGGGTCTTCCTGTTGTGGGGGCGGTGAGTGTGCATGGGGGATTGGCTTCGGGAAAACCTGAAGAGGCAAAGAATATCAAAGGCAAGGTTTTGGTTCTTCATGGAGCCATAGATCCCTATGTCCCCACCACCGAGGTGGAGGGATTCATGAAAGAGATGAACGATGCCAAAGTGGACTATCAGTTTATTGCTTACTCGGGTGCCGTTCATGCCTTTACTCAGAAAGAGGCTGGCAATGATCCGAGCAAAGGTGCTGCCTACAATGAAGCTGCGGCTCGCAGGTCCTGGCAGGCTTTGTTAACTTTCCTGGACGAAGTGGCGCCAGTGTCAGTTAAAAAATAAGCGTCTTTAAGCTGTCTAGAAACTGGACAAGCATGAAAATATGGCAAGGGTGGTGTCGTGGAATGGCTCTCGGGACCACCTTGTGCTAAAGACTCGTTTTGAAGACAAAAGGAGTCTAAGAATGAAAACTATCTTGTTGGCAGCCCTGCTTTCCGTAGCCTTTGCGGCCCCTACTTTCGCCAATATCACTTCTGGTGATCAGAACGTTGTTTCTGCAAAAAAAGGAAAAGGTAAAAGTGAGCCAGCTCCTAAAGACGGTGAAGAGCGTGGTGAGGAAAAAGATCCTCGCGAAGAAACTTACGAAGGCAATGACCGTGGTGGTGGTTCCTTTGATGGTGGTGGCTACGGCAGTGGCGGCTTCGATGGAGGCGGAGGCGGAATGATCGGTGAGATCTTCTCTGTGCCAAACTCCAAAACATATCCTGTGACATCCTCTACAAAAGTAGAAGATCGTGGTGATGTTCTAGTTTACACAACCCACACTCAAGAAGATATCAGCTATGATGAAACTTGCACGACCATCTCTGTGCTTGTTGTGGCTAAAGCTACAGGCAAAGTGATCTCTTCTGAAAGCCAGGAGTTCTGTAATCGCTGGCCGATGTAAAAGCTTATCTGTAAGAGTTCTCATTGAAAAGGGCTGGTATCGCCAGCCCTTTTTCATTTCTGAACACAGTAAAAAAGAAGCGGGTCCTTAACCCGCTTGCTGTTCTTGTTTTTCGTTTCTTTTGTTCTGGCGTTCTTCAATGTAGTCCATCACTAGCAGGGCCACGGCATTTTCCAGGGCACCACTTTGCTTGGGTGGGGCGGGACGTTCTTCAAAACCCAGTGCTTTTAACCAGGTCTTGCGGTTTAAGCTGTAGGCCAGCACACCGGCAGAGACCACAGTCATACAAAGATAGACAATCATCCCTCCGGAGATTTGAAACTCTTCGCCTTTATCCAATTGACCGGCGATGCTTGCGATGAACAGTGACAGCCCCACGCAGCTCAGAGCCAGCGATCCTATGGTGGAAACAAGGACAAAGGTGATGGCCCGCAGATGCAAAACAAGTTGTTGAGTGATTGCGGTTCCAGGCTCTTTAAAAAGGCTTTTGGCGTTACCAATAAAGAATGAAAGAATCGGCAAAAGAAAGTTCATTTAGTCGTCCTTTCTTTTGTAAAGCATGCGAGCAATCACAAAGCCCGCTAAGGCAGCGATGCCGACGGACACCCACGGATTGTCTTTCACCTTTACAGTTAAAGTGTCCTTAAGATCTTTCATCTGTTCACGGTGTTCGGCCGGGACCTTGTCCTTCAGGGTTTGAGTGTACTGCTTCATTTCCTCTTGCAGTTGCTTTTTGATTTCGGCGATAAGCTGATCGCGATCCATGCTGGCTGTCCCTTCAAGAAGTTGCTTCGGATTAATACGCAGGACTTTTCGGCATGCTTGTAGGGATTGTTTAGGGCGTGCGAGGCAGATGAAGGCTTAGGTCGGGGGATAACCAAGGTCCAGAGTCTTTTTGGATATAAAAAAGCCCGGTGTTTCCACCGGGCTTTGAAGTTTGCTTGTCCGCCGAAGCCTGGGCAAAGGCGGAAAAAACTTTGAAAATACCATCCGCCATCGCTGAAGCTATGGCGGTATAAGCCTTGCGGCTTACTTCTGCTCAGCTGCGCGCTTCGCTTGGTATTTCTTCGCAAGTTCTTCCTGGATGTTGCGAGGTACTGGAGCGTACTTCGCGAATTCCATAGAGAACTCACCTTTACCTTTGGTCGCAGAACGAAGATCTGTGGAGTAACCGAACATTTCTGTCAGTGGTACTTCCGCTTCGATAACTGCGTTTCCTTCGAAGGCAGTAGTGCCCACGATAGAACCACGGCGTTGGTTGATTTGACCAACAGCTGCACCTTGGTATTCGTCTGGAACTGTTGTCTCAAGCTTCATGATTGGCTCAAGAACAGTTGGTTTTGCGTTCGTGTAAACTTCACGAAGAGCCGCCATACCAGCGATTTTAAACGCCATGTATGAGGAGTCGACATCGTGGTACGCGCCGTCTTCCAGAACAACTTCAACACCAACAATTGGGAAGCCGATAAGAGGACCTTTAACAGTTTGCTCTTTGAAGCCTTCTTCAACCGCAGGGATGAATTCTTTAGGAATACGACCACCGACAACTTTGTTTTCAAATTTGAATACAGAGCCGTCTTCTTGTGGTGGAAGTGGAACGATCTTACCAACGATTTTCGCGTATTGACCGGAACCACCAGTTTGTTTTTTGTGAGTGTAGTCGAACGGAGCTTCAACGGAGATAGTCTCACGGTAAGCAACCTGAGGTGCACCCACGATAACTTCACAGTTGAATTCACGCTTCATACGCTCAACATAGATCTCCAAGTGAAGCTCACCCATACCAGAGATGATAGTCTCGTTGGATTCCTCGTCACGGTGAACGCGGAAAGTAGGGTCTTCCTTACGGAACTTTTGAAGAGCTTTGGAGAAGTTGTTCGCTGCAGCTTTGTCTTTCGGCGCAACTGCCAAGCTGATAACTGGTTCAGGAACGTGCATGGATTGCATGGACGCCTGGATCTTGTCATCACAGAAAGTGTCACCGGAAGCACAGTCGATACCGAACAATGCAACGATGTCACCAGCGTAAGCTGTGTCGATATCTTCCATCTTATCAGAGTGCATACGCACCAAACGAGGAATCTTAACAGATTTCTTGTTTGACTGATTGATAACGAAGTCACCTTTGGACATCTTACCTTGGTAAATACGCATGTAAGTCAACTGACCAAATGGAGTCTCTTGAAGTTTGAACGCCAAGGAAACCAATGGTTTGTTGTTGTCTGGTGTAAGGTCGAACTTCTCTTCGTTCTTAGTAAGATCAAGAGCTTGCTCTTTTTTCTCAGCAGGGGACGGAAGATAGTAAGTAACAGCGTCGATAAGACGTTGAACACCTTTGTTTTTGAACGCAGAACCGCAAAGAACCGGAACAAGTTTCAAGCCGATAGTGCCTTTACGGATAGCAGCGCGAAGCTCTTCAAGAGTTGGTTCTTCTTCCATCAAGAATTTCTCTTCGATGGTAGGATCGATATCAGCAAGTTTGCCGATCATGATCTGACGGTATTTCTTAGCTTGATCAACCATGTCTGGTGGGATCTCACCGCGGATAACGTTTTCACCGTCTTTACCTTCGTTGATGTAAGAGCACATTTCCACAAGGTCAACGTGACCTCTGTGTTGGTCTTCTAGACCAATTGGAATAGTGATCATAACAGCATTCAAACGAAGCTTTTCGATCAAAGCGTCAGTTACACGGTAAGGGTTGGCACCTTGACGGTCCAATTTATTTACGAAAGCCAAACGAGGTACGTTGTAACGTTTCATCTGACGGTCAACAGTGATGGACTGGGACTGAACGCCCGCAACACCGCAAAGCAAAAGGATCGCACCGTCAAGAACGCGAAGAGAACGCTCAACTTCAACTGTGAAGTCCACGTGCCCCGGTGTGTCGATCAAGTTGATGGTATAGTCTTTCCACTGAACTTGAGTCGCAGCAGAAGCGATCGTGATACCTTTTTCTCTCTCTAGATCCATGGAGTCCATTGTCGCGCCGACGCCATCTTTACCACGAACTTCGTGGATAGCGTGGATCTTACCTCCATAGAACAAAATACGCTCAGAAGTGGTCGTTTTCCCGGAGTCGATGTGCGCCGAGATACCGATGTTTCTGACCATATCAATATTCCAATTTTTGGACATATCTTTACCCTTCGTTTATATGGTTTTAACCGCTGTTTTCATTAGCAAAATTTATGAAAGCAATCGAATTATCATCAAATACTACTAAGTGCAAAAAAAGATTCTAGCCCAGATTCACGACGCACCGCAACTATCTAGGATGGGAAGCCTTCCGAGCGCCTTCTTCGTAGCGTAAACTGATCGGCACTATGACCGATCTTCTTCACCTTTTAAAAGCGAACTTTCCTTTTACTTCCTTTCGGGGCGAACAGGAGTCCATTCTGCGCAAAGTTTGGGCAAATGAAAACCTGCTGGCTTTGATGCCCACGGGAATGGGAAAAAGCCTCTGTTTTCAGTTCCCAGCCAAGACTCGAGACGGTCTGGTGGTCGTGATCTCGCCCTTGATCGCTCTGATGCAGGATCAGGCTCAGAAAGCCCAGGAGTTGGGGATCTCTGGCACATTTCTAAGCTCCACCTTAAGCCGCGAGGAACGTGAGTCGCGGCAGGAGCGCTTGGCCCAAGGTTCTTATAAACTGATCTATGTGACCCCCGAGCGTTTTCGTAAATCAGAGTTCCTGCGCGCCATCGAAAAGCGTAAAATCCAGCTTTTGGCCGTGGACGAGGCTCATTGTATCTCTCAATGGGGCCATGACTTCCGCCCGGACTATTCGCGGGTGGGGGAGTTTCGGGCCATGCTGGGGAATCCTCCGACCCTGGCTTTGACGGCGACAGCAACCCCCGAGGTCCAAAAGGACATTCTTAAAAAGCTAAACATCGAAGAGGCGCCGATTGTTTCGGCCGGGATCGAACGCCCCAACCTGGCTTTGAATGTGCATGATATCTACGGACTGGATGAAAAAATTCGGGCCATCGTGGGTCTTCGTCATCAGGTTGATGGCGCCGCCATTATTTATTGCTCTCTGATTCAGACGTTAAAAAAAATCTCGTCTTCATTAAGTCGTATGGGAATCAAGCACCTGGTTTATCACGGCGACTTGCCTCCTCAGGATCGCAAGCGCAATCAGAAAGCCTTCCAAAGTGAACAAGCTCCGTTGATGATTGCGACGCCTGCCTTCGGACTGGGGATTGATAAAAGCAATGTTCGTCTTTTGATTCATGCGGAAACTCCGAACTCATTGGAATCCTATTTTCAAGAGGTGGGGCGTGCCGGTCGTGACGGACAGGAGTCCTTCTGTCACTTGTTGTACGATCAGGACGATGTCAGCATTCAGATGGAATTTTTGAAATGGTCTCATCCCGAGCCTGAGTTCATTCGAAAAATCTATCAATTGATAGAAGACAAAAGAATGCAGGTGGATCAGGGGGGATTTGACTTCCTTCGTGAACAAATGAATTTTAGAAATCGCCGGGATTTCCGTTCTGAAGCGGCGGTCAGTATTTTGGAGCGCTGGGGCTGTCTGCAAAAATCCGACGATCCGTTCCCATATGCTTGTATACAAGCGCCGACGGATGAACAGTTCCTGGCGGAAAATGGCGAGGCCATTTTGCGTGCTCAGAACACCAAGCTTTTACAAATGGTGCAATGGGCGAATCAGGACAGCGAGTGCCGGATGAATCGCATCTACAGTTATTTCGGGCATGAGCACGAAACACCTTGTGGTAAGTGTGATGTCTGCTTGGTGAAAATGGAAAATAGGGAATAGAAAAAATAGAGATTCGAAATTTGAAACTTGAGATTGGACTTGGGAGGGCGCGTGAGGGTGGTTTTACTTTTGTTGGGATTGCTTTTTAGTTCGCTTTCTCTGGAGGCAGCGTCGTTGCCTTTGGATAAATTAAAATTGCCACCAGGCTTTGCCATTTCTGTCTGGGCTCGGGTTCCGGGGGCCAGGTCCCTGACGCAGGCGCCAGATGGCCGTGTGTTTGTGGGGTCTCGCTCGGGCGATAAAGTGTATGTCGTTAAAGACGGAAAAGCCCAGGTCTTTGCGCAAGGATTAGAGAGCCCTAACGGGGTTGCGTTTAAAGATGGCAAGGTGTATATCGCCGAAATTTCAAGTATTCATGAGTATGACGGCAGTCCGAAGGCCAAGCTGCCGTTAAAACCTTTGCGAACTTTGCCACAGAAGTTTCCGTCCGATACGCATCATGGTTGGAAGTTTATTCGTTTTGGACCGGATGGCAAACTCTACGTTCCTGTTGGTGCCAATTGTAATATCTGTGATCCTGGGAAGGACTATGCACGCATCTATCGTATTGATGTGAACGGGACCTCCAAGGAAGAGGTCGCTTCGGGAGTGCGCAACACGGTGGGATTTGATTTTCATCCGGTCAGCAAAGAACTGTGGTTTACAGAGAACGGCCGTGACTGGATGGGGGATGATCGTCCCCCTTGTGAGGTCAATCGGCTGACGGTGCAAGGGCAGAACTTTGGTTTCCCTTATTGTCATGGCAAAAACATCGTGGACCCCGAGTTCGGCAAAGGTAAAAAGTGCTCCGACTATGTGTCTCCGGTGGTAGAGTTGCGGGCCCACGTGGCCCCGTTGGGAATGCGATTTTACACTGGTAATATGTTCCCGGCAGAATACCACAACAGCATTCTTCTGGCAGAACATGGCTCCTGGAACCGTTCGACTCCACAGGGGTATCGTCTGACCTTTGTAAAACTCAATGGGTCTCAGGTTGAAAAAACGGAAGGCTTTATTGAAGGCTGGTTGCAGGGCGACTCGGCCTGGGGGCGTCCTGTGGACGTTGAGGTTTTGCCAGATGGTTCCCTCCTGATTTCCGACGACAAGGCCGGGGTGATTTATCGACTTACTTACAAGGCTCAGAAATAATGCAGGGGAAGTTTCGTTCTTCGGTTGATTTTCCAGATGCCCGCGACACTTTGGCAGAGGGGATTATCGCCATCGGGGGAGTTCTCGATGTCGGCACCCTTTACACCGCTTACAGCAAAGGCATCTTTCCGTGGCCACAGCCGGGGCTTCCCATGCTGTGGTTTTCCCCCGAGCAGCGGGGTATTTTGGATTTTCAGGACTTTCACGTGCCGGAAAGTTTAAAACGCTTTCGTCGGCGTCATTCTGAAATAACTTTCACAGTGAACAAGGACTTTCACCAGGTGTTGGAGGAATGCTCCAAGCAGCCGCGTCCGGGTCAGGAAGGAACCTGGATCACGGCGCAGATGAAGCGGGCGTACCTGGAGTTTTTCAAAGCGGGTTATTGCATGTCAGTCGAGGTTCGCGAGAACAACATTCTAATCGGTGGGATCTATGGTGTTCTGGTGGAAGGTGTCTTCAGTGGGGAAAGCATGTTTTATAAAAAGCCCAACGCCTCGAAGCTGGCTCTGTGGCGGCTGGTCGAAGTGCTTTCAGAGATGGGACATCAGTGGATGGATGTGCAGATGGTCACGCCAGTTGTGGCCAGCATGGGTGGCAAGCTTGTGGATCGTGAACAATATCTGGAAATGTTGGAACAGAGACATTTTCAGTACGAAACCACATGATAGGTTTCGTACTGAATTTTAGTTCGAAAGGACTTATTTAAGAAGAACCTGGGCCGCTTTTCCGTCTTTGATTTCATAGACCGAAGCTGTACCCATATATCTTTCAACCTGAATGCCGATCTTCTTTCCCAGTTTTTTTGCGTGCTCGCCATCCGCGGGCAGAACATACAAAGGAATGCCGGATTCAGCCGGTTTTGATTTATCAATTTTTGGCAAAGTGGTGGACTTGATATTGGCAATATTCCAGGATTGAATTTCCACGGCTTGCCATTTGTTATCCTTTTTAGTCAACGCGACGGCATATTGGCGATGCAGATCGCTGCCAAGAAGGACGATATCTTTTTCGCCGTTATTATCCAGGTCTGCAATAAAGGCCATAGGGACACCCTGAGGCTCAACTTCTTTGACCAGACTCAAAATAGATTCACTGTAGTCTTTCAGATCGAAAACAAGAAACTCCGGATTCCAGGAGATCAGAGCTTTTTTTGCTTCTGCTGGCAAAGAGATCTTTGCGTTTCCGTCATTGACGATGACTTCAACCATGCCGGTTTTGGAAACTTCCACGGGGGCGGCATAACAGAAGGTGCCAATCAGTAGGGTAGCAATAAACGGTTTTATCATTAGCGGACTCCTGTGCTTGTTTTGCTGCTGCCACCACTTGATTTTTTCTGTGATGTTTTTCCGTTGGCTCCAAGCTTTTTAGGACAGGATTCGCCACGGGGAACCAGGAATCTGTGATTTCCGATCGTCCCGCAACTGGTCATGTGCCGAGCCCAGTAAGGCCGGGCTACGTCGGGATTATAATAGTAGATAATATCATTGGGTCCTTCGCTGACGGCAAGGCTGACGGCCTTCTTGCATTGCTCCAGGCCTTCGATATCTTCTTCCCGGCTGGGATTGATGTTGTTGGAGTATCTGTCCTGAGTCCAACTGAATTGGGAGTCTTCATACACCACGCCGCATGCACTGTCGGGGTGAGAATCAGCCTCCATACGGGACAGGACCACCTTTGTAACGGCCACCATGCCGTCGAAGGATTCACCACGGGATTCGTGATAGCAATTGCAGACCATGCAATTGGTGGCTGACTGCTTCCTGTTGCAGGTCATGGAGGCGGCCAAGGCCTCGGAGTTAAAAAGGGAAACGCCAATTATTGAAGTCAGTAAGGCAACGATCTGTATTCTCATTAACCTCATATTAACTGTGAAAAGTTGAATCGGAACATTTTTTTGATCTTTAGCAGGATCTTGACTGCTTTACTGTTCCAAACCTTGGGCTTTAGTCCTGGCATCTGGTGGAACGTGAAATGTCACCGTGGTTAGAGGATTTACACTGATTTGCACCTGGACCCACGGGCATGTGGGAACAGGGCTTGCAGCTAAGCGCAGCGATGGAAATGTCAGGTCGTTTTGTCATGTCTGGATTCTTTGCGCTGTTGCTGCTGGCAACGGCGGGGTGTTCTTTTAAGAAGAATCCTGCGCGTACCACCCAGGTGACATTCGTTGAGGAAAAGGCCTCACCTGTGGTCGTTCCAAGTATTGAAGAGATCATTGCCGGAGAGGACGAAGAAAAGTCTATCGAGCAGCTTGCTGAACGTAGGGTGGAGGTTGAAAGGCTTGCTAAAAACATCTCAGCGAGCGCCATTGACTTGGCCATTAAATACAAGAAAACCAAGATCCTGAGTTATCTGCTGGTCAATGGTCACAGTCCATTTGTGTTGAACCAGGACAGCCGGGAGAAGATTGGCTATGACCGTGACCTGAGCATTTTTATGCGATCTGCTCAGCACAACATATTCGAAGATATTTTGAGTCGCTACCATAGGTTTGGTGGTGATGAATCGAAGATATCGGAATTGGATCTTAATAAGGCTTTGGAGGACTATCAGTTTGGGTTTCGGGGCTGTGAAGACCTTGCTGACACGATTATGGAGGCGATGTATCTACAGAGCAAGCCAAGGTCTCCTTTTATGTTCTCTGCACTAATTGGAACGAAATACTGTGCCGCCTATAAAGACTATTTTTCTTCCGATAGAATTTCCAAATGGATTGGATTCGAATACGTATATCAGTATCAGTCTGGGTTCCGAGAGATCAACTTTCTTAAAGATCTTATGTCTTTGAAAAAGAATATTACAATCCGTCTGGTGCTTCCAGCGGGTGGCTTGCATGCCGACTATAAGGGCCTGATTTCAAGTCATGTGCTCGTTGATCCCATAGGTATGTTGATGTTAAAAAGACCATGCTTCGAGAATGCCGATTTATTTGATGAATGGATGCTCGTTGCCAAGAGCTTGATTGACTCCGAAGGCCCGCGACCCTCTTCTCCTTACCTGTTTGCTGATGAAATTGATGGGCTTGGTGAAGCTTGTGGAGATGAAGGAAATTACTGCTCGGAGAATCTCTCTAATGTTGACAGTCTGTGGACGCTCTATCGGTATGAGTTTCCTGAAAGTCGTTTTTCATGGGCTCAGTTCCGCAGCCTTTACATAGGCCGTGCGGTCAATGAGAGTGAATATAAGGTTTTCCCGAAAGAGCTTAAAATATTCCGCGAAGAGCTGTGTCGGGTCCCTGAAAGGAGAGTTTTATGATCAAGGTGGCTTTCTTGATTCTTCTCTTTGCTCTTATTCAGGGGTGTTCTTTTGGGAAAAAGACAACGGAAGCAAATAATATAACAGCCAGGGGAGAGAGGGGTACGCAAGGCCTGTCAATGCCGCAAAAGAATCTGCTGGCGGCGGTAAAGTTGGGTAATCTTTCGTTGGTAGAACAGGCATTTTCTAAGTTGCAGTTGACGGAGTATTCATTCGGAGGATCGGCCGAAACTCCGCTAGGCATTGCCTTACGAACCAATAATCTGGAAGTGGCCAAGTTTTTAGTTGAAAGAGCAGTTGATATATACAACTTGGGAGATATCCAGTCTTCTTTTGAGGAAGATCTCCTTAAAAATCGCAACCACAAGCTTATGACTCAATTGGGACACGCGAAGATTGCTCAGAAAATGCAGATTAGCTTTAGTGAAACTGAGCAATTCCTTTCTAATGTTTACGCAAACAGTGTTAGCGAAATCCTTGCTAAAATAAAAAACGGAGATATCCGCGGATTCACAGCCAGGGTAGGTCTGTATGGTATGTCCTGCTTGCTTCTGAAAACCCAACTGATACAAAGTGTGCAGCTTGGGGAGCTTTCTGATATGGGAAAGGCAGTCGAATTTATCGAGAGGTTGCCCTGTGATGAACAGTTAAAGTCCGGCAGCTTACATATACTCTACGAGGCGGAGCTCATCCGTCAATTCCAGAGGCTGTTCGAAGATCCTCGTCTATTGGGTTACTTGAGCCGTCAACCTCAGCTTAAGACAACAATGTGGGATATCGATTCGTCTGGAATTTTGATGCATCCTAATTTGCTATTTAGGATTGCTCTCTCAGAGGATAATCTTTTTTTGAAGGGAGATCAGGTCTATCCTTGTGGCCGCACTGAGGATGATGAGGATTATGATCAGGAGCTTTGTGACGCCAAAATGAAGATCTTTAATGAGGCCGGAATCAAAGCTTCGGATTTTGAGTTGATAGAAACCCGAAATGGCAGAATCGTTAGATCTTATCGTAATGTCTACAGATATGTACGCTCCATACTGGCAGAGGCTGATGCTCTGTATTTTCTTGTCAGCTTTTATATGTCGGGAAAACCGGATATGGCAAATATTAGCGTACCGTTCGTTCAGGATATAGAAGTTGAAAAATTAGGAGAGTCAATTCCGTGGAGTCTTGTTCGTCCATCCCGACCCAAACCAACAGTGCAGATGACTGATGAGTATGACGAAGAGGAATGGTACACCAAGCAGCAGCGGTTGAAGCGCGAGAGAGAGGACAGGGAAATTGAGGAGGAGAAAAGAGAAAGTATGGTATCCGAAAAAGATAGCGTATCTCAATAGGTTCAATTTCAGCTCATTAAATGCCCAATTCTTGTGTCTCAGTTTGAGACAGTACTCATGGTTCAGTCATAGAGCCTATTTATGAATAAGGTTTATGAAAGCGACTTTCCGACGGGCAAGATTTGTCCTGTGATCATTCTGTTGACAAGATAAACGTGCTTAACTCGTCGTAGTCTCCGGCATAGTACTTGCTGCTCATTATTTTGAATAAATTAACCATGGGAGTGGTCATGTCGAAAGTAAAAGCAGTTGCGAAGAGTCTAGTCACGCTATCTCTATTAACACAACATGTGTCGATGGCAGAGGCCAACTCACGCGTGGAACGCCCCCCTCAGTTCGTTTTGCTTGCATTTGATGGTTCCTACGAAAACTCCTTTTGGAAAGAATCGCGTAAATTCGCTCAGGATATGAAGTATCGCGGTGTTGATATGAAATTTACGTACTTCATATCAGGCGTTTACTGGCTTCATGAAAAAAATTACGCTCTTTACATGCCACCACACAAAGAAGTTGAGTTTTCATCTGCGCGACAGAGACAACGAGAGGTTGAACGTCGTAACGAGGAAGCTCGAGATGAGTCTATATCTTCGGCAACACGTAAACGTATCCGTGGCCAGTATTCAGATATTGGCTTCGGGGACACACCTCAAGATGTGGCAGTCCGTATTGACGAAGTTAATGCTGCCTATGAAGAAGGGCACGAAATTGCATCTCATGCTAATGGTCACTATCAAGGTGGAGACAGGGATAAAGGGAAAAGTCGTCGTTGGACCGTCGATCAATGGCGTTCCGAGTTCAAACAGTTCATTAATCTGATATTCAATGCTTTTGAGAATAATGGAATTCAGAATCGTACAAAGTACCGTACTGGCTATGCTTTTGGCCCCAAAGATATTGTTGGGTTCCGTGCACCAACTTTGGATACGAATTCAGCTATGTTTGAAGCATTAAAGGACTATAAATTTAAGTATGATACATCCGGCGCAAAATCGGCACCGGAATTTTCTAAGTGGCCAGAGAAAAATATGCATGGCACCTGGTTGTTTCCGTTGGGTTTAATTCAGGTTGTCGGAGCAAGCTATAAGACTGCCTCTATGGACTATAACTTTTATGCGAATCAGTCGGGTGGAATGGATGATAAGGCCAATGCAGATAAATATCGTAAACAGATGACTAAATCGTATTTAAAATATTTCAATGACAACTACTATGGGGACAGATCGCCGGTACATATAGGTCACCACTTCTCTAAGTGGAATGGCGGTGCCTACTGGGAGTCCATGAAGGAGGTTGCTGCAGAGATTTGTGCAAAACCTGATGTTCGATGTGCAACTTATTCCGAGTATGTGAAGTGGCTGGAGTCTCAGGACAAGGCAGATCTTGCGGCTTACGCGCGTGGGAAGTTTGATAAATTGTCAGCTCCATTGAGTTTAAAAGCTGAAGAAGTTGTGGGGCAAACTGAAGTGCGCCTTTCTAGGGAAGGGAATTTGTTTAAAGGCGCCTTTAAAATGGATCGTCTATCAAAGATGTTAGGGTATCAGACAGGCTTACAGGTAAATAATGCACTTCAGTCCGATGCAAGTATAGATTTACAGAAACTGCGAAGCTCATCACTAAAAGGGTCTGATGTGGTTGTGAGTGCAGTTGTAATGAATAAACAAGGAATGAAGGTTAATTCCTACTCCTTAAAGATTCGAAACTTGGGCTTGGATAGCGAGATGATTGATGAGAAAACCATCGAAGAGCGTGCAATGCTTGGCGATTTACCAGAGGCGCACATGCATGATGGACATGAGCATGAGGGGCATTAGAAAGAATTTTCAGTTTATACTGTTTGGATTTGTCCTGGGGAGCCTAATTGGCTGCTCAGGACAGCCTGATTATGCCACCTCTATTGGTGGGCAAGGAATAATTGGTGGGGAGTTTGTCGACCCGACTGATCAGGTGTCCCACCACGCAACAATGCTGGTAAATCTTGAAACAAATGAAATCTGCTCCGGAGTGCTGGTTTCATCAAAGGTCGTTTTAACTGCGGCCCATTGCCTGCCTTCTGAGAGAGAAAATATCAAAGCCTACTTCTCTAATAGCCCATTAAATGAAGATGCAGACGTCGAGTTTCGTGAGGTAAGTAGAGTTGTACAGCATCCACAGTATTCAGCAGACAAAGAACTGGATTCGGTGGACTTGGCCGTACTAATTTTGGCGGTCGACGTGCCAGCAGGCTATCTGCCTGCTTCAATAGATGATTATGATGAAATAAAAATAGGGACCGAAGTCATATTGACAGGTTATGGTAATAGCACGGCCACCAGCTCTGAGGGCTTTGGAGAACTTCGTAAAGTTGCCACGAATATTTCTAAAGTAACTGGGCCCCTTTTTTTTGAGATTGATCAGGTGAACGGCAGAGGGATTTGTGACGGTGACTCGGGTGGTCCTGTGTTTAGAGTTAATACGGGCAAACTGACCCTTATTGGTATTAATAAGCTTACATACGATAAAAATGGAACTGGCTACGCGAGTTGTTTGACCATGAGCCAGTATACGTCTCTACAAGACCGCGCGATAAAGCGCTGGATTATGGAGCTTATTCGCAAGCATCGCTGAATTCATCGTTCCGATCGAAAAAATTCTAGCGGATATCAAGAATCAACTGTAAGTTGGGTCATGCTTCTTATTAATACCCATAAATTAGAGAAATCCTTTGCAGGCAAGGTCCTGTTTAAGAACGTCAGCCTTGGAATTGAAGAAGGTGAGCGTGTTGGTCTGGTCGGCCCCAATGGAGCCGGTAAATCCACGCTGCTGAAGATTCTTGCCGGACGAATGAGTCCCGATGCAGGGGAAGTGACGGCAAAAAAAGGTCTGCGCCTGGGATATCTAGAGCAAACTCCTGTTTTCAAGCCCGGTGAAACCATCCTGGAAGCTATTTTGAGTAAATGTCAGGACGAGCACGAATCCATCGGGTCCGCTTATGAGTGGATTGCCCGCTTGGAACTTTCCCAGTTTGGCGAGAACTTCCTGGTTCAGGATTTGTCTGGTGGTTGGAAGAAGCGTGTGGCCCTGGCTCGCGAACTGGTGCTGGGTCCTGAATTGCTGCTGCTGGATGAGCCGACGAATCATCTGGATGTTTCCAGCATCATGTGGCTGGAGGAGTTCCTAAGTCGCGCTCCGTTTGCGACATTGACGATCACGCACGACCGTTTATTCTTGCAGCGAACGGTGACCAAGATCTTTGATCTGGATCCAAAGAACCCCAACTATCTGATTTCCACAAATGGTGGATATCTGGAGTTCTTGGAAGCAAAAGAGATTTTGCTGGCTGGACAGGAGCAAAAAGAGCTGGCGATGAAGAACACTCTTCGCCGTGAAACTGAATGGCTTCGTCGAGGAGCCAAGGCGCGTCTGACAAAACAAAAAGCACGAATTGAGCGGGCCGGTACCTTGAAGGAAGATGTCGAAGAGCTTTCTGCCAAGAATACCGCTCGCAAAGTAAAAATTGAATTTAAGGAAACCGATCGCAATCCGCAAAAGCTGATCGAGGTGGATCATGTCACGAAGTCTTACGATGGTCGCGTGCTGTTTAAAGACTTTAGCTATTTGGTGACGCCAAAGACTCGTTTGGCTTTGTTGGGGGACAACGGTTCAGGAAAGTCCACCTTGATTCGTATTTTGTTGCAGCAGGAGCAGCCGACCTCGGGACGGGTGGTTCAGGCCGACAAGTTGAAGATTTCCTATTTCGAACAAAACCGTGAAACCTTGAAGCCCAAGGAATCAGTTCTTAAAAACATCTGCCCTGACGGGGACTATGTTCATTATCAGGGGCAGTACGTCTTTGCGCGCAGCTATTTGGAAAGATTCCTGTTTAATCGTCAGCAGATGGATCTTCCGGTCGAAAAGCTTTCTGGTGGTGAACAAAGCCGCCTGCGTATCGCCCAGTTGATGCTCAACGAAGCCCAGGTTCTTATTCTGGACGAGCCGACCAACGATCTGGATGTGGCAACACTAACCGTGTTGGAAGAGTCCTTGAAGGAATTTAACGGGGCCGTGATTTTAGTCACGCACGATCGTTTCTTTATGGACCAGGTGGCAACAGACATCCTGGCCTTCCATAAGCAGCCTGACGGCGAAACCACCATGGAGCGCTTTGCGGGTTATCTGCAGTGGGAAGAGTGGTTTGAGGAGCAAAAAGAACTTCAGGCGCAGGAACTGAAGAAGGAAAAGAAAGTGGAAAAGGCGGCAGCTGCAAGCAAGCCAGTGAAACTTTCTTTCAAAGAAAAGTTCGAACTGGAGAACATGGAAACCACGATCTTTGATCTTGAAGCCAAGCTATCCGACCTGCAAGCGGAAGCAGGCAAGCCGGAAGTTGTTAGTCAGGCCAGCAAGGTTCAAGAGCTGTATGCGCAGATTTCAGCTTTGCAGACAAAGATAGAAGGTTTGTACGCGCGCTGGGCTGAGCTGGAAAAGAAGACCCAGGGTCCAGGTTAAAAAAAAGGGGGAGAGCAAACTGCCTCCCCTTCAAATCAACTATTGTTATATCAATATTTAAGGTTGTTTTTCCAGGGTGAACTTACCACCACCGAAACCAACACTTGTTGTCATATCACCGACAAAAGCGCCATTTACAACTGTGCCATAAATACTGGCTTTGTAGTTGGAGCCAGGGTTGAAGCGCGGAGTACCTTCCAGTGTCAAACGCGGAGGGTTTGATTCAAAGTCGTATTCGCCCTTCAGGTTCAAAGCCACGGTTCCGCTGGCGTCATCAGCACGGTTGAAGTCACCGATCAGTGTCGGAACAGTGATCGCACCGTTTGGAACTTCCTGAATGTAAAGTTTCACGGTGATACCCACGGATTTTCCGTCAAAGGTGCCACCGACCTGTTTCAGGGAGCCTGTGTAAGTGCCCACGATCGTGTTCAGCTTTGCACGAATACGCTCGTAGTAAGCGACTTCTTCGCGACCTGAGTTGTTGCCGGAATTTTCACGAGTTTTCAAGACCACGTCCAGAATTCCAATGGAACCAGCGATGCCTTTGGCTTCACCCACGATTTTATCGCCATTCACGCGAGCATCGATGGTTTGAATGTCATCGCGACCCAAGCCGGATAGATCTTTTAGATTTACCATTGAGATTGCACCCGTTTCTTCGGTCAACGCCACGATAAAGTCGAAGTTGCCGCCAGCTTTTTTCAAAGTCGCGTGAAGCTGGGAAACCAAACGAGTCGAGCCATCAGAGTTTTTGCCATTAGCCACTTTGAGGTCGAAGAAAACCAGATCCACTTCCTGAGCGCCATCCGCTGTGGTCAGGGTGCCTTTGTAAGTCCCGATCACAGGCTTATAGCTTTTTTGCAAAGCTTGATTTCTTTCGTTCTCGCGTTGTTTGTCAGCGTTTTTGTCCTGGTCAAAAGCGCAAGCGGACAAGCTAAGAACTGTCATGGCAAGGATAAGATTTTTTAACATGGTAACCCCTCTTTAAAAATTAAAAACTATTTGTCAGTGGCCGGAGCATCATCCGGGATCAGTTCGTCCCGGCTGGCGGCCCACTCATTCAATGCGATGGCGTAATCACCCAGCGCACGGATGTACTGTACTTCTGAGTCGAAGTAATTGTTCATCGCCGTGATCAGAATGGAAATATCAGTACGGCCCTGGTTGTAGGATCGGTTCAGCTCTTGAGAAGCCTTTTCACGGTAACCTTTTTGTTTCAGGGCACTTTGAACAACGGCATAAGTTGATTGAACTTTGCGTTGCGCCTGCAATTCGGTGTCTTCAGCCTCCAGCAGCTGACGGCTCAAGCGAGTCGCCTCAAGATCTTTGGTCAGCTTACGGTTGATGATCTTTTCGTTCTGAACATCAGAACCGAATTTGTACTCAAAACGCAATCCCATATAATATTTCGGACGGGAACCCGATACGACATCAGAATAGGAACCTTCGGAGTTCTCATCCACACCTGTGGTATATACTTTTCCGACAAAGTTCAAAGTCGGATAGCTTTCAGATTCAGCAGCAGACAGGGATTCAGCTGCAGCTTCCACCTTGAGTTTCTGTGAACGAACGGAACGCAAGTCTTCCACCTTTTTGGTTGGAAGTTTCGGTACCGGGGGAATGCCTTCCGGGATCTGGAATTTGATCTCTGTGCCTGGCTCCAGGGAAAGCAGGGTGATCAGATTTTCCAGGTTGTTCAGGTATTCAGTGGAAGAGGTTTTAACTCTTTGTTCGCGAGTTTCAAATTCGGCCTGAATTTGCGGCAGATCGCCTGGGTTTGAGTAGCCCAAAGAGGTTTTGCGTTTGACGGCATCAACCAGCTTTTTTGTGCGATCACGGGAGGCAACAGATTCTTTGAAGTTCTCCTGCGCAACATAAGTGTTCCAGAACTGGCGGATTGCATTGAGTACAACGTCTTCCAGATCATTGGCGCGGGTGATGGTCTGCGCTTCGTAAGTCAGCTCCGCCGCGTTCACGTTGCCACGGTCGGCAACCCCGAAGAAGTTACCCAATAGAGCCTGTTCCAGCAACAAACCGGCACTGTCCAAAGTCTGCTCGCTAGGCGGTGGGTTGGTGGGAGAGCCGTCATAGTCAGCCTTTTGTGACAAGCGACTTAGCTCCAGACCCAGCGTCGTTCCGGTGGTGAAAGGTTTGTTCAGACTGACGGTGGTTTTATAGCGTTCAAATTTGTCTTCTTTGATATCGGAAGAAGTCAGCAAAGAGGCCGACTTGTCATATTCAAATCCGCTTTCCGCTTTCAAGGTCCAGTCATACTTGGACAAGGCCTCGGCCGGAGCCAGACGGAACTGCTGGTACTTCAGATTGACTTCCTTGGTTTGAAGTCCCTGCTTCAGAACCAGTTCTGCCACCGTTCTTTGATTCAAAGTCATTTCTTTGGGAGCTTGGGCATAAGCTCCCGACATTGCAGTCGTACTGAGGAGGGCGAGAAAAACTTTTACCATGTTACTTTTGTCCCTAATTCAAAGTTGTCTTTTTGAAGTGCGATTTCAGAGCTGTCTTTAAGAGATCGTTGTGTCCATTCAGTGAAGACCGACCATTTGCTCCCGATCAGGAAATCAAACCCATAGGTCATGGCATTGAAGGATCCTGTCTTGGAGAAAGTCGCAAAGTCGTTGGAGCTGGTCTGTGTGTAGCTCAGGCTGCCGATCTGTGGAGAAACATTCAGAGACAACCAGCGCAGGCGATCCCAGGAAACATTCAGGACCGGGCCACCGCTGAACAAAGTTGTGTTCAAGCGAGCATCGTTGATTTCAAATCCAGAATTCAGAGTGACAGACGTTTCTTGGGACGCCAGATGGCCTTTGGCGCGCAAGCCGACTTTCCACAAAATCTGCTTGGTTGCGAAAGCGGGACTTAGAACACCCAGCTCCAGACCTGGCATCACGGTTGTGCCATTTTGACCAAGATCAAATGTGCCTGAACCCTCTTTGGTGGCGAAACCCTCGGGCTGGAAGTTTTGAAGAGAAAGGGCTGCGGAATACTTCCAGCTGCGCGTGATGATTTCCGGGCGCGGATCTTTCAGTGTCAGCATTCCTGGAACTTGCGCATCGGTGGCTGTGGCTTTTTCCAGTCCTTCAAACTTCGCTTCGGCAACGGCTTGCTGTTTCAGGCTGAGTGCGCTGCAAACAACGGAAGAGAAAAGAACGGATAGAAAAAGACCCCATTTCATACTGTCACCCCTGAATAAATGTGCGTCAGAAATAGACTGCGGGTAGGGGGCTGTCAACCCTCCATTGACTTGCTTTGGCGTCCTTTATAAATCCTATCATTTCAAGGCTTTGAGAGCGTTGTGTTGAAAGAAAACCAGATGACTAATTTCAACGCTTTACCTACAGTGGCTAGGAATTTTTAAGGGGTGAGCATGAGGTTATCCGATATTTCTATTAAGAATCCTGTATTTGCGTGGATGTTAATGTTCGGTCTGATGATATTCGGATTGATCTCATTCTCACGCATGGGTGTCAGCCAGATGCCGGATGTGGATTTCCCTACCGTGACTGTCAGCGTCACGCTGAGTGGTGCTGCTCCTGAGGTGATGGAAACCCAGGTGGTGGATCCCATTGAAAGTGCCCTGATGACGGTGGAGGGGATTGAATCCATCAAATCCAACAGTAAAACGGGGACCGCCAGCATTACGGTGGAATTCGACCTGGATCGCAACATCGATCTGGCTGTTCAGGATGTGCAGGCAAAGATTTCCGGTATTCAGCGCTTGTTGCCGGATGATGTGGATCCTCCGACAATCTCCAAAACCAATCCGGATGATCAGCCAATCCTGTGGTTGGCTCTGACTTACGATAAAAACGATCCCGAATTCATGATGCGTTATGCGCGTGACTATCTGAAAGACCGCTTCACCACAGTCGAAGGTGTCGGTGACATCTTCCTGGGGGGATACACCGATCCGGTGATGCGCGTGCATGTGCGCCCGAAAGATCTTCTTCGTTATAATATTTCTGTGAACGACGTGATGGATGCCATCCGCAGCGAGCACTCGGAAGTACCGGGCGGCTATATCCAGACTGAAAAAAAGACCTTCAACGTTCGCACGATGGGTGAGGCGAAAACGGAAGAGGAGTTCCGCAACATCGTCGTCAGCAAGCGTGGTGGTCGTGCGGTGGCCGATCCCACGAATATGGTGCGCATCTCCCAGGTGGCCGATGCCAGCATGGGTTTGGACAAAATTGAAAAGATGTCCCGCTTTAACGGCAAGACGGCACTGGGCCTAGGAATTCGTAAACAGCGTGGAACGAACGCTGTTTCTGTGGCCCGCGCGGTAAAAGAAAAAATTGTCGAGATTCAAAAGCAATTGCCCGAAGGCATGAACATTCAGGTGAACTTTGACAGTACAAAGTTCATCGAACAATCCGTGGGCGAGCTGAACAAACACTTGGTGCTGGCGGTGATCTTCACGTCCATCGTGTGCTGGATGTTCCTGGGAAGCTGGTCGGCCACCTTCAACGTGCTATTGTCGATTCCGACCTCGCTTTTAGGGGCGTTCATCGGTCTTTATTTCCTGGGTTACACGCTAAATACATTCACCTTGTTGGGTCTGACATTGGCGATCGGTATCGTCGTGGATGATGCCATCATGGTTCTGGAAAATATCTTCCGGTACAATGAAAATGGGCGGGGGCGCATTGAATCCGCTATTCTGGGTGCGCGCGAAATTTCCTTTGCTGCGATGGCAGCAACGGCCGCCGTTATTGCGATCTTCCTTCCGGTAGCCTTCATGAAGGGGATCATCGGGAAGTTCTTCATGCAGTTCGGGGTGACGATTTCCATCGCGGTCTTCCTGTCTTTGGTGGAATCCCTGACGATCACGCCGATGCGTTGTGCAGGGTTTGTTCACCATGGTGAAAGAAAAACGAAATTGGGTAAGGGCTTTGAGGCCTTCATGGAAGCCACGCGCCTGGGTTATGATCGCTGGTTGCGCGTGACCTTGCAGCATCCGTGGAAAGTTTTGATCGGATCTTTGGTGTTTGTTGCTGTGTCCTTTATCTCGATCAAATTCCTGAATAAGGAAATGAGTCCGGCGCAGGATCAAAGCATCTTCATGGCCCGTTTGATCATGCCGGTGGGAACGTCCCTGGCTTACACGGATCAGCAGACACAAAAAGCTGAAAAGTGGCTGTTGTCCCGTCCGGAAGTGAAGCAGGTCTATGCCGCTCTTGGTGGCTTCGGCGGTGGTGCTTCGGATGCCAACGTCACGATGATGTTTATCACCCTGAAGGAAAAGAAAGAGCGTGGGGCGGATCCGGAAACAGGCAAGGTTCTGTCGCAGCAGGAATTCATGCAGGTGGCCCGTACCAACCTGGCAAAAATCGAAGACATGCGTCCGGTCCTGATGGACTTGTCACAGCAAGGTTTCTCAGGTGGCCGCGGTTATCCGATCGAGTTCACGATCCTGGGATCGGACTGGGATAAGCTGGCGAAGTACACAGAACAGATGATGAAGGCGATGTCCGACAGCGGTCTGATGGTCGACGTGGATTCCAACTATCTGTTGGGTATGCCTGAAATTCAGGTGAAGCCGGATCGTATCTCGGCGGCTCATCACGGGGTCAGTATTGCTTCTATTGGCTCCACGGTCAGTGCGTTGATCGGCGGGGTGAAGGTCGGAGAATATCCGCAAGGTGGGCATCGCTATGACATCAAGGTGAAACTGGTCGACCAGGGCAATCCTCTGGATGAGATCAAAACTTTGTTCGTCGGTAACACGGTCGGAAATCTGATTCCTCTGCCACGAGTCACCAAAGAAGAAGTGGGTTCAAGCCTTCAATCTATTTCGCGATCCAACCGTCAAAGAGCGATCACTGTGACCGCCAATATGAAGCCGGGTGTGTCCCAGCAGGCGGCCATGGCCTATGTTGAGGAAACAGCCCGAAAGATCCTGGAGCCGGGTTATATGATTGATCAGGGCGGAAGCTCCAAGACCTTCAAAGAATCCTTCCAGAGTTTGATCTTTGCTTTGGTCATGGGTCTGGTGATCGCCTACATGGTTCTGGCCAGCCAGTTCAACTCGTTCATTGATCCTGTGACGATCCTGATGGCTTTGCCGTTCAGCTTCAGTGGCGCGTTCTTCGCCCTGCTGATTACGGGTCAGTCGTTGAATATGTTCTCGATGATTGGTTTGTTGTTGTTGATGGGTATCGTGAAAAAGAACTCGATCCTGTTGATTGAATTCACCAATACCGTTCGTGATCGCGGAACAAGTGCCGCCATGGATGCGCTGATTGAAGCGTGTCCGACGCGTCTTCGTCCGATTCTGATGACGTCGGTGGCGACAATTGCAGCGGCCATCCCTTCGGCTACAGCGCGCGGAGCCGGTTCTGAAACCATGCGCCCGATGGCAATTTGTCTGATCGGTGGGGTTGTGGTTTCTACAGCCCTGACTTTGTTCGTTGTTCCGGCTGTTTACCTGCTGATGGATAAGTTTAAGAAGCGTGATGAAGTGCGGGAAAAAACCAAGCAGGCCTTCGCGGCCGTGGGTAACGAAGCCCTTGATGTCTAATAAGAAAAAGCCCGGGACAGTGATCTGTACCCCAAAAAGTGGACAGATAAATAAAAGGGTCCTCTAAGTGAAACCTCGGCATTCTGCCGGGGTTTTTCCTTTTAAGCCCCATTGGGGACGTTCGTTATTGTAGTAGTTAATATAACGGTCTATCTCTGCTACCAATTCCTCAAACGTATGGCAACTTTGAAGATCCACTTCATCTTTTAAATGACCAAAAAAACTTTCTATAGGCGCATTGTCCAGGCAGTTGCCTTTTCTGGACATGGACTGGGTGACACCCCACTTAGACAAAAGATCTCGATACGTCTTGGATGTATAGTGACACCCTTGGTCCGAATGCATGATCAAACTCTCTGGCTTTCGGCTGAATAGGTCTTCCAGGCCTCGAATCGCAACGTGTAGTCCAGCTCCAGGAGAAACCGTATAGTGGACGATATCTTTCACTGCCAAGTCTTTTACGGCTGACAGATAAGCCCTGTTTCCTTTGCCATAGTCTAAGTAGGTAATGTCTGTTGAATAAACTGTGTCTTTCTTTTCAACATTAAATTGCCTGCTTAGGATGTTCGGACTTACCCGGTGTTCCTCACCTGATGCCCAGCCTTGCTTGTACTTATTCTTACGTCGGATAGTCGCCTGAAGGCCGTACTTCTTCATTAACCGTCTAATTTTCTTCAGGTTCATGTTGATCCAGAAGTGGCGTTGCAAAAGCATCTTTATTGTCCTAGCGCCGGCTTTACCCCTTCTATACGCAAAAATGATTTGCACCCATTCCGCGTCTGTTGTGATGACCTGGGGAGATGCTCTTTGGGCAAACCAGTAGTAATAGCCACTGGTACTGACTTGAGCCTGAGCGCACAGCCTGCTGAGACATAGATCAGGCCGATGATTGACCGCCTTGCTAATCAACGCGAACTTTTCTTGTTTGCGTATTTTGCCTCCAAGGCGCGGAGCTTTTTTAGGAAGTCGTTCTCCGCGCGAAGATAAGCGATTTCATCTTCTGCTGATTTAAGCTTTTTTCCCTTGGGTCGACCTGTAGACTTAGAACCTCGGCGGTCTTTCTTTAATCCACCTTCTTGGGTAGACATCTTTTCCCAACGCTGAAGGCACTTCTTGGCATAATCCACACCAAATAAGGATAGGTTAATACCAGCATCTTTAAAAATTTGACTAGGAGTTTGTCCCTCTTCCCGAAGCCTTAAGGCCCTAACCTTAAATTCGGGGGTATAGGCAACATTGGACTGCGTTACCTTTAGAACATTCGGATTCTTCTCAAGATCTCGGCGATCTCTTTCGGACAGTGAGCCCATGATCTGCTTCCTTTTTATACGAAAATACCCCAAAAATGGGACAGGGTCTTTTATTTTCCTGTCCGAAATTTGGGGTACAGATCAACAGCCCGGGCTTTTTTATTTTCTAATCTTTTCCAGAAGAATCCGGCCTCCGGTGCCTTTTTTCCCGTACTTGTCCTGAGGGTTGCGCAAAAGGGCAGGTTGCCGCTATCTGGCTGGCTGTCGCCAAGCCTGTGTTCTAACGACTCCACATTACGGAGCGCATGGACAGCGCTCCCATCTCGAATCCTTCATACGGATAGCTGATCGAGTCACTTTCTGTGGAGGCTCCGTAAGCATACAGAAGCGGCAGATAGTGCTCAGGGGTTGGAACGCTCAGCGTGGCGCTTTCGCCCAGATCTTCATAGCCCGTCAGGGTTTTGTCATCGCGCTTTTCCAAGGCATCTTTGATTTTGGCATCAAACTCTTCCGCCCAGGGCAATCGAGCTGTGGGATTTCTCCACTGCACTAGGCGCAGGTTGTGGACGATATTGCCACTGCCGATGATCAGCACACCCTGTTCGCGCAGGGGACGAAGTTTTTTTCCCATCTCGATGTGTTGTTCTGGCGTCTTGGTGACATCCAAACTGACTTGAAAGACGGGGATATCCGCATGCGGGTACAGGTGAGTCAGAACAGACCAGGTGCCGTGATCCAGGCCCCATTTGTCATAGAGTTCGGACTTGGGAAGAAGGCGTTGGGCGTCGTGGGCAAGATTAAGAGGCCCCCGAGCAGGATACTGCACATCAAAGAGGGCCTTGGGAAATCCATAGAAATCGTGAATCGTGGGAGGGTCGGGGTGATACAGAACCTTGGTTCCTTCTGTCTCCCAGTGGGCAGAGACAGAAAGAACCGCCTGTGGCCTGGGCAGGGATCTGCCCAATTGGTTTAAGCTTTCCGTGAAGGGATTCTTGTCGAGCGCATTCATCGGAGAGCCGTGGCCAAAAAACAGCACAGGCATCAGGGAGGGCATATATTAACCTTTCTTGGCAGCAGGTTTAGCAGCTTGGATCTTTAGAATCAAAGTCACTTCGTCACCTACAACCGGACCTGCCTCAACAACACTGCTCCAGTTCAAACCGAAATCTTTACGGTTGATTTTGCCTGTCGCAGAGAAGGCCACCTTGTTGTTACCGTAAGCGTCGTTCACGTCGCCCAGATATTTAACATCCAAGGTCACTTCTCTAGTTTTACCTTTGATTGTCAAATCGCCAACGATTTTTAGGGCCTCTGGCGTGCCAATCACTTTTTTAGTGACGAATGTCATCTTAGGGTTTTTTGCCACATCGAAGAAGTCCGCACTTTTCAAGTGATCATCGCGGTCTTTGTTTTCGGTACTGATGCTTGCCACATCCACATTCAGGCTGGCTTTGGATTTTTCAAGCTTTGAATCGACAACCAAAGAACCATCAAACTTTGAAAAGCGACCCTCCACGGTCGAGATCACCAAGTGAGGAATCTCAAATCCGATTTTGGAGTGAGCGGGGTCAATATTGTAGCTGCCCGCGGGAATGCTTTGGCCCGCAAATGCAGAAAGACTTGCCAGTGTTACCAGGGAAGAAAGAATAAGTGATTTCATGTAAGGTCTCCTTTTTTTTGTTTGTTCGACCCGTTTAGTATCGAGCGATTTTGATTATTGCGTAAGGTGACACATTCGAGATAAACTGTTGCGTATATGGAACAATTTGATCTCAATCAGATACGGACATTTGTAAAACTCGTGCAGGCTGGAAGCTTTACCAAGGCGGCCGAAGTTATCAAACAACCCAAATCCCGCGTCAGTCGAAGGCTGTCGGCGTTGGAAAAGGAACTTGGGGTTCAGCTGATTTATCGAACCACGCGTCAGTTTCAGCTGACGGAAATGGGGCGGGTTTATTACGAGCGGGCCCGGGGGTTGATTGAAGGTCTGGAAACATTAAGTGGCGAAGTCAGTGAATCCACCTCGGAAATTTCCGGAGTGATCAAAGTCACAGCCTCGGATGATATGGGCGTCAAGCAGTTGCCTTTGATCTTGGATGAATTCACCCGTCAGTATCCTCGGGTGCGTTTTGATCTGTACCTGACCCAAGCCTATGTGGATCTGGTGAAAGAATCCGTGGATGTGGGGATTCGCATCGGGAATCTGAAGGATAGCTCCTTGAAGGCGCGAAAGGTTGGAACAGTTCGCAGTGTGCTGGTGGCTTCACCTGGTTTTTTGGAGCGTTACAGGGTTTCTGAGGATTTGGAAAAACTCAGTGCGGCTCCGTTTCTGGCGATGACCCAGAATCCTAAGCTGGAGGTGGTGCGGACCTCGGATGGAAAACGACTGAGTTTAAAAACCAATCCCGTTCTCAGTGCCAACAATCCGGCCTTGTTGCTGAAGATGGCCGTGCTGGGGAAGGGTTATGCCTACATCCCTGAATTCCTGTGCAAAGAAGAACTGCGCGACGGACGTTTGATTCATATTCATAAGAATCTGCGCAGCGAAGAAGTGCCCGTCAGTCTGGTTTCGCCGGATACGAAAGAAACCTCCCAGAAGGTGAAGCGCTTTATGGACTTCGCCTATAAGCGCCTTAAAGAGGAATATTTTGGTTAGTTTCGCGCGAAACACGCTCTAGCGGTGACGGTTCTTGCCTGGTGTGCAGAGTTTAAACAGGAGAGGGAGTCTCAGATCTCACTAAGGGGATCCTGCTTTGCTTTTGGGTGGTAAAGAAATTGCTTTATTGGGCTCATGTCTAAGTAAAGGAGTTTCTATGAAAAAGGCACTGCTGGTTTTGGCTCTTGGTGTGTTGGGCTCACAGATGGCGATGGCCGAGTCCATGATCTGTCAGAGCGCGGATAAAAAGGTCACTATTGAACTTGGGGTCATCGATGGAGAGATCCGTGGGGCTCTAATCACCGGTACAGAGAGCGAAAATGCGGATATCATGGTGGTAGAGACAGAAAGAACCGCTGCATCCTTGAAAGTGATGATGCTGGATCTCACCAATGCAAAGGGGATTGAGTTGAATGTTGCGGGCGAGAATCAGAAGCTTGCTGGGACTTTGACGGATATGGGTGCACCTGGTAACGCGGCCACAGAATATGCTGTTACTTGTGAAGTGAAATAGAAGCGGTTTTTTAGGAAAACCAGCCAAGAATCATTTTATAAAGTCCGACGTATTCATATCGCAGAAGCATCCAGATGCTGGCGCACCAAAGTGTTGCCAGCATTCCCATCACCACAAGCTGAGGCAGACTGGCCAGGCTTAGATTGCTGCGGGGGCGATTCAGAAGATCGTCAATCTGACCGCGCTCCTGGCTTTCCTTGAACCGACGGGCCAGACCCTGCGCCAATACAATTCTTTGTTGCATTTCGAGTTTGTAGAAATGAATTCCCACAAGCATTTGAGAATCTGAAATGTTCTCCAGGCGAGTCACGATACCGTAGCAGGCCATCTGTCGGGAGCCCGGCGGTGTGAATTGAATTTTAACGACTTCTCCCAGCAGAGGGCAAAGGTCATCCGGTGCCGTGAAGGCCAGTCCGGTCAACGAGACATTTTTGATCTCGGTGCCTTCCTCCCAGGGGATTTGTTTGGGGCCCGCGACACGAACCAGGCTTTCATCCTCAGTGTTGAGAATGTAGCGAGGTGATCGGCCATGATATCGGGCAAGACTTGTCATGCAAACCTTATCGGTTCAACCAGACCTTCTCTGAAGTCAAACAAGTGTCTTGAATTGAGATTTTAGGTTACTTGAAATGCCGCCATCCTTTGAAGTCGGTGATTTCCTCCTGGCCCTTGGCGAAAGTCAAAAAAACACCGGGCTTCTCTGTGAACTGTCCGACCATATGCCATCCTGAAAAATGGTCATAATCATCAGGGGAAATCGCCATTAGGAGTTCATAGTCCTCGCCTCCCCACAGAGCAAAATCAGAGACAGGCATACCCAGCTCCAAAGCCATTTGCTGGCTTTCTGTGTGCACGGGAAGATTTTCAGCAAAAATGTGAAAGCCTCCCCCTGGGGGTGTCAGTTGCATGGCATCGTTGATCAGGCCATCACTGCAATCCATCAGGGCATGCACTCGGGCGTGATGTGTTTGCAGGCCCTTGACTAAATCCAGGCGCGGGCGTGGGCGCAAATGTTTTTCTTTCGCGCTTTCAAACCCGGGCAGATTCTTTTGCAAAGCAGTCAGTCCGGTGAACGACAGCCCTAGCGGTCCGCTGGACATCAGCAGATCACCGGGACGAGCTCCTTTGCGGGTGATGGGATGTTCGCAAGAGCCGTGGACACTGACGTCGACAACCACTTTGTCGGGGGACGCGGCAAGATCTCCACCGACAATCTCAGTTCGCCAGTCGTCCGCCAGCTGAGCCATACCTTGATAGAAATCGTCGGGCCAGGATTCGTTCAGATTCGATGGCAGGGCCAAGGATACCTGAGCATAGTGTGGTTGGGCTCCCATCGCGGCAATGTCACTCAAGTTGACCGCCAAGGCTTTAAAGCCCAGGTCAAAGGCGCTGGTGTACTTTAAATTAAAATGAACGTCTTCAACCATCATGTCCTGGCAGATCACGGAATATCCGGGATAGTTCTTAAAAACGAAGGCATCATCGCCTAACGGGACGATGTTGTGTTTGTTTTGACGCTGGACCCGAAAACGGATCTTTTCAATCATGGACCATTCTTTGGGAGTGTTTTGCATGTCGTTGTCCTTGGGAAGACATTGCTTAAGATGTCACTTTATTGTGAAATAGAAGCTTCAGGAGTCAAGGAGGATTCTTTGAACACACCGAAGGCGACATCGCCAAAGCGAACATCTAAGAAGAAATCAACACGGAAACCAAAGGTTGTCGAACATCCTCTGTCATCTGAAAGTCTTTTTTCCAGCCGTGAGATCGGATGGCTGAATTTTAACAGACGCGTTCTTGCTGAAGCCGAGGATGCACGCAATCCACTTTTGGAGCGTGTGAAGTTTCTCAGTATCTCGGGCTCCAATCTGGATGAGTTTTTTATGAAGCGGGTTGGGGGGCTGAAGCGCCATGTGGCTTACGGAGTGTCTCCAAAATCGGCGGACGGAAAAACCCCGATGCATCAGTTGCAGGAAATCCGGCAGTTCGTGATTCCGATGATTCAGGATCAGGCGCAGGTCTTTAATAAAGTTCTGAAGCCCGCCCTTGAAAAAGAGAACATCTTTCTACTGGGTTGGAAGGATCTCAGCGACAAAGAAAAAGAGAACGTAAAAAGATATTACAACAAAAACGTCTTTCCGGTTTTGACTCCATTGTCGGTGGATCCGGGGCATCCTTTTCCATTTATTTCAAATCTTTCCATTTCTTTGGGTGTGACTTTGAAGCATCCCCATGTGGATGAAAAACTTTTTGCCCGGGTGAAGATCCCCAAAGTGTTGCCACAATGGGTGCGCACCGAACCTGAAAGCGGATCTTATCGATTCATCAGTTTGCTCGATGTGATTCAGGAAAATCTGGCTGATCTGTTTCCGTCCATGCAGGTGCTGGGGGTGATGCCGTTTCGTTTGACTCGAAATGCGGACTCTGACCAGGATCAGGAGGATGCGGAAGATCTTCTGGAGGCGATCGAGGAAGAGCTGCGCCAGCGCCGTTTTGCCGAAGTCGTGCGCCTGGAGCACGGGCCAAATCCTGATCCGTGGATGTTGAAGTTTTTGATGGAAGAGTTGGAGTTGATTGAAGAGGACATCTATGAAACTCCGGGTCTTTTGGATTTCACCGATTTGTCGTCCATCTCTGATGTGAATCTGCCAAAGTTGAAGTTTGAACCTTACAATCCAGTGATTCTGCCTGCCTTTGCTGAAGACGGAGCGGGCATGTTCAATGCCATTAAGATGAACGATCAGCTGGTGCATCATCCTTACGAAAGCTTTGCGGGATCGGTGGAAAAGTTCATTCGTGTCGCCAGCGAAGACCCGAAGGTCCTTGCCATCAAGATGACGTTGTACCGCACCGGGGACAACAGTCCGTTTATCAGGGCCATGATTCGTGCAGCAGAGCAAGGCAAGCAAGTGGTGTGTCTGGTCGAGCTGAAAGCGCGCTTTGATGAAGAACGCAACATCTACTGGGCGACCGAGCTTGAAAATGCCGGTGTCCATGTGGTCTATGGGGTGGTGGGATTGAAAACCCACGCCAAAACCGCTCTGGTCGTGCGCCAGGAGCAAGAGGGATTGCGCTGTTACTGTCACATTGGAACGGGCAATTATAATGTGGCGACCTCGCGCTTTTACACAGATCTGGGGCTGTTGACCGCCCGCGAGGAAATCACTTCCGATGTTGTGGAGTTTTTTCATTACCTGACAGGAAGATCTTTGAAGAACAATTATCAGAATCTGTTGATTGCTCCGGTGAATATGTTTACCAAATTTAAAGCTATGATTGAGCGGGAAGCAGAGCACGCCAAGGCAGGGCGTCCGGCGCGGATCATCGCAAAGTTTAACAACTTTGAAGAAAATGATATCGCTGTGGCTTTGTACGCGGCTTCACAAAAAGGCGTGGACATCGACATGATTGTGCGTGGTTTCTGCTGCTTGCGTCCGGGGGTTCCGGGCATGAGCGAGCGCATTCGCGTGACTTCGATCATTGGTCGCTTCCTGGAGCATTCCCGCATTTTCTATTTCCGAAACGGGGAAAAGGACCCGGTGGATGGCGAGTTCTTCCTGGGATCTGCCGACTGGATGTATCGCAATTTGCATGCTCGGGTGGAGGCCATCGTGCCGATTCTGGATCGTACTTTAAAAGAAAAGTGCTGGGAGATCCTGAATCTGTGTGTGAAAGAGCAGCGACAGTCCTGGGAGATGAAGGCTGACGGGACTTATGTGCGTCAGAACTCCACAGATGTGGGAATTCATCAAACTCTGATGCAAATTGCAAAAGCCCGGGTTACATTTGTCGAGGACAGCACCAACACATCCTCAGATTAGGGTCGGAGTTAAAGCAGTGGAGTTGATCATCATCCGGCACGCAGTCGCCGAAGACAAAGAAGAGTTTGCTAAAAAGGGACAGGAGGACTATCTGCGTCCTTTGACCTTGAAGGGGCGTAAGCGGATGCAGAAGGTCTGCGTGAATCTGCGCGACTATATCAAGGAATTTGACCTGATTGTCTCAAGTCCTTTGACCCGGGCACGCCAGACGGCAGAAATCGTGTCCCAGATTTACTATGAAACCAAAGTTGTGGAGGCGCCGGAGCTGGTGCCTCACAGTCCGCCGCAGGCATTTCTAAAATGGTTGCGCGTGCAAGGGAAGAATCACAAGCGAATTGCCGTTGTCGGCCATGAGCCACACTTAAGCACTTTTGCCAGTTACATGCTGTCACTGAGATCTGAAAGTTTTATTGATCTGAAAAAAAGTGGCATCATCGGTTTGGAGCTTGAATCCTTTGCCACAGCCGAGGCTGGGCGGGCGCAGTTGTTATTTGCAATTCCACCGAAGTTTCTGGCGGATTAGCTCTGCAGCATCGACCAGATCAGGCCATCTCGAAGCCCCACAGACGGAATAAGGATTTTATGTGTTTCTGCCTGGCGCATGATGGTCTCTACCAGCATGGCGGCAGGGACGATGACGTCGGCACGATCCGGGCGCAGATTCAGTTTTTCAATGCGCTCTTTGATCTTCAAAGCGCGCAGTCGCACGATGATTTCTGAAAGCTCGGGCAGCGTCAGGAAGGTGTGCGGGGACTTTTTTAGAAGCTGGACTTTCAGTTGCCCCAGACATTCCAGGTTTCCACCTGTTCCGATGGCAAAGTCCACCGGGTCCAGATCGCAGTTCTTGTAAATGTGTTCGCCCAAGGCGGTGATGAACTCTCCCATGATAATATTCAGATGGTTTTCTGTCAGATTTCTTTTGGCTAAGTTTTCCAGCACGCGGACTGTGCCCATCGGAAACGATTTTGTGGCCAGCATGGTGGCGCCTTGAGAAAAGGTGACTTCGACGCTGCCGCCTCCGATATCGATCAACATGGTTTTGCGATTGTCCAGATCCAGTTCGCGGCGGACGGCCAGATGGATCAGTCGCCCTTCTTCAGTGCCATCAATCACTTCGATTTGGATGCCGGAAGTTTTATAAATGAGATCGACAAATTCCTTCTGGTTTTTGGCTTCACGGCTGGCCGAGGTGGCCACGGCCCGGCACTGTTGCACGCCGAGCTCCTGATTGGTCAGGGCATAGCGGTGAAAGGTGGCTTTGGCGATTTCCAGAGAGGCCGGGGTGATCAGTCCTTGGGTGAAGACATCATGCCCCAGTCGAACCGCTGCCCGGAATTTTTTAACAATGTGCAGGTGGGGGGCTTGCGGATGAACATCGGCGACCATCATACGTATGGCGTTGGAACCGATGTCGATGGCGGATACTCGACGTGACACGATAAACTTCCCTTTCCTTGGCAACAGTATATAAAGATGGCAGCATGAGAGCATGAAAAAAATCGTTCTGGGCTCTTTATTTTCTGTTTTTGTTTGCTCGCAGGCTGTGGCTCTTTCTGAGATCGAGATTTCCGGCGAACTGGATGTGACGGCATCGGTTTGGACTCTGCCTACAGGAGAGCGTGGAAACTCATCCTTTAATGTGCCCTCCATGTTTATGGATATCAATGTGCCGCTGAAAGACGACAATCTTCTGGTACTGTCTTTTGAAGGCTCTGAAGAAAAAGAAACCAGCCCGAACCGTTTCGATGTGGGACTTCGCGAAGCCTACTTGGATGTGGTCAGCACCTTTAGCGGGATGAAGGCTTTGCGCTTGGGTTTGATTCCTCAAACCTGGCATGAGGCTCAGTATCAGTCCAGCAACTATCGTTTCCTGGGGCGGACGGCGTGGGCCATCACTGAAAAATGGAAGTATCTTTCTTATTCGGATTTGGGGGTGTCCTTCATGTCCGAACTGCCGCATGACTACGGCGAATGGGCCGTAAGCCTGTCTAACGGGGAAGGTGCTGAGGAGGAAGAAAAAGGTCCGCACAAAGAGGCGGCCTTGTTTGTTCGGTTCTTCCGCTGGTCCCCCTGGTCCCTGAGCTTCAATTATGTGCGTGGAAATTATGAGGTCTATGGCGGAAGCGTGGGGTTGAAAGAGCGTGTACAGGCTCTTATCAGTTATGAGGAACAAGGCCGCTGGTCGGTGGCTTTGGAGTTTTTGGATTCCAAAGATCCTGCTGATGCCATTAGCGACTTTAAGATGGCCGATGGCGTGGATGTGACTTCCTTGAGTGGGGAGTCTGTGCACGGACAGGGGGGCAGTCTTTACGCGGTGGTGCATACGGGCCCTAAAGCGGAGGTGATGCTTCGTTATGACTATTTAAACGCGGCTGTCGGTGAAAAAGGCAAAGACCTGCAAACGGGCCTCCTGGCCCTGGGATATCAGGTGACTGAGGATATTAAAGCGGCTGTTGCTGTGGATTATACTCGTTATGCCGAGGAATTTGCCCCCGGAGTGCGGGACCGATCCCGAGTCGAATTTGCGGCCCAGGTCCTCTTTTAAAGTGTGTTAAGTTTCTGTTAGAATCCATAGAGATGCCGTGTTAAGCGGTGTCTTTATTTCTCAAATCATTATAAATCAAGCCAAGCGCTAATAAGGTGGATGCCATGGAAAGAGCGATAGACATTCAACTGGAAGACCTCAAAAAAATGATTCTTTTGATGGGTGGCCATGTTGAAAAGTCGCTGTCTTTGGTGACAGCAGCATTGTTGTCTCGGGATCTGGAAATGTTCGATGGCGTGCATGCGATCGAAAGACAAATCAACGAAGACCATATCCGGGTGGACAATGCCTGCATGCATCTGCTAGCTAAACAGGGGCCGGTGGCCAAGGATCTTCGTTTGATCATTTCTGTTTTGAAGATCAACAATGATTTGGAGCGCATGGGGGATCAGGCCGTGAATATCTCTTATTCCGGCAAGGACTATCTGGGGCGCAAGCCGATCCAGTCGCAGCTCGGTGATATTCAGAAAATGTCTGAGATCGCCGGTCGCATGGTGAAAGAGTCTTTGGATTGTTTTGTTCGTGGTGACGTTGAACAGTCCAAAAAGATTCTTCTGATGGACGATGAAATCGACGCGTTGAAGAACAAGGTCTTTAACGAAGCGATGGCGCACATGAAGGCCCACTCGGAAGATGTGGAAGCCGGCATGGATTTGATTTTGATTGCAAGAAATTTGGAACGTCTCGGGGATCATGCGACGAATATCGCCGAAGACGTGATCTTTGCCTTCACCGGCAAAGATGTTCGACACGGGGGAAAGTTTGGCTGACAACTCAGTGCAAGTGTTAGTGGTGGAAGATGAGCAAGAGATCCGAGAGCTGATGGCTCTGCACCTTTTGCGGCAGGGTTACCGAGTGACCGAATGTGCTTCCGCCGAAGAGGCTTTGCAGGAATTGAATCGCCAGAGTTTTTCTTTGTTCGTACTTGATTGGATGCTGCCGGGTCTGAGCGGCGTTGAAATCGTTGATAAAATTAAATCAAAAAATCCTGGAGCTTCGGTTTTGATGGTGACTGCCAAGACCGAACCTCAGGACATCGTCTCGGGCCTTGAAAAGGGTGCTGACGATTATATGACCAAGCCCTTTAACCCTTCCGTGTTTATCGCGCGGGTGAAAGCTCTTCTGCGCCGGTCTCAGGTGCAGGCGGCTCCGGCAAGTGATGATGGGGAAGTGTCCCTGTTGGGGCTTAAGATCAACTTTAAATCCTATGAAATTTCCTATAATAACGAGCCGTTGCACCTGACGCCTTCTGAGTTCAAGCTGCTGGGGGCTCTGGTGCAGAATCATGGTTGTGTTCTGACTCGCGAACAGCTTATTGAGAATATTCAGGGCGAGGGCATCAATGTCGTTGGACGCACTATTGACACCCATGTCTTCGGATTGCGCAAGAAGTTAGGCGAGTGGGGCGACCGTATTGAGACTATCCGTGGCGTCGGATATAGGGTTAAAGTAGATATCGCATGAAGCGATTTATCCGTTTTCCTTGGCAAGTCTATTGGCGCTACTTTTCCTGGCAGGTTGTAGCTTTTAACGGTCTTTTTCTGGCCGTGATATCTGTCATCGATGTACGCTATGGCGTGCGTCCGTTCGTTTATAACGAAGCCCTTTTGAATTTCTTTGTTTTCAGCATTTTGGTCGCGGCTTTGACCTCGTACCGTTTTGCCAAGCCCATTCATCGGGTGATTTTGAAGGCCCTGCGCATTTCCAGCAAGCGCACGTTTGGGAATTTGGTGGAAGGCCAGGATGATGATCTGCTGGATGATGAAACCGCTGACATCTCTGAATTGGAAGTGGCTTTAGATCACATCCACCGTAAAATGAAGCGTCGTAAGGCTCGTTATCTGCAGGCGCAAGAGGAATCACAGGCCTTTATGAGTGCCGTGGCCGAAGGCTTGGTCAGCGTCAGTCTGGATGAAAAGATTCTTTATTTTAACTCTCAGTTTGCAGCGCAGTTCCTGTCCTCCAACCTGATGGATGGGCAGGTCTTGCGTCTGAAAGATGCAATTCGGTCTTCCGATGTTCTGGAAGGCTTTGCCAAGACAATCCAAGTGGGCAAGGTTCAACGTTTCACCGTGAAGCTTCCGACCTTGATTGACAATCAGCCGCGTTACTTTGCCGTGTCGGTGAATCCTATTCGCAATGAAAAGACGCGCGAAATCTATGGCGTTGTGGGGATCTTCCATGACATCACGGATATGAAGCGGGCCGAGCAGATCCGTATGGATTTTGTTGGCAATGCCTCTCATGAACTGCGCACTCCTTTGACGTCCATTAAGGGATATGTGGATACGCTGAAAGAGGACGTGAAAACCGGCCAGATTCAGCAGGCCGGAAAGTTCCTGGATATTGTTTCCCGCAACATTGATCGGTTGATGGACCTTGTGAATGATATGCTGAGTATCAACTCTTTAGAGGCCTCCAATTCCGAGCTGAAGCTGGAAATGATTCACCCGCTGTCCATTTCAGAACACGTGGTTTCTGAGCTGGCGGTGATGGCTGCGGAAAAGAATATTTCAATTCACGTGAACGGGGATGTGCCTCCGTTTATGGCAGATGCGCGTAAGGTTGAGCAGGTTTTGCGCAATCTGGTGTCCAACGCCGTAAAATACATTCCTGCGGGGAAAACAATTCGCATTCGTTGGGAGCGCGATATCAAGGAATATATCATTTTACGTGTGATTGATGACGGCCAGGGGATTCCGGAGCAGCATCTGGATCGTCTGTTTGAACGTTTCTATCGCATTGACCGGGGGCGCACCCGTGATGCGGGCGGTACCGGCCTGGGGCTGGCTATTGTGAAGCATATTATGCAAAGTCATGGCGGGACCGTCGCTGTGAAGAGTATTATCGACCAGGGCTCTGAATTTATTTGCTCTTTCCCAATCCGAAAGTAAAATCCGGGGGATGAACGCCGATCATCCCTTTTATCGTCATTTTGAAAAAGTCTATGCTTCCCGCTGGCCCGCGCTTTTTGCGGCCCTGCAAACGCGTGAGCAACAAGTGGCTCGTGTTAACGCCTGGAGCCCTTCTGACTTAAAAACAAAATCCTGGGCGACCTTTCCTGAAAAAGCCGAGCTTCCGGGTTGTCATTGGCTGACACCGTCGCATGGCTGTCAGCCCGAGCGCAATGCGGATGAGCTTTTGGATATTTATATCATGGATCCGGCCAGTGTGATGGTGGCGAAAGCCTTGGATGTGCAGCCGGGGGATCGATTGTTGGATATGTGCGCGGCTCCGGGCGGGAAAAGTCTGGTGCTGATTGAATCCTTCGGTGAAGACGGTGAGATCTTCTGCAATGATCTTTCCCCGGAGCGTCGCGAGCGTTTGAAGAAAGTCATTCAACAGTATGTGCCTCGCGAGGTGCGCAACCGGGTGTGGGTGACAGGCAAGGACGGTGTTCAGTTTGGTTTGAAAGAACCCTCCAGTTTTGATCGTGTGTTGTTGGATGCCCCGTGCTCTGGTGAAAGACATATTCTGGAAAATCAAGCGGCACAGGATGAATGGAGTCCACGCCGCACCGAACATCTTGCTGCCAGACAGTACTCTTTGTTGGCGGCGGCCTTCCTGGCAGTGAAGCCCGCCGGGCGCATTGTCTATTCAACCTGCTCCATCAGTCCGGCGGAAAATGATGACGTCGTTCGCAAGCTTCTAAAAAAGAAGAAGTCGGCGGTCAAATTGCTGGAGGCCCCTTTGGGAGTTGGTGGCGAGCGGACGGAGTTGGGAGTGGCCTATATGCCGGATCAATGCGGCTTTGGTCCATTGTACTTTGCCGTGATTGAGAAGGTCGAAGAGTAGTTCACCAAAAGGGCCTCTGATAAGAAGCAGATAACAAACTTGAAATTATCTCTGGCGCAAAAAGATCCCTACACTAGTGCCTCCAACAAAAATTAAAAGGAGTCATGGATGAGATCTTTTTTCGCGGTCTTGGTGTTTATTGCTGCGTCTTGTTTGGTCGTTTTTTCACAGGCGCGGGCGGAAGTGTCGTGCGGTTCCTGTGGTGGCCGCAATCCGGTGGAAAAGCTGTGCGGTCAGGTTCGTAAGGATCTGAAATACACTGCGGCCTTGCCTGAAAAACAAACAGTTTCAGAAGTGGAGTTGTGTCTGGATTTGGCGTCGGGAGGGGTTGCTTGTGGAGTCACTTCGGACACTTTGCTATTGGCCTCTTTGAATGCCATGAAGGTGCTGGGGGTGGAGGAAGTGTGCATGAAGTTTGACACTTCCGTCAGTCCGCGCCGAATTTTATCGGCGCAAAGTCGTTTGTACTAGTTGTCGTCTTTCTGACGGAATTTGTGGCGACGGTATTCTTCCAAGGTCAGGAAGCCGTAGGTTTTCTTGCGATAGATTTCCACGGCTTCAGCCTCAATGTCGGTCAGGACCTCGTCCATAAACTCCAAAGGAATGGTGCCGGTCTTCATCAGTTGCAGGGTGTAGAGGTGAACCACGCGGCGGATAAAGTCATGGCTTTTTTCACGCAGGTTGGCGGTCTCTTGCAGCTGGGTTTCAACGATCTTGATTAGCATGTCTGTATTCATACCCTAGAAATATCGGCTTTCCTTTTACGAACCTGAGCATCAGTGATGGAAAATTGGTCCAAAGAATGAGAGACTTGGAGGGATGAAAGCCCTGACTCAGCAAGAACTACAGCATTTTGTCCGTTACTTCGCACCAATTTTGGACGGTGCTCAATTGCAAGAGGTGCAGGCCAACGACCGAGGTCTGGCCCTGGGGTTCCACCTGCGTGGCAGTATGTTCTGGCTGATACTGGACCTTGTGCCAAACACTCCGATGATGCTGTGTTTTGAAAACCAGTGCCCTTTTAAAAAGGCCCCCAAGGGCAAGCCCGTCAGTCTTTTTTTGAATTCCCATGGACGCAATCTCTTCTTTGCCGGCATGTCGGTGCGAGAAGAGTTCGGTCGTGTGGTCGAACTTCATCTTAGAAACTCCTCGTCGGATTGTGATCTGGAGATTCGCCTGATTCCCAAACAAAGCAACCTTATCGTGAAGGCTCAGGGCAAGCAGATTTCCTGGGATCGTCCCCTGGAGCTGACTCCGGCTCCGCATGTGGAAAATCCTCCGCAGCCCCGGGACTTGGTGGCTATCCACGAAGAATGGCTGGCTGAGCAGGGGGCTGGATCCAAGAAAACGATCTTGGATCCGGCCGAGCAGTGGGAGCGGCAAAAACAAAAGGATCTGGAGAAAAAACGCCGGGCGCTTGCTGAGATTCAAAAACAAATCGAAAGCGATCGCGAACAGGTGTGGTATGAAGCGGGTCAGTTCTTGAAGGCCCATGGCACTCTGGAGGTTCCAGAGAATCTGCAGTCCTGTGTTGATACCAAGCAGAGTCTGAGCTGGAATATCGAAAACTGCTTTGCCAAAGCCAAGCAGTTGGTCGGAAAGAAAGAAGGTGCTCGCGAACGCCTGGATGAGCTGGTTCGTGAAATCCAGAAGCTGGAAGACAGTCGTTATTCTGAAAAGCAGAAGAAACCCGCCTTGGTCGACCTGATGAAAAAGGCCGATGCCAGAGGGCGCAAGTTGCATCTGGATTCAGGTGCTTTGGCCTATTGTGGGAAGTCCGCGGCGGACAATTTGGCGCTGCTTCGTCAGGCCAAAGCTTGGGATTACTGGCTGCATCTGCGCGACTATCCGGGGGCGCACGCTATTATTCACAGACAACGTGATCAGGAAATCACGCCGGCAGAAATTCAAGAGGTCTCCGCCTGGGTGGCCCGAGAGTCGTTATCGGCAAAATCCCTGATGGTCGGTCAAAAGGTGGCCGTGGTCGTCGTGGAATGCCGCTTCGTTCGTCCGATCAAAGGCGACAAGCTGGGGCGCGTGACTTATCACTCCGAACGCACGTTAAATTTCGCACTCTCCTGACGCTACGGCGCATCGCTTCTGCAAAAGTAAGCAGGTACCTTTTGGATTGACTGGTGACAGGCTCAGCCTAAAATTTTCATTTAGACTACAGAGGAGATTGCACCATGATTCAAGTCAAAGATCTCACGAAGGATTATGGTCCAAGACGGGCCATTGATAAGTTAAACTTTTCTATTTCCAAAGGTGATGTTGTGGGCTTCCTCGGCCCCAACGGCGCAGGCAAATCCACGACTATGAAAATCATCACCGGCTTTATGGCTCCCAGCCAGGGCAGTGCTTCAGTAGCAGGATTTGATGTTTTTGAAAATCCTTTGGAAGTTAAAAAACGAATCGGCTATCTGCCGGAGATCCCGCCAGTCTATGCCGACATGTATGTGCAGGATTATCTGCGCTATGTGGCAGCCTTGAAACAAGTGCCGAAAGAAAGAATCGAAAGCGCAGTCAAAAATGCCATCGAAAAAACCAATCTGGGCGATGTGCAAAAGCGCTTGATTCATCACTTGTCCAAAGGTTTCAAACAGCGTGTGGGGATCGCGCAGGCTATTGTCTCGGATCCTGAGGTTCTGATTCTGGATGAGCCGACGGTGGGGCTGGACCCCAAACAAGTGGCCGAGATCCGCGAGCTGATCAAAGCCCTGAAGGGGCAGCACACGATTATTCTTTCCACGCATATTCTTCCCGAGGTGGAAGCAACTTGCGAAAAAGTCATCATCATCAACAAAGGCCGCATTGTCGCGGAAGACAGCATTCACAATCTGGCGACCATGGAGCAAGGACAGATCCGTCTGCATGTTCGTTTGCGCAAAGGCGTAGAAGACATGCAAAGTGTTTTGTCCGACGTGGGTTCAGTGATCGGGGTTCATTCCGGAGCTTCGGCGAAAGAATGGGACATTGATATCAAGGGCAGCGAAGAAGCGGTGGACAATATCTCTGCACTTCTGGTGGGCAAAGGCTATGGTCTTTTGGAACTCACCCCCGCCAAGCGTGATCTGGAAGATGTGTTCTTGAAACTGACTTATGGACAACAGGAAAAAGGAGGCCCGGCATGAGCGGCACTCTCGTGATCTTCAAAAAAGAACTAAAAGGTTTTTATCTGAATTCGACTTTCTGGATGATTTGTTTTTTGGTCAGCCTGGTGTTTAGCTGGGTGTATCCGATTCAGCTGAATCTGTTTTCGCAGTTGTTGATGAACTATGTGATGCAGCAGGGGGTTCCGCAGAATCAGTTGAACATTCACTATGGTGTGTTCCTGCGTCAGCTTTCATATCTGAATCTACTTTTGATTTTCGTGGTGCCGGCGTTGACCATGAAACTTTTTGCGGAAGAAAAGAAGCTTCGCACCTTTGATCTGCTTTTGACCTCGCCGGTGACGTCGTTCCAGATTGTCATGGGTAAGTATATGGCGGCTTTAGGTGCTGTCGCGGGCATCGTGTTTTTGGCACTGCTGTATCCGCTGGCAACTTCGCTGTTGGCAACTGTGAACTGGGGCCCGTTGTTTATTGCCTTCCTGGGCATTTTCCTGGTGGGTGGGGTTTATGCGGCGATGAACCTGTTTGCGTCTTCGCTGACGGAAAACAGCATCGTGGCCTATGTGGCGTCGGTGATCTTTAACATTTCTGTCTGGTTCATTGGAATCGGCACCGAAGTGGTGGACGGGGAGCGCGCACGGAAGATCTTTGAGCACGTATCCCTGAGCAGTCACTTGTCGGGATTGGTGGAAGGCACCGTGCGAACCAATGGTCTGGTTTTCTTCCTGAGTATTATTGTGTTGTTCTGCTTCCTGGCAGAGCGTGTTGTTGAATCCTCACGTTGGAGATAATAATGAGCAAATTAGGTAAAATTTCATTTTTGTTTGCTGGTATCTCATTGGTGGCGATGATCATCACCCGTTACCTTTTGGGTGAATGGGTGCCTTTCTGCTGGCTGTCTTTGGGGATGGCGGTGTTGTTCCTGATTGTGGGTCTGGCTAAAGACCGCGGCTTTTTCAAGGAATTCTTTACTATGAAGACCACCAAAGAAGGCATGAGCATGGGGGTTTTGATCCTGCTGACTCTGGCTCTGTTGATTGTGGTGAACTACATCGGGGTTCGTCATACCAAAACCTGGGACTTTTCTTTAGCCCAGACCAATACTTTGTCGGATCAGTCGATCAAGCTGGTCAAGTCGTTGGATTCCGATCTGAAAGTGTACTTCTTCTATAAGAAGGGTGTTGAGGGCAACGAGGAAAATCGTCGTCTTTTCCGGGAACTGATTAAGAAGTATCAGGATCAAAGCTCAAGAATCCAGCTGGACTTTGTGGAAGTGAATGAACGTCCGGATCTGTCTCAGGAATTTGGCGTGGATAAAGGCAGTGGTGTGGTGTTCCTGGATTACAAGGGGCGCCGCAATCGCATCGAAAAAATCGATGAGCAGGACTTCACAAGTGCTCTGGTTAAAGTGACGCGTGAAAAAAACAAGACAGTTTATTTCACGGTCGGTCACGGAGAAAAGAACCTCAATGACAACAAAGAAGGCCTGGGGCTGGGTTCCTTGAAGTCCCTGCTGGAAAACAATCGCTATCTGGTCAAGGAACTGCCGTTGATTCAGAATCCGAAGATTCCTGAGGATGCGGATGTGATCGTGATCGCGGGGCCGGTTCAGGGGTTCCAGAGTTTTGAAATTGAAGCGCTGGAGAATTACCTGAAGGGCGGCGGCAGTCTTTTGCTGGCCCTGGAGTCTCAGAATTCTGCGGGTCTTGAAAAATTGACCTCCAAGATGGGATTGCAGTTGGGGAACAACTATATCCTAAATCAGGTGGAAACAGTCATGGGCCGCGGGATCAATCAGGGGCCGACCTTGGGTGTGATTTTCTCGATGAACAACAAGATCACCAAACCATTTGGTCGCAGCGAAGCAACCTTGTTCCGTTTTCCGCAGTCTTTGAAGAAAGTGGAAAGCGTGAAAGGCATCGTGGTGGATGAACTTGTTTCTACAGCGCCGAACGCGATGGCATTCCCTTCTTTGCAGATCAAAGGAGAAGGTGTTGAGGATGCCTATGCACTGGTGGATGAAGTCAGCGGTAAATGGGGCGGCGATGAAAACGCCAAAGACTTCACGGCCATTGTCGCCGGAGATGTGGACTTCCTGACAAATCAGATGCTTTATCAGAATTTGAATCGGGATCTTGTTCTGAATTCGATAGCGGCTCTGGCTAAAGAGGAAAACCTGATCAGCATTACGCCGAAAGAACCTATGGCGACACAAATGCTTATGACAGAAACCAAGTTCGGTGTTTTCTTGTTTGCTTTCATCATTCCACTGCCTATTCTTTTGCTGGGAACCAGCATTGGGCTGTGGCTTAGAAGGAGAAATGCGTAATGAAACTCAAAGGGCGTACAATACTTGTCATTTGTCTTCTGATTTTTGGCGGTTATGCCGTGTATGACTTCTTCAGTGAAAAGAAGGCTGAAGAAAAGCGCGCCATGGACGCCCGTCTGATGACCGTGGAGTTCGATCAGGTGGATCAGATCGAAGTTGAAAAAGGTAATCAGAAAATCGTTCTGAAGCGCAGCGTGGACGGATGGTCCATGCTGGAGCCGTTGAAGGACGCGGCTGACAATACCGCAGCGGATGACTTTGTCAAAGGGGCTTTCCCAGAGCGTATCATCGAAGTGGCCAAAGAGGGTGAGGGAATACAGTGGGCCCTCTATGGGCTGGACAAGCCTTTGGGGAAAGTCACTTTCAAAAGCACGGCTGGCACTCAGGATGTTTTTGAAATTTCGGAAAAACGCAACTTCGAGGATAATACTTTTGCCCGTCGCAATGGTGAAAACCGTGTTCTGCTGGTCAACTCTGTGTGGCAGAACCGTGTGAATAAGACGGTGATGGACTTCCGTGAACGCCGCTTCCTACGTCATAAAATTGCCAGTGTCGATGAGATCAGTATCAAAAACGACAAGGGTCGTTTACTGATCCGCCGCGAAGATGGCAAGTGGCTGGCGCCGGACAAGAAAGATCTGACACTGGATCAAAACAAAGTGCGTGAACTTCTAAGTCAGATCGCAGATGCCAAAGCCTCTGAAATTGTGGAAGGAAAGCTTCCCGCACTGAAAAACCTTTTCACCATGGAATTGGTGATGAAGGATGTGAAATGGAAAGCCGAGGTCGGGCAGGCGCAGGATCTGGGGATTTATGCCAAGGTTTCCGAACCGGCCCAGCAGATGAAAATGGAAGCGGGGGCTTTGGATCGTTTTATAAAAATTGTCCTGGCGGACTTGCGCGAAGAGGAAGCTCCGAAGGATAATAAAAAAAGCACGTCGGATGAGCAGCAGGCCATGATGGCCGGGCAGAAAGAAAAGTAATGCAGAAGATTGTCGTTAAATCTCCCACACGCGTGGATTTGGCAGGGGGCACACTGGATTTGTGGCCCCTTTATTTGTTTATCAATGGAGCTTCCACCGTGAATGTGGCCATCGATATTTATACCGTGGCGGAGCTGACCCCTCACGACGATGCGACAATCGTATTGGAGTCCGCCGATCTGAAGATTCGCAAAGCCTATAACAATCTGGTGGATGCTTTATCCGATCCGGATCCTAAGATGGTTCTGTTGCAGACTCAGCTTCGCTATTGGAAGCCTGAGCGAGGTTTCACCCTGAAGACCTCTTCGCAGAGCCCGGTGGGAGGCGGCCTTGGTGGCAGCTCAAGTCTGACAATCAGTTTGATGAAAGCCTTTTCACAATTCTGTGGGAAGCCGTTTCGTGATGTTCATCATATGGTGCAGGTTGCTCATAATATCGAAGCGGAGATTCTGAACACGCCGACCGGAACACAGGACTACTATCCAGCGGCTTCCGGGGGGCTGAATGTCCTCCATTATGGCTATGATGGAATCCAACAAAGTGTATTGCCGGTATCCCAGTCTCCATTGGCTGAAAAGTTCATGCTGGTTTACACGGGGAAGGCTCATCACTCGGGATTGAATAACTTTGAGGTGATGAAAGACTCTGTGGTGAAGGATGCCCGGACTCTTCAGGCCTTGCGTGATTTAAAAAGCATTGCCATTGAAACGGAGCACGCGGTCCGGTCTGAAAACTGGAAAGAGCTGGGACCCTTGTTTAAACGTGAGTTCGATGCCCGAGTTCGTTTGGCCCCGGAATTTTCAAGTCCTGAGATCTACAAGCTTGCTGAAGTCTCTTTGCAGAATGGGGCTGAGGCTGTTAAAATTTGTGGAGCTGGGGGCGGCGGATGTGTTCTGGTCTGGTGTCCTCCGGATAAACGTGAGGGAGTAGCCAACGCATGCCAAAAATCCGGCTTCCAGGTGATGGACGCAAAGCCCGTCGATCCCCTGTAAAGAAAACGACGAAGAAGAAGACCGCAGCTCCCAAAAAAGCTGCGGCCGAGTCGTCGTCACATGCCGGAGAGGTGCATCGTTTTATCGGCCTGTCCCTGGGGGGCGGCAAATCCGACAAAGCCTGCGTGGCTGTCCTGGAATACTATCCCAAGCACAAGAAAATCTTTCTTTCCCGTCTGGTTGAAAAAATCAAAAGTGATGAAGTCCATTCAGCGGATTTCAAAGTTCAGCAAGTTATCGATCAGTATCACAGTGAAGTCGATATGGTGGCCTTTGATGTGCCCTTCCGTTTCCCGGTCTGTCTGGAGTCCAAAGACTGTTGTGGGAGTATAGAGACCTGCAAGAAGCCGCATGTGCAATGGATGTGGGAATACACTCGCAAACTGCACAAGAAGAAGAAACCACGTAAGCTCTTCACGCCGTACACACAAAGATGCGTTGAGATGTACCTGTCTTCTGAGCTGGAAGAGCCATTTATCTTGCAACATGCGATGGGTGCAAACAGTGCCCCGTTGTTGGCGCGTGCCATGTTCTTGCGCCGTCATTTGAAAATGAAGTGTGTGGAAGTCTTTCCAAAGCTTTCCGTCTGGCGCATCGGGCGCTCGTTAAATGTAATGAAAAGCCACCTGCGTTTCCATAAGCATGCCATTGGCGGGGACGAAAGCCGACGGGAGATCTTACACGCGTTAAGTGCTCACAATGTCGCCTTCGTCTATGATCAGGACGTGAAGTTGATGATCGAAAACAATCACGCCTTCGAGGCCTTTATCTGCGCCTTGACTGCGTTCCTAAGTTTCAAAGGTGGCACCGAGCCTCGTCCAGAAGGTTTTCCCCCTTCCGAAGACTGGATTGAATTCCCCAAGATCAACGTGCGTTGGGATGGGTTCTAGTTCTTTAGACTTAGGTCTAGTTCCCAGTGTCCATCTGCGTACAGGTCCTTGTGCCCAAGGACAACAAAACTATTTGCCGTTTGTGTGATTCGAGGACACAATTTTTTCAGGCAAATCCAATATACTTCGGAGGTTGAAATGAAGTTGGTTAAATTTGTTGTTGTAGCAATGTTGGTTTCTGGTGTGGCTCACGCTCAAAAGAAAAAAGGTCTTTTGGAAGAAGTGTCTGGTCAAGGTTATGGCTCTGCAGGTTGCGGTCTGGGCTCTATCGTAATGGGTTCTGGTGGCAATCAGGTTCTTGCTGCAACTACAAACGGTACTTCTGGTAACCAAACTTTCGGTATCTCCACAGGGACTTTGAACTGCCAGCAAGATGGTATCTTCAAATCCGGTAAAGAAGTTCCAGCTTTCATCGAAGTGAACAAAGTGGCTTTGGCTAACGATGCTGCTCGTGGTGAAGGTGAGACTTTGGCGGGTCTTGCAAACTTGATGGGTTGTGATTCCAAAGCTATGGGCACAACTTTGAAAAAGAACTACAACAAAATCTTTGTTGAAACAAACATGCAACCTGCTTCTATCGAAGCAAACATCAATGCAGTTGTTTCCCAAAACAATGTTTGTGGTGCTTAATATCTAGATCTCAATATTTGAGAATCTATCAAAACGCAGTGGTCACCCCACTGCGTTTTTTATTTTCCTGAAAATTGGTTTTCATTAGATTTTCAAAATCTCATCAATGAAGAACTAATAAGGTCACTAAGTTGTATATTCACTTTGAAACCGTTATCCAGTGGCCATGAAAAGAGTCGTTCACAAATTCATGTTATGGTCCCATCGCTGGTTAGGGATCGTCGTTGGCTTTCACTTTGTTCTTCTGGGATTGACGGGAAGTTATCTGGTTTATACCGAAGAAATTGATGCCTTGATGAAGCCTGATTTAAAAGTGGCTTCGGCAGCGCCGGTGGTGCCGGATCTGGATCAGATTGTTCAAAATGCCCGTCAGGGGTTGGGCGTGGATTCCAACCCAATGCGCATGACTATTGCCTCTGAAGATTCTCGCTACAATCACCGCATCATGTTCAACGTTCCCAAAGGGGAGCAAAAGCGCCGTTTTGTAACGGCTTATGTGGATGCCGCAACGTTTGAATTCAAAGGCTCCGAGGTGTTCAAAGAAACTCTGGGGGGATTCTTCTTCGTCTTCCATCACGATTTGTTTTCAGGTGGCACGGGTCGCACGATCGTGGCGGTGACGGGAGTTTTAAGCATGATTCTTCTTTTGGGGGGATTGTACTTGTGGTGGCCTGGTCAGGGAAAAAGTTGGAAGCGCAGTCTTCGTTATAACAAACAAAGATCCTTTCTGGGATTCAATCTGGAGCTGCATAAGTTTTTGGGTTTTTATTCCTTGATTCTGATGTGTATCGTGACGTTCTCGGGGATTTATCTGGCAAGGCCGGATTGGTTCTTCCCGCGTGGTCCCGGTGAGGGAGGCGGTCCCGGGGGTGGGGGGCCTGCGACTTCAGCGCTCTTGTCTTTCTCTGTCGTGCAGCCGTCGTTGGTTTCTTTGCTGGAAGAAGATCAGATTGCGCAGTTCCGTATTGATATGAAGGATAATAAGCTGATGGGTTTGGCGCGAGATCCGGAGCATGGTATCAGCGGCTGGGAGTGGGATCTGGCCACGGGGGAGCTTTTGAATACCAAGCTGGTCAAGGACCGTGACTTCAAGAAAAAATTCGGGGACTTGCAGCGAGCCTGGCACGTCGGTGATTTCTGGGGCGAACTGGGAAGATTCCTGGTGTTTGTATCAGGAATTCTGCCGCTGGTGTTTTACGTCACCGGCACCTATTACTGGTGGAAGAGGAAAAAGAAGGCTTGATAAAAATGCATGAACCCACAAAGATGGGTTTATGCGTTGGATTTTCTTAGCTTTTGTTTTGATTTTTGGGGCCTCGCAAGAGGCCTTTTCTGCCTCTGCTGACTGGGATTTAGTACTAAAATCCATTCGTGATCGCCGACTTGGCAACCAGCGGCAGTGGCATAAGCTTTTGCACTTTGAAAAAGATTTTTTCCGTATTCAGGAAAGTCAGATCGACAGTGATTCCTTCTTCTATTCACCTGTCGGGAAAAAGAATCCTGTGGCCGAACTTGAAGCCACGGCACAGAACTTCTTTCGAGGGGAGGCCAGTGATGTCAACGATCGCGCGCAATGCCGCTTTCCGGCCCGCTATCGTTGGTTGAAGGGACAACTGAAAGATCTCAAGATTCAGTGGCCGGATCTTTCCTGCGAACGCTACGAGGCGTTTGCCAAGGGTCTGCAAGGCGAGTCCGTCTCTTTGGTGTTCTCCAGTTATTACATGAACAATCCCTCTTCGGCTTTTGGTCATACGTTTTTGCGCATTAATAAAAAGCCCTCCGCAAAGGATGGTCAGCGCCACGAGCTTTTGGACTATGGCCTGAACTATGCGGCAGACACAGACACCAACAACGCTTTCCTGTACGGATTTAAAGGCTTGTTTGGAATGTTCCCGGGCACCTTCCGCGCGATTCCTTACTATTACAAAGTTCGTGAATACAACAATGCAGAGTCGCGCGATTTGTGGGAGTACGAACTGCGCCTGGGACCTGAAGCCGTCGCGATGCTGGTGGCGCATGTGTGGGAACTGGGACCGGCCCGGATTGATTACTGGTATCTGACTGAAAACTGCTCCTATCACATGCTGAGCATTCTGGAAGCCGCAGATCCGAGTGTGGACGTACTCAGCAAGCTGGATCAGTATGTGATACCGGCAGACACCGTGCGTGTTCTCTGGACGAAAACAGATCTGGTGAAGTCCTTCGCTTATCGTCCCTCTGTGCGGGAAGTTTTTTTTGTGCGCTGGAACCGGCTGACAGACAGTGAAAAAGATCAGTTGTCTTGGTTGGCGCATCAAATCACGGTGCAGGATGAAATCGTCTATTCACAGGAGTTTTTGAAAAGTCCCGCAGCTTCGCAGGCGCGTGTTTTGGACACTTTTATCGACTTCATTGATTTTCGATACTCCAAAGAGGTGCAAGAGGCGAGTCGCGAAGGTCAGTTGAAAATGCGGGTGCTTGGTAAGCGCAGTGAAATTGAACTGGCTCCGGAAGCTGTGACGATAAATCCACTGCCGCAGGATCAACCTCACCTGGCGCATCCTTCAGGCCGTTGGGGCCTGGGTGTCAAGCACGATACGGCGGAACGCGATTATCTGTTGTTGTCCCATCGTTTCGCTTTACATGATCGTCTGGATCCGGCGTGGGGCTATCCACGCTATTCCCAGATTTCCTTTTTTGATTTGGATTTTTCCTATGGAGAATCCTATTCCGAACCCGATCGAAAGAAGTTTGATCTGGAAAACTTCTCGGCCTTTGAGTTGATCTCTGCCAGTGAGTGGACGTCCTTGTTGCCGGAAAACTCCTGGAGATTCAAGTTGGGGGTGGAACGCACTCAAAATGAAAACTTCAACCCCGTCCATGAAGCCGTGGTTCGTCTGGGCTATGGCTGGACTTTTGGTCTTGGAAAGTTTGATTTAACAGCCCAGTTGCAGGGCGAAGTGCATTACGGCGCAACGCTGTCAGAAAACAATTTATGGGGCGGTGCCGGTCCGCTGGTGGATTTGCATTATCAGGTGAACTCATATTGGTCTGTAGAGGCTTTGGCGCAGTACCGCCGCGACTCATCATGGGACCGACAGGACTATCTAAAAACCCAGATTCAGACGCAATGGAGTTTCAGCAAGACTTGGGGACTTCGCGCTGTGTACCGTAACCAGAGATTCCTTGAGGAAAGCAGTCTGCAGCTATTAAATTACTATTGAGGTGTTTAATGGCTGATTTTCCTTACCTGCATGGTTTTACCGCGGAAGAACAAGATCGCCTGCGCAAACAGGCGCGCTTCGGCGAGCACACGGTTTACCAGAATATCAATTTGTCCAATGTAAAGGATTTGCTCGAGGTCGGCTGTGGAGTCGGGGCCCAAAGTGAAATCCTTTTGCGCCGTTTCCCCGATCTGCAATTAACCGGTATTGACCGCAGCACCAAACAACTGGCGGCAGCTCAGCAAAGACTTTCCAGTCTGCCTTTTGCACAAGGGCGTTTTCACTTACAGGAGATGGATGCCACCTCCATGAAGTTCCAGTCGAACTCTTTTGATGGCGCTTTCTTGTGTTGGATTTTGGAGCACGTTCCGGATCCTATTCGTGTTTTGTCAGAGGTTCGCCGTGTCCTGCGCCCAGGGTCCGTCGTGTACGTGACAGAAGTGATGAATGCGTCTTTCTTCCTGGATCCTTATTCTCCGAATGTCTGGAAGTACTGGATGGCCTTTAATGAATACCAGCTCGAGCAGCGTGGTGATCCCTTTGTCGGTGCGAAGCTTGGGAACTTCCTGATGCAGCTGGGATACCATGATATTCACACCGAGATCAAAACCTGGTTCCTGGACAACCGCTATCCCCAGGCGCGCAAGGATTGCATCGAGTATTGGACCGAACTTCTTCTGAGTGCCAGTGAACAGTTGATCGAAGCTAAATGTATTTCTGAAGAAGTCGTGCAGGGGATGAAAGATGAAATGGCCCGGGTGGCCAATGACCCGAATGCAGTCTTTTTCTATTCGTTTGTGCAGGCACGGGCTCGGACCTAATTTCGGTCAGAGCTCGTCTTTCTTCAACCAGCCCTTTTTGTAGATCCAGTAAGTGATTCCGATCACCACGAACAGCATAAAGCTGAGCGTGACATAGTAACCGTTGGGCTGATGCAGCTCGGGCATGTTTTCGAAGTTCATTCCATAGACTCCGGCAATGAAGTTCAGTGGCAGGAAGAAGATCGAGAACACGGTCAACACCCGCATCACTTCATTGGTGCGGTACGAAGCCTCGTTCGTCTTTTGTGACATCAGGGAAAGATGCAGGCTTAAGAGTCCGGTGATCTCTTCATAGATGTCATCGGCATAGAAGCTGAGCTTTTCCAGGGGCTCGCGCACCTGTTGAAGATCTCGCAGGGGCAGTTCTTCGTGCTGATGAATTTTGTTAAAGACATCCAGGGTGAACTTAAAAATCTTACGGTACGAAGCGGCTTTGCGTTTGATCTGATAGCCTTCCCGCAGAATGCTTCGGCGTTTCAGGGTGAAAACGCGCTCTTCGATAACATCTGTTTTAGCATCGAGTTCATCCAAAGGGGCATCAAAGCTTTTCACCGTTTGCAGGCAAAGGGATTTGACCAGGGCCAGCAAGGGGATCTGTTCAAAAGCCACTTTGTCTTTTTTGATGTTAATGCATTCTAGGGGGGCGCGATGAATGGTCAGGACAAAGTCTCGTCCGACGAAGAACGCGATTTTGGTGGTTAAAGATTGAATGGTTCCGGCCTTGGGTTTTGCCGTAGCATCGTGGTGGCGCAGAATGAAAAAGCAGGACTTTTCAAAGAACGTGCAAGAGGGGAGATGTTCCGGATCCAGACAACTCATCAGGGCATTTAAAGGGATTGGAAACTCTTCGGCCAGCTTTAAAAGTTCCTCTTGCGAAGGAGCTTCGCAGTCTACCCACTTATAGTCTTGCCATTGATGTTCAAATCGTTTCATGATTTCAGTATGACAAAGTTTTCCAGGCTTCGCCGTTTCTTTTTCGGATGCATTGCGACGATATCTCTGACGGGATGTCAGTCGTTTTTTTATTATCCAATGAAAGAAAAGCTTTTTGATCCGGCCAAGGTCAAAATGCAGCCAGAGGATGTCTTCCTAAAAACCCAATCGGGCAACACGGTCCATGGTTGGTATTTTGCCTCTGCACAAAAAGACAGTCGTGGCACGATGCTATTCTTTCATGGCAATGCGGAAAACATCACATCACATTTTTTGATGTTTCATTGGTTGCCAGCCCAAGGCTACAACTACTTCATCTTTGATTACCCCGGTTATGGTCTTTCTGATGGCAAACCCAGTCCGGAAAGCACCGTCGAAGCGGGGATAGCCGCTGCGGAATGGTTGCATCAGAAAAAAGATTCTCGCCCTTTGATTATTTATGGCCACAGTCTTGGGGGGATTGTGGCATTGAAGACCGCTGAAGAAATCAAAGACCACATTCCCGTGCGCAACATTGTGATCGAAGCCAGTTTCCGCTCTTATAAGGGTATGGGCCGTGATGTCTTAAGTCGTCGTTGGTGGACATGGCCGTTGCAGCCAATGACTTATCTCGCTTTAAGTGATGAGTATGCCCCGGCCTCGCTAAGCCAGTTTTCACCGATTCCGATGCTGTTTATAACAGGGTCCGATGACAAGGCTGTTGAGCCGGAAAACACTCACAGGATGTTTGCAGAAGCGGCGGCCCCCAAAGAGATCTGGGTGATCCCCGGGGGACATCATGGCGACCTTTACGAGCTGGGCAACAGGGAGCTGCGGGAACAATTCACGTCCTATCTATCTAAAACTTCGACAGTCCTGAAGTAGCGGGTACTGTTTAATTTCAATACAAAGTGCGTCTCCTTTGGGACACGTTTTTGCAACGTATTCGGCAGGATGAAGTACTTTACCAAGACACTCACCATTTTAGTTTCCTTTGTTATGATGACCACCGGTTGTGCGCCAGATTCCCGTGAGCAGGGTTCTGAGGTGAAAACCACCTACGAACCCGCCCAGCCGAATATTCAAGATGAAGAAGGATACAAAGTCGTTCGTGGCTCAACCCGTGTTCAGGATGTGAGTGTGAACTTCGATTCCACCACCAAAGGAATGACCTTGAAGGGGCGTGTGGAGTTTCTTCCCGTACGAAGCAAGACTGTGCAGACCGTGGATTTGAATCTGGCGGGTGTCCTGGATGCAAATGGTTTTATCGTGTTAAAACCTCTGAACCCTGCACAGGCGCAGTCCGAGTCCTTGAAAGTGGCCGCCAAAGCTACGTGTTTAAGCGAATCCGGTGACTGCCGTTCGTCTTTCATTGATATCTATGTGTACCACAATGACATCGTTTATCATCATCAGGTCGAGTCCATTCAGGATGATCTGACAGCCGCTGATCCAGAGGAAGAGCAGCTTCCGGAGGAAGACTTGGAAACCGAAGGCGGTTCTGATGATGTGGAAGGTGAGCCAGGTCGTTACGTCGGTGACGTTGTGGACGACATCGAAAAAATTCTGGAAGTAAAAAAGCCGGAAGTAAAAAAAGAAGAGCCCAAAAAAGAAGAACCAAAGCAGCAGGAGCCCAAAAAAGATCTGCCAAAACCAGAGACTCCGCCGCGCAAAGAAGAACCTAAAAAAGTGCCACCTAAGACGGAAGCTCCTCCTAAAAAAGAGGAACCCAAAACAGCTCCTCCCAAAAAGGACGAGCCTAAGAAGGAAGAACCTAAAAAAGAGGAGCCCAAGCAGGAGCCCAAGGACGAGCCTAAGAAAGAAACCCCTGCGGCAGGACCCGTTATCAACAAGGTCAGTCAGGCCATCGGAGCTGTGAATGCCGGTCGCTTGGAAAATGCGGCTAATATGCTGGTGTATGAAAAGAATCATCAACCGGCGGGTTTCCACGTGATCCGTCCGGAACGCAAGGCTCACTTTGCGACCAATGAACTGGCTTACATCATCGTGCAAATGGCAAATCTTACGAAAAAGGATATGCCTGGCTATGAGCTACCCATCGGCGACTTGTCCCGAGAAAAGGGTGGGAAACTGGGACGTCATAAATCCCATACCAACGGTTTGGATGCGGACGTGGCTTTTTATTTCGACAATAAGAATTTACAAGGCGCTTTCACATCTGCTGTGACCATTAATAAACCTCATCCGAACTGGATGATGAAGCAGCAATGGAAGCTCTTTAAGGAAGTTGTTAATACTCAGTTGATCGATCGTATCTTTATCCACGGTACTTTGAAGAAAGCCCTGTGTGAACATGCGATTGCTACAGGAGAGCTTATAAAAGGCGATATGCAAAGCCTGGCGGCGCAAACCCTGCGTCGTCTGATCTCTGAAAAAGACCACCACAATCACTTCCACCTGCGTGTGAAGTGTTCTAAAGCTCAGGTTCGCTGCCGTCAGATGGCGGAGCCCGTAAACACTACCGGTTGCTAGCCGCAGCTTGTGAAAAAGGCCCATCTGACTGCGTTGTCGGCAGGCCTTCTCGCTTCGACGTGCTTGGAGCACGCCTGCGCTGCGAGGGCCTACCTCCGCCTTGCATCTGGACCTTTTTGACAAGCCGCTTATTCGTTTTTAAGCTGGCCCTTCTGGCGCCGCGTTTTTTTTGGAGGGTGTTTGCTTGCTCTCTGGGGTTGGCTGCTTCAGAATCTTGGTATGGCGGATTGGCGTGATCGAAGCGAGATGAATGGGGATGTGGTGTTCTTTCGGTATGTTTCCGAAGGGATGGAGAAAAGTCACGAAGAGGTCTTTTTGTGGGATCTCGATAAGACTTATTTGGATACGACCATCGATTCTTTGTCCGGGTTGATGACAACCATTCTGGAGCGGGCTCTCAATAAAAAGAACATCCCTGGGACCAATGTTTTGCTGCAGTCTCTTTCCCAATTCCGCAAGCAGCAAAAAGGTTACATGTATTTCCCGATCTATTTCATCACGGCGTCACCTCCGCAGATGGAAGAGCGGATCTCTGAAAAGTTCGCACTCGACAATATCCGTCCGTTTGGTTGTTTTTATAAAGACAATCTGGCAAATCTTCGCCCGGGGCGGTTCTGGCGCCTGACCAAGCAGGTGGGTTATAAGCTGCAAGCCCTTTTGCAGTTGCGCACTCGTCTGGCTGAAAATGTCCGTCAGATTTGCTGGGGTGATGACAGCGAAACCGATGCCATCATATATAATTTGTATTCGGATATTTGTTCGCGCCGATTGGGGCCGAGTGATATCCGTTCGATCTTGGAAAAGCTCAACGTCACAGGCGAGCAGGTCAATACGATTCTGGAGCTACAGGCGCAGATTCCGGAAAACGATCCGGTTGAAAAGATCTATATCAATCTGGCGACGGACACGGATCCTGATTATTATCTTAAATTTGGCCGCCGTACCTTGGCGACTTACAATACTTTCCAGGTGGCTTTGGATCTTTATCAGGATCATCGTTTGAATTTGGAAGCCATCTACAGCGTGGTTCAGGATATGGTCTATAACTACGGCTATACTCCGGAAGAATTGATGAAAAGCTTCGACGAATTCATTCGTCGCGGGGTTCTGGGCGAAAGAGCTTACCTGGAAATTCGTCCGTTCTTTATCGAAAAAGGTCTGCTGCATTCTTCTTACGAGCCCAGCGTCGCACCACTGAAAGAAAAGCTGGTGGATGAAGGGCACGTCTATGAGATGGAGGGCGTGCATGAGCCCTGGATTCCTGATCGCATTGATTACATTCACGACTACAGATAGGTGCGAATTTTGAAGCTGCTGGAGCGTCTGCCAAAATCCTTGCGTCCCTGGCTTTTTGCCGTTGCCTGGGTGTTTGTCTATGGGGGCGCAGTCAATCTGGGGTTTTCAGATTTCTTTATGGCGCTTCCGTTTGCCTTGTTTGTGATCTATGCCGCTGCCAAATGGGGACGCCAGTATGTGTTCTTCACCGTGCTGTTGGTGATGGTGGTGGTGCCCCTTTATTATCTTAAGAAAACTCACAGCTCTGTTTTTTATCCAGCAGTCGGTCAGATGTTCACGGTCAGCGAGGATGTCTGTTTGGTTTTACATAAATCCAGTTATTCGGGCAGCGAGTTTGTGTCTGTGTCCTTGATCACGCCGGACAGATCTTGCGGATCGGATAAAGACAGCGATGCGGTGAGGTGGGTGACCTTGAAGGCTCAAACCCCATTGCAGATTCGACAAATCAAAGTGTCCCACGCCGATATGGGGGAATCCTATGTGATTCACACGGACTCGGAATTGGGTGATGTCGCTTTCTATGGCAGTGAGTACACCGTGTGGCCGGATGGCCGACGGATCGAGCAACGGGAGCTTCGCCGGGCGATATTCTATATTCCATCGATTTTGATGTACTGGCCGACGGGACCGATCATGCTGATGGCCCTGTTCAAGCAATAGCGCTATTCAAAACGCAGTGGGAAGACGGTGGAAATTGGATCGCCACCAAAGGTCTTAAACTCCACACGGCGAATGGCTTCCAGCAGACATTTTTTAAAACCCGGATCGTTGAGGTTGCTGCTGGCAATATCGGCCTGATGAACCTTGCCGGTTTTTTCAATTGTAAAGCTGATGGAAACCTGTCCGACTACACCCGGTGTTTTTTGCAGCAACTGCGTGTAGCACTTAAAGAATGAATTGCGATGCGTGCGCAAGGTGTCCTGAATAAACTCCGAGGTCAGACCTTCCGCTTTGGCAACGGGGGCGGTGGGAACTCCGGTTTCCGCGGGAGCCAGATCCGGCAGAGTTTCTGTCGGGGCTTGCTTCTTGTAGTTCATTTCATAATCGGTGGCCGTCCAGCGCACACCATCTTTGGAAATATAAACGCTGCCTTCACGGCCATAGTTTTCGACCTGCACATCGCCGCGTTTAATGACCAGAACAATGCGTTCGTTTTCTTCATCCAAAGTGATGAGTGAGTTTTCCAGAATGCGGATACGATAGGCCGAATCAAATTCCATCGTGGCATCGCCATCCACACTGGTTTCAACCGAATCCAGGGCGAACAGTGTGGATTTGCGAGTCAGGGTTTCCTTGGAAGTCATGTTGTTGCGAAGAACAAAGACTTTTCCCAGATTCAATTCAAGACGGGCCAAAGGGCGTGCGCCAGGTTTGCTTTTTTCAGTTTGTGAAGCGATGAAGAGAGAAAGTGCGACGCTTATAACGCCAATGATAATCAGAGATGGGATCAGCCAGTTGTTCTTCGCCATAGAGAAACTATAGCGAAGAACCTGTAAGGAATGTACTAAAATTACTTCTGAGCAGGAGCTGCAGTCGCAGCAGGGGAAGCCGCAGGAGTTGCCGCTTCAGCAGGAGTCGCAGCAGGAACAGCGGCCGCACCCGCAGCAGCGTCAGTTCCTTCAGTTGGGAAGTGCTCTTGAGAAGGAGCTGTTGGCAGCGGAAGGCTATCAACAACAGATTTAGTTTTGGAAGAAGTCATTGTCGCCAAAGCCAAGCAAGTCACAGCGAAGATGATGGCTGCCCATACTGTCATTTTGCCAGCCAAAGATTGTGCGCCAGTTGCACCCAACAAAGAGTTAGAACCGCTGGAACCACCCATGCCCAAAGCTCCGTCGCTTTTAGAGTCTTGGATCAAAACCAAAACGATCAAAACGAGAGCAACGATGATATGCAAAACGCCGATAAATGTAGTCATTTTCTGTAATCTCCCAAAGACCCCCAAATATATGGATATTGAAGGTTTTCGTCCACCCCAAAGTGACCCAATCCCAGCGACTTGATGCGCATAGTCATGGGTGTGTTGAGTCTCGCGGCCTTCCCGGTCACCATAGAGTCTATGAAAAAGATCAGCTTTGTGATTTTGTGCCTGTTTTTTGGGCTTCTTGGGGGATGCACTTCTCAAGAGGGAAAAATTGAAAAGAAAGCTCAGGAGCTGGGAGAAAGAAAGTTCCAGGAGCTTCTGCAGCAGGAAGCCGATGAAAACATCAAACAATCCGATTGGCTGAACAAAGCTTATGTAGAGTTTATGACGGAACGATCCGAAGTTATGGTCAGTGAAGTGAAATTACAAAGCCAAACCCGGGCCACGGCGGCTGTGATCGTAAAAAGTTATCCGGTTTCCCTGCGCCGGACTTTGGCGAAGATCGCCGGGGGCATTGAAAACTCGCGCAGTCGTCGCTTTAATTTTAGCGAGGCTTTAAGTCTGGTGGGCCAGCAAACCGGCGGCACGGCAGAAACTGTCGAGCAGCCTTTGATCACCTACAAGTTCAATAAAACATCCGCCGGAACTTGGGTGGTGGAGTTTTAATCCTTACCAGATTCTACCGGGGCATTTTGCAGTGAAAGTGTCATAGCGAAGTGAGTAGGCGCAGCTCTTGTTGCGAGCCTCATCACGCAAACCATCACAGTAAGCATTCAACGAGTTGAAAGTCTGTTTCCCGGTGTCGCAGCCGTTATAGCTGAACTGATAACTAAAGCTTTCGTCTTTGCTTTCCGCAGAGCAGGCAGCCAACATCCATAGAGTCCCAAGAATCATCAAGGCTTTCATAAATTCTTTCATAGTGGGAGGAGACTTCCAGAAGCTTCGGGGACCGTCAAGGGTCGGCTGAACCAAGGGCAGAGCAGACTTGGGCTCGCTGTCTAAGCCCTAAATAGAGAAAAATAGAGGAATCAAATAGTTAGCAATGTAAAACACCGGGTCTTGGGTTTGCAACTGCCGCCCTTAAGATGAAAACTCTACTTGGTTCCCTTTTGTTGGCGTCCGCTTTGTTAGCTCCTTCCCTCCCGGCGTGGGCTGGTCTGTCGTCTTCAATTGAGACAGTCGAAACCGAGGTCATCGAAACAACCCTGGAAAAGGTGCAGGCTTCAGAGCAAGCCGAACGCCTGCGTATTCAGATCGGTCAGGGTGAGCGGGAGCGGGTTTTCGAGTTCGAAACAACACCGGACCGCGAGGCGATGAAAGAGGCCCTGGGACTGAAACTTCCAGAGAAAGTCAAAGCCGAGATCCTGGCCCGTGGTGGTTCGATTGAAGAAGCCGATCCGATGAAGGCATTTGAAAGTCTGCCGGCGGATCGCCAGAGGAAGTTTCAGGAAATGCGTGTTCTCTTCCTGACCAATGCTGCTCGTATTTTGAACGCCACCAAGTTTGTCTATGGGGCGGGCAGTGTTGTCGGTGACGGTCTGAATTTCGTTAAAGTAAAAGCCAAACAAGCTATCGGTAAAGAAGTGGAAGCTGAAACTCGTGTTCAGCGTTCGTTCCAGGTTCGCAGTCACGAGGCCGCTCAGGCGATCTTACGTGGTTTGGATTATAAGCTGTGGTCACAAGCTCCGCTAGTGATTGATTCCAATGAATTTGGTCTGAGTATTTCTGCGGGTATTGTCGCCGAAGCCGGTATCCTTCATAAAGGCGGCGGTGGCGCCCAGGAAGTGGGTTTTAGCTTGGCTTACAATAAAGCCCAGAAGGCCTTTGTGTTTGAACTGTTTCATAATTCAGAACGCTTTGATAACTCGAAAGCGGCGGTGACGGTGGCTGGAATCGTCGGCAAAATGGGCGTGAGCATGGGACGCAGGCAAGGGGCTGAAACCCTGAAGGGCAGTTCATTTTATCCTCCGGCGATTCCGGGTTACAGCACTTCTTCGCCAGAGTTTTTCGCGTCGGGATTAAGCTCCAGCCTGGGGTTTCCGCCTCCGCCTTTCGCAGATCTTTTGACCTTTACCAACCGCTTTGAACGACATTCTTTGATCCGCATTACGGTGTCCCCGGTGGTTCCTGGCTTTATTCGTATCCAAATCGCCGATGTTCGCGGTGGAATGCAGCTTGTTGCGATGCGATTTGTTGACGTCTATCGTGCAATATCTGAAAAAGTCCACTTGGGCGGACGCCGCGCGTGCGGCCCCGTATTTAACTAGATATTGCGGTGCGAAATGAAATTTCTGGTATTCGAGGGGCTTGATGGCTCCGGCAAAAGTTCTTTGATGGCAGCTTTGGAAAAAGAGCTGCAAAAACGCTCCATTGAGTTTCATCGCACGCGTGAACCTGGCGGGACTCCGCTGGGGGATGAAATCCGCCACATGATTTTACGCAAAGAAGGCCCGGCCCCCACGGCGCGCACGGAATTGCTGCTGTATGAAGCCAGCCGTTCCCAGCATGTCGATCAGGTGATCCGTCCGAAGCTGGCTCAAGGCTTGTGGGTCTTGTGTGACCGCTTTGCTGCAAGCTCTGTCGCTTTCCAAAGTGGTGGGCGTGAAATTTCTGAAGCTGACGTGGTCATGCTGAATAACTTTGCCACCAGTGGATTGAAGCCCGATGTGACAGTGCTTTTGGATCTTCCTGTGGAAGAAAGCCGTCGCCGTCGTCAGGGCCGCGGGGCTCAGACGGGTGAAAGCGAAGACCGTATCGAGTCTGAAGCCGACACCTTTCATGAAAAAGTACGTCAGTCCTTCCTGCAACAAGCTCGCGCTGATGAAGCCGCGTGGTTGGTTCTGGATGCGCGTGAAACGCCGGAAGTTCTTTTCAAACAACTTCTTCAGGCTTTGTCAGACAGAAAAATTTTGAACTAAAAGGAATTGCAACCTGTGGCACGTATGCTCGATTTCGTCCTGGGACATCAGGAGACAATCAAAAAAATGGTGGAGTCTTTCGAAAACGGAAGACCGGGCCAGACGTTTTTGTTTGTCGGTCCCGGCGGTATCGGTAAAAAGCTGACCGCCATGGGGTTTGCACAAGCTCTGCTGTGTCCTTCCAGCAAGCGGGGCTGTGGCAAGTGCCCGTCCTGCTTCCGCCTTTCGCAGGGGCATCACGAGGGACTGAAAGTCATTACTCCGTCCGGGGCGAACATCAAGATGGAACAGGCCAAAGAGGTTCTGGAATTCCTAAGCTTGAAAAGCCTGACGGGCAATCGTGTGATCATCATTGATCAGGCACAGACCCTGAATCCGCAAGCCGCGAACTCTTTGCTGAAAACTTTGGAAGAACCGCCTGAAGGCACCTTCTTCTTTTTGATTGCGCCAAGTGTGGCGGGGATTTTGCCAACGATCCGTTCGCGTTCCCGTATTGTGCAGTTCCGTCCATTGACTCAGGAAGATCTGGGCAAAAAAGTGAAAGCTCCGACCTGGGCTTTGAAAGCCGCCGGTGGCAGTTTTGAAAAACTGGCGCAATTGCAGGAAGGTCCCGAACAGGAAGTGCGCGAAAAAGCGGTTGAGATTCTGACGTTGTTTATTCAGGACAGTGATTTCCTGCTCAATGAACTATGGCGTACAGAGTTCAAAGATCGCGCTCAAGGTCAGCGCATGATTGCTTACTGGATCGGCTTTGTGAAAGACGCCATCTGCCTGCAAGAGGGCGCAAAGACCCAGATCGTGAATCTGGATCAGGCTCCGTTAATCAAATCCCTGGCTGAATTGGATCGTCAGTATCTGCTAAGACTCGTGCAGAAAGCTTTGCAAGTAGAACAAGCCTTCGGCGCCAACCGCGACCCGCAATTGGTTGTGGAAGAGTTTTACATTTCCACGCGTCCTTAGTTATTTTAATTGGAAAAAACAAGCTCACCGACATTGATGCGGTTGTAAAACAAAAAGGACCGCCCTGCGGCAGTCCTTTTTGTTTTTCGTGAACTTTGCGACGCCCGCGATTCTATCAAGGGCTTTGCGAAAGCTTATTTCTTATTAATCGACATGAACAGCACCATGTTCTTACGGTTGAAGTCGCGGAAGGCGCAGATGCGTTCAGAGTGGTTCAAAGCCTGTTGCATTTGTTTGCTCACGCCTTTGTCGTTCAAGTGGCTGGTCAGTCGCTGATCGTAGGACATATCGTAACCTGTGACGCCTTTGAACGGGGACTTCAGGACGGTGCCGTTACAGATCGTTTTCAAAGCTCTTTGATCGTTAAAGGCCAAAGCCTGTACACACAGTTGCGCTTGCAGGTAAGAGGATTCATCGAACTCACTCTGCGGTGACGTCGTGCCTGTGCTTTTCAACGGATAGCGGTCCGCATGTTTGAAGTAGTACATGTAAATGCCCAAAGCAGACGTCGGATTCGTGATAAGATCCCAGTCATCCTTCATAAAGTCCAGCATCAGGCGGTGAGTGGAGTCCACCATCGTGCTCATGCGGCCCGTGCGACCGTCGCTGACGCGTTTTAGCGTTGCGATGTTGGCAATGATGTTGTCCTTTAAAAGTTCTTCCAGGGCTTCCAGATTTCCTTTGTTGATCTTCAAAGCCATGTTCAAGTCAGACTGAATGTTGGCTGGATTCCCGTTATACATTTGCAGCATTCGGTCCAAAGCCGCCATGCCGGCCTGGATGAAGATCTCCTTTTGCTTCTCTGTGAAGTTTTCCTCTGACTTCAAAAGCTGGATATAGTCCTGATAAACGAAGTTCACCAGGCGGTTTGCCAGGAAGCCAGAGCGAGCCTGCATCACCATGAATTCATCGAAGACCGTGTTGATCAGCTTTTCTGCTGCTGTCGCTGCTGATTTGATGTCCTCTTCCGTCAAGTTGCGAGCGTTCACTTTCGACGCAAAGGTTTTACCGATACGCTCGACCTCATCGAAACTGTTCAGAATACGGCTGATACGGGACTGGGTGTCCATGATGGTGGACACCACAGAGGCATCACCGGATTTTTCCACGCGCACCTTCACGATATCCAGATAGTCATGGATCACACGCAAGCTGTCTTTCACAGTGTAGTTTACATCCGTCAGGGCTTCGTTCACCAAAGCCTGCTTATCAACGATGTACCAGTTGCTGAAGTAGGAAATAACCGAGATATTGGCTTCACGCCCCAGATCCTGCATGTTGCGACCAATCGTTTCAGCCAAGGTCACCGGGTCTTGGAACTGTTTAAGTTCCATGTAGTGTGCCTGCAACCAGGCATCCGCTGAAATCGGCATCATTCCCACGGCTTTACCGGCGACCTGATCCGGAACCTCATCCATACCGATTAGGAAGAATGGGATTTTCAGCGGAGTCTTATTCATGGTGAAGAAGTTCGTACGGCCTTCACCGCGGAAGCCTTCACCGTTGATCATGGCTTCGGAAATTGTTTTAACCAATTTCACCACGGCATTTTGTTTGGCTTCCAATGACGGAAGCTGTTTGATGGTCATCAAAGTGGAGTTATATGTTCCCAGCAAAGTCTTTAGACCTTTATAGAAGTCTGCCACTTCCTGCTGGATGCGGTTTTGGAAGTCTGCATCGGTCGGAAGTTTCGGGTCCACCCCGATCTGGATCTTTTGCATCCATTTGGTGATGTTCGGAATGTGGGTATTTAGAACGTAATGGCCCAGGAACGGATTTTTTGCATCCACTTTGCTGCCTTTTTCCTGGCGCCATTCGATATTGTTCATGCCATCTTTGAATAAACTCATGGCATCGCGGGCCTGACAGTAGGATTCACTGGTGACTTCCATCAAACAGGACATGGAAGCCAGGAATTCCTGTTCGTTGAGTTTTCTTAGAACTTTTGAAAATTTGCGTTCGCGCACGACGCTGGAAAGTTTGGACACCAGGGTGGCCATCTGGCTGCCTGTGGAATCCTGTCCTGAGCCCGCAAAGGCTGTCGCCACCTGAATCGTGGAGGCCAGGAAATTACCCATCACTTGCTGGCTATCGCCCATCAAACACTGATCAAGTTGGGGAAGACTGTCGACGACTTTATTGAGGATACCAATACCAGCTTTGGTGCTTCGTTGAATTCTTTCGCCAAAATCTTCCAGGCGACTGGACATGTTTTGCGCCATGGCCGTACTGGCGTTGTCAGCGCCCACTTGTGCGGAAAGGGTTGCGCCTTCAATCGATCGATTCATCATCAGTTTCATGACCTGATTTTTCATCTCAGGACTGCTGGTGGCAAAGGTGCGCAGAGCTTCGATTTCGGCCGGGATCTGTGACAGACGGGCCGAGCGTTTGGGGCTGTCAGAGACGTTTTTCACCTGTCCTTGAAGTTCGTCGATAGCCGCTCGGGTGGCATTTCCCAGGGCCTGACAGTTTGGATCATCTTTTAACTGCAAAGTGATTTTGCGTAAATTCTGTGTGGCGGAAAGAGCATTCTGAGTCCAAACCCCTTGGGAGGCACAAGCTCCACCGAACGCATAAGCAGAACTCAGTCCGCTGGCTTCCTGGGCTTGGGCCGCGAGGCTGGAGGAAACGAGAATAGCGCTAATAAGGGCCTTTTTCATAATGCTCCCTGATGTCTCAGAATGAGACTCAATAAATAAAAATTCACTCAGAGTTCTTAAAAGCAAAGGCTGGGCCTGTTTGTCTGTAATATAGGCGATCTCAGCAGGCCTGGTGACAAAACAGGCTAGACAGTTGTTAGAGGTGTTGAATATACTGCGCCCCATGGAATGGATTGATATTCACGCACATTTGAACATGCTCGAAGAAGGTGTTGATGCCGCTATTCAAAACGCCAAGGCCGTCGGCGTGAAGAAGATCATCACGATAGGAACTCAGCCCGAAGATCATCCCATCGTCCTGGACATCGCCCGCAAATACTATCCCGAAGTGTACTGTACCCTTGGGGTTCATCCGCATGACGGAGGCACCTACACCGAAGCGGCAGGGAAGTTTATTGAAGAGCACGTCAGCGAGCCTTGTGTGGTGGCTGTCGGTGAAATCGGTCTGGACTATTATTATGACAATTCCCCGCGGGATCTGCAAAAAGAAGCCTTCCGGGCTCAGCTAGAGATCGCCAAACGCACCAAGATGCCTGTGGAAATCCATACGCGGGATGCGGAAGAAGACACGATTGAGATTCTGAAAGAGTTCAAAGGTGAAGTGAATGGTCTGATTCACTGCTTTACCGGGACGGAGTGGCTGGCGCGTCAGGCTTTGGACGTCGGATTTAATATCTCTATCAGTGGCGTTGTGACTTTCAAAAGTGCCGACAGTCTGCGTGAAACCGTCAAAATGCTGCCGCTGGATCGCATTCATGTGGAGACGGATTCTCCCTTCCTGGCGCCGATTCCAATGCGCGGAAGAAAGAACACGCCGGCTTATGTGCTTCACACCGCCAAGTTCGTGGCGGATCTCAAGGGGATCAGCCTTGAGCAGCTATGTGAGCAGACCAAAATCAATGCGCTAAAGATGTTTCCAAAAATTCAGTGGTAGTAAAACACCAAGAGTTTATTCGACAAACTCTTGGGACATACTCAGCAGCTTGGTGCGTGTTTTTGCAATCCATCCGGCAAATGGTGCGACCTTCGTGGCCTGGCCAATACCTTTGCAGCTGCTGAAACCGTTAGGAAGTTTCTTACCCAAGACGGCCGAGTTCACGCCGATCACCTTCAAAGTGCCCCCTTCATGAAAGAACTGTGGCCCCCCGGAATCGCCCTGGCATATAAAAGACGGCACTTCCGAGTTCAGCCAGTAGCGATCGGCAAATCGGCTGTAGGTGTTTTCAACCTTCATGATTCCTTTGTGGAGCTGACCGATAGAGGCCCACGAATCTTCCCCCGGACGCCCGGTATAGTCTTTCGAACGCCCATATCCATAGACATAGACCGTTTTGTTCGCATAGTTGGCCTTGGTGTCCATGTCGATATCCACATAGCCATAGCCTTCGGGGATGCCTCCTTGGAAGGTGGCCACAGCAATATCATGGTCATAGCGTAAGGTGGAGTTGTAAGTGCCATGACGCTGATAATTCAAACCTTTGCGGGTGACCGAGTTGGAGATATCGTAGTTATTCGTAAAGCGCACATCAAAGCCTGCAAAACCCTTGATACGACTTTCATCAAAGCAGTGGGCTGCAGAAAGAATCGTCTGAGGCCCGATCAGGGTGGCCGTGCAGAAACCCAAGGATTGGCCAAAACGATTTTTGATATCAAGTAAAACCACACTGCGAGCCGCCTGGCTGGCACGCTCATATACTGGTGTACCACCGATAATATCAAAAGAAGAATTTTCGTTGGAACTCGATAACGAGGCAGAGTTCGGGCTGCAAGCTGTTGCGCCCAGAACAAGGGACAAGCTGACGGTGGCAAGCAGTGGAAGTGCTTTCATATAATGTGGCTCCTTGATGAATCTCCAATTGCTATCTTGAGAATAGTCTGTTTGCCCGTTGCGGTTATGTAAACTGCAAAAAGACAAAAAGGGGCAAGCTGACAAACTTCTGATCAACTTCTTTTTTCGAACGCGGAATTAAGTGGAACTCATTTTGGTATGTACCTTGCTTTAGGGAGGTTGTTCAAAAAATGAGTTACTTGATGGGAGTCCTTGCTATGGAACGTAGGTTAGTGGCGACGGTGCTTTTGGCGCTGACAATGATGCAGGCATCTGCCTATGCAGAAGTGATTTCTGATTTGCCTGTGCCCGGAGAGTCCGGCGAGATGACAGTCACTGAAACCGTGACCACAACTCAACATTCCGGTCCAAAAACTCCACCACCTCCTGTGGCGGAAAATGTAAGTCGTCAGTACACGGGACAGGTTCAGGTCAAAGAGCTGTCCCGCAAAAAAGACGGAGAAATCCGTAAGGTTACTTTGCGTGAACCTATCACTTTGCAGAATCTTGAAATTAAAATTTTGAAGAGCCGCTTGAAAGTTCATGAAGTGACCTTGCTTCTGGCCGGTGGACAGCGAGTGGACGTGCGAGAACTACGCAATTCTGCTGTCGCCAACACGGGCACCACACTTTCTTCCGGGAACCTCAATGTCAGTGAAAGAGTCGCGGCGATCGAAATCCGTGCAGAGTCCTATGGTGTGGAAAGTGATCTGTTGCTGACAGCAATGTCCTATGCTGGGGCGCTGAATATGACGGCGCAAGGACCGGCTGTGAAATCATCCACACCGGCACCACTGCCTGCTCCGGGCAACCATGCGGAAGAGTTGGCGGTGATCCGCGTCGGTGACAAAGTTCATTTTGACAACGGCAACGACTATGTTGGTCAGGTGCTTGAGATCTTTGAATCCGGCAAGGCGCGTGTAAAATTTGAGGGCTATTCTGAGCCATCCATAATAGATGTCAAGAACCTGGGGCGTTCCGTGAATTGTAAAAATGGTCTTTGCGTCGGGGACCGGGTTCTGTTCCAGAATTCCTCAAATAGCTATGTTGGTGTGATCACGATGTCGTTTGCTGATGGCAAACATCAGGTGCGTTTCCCGGGTTACAGCTCTCCATCTTATATCAGATCAGCAAGCCTCAAAAAGTCTGTGAAATGTGCAGACGAGATCTGCAGCGGAGATCGCGTGGTCTACAAAAGTGGTTCCAATCATTATGCGGGCACAGTTCAGGAAGTGTTTGCCGGTGGTCAGGCTTCAGTTCGCTTTGATGGGTATTCCGGCAATGATTACGTCACCACCCAGAGATTGAACAAGAATAAATCCTGCGCTTCGGGCATCTGTGTGGATGATCGCGTACTTTATTACAACGGCAGCAACCACTATTTGGGGCGCGTGGCCGAGATCTTCGGTGATGGTTCAGCCAAAGTCCGTTTTGATGGATACGGTGGTTATGACTACATCAAAGCCGACCGTTTGACGAAGCCGGTTTCTTCTGTTGGTGGCTTCTCTGTGGGAACAAGAGTTCTATTCGCGGGCAGCAGTGTGTACGTTGGTACTGTCCGAGAGATTTTTGCCAATGGCACAGCGGCGGTGCGCTTTGATGGATACTCTGGCAATGATTACATCGAGACCAAACGTTTGGGGCACGCCATGAATTGCTCCGGTGGGATCTGTGTTGGAAATCGCGTGATCTACAACAATCAGTACACAGGCACGGTCAGAGAAGTCTTCAGCAATGGATATGCCTCTGTGAAGTTCGACGGATACAGCTCCGTGGACCATGTCACGATTCGCAATCTGGTGAAATAGTTTTTTAAATTAAATATTGAAACGATTTGATAGGTAGATAAAAAATATGGAACGTAAACTTGTAACGGCAGTTTTGCTGGCTCTGACAATGATGCAATCTACAACTTACGCCGAAGTCATTTCGGATCTCCCGGTGCCTGGGGAATCTGGCAGTCATGTTGTATCCTCCACAGTGACAACAGTGTCATCCGGACCAAGAACTCCGCCGCCACTTCCGCCGCCGGTGTCCAATCAGCAGCAGGAACGCTCTGGTTCTGTCGTCATTAGCAGCCTTTCCCGTAAATCCAATGGGACGACTTATCGTATTTCATTGTCACAAGCGACTGTATTGAGTCGCCTTGAGCTGCAGGTTCTTAAAAGCCGTCTGAAGGTTCACTCTGTAAAGGTGATCACTGAGCGTGGACAGGCGCTGTCTGTGCGGGAACTGACGAATACAGGCGTGCTGAACTCCGGCACCACCTCATCGTCGGAAAACCTGAATCTGTCAGATAGAATCACAGCTATTGAAATCGTGGGCGAGTCCTATTCCGCAGAAGCTGATATTCGTTTGATTGCCTTTAGTATGTATTCCAGTCCTCAAATGACTTACCGTCCAGTGGTTGTTGAAAACGGCAATGGGGGGCACTCTGGCTCCGGTTCCGCCGAGGTTTGTTCTGCCAGCACACGCGGTGATGTTTTGATTAAAGCGCGTCTGGATGAAATCGCGGTGTGGAGTCGTCGTATGGACAGCGCACCGGGTGGAAGCACACAGGAAAGTTTTGCTGCCAAAGAACTGGATCGATATGTGAATGATGTTTTGTTCATTCTGCAAAACAATCACAACCAGTTGTCTTTGGCCTACATGCAGGAATTGTTTAAGTTCTATAATCAGAAGTACAATTCTGCTCCGTCAGGCAGTCGTCCCGAGGCTGTGTATGCGAAGCTCGCTCGCGGCTTCAGCGATGCCAGTGTGAAGGTCATGAATCGCGAAATGGACTGCACGATCGCGAGAATGAATGGTTCTTCCGAGCAGATTCTGAATATGCTGACAGGCTACATCGCAGCCTATAACAGAGCTCCTTCGGGCAGTCGTGAAGAAGACAACTACCGCAAACTGATTGTGGCTGCGAAAGCTAAAGTCATTCCGGCATACGAAAAGGAGCTGGAAAGAAAATACAACTTCCGTCAGGTTGTGGCGGAGCTGGAAAATTTCGTGGCCAAATACAACGCAGCACCTTCTGGAAGTGTTTCCGAGGACGTGTATCGTCAGATGATTTTGAAAGCGCGTCATCGTGCCTTGGATATCCTGAAAAATCAGGTGTCTTCCATGAATGCAGAGCAAAAGTATTCTTTGATAGAGGAATTTGAAGGCAAATACCGCCGAGCTCCATCCGGCAGCATCGCCGAAGGTTTTGCCCGGGATGTTTTGGCGGTTGTTAACAGATAATAAGGAGGGGACTGGTCCGGTCCCCTTTTGACACTGTTTTTCTTGGCACAAAGTTTGGATATAGGCTCAACGGATTCACTATTCAGTCTTTAAGGAGACGTTTATGAAAAAGAACCTCATTCTAGGATCAGTTATTGTCGCCTCCCTTGTACAATATACAAGCCCGGCGTTCGCGGATAAGGAAACCATCGGTGGAATTATCGGTGGTATCATCGGTGGTGGTATTGGTACTCAGATCGGTAAAGGGAACGGCAATAAAGCGGCAATTATCATTGGTGCTATTGCCGGGACGATGATTGGCTCTAAAGTCGGCAGGGACCTGGATGAGGCTGATCGCCGTGCCTTGGCAGAAGCGCAAAGACGCTCGTTGGAAGACCGCCTGGGCAGTCGTCGTGACTGGGATGGTCGTGACTACGGTTCCCGCACGGGCGCTCGCGGAAGCTTCACTTCTACACGTGAAGGTTACAATAACCGCACTGGTGAATACTGCCGTGAATACACAAGCGTGATCTACCTTCGTGACCGTACTGAAGAAACCCGCGGTATCGCGTGCTCTCGCCGAGACGGTTCTTGGTATGAAGTGCGTGAAACCGAAGTTCGTTTTGACAATCGCGGCGGCTACGGTGGCGGTGGACGTCACAATGATGGACCGGTAAGACCGACGTACCCATCCCAGCCAACTCGCCCGACACCTCCACCTCCTCCAGGCCAGCATGGTCGTGGTTACGAAGGTTCTGTGCAAATCAGCCAGATCACTCGTCGTTCCGGCGGGGAGTGGATCCGTGTGACTCTTCGTTATCCAGTGACTTTGGAGCGTATTGAAGTTCGTGCGCTGTCTGCAGGCGTGAAAATCCATGAAGCGATGGTTTACACAGCCTCCAACCAGCCAGTTCGCATCAACTACCTGTCCAACACTCGCACAATTTATGCGGGTCAATCCGAAGTTTCCGAGAATCTGAACATCCGTGAACGCATCCAGGTCATCGACCTTCGTGCGGAATCCATGGGTGGAAATGCCGATATCTCGGTGAACGCGATTTCTAATCAGGACCGCCCGTCCTTGTCTGTAGGTCGCTAGAAAGCTCGGGAAGCCTGAAAACGGCCTAGGGGCCTGAAATTTTAAGGAAATTTCACTAAAAGCCAGTCTATGACAAACAGTGTCTAGACTGGCTTTTTAGCGTTCAAAAGCAGATATTGAGTGGGTTTAAAACAAGGAGCTCACTCATGTCTAAGTTGCGTGTTGGTATCAACGGTTTTGGTCGTATTGGTCGTGTTCTTTTCCGCGCGGGTTTTGAAAAATTCGATATCGTCGGAATCAATTCTTTGGACAGCATCGAAGGTGATGCTCACTTGCTGAAATATGACTCTGCTCACGGTGTTTTCGGTGCGGATGTTTCCACGGAAGGCCATAACCTTGTTGTGAATGGCAAAAAGATTCACGTTTCCAAAACTCGCAACCCGGCTGAAGTTCCTTGGAAGGACTGGGGCGTTGATTTGGTTCTAGAGTGCACCGGCGCTTTCAAAGACAAAGCAGAATTCATGCAACATATCGCGGGTGGTGCAAAGCGTGTTCTGGTTTCCGGCCCTGCGGAAAAAGGTGCGGATATCACGATGGTTTACGGTATCAACCATGAATCCTATGATCCCTCCAAGCACATGGTTGTCTCCAACGCCTCCTGCACGACAAACTGCCTGGCTCCTTTGGCAAAAGTTCTGAACGACACCTTTGGTGTTGAACACGGAACCATGATGACAGTTCACTCTTACACGAACGATCAAAAAATCCTGGATGCTCCTCACAAAGATTTGCGTCGTGCACGTGCGGCTGCGGTCAGCATGATCCCGACAACAACGGGTGCTGCGAAAAACGTGGGCTTGGTCTTGCCAGAGCTGAAAGGCAAAATCGACGGTATCTCCGTGCGTGTTCCAACTCCGAACGTGTCTTTGGTGGATTTCACATTCACAGCGAAAAAAGACGTGACGAAAGAGTCCGTGAACGAAGCCCTGATCGCGGCTTCCAAAGGTGCTTTGAAGGGCATCCTGGCTGTTGAGCACAAAGAACTTGTCAGCGTTGATTTCAACGGCAATCCGCACTCTTCTATCGTGGATCTGGCTTCCACAATGGTTGTGGGTCCTCGCATGGTGAAAGTTCTTTCCTGGTACGATAACGAAACAGGGTTCTCTAACCGTATGGTGGATGTTGCTTTGTACATGCAGCAGAAAGGTCTTTAATCCATGGCTAACGGTCTTAAAGGCATCAAGACAGTTCGTGATTTCGAGTTGGCGGGAAAAGTCGTTTTCCTGCGCCTGGATCTGAATGTTCCAATGGAAAACGGCAAGATCACAGATGAAAACCGCATCACGGCTTCTTTGCCGACAATCAAGTATTGCATGGAAAAAGGGGCGAAGCTGGTTATGGCGTCCCATCTGGGTCGTCCTAAAACAAAAGACGACACAGAGTTTTCTTTGGAGCCGGTAGCCAAGCGCCTGCAGGATCTTTTGAATGCTGAAGTGATTCTGGTGGAAGAACCAGATTCAGATGCTCCAAAGCATCTGCTGCCATCTTTGAAGCCAAATCAGCTGATCCTTCTTGAAAACGTTCGTTTTGAAGAAGGGGAGACCAAAGACTCTATCGAGTTCGCACAAAAGATTGCCAACTACTGCGACGTTTATATCAACGACGCCTTCGGGGCTTCTCACCGTGCTCACGCAACCATTCATGCTTTGCCTTCAGTGATGAAGGATAAGGGCATTGGTTTCCTGATCGAAAAAGAAATCACCATGCTGGATTCTTTGCTGCAAAATCCAAAACGCCCGTACATCGCGGTGATGGGTGGTGCGAAGGTTTCTGACAAGATTGCAGTGATCGAACGCCTGATGGACGTTGTGGATGGCTTTATCGTGGGTGGCGCGATGGCGTACACTTTCCTGAAAGCTCAAGGTTTGCCAGTCGGGAAGTCTTTGGTTGAAAATGATAAACTTAAATATGCCAAAGAAATGATTGAGCGTATTGAAGCTCGCAACAAAACTATTTTGTTGCCAGTGGATCACGTGGCTACCAAAGGCATCACGGACACGGCACACGCGCATGTGACCAATGATGTGGCGATTGCGGAAGATGAACTGGGCGTGGACATCGGTCCTAAATCCATCAAGAACTTCTCTGCGGCTTTGCGTGAAGCGGGCACTATTTTCTGGAATGGTCCTATGGGCATCTTTGAAAATCCGGCCTTCGCAAAAGGCACTTTCGGTGTGGCGGCAGCCATCGCTGAAAGCAACGCGATCAAAATCGTGGGTGGTGGTGATTCTGCTGCGGCGGCGGAAGCTTCCGGCTTTGCAGGTAAGATGACTCATATCTCCACTGGTGGTGGTGCTTCTTTGGAATACCTTCAGGGCGATAAATTGCCAGGTTTGGAAATACTAAGAACCCGCATCCGCTAAGGGCGGCGGGTGAAAAGGGCCTGCCCTTGGCCCTTCGGGCTAGCGCTCAAGAATAGCATCCTGCTATTCTTGTCAGCGGACCGTCACCCTAAGCATCTGGACCCTTTTGACCAGCCTTGGTTTGGTCTGTCTTCCTCTCAATTTTCAAAGGATGAAATTAATGAAAAAGATTTTTGCTGCTAACTGGAAGCTTTTTAAATCTCCCAAAGAAACGCGTGAGTTCTTTGCTCAGTTCAAAGAGCTGGCGGGCAAAGCTACCGGCGAAGTGGTCTTTTTCCCTTCGGCGATTTCCCTGGAAGCAGCCAGTGAATCCTTAAAAGGCACCGCCATAAAGTGGGGCGCGCAGAACGCTTACTTCCAGGCGCAAGGGGCTTTCACGGGTGAAAACTCAGCACAGGTGGTGAAAGAACTGGGCGGCAGCTATATCCTGATTGGCCACAGTGAAAGACGCAGTCTGTTCGGTGAAGGGGATGCTTTGGTCGCTGAAAAGGTGGCCTTCGTGCAGGGCTTGGGACTGACCCCCATGTTGTGCATTGGTGAAACCCTACAAGAACGTGAGTCCGCAAAAACCTTCCGTGTTTTGGAAACCCAACTGAACTTGGGTTTGGCCAAAGCCGACAAAACAAAACCGGTGGTGATTGCCTATGAGCCAGTCTGGGCCATCGGGACGGGGAAGGTTGCAACACCGGAACAAGTGGCAGAAACGCACACTGACGTGTATTCAATTTTGAAAGCTTTAGGCTTTGAATCTGCGCCGATTCTTTACGGAGGCAGTGTCAAGCCGGACAATGCTGCGGGACTGATCAAGCAGCCACACGTGAATGGTTTCCTCGTTGGAGGAGCTTCTTTGGAAGCAAAATCCTTCAGCGAGATTGCTTCCGTTTGACGGGATTTGATTTCTTTCAGCCGTCGCCAATTTTTTTCTGGCGAGCGGCATCTTTGACGGCGCCTTCAACCAGTTTGGCGTCTGATGTGGAAAGCTTCTTGAGATTGTTCAGGAAGCTTTTTTTGTTTTTCTCGTACAAGGGCAGAATCACTTCACCCGCATACTGGGTCGGATCTTTTTTCAGAAGCACAACGGCCGCTTTAATGATCTCGTCTTGCAGTTCATCGGTGCCGGATTCTTTAATGGCTGTGGCAACAGCTGCCTCCAAAGCCGCAAAGGCTTTGTCCTGGGCTTTCATATCATCTTCAGAAAGCTTGGTTTCTTCTGTGACTGTGACTAAGGAATCCACTTTGGCGGCTTGAAGCTTTTCGATGGCTTCACGCACGTCATAGAACGCCGCTGTTGCAGGGAAGGCAAAGAAAGAACAAAGAATCAGAGTCATCAGTTTTGTTTTCATTTGGCTCTCCTTCCTATGGTTTAATCATCACGCCGATCATTCGGTAAGGCTTTCCTTGGGCGGCATATCTGCGGGCCTTCGGAGAGCTTAAGAACGAATTGCCGGAATAGAAGTCACTAAGGAACCCGCCGTTGTTACCCCAGTCCGTTTTGATCTGAACGTCGCCGGATTCCTTGGTATTGTTATGATAGACGATGACGGCTCCTTTGGGAACGTCCGCAGGACTTTTGATCATGTCGCGGTATTTGGGATTGTCCAGCAGATTGATCATGCCCTGAGCTTTCAAATCACGCACGGCCTCGCGAGCATGACCCCCCGGAGGATAGCGGTCAATCATGTCACCACCCATCAAAGCACGTTTGACAAAGCGATAGCAGTATTTCGTCGATCGGGGACGTTTGTTTCTCATCCCATAGCTGATGGAGTTTTTAACTTCTTTTCCTTCAGAATAGCGCATGATCATTGGATCATCGGCCCATTTGCCAGCCGCTGCATTGCGGGGGATGGACTCATCAGAAGAACGTTTGATTTCAGTGCCGACGTCTTTGATGTTCTGAATATTGCGCTCAGCGGGATCCGTGGTTTGCGACACGGAGCAATTGATACAGATGTCACCCTCTGTTTTTTTGGGGTCTGTATTTTTAGCTAAATTGGGATCAACGGACGGCAAGGGCTTTTGATTGGCTTTGACCAGTTCTTTTGTTGGCAAAGTCGGATTGGCGACAGTTCCTTCAATGGGAAGACCTTCCCCATCACGGCGTGCGCGCGAAGTCAGGGCCACTTCCGGGTCTTGAACTTCAGATCCTTCTTTGTCTTTGAATTCCAGCCAGGGATCTTTTTGAGAGAAGTACACCCAGACTTCATCACCGACTTTGGCGGAGTTTGTTCCCTTGGCGGTGCCCACTTTTGTAAGGCGCACTTTCAGGCCATACGAGCCGGTGCGTTTCAGCTGTCGGGTCTCAAGAATGGTGGCTTCCGAGTCCTTGGGGACAAGGGATGTGATATTGCGGGCATTGGAGCGGAAGTCGACGGAGGAGCGGCCGTTCAGGTCTCCGGAGAAAACCACGTCCTGAAGCTCCTGGGGGACTTCAGCCAAGGCTGAGCTTCCCAGCAGGGTCAGTGCGACAAAGATGCGAAGAACGCGATTCAATAAACTCAAATTAATATTCCTAAAGGGCTCTTCGGACTTTTGTTTAAAATATGAAGCTGATCATCTTTAAACAAGTCGAAGGTCCTGCTGACTTCGTGGTGTCTTCAAGTTGTCTCGGTCTGAGATCGATTCTTGGCAGTGAACGAAGCATTCCAAAAGTGGATTCAATATCTGTACCCGGGCGGAGGACACTACAACGCAGTTGGAGCGGCTTTCGTTGTCAGGGGTGGTGAATTCGTACAGGAGATGAACAGGGCTTTTCAGTAGGAGGGAGTCTTGGAATGAAACAAAGGGAAAGTAAAAAGGAGGCTTGCGCCTCCTTTTTGCTTTTTAGAACAAAGCGTTCTTTGGTGTTCGTGGGAACGGGATTACATCGCGGATGTTACCCATGCCGGTGATGTACATCATCATGCGTTCAAAGCCCAAACCATAGCCCGCATGCGGGAAGGTGCCATAGCGGCGCAGATCCGTATAGAAGGAATATTCTTCCGGATGCAGACCCACTTGTTTCATGCGCGCCTCCAGAAGTTCCAGATTGTCTTCACGCTGAGATCCGCCGATGATCTCGCCGATTCCAGGTGCCAGCAAGTCCATCGCGCGCACGGTTTTTCCATCCGCATTCAACTTCATGTAGAAGGCCTTGATTTCTTTTGGATAGTCCGTCACGAACACCGGCTTCTTGAAGTGCTCTTCAGCCAGGAAGCGTTCATGTTCAGATTGCATGTCGATGCCCCACTGTACAGGGTACTCGAACTTCTTGCCGGATTTTTGCAGAATCTCGATGGCTTCCGTGTAAGTCACGCGGGCAAACTGGTTGTTCAGAACATTGTTCAGTTTGTCGAACAGACCTTTTTCCACGAACTGATTGAAGAACTCCATCTCTTCCGGACATTCCTGCATCACATAGCGGATGATGTACTTGATCATGTCTTCAGCCAGTTCCATGTTGGCTGTTAGATCCGCAAATGCAATTTCGGGTTCAATCATCCAGAACTCCGCCGCGTGGCGGGAGGTGTTGGAGTTTTCCGCACGGAACGTCGGACCGAAAGTATAGATGTTACGGAAGGCCGCGCAGAACGTTTCGCCGTTTAGCTGACCGCTCACAGTCAGGTTGGTTTCTTTGCCGAAGAAGTCCTGGCTGGCATCGATGCTGCCATCTTCTTTGCGTGGAGGTTTATCCAGCTTCAAAGTGGTCACACGGAACATCTCACCAGCGCCTTCTGCGTCAGAGCCGGTGATGATCGGGGTGTTCACGTACACGAAGTTCTGATCATGGAAGAACTTGTGAATCGCAAAAGCCAGCACGGAGCGTACGCGGAAGACGGCCGAAAAGGTGTTGGTGCGTGGACGAAGGTGGGCGATCTCACGCAGGAATTCCATGCTGTGACGTTTGTTTTGCAGAGGATATTCCAGGTCGGCTTTCTGTACGATTTCGATTTTGGAAGCCATCACTTCAAAGCTTTGGCCAGCGCCCTGGGATTTCACCACTTTGCCGGTCACGTAGATGGAACTTGAAATGGAAAGCTTTGCCACTTCCTCAAAGTTGGAAAGATTGGTGTCAAAGACCACTTGAACCCCTTTGAAGAAGGTTCCGTCATTCAATTCAATGAATCCGAAATTCTTTTGATCGCGAATTTTGCGAACCCAGCCGGACAGAAAGACTTCCTTGTCCAGGTGCTTTTCGGTTTCTCTAAATAGTGATTTTACCAATGTTGTTTCCATAAAGGCCCTTTCAGCAATCCAAATAACCTATCTCTCTTCGGGCTGGTGCGCAAGAACCTGCGGTCTCGCTTCGAGGCGATTGCACGAGATCTTTTCGGGAAGCTTATGGGGGGACTCAAAATGCGCATAACGCGAAAAGTCATTGAGCAGCTAGTTTCCTGATATCAATAACTTAAATTGAGACCGCGTCTTGCTGGGGGTCTTGGGGAGGCCTAGAATAAGGATGGCTTCAGGAAGGAGTCCTTATGGCAACCCGAACTCATTTTCGATTGTGTCATATTTGCGATACGGTGAACTCGGCGGAAGCCGAGCTTGTGACGGCCTGTGAGTGCTGTGGAAAGCACCTTGCACCCTTTTACTTTTTCGACGAGAGTAAGGCCATGGGCATGACGGAATCGAATTTTTACTCCAGTATCAGCGGGGTGAAAGGCACGGCGTCTGTCCTTCCCCATAAGGAGTATCCTCCGATATTGGGGTTAACTGTGTATTGGGAGCCCTGATCCAAAATGAAAGTCAGCTTTGCAGACATCAAGAAAGCCCGAGAGTTATTAAAAGACATCATTTGCCCCACCGAGCTGAGCCACTCCATCAGTGCCAGCAATCTTCTGAAGAGCGAAGTCTATTTTAAATTTGAAAACACCCAGCGCACCGGAAGCTTCAAGTTCCGTGGTGCGTATAACAAGATCTCCAATCTGACAGCGGAAGAAAAAGCCCGCGGCGTGGTGGCCAGTTCTGCCGGAAACCACGCACAAGGGGTGGCGTTGTCGGCGAAACTTGCGGGTGTAAAGTCCACCATCGTGATGCCTGAAACGGCGTCCATCAGCAAAGCCTCGGCAACTCGCGACTATGGAGCCAATGTTGTTCTGAAAGGCGAGATCTATGACGAGGCCTTCGAGTACGCCCAGAAGCTTGAAAAAGAACATGGTTATACTTTCGTGCATCCGTATCAGGATCCGTATGTGATTGCGGGTCAGGGGACTATCGGAATCGAAGTTCTGGAGAAGGTGCCTGATCTGGAATCCATCATCGTGCCGATCGGTGGTGGCGGTTTGATCAGTGGTGTGGGCTTGGCAGTTAAGTCCATCAACCCGAAAGTACGTGTGATCGGTGTGCAAAGTGATCGTTCACCGGGAATGGCGCATCTATTTAACAAGCAGCCGCTGTCCCAGGCCAAAAGAGCCGCAACGATTGCCGATGGGATTGCGATTAAGAATCCGTCTCAGGTGATGCTGGATAGTTTTATTTCCAAGTACGTGGATGAAGTTGTGACCGTCAGTGATGACGAAATCGCAGAGGCGATTGTGTTCCTTATGGAAAGAGCCAAAACTGTGGCCGAGGGCTCGGGAGCGGCTGCCATGGCCGCAGCCATGTCGCGCAATTTGAATCTGGGTAAAAAGACCTGCGTGATTATCAGTGGTGGAAACATTGACTTGAATATCGTTTCCAAGATCATAGATCGCGGTCAGATCCTGCGTGGGCGCCTGTGTGAGCTGTCTGTGATCGTGGACGACCTTCCAGGTAACTTGAGTCGTTTGACTCAGGCCATTGCCGCTCAGAAAGCCAACATCCTGGAAGTGCGTCACGACCGTGTTTCCAAGGGATTGTCTTTGCGTGAAACCCGCATCGACTTCGTTCTGGAAACTTCAAGCATTGATCATGCTGAAAAAATTAAAGTGGCCTTGGAGCAAACAGGTGCCAAAGTGGTGGCAGGCTCGTAGGGCCTGCTATCTTAGGCCTCCGGATACAGGGTCATCAAATTGTGTGAGGCCCTGGGCTTTGCAGTGCTTTTCTCAGAAGCATTTTTCTCCCCCGAATCCAGCGACAGGTACTTTTGTGGGGATTCTTTCCAATCGTGCAGATTGTACTTATTCAGAATGCGCTGCAATTCTCCGTTGCGACGAAGTTCTTCCACACCTCTACTGAGGATGTCAGCATAGGTTTCCGAATGGGGATTGTTGGGTGAAAAGGCGATAAAAAGGTCCACAGCCTCGTCTTCGACCCAGCCAGCGATCTTGTAGTTTTCGAATTTATGGTGGTTTGTGTGGGTCAGGTACTGAAGTACCAAAGGGTTTTCGATAAATCCATCCAGACGCCGGGCATTGAGCATGCGAATCATCTGTTCTAGTGGACGGTCCCCAGAAAAAGGAATGAACGTGCGATGGCGGTGACGAATCAACGGATCCACACTGCCACCATAGGCATAGCCGTTGATGACCCCAATGCGCTTTCCTTGCAAAGAGCTGCGACCGGTGTATTCCCACTGTGAATCCTTGGGGACAAAGAAGGCATTCTTCATCAAGCCCAAAGAGTTTTTCGGAAAGATGAAGTCGGGCGCATCTGCCACGCAGGCCCCCAAGATGCCCTGGGCCTTGTTGGCGCGCGCGTCTTTCACAGAACGAGCCCAGTTCGTCGTGACAATTTGAATGTGATGGCCTTGGGGCTCAAAGACGGCTTTGGCGATTTCCACCATATAGCCAGGTGTGGAGGATTCGGGGTTGCAGACGTAAGGGCACCAGTAGTCCGAGCGCAGGACAATCACATCCGCTTTCGCACCGGAGGCAAATAACAGAATGAGGACTGTTAGAATGACCGATTTCATAGGGCCCCTCTCATTACTTACTCCTATGCAATACTGTGCTGTCCAGCAAGTTGCACGGATAAAAAAGGACCTTTCTTAAATGTAACCTAAGTTACTTGAACTCGATCTTTCTTTCGAAATGGCAGGTGTATCCACCCGGATTCTTCTGTAAATAATCCTGATGATATTCTTCAGCGCTCCAGAAGTCCGCAGCTTTGACGATCTGGGTGACGACGGGATTTTTCCACGCGCCTGATTTTTCCACACGTGCGCGCACAATTTCCGCTTCATCTTTTTGTTTGTCAGAGGTGTAGAAAATAGCGCTGCGATACTGAGTGCCGATATCGTTGCCTTGACGGTTGCTTGTGGTTGGATCGTGGATCTTAAAGAAGTAAAGCAACAAATCCTGATACTTCAACTTTGTCGGATCAAAAGTGATCTTCACGGTTTCAGCGTGATTTGTTGTGCCGGTTTTGACAATGTTGTAAGTGGCATTTTTGGTTTCCCCACCCATGTAACCCACCTCGGTCTGAAGCACACCAGGTAGTTTGCGCAATAAATCTTCCATACCCCAAAAACAGCCGCCGGCAAGGTAAGCCACTTCTGATGAACTCACGTTGTTTCCTTTCTTGGGCTTGGTTGTCTGTGCAAGGCAACTCAAGCTGACACCCAATGCAATAATTAAAGTGATCAGTGCTTTCATGGCAATGAGTTTAGCACCGACATATTTGACAAGCCAGCATCTGAATGGATTTGAGTATGTCAAAAAACAAAGACCGACAAGGTGTCGGTCTTTGTGAGGAAGATTTGCTATTCAGATCGACCGTATCCGCCACCCGAACCCGAGCACAGAGTCAGGATGTCTTGTTTTGCGAATTTCTGCTGTCCCAGAACTGGCAGATGTTTGGCGGTCTCACCAGTTTCAACCACCACCTCGCACGGGTCACCGTGGGAACAGTTTTTCAAAAGGCGGGGACGGTGCAGAGTCAAGTCGGTCAGCCAGGTGGCCTCCGCCTCTTCACGCATTTGCAGCTTGAGAATCAAGCCACGACCGCCGTTGAACTTGCCTTTGCCGCCATTGGATTGGCGTTGATCCACGCGCAAAACTTTGACTGGGAAGTCTCGCTCCAGCTGCTCCAGGGAAAAGGGAGTCAGGGTGGCGCAAGAACCATCACGGTCAGCCCGGGCGGATTCGCCCCCAGGAAGACGCAACAATTGGTGCTTGTCGCCGGAGCGCAGATCAAAGTGCAAGGCACAGTGGCTGCTTAAAGAGGTTTCTTGTTTGTGATGAATCTGTGCTAAGGCCAGTTCGATTGCAGCCTGTAAAGCCGCCACCCCGCACGTCATGCCCTTGAAGGTGGGGGCAGGATATTTTCCAACCAGCCAACAACCAGTGGGTTTGGTGATTTGTAAAACGGCGAAGGACCCGCTGTTGGCCAAATCTGTGAAACCATAATGACGGCTGATCGCATGGAAGCAGGCGCCGTAAGTCGCAGACTCGGTCAAAGAAACAGTTTTTGCAGCACTGGTGCCGCTGAAATCCATGGACACTTTTCCATCCTGAATCTCCAATGTCAGACGCAGAAGCTCACCGCTGTCCAGCACCACGTCCACACGTGCTTCACCCGAAGCGCTTTCAGAAATTTTCTGAGAAGCGGCCTGCTTGCAAAGTTGCAAATAGTCTTCGATCAGTTCACCCGTGATGGTGAAACCGGTGAACTCGATGGCTTCGATCAGTTTTTGTGCACGCAAGCTCAGATCCTGAACTTGCTCTTTCAGCCAATCCACAAAATGTGCGGGGCAGGCCGGGTGGGCCTGCATGGCCGTCAGGATCATTTCGTTGACCTGATTTTTCTGGCGTAAAGGCATGGGCGGAATGCGCAAGCCTTCTTCTTCCACGGATTTTACCAGAGTGATTTTGGTGTCCAGTGCACGACGAGTGACCCACAACAGATCTTCAGACACGGCCATGACAAAAGTCATCTCTGAAAGCAGGCTGCCGCCGCTGTAAGGGTCATTCAGAAGAGCGATGTCGCCTTCCTGCAGATTTAAATATTTCGCAGCCGTGGTGGCGGCTGTGGTCAGGGTTCCGTAAGTCACGGGCATTTGCCCGCGCACAGCCAGAACATCGCCGTCCAAAGTCATCAGTGCGGATTCACCCACCAAAAAGTCATTCAGCAGGGAATGCAAAAGTTCAATTTGATAGTTCATGACAAGGCCGCCTTCAGGGCTTGAGCGCCCCACAATGCTGTGGATTCAGATTCGCAGAATTCTTGCTCGATGATGGTGGTGTGCGGATCTTTTTTGAAGATGTTCGCAAACAAAGGCGCCAGCGGGCCGGTGACTTTCAATTTCTTGGTCTGACGGCGCAGACGGCTTTCCATCGCCAGTCGCTGTACGCTCAGGCTTTGCAGTTCCTTGGTCAGGTGATGCAAGTCCGTGTCGCGCAAAGAGCTGATTTTCGAAAGAGTCAAAAGTGCGTTTTTAAAGCGCTGAATGCCTTGTGCGGAAACACGGTCTTCAAGGCCTGCGATTTTTGCCAGCTTCGAGTTGTCAGACCATACATCCAGCAAACTCATCTTCTGACCACGCCCCAGGAACATCGGGCCTGGTTCCCACGCTTCCTGTTGGTTGGAAAAATCAAAACGGCCAAAGCTGTTGAGCTGAATGCCAAGTGTTGGTTGAATGCCCAGGTTGTGGGTTTTCAAACGTCGCACTTCGACTGGTCCCCATGGACTTTGCCATGCAGATTCCCACTGTGAAGGGGAGATCAGGGCGAACTGCTCAAGTCCCAGATAAAGAATATCAGCGGTGTTGGACGCGTCGGCCAACCCCAGAGCAGACAGCGACGCAAACAGGCTTCCCACTTCGCGCTGGCTTTCTTCCTGGAAAAGATCCCCGGCACTGTCCAGGAAGTGGATGTTCTTTCTGTCGATGGCGGCTTCCAAGCCGGCATACAGCTCGCTTTTGATTTCCGCAAAGACGCCGGAAAGTGTGGCGTTCAGGGCATTTTTGGTCCAGCGACTGACTTCGTGTGGATTGTCAGATTTTTCCGGGACAAAGACCTCCAGGCCTTTCTCCTGGAAGATTTTTTTAGCTTGCTCCAGGTGAACCGGATTCGTCGCAGAGTGCAGGAAGTTCAGACATACTTTCTTGCAGTCCATCAATTGCACCTTGGCAGCGATGGCTTCAACCTCTTCAACTTGTAAAGGCAGTTCAACCTGACCGTCGGCCAAAATGCGCTCGCGCACAGAGAATTGCAGGTCTTTGCTGGTCAATGTGTGTTCCGGGGATCCACAGATATTGAGCCAGTGCTCAACACCTTCCGTGCTGACGTGGGCCACAGCGCCGCTCAGGCGGTGGTCCAGAAGTTTTTTAGGCACGCGCAGGCTGATAAATGCCTTGGCAATTTGTTGCTCTTTGTAGGGGGCGACGAACTGGGTCAGCGACGTCTTAAGGTTCTCACGCGAAAGATAGACTCTTTTCTGCGCAAGGGAAGTGGAATCTGACAGGAGAGAGAATTCGGCGAAAGAATCACCGACACTCACTCCCAGCAAAAGGCTGTTATGCATTTTAGAACGCTCTCTATTGAATTTACACTGGAATTAAGTTAGGCGATCAGGTATAGCAAAATATTCTCTCTAAGAAAAGGATTCTAAAGTGAAGATTTCTCCCGAAATTTTGAATCTGGTGCCGTATAAACCTGGTAAACCGATTTCCGAGACACAACGTGAGTACGGGCTCACGACAGTGTATAAGCTTGCAAGTAACGAGAATCCTTTGGGTACTAGCCCCAAAGCCATGGTGGCGGTGAAAGCGGCCCTGGAGCATCAAAATCTGTATCCAGATCCTTCGCATTATGAGCTTTTGCAAACTCTGTCAAAAGAATGGGGCTTCCCGACAAAACAACTTGCTATTGGCAATGGCAGCGACGAGCTGATTGACCTTTTAACGCGCATTTATTGCGAACCCAAAGACGGTGTTTTGACATCCGTGGCGGCTTTTAATGCGTATGAAGTCAGCGCACCGGCCAATCGAGCGGTTATTCACAAAGTGCCCATGGCAGCAGGCTATCGCTTTGATCTTCCGGCGGTGGCGGATTACTTCCTGTCTCATCCGGAAAAAAACATCCGCTTGATTTTTGTTTCTAATCCCAACAATCCGACGGGCACCTATGCCACCAAGGCTGAGATCGAAACTTTCTTGGAAAAGGTCGGAAATCGTGACGACGTGATGGTGATTTTTGACGAGGCCTACAATGAGTTTGTGCGTGCTAAAGACTATGCGTCTGCACAAAGTTATATGGGGCAGTATAAGAACCTGATTGTTCTTCGCACTTTCTCTAAAATCTATGGCCTGGCGGGTTTCCGCATCGGGGCGATGATTGCGCCGGCAGAGACGATTGAAGTCTTTAACCGGGTGCGCAAACCATTTAATGTCAACGATTTAGCGCAAGTGGCTGCAAATGCGGCTCTGCAAGATAAAGAATTTATTGAGCGATCGCAGCAGATTTGCTGGAAAGGGCTTGATTACTTCTACAAGAAGTTAGAAGAATTAGGCCTGCCTTACATTCCATCTCAGGGAAATTTTGTCATGTTTGACACCCTCCGCGACGCCGCCAAGGTGAACGAAGCCTTGTTACGTCGTGGAATTATTATGAGACCGCTATTGAACTACGGGTTCAAGACGCATTTGCGTTTGAGTGTAGGGTTGGAGCATGAAAATGAGGCCGCTTTGAAGGCCTTGGCAGAAGTTCTAAAAGAAATTCCGCCGCTGTAGTTTTGGAGAATTATGGGAATGGTTATTACGATTGATGGCCCTGCGGCCTCTGGTAAATCTTCAGTAAGTCGTGAGCTGGCTCGCCGTTTGGGCTGGCAGTGGGTTTCCACAGGTGCTTTCTATCGTGGTTTGGCGTTTGCCGCTCTTCAACTGCAAATTGATCTTGATGACGTCAAAAATCTGGCTGAGTTGACTCACAATCCCGTGTGGAGTGTGAGAATGGACCAAGACCGCACCCGCGTGTTCTTCCAGGATCAGGACGTGACAGATCTGATCGCTCATGAAGATGTGGGTAATTTTGCCAGTAAGGTCAGTCATTATCCAGAAGTGCGTAAAGCCCTTTTGGATGCCCAGCGTGGTTGCTCTGAAGGCCCCCATGGTTTGGTGGCTGAGGGCCGTGATTGCGGCACTGTGGTCTTCCCAAAGGCGGAAGCGAAGGTTTACCTGACAGCCAACTCTGAACACCGCGCCGCTCGTCGGGCAGCGGAGCTGGGGCTGGATCATGGTGATATGGTGAAAGCACAGCAACAGCGTGATTTGCAGGACTCCACACGTAAAGTGGCACCGATGGCGATTCCTGAGGATGCTCTGGTCGTGGACACGACGACTTTGAACCTGGAACAGGTCGTTGATAAAGTCGTCGATTACGTTAAAGGAAAAATCTAATCAGAACCCGAGGGATCTATTTCTTAGATCCCTGCAATAGTGTCTTGGAAATTCCCAGCCCCAGCGCGGCGCCAAAGCACACTTCACCCCAGTCGGTTCCACCTTCCACAAAGGCTAAAAAGCCTGAATCTTTTCTGCCCACGTATTTCAAGCGCGGCAAATTCTGATCATACGAATAGTAATAACAAGGTCCCATTTGCAGGCCTGCCATTTTTAGCGGTGTCACGTCGTAGCCTTTGTTTTGTAACGTGGCTGCGGCTCTTTTTACCTGGAAGATGCCTCGTTCTGTCATTTTCGTGAAGTCATAGTATTTATCCTTACCTGCCGGCCAAGTGCCCATGTCAAAGTATTCGCCCCAGCCCTTCATCAGGCCCATGAAAATCTGACGCCCTAACTGATCGCCATCGTTGCCGCCATTGAGCTTTCCCAAAGCTTTGACGGGGGCCCAGGTGTAAAAAATGCGTCTCATCTGTGTGCTGTCGCTTTTTTCCACGATGCCCCCACCACGGAATCTCCACATGATGGAGCTGATGTACATGGTGATAAACTCACGATCCGCGTCGCTTAAATTGGGATAAGGCAGACGCGGGCGGTGCAGTCCCTGTTTTGTGATGGCCTGCCGGTCTGCTTCTGCCTGCTGACGGCCTTTTTGATCAATGTCGATCAGGTGTGCTTCGGCTTGTTGGATCTCCTGTTGTAAAGTTTCGAGGGTCTTTGCCAGCTCAGCGCGTTCTTGCGGGGACAGAGTCAGGCAGTTCTTCGAATCCAGCAAACTCAGGATCTGCTGATAGTCCTTTTTCTGTTTTTGCACTTTATCCAGCAACTCGGTCATGCGAACTTTGCTCAGCATCAGGCGTATTTTTTCCAGAAGTTCCGGCGTCACCAGATTCGCAGCAAAGTCCACGTATCTTAGCGGGGCGGCGATCGCCTGGGCCAGTCCGCTTATCTCGTCCATTTTTGAGTAGTGAATTTCGCCCGGTCCCAGATCGTTCACGTAAAGTTCCGGCTGATAGGCCTCTTCACAGGAGGCGCGCAGGTTTTCCGCCGAAAAAACTTTGGCGAAGGTCACGCGCGGGAACACGCAATGGTTTTTAATTTTCTGCAGGTGTTCTGTTTTAAGACCCTTGTGGCTTTCGCAGAGGTTCGTGGCCGGCAAAGGGCGCCAGCGGGTGTTGCTGGGATTGTTGACCGTATTCAGCAGTTCAGTCAGCTCATTGAAGAAATAGAGGTCCACATCAGCCAGTGTCACGAGAGACACGGAGTCATTGTGCTGACGGGAAACCTCCAGCGGAAGCTTTGGAAATACCTCCACGATGTCCGCGCGATTGTAGAGGGAGGAGTCCCTGTAGATAAAGGAATGATAGGTTTCAGCTCCGGAAGAGCTGGTGAAAGCCAGGATGCTGGTTAATAAAAAGTAACGCCATCTCACCACGTACCACCTCGTGCGTTTTTAAGTTCAAGAGTGTTTATTTACATGCAAGCCCATGCCAGCTCCTTTCAGGAGCGTTTTCGTCAAATAACTAGCCAATCAATGCGGAAAAACGTCAGGGCTCTTTCGGGCCAGTGTTGGAAATCACATAGGGATGCGACCTGGGGCTTTGTTATCATGAAGCAATGAAAGCTCTGGGTTTTGCTATTTTCATCCTTCTTGTGAACTGTTCGATTTTTGCTGCCGAAAAGCCGGGCGCAGAGACCATTCAATGGGCGATGACGGATTTCCCGCCGTTTATTTTGCTTTCTTCCGATGGCGCTAAGGTCGATATTCAAAAATCTCAAGGACCGTTTGCTGAGATTTATCGTGAACTGGAAAGGTCCCTGCCGCAGTACAAGCACACATTTGTCAGGGCTTCTTTTTTGCGTGCGGAAAGATTGTTTTTATCAGGACGACATTTTTGCACATTGCTTTTGCAGGACACGCCCGAACGTGCCCGCTATTTGATTTTTGGAGCGGAGGTGGCCAGAGCCTTGCCTATCGGTCTTGTGATGTCCTCCACCTCGTACAACAAGTTTCAGCAGTATGAAACCTCCGAAGGCATGGAGCTGGCCAAGCTGGTACAGAGGGGGGAGTTCCGGCTGGGGGTTGTGCAGGGGCGTTCCTATTCCAACAAAATTGATGAGGTGATTTTGAAAGCGAAAGACTCTTACCGCCACGTCAGCGATCAGGCGGTGGGTGGTCTATTCACCATGCTGGAAAAGAACCGGCTGGACGGGGTGCTGTCGTATTACCTTGAAGAATGGAATCATCGCAAAGGACAGGGATCAAATTTGCTGAAGTATCTTCCGGTGAAAGAGGCTCCCCCCTATATTTCGGTCAGGGCCTCTTGCGAAAAGACCCCTTGGGGTGAGGTCACGATCAAAGAGATCTCAAAAGTTGTGGTGGAAAAGAACGTCCGGGGCCGAATTTTTGATTATTTTCAGAAATCTTTGCCGAAAGAGATGAAAGGAAAAGTCCGCGAGATCTATCGGGGGCTTGTGCCTTGAAGGAGCTCAGGTCCAATAGGTTTGATCTGAAGGAGTGCTGGTCTAGGATTGCCCCAGAGGATGTGCGTTCGCATAATCCGGGAACTCTTAAATCTCTGCCAAACCGCGTAAAACCTTTGACTTCCAGCCCCTTAGGTCGCTAAACCAGTGATTCGCCTTAAGTGCGAAGAAAGGTAACGGGTAGGGTCCATGAGATCTTACTACGTGGGAGGTTTACAAAACACGATATGACAAAACAATTGAACAAAGCCGAATTGGAAAAACAGAAAGTTCTAGCTTTCTTGGATGCAGAGGACTCCAAAGTCCCAGCAAATCCTGGCATTTTGAATGCAAAATCTGAGAAAGGTGACTTCGACTCTCTATTCGAAGCATCCATGAAAGAGCAAGACTTCAAAGTCGGCGACGTTGTAACAGGTACTGTAGTTGAAGTTCAGTCTGACTACGTTCTTGTTGATATCAACTACAAGTCTGAAGGCTTGATCGCGATCAATGAATTCCGTATCGTTGACGGTGTTCGCGAAGTGAAAGCTGGCGACAAAGTAGAAGTTTTGATCGACCGTATCGAAAACGAAAACGGCATGATCGTTCTTTCCAAGGATAAAGCAGACATGCTTCGTGCATGGACTGATATCTCCAAAGCGGCAGAGAACGAAGAAGTTATCGAAGGTACTGTTGTTGCTAAAGTTAAAGGCGGCTTGAGCGTTGATATCGGCGTTAAAGCATTCTTGCCTGGTTCTCAAATCGATTTGCGTCCGGTTCGCAACATGGACGTATACTTGGGCAAAAAGTTCAAATTCAAAGTTATCAAATTCAACAAAAAGCGTGGCAACATCGTTCTTTCCCGCCGTGCGCTTCTTGAAGAAGAACGCGACAGTTTGCGTTCTCAAACTTTGGACACTATGGCAGAAGGTTCTGTGGTTACTGGTGTTGTTAAGAACATCACTGACTACGGTGCGTTCATCGACCTTGGTGGTATGGACGGATTGTTGCACATCACTGATATGTCTTGGGGCCGCGTAAAACATCCTTCTGAGATGTTGAACGTTGGTGACGAAATCCAAGTTAAAGTTCTTAAGTATGACAAAGAAAAAGAACGCGTATCTTTGGGTATGAAACAGCTTCATGCAGATCCTTGGGAATCTGTTAAGGCTTCTTATCCTCCAGGCACTAAGCTTAAAGGAAAAGTTGTTTCCTTGGCTGAGTACGGTGCATTCGTTGAGCTTGGTGAAGGCATTGAAGGTCTGATCCACGTTTCTGAAATGTCCTGGACTAAACGTGTAAAACACCCTTCTCAAATCGTAACTGTTGATCAAGAAGTTGAAGTAGTGGTTCTGGAAGTTGACACTGAAAACCGCCGCATCAGCTTGGGCATGAAGCAACTTCAAGCCAACCCATGGGTTGAATTGAAAGAATCTTATGCTCCAGGTACAATCATCGAAGGCGAAGTGAAGTCTGTAACTGACTTCGGTATCTTCATCGGCATCGAAGAAGGCATCGACGGCTTGGTTCACATCTCTGACTTCTCTTGGACTAAACGTGTAAATCATCCAAATGAGCTTTACACTAAAGGCCAAAAAGTTCGCGCGGTTGTATTGGGCGTAGACATCGAGAACGAAAGATTCTCTTTGGGTATCAAACAGCTTGAGTCTGACCCTTGGTCAAACATCGAGAACAAATACGCTATCGGCACTCAGCACGATGTTAAAGTAACGAAAACAGCTGATTTCGGTGCTTTCGTAGAGCTTGAGTCTGATATCGAAGGTTTGATCCACATTTCTGAACTAACAACAGACAAAATCAACTCTGTTGAAGAATTCATTAAGCCAGGTCAATCTGTAAAAGCAGAAGTTATCTCTATCGACAAAGACGCTCGTAAGATCGGTTTGTCTGCAAAACTTGTTAAACTTCGCGAAGCAAAAGCGGACGTTGACGATTACGTTAAAAAAGCAACTGCGACTTCCAAGTCTACTTTCGGTGACTTGTTCGCTGACCAGTTGAAAAACGTAAAAACTGACAAGCAGTAATTCGATCAAGACCAAAGGCTGATCCGCAAGGGTTCAGCCGGTCGAGGACGATTGACTGACAAGTCTTAAAAGGGGACCCTAGTAGGGTCCCTTTTTTTATTTGAAAAGGGACCTTTTTCATCCATCCGCTCGGGGGCCGATATGAAGGGCAGCTTTTTCAAAAAATTGGTAATCATCTTTTTAGTTTTCGTGGGTTTGGGCGCTTTGCTGAAAATGGGCGGCGATTTCTTCGGAAGCCCTGACAAAAAGGTCACGGCCAAGAACACCATTCTGCATCTGGAAATGAACGGCGTTATTCTTAACGGCAAAAAGTTCATTAAGAATCTTAAAAAATATCGTGATGATGACAAGGTGAAAGCGATCCTGATCAGCATCAACTCACCAGGCGGCTCTGTCGGACCTTCCCAGGAAATCTTTGCTGAGATCAAACGCGTGCGCGATGAAATCAAAAAACCTGTGATCTGTGTCAGCACGGGCGTGATGGCCAGCGGGGCTTATTATGCGGCCGTGGCTTGTGACAAAATCGTCGTGGCTCCGGGCTCTTTGGTGGGTTCAATTGGTGTGATCATGGAGTTCGCCAATCTGGAAAAGCTCTATGACTGGGCAAAGATCTCTCGCTATTCCATCACTTCCGGCAAATTCAAGGACTCCGGGGCTGAGTACCGTCCCATGCGTGAAGATGAAAGAACTTTGTTCCAAAGCATGATTGATGAAGTCTATGCCCAGTTCAAAGGAACTGTCGCAAAAGAGCGCAAGCTTCAGGAAGATGTTGTTGCTGAGTACGCGGATGGACGTGTCTTCACGGGCGCCACGGCAGTAAAAATGGGCTTTGCCGATCAAGAAGGGTACTTCGAAGATGCGGTGAAATTAGCGGCGGAAACGGCGAAGCTGGGTGAGCACTATGAAGTCTTTGAGATCCCGAAAAAGAAAGTCAGCATCTTTGACCTGGGGGGCGGTGAAACTGAAGACGACCTCAACAGCTTGGCGGAGTTCGCGGACATCATGAAGGGGAAATCCTTTGGTGCGGACATGGAAGGTGCGATGAAGTACATCCTGCGTGCGAAGTATTTGAATCAGCCGCTGATGTTGATGCCGGGTTACTGGGAGTAGGTCATGAAAGCTCTAGGTTTCTTTTTGCTGACATTGTTTTGTGCAGGATGGGCCCAGGCCAACCCTCAGGATCCTCGTCAGCCCCAGTCATGGTTCGATATTCGTTGGAAGGGATATTACTATCTGACGGCGGATATTGAGCCAGCGCCGGGTGTGATTTTTAAGACCGGGCAGAAGTTTGAATTTGTCGGAATCACCGGGGGTGGTGGTTATGTGCCTGTCACTGTATTTGAGCTGAAACCTTTGGTGTGCGAGACGCCGCAGCTTGAAACAGAATTGGTTTTGTTGAATCCTGCGGGTGGAAACAAAACGGAAATTGGCTTTGAGATGCGCAAGAACTGCGTGATGGTTTTCTTTGTGGAAAATCGTCTTGTTGGCACCTCCAGCTATTTCACTGACAGCACGGAGTAATCATGGCAGCCAAAAAGGCTCGTAAAAAGACACCCTCCACCAAGAAAGCGCCGATCAAACGACCGGCAGCGACCCACGGGAAAATTCAGATCGGCAAAGATGTGTGGCCGATGGAGCGCGATGTTCTTTTTCGTCCTGACCGCATGAAGTATGTGCGCAAGCTGATCAAACCCGAAGGCTGCGTGTTCTGTCGGGCTTCGGAAGAAAAAGTCAGCTTTGACACTCTTTGTGCGTTTAAAAGCAAACATTCCATGGTGGTGTTGAACAAGTTCCCCTACAACAGCGGACATCTGCTCGTATTGCCAAAGCGCCACTGTGGCGATCTTTTAAAACTTTCTGATGAAGAATACATGGATCTGCAGAACACCATCCGTTTGGTGATGAAAGCTTTGAACGAGCTTTATCAGCCAGGTGGCATCAACGTGGGTTTGAATCATGGGGCGGTGGCCGGGGCGGGTATCCCGGAACATTTGCATTACCATGTCATTCCACGCTGGACCGGGGACCTTAACTTCTTCCCTTTAATTGCTGAGACCAAGGTCTTGGTTGAAAGTCTTGAGCAGACCTACGAGAAGGTTTGGAGTATTTTAAGAAAATATGAATAGAGGCGTGACTTTCCAAACAGCTCCACTGACACCGGCGGTGAAGTGGTTGCTGATCATCAATGTGGCTATCTGGTTTGTCTTCCAAGTGATCATGGAAGGTTTTCTGCGTGTTCCTTTCACGTCGATCTTCGGTTTGTTCCCGGGGAAGGTTCTGTTTGATTTCCAGATCTGGCAGTTGGGCACCTACATGTTCCTGCACTCAATGCAGGTCACACATATCTTGTTTAACATGCTGATGTTATGGTTCTTCGGGGCCGAGCTGGAGCAGCGCTGGGGTTCAAAGTTCTTCCTGGTCTATTATTTCGTGTCCGGCATTGGCGCGGCGATTTTGTACTGCCTGGGGGTTTGGATCTATGCCTTGACCACGGGTTCTCAGACCGGATTGATTGTGCCGGTGGTGGGGGCTTCCGGGGCCGTGTTTGGTCTGTTGTTAGCTCAAGGGTTGATCTTTGGTGAGCGTATTGTTTACTTCTTTATGCTTTTCCCGATGAAGACCAAGTTCTTCGTGGCTTTAATGGGCTTGGTGCAGTTGGCCTCTCTGATGACCTCCAGCGTCAGTGGCGGGGAAGTGGCTTACTTGGCCCATCTGGGGGGCATTGTTTCGGGCTTTATCTGCCTGAAAACCAAGGGCTGGCTGGATCGCAATGACCTTCGGAAGAAGGCTAAAAACAAGGGGCGCAACCTGCGTCTGGTCGTTAATAACGAAAAGAACGATAAAAACGACCGTCCCCCCAAATATTGGAACTAACTTCAGAAGCCTTGTGAAAATCAAGGCTTCTGGTGTTTTATGTGGCATCCTCCGCTGGACGGGGCGGGGATTTTGCGCTATAAAAAAGGGCTCGATCGCAAAAGGGAGTTTTTATGTCTTTGGCTCAGGCTAATAAGAATTTGAAATATGATAAGCGTATGACTGAAAACAAAATCAACGCAGGTGAGTTGTCCAAAGAAGAATGGCAGAAGCACCTAGAGCAACTTCCTGATCTTTCTCACAACGTAGAAACGTTCACTATGGACGGTAAAAATACGAAGGATGAAGACTCTCACTAATTCCCGGTGATCTGATCCGCCCCAGCTGAAAACTTTTGGGGACTAAGAAGCACAACCATCAAAAGTGGTTGTGCTTTTTTTATGCCCAAAAGACCACGCCCGTGAAGGGGTGGGTCGGGATGAAGAGCTACTGTGTTTTGTTTGAAGAGGCGGTCATGGAGTTTTCCCGAGCAATGGCTGCCGCGACTTCGTTTTGATTGAAGGGGGCCCACTCTTCACGGATGATTTTGAAAGAGTCACCGGATTTCAGCGCATAGATGGTTTTAACGCCGTAGTCGATGTGCTTGTCGGATTCATAACGTTGAAGCGTTTTTACCAACAGCTGATCGTTGTGCTGAACGATATAAGGTTGGGACAGGTGAACCTTGATGTATTCGTACTTGGATTTCAGGCTCTTCTTGTGATTCTTCCAGGAGTTATAATTAAAACCCGGAGCTTTAAAGCCCGCATCGTAGTAGGACATGTACTTTTCGATGTCCTGGGTTTCCCAAGCCTGTCTCCAGCTTTCAACGAAGTTGCTCAGGGCCAGACGGCGCTTGTCGTGTTCGTCTTTGCTGACATAGTCCACGTGATCAAAGATCAAAATTGGTGTTTCACCCAGCTTGATATAGTCCGCCAGCTTTTTGATCACATCATTGCGAACCACAACACAACCGCGGGAACCGCGAGTCAAGGGAACTGAGTCCGGAATAGCATGCAGCCAGATACCAGAACCCGTTTTGTTTTCGCGTTTGTCGAAAAGATTCGGATAGTTCGTGGTGAAGGCCAGTGCCCCGTAAAGACTGAAAGGAATCTTGGGCTGACTTAGGCGTTCTTGCAGGAAGTAAATACCTTCCGGAGTTTTATGATCATCTCTTTTGGTTTTGTTGCCACCCATTTTGCCGATGTCGGCTGGGTATTCGGTGATCTTTTGAATCAGTTCCCCATTGCGTTCAAAGACAGAAAGTTTGCGCTGTTCTTTATCGACCAGAAATACATAGCGGGAAAAGGCTTCGGTTTCTGAAATCTGCAGCAAAGAAGCGGGCAGCAGCTCTTTCTCGTTTTGGGATTTGGGCGCGACAACAGGATCCGCCATGGTCGGCAGACTCAGGAAAAGTAAAGCACAGCCCGTGAGGAAACATCTCATATTCTTATTATGCCCGAAAAGGTCTTGTTCTTGTCAAGTGGCTGTCCTCAGGTGTCCAGAGGTTGGACATTTTTCGCGTAATTTAGTTGTAAATAATGAGGTCTAAGATCTTAAGACCTAAGCCTGTCTCACCGATAAAATCTATGACAAGAGGTTTATACATGGCTGAACAAAAAGAGCAATCGACCGCGAAACCGCGCAATATGGCAATGATCTTTCAAGTGGCCTTCGCGGTGCTGAATCTGGGTGTCATGGGGGGCGGGGCTTACATGGTTTATGCCTCGACTATTGGATGGGAAAGCCCCAAGGTGACAGAAGAAGAGGCCGAGCGGGAATTGGCCTCCACAGCCAGTGAAGCGGACACGGCGCCGTTGATCTATACCATGGATAAATTCACGGTGAATTTGGGTGGTGAGCCCAAACGCACCATCCGTCTTGAAATCAATCTGCAAATGCTGGGTAAAGAAGGTTTTGAAGAGGTCATGGAGCCTGAAAACCGCGCCAAAGCCCGCGATCGCATCGTCCGTCTGCTAAATGATAAACCCTTTGCAGACCTGGACAGTATTCAGGGGAAACTTTTCTTGAAGGACAAAATCGCCGGGGAAGTGAACGGCATCCTTCGTCGTGGCATTGTGAAGGATGTTTTCTTCTCTGACTTCGTTGTTCAATAGGATATCTGCCAAAAGTCTTAAAAGTCCTTAAGGTCATTGTCATCACAGCCCTGCGGTTTCAAACTAGGTGCAGAGTCGTTCTGTATTAACTAACGAAAGAAGCACCTATGAAACGGATTTCAACTTTGCTCTTGGGGCTGGGGCTTGCTGTCTCTGCCTACGCCGTCGAACCGTCACCTGCACCATCCCCGAAAGGGCAGGAGGTGATTGGCGCTATCAAAGGATGGACTGAAAACAGTCGCCCAGATTTGAAGCTGTCTCTTCCTGTCACAAAATTTGTTCTGGATAATGGATTGACCGTACTTCTGTTGGAAGATCATGCGGTGCCGATGATCAGTTATCATACCTGGTATCGCGTGGGTTCCCGGGATGAGTCCCCGGGTGTGACGGGGGCCGCTCATATGCTGGAGCATATGATGTTTAAGGGTGCTAAGAAATACGACGGCAAATCCTTCGATCGCATCTTCCACGAAAATGGCATCACCAATAATGCCTTCACAACGAATGATTACACAGGCTTCTATGAAAACCTGCCCAGCTCGAAGCTGGAACTGGTCATGGACATGGAGGTGGATCGCATGAGTTCACTTCTGATCAGTCCTGGGGATCTGAAAAGTGAAAAAGAAGTTGTCAAGGAAGAGCGTCGCTGGCGCGTGGATAACAATCCGATGGGATTGTTGCGTGAGCTGATGATGGGAACCTTGTTCAAAGTTCACCCGTACAAATGGCCTGTCATTGGGTATATGAAAGATATTGAAGCTTATGATTCTGACAAGCTTCGCTATTTCTATAATACCTTCTATGTGCCGAACAATGCCGTTCTGGTTGTTGTCGGGGACTTCAAGACATCAACAGTGAAAAGCCTGATTGAAAAGTATTACGGAAAACTGCCGTCCCGTCCTTTGCCGGAAAGAAAGTATGCGACAGAGCCTCTGCAGAAAGCGCAGCAGAATGCGACCTTGCGCAAAGATGTTCAGAATACCTCGTTCGTAGTGGCTTATCAGAGCCCGAAACAAGGCGACCCTGACATGTACGCTCTGGATCTGGCGGCCAATATTCTGGGTAACGGCAGCTCCAGCCGTTTGCACAAGCGCCTGGTGTATCAAAAACAGGTAGCAACATCCGCTTATGCCTACAACTACTCCATGAAAGATCATGGGATGTTCGCAGTGGGAGTGAACATGAAGCCGGGGCTGGGGTCTGCTGAGGCTTTGGAGACTGTTTACAACGAGATCTGGAAGTTGCGTAATCAAAAGGTGACGCCTCAGGAACTTGAAAAAGCCAAAACTCAGGTCATGAAGGATCTGGTGGACAGTCTGAAAACGATGGATGGCAAGGCTCGCGCATTGGCAGTGAATGAAATCGTGAATGGCACCTATGAAAGCCTTTTCACCGACCTTGAAAAGTATCAGGCGGTCACAGCGGATGATATCAAACGTGTGGCCGACAAATTCACGCAGCAGACTCAGCGATCCATTATCACTCTTGAACCCAAAGTGCAAAAGGAACAATAGCCATGAGAATATTTACCGCAGCTTTGACACTTCCTCTTGTATGTTCTGCGCTGGTGGCTTGTTCCAGCTCGACCAAAAAAACAGTGAAGCCTCCGACAGAGGGGTATGTCACAAAGGGCAATGGGTCCTTCACTTTGCAGCCGTATAAAGAAGTCACTTTGGAAAATGGTTTGAAAGTTTATTTCATTCATGATGCCAGTCTCCCGCGGGTCAGTCTGACATTGATGATCAAGACTGGCAGCATGCAGGAGGGCTCCAAGGCTGGCCTGAACGCCTTGACGTCCTATCTTCTGGAACAGGGCACTCAATCACGGGACGCTTTGAAACTGGCGGATGAGTTTGGGCAATTGGGTTCCAGCGTGGATATCAGCCCCAGTGCAGACGCCACAACGGTGTATGCTGATGCTTTGACAACCGGAGCCCAGACGTTACTGGATCTTTTCGCGGATGTGACAATGAACCCGGCCTTTAAAGATGCGGAAATCGCCCGCATTCGTTCCCAGATGCTGGCGGGTTTGCAAAAGAAGATCGACAATCCGTCCTCTTTTGCTGACGAAAAAATGGATCAGTTTATCTTTGGCAATCATCCTTATGGACGTGACACCAATGGCACTCCGGAGGGGTTGAAGTCCATCGGCAAGCAGGATGTGATCAAGCACTATCTGACATTCTTCCGTCCGAACAACTCGTTGCTGGCGGTGGTGGGAAGCTACGATGCAGCCTATGAAAACCGCGTAAAAGAGGTCTTTGGAAAATGGACAAAGCGCACCACTCCAGAGGTTCAGGTCGAGGCTCCCCCAGTCAGTGAGAGCCTTCAGGTGAAGCTGATAGTGAAAAAGGGGCTGCAGCAGACTCAAATTCGCATCGGACAGGTGGGAATCGATCGCGCGAATCCTGATTACTTGCGCCTGCGTCTGGCAAATGAAACCGTGGGTGGCAGTTTTGCCAGTCGTCTGAACCAGAAAGTACGTGATGATCTGGGACTGACATATTCCATCTATTCGTACTTCGATGTTCGTAAAGAACGTGGAAGCTATGACATCGTGACCTTTACGAAGAACGAAACTGCTGGAAAGACCTTGGAGGAGGCCTTGAAGGTACTGACAGATTTTGTCAATAACGGGGCGACCGAAGCTGAGGTCAGTGCGGGACGCAACCAGTTGATTGGTCAGTTCCCGAGAGCTATTGAGACTGCAGATCGCCTGGCTTACAATCTTCTGGCTTTGGAGTTTTATGGTATCCCGGTCAATTATCTGACGGATTTCAACAAGAATGTCGGAGCCATCAAGCCGAAAGAAGCCAATGCGGCCTTCAGGAAAGTCGTAAACCCGGCTAAGTTCAAGGTTCTGGTTTACGGGGATGAAAAGATCATTCCTCAGTTTGAAAAGTACAAGCCGGTCATTGAGCGCCTGAAGTAAAAGATCACATTAAGACAAATAAAAACCCCACAACTTTGCAGGTTGTGGGGTTTTTGTTTTTAACTTTTGATCTGGATCTTATCTGCGTTTTTTGCGGGCCTTCAAGAAGATGAAGGCACCCAAAGCTGCTAACAGGATCGCTCCGGCCAGAAGCAGGGTCTTATTGTTGCCTTTGCCGCCTTCTTCTTCACCTTGCAGCATATCCGCAGGCATGGCGGAACTGATTGGGGCTCCCAACGTTTCCGAGCCAGGGCGGATGGGGCCCAGTTCCGGTTTAGCCAGAAGGTTCTTAGAGGCGATCACGCGTAAGCTCATCACCGCCTTGAAGAAATCCTGGCTGTATTTGGTGTAGTACTGCTTGTGGGCGCTGAAGGTGATCAGGATGGCAATTTTGTCTTTAATAGTCGCCAAATAGCGAGTGAAATAGTTGGGAACTTCAGAGCCCAGGTGCAGTGAATCCACCCATGTCTGGTCGTTGATCTGCACACTTTTGGATTTATAGACGATTTTGGATTCGGCAGAGCCGCCACCCTTCAAGGCCACAGAAATAGGTGTGTTCAGGTGCGATTCATAAAGAGCAAAGGTGTCCGTCGGACCGACTTCTTTGGCGGTCAGAATGATGATGGCTTCTTTGGCTTCCTTGGTTTGTTCACTTCGGCAGACCCATTCGGTTTGCTCCAGATTGCACTTCCAGGACTCTGGCATTTCAAATGCGATGTAAGCGTTACGAAAGACTTTTGCATGGGCGCTAAAACTGAGTAGAATAACGGCGAGTGATGCTAACAAACGATACTTCATGCAGACCTCGGCTGTGCTGTACTGGTTTACAATCCGGCGGTGCCGGATGGGTTTACACTTCGGCTTCACCGAAGTAGGCTGCAGTAAGTATAATAACAATTTCCTCTGGGATCAAAGAGCAAAAAAGGGAGATTTCCTGTGAAGAACCTTTATCAGCTGACCACATTCGTGACCGTCATCAGCGAGGGCAGCATGACTGCGGCAGCGGACAAGCTCTATCTGACCCAGCCCGCAGTCTCTCAGCAGATTCGTAATCTGGAGGAAGATCTAGGGGTTGAGCTGCTGGTCAGGGGGGTGCGTTCCATTAAGGCCACTCCTCAAGGGGAGGTTCTTTACGAGTATGCCAAAAAAATTATACATCTGACCCAGCAGGCGGAAATAGCCATCAAATCCATCGGGAATCAGATGAAGGGGCAGTTGCGAATTGGGACACTGAACTCCTTGGGATTGCACGTGATGAGTCCCATTGTGGGGCGTCTGATGCGGCATAATCCGGAACTGACCCTGAAGATCGAGTACGATCGTGGTGACGAGCTGATCAAGGGCTATAAAAAAGGTCACTACGATGTGCTGATTCTACCTGACACCAAGACAGAGTTCGACTCTGAACTTGACGGCAGCGAACAGCGCTTTTTGCTGAAAGAGGAAATGTGGCTGGTAGGCTCCAGCAAAGACGAAAAGATGCCTCAGCAGATTATGGTGAAGGATATGGGAGCCTTCCCTTTGGTGGACTTCACCGAAGAGTTCCCGGCTTTTTACAGTGAACTTCACGGCAAGATTCAGTCACAAGGAGCGAAGGTCAGCGCAATTTTTGAGTCTTCCAATGTGGGGACTTTAAAACGTGTGATCGAAGCCGGGTTGGGTTGGGGATTCCTGCCCGCGCACTCGATTAAAAAGCAAGTGCGTTCAGGTCGTTTGAATCGGGTGTACGTAAAAGACATGCACTACGAAATTGATCTGATGTTCTATTATAAAAAGAATTCAGAAAGCAAGGCCTTGGTCGAGGTCTTCTATCAAACTCTGGCCCAACAGGAAAAAGGTTAGACTTTTGTAGTGTTCTGTCCGAGCAGGGGTGACACAGTCTCGAGAGGAGAATTTAAGTCAAAGACTCTGTTGAAGATGTCATTGCCTGTTCCCAGTGTTTTCTTCTCAGTTCTTGAGCTTTATGTCTAGCTCTTTCTCTGCGCTTCAATAGTTCATACCGTCCTTGATGATGAACTGAATTTGGAGCAAAGCCTCCGTTCCCTTGGTTTGGTCGGTTGAAGTTATAATCGTTAATGGCTTTGCCGATAAGATCTCTTGCTTCCGTTTCATCAGCATACTGCTCTTGAAGATTTATTTCTTCGCGCTTCAATGTTCCAATCACTCTTTCAGTTCTGGCGTTGCCAGTGGGTCTACCGATGCCGCTTAGCCACAACTTCAATCCTTGGACCTCGATGTTAGTTTTTGTATAGGCTGCAATATTGGCACTGCCATGGTCTGCGACAACAAAGGGCTTGAGGTGACCACTCGGAAGTAAGTCAATTTTCTCGATGGCAACGGCTTCGGTGACGACAGTAACAACTTGGATCTGGGTGATCTGATGGTAAAGACCCCAAGATAAAATCTTTCTTGAATACCAGTCTAGAAGAACCAGACAAAACATAAATTTCCCCTTCACAGTTACCCAGGTCCAATCCATACCCCACAGTAAATTCTTCTGCCAGGGCTCGTGCAAAAGCATATCTGCTGGTGGTACTACTGGCCTTGGCTTTTCTGGTACAAAGGGGTGATTTAACCCGTGTGACTTCATGATCTCCGCTACTTTGGTTTTTCCGACGAAAGCCTTCGCGGTTTTTTCAAGATAATAAGCGATTCGTCGGCAATGCCAATCGGGGCGCCTCTTCGCGAGAGCAATCACTCGCTTTTCTTCAAGAGGTGTGATCTTATTTTTGCCACCGCCCCCGCCATGATTTTCTTTGGCGGGATCTTGTTTCCAACGGTAATAGGCTCTTGGATTTAGTTGCAGGTATTTGCAAACAGCAAGGAGCGACTCGCTCTTGCGAGCCTTATCGATAAACTCCACCAGAGCCTCGCGGTGCGCCTTGGTCAGGTGGCGATTGTAAAGGGGGCCCTCTAGTCCTAATAGCCGCTTTTTTTTAAGGCCTGCAACTCTATGGCTGTCTCTAGAAGGGCTTCCTTGAGGCGTTCGGTTTCGGCTTGAAGCTTTTCCACTACTGGATCTGCTTTTTGTTTTGGACCGCGCTTTAGGTCTTTGAGACCCGCAATACCGGCCTGTAGAAACTTTTGCTTCCATCGAGACATCTGCGCCGGTGCTATATTTTCTCGCCGACACACGACGCCTTGTCCGACTCGTTCTGCTTCCAAAACCAGTTCCGCCATTTTTTCTGGCGATCTTCTTGCGCGCTTTTTCTTTTCTTTGATCTGACTCATTGTGACTCCCTTTTATCATGGTTTGCTCTCCTTTGAGAACAGGGGTCACCTTCCAGATTTCAGCTATTTACGCTGAAATCGACACATTTTTTTGACTTAAATTGCCCTTTTGACTGTGTCGAACGAGCTCGGACAGCACAGTAGTATTCATTTATGAACAAGTTTTTCCGAAAGAATTATTCAGATTCTATTTCGGGAGAAGTCTTAAATGAAGAAACAGTATTCTATTCAGGTCAAGTTGGCAGTCCCTATTATTTTGATTGCATTGCTTGTATTGGGAACGATGACCTTTTTGATGGCACGCAACGGCCACGAAACAGCCAAAAAGGGAGCGACCGATAAAACCGTCGCCACGGCAAGAGCCTACGCGGCAGAAATGCGTCTGGAAGTTGAGCGCGGGTTGGATATCGCCCGAAGCATGGCGCATGTTTTGGAATCATTTAAGAAGCGCAACACCACGGGCCGTTCTCAAGTGGCCGAGGCTTTGCGTGAGATTCTGGAAAAGAACAAGTTTCTGATTGGTGCCTGGACAGGTTGGGAGCCCAATGCCTGGGATGGCAAGGACGCTGACTATGTTTCAGTTCAGGGGCACGATACGACAGGTCGTTTTGTTCCATATTTGAACTGGGAAGGTGGCAAGTCTTCTTTGACTCCATTGATCGGTTACAGCAAGCCGGGTGAAGGGGACTACTATCTGGTGCCTCAAGCCCGTGGTAAAGAAACCATGATCGAGCCTTATCTCTATCCGATTGACGGTGTACAGGTGTTGATGACCTCGGCGGTTGTACCTATCTTTATTGATGGCAAGTTCGTTGGAAACTCCGGTGTGGATCTGCCTTTGAAAGAGATCCAAGCCAAAGCCAACGGTGTAAAGCCATTTGAAACTTCCGAAGCTTATTTGGTCACTGCAAACGGGAACTATGTTTCACATCCCGATGAAAAGATGATCACCAAACCAGCTGAATATCCGTTTGAAGCTGAAAAATTCAAAGCGGCGATCAGCAAGGGTGAAGAGCTGACGATCACGGGTGTGGATCCGAAGGATCAAAAGGAATACCTGTATGTGGTCTCTCCGATGAATTTGGGTCACACACAAGAGCCATGGGCTTTGATCGTCAGAACTCCAACCAGCACGGTATTGGCTGAAGCTAACACGATGGTTTGGACTCAGATTATTATCGCCCTTTCCGGCATCTTCGTGTTGCTTGTGGCGGTGATGGCAATTGCCCGAATGATTTCCAAATCAGTCAGTGGCCTGGCCAACAAGCTGCAAAGTTCTGGTGACCTAGTGTCTTCTGCAATTCACCAGTTGTCCATTGCGGGGCAGTCCCTGTCTGAATCCTCCAGTTCTTCTGCGGCCTCTTTGGAAGAAACTGTGGCGGCTTTGGAAGAAATGACTTCCATGGTAAAAATGAATTCTGACAACGCGAAACAGGCGGCGGCTTTGTCGGCGCAGTCCTCTGAAACAGCCGTTCAGGGTGAAAGAGAGATGGGCGAGTTGTTGGCTTCCATGAATGAGATTTCCTCTTCATCCAAACAGATCGAAGAGATCATCAACGTGATTGATGATATTGCCTTCCAGACAAATCTTCTGGCCTTGAATGCATCCGTGGAAGCGGCTCGTGCCGGGGAACACGGTAAAGGCTTTGCGGTTGTGGCCGAAGCCGTGCGCACATTGGCTCAGCGTTCTGCCAGTGCAGCCAAAGACATCACAGGTCTGATCAAAGAATCTGTTGAGAAAATTGATCGTGGAACGCACAAGGCAGACAAATCCGGCGAAATGCTGAAAAACATTGTGACTTCGGTTAAGAAAGTGGCGGATCTCAACAACGAAATTTCCATGGCCAGCGAAGAGCAGTCCACGGGTATTCAACAGATCTCCAAGGCAATGAATCAGCTGGATCAGTCAGTTCAGTCTAATGCCGCGTCTTCTGAGGAAATCGCCGGTACAGCGCAAGAGATCAACTCGCAGGCGGCGATCATGAAGAATGTGGTGGATGAACTGAACACAGTTGTTTATGGGGACGGCAAGCAGCCGGCTCCAGCGACAACTTTGACGGCGAAGGCCCCACCAGAGCATCCGGAAATGGACGAAGAGGGCTGGAAAGCGGCCTAAGTCAGCGCCTCCACCGGGAGGTTGTATTTTCATGACTCGCAGAATTAAGCATGACCAAGGTCATGCTTAATTTTTTTGTGAAGGGGATAGAGTGCAATCAACCCTAAGCAAGGGTCCCTGTCGATGGACGACAGAGTTCAAGGAGTCACTATGAAAATCGTTTCTTTGATTATGGCAGCGTTGGTCAGTTTAGGTTCAGTGGCTTTGGCATCCCAAGAACAAGGTGTGGCCAAAGATGTCCAAATTGGTATCAGTGGAGTTTATGTTCCGGGCGGTTTTGATTCTGCCTCTGACGTTTATGTTGTTGTGAACGGGATCTTCCAGAATGGTTGTTACAAGTGGAAGAATGCTGAGATCGAGCACAAGGATACTTATTATCACAATATCAAGTCCATCGCGACCGTCAGCCCCGGCATGTGTCTGATGGTACTTATTCCCTTCCAGAAAGAAGTTCGTCTGGGCCGCTTTGCACCGGGAAAACACACTTTGCACTTTGAAAATGGGGATGGCACTTATATCGAAAAATCTGTGATGATCGAGTAAGAAATTGCACCCAAAAGAGGGCTTCAACGAGCCCTCTTTGTTTTTGAAGGGATGCTGTCATGAATAAGATCCTGCCTCTGTTTTTTCTCTTGTTCGCTTCCTGCACGAAATCATCTTTTCACGTGTATGACTGGAAAGCCGGAGACGAGAGCCCCATCACCCAAGAACTTGCGGTCTATGACTTCGCCGCCGCCCCTAAAAATCTGTCCCAGGGCGAGTGGGTTCGACTTCAGCCTCAGACCTATCGCGGTTTTGTGGTTGAATCCTCTTATCGAAAAGAAATTCATTCTGACAAGGGCGCGCTCAAGCAGGTAAGAGCTGGCGTGGTGAAACCCGAAATTGCCTTGGCCCATCTGGATACGAACGCGGTCAACCAGGATGCGCAGAGGATTCGTCAAAAGCTGCAATCGGCCTTTCCTGTTTTCCGCAAAAGACCTCCACAAAGTGTGACTCCGGTGATCACTCAGCGCGAGGGCTTTTACGAGATCGTCTGGCAGGTTGATTATGCCGATGAAAAAGGTCGTATGTGGACTCTGAAGCTGAATAAGAATCTGGAGGTTCGCTCTCTTCGCCCCGCAGGTTCGCAGTTTATCGATACCAGTGCCTGGGTGTTTCCTCGCGGGCCTTTGTGGGGTGGTGTTCAGGAGGTTCCCTTGAAGGGGCTCTATTTGGAGCCAGCGTTGGCCAATCATTGGGTTTATGTCAGTTCCCAGGCTGAAAATAAAATTAGTAAAATTGCGGGGCCTTTGAAGTTTTCAATGGAGGATCATCGCTTTGATCAGACGCAGGCATTTGTCTACTTAAACGAATCCTTTAGTTGGTTCCAAAGTCGTCTGGGCTTCACTTTGCCTTTTCAAGTGCAGGCGGAAGTGTTTGTCGGTTATCCCGAAAAGACCAATTCAGCTTTTTATTATCAGGGAAAAATCCGTTTGGGGCAGGGGGATGATGAGTACTATCAACATATTCCCCGGGATCCGTCCATTGTCATTCATGAAAGTGCTCATGCGGTGATTGATGTGCTGGCCAAGCTTCCTTTTGAAGGAGAGGGCGGATCTTTGAATGAGGGCTTTGCCGACTATTTCACGGCCATGCAGTTGGGCAGTCCGCGGATGGGAGAAGTCTCTTATAAGAAAGCACCTTTTCGCAGAACTGTTTTGAACAGCCTGTCTTTGGGGGATCGCAACGGGGGGCTGTATCATGATTCTGGAATTGTCAGCGGAACCTTGTGGGAGTTGTCTGAACAGTTGGGTGCAAGCAAGGGCCTGGAAATCGCCATGAGCGTTCTGAATCGACTGGTTCCAGGCAGCGATTTTGCCGACTTTGGAAAAACTTTGAAGGATGTGTGTCTGGAAAAATTGTCAGCTCAGGATGCCGGAGCGGCCTTGGCGATACTTTCCAAGCGGGGGTTGTTATGAGTTTGCTGGGGATCTGGATTTTTGTGGGTCTGTGGTATCAGGATCGCGAGCTGCCACCGCCGAACCCGGCACTGCACATCGTTTATCAGTTTGGCTCTGAAAGCGAAAACATCCTGCGCTATTGGCGAGACGGAGAACATGGCTTCTGTGAAAGACGGGCTCGTTACAGCTGGCGGGGCGAAGAACTCTATCAAAAGGTTGTCGAAGTTCATCCTGACAATGCGTCCTGGTGTTCCCAGGATCCTGACATGCGCATGGGCTTTGAGAGCTGGACGACTCTTCGTCTGAAAGACCAGCGTCTTTATTTGAAAGTTCTTATGGGCGAAGAGGATCTGGAGTTTATCTGGGAAAAACAGACCGATTGAGCTCTTTACTTAAAACGTTGGGCGCAAGCTTGTTTCAAAAGATACGCCTCGCGCCAGGTGTCGGCGCTTCGCAGGGCTCCCTTTAAGTACCAGTAGATGCGCACTTGTTCCATGTACTTTAGATCGCAGAATCCGGTGTCCACGTAACAGCTGACGTGGCTGTCCATGGCCATGGTGTGCAGGTCTTTGCAGCTTGTGCCTTCGGCCACTTCCTGAATACGTTCCTGCAGGCAATATCGAACATCCTGAAGCCAGATCTGTGACCGTGGTGAAAACCGGGTCTCATCTTTCAAGAATTTTTGACAATAGGGATATCCGAAATTTTGCCAATAACCTCTTTTGCCGCAGGCTTGTTCGCGCTCTTTACAGGCGTAGAAGTCGCAGGATTGGTCGCTGGGAAGGCAGGATGAGGCCGTCGCTGCAAAAGACGCCAAAACAGTAATAAAAGCGAGAAATAAACGAGACATAGAAAACGAAGCTAAAAGCAGAAGGGGCCGGTGTCCAGCCCCTTCCTGCCCACGGGCAAAACTTGCAGGGATGTCTAAATCAGTGACGCTCGCTTGGATCATTCGGCTTAGGCACTTTGCTGCAGATATAGCCGCAATGCTCAAAGCAGTGAGACGATTTGCTCCAGCAGTATTTCTTGGCAACCAAGTATCCCTTTGGGCACGAGGGACGTTCGAAGTCGGCCGTCCAGATAGGCTCCACAGCCGCCATCTCCGGGATATCCTGCGCTGAGCTATAGGTTTCTATCGCGCCTGCCGTGCCGGCAAATGCAAACGAAGTAAGAATCAGTAAAAACATTTTTTTCATGGGTGTCTCCTTGGTGATTTTGTGAAAGAGTATCGGGGGTTGCAGATTCCGATCCATCGCTTTTGTGGTTGGGTGCGGGATTACAAGCAAAGCGTTGCAGGGGCATTACACCATTCCAGAAATAGTGGGTAATTTTTCAAACGCGAACGCAATCTGACAAACAGGAGATTTTATGAAGAAGATTTTTTTATTCTTAGTGAGCGTCTTGGGTTCGGCGCAAGTTTTTGCAGCAGCTGATTCAGTCGCAGTCTTTCATCGCGCGGAAAAAGTGGGTGTTCTGTTGAATGAACGAGCCGCAGTGGGGCGTATTCAGCAATTCATGGACGCCGTCGGGGCCGACAGTCGTTTCCGTTGGTTGTCGGTGGATGAAAGTGTGAAAATTGAATGTGCCCGTGAAGATGTCAGAGCGACTTGCACCATTCGCTTCCTGCCGTCTGAAAGTGTGGCGATCCAGGGGCGCAGTGTGAAGGCATTTGTGGCAACTCAAGACTTCCCCCAGTCTTTTGAAATGACCTTCGAAAGCTCCATGGAGGATCGCTTTATCCTGCAGATGGGACAGCAAGGGCTGTGGCTCTGGGCAGGGAAACGCGGCGAAGCTCCTTAAGGCGCGCGCGGCTTAGGTCTGAATATAAAGAAGGCCCGGCGATGGGTCTGGGCAAAAACAAAAGGCCATTGGATAATGATTCCATGGCCTTTTTATTTGTCCTTCTCTTATCGTGGAACGTCAGTGCCGGAGAGCCCGATAATTTTTCTGCGCGCCGGGATTCCAGAGCCGTGGTCGCTAACGCGGAAATCAATAAAGCCATCAATGGTGTTCTGGACATGAATCTGCAGGAGTTCCCCGCAAAGTTCGGGTGTGATCGAAAGAAGTTTTTGGACTTTGTGCAGGACGATCTGGATCGCAATTTACCGCAAGTGTATAAGGCCGTCTATGTGAATGCGCCTGTTGCGGGGCCTCGCTTCGCCCGCGAAGTGCCTTATCGGGCCGGCCGCCCTTACACCGATCTTTACTTCTCCCAATCCTATAAGGTGAACATTAAGGGTCAGACATTCTATATCGGTCTGGATAAGATCGATCACTTTTTCGCGCATGGGGCGACTTATTGGGACATGGTCGGGCAGGATCCGGCCCTGCCCAAGGACAAGGTTAAAAAAGCTTTGGAAGTGGGAGTCCTGCAGGAACAAGCCACGTGGGGATTGCAGCGTCCGGGTGTGAAGTCCTATGCGGATCTGTCAGCCAACTATCAGGGGCTTTATTTCTGGCGGGATCTTTTTGATGGCAAGCCCGCCATTGCCCTTTGTCAGAACGGTCGTTTTGTAAAGAACCGGGAATTTAAGATTGAGGACTACTTCGTGCCATCGATGGATGAAACCATCAATTGCAACAGCTACGCCGATCAGGAGATGTATCAGGCGATAACCACGGTCACCAAGAAGTGGGGACAGAAGTGCCCTGCGGTGGAAGGTCTTTGCGAGGAAATGAAATCCAAAAACGGCGAATTCGCCTCTTTGCTGTTGCATCCGCGCTGTCTGGGCACAGGGACATCGCAAGTGGAAAAGGCCTCGGCCATGACCACGAAGGATGTGCTCGACACCGCTCAGGCGGTGATGGGCGGAGGCGCCAACTATCTGCTCTTTAAGTTGTTCGGCGAAAAGAAAGGGCAAGGTGTGCGATGAGGATTCTTCCAAAATGTGCTGCCGTCGCTGTCAGTTTTTTCGTGCTTTCAGCACAAGGCTCTCTGGATGACGCCAACAAAGTCTGGAAGGATTTCCGGGCTTGCGCCAAACGAACGCCGCAGGATGTATTTGTGTCCTGCGCTCGGGGATATTTGGCTTCCACGCTGGTGATGCCAGAGCAAAATAAGATGATACAGTTTTTGGATATCGGTTATGAGTTCACAGGATTACAGGACTGCACCGAAAAAAACAAAATCCAGCCGACTCAAAAGCGATCTGAGTTTTACTGCATGGAACTGAAAGGCAAAACGAAGAATGGGGAAGGCTATGTGGCCTTCGTCAAGGAATCCGAAGGCCTGAAGATTGAAACAATCAAATTCAAATACTAGGGGAATCAGAGACTACCATCCGCCGTCGGAAGGATCATATTCCAGATCGTAAAGACTGATATCAAAGTAATAGACACGGCCGTGGGCGCGATAGGCAAAACAACCTTTTTTATTTGCACTCAGATTAAATCCAGCCCCCCACCAGAAATATCCACTCACCTCACTGGCCGTATTGGCGGCGCTGGCTGGGTTTTGCACAATGGACATTTCGGCTTGGGTGTGATTTTCGCCCACCAGGTTTCGAGTTCTATGGCGGTGACGAACTCTCGGATCGGGAAGAACCTGATTATTTTCATCAAGCATCTTGAGCTGTTCTGCCGTGTGATACAGGAACTTGATCTGACTGTCGCGGAAAACTTCTTCATAGAACCGGGACATCGCCTGCACAGGGAAGCGGTCGTACTTTTCCTGCATTAACTTCTCGGGAATCAAAAGATGGGAATGTCCCATGTCCGGGAAGAACACAGCATCAACCACATCCAACTGAAGACCTTTTTCGATATGGCGAGCCACTGTTTGCACAAAGGATTCGTCCACCACGACATCTCCGCCTCGGTCGCTATAGTAGGGCAGGCGGATTGTTTGTGTTGATGAATCGAAATAGGCGTTTTTGGAAAGTCTTTTCGGAGACTCATACATTTCCGTAAATTTGAGCAGCATTTCCGGCAGCTCATAGCCCCATTTGAAGTCTTTGGTGTAAAGGGGGTTGACACTGGGGGTACAGCGAGCGGCGATTGCTGCCCGAGTATTGAGCTCTGCACTCTGTGCTTGAACCTGAAGTGTCCCAAAAAGAGACAGAACCACCAATGAGATCATCTTTTTCACTTCATCCTCCTGCCTTGCTGGAGGAATCTCTCCGCAGGTCAACTTATTGGAAGCAAGAAGTACGCCACTCCCTAGAAAATCACGCTGTCGGGAAGTCCCAGACGAGCGGCGATAATACGCACGATCTCACTGGCTGTTTCCTCTAGCGCGCGTTCGGTGACGTTAAACACCGGCCAGCGCCGATTCACCTTAAAGATCTTCTCGGCGTATTCGATTTCTTTGGCGATATGAGACATTGAAGCGTAAGATCCGCCGGGATCCTGACCGAACTTCTCCAGACGGCTTTTGCGAATTCTTTGCAGGGAATCCATATCGATGATCAATCCCACGATCCGGCGCTGATCAATTTTGAAAAGCTCTTCCGGCAGAGGCGTGTCCAGCACCAGCGGCACATTGGCAACCTTCCAGCCCTTGTGGCTAAGGAAGATCGACAGCGGAGTTTTGCTGGTGCGGGAAATTCCGACTAGCACGATGTCAGCTTTGTCCAGCTCTGCAAACGTTTTTCCGTCATCGTGTTTCACCGTGTATTCAATCGCCTCAATGCGTTTGAAGTATCTTTCATCCACCGCACGCAAAGCACCCACGGCGTCTTCGGAATGTTGTCCAAAGAAAGTGTCCAGCGTGGAAAGCAAAGGCCCCAGAAGGTCAAAGTAGGGAATGCCTTTGCCAGAAGCCATTTCCCGGATCTTGGCACGCAGGCCCTGGCTGGCCACGGTGTAGGCCAGCATTCCGCGGCGCTCGAAGCATTCTTCGATCACGGCTTCGGCCTGCGCTTCTGTGCGCACATTTTTACAGCGGATGATGTTGACGTCTTTGGTGGTGTACTGAACCAAGGCCGCACGGATCATCGTTGCGGCGGTTTCACCGGTACTGTCTGAAAGAATATAGATCGTGTAGGTTTGAGAGTCCGTCATTAGTCAGCAAGTCCATTGATCAGAGCTGTGCGAACATTTTCGATATGCTCTTTCAGCCAAAGATCGGCCATTCCCGAAAACAGTAAAAATGCAAAGTCAGGGCTGGCCTTAATTAGCAGGCAGGACGTTTTGTTTTCCGGATCCAGATGCTGCAGTTGCAGTTTGCTCAGCATTTGTTCGGAGTTGGTGGTCAAAACCGAAAGCATATTCATCGGTGGCAGGCGCAGAACGGCTTTGGAGTTGTTTTTTAAAAGCTGAGTGGCCCCTTTATGGAAATAAGCTTGAGCCTTCCATTGAGCATCGTTGTTTTCCAGAAGAACTCCGGCATCAAACAACATCGCCAGTCGGGAAAACACCACAATCGCACGGTCGATATGATCCTCTGGAAGCCCCAGGGAAAGACCGCGCACCAAGGACAGATCTCGGGATGGCTCAAAGTGGGCTGTACGTTCGCTGGCTTCAACCTTCGCCTCAAAATCATTATCCAGAACGGATTCCAAACGCTTCTGCAGGTTTGTGATTTTTGACACGATTGTTTGCGACAGTTTTTCCATGACGTTCTCCCACGCTGATCATTTTATTCTGGGGAGAAACACGCACTTAATCAAGTACGACAGTGAAATCCTGTGCAGGGTGGTGGGCCTGCCAGGCAATCTGAAGGTTCCCGGTACTTTGTCCAGGTGGCAGGAAAATGCGCAAGGTCGGCTCTTTCAGGTTTTTCCAGATGTCGAACACTTCCGCCGTCCAGGCGGCAAGATCCCCGTTCCACGGAAGAACCACGACCCACTTATTGGGCAGCAGTTTTTCAGAGGCGATCATCAAAGGGGCCGAAGATGTGGCAGGTTGAAACGGAGATTCCAGTTCCGCCTCCTGCACAACAGTTTCCACAAACGCGGGAATGGCCGGGCTGTGATGGCGCGAAGATTTGCAAACTTGAAAATTCAGATACCAGTCCAGCTTGGCGGTCCACGGTGACTTTTCCAGATCAGGCACAATCCACAGGTCGGAACCTGGGTTCAGTGCGCTAGCCTGGGAAAGTACGCTGAGTGCCATTAGCGAGCCTTACCGACTTGATCCAGAAGACCGTTGACGAAGCTGCCGGAATCCGATGTGCCATATTTCTTGGCAATTTCCACGGCTTCATTGATGACGATGTTTTCTTTGATCGGATCTGCGGCGAATCGCATTTCATAAACCGCGATGCGAAGAATGTTGCGATCAATTGTGGCCATGCGTTCGACCTTCCAGTGAGCACTGGAGGCTTGAATTTTGGAATCAATGGCGGCTTTCTGCGACTGCACACCGGTCACAAGTTGATCGGCGTAAGAAATCACTTCGGGGTCAAGACTTTGCTCAAACACTTCAAGGAAGGTTTGGTAGCTGATCTGCGGAGCAAACTCAGTTTGAAAGAGGACCTGGAGGGCGAGTTCGCGGGCTTGGCGTCTTGCTGTCAGTTTCATGGTTCGTACTTTTCTCGCTTTCAACAAATGTCATAGCGGTGAGGCTTAATTGTGGATTACTTGCGTCGACAAAATCAAGAAGCTCGGCGTCTTCCAGAGTCTCCACAAATTCCTGAACGTCTTTGAAAGTTCTGTATACACTTGCAAAGCGAATATAGGCAACGTCATCCAGTTGTTTTAGTTCAGCCATGACTTTTTTCCCGATCAGACGGGAAGAGATCTCGGATTCACCGCGGTTGATCACCCAGGCAGAGATCTTTTCCACCACGGCATCAATCTGCGCCAGACTGACCGGGCGCTTTTGACAGGAAGCTTGCAGGCCTTTCAGGATCTTTTCTTTGCTGAACGGTTCACGGCGTCCATCTTTTTTGATGATGAACGGGAAAGCCAGCATGATGGTTTCTACTGTTGAAAAACGAGCCTTGCACTCGAGGCATTCGCGACGGCGGCGAATGCTGCCATCTTTCTGCACTCGGGTATCCAAAACTCTGTCATCAGCATGTCCGCAAAATGGGCATTTCATAGTCTTTAGTCCCGTCTCAAAAGCTAGCCGGAGATTAGGGAGCCGACCGTCTTGAGTCAACGGGTCCAGTGGCTTTGTCTATGTGCGTTATAGACCTTCCGTGGCGGGCTAAAAGCTGGATAGAATAGAGGGCAGAATTGAGGTGCGTGTGAAGACTTTTCTATCGTTGATTTTGCCCTTGTTTGTCGCTTCTGTGGCCACAGCTCAAAATTCCCAGCCTGTCGTTGGACGTGAGGCGGCGGCCAAATACTTCCAGCCCCGTGATCCGGCTGAGTCCTATGGAAACTCGGTGCGAGCGGCTTCTGATCATTACCTGGCTTTGCACTTCGGCCGCTATATGGCATCGCAATCCTATGACTGGGGTAAAAACGGTCAGGAGGACGATGCGGGGAAAAATCAGTTTGGCGTCACTTACCGGGTCGGTGAGTGGTATAACTCCATGGATCTGGCGCTGCGCCTGGATTATTCCGAATTTGAGCTGGCCGATGAAAATCCGACGAAATTATCCTTCCTGCCTTTGATCACTTTCCCTGATGCGTCCTCACGTTTTCCGCTTTATTTCGGTGCGGGGTTGGGCTTGGGTGTGTTCTTTAAACAGGCCTCTGGAAAATCTGCACTGTCTTTGGACTATCAGTTGATCGCAGGCGCTCGTTTCTTTGATATCTTTGAAAATACTGGATTCTTCATCGAAGCTGGTTTAAAAAACCACCTTCTTATTCTGTCCTCGGGGCAGTTCAACGGAACCTTTTTGGCCACTGGCCTGGTATTTACATTTTGAAAATTCATAAGCACCTCGTATCCGAAATCGTTACTGCCCTTGATGAAGTCTTTGAACAGGGCTTCTATGCAGACAAAGTTATTCAGCGTCACCTGAAGGCGAACACGCGCTGGGGTTCCCGCGATCGTCGTTTCTTTGCTGAATCCGTCTACGAAATCGTGCGCTGGGAACGTCTGCTCAGTCACATGGCTGATGACAACGATCTTTGGAAGGTCTGGGGCGCTTACTGGATTCGTCAGGGAAATGAGCTTCCGGACTGGGAAGAGCTGCAGGGTTTGAACCCGGCCGAAGTGATTGCGCGTGAAAAGAATGTGTCTTCTTTTGCCGTGGCTCAGTCGATCCCGGACTGGATGCACGCACGTGGACAGCAGGAATTGGGCGACGAGTGGAAAGACGCCATGCGCGCCCTGAATAAGCCCGCTGAAGTCTATTTGCGCACCAACACCTTGAAAACGACTCCGGATGAACTGATCAAAACGCTAGAGACCGCTGGTATCAACGCCACGAAAGTTTCTCCGGATCTGCCGAATGCTTTGCGATTGGTGGAACGTAAAAACGTATTCATCACCGAGCCATTTAAGAAGGGTTTGTTTGAGGTTCAGGATGCGGCTTCGCAGATGGTGGCGCCTTTGTTGGGAGTTGAACCCGGCCACCGTGTGATTGATGCCTGTGCGGGTGCGGGTGGAAAAAGCCTGCATCTGGCTTCGATGATGAAGAACAAGGGCAAGATCATCTCTCTGGATATTCATGAGTGGAAGCTGCAAGAACTCAAAGTCCGCGCGCGCCGTGACGGGGTGGACATCATCGAAACGCGTTTGATTGATTCCAATAAGGTGATCAAACGACTGTACGATACTGCCGATCGCCTGCTTTTGGATGTGCCTTGTTCAGGGATGGGTGTTTTGCGCCGCAACCCTGACAGCAAGTGGAAGCTGAGCAATGAAGAGATCGACCGTCTGCACGGTTTGCAGTACGAGATCCTGACAGGTTATTGCAAGATGACCAAAAAAGGCGGGCAGATGGTTTATGCGACCTGCAGTCTGTTCCCGAGTGAAAACGAAAAGCAGATTGAAAAGTTCATGAGCGAGCACGGGTCTGACTGGACTTTGCTCAAGCAGATTCATGTGCGCCCGGATAAAGAGGGCTATGACGGCTTCTATGCCGCCCTTCTTCAGCGTAACAAATAACCGGACCTTTCTGGACCCTGACTGGCCTTGGGGTCCTAATCAATTCTTCCGATAGAAAAGCTGTGAGACTATTGTTGCCGCTGCTTTTTTTGATCGTATCAAGCACCGCCCGTGCCGGCTTTTTGCTGGAAGTGGGGGGGACCTATATGGGGGACACCCTTTCCACCTCTGAAACTCTAACCTCAACGAAGTATTTTTATAATCTCGGGGGGCTTTTCAGTCTGAAAAAGAATATCTGGGGTGGGTGGAACTACTCGGGCATTTCTCATACGGACAAGGACACGGCGACCACGACCTACAGTTCTACCGACACGGGACCTTATCTGAAGTGGCAGTTCGGGCGCAATCAGCTTTACAGCCTGAGCATGGCCTACAATATTCTGAGCAAGGGCAAATTTTCCGATGGCACCACCACAGAAGAGTGGACGGGGACCAGCATGTGGTTTCAGTTCGGTGTCATGCCAGAAGTGCGCGAAGGCTTCCATTTGGGGGCATCACTGAATTACTATTTAGCCACTTATTCGAAGAAGACTGTTTCTGGAGTGGAATCGAACGATTCGAACTCGAAATCCTGGATTTTCCCTATGCTTACGCTCACTAAGCAGTGGTAACGCAGCGCAGAAGATTAAATAGTTAGCAGTTGGGCTTTTTCGTTTGAAAGCTCGTATTTGCCTTGATATGACCCCTGCCAACGAAACAAGGGGGTCCAAATGATTCGTTCTCTAATCGCAGCGGCGTTGACACTGGGTATGGCGTCTTCCGCTTTTGCTACTGATAAAGCTTACTTCGAAATCAAAAAAGTCACAGTTCGTGACGTGACTGAGCAGTATCCGCAAATGGATACGTTTGCCAAAGGTGCAAACGGTTTGTCTCAGGATTGCAACTCTCAACGTCCATTGCGCGTGAAATTCACTGGCGAAAGCGATATCGCGAACGAAGTGAATCCATTGAATGCAATTGAGTTGATCGTGGATCAAATCATCAACATCGGTAAAAAAATCTTCGCAGTTATCAACGCCGGTAAATCTGTTGTTAACTTGAAAATGGACACTGCCAATGCTCTTCCTGCTGGTTTGACTTGCTGGTCTGACCTTCATGGCTGGAATGTTCCTCAGTCCAAAGTTTACAATGTAGTTTATGAAAACGGCTTCGGCATGGCTGTTGTCGATTTCTCTTACCGTGTAACTTACACTGCCGGTGGTTCTGCTGATGGAGTTGGTAAATACATCACAAACGCGACATTCATGCCTGCAAACCTTTCTGTTGCTTGGGGCTTCAACTTCGACGCAACAGCCGTGATCCCTTCTGTATTCAACACAGGTACAAAACGTGATCCTGTAGCTGGTATGCAAATGAACATGGAGTGGAAAGCCACTTCTCCAATGGCCTACGAGCAAGCGACTGAGTCGTACTTCGTAAGCGGCGAAAACAAATTGATCCAGTTGGATTAAAACCGTGAAAAAGGCCCGTCTGACTTCGTTGTCGGGCCTTTTGCTTCACTCCGGCGTACTTTGAGTACGCCTCCGATACGCAAAAAACCCTCCGCCTTGCATACGAACCTTTTTGACGGTTTTCTGCTTGGGGAGGGTTTCGTCTTCTTAGAAGAAGATCTTGATTCCTGACCTGATCCCTGTGCGATCGGTGACTGTGTCATCCGTCGCGGCAGGGATTTTTGTTTTCTGGCTCTCCTTAAACCAGCTTCCGAAGATCCGGACGGCTTTAAAGTCTATAAAAAGCCCGGCTTCGGCCCGATTTCCTTCGACATCTCCCAAATCATCCGTGGAGGTGGGAAGGAAATAACGATATTTTCCGTCGATTCCGAAATACTTGGTTAAATACACCTGCAGTGAAACCTGCCCAAACTGCTGGGACAGGCGGTCTCCGGTGCCTTCGCGTGTGCGCAGACCGTAATGGATAGTAAAAGCGGTGTTTTGGATCGAGTTCCCCAGCAGGCGGATGTTGAGCATTCCACCGAGGTCGCTGAAGTTTTCTTCCGTGTTGTTTTCATATTCGCCGGTCAGGCCGACAAACTGGGCATAGGCGGAAACCTCACCGCTGTACGAGACGTGAGATTCGCTCGTGCCTGAACCTTCTACTTCCGTTTTGAAAGAGTTGTAGGTGCCTCCCAGAGCGAACTCATAGGGGGAGGGTGAGTTGACCGACAGCCACATGTCCATCATGCGGTTGCGGTTTTTGGTCTCCATCCACTCAGACAGAGACCAGCGGCCCTTTTCCCGGGCGGCGGCTCGCTTGGTGAAATCAATCCCGCTGCCCCAGCGGCTGGCACTTTGTGCCTCGGCCAGAGACACGGTCAAAATAATGCAGAGTAGAAGCACAGATGAAAACCTAGACATACCCCTATTTTCTCGCTTTTATGGTCCCAGGTCCATAGAGCGTCTCAAATCAGGTAGATCACGATGTCGTGAGTGCATCACTTTGCGACGTGGACTAAGAATTAGTTTTACAAAAAGAAGGATATCCTGTGGTTCATGATTTCGATCCCTTTGCATTAAGAATTTCCGGAGACTTTGGCGTTCGCTGGTATGGTCTGTCGTACATGATGGGTTTTATCTGCGCCTATCTGCTGATCACCTGGTTGGTGCGCAGACAGCGTGCAGGCATGACAGCGCAAATGGTGGGCGATTTTATCACCTACGCCGCCATCGGAACCCTGGTGGGCGGTCGTTTGGGTTATGTCTTGTTCTATGGCCCGGATCTGTTTTTGAAATTCAAAGCAACCTTCCCGTACTGGGGTGTCCTGGCGGTGAACGAAGGTGGGATGGCCAGCCACGGTGGTATAATCGGTATCGTGATCGCTTGTTGGTTGTATGCACGCAAGTACTCCGTGAACACTCTTTATCTCTTTGACCTAGTGGCTGTCAGCGGTCCGGTCGGTGTGTTCTTCGGTCGTATCGCGAATTTCATCAACGGTGAGCTGGTGGGTCGTCCTTGCGATCCGACTTATCCTTTGGCAGTGAAGTTTCCGCAGGACATCACAAGCTGGCCCTCTCAGGAAGCCGGCAAGTTGTCCGAGCTGGTTCCGGTTGTTGAGAAAATCGGCGTGGGCCGCGAGCAGTGGTTGGAACTCATCGATAAATTCCGCTTCGACATGGGCGCGCGTGATCAGCTTTATTCCATTTTGAATAAGGTGATCGAGTCCATTCAGGATGGCAACACGGCGGCCAAAGAGGCGATTGCACCGTTGCTGACCCCCCGTTATCCATCGCAACTGTTCGCCGCAGTGGGCGAGGGGCTGGTGATCTTCCTGTTCTTGTTCTTCTTGTGGAGAAAGCCTCGCAAGCCCGGCTTCATTGCGGCTTGCTTTATCCTGATTTACGCGGTGGTGCGTGTAGTGGATGAACACTTCCGTATGCCAGATGCACACATCGGATTCCAGGCTTTGGGGCTGACCCGCGGTCAGTGGTTGAGCTTGGTGATGTTTGTCGTTGGTTTGATCATGATGTTTGTCTGGACGCGAGCAAGTTCTTTGAAGATCTCCGGCTGGAGTAAGGGACACTCGATCAAGTTGAATCGCAAGTAAAAGCATCAAAGCCACCTCCCGGTGGCTTTTTTGTTTCTGAAATAAACGAGGTAATGCAGTGAAATCTGTCATGATGGAAAAGAACGATATTATGATTGTGGGCATTGAAGTGCGTACCAGCAACCAGGCGGAAATGAACGGGGCGGGTAGGATTGGTGCTCATTGGCAGAGGTTTTTTCAGGAAAATGTAGCGGGACAGATCGTTAACGCCGTTTCGGATGACGTCTTTGCGATTTATACGGATTATGAAAGTGATGTGAATGGCGAATACTCGTTTGTGCTTGGGAAGCAGGTCGGCTCATTCGCGGACGTTCCTGCAGGATTGGTGTCAAAGGTTCTGCCAGCTTCCAGGTATTCCGTATTCACCACCCCGAAAGGTCCGATGCCGAACGTGGTGATCGAGGCATGGCAGCATATTTGGAGCTTGTCAGCCACGCAGTTGGGTGGCGAGCGTGCTTATCGTGCGGACTTTGAAGTGTACGATCACAGAAGTGCTGATCCGGGCAACACGCAGATAGAGATCTTTATTTCTGTAAAATAGCTCAACAGAGTCTTTTCACGACCGACCTTTCGCGGTAGCCTTTTTGAGAAGGAGAAATCACCATGATCGTCAGACTTGTCATGTCCGTGTTGTTGTTGGGATGGCTTTCGTTAAGTCCGTCAAAGGCTTGGGCTTTGGATTTTGACAAGGACGAGGGGATGTCCCGGGAAACTCTAGTGGCCTCTTTGAAAAAGAACACTCGTCTGAATCAGGAACAGATTGATCAGTTGGTTTTGACCTTGCAACAGCAATTCAAGGTTGATTCGGATCAGAAGATTCCCATCAAAGGTTATCTTTATGCGCATGGCATGAACGGGGCTCTTTTGATGGATCACGACGTGTGGACCTTTGATGCTGCGTTTCTGGTGCCAGGAACTGACGAAGTGGTGCGGATCCCTGAGATGTATTTGTGTGACTTCAAAAACGGCGGACTCAAGTTTGAGATTGCGTACAAGTGGATGTTCAGCTTCATTCCCAGCGGGGTGAATATCAGCGAACTCAACGGTGCGGTTTATGGCCGGGGGGTCGGCGTCGTCGCGGAAGCTTTTCTGGGGCTTGAGGGTTCTTGGTTGCCAGCTCAGAATAGGGTGAATGACTTATTTCACGTCGCCGTGAAGCTGGGGTTTGGTGGGGGAATCGTCTTCCCGAAAATGGAATTCAAACTGCGAAATATCAAGTAAGAAAGAATCAAAAAAACCCGCTTTTCAAAGCGGGTTTTTTCTTTCGTAGGATTTAAATGGAAAACGGAAAGGTCTTCAGTTCCTCGCGGGAAATTTCTTTTTGTTCCCCGGTGGAGAAGTTCTTCACCGTCACAGTTTTATTTGTGACTTCGTTGCCTCCCAAAATCAAAGCATAGTGGGCACCGGCTTTGTTGGCCTTTTGCATTTTCTTACCCATTTTGCCGGACAGGAAGTTTTCAGCTTTCAGGCCGCGGCTGCGAATTTCATGGGCGACTTTCACGCTTTCATCCTCACCCTGGTCATCCGCGCCAATCACAGCCACCAGAACTTCGGGCTTCACCGCCAGCTCTTTAGGAACTAGATCGGCCAAACGGTCGATGCCCGCAGCCCATCCCACACCCGGAGTTTTCGGCCCACCCATGGTTTCAATCAAACCATCGTAACGACCCCCTGCCAAAACAGTCCCCTGTGCGCCCAGTTTGGACGTGGTGAACTCAAAAACGGTGTGGCAGTAATAGTCCAGGCCGCGCACAAGGTGATTGTTCACCTTGTAAGGGATGCCGAGCTTTTCAATCCCTGCCAGAACCTTTTTGAAGAAGTCCTGAGAAGTCTGATTCAAGGATTGTTCAAGTTTCGGGGCATTGGCGTTTAGTTTTTTATCGCCCTCGTCTTTGGAGTCCAAAATGCGCAGAGGATTTTTCTCCAGACGCATTTTGCTATCCTCGGAAAGTTGATCCTTGTGAGTTGTAAAGTATTGAACAAGGGTGTCGCGGTAAGCCGCGCGGCTTTCGGCGTCACCCAGCGTATTGATTTCCAGTGTGCAGTCCTCAGAAATGCCGATTTGTTTCAGCAGATCCCACGCCAGGGCAATGCACTCCACGTCGGCCAATGGGGATTCGTAACCTAAACACTCCGCGCCCAATTGGTAAAATTGGCGATAACGTCCTTTTTGTGGTCGCTCATAACGAAACATCGGGCCGGAATAATAGAACTTCAAAGGAAGATTCTGCATCATGCCTTCAGAGATAAAAGAGCGAGCCACACCAGCAGTGCCCTCGGGACGCAGGGTCAATTTCTCTCCACCACGATCTGTAAAATCATACGTCTCTTTATTAACAACATCAGAGGTTTCGCCCAAAGTGCGGTGAAAAACGTCAGAAAACTCGAAAATTGGGGTTTCGATCTCGCCGTAGCCGTACAGAAGTGCCTTTTTATAGGCGGATTCTTCGACAAATCGGAAAAGAAGGTTGTCTTCAGGAAGAAGATCTCGAGTGCCGCGGACACTTTGAATTTTGCTGCTCATAAAATTGGCCCTTTTTTGACTAACAAGTACTCGTTATAGCAGAGGCTCGGGCGCTGCGCAAAGCTATTGCATTTAATGGGGGCAGAGTCTTTAATGGAAATATGAAGAAGTGGGTTTTAGCAGGAATTTTCATTTTGGTGGCCGTGACAGCCGCAGTTGTTTATCAGCTGGCAGGCTCTGGTGGAGCTGTTTTAAACGGTGTCGAAGTGGATTGGCGGTTGCTCGGTGAAATGGATTATATCACCGGGAATTCTTCTTCAGAGTTGAAGGCACTGGATGGGAAAACGGTGAAAATTCCGGGTTTCATGGTTCCTTTGGAGGACAATCAAAAAGAAGTGGTGGAGTTTCTGCTGGTGCCAAGTCCTCAAGCCTGTATTCACGTGCCGCCACCTCCTCCGAATCAAATGGTCTATGTGAAAATGAAAAAGGGAACCGATGCGGCCATTGGCCCGATTTGGGTTCACGGAACTTTGAATCTAGTCACTAAGAAATCTATGTATGGGGATGCGTCCTTCGAGCTGATCGGAGAGGCCATCGAACCGTATAAATAAAAACCCTCAAGGAGGTCTTTGTGTTAAAAGTTCTTCTCTTGTCATTGATGGCATTGGCGCACACGGAACATGGAGCTCATGTTCATGGCGCGGGAAAAGTCAGTATCGCCTTTGACGGTAAAAAAGGCAAAGTGGAGTTCCATGCTCCATCCGAAGCGATTTACGGCTTCGAGCATTCCGCAAAAAGCAAAAAAGACAAACAGAAAAAAGAGGAAGGTCTGGCCAAGCTCGACAACATGGCCGAGATGATGGTCTTTGATCCTTCGCTGAAATGCGAAGTGAAAAAAGAGATCTTTGAAGTCATCGAACAAAAAAGCCATTCCGACGTCGAAGCAGAGTTTGCTGTGAATTGTGAGGCGCCGGTGGCGGGTAGCACGGTGACCTTCAACTTTCAGAAGTTTTATCCTCGCCTGAAGAAGGTGCAGGTCGAAGTTCTTGTGGACCAGGTGCAAAAATCTCTGGAAGTGAAAAAGAACGGAGAAAGTCTTGAGCTCAAGTAGTGAATTGATCACCCTGAGAGATCTGACCTACACATACAGTGGGCAGATAACTCCCACGTTGCACGTTCCTGAGTTCCGGGTGAACAAAGGCGAAGAGCTGTTTTTGTACGGTCCCAGCGGAACAGGGAAAACCACCTTGCTGGAAATTCTGGCCGGGGTTCTGCGCCCGACCTCGGGTTCGGTCGAGATTCTGGGGCAGGATCTGGCAAAAATGTCCGATGCCCAGCGTGATTCCTTCCGTGCCGAGCATATGGGTTATGTCTTTCAAAGCTTCAATTTGATCCCTTATCTTTCCGTGCAGGAAAACATCGAACTTCCATTACATTTAAGTGCGTCCCGCAAGGCTCGTCTGGGCACTGTGGATACCGAGATGGTGATCCGTGCGTTATGCGGCAATCTGGGGATTGCGGACCTTCTGGAAAAGAAGGTCACTGAGCTGAGTGTCGGGCAGCAGCAGCGTGTGGCTGTGGCCCGAGCCTTGTTAGGAAAACCGGATCTGATTCTGGCGGATGAACCGACTTCGGCTCTGGATGCGGATCATCGCGAAAAGTTCCTGAAACTGATGTTCGAACTTTCCGAGCTGTATGGCACCACGGTGATTTTTGTATCCCATGACCGCAGCATTGAAAAACTATTCAGTCGTTCTCTTTCTTTAGAATCCATTAACAAGGTTGTGTGATGGTCTTTTTGAAGTTGGCAATCAAGTCTTTGCAGAATCGGGCGTTTGCGACAACGCTTACGGTGATTTCCATTGCTTTAAGTGTGGCCTTGCTGTTGACCGTCGAACGTGCCAAGCGGGCTGCGGAGGAAGGTTTCACACAGACAATCAGTAAAACAGATCTGATTGTCGGGGCTCGCAGTGGTCCATTGCAGTTGATTCTGTACACTGTGTTTAATATGGGAAATGCGACCCATAATATCTCCTACGAGACTTACGAAAAAGTCCGCGCCAACCCGGCGATAGAATGGACGATTCCGTATTCTTTGGGAGACGGGCATCGTGGATTCCGTGTTGTCGGAACCACCCAGGATTTCTTTAAGTACTATCACTATCGTGGGGATCGCAAAGTCACTTTGGCCGAAGGGCAGGAGTTCAACGACCTTTGGGATGTGGTTGTCGGTGCCGAGGTGGCTCGCAAACTGGGTTACAAGCTGGGTGATCGTGTGGTGGTGACTCACGGGGTGACCAAGGGTGAAGGCATTCTTCAGCACGATGATCGTCCGTTTAAGATTTCCGGAATTTTAGAAGCTACGGGAACGCCACTGGACCGCGCGGTTTATATGTCCCTGCAGGGGATGGAGGCTTTGCACATTGACTGGCAGGATGGCTCAGCCCCTTCGCCGGATAAAATCGTGCCTCACAACCAGCTAAGTAAAGAGACCCTGCCTGTGCACACAATCACGGCCTTTTTTGTCGGGGCGAAGTCCCGCATTGAAACTTTGAAGTTGCAGCGGGAAATCAACACCTACAAGGAAGAGCCCTTGCTGGCGATCATCCCCGGGGCGACTTTGAGTGAGCTTTGGAATGGTCTGTCCTATGTCGAAGGCGTACTTCGCATGATTTCCTGGATGGTGGTCGTTGTCGGATTTATGGCGATGTTGATTGCGTTGACGACGACCCTGAATGAACGCCGTCGTGAGATGGCCATCTTGCGCGCTGTTGGTGCGAAGTCCACACAGATTGTCGGGTTGTTGGTTTTTGAGTCCGCTCTTTTGACCGCCGTGGGTGTTTTCTCTGGGGTGGTTTTGTCAGTTGGTCTGGTGGCGGCTTTGAAGCCTTGGATCGAGACTGAATTTGGTCTTTATCTGGTGGGGCCGTGGTTTACACGTTCTGAGTTGGTCTATCTGTTGATTACTTTGGTGGGGGGAACGGTGATTGGCCTGATACCGGCTCTGCGCGCTCAGAAGCTGGCTTTGAAAGACGGCCTTAGCGTTCGTACCTAAAGAAAAAAGCCACCTTGTTTGACCGCGGTGGCTTTATGTCTCTTAGGTTTTGGAATCATCTAAACTATTGACCAATCTGTGCTAGCTGGACACCTCCCTTTGTCGATTGGACTCGGAAAGGGTCCACGTTTTCAAGAATCACATCTGTTTTAGCTTTGAAGAAGATGTCCACCATGAGGCGGAACTGCGCCGTTTGGCCGTCTTTGTTTTTTCCTGTCACCAGACGAGTTAGAATTTCATCTTCAGAAACACCTTCTGTTTGTTCCGCGGAAGCCAGAACCTCACCCGGTTCGAGCATCAGGAACGGAGCGCGCAACTCGGTGCTGTTACCGTATTTGTCCTTTTCGTTTGCATAGACCACGTGGCAGGCATTGATCGCAGCAACACGCGCGTCAGCCAGAGCAATCACTTCGGAATCATCGGCGATGCCGTTGCGGTTCTTATCCACCCATACTTTAATCTTTTGACTGTACAGTTCACCATCCCAAGGTCCCAGATAGTGTTTCTTGGGGTCTTCAGATTGACAGTCCTTGCCAGCCAAGGCGATCAGGGTTTCAAAGCCATTGGCAAAAGTTTTTTCCTCATCTCCGACCTTCACTTTCATTTCCGAGCCAAAAAGATTTTTTGCACTGGTGATGCTGCCATCGGCATTGGGAACAACCAGGAAACCATCTTCGATTTCTCTTTTGAACAAGGTTTTATTCACTGAGTTTTCAGACTCTTTGGTAACTAATTTGCCACCCAGCCAGGCGGTCATGTGGCTGACTTTTTGACCTCCATCCAAGTCGTTGTCGCTGCCGTCCACTTTCAGGTTTGCCAGATTGAAGAAGGTGCCACCCTCCACACTGGAGGTTTGTACGTTTTTCTCACCCAGATCCAGAACCAGTGGGGTGTACTTCGTTGACATGGCGGTACCGTCCACTCCGGAATGAACCATCCATTGAATCAGTTGTGGGACCGCCTCATAGGCGGAATAACACAGATCTCCGGTATTGCAGGAGCCCATTGTGACTGTGGTGCCACTCCCTGTTTTTACGGATCTTTGGGTGGAAAGAACTTCGGTGATGAAATCTCGTTGCGACCATACGGTGCGCAGGTCAAAGATCTGTTTGAAGGTCAAAGTCACTTCATCACCACGAGTCAGACCTTTACTGAGTTTAACGAACTCCGGAGTCAGGATATTAAAGGCTTTTTGATTGGTGTCGTTGATGTTTTCACGCAAGTCCGCCAAATAAAGGTTCACGATATTCGGAGAACCGTCACCCAGCTTTTTGAAAAGACGGGGACTGCCGGAATTCACGTCATCCGCATAGGATTCTCCATAGTACAAGTTGCGCAGGGAGTGGTTTTGCAGGGCGACCGCATCAGGAATGGCCTGACTTTGATCACCGAAAACAGTCACAGCCCCGGTGTTTTCAACACTGGCAATGGCGCGAACCGTACTGAAGAAGCATTTTGAACCTGTGATGAACTGACTGCGAGCGGTCATGTGATCCACCAGATAGTGGAAGTGATTGGTGATTGCCGCTTTAGGTGTGCAGTTCGTGGACCATTTACAGGCATCCGTGTCTTTCTTGGCCGCGCCCACATAAATAGGTGTCACACCCTCAGTGTCTTTTCTGAGGATGGATCTTTGATGAGACCAGTGAGCAATCGTATCCACGGCACTGCCTGCGGAAACCGAGAAGCGCACCGGGATCAAAGACGTATCTTCTTTGGCCGCCTGAAGAGCCGCCTGGCGTTCCTCTTCATAGCGGTCGGAACCGTCAGGACGGATGCGCTCGCAATTGGAAACAGGCTTGCCGTTCACGGAATCATCCGTCGCCAGATTCGGCGTCATGGAGTCGTCACCATCGGCAACGTCTGTCATGTGTTTGTACGGATTAAAAGGATCCACTTTGGGAACTTCAGGAATTTCCACTTCTGGAATCACTGGAGTGGTGCCAAAGGCATTGTCAGATAAAGAGCTTTGTTCAAGGGCTGAGGGGGCGAAACGTACTGGTTGGCTGCAACCGACGACAGCCTCAACAAGAGCTCCACACAGAACCAATTTTGAAAATTGAGTTAGTTTATTCACAGTATCCCCCCGGATCGTAAATAACAGAAAATACAACTGGAATGGAATGAAGAGGCTATTCAGCGTCGCGAATGGACTTGACCTCAACCTCGTCCTCATTAAGGAACGGATTGTATTTGACCGGATTGCGCTTGCTATCCACGACAGTGATCACGTCACCTTTAAAGCTCGCTCCACCGGTGGAGCTGACATTTCGTGCGATAGTTGCATTAAGGCTTTTGGCTGCGGCGTTGCCTTCATCGATCATCTGATTGAATGTGCCTGTTGAAATGGCGTCTTTGGCCATGGCATATTCTGGAACCGCGGCTGCTACAAACAATATGGTCCACAAAATCTTTCTCATCGTTCCCCCCTAAGGAAGTCACAAAGCAACGGTTGGGCCAGCACCTAAGCTGCTGAAATCTTACAAATCTGTATGTCGAGGAAATTCAGACAAAAGTTTTCCATGTTTTGTGTGAGTGCTTGTTTTCAGGTGAGATTTTTCGGAATCGGAAAATGTTTGAACATGTGCTGAATCTGTACAGTTGTGATCCGATGCAAATCGACTGTCTAATATATTTTAGACAGTGCTTAAGGACTTTCCGTTTATAAGCAACCTATTGCAATAGGGGTGGCAAGGAGCATGCAAAGGGATCTATCTACGATATCCGGGGGGATGTATGAAGTTGAAAGTAGTGTTGTTGTGTCTGCTACTATTGAATGTTGTGTCTTGCGCCAGTGCGCCGTCTTTATTGTCCTCCAAGAAAGATCCCACAAAGAATATCTATATAACGGAAGCTTTTATCTATCCTGAATTCCGCCAGATGGCTGCGGCGGAGTCTGTGGTTGAAAAAGAAGACGCCGCTGTTGTTGCGGCGGTTTCCTCAAGCTCTCGTGCTCCGGCGAGTAAGCACTAGGCAGCGTCTTTGATTTTCACTTTGTCTGCGGCTTCAGCTTCATAGTCGGAATATGGGGTGCTAACATCGACCATGCTTCCGTCTTCAGCTCTGTAGCCGCGGACTTTGAACATCTTCAGGGCTTCGGAACGCCCTTTCACTTCGGCGGCTCCGGCCAGTTCGGTTTTAAAATCCTCACCAATTTTTTCGATCACGGTGTCCGAGATCAGCAGATCTGCACCGAAAGCTTTGGTCGAAGCTTCAATACGGGAAGCTGTATTGACGGTGTTTCCGATGACAGTGTACTCCATGCGCTCATCTGAACCGATCGTGCCCGAAATTGCTTTTCCGGCGTGCAAACCCATACCGATATTGATCGGCGGGTGGTTGCGGGCAATACGGCGTTCATTCAGTTGTTCCAAAGCGCGTCTCATTTCAAGGCAGGCGCGAACCGCCTGATGAGCATCGCGGTCCGAACTCTTCGGTGCCCCCCAGACCGCCATGATCGCATCCCCGATAAATTTATCGACGACCCCACCGTGGCTGTTGATGATTTTAACCATCACGCCAAAGTATTCATTCAGCATTTCCACGACCTCTTCCGGAGATCGCTTTTCTGAAAACGCCGTGAAGCCGCGGATGTCCGAGAAGAAGACCACGACCTCTTTGGTCTGGCCACCAACCCCGATGTCCTTGTTGATCAAGTCTTCAGCGACAGAAGATCCGTGGAATTTCGAGAAAAGGCTTTTCACTTTGTCGCGCTCTTTTAATCCCTCGGTCATTTGATCGAAGGCCTCTGCCAGATCGCCCACTTCGTCGTGGGATCTGACGGCCGCGCGGGCTTTGACGTTGAAGTTTCCTTTTGAAACCAGGTTGATCATCTCCGCCAACTTTTCAATAGGGGAGGTCAGTGTCATCGAAAACAGGAAGATAAAGAAGATCGCCATGGAAATGGCGGAACCGGCCACAAAGATCGCCCGGCGTTTCACTTCGTTGGAAACTTCAAGAATTGTTTCTTCTGAAGTTTGTGAAATCACGGTTGCGCCGTACGAAGTCTTAACTGAAGCTCCGAAATAATCTTTGTCATTGTCAGGATTCAGAAACTTAGTCTGGAACTGCGGGGATTTTTGTGTCAAAGCCTTTTGCACAATAGGGTATTTCCCCATGTTCAGGCGGGCCATGGCTTTTTGTTCATCTTTGTGAGCCAGAAGCTCCCCGTTGCGATCAATCAGGTATTGAGTGCGCTCGGACGGATCGGTGAATGGCTTTTCGAACGGAGCCAGCGTCACATCCGCCAGGGCAATGTGCGTGATTTTCCCCTGTTCATCGCGGATCAGGGGAATGCCGATGGTGATCATCGCCGGGGCCTTGGGATAAGAGGCATTTTTGATTTCAATGCTTCCCTGAGCTACCGAGCGAATCGGAAACTTCTGCCAGGAGCGCAGGTGAGTGATATAAACCGGTGTCAGACCATACGGTTTAAGCACATCCTCTTTGACTTTACGGGCTACGGTTTCCACCGCCGGGCCATCAAGTTTCAGGACTTCCAGGGCAATAAAGTTTTTATCTTTAGTAAAGTTGAAATCAAAATCATCACCGGCCTCCGTTTGCGAAGCGGCACCCTTTGTCAGCAAAGAAGCTGTCGTGCGGGTCTTATCGACCAGACTTGCCACGATATTTTCAATTTCCTTGGCTTTGGCGGCTGCGGATTCAAGGTTGGCGATATCCACCTGTTCGGCGGCTTTCTTCTCGAAATAGGAAGAGGAGATCCAGGTGATCGTGCCTGTGGCCGCCACCAGAATCAGGATGGTGACCGTGATGAGTTTTGTAGAAATGGGTATTCTCATAATTCTCTCCTGATCACTAGAAGCTCCACTCGGCAAAAACGTTCAGATAATTTCCGACGATGGTGGATTCATTCACGTCCCCATCGCTGGCGAAGCTGCCAGTTCCTGTGGCGGCCTTGTAAGACATTTTATCTTCACGGCGGGCGTAACCGATCAACCCCGTAAAGCGCGGAGTAAAGCGGTAACTTCCCAGGAATCCAAACTGTGTGGACATCTTCGGTTCCATGGGTTCGCCGTTGGGGGTGCTGATCTTCATCAGTGACAGATAAAGATGGGCATTGACCTGAACTCCCAATTTGGGCGTCAAAGAGTACCAGTATTCCGCTCCGAAATGCGGCCCGGCCGAGCTGATTTTTAAGTCCGACGATTGACCCGAGAATGGATCACCGACAGTTTCAGGCAGCTCTTTATAGTAAGGCCCGGCTTGGAAGCGCACTTCCCCGCGATCGCCCACGGCCTTGCGATAGACGGCATTGGCTTCGGCGGAAGCAAAGGTTTGAGTCTTGCCGTTGAAGGTGAATCCGCTTAAGTCCAGGATTCCCAGGAACCCCCAAGGGGTTGTTGGGCTGAACCAGCCAATTCCCAGGCGTCCCGTGCCGCCCAGAGCTTTGTATGCCACGGAAGAATTCTTTTCCGGATTGATCCCTTGGTATTGCATTTCGGTGATCAGATAGCTAGCCACGGCATACCATCCGGTAACCCGCTCAATGGATTTTCTGACCAGTGTTGTGTATTCTGCGGCTGGAGAGCGATCTCCATGGCGCACAGAGAACGACTGTTTCGCCAGTTTGGATGAAGGTCGCAAATCTGATTTGGCGCGAATACCGATCTGATATTGTCCGCCAGGCCAGCTTTCATCAAAGGGCAGGGTGTCCTGCTGATAGTTTTCAAGGACCTTCATCTTTTCCCATTTGCGGGCTGTCTTGTTGAATTTCAAAATATAGATATCAAAGCCGGTGACGTAGTCGGGCTTGGACCATTTCAGTTCGCGAACGAAATCGGTTTCGGGCTTATCAATACGAGGGTTTTCAACAGGTTTCCCCATGACCGTGAATTGTCCCACGGCAGTGGCATCGCTGACGATGCCTTCAGCATTGGAAGAGGAAACCTTCCAGGTATAGTGGGAAGCCACGGGAATCGTTGCCTTAAAGGAAGGTTCTTTCAAAGTTTCCGAGATCTGAGTTTTGCCGTCTTCAGAGATCAGCGTGAATTGATACTGATCCGCCCCGCCAACAGGTTCCCACTTGAAGTTCACAGTGGTCTTGTCGTTTTCCTGCGTGGGCAGTTGCAGGCGGGAGCCCGGGAATTTCAGCACGGCGGTTTCCAGGCCCACATTGAATTCGCTTTCCTCGCTCCATTTCCCAGGAACTCCGCGATAGTCACGTGAACGCAGTTTCATCATGTACTTGCCAGGGGTCAGGCGGCCGTTCCAGGCGGCTTCGGTCACTTTAAAGGTGAAGGTCTTGGCCTCTTCCCCTTTGGCTTTGACCTGTTTTAATTCGATCTCATAAGACTTGGCGTTTTCAATTGCTTCCCACTCGAAGTTCACGAGTCGGCGATAGGGCGCCGCCCAGACCAGTGAGGTCCAGAAAGAGATTAGCAAAAGAAGGAACGCACTAGTTAACTTCATCAATTAACCTTGATCTTCTTTAAAGTAGGGGCCTTGATATTAGAAGTATCCGGCACCAAAAGTTTGCGGGCAGGCAGAACTTCGCTGCTTCGGCCATAAGTGTCCACGGCAGAGACTTCGACCTCATATTCACCCGGCAGAAGATTTTTTAGCGAAGTGGAGTTCTGTGCATATTTACTGCGCTTAAGTTCCTTGCCGTTTTTTCTGATGGTCAGCCAATATTCCTTGGCACCTTCCACTTGGCTCCAGATCAACTGACTGCGACCATCGTTCGAGGCTTGCAGCACACCTTCGGCAGGTGTGAATACAGGGGCTTGTAAAAGTGGCAATGGGCTGACGGTCAAGACCTGTGAGCTTGCCGCCCCCAGAACTTTTCCGTCCTCGGAAAGAGCTTCGATGGAAGCGATATAGCGGCCGGGTTTGTGCACCGGAGCAGTCAACTTAGTGTCTTTGACGTTCATACTCTGGGCGGACTCGGGGGCGTCATTTTCGCCACGGTATTTAACTCTCCAGGATGCCACCTGATCCGGCCGGTCCCCTTTCCAGGAAAGACCCAGTTGAGGCTGTTCAACATAGTACTGCACCAGATCCTTTTCTGGGATGGTGAAATCCACGACTACTGGGATCGGCGCTTTCTTGGCGTTGAACTCTGCCAACGAACCGACTGTGAATTTTTGCACTTTGCCCAGAACTGGTTTTTCCGTATCAACAAAATATGAAGTCATGCGCCAGAAGTAGGTTCCGCTTTTCAGGCCGGGCAGGGTGAAGTTATCTTCTTTGGTAAGCGTCCGGGTTGCCACTTTGCGGGTCATTTGTTCATCGGACCAGACTTCTAAAGTCACCTGTCTTGTATCATCACCTTTTTGCCATTTGAAATTCATATCATAAGGAACTTGGGGAGCCTGAATTTCTGCATCTGCAGTCGGGAACGTCACTGTCGGAGCATAGCGCGCCAGCACCTCGGTCTTGTAAACGGGGCTTTCACCCGCGACGGAGCCCTGAGGTGTGGTGGCGACAAGTTTCCAGTAGTGACGGCCAAACGGCAAAGCGGCCTGGAGCTGACTGGCATTCAAGCTGGCCTTTTTGATTTCTTTAAGTTGCTTACGACTTGGGCCCACCCACAAGGATACTTGCGTGTTAGGCGGGAAGCCGCGCCATTGGAAAGAGACTGGATCAGGGCTTTCTGCATTCATCGCCACAGGTTTTTGCGGCGATGGAGACAGGATCTGCACTTCTTCACGAGTGGTCAAATCCTGCGTCTGACCATTACTGTCTTTGATGGAAGCTTTACCCTCGAGGACCTGAACATCCACGGCGTTTCCACGGCCTTTTGAAAGGGAGGCGGATGCCTGGGACAGATCGACCTTACCATTGGCGGAATTTAATACCAGTCCCGGGGCATTGCTGTCGCCCGCACCGGCTTTGGCATTAACGAACAAGCTACCTTCCATCAGATCCAGAGCGATTTCGCCTTCGGATTTTTTAATGACGATCAGAGATTCCGGCTCCAGATCCAGATAGCGATCCGAGTCGACAAACTGAATACGCACTTCGCCGCGTTCACCGGTGCGAATGGCTTCGCCGTTATATAATGGCTCGCCTGTGTTGACGAGTTGCCACAACAGACGCGATGCCGGGCGACGCTGAATGTCTTCAACAATTTTTCCGACGTAAGCCAGCGGTTTTTCATTGGATTGAGAGGCGCGATTGCTGTCCGTGGATTGATACCAAAACCACGTTCCTGCAAACACGGAAGACGAGCTTAAAGCGGCGATAAGCAGACGTTTCCATTGTTTTTTCATCGATTCCTCCTCAATCTTCTTTCGGAGAAAAAGTCTCATTATTAAATGGCGCTTAAGTCCAGGTCCGCCCCGTTCGGGTGATAAATTATGGAATACGAGGGAAAAACCTTTGTAAGGACTCTGGCAGATGGTCTAGTCTTGGCTTATGGATACCAAGAAGAATTATATCACCCCTGAAGGTCTGGCGAAGTTAAAAGCCGAGTATCACGAACTGATGCATGTGGAGCGTCCGAAGTTGGTGGAAGTGGTGGCCTGGGCCGCCAGCAATGGCGACCGCTCGGAAAACGCAGACTATCAGTACGGCAAGCGTCGCTTGCGCGAAATCGATCGTCGTGTGCACTTTCTGACAAAAAGAATCGAAGATGCCGAACTTGTTGATCCAAAACTGATGAAGGGCAGCACTGTCCTTTTTAGTGCAACTGTGACCTTGGTAAATGAAGATGGCGACGAAGTTGTTTATCAGATCGTCGGTGAAGATGAGTTTGATCCAAAGCAAGGCAAGATTTCCTGGAAGTCTCCTGTGGCGCGAGCATTGTTGGGCAAGAAAGAGGGCGACGAAGTCCGCATTGTCAAACCGGCTGGGGAAGAGTTTGTCACCATCGACAAGGTCGAGTTTCGTTAGCCTTTTGTTTGCGAGCTGACAGCTCTTGCTGTCAGAGAGAGCTACAAAGTTTTTACATCCGTGGGCAGACATGATGTACTGGTCGAAGAATCTTGTTTGCAGCGAGGTGAGCGGGTGCCATGTGCGTGGAAGGTCCTTTTAATAGGGTTCACATTTCTGGCTTCTTTTGCCCGTGCAGAAGTTCTGAAGCTTCTGGCGGAGGACGGCTTTCCTCCGTACAGCTCTGGACAAGCTAATAATGTCGAAGGCTTGTCGGTCGATATTGTTCGCAGTGTGTTTCGCACTCAGCATATCGAAGTTAAATTTGAGGCGGTGCCATTTTCGCGCTGTATGGCGAAGGTGCAGGCTGGAACAGAACTGGGATGTTTCAGCACCACTTATGACCCGACCATGTTGAATGTTCTGATTTTCCCCGACTATCCCTTGCTCATTACCAGTGCCATTGCCATCGCTCATAAAGACAGTACAGAAGGCAAGGTGGATGAGGTCAATGATCTGGAAGGGAAAAAGGTGGCTGTCACCAATGGCTTTTCCTATGGACCCGAGTTCGACTATCACCCTAAAATCGAAAAGCAGTTTGTCAGTTCAGACTCGAATGTCTTAAAGCTTGTGGCCGGCAAACGAGTTTCGCATGGCGTGGTGAATTTTTTGACCTATTACTATCTGCTGGGAAAACAGACCGAGATAGTGAAGAAGAACTTAAAAGTCCTGGGGCCGATAGGAACCGGTGGCCTTTATCTGATGATCAGTAAGCAGCATCCTCTGGGAGAGCAGACGGCACGTAAATTTGACGCCGGCATGGACAGTCTGATTCGTTCTGGAGAGTACGAAGGCCTGCTGAAGAAGTGGGGCGAGAAATTCAAACTCTCTCTAAACGACATTCGCTACATGTCAGCGACCAACAAAGACCCTCTTCGAGTGCCAAAGAAAGAGAAGTGAGCCTTTTTCTTTTATGGTGTTAGGGGTCTGTTAGCAGTAAATTTTACAGAGAATGTAAGACTCTTTTTGATTGTCAGATGTCCTCCTTTGAAGCAGACTTCGTCCCCGTGGTGGGGTGCTTCAATCATGAAGGGGGATGTGATGAAGTCTTGGGTTCGCGTTGCGATCTATGTTTGTGCGTTTGCGGTTGTTGTCTTTTCTCAAATGGAGTCTGCTGAGGCGGCTCGATTCAAGCAATATCAGGAAAATGATTTAATCAGTGACGATCGCGATTTGGTGGAGGCTGTCAACAACCGCCGCCGCGAGGACTTTGTTGAGGGCGCCGATATGGTGGTGACCAAAATTCTGCCCGACGACAATAGTGGTCTTGAACATCAAAAATGGACTGTGCGTCTTTCTAATGGCGAGACCATGCAGGCGGTGTATAATTTGGATATGTGCCCTCGCGTCCCGCTGAAAGTGGGTGATCGAGTTGCGATGGGTGGTCAGTTTATCTGGACCAACAAAGGCGGCCTGCTGCACTGGCTGCATCACGATCCGCGCGGCAGAAGACCGGACGGATATGTTTACGTGAACGGAACCTTCTATTGTAAGGAGTAACTTTGCGACGTCTTGATCTGATTCCATGCTCTGCGCCTTTTTGGGCCGACAGCGGTCATGGTCAGACTTTGTGGGCGCACTTCCTTAAATCCATAGAACTTTCTGATTTTGGTAAAAAGTTTCAAGTCGATCTTCCAGACGGGGATCGGCTTTTTTGTTCCTATCTGCCGGGTTCATCACCCCTCGTGGTCAGTCTTTTTCACGGTTTGTCTGGCGATATTTCCTCTGATTACATGCAAAGAACAGCTTTGATTTGCCAAAAGCTGGGACATACCGTGGTCCTGGTCAATCACCGAGGGGCCGGCGAAGGGGCACCCTATGCGCGACGTCCTTATCACTCCGGCAGTGCTGAAGATGTGTCGCTCGTCTTAAGTCATTTGCGTCGGATGTTCCCGAACCATAAGCATGTTTCAGTGGGCTACTCCTTAAGTGGCAATATCATGTTGTGTTTGTTGGGGGGATTCGCCGGAAGAGAAAAGCCCGATGGAGCGATCACGGTCAATGCGCCGTTAAATCTTAAAAGTGGATCTCTGCTGCTTAAGTCAGGGCTGAACAGGCTTTATGATCTGCGTTTTGTGTCCCGTTTGCGCAAACTGGTGGATGAAAAGTACAAGATGGGGCTGATCTCGGAGCGCTATGAAATTCCGCCTTGGGCCACGTTGTGGGACATGGATCAGATCTACACGGCTCCGGCATCGGGTTTTTCCAGTCGTGAAGACTATTATCAGCGTTGTTCATCAATCAATTATGTCAGCAATATTGACGTCCCGACGTATTCATTGACGGCGGGGGACGACCCCTTTGTTTCCGTTCATGACTATTTTCAAGCGCCCTTTTCCAAGTATGTACAGCTTCATATTGAAAAGCGTGGCGGGCACATGGGGTATCTGCATCAGGGGGCATTGCCAGTCGGTGGAAATCGCTGGCTGGACTATTATCTTTACGAAGCCCTGTGTGGCCTAGAGCAAACACTCTTTGAAAAGACTCCAGCGAGTGCCCCATAGGGAATAACCTGGTGCTGTCTGACCAGAATCAAGGACCGACAGTTGTTCCACCTGCAAAGGCTGCTGCCGCAGGGCTCGCAAGACAGACGGTGCCAAATACCAGCCTTGTATCTTTTGCTTTTTCATATGCACCGTCAGTTTTTTAAGTGCGTCCTGCTTGATCATGAGGACATCACTGAGTGGGTCCGCGGGCACGGGTCCGAACTTTTCCTTTAGAATTCCGTTGAAAAGATGTTCATTCTTCTGGCGTGTATTTTCTGTCTTTAAAAAAGAACTGTTCTTCTGTGCGTAGCGATTGCCCCAGTACAGGTCTATTTTTTCTTCACTCATCAAATGTTGCAACAAACGGAAGAGATCACCCAGGGGAGTGCTCATTTCCACGGATGAAATTGTCAGGAAGTGACCTTGAGCAGCCTGCAGTCCTTGCCACAGGCTGGCAGCGCGGCCCAGATGTTTTTCATTCCGTATCACCTTCACAGCTTTGGGTGGATCTGAAACCACGACACCTTTTTCTGTCATCAGGATGACTTCGTAGGGAAGTGGAAACTTGGCAAAGAAGGTCTGCAAATCACGCAGACAGTCCGTCAGGTGTTTGTTTTCCTGATTCAAATATATCACCAATGACAAGAGCGGGGTTGACACAGCAGATTCCATCTTTACGATAGTTAGCAATGAAATCATCGAAGGTCACGAACTTCTCTGAAATGGCGCTGTGGGTGGGGCTTTTACTGCTGGCAATTCTCAGTCGCTTTCTGTTGCTGACAAACAAGCCTATTCATTTTGATGAAGGTATCAATGGCTGGTTCGTCATGCAGATGTCCAAGTTGGGGTTTTACCAATATGATCCCAATAATTATCACGGACCTCTTTACTTCTATGTTCTTCAGTTGTTCGAATCCCTTTGGGGGCGCAGTCTGGAAGTTCTTCGGGCTGTTCCGGCATTTTTCAGTGTTTTAAGTGTGATGGTCTTTTTTTACGGGGCGCTTTCGTCCCGGTTTGTGAACCGAAGCATGGCTATTTTACTGCTGATCAGTCCTGCGTTTATCTTCTTCGGTCGATCCGGTATTCACGAAATGCCCTTCGTGTTCTTTCAGCTCATCTTTGCATTTGGGATTTTGCGCTGGTTGCAGCAGCAAGATGGCAAAGCCCTGGGGCTTTTCTTGCTGGGTTTGTGGGGGATGGTGACTTTGAAGGAAACCTTCGTCGTCACATTGTTTGCCTGGGTTGTGGGGCTGGGTGCTTTGGGGCCCCGGGCATTGCGTGAACTGTTTTCAGTCAGGCGCATTTCGCAGGCGTGGAGTCGTTCGGTCACTGTGCTGTTTTTGGTTTTACTTTTGCTGTTCGTGCAGTTGTTCACCGGCTTTTTTAAGAATCCGTCGGGACTGGGGGACTTCTTTAAGGCGATTTTGCCATGGTTGAAAACGGGAGTGCATGGCCAGGGACACGAAAAAAGCTTCTGGTACTGGATCCAGGTGCTTTATGCGGCAGAGCCGCTCGTCTTGCTGGGGATGGCTTGTTCGTTCTGGGGTGTGTTTTCCCGCCAGAAGGCCTTGCGAGTTGTCAGTGTTTTTTCGCTGGTACAACTGTTGGTGTATTCGTTAATTCCCTATAAGACCGTATGGTGCGTGCTGTCGCTGGTGTGGGGTTTCTATTTTGTTCTGGCATTCACGGCGGAACAGATTTTCGCAGCCCGATCCCAAGGGCGTTGGCCTTTGCTGGCTGTGGGGGGACTCTTGGCTTTGCTAGGTTTCCGAAGCACTTATATTTCCGTTTATCAGGTGCCGATGGATTTGACACATCCCTATGTTTATGTGAATTCAAGTTACGAATTGGTAGAACTGGCCGATCGAATCACAGGCGTCTTGCGGGATCATCCGGAATTGCGTCAGGAAACTTTGCAATTCGGAATCAAGGAGCAATGGCCGTGGCCGTGGATTCTGCGGGATTCCAAAGGGGCCGCTTTTGAGCTTTGCAGTAAAAGAGTTTTGCCGGATGCCTTGGTGTATTTCTGCGAAAAAATCGACAGCGAGCCGCTGGAGCTGCTTTTAAATGAACCTTACTGGAAGATTGAGACAGTTTTCCGTCAGGGCAAGGAAGCCAGTGTCGTGTATTTGAAGAAGTCCGCTTTTGATATGAGCGATTACAAAGGAAGCCTGCAGGTTGTGGGCCCTTCAGAGGAGGATGCTCCGTGAAAAAAAGTTTGGTCTTGGCAAGTCTTTTGACGGGCTTGAATGTTTCAGCACATGTGCACAAGGTCGATGTAAATAAAGAACTTTCGGGCAAAGTGGTGGATTTGTATCGAGTGATGCCGGAAAAGAAGAAAGTTAAATTGTCGCCACTTTCTCAACTGAAGGATTACGAAATTCATCTGAAATGGGTGGAGTGTTCAAAACTGGCGCCTCAAGTGTTCAATGCTCGCAAGGAGCTGCGGGGTTGGGTGGCAACGACCTGGTTGCACTGTTTGGAAGGGGTGCAGAGCAAGCGCAAGGATTCGGCGTCTGTCGACAAGGCCTTAAGCACTCTGGAAGCGCACAAGGATTTGATGCAGGAAGGCCCTTGGTCCACCAATCTGGCGAAGTCTTATGTCAGTCTGAAGTTGATGTCGCTGGAAGATCAGGTCAGTCGCAAAGTTAAATCGGCGGCGGCAGGTATAGATGCTTTGTTGGGGGGCAGCTACTCTTTGAACAAAGAGCAAAAGTCCCGGGCATATCAGATGTTGGGCGATCTGGCGCTTGTGGATAATAATTATCCCGAAGCGCAGTTTTTCTATGAGCAGGCGCAGGATCAGCGGGATTCAAAATATCTTCAGGATAAACTGGATTTTATCAGTCGCACGAAAGTCACTGTGGTGACACCCGTGAAGCCTGCGGCGACCGTCACTGAGGTCAGCGGCGAGGAAGGCAAACTGGAAGAACGTGTGGCCTCAGCCCTGAAGCAGAATGATCCGATCTCGGCCCTGAAAGACGCTATACAAATTCTGAATGAATATCCCGGAAGTCGTGCCGCCCGTCGCATGAAGGACAAACCACTGGAGATCTACAATTCATTGTCAGAGCAGTTGGTTAAGGTCAAAGCGTTGAATGAAATGGAAGAGGCCGACACTCAACGGCTGATGGACTGGGCTCAGAGTCTGCATCGTCGTGCGGATTATACGGGCTCTCTGTCTTTGGCGATGAAGGCTTTGGATAAAAGCCCCACTGCGCCCAGCACGACCTCCGCGTTGTGGATAGCCGGGCGTTCTGCGCACTTTCTGGGGCAGTACGATCGTGCATTGGATCTTTATAAGAAACTTTTCACCCATCATCTGGGATCTGACGAAGCTGCAGAGGCTTTATTCCGTTCCGGTTTGATTTACTATAGAAAGAAGGAATTCACCAACGCGTCAGCCCTTCTGGAACGACTTCTTCAGCAGGGGCGCGAACGCTATGAACTGAACGGGCAGTACTGGTTGGTGCGTTCACTTCAAGGCAGCAAGTCAGATCGGGCGCAACAAGCGGCTGCGGATTTGATGGAGCGTTATCCGTTTTCCTATTACGGGCTGCGCCTGCGGGCGGAGTCTCAGGCGGGCAAACTGACCTGGCCTGAAAACAAAGATAAGGTTCCGGCGTTGACGAATGAATTCTATGTCGTGGGTTCGCAAAAGACGGCATGGCAGCGCTTTAAGTCCCTGTCAGCGGCAGGTTGGGTCGGCGAGGCGCAGGAAGAGTTGTCTTTTATGCCGTTCATGAAAGACGCGACATTGAAAGTGAATCTGGCGGAAAAAATGATGGAACGCCAGCAGTACGTCACGGCCATTCGCTGGATCAATGAGGCGATGGAAGCAGATCCTCGTCTGCGTCGCGAGCAATTTGTGAAGATCAGCTATCCGGAGGCTTTCTCGAGCTTGTATCAGGCTGAGGCAGAACGTTATGGCGTGGATGCAGTGTTGTTTAAGAGTCTGACTCGTCAGGAAAGTGCTTTTAATTTGAAAGCTGTTTCCACATCCAATGCTTTGGGGTTGATGCAGATGATTCCTCCCACCGCGCAGGAAGTGGCGCGCAAGCTGGGAATGAAGGTGGAGCTTCCTGACGATATGTTCCGCCCGGAGGTGAATATTCCGATGGGGTCGTTCTATATTTCCCAGATGTTGGACCAGTTCCAAGGAAGTGTGCCATTTGCTTTGGCGGCTTATAACGCAGGACCCTATCGCGTAAAATTGTGGATGGAAGCAAGAGCTGAGGTGAGCGAATTAGTTTCCAAGCCCAGCTCTGAACCCCTTGATGAGCTGTGGTTTGACGAGCTGCCGTGGACAGAGACGAGCTTCTACGTGAAGGCCATCTTGAGAAACGTCCTGCTCTATCGGCTGTCGGAGAAGGGAAATTACGCCCCAAATCCCGTCCTATGGCAGGATTTGCTGATTAAAAAGGCAAAATAAGGACGATGTTTTATTGAAAAAGTCCTCTGACTTTTGTAGCCTGAAACCTGCGTCGGAGGACTCATGAGGAGACTTTTAACATTGAGTTTGGTCCTGGCCTTTTTGGCAGGGTGTGCTCATAAGGATTTGGGCACAAAAGCTGGCAGACCAGCTACCAACAGTGAAGGGGATTTGAAGGACATTGGCTCGTTCCGCTTGTCTGACCCCGAAGGCCCCAAGGTGGTGGATCAGGAATTGGAATCCATCCCTACTGAAGTTAACCCCCTGGTAGAAAAATGGATTGCCTACTTCCAAGGTCGCGGTCGCCCGCACATGGAACGTTATCTGGCCAGATCCACTCGTTACGAAAAACTGATGAAAAAAGTTTTGCGTGACAACGGACTTCCTGAAGATCTTTTCTACATTGCCCTGATTGAATCCGGATTCAGTTCCCGTGCGACGTCTCATGCGTCTGCCGTGGGATACTGGCAGTTCATTCGTGGTACAGGCAAACGTTATGGCTTGGATATCAACGCCTTTGTGGATGAACGCCGTGACCCGGTATTCGCAACCCAAGCGGCCGCTGAATATTTCAAAGGCCTTTATAGCGTGTTCGGCTCCTGGTATCTGGCAATGGCTTCCTATAACGTGGGTGAAAACCGCGTGAAACGCGAAGTAATGAATCACTACACGCGCGATTTCTGGGAACTGGCTCGTAAGAAAAGACTTCCAGCTGAAACCATCAATTACGTGCCTAAGTTCATTGCCGCGAAAATGATCGGCAAAGACCCGGCGAAATATGGTTTCGACGATATCGATTATCTTCCACCCATTGAGTTCGATCACATCACAGTCAATCAACCGGTGAATCTGCGTATGATGGCTGAAAAGCTGAATCTGAACTATGAAGATTTCAAAGCTTTGAATCCGAAGTTCAAAGGGGAAGTGGCAATTCTTAAGGGCAGCGACCTGGTTCTGCGTGTGCCGCCGGGCACATCTAATGAAGCAAAAGTGGCTGCAACCGAAAGCTTTGTATCCAGTGTTCGTTTCGTTGCAGACTCTGGTGATACACAGACCTATCGCATTCGTCGCGGTGACACTCTGAGCACCGTGGCTCGTCGCTATCGCACAACAGTGGCTTACCTGCGTGATTTGAATGATCTGCCTCGTCGCAAACCTTTGAAAGTGGGTATGCGCATTCAGGTTCCGGACCGCACTCCAGTGAAGGATCGTCCAGCAACGCGCTCCATGGTGGCAAAGAAATCCACCTCTGAAGAGCCAAAGAACTCAGTGACCGTCAGCGCTGATGGTCGTTACTATATCGTTCAGTCCGGTGACTCTTTGTTCACGATTGCACGCAAATACTCCACCAGTGTTTCTGAATTGCAGCGCATGAACAACATCAAGCGTGGCCGTACTTTGAAGGTGGGCATGAAATTGAAAGTCCCAGTCCCAGGCAGTTCTTCCATTGCGAAGGCTTCTGTGGATGTGGCGAAGTCCAGCAAAGCTAAAGCCAAAGTTCACGTAGTTCGCCGCGGTGAGAATCTTTCCGTGATCGCTGCGAAGTACAATGTGGCTGTTTCGGATATTAAACAAAGAAACAATATCCGCAATCCGGCATCTTTGATGGTTGGAACACGTATTGTGATCCCCAATGAAGTGAATCAATAAATAGCCAAAACAGTTAAGACTAAGAAGGGACTCTGAAAAGAGTCCCTTTTTTTATTCTAAAATTCCCTGAGTTAGTTCATGAGCAAACAGACGCGCGGGTTTGGAAAGCTGATGCTCTCCCAGATGAATCAGATAGATCTTATAGCGGATCCGTTCGGCCCAAACGGAAAACTCTTCGACGGTTTTCAGACCCGTCTGGACGCTGGCGACAAAGTCCGGGACAAGGCCCACACCCATTCCCAGCAGACTCATTTGAGCAATGACCTCCCAGCTTTCCACTGTTAAGGCCGTCAGTGCATTTTTTCCTGTGGCCCGCTTGTAGGCCTTCTCCAACTCGTGTTTGCCGGGGCTTTCCAAGGTGCTGATAAAGCGCGGCTGGGCGGGGGAGGTTGAGGACTTGTGAATGCAGCTAAAACCACCTTCCCCCAAGAGTCGTCCTTCAAATCCCGGTGGCCGGTTTTCGTCGATGATAATACCCAGTTCAGCTTTTCCAGAACGTACCATTTGCAGGATCTCAGGCACTGACCCAAACTGAATTTCCGGAGAAACGGCCGAATGGGTTTTCAGAAAGTTTTTTAGAAATTTCGGCAGCAGATAGTGCGCCACTGCGCTCGAAGTGGCAAGTGTCAGGGGGCCCGAAATCACTTCAGAGCGGCCTTTGAGTTCGCTTTTCAAATCTTCAAGTTGGGTCAGGATGCCCCGGGAGCGTTCCAGCAGCAGGCGCCCTTCTTCCGTCAGCTTGAAGCGGTTTTTAGTGTGCAGAAGAAGTTCACATTGCAGGTTTTCTTCAAGCTTTCTGATGGCTTGGCTGATCGCTGGCTGACTGATGTTCAGCGCTTTGGCGGCCGCGGCCAGACCGCCCAGTTCAGCGGCTTTTATAAAGTACTTCAGATGGTAAATATTAGGTTCAGACATAATAAGAAAATTTTATTATTAAATTAAAATTAATTCAATTTTGATTATGTCATTTCAGCGTTATAAGGGCCTTCGTTGTGGAGGTCCTATGAAAAATCTTGTTGCTTCTGTTTTGACATTTTTGACAACGTTCGCCGCACTGGCTGCAAATCCAGTTTGTAGGGTGGACTATCGCAGCCCCGCCAAAGCGTATGAGATTCCGGTGGAATTGACGGTGGAAGTAAAAGAAAACACCGATCTGGCCAGTTGGGTGCTGGATCAATGGGTTGAGGGATTCAAGGTGCGTGTGGTGGAAGTTGACGGGCATTATATGGCGACGCTGACTTTTGCGGATGTTTCCGTACACACAATGACCGACAGCGACCTGTCGTTGTCCTTAAAGAAGAACTCAGAGCAAGTCACTGTGACCTGCCCGGCTCGCTACTAAATATCTTGAATTGACAGCAGGGAAATGGCGCTCTTGATCTTGCGGATCGAAGCATTTTTATCCGGCGTCGCGGTGGCTTCACGGATTTCCCAGCGACGTCCCTGATAGAGATAATACAGATAATTCTGCAAAGTTTCCTCTGTGATCTCAGGATGGTAATGGGCCACGTTTCTAAGATCCTTCATCAGGTCCGCGCAGAAAGCCAGTGTTGCCACGGCGGCTGATTTGGGGTCTTTGAGATCACTTTTTTCCATTTTATAGTGCTCGATAATAACGTCCGGAATGCGTTTTATCTGTGTTGGGCCGCGGCTGTTGGCGTCCGTATCAAAGCCATTTCCCTTGGCCAAAGAGACCAGCACCGGCGCCAATTCCTTGATTTTGTATTTCCAGTTCTGCCCGTAGTCTGTTTCTGGCGCCATGACTCCGAAGGCGAACTGGGCCAGCATGTTGTAGTCATCGTCTTCAATTCGCAACAGTCCCATCAGCGTACTTTTTTCGTCCTGCAGGGCTTTGACATAAGCTTTGGTGAAGCTGTCTTGCAGGTTCACGGTAATAGACACCTTTTTGAAGTCACGATTCAGTGGAGTGTAGTTGTAGGCCACGCGGTTGCGGAAGACCTTGCCGGCGCCAAAGGTCAGACGGTGATTGCGGATACGGAAACGATGCTCGGTGGTTGCCGGCAGCACATAGACAGGGGTGCCAACCGGGACAGAAGCGTTGGATTTAAACACAGCGCGGGTCAGGTTGTCTCTTTCCGCTTGAAGGAAATGGAAGCCGGCAGACTGGGAGGCATAGAAATAGATCCCGGCGCCCCCAGAGTTGATTTCGTCACCGGCGAATGTTTCAAGTCCGGTTCTGGAAAGTTCAACTCCGTCCTGACGGAAGTAAAGCAGTTGCTTTTGTTTTTTGTCGATAACGACATAGGCTGAATCACCATAGTGGGTGTGGAAATATCGAATGACATCCAGATCCGCCTTCTGATTCACGGCGTGACGTTTTTGAATGTACGTTTCATATTTTTCCGCAGGATATTTTTTCAGATTTACAATCTGGGTTGTGCCCTGATTCAGGCGCTGATCGGGAAGTTTGACAGAAGGAATTGCGACAAAGACTTGTCCCAGCACCATAATGCGTGCGCCGTCCACGTCGGACGTCTGACTTTCACGCAAAGTCAGCCAATAATCCTGACGCATTTTCTTTTGAATTTCAGCGTCGGTAATTGTGTCACAGTCGCGGCCCAGACTGCGCAGCAGGGAATTAAACTCCACAACCGTCAGATGCCGTTTCTTTTCAGTGGCCCCTGAAATAGAGGCCAGTTTTTTGGACAATGAAGTTCCGTCGATGTGAGGCCAGTTGTGGCTGATCCAAAGGCTTTCTATTTCACTGTCGCTTAAATTGATTTCCCCCAGATGGCGGGCCAGCGCAGCCAGCACTGCAACATAAGAGTTCGACATGCGGGTGGCAGGTTTCCAGTAATCGGTTTTTTTCAAAGTTTGAATGAAGTTTTCATAATCTGAAGCCTGTCCGTAGTTCGCGAAAACAGACTTGAAACTTTCAATCTGTTCTTTTTTCAGGCGTGTGCTCAGTGTGGCGGCATAAGCTTCAATCGTATTGAGATTTTCAAGACTCAGTCTTTGCGCAAGCTTCAGGAAGGCGCGCTGATAAAGGTGTCCTGTTAGGGACGGATTCAGAATTTTTTGCTCGGAATCCTTCAGACGGACAATGGGTTCTTTGCAGTGGGCCGGAACTTCGGTGGCCCAGGCGGTGCCAGAGATCAGTAAAGCTGAAATAAAGACTTTAAAAGCTTGAATGCGCATGTCTGGCTTTTCAGCAAAGCCGAAGCCACACTGAGGGGAAAGTCAGGCCCTCGTGGCGTTCTTCACGCTGTTAATATGTTAGACAGGGGCCCCGCAGCGGCAAGGGCCCATTCGGCCTCTCGGGTTTTAACTGTGGGTAGGTTTTATGCCAACTGGCTATATTTGAATAGAGCCCTCGTATCCATGTGTCTCGAATTGAGAAAGCCACACCGTTGAAGGATCTTAAGCATGAATGATTCCTCGTTCTGATAATTGTAAGCCATCGCCTTTAAAACTCTGATCTTATTATTGAGTCCTTCACTGATAGCCGTCGTCAAATTAGATCGTATATAAGCCTCAATATTCATTCGATACTTTCTCACTTGAAGAGCAAACTTTCGCAGCGGAAGGAGTTTTGAGTCACGAACCAAGCCGTACCATTTCGTAAGCCGAGATCTAAAACCTTGAACACCTTTTTCTTCCAATACTTTGTGAAAGTATTCAACGATGATCATGGCATTTGAGATATTCGTATTTAGTACTTTTAATTTACCAAGCATATTATGCTCCTCAATAGATAAAACAGCGTTGCGTTCTAAAAACATGAACCGCTTCGAAGGGGATAGCATGATCTCTTCGAATTCTTTTTTGTTTTTCTTGGCTCTTTGAAACTCCTCTTTTCTGATTTTTTCAAAGTATTCGTTCATATTCTGAATCAAGTGAAATCTATCAACCGCGATTTCAGCATCTGGGCAAAGCTTACTAACGGCCTGGAAGTATCCTGGGTTCATGTCTATTGAAAAAAACTCTACTGATAATCGCTGAGGACGAGAGAGCGAACGCAGGCAGTTGGCTAACGCCATTGCATCCCGACCAGCGGCATTTGCAATGATCTTGGCCTCTTTAGTGCAGACTAAATTGGTAACGAACTTTACAGTCCATCTTGGTGCAAAGGGGTGGTCTCTCTTTGTTTCCGTTTCAGTTTTAAAATGCACCTCATCCGCGCTCATACGTGACACATCTATATCTTGCGTGAACTTCTTTAGATCCAAATTCTTTTGCATTTCTCGCATACGCCACTGATCTATTTGCCATAAAGTTTTTGGATCTGAACTCAAGGTCCTACTGGCTGCAGCGCAAGTGGTTTCTTCCATCAATCGACCAGCAGTTTCAACGAAACTACAGCTATGGCCTTTAAACTTAGAGTGGACTCCTGCCACAAATGCGCGTTGGATTTTATTGCAAATGGGGCAAAGGCCTCGTGGATAACGTAGTTGAATAACTACGTCTTTAAAAAGTCCAAGTGGAGGGACCTTGAGCTCACGATGACTCCATTGATGGAACTCCAATAGTGGATGCTCACAACTAGCGCAGCGCGCTCGCGCCCAGGGAAGCTCAGCTTTGATCCGACAAGATACAAAGTCTTCTGAAAGCTCCGCGTTGGTAATCGTTAAGTCTTGCAGACCCAACAAGCTGTTGATCAAATGATGAAGGTCCATCCTTGGCCTTTGTAATTTGGTGATTTGTGGTAAAAAAATCAAATCACAAGGTCAGCCAAGATGGGCCTTTTTTATTCCCACGCCACAACGCAAAAAGCTGGTCACGATGACCGGCTTTTCCCCAGGGTATGGGAGCGGGAAGCTCCTATGACAGGATGTCTTTCTTCTTATTTACCCACAGCTAAATCCCGAGAACCGCCCATTCGCGGCAGAGGTATCATTTTAGGCGTTTATTTGATCCTCTCTCGGCTTTAGGTTGCTTATGGCCTGGGTACGAATATCGCTAAGACCTAAGAAAGAGGTCTTATGCGTTGGAAGAATGTTTTCGCTGTCAATTTCGTGTTGTCTTTTATGGTGGCTTTTCAGGTGCAGGCCTCGGTTGCGCAGTACGTGTCTCCGGATTACTATCTGGGGCAGTTGGTGCGCGGTATTTTGATGGCGGCGGCCGAGATCAGTCATCCACAGTTCAAGGAAATTGAGGCGCCCGAAATAAAGCGCAGGGCGGATCAGGCACTTCAGAAAATCTATCAATATCCGGCATTCAAGTATCGTTACGACAAGCTTTCGATTGTTATCATTCAGGGTCTTCCCGGAGAGCCCAACGGATTTAGTTTTGGTAACAACATGTTCTTGACCAAAAGTATTGTTGAGATGTTGACCCCGGCTCAGTTGACGGCCGTGATTGCCCATGAGTTGGCGCATTCTGAAAAAGCTCACAATATGCAAAAAACACCGCTGCCTTTGGGGGCGGTGGCTTATCAGCTGAAAACTATCTATGAGTCTGTGAAAGCAGGCAAATGGCCAGCGGGCCGGGACCTCTTAGCTTCGATACAGGAATTGCTGGCCACCAGTGGGCTGGCAATGGAGCTTCAGGCGGACTGTGTGGCGGCTCAGCAATTGGAGCATATGAAGCGTCAGGGACTTCCACATTCTGCCGCAGATTTAAACAGTGCCACCAGTGTCTTGATGGGTTTTGACATTACCACAGACACATCGGAAGACCCTGCGGCTGTGCGGGCTCAAGCTTTAGTGAATAAAGTTTATGAGCAAGGTTCGTGTGATATCTTTTAACACGGGGCTTCGGGTCTATTAAAAGGTGAAAATCGCAATCGAAGTTTGACCAAAGTGCCTATGTTCGGTAGGTCCTTGGTATGACAACAATTACCAAAACTCTGACGACGTCGCCGAAGGCGCTTCCTCCGTCCAATCAACTTGGATTCGGACAGCATTTTTCTGATCACATGTTCGTGGCAAAGTTCACGGAAGGCAAAGGATGGAGCGAAGCTGCCATCCTGCCTTATGGTCCTCTGTCTCTGGATCCGGGGGCTTCTGTTTTTCATTATGGTCAGGCGCTGTTTGAAGGGATGAAAGTCTTTCGTCAGGAGGACGGTAAAGTGGTGTTCTTCCGTCCGGAGTTCAATCATCGTCGTATGGCAGATGGCGCTGCTCGCCTGTGTCTGGAAGCGCCCCCGTTGGAGCTTTTCATGGAGGCTTTGCAGGAGCTGGTGGCGGTTGATGAGCGTTGGATTCCCAAAGAGCCCAACACGTCTTTGTACATTCGTCCGACTCTGATTGGTTCAGAGCCCTTCCTGGGGGTTCGTCCGTCGCGTGAAACGATCTTCTTTATTATTTTATCCCCGGTGGGCTCTTATTATTCTGAAGGAACCAAGCCGGTAAAAATCTGGGCGGAAGAAAAGTATCTTCGTGCAGCGCCAGGTGGATTGGGTGCCGTAAAGGCCGGAGCAAACTATGCCTCCAGTCTGAAGGCGGCCCTGGAGGCTAAAAAGCAGGGCTATTCCCAGGTTCTGTGGTTGGATGTGGAACACCAGGGGATCGAGGAAGTCGGCACCATGAACGTGTTCTTTGTTTTCGATAACGAGATCGTCACACCGGCCTTGAACGGCAGCATACTTCCGGGTGGGACCCGTGATGCGATTTTGGAACTTTTGCGTTCCAAAGGTCTGCCAGTCGTAGAACGTCGTATTACCATCACAGAGGTGATCGAGCGCCTGGGGCGGGGAGAGCTTAAAGAAGTCTTTGGAACTGGCACAGCGGCGGTTATTTCCCCTGTGGGTGTGTTGCACTACAAGGGTAAAGACTGGATCATCAATAACAATGAAAATGGTCCACTGAGCAATGAACTGTACCGAGAGATCACGGCCATTCAGCGTGGAACTGAGCCGGATAAATTAAACTGGCTGGTGCCTCTTAAGAAATAGTTTTTGTATTGATTGTGTGCGGGCCGGGTTGTCTTGAAAAGGCAGGGCCCAAAAAAAGTGCTAGCGAGGAATCGTCAGTGATAACTCGCTAGCTAAGGGGAATGAAACCAATCCTTGTATGTATTTGTTCCTTCCATATGCACACCTCTGATTCCTCAGGTGACTCATGACCTTTGGCAGCTGGCTGGCATGGCTTGCGCCGACACCCCTTTAGCTTTGCGTCCCGCCGTTTCCGAGCGGTTTGCCTTGAGGCAAAGGAAGGATCTTAATCCTAACGAGTATAACCCTAGGAACCTCCTTTGAGTTATTCATCAGATCCAACCAGCCCATTCTTGTTTAGAGAGGCATGAACCGCACCTCTTTGTAATAATCCTGGTGACGCGTCTTCACTTCAGTTCGTCATCGTGATGTTCGTAAAAACGAAAATTCATCCGTGTCCTCCTTTAGCTGGCCCTACTAGCATTCACTTACTCAGAGGTAAGTCTCACGAGCCTTGTGGTTTCAACACAATCAGGATAGCCCGACCAAAGTTTTAATTTCAATAGCACGGATGTCGATTCTCAAATTACGTCAGATTTACGTATCAGGGTGGGAAACAAGGTCGTTTTTTGTTTTGGCTTGAAACAAAAAGGCCGTCAGAACGACGGCCTTTTTTGAGAATAAAAAATAGAATTTCAAAAATTTGAACTAGGTCGTTGGAAGAAGTTCGCGAATTTCTTCAGCGATCTTCATAAACGCCTGCGCTTCAGCGCCGTTGCTGTTGGCTTCCACGATCGGAATACCCGCTTCACACGCCATGCCCACAGACGGGTTGAAAGGAATTTCACCCAGCTTGTTGATGCCCTTGGATTCTGCGTAGGAATCGATTTCACCCTTCGGGAAAAGTTGCATCTTTTCACCGTTGGCAGGGTTGATCATGTAGGCCATGTTTTCCACAAGCCCCAAGAGAGGCACGTTCACACGCGCATACATGTCGACTGCTTTTTTAACATCCACCAATGCCACGTTCTGCGGAGTGGAAACCATCACGGCACCGGACACCGGAACTTTTTGCGCCAAAGTCAGTTGGATGTCGCCAGTCCCCGGAGGCAAGTCCACCACCAGATAATCCAGCTCACCCCAGTTCACATCACGCAGGAACTGATCCATCGCTTTAAACAGCATGGGTCCACGCCAAACCACGGCGGCACCTTCTTCGACCAGGAAGCCGATACTCATCAGTTTGATGCCATAGCGAACGATCGGCTCCAGTTGATTGGTGTCCGGGTTGATATGGGGCTTTTGTGCCAGAGTACCTAACATACGAGGAATGCTCGGGCCGTAAATATCAGCATCCAAAAGGCCGACTTTGTTTTTTCTGCCTAACGCCATAGCAAGGTTTGTGGCCACGGTACTTTTGCCGACGCCACCCTTACCGGAACTGACGGCGATAATGTGTTTCACTCCGGGAATGCCTGCCTGTTTTTCAAAGGGATTTGGGGCTGCCATGAAGGTGACTCCTTGCTAATTTGGTCCACACCACCAATAATAGAACTTGGATGAATAGCCAAGACTTTTTGACATTGAATCTAGTGGGAGCAGGGGCTTTCATATTCTGGTATCTCGTTTCTCGGGGCGGCAGCCGTCGTCCGACGCAACTGAACCTGAAGGCAAAGGACAGTGCCCCGCCTTTAATCGATCCTGCGCCATCTCAGACGCCGGCAGTCGAGCCTTTGCGTCGAAATGTTGCACCCCCTCAGGTTCACCCTGATCTTGCGGGGAGCCAATCCAAGAATCTGAATGTGATGTTTAACTACAATGGGCATTCCTGGGATGCCTATGAGGTTTTAGGGGTTCCAGCGGGGGCCTCCATCAAAATTGTGACCGAGGCCTATCAGGCCGCCATCCATCGCAGCGACCGCGAATCGCTGGAGTTTTTGGAGACGGCTTACAAGGCTATCCTTAATAAATCGGCTTAGAATTTTTACTGTCTTCGGTAAGGCATATAGCGTGGGGTGGATACGAAAGTTCCATCCCATCTTGCTTTTGAACACCACAGTTTTGAAGAGGTGTCCATGGCGCAGTAAGTGTACCCTGCGCCATGACCTTTGATGCTGGTGAAAGTCGTCGCAGGCTGAATGGCTATGGGTGCCTGGTCAAAGCGTGCGGTTGGCCAGTAGTGCAGTTTTCCGTCCGTGGTCATCGCCAGGGCGGAGCTGCTTCCAACCTTGATGTCCAGATAGGATGTTCCAGCGTTGACCACAGTGGGCGAAGTGACCGTCAAATTCCCAGTGTAATCCCCCCAGTAGCCCCAGCATTTCAAAACTTGTCCACTGGTGATCGCGCAGACCGGGCTGGAGCCAACACTTAGCTTGGTGAAGGTTTCAGTTGAGTCCACAGTGTAAGGAACGCTGGTGTTGGTGGTGGTACCATTGCCCACTTTACCTGTGCTGTTTGCGCCCCAGCATTTGACTTTATCCGCGGTGGTAATTCCGCAGATGAGCGCGTAGGCGACAGACACAAATCGATATTGGGTGCCGCTGTCCATAAGGGTTGGTGTGTTGCGCGAGACACCGCCCAAATGACCTGTTCCACCATCGTAGCCAAAGCACTTCAGTTGATCTCCGGTGGTGATGGCGCAAGCTAAACTGTCGGCGACGGCCAGGGTTTCAGGTTTGTACGTTGTGCCCGTATCCACCGCTGCCGGTGTGCGACTGGGGCAGCTTGATTCAGATCCCCAGGCGTAAAAGGTGCCGCTGGTTGATATGCCATACCCGCAATAGAAAGTTTCCCTGGCTGTGTTGGCAAAAGCAATTGAGTGAGCAACCGGAGACATATAAGGGACATACGATTCCGTCGCACCATTTCCGACGGCACCAAAGCCATTGGCTCCGGAACAGAACATCTGCCCGCTGCCATTGATGACACAACTGCCGTTATTCGAAGGAACCGCCTTGCCTCCGGTAAAGTTAGAGCCGTTGTCGACAATAGCGGGGGTGGACACTGTCGATCCCGCTCCGGCATGTGCGCCAAGGCACAGGGCCAGGCCGTCGGACTTAATCGCGCAGGCACCCGCAGACCCGACGCCGTAGTCTGATACGGTGGTATCGGTATCCACAAGGGTCAGGTCAAAGAGGATCGCGGGCTCAAACCAGTTGTTGTAGTGATCGCCCATGCAGACAATCTGTCCATCCGTAGAAACACCACAAGCCCCATAACCAGCCATCGCAATCTGAGAGTACTTGATCCCGTCGTTAACAGCGGTGGGCGACGTCAAAAGTGTGGTTTGATTGGAGTTGACCGTGCCGCGAACCTCGCCCCAGCACTTCAGGTCATTGTTAGAGGTGATGGCGCAGCGATAACCCATATCATCTGATATAAAAAGATAATTGGTGGCGCCGTCGATGGTGGCCCGTGTGACAACGGGGTTGGTGCCAGCATAAGCTCCGACATTTGAGTTGTTGTTCCATCCCCAACATTTCAATTTGTTGGCTGTTGTAATCCCGCAGACAGTGGACCCGCCAGTCGCAGAAAGATACGTCGTTCCGGCGTCGACCACGGTCGGTGTCAGCACATTGCTGGTGCTTCCGACAACAATCTGCTGGTAAGAGTTCCCGCCCCAGCATTTCAATTCCTGAGCCGCCGTGATTCCGCAGGCAGTACCGGATTTTCGGTGAACACTGGTATAGGTGACAGAACTGTCAATCAACTGAGGCGTGGAGCTGTTGGCGGTGGTGCCATCTCCGTTCGTTCCACTCACATTTCGCCCCCAGCATTTCACTTTTCCGAGTTCGGTCAAGGCGCAGGCCCCATTGGCTCCAAGGGATACCTGCACATAGTTTTCTGCACTGTCGACATCTGCAGGAGAGGTCTGATCTGTGGTGGAGCCGATCCCCAGATCGCCGTAGTAGTTGTATCCCCAGCACTTGAGTTTTTTGGCGGAGGTGATGGCGCAAATGGATTGGGTCGTGATGGAGACATCGATGAAGGTGGTTCCTGGAAGGGGCTCCACAATAGTGCCAACCCGATTTTTGTGACCCAAACCAAGTTGACCGTAGTAGTTGTCACCCCAGCAGAACAGGCGGTTGTCAGAATAAATAGCACATTGATTGTTGCGGGCGGCGACGACTTTGAGGACGGTTTTAAAGACTGCGTCGTTGTCCTTGATCAGATGAGAGACCAGACTTGTCGCGCCAATGCGGACGGCCGGCTGGTCGGTATGCGATATATAAATTCTTAAGTCCCGATCGCTGTCGTTCAGTCCGTTATCGAAAGTATCATAGCTGACGGATGCAGTGAGAGTTCCCGCCGGGATTGTGACAAATCCGGGAGCCAGGTTGTGATCCGCCATGTAGATTTGTCTGCCGAAGTAGTCGAAGTAAATTTTGACGTCATAGGTCTTCGTGCCGGAAAGGGCGAAGGTGATCGTGTTATTGGTGGTGCCCTCGTCGACGGAAATATTTTTTGAAGTGATGGTGGCGACCACTTCGGAATCCTTGGTCCAACTGACACTGCTGGCCGAAGCGAAGTCCTGCCATAATCCATTGACCGGATTTTTACCCACGGCACACAGAGTGACGTTACCATTGCTCAGCCCGGAAATATCCAGCGTTCTTGTTGCCGGAGCTGCAGTTTCCGTTGAATAGCCTGTTGACGAAGAGCAATCGGTGGAATTTCCTATTTTGTAGCGAACCGAGCCGACGTTGGTGCCGCCAAAGTTGACATTTACAGAGCTCAGAACGCTGACGCCAGAAGGCGCTCCTGTGATCTGCACCGTCGGCGGAGTGGTGGACAAAGTGTAGGTGGCGGATTTTGTCTCTTGAACGATTGAATTGTGCAGAAGCTGCGCGGTTAAGGTGATGGTGGCTCCGTCAGCTCCAGGAACATTGATGGAAGCCGACCAGCTTCCAGCCGTACACGTGGTCGTTGTCGTCACCGGACTTGTGATATTGATCGTCGCCCCTGAAATATTGCACGAACCGCCAAATTGAGTTGTGGGTCCGATCGTGGTTGCGGGAGCGGGCGTTTGCAGTGAAAGAGTTCTGGTGATTGTATAGGTCTTGGCATTGCTGGCCAGGGTCTCGCTGCCGTCTTTGAGGGTGGCGGTGACATTGACCGCCGAGTTGTTAGCCAGAGCGCTGGTGTCCAGCGTAAGCTCCCAGCTCTGGTCCGGGGCGCAGGTCGTACTGCCTGTAAGAGTGCCGCTAATTTGGACTTGTTTATTGGGGATCGAACAATACCCACCGATCACAAGCGAATTGCCGATCTGATCCTCAGTTGCGGGATAATCAATGGAAATCTCTGGAAGTTCCAGACGGATGCTGGCCGAAGAACAGAAGGTCTCCTGGTTAAAGGCGTCTCGAAACTTGACAAAAAGTTCTTTGGGGCCTGAGCTGGCAGTTGCAAAAGTCCAGGTTGTCGCAGCGGTAAATGCTGTCCAGGTTCCTCCAGAAGAACAACTAGGGTCTTCGGTAAGATAGGTTTGGAACATGGGAGAGGGTGTGCTGAGCGCGACATCAACAAGATTTTTGACCGCGATCGCATCGCCGTTATTTAAAGAGATGGTTTGAGTGGCGCCAGTCCCAGCGCTTTCCCAACGAAGATTAAAGCCGGCTTGCGTGTAACTTACATCTGATATGAATTCGACCCGAACGTTGTTCGAGGTCGTGGTGAAAGAATCTGGCAACTCGGTGCCGGAGTGATCTAAAATCTTGGTCTCGCCGTCATAGATTTTGATGAAGTCATAGCCTTCTTCTGTATCAAAAAGGTCAAATGTGAAGTTTGTTGGGCCAGCAAGTGTCAGGTTCAGTGCGCAGTTTTCGTTGTTTTGATAAGGTCCCGATGTTCCACCGGAGTCGACGATACGTCCGCGAGAAAGGCTGGAGCTGGTGCTGGTGCACATAGTGTGGGAGGTGTAGATAGGCCACTGAATGGAGTCGTGGTAACAGGCGGATTCCTGCATGGTTGCAGTTCTAAACTTTACACTGACATAGGCAGTGCCACCTTCAGCGGTTGGGTCCAGTGCCCAGTTAGGCACAAAGTTTTCGGTGCTGATCCAATTCTTGGTCCCAGAACAAGTTTCATTGTTGAACAGGGCCATCTCCGGAAGGGAGGCCGGGGCCAGGATATTCAGATCTTCGATACCATTCAAAGTCAGTTCTTTTGAAAGCGCGCCGATGAATATTTTCGGCTGGCCCACGTACAGTTGGACTTGGACCGGAGCAGACAGATTTTGTGCCTTATCAGTGGCTTGGATGTATAGATAACGAATGCCCGGCGTAGACAGTGAAGCGCTGGCGGTGCTGTTGAAGTCTTCAGCAACGAAGACAAAGGCTGGAGAATCACTTTCCTGAACGCGGAACTGGCACAGATCCAGAGGGTCGAGGCAGCTCCAGGAGGCTGTTTGCGGTAGAGCAGGTATAAGCTGGCTGCTCAGGGGAGTGAGTTGCGGTGGAAGAGTGTCTTTAAGGAGCACGGCTGTATCTGTGAGAAGTTCTCCATTGACGGTAGTTTCCTGGACTGTGAGAGTCAGGTTGTCACTGTCCGGAGTTGGTGAGAAGTCATGAAGAATGGACCACTGATTGTTGTTGCAGGCAGCGGATGCAAGGGCATCAGTGTTCAACGTAATTTGGACGGAGCCATCATTGTTCGTGCAGGTTCCTGAAATGGATTTGGCTGCGACATTGGCGGCATTGACGATAAGATAAGGATTTTTTCAGAGATCTTAAGTTGAATGGGGCCTTGAGATTCCGCTTCCAGAAGGTCTTGAATCTGTGCGCTAAGGTTGCATCCTGATAACGCCAATATCAGAGAGAGAAAAACACCAATTTTTCCGAGACGTGCCTGGCAATTCATGACTATTTATTCGGAATAAAAAGGACCTGCAATTAGCCAATAAGCTCATATTCCCACTTTGAGACAAAAAGAATGTTTCGAGGAATACACTACCTGGTGTAGAGACAGCTGTAGCCTCGCCCATTACGGCTGTGTTCCCATAGGAATTTTTTGGGACCGTCCTGAATGACAGTGTCCTCTTGCAGCAAGCTGAGAGAGTTGTCTTTATCCAAATAAAGGGTCGTCTCTTTTTTAGTGATGTAGTTGTCGCGACTGACCACTTCGCGCAGAACCTTTTTTCCCGGTGATTGAAGAACCTTAAATCCCCGGTTGATCTGGCAGAATCGAATGGTGTCCATGGAGGCTCCCTGCGAAGAAGGATACAGAGCGAAGCCGTCGCAGTCTTCCGCCCACTCCACTTCTGTGGGGCAGTTGTCGGTACCACTGATCAGGCGGTAGTAACCTTCTGCGGTCTCAGCGCCAGGCAAGGGGGGTGAGGCCGTTAGCGCCAGCGCAACATCGGACAACAGCAGTCCCAAAATGAGAATCAAACGAGGCCAGTGCATGCACACTCCTTCATTCCTTTTTCAAGGAGCAAGCTTCGTGCACACGTCAGATGGGTTATAGCTGAGGTCACAGGCAAAATCTTAGGTTGATACGTCGAAATGCCGTCTCTTGTCAGTCTCGGGCCGAAGGACGGGTCCAGATAAAAGCCAATACGCAGGAGCAAACCACAGCCGCGCTGACCTTGGCGTACAGTGGAACGTCGCCAAAGAAAAGGGAGATCGACACCAAAGGAACCATCAGCACCGTGGCCATGATCTTGGCCCGCGTGCGGATGACACCGTGTTTTTGCCAGTCCAGAATCATCGGGCCCAGGTGGGGTTGCGTCAGCAGCCACTTGTGCCAGCGAATGGAGCTGCGAGCAAAAAAGAACGCTGTCAAAAGCAAGAACGGTGTTGTGGGAAGCAGAGGCAGGAAGACACCAATGCCCCCCAAGACCAGAAACAGCCAACCCAACACAAAATAAATTGTCCGTCGGGTTTGCTTTAAAATCTTCACAGTTCGACCTTTTTCCTTTTGCTTTCAAGTGGTGAAAGCATCAAATACAAAGCTGGGACCACAAACAGGGTCAGCAGTGTTGAAACAATGGTTCCCCCGATGATGGAAAGACCCATTGGAATGCGCGTCTCAGAACCGATACCATGACCGATGACCAAAGGCAAAGCCGCAGCGACGGTGGCGACAGAGGTCATCAAAATCGGGCGCAGGCGGATCGGGCAGGCCTCGAGCAAGGCCTTGGCGATGTCGGTTTGTCCATGGTGCCGCACTTGGTTGGTGAATTCGACCAGGAGGATAGAGTTCTTCTTGGCGATACCCATCAAAACAATCAGGCCGATGAAGCTGAAAAGATTCAGGGAAATATCAAACATCCAGAGAGCCACCAATGCTCCGGTCACCGAGAAGGGCAGCGCCACCAGAACCGAGATGGGATGAATGAAAGAATTAAACTGCACCGCCAGAATCAGATAGGCCACCAGAATTCCGACCATCATGGCGGAATAAAGGCTTTTAAAAGAATCAGCAAATCCGGCCGAAGCCCCTTCCAGCGCAAAAGAATACCCTTGAGGCAGAATCTCTTTAGCAATGGCACTGGCACGTTCCAGCACCGCGGCCTGGGATTGACCTGGCGACAGGTTCCCGAAGACCGAGATCGCACGCTGACGGTTTACGCGGCTGATGCCCTGGATGGCTTTTTTCTCTTCAATCTTCACCAACTGTGAAAGCGGGACCAGATTGCCGAAGTTGTTGCGCACATAAAGACGTTTGAAATCCGCGGGTTTTTGGATTTGCTCTTCCAGAAACTTGAAGCGGATGTCGTAGCGTCGTCCATCGGCGGTGTAGCGTCCCTGACGAAGCCCACCCACGCCGGCGGAAAGAATGGCGCCGACGTCCTCGACAGAAACACCACGGGCCGCCATGGCTTTCCGGTCCGGGGTCAGAACCAGTTCAGGGATCCCTTTGCGGAAATCCGTATCCAGATCCACGGCCAGATTTTCTTTTTCCAGGCGAGCCATCAGCTCGTTGGATTTTTCAAACAGCACATCCAGATCCGGCCCTCGCAAGTTGATAGCCAGCGGATTTTGTCGTCCGGAGGAAAGATTTCGCGCCGAGATGTCTCGCATGGACACACGCATATCCTTGATCTTGCGGAATTCCTGACGCCAGCGATTCATGATCTGCAAATGTCCTTCGCTGCGATCGGCGCGGGGTTTTAAGGCGACAGGCATAAACACCTGATTGACGTTGGATCCACCGCCACCGCCGCCGACAGACACAACAAATCCTTCAACCGTGGCATCGCCCTTCAGGACGGCTTCAAGTTTTTCAGCGGCTTTGCTGGTGGCCTCCAATGACGTGCCCGGCGGCATTTGCGCATTTAAAATAATAAAATCCTGATCCTGTGCCGGGACGAATTCCTGACGGACCTTGCTGACTAAAACCAAGGACACGACAAAGAAGATCATCGAGCCCAGAACCACCAGATACTTGAAACGTAAAGTCCCGTGCAGAACTTTTTGGTACGAGTGGGCGAACTTTTCAAACAACTCATCCAGGAAGTGTTCCAGTTTTGAAACTTTCGGTTCTGTACTGAGAAGGGCCGCCGCCCGCATCGGGGTGATGGTGACTGCTTCAAGCAGTGACAATGAAACCGCGGCACTCATCGTGACGCCGAATTGGAAGAAGAATTTGCCGATGATCCCGTCCATGAACACCACAGGCAGGAACACGGCGATCACCGCCAGCGTGGCGGCAATGGCGGCAGGCAGAACCTCTTTTGATCCATCCGATGCGGCTTTGGCGGACCCTTTCCCCATGCGGTAGTGGCGAATGATATTTTCCAGCAGCATGATGGCATCATCCACGACGATGGAGATCGACAGTGTCAAAGCAAGCAGAGTGAACAGATTCAGAGTGAAGCCTGAGAAGTAAAGAATGATAAACGTTCCAACAATGGAGGTCGGAATCGAGAAGAGAATGTTGATGGCCGCCTGGACGTTTCCAAGGAACAGGAAGCAGATCAAAATCGTAATCAGGGCTGCCACCCATAGTTTTTCAATCGTCAGATTGACCGTGGCCTCTGTCGGACGGGTGAAGTCCACATTGACCCGGAAATTGAAACCTTCGGGGAAAGAACTTTTGATGCTTTCCAGTTTTTCACGAACTTCATTGGCAACGGTGACTTCATTGGTGCCACGCTGCTTTCGCACGATGATGGAAACGGCCTGACGTCCATCCACACGAGCGGTTCGACGGATGTCTGAAAGGCCGTCTTCCACGCGGGCCACATCTTTGATGAAGATGTCACGATCAAAAATGCGTTGACCGCCCCGGCGCAGGATCTGGATATTAGCGACCTCGTTGACGTCAGTGGCCTCGCCCAGCCAGCGCACGCGAAGTTCGCGCTGACCTTCAGTGAACTGACCTGCGGCACTTTCCAGGTGCTGGGTGTTGATCGCTGCCACGACATCGTTCAGGGTCAGATACAAGGATTCCAGTTTTTTGGTGTCCACCCAGATGCGCAGGTTGCGTTGACTGAATCCACCGATACTGACCTCGCCGACCCCCGGCAGGAAGCGGACCTGGTCCAGCAGGTAATTTTCAGTCCAATTGATCATGTCACGCAAAGGCGATTCACCAAAGACGGACAAAATGATGATCGGGTCCTCTTCGGGATTTTGTTTGCGGATGGTGGCTGGATCGACTCCGGGAGGCCAGCGCATGCGGCCCAGGGCGGTTTGGACCTCTTGCAGGACGACATCGACATTGCGGTTGATATCAAATTCCAAAGTGACAGAGCCAGACCCTTGTCGGGCGGAAGAGCGCATTTCCTTGATGCCTTCGATGGCGAGCAGACGCTCCTCGATGGGGTCCAGGAGTTCGGCTTCGACGACTTCTGGCGCAGCGCCTTCATAGTCGACGGAAACACTGACCACCGGGAAGTCCACATCTGGAAGTTGACTGATGCCCATGCGATTCATACAGATGGCTCCGAAAACGATCAGAGCGAACATAAGAACCCATGCAAACACCGGGCGTCGGATCGAGAGGTCAATCAAGTTCATGGCAGTCCTTTCGCACAATTCATTTTTCCCCAAGTTGAGCGAGAGTCAACGAGGGGACTGGAGGGCATGTCACTTTAGACGAAAGAGCGACCCGGAAGGTTCATGGAAGAGTGGACTTTTTGTAAGACCAGAGGAAATCTAGAAAGCCTTTGCGTTAGCAGGCTCTTTGTAGTCGGGCATCATTTTCCCACGATGACACATGTAGCAGGTGGCTTTGGGGCCTTTTTTTCCGTCCAGGCCATTGTCCCTCAGCATTTGCGTCAACTTCATGTGCTCTTTGCTGACTTTAAAGGCCTTTTTGTCGTCGGCTTTGAAGTTCTGAACATTGTGGCAGGCGTTGCAGGTCACTCCCAGTTCGCGGGAAATGCCGATCATCTCTTCACGGATCTTTTCTTCGTTCGTCACGAATTTAGACACGGACTGCGCCTGTGCGGGCTGGATGGAAAGGCTCAAAAAAAGGGTCAGAAGATAGAAGCTTTTTCGGATGCACTGCATAGGAATAGCTTCTCCGAGGACCCGGCCTCAGGCAAGGGAGGACCCTGATTTCTTGACTGGTTCTAGACCCCATATTAACTTGAAACCCAACCTGTGGAGTTCTGTATGAAAATTAAGCATTGTGAGGACCTCAATACTCTTGTCAGCCTCAGCAAACGTCGTGGTTTTGTTTTCCAATCCAGTGAGATCTATGGTGGTCTTGCAAGTTGCTGGGATTATGGTCCTCTGGGCTCATTGATGAAGTTAAATGTGAAACGTGCATGGTGGAATGCCATGACCCGTCGCCCGGATATCGTGGGCTTGGATGCAGCTATTTTGATGCACCCAACGGTATGGAAGGCTTCGGGCCACGTCGATGGATTCTCGGATCCTTTGGTGGATTGCAAAGACTGTAAGACTCGCTTCCGTGCCGATAACACGGATTCCTACATCAACGAAAAGAAATGCCCGAACTGTGGCAGCAAAAATCTTTCTGAAGAGCGCAACTTCAACCTGATGTTCAAAACCCACATGGGTCCGTTGGAAGATTCAGGCAGCGTGATTTACCTGCGTCCGGAAACGGCTCAGGGGCACTTCGTGAATTTCCTGAACTGTCAGCAGTCCTCTCGTAACAAGATTCCATTCGGTATTGCGGCGATCGGTAAGTCCTTCCGTAACGAAATCACGCCGGGGAACTTTATCTTCCGCACACGTGAATTTGAACAGATGGAAATGCAATACTTTGTCGAGCCAGGCACGGATGAAGGGTTCTTTAACGAGTGGAAAGAGCGCCGCTGGAACTTCTATATCAAGTACGGTATCAAGCCGGAAAATCTGAAATTCAAAGACCATGACAAGCTGGCGCACTATGCGCGTGCGGCGGTGGATGTGGAATACAAGTTCCCAATGGGCTTCTCGGAGCTGGAAGGTATTCACAACCGTTCAGATTTCGATTTGACTCAGCATATGAAGTTCTCTGGCAAAAGTCTGGAATACTTCGATGAACCGAACAAAAAGAAATACATCCCTTACGTGATTGAAACAGCCGTGGGTTGTGACCGTTTGTTCCTGGCCTTCCTGTGCGATGCTTATCGTGAGGAAATCACCACGGATGAGGCGGGTAAAGAAGACGTGCGCGTGGTTCTGGGCTTGCACCCGGAAATCGCTCCGTACAAAGTGGCGGTATTGCCTTTGTCCAAGAAGGAAGAACTGACGTCCATTTCCGACAAAGTTCGTGACCAATTGGCAGAAGATTTCGATGTAACTTTGGATGAATCCGGTTCTATCGGTAAGCGCTACCGTCGTCAGGATGAGATCGGCACACCGTTCTGCGTGACGGTGGACTTTGACACCATCAACGACCAGGCTGTGACCGTTCGTCACCGTGACAAGATGACCCAAGAGCGTGTAGCGATCTCTCAACTGGGTACCTACATCGCGGCAAAACTGAAGACTTTCAATCAATAAACTGCCCGTCAGAGGCAGAGTTGAAGCTCGGCTCCAGCCCGGCAGAGCTGAAGTTCGGCTCCAGCCCGGCAGAGCTGAAGCTCGGCTCCAGCCCGGCAGAGCTGAAGCTCGGCTCCAGCCGGCAGAGCTGAAGGGCCTGTCGGCCCGTAAGCTGAAGCAGCAACAAAAAAGGGAGCGTTACCGCTCCCTTTTTTATTTCCATCTCATTCGAAAAACTACTTGTTCAAGCTCCAGCAGGAGTAAGGACCGTTCTGAGTCAGAAGCACGATGCTGTCATCGCCATTGTGAGCCAGTGTTTTGCCCGTCTTTGCATCAAAGATCAGTCCATAGGGATTGTCACCTGGCCAGGTTTTAACCTGAATGTAAGTGCGACCGGTCACTTTGGATTGGAAGGTGATGATGTGCAGGTCATTAAAAGGTTGTTCACCCTCTTCAGAGAAGAACTTTTTAATTTCAGCAAAAGTCAGAGCTTTTGTTGTGTACTGTTCCTGCACCAGGTGCGCATTCACTAGTTTCAGCTCAAACGCGGTCAAAGAATTGATTTCTTTGATGTCCAGAGTGCCCAGCTCTGCAAAAGTGTTGTCGTAGTCCTCTTCGTGTTCAGCTTCCAAGGCACAAAGTTCTTTTAGGTTTTCCAGTTTTTGGCCTTTGGCGAAGGATGTGGAAACCGCGAACAAAGACAGGACAAAAATAAACAATTTCATTTAATAACTCCCCATGTGTGATGACGGATAGGCTTGTAACAAGCGGTGTGATTTTTGGTAAGTGAATAAGAAATAAGTTATTATTCAAAAATCACATGAATGTATTTAGTACAATGACAGGTGGGCCGGATCACCATCGACATTGCGATAAACGATGCCGTCAATCTGTGCTCCCACCTTGTAGTTGCAGGACGTGATCACCCCAAAAGAGCTGGCTTCGTCGATATCCAAAGGGCAGACATAAGAAGGATTGAACATCCAGTTGCCAGTCCACGCCAGCTTTACGCGGCATTGGGTCTCGGAAACAGGTTCCACCGAGGCTACCTGGGCCATCATTTGGGCTTCCAGCTGAGTGCAGGTTGGGAAGGCAAAAGACGAGCTGGCCACAAACAAGGTCAGAGCGAACGCAAGTGTTTTCACGGTTTTCTCCTTTGAATTTTATGAATGCGCTCTTCTAGCACGGTGGGCGGCTTGTTGGCGTCAGGAATGTGTCAGTATTGTGTCAGCCTGTAAAAATGCCTAAGTATTCGATAAATGAAAGCTTTTCCGAGAGTCTCCGCAACCCCGGAGGGTGGAATCTTAGCTCTATTAAACAGAGCCTCGGTGCGCCAATAAATTTCATTGATATTAAGGGTTTAGCGATGTTTTATTACATCGTATAGACGATAAATTTACTTTTCGGTGGGGGAGACTAATGCACCAGAATGTAAACTCTGAAAATAAAACGACCAAAACCACCATTCCTCAGAAGTTCGTGTACTTCTTTGCCGCCGGGGATTCCGAAGGCAATGCGGGAATGAAAAACATCCTTGGGGGCAAAGGCGCCAATTTGGCGGAAATGACCTCTTTGGGTATTCCGGTGCCTCCGGGTTTCACAATCTCTACAGAGATCTGTGCTCACTTCTATGAAGCCGGTGGAAAACTGCCAGAGTGGGTTCGTCCCTCTGTTCTGGAGGCCATGAAGAAAGTGGAAGCCAAAATCGGCAAAAAGTTCGGCGACGTGGCCAACCCGTTGTTGGTCTCCGTTCGTTCCGGAGCTCGTGCTTCCATGCCGGGTATGATGGACACCATCCTGAATCTGGGTCTGAATGATCAGACTGTTGAAGGTTTGGCGAAGTCCTCAAATAATCCTCGCTTTGCTTGGGACTCTTACCGTCGTTTCATCCAAATGTACTCTGACGTTGTGATGGGCATGAATTCTTCTCTTCTGGAGGTGACTCTGGAGGACATGAAGGAAGAAAAACACTACAAGCTTGATACTGATCTGACAGTGGATGACCTGAAGCTTCTGGTGAAGAAGTTCAAAGACCTGGTTCATCAGATGACGGGTCAGTCCTTCCCGGCGGATCCTTGGGATCAGTTGTGGGGTGCTATCTCTGCGGTCTTCCATTCCTGGAACACACCGCGTGCGATCACTTACCGTGAATTGCACTCCATCCCGGCTTCATGGGGTACGGCCGTAAACGTTCAGTCCATGGTCTTCGGAAACATGGGTGATGACTCTGCAACGGGTGTGGCATTTACACGCAACCCGTCCACGGGGGAAAAAGCTTTCTACGGTGAATTCCTGATCAACGCCCAGGGTGAAGACGTGGTGGCGGGGATCCGCACTCCGCAGCCGATCACTAAGGTCGCAGCGGCAGCAGCCGGTGTGATGTCTTTGGAAGAAGCTCTTCCGCAGGCCTACAGTCAGTTGGTCGATATTTATAAAAAACTGGAAGCCCACTATCGCGATATGCAGGACATCGAGTTCACCATTGAACGTGGTGTCCTGTGGATGCTGCAAACTCGTAACGGGAAAAGAACAGCGGCAGCGGCACTGAAAATTGCCTGCGATATGATCGATGAAAAGTTGATCACTCAGGATGAGGCGATCCTGCGCCTGGATCCTGCTGCTTTGGATCAGTTGCTGCACCCGACGTTGGACCCTAAGGCAGCCAAAACCACGTTGGCCAAAGGTTTGCCAGCGTCTCCGGGTGGTGTGAACGGTCAAATCGTCTTCACATCCGAAGAAGCGGTTGAATGGAGAGAACAAGGCAAGAAAGTCATTCTTGTGCGTATCGAGACATCTCCGGAAGACATTGCCGGCATGGTGGCAGCTCAAGGTATCCTGACGACTCGCGGGGGGATGACTTCTCACGCGGCGGTTGTGGCGCGTGGTATGGGTAAATGCTGTGTGGCGGGTTGTGGTGACATTGAAGTGGATTATCGCAACGAGACCATGAAAGTGAAAGGGTACGTCCTTAAGAAGGGCGATGTGATCACTTTGGACGGATCCACCGGGGAAGTCTTCCTGGGTGAAGTTAAAACGATTGAACCGAAGCTTGATGGCAACTTCGAACGTATCATGAAGATTGCCGATGGCATCCGTAAGTTGAAGGTTCGCACAAATGCTGACACGCCGAAAGACGCACAAACTGCGCGTAACTTCGGTGCCGAAGGTATCGGTCTTTGCCGTACCGAGCACATGTTCTTCGGCGCGGACCGCATTGATGCCGTTCGTGAGATGATCATTGCTGACAACAAAGCGGACCGTGAAAAAGCATTGGCAAAGCTATTGCCAATGCAGCGTGAAGACTTCTATGGCTTGTTCAAGATCATGGATGGTTTGCCAGTGACGATCCGTTTGTTGGATCCACCATTGCACGAGTTCGTTCCTCACACAGATGAAGAAACGAAGGAATTGGCAAAACGTTTAAATACAGACTATGAACGTCTGCGCGCCAAAGTTAAATCTTTGCATGAGTTCAATCCAATGCTGGGTCACCGTGGCTGCCGTTTGGCGATCACGTTCCCGGAAATCTATCAGATGCAAGTTCGTGCGATTGCGGAAGCCGCGGCACAGGTGATCTCTGAAGGTAAAACATTGGCTCCGGAAATCATGATTCCGCTTGTGGCGACGGATAAAGAGCTGGATACCCTGCGTGGGCAGGCGATCAGCGAAGTGAAGAAGGTTCAGACTGAAAAGAACGTGAAGTTTGAATACACTGTTGGAACCATGATTGAACTTCCTCGCGCCGCCCTGACAGCGGATGCGATTGCAGAACATGCTGACTTCTTCAGCTTCGGTACGAACGATTTGACTCAGACGACGTTGGGCTTGTCCCGTGATGACTCGGGTCGCTTCCTGGGTTCCTACGTTTCTCAAGGCATCCTGCCGAAAGATCCGTTCATGTCCATCGATCAGGTGGGTGTGGGCTCTTTGGTGAAGATGGGTGTGGACTTGGGCCGTCGCGCGAAGCCGGATTTGAAAGTCGGTGTGTGCGGTGAGCATGGTGGTGATCCGGATTCTATTGAATTCTTCCACCGTGTGGGTCTGGACTATGTGTCCTGCTCTCCGTTCCGTGTGCCGATTGCCAGACTGGCGGCAGCGCGAGCTGCGTTGGTTGGCAAGAAGCTGCACTAGTTATAAGATTGTAAGACATCTTTTAGAAACCCTCCCTGCCGGAGGGTTTCTTTTTTTCGAGAGCTGTATTTCCGCAGAGACAGGCTGAATTGCTTCGTCAACCGACACAACTTTAAAATACACCTTCATCTCAACTTCGAGCTTTTACTATCCTGTGTGAGTTTTCCTAATTCACGAAAGGATGCAAGTATGGCTCGCACGAAAAAAGGACTGACCACGACTGCGGGAGCACCCGTGGCGGATAATCAAAACTCAATGACGGTGGGCGCACGTGGCCCCTTGGTTTTGCAGGATGTGGCCCTGATTGAAAAGCTGGCGCACCAGAATAGAGAACGTGTTCCGGAACGAACAGTGCATGCCAAAGGTTCTGGTGCATACGGAGAGCTGACCATTACGGCGGACATTTCCAGATACACCCGGGCCAAGTTTCTGCAAAAGGGTAAAAAGACAGATATGCTGATTCGTTTTTCAACGGTGGCCGGAGAGCGGGGGGCTGCCGATGCGGAGCGCGACGTGCGGGGCTTTGCCATGAAGTTTTATACCGAGGAAGGGAACTTTGACCTGGTGGGAAATAACACTCCCATTTTCTTTGTGCGTGATCCTTACAAGTTCCCGGATTTCATTCACACTCAAAAGCGGGACCCGCGCAGCAATTTACGCAGTCCCACAGCGATGTGGGATTTCTGGTCACTCAGTCCGGAAAGTTGTCATCAGGTGACGATCTTGTTTTCGGATCGAGGCTTGCCAGCCACCTATAGACACATGCACGGCTTTGGTTCGCACACGTATTCATTTATTAATGAAAAAGGCGAGCGCCATTGGGTGAAGTTTCATTTTAAAACTCAGCAGGGCATTCGTAATCTTCGCAATCATGAAGCGGCCGAGCTGGTTGGGCGCACCCGGGAAAGTCACCAGGAGGACCTGTTTAATGCCATCGAGGCCAAGGATTTCCCCCGTTGGAAGTTCTATGTGCAGATCATGACCGAAGAGCAGGCCAAACAGACTCCTTATAATCCGTTTGATTTGACCAAGGTGTGGCCTCACGGGGATTTCCCGATGATCGAAGTCGGTCACTTTGAACTGAATCGCAATCCGACGAACTACTTTACCGAAATCGAGCAGGCGGCCTTTAATCCCAATAATATGGTTCCGGGGATTTCGTGGTCGCCGGACAAGATGCTGCAATCGCGTACCTTTGCTTATGCCGATGCTCATCGTTATCGCATTGGGACTCACTATGAAATGCTTCCGGTGAATAAACCCAAGGTCGAAGTGCATCACTATCATTTGGATGGAGCCATGCGCTTTGATACCCCGGAATATCATCACGCCTATTATGAGCCGAATTCTTATGGCGGCCCGGTTCAGCAGGAGCAGTATCGGGAGCCGCCTTTAAGATTCGATGACGCCACCATGGATCGCTTTAATCATCGCGAGGGCAATGATGATTATTCCCAGTGCCGGGCGCTGTTTAATCTGATGACTCCGGATCAGAAGGATCAGTTGTTGAATAATATCGCTGAACACATGAAGGGCGGGCAGGTGCCGGAAGAGATCGTGCGCCGGCAGATCGACGTCTTTATGCGGGTTCATCAGGATTATGGACTGGGGCTTGCGAATTTGATGGGGATTCGTGTGTACACGGATGCAGAACAACGGGCCCCTTCTCATCACTAATTAAAGGAGTTTTTTATGCCTACTTGGGAGGAATTTAAAAGAACAATGGTGATGGAGCCGCAGATCTTCGAAGAGGCCCGCACGGGGAACTGTGAGGCCCTTCGGCAATATCTGGCATTCGGTGGTGATATTGAGATCCGCAACCACAAAGGTCACACGTTGTTGATGCTGGCAGCTTATCATGACCAGGAAGAGGCTTCGGAGCTTTTGATTGAGCATGGAGCCGATGTGAATTCCCTGGATGATATGGGGAACTCCATTTTGATGGGCGCCTGCTTTAAGGGGCATGTGCGGGTGGTGGAGCTGTTGTTGTCTCAAGGGGCAATGACAGATCTTAAAAACCCGCACGGAATGACTGCCTTGGATCTGGCACGGGTCTTTGGGAGAAAAGAAGTGGTGTCTTTATTAAGCGATCGTCCCGCGGCCTGGAGTGACCCGATGGAGGTCGCCTGTCGTCTGATTGCGCGCAAGCTGCCGCGCCCGACACCAGAGGCGTAGAGCCCGGGATAAAAGTGTGAATTAGACCTCGTCAATTTCGAGCCAAGGAGTTGACGAGGGGCTGTCTATAAAGTGTTTAAAATTCCTGCACAGTCCTAAGTTGTTTGTTTCATTGTGGAACAACCATGAAGTGATTAATGCCTTTTCAAAACGACAATTGTCGTCACTGTCAAAGTGGCAGACGATTTAAATTTGCTCCATCTTTCTTACACGGTCTTATAACTCCTTGAAATCTTAATTGGATTTGTCCTTGGTGCCGCTGTGGCCGTGGATTTGCTTTAGGGATAGGCATAGAGAAGGAACAAATTTTATGAAAATCAAAAACTATATTCTGACGATGATGAAAGCCTTGGCGCTGACTGCAATGACAGTTGGCTTGGCAAACTGTAGCAAGGATAAAGGGAATTCGACGACCACCACGACGACAGCCTATCGCTGCTTCCAGGTGAACTCCTATAATGGAACAAGCACTCAGGTGGACAATTCATACTGCTACAACAATAGTTATCAGAATGGTTATTCCACCTATCAATGTCGCGATGTGAATAATGCCGTTGTGACAAACACTCTTTGCGCAAACACGGGCGTGGGGAATGGCTACTCTTACAATGCTTACGGTCAGTGTGTTCAGACTTCCACGGGCCAACAAGTTCCGCAGAACTATTGCACAACGACGTCAGGTAATGGTTCGGCGATTAACTGTAACGGCCAAACAGTTCGCTGGCAGAACCAGTATGGAATGATTGAACAAGGGACATGTGGCGTAACTCATACTTGCCACCCTGGATCTGTGGTTCAGACGACTTCTGGTCAAATTGTTACCTGTATGTAGTCTGAATATTCCTTCTCTAAAATCAGAATATTCAACGGCGCACCGACCCCCTCGGCGCGCCGTTTTTCATTCCCCGAAAAGGTGCCTGGTTGTTTTTTCTGGCTACAACGCATCAGGTGAGATCTGTTGTTTTCTTAAAAGTCCGTGGGCTCAGTCGATGTGGGACTTGTAAGAAGCTCCGATTTCTGCTGCGCCGTAGCCAGAAAAAACAACCAGGCACCTTTTCTTAATGCGACATGTAAATCGGTTGTAAGTCTGCTTAAGTTTTCAGCGTTAGGGGCTCTTTTGAGAGGCTCTGGTTGACATGCTTCCCAACACTCGCGAAATTCTAATGGTCTTTGGTCTAGCTAGACCTTGGGCTTGTATTTGAGGGGAAGTACTCAAGAGGGGATTGTACCTTGAGAATTAAAAAGATTGAACTGATTGGTTTTAAGTCATTCAAAGACCGCACAGTGATCCACTTCGATGCTGGTATCACGGGGATCGTCGGACCTAATGGTTGCGGTAAATCCAACATCGTTGACGCACTTATGTGGGTCATGGGTGAGATGTCTGCCAAGGACCTGCGTGGTTCCCAGATGACGGACGTTATCTTCGGTGGTGCGGAGGGGTATGCGCCATTGGGGATGTGCGAAGTTTCTCTGACTTTGGAAAATGACGGGGGCGCGTTCCCTGCCAAATACATCAAACATTCCGAGATCATGGTCACTCGTCGCCTGTACAGAAGCGGTGAGGGTGAGTACTTCGTGAATAAAGAACCTGCACGTTTGAAAGACGTTCAGGAGATCTTCATGGACACCGGTGCCGGTGCCAAAGGTTTCTCCATTATCGCTCAGGGTATGATCGGTAAGATCATCACTGCGAAACCGGAAGATCGTCGTATGCTTATCGAGGAAGCTGCGGGTATCACGAAGTTCAAAGCTCGTAAAAAAGAATCCCAGCGTAAATTGATTTCCACCGACCAGAACCTGGTGCGTTTGCAGGACATCATCGGCGAGTTGAAACGTCAGATTGATTCTTTGCAAAGACAAGCTCAGCGTGCGGAACGCTATCGCAATATCAAAAATCAAATTGAAGACCTGGATCTGTGGTTGTCTTCGGCTCAGTACATTGAGCTAAAGCGTGCCGCGGATGAAGCTCAGGCGATCTTTAATGAAGCGCAAAGCATGGAAGTGGAAGGCGAAACCAACCTTTCCACTTTGCAGGGCCAACTGGAAGTTCTGAAACTGCAAATTCTTGAAAAAGAAAAGATGGTGGAAGAACAGCAGACCCAGTACCACGAAAAACAATCCACGGTTCAAAAGAAAGAACTGGAAATCCAGGAACTTCGTTTTGAAATCGAACAGGCCCGTCGTAACGAACAAATGACCGGCACGATCCTGCAGGAGCAAGAAGCCCGCAAAGAGCTTCTGACTCGTGATAAAGCGGCTTTGGATGAACAAGTGGCTGAACTGAAAGAGGAAGCCGAAACACTGGCGGCCACTTTCGCTCAGAAAAATGAGATCTTCCAAAACTCCAATTCTCGTATCTCTGTTGTGGATGAAGAGCTGACGACCAAACGTCGTGAGTTGTTCGCGGTCGGTCAGTCTGAGTCTTCCTTGGATGCCCGTGTGAACTCTTTGACAGCACAAATCGCTGACATCACCGAGCGCCAGGATAACGAACAACTGGTTCTGAACGAACTTCGTGAAAAACAAGTTGAGTTTGAAGCCCGTCGCAAGAAGGTCTTCAACGAACTTGAAAAAGAACGTCAGATGCAACTGGATCTGGCGAACGACGTTGATTCCTTCGAAGCTAACAAAAAGATCCTTATGGATTCCGCGGCAGTTAAAAAAGCTGAAGTGGAACAGTTTAAAGACAGCTTGAACGAAGTGGCGTCCCGCTTGTACGGCTTGGAAAACCTGCAAAACAACTTTGAAGGTTTCCAAGAGGGTGTGAAGCAGGTCATGTTGTGGCAGAAAACCCGCACTCAGGAAATGATGGCGGATGGTTCTGTTGTGACTCACTTCCAACCGGTTTCTGAGGTTGTTGAAGTTCCGGCTGAATATGAAGTGGCTATGGAAGCGGCATTGGGCTCTCGCCTGCAGATGCTTCTTTCTTCCGACGCGAACATCGCGATGGATGCCGTCACTCATTTGAAAGAAAATAAATCGGGTCGTTCCAGCTTCTTGTCTGCAAATGACAATGGCAAAGGTCTGAACCGCGCAGAGGCTCCGGTTTCTGAAGCCGGTGTTCAGGCGATCCTGAAAGACGTTGTTAAATCGGCTGACAAGTTCCAGAACACAGTGGCTTACCTGCTGGATGGTGTGGCGATTGTGGATTCCATCCGCACGGCTTTGGCTTTGCGTCCTCGTTACGAGGGTTGGACGTTCGTGACTGTTGACGGGGACACCCTGACAGCTGACGGAGTTTTGACAGGTGGTTCTTCTGAATCTGCAGACTCTGGCGTTTTGAAACGTCGTCGTGAAATCAAAGAATTGTCCGAGAAAAAAGACGAATTCGCAGGCAAGCTGGCGTTGGCTCAGGCCGCTCTCAAGAAAACTGAAGAGCAACTGGCAAACGTTTTGAATGACTTCGAAGGTGCGCAAAAACGCAAAATTGAACAAGAAATCAAAGTCACTGAGCTTCGTAAGGACCTTGAGCGCGCTGAGAATGAATTGGCGAATGCTCAAACTGCTGTTGAAAGACAGGAGCGTGAGCTGAAGAAGATCACGGAACAGGTTGAAGTTCAGGAAGCCAAACTGGAAGAACTGAATTCGGCGTTGCTGGAAGCTCGCGAGAAGAAAGTTCTTCTGGAGATGGAAGTTGAAACTCTGAACACAGAGTTGAACAGCACCCGTCAGGGCTTTGACGGTTTGCAGGCTGAAGTGACAGAACTTCAGGTGAAATCCGCTTCCAAAACTCAGGAATACCAAGGTGTCCTGAGACAGCTTGAGATGGTGACCAAGTCTTTGAACGATTTGGACAGCCAGTTGACTCGTATGAGCGAAGAGGCTCAAGGGTACAACTCTCAAATGACTGAAAGCCAGATGGCTTTGGAAGAAAAGAAAATCGAATTTGAACGTCTGTTGGATGAAGTTGAGCAGTTAAAACTGCAAGTCGGCCGCACCAAAGACGAATACGAAGTGATGTCTGAATCTGCCCGTGCCATCGAAGAAGAAGCCATGTCTTCTCAGCGTGCACGCAACGAAAGACAGCACAAAATGAATGACTCCCAGTTGAAGCTGGAGCAAGCCAAGATGAAAGAGCAGTACCTCATCGATCAGATCCGTGAGCGTTACATGCTGAATCTTCCGGACGTTATTGAAAAATACGCGGGCCGTGAAGGGGACTTCCTTGAGGCTGATGCCCAGTTGAAAGACCTGCGTGAAAAGCTGGCTAAAATCGGTGAAGTCAATCTGTCTGCGATCGAAGAGTACGAAGAAACAGCTCAACGTTATGAGTTCCTGACAAAACAGCACGCTGATTTGACAGAAGCCAAAGAGCAGCTTCGCAAAGTGATCGATCGTATTAACAGAATCTGTTCCAAGCGCTTTAAAGAGACCTTCGATTTGGTTAACGACCGTTTCACTCGCGTATTCCCGGTTCTGTTCGGTGGCGGTGAGGCGAATCTGACCCTGATCGAAAACGAGGAAAAAGGCGAAGCGGGTATCGAGATCATGGCGCGTCCTCCGGGCAAGAAGACACAAAACGTGTCTTTGATGTCGGGTGGTGAAAAAGCCCTGACTGCGGTGGCTCTGGTCTTCTCCATCTTCCTGGTGAAACCTTCTCCATACTGTTTGCTGGATGAGGTTGACGCTCCACTTGATGACGCCAACGTTTTCCGTTTCAACGACCTGGTTCGTGAGATGGCAAAACGTTCTCAGATCATCGTTGTAACCCACAACAAACACACCATGGAAGTGGCTGGTAAGTTGTACGGCGTGACGATGCAAGAGCGTGGGGTTTCCACGATGGTTTCTGTGTCCTTGCAGGACATCAAGTAAGTCAAAATTTATTGAAGCTGAATCGGAAAACCCCGTTGAATTTATCAACGGGGTTTTTCTTTTGCGGACGGGAGAGGGTTTTATTTGCCCGTACTTCGCGTCGCTTGCGAAGTTCTAAACTCTGACTATAATCGTGAAGCTATGGACATAATGAAGAGCTTGCACCCTGCAGAGCGCCTTGTGCGTCTTCGAGAACAACTGGGACTTTCACAAAGAGAGCTGGCGAAAGAGTTTCAGGTTTCCAGTGGGGCTATTGCGTGCTGGGAGACTGGGGCGCGTGCGATACCGGGGCCCATCTTAAAGCTTATGGAGCTCTACGAGGACTCGTTGCCGTCAATGGGAAAACAGCGGACCTCCTCCGAAACTCAAAAACTGTTGGAGCGTATTCGTGACTCTTTGAGTTCCGCCACGCAAGACCGGGACAGTCAGACCGTGCGCTCTTTGTCCGAGGGCATGGAAGAGTATCTAGAAGATGCCATATCCATGAACAGTCTTAGCGGTAAGATTAAGCATTTGTTTATTCAGCGTCTGGTAAATTCTTTGCACAGTCGAAAGGGTGTATCAGTCAAAGTGGCTCAGTTGGCCAGTTTTCTGGAAATGGGTTTACCCATGGAGATTCGTCAGGCACTGGGTACTTTGCAGTCCCGTGCAATTCCCGAAAAACCCAAAGTGATCCAAAAGATTCTTGAGGAAGAGTACGGTAAGCCCATGAAAGAAGTCTTTTCTTACTGGCGGGAAGAACCATTGGCCGTCACCAGTCTAGGCCAGGTCCACTATGCCCGGTTGCTTGATGGCGATGAGGTGGCTGTGAAGGTCCAGCATCCCAACATCCGTGAAACCTTAAATAAGCAGATTCAAAAACTCGAGTTGGTGCAGTCCTTGGCGGCATTTTTGGGTAAGGATGCGGCAAATATCACACCCGAGATCAGCCGGTCGCTGCTGCAAGAATGCGATTATCAGCAAGAGGCTTTGAATCAGGAAAAGTTTCGGAATCTTCTGTCAGATTTTCCGGGGGTCATTGTTCCGCGTGTGCATCGCGATCTGATTCGCGAAAGAGTTTTGGTAAGTCAGTTCATCAAGGCTGAAAGTTTTCAGAGTTTTGTAACCCGAGCCACTCAGGAACAGAGGAATGTCGCTGCCGAAAGTCTTCTGGGAGCACTTTCGACGGCGGCCTTTGGCTATTGTTTAACCTATAGTGATTTGCATCCGGGAAATTTTCTTTTCACCGACGGCAAAGTGGTTTTATTGGATTTTGGTCGAGTCATCGATTATCCCCGGGAACGCATGAAGGTTGAAAGTCGCTTCTATCAGCATTTCTTAGAGCGAGACTACGAAAGATGCAGTCAAATGGCTCCGGCCCTTTTCGCCAAAGAGGGTGCAGAGTTTGACTTTGATGCTTTCTGGAACTTTTTGATGAAGGCCAACGTCCATCTTTTGACGGAAGGGAAGTTCCGATTTACACGGGACTACGCCAAAGCCATTTCCCGTGAGGGACGTGTTTTCAATAAAAAATATCAGCTTCAAATGAACAAGGACGTCTTTTGGGCTTTTGTGTACTCAGCCAGCACATGGGCGATACTTGCTGATCTGGATGCAGAGGTTCCGATGCGTCGAATTGCACAAAAAACAATACGTCTTGGTTTGGATCTGTAGCGCTTGCATTGTAAGCGCTTTTTGCGGCACTCAGCATTGTCCACAGAATTTTAGAGCTAAAATGGTCTGGTTTTCAGGCCTTTTTCTTTTTTTTCGAAGTCGGTATCCCGACGTCAAATAGCATAAACGAGGATTTTCGGCGCAGTTGAAAAACTGCTGCTGGGGGGAGCTTCGTGACAAGCAATTCAATTTTTTCTGCAAAAAAAGTGGTTCTGCTTTTCTTGGGACTAATCGTTTCCAGCAGTGGTCTTGCTGGCGAGGAACAAAGGGTCCAGGCCTTGTTGTTGAAAAAACAAGAGGAAATCCACGCCATCGAGGCAGAGCTGTCCAATAACTCGGAGTCTGTGCATCGTGAACAACGCTTACAGGCGAAGTTGCGACGACTTCAAGGTGAACTGAAAAACCTACAAAAGCGTCAGAGCAGTTTCCTGGAAACTAAAGAGTAGAAAACAGTCCAGACCTTCGCTTTTACACCGTTGGATTTTAAAAAGTTACCTTTTTTAACCAAACCAAAAGGAAAACATGAAAGTTATGGTTAAGTCTTTATTGGCAGTCACAGCCATTTATCTAAGCGCTTGCAGCTCGTCATCTGACAGTGAAGCGCCACCAAGTACCACTGTGAACGAAGTCAGTGCCTTGATGACCTCGATTAACAAAACACTGGATACAGCCACGGCGAGCAGTAACATTGTTCCGGGTTTTGTGCCGTTAGCAAAGACGACTCAAGCCCCGTTTTATCTTGCAGCGGCGATCACATGTTCTGATGGCGGCTTCTTTGAGGATCATAATGATCCGGACTGGGCATCCAAACAGCTTTATTGTCTGACAAGAACTCAAGGGACCGGGCCAGACACTCTTCTTGGTGCTTTTGCACAAGCCACGGGCTTTGTATGCTCTGTTGGAAGTCTGACCTTTGATGGTGTCGAGCGTGCAGCGACCATGAAGATTTCCGCCGCATGCTTCCCGCAGAATTTCGTCGATATGGTTCAAACAGAGTTTGGTAAGACGTCGTTCAATGTCGATGTCACGGCCTTGGACATTTCGGCCACTCATAAGCTGGGTGAAGTCACTGTGAACGGTGCTTGGACCAAAGCTTTACAAATCAAATTTGGAACCGATCTCAGCGCGCAGGTCGGTTCAGGTTACACGATTATGGTCAAAGATGATGCTGGTGCGAAAGCGGTTGCTGTCCATGATGGATTGGTTCTGGCCGGTGGAACGACTTCCAAAGAAGTATTTGCAGTGTATGTAAATCCCGGAGCCTCAGGCAGTCTGGCTTATGAAGGCCGATTTGCAACACCAGATGCAAGTTTTAGCCGCCACTTGCGCCTGTATTTGGGGGGCAACATCAATGCGACTACTTTGGTCGCTTCGGATGTCAATGACATGGCCTTTGTTTGGGGCGATGGCGCCAATAGCGACAATTCTACTTATGCATCCTTTGCGTCTATTAAAGGAACACCAGCAGCGGGTCGAAAGGTTCTAAGCCAATGGTGGAACGGCAGTGAATGGCAAAATGCCAATGGACATGATGAATGTTATGGCGAAGGCACACCACTCTGTACAGGTAACACTGGTATTGATCTTGCCGCCGACAAGAAATTTTTCTTCCAAGGCGGATACACAACTTCTTACGACTGGTTTATTAATAATTCTTATCTAAGTCACTTTGATATGGATGTGACTATTGAAGATATTCAGCAATAGAAATGGGAGAAAGACAATCCCCAGAAGCCAAGGCCCGGAGCTATCCGGGCCTTCGCCGTTTGTAAATCGTCTTGGTTTGAATCGTTGACTGCGTTTGCCTGTTCCCCCGGAACAACTTAATGAAAATTTGACCAATCAAGCTGTTTCATTTTGAGAACGGTGGTCGCGCTATCGAGGAATTCTCCGATAAGATAGAAGTGTCGCGGAAACTTCTATGGGGGAATGACCGTGTTAAAATATCTATCAATAGGCTTGCTGTTTCTGGCAGGGCCCGCTTATTCGCAAAAAATGAGCGAGGTTGGCTTATACAATCGATGTTATTCCCATCTGACCGGAAAACCGGTTCCGTTGGGACATTCCACAATGGCGCAGATCCGAGCAGGGAAGATGAATGCGTTGGATGCGTGCAATGCTTTGCTGGACAAAGCTGAGCTCGATGCCAGCGGTCCTTTAATCAATCGTAATGACAACGAAGCGCGTTCTGTCCTGAACACCTTCTATAATTTTCATCGTACCTGGTTTACTTCCAATACCATGGAACAGATTCAGGAATACAGCGAGGAGATGTCCCGAGGGACGGTGGATATCTATGATTCCACGGAGCCCAGTCTGGCTTTGACCCGTGCGATGTTTGCGCGTGGTTCCCGGTATGCTGATGTGATCACTGCCAATCAAGGAGTTCGTGCGCAGAGGGAAGATGACCCCCGTGTTCGTTCGTCCATCGGCTGGACGGTGAATTTTCCGGGTCGTCGCCTTTATGGCAACAATGGCGGCTTGAATGAAAATCTTTTCCATTTCCGGGCCTTGAGTGGTGGATTTAATGGGAACTCTGACACGACCAATTCGATTTTCATGAATCTGCCTAAGATTGAAACCGGAGAACTGGTGGGAATTCGTACCACCACAGAGACCGCAGTCATCCCGAATATGTCTTTGCAGCCCTTGGGTGCTGACAAGCGGGCGAGTGACCAGCCAGGTTTGGATTTCAGCTTTGATATCCTGAAGAATCTTGGTGGCGGTGTTCTGGGATCTCCGATCTATTTGATGTTGAATTATGGTCATGGTCGAGGGCTTGAAGCCAACGGAACGACAAAGGTTCCGCGTCGGTGGTCCCAGGCCAATATGGAATCCTTCCTGTGTGCACAGCTTCCGGCTTTGCGTGAATCAGATATCACTCAGTATGTTGTGGGGAATTCCTCGGCCCCTTTCCGCAATTCCGCCAGCTGTGTGATGTGCCATGCTACTCTGGACCCTATGGCCTACACGGCTCGTAATGTGGTTGTAGGGAATTCAGACTATGCCGAGTTCAGTGCTGGAAGTCGCACGCATGCCAAATCGGCTTTGCATCTGGCAAGCTACCGTCCTGAGTTTGCTTCAGTCAGTGGATGGCCTTCGGAGCCGGTGGCAAACTTCCACCGTCAAACTCCGAACGGCCGTCTGTTTTTCCGTTCCATGACCGGTCAACTTATTGACAAGTCTGTCAATGGAATCGGTGGTTTGGGCCTGGCGATGAGTGAAACCAAGGACTATTACTATTGTGCTGCTAAAAGATATTTCCAGTACTTCACAGGGATCACGGTGGCTCTCTATGACCGCTCGAATCCCGCGAATGAAGTTTTGAACATGCAACTTTCCAAAGAAGCCATCGAAGATCGCAAGTTTGTGGAGTCTCTGGGGGATGAGCTTCAGCAAACTCAATCCGTGCGTCAGTTGGTGAAACGGATTATGGCTTCTAAATACTACGGCGACGTGAACTATCGCGAAAAATAATCCGGGGGGATTATGGGGGACAAAAAAAATCTGACACGAAGAGGCTTCATTGCCGGTGGCGCTGTCGTCGGGGCTTCAACTGCTTTGGCGCTGACACCTTTTGAGCGTCTGATGAATGTCCTGAGCACCGGGTTTATTCACAAAGCGCAAGCCGAAGCCAACGGCACGGAAGGCTCTCGGAATTATATTAACATTCTGATGGCCGGTGGGCCGATGCGCTATACGTTTGATGCGTGGATGCGCACGAATCCTTCCGACCCACAGCTGGACTATAACCCCATGGTGGCCACGAAGTTTGTTTCTTCCGGGGGCCGTGTTGTGGGGACTGAGTATGCCACATTCAACTATAATGGTGTGCTGGTGCCGCATATGTTTTCCCACTCGGTAACGACGTCTGCAGGAAACCGCGCTTTGACGGAGCTTCTGAATCACATGCTGGTGGTTCGTGGATTTGGCACCGGGTTTGATGGACATTTATTCAATGCCACCATTCAACAGGCCCCAGTCGGTGGCGTGGCTTCTTTGATGGGCTTGGCGGCTGACTATTCCAAGAAAACTTTTGAAGCGATTGAATGGCCGGATCGGGGCGGTTATGGCAACTATGCCTCGATGAACGGTAAGGCGTTGAACAAACTCACTGGCAATCCTCTGAATTCGCTTCTGGAAGGATTTGGTGGACCTCAAGGGGGGCGGGTTAAAGGCCGCACTTTGAAAGAGCGCAATCAGGAAGCTTTTGATCTGGCCCAGGCACGGCTGCGTGCCTATGCGCAGTCTGATTTTGCCGGCTCTACAGTTTTGGCAAAGAACTTGTCTAACGCCTCGGCATTGATGAAAAGAGGCATCGGAGATATCGGTGCCTACTGGGACGCAGCCGTGGCGCGCTATCGCGGTTTGATGGAAGCTAGTTTGCGCCAGCAGGGGTTGGTCGGGATTAATGACGTTCCGATGATTTCTGCTCAGAATGAACATTGGCGTGTGCACGTGGCTGACGGGAATCGTGGTATGACCATCAGTGCGAACTCGGACCTTCGTGATTCCATCAAGACCATGACCTGTCCGGGTGCTTTGGCTGAAGGCTTTGCTTTGGCAGAATATGTTTTAAAAGAAGGCCTGGTCAGCACGATGAATCTGCAAATGGGTGATCCCACCGGTTTGACCATGATGGATGCTGCGAACGGTGTGACGGCAAGTCACACGGCCATTAAGGACATGCATGAAACGGGCTCCATCCCAGGGGTCTTGATCACTACGGCTTATTACCGTGCCCTGTGTGCAGGTATGTTGGAGTTGATTGACCAACTCAAAGCCAGCAAGGTCAACGGAGTGGACCTGTGGTCCGAAACGGTGATTCAGGTGATATCTGAATTCAACCGCTCGGCGCGGGCGAATGGTTCTGGCAGTGACCACGGCTTTGATCAGCTGGTCACCAGCGCCTTTTCCGGCGCAATTCAAAAAGGTCCGTTCGTTGTGGGTAATATCTATAAATCCGGCCATGGCGGAGGCTATACCGGCACCCAAGGTCGTGCCGCACCAATTGAAGGTTACAATCAAAAAGGGATGCCGTCGCCAACCATGGCGGCGTCCACTGTGGCGGCTTTGCTGCGCACGAAGAACCCTTATGAGAATCTGGCGGAACCATTGATTCGTTTGAACGGCAATGATGTTCAGATTCTGAAAGCGGCGAAAATCGTATGAGGTGGTTGATGTTTACCAGCAACAAATACAAGATCTTCGGTTTGCTTTTGCTTGGGACCGTGATGACCCAGTTCTATCAAAACTGTGGCGAGATGGGCGGCTTTGCCGTTTTGGATCAATCGTCATTGAACTTGGATATGGGCTCCACCGGAGACACGGATCAGAATCATCCTCCACAAAAAGACGTGGTTCTGCCGACGCAAAAAGTTCAGGTGGTCAATCGAGAGTATGTGGCAGCGTTGATGCGCGAGATATTTACAACCTCCAGCGGTCCGGTTCCGAATCTGGAGGGCCTGCTGAATCAGTGGGTTGTCAATCGTGGCGCCCAGTACGGACTGGGATGCAACCCTTACAACAGTTATTCCGGGCGGGACTGTGGTGGGGATGTCTCTAACGCCAATTTGCCGATCAAAGTGGATGGTAATACCGTGCGCGAATCCTTCCGGGTGCAGCTCTGCGAAAATATTCTGGGGATGGACGAGGGCGTGAATGCGATTCTGGAAAAGATTCCGAACCGTCCGGCGGCTCCGACGGCCGAAGCAGTCCGTCAGGTCTATGGTTTGTTCTATCGTGGTGACGGGGCTTCCGATATCACCGTCAGTTCGTTGCTGGAATTGGATAAGGTTCTGGCGCAAAAAGGAGAGCCCGTCATTGAAAGATGGCGAGCTCTGTCGCTGCAGGTGTGTGAATCGCCAGGCTGGCAACTGCAGTAAACTCATTCAATCCCACCGTTGCTTCGTTGCTGCATCGGCGGCGTTGACTTGAGTTTATAACGGAGGTCCGCTGTCGAAATGAAATGGCAAAGCGTCTTTTGGGGGACCTTGCCAGTTCAAGTCAGCAGCGGAAGTTGGAACATTATTTAATGTAGTGAATAAGGTCTGCTTCAGCGAAGCGGACCTTTTTTTGATGCTGCAAAGGATCTTCGCTGTGGCGATAGCCCAGCGCTACGGTGGCGACTGTTTTCCAGCCGGAACCTTCGGTGCCCAGGATCTTGTCGTACGCTACAGGATCGAAGCCCTCCATCGGGGTTGCATCAATTCTTAAAAGCGCCGCTGTTTGCAACAGGAAGCCCATCGCAATATAGGCCTGAAGCTGGGACCATACGCGGATCTTTTCTTCGGGGGCTTTCACCAGGTTTTAAATCAGCAGATTTTTGTATCCATCCAAAGACTCTAAAGAAGTCTGGCGAACGTCGGCCACGCGTTGAATGTATTTTTGAATAAAATTCGGGTCCATTTTCTCTTTGTACTGGAAGACCACATAGTGGCTGGCATCCGTGACTTGGGTTTGATTCCAGGACACGGGCTTCAACTGGCTGCGAATCTCGGGATTTTCCACGACCAGAAATCTCCATGGCTGAACGCCATAAGAAGAGGGGGCCAAGGTCAAAGAGTTTCTCAGTTGGATCCAGTCCGCGTCTGAGATTTTCTTAGTGGCATCAAACTTTTTCGTGGCATAGCGCCATTCCAGCGCATCTTGAAGGGTCTTATGTGTCATCGGGAGGGTCTCCTATTTAATGTAACCAATATGAGCACATTATGTCTGGGGTTGATTCTAAATGTAACTATAAAAAGCACATTTAAAGGAACCTTCATATAATTCGACCCGGTTGTTTATTTTTGAGGCTTGGGGTACAGTCTATATATGGTTGACCAAAGATTTTCTGTCTCAGTCCATATTATGACCGCCCTGGCTTATCATAAGGGTGAGCTCATGACCTCCGAGGAGCTGGCCGCGGGCATCCGCACCAACCCTACGGTGATCCGCCGTTTGATTTCCAGACTGGTGGAGGCTGGCCTGTTGACATCCTTCAAAGGAAAATCTGGCGGTGTGAAGCTGGCCAAGGCACCTAAAGAGATTTCGCTAAAAGATGTCTATGTCGCCATTTCTGAAAAACGCCTGATCGCCACACCTGATAAAGACCCCAATAAAAACTGCATTGTCAGTTGTTCCATGAAAAAGTTGATGTGCGAGGTGGTCGATGGCATGGAAACAAATTCCATGCAGTACCTGCAAGGCATCCGTCTTTCTGACCTGACCTCCAGGATTTCAAAGTGACGCCCGTTTCGTTGCCAGAGGAAATCCAAGGTCCGCGCATCACTCTTCGTAAGCATGCTCTATCCCAAGCGGCCTCCATGTTTCAGTATGTGGATCAGGATCGGGAACGTCTGGGGCAGTTCTTGCCATGGGTGAAGTTCACCAAAGGCATCGATGATGAACGTGATTATATTGAAATGACCCACAATCAGTGGGATGAACGCCGCATGTTCGACTATGGCATCTTTCGCAAAGAGGGCAATCTGTACATGGGGAATATTGGTGTTCACACCATCAGCTGGGATAACCTGCGCTGCGAGCTGGGATACTGGATTTTGGGTGGATTTGAAGGCCAGGGCTATGTCAGCGAAGCCGTTCAGACTCTGGAAAATGTTTTGTTCAAAACAGGTTTTTATCGAATTGAGATTCAGTGTTCGGGTCTTAACAAAAAGTCCAGTGCCGTGGCAGAACGCTGTGGTTACAAGTTTGAAGCCCGTCTGCGCGAGCACGCTGTGGAGAACGGCTTAAGACGAGACACGCTGATTTACGCGAAACTATTACATGAGCGATAAGAAAATATCACAGAAAGCTTTGCAAGAGCTGCATCAGCAGGCCTGCGAGGCGAAACAAGAATTCTACATCGACCCCGAAACAGGTTATACAGTTTTCACAGCTTTTTATCATTTGAAGCGTGGGCACTGTTGTGGTTCAGGTTGTCGTCATTGTCCTTGGAAAAAGAATAGCCAGAAAGATTCAAAAAACATCGACTAGCCTTCTGTAGTGTCGAAAGCTTCGCCACTTTACCAAAAAGAAAAACACTCAATTCTGTTCTTGATCCACCGAAAAGAAGATCGACGCTGTTATTCTTAAATGCAGGTGGGGTGCGTAGGTATGTCGTTTAATTACCAAAAAAACAAAGAACATTCGAGCGACAGCTTTTGGACGTCGTACTCGGATCTCTTCTTGGGTTTAAGTACGATCTTCCTTCTTTTGTACGTGACTTCCAGTCTGCGTACGGGGACTGATGCCTTGCGCGGGCAGGTGGAAAATCAAAAGCTTTCCATGAAGGTCGAAGAACTGCAGAGTCAGTTGAAAATGTATGAATCTGTCAAAAATGAGTACCTGGCCAATCAGGCCCCCAAGGATGAGCTGCAAGAGTATCAGGAGCTGATGGACAAGCTGACACTTTTGCAAGAGGACGCAAAAAACGAAAAAGAGCGTTTGATCCAGGAAGCTCGTGAAAATGGCGAGAAGGTCAAAGCCCTGAACAAATACCAGCAGATGGTGCGCAACGTCCTTAATGCGAACAAGATGGCGAAAGCCAAAATTATCAACCGTGATGATCTAATCAAAGAACAAGACGTTGAAATCGAGGCTCAGGAAGGTCAGATTGCAGAGTTGAACAAAGATATTCAGCAGAAGAAACAGTTGATCGCTCAGGGTGAACAGAAAATCGAACAGACACAAGCTCAGTTGCAAAAGCGTCTGGCAGAACTGCGTGGAGCCTACAAAGCCAACAAACTGTCCAAGAAACTGTTTGAACAGAAGATGGCCCAGGCCCGTGCTGAAGGAAACCAAAAGGTGGCGCAGTTAAGCCAGGTCAATGCCCAGTATCAGGCGCAGTTGAATCAGGCCAATGCCCAGTTGGGTCACGTTCAGGGAGAACTATCCAAAACTCAGGGGTTGCTGTCACAGAAAGAGGAAGAGGCCACTCATCTGGCAGGGGCTCTTTCCAGGACCAAGGCTGAATCTGCGGCGAAGATTGCGGGTTTAGAAACCGGATTGGCTGACGAACGGGCGCGAGGAGCGCAAAAAGTGGCGGCTTTGCAAGGGGCCTTGAGTGACACTCAAGGTCAGCTCGCCAAGGCTCGCGCTGAAATCGAAGCGAGAAAATCTGTTGCGGGCGAGATTCAGAAGGGTTTTGCCAAGGCGGGGATCAAAGCAGACATCGACATGCAAACCGGGGACGTGGTTTTGGATTTCGGTCAGGCTTACTTTGACAGTGACTCGGACCGTTTGAAACATGAAATGAAAGGTGTGCTGGAAAAAGCCATGCCGATCTATTCGCGGTCACTGTTTGGCAATCCTAAAATCTCGGACAAAATTTCTGCGGTGGAAATCATTGGATTTGCTTCGCCGACTTATCAAGGCCGCTACGTCGATCCACAAAGTGCCAAACCCGAAGACAAAGCTGCTTTGAAGTACAATATGGATTTAAGTTATCGTCGTGCGAACTCCATCTTTAGCTACATGCTGGATGAAGGAAACATGAAGTTTGAACATCAGCGCGAGCTTTTGTCTTTGATGAAGGTTTCAGGACGAAGTTTCCTGGAAGTCATGAAGGTGCAAAACCGCAACGTCGCCTCTGCTGCAGAATTCTGCCGTCAGAACGACTGTAAAAAAGCGCAGCGGGTGATCATCCGCTTTAACATGGATCAAAAGAAATAAAAGGGGTGGGTTGTGACAACGAAGGCATTAGCTGAATATTTTATTATAGGTCTGCCGTATGCGATGGCCGCTGTTTTTCTGGTCGGTCTGTTCTTCCGTTCTGTGATCTATTACACAGTTCGCCGCCACGAATGGTTTGCCAAAGAATTTGAAAAACGCGTGAACCGCTTTATCGAGGCCGAAGTTCCCGGCAAAGTCGAAAACGTGTCTTTCTATGTTCTAACCAAGAAAACCCTGGAAAGAACTTATTACGAGGTTTTTGAAATTCGTGACCGTATGAAACGTCGCAAGCCGGATTCTGTGATGGCCACCAGTGACCGTATCTTTTTAGTGCGTCAGGGCTGTGCCTGGCTGGTAAAAGACATCCTGAAGCAGGTGAAGTTCCTGCGCTGGACACACGACAATCCAAAGCTGCTGAACATCACCAAGGCGACATTGCAACATAATCCTTGCTTCAATCGCGTGTTTGGCATCTTCCCGATGGTTGGGATGAATGATCTGATTTCCATTCTGCCAGGTTTGTTTGTCGTGGCGGGTATCTTGGGGACGTTCATCGGTATCGCCGGTGGTCTTCAAGAGCTGGGCACGATGAATCTTCAGGACCTTGAAAACACCAAAAACATCATGGACCGCTTCCTGCACGAGATTTCATTTGCAATGAAAACATCCATTGCGGGAATCATCTTCTCGTTGATGGCTCACGTGGCGAACGTGATTTTGTCACCTGAAAGAGCATACGTGTCCATGATTGACCGCTTTGAAAGTGCTTTGGACCTGCTATGGTACCGCAGCGACAACAATGAATACCCAGCCCATGAACGTCCTTTTGATGAGCACCGTGACGCCGTAGAAGCTTTGGCCGAAGATGCACTCAATAAGGAGATTGGAAAGACGACTGTAGTCTCCCGAGGAGCTTAATTGAATAAGTTCATTGTCACAATCCATAGGAAGGATCAGGTATTAAGCCGCGAGGTGAATAAAGATTCATTCACCATGGGCCGCTCTTTGGATTGTGACTTGTCCTTGAACGACACGAACATCAGTCGGGTGCATCTGGTGGTCAGCCGCCGCTGGAACCAGATCTGGATCGAGGACAAAAACTCTTCCAATGGCACCTATATCAATGGCACTCGCATTGTGCAGGGAACCCCGGTCAATGTGGTGCCTTCAGACCGAATTCAATTGGGCCGTTCTGAATATATTCTGAATGTTGATCTGGAGCTGGACGAACCTGCTCCAGAACCGGATCCAGAGCCCTCTTACCAGCCGGCCCCGCCAGTTGAAGAGGAGGACGCACCTTTGGAAGCCACGGTGGCCATGCCCGCTCCGAACATGGCTCCTTTCCAGGCGGAAAAAATACTTCACGAAGCCAAACGCAAAGCCGCCCAGATCATTCTGGAAGGGGAAACCCAGGCAGAAAAGCGCGTTCAGGTGATTTACCAAAAGGCCCGGGAGGCGCAGGCACAAGCCGAGATTTTCTATCAGGCGCGCATGGCTGAGGCTCACAAGGAAGCCGATGCAATTCTTATGGACTTCCAGAAACAGGGACAAAGTCTGTTGCACGACGCGCGCAAAATGGCGCAAGAACTGCGCGAGGAAGTGGATTCCTATGTGCAAGGTTTGCGGCAGAAAGCCAAGAAAGATGCCGAGGAAATTGTTTCTGAAGGGACCTTGGCCGCTGAAAAAATGAAAGATGAAGCGCTGGCCAGCGGGCGTGAACTGGCGCGCCAGGAAAGTCAGGAACTGCTGAAAACCGCACGCGAGGAAGCTGATCGAATTCTGGATTTTTCCAAATTACAGATCGCGGAAACTCAAGCCCGGATCCGCAGTGATCTGGAAAAATCCCAGCAGGAAATTCAACTGACGTTGCAAAATGCCAAAGAGGATGCCGCGCGCATACTGGCCGAATCCGAGGAGCTGCTGGCAAAGAACAACCAACGTATCAGTGATGATTCTGCGCGGGCCAAATTAGAAAATGAGTCCTTGATTGCTGCTGCGAAGACTGAGGCGGAGCAAATGATTCAAACGGCCGAACAAAAAGTGGCCGAGATCAAGTCTGTCAGTGATGAAAAGCAGGCGATTCTGAATGAGCTTCTTGAAAATGTGGCGGCACGAACGGCAGAGCTGCAGAAAGCCACTGAAGACTTGAATAAAACCCGCACCGATAATGCAGACTTGTTAAGTCAGGTCGGCAATGCGCAGGCTTTGTTGAAGGATCTTCAGGTCTCCCATGAGGAACTTGAAAAGCAAAAGACTTCTTTGGAAACCTCTTTGAAGTCTTTGCAGGAAAAACAGGCTCACCTGACCATGGATGTGCATGACATCGAAAGTAAGAAGACACATCTTTTCAAAGAATACGAAGCACAGAAGATATTCTTGAATGAAAAGCTGGAAAAAGAAAAAAGTCAGATGGCCCGTTCGGAAGAAGAGCGTCTGGAAGAGCTGCGTCTGGAAATGGCCAAGAAGATGCAGAAGATGGAGCGCGACCTGCTGGACGACGTGATTCGCAAGAAATCCTCGCTGGTCAAAGAAATCCATGCGGCCATTGAAAAAGAAGTCGTGATGCTGATGGAGCCGGAAAAATGGCGAAATATTTCGCAGTCCGTGGAGAATCACATCACAGAAGCCATCGAAGGCAAGGTGGCTACCCTGTCCCAGTCCTCGATGGCTGAAAAACCTGTGGACCTGATGAAAAAGCGCAAAAGCGAAAAAATGCGTTGGGTGACTCTGGGGCTGGCTATGGGGGCTATTGGTTATTTCGTCAGCCAGATTGTCGTCAATAAAGTCATTCGTGATCAGACGCCGATGCAAACCATGGTCAGTCTGGAGGCGAAGAAGCGCCAGGATGAACTGGAAAAACGCCGCTTCAATCCTGCTCAGGCCGAAGAGATCAAAGACACCTATACGGATGCGGTTATATACACCCGGAACTATCTGGACATCTACACGGATGCCCAGTTCCAGCAAAAGCTTTACAAAGCTGCCTCTGCCTATTTGTTGAAGACCTGGCGTGTGGACGAGGATAAGTCCATTCAAGTGATTTCGGCCTCTAACGCGTTGGTGAAAGAGCTTGCGGAAAAGCGTGCAAAGATCCATCCGGACTTTATCAAGGAAGGCATCGAAAAAATGCGTGAACTGGAAAATCAAACCCTGGCCCGCATGAAAACGACGCTGGGATCAGAGGTCCGCCTTGAATCCTATCGCCGCTTTGAAAAAAACTTCTATATGGAAGAAGTCAAACGCCGTCGTATGGCGAACTATTGATATTCAGGGCCTTAAACAAGCAGAGAATGCTCTGGTCTCTGCCTCTAAAATACGGTAAATAGGGGGTGTCTTTCAGTTTCTTTTGACGCGTATGGTTGGAGGTTTCTATGATGTCCCCGGGGCATGAGCAACAAATTACTATTTTGGCTGGTTTGGTGGTGTTGATCTTTGCGGTGATTTTCGGCGCATTGATTCTCAGCATGGTTCGTAACTCCAAAAAGAAAGTGCAGGAACTTTCACACGAAGCCAAACGTGAAATTCCAACAACCACACAAGTGGAAGAGCCTGAAGGCGTGCGTCTGGCGCACATTGATTCCACGGGAAATGTGGTCTCTGACTTGTCCGTGCCGGACCTGCATGATGCCGCCGTGGCTTTGGAAGAAAAAGCGGTCGATCTGCGCGAGGCTCTTCGTAAGACAGAGGAAAATCTTTTCGGCCGCATTCGCAATCTGTTCAAAAGTGAAACCAGCAACAAACATCTGGAAGAGATCGAAGAGATTCTTTACACCAGCGATCTGGGGCCAACAACGGTTCAGCGCCTGATGGGCGCCATCGAAGACAAGCTTTCCAAAAAGGAACGCGCCGACTACGACACAGTTCGTGAGGCTTTGAAGGAGGAGATTAAAAACATCTTCTCAGACTCTGCTTCTGCGGCTGTGCAAGGCGGAATCCTCTCAAAAATCAAATTTGCCTCTGAAGGACCGACTGTTCTGATGATTGTCGGAGTCAACGGGGCAGGCAAGACAACGTCGATCGGTAAAATCTCGGCCCAACTGGCCGGTGAGGGTAAAAAGGTTCTGGTGGCGGCGGGTGATACCTTCCGTGCGGCAGCAGGTGGGCAATTGAAAGTCTGGACCGATCGTGCCCATGTGGAAATTTTCTCTCCGGAAGGTGTGACGGACCCAAGTGCGGTGGCCTTTGATGCTGTGGCCAAGGGGAAAGCGCAGGGTTATGATGTGGTGATTGTGGATACAGCAGGACGTTTGCACACGCAGGCCAACTTGATGGAAGAAATCAAAAAGATGAAGCGCGTGATGACCAAGGTGATTCCTGAAGCTCCGCACGAGACTTTGATTGTATTGGATGCAAACTCAGGGCAGAACGCACTGATGCAGGCCAAAGAATTCCATAATGCACTGGGTTTGACCGGAGCCGTTTTGACGAAAATGGATGGAACTGCCAAAGGGGGAGTGGCTGTGGGGCTTGCGCAAGAGCTGCACATCCCGATCAAGTTGATTGGTGTCGGAGAGCGTATTCAGGATCTTCGCACATTCTCATCCCAAGAATTTGTGGAGTCCTTGTTCCAGTAAAATAGAAAACACACAATGCTCTGACAGAATACTGACGATTCTGCCGGAACATTTCAGCTATAAGGGAGCCTCGAAACTTTCAAAAGCGAGGTTCCTGATGAAGCTATTTTTTGCGGCTCTTTCCCTATTGGCTGTGCCGGCGTTTTCCCAAGCACAGACTTGTTATAAAGCGACAGAGTCTGTCCCTCATGAAATCCCCAGTATTATCTGTTTTTCCGAGCTGAATGTGACTTCCGATGAACAGAGTATCGAATTGATCAGTCCGGATGGATCTGTTCCCGCTGTTTTGTCGATTGTAAAAACCAGCCGTCATAATGAAGACAAACTGAACTTTGTGGCGCAGGCCAAGATGATCGATATCTGGGAAAGTGGATGTGGATTTGGTGTGTCAGCGACCTTGAACGTGGCCGGGCGTATTGAATATGGAACTATCTATCCGGCCGCTTTGAAGGTGTCGGTAGAAGTGGCCAGCACGCATGACACTTGCCATTCATCAGAAGAAAAATACACGGTTTCTTATGTTGAGATCAGATAGTTTGATCTGATCCGTTTATCTTTGGTCAGCAATTCTTTGAATGTGATCTGACTTATAGACATGAAATCCCGGGTGAAAGTTTAAAGTGGCAATAGCCATCGCCCGGGCAATATCATTGGCAGAAATCGCGCGGTATTTTTTCAGAGGGCCCACAAGCAGGTGGTTGAGCACCGGACTGATCTTTTGCGCAAACTCTTCGCCGCGTCGGACTTCTTTGCGTTCGCCCAAGATCAAAGACGGCTGAAAGATCTCAATCTGCGGAATCTTAAGGTTTCGCAACGTCTGTTCCATTTCGCCTTTGACCCGGTTATAGAAGATGCTGGATTCCGAGTCTGCGCCCAAGGCCGAAATCACCAGCAGCTTTTGCGCGCCGACGTGTTCGGCTACCTTGGCGAATTTCACCACATAGTCATAGTCAACTTTGCGGAAGGCCTCTTGAGAACCGGCTTTTTTGATCGTGGTGCCAAGGCAACAAATAAAGATGCTGGCTTTCAAGGCCTCCTGGTGTTTTTCCAGGTTTTCAAAGTCCAGGATGATATTGTCGGTTTTGGGCGGAATACGGCCCAAAGGACGTCGCGAAACGGCTTTGATGCTTTTGATTTCATCGATATGGCCTAAAAGCAGAAGGAGCTCGTGTCCCACGAGCCCCGTCACGCCTGTCATACAGACATCAGTTGGATAGATCATTGATCTCCAGTGGCACTACCTGCTGTTAGGAGTGCCGTTGTCGTTCTCAGTTCTGTAAGTCACTTTCGGTGGATTGTGCTTGCCGGAAGTTTTCAGGAATTCAGGAACAGATGTTCTGAAGTCTGCCAAACCGCTGACACGGATCGCACCTTTTGTTTTTACGCTATCAGGATGAGCGTAGTCCACGAAACGACCTTCGTCCACCAGGAAGTATCCTCTGAAATTTGTTTTCGCGGCATCTTTTTCCCAACCGGAGTCAATTTTATAGCGATCTCCAGATTCTCCAGATGCTGCAGACTTGCCATAGTTTAGAGCTGCTGCATTTGGATATTGATCCACTTCGTAGGTACCTTGCTCAATCAGGTTCTGGCCCGCAATAACTGGAATCGCTTTGTTGATGATTTCCTGTGCATCGGCAGTCAAACCATTGGTTCTTTGTGCACCATCAGTCAGAAGGATATAGTTCCAAACGGCTGGCTTTTCGAAGTTATGTGCATAACGCGGAAGTGGAGTCACTTTCTTCTTGAAGACGCCAGTCACCGTTTCAAGCTCGCGAGTCGATTCACGTGCATAGACACGATAGATGTCCGTGCCTGGAGCCAGGATCGAGCGCAGGTAGGCAATCGCGCGGTTTTCCAGACGAGTACAGCCAGAAGAGCCCGGATTTGTGAACATGTTGGCAAAGAAGCCGCGAGTCAGCTCGATCGCTGCGGCGCCATCTTTACCCCAACCGATAGTTCCGTGCATCCATTGATAGTTCATGCCATTGATGTCGTCAGCCGGAGTGACTTTGGCGGCATACCAGCCGAAGGCACCGTGCATGGTAGTGTTGCCTTTGGCATCTTTGACCATCCACTTGCGGGAGCCCAAGGTTTTAGTCATGCTGTCAGTGATTGGATCCGGGATGTACTTCAAAGATTCGCCAGCTTTATACCAATGTGGATAATGTTGTTGCCCATCTTGATAGAATTTCACCCACTCTGAAATCTTCGAGTGGCCCAGCCAGGTCTTAAAGGCGTGAGGATCTGTTTTTGTTCCCTCTTCCGGGCGACCCACGACCATGTCCGTTTCCATCACAAGCTTGTGGGCACAGTCTGGAGTCGCTGTACAGCGTTCATAAACGCGTGTCTTTTCAGTGGCCACGTTCTGGATCACAAAATACTTTGTCGCCGCAGTCACCAGCTCTTTTTTACTAAGATAGTCTTTGGAAACAAAAAGTTCAGGTGCCGCATCCGCTTTCACTGAAGCTGAACGGATGATTTTGATCTGCACCAGGGGAGTTCCTTCGTTAAGAACGTCGATGATTTCGATTTCATCATTCAAAGAAAGTTTTCCTACGATATTCCCGGTGGTGGCATTGCTGCTTCGGACATTCAAAGCGTCCGCAGAAATGAAGTATCGTCCGCCGACCTGCAATTCAGATTTTTGCAAACTTTGAGGTTTGGCAGAAGAAGTGGCGTTCGCCTCTACGGCTGAGATTTCCTGCGCGATACTCATCAAGGGCGAGCTGGCAATCAACAAACTCAACAAGGCTGAGCACAGTCTGCGAGACTTAAACTTTGTCATGATACGTCCTCCGATATTTCCAATATCTATTAAACTTCTGTCATTGACTCAAATCCCCTCAGCAAGAAGCGTGACAGGTGTTCTTGCTGCGGTATTTTTTATAAGAACGTTTTTCGCCCGTCGAACAAGTAGTCAAAGCGCCCATAAAGGGCACATGGAGGTACATGATGAAGAAAAGGATTTTGATGTTGAGCTTGTTGATATTGCCGGCTTTTGTGCAAGCCCAAAGTAATTCAAGATGGCGTATTACAAAGCCGTCTTGGACGGCAGTTGCTGAACAACGCTTTGGTGAGTTTGTCTCTCGACTTGGCGGTGCAGTGGAACGACGGGAATGCGATAAGGTTGATACCTGTCTGCGCAGTCCTGCGAACCCTTATGCCGGAACAGACCCGGCAAGTCTTCGGCTCTTCGCTGATTGCGCAGACCTTCCTTATTATCTGCGCAGCTATTTTGCCTGGAAAAACGGGCTTCCCATGTCTGTGGTCAGCAGTATTGCGTCTCGTCCTGGAAATACGAATAAGGATGTTCGCTATTCCACGATGGGGAACTACGTCACCGGCCGCTATGATGTGATTCCCAGTCGCAACAGTGCGCCTAATGCCGTGGCTTTGTTGAACAGTACTTTGATTGACATGACTTATTCAGCCACCTTCCGGATGATTGGTCTGGAGGATACGGGCCGCTTTACCGACTTCTATCCGGTGAAGTTGAGCCGGGAAACCATCCGTCCTGGGACTGTCATTTATGATCCGAACGGGCACGTGGCGATCATCTATAAGGTCACTGATGATGGGCGGATTTTCTATATTGATTCTCATCCGGACAATACTCTGACCTCGGGTATGTACACTCCTAAATTTTCACGAAGCCATCCTCAGCACGGAGCGGGCTTTAAGAACTTCCGACCTCTGGCGCTGCAAGGGGCCAGTCGGAATTCAGCGGGGGAGTACTACGGCGGAAAGATCGTGGGCGCACGCAATGATCAACTTGCGGGCTTCAGCACGGAGCAGTTCTATGGCAACAGCCCGGATCCGGAAGGAGTCTGGAACAAAGGAAAATTCCTGTATCGCGGGGTGGCCTTCCCTTACTATGATTATCTGCGCATTATGATGGCCAGTGGTGAATTGCGAATAGACCCTATCAAAGATATGCAGCAAGTTCTGGCTGATATTTGTGTGAACTTGAAGGATCGTGTGGTGGCGGTGGAACAGGCACGCAAGGCGGGGGTAGATATGAAGCCCCATCCCGAGCGTCTGCCGACGAACATTTACGGGACGACCGGAGAATGGGAGGACTATGCCTCGCCATCGCGGGATGCCCGTTTGAAGGTGTCCTTCATGGACCTTCTGAATCAATCGCGCAATCTGATTCAGCGCCATCGTGCCGGCGATCCGGCGATTGTGTATTCAGGAGCAAACCTGGCCGCCGACCTCTTGGCTACTTATCAGCGTGAATCAGCAGCCTGTCAGTTCACCTATGTGAACTCCAGCGGGTCTCCAGTGACGCTGAATCTGGAAGAGGGGCGCCAGCGTGTGTTTGCCATGAGCTTTGATCCCTATCATTGTGTCGAGCTGCGCTGGGGGGCAAGCAGTCCGCAAGAGCTTGCATCCTGTCGTGATGATGAGAACAAGCGTTTGTGGTATGACCGCGAGAAGTGGTTGCGTTATCAGTGGGAGCGCCGTTATGACTCGCGCATGGACTATTCCCTGGACGAGCTGACCGGGCCCAAACCAGGAGCAGGCATTGCTCAGCCACCGGATGTGGATATCATTCGTTTATTGAATTCTTTGCGATAACGTTAATTGTGGGTCGTGTGTTTTAAGCAAGAGTCCAATTCTCTTGCTTAAAATTGCCAAGGTGGGTCTCGGGATTTAGCTGTAGGTAAATAAAAAGTCCGGGTTCCTGCCTATGGGAGCCAATCAGACCCTGGAGAAAAGCCGGTCACTATGACCGTCTTTCCTGCAACGTGTCGTCTGAAATGCAAAAGGCGGTACGCACCTCAGGTCAGGAAGTATCGGATGAAGATTGAAGCCTACATACATTTCAATTTAACGACGGCCATTAGAGAAATCCATAATAACAAGAACAGAGCTATAAAGGCCATGGCCTATACATACAAAACTGAATCATGGTGCTAAAGATCGTTCAACGGTGTGGATTTCTCAATTCGAGACACATGGATACTCGGCGCCTATTCAAATACAGTAGCCTGGCATGAAACCTACCCACAGAACAAACCCGAGAGGCTTCTCCTGGGGTTCTCGGGATTTAGCTGTGGGTAAATAAGAAGAAAGACATCCTGTCATAGGAGCTTCCCGCTCCCATACCCTGGGGAAAAGCCGGTCATCGTGACCAGCTTTTTGCGTTGTGGCGTGGGAATAAAAAAGGCCCATCTTGGCTGACCTTGTGATTTGATTTTTTTACCACAAATCACCAAATTACAAAGGCCAAGGATGGACCTTCATCATTTGATCAACAGCTTGTTGGGTCTGCAAGACTTAACGATTACCAACGCGGAGCTTTCAGAAGACTTTGTATCTTGTCGGATCAAAGCTGAGCTTCCCTGGGCGCGAGCGCGCTGCGCTAGTTGTGAGCATCCACTATTGGAGTTCCATCAATGGAGTCATCGTGAGCTCAAGGTCCCTCCACTTGGACTTTTTAAAGACGTAGTTATTCAACTACGTTATCCACGAGGCCTTTGCCCCATTTGCAATAAAATCCAACGCGCATTTGTGGCAGGAGTCCACTCTAAGTTTAAAGGCCATAGCTGTAGTTTCGTTGAAACTGCTGGTCGATTGATGGAAGAAACCACTTGCGCTGCAGCCAGTAGGACCTTGAGTTCAGATCCAAAAACTTTATGGCAAATAGATCAGTGGCGTATGCGAGAAATGCAAAAGAATTTGGATCTAAAGAAGTTCACGCAAGATATAGATGTGTCACGTATGAGCGCGGATGAGGTGCATTTTAAAACTGAAACGGAAACAAAGAGAGACCACCCCTTTGCACCAAGATGGACTGTAAAGTTCGTTACCAATTTAGTCTGCACTAAAGAGGCCAAGATCATTGCAAATGCCGCTGGTCGGGATGCAATGGCGTTAGCCAACTGCCTGCGTTCGCTCTCTCGTCCTCAGCGATTATCAGTAGAGTTTTTTTCAATAGACATGAACCCAGGATACTTCCAGGCCGTTAGTAAGCTTTGCCCAGATGCTGAAATCGCGGTTGATAGATTTCACTTGATTCAGAATATGAACGAATACTTTGAAAAAATCAGAAAAGAGGAGTTTCAAAGAGCCAAGAAAAACAAAAAAGAATTCGAAGAGATCATGCTATCCCCTTCGAAGCGGTTCATGTTTTTAGAACGCAACGCTGTTTTATCTATTGAGGAGCATAATATGCTTGGTAAATTAAAAGTACTAAATACGAATATCTCAAATGCCATGATCATCGTTGAATACTTTCACAAAGTATTGGAAGAAAAAGGTGTTCAAGGTTTTAGATCTCGGCTTACGAAATGGTACGGCTTGGTTCGTGACTCAAAACTCCTTCCGCTGCGAAAGTTTGCTCTTCAAGTGAGAAAGTATCGAATGAATATTGAGGCTTATATACGATCTAATTTGACGACGGCTATCAGTGAAGGACTCAATAATAAGATCAGAGTTTTAAAGGCGATGGCTTACAATTATCAGAACGAGGAATCATTCATGCTTAAGATCCTTCAACGGTGTGGCTTTCTCAATTCGAGACACATGGATACGAGGGCTCTATTCAAATATAGCCAGTTGGCATAAAACCTACCCACAGTTAAAACCCGAGAGGCTTCTCCTGGATTTACCGAAAAGTGTCTCATGTAGACTTTTTGTACAGCATCTTCTTCTTTGGGGGCAAATCATGTCGGTATAGGTATTGCAGTATTTAGGGGTGATGAAAAAGTCACTTCATGACGCCATTCTTGGAATTGCTTTTCTGCTTTTGGCGGTGACCTCCTCCTGTGCCTTTAAAAAGAACCCCAATGCGGATAAGGGCGGAGCTATAGTAGTGGAGCGAGCTGAAGCGAAAGCTCTTCCGACAATAGAAGAGCTTATATCTAGTGAGGATGAGGATAAAGTCATTGAGTTATTGACTGAACGTAAAGACGAGGTTCAGCGGCTAGCCGAAAGTAGCCAAGTCACTCCAATGGATTTGGCCATTAAATATGAGAAGCCTAATATTTTGTCCTATCTGCTTGTTCTTGGGCATAGCCCTTTTGGGATTAGTTCAAAGAGTTACGAGAAGTTGAGCTCAAATGCGACATGGAGCAGTCTGATTGCATCGGCCCAGGAAGATGCGTTTTTAGATATTCTTCGACATTATCCACAGAGACTTTCAGATGTAGTCCCTTCGGACAGTTCCTTTGAATTGTTTAGAGAGTTAATTGATAGATATCGATTGGGCTCCAAAGGGTGTGAACGCTTTAGCGATTACCTGATGGATCTAGGGTATCTTCAGGAGAAGCCGTCTTTACCAGGGGCTTATTACGAAGTATTTGAGAGAGTGAACACGAAAAAAGTATTTCGAGATCTGCTGAGTCAGAGTTCTTGCTCTAAAGAAGTAGCAGGTTTTTCGATATCGCTTGTCGCAAAATGGATCTCTTTGGAAATTTATGAGCAGTTAAACTCAAGCTTTTCTTCGAGTGACTTCTTGAGTTTTCTAGTGTCTCTGAAGAAGACACCTCATGTTGATCTGGCAGTCGCTCCGGTGCGGTCGCATTCTTCACGAGCCTCATATCGGCCACAAGTGGCCAAAGTGAGTCCATTAAGCTTCTTGATGCTTAAGAAGCCGTGTCTGGATGTTGCTGAGTTTCGAATGTGGTTTGAGCTTGTAAAGCAGATATCTCAATTTGACAAAGAGTCGTATGCTTATGCCTATAAGCTTCCGACGGACGCGACGGATGCTGAATGTGTAGGTGATCGGGAATATTGCTATCAGAACTATGAAAATCTCAGAAACTTACATACAGTTTTTGAATATATGTATCCTGGCTATAGTATTAGTGACACAGAATTTATACGTCTCTTTCGCGATCGGACATCGGATGAAATTAGATTGTATAAGCAACAAGGCGACATAAAAAAAAGACTAACAGCGGATGAATTTTTCAGAGAATACTGCAGTGATATGAATCAAGAGAGGTCCTTGTGAGATTGGCCTTATTGTTTATATCTTTAGTGGTTATGATAGGGTGCTCTGTTGCGAAAGATTCAAAAACAAATTCGCAGGCTAACACGCGCCTGCTAATGTCCGACCGAAAAATGAGTTCTGTGCAGATAAATATTATTGCTGCGGTTCGCAGGAGCGAGGTTTCTGCTCTTTTGCAGGAGCTGGAGAGGGCTCGCCCTGCTGATCTGGATTTCTTAGGTTTGCCTGAGACTCCAATGCAGGAGGCATTAAAACTTGGAAGTCTGGAAGTTATCAAGATTCTATTGGACCGAAATGTTGATCCGTTCAATCTTGGAATGGATCAACAGTCTTTGCAGAGATCATTTATTTCGAATCGATCTGTCGATGTATTGGAAAAGTTGAAATTTCAAAAATTACCAAATCGTCCTTCATGGAATGCCGGAGAGGCCTTCTTTTTTGAAAAACTAGGGGAGATATTCCGCAATATTGTAAGTCAGGCCAGTAATAATGTGGCAGTTGCTAGCAGTCTGATGAAAAAAACAAAGCTTTCATGCGATTTCCTTACGGAAGGTCTGATTCAGGAGGCGCAGCTTGGGGAAGCCAAAGATGGTTCGGTGGCTCTTCAGCTTTTGAAGCAGCAAAAGTGTGAAAAGACTTTAACTGCAGCTGGTGCTAGGGCCTTGTACGAAATAGAACTGAAAAGACAGTTTGTGGGCAAGTTTGCTGATCCGGCTTTGATGGTCTATATTGCCGGATTAAAAAACCTCGGAACGACCATGTATAATATCGACAGGTCAGGTATATGGGTTTCTCCGACTTTATTGTATAGAATCGCTCATGAGCCGTTTGATGCCTTCTGTCAGTACGCAAAACTTGCTGGAGCTAGCTGTCCAGTTGACAATTCTAATAATTTTAAAGAGTCCGAGCTGTTTATGGAAAATGTTGGTATGCCAAAAGAAGAGTTTGAAGTAATTCATCTTAAGGCAGGCAGAGTTGTTGGAAGTTATAGACTGTTTCCGAAGCAGGAAGTTCTTGGGCGAGAAGATAGTTTCTTTTTAAAGGTAAGCGCTTACATGCGAGGAACTATTACTGGAGCTTATGAGGAAAATGAAAGTGGTGAGCGTGAATTTGTAGCAAGGGACATTAACTGGGACGTGGGTGTTCAGAGATCTCGGCGAATGTATTCGGCATCGGAAGAGCACGATTTCGCCTGGGGGATTGATCAGGAAGTTGAATTGTATATGAGTAGTCGTGGGTATAAAAAGGGAGAAGATGGTAGGTACCTGATACCTGGCAAGGTGAGCGTTATTCCCCATCTCCCTCCGCCGCCTCCCCTAGATCTAGAGCCTGAGGAGCCTCGGAGACGAGCTGAGGATGATTCTGTCGATGAAGACTCAGGCGGGGGCGTTATTGATGATCTACCAATGCCTCCTTGAGAAATCTCATTTTGAGGCGAGCTGACAATTCGCGGCTCCTGTCTAGAAAACTTTTCCTGAAATCTGCTAGAACGGGATCTGGGGTGGCACTTAAATTGGATGTAAGAAGCCTGAAGAGGTTTCTTATGTCTATGAAGATATGGTTTAAAAAATCAATTTATCTGAGTTGTGGCTTGAGTATCTTATTGTCCGCCGCTGCCGGGGCGACGACGCCGGATCAGATTGAGGCTCAGTTGACCAGACAGAGTCCTTCGCCACTGTTTAAAATTGGTGACTACTTCCTGCACCAGGCCCCACTGCTGACTTTATATAAGTTGCGCGGCTATCGCCCCATCTGGGTGACCGCTGACGGCAAGTTGACACCCATGGCGGTCAAACTGAGGGCCGTTTTAAAAACGGCCCACTTGCATGGACTGAATGTGGCGGACTATTGGGATGCAACGTTGGAAGGTTATTCAACCAGCCCAAAGCTTGCCAGCTTTTCCATCACATTAGAGTTGATGATGAGTGAGGCTTTGCTGCGTTATGTGGATCATCTGCAAAATGGCCGTCTGGATCCGCGCCAGGTGGATTCTGATATCAAGGTGGATCGAAAAGCTTTTAAGGACTTTGAAGTCCTTAAGAAAACCTTGGATGCCGCTGAATCCAAATCTGCATCTGCAGAAGAACTGCGTGCGATGTTGGATAAGTTTGCTCCGAACGGTGCAAATTATGCTGACCTAAAGCAGCTTTTGGCTTATTTCCGAAGTATTGATGATGATAAAGAGTGGTCAGAGATCAAAGTCCCATCCAGCAAATTTATGATGGGCTTCAAGGGGCCCCAAGTAGTTCAGTTGCGTTTGCGTTTGCTTTCTTTGGGATATCATCTGAGTAATTTTGAAAGCAGTGTCTTTGACAGCGAAGTAGATGCGGCGGTTCGTAAGTTTCAGGAATCGAACAATCTGACCAGCGATGGAGTTGTAGGGCCTCAGGTTCTTAGGTTTATGAACGTTCCGGTAAATGAGCGCATCATGCAGATTGAAGCCAATATGGAACGCTTGCGCTGGTTGCCAAGTGAAATGCCCACGCGCTATGTCTATGTGAATATCGCGGCTGCAGAGTTCCGTCTTTATGACAACTACAAACGTGTGATGAAGTTCCAAGCGATTTCCGGCCGTGAGCACTGGCGAACGCCTATGTTATTTAATGATCGAGTGACTTATGTAGAGCTAAACCCGGAGTGGGTTGTTCCGGATGATATCGCTAAGACAAAGATTCCTACAATAAAGGAAAATCCTAATTATTTATCGCAGAAGGGTTTCAGTGTACGCAAGTGGGTGAAGGGATCATTGGTGGACGTTTCTGCAGGTGAGCGCGCCAATATAGACTGGGATCGTTTTGTCGGAAGGTATGTCCTAGTGCAAGAGGCGCGTACAGACAATGCCCTGGGTGTGGTGAAGTTCCCTCTAAGAAATGAATATTCTATCTATTTGCACTATACTGATAATAAGAATCTTTTTAAAGATACCAGTCGCCAGTTGAGTGCGGGATGTGTTCGCTTGGAAGATCCATTCCAGTTTGCGGAGTATATCCTTGCCGGGAATACGAAGTCGATCAGTCCGTTAGGCAATAGCTGGACACAGCAGGAAATGAAAAAGTTGGTTCCTGCTGATGAAAGTCAGCGTCCAGATCCACGTTATCAGAAGATGCGTATTCCTCTTATCACGCCGGTTCCTGTGTTTTTGACTTATTATACTGTCGATAGAACTGATGATGCTGAACTTCGCTTCTTGCCGGATGTTTACGGTCAGGACAAGCGTATTGTGAACATGATCAAGGTGAAATCGTCCGGGGAGTTGTTCTAATGAAACTTTTAAAACGATTCGGAACTTTTGCAGTTTATGCCTCTGTGTTGCTAGGCGCTTCGTGGGTGCAGGCACAAAGCTTGGGTTCTTTGACAGTGAACGGGCAGGCGGCTCCGTCGCAGGTGTTCAAAAAGGTGAAGGTCGCACAGTGTGTTCAAGGTCAAAGTGGCTCTTGTGGCAAACCGGTATTTTTTGATTTGAATGTGCGCCAGGAGTTGCCTGCAGGAACTTATCTAGTCGGATTCGAGAACACTCTTTATCCGGGATTGGTGACGGTTCAGGCGGGGCGGAACACAGTTCTAAGTTTGGAGCGTCTGGATGTTCCTGCTATTGCAGGAGATAGGGTAGTTGTTTATCGCAACTTATACTCCAAGATAGAGCAGGACAAATTTTTAGAGTCTTTCTTTTACTATAAGAAGTCCTTCTTCCGTTTGGAAAAAGGGAACTTTGGTGATCTTTACCTAACCGGGGTGTGGGAGAAGGACGTCATTCAACGCCTTTCTTATGAGGGGTGTCCGGCAAGATTATCTGAGCAAGACAAAAAGGTGCTGCCTAATGCAGACGCAGATAGAATTATTGGTGTTGACAATCTATGCAATGTACTTAGAGGTGCCACAACCCCTCGGGATTTGGCCGGACTTTTCGACTTCACTAATGACAAGAACGGCAGAATCTTTCAAAACTGGGTCTCGGCGCCGGGTATCAAGATGACCATCACTCATGACCGATACTTGGTTGCGACCCCGACCAGACCAGGCTCCTATGTCATGGTGTTCCCGGGTTCTTACACTGTCCAGGCTCTGGGTAAAGATGCGAAAGCCGGTGTCTCAGTCCAAGTCGGAATGTAGACCTGAACCCGGCCTTTCTTGGTTTTTGATTGAACCCCTGGGGTCTTTTCAATACCCTAGGTACATGCTCAAGAACGTACTTGGTTTGATTTTGGTGTTGGGGCCGCTGTCAGTGGCGGCCCAGGGCGTGAAGCCTATTTCCGTATCGTATGAAAATCTCATGCGCTGCTTCCCTGAACTTCAAGATGAAAAGCTGTCCTTTAAGGTGGATTTAAACCGTCTGAAGGATATTGCTGATGAAAAGTTTGTGACGTCCCAGTCGCAGCTGCGTCAAAGAAAGATCCACTATCTGGATGCAGAAAAACAGGCGATGAACCTGATTTTGCGGACCAAGTTTTCCGGAGCCAAAAAGGTCCAGACAGAGTTGATCTTGCAACAGGTCGACGAAAAGGGTGTGGTGACGGATGTTAAGCTGACTGAGAATCAGCGCATCAATCCCAAGCAAGACACCATCAATAACTTTCTGCTGAATTCCGTGATCAAAACAGATGAATACTCCTATAATGACACGAAGCTTAATGGGGTTTCTGCGTCGTATATGCGCAACTTCAAGGATGTCATCGAGTATGAGCTGAACGACGGTCCGGGCGGTCGGTCCATCGTGTGTGAAAATCAGAAGAATCTCGGCATTATATGCACCTGTTCTAAAAAATAAATCTGTTGAATATCGACCTTTTAGGGATATAATTTTAAGAGTGTTGATCTAGGAATTTTTCTAGAGTTTTAAAAGGTTTAGGCATTTTTACTGGCCGATTTAGGCCCCATAGATTCTGCAGCTGTTGAGGTGCTAGTGACATCTGAGAAAAAAACCTACAATTTCCTAATTGCGGGTGTCCCTTACAAATTAAAAACCTCTCACGACGACGCGACTGTTGAGGAGCTCGTTGAATTTGTAAACAACAGGATGAATCAAGCCATGTCTCTTACAAAGAATGGCTCTTTCCAGAATGCGGCCGTACTCACGGCGATGAATCTTGCCGAAGAACTTATTCTATTGAAACGTAAGGCGCACCGCGAGTTGGAAAAACTTGAGGAAAGAGCTTTGCAGCTTTCAATGGATCTAGAAAATTCCAAGAGCAACAAGGTTTTGAACAACTGACTTTGTTTTGATTTCTTGGAGTGTCCATGTCTGTTTCCTGGAGCTCTAAAAAGGACTGTCGGTCCTTCTTTAAATCTCTTTGCGCTCAAGAGTTTGCGCAAGGTCTTGTTCAACATCAAAAGCAGCTCAACGCTCACTTGCACGATTTTCTAAAATCGCAGGCGGGCGTGTGGGGAGCCTATCGGGCATTGCCGGAAGAGGCGCAGGTCGAGGAAGTGTTTCACATCCCACACTTGCGCTGGGCCTTTCCGAAAATGATCGAGGGGCATTTGGAATTCTTTGAGACCCGGGATTTTGTTCTGGGCCCCTTTGGAGTCTGGGAACCTCAGCCCGGCTCTGTGCAAAGATTCCTTCCCGAGATTTCGGGACTGCTTATTCCCGGTTTGGTTTTTAATAAGAATGGCAATCGCCTGGGTAAGGGTAAGGGGTTTTATGACAAAACTCTGCAAGACTACCAGGGGATCAAGGTCGGAATTTGTTTTGATTTTCAAGTCGCAGCAGATCCGCTTCCTACCGAGCCTCATGATGTGGTGATGGATTATCTTGTCACAGAATCAGGCTGGGTCGATTGCAAGAAGTATCAGGAGTGAATGAATCATGGAGATCGTAATCAGCGCCATTATTGGCCTGTTCATTGGTGCCACCGTTGTTTTCGTTATCAAGCGTCTGCAGGATAACAATAAAAAGAAATCAGCTCGCTTTGAAGCGGAACGAATCATCAACAAAGCCAATGCTGAGGCTGCTAAGCTAAAAAAAGAGTCTGAAAATAAAGCCAAGGACTTTGAATCCCGCGCCCGCAAGAATGTCGAACAAGACATCCACAAGCAAAAATCCACATTAAAAAACAAAGAAGCCCAGTTGGACCGTCGTTTGAAAGAGGTCGAAGATCAGTTCAAACAAAAGATGGAAGAAAACGAAAGATATCTGAATTCCTTGAAGGATCGCGAAGAAAAAGTGGCGATCTCTGAAAACCGTATCAAAGATCTTGAGAAAAAAGGTGAACAGCACGCGATTGAGCTGAAGAACAAGCTGGAGTCAGTGGCAGCAATGAGCCAGGATGAAGCCCGTCGTCAGCTTTTGACTGCTTTGGAAGATGAAGCCAAGCAGGAAGCTGCGAAGAAAATTGCGCAGATTGAAGCTGAAGCTCAAAAAGAATCTGAAGTTAAAGCCAAGCGTATTCTGGCGACGGCTCTGGCGCGTTTTGCTTCTGAATACACCTCTGAAAGAACTGTCAGCGTTCTGGCTCTGCCAAATGACGAGATGAAAGGTAAAATTATCGGCCGTGAAGGTCGTAACATCCGTACCTTGGAAGCTCACTGTGGTGTGGACCTGATCGTGGATGACACGCCAGAGGCGGTAGTTATCTCCGGCTTCGATCCGGTTCGTCGCGAACTGGCCCGTCGTACAATTGAAAAACTGATGGAAGACGGTCGTGTGCATCCGGCGCGTATTGAAGAAGTCGCTGAAAAACAACGTAACGAGCTGATGAAGTCCATCAAAGAAGAGGGCGAGCGCCACGTGATGGAACTGGGTATTCCAAACATGCACCCGGAACTGATCAAGATCATCGGTGGTCTGAAATACCGTTCTTATCAGGGGCAAAACGCCCTGAATCAGTCCTTGGAAGTGGCGACGATTGCGGGTCTTCTGGCCGCGGAACTGGGGGTCAGCGTGAAGCTGGCTCGCCGTGCAGGTCTTTTGCACAACATTGGTAAGGCAATCGATCACACCGTTGAAGGCAGTTATGCTTTTGTTGGTGCTGAGGCTGCTAAAAAATACAACGAATCTGAAGATGTGTGCCACGCGATTCGTGCTCACAACGAAGAAGAAAAACCGCACTCAATCCTGGCGTGGATTGTTCATGCGGCTTACACCTTGTCTGTGTCCCGTCCGGGGGCTCGTCGTCCACAAATGGATTCCTTCATCCATCGTTTGGAAGACCTTGAAAGCATCGGTAACAGCTTCGACGGCGTTCTGAAAACTCTGGCGTTGCAGGCGGGTAAAGACATCCGCGTTTTGGTTGAATCTGCGAAAGTGACTGACGATCAGGCCGTCATGTTGTCTCGCGATATCGCTCGCAAGATCGAACGCGAAGTCCCTCAGGCAGGACAAGTCAAAGTCACCGTCGTGCGCGAAACCCGCTCCGTGGAGCACGCGAGATAATCCGCGGACGCGGAGGATGCCGCCTACGGCGAGGATGTCGTAGCGGCCCTGGCCGCGAAGACTGGACTAAAACCGCCCACGGCGAGGATGTCGCAGCGGCCCTGGCCGCGAAGACTGGACTTAATTGGAGTTAGGTAAATGTTTTTAGACCCTAAAGAACAGTTAGAAAGAATCAAGTTCGGTGTCGCTGAGTTTATCAGCGACGAGGACATGCTTAAAAAACTAAAGCGTTCCAAAGAAACCAACAAGCCTTTGAATATTAAATTGGGTGCGGATCCGACTCGTCCGGATATTCATATCGGGCACACGGTTGTGATCAACAAACTGAAGACCTTCCAGGACCTGGGGCACAAGGTGTCCTTCCTGATCGGGGACTTCACGGCGATGATCGGGGATCCGTCTGGAAAGAACACAACTCGCCCGATGCTGACTCGGGAAGAGATCGAACAAAACGGTCTGACTTACGCCAAGCAGATCTTCAAGATTCTGGACCCGGACAAGACCGAGATTGTGTACAACTCTTCCTGGATCATGAAAATGAATCCGGCGGAGTTCATTACGATGACTTCCAAGTACACGGTGGCTCAGATGCTGGAGCGTGAGGATTTCACCAAGCGCTATAAGTCAGGAACTCCAATTGGTATTCATGAGTTTATCTATCCACTGACCCAAGGTTACGATTCTGTGGCTTTGAAAACAGACGTGGAGCTGGGGGGGACTGATCAGAAGTTCAATCTTCTGGTGGGCCGTGCGATGCAGGGTACTTACGGTCAGGAGCCTCAGTGTGTGCTGACGATGCCGATTTTGGAAGGTATCGATGGCGTGAATAAAATGTCCAAGTCTTTGGATAATTATATCTCTGTGGTTGATACGCCGAAGGATATGTTCGGTAAGACCATGAGAATTTCTGATGAATTGATGTTCCGTTGGTATGAACTTCTGACGGATATCACGGGCAATCAATTGGCACAGTTGAAGACCGATGTGGCTGAAGGCCGCAAACACCCAAGAACGGTGAAAGTGGAGCTGGCGAAGTTCCTGATTAAACGTTTCCATTCCCAGTCAGAGGCTCAGGCGGCGGAAGACGAATTCAACCGCATCTTTGTTGAAAAAGGTCTGCCGGATGAAGTTCCTGACTTTGAAGTTGCGCCAGAGTCTCAAGTTGGTTTTGCGGCGTTGTTGGTCAAAGCAGGTATGGCTGCTTCTAACAGCGAAGCGGGCCGTTTGATTCAAGGGGGCGGTGTTCAGATTGATGGGGAAAAGGTTTCTGATCCTCGTTTGAAGATGGATCTGCTTTCCGGCAAAAGCTTTGTAGTTAAAGCTGGTAAAAAGAAGTTTGTTAAAATCGTAGTTAAGTAATGTGCCCTGGGCCAGAGGAATGGCCCGGAGCTTGTTTGTTTCAAAGGATCTTGGTTATGAAAATCAAATTTTTCCCTCAGAATATCGAAGTCGAAGGAACTCCCAATAAGAGCCTTTTGCAGATTGCGACGGAAAATAAGATTGAGATCCGCTCGATCTGCAAGGGTGTCCCATCCTGTGCGGAATGCCGTGTCCGCATCACAGAGGGGGAATCCAATATTCTTCCTCCGAACAAGGCCGAGCTGAATTTGATCGGGACCAGTCATTTTATCGATGGTCGTCGCTTGAGCTGCCAGGTTCATTGTTATGGTGACGTGACAGTGGATTTGACTGAGCAAGTGGAGCGTATCGAGAACCAAACCAAGAAGATTCGCGGCTTCCGTGCCAACAAGCACATCGAATCCAAGGCTGTGAACGACACGATGCTATTGACTGAAAAGCCGGAAGATAAGCCGATCCAGGACAAAGTCCAGGCTCAGCCGCAAGTGCAAGGGGACGAAAAACGCCCTCAGCCGCAGCAGCAAAAACCGCAGCAAAAGCAACAACAGCAGCAAAAGCAAAAATCGCAGCAGCAGAATCAGCAGAAGGCTCAGGCCGGGAAGAACCAAGGTCAGAATCAGGGGCCTCGTCAACAGCAGCAGCAAAAACAGCCGCAGCAGAAAACGCAACAACAACAACAGAATCAGCAGCAAGACAGAAAGCCGCAGAAATAGTCTGCGGTCTGGACTTAAGCGCAGTGTCCTGTAAACAGATCTTTACCGATACGTTTCATGGATGTCACACAAGATCACTTTCCGGGAACGGGGACAGGGGCCGCTGCTTATACTTCTTCATGGTTATGGAGGAAGTGTTCACCATTGGGATTCCATTGCGGAAACCCTGTCGCAGACCTATCGGGTGGTCGTTCCGAATCTAAGCCATGTTTATATGAGCAGCGATAAGCTGTTTTTCACAGTGCAAATTGAAGTGCTGGCGCGCTTTATTCAGGAAAACTTCCCGAATCAGCGGGTGAATGTGGCCGGCTTAAGTTATGGTGGGGCCCTTTGTTGGGGGTTGGCAACACACCATCCTCATCTTGTGAAAAAGACGGTCTTGATCAATCCGATGGTGACGGACCCTATTCGTTATTTCCTGCCTAAAGAGTTGAAATTTTTCTTCTCGATTCCACTGAATCTGAAAAGTGTCTATGTGATGCTGTCGACACCCATAGGGCGAAGTTTCCTGAAAAGATCGGCGCAGATTTTCCGTGATGAACGCAGCGAAGGGGCTGTGTCGGTGGAAACGTTGAAGGGACGCAAACTGCAGTTTGTGGCTCATATGATTCATCATTTTTCATGGATTCTTCGGTCAGAGGACTGGGCCTACTGGAACACGCGTCTTTACACTTACCGTGGGGACTGTCGTCTGATTTTCGATGAGCAGGACTTGCTGTTTAATCAGGAAGCCTATCGGCAATTTGCCCGCCATATTGGCTGTGAGGACGTGGTGGCCCTGACCGGGGCGGGGCACTTGGCCATTAAGACAAAGCCGGAAGAAGTGGCACGACTGATTCAAGAGTTTATCAGCACCGCTGTTGCCGCATAAAAAAAGAGAGCTCATACAAAGCTCTCTTTTGCATCTCAATCTTTAAATTCAATAACTAAACGTTAAAGCTGGAACCGCAACCGCAATGTTTGTTTGCATTGGGATTGTTAAAGACAAAGCCTTTGCCGTTAAGTCCTCCGGAATACTCCAGCGTCATGCCCAGAAGGTAAAGCATGCTTTGGGAATCAACAGCCACTTTCTGACCGTGAGATTCGAAGAATTTGTCCCCTTCACGGGTGACAGTATCAAAATCCATCTTATAAGACAGACCAGAGCATCCACCTTTTTTGACTTCCACACGCAAGAATGCGGCCTCTTCTTTGCCTTCTTCTTTTTTTAATGTCGCAAGCTTCTGTGCTGCCTCAGGTGAAATGTTAATCATGGCGAACTCCTTTAACCACTGTACGATGGGGGTAGTATAACACAGCTGTCAAGGGGTTGGGAGGCTTCAAATAAGCCTCGGGTTGATATGTGTAAATATACGAAAATACTACTTATTTATGGCGTTCTTCAGGATTTGGGCTGCTTTCGTCAGTTCTTCCTGTGTTGTCCAGCGGCCCAGGCTTAAACGCAAAGAACACTGCACTTCGTCGGTGGAAAGTCCCAACCCACGCAAAACATGGCTGACCACCATGGCTCCGGTGCCGCAAGCGGACCCCGTGCTGACTCCCAGCTTTTGCAGGCGAGGCAGAATCTGCTCAGTTTTGATACCCGGCAAAGTGATATTCAAATTGGCCGGAGATCTTTCTGTAGGGTGGCCATTTAAGTGAACTCCTGGAATGGCTTCTTGAAGCTGCTGCCATAGGAAGTTGCGAAGTTCGGTCATGTGTTGAGTTTCAGCAGTCAGATTCTGCTGACAGATTTCACAAGCCACTCCGAAACCGACGACGGCGGGCACGTTGACGGTGCCAGAGCGCAAACCACGTTCCTGGCCGCCACCATAGATCAGCGGATTGAGTTGAACCTTCGGGTCTTTGCCGCGAATGTAAAGGGCACCGACCCCCTTAGGGCCGTAAATTTTGTGACCAGAGAAAGACATCAAATCAATGCCCATGTCAGTCACATTCACGGGGATTTTCCCCGCGGCTTGAGTTGCATCGGTGTGCAGATAAATCTGATGTTCCCGTGCGATGTGTGCAATTTCCGGAATCGGATTGATAGAGCCGATCTCGTTGTTGACCCAAATAAAGCTCATCAACTTCGTGTGTGGTTTGATGGCCTTTTTGATTGTTTCAAGTTCGACCTGTCCGTATTTGTTCACGGGAAGAAAATCTACCTCGACCCCTTGCTTTTGCACAGCCGCCATGGCCTTCATGATCGAGCTGTGCTCAATCTGGCTGGTGATAAAATGAATCGGAGCCGTGGGGTTTTCTTCGCGAAGTTTGGAAAGCAGACCGAAAATCACCCAGTTATTGGATTCTGTCGCGCCGCCCGTGAAGGTGATTTCCAGCGGACGGGCTCCGATCAGGCTGGCCACTTGTGTGCGCGCCTTACCGATGGCATTTTCCGCCACCCAACCCCAGTGATGACCTGCGCTGGCCGGATTACCGAAGAGATCTTTAAAATAGGGCTCCATGGCAGCAAAGACCCTTGGGTCCACCGGAGTCGTGGCGTTGTAATCCAGATAAATAGCGCTGTCTTGTTGCAAAGTAGTTCCCATCGGACGTTCGGAGCTCATTTCCATATGTCCTAAGAGCTAAACCTTGCGCGGGCGCGGGGTCAATAAAAAATCAGGAAAGTGCGCCTTGGCGTGCTTTAGGCGGGAACTTTTTCTTTCAGTTTTTCCTCAAAAAGCTGGATTTTTTCGTTCAGGAAGTTTTGGGCTCGGTATTTGTCCAAATCCTGAATTTCAGCTTTGAGAATATGCAAATTGGACACGCCCTGGCTTTGCAGTCGCTCTTTTTGGACGGCGAAGAACTTGCTGCCTCGGGGCGTGTAAAGGACGTATTTGTTATTCTTAGGCAGATAAATGTAAACGTTGAACTCGACGGCCACATCACCGGCAAGTTCATTCAGATGAATACTGGCCATTTCCTCATCAGCAGAGGCTCCGGTGCAGATTTTCACATCCGGGCAGGGGAAGAAGGCCATGGCCACTTCCTGTCCTTCATGCACTGATTTGCGCAGGAATTCTGCTTGAGCCAGGGCCCAATCCTCAAACGGGACCTCTTTGATTTTCAACTGCATCGGATCACTGTCTTCGATGTGTTCACCGTTTTCTTTCAGAAAGCGGAAAAGTCTTTCACGTATTTTGTTGATAAAACTGTCATCGATCTTGCGATCTTTCCCCATGGCGGTGATCAGGTAACCTGAAAAACGCGGGGATTCGACCACGATGCACGAAGTGTTGGTGGAGTCCTCAATGGCCTCCGCTTCAGCAAAAGAAGTTTTGATGCACGACTTGTCCAGGGCGTTTTTCGCTCCACGAAGAATGATCGAGTCCTGTTTGGAGGCCGCCGGATTTTCTTCAATCTGTTCCGGGGTGGTGCGATCCTTTTTCTTTTTGCGTCCCTCCATCGGGGCCCAGGAGGGGCCGTTATTTCGCAACGGGCCGCTGCCAGTAGGCGAGCCCAAAGAGGGGTCGTCCACCGGGGATTGTTGGCGGGCCCATTCCGGCCCCAGCCCGTTGTTTGTGGCAGATGGATGCGACGCCATCGTCGAAGCCGGACCCGTCATCATTCCATTCAAGGAGTTTTGGTCGGCACCATGGATCATGCCGCTCACAGAAGAACCGCTTGGGCCGTTGGCCATGGCGCTCATTTCGTCGCCACTGAGAAGTTGTTGCAGAATGCTGTGGGCACTGGTCATATCCCCAGCAGCGCCTTGGCCTTTGATGGAGATGACTCCGTCGGTGCCTTCTGTTGGACCAGCGCCACGATTAAAGCCGGCGGAGCTTTCGCGGATCTGTTGATCTTTATAGTATTTGTTGACCGTCCTCTCGACGGCGGGCCCGGTGACGGGAGGATAAAGAACGTATTCGGTGTTGCAGCTATTGAGCAAAGTGAAGGACGCTGCAGAGTTACTTTCTGCAAATGCGATCACACAAACTGGAAATGCTTGAGTCAAAATTTTGGGTAAATTACGAACTTTGCGGTTGGGATGGTCGATGCTGACCAGAACAAACTGTGGTTGTTCCTGAACAAGGAAGATCAGGGCTTCCTTAAGATTGGTTGTGGATTTCATGGTCCAATCGCGATTGCGAAGAAAACCCTCAACGGCCCCCAGGCTTGCCGGGTTTGATTTAATAATGAGGAGCTTCTTTTTTACCGGGTCTTGACTCATTCCCCACCCCTGTGTTGATTCTTTCTTAACGGTTTGCTGACAGCCCTGGACAAGCTTCAAGGATTAAAGGCAAGACATGTTGCAAAGGCTTAACCTAGCTCCGGCCTTTGGGCGGTGGGGATTTCGAACATGTGTGAGGGGCTTCTTGCTTGGCTGTCCCGAAAAGTCCCACTAGACTGTAATCATGAAAAATAAAACACTGCACTGTCCGTCTTACTTTGTCCCTGTTGGCAAGAATCCCGAAAACCTGTTTTCCTGGAAAAGAGTCCATTGTGAAATTCGCAATCGTAAAGGGGAAACGTTCTTTGAGATGAAGAATGTGGAGGCTCCGGAAGGCTGGTCGCAACTGGCAATTGATATTGCCGCCAGCAAGTACTTTAGGAAGGTGGGTGTGCCACGAACGAAGCATGAAACTTCGGTTCGTCAGATGGTGGATCGGGTGGTGAAAGCGATTGTAGCCTCGGCGTTAAAGCAAGGTGGCTATTTTAGCTCACGCAAAGAAGCGGACATCTTTGGGAAGGAATTGAAATACATCCTGCTGTCCCAGCGGGGCGCTTTCAACAGTCCGGTGTGGTTTAATGCCGGCCTGTGGGAGGCCTACAAGGCCGATTCCCCCAGCGAGCATTTTGCCTGGGATGAAAAGAAAAAGTCCATTCAACCGACGGCGAATGCTTACGAGCGTCCCCAGTGTTCTGCCTGCTTTATTCAAAGTGTGGACGACAGTATCGAAGGGATCTTTGATCTGGCCAAGACCGAAGCAAAGCTCTTTAAGTACGGCTCGGGGACGGGCACTAACTTTTCCAAAATTCGCAGCAAATATGAAACCACAGGGTCGGGTGGCAAAAGTTCTGGTCTGATTTCCTTTCTTGAGGTTTTGGATCGTGGCGCGGGGGCTATTAAGTCCGGTGGCACCACTCGGCGTGCGGCAAAGATGGTGGTGGTCGACATTGATCACCCCGAGGTTCTGGAATTTATTGACTGGAAAATGCGGGAAGAGCAAAAGGCGCATCTATTGATTGCCGCGGGCTTGAGTGCGGATTTTGAAGGCGAGGCCTATAGAACTGTTTCCGGTCAGAATGCCAACAACTCTGTGCGTGTCACGGATGCCTTTATGAAGGCGGTGAAGGAGGATCGTCCGTGGAAACTGAAAGCCCGAATGACGGGAAAATCTTTGCGTGAAATCCCGGCCACAGAAGTCTGGGGGCGTATCACCAAGGCGGCGTGGGTGTGTGCGGATCCGGGAATTCAGTTTCATAACACGATCAACAAGTGGCACACCTGTTCTGAAACAGATGTGATCAACTCCAGCAATCCTTGTTCTGAATATATGTTCCTGGATGATTCCGCGTGCAATCTGGCTTCAATCAATCTGGCAAAGTTCCTTGGTGACTCTGGAGACTTTGATTTCGAAGCTTTCATTCACACTGCACGCACGTTGTTTGTCGCTCAGGAAATACTGGTGGACTATTCCAGTTATCCGACGCTGAAGATTGCGCAGAATTCTCACAACTATCGACCTTTAGGGCTGGGGTTTGCCAACCTGGGAAGTTTGTTGATGAGAAAAGGCATTCCTTACGACAGCGAGGAAGGCCGAGCCTGGGCTGGAGCCTTGACCTCTTTGATGACGGGTGTCGCCTATTTGACCAGTTCGGAGATGGCGCGGGCCAAAGGGCCTTTTGACGGCTTCCGTCGCAACCGTTCCAGTATGCTGAAGGTGATGAAGATGCATGAGCGGGCCGTGGGGAAAGTTCCTTGGCGTTTGTTGCCGGCCGGAGTGGACAAGGCTGTTAAAAATCTTTGGAAGGGTGTCTTGTACAATGGCACAAAGCATGGCTATCGCAATGCTCAGGCGACGGTGATTGCACCGACGGGAACCATCGGCCTTTTGATGGATTGTGACACCACGGGGATCGAGCCGGATTTTTCGCTGATCAAATTTAAAAAACTTGTCGGCGGCGGTGAGATTCAAATCGTCAATCAATCTGTTGATACGGCCTTGCAAGCACTGGAATATCCACAGCCAGAGCGCCAGGCAATTTTGAAGTATATCGAGGAAAACAACTCAGTTGTGGGCGCACCTCACATACGCCCTGAGGATGTGGCGGTTTTCGATTGTGCAACAGCTCCGCCGGGTCATCGCGTCCTTTCTCCAGAAAGCCATGTCCTGATGATGGCGGCGGTGCAACCTTTTGTGAGTGGAGCTATTTCAAAAACGGTCAATATGCCCAGCACGGCCACCGAAGACGATATCAGTCGCATTTACTTCCTGGCCTGGGAGCTGGGCGTGAAGGCTGTGGCGGTCTATCGGGACGGCAGCAAGCAAAGCCAGCCATTGAATCTGAAGGAAAAACCGAAGGTGGTTGAAGAGGTGTCGGTGCCGAATTTCACCATGAAATGCCCAGAGTGTGGGAGTGACACGGTGCTAACTAGCGGATGTTATCGCTGCCCCAACTGCGGCAGCACTGTCGGTTGCTCTTAAAGCGGGGGTAAAGCCCAGGGGAAGGGGCTATGGCTTTGTGCGGCGGTGCTGGTCAAAGGGGTGGGCTGCCTTTATTCTCTATCCTCTCTTTAAACTTAAGGACTGCTTTATGTCTAAAAAAGATATTTTTGGTGATGATGTTCCTGAAACAAAGGACTTCGCTTCTTTTGAAGAACTTTTTGCTCAATCTGAAAAGGGTTTGAAAACTCGTTTGAATGTGGGGGACCAAGTTCATGGCGAGATTCTTTCTATCGGGAAAGAAGAAGCCTTTGTTTCCACCGGAACACCGACCGATGGTATGATCCTGACGAAGGATCTTTTGGATGAAAACAAGGAAGTAAAATACAAAGTCGGTGATTATATCGACTGTGTTGTGACGGCGATCAAGGGTGGTGAAGTCCGTCTGGCAAAAAAAGGTTCTTTGAATGCCTCCACAGATTCCTTGGAGGATGCATTCGATATGGAGCTTCCGGTGGAAGGCCGTGTGACTGAAACTTGCAACGGCGGTTTCCGTGTCAGCATCCAGGGTAAAACAGCTTTCTGCCCGATCAGTCAGATTGACAGTCGCTTTGTTCAGGATGCCAACGAATACGTGGGTAAGAAATTTGACTTCATGATCACGCAGTTGGATCCGAAAGGCCGCAACATCGTTGTGTCCCGTCGTAAGGTTCTGGATCTGCAAAAAGCCGAAAACGAAGGCACCTTCATGTTGAAGCACCAGCCGGGAGCTTTGTTGGAGGGTAAGATCGTGCGTCTTGAAAAATTCGGCGCGTTCGTGGAGCTGGAATCCGGTATCGAAGGGTTGATCCACGTTTCTGAGCTGTCCTGGTCTCGCGTTCATGATCCGAAAGAAGTTGTGATGCCTGGCCAACCGGTCACGGTGAAACTTTTGAAGATGGAAGAAATCGACGGAAAACTGAAGATTTCGCTTTCTTTGAAACAGGCTGACGGGGCGGGCAATCCTTGGATGACGGTTCCTCAGAAGTTCCCAGTGGGCACCGTGGTGCAGGGGAAAGTGGAAAAGAAAGAAACCTATGGTCTTTTTGTGAACATCGCTCCGGGTGTAACGGGTCTATTGCCACGTTCAAAATGGCGTGACTCTGTGGATGCCGCTCAATATGAAAACAAAAAGCGTGGTGATGATGTGACTGTTCAGGTGGATCAAATTCTTTTCGAAGAAAAGAAAATCTCCTTGGGGCTTCCTGGCGAAGTGGAAGACACCAGCTGGAAGTCTCATTCCACTGCAGCCTCTGGTTTGGGGGCTATGGCGGAAGCTCTGAAAGGGCTGAATCTAAAAAAGTAAAACGCTTAAAAAAACTTAAGATTTTCCCGCGAAAAAACCCCTGTATAGGAATATACAGGGGTTTTTCTCATATTTGGGCCCACCCCCTCAATAAAACTGCTCGGTGAGCCGATAAGTGTATCAGTCGGAGACCTCGCTTGAACGTACCACTGAGGGATTGATTATGAGCAACAAGATCACAGCCTATATCGAGGGCAAGCTGCTTGAGGCAGCCAAAGAAAAATGGGTTTTTCAACATTTTAAGTTTGAAGGTCATAAGCTGCGTCCGCTGGAGCGCAAGATGTACTTCGATTTTGGTGTGATCGAGGTCTTTCTGAATCCCAACGGCAGTATCGACATCGTCGGGGACTTTTATAAAAACAGCATCAAGGCCTCGGAATATGCCTCGGCTCAAGATGCCTGTGCCATGATCTATGATCATCTTCGTTATGCAGATCAGAACTATCTTCGTCTGATCGAGGCACCAGAAAACTGGACCAAGCAGGGATTTATCGAAAAGCTTTTCAGTGGCTTCCGCAGGGCGGGCTGATCCTCATAGGTTTTTCAGCCAGAAGATCACCGCCATTTCGGCAAAGTACTGGTGTCTTCGTTCTTTCATGTTCATGGTTTTATAGGGACTTGTGATGAAGTCTTTCACCTTTCGTCCGCGGTAATCCAGACTGACCTCGCAACTGTGTTCGTCCTTGGGAAGCAGGTGCAGATGCAGGTCCGCAGGGCTTTTGACTTCCCGGGATTTTGAAAAGCTCCACAGTTGATCTGTCATAAATCCGCGTAAGACCGGCATCAGACGGTTCATCAGAAACTGACCCGTGACCTCATCGATCACGCAAATGGATTTGATCTCTCGAAGTTTTTCGGCGAAAAGTTCGGCCACGTCGTCACCATCACGGGCGATCGTACAAAACTGCAGGGCTTCCGTCAGATGCTCCAGCGGTGCTTGCAGCTCCTGCTCTCGAGTGCGGTGAAACGAGGCCTTGATTTCGACATACGGCAGGTGAACGCGATAGCCCTTGTCCACCTTGATCCCGCGCAAAACTTCTTCCACGATCATAGCCACATCGGATTCGCCAATGCCGATCGTATCCCATTTGCGTGTGATGTAAGGATCCAGACCTTGGGTGTTCTGCTGCAGCCACTGGGTGATGCTCGCATTCCAGACAGCTTCGATTTCTCGGGGAGGTCCCGGCAGGACAAAGACTTTTTTGCTATGAGCCTCCAGGAAGAAACCATTGGCCGTGCCTTCTTTGTTGGGAAGCACCTGGGCCCCTTCGGGGAAGAAGCATTGCTGTTTCTGGATTTCTTTAACAACATACCCACGCGATGTCAGGCGGTCTTTCACATGCTGCCAGGAGCTTTCATCGAAGACGAGTTTCTTGTTAGCCCAGTCCGCCACCACATCCCGGGTGAAGTCATCTGAAGTTGGGCCCAGTCCCCCGGTGATAAAGATCAAATCTGCTTTTTGTGCGCAAAACTCAATCCCCTCTAGCATCAGATCGCGTTCGTCGGGCACCACTAAATGAGCTTGGGTCGTCAGCCCCAGGTCTTTGAGTTTTTTGGAGATCCAAGAAGCATTTTTGTTTACAATCTGCCCATCGGTCAGCTCTGTTCCAATACCCAAAACGACGGCTTTCATTTGTGATTCTCCTTAAGGCGCACCTAAAAAACTATTCCAAGGCATAATCAGCGTCTAGTACCTCTTGCTAAATGCTTGAAATGCGGCGCATTATTGTGGTCTAACCCTTGCCCCGAAGGCGGTCTCTTCATAGATTCGCCTGACAGTATGCATCTCGATTCAAGGAGTCGCTTTATGTCTTTCAATTGGAAAGAATTTGATCTTTACAATCCAACACCTGAACACGCTATGTTGCGTGAAACTTTGAAGGCTTTCACTGAAGCGGAAATTGAACCGCAGGCGCATGAATATGATCGCAGCGAAAAATTCAATCTGGCTTTGTTCAAAAAAGTGGGCGAGCTAGGACTTTTGGGCATCACAGTTCCCGAACAATTTGGTGGTGCGGGAATGGATGCCACTGCAGCAACCATCGTGCATGAGGAATTCTCTGCTGCTGACCCAGGTTTCTGTCTGGCTTATCTGGCGCACTCCATGCTGTGTGTGAACAACATCGCGGTGAACGGCAGTGATGAACAACGCTTGCGTATTTTGCCAAAGCTTTGCTCTGGTGAATGGGTGGGCGCTATGGCGATGTCTGAGCCCGCAGTCGGAACTGACGTTCTGGGCATGCAAACGACAGCCGTGAAAAAAGGCAACGAGTACGTGATCAACGGCCGCAAGATGTGGATCACCAACGGGACCATTGATGAAAACAACACTCCATGTGACCTGGTTCTGGTTTATGCGCGCACAGGTGAAAAACACGGTCGTGCTTTGATTTCCACTTTCTTGGTTGAAAAAGATCACAAGGGCTTCTCCGTGGGCCAGAAGATCAAAGACAAATTGGGTATGCGTGGTTCCAACACCGCAGAACTGGTTTTCCAGGATTGCCATGTGCCAGCCAGTGCGTTGATTGGTCACGAAGGTGATTCCATGCTGCACATGATGCGCAACCTGGAAATCGAGCGCCTGACTTTGGCGGCGATGAGCTTGGGTATTGCAAGACGTTCAATCGAGATTATGAACCGCTACGCACAAGAGCGTGAAGCATTCGGAAAATCCCTGAACCACTTCGGTCAAATGCAACGCTACATCGCTGATTCCTATGCGGAATACAAAGCGGCGCGTGCTTATGTTTACGAAACAGCACGTCGCATGGATTTGAACAAAGAAGGCAACCGTCTGGATTCTGATGGCGTTAAGCTGGTGGCGACAACCATGGCGAAAAACGTGGCTGACCGTGCAATCCAGGTTCTGGGTGGATACGGTTATGTGGGTGAGTACGTGGTGGAAAGACTTTGGAGAGACGCGAAGCTGCTTGAAATCGGTGGCGGTACTTTGGAAGCACACCAAAAGAACATCACTCGCGACTTGGCAAAAAATCCGGAAGCACTTTACAAATAGTCCTGCATCGACGAGGTCAGCATGTTCCCTTACGGGCCCGAACTTGAAATCAAATCCGATCTGCTTGTGAACTACAAAATCGTTCTTGATAAGATCGGGCCCCTGTTGACGGACGAGCGTCGCGAAAAAATCGAAAAAGTTGTGTCCTTGCGCAACTTCGACACCGCAGTCGTGCTTGAGGGGATTTATGACCGTGGGAATATTTCCGCGGTGATGAGAAGTGCGGAAGGCCTGGGTTTTGGTAACTTCCATGTGATTGAAACCCAGGAAAAATTCAAAGAAGCCAATCGTGTCACCCAAGGGGCTGATAAGTGGGTCGAGGTCAAAAAATGGAAGAAGACCGCCGACTGTGTGAAGGCTCTTAAAGACCAGGGCTGCAAGATCTATGTGACCCATCTGGATGCCAAATCCAAACCTCTGCATGAAATTGATTTCAGTGGCAAAACCGCTCTGGTGCTTGGCAATGAGCGCGACGGTGTGACTCCAGAAATGGTTGCGGCCGCTGATGAAACTGTGATTATTCCCATGACCGGTTTTGTACAGAGCTTTAATATCTCTGTCGCCGGTGCTTTGGCTTTATACCATATCTCTCAGGATCGTCTGAAGCGTCTGGGGGCCAATGCCTCTTTGACGGAAGAAGAGCAGGGAATCCTGCGTGCTCACTACTATATGCGCACACAAGACAGTGCGGCGAAGTATCTGGAAGAAATGTTCAGCCGGGGCATTTTGGCATAGCCTTTTAAAAGTCAGATAGTGGGTGGACATGAGCTGCCCCTTCCCCTAGAATTTTGGGTGAAGGGGGTCCTTATGAAGAAAGCAGCGTTGCTTCCCATTTTTTTGATGTTGGGTGCTTGTGCAGAAAAAGCGGTCACAACAGATTCCCAACCTTCTGCGAATACAAAAGTTCCATTTTTTATGACTCGTCCTCAGCCCACCACTCCGGTGCAGCTGGTGTTTGATCACAATCGCGAGGGCGCTCAGCCTGTGAACTACCGAAAAAGTGATGCGCTTCGAATGTCTGGCAGTGCGACGTTTTCGCCCAAGGCGATGAAGACGGTTGCGAAGCCGGTTAAAAAGAATAAGGCGGCATTATACGTTTTTGATCTTCGCCAGGAGTCCCACGGTCTGATCAACGATATTCCTGTCACATGGTACGCGGAACGCGACTGGGCCAATGCCGACTTGAATCACGATGAAGCCGTTCGTCGTGAACGTCGTTTGTTGGGGGATCTGCATGTGGGGGACAAGATCGGCGGCACCGTTATCAAAAGTCTGGAGACGGAAGAAAGCATGGTGCGCACCTCGGGGCATCAGTATGTGCGTCTGACGGTGACGGATCATGTGCGCCCGGTGGATTCGGAAGTGGATCGCTTTATTGAAAAAGTACGTGCGTTGCCACCTGATGCCTGGGTGCACTTTCATTGCCGCGCAGGGAAGGGGCGAACGACCACCTTTATGATCCTATTTGATATGCTTAAAAATGCCAAAGACACCTCGTTTGATGAAATCATCAAACGAAATACCGAACTGAGTAATGACTATGATGTTCTGGCGGTGGCTGAACCTGGGGACTGGAAGCATGTTTATCAAAAAGAACGTGCGGCCTTTGTTCAGGAGTTCTACAATTATGCTAAAGCCCATCCAAACGGAGAGGGCGCTCTTTGGGGTGAGTGGGTGTTGAAATGAAAAAGATCCTGGTGCTGTTTTCGTTGATGCTGATGATGGCCTCTTGCGCGCATAAGAGGACTCAGGATTTGGATTTTGATGATGCGCCGGCAACGAAAAAAACTTCTGCGGCGAAAAAGACAGATAAATCCGGAGCAAAGTCCGAGGCCTCCCCGGCGGAGCTGGCGCGCCATTCGGGAATCGTTGTGGACCCGCAGGATCTGGCGGCTTTGGAGCGCATGACAAAAGCGGTTGAGTTGTATGTCCATAAGGGTGACAAGAAAGAGTTCACAGCTCTATGCAAGGACAAGCGCTTTGACTGCTATGTGGCTGATAAGTTCTTCCCGGCAAAGAAAAAGAAAACCACTCGTGCGGTTCCCCCTTATGCCAGCGGATCCAAGATGGGTTTGCAAGGGGAAGAGCGAGTTCAGGTTCGTTACGAGTTTTATCCTTAGTTTTTACGCAGGATAATGGACTTCATCAAGGGCTCCTGATCCGGGAGCTCAAAGTCCAACCCTTGAGCTGGTGCCGGCAGAATCTTGAAGGAAAATTCGCGCTTCAGTTTGTTCAGGCGCAAATGCAGATCTCCAGTGTTCCATTTTTCATAGTTGGTACAGAACAGCAGCAAACCGTCTTTTTGCAGGCAGTAAAGGCAGTTGATCATCAGTTCATCAAACGTCTTGCTAATAGAAAAGACGCCGCTTTTGGAGCGCCCAAAGGAGGGGGGATCACAGATGATCAAACCAAATTTGCGCTTGCGGCGAATGGTGCCCTTAAGGAACAAAAGACAATCCTGAACCCAGAACTCGTGATTTTCAGCCTCAGGATCAAGGCCATTGAGTTTGAAATTGTTTTTGCTCCACTCAATAAAGTTCGCTGACACATCCACCGTACAGACTTCGCGGGCGCCACCCAGGGCGGCCACGGCACTGAATCCACTGGTATAAGAGAATAAATTCAAAACACTGCGGTCCTTGGCATGTTCTTTCACCCACAGGCGATTTTCACGTTGATCCAGGAACAAGCCTGGTGACAGGCCAGTGTCACTGCGAAGATCATAAATCACGCCATTTTCTTTGGCTTGCCAGCGGGGTGCGGTGTTTCCGATGCTCCACAAAAGCTGGGCATTGGGGTCCTCACCACGATTGAGCATTTTTCGAATCAAAATCTTTTTGTGATATTGCTTTGAGACCTTTTCAAAGCGCAAAAGATCCTGAACGGTTGGATCGGATTCTTTATACCAATAAACCCATAGATAGTCCCCGTACTGATCAATTCGATAGGTGTCCAGTTCACGATGGCTTAAGCGCAGGCACTCATCCTGAAGTTGAGTGAAGTTGAACATTCTTTCGCGACGCTGAAAGGCCTCGGCCAGAATCCGTTCTTCAGGATCGGTAGGGGCATTGTCCTGTGCCCAAATGGGAAGTTCTGTTTCGAAACGGATCTTCTGATCTTTAAGCTCAAAAGCCAAAAGCAGGGAATGCAGACACAGTCTGAAGTGACTGGAACCACCGTGTTCGCTGTCTCCCAGGATGGCGATGCCATTGGCTTCGGCATGCAGGCGGATCTGATGGGGTTTGCCGGTGTGGGGAACGGCCTCCCACAATTCATAGCCTCCCAAGGACTTCACCCACTTGAAGCTGGTCTTAGAGTTGGGCTCTGTCGTTTCGCGGCTGACAAAGATATTCTTTTCTTTATTGATATAAGATTCGTAAGTGAACTCGGTGCGCGTGATTTTTTTATCTGTCAGGAAGAGATACTTTTTTTCAACCTTGTGCTGCTCAAAAAGCTGAGTCAGCTCTGCCGCGATTTCGGAAGAGGTCGCGAAGACCAGGGCACCGGATGTAGCCTTGTCCAGGCGGTGCACGGTGTAGAGCTTGCGATCCAGCTCGTCTTCGTAAATTTCCACACAGCCCCGCTGCCCGTATTCGGGCGTATGGGTGTTAAGGCCGGCAATCTTGTCAACGAAAATGCAGCCGGCTATCTCGGTGTGGTGAAGCTTAATAATCCGTGTCATCCAACTACTATAATCCGGTTTTCATTGTGGGTCACCGGGAGATTCGTTAGAACTTATAGCTGGACCCCGCCGCTTTGGACAGTCCTCGCTCGTGTTTTTTGCGGGTGGCTCCGCTGGCTGGCTGTGGCTCACTGCGGAACTAGCGTCGGTGTCCAGCTATAAGTTCTAACGAATCTAACGGAGGCTTTTTGTGAAAAACCGTATTTTAGTTTTTGTGTTGATGCTGATGCCTTTTATGGTGGGCTGTGGAATTCAATCCTTGCCACAGGCTAAGAATGCGACTGAAGCGGCTTTGGCCGAAGTGAACAACCAATACAAACGTCGAGCTGACTTGATCCCGAATTTGGTAAATGTGGTTAAAGGTTATGCCAAACACGAAGAGGCGACTTTGACGGCTGTGACCGAGGCCCGCGCGAAAGCAACCGCGATGCAGATTGATCCGTCCAAGGTGACTCCAGAGCAGTTGGCGAAGTTCCAACAAGCTCAATCCGGTTTGTCCCAGGCTTTGGGGCGTTTGATGGTGGTGTCTGAACAGTATCCACAGTTGAAAGCGGACCAAAACTTCCGTGATCTTCAGGCCCAGTTGGAAGGCACAGAAAATCGCATTACGATTGCCCGTCAAAGATACATTGAATCCATCAATGGCTTTAATAATCTTGTCAGCGTTCCGCCTACAAGCTGGACGAACGCGATCATGTACCACTTTGAAAAAATGCCTCAGTGGGATATGGCTCCGGAAGAAAAAGCGGCAGCGGAAAAAGCTCCGGACGTGAAGTTCTAATTCGCTCATGCGTTTTTTGACTCTTTCCCTTTTTGCTGTCTTCTTCAGTCTGAGTCTTACCGCTCAGGCTGAATTCAAAGTTCCGACTTTGACCGGTCCGGTCATGGACGAGGCTGGATATCTGACCCGCGATGATCGCCAGGAGCTGATGCAGCTTCTGTATGATTTCAACAAGCGCGGTGTGGCGCAGGTGCAGGTTTTGATTGTTCAGTCTTTGGACGGCACTCCCATTGAAATGGCGTCCATCGCAGTCACCGACAAGTGGAAGCTGGGCGATGCCAAAAAAGACAATGGTGTTTTGTTCTTAATCTCTGCGAACGATCGAAAACTGCGCATTGAAGTGGGGCAGGGCCTTGAAGGCGCTATTCCCGATGTTATTGCCAGTCGGATCATTCGAGATCAAGTGGTGCCTCTTTTCAGATCCCGTCAATTTTCTGCCGGTGTGGTCCTAGGCACCCATGAAATTCTGCGTCTGGCCGATAAAGAATTCGCGGAACAACACGGGCTTCAGGAAAATGCCCCGGCCAAAGACGACAACGGCGGCGGGGAAATTCCGATCGGGGTTATCGTTCTTCTGTTCATTATCATTTCAATCCTGGGACGCTTTGGTGGCGGTCGCGGACGTTACTACCGTGGTGGTGGCGGCTGGGGCGGCGGTCTTGGTGGCGGCGGCGGAGGATGGTCTTCCGGCGGTGGTGGCGGCGGCTGGTCCGGAGGCGGTGGCGGCTTCTCGGGCGGTGGATCGTCTGGTAGCTGGTAACGGGAATTTGAGGGATTATGGCTTGGATTAATAAATATCTTTCTGAAAATGATCTTGCTCAAATTGAAGCGGCGATTTCCCGTGTGGAAGAGTCTACGTCCGGAGAAATTGTTCCCGTAATTGTTCGTCGATCTTCAGCGGTGGGACACGTGCCTTTGTCGCTGACCCTTGTTCTGACCTTGCTTTTGGTGATTGTCGAGTTTCCGTTCAGTGACTGGTTGTGGGTGACGCCTTGGGTGTGGCTGTGGCCGGTGCTGCTGGTGGTGATCTACGGGATTTCCCACGTTTTAGCCAAGAGCAAATGGATTCAGAAGGTCTTCGTGCCTGAACGTGACGAGGTGGATTCGGTTCATCAGCGTGCGCATCTGGAGTTTTACCTTAACCGCATTCATCGTACAGAGAACGCGACAGGTGTTTTGATCTTTGTTTCTGTGATGGAGAAAAAGGCTGTCATTTTAGCCGATGAAGGTATTTCCAAAAAACTTCCCAAAGAACATTGGGACGAAATTTTGGCAGTCTTGGGTGAAAAGCTGCATCAGGGACAATGGGCTCAAGGTTTTATCGCAGCGATTGAGGCTTGCGGACAGGATTTAAAAACTCACTTTCCGGCAAGCGCCCCTGGGCAGAACCAGCTTAAAAATCATCTTATCGTGAAGGGTTAAAGTTTTCACAAGGGTGCGCCACGGCGCACCAGCTCATTTCTTGCGTTTTAAAGGTCTTCATTGGTAGTCTGAGAACCTCTGTGCAGTCGTAGTTCAATGGATAGAGCACTTGGCTTCGAACCAAGGGGTTGCAGGTTCGAGTCCTGCCGACTGCACCATCCTTTTTTCTTTTTCCTTTTAATTCTGCTTCGATCTTGGTTGCTTGCTCCGGCGGGACGCGGAGAAGAACATAACTGCCGACGGCTCGATCCTTTTTATTTTATGGGTTCAAGAACTATGGCAGTTCGTCGGACAAACCTCATTTGGGCGTTGGTGGGAATTCTGGACATTACCCGAGGGAAGGACTAGGCTTTCTCTGAAATGATCTGGCTATTAATTCTGATCGTATTGCGCATATTTTTTCCTTGGATGTCGTCGCATGAGGGTGCATCGGTCATTCTGGATTTGGGTGTTCTGGGCTCCTTGTTGTATCTGATTAGAACAAACAAGGTTTCAGAAGCCTGGCAAGCCTGGCAATTTCTTCGTTACCGTCGTCATAAAAGAATCAAAATTCAGTTAAGCCTAGCGCTGGCCTCCGATCTTTTGCGTTTGCTGGCTCTGCCATTCATTGGTCTCTGGTTTTTTCGTTGGGTAGGGGCGTGGCCCGATATTCTGGGGCATTTGCCGTCGGCCCAGGAAATGACTTATCTGGATGCCTGCATCGGAGCTCTGGGAATATCGTCAGCTCTCGATGCGAGGTGGTTGGGGAAGCTGCTGGCTAGGGTTCATATGACATCGGGGCGCCAGGTGTTGCTTCACTACGGGGCTGCCATCGTTCTGGGCACTGTCTTTATGCTGATGCCCTTTTCTTTGAATGAGGGGCAGAACTTGAAGGTCATAGATGCTGTTTTCGTCGTCATATCTGCTTTGTCTGTGACGGGTTTGTCGCCCATTGATGTCGGGGCGGTACTGTCTTTTCCCGGGCAGGTCATTCTCTTAATTTTGATTCAGTTGGGAGGACTGGGTATCGTTTTGATCACGGCCGGATTTTCAATTGCCACTTTTGAACGTCTCTCGCTGAACTCAGTTTTGCTGGGACGTGAGATGTACAGTTCCTGCCGTGTTGGTGATGTGCCGCAGTTTCTGGCCAGAGTCGTGGGATTGACCGTGGCATTAGAGGCATTCGGTGCCCTATTGATTTACTTTTCTCTTCCTCCGGATATGAGCGGGCGCTGGTTCTATGCTGTGTTTCATGCGATCTCTGCATTTTGTAATGCGGGCTTTGCTCTTGATGCCGCAAGCCTGAGTGGATCTGCCTTCGGATTTTTCAGCATCTCGGTCCTCTGTTGTCTTATTGTGCTTGGAGGCTTCGGCTTTCCGCTTCTTCTTGATCTGGGAAGCGCATTTCAGGAGAAGCGTTCCCGCGGTGTCGTCACACCTCACATGCGACTGACGTTGACGGTCATGGTAGTGCTGCTTGTTGTCGGGACTTTGTTTTTCTTTCTGCTGGAGTCCCTGCGTCCCTCGGCGGATCTGGGGCACTGGGAGCGCCTTGGGCAGTCTGTTTTTTATTCCATTTCAAGTCGTACGGCAGGCTTTGGCATGGTGCCGGTAGAGACCTTCCATTTTTCCGCTCTATTTGGGCTAATTCTTTTGATGGCTGTTGGTGCCAATCCTTCATCGACGGGCGGAGGGATGAAGACCACCACCATCGGTGTTTTGTTGATGTCGGTCTGGCACACTTTACGTGGCAGTCATCAGACGGTTTTTAGCAAACGTGCCATTCCTAGCGAAACTGTGGCTCGGGCACTGACCATTGTTGTTCTTTATCTTGCGACCTCGGGTTTGGCGCTGACGCTTCTTGTGATTTCTGAAGAGGCTTCACCCTTCGCACTGGGCTTTGAGGTGATCTCGGCACTTTCCACTGTTGGCTTATCCATGGGTATCACTGCGGGTCTGTCGTCTTTTGGCAAAATCATCATCATGTTTTTAATGTTGTTCGGAAGAATTGGAATCCTCTCCATTGTTCTGGCAGGACTGGGACATGTATCGCCTTCGCGGGTGCGCTATCCCGAGGATGATTTCTTCGTCGGATAAAAAAAGGAAAATGAAATGAAACAATTGCGAATTCTTGTGATCGGTATTGGCAGACTAGGTGATTCTTTGGTTCGGCACCTGCATGAAGATGAGACCGAAGTCATCGCTTTGGACAACAATCCCGAAAATATCGATCGGGTGAAGGATTTTTCCAGTTTGGCGCTGGTGGGTGATGCAACGGATATGGAGGTCTTGAAAGAGATTGGCGCGGCCAGCGTGGATCAGGCGATCATCAGCATAGGTGATTCCTTCGAGTCGAGTGTCATGACCTTGACCAATCTCCTGGATCTGAAAGTTCGTAATATAGCAGTCCGGGCTTCCACTTCCCGTCAGGCTAAGATTTTTGAAAGTATCGGTGCGCATAAAGTGTTCTATGTGGAAGAGGACATGGGCAGAATTCTGGCACATCGATTCAGCAGACCCTCAATCCTGCACACCATGGAGCTGGGATACGGCATTAAGATCGCTGAGTGGAGTCCGGCAAAATGGGCCGAAGGAAAGTCTTTGCTGGAGCTGCAGCTTCCACAAAAACATAGAGTTCAGGTCATGGCTCTGAGGGACCCCAGCCGTCCCAAGGACATCATATTCCCGGCCCCGCAGACTGTATTAGAGCAGGGGATTTCGGTCCTGCTTTTAGGGAGTGATCAGGATTTGCAGCGGTTATTAGAGAAGGAGTGAGTTCTTTCGGACCTCATTCCCAGCCCGTCATCTTCCCGTTGAAAGGGGGCAGGCTGTTTTGCTGTTCCATCTTTTATGATCAGTCGGAAGGTCGATTTACCCTGCAGATAGTGGCTGGCGTGGCCATTGGACTCTAAGATCGTGGCGCACGCCTTTCAAAGAGGCCCTCTTAAGGGCGAGGAGCCGGTGGGCGAGGTTCCGGAGTGTTGATGCGATTGCAGACTCCGGACAGATGCACTTCATAGTCTTTATCGGACGTGAAGATAGCCAGAGTCCCGGACTGGTATCCTTCGCGATAGCATGAGAAGGTGATACGATAGCGGCAGGACAACCCAGAGCGAAGTTGTTCAGGGCAATCGCTTTGAACCGAGAAGCTGTCACCGGAAATTGTATGTGAAATGCCACGAAGTACGGTGGAGTTGTAATTAGTCAAAAGCATGTCACGGGTGCGTGTTGCAGACACGGGAAGCATCCCAAAATCCATGCGCGATTCGACCTGGGCGGCCGCGCCCAGTGGAGCAAGTAAAGTTAAGAACACGAGAGTTTTCAAGCATTTCACGGAAGACCTCCTTGGTGGTAAATCAATTGGGCCTTTGGCAGGAGGGCCAGTCAAACCTTAGGCCGGAACTGCGCTTTTTATCTGTTCGACGTATTTCTCAGAAACATCTTAAGGTCTTGGCTCGTTGACCGCTTGGGTGACACTTGTAATCTGAAAGTCACCGATTGCAGGAGGTCTTGATGAAAGTGGTACTTTTCGCGACAGCACTGTTCCTTAAAGCGATGGCCCAAGCCGCCCCGGCCCCAGAAAGTTGTCAGCCCATGGCAGAAACCAAAGGGGGCACCTTGCTTCAACGAGCCTGGTTGGATCAGGCTGAAATCTGCATGCTGTCAGTGTCACCGACCGATGCTTACAAGGATATGGTTTACCGTGATTATGTTTTAACTGCCGACGGTATGTTCATGGTGTTTAACGCTTACGGCACGGACGGGCAGTTCGGGGCGCGTGATTTCTACATGTTCCCGCGCAAGCAAACTAAAATGAACTATCAATGGAACGAGGAAACCCAAGAGCTGATCATTGAGCACGTCACCGGCGATCGCTTTGTCTTTGATATGAACAAAGCAGTGTTGAAGTCGATTTCAGGTGCGAGCAAGGTGACGGTGGATAAGGTCTCAAAGAAAAATGGCGGAGGCGTTACCATCACCGGCTACAGAGGGCAGATTCTGGATGTGGGGTTTGCGCTGAATCAGGATCCGTCGCAGAACAGTGCTGGAAGCTCTGTCCTGCGTGATGGGCAAAGATCCTGTTCCTTGCGTAACAAGGATCTTTTCCGTTATATGAGTGACGGGGATGTGATCTTCCGCTTTAAGACAGACGCGGAATTTCAGAAGCTGGTTTCCGCCAGCTGCCGATAATTAAAAGGAATTGATCAAATCTGTGAAAGCTCGGCGATCACGGAACTGGAAGTCCAGCGAGTGAATTCGCGTGTTGATATGACGAACCCAGCTTGAATTGGAGTCTGGGTTTTCTTCCAGAATGTCACGATAGATGAACTCGTGCATGACCAAAGCCGCTTTTTGATCTTCGTCTAAAGACTGCCACAGCAGAGAATCAATCGCATACTCCTGGAAACCAAAACGACTTTCGTTGGTCTGAACAATCGCAATACGCATACGACAGCCGGGCTTTAATTGGATGGCCCCCTGATCGTTCGGGCCTGTCATCTCAATGCGAGCATGCCAGCGAACTTGTTTTGGCCACTGTTGCAGCCAGCGGGTGTACTTCGCAGCTTTTTCCTGATTCACAGGGCGCATGCGACCAATCAGATCACTGACTTTTGCCTGGAAAGAGCGAGCGGGAGAGTAGTCCATGGTCAGACCCTGCGCCTGAGCCTCAGCGACTTCCAAGGCCAAAGGGACCTGGTTGCGGCAGCTGACGACGTAACCGCCGTTACGAACCACGTATTGTGCAAAGGCAGTGGGTGCTGCCAAAAGGAAAGCAAAAACGATCAGATATCTCATGCCATCTCCTTGGAGGTTGCGGGAAGCAGCTGCATTCCCAGAGTATAAACTTCGGTGCACTCACCTTGGGAAAGTTTGCTGTAAACCTTCTTCCAGCACTTCTCAAGTTCTTTCTTGGCAGCAGGCAGGTTCTTTGGATTTACCGCCATGGTCACATAAACCATATCACGCTGGTCGGTAGGAACCTTATGGAAGATGTCAGAACTTCTTCGCATGGCTTCCATATGGAATTTTTGCACATCGAAGTTCGGGATGTCGCTTTCAGAGGACAGGCTGCGCACGGCTTTGGAGAAAGTTTCATCGCTGTGGCGCTCAATCAATCCCAGTTGTTCCAGCTTGTCCATGATCAGAACTGTTTTTTCTATGCTGACGCCGGTTTCGTTTGAAATACTTTCAATGTCACACAGGTCTGCATGCAGATCCATTGCCGCAAGCACCAAAAAGAAATCCACGCCAGACACTTCCGAAAACTCGGTCTTTGTCAGAACGCGCTCAATCGAATAGGTGGCTTTCTTACGGTTCTTCTCAGCCTCAAACAGCTGCAGGGCCGCATCGTGATCTTCCTGACTTAAGCGCAATCCTGTGATCAGCTTCTCAAAGTTCGCAGAAGATACGGGACGCTTGTTATTGAAGATTTCAGAGAGATGTCCGGGGGATATGTCCACCCGTTGGGCGAGGGCGCGTAGGGAAAAACGTGGGTTGGCAGCTCGACGTTCTTCAAACTTTTTGTGAAAAAATTTATTCAAAGTCTTCATGGGCATCTGACCTCTTATCAACTCGTGATTCACAAGTACACGGTAAATGTGAGGGATTGCAAAGATGTCAGCACACATGTTCGGATATTTGTTCGTACTTTAAAATCGAACACCAGAGCCGCTCTGGGAGCGGTCGTGACGACATGCGCTATGTCTTAGAGAACCAGATCAATCACCGCGCGAAAGCCATGAGTGCCTGCGACGGCAGCCAGAAGCACACGAAGAGCGTTGATGGTTTTTCCGTTAGCGCCAATCAGACGACCACGCAGATCCTCGGGGACTTCGATGCGATAGACAGTGGTTTTGTCACCCTCGACGTAGCTGACCTGAATGTTGTTTTGGTTGTTACATAGATTCTGTGCGATGGTCTGAAGCAGGCTGCGGATCTCTTCTCGGGCTAAAGGGGAGGTCGTGATCGGTAACGGACGCATCTTAAATACGGGAATAGCAGAATCATTCATTGGTCAAATACTCCTTAAGTTCATTTTCTGGATCAAGAAAATGAAACTCAAGGAGCTTGTGAAAACCAGTACCGTATTCTGTTTGAAGCGAAAGTTCAAACAGGGCTCAGAAGTTTAGATGTCGTAGATGCCAAAGCCAGTGTCTGGCACATCCATGACATCAAGAGCTTGGAAGATTTCTTCATTGTCTTCAAACTCGCTGCGCTTCTTGGCGTTCAAGCGTTTCTCATCGTGGCAAGGAGTGTAAGCTGAAATTGATTTAGCGATCTTCTTGGATTTTCCACTTTTGGCTTGAGGGCGCAGGACATCCCAATAGGATTTGCGGCTAAACAGGGCATCGTCGCGACGAAGCTGGCCATCCAACATACTGAAGGTGCAAGAGAACGTATCCGAAGGATATTTGCTGTCGCCGTTGCTACAGTCCTTGGCGTAAGCACCCTCCTTGCCAACGTGAAGCTGCATCAGACCATACAGACTGCCATTGGGACCCTTGGCGGGTGCGTTTTTGTTGCAGGTACTTTCATAGTTGGCCATGGCATTAAAGACCAACACCCAGAAGTTGGCTTTGTCAGTCGGTTTCATTTTGGAATAAGTCGGGCAGACGCGGTGAATGTCCGGTGAACCCTTTTCAAGGTTCGGGTAAGAACCCTTTAGATAGTCCTCGCGGATATAGTGCCCCCACTGACCCAACTCAGTTCCACTGGCGAAGTTGTTGCACTTCGGGCCCCATTTTAGGTTCTTATTGATGTCGGTGATAACTGTCGCGACAAACTGCATGTTGTCTTTCATGCGAGGGCCTGCTGGTGTGTTCACAAAACAATCCGTGCAGATGCCAGCCTCGGTATTGCCACGCGTGGCCGGGGCGGTCGGTGAATAAAGCACAGTGATTGCAACCAGTGCGGCGATTCTAGATGAAAACTTCATGTCCAGTCTCCGAGTTAAGTTGTCCTCTAAAGGTGTGGTTGATGAGTCTCTCTTCGGCTCATGCTTGGACTTTCTGTACCAAAAGAGAGTTTTTTTGTTCCCTCCAAGGTTGGAGGGACGTTCGAACAACAGGGTGTTCTATTTTGAGTCAAACACGGTACTGAAAACCAATTAAGACTCACGATTCCTTTTTATTGACCAAAGTTCAGGGATGGGGGAACAGTGGACCTTTTCCACCGGAGTGGTGCTAAAGTCTCTATCCAGAGGTCGAAATTTATGAGCACAAATATCATTGAAGTCCGCAACCTGGCCGTCGAATTTAAGACCGAAGAAGGTCTGGTTAAAGCCGTGAAAGACATCTCTTTTGCCATTCCCAAAGGTAAAACAGTGGGACTGGTAGGGGAATCCGGCTCGGGTAAAAGTATCACTTCGCTGGCCATCATGCAGCTGATTGGAAATCCCGGCAAAATCACACAAGGCGAGATCCTGTTTGAAGGTCAGGATCTGTTGAAGTGTTCGGAAAAGAAAATGCGCAGCATCCGTGGCGCGCGTATTTCCATGATCTTCCAGGAGCCAATGACCAGTTTGAATCCGGTCCTGACCGTGGCTGACCAGATCACAGAAACCCTGATGTTGCATCAAGGGCTGAGCAAGCCTCAGGCTCTGGAAAAAGCACTGGACCTGCTTAAGCAGGTGGGCATTCCACGTCCTGACGAAAGACTTTATTTCTATCCTCACAAGTTCAGCGGCGGGCAGCGCCAAAGAATCATGATCGCCATGGCCATTGCCTGCAATCCGGATGTTTTAATCTGTGATGAACCGACGACGGCGTTGGATGTGACGATTCAAAAACAGATCCTGGATCTTTTAGCAGAGATTCAGCAAAGAACCGGCATGAGTTTATTGTTTATCACCCACGATCTGGGGGTGGTGGCGGACATCGCCGACGAAGTGATCGTCATGAATAAGGGTGAAATCGTGGAGCGCGGGCGTTCGAAGGACATCTTCGAAAAGCCCCAACATCCCTACACCAAGGGTCTTTTAGCTTGCCGTCCGTCCCTGGAAAAGAACCCGGAACGTCTGCCGACATTAAGTGATTTTATGACGGCCGAGGGTGAGGAGATCAAAGCTCCGGTTCAGGCGCAAGTGAGGGCTCCGGCAGTGGCTCGAGAAGACAAGGTTCTTTTGGAGGTCAAGGATCTGCAAACTCATTTCCCACACACTGGTGGTTTGCTGGGGCGTGTGCAGTCTTGGACCAGAGCCGTGGACGGTGTCAGTTTCCAGGTAAAAAAAGGCCGAACGCTGGGACTGGTGGGTGAATCTGGTTGCGGCAAGACGACACTGGGTCGCACAATCCTGCGGCTGATTGAACCCACGGGGGGACAGATTATCTATGATGGCCAGGACATCTCGGCGATGGATGCTCGTCAATTGATGCCTGTCCGTAAGAAAATGCAGATCATCTTTCAGGATCCATATGCTTCGTTGAATCCACGCATGACAATTGGGGCCATTCTGATGGAACCGATGCAGATTCATAACATTGGGGACAACAATAATCAGCGCCGTGAAATCGCCGCTGAGATGTTGAAAAAAGTCGGCATGAACCCTTCGATGATGAATCGTTATCCTCATGAGTTTTCCGGCGGACAAAGACAGCGCATCAGTATTGCGCGTGCCTTGATGGTGCGCCCGGATTTCATCGTCTGTGACGAGTCGGTTTCGGCTTTGGATGTCTCCATTCAGGCGCAGATTCTGAATCTTCTGCTGGATTTGCAGGATGAGATGAATCTGACTTATATCTTTATTTCGCACGATCTGTCGGTGGTGAAATTTATTTCCGATGAGGTGGCGGTGATGTTCGGAGGCAGGATTGTAGAGCACAACACGGCTCAAAGCATCTATGAAAATCCGCAGCATGAATACACCAAGAAGTTATTGGGAGCGATACCCAAGGGCATTCCCAAAGAGCTGGTGTTATAAGAAAAAGGCCGGTTGAGAAACCGGCCTTTTTTAGTGGCGTCGCTGGTACCAGCTCCACAGATCCTGACTGAATTGAGCGGGACTGGAAGAGCCCTCATACAGGGAGCGGATCTGGCGAAGAGCCGAGGCCTGTTGGGCCCCTGTAATTTTCAGAATCCTGAAGAGCTCATTCAAATATTTTCCCTGACCCGCCTTTAGTTCTTTTCCCAGTTTGGCAAAATGAATGGTGGCAAATTGCTGGGTTTCCAAAGCTTGTTCGCTGACCTGGTTCTGGGGGCTGCTGAGCGAAGAATCTGAAGTGGGCTCCGGCCCTTTGCCAGACATCACTTCAGCGTCGCGCGCATGAGTTTCCCAGTTGGGCACAAAGGTCTCTTCATTTGGTGCAGAGGAGTCCTTGGGGGTTGAGGAACAGCCTGCCAAAGCCAGAAGGGTGATGGAAATAAAAACGTATTTAAGCAAGTGGCTCTCCTTCATCTTAAGAGCCGGCAGGCTCGGGAGGAAGTGGTATAATGTCAGCTTCCCCGGGAACCTGGGGGAAGGTCAACTCTCGCCATTGCTTTTTGGCTTCTTCGATTTTTTCACGCGAGGATGAAACATAGTTCCAATAGATATAACGCGGTTCCGGGAAGGGTTTTCCTCCCAGAACGATGAATTGTGTGTCCTCGGTGGCTGTGACCTTCAAGGACGAGCCCTGCTCCAGGACGACAAAGTCATCAGGTGGGATCTCTTTGCCGTCGATGTCCAGTCGGCCTTTGATGATATAGAACGCCAGTTCCTGATCGCCCGGATCAAAGGTGAAGGTGTCAGACTGCCCAAGCTTTACATCCATGAAGAACAGCGGGGAATAGACATCGACGGGGGATTTTTTGCCGAAGGCCTCGCCCGCAATCAGGGTGACGTTGGCACCATCGACCTGGAAGTTGGGAATAAGGGACTTTTCATGATGGGTGAAGCTGGGCTGGCGATCTTCTTCCGACAGTGGCAAGGCCACCCAGAACTGCAGCAGGTGCAGACGGTGGGCTTTACCCTGGACGGACTCAGGAAGGCGCTCGGAATGGGAAATGCCGCGTCCTGCAGTCATCCAGTTGACATCGCCAGGCAGTAAAACTTGTTTGTTGCCCAGGCTGTCATGGTGAAGCACCTGACCTTCCAGCAGATAGCTCAGGGTGGAAAGGCCGATATGGGGATGAGGGCGGACATTGAGTCCGTCACCTGCGGCAAAGTCCGTGGCCGGGAAATAATCAAAAAAGATGAAAGGGCCTACCATTCTTTTCTTGGCATAGGGAATCAGTCGGTGAACCTGCGGGCCGCCCACGGACACCAGGCGGGGAGGAATCTCCATCAGAATGTGATTTTGCGAAGAACTCATAATCGGACCCCTTTTCTTCTGTGGATTATCATGTTAGCTTAAACCAATTTACCAATTGAAGAAAAATAATGGGAGTAGCATGAAAACAAAAAAAGAAATCGTTGATAACTGGTTGCCTCGCTACACAGGCGTGCCACTGAATGAATTTGGCCAGTATATTTTGCTTACGAACTTCGGCAACTACGTCAAAATGTTCGCTGAACAGTTTAATGTCCCTGTGCGTGGTTTGGACAAACCAATGCAGAGTGCTACGGCTGAAAACATCACTATTCTGAATTTCGGCATGGGCAGCGCCCTGGCCGCGACTTGCATGGACTTGTTGTCTGCAATCAATCCCAAGGCCGTTTTGTTCCTGGGTAAATGCGGTGGTATCAAGAAAAAGAACCAACTGGGTGATTTTATTCTTCCGATCGCGGCAATCCGTGGCGAAGGAACCAGTAATGAATACCTACCGGCAGAAATCCCGGCATTGCCGTCCTTCCGTCTGCAAAAGGCCGTTTCCACCATGATTGCAAAACACAGCTGTGATTATTGGACGGGTACGGTTTATACAACCAATCGTCGTGTGTGGGAACATGACGAAAACTTCAAGGACTATTTGACCAAGACACGTGCTATGGCCGTGGACATGGAAACTGCCACGATCTTTGTGACAGGCTTTGTGAATGAGATCCCACGCGGGGCTTTGTTGCTAGTGTCTGACAACCCGATGATTCCAGACGGAGTTAAGACCGAAGAAAGTGACAGGAAAGTGACCGCCAACTTTGTAGAGAAGCATTTGGCTATCGGCATTGATTCTTTGCGTGAGCTGCGTGATTCCGGCGAATCCGTGAAACACATGCGCTGGGATTGATTTCAGACAGTTTCACCCATCTTCCATTCCAAACCCCGTTGCGCTCGACTAGGTTCAAAGGCTTAAGGAGGCCGCGATGGGGAAACGGATTCTGGTTTTGTTTACAGTCATAAGTCTTTTTGCCACTCTGGGGGCGCAGGCGCAGCAGGATCTGCCTCTGCCGTTGCCGGATGAACCCTATCCTGGGGAGCCCAGTCCGAATCCCAATCCTCCACCGAAACCTCCACCTCGACAGGAGATTCCTTATTCATTAGGTGGTGGGGACACGGGGCGGTTTCGGACTCGCACCTTCGACTTTTTTCCTCGCGTTGATTTGAATCGTATTGTTCGTATCCGTTTGGTGGGAACGCGAAATAATATCGATATCAAAGACGTTGTCATTCAGTATGCGGATGGAACCGGAGAGTGGCCGGAGCAGCGACTGCCCGGAGAATTAAAGTCCGGTGGTGCGCGCGAAACATGGCTGAATGGACGGCCTGTTTATCGAATTCAGATTAAAGCGTCGAACTCACATTTTTGGAAAAAGCCCGGAGGCTTTCGCGTGGATGTGATTGCGGTGAGATAAAGAAGATGCCCAAAGTTTCAGCATGAAAATTGGATATGAAAATGCAAAAAGCTCTCGATTTCGAGTCCGTATTTCTGCAAAATTCACCTTTTTTCATGCAATTAACATATTGTGTCATTTCAAAAGTTGCGATATAACTGGGCCACTTTAAATCACCTAGACGTTTAAAAGCACTATTGGGGAGGCTCGTTTTGATCAATCCAGGCACTAACATGCACGCCGACGAAATCGACACAGATTTGGACTCTGACCTAGACAACGAAAAAGAGGTGAAAAAATCGGCCTTCGACGTAGATGTCGATGAAGAACAGGAAACCGCTCTACTGGCGAGCCTGTCTGACAACCTTCTGATGGAAGGTGAAGAAGATGACCTGAATCTGGATGAAGTGGAAAACATCCTGGAACTTCCAGACACAGGTTTCCCGAAGTTCACATTGGCTAAGAATAAAGCTCGCTTTTTGAGAATGGTCAGCTGGTACCGTGGAAAAGAAGAGTGGATCGAAGTAGCTCCTCTTTCTGGCGTGACGAAGCTTTTCAAAACTCAGACGAAAGAGCTCGAAGGCATCCGTTCTTCCAAGTTGGATTATGAGATGGAACTTGAGACAGGAACTTTGACTCCTTCTCAAAGATCTTACCGCCGCGACGAACTTAAAATGTGTAAAGTTCAGGAAAAAATGGCGGTTCACTTGATCTCCAAGCTTCAAGTGAAGATCAAATCCGGCCGTCGCTAGTATTCTTCTTAAAATTTGAACCACTAAAAAACCCGTCTCTTGAACAAGACGGGTTTTTTTGTTTACAGCGGCAGGCTGAGGCCGACAAAACCAAAAGGTACCTGCTCACTTTTGCAGAAGTGTCATGTCGTAAATTCCCTTCCTAGCTAATATTTCATTATAGGAGTCTTGTTGTCCGCAAGTCGGGGATTGATGCTTTGTTGCTCTAAAAGTGACCAGGAACCTTCTGTTTCTATGAATTTTGGTTTAGAGTTTAGGTCGTAGCTCTCATAGAAAGGTTTTGATCATGAAAAAGAAACATAAGTCCGAAAAGCACGCCAAACCATCCATTAACATTGGTATTCAGGAAAAAGACCGTCAGAAAATCGCTGATGGCTTGTCCCGTTTGCTGGCGGATTCCTACACTCTTTATCTTAAAACCCATAACTTTCACTGGAACGTTACGGGACCTCACTTCCAAACACTTCACGTGATGTTCGAAGGCCAATACACAGAATTGGCAACCGCCGTGGATTTGATCGCTGAGCGTATCCGCTCTTTGGGTGTCGCGGCTCCGGGTACTTATAAAGAATTTGCGAAACTGACCAGCATCGAAGAACCCGTTGGTGTTCCCTCTGCGACGGAGATGATTGAACAGCTCGTGCAAGGACAGGAAGCTGTCGTGCGTACGGCGCGCTCCATCTTCCCACTGGTTGAAAAGGCCGGGGATGAAGTCAGTGCGGATCTGTTGACCCAAAGAATGCAGCTTCACGAAAAAACGGCTTGGATGCTTCGCAGTTTGCTGGAGTAGTTCTTTAAAATCACCATACTTGGTCAAAAGCCTCCGCAAGCGGAGGCTTTTTTATTTTCCCAGTTGCAGATCCAGGATCTTGGGGTAAGCGGTCTGATTCTTTTTCAGGGCCTTTTCAATTCTTTGAAAAGTCTGCTCATCGATGTTCTTGCGAAAAGCGATATGCAGATTCAGTTTTGAGTTCGGCACCACAAAGATCTGGAATTCTTTTTCCGCCTTAAGTTTATGCAGAATGTATTCTCCATTGGAGGCGGTGGGGATAAAAATTCCATCCAGTCGATGAGAACGCAACTTTTGAATGTTCCGTTCGATAACATCTTCGCCACTAAGGGATTCCACCTTGATTCCCTGTTCAATCAATTCATGGGGGGTAATGGAGTCTTTTGAGTGCCCCAGCGTCAGACCTTGGAAGTCCGCCAAGGACCGGACCCGGGCCAGAGGGGAGTCTCGACGAACGATGATGGCCGAGGAGGTTGTGAAGAGGGCGACGCTTGAAAAGCGCAGGAATTTTTCACGCTCCGGGGTGCGTGCCAAAAACAGGGCGGCATCGGTTTTGTTGTTTTGCAGATCCTGCAGAACCCTTGCAAACGGAGTTGGGATCCATTGGATTGTCACCCCCGGTGGGGGATTTAAATACTTCTGAAAAAAGATGATGCCCGGTCCCCGAGGGGTGCCCTTTTCCACAAAGATGTGGGGTGGGAAATCATAGACATTCACGCGCAGAGTGTCTGCAAAGGCTCCAGGGCCGATCAGGGCCATTGTAAGAAAAACTAGAAGTACTTTGTTCAAGGTGTATCCCGGTCTGGTGCCGGACACTATATCAAAGCCCCGACAGATGTAAATCAGGACTTCGATAACACCCTTTAAATAGAAATAGCGGTCAAGAGGCATTTTGAAGACCGACAAAAGTCCAGTGTTTTGGACTGTTTAAAGTGTCTCAAAAAATATTTGCAACTGGCCCTTAATTCTCAGCGTGATACGCCGATAGGTACAAAGTGAGTCAATTAAGCTTTGATAATGTTTCAAAAGGGGAGGACTAAATGTCACGTACAGTTATGATCGTGGTGAGCGATAACCAGGAAACCATCGAGAACACAAAGAAGTACTGGGAGAATCACGATGTGACAGTTCAAGCATATTCTTCTGCACAGTTCAGAGAAGGGCTTGATAATGCATTTTTCAGACAACAACTGGTAGCGGGTGTTCCGGCTTTGGCTTCTGGCACAAGCCCGATCAACTCTGACGTGGGTGGCGGCAACGTTATTCAGTTCCCAACACCGACTGCAACAGCAACTAGCGTACAAAAAATGGAAGAGCTTGAAGCTCAAGCCATCGAAAACGCGATTGTTCAATACAAAGGCAACCTGACTGAAGCTGCTAAAGCTTTGGGCATTGGTCGAGCAACCTTGTATCGTAAAGTAAAGCAATACCACATTGATCCTTCTGCGGCTCGCAAGAAGAAAGTGGCGGCTTAGTCTCCTTTTGAATTGAAAAACGAAGACCGGGTGATAAAACACTCGGTCTTTGCTTTTACAGGACTAAGATGACCCGTACTTTCTTCGCTATTCTACTTGCACTTGGCTGTGCCTATGCGGCCTACCACTTCACTCTAAAAAAGAGTTTTGTAAACCCGTACCCGGTGCTTTGCGATCTGGTGTCGCAAAAAATATTCCTGGATGATGCCAAAATAAAAAACTGGAAAAAGACCTGCCATCGTCGCAGTCGTCTGGTCACGCCTTATTCTCAAAAAAAGCTGATCATCAAAGACATGAACAATGTGCTGGCCCTTTTAAAAGTGTCCCATCTGGAAGTTTATGATTCCAAAGAGGTCGCCAGTATCTGGCGGGGGGAAAGTCTGGAAACGGGCATTGAAAGCCAGTTTGTGGATGGAGAGCTTGTGATCTTCAAGGTGCATCCCAACTCTCCAGCCGAGGCTTTGGGGCTGCGCCGTGGGGATATTATTCAGACGATCAACGCGGAACAACCCAATCCCTGGGACGCTCAGACTGAGCCGGGCTCTTACCTGATTCTTCGCAAAGACAAAGAGTTTTCCGTGAAAATGAAACCTCGGTCGATTATCCGTTCTGAAGAAATGACTCTGGAAGCAAGGGCTCCAGGGCAGGCGGTCTTGAAAGTGCCGTCATTCCGTGCCGCCTTCTTCGCAGATGAAAAAATGCAAAAGCTTGAAGCAGACCTTCGCTCTTTCAAGCGAGTGGTTGTGGACTTGCGCGGAAATGCCGGAGGAAACTTTGTTGCGGGCCTTCGATTTTTATCCCTGTTTTTGTGCAGACCCGAGTTGGTGGGAAGTCTGGAACGTCCGCGTGTGACGGTGAAAAGTTCTGCGGAACTGCCCAATGAACTGGATGATCAGGCGCAGTTGGCGGTTTTGGATGCGCACAGCGAAGTTCTTTTAAAAACATTCGCTCGGACAAACTGCTATGAAGGGGATGTGCGGGTTTTGGTGGATGGAAAGAGTTCCTCCGTGGCGGAAATGGTTGCACAGGCATTAAAAGAATTCAGAAAAGCGCCGTTGTTGGGAAGCCCCAGTCGCGGGCAGCTTCTGGTGGGAGTTTGGTATCCACTGGATGAAGTGGCTCCAGGGGTGCAAGTCTCCATTCCTGAAGCCGTTTACCTGAGCCAGAAGAAGCATCGCATTGAAGGTCAGGGCGTGGAGTTGGACCGGGTCCTGTATTATCATTTGCCGGAAATGCAGGCGGGGATTGATTCCTGGGAAAAAAAGGCCCTCGACTAGACCCTCGGAATTTGGATTTTTATGTGTCAGGATGAGATGATCAGAATGATACGTCTAACATCTTTTGTACGTCTGTTCAGGCCTTGTTCAGCTAGAATGAATAAGTGCGGTTTTTAAACGGCATGCCCTTCGCAATGAAAGTCATCAGGACTCGAACTGTCGTGACTTCTGAGGGGTGAAATAATGAGGAACGCAAACGTGATCGAATTTCCCAAAGCACAATCTGTAAGAAAAAGATTGCAGGACAAAGCGCAAGAACAAAAAGCGGTCCTGGTTCTGTCCATTGCCTCTGTTTTGATTATGACAGTTTTCCTGAATCAATGGCTGGTGCGCAGTCCGGATCAGGGTGTGGCGACGGCGGGAAATCGTGGCGTTGCAAGCTTCGCACCTTCCACTTTCGCCAAAGACGTTAAGTGGGAGCATGATCTTGCCAAGCGCATGGCGCGGGAAAAGTCCACCGTGGCGGCAAGCCTGGCGGAAGCGCCGACCTTGCGTGATGAGCTGGTATTTGGTTTCCTGGAAGGCAAGTACGGCATGAAAACCGTCGAAGGCCGTATTGAAAGTCTTGAATTCATCGATGCGCAAGCCGGCGAACAGCCCATGCAGATCCAGGATAAAGCGGAATTCCTGAAGAAGTATTCCGAGGCCTTTGGTGTGCAGTTTGCGGAAGTCAGCTTGGCGCAGAACTCGGCCGGGGAGCAAGTCTATAGTCTGATTGACTCTTCCAAAGAGATCGTCGGCAAAGCTCAGTTCGTGACTGACGATCAGGGCCGGGTCCAGGCGATCCATTTCGCGCACTAATCTCTTTAGTGTTTCCTGTTTCAAGCCGATACGATCCTTATGGTGTTTCCAGATCTATCGGCTCCTGAAGTGAAGCCTCATTATCCGAAATCCAGTTCCGTGCCTGTCGCTTTCGTGGCGGACAGGTTTGTGGCGTTGATACTGGATTTTTTAATTTTTTCCCCCATCATCAGTCTGTTGATTGCCGGTTTGGTTCGTCAGACAAAAACATTCTTTTTGCTGGATATGCAGTCCGCGGAAGGTGTGATTGCGGCGTCACTGGTTATCAGTTGCATTGTTGTGCTGGTCACCATCCTGCAGTCAGTGTTTTTGTACTTCTGGCAAGCGACACCAGGACAGTTGTTCATGCAGATCAGGGTGATTTCTTATCCGATCTATCAGTCTCGTTTGACTTACGCACAGTGTTTGATCCGTTCCGTGTGCTGGAGCTTTGGATTCTTGCTTCTGGCCTTGCCGTTTTTGGAAATCCTTAGTCATCCGTTCCGCCGGGCCTTTCCGGACCGCGCAGCAGACACGCTGGTCATCACGCTTAAGAAAGAACATGATGACGGGCCGATGCCTATCGAGTCTCGTTTTATATCCTCCTGGATGCGCATGAGCTTTTTGTTTTTGGCTTTGTTTGGAGTTCTGGGCTTCATGAAGGCCTATCATGGTCTGCAAACTGGAGCCTTTAAATCCACCGTTGAAAAATCAACGGTGACCGCCTGTCGGGAAGTCAAAGGGACTGAGGGCTTAGAGGGGGCGGCGCGATTGGATACCGCCTTGTCGTTATTCCTGCTCAATGAAATTTCGGGCGAGTGTCTGGAAAAAGAAGCCGACGTGGCCCTGTGGGGAGACCCGGTGAATTCTCAGCCCCTGGCTTATCTGGCGAAATATTTACTGGCAGACGGTAAAGCCCAGGAGGCCTACTTTGCCAAGGTTTGTGAAGACTCTTCTTCTGCAACCTGCGCTTTGGCTCGTTATATGGCAGAAGATGGTGATCTTGAGGATCTTGAAATGGCGGATTCCAGTTTGCTGGTGACGCAGTTCCTGAAGTCAGAGGATCTTTTTGCTGCCCAGGACTATGTGGGAAGCTTAAAAGCTATTGCACAAATGCAGAAAAATCCAGTCATGAAATCCGCACTGGAAAAGCGCTATGTGCGCTCGGTCTGGGCTTTGCGCGACACTGAATTCACACCTCAAAAGGGCCGGGCTCCGGCCAGTGTTGATCCGGGAACCTGGATCGATGACTTTAAAGAGCGCTATGAGGTTCCATGATCATTCCATGTCCAGAAGATTTTAAGGACTATTCCCGCTATCCGCTGACTATCACACTGGCGGTGCTGAACGTTTTCATTTTTATTTTGATTTTCAGCGGAGTGGGTTCAAGTCTGAGTTCTTCACCCGTGTTGCAGAAAGACGGGCTGATTTTGACGGGACGCCTTTATTATCAGTATTTGCAAACTCTGCCGGCCCAAGAGCTTTATGACAAACCTGAATGGGTCTTGCAGATGGGCTCATCGAACACGGATCACATGGGGCTTCTTGGAGCCTATGCGCTTCGGGATTCCCGTTTTCTGCAAAAGGCTGAGGCATTGACCTATCGCGGGGACGAGGTGCAAGTGACTTCGTGGCGTAAAGATATCTCTGAGTTTCGTAAGAAGTATCAAGAGCAGCTGTTGTATCGCTTTGGCTTAAGCTCCGGTGCCAAAGGGCCGCTGTCCTGGTTCACCTATCAGTTTTCTCATTCCAACTGGATACACCTGCTTTCCAACCTCGGTTTCCTGGTGCTGATTGGCGCGGCGGTGGAAGTGATGGCTGGCAGTGGGATTTTACTTATTGTCTATATGTTGGGTGGCTTTGCCGGAGGCATGGGCTTTTTGCTTTCAGATCTGCATGGAACTGTGCCGATGGTGGGGGCGAGTGCTTCTATCAGTGCGCTGTTGGCATTTTATTGTCTGGCTGAAATGCGAGCGCGAGTTCGTTTTCTATACTTTGCCTCGCCCATGCCCGGGCACTATGGCGCGATTTTTTTACCGACCTTGTTGATTATCCCTTTATTCCTGGTGGTCGATGTGGCGAATCTTTGGGCGACCCCTGAGGGGATTGGCGGGGGCGTGGCCTACGCCGCTCATATCGGCGGCAGTGTTTTAGGAGCTGTTCTTGGTTGGGCCTATCGTGGGCGCTCGATTCAACCTGCATCTCAAAATTGATATTGTAATTTCTATATACCCGTTGACAGGATCGTTACGGTTAGGACATCTTACTTCGCAGAGGCTGTAGATCACCCCCAAACCGAATGGTGGACCTGAATGAAGCAAATGCTGCTCATTAAGTCAGTGATTGTTTTTACATTGTTATCTTTTGTTGGTGTTGCGAATGCGGCGCCGTCTTCTCAACTGGTCCCATATTACGGGGAAGAGTTCTATCGCGATCTAAAAGCGGGGGCTTCCGGTGTGACCCTTCAAAATCGAATCAAAACTGTGATGCGCAACTATCATATGCTGGTGAAAGGTTCTTACGATCAAATCGTGAAGGCCTGCCCACAGGGACAAGGTCGTTGCTATGCTCACACGGCGATCGGGTACAATGCCGCAAGAGTGTTTTTAATGGGGAACTACTACTTGGTGAAAGAAGGCAATCAGTACGCGGTTCGCGATGTTTATTGCAACACCGAACGTGGCCCTGAGGATTTCAAGAGCTCTCAACCCTCTCCTGGCAAGATTCCGAATAACACGGTGATCAATGTTGAGCACACCTGGCCTCAAAGTAAATTCACACGCCGTTTCCCGGATGATGTTCAAAAGTCTGACTTGCATCACTTGTTCCCGACAGATTCCCAGCTCAATGCGATTCGCGGCAATCATCCTTTTGGTGAAGTGACGAAAGATCTGATGGATTTGAAATGCCCGGAATCTCGCTTCGGTATCGGAACTTCGGGTTCTGATGAGGTGTTTGAACCACCACAAAACCACCGTGGGAACGTGGCCCGTGCCTTGTTCTACTTCTCTTTGCGCTATGATCTTCCGATCGACCCTCAGCAGGAGCAAGTTCTGCGTAAATGGAATCAGGAAGACCCTGTTGATGAAGACGAGATGAAACGTAATATCGAAATCTACAAAGTTCAGGGCAACAGAAATCCGTTCGTGGACTTCCCAGAATTGGCCGACCGATTAAATGATTTCTAAGACTCATTAAAGTTGATGAGCTTCAAAAGCCAGCGTTGAGCTGGCTTTTTTCGTTTTCGGGGCAGGCTTGGGGCCGTTTGCTTAAGTTCTTTGCAAAATAGGGTGGATTTTTTGGCGCAGGGGCGAAATTCTTAAAAAATCTGTAATAAGACTCTTGCAATCGTGTTTTTGTTATGCTGCAATCATTTTTACGGGAGGGGTGATACCACGGAAGGTCTCGGGGAGCATGATGTTCTCACCTCTATTTTAATTAGATTAAGAAAGGCCACTGGAAACAGTGGCCTTTTTCTTTTTCTAGAACCGGGAAGCGCGAACCTGGTGCAGCATATTGATCGAGGTGCCCGCACCCATTGGAGTTCGGCAATAAAGTTTGTCTGCCGTTGTGAGCGCACAGAACATCGACCTGGTGGTGCCGGAATAATTCGTGGCTTTGAGTTTTGCAAAGGTCACACCGCCAGAAATCACAGTCGGTGGATTCAAGTAGTCACCCAGTTGCCAGAAGTGCACGGCGCCATCCGTTGTCAGAGCGATCAGTTCTCCATTGCCAACAGCGACTTCTTTATAGCTGGTCGGACTGTTCACCACCACAGGGACATTGCTAAAGCCACCGCCCCAACATTCCAGATTGGTTCCACTAATCCCGCAGGCAATCGAGTTGCCCAGCACCAGTTGGCTGTAAGTGCGACCGCCATCGGTCAGGGTGCCTGTGGAGTTGGCAGTGCTGTTGTGTCCCAGTTTCCCGGCTGAACCCGTACCCCAGCACCGCACTTGAGCGTTTTCCAGAATACCGCAGAAGCGGTCGTCGCTCAGTTTAATGTCAGTGTATTTATAGCCTGGATCCACGCTGATGGGGGTTGAGCTTGCGCCTGTGCGCATGATCGAGCCAGATCCCCAACAATACACCTCATTGTCCAAACTCAGGGCGCACGCGGCGTAGGTCGTACTTTGAATGAGGGGTTTGAACTTCACGCTGGTGGCCACCAATGTCGGGATCTGACTGGAGACGGAGGCACATACAGGCGCGGAACTAGAGCCCCATCGGTACAAGCTGCCAGCGCTGTTGATGGCATGCACACAGTAGTTTTCCGCCGTGGCCAGGGCTTGAATTGCCAGGCCTCCCGTGTGTACCAGATCCAATTTAGTATTCGTCGTGTCGTTGTCACCCAAAAGTCCATTGGTATTCACCCCTGTGCAGTAGGAAGAATCCGCAAGACTCAGGCAGATCACACCTCGAGAGGATATGACTTTGCCGCTGCTGAAGTCCACATTGGGCTGAGCTCGCAAGAGGGGATGACCCAGCATAGAGCAGTAGCCTCCTCCATCATTGCGGATGGCGCAGACGCGGCCATAGGCCGTGGCAAAGTCGCGATAGGATGAATAAAGATCGACAGCCTCAAGGACTGGAGTTGCCGTTTTAGGGATATCCCCATAGTTCGTGCCATCGCCGAAACAGTAAGGCATATCATCGTCCGACAAGCCGCAGATGGAGCCATCGTTGGTCTGAATGGTCTTCCAGACGATGTTCGTATTCAGCAGAGTCGGTGTCATATAGGTCCGGTCTGTCTGTGCGCTGTTATAACCGCCCTTGATTCCGGAACCCCAGCATTTCAGTTCATTGTTTTCAGTGATTGCACACACGTGATTGTCAGATCCGCTGATTTGCAGGTATTTCGTGGTTGAATTCACAACCGTCGGCGTTGGATTGTTGATCGTCGAGCCGTTGCCCAGCTGGTAAAGATTGTTGCGCCCCCAGCATTTGATTTGCTGAGTGTCGCGGGTGATGCCGCAGACATAGGTATAAGAAGTCACATCACTGTATTTGACCCCAGGGTCGACCTGGGTCAGGACGCTATAGGAGGCCGTACCATTGTTGGCGATTTGTTTATAGGTGTTATTGCCATAACAGTACAAATCATCAGCCAGAGAAATCGCACAGATCGTGGAAGATTGAGCAGCCACGACTTTTTTAAACTTCACCACACCGTCATCGATATAGTAAGGCGTGATAGGGGACGCCGAAACGTCCCAGCAGCGAACCCTGTCGTCGGAGGTGATGCCACAGGCTGTGTAGTATTTCAGACTGATGGACTTGTAAGTCACACCGGAGTCGACAATGGTGCCACTGAGGCCGCCCACGCCACCGCAGTACACTTGATTAGCCTCACTCAGGGCGCAGAAATTCATTCGCGTTCCAGTGACTTGTTTAAAGTTTGTACCCGCCTGGGTGATTGTGATTCCGGCGGTGGTCGCATTGGCCTCGCCCCAGACACGGATTTTACCGTCATCAGCCAGGGCCAGGAAAGAAGGCTGGGTGTAGTCCGAACCATGGGCGAAGCTGAGGATCTTTTTGTAACTGTTGGTTGTATTTTTAATGACGAATCTTTGTCGTGAGTTAATGCCAACAACAATGTCTGGCTGGTCTGTGTGCGTGATATAGACATCCAGATCCTTGTCGTTGGAATCCATTGTGTTGTTCAGAGTATCAAAGGTGATTTGCGCTGAAAGCTGACCTGCAGGAACCTCGATGTAACCCAGTCCCAGATTGTGATCGACCATGTAGATCGCATCCCCGGAAAGATTGTAGTAAACACGGACTGGAACCGTGGATACGGCATCCAGAGTCACGCTCACTGCGATGGCGGTCTGACCTTCCGTAAACTTTTTACTGGAGGCACTGAAGTTCACGGATTTTGGTAAAGCTTTTTTCCAAGTGCGGGTGGTGGCGACGGAATAGTCCTGCCAGAGGCCATTGAGTCCGTTAAGTCCCACCACACAGAGCACCATATTGTCGCCGTCGGCGTTGGTACTTTGACTGACGAAGATGCCAGTGGAGGAGCTGATTTCGGCGCTATAACCCGAGGAATTCGAGCAGACGGCATCTTTACCGAATTTATATTTAAAGGCACTGATTCCAGCTCCGCTGACCGTGAAGGCATGGCTGGCCTCTGAGGATTTCCCAACAGGTGCCCCAAAGATGGTGGCAAGCGTTGCTTGGGTGGAAAGTTTGGCAGTGAAGGCAAAGGAATCCTGCTGGGTCGAATTGAAAACAAGATTTCCGGCGATGTTAATGACGTCTTCGTTGTTTCCGGTCACGGTTTGAACGGACTGCCATTCCCCGTTGGTACAAGTGACAGTCGCAGGATTTGGAGCCGTGATGTTAATCGTGGCACTGTTCGGGTAGCAGGTTCCGCGCATGGTGAAGGTCGGGCCCACATAGCCATTGGCCACGGGGAATGTCGGTGTGACGTGGCGATTGATGGTGTAAGATCTTGTTGCCGAAGCTTGAGCGGTGCCTGCCAGCATCAGCTCAGCCGTGACGGTGATGGTTGTGTTGTTTGGGACATTTCCCAGCGCGAAGGACTTGGACCAGGTGCTTTGTGTCGTACAAGTGGTTTCACCGGAATAGGATCCAGAAATTTTAACTGTAGCGCCACCATCGCTGCAGGTTCCGCTTAGGTCCACGGAGTTGGTGATGTCCGCCACGGTGACTGGAGCTATAATTGAGATTTCCGGCGGAACATAGGCAATGGATGCCGAAGCACATTCAGACTCGTTGCCGAAAACGTCGCGGAAACGGGCTTTTAAGGACAGAGTCGAGTTGTTGGTCAACGCCGTAAACTGGTTCTGAGCCGCGATGGCCTTCCACGTCCCCCCGGCGGTGCACGAAGAGTCTTCAGTCAGATAGTATTCTTTCATGTAAGAGGGGACATCAAAGGACACACGCAAAGTTTTTGAACTGGTCTGTGTTGCGCCATCATTGATAATGATTTCCTGGCGGATGGCGTCCTTGGGCATCCAGTACAGAAGAAAGCCGCCTTGTGCGTTTTGGGCATCCGAGTTGAAATTGAATGTGAAAGGCCCAGGCTCTGTGCTGGTGAAAGCCTGCAGTCCAACAGGGGTAAACATGCCTGAAAAGGAATACAGTGTCAGACCATTTTGTCGGATGGATAAAATATCTTTATCGGTCTCGGTGGATAGAGTTGTTGCCGGCATGATATCCATGGCGGCTGTCGTGTTCACGGTAAAGGAGCAGTTTTCGTTGTTATTGTATCCGGGATTCTGCGAGTAAAGACTGCTTCGTACCACACCAAAGACGGCATTGGAAGAACCGCTCGAGCAAATATCATGAGAAGTGATCGGGTCGATGATGGGAATGCTGTCAGTGAAACACTGACTGACGATTCCAGTGGATGTTCGGAGCTTAGCTGAAACGAAATAGTTGGCGGGGGTTGAAGACGGCAAATTCCAAGGATGGTCACCAGTCGTGCGTGTCAGCCAATTATCGGAGCCCGTGCAGCTGTCGTTATTAAATAGAGTGTATTCGCTGAACACCTGGGGAATATAGAATCGCAGAGTCACTGATTGATCCATCGCAAGTTTCATCTGCATCGGATTGAGCAAAATGCCCATGGTACCGGAATAGACTTCAATCTTTTTCACAGAAGAAACATTTCCTGCGGCATCTTTAGCCTGCAGGAACAAATAGCTTTTCCCTTCGGGGAAAGTCATGTTGCTTTTCAGATTTGTGTAAGGTTCAGCAGCAAAAGTAAACAGATCCGTTACGGAAACAAAGGATCGGAAGGTGCATCTGTCATTCAGATTCTGGCACTCCCAACTAATGAATCCTTTATCATTCAGAATAATATCTGGCATGCTTAACAACTGTGGTGGAGTCGTGTCCTTGTTCAGTGTGACCGTTTCTGATTTCACCTTTTTGGAGGTGTCAGCCAACTCCACCTGTTCAACAATCAGTGAGGCTTCACCTTCTCCCAGTTCATGAACGTCCAGTGAGTATTGCCAGACGCCGGTGGAGGGGCAGTTCATCTTGCTGCGCTCGACCGAGTTGAGTTTGAAAGTGATTGGTCCCTCGGCTTTGTCACACTGACCCTCCAGGGTCAGTGTGGAGCCACTCAGATCCACATAGTTGTCTTCGATGTTGGTGATAAGTTTGAATTCTTCTTTTGTCAGGGTTTCAATGACGGAGTCCAAAGTACAGCCGCTTATCAGCAGTGCTGATAATACTACCGGGGTGTATGAAGAAATGATTCTTCGAAAACTGCTAATGAACGCTCCGTGGTGGCCCATGTTCATACTTATCGGAATCCAAAAGGTTTTTTGTGAAATTTCTAACAAAGATCTGTTCGGTTTTGTTCTAGGAAATTTCACTTAAATACAGACCGGAGTCCTGAATTTAATTTCTGTAAGGTTCGTGTCTCAATGTGGGAATCGAATTTCTGCAAAAAAAAAGCCCTCAGTTTTTGACTGAGGGCTTTGGGAATTTTAGTTTGGTGAAGGTCTATTCTTCCGCAGGAGCAAAACCACGGCGCAGAGTGTTCTCTGTCACGCACGCAGGCTCCATGTACTGTTTCAAATAATCCGGGCCCCCGGTTTTGGAACCGATACCAGACATTTTGAAGCCACCAAATGGATGACGATCCACCATCGCGCCCGTGATACCACGGTTCACGTACAAGTTACCCACTTCCAGTTCTTCTTTCACGCGAGCGATGTTCGCCGGACTTCTGGAGAACACACCGCCAGTCAGAGCGTACTCTGTGCTGTTGGCAATATCCAGGGCCTGATCCAAGTTCTTCGCGCGAATCACGGCCACAACCGGACCGAAGATTTCAGCTTGAGCCAGTTTTGCATCACCTGGAACATCGCCGAAGATTGTTGGAGGAACGAAGTAACCGCCACCAGGGACAGAGCCCTTGAAGAGCAGTTTGTGATTCTTTTCCGCCTCTGCGATTGTGCCCAAAATGCGGTCATAGGCTTCTTTGTCCACGACAGGACCCATGTACGCTTTTGGATTTTCAGCCGGGTGGATTTCGATGGATTTTGCTGTTTCAACCAAACGGTCTACAAAACGTTCGTAAACCTCATCCAGCACGATCACACGGCTGGCAGCAGAACATTTCTGACCACTGAAACCAAATGCAGAATAAATCACGCCGTCAACGGCTTCATCCAGATCCGCATCGTTGTCGATGATCACGGCATTCTTACCGCCCATTTCGATAATGCATCTCTTAACGTGCTGCTGGCCTGGCTGAACCACAGCCGCGCGGTTCATGATATGCAGACCCACGGCTTTGGATCCTGTGAAGGCGATGGTTGTCGTGTACTTGTGGTTCACGATGTATTCACCAACTTCTTCACCGAAGCCTGGAAGGAAGTTGATCACACCTTGTGGGAATCCAGCTTCCTGAATCATCTTCATCAAGCCCCAGGCAACCACAGAGGATTGCTCTGCAGGTTTCATGACCACGGTGTTTCCGGCAACAGCGGCCGCCGTCACCATGCCAGCCAGGATCGCCAGAGGGAAGTTCCAAGGAGCGATCACCGCAGTGACCCCACGGGATTTATAGATGTACTGGGACACTTCACCAGGCAAGCCACCCACGCGAAGTGGTTTTTGCAGCTCACGCATGTGACGGGCATAGTAGCGGCAGAAGTCGATCGCTTCACCGATATCACCATCAGCTTCCGCCCATGGTTTACCGACTTCCAGAACTTGTGTTGCGATCAACTTGAAGCGATCACGGGTCATGATGTCAGCCAGCTTGTCGACCAAAGCCGCGCGCTGTTCAGCAGGAACATTCTTCCATGTTTTGTAGGCCGTTTGCGCGGCTTGCATGGCTTGTTCAGCTTGCTCCGTCGTTGCCATCTGGATCTTGCCAACGATTTGGTCAGACTGGGATGGGTTCACTCGGTCAAAGACTTTGCCGGACTGAAGTTCCTTGTTGTTGATCACGATGTTCACGTTCACTGGCAAAGAGGCTTTCGCATCCGTCAGGGCTTTTTGCATTTTTTCGCGATCCGCTTTCACGGCAAAATCCAAAAGCGGTTCGTTGTAGAACTTGCCTGGTTTCTTTTGGATGGTTGCAGAAGTTGGAGTCAATCCTTGTGCTGGATCTTTCAAAAGCTCCGCCATGGATTTGTTGTCAGCAAATTTGCCACGCAACCAGGACTCATTGGACGTGTTTTCCAAAAGACGGCGAACCAGGTAAGCCATGCCCGGGATCAGTTCACCCACTGGAGCGTACTCACGCATGCGGTAGCCCATGTCCACGATGGTCTTTTTGATGGGTTCTGCCATTCCGTAAAGCATCTGGAATTCCAAAGCCTCTTTCGGGATGTTCAGTTTTTCTGCGTAAAGCATGCACGCCGCCAAAGTTCTGACGTTGTGAGAGGCAAAAGCAGGGCGGATGGATTTGATATTTTCCAGCAGGTATTTCGCGCAATGTTCGTAGTTTGCGTCGGATTCAGCTTTGTTGGTGTAAACCGGAATCGGCCAGCCACGCTGTTCGGCTTCGATGGTTTCGTAATCCCAGTAGGCTCCCTTAACAAGTCGAACCCAGAACGGAGTGCCACGTTTTTGCGCGAACTCTGTCAGGGATTTGACGTCTTCGAAGGAATCGCGCAGATAAGCCTGAATCACAATACCGAAGAACTTATAATTTTTGAATTCAGGCTCGTTGATCAGCTCTGTGAACACTTCCAGTGTCAGGTGTTTGACAGAGTACTGCTCCATATCCAGATTCACGAACACGCCTTTTTCCATGCCCAGACGGAACACCGGGCGCAGACGGTCCTTCAGAATTTTTTTGGATTCATCCCAGGCCGCATCTTTGATCTGGGAATAAAGTGCCGTCATTTTCACGGACACGTTCACTTTCGGCAAAGCACCTTCGTGATCGCGGTCGATCTGGGGAACTTCGTCCCACTTCTCGGCGTCTTTCGCCAGCCAAGTGATCAGCTCCATGTACTTGCTGCTGTAATCTTGCGCTTCTTTTTCAGACAAAGTCGCTTCACCCAAAATATCGACGGTGAAGGTCATTTTGTTTTTACGTGCCTTTTTTAGAACAGGCAGAGCTTCATCCGGGCTTTCACCAGTGATGAACATTTTTGCCATGCCCATGACATTCTTTTTGATCGCGCCCGCCATCAGGCCCGGTGCCAAAGAGCCCAAACCCAAGCCGACGTTGAATACTGGTGGCAGGGTGCCGCCGTCTTCAGAGAAGTATTCTTTCAGGTGGCGCGCCACTTCATCCCCGGAGTTGATGGAAGGAAGCACATCCACGAAACGGAACATGTTGGTTTTGAATTTTTCGTTTTTCATACTCCATTCCATGATGGAGCCATACCAGAAATCTTTGGAGAAGATGGAAGCCTTGGACTGGCTCTCCATGCGTTTAAGGATTTCTTCGCCACGGGAGACAATTTGCGACTGAATGTCGTTCATATGCATTTACCTCTATAGAGGGCCGCATATTCGCTCTGCAAATTCAAAAATTCAAGCTTTAGTGTTCCACAAAAGCGCCCGGAAACAGGCGCTTGACGCAAATGGCTAGCGGACGTTCCAGGTGTGTTTTATTTTGCCCACGATCTCGGCTTCCAAAACGTCGCCACGACGAATAGGACCGACTCCGGCAGGGGTGCCGGTCAGAAGCAGGTCACCGGGGACCACAGGGAAGTGCTGACGGACGAAATCCAGCAGCTTTTCATAGCCAAAAATCATCTGGGAGGTGTTGCCCTTTTGGCGGACCTCGCCGTTGATTTTTAGAATAATTTCAAGGTTTTTCAACTCCTCCAGATCCGTCACGGCAAAGAAGCCAGAAAGCGGGCAGGATTCCTTAAAACTCTTCGCCAAAGTCCAGGGGTGGCCTTTGGATTTAAGCTGGTTTTGTTTGTTTCTTTCAGTCAGATCCAAAGCGATGCAGGCCTCATCAATCTGCAGATTTTCATCAAATTGCAATGCCAGCTCCACCTCGTGATGAATTTCCGTGGCCCATTCAGGAAGGTGAATTTCTTTCGCAGCCAGGGAGGCAGAACTTCCGGCCTTCAAAAACAGCATCGGCACTGTCGGAACTTCGTTCCCCAGTTCCTTGGCGTGATCGGCATAGTTGCGGCCTACGGCCCAGATGTTCTGAATCATGGTTGAATCCTTTTGAGTTCGATAAATTCAAAAATTCCGTCGGCATTGACGTGAAAACCCACGTGCTGTGCCGGGCTCCAGTGGGAAAACTCAGAATCGGACAAGTCTTTGTCAGAAGGCGCCACCGCCATGGCTTCCACCACCCAGTCATAATGGGAACACATGAAGATCACAGCTTCTTTTTGAGTCGCGGCGTTTTCCAGGGTTTTACTGATGCGCAAGCGAAACTCAGTCACGGTTTCATCGGACTTTTGTTCCAGCAGGGCATCTTGAATCACGAGGGGAAGTCCGAAATGCTGGGACAGGGGACGAAAGGTGCTGTGCGTGCGTTTCTTCGGGGACACCCAAAGTTCGGTCGGCCGGGGCAGCTCCTCTTTAAGCACCTTGTCGAGTAATTTGGAAGCTTGAGCATGTCCCTCCGGCGTCAGATCCGGATCTCCGGAAAAATCCATGGCTTTTTGGGCGTGTCTAAAGACGTAGATCTTCATGGGAATAAGCTCTCTTCACTTGAAATTAGGGACTTGCTTTGTTAGGTTTCATTTTTCCACAAAGTCCGGGAGTTTGTCATGAGTAAAGAACGGGTTCATCGCTTCGTATCCAAAGATCTGACTTTGCGTATTGCCGCAGTCAATGCCACAGAAGTCGTTCGACATATGCAAAACCTGCAAAACACGTATCCTCTGGCCACGGTGGCTGTGGGGCGTAGCATGGTGGGTGCGCTTTTGATGGCGGCCCAACTGAAAGATGATCAAATGGTGGGCTTGTTGTTCCGTGGTAATGGTCCTTTGGGAAGTGTCTATGCGGAAGCTTCCTATAACGGCCATGTGCGCGGCTATACCGCCAATCCGCAATATCAACCTGAAAATTATGACAACGGTTTAAGTCTTAAGGAAGCCATCGGCATCGGACTTCTCAGTGTTGCCCGACATCAGCCATTCCAAAAGCAGCCGTTCCAGGGAACTGTGGAATTGGTCAGTGGTGAAATCGGGCAGGACATTGCTCACTATCTTCACCAGTCTCACCAGATCCGTTCACTGGTGTCTTTGGGTGTTTATCTGGATACTTACGGGAAAGTTCAATCTGCGGGCGGCGTATTGATCGAAGTCATGCCGGGTGTGGATGAAACGATGGTGGAAAGAATCCAGAAAAACTACGACGACAAAAAACCGAATATTTCGAAAATGCTTTTGGATGGGGCATCGGCGGAAGATCTGATCAAGCCGTTCTTGGATGGCATTGCGTATGAAGAACTGGAACATGAACACCCAGTGGAATACTACTGTCCTTGCACGAAAGATCGTGTGATGCGCGCGTTGGAACTTCTGTCCAATGAGGATCTGGAAGACATGATCCAAAAACAAGAACCCGTGCACGTGACCTGTCAGGTGTGCGGTCGCCCTTACGATATCTCAATTCCTGAGGTTCAGGCGTTGAAAGAAAAACTGTACAAGGACTCCCTTCACTAGAAGTAAGAGTCCCCCCAGTCGATCAAAGTGGAGTTGATCCAGCCCACTTTTTCCGCAGCGGTGATACGACGGCCCTTGCTGATATAGTCGAGGGCTTCTTTGCGCATTTCCATGGCGGTTGGTCCATGCAGAATCAGAACCCCACTTTCGGTGTCGTGGATGAAGCTGCGACGATTCATATTCACGCTGCTGATGAAGCTTAATTTTTTGTCAATCACCAGAATTTTGGCATGCATGATGGAATTGTCCTGAGTCCACTCATAGATCTCGACATCTTTTAAGTGTCGATTGATGCCCTGTTTGTTGACGTCTTCCGCGATTTTCGGAGTGCCATCGCCAGCCAGATGAATACGGGTGATGATTTTAGCTTTCACCCCTCGTTGCACGGCACGGTCCAGCGCCGCACTGATAGCCACAGACGGGCGGAAGTAAGGCGTGGTCAGCAGCAGCTCACTTTGTGCTGAATCGAACATGTCGATATAGAATTTTTCCAACTGATAGCCGTCAAAGTAAGGCATGGACGTGATATGGCGGACCACAGGAGTTGATTCGGGCAGGGCTCGCAGCCTTGCGACTTGATCCAACGAAGCCTCTTTCGGGACGTTCACGTTGGTTGAGCGATAGCGCTGTGATTCCGGATCACGCATCCAGAAAGCCAACATCTGCGCCATGACGGATTTGACGAAGTTATAACCGCGAATTTCGATTTCAAAGTCGTCATAGTAAATGTAGTCCTCTTCTCCGTCGCCATAATTTTTCAGGAACTTATAGGCTTTATAGAAAGGTCTATCACTGAAAATGTAGGAATCACGGATATTGCGTCCCCCGGTGATCAGGAAGCTTGCTTTAGGATCCGTTGATGAATGTCCGATCATCAGTTTTGTGTGGTTCACGCGGTGGAACTTATCCAGCCAGCCACCGTTGTTCTGGTCAGACACTGTGTATCGGTAATACTGTACTTTGATGTTTGGAAGGCCCTGCTGCAGACGACTTAAAATCGCCTTGTCCTTGCGGGTCATGGTCACTTCCGGAACCAGGATGCGAATCTGGGTGCCTTGCTGGCCATGATAGCGAAGAGCACTGGACATGACCATGCCATAGAAGTCAGCTGAAAAGTTCAGTGAAGAGACCCAGATGACATCAAACTTCGGGGCTTTTGAAAAATCCAGCTCAGCCATCGGATTCTTCCGGTCAAAGTCTTTGCGCTTCAGCGGAGAGCCCGTCAACGCCAGAATCTTTTGGTTCATGGACTTATAAGGGTCACGCAGATTCACCAGCTTATCGAAAGTCTGAGGACAAGTGGTGTAGTTAAAGTCCTGAGTCCAGAAGAACGCCGAAGGGTCTTTACCGAAGTTGCCTTCGGGGCGTGCACAGATGTCGATGTGATTGGTCAGTTTGATCCACTCATTGGTGGCGCGACCAATATCGACCAGTTGCAGGCCATTGGACCACGTTTTGGATCTTTCGGGATCGCGGAAATAGAACTTGCAGTAATTCACGGCCGGGGAGAACTTCACGCGCACACGCTGACCGTTTTCCTGATTATAGTACCAGTTGAATTCATAGACCCGGCTGCGTGTTTCGCCTGAAAAGATCCATTTCCCCGGATGAATGATGTCGGCATCACATTCCAGACGGGCTTTAAGATATTTTTTCTGATTATCCTGCCGATCATGGGGAAAATGCGTGCTAACAGGCAGATCATTTTCAAAACGCAGGGTGTAGCTATTATAGAAGTTGTGTTCAATAGGGAAGGCGCCCTGAGGCATGCCAAGTTTAAAGTCATCCATGGACTTGATGGTGATGACTTCCTCTTTGTCAAACAGGCGAGGGCGGAAAGAGGCTGCAAACCAAGGCCCGATACCGGACCATTCCCGCAGGAATAGTTTTGAAGACAGCTGGCGGATCTCCTGACTTCTTTCTGTCAGTAAAGACTCAACTCGACCCCAGTCTTTGTCATTGGGATTCAGCTTGCGATCAAACGTGGCGTTCGGCAGGCCTTTTTGGAAGAGCTCCTGGTTGTATTCCCAGTCTTTGTTCCAATAATGGGAAAGCTCAATATCAATTTCCTGAATTCGATTGGCACGTTCATCGTCGTACATGATGGAGCTTGGGGCCCGCTGAGGACCCGTACAAGCGGAAAATAGACTGACGGCAGCGACAAGGCCACCCAACCACATCAATTTCATATTTACTAAAACGGTTCAGGACGCTGAAAAGTTAACGATTTTCCCCAAGATAATTCAAAAAAGTAATGTGGACCACGCACGTCTCTTGTCAACTTCCTAGACACCTCGAAACCTCACAGTGGCCCGGGCAAGCTGGTTCACGGTTTGCTGGATGTGATGATATGGAAAATACAAAAGTATTGTCTCAAAATGGGATGCCGGGAAAATGGCTTACGGTCTTTGTGCTGGTAAGCATCGCCGTGGCTGTTTTGAGTTTTACTTTTGAAGTGCAAAGGGCCCGCAGTTCGGTGGAGCAATACGTCGGCATTTGGGAAGATGACATTGCCCGTGCGAAGCTGTTTCAGGGCGATCCTAGTTTGCAGAATAAAATTCTGAGCCAGTTGAAGGAAGTTCACCCGGCTGTGGTGAAAAGTGAAGTGCAAAAGCCCGAGTCCTTGCAGTGCCTGTTTTCAACTCAGGTTCCGATCACCCTGAACTCGTTGCCTGCAGGAAATATTGCGGTCTGTTTCGGGACATCCGAACTGGCGATCAAAGCCATGACCTCGCCCCTGTTTATGTTGGGGTTGGTGCTGGGTCTGATGTTTTTGGGCTGGTCTTACCGCCGTGACTTTATGGCGCGGCTGCATGAACAAAAGTTGGAAGCGGAACTGGCTCTGTCCCGGGAAATTTCTCAGATTTCACGTCAGGTGGCTCACGATATTCGTGGTCCATTGATGGCGTTGACCACTTTAAGTCAGCTTTCTCACGAAATGAGCTCAGAGAAAAAAGAACTTTTTGATCATGCGGTTTCCCGGATTAAAGGCATTGCCGAAGATCTGTTAAGTCGCAGTCGCAAATCCTCTGTGACTGGCAGTGCTGTGGTGGTCACTGCGAATCAGCAGGATTTAACCTCTTTGCTGGAATCTTTGCTGAAGGAATACCGCTTCTCAAATCCGCAGGTCAACTTCACCTGGCACAAACATATTCATTCGCCTGAAGTCAAAGTGACTTTGGATTCCATCAAGCTTCAGCGTGTTGTGAGCAATCTGCTGAATAACTCATTGGAAGCCCTTCCCGAAAAAGAGGCATCGATCAATCTGACTTTGATGGAACGTCAGGATCATTGGCTGTTGCAGATCATGGACAACGGATGTGGGATCCCCGAAGAGATCCTGCCACAGTTGACTCAGGAAGGGGTCAGCTACGGAAAAGAGAAAGGCAACGGGCTGGGTTTGTATGATGCCAAAAAAGCTTTGCAGTCCGTGGGTGGTGATTTGCAGATTCGCTCCCGTGTGGGGGTCGGCACTCAGGTGGTGCTCAGCATTCCCAAACCGGCTCATTCCGAACTTGACCCTGATCTGGGAGCTGCTCATTCTTAATCCATGCACAAGACGTGGAAGTATCTGGCTGTAAAAAACGAACAGGAACTTAAAGATTACCTGCGACTGCAGAAGCTGGCGCTTCATCGTGGCACCCCCGGATGGATCATGATCTGGCTTTTCTCGGTCTGTGCCTTAATCTGTGTTGTTGGCAGTGCTTTTTTTGTTTCTTTGGTTCAAGAAGGCGGGCTGCATTGGTGGTCGGGTTACGGTTCGGCGTTGATGATGTTGCTTTTGACTGCGGTGTTTGTTTTTGCGGCCCGGGTTTTTCATCGCGCGCGCAAGTCTGATATTCTGCGTGGATACCTGCTGCATCCGAACGACTATGCGTTCGTAAAAGGGACACTAAAAGAATTTTCTTATATGACCGGTGACAACCGAAGCATGTCCCGCTATCACGTTCAAGGCGAAGCTGAAGGGCCTGGCAGAGAGACTTTGTTCGTGAGTGAATTCTTTGAGTCCTCTATTTGGCCTTTCACCACGCCCGAACAGGATCGGCAGATTCTGGAAGGAGACGACTGGTATGATCTCAAGGGGAAGCGGGCCACACTTCCGGTATCAGCATACTTTTTGTGTCCCAAGAACAACCCCAAGGTGGCCATTTTAGTGGGTGTTGATCATGACGTTATTGTCGAGGCACTTAAACGCAGCAAAATGAGACTGTAACGTCTACTGATCCAGCTCGATCCCCAGAACGTTCTCGATGGTTTTTTCGTAGATGTCCTTCTTATGAGTTTTGCTGGGGGCGATCTCTTTTCTTCGGACAGACCCAGCAGATTCCGGAAAAGCCACGAACAGATCCTTTTCCTTTCCTTCCGTGGTCAAATCAAACTTGAACTCCAGACCTTTGCATGAGGCCAGCAAAGACACCGGGCCTTTGAATGTTTTGGCAGGTGTGATTTGCAGCTCGCTGATATTCAGGGTCGTGATTTTGATTTTCAGCTCGGACTCTTGCGGGTTTTCAATATTTTCAATGGCGCAGGGGAACGTGAGCAGAACCGGGCTTTGTGAGCCGATATGCACCAGAGGTTTGAAATCAGGCGCGGTGGGGGCGGACGTCAGCTGCATGCTGCTGACCACCAGACCCCAGGGGTTTTCCAGGGTTCGTTCGGTGTTGTTCAGGCGGATCTGTGTTTGTATGTACAGGTCATTTTTTTGGGAATTTTCGGTGATACGCAGATGCACCTGGGTTTGATAGGAGCCATCAGGCAGCTGCTTCAGGCCCAGCAGACGACCGGCTTGGGACATGTTTTTTTGCTGAATTTTTTCCCGCAGGCGACTGACTTCGCGAATGCGTTCTTCGCTTAATTTAGGGGACATCAAAAAAGCCAAGGAAGTTTGCGACTGCCAGAAGTTGTTGGAGTCGTAGTTGAAATAGCGCTCCAGATACTGGCGCAGAAAAGTCATTTTTTCCATTTCGCCCAGTTGCATGTTTTGCAGGGATTCCTTGCCGGCATCCATGGTGACGGCGACAACCCGGGGATTGTTCTTCAGCTGCCAGTACAGGTAAGTCACAGTGCTGGCCCAGATAAGACTGGCGCCAAGAAGAAGAAGCAAAATACGCGTCTTCATTATTCAGCCTTGTCCAAAGGAAGGATTTCAATCATCTGATCGCGGTGGTACTTTTTGTTCGGGCCTTCATCGACCCACTGGTCGATTTTATAAAGTTTGATCTTGGCTTTACCGCTTTGGAAATACTTCTTGTCAGCCTTGCCGGTCGTTTCCTTTAGCAGGGTGGCAGGTCCATTCTGGAAAAAGTCCAGCTGTGCCTTCATTTTCTCTGTTTCCAGGCGCATGACTTCCATATCTTTTTCGTCGCTATAGTAGAAGTTTGCAGCCAATGCTGAAATCACACCGATAATGCCACCCCAGTACATCGCGTGAAGTTCGGGGCGTTCATCTGCCGGGGCCGTGGCCGCGCCGATAACGGCTCCGACGCCGATTCCGATCCCCGTGGTCGCAAGGCGACTTTTTTGGTTGGTGGCACAAGACGAAAGCAAGAAGCAAAATCCAAGAAGCAAAGACATTGATTTCATATAATCAATGCTAAGTTTAAAACCTGTTTCAGGCAAATGCTACTTCATGAGATGTTGGTAAAGGGGCAGGTACATGTCCTCGGCCGGCGGGATTTCCAGATCCGAACGCAATGGTCGGGGATTGAATGTGACAGGGGCATTGTGAATCACAGCTAATGGGCATCTTTCCGCCGCTTCACCCATCATCAGCACGGCGGCTGTGGCCAGACTGTCTGCCAGATTGATTTTAGTCATCTTTAGTTCGCGACCAAAGATGTCTTTTTCTCCGATCATATTGCGAACGGGATCAAATCCCGCAAAAGACAGGGCGGCCCCAACCACACCATGGCGCAGGGGACTGGTGTGAGAGTCCGTAACAAGAATTCCCAGATTCTTTAAGCCCAGTTTCGCACAAAGATCCAGGCGCAGTTTTTCTGCAGAGGCATAGGGATCCTGCGGGTAAAGAATATAGTCACCACTTTCAGAGTTGGATTCATCGATACCAGCTGCGGGCAGCAGCAGGCCGTGTTTGATGGTCAGGCTGACGCCGTGGCCAATCTCGCCCAGATAATGATCCGCCTCACGACGGATCAGAGTTTTTTTATCAATGCTGTCATGGGCCTGCAGACGATTTTCCGCCAGGCTCACGATCTTGGAAGTGATGGCAAGAAGGGCTCCTTCCTGCCACAGGGACTTTGGAACCTGGGCCACGACGAACTCGGCCAGATCATCACCTTGATGGAAGATCGCAGTCTGAATCGGCGAGATCGTCAGGGCTTGTGCCATATTACTGGGCACCCAGGCGCTGGATGATCGCATCAGTGAAGGACACCGTGGTGCCACGACCGCCCAGATCGCCGGTGCGGGCATTGACGTCAGACAAGGCGGCAATCAAGGCTTTCATGATCGCGTCGGCTTTGCCGTTTTCGCCCACGTGTTGAAGCATCATGACTGCAGATTGCAACAGCGCGGTTGGATTGGCTTTGTTTTGTCCTGCAATGTCCGGAGCAGAGCCGTGAACAGCTTCAAAGATCGCGTGGTTGGCGCCGATGTTAGCACCCGGAACAATACCCAGGCCTCCGACAAGTCCCGCGCAGATATCAGAAAGAATATCGCCATACAGGTTTTCGGTGACAATCACATCGAACTGCTGAGGCTTCATCACTAGTTGCATGCAGGCATTATCCACGATCACATCCTTGGTGGTGATCTCCGGGTACTGCCAGCCGACTTCCTGTGCAACCTTCAAGAACAGGCCGTCGGACAACTTCATGATGTTGGCCTTATGGACAATCGCCACGCGCTGTTTGCCGGTTTTTTGTGCCAGGTCGTAAGCATAACGGGCAATACGTTCTGAACCTTTGCGTGTGATACGTTTGATGCTTTCAGCGGTGTTTTCATCAACCATGCGCTCGATACCGGCGTACAGGTCCTCGGTGTTTTCGCGCACGATGGTCAGATCCACATCCGAGCACACGCACTGAACGCCAGGCAAGGAGCGAACAGGGCGAACGTTGGCATACAAATCAAACTTCTGTCGCATCGTCACGTTGATAGACTTGTGACCGCCGCCCACTGGAGTCGTGGTGGGGCCTTTGATTGCCAGTTTGTTTTTATTGATGGAGTCGAGAGTGGTTTGTGGCAGAAGTTCGCCAACAGAATTTAAGGCGATTTCACCGGCCTGATGCTCTTCATATTCAAACGGAGCATGCACATGTTTAAGAACGCGCACCACCTGAGTCATAATTTCAGGACCGATGCCATCACCGGGGATCACAGTCAGTTTCATCATTATTTCGGCCTTTCGTTGAAGGTCCCTGTTTTATCAAAAACGCGGCCTGTTTCCAAGGGCCACAGCATCGCGCGCGAGCTGGTAGGTGGAGCTTTTTTAGGCTCCCTACCAGGAAAGGCAGGATGTGGGGTGGGTTGTGTGGGCCACGAAGGAATCCCCGGTTGGGGTGGGGCCCGATGGTCTCATTTCGAGACTTGTCTTAGGACTAAAGCAAGGCGCGGGCCACACCTGTTGGAGCCCTTTTGCACCACACTTTGCGGCGAGGGGGTGTGCAAAGCTTGGACAGGTGAAAGGTCATATAAAATCAATAACTTACGAGTTTTTCGGGGGGCTGTCTGTAAAACAGACGGGTTTTTCTGGCCAATGCTCATTTTACGGGCCTTGATGGTCGGGTGGTGAAAACAGTCGTGAATACAGCATCTTAGGGGCTGGCTCGGACCTCGGCGCCAGTGGCCCTTTCCTTGTATTGGTATGAAGGCAAAGGAGGTCGCTCCATGTTGAAGTGGCTTGGGATCAGTTTGATCCTTACTGTAGCTTTATCCATTCAAGCCTGTGCACCGAAGTCTCAAGAAGACTGCGGATTCGTGCAAAACGTGTATGGCGAGCGTATCTCCTGGAAAAGTGATGTTCCAGTGACTATGCATCTGCATGAGTCTGTTCCTGACTCGATGGTTCCGGCTATTCGCAGTGCCGCTGCAACCTGGGCTCGCACTGCCGGGCGCGACATCATTAAAATCGTGGAATACCCTCGAGAGACCGGTCCTCTGAACCCCCACAAAGATGGCCGTAATGTGATCTATTTCATGAATACGTGGGAAGCGAACCGCTCCTCTGAGCAAGGGCGCACCAGTGTTTACTGGATTGGGGACCTGATCAAGGAAGCCGATATCCGCCTGAATGCCGCAGACTTTAGTTTCTATTGGAATGGCAGTGGATTGACGACAGCGGCAAAACCAGAGCGAAAAAGCTCGTCTCCAGTCAATATTGAGGCTTTGGTTCTTCACGAGATGGGCCATGTCCTGGGCTTAAAACACAAAGACAATAATGGGTCTGTGATGGCGACGTATCTTTCCAGCGGGGATGATCGTGTGAATCTGGCCGGCACGGACACAGCGTCCTTGCAGTGTGAATACTAGCAAGCCGTGTAAAATGTCCATGTAAGTTTATTTAAGTTGTTGGAATAGAAAAAAGCTAACTAGACTTTGATTTCGCGCCTGAGAAAACGGGTGAAGGAGACTAAAATGAGAGTGATCAATCTTGAAAATGCACAAGTGGAAACAACCGCTGCAGAATCTTTTGAGCCCTCTATTTCTCCTGTGACCCACAAGTCTTATCATGAGCTGGCAGATACTCCGGTAGTGGAGAGCGATGCTCTGGCGCAGTTGCACACGAATCTTGAAATGCTTCAAGATCTTCAGTCCCGTCTTGCTTTTGTAATGCGCGAAGTACGCTATTTGATGAAAGCATAGTGATTCCCAGTCGTTTCGGCCGGAACAGCGATGTCTCCAGCCTAGGTGGAAAAAAGATGTCGAGCATACTTGTGTATGATGACAGATAGTTTGCATTCCGATGTAATCTCACATATGAAACGGCAACTCTCGGAATTTCAGACTTACTTCCAATCTCATTTTGACCAATGGGGCCTTACAAAAACCGAATGCGAAGTTGGAAGTCTGATTCTGTCAGGCATGAGCCTTCGTGAAATTGCCGATCTGCGTGGCACGTCGGAGACCACGACCAGACAACAAGCTCTCAGTCTATACAAAAAAGCCAGTGTGGAGGGTCGTCATGAGTTGGCGGCGTACTTCCTGGAGCACCTGCTTGTGCGGTTTCAGGAGTATACTAAGCTTTGCGTTCAAAGCGGTTCGTAAGACCTTTTGGAATACGGTAGGTGACCCAATCGCCGTCGCGTTCGCGGGTCATGCCTTCGGTGATCACGGGCTTATCAAAAGTAAATTCTTCGCGGAAGGTCTGGAAGTTCGAACTGCTGACCGTTTTACCATCGTCTTCCACTTTGTCTTTGAATGAACGCTGACCGGAAATCGTTGCACGGTCTTTTTGGATCGTGACTTTCACGGCGTCTTTTTCATGCTCAGGAACAAATGCCCTCAGAATATAGAAGTCCGGATTTTCGCGCAGGTAGCTGCCGCGATCTTCAATTTTATAGAAGGGATCTGATTCTTTATCAGAGTATTTGGAAGCAGCTTTGACAAAGTCTTTGCGTGTTTCAGCAAGTTCCCGGACGTAGCGCTTTTTTTGAATACTGGCGGCCTCGCGCTGGGCCTCCTCGGTCTTTTGATAGTTGCTTTGGAAACGCTCGTGTTGGTTGCTCAACTCGTTTTCATAGGCTTTTTTGTGATGAGTCAGCCGGTCACTGTACTGGGTGTTGAGCCGTTCTTCACGGGATTCCCAGTGCTTCTGCTGCTGTTCATAGCGCTTGGTAAAGTCGTTGCTCTGACGTTCCAGTTTTTTATCCTGCTGTTCGTGTTCGTGGGCGATTTCATTTTCACCCCGGGCGCGCAGTTCGTTGTATTCTTTTTCGTTGCGTGTACGCAGCCGTTCCTGATTGACCTGACCACGTTCGACCTCGCCTTGCAGGCGGGTGTCGTTCAGCTGGCGTTGTTGCTCCAGGCGTTTGCCGCTGAATTCATTGATCTGTGCCATGTCTTTGTTGTACTTGGCTTTGGCACCGCGAAGGTCCTCTTCGGTTTTGGCGCGAACATAGTCAATGCGATCGCTGGCGTTCTGCTCGATACGGGCCACCTGAGCCTTAGCATCTTGTTTTGCCTGCGCCAGTTGTTCGGCTCTTTTGTCGCGGGTGGTGGACAGTTTTTGATCGTAGTCTTCCTGCAGGGCACGGGTTTTGGCATTGTACTTTTCAGTCAGTTGCTGACGTTCCAGATGAGCGTCTTGTGAAGTCTCCTGCTGGCGCTTGCGGATATGATTGATGGCAGCTTCGTTCTGCTCTTGAAGGCCGCTTTTTTTGTCGCTGTAGTATTCTTTCAGATCGGCGAGCTCGTTTTCATTTTCTTTAACGAGCTGCTTTTTTTTGCGTGCGTGATCGGCTTGAACCTCGTTCAAATCCGCTTGCATGGCTTTTCTCGTGGAACTGTCTATGGACGACATATTCCTTAAGTGTATCAAAAAGACACAGGACTATTAAGATGCCGGAGACTCCTCGGCAGGAATCTGGCCTTTGGGGTTGGGGCAGTGGTGTTTGAAATCCCCCGTGCGTCCGTAGCAGCGCCAAGTATCGATGTAGGTGACATCTTCATCCGGCGCCACCTGATGATAATAGCGATATTGAATATGATCTAATGTGCTTTCAACCAGACGAAAGTCTTGCGCTGGCGGGGGTGTCCCCGGAGGAGGAGCTGGTGTGTTGGCTGGTGCTCTTTTGCTGATCTTAAGGAGAAAGACGCGGTACTCAGCCTTTCCCAGGCTGGGCAGCAGAACAAAAAAGAAAGCCGATAAGAAAACCCGATATTTCACAAGTTCTCCTATCGGCTTTGCGGTGGGAACCTAAAAGGTGCCTGGTTGTTTTTTCTGGCTATAGCGCATTAATTCCATTTGACGCGGGCTCGCCAGAAAAAACAACCAGGCACCTTTCTTCCTGTTCAGGATAGCATTACAGGGGATGGGCGCAGCAAAATTGTCGATTGATGTCGAATTAGGACTCTAAGCTTTAGACAGAAATTTGAACTTCCCAAACAAGGTCACTAAAGCTTGATTGAACTGCTCAAGCTTTAGACGAAAAAAAGAACTTTAATATGCCGACTTAGTGGCTGTGTTCGTGATTGGCGCGAACGGTATTTTCCACAATATGGAAATACGCGCGAACCAGCATCTGATAAGACTCCGTATCGAGAGCCTGAAGATAGGCCATTTTCTCGAAGTAAGTCTTCTTCGCAATTAGCTCTGTCATGACGTCCTGGACCTTCTTCATCTTATCGAAGCTGTAGAAGTCCTTATCGTCGCTCACTTCCTTGAGCACTTTTGCGATGGATTGGTTGTCAAAAAGAACATGAACACCCATGGCTGAATGTGACAGCAAAGCTTCCATTCTTTCCAAACTTGTTTCTTCTAGATTGACCAAGAGAGCCTCCTGCTGACCTCTTAAGTCCGATGTTGAGGAATAAAACCCACTGTTGCAAGACCAAAAAGCGAACTATGACAGGGTTCGTCGAAAGTGTCCTTTTTCTAGTTGTTGGGACAAGGGAATCTCTCGATAATACAAAATGAAGGATACGAATACACATGGCGAAGACAAAGACCCGGGCTAAGAAGAAAACAACCACGACCACCTCCTCTGAAAAAGAGTACATCATCGTTGATGAGGCGGCGGGACTCATTTTTGAGAATGAAGAGGATCTTTTTGGGTATTTTAGAGAAGCCATAGATAAACTGGAAGCAGAGTACTCCTCTCTTCGTTCGCCAGAGGATTTCTCTGACGAAGAGCAAATTGCTCGTGAAAACTACCTGGAATCCACTTTGGATGAGCCAGATGAGGTGTGGATGGATGACAAAACCTTCGAGGACTTTGCCATTTATCACTTTATTCGTGGCTATGAGCAGGGGGACGAAGCTTTCAAGTATGTCGCCGTGGCCTATGTTTCCACGGAAGACGAGTACCCCACCTTCGTTTTCATCCATTTCCCATCACGTGACAGCCGGGTTTGGCAGAACTACCAGCGCGGCGAAATGGTTTATGACAGAAACTTCGAGCAAGTCTCCGGAGCCTCTGTCGAAGGCGATGCCATGGGCGAAGGGGATCCTTTGGCCGTGGGCCTTTATCAGGCCATGTTAAAAGTGCGCAGCGAAAAAGATATTCCTCAGGAAAAGTTCCAGGAATATGCAAATCTGCGCGAAGAAACCATCGAAAATGCCGACGAAATCTGGAGAAAGAACGACCTGGATGGAAACATTCTGGTCAGCTTTATCCGTGAATTCCCGGATCACGAAACCACGAAAGATTTAACCTACATTGCGGTGACTCAGGAAGATGAAGAGTCCAATGTGCATTCGCTGCTGTTCTCGTTCCCGACCACCGACAAGACTTTGGCGGATCGGTATCGGCAGGGCGAAAACCTGCAGGCCGAAGAAGTGAGCCAGGAGTCAGCACACTGACCGGCCGTTGAAAACGGTCCGCCTGCTGCGTTGTCGGGCGGCCTTCTCGCTCCGACGTGCATTGAGCACGCCTGCGCTGCGAGGGCCTACTCCGCCTTGCATTCGGGCCGTTTTGAACGGCCTCCGCTCTCGGTATTCGTGGGGGGCGTCGCCGCTTCGCTGGTCTGGGATGTGGGGGAGATTTTAAAAACAAAAAAACCACTCTGGGGGAAGAGTGGTTTTTTTGTTTTTAGGGGGTGGGCTTTTTTTAGAAGCAGAAGTTGTTGGCCATGGATTGGTATTGGGAAGTGGAGAATTGGCCGGCGCTGCTTTTGAAGGGGTGCAGGGCTTGCAAGACACCCGCGCGGCTTGCGCCGTTGTCGTTAGCGTAGTCGGCAGGGTTTGCTGCGAACAGTGGCAACAGGGCGTCCATAGTGTTGATGGCTTTGTTTGTGGAGGCGTCGTAGTTAGCCACTTTCAAGACATCGTAATCACCATTTTGATCTTTAAGATCCACCAGGATGTTGACGTTGTTGAAGAAGTTTTGTGGATCTGTGTAGCCCATGCTGGAAGCCACGTTAACCACTTCGCTCCATTTCAAAGTTGTTTTCCAGCCCGTCAGGTATTGACCTGTGGATGGGTTCATCAAAGCAAAATTCAATGCAGAAGAATCCAGGTTTGTGTAACCGGATGGATTTGCCAACCATTTCCACATAGAGATATAGGAACCACCGGTTTTGAAGGATTCAGGCAAAGCGGTCAGGCGAAGATAAACATATTCCATGCGAACATATTTGTAAGAATCCACAAAGACTTTCAATTTACCAGTGATGCCATTTGCGGAACCTTGGTTGCAATAGGCCAGAGCTTTAGAATTTGCGCTTCCGATATCTTGAACCGGTGTACGGCTGGAGGAGTCCGTGGAACCAGCGACCTGGTTGCTGGAACCGCAAGCTGTCAAAAGAGACAGTGCGCCGAGTGTTAGAAGAGTTGTGAAGATTTGTTTCGCATTTTTCATAAAGCCCCCTGTTGCCAATCTATAAAGCAAGCCCGGTGCCATAGATCAGACTGAGACAAAGCAAAAAACACCGTGAATTCAGTAGCTTGAAAGAAAGACTCTTCTCAGGGTGATACGTTCCCAAGGTGATACGTCAAACTTCTGCAGAGGTGCCGCTCTCTGCGTGTCACTTTGCGCCCCCAGCCTCTTCTAGTCAGTGTCCCGCGTAAAGGTGGGGCCGTAAGAGCCCAGATGTTCACGCTGCCACCATGAACCTGAATTTCTAAGTTCACTCAAGTTAGTGAAGCGATACTCATATCGCTCAAATCGCAAATAGTGTGGTGCCGATCCCTTGAAGGGGTTGGTTTTCAGCAGAGCCAGGACATCCGGCGATTGCTCGAAGATCCTTGTAGCCACGTTTTGCAGCCACAGGTTTTCATTAAACCCTTCCAAGGCTGCGAACCACATCTGCCAGTCCAGCCGCGGTTGATGAGGAGCCACCAGGGTCGGCATCTTTTTCAGGTTGCCGGGCTTATGAAAGAACTCATAGTCCTGCCAGTGATGGCCGTCGTTACTGCCCTGTAAAATGATCTCGGGGCGGGATTTAGTCATCACGGCAAAAAGTCCATAGGGATTGTTGATACGAAAATGGTAGAGCAGGCGCATATAAGGAAGCATGAAGTTCAGTTTCTCGCTTTTTTCCCAAAGCGTTTTCAAAATCCAGAACAAGGACGCTGGCACCAAGATCAGCGCAGGAACAAGAGCCGCCTCCGTCGGAATTGTGCTGTGCTCAACCCAGTTGATTTTAAACCCCCATGAAGAATCCGGCAGCACCGCCAGGCACAGCCCCAGAGTCATCAGATTGAAGAAGCCAAAGTTGCCAGTGAGGATAATCAGAATCTGCAACAGCACCAAAAGCGCGACTGCGACCACTTGAGTTTTACCGGGAATTAATATGAAGAATGGCATCACAAGTTCAATAGTGAACATGACTGCGGCGCTCAGCCTTTGCAGGAACAGCGGAAGTTTGTGTGCAAAATAGGCCAACGGAGTCGGAAGTGGCTGAGTCCAGTAGTGATAGGTTAAGGCCGTCAGACTTTTCCAACTAGCATCCTTATGGGTCAGCTTCACCACACCCGACAGGAACATCAGTTTAAACAGTAGAAGAATGACCAACGCCAGAATCACCGGATGCAAACTGTGAGTTCCCAGGGGAATCCACTCCCACTTCCAGGGGGCGAAGAACAGTCCCAGAAAACCGAACTCCAGCAACAGGCTGTCCCATTGATAGCTTAAAAAAATCTGACCGCAGCTGACGAATGAAAGGTAACAGACAAAGCAGATCAGGAACATGATGCTTTGGCTGAACCCCAGAAATGCCAGAGATGAAGCCGTCATTCCGACAAAACAAAACAGCTTCAGCGTCAGATCACTGGAAGAAAACCAGAACAGACTTGGAATGTGATAGAATCGATCCGCTTTCAGTTCTTTATCCAGAATATTTAACAGATGATCGATGGAAAGAATGCCTTGAGTTCCAAAAAGTCCGAGGACCTGAGGCAACAAAGACAAAAACGCGATGAAGTAGGACAGAGCCAGCGTCTTGGATACAATCCAACTTGAAATGTTGTAGTCCTCAATTAACATAAGGGGCCTTTCCACTCTTGATTTCCGGCAGGTGGTCTGAAAAAGAATACCCTGCGGAACATCCTCTCTTTTAGCCTTATCTGGGTGCGATTTTTTTAACTATAACCCAGGAGAATCTATGAAAGCATTTGTTCTATCTCTCTTTGCAGCCCTGACCTTGTCAAGTGCCAGCGTGTTTGCGGCAGAAGAAGTTTTTGATCTTCAATCGGTGCCAGGCCCCTTTGTGGTCGAACCTATCTTTGAAGCCGAACGTCTAAGCTGCCCGGCAGAAACCACACCGATTGCCAAGTACTGCTGGAACACAGGCAAAGGTTGTTTTGTGAAGTGCGGAGTGGTTTGTCATCCGAAAAGGGAGGTTCCACCACCGGTACCAGAACCTCACTTTGAAAATTAAAAAGAAAAAGCCCCCGATGTTATCGGGGGCTTTGCTATTTTAAGACTCGCCAATTTCCACCCAAGTGATGCCGTCGCCGCCACCTTCAGGTGAGCCCGCTTTCCACTTCTTCACGTAAATCGAGCGAGACAAGTACGTGCGCACGGCGCGCTTCAGAGCTTCAGTGCCATGTCCATGGATGACCTTAATACGGTCTTCGCGTGCTTGTGCGGCTTTATCCAAAGCCAGCTCCAGTTCCTGCAAAGCATCCTCGACAGTTTTTCCACGCAGATCCAGTGTGCGGTCATCATCAGCCAGTGCCACAGTGATGTTGGAACTTTGACGAACCAACTGCGAAGTTGGATTGGACGGTTTGCCCGGTGCTTTGAGCACCGTCCAAGGAATCTGCAGACGCACTGATCCGGACAGGATCAGGACTTCTCCTTTGGAGTTGGGCGTGCTCTGCACGATACCGTCCTGGTTCAGGCTGGGTACAAAAATCTTTGATCCCGGTGGGAACTTCTTGCCAAATTCCTCGGCCGTTTCCGGTGCTCCTGGTTGTGTGATCGGTTTTGCTTTTACAATTTCAGGAAGTTTGTATTTGATTTCCTGCAAAGCCGTGTGACGTTTGAAGGTCTCATCCGCCTTGGCGTGCGCGATGGCTTCTTCAACTTTGCGCTCGGCTTTCTTTAAAGTGCGCTGCAACCATTCGTCTTTGTCTTTGTTGAATTGCTCCAGCATGCCTTCGTATTTGCGTTTCATCTCGGTGGCTTTTTTTGTTTCCTTACGCAGGTGGTCCTGCAAAAGCGAGATGTCTGCTTTCAACTGTTCAATCTGTTCCAGGCCTTCCAGACGTGCGCGAGTAGCTGGCGCCAGCACGTCCAAAGCACGCTGCACGATGGTCTGAGCCACACCCACACGTTTGGCAGTTTGAATAGCCATGGAATCACCGGGAATTCCGGCTAAGAACTGATAAGTTGGACGGCCCGTTTTGGGATCGTACTCCATACTTCCGTTCAGTACCCGGCTGCCTTCATCCCAGCCCGCTTTTAACGGCCCCAAGTGTGAGGTGATCACACCAAAGACGTCGTTAGCAGAGTAAGCTTCAATAAATGCACGGCCCAGGGCACTTCCTTCTTCAGGATCGGTGGAACCACAGATTTCATCAATCAGGATCAGATTGTCGCGGCCTTTGACGGAGGCCGCTTTGCCCAGGATTTTCAAGTGCGCGGCAAAAGTGCTGAGTTCTTCATCGACGCTTTGGGCGTCACCAATGCCGATCAGAACATTCTTAAAGAACGGAACCTTGGATGTTTCGCTGGCACAGATCGGAAGCCCGCAACGAGCCATCTGGGCAGCAAGGCCGATGGATTTTAAAAGCACCGTCTTACCGCCGGCATTGGGACCACTCAGCAGCAAAATGCTTTTTTGTCCTTCCAGCAAAACCGTGTTGGCAACGACCGGTTTGCCGGTCAATTGCAGCAGGGGATGGCGCACCTCGATCAGCTCCATGCTGTCGGTGGAAAACTCAATCGGGTGGGCGTTGACCATGTTGGCAAACTGGGCCTGTGCAAAGCGAAGGTCCGCATCTCGCATTAAAACCTGGGAGCTTTCAATGTCCAGGGACTTTGAAGAAAGATAATGTGAAAGCTCGGTCAGAAGCCTTTCAATCTCGTCTTCAATCTCCACCTCGATCTGGCGCAAACGGTTGTTGGACGGAATCACTTTTTCAGGTTCAATGAAAACAGTCTGTTTGGTTTGGGACGACCCGTGGATCACCCCTGGCAGATGGTGTTGCATCCCACTGCGCACGGGAAGAACCCAGCGGCCTTCGCGAGTGGTGACGTATTTATCCTGCAGGACATTTTCCATCTGATGATCGCGCACCAGGCGATCCAGGGTGCTTTGCACCTCGCGCGCCAGTCTTTCTTTTTCGCGGAAAAGACGGAAAAGGGTCTCGCTGGCATCCGATCGGATGTCTCCACTGGGGGTCAGGATCTGATCAATGGCTGAAATCGGTTCTTCAGCCTTCATCAGGCTTCCGTGAAGGCGCTGAGCCCAGTCGTTTTGTACCGGGTGCAGGGCTTCTTTCAACGCCAGGGCTTCAAGGCAGAAGCTGCGGACGTCTTTCATTTCCAATGTTTTTAGAACCGCCCGTTTTTTCAGGCGCGAAATCCAGGTCGAATATAAATCCAAGCTGGTCATGAACGGACGCACACCCTGATTTAATACTTCGGTGGCATGGCTGATTTCCTGGAAGCTCGCATAAGCTTCTTCGCGGGAATTCAGCGGACCGGTTTGCATGACGGCCTCACGCCCCATATCGCTGGTCGCGTGAGTCTTAATTTTTTCTAGAATTTCTATCCAATCAAGAACGACGAGATCTTGCATTGAGGGCTCCTCGGACAATAATGGCTCCCAAAATCAGAATTAACACGATCCAGTCCCAATGACCCCATTGGACATAGAACGTGACGGGAGCATTTTTTAAATACTTTATCACAAATTGACCGCTCCATTCTTCATGGAGCGGAGATTTTTGCAGAACATCACCATTGGCAAGAATGGCGGTGCTGATGCCAGTATTGGTCGAACGGACCAAGGGGCGGCGCACCTCAATCGCCCGGGCCAGTGTCATATAGAGGTGCTGATGAGGTTCAAATGTTTTCCCGAACCAGGAGTCATTGGTCACGTTGACCAGAATGTCGGCCCCTTTTTGGGACAATCCGCGTGTAAAGTTCGGATAAAGACCCTCATAACAAATCTGACCGCCCCAGCGGATTTTTCCTTCCGGGCGCTCCCAGGTCATGACTTCGGGACCATGGCCACGCCCGAAATTTGAAATGAACGGCAGAAGCTTCAGGATGAAGGGGAATTGTTCGCTCAAAGGCAGATATTCGCCGAAGGCCAGCAGTTCCGTTTTACGATACGGCTTGTCCAGGTTGTTTCCGTTGGGATCAATCAGGAACAGGGCATTGTAGGTGGAAGTGTCTTTTTTCTCATCCGTTTTAGGATCTTTGGAATAAGCTCCGGTGATCAGCGGTGTTTTCAGCGGAGCCAGTCCGGAAATCAGAATCTGAGTATTCTTGCGATCCAGCAGATGCTGGTCCAGATAGTCTGGGAAGGCGGTTTCAGGCCAGACCAGGATGTCGGTCTGCGGGAACTTTTGTAATGCCCCGAAGGATAGATCCAGGAACTTACGTGTGATGACTTCCTGATAACCACGCCCTTGCTCGGCATAGATCTTTTCCAGATTGCCGATGTTTGCTTGAACCACAGTGGCGCGGATTTCACTGTCAAAGTGGTTCCACTTTTGGCCGTGCCAGTACCCCAAAGCGATCAGGGCAGCAAAGGTCATCGCGAGCACAGAAAGCTGAGTCAGGGCCTTTTTGATATAGCTTTGCTTCAGCCAGATGTATCCCATCCAGGCATTGAAAAGCAAAGCCACTGCGGAAAGTCCATGGAAGCCTACCAGATCCGCAAGGTGATATCCCGGCATCTTCGACCAGATGAAAGTGTATCCTAAATGCCACTCAAAGATGACCGGCCAGATGCGCTCCAAAAGCGCGTGCAGCAAGGCGATGGCAAACAGGCTTTGCCCGCCACTTAAAGAAAAACGCAGGCGCAACCACGTTCCTGCGGCCACGGCGACAGGAATATACAGATGCATAAACGCACAAAAAAGAAGCAATGCCAGATAGGACACGGCCCACGGCAATTGCCCGAACTCGTGCGCGGTGTAGGCAATCCAGTGAAAACCAATCAAAGTCAGAATGAATTGTGTGACCCAGCCCGCCCAAAAAGATTTCTTAACAGAACTGTTTTCCTCAGTCGCAGAAAGCCAAAGCGGAGTGTAGCAAAAGATCAATGCCCACGGAGGAAAGGGGATGTAACTTGTGCCGACGAGAATTCCAGAGAGAATCGCCCAACGAAAATCGTAGGCTTTATGCTTGAAAAATTGAAACCATCTCTTCATCATGGTATTAGTAACATAAAGAGTGAGTGAGTCCACGTGAAATTGAAGATCAGATGCCCATCATGCGCGAAATTGTACGAAGTTGAGAGTGACGATATCCAGTCGGAAACGCCTCTATTTCAGTGCATTTCCTGTGAAAGCAGATTCAGTTTCGAATATCCTCCTCAGGACCCTCTGAATGTGATGTGCTTTAAGGTTTCGTTGGAGCCGGAAGAGACTCGGGAAGAGCCCCTTTCTGCGATCATGGAGAAGAGCGAACGAGTTCTTGCTGCTGAGCGCCAAGCTAATTCAGTCGTCGAGCCGGGCACTCAAGAGATGAAATCCTGCCCGAAGTGTGGAGCCTTAAACGGGCGTCGCGCGAAGGAATGTTATTCCTGCCATGTGATTTTCGAAAAGCTGGAAGGTCTGCCAAAGGATCCATCCTTGAAAGCGCAGCCAAGTCTGGTGCGTAAATGGAAAAACCTGGTTGAAAACTTCGAAAACGAAGATCTGCATGATGAATTCATCCGTTCCTGCCATCAGTTGGATGCGTTGCGTTTTGCGGTGCTAAAATACGAGGATCTGAAAGCGGCACAGGGGGGTGACCCGAAGTGTGACGAGATGATCGCGCGAATCAATTCCTTGATGATGATCGGTTTGTCTCAAAAACCGGTGGCCGGTGAGGCCGCTAAACCGAAATGGAACAAGTACCTTTATTGGGGGCCGTTTGGTCTAAGTGCCCTCTTGATTTTGCTGGGTATGATCAATCTAGGGCATCGCAACTTGATTGGCGTCGGTGTGGCGCTGGCTTGCATGACGGCGGGCTTGATTGTGATGATTAAAGGCAAGATCTCTGCCTCTGATTTTCTGGATTAAAAAAGGCTCCCGACCGGGAGCCTTTTTCATTTAAAGGCAATAGTTGTTTTCGTTAAAGTAGCGGTTGCACATGGACGAACCGTTCTGGCAGTCCGATGGCATGTTGGACCAGTAAGTGCCCGTTCTGGAGCAGGTTTTGGTGCCGCCATCTTTGACTTCGGCTAGGAACTCGCCTGTAGCGGTCACTTTGTCATTCAATGTGATTTTGTATCTCACAACGTTTTTGCCCGGATCCAGTAAAGGTTTTTGCAGCAATGTTGCGATCCACAGATTGATGGATTTTTTGCTTTGTCCTTTGGTGCTGTCATAGGCAATAGTTTTGGTTCTTTGCGAGCCATCTTGGTGTAGAGCTGTCAGCGTGACGGAGTCACCTTTTACACCCGTGGGACCAACGAAGTAGTCATATTCGCCCGAGGTCAGAATCTCTTCACGACAGATAAAAGAGCCGTAAGTTGGTCCCCCGGGAGAATTGGATTGGCAGTGAACGATGATACGTCCTTGTGCTAGGACCGCTGTTTTTTGATTTCCGTTTTTGAAGCCCACGTCGGCCTGAGTGCTCAGGCCAAATAAAAATATGAAGACAGATAGTACCGGTTTCATAAAAGTTCCCCTTCCTTTGCAAACAAGTCTGGCATTACCGGACCTGGATAGCAAGCCAGGAGAGCCTTTTACGGAATTGGGCAGAGTCTTTCTTTCTGACAGTGAATGATCTGGTCCCGCAGTTGGGTCATTTCATCCAGATTGTGTTCTAACTCATAATCAAATCCGACGGCTTTGCCGCCACGCTGGGAGACAGAAATAAACTGTGTCACGTACTGGAACTGTTCATAGGCGTACTTTTCTCCGGTGGCGGTGTTGATAAACTCCAACGGCTGGCCGGAGCCCAGGTGAGTCAGGAATCTTTTACGTTGTTGTTTGGCCTTGGTCAGGCCGTTTTTCAGGTTGCTGTAGCATTTCACTTCACCCACCATGGCGACTTTTTGAGTGTTCTTATCCAGAAGCACCATATCCAGTTCGCCAACGGTGCGGCCTTTTAAGTTATAGGCTACACCTACAATCACTTCATACTGAGGTGCCGGGTACTGCTCGGAAAATTCAGCGCGGGCCACTTCCTCACAGACGGCGCCTGGATCACGATAGTGCCGGGCTTGATTGCGGATTTTGTCGAAACTGGCGGCCAGGTCTGCCAAAGCAGAAGTTGAAAACAATAGTACAAACAACGAAGACAGAATTTTTGCCATAATTGAGGTCCCCCGAACGGATGGGGGTCAATGTGCCACAGCCAGGCTGAGTTATCCAGGTAAGGGCACTCGTTGGGGAAAAAGGAAAGGGCTGTCGAGAATCTAGACAGCCGCGACCCCTGTTATTTCCGGGCGGCTTTTTCTTTCTGAATTTCCTTTTCCACCCTGTCATAGATAAGCTTCATGCCATTGCGATTGCGTGCGGAGAGGGTCGGCCAGTAGATGGCATTTTTAAAGAGAAATTCTTTTTCCTTGGGGGCAACCGTCAGGGGTTTGTACCCCTCTGCCACATAAGCCCCGGGGACGGCCGAATAGCATTTGAGCTGATCAATCACTAATCTTCTTTGGAATTCCGGAGACAGGGAAAAATTCAGCCATTCCATCGCCAAAGTCTCAGCAAAGGCGGATCTTTTTACGGCCCGGGTCACTAGGAGGTAGTCTGTCCACATGGTGATGCCCTCTTTGGGGAAGGCAAAGACCCATTCTTTTTTTGGGTCGTCATGGACAGAGTGCGAAAAGCCCCATGCGGTGGTGAGAACACTTTTTTCAACCTCTTTGTCGTGGGGGACGCCTTGCCAGTAGGTCGCATTTTTTAACAACTGTTTCAGTCTTTTGGAAAATGCTTCGGACTTAAGGGATTCAACGTCGGCAATTTTATCTTTGGGTATGCCCAGAGAGAGGGCTGTTATGTAGATATTGCTCTCGTAAAACTCCTTGGAGATCGCAAACTGCTGGCGATATCTCGAATCCCACAAAATCTTCCAACTGTCGGGAGCTGTTTTGAAATACGCTTTTTTATAGAGAAGACTGTAGGCGCCAGAAGCAAATGGAACTCCATAAAGAAGGTTCTTATCAACAATGAAGTCATTGTTGATAAAGCTGTCCTCGACCTCCTTGAGATGGGGGAGAAGTTTTTTGTTGACGGGGATGACAAGCTTCTTTTGGATAAATGAAAATCTATCGTCGTGGATGAGGTTGTGGGAAGGGGAAATAATATCGGTTTCGTTGCCACGAACGCGATCAAAGAAATCGTTTGGTGAGTAAACATAATTGACCACCACCTTGATTTCTTTGTTGTATTTTTGCTTTATGAATTTCTTAAAATCAGCGACGGCCCATTCGGGCGCGTAGGGTTCCCACACATCCATTGTGAGAGTTTCACTTGCCAGAGCGTCTTTCCCACACAGGCACCAACAGAAAAGAACGGAGAGGAGTAATGGATGAAAGCGCATGGCAGTGATAATATCGAGAATTGCCATTTACTAACATTTAAAAAACAACTCTTAATAATTTGTAAGATAATGAAAATCAAGAGCAGGCGGGGATTGCCGCCGGCCCGCTAGAAACCTTCGTTTTCCTGTTTTGTACCGAGCTTGCTTGGACGAGCTTTTGAGCCCATGGCATCAATCAAGGACTTGCCGAACATGCTCATCTCGGTGGCGGTGGCATCTAGGCCTTCTTCCGCTGCACGGGATCTTCTGTCGTTCGGATCACCGCTGAAGCTTTTCATGTTTTGAGTGTTTACGGCAATCACCCCGGAAGCTCCCACGCCCTGATCCAGAATCGTTAAAGCTTTATAAAGGTTCAACTGACGGGAGGTTCTGGTTTTGGAAGCCAACTGCGACTGGGCATCCCCTGTGGCAAGAATGTACTTCTTAACATCTTCGGCCTGGAAAGACTGCTTATGAGCCATCACCAAAGCGGCGGCCCCAGTGACAAAGGCTGTGGCTTGCGATGTGCCGGTCATATAACCATAAGAGTTCCCCGGAAGGCAGGACAGGATGTTTTGTCCTGGGGCTGCGATATCCACGGTTTCAACACCATAGTTGGACGACGCCAGCACTTGGGTAGAGGGGTCAATGGCCGTCACAGAGATAATATTTTTAAGTTTGTAGTCAGCCGGGTAGTAGTGATGCTGATCCGAGTTGGATCTTTCATTACCAGCCGCTGCGACAAACAGAATGCCTTTCTTCTCGGCCTCGGCAATGGCGTCATGTTCTTCCTGTGAGAACTCTGTGCCCCCGCCGGAGTAGTTGATGATGTTCGCACCCATCTTCACGGCATAGCGAATGGAAGCCACCGTGTTTTTGAGATTGTCTGTTCCTGGAACTTTAGGATCGTAGTACTTCAAAATCATCAGGCTGACTTCCGGGGCAATCCCGGTGATACCTTTGCCGTTTCCAGCTTCTGCACCGATGATGCCTGCGATATGGGTTCCGTGTCCGTGATTGTCATCAAGCTTCGGATTGTTGGAAACAAAGTTCCAGCCATAGACGTCGTCAACAAAACCATTGCCGTCGTCATCAATGCCGTTGGTGGCTTTGTCTCGTCCCTTAGAGTCCAAACCGGTTTCTCCGGGATTGCGCCAAAGGTTTCCGGCCAAGTCTTCGTGTTTGATGTCAATGCCGGTATCGATCACTGCGATGACGATATCACGGCTGCCTTTGGTGACAGACCAGGCGCGGGCTGCATCAGACTTCTTTAAGCCCCAGGCCTGACTGATGGCCGGGTCGTTGAAAAGGGCACTGGGCTCATCCACAACTTTGTCAGTTTGTGATGTGATGAAGGATTTTTCCAGCGCACGCAGGCTGCTGTCCTTTTTGCTGGAGCTTTGTGTGCGGGAAGGGGAGCTTTCTTGTGTGGAGTAAAGGTAAAGCCCCAAACCGCCAAAGAAAGTCAAACCGACACAACTAGCTGCAATAACCACTTTGCGAGAAAACATGAAGTATTCCCCTTTCTCCACAAGAACTTATCGGCAAATAGTCCGGCAGCATGAGACGAAAAGAGGGACTGTTGATGGGGGATGTCGCAGAATGGGACGGTCAGAAGCCGGATCTTGATTCTCGGATTTCGGACCAGGTTATAGGGCGCTAAAGCTATTTACACCCATGAGATCGAATATATTCGATCTGACGCTGGTATCGCATTCGCAATACGTCTCAGCATCCGAAATACGGAAAAGGAGAAAGAAATGGAAAAGCAAAAAATTAATAAGTTATTGGCTATGGCGATTGTACTGGCGACGGCTCCCTTTGCTCACGCGGCTTCGTTGAGTGCTTCTGAGATTAGCTCAGTGAGAGGGGTGTTGCGGGCATTGAATGTCGATGAATCTCAGCTATCCAATCAAGATATTGAGGCCTTGAGGAATCAAGGAAATGAGATTCGTTCTTACGAGAAATCAAAAGCAGAGTTTCAGGAAAAAGCTTTGGATGGCTCCATCTATCGCACCTGTGGTGCTGGTTCGCATGGTGGTGATGGCGATCCTGTGTAACGTTTAAGTGGGGGATTTATGAAAAATATCATTGCAAGAATTGTGAACTTAAAAGAATTTTCAAACTCCAAATCGACAGTGCTGCTTGAAATGGTCTATGACGATCTTGTGACTTTGCTACGTTTTATTCATAAGTCCCAAAAGGAAGGCTTTCTGCAAGGGCCCTTTCTTTTTACGAATCAAATCGAATATCTGGATCAGATGTGGCACCACTTTATTCTGCATACTAAAGCTTACTGTGATTTTTGTATTTCTGAGTTTGGTGAATATCTGCATCATGATGTGGGAATTCCCTTGGAAGATACAAAGAAGGAAGAGGCAGGCAACGACGGTGAAGTTATAATTTCTCAAATGAAGTTGCTTGAAGATCGGCTTGGTGTGGATTTTGTTAGACGAATTTTTTTTATTTATCCTGAACTTCTAAAATAGGACGACGTATGTTTTCCAAAGATATTGGCGATGGTTTTTACGTAAGAGAGGTCTCTGCATCGGAGTTGCGCACCTGTTTGGCGGAAAATTTCGATTCGGTTTTCTTCAACAGATTAGAAGCAGAAGCGGCGGGGGCAGGCGACGGTCCGAGTCAGGGGAAGTTATCTGATCGCCGCAAAACGGAACAAAGATTTATTCTACGCATGGGGGTTTTCTCTCGGGATCGAATGATAGGTTGGCACTTTGGACATGCCACGGATGCAGAAACCTACTATATGCAAAATTCGGCAGTTTTGGCGGAGTTCCGAGGAAAGGGGCTTTACGGAAAACTTCTGAGTTGTGTTCTGGAGAAAGTGCGCCATGAAGAATTTCAAGTGGTCACAAGTCTGCACCACCCCAATAATCCCGGAGTCTTGATCCCGAAATTAAAGGAGGGTTTCGTGATAACGGGGATGCATTTTCACGAACGCTTTCGCTCTTTAGTAGAGCTTAGATATATTTTTGATTTAGAACGTCGTAAACGATTTCACCGCAGTTTAGGGTTGGATCTTTGAAATAAAAAAAGCCACCTTGGGAAGGTGGCTTTTTGCTTTGGGACTAGCGTTGTAACTTGAGCAGTTCTTCCGGGAAGCGGGAACCTTTGCCTTGATGAAGCAGTCGTTGATAGAAGATGTAGTTTCGCATCGTCAGCTTGATGTAAGCCCGGGTTTCTTCATACGGAACTTCCTCGATAAACTCGACAGAGTCATCCCGGAAGCGGGTCTTGAGCCAGCCGCGGATGGCACTGTCATTGGCGTTGTAACCGGACACAGCCAAAATATATTGGTTGTTATACTTGCGCATCAGGTTCTTCAGCTCAAAGGCCCCCAGCGGGACATTGATTTCGGGATTAAACAAATCACTGGCTTCGCTATAGGGAAGATTGTTCTGTTTTGCCAGTTGCTTGGCGACACTTGGCAGAAGTTGCATCAAACCGAAGGCATCCACGGGGCTACGGGCTTCGGGATTAAATGCGGATTCCTGGCGGATGATAGAGAAAATAAACTCTTGTGGGATTCCGCTTTTCTTGGAGGCTTCTGCGATGATATCGCCGTAAGCCTGTGGGAACAAAAGATCGGGATGATCATTTAGCAAGCGGTCTTTGACCTCTGGTTGTAAAGCACCAATGGCAGAGAATAGCGGCAAGTATAGGCCCGCACGCGCGTATCCAGAAGATACCGCCAGCCAGGTCTTCTCCGCTGTGACATTGCGTTTTTTCAGGTCATCAACGGCGATGTTCAAGATTTTTTCTGCAAAAGGTTTTTCATTAACGGCTATCAGCCACTCGGTCGTCAAACGGGTGGAAACGGATAGCTCCTCCACAGAAAATAAACTTAAGCCCTGCAGCTCGTTGACATCAACGGACAGGGGAGGAAACTCCCAGCCCAGGTCACGATAGGCCATGACCCCATAGTATCCCAGCGGATCCTCTTTGCTCAGGGTTTGCAGTTCGGCTTGGGCTTCAGGCTCAAGATTTAGTTTCTTAAGTGTTCTAGCCAGCCAGAAACGTGCACGGGCTTTATCGGAAGGGTCTTTAACCAGCTCTTTCATCTGCTCAAGGCTGGTGCGGGCTTCCGCCCATTTGCCAAGTTTGAAATAGTTCCAGGACTTCAACCACGAGATCTTATCACGCAGGCCCGAAAAGCTGACAGGCTGTTGATAGCTGGCTTCAAAGTATTCCAGGGCTTTCTTGAAGTTGCCTTTTTCTTCGTCAATGCGGCCCAGGATAAAGAACACTTCATCCATCGGATAAACACCGCGCAAGCGGCGATGGGTTTCGTTTAACACCTGCACCGCGCGGGAAGTTTGATCTTCCGTCCACAAGGTTTTTGCAAACAGAACCTGCGAATCATGGAAACGCGCGATTGTGCGGCGGTCCTTTTTATTTTTTTGTAGCTGATTTTTGGCCCAGTTCACCACATCGGCCGTGGCATTGATATAATCGTTGCGGCGTTGGGCGACCTTATAAGTTTGGCGGATGTTTTTCAAAGCCTGGAATTGTTCGTCGGCCGTAGCCTCTTTGGCATCCAGGATTTGTCTGTAAGTTTTAAGAGCTTTGTCGAATTCCCGGTGGAAGCGATAGTCCGAAGCCACAGCGCTGAGCTCTTTATAGGCGGGCACAGGATTCAGGCGCGGAGAATTTTTATAAAGCTGGGCCTGGATGCTGGCGGCGTCTTCTTTAAGTTCCAGTTTTTGTGCCAGCAAAAGGGCCTTAAGATAGTATTCTTCCTTGTTCTTTTTATTGCTTTCGCTACGAGCTTTTTCAACATAGGCCGTCAGGTCATCCTGAAGTTCTGGTGTCTGCAATGCTTTTTTAAGATTGATGTCGATGGAAAGATCGCGATACCAAGGGGCGACACTTTCCGGCAGATTGGCCAGCAATTTGTCTGCAGGGCAGGTTTCATAAGCTCTGAGCAATGCCAGATCGTGCAGTGGGAATTCCATGACGGCAGATAGCTGACTGAAGCCTTCACATGCCACGGCGGGATTTTTTTCCTTATGAGCCATGGACACCATATAGGTCTTCCACCAAAGGATGTTGTTTTCTTTGGCGCCCACTTCAAGTTTTTCAAGATCTGAAACAGGAGCAGATCTCCACTTCGCCATAAAGCTTGGCAGGGGAGGTGTCAGTCGCTTGTCGATACGCGTGTCAAAACGCGAGGTGGTCGCGCAACCCAAAAGAACAGAGAAAAATGAGAGGGCAAGAACTATACGAGGCATAACCCAGTTAGGTTATGCCCATTTCAGTGAAGAAACAACCCCGAGAGCGGAAAGCCGTTCTAAAGTTGGCTTTCCGCTGCAAGTGGTCTTAAACGCGGCCGCGTTGCAGGGCTTCGATACGTACTTCCAGAGGCGGGTGAGTCATGAACAATTTGGCGATTCCACCTTTGTCGCGGTTGGAGATCATCAAAGTGGCTGTCGCACCTTCTTCCGGTGGGATTGGCAATTCATACACAGAGCGCAGTTTTTGCAAAGCTGCGATCATGTTTTCGCGGGAAGAATACTTCGCGCCACCAGCATCCGCACGGAATTCACGTTTGCGTGAGTAGTAATTCACCACGATAGAGCCCAGCATCGTGAAGGCAATGTCGCCCAGGATTGTGACAGCGAAGCGAACGATCTCGCGGAATTTTTCATCCACGTTGGAAGCCACAAGGTTTGCCAGGATACGAGAGAAGAACATGGCAAACGCATTCACGATACCTTGGATCAAGGTCATGGTGACCATGTCACCATTGGCGATGTGAGCCACTTCGTGTGCCAAAACGCCTTCAACTTCTTTGTCGTTCATTCTTTGCAACAGACCTGTGGAGACCGCCACCAAAGAGTTGGATTTGGAAGGTCCAGTCGCAAAGGCGTTGATGTCTACGGATTCGTAGATACCAACTTCTGGCATTTTAGGCAGTTGCGCACGGCGAGCCAGTTCGTGAACTTTTGTGACCAACGCTCGAAGTTCAGGATTTGGATTGTTAGAATCAATGACTTTCACGCCATGGAACATCTTCGCCATCCATTTGGACATGAACAGGGAAATGAACGCTCCCCCCATACCCCAAACGGCGCAAAACGCCATCAAGAACGGGATGTAAGAGTTAAGTCCCGCCAAGCCCAGGAAGCGGCTGACGATAGACCAAACGATACCGATCGTGACGATCACCAGAACGTTTGTAAGAATAAAAAGACCAATACGTTTTAAAAATGCCATTTATGCACTCCTTTTAGAGTCACCACTAATAATGATAACTCTAAAAGGAATGTCAATGCCATCACGTTGTGACAGGTTGCTTTTGATTTTTTTGACCCGCCCCATTGTTGGGGGTGGTGCTAAAATGGAACTTGAGCATATCCTTTTCAAGTTCAACATTTACGCGTCCACCATCCACCAATCGGCCGAAAAGAAGTTCGTCAACCAAGGCTTTTTTAAGATGTTCGTCCACACAGCGGGCCAAAGGACGCGCTCCGTAAACCTTGTCGTAGCCTTTTTTCATTAGCCACTTAATTACATCTTGAGAAACGTTCAGTTCCACTTTCTTTTCCAGCAAGGTCATCTTCAGTTCATCCACAAATTTCTGAGTAATGCGGATAACCATGTCTTCGGTGAGGTCGCGGAAGGACACCACGGCATCAAGACGGTTGATGAACTCCGGAGAGAAGGCCTTCTTGATCGCATCCAAAGACAAGGAACTGCGATTTTCGTCGACCATTCCGATGGTGCCGCGCGAAGTTTCCAGGGCACCCGCGTTGGAGGTCATGACCAGAACCACATTCTTAAAATCAGCCACGCGTCCGTTGCTGTCGGTCAGTCTTCCGGCATCCATCACCTGTAACAGAATATTTGTGATGTCGGGGTGAGCTTTTTCGATCTCATCCAGCAGAAGAACACAGTACGGATTTTTGGTGACCGCTTCTGTCAGCAAACCACCTTCTTCGTAACCGACATAACCCGGAGGAGCCCCCACCATGCGGGCCACGGCGTGTTTCTCCATGTACTCACTCATATCAAAGCGTTCGAAATGAACGCCCATGATGCTGGCAAGCTGGCGGCAGACTTCGGTTTTACCGACACCTGTGGGGCCGGTGAAAAGGAAGCTTCCGATGGGTTTGTTCGGGCGACCCAGGCCGCTTCGGGCATACTTAATGTTGGCCACCAGTCGGTCAATGGCTTCGTCTTGTCCAAAGATCAGCGCTTTGAGTTTCTTATCCAGATCACGCAATTGTGTTTTTTCACTTGAAGAAATATTGGCCACAGGAAGCCCCGTCATTTTTGCAATGACCTCTTCGATCTCGGGCGTGTCGATCTTGATGTCTTCCGCATTTTCATATTTCAGACGGAAGTAAGCTCCGGCTTCGTCCAAAACGTCAATGGCCTTGTCGGGAAGAAGTTTGCCGTGAATATGCTTTTGCGAAAGTTCAACGGCGGCTTGCAGCGCTTCATCCGAGAACTGCACCTGGTGGAATTCTTCGTAGGACTTGCGCAATCCTTTGAGAATTTTGACGCAGTCTTCTTTGCTGGGCTCATGGATGTCGATCTTTTGAAAGCGACGATTCAAGGCGCGATCTTTTTCAAAGTACTGGCGATATTCGCTGTGGGTGGTTGAACCGATGCAGCTGATATCACCGTTTGCCAAGGCTGGTTTTAGCAAGTTAGAGGCATCCATCGACCCGCCGCTGGTGGCGCCAGCGCCGACGATCGTGTGGATTTCGTCAATGAACAAGATGGCATTGGGATGCTTTTCGATCTCTTTGACGACGGCTTTTAAACGACCTTCAAAGTCACCGCGGAATTTTGTTCCGGCCAGCAATCCCCCCAGATCCAATGAGTAAATCACCGCATTTTTCAGCTTTTCAGGAACCTGATTGTTGACGATTTTTTGTGCAAGTCCTTCCGCGATGGCGGTTTTACCCACGCCGGGTTCACCAATCAGCAGGGGATTGTTTTTTGTGCGACGGCAAAGCACCTGGATGGTTCTTTCAATCACATCTTCGCGTCCAATCAAAGGATCTAACTTTCCTTGTTTGGCGCGTTCATTCAGGTTGATGCAGAAGCTTTCCAAGGGGGATCCTCGAACTTCCTCGCTGCCATCGCCCTGATAATCTGCGGGGCGGGGAGTGGAGGCTGGAGGGATGTCGTGATCTCGTCCGTCCTTTGTGATCCCATGGGAAATAAAATTGATGATATCAAATTGAGTAAGACCCTGTCGGGCCAGCGCGAAAGCCGCGTGAGAGTCTTGTTCATAGAACAAAGATACCAGCAGACTGCCTTCGCTGATTTGATTGCGACCGGCGCTTTTCATTTGAATGGCCGCACGTTGAATCAGGCGATGGCAGGCCAGTGTGAATTCAGGTGTCCAGGATTCAAAACCACCATAGGAACCAAGTTGTTCATCGGTGATCTGAGGAATGCCGGTTTTCAAATGATCGCGTAAATCCTGTTTTAGTTTTTGCACATTGACGGCGCAGGCCTCAAGAATTTCGACCATGACTGGAGACTCGGTGAGGATCAAAAGGATGTGCTCCAGAGTGACAAACTCATGACGATTGCGCTTGGCGAGTTCAGTGGCTTCGGCGAGCTTGCGCTCAAGTTCACGGCTCATCATGCTTCCTCCTCCAGTGTGCTTTTCAGGGGGTATTGATTGAGTTGCGCGAACTGATTGACCTGCATCACTTTCATTTCGGCAATTTCAAGGCTGAAAACCCCGGCAATTCCTGCACCCTTCTTATGAACATCTAACATTATTTCAGTGGCTTGCTCTTCTGTTTTTGCGAAAAAACGACGCAATACAAGGACGACGAAGTCCATCGGTGTGTAGTCGTCGTTCAGAAGAATCACCTTGTACATCTTCGGAGTGTCCAGTTTCGGGACGAGCTGGACGCCTGCTTCCCCCTCAGTCGAGGAAAAAGGATAATTGCTGTTGTTGTCTTTTTTATTGTTACCCATGAGTTTTATTCTACCTTATGACTCAATTTGAGCACTCTTTCAGCATTGGCAAGTCTAGCGGGGTCATAAAAGCTGGTTATAGGTCCTGCTTAGAGGGAAAATCATCGGTCCCTTACGAAATAAACATGAAACAAATTATGCAGTCATATTCGATACAGGACCTTGCAATACAAGATCACATTTGACATACTTATGTGGGTAAACAGTTTAAAAAAGAACCATGGAGGTCTTTAAATGTTTTCATCTAAGAGAAAATCTCAAAGCGGTTTCTCGCTTGTTGAGTTGATGGTCGTTGTGGCGATCATTGGTATCTTGGCGTCCATCGCCATCCCTTCAATTAACAAATATATGGCGAAAGCCCGTCAGTCTGAGGCGAAGACGAACTTGTCTTCTTTGTACACTGCTGAGAAGGCGTTCTACACAGAGTACAATACCTATGATAGTCGTTTTGCGGCTGTTGGTTATACTCCAGAGGGTTCCTTGCGTTATAATATCGGATTCTCGGTGGCTGGGGCCCAGGCTACTGCAGCTAACGGTTATAACTCGGCTCCAGCTGTTACGTCCTACTCGGCTAGCGGCCCTGGGACAGGCTATTGTGGTGTTAACGGATCGTTTACGCGTGGTTGCACCGTTATGAATGGTGCGACTGGCAGTGCTGCTCCTGCGATTGCAGATAATCAGTGTCCTGTCAGTACAAGTGGAGTGGCTGCAGGGTGCAGGACAAGAGTCGACAGTTTCCAAGCCGGTGCTGTGAGTGTACTTCAAAGTACTGCGACCGTTCGTGAAGACAGATGGGCAATCGATAACACGAAGGTACTTCGAAATACGCAAAATGGTATCCAATAGACGGATTCTTAGTATTGAATGTTTTCTTGGTAAGGCCCCAAGTTTTATACTTGGGGTTTTGTCTTTATTGGTTATCGCATTTACAAGCAAAAGCTATCTTGATGTCAGTGCGACTCCTCGCCAGTTAATTCCTCCTCCTCCAATGATCGATCGAATGGACTTCGGATATAGTGAAGCCATTGCTGATATTATGTGGATCCGGACGTTGCAAGATTTCGACTACTGCGATCAGGAGATCGCGGAAAGAGTTTGTAAAAACAACTCTTGGCTCTTTAAGATGCTGGATGCTATTACGGATCTATCCCCTAAATTTAGAATGCCCTATGCCGCGGGCGCTCTGGCTTTGACCATCATTATTACGGATATAGATGGTGCTACTGCGATATTTGATAAAGGGGTGAGGGCTTTTCCTAACGACTGGCCGATTTCGTATCGGGCTGCCTATCACTACATGTATGAAGTAAAAGACAACAAGCGTGCGGCTGAACTCTTAATTCAAGCCGGTAAAAACGGTGCGCCACCATGGGTGTTTACTCTGGCAGGGCGACTGTACTCGGATGCAGGGAACCTTGAGCTTGCAGAGTCAGTACTTCAGGACATGATCCAGACCAAGCAGGATCCTGTGCTTATCAAGCGCCTTCAGGATAAAATCCAAAGTTTGAAGAAAAATCAGTAAAACATCGTGGCAAAAGCATGATTCCCGTCATATGTCTTTGCCTTTAGTTCTGGCATTGTCCTTTGGGTTGACCCCGTTCCCATAACCAAAGGATTTTCAATGCAGCACCCGTACCCCAAAGGCTTTCGTAAAAGAAGAACGCTGAATTGGTTAACTTTGGGATTGATGTACAGTGCTTATTATATTGCCCGCTACAATTTCAGGGCAGCGACCCCTTTTTTGGTGGAAGAGTTCCAGTTCACGAAGTCCGACATCTCTGCCTTGTGGGCCGCCTTTAGTTTCGCCTACGGGACGGGGCAGCTCATTAACGGTTTGTTCACCGATCGCATCGGTGGGAAGAACGCCATGCTGATTGGGGGCGTTGGTACCGTTATCGTCAACTTGATTTGCGGCTTCAGTCCGATCATTTCCTCATTTTCAACATTCAGTAGCATCCTGTTGTTAAATGGTTACTTTCAGTCCTGGGGTGCCCCCGGAATGATTAAAATCAACGCCGCCTGGTTCAAACGCTCTGAGCGTGGAGTCTTCGCCGGTGTGTTTGGTTTTATGGTGCAGCTGGGGCAGGTTGTGTCGGCCCATTTGTCGCCCTTTTTGTTGGCAGGGTTTGCCATTGGGGCTTTCATCGTTGCTGAACATCAGTGGCAGTGGTTGTTCCGCGTCCCACCTCTTGTCGTGGGGGTCATGATGATCCTCACAGCCTTGCTGGTAAAGGAATCTCCGGAACTTGCGGGGTACGCCCCCGAAGTCATCGTGGATGAAGTGGACGATACCAACGGGGTCCGCGTTCCTCTGAAAGAAAGCTTCATGACCATCTTCAATCATCCCTTGATCTGGTTTTATGCGATGGCCTATGCCTGTACGGGGGCCGCGCGCCACAGTATGGATCAGTTGGCGACCTTGTTCTTTGTGGAAAAACTGTCAGTGGATGCAAAAGGCGACGGCACCTTAAAGTGGATCTTCACGTTGATGCCTTTTGTGGGGGTTCTGGGGTCGTTCGGCGCAGGCTGGATTTCAGATAAAATGTTTTCCGGGCATCGTGGGCCGGTGGCCTCAAAGTTGTACTTCTCGGCAGCAGGGGTGATGGTTGTGGGGGCTTTCCTGATGCACTGGTTCTCCGGATCACTTGTGCTCAGTGGCTTTATTCTGCTCATGATCGCACTTCCGGTGAATGCCACTCACTCGATCATCGGTTCAGCGGCCCCAATGGATATTGGTGGTAAGAAAATGGCGGGCTTTGCCGCGGGTGTGATTGACTCCTTCCAGTACTATGGAGCCGCGATCGCTATGCCCTTTGTCGGCAGTATGATCGACTGGTATGGCTGGGACGCCTGGTTGCCGTCGATGGCGATTTTCTGTGCGTTTGGCGGGTTGGCGATGGTTAAACTTTCCGCAGTTAAAGCTAAACTTAGAAAGCTGGGCCTGAAAACGACCGGCTAAGATTGGACGACGCCCCGCGCGCCGGAAGAAAACCACTGTGGCCGTATTGCATAAGGAATTTACGAGGAGACCTTGACGGCAGCGGTTTTGGCACCCTATTTTGTCATATTCGACACAAAAAATAGCGCACAACGTTAGGTTCCATACACTATGGCTGGCAAAAGAGATTACTACGAAATTCTGGGCGTCGAAAAAGGCGCCGATCAGGACACCATCAAAAAAGCTTATCGCAAGCTGGCGATGCAGTTCCATCCGGATAAAAATCCCGGCAACAAAGAGGCCGAAGAAAAATTCAAGGAAGCTGCCGGAGCTTACGAAGTTTTGAGCGACACTCAAAAACGTGCGCAGTACGACCGCTTCGGCCACGATGCGTTCACGCGCGGTGGCGGCGGCGGTGCCGGAGGCTTCACGGATGTCGAAGATATCTTCTCTCACTTCGGCGATATCTTTGGCGACTTCTTCGGTGGCGGCATGGGCGGTCAGCAAAGACAGCGTCGCAATCGCAATGAGCCTCGTCGTGGATCGGATCTGCGTTATGTGGCAGAGATCACACTCAAAGACGTCATCACGGGTCTTGAAAAAGAAATCGAATTCGACACAGATAAGAACTGTGAAGAGTGTAAAGGGACAGGAGCTGAAAAAGGCTCTCAAGTCAGCACTTGCGGCACCTGCGGTGGCTCTGGCCAGGTGGTGCGTCAGCAGGGCTTCTTCGCCATGGCGTCCACGTGCCCGACCTGCCATGGGCAGAGGACTGTGATCAAAAATCCGTGCAAACCTTGTAAAGGCAAAGGCCGTGTGGCTGAACACCGTAAAATCCGCCTGAACATCCCGGCAGGGGTGGACACCGGCACGCGTCTGCGTGTGGCGACCGAAGGTGAAGGCGGGTACATGGGGGGTCCTCCAGGGGATCTGTATGTTGAAATTCGCGTGAAACCACACAATCACTTTGAGCGCCGCGGGGATGACCTGGTGGCAGAGCTTTCCGTGCCTTATGTGCAAATGCTCCTCGGGGCCGAGATCGAAGTTCCGACAGTCACGGGTAAAGCCAAGCTCGAGGTGCCAAAGGGCACTCACAATGGCGACAATGTGAAGCTGGTGGGTGAGGGTTTGCCTTCTTTACGCGGCAATCGCCGTGGGGATATCTATTTCCATGTGGAAGTGCAGTTCCCAGAGAAATTACATAAAGACGAAGAGAAACTTTTGCGAGAAATTGCAAAGGCAAGAGGTCTGAATGTGACCTCTGAAGGTGGCTTCTTCAGCAAGAAGAAATAAGGTCCCGCAAAAATTGCGGCCCCGGCGCAGAAGGGTTACGCCAGGGCCTAGAGGGGCTTTGTTTTTGTTTTGTTTTAAGAGAGGAGCGAGGTCACATCATGCCCAGAAGCAACTCTTTTAGCGAGTTAAAACCCTGTAAGATATTGAAATTATTCATTAAATAATTGTCATAAAAAAGTGAGCCCCTCGCCTTGACGAATTCAAAGCCGGACCCACATTAGAAATGACTGAATTGGATAGTATTTTTAGCTGGTTGGGCAAGTCCTCAAGCAGCTGTTTTAAGGAGATAAGGTATGGGTAAAATTATTGGTATCGACTTAGGAACGACGAACTCTTGCGTCGCGATCATGGAGGGCGGTGAGCCTAAAGTTCTCGTGAATGAAGAGGGCGCTCGTACCACTCCTTCCGTCGTCGCATACACCAAAGATGGTGACCGTTTGGTGGGTCAAATCGCTAAACGTCAGGCTGTGACGAATCCAGAGAACACGATCTATTCTGCGAAACGTTTCATCGGCCGCAGATTTGAAGAGGTTCAGGAAGAAATCAAACTTGTTCCTTACACTGTGGTTGCCAAAGGCAATGACTGCGCGTTCAAGGTTCAGGGTAAAAATGTTTCTCCGGAAGAAATTGGTGCGGCAGTTTTGGCTAAACTTAAAAAAGTCGCTGAAGACTATTTGGGTGAGCCGGTAACAGAAGCGGTTGTAACCGTTCCTGCTTACTTCAACGATGCGCAAAGACAGGCGACAAAAGATGCCGGTCGTATCGCAGGTCTGGAAATCAAACGTATCATCAATGAGCCGACAGCGGCGGCATTGGCTTACGGTTTGGATAAGAAAAAAGACGAAAAAATCGTTATCTACGACTTCGGTGGTGGTACGTTCGACGTGTCCATCCTTGAAGTGGGTGACGGTGTTGTCGAAGTTCGTGCAACCAACGGTGACACACACCTGGGTGGTGACAACTTCGATACAGTGATCCTTGAATGGTTGATCTCTGAGTTCAAAAAAGACCAGGGCATCGATCTTAAAAATGACAAAATGGCTTTGCAACGTCTGAAAGAAGCTGCCGAGAAAGCGAAGATCGAACTTTCTTCCGCTCAGGAAACAGAGATCAATCTTCCGTTCATCACAGCTGATCAGTCTGGTCCTAAACACTTGCAGACAAAACTGTCTCGCGCGAAGTTTGATCAGATGACAGAAGACCTTGTAAGACGCTCCATGGAGCCTTGTAAGAAGGCTTTGGCAGACTCTGGTCTGAAGGCTTCTGAAATCGACGAAGTTGTCTTGGTCGGTGGTTCCACTCGTATTCCGGCGATCCAGAAAGCGGTTAAAGAATTCTTCGGTAAAGAGCCGAACCGTTCTGTGAATCCGGATGAGGTTGTGGCCGTAGGTGCTGCGGTTCAAGGGGGCGTTCTTGCCGGTGACGTGAAAGACGTTCTTCTGTTGGACGTGACTCCACTAAGCCTTGGTATCGAGACTTTGGGTGGCGTGATGACGACTCTGATCGAAAGAAACACGGCGATTCCTTCCAAGAAATCCCAGGTGTTCTCGACAGCAGCCGACAATCAACCAGCAGTTGATATCCACGTTCTTCAAGGTGAGCGTAAGATGGCTAGCGACAACAAAACTTTGGGTCGCTTCGAGTTGGTAGGTATTCCACCAGCTCCACGTGGTGTGCCTCAGGTTGAGGTGACCTTCGATATCGACGCCAACGGTATCTTGCACGTCTCTGCGAAAGACATGTCTTCTGGCAAGTCCCAACAGATCAAGATCACGGCTCAGTCCGGTATGTCTGAGGACGAGATCAAACGTGCGGTCGCGGACGCTGAAGGCCATGCGGAAGAAGATAAACGTAAGGCAGAAGCGGCAACGCAAAGAAACAATCTGGACAACTTGGTTTACCAGACTGAAAAATTGATCAAAGATTCCGGCTCTCAGTTGCCTGAAGCTGAGGTCAAATCTGCGAATGAAGCTCTGGCTGATGCCAAGAAGATCCTTGAAAACAAAGCCGCTTCTGGTGATGAGTTGAAAGGGGCCTTCGAAAGACTTCAGAACCTGACACACAAACTGACTTCTGATCTTTATAAGAAGCAGGGCGCGCAACCAGGTGCTGAAGGACAGCAGGCTGATCAAGCCGAAGGTGATGCTTCTGCGAACAAAGGCGGCGACGATGTGATCGACGCTGACTACAAAGACGTCAACTAAGACTTAGATAGTCAAAAACGAAGAAGGCCGGGTCAGAAACCCGGCCTTTTTTGTTTGTTTTTGGGGTCGGGGCCCGTGTTATGCTGTCAGGCATGGAATTCAAAGATCTTTTTGCTCAGGCTGCCTCCAAGACCTATCACCGCGGGGATGTGATCTACCGCTCCGGGGAGACCCCTCAGAATCTTTATTTTGTCGAATCTGGACTGGTGGGTTTGGGTTTGTGGGGTGAATCCGGCAAGGATCATCTGGTCCGTCTGTTCCGGGCAGGACAGATTTTTGGCCATCGCAGCCTTTTTGCCAATGAACCGTATCACGCCACAGCCACGGTCATCGATGAATCCAGAATTCGTTTTATGAGCAAAAGTGAAATGCGCACCTTGATGAAGGGAAACTGTGATCTGGCGGAAAAGCTGCTGGAAACTTTGTCCAAGGAACTGCGCCAGGCCGAAGCTAAGCAGTTAATTCTCAGTGAAAAAGATGCCCCGGCTCGAATTGCCGAGGCGTTGGTCTATCTAAAAGAGCTGCATCCCGATTACTCATGGACCCGTCAAGAGATCGCTGATTTCTGCGGGACCACGACGCCAACGGTGATTCGCACCTTGGCGCGTTTTGCGGATGATGGCCTGATCGAACAAAAAGGGCGCGAGATCGTCTTGTTGAAAAAGGATGACCTGCTTAACGAGGCCATCCCGAAGTAAGGGCGCGGCGCGCCTGTTCCAGACTGCCTAGATTTTCCACCTGGGTGAAGCCCATTTGCTTCATCACCTTCAAGGCCTGGCCCGAGCGGTTTCCGCTGCGACAGTACAAACCATAGAGTTTGGTCTTATCAAGCTTTGCAATCTGATTTTTAAAATCCGCATTCATAAAGTCGATGTTCAAGGATTGTTCGACGTGCCCCTGGCTGTATTCCTGAGGTGTACGAACATCAATGATCACAACATTGCTGCGATCCACTGTCGTTGTGGGGGTGGCGGATGCGACCCCTGTGTTGGTGCCAATAATCAAACTTAGCAGACTCAAAAAAGATTTCATAGGATTACTCCTTCAAGGGAACCTTCAAGTAGCGGGTTCCGTTGTCTTCAGGTTTAGGCAGATGGCCGGCGTCGATATTGACTTGAACACTGGGCAGAAGCAAGCGAGGAGCCGCTAGTTTCTTGTCGCGGGTGTTACGGAACTCGACGAACTGTTCTCGGGTGGTTGCAGCACCCAGTTGCACGTTCTTTTCCTTTTCTTCGCCAATCGTGCTTTGAAACTGAAGTTCGCGTCCGTTGGGAAGATAATCGTGGCCGACGAAGACCTTGTAGCTGTCGGGAAGTGTGTAAAGCTTCTCGTGCACAGAGGTATAAAGAGCGTCCGCACTTCCTGCCGGGAAGTCACAGCGACCGGTACCATAGTCAGGCATGAACAGGGCATCACCGGTAAAGACATTGTCAGCGATGACGTAGCTGGCACAAGCCGGAGTGTGTCCTGGGGTGTAAAGAGTATCAATTTTCAAAGTGCCGGCAACCAGGGGTTTGCCTTCCTCAAGAAGCAGATCAAATTGACTGCCATCAGTCGGGAAGTCCTTGTCCAGATTGAATACGTTCTTAAAGACTTTCTGAACATCTGTGATTTTGGCGCCGATTCCCACTTTCGCTCCGGGGATGTGTTTTTTCAGGATTTGAGATCCCGAAACGTGGTCGGCGTGGGCGTGTGTTTCCAGAATATAGTGAACTTTCAGGTTGTTGCTTTTCACAAATTCTAAAACGGCATCAGCCGAAGCCGTGCTCATCTTCGAGGCGGCGGGATCGTAGTCCCACACAGGGTCAATGATCACAGCATCTTTAGACTCGGTGTCGTACACAACATAAGTCAGTGTCCATGTCGCGCTGTCGAAGAATTCTTTTACGGTTGGTTTCATGTGGGTTTCTCCTTTCGGGATGGAAAGCCTTATGGATTCACTATATCCGGAAGAATCCCCTTGTCGTGATGTCCTAGGACATAATTGTCGCGTGTCATTTTACCAAGCGGCTGGACTGGATCTCGATCTGGGACGAGGGGCTGTATTTTTCTAAGGTGCATTATGTCCTAGGACATCATTCTAGATCAGTTCGATATGCCATTATGGGCGCATGGAAACGAAGTCATTAAACCAAATAAGCTGTGAGCAAGTTTACAACATCTGGGCAACTGAGCCGCATTTGTTGAAGATTATTGATCTTCGCGATCGCGTGGCCTTTTTACAGGGGCATATTCCCGGCGCCCAATGGGTGCCAATGAACCATCTGGAAAAAGAAATCGACGTCCTGGGCAATCGCCTGGCGGTGATGGTGGCGCCGGAACATTTGCTCGAAGAACTTGAGCGCCGCTGCGGAGAAGCACAGAACTGTGTCCTTCTTTCTCAATGCGAAAGATGGGCACAGTTGAAAAAGCCCCTGGCAGGTAACGGCGTTGAGGCCATCGTTGAACAGTACTTAAATAAAGGAGAGGCCATGAAAAACGACATCATCTTTCACCAGCTTTTTGATTCCGAATCTTCCACTTACACCTATCTGATTGCAGACGCAAAAAGCAAAGAGGCGGCTTTGATTGATCCAGTTCTGGAAACTGTCGATCGGGATCTAAAGCTGATCGAAGAGCTGGGGCTGAGATTGATGTATGTTCTGGACACGCACATACATGCGGATCACATCACTGGGGCTGGTGAAATTCGTCGTCGCACCGGTGTGCAAACGGCCGTCAGTAAAGACGCCCAGGTCGGATGTGTGGACATTCCACTGGAAGACGGGCAAGAGCTTTTCTTGGGCGATAAAAAAATCCATGTGTTAGCAACCCCTGGTCACACCAACACCTGTATGACCTATGTTTTTGAAGGCCGTGCTTTCACTGGGGATGCTCTTTTGATCCGCGGCTGTGGTCGCACGGACTTTCAACAGGGCTCATCTGAAAAACTGTATGAAAGTGTGACAGGCAAGTTGTTCCAGCTTCCGGATCAAACCATCGTCTATCCTGGGCATGATTATCGAGGCATGACTTCTTCCACCATTGGCACCGAGAAAATGCACAACCCGCGCTTGAACGAGCGCATTAGCAAGGCGCAGTTTCAACAGATCATGTCGGATTTGAAACTCGCGAATCCTCGCAAAATACATGAGGCCGTGCCAGCTAATATGGCCTGTGGGATGCCTCGGGATCACCGAACTTTCCATCCACAAAATGTGGACGGAATTCCTGAGGTGAGTGTGGAGGATGTTCATAGCAAATTGTCAGCGGCCGCGGCCGGAAATATTCGTTTGATCGACGTGCGTCGACCCGATGAATTTAATGCAGAATACGGTCATATCGCCGGCGCCGAGCTGGTGACCTTGGGGCCGGAGCTGACGGCCTTCCTGGAAAAGGGAGATCGCAGTGAAGAGATTGTCTTTATCTGCCGCAGTGGCGGACGTTCAGGACAGGCAACCGCTGAAAGTCAAAAGTTAGGCTATCGGTTTACAGTGAACATGACCGGTGGGATGATTCGTTGGAATGAAAAAAAGTTTTTAGTAGAAAGAAATAAAGGAGAATAAATATGCAGCAGGAATGGATAAACGCACTTATTGGGGGAAGCATCATTGGGATGGCCGTTTCCTTGATGCTTTACTGGAATGGTCGTGTGACGGGCATCAGTGGCATCATCAATGGGATCTTGTCGCCGCTCAAAGGGGACACCTTGTGGCGTGTGATGTTTGTCGGTGGACTTTTCCTGGGTGGTTTGGTGATGAAATTGACTCATCCAGAGGTCTTTTCGGGACAGCTTGCCACAGCGGACTGGACGGTGGTTGCGGCCGGACTGTTGGTCGGATTTGGAACAGTGATGGGAAGTGGCTGCACCAGCGGTCACGGTGTGTGTGGAATCAGTCGCCTGTCACCAAGATCATTGGTGGCTACGCTGGCGTTCATCGCCGCGGGTATGGGTGCAGTGGCTTTGTTTAGAGCTTTGGGGGTGTTGTCATGAAAAATGCGTTTGCAGCTTTGGTCGTAGGTTTTGTCTTTGCAATTGGTCTTGGTGTTTCGGGTATGACTCAGCCTCAAAAGGTTGTGGGCTTCCTGGATCTTTTTGGTAACTGGGATCCTTCCCTGGTGTTTGTCATGATGGGCGCGATTGCCGTGCACTTTGTGACGTACCTTCTGATTCGCAGAAGATCCACACCGCTGTTGGATACCAAGTGGCACGTTCCGACAAAAACGGAGCTGACACCTGCGTTGATGGTGGGGGCCGTTTTGTTTGGTGCGGGTTGGGGTTTAGCCGGATTCTGTCCGGGACCTGCCGTGACATCACTGGCAAGTTTTGAACCGCGTGTATTCTATTTTGTCATCAGTATGCTGGTCGGGATGTATCTGTTCCGTCTGGTGGATAAAAAACTTAAGCTTCAGAAGTGAGGTTGGATATGGAAATCGTCGGCTACATAGCGTCTATCTTTATGGGGTTGAGCCTGGGCCTGATTGGCGGGGGTGGCTCCATTCTGACGGTGCCGATTTTGGTGTATCTTTTTGGTGTGGATCCGGTGCTTTCAACAGCCTATTCACTTTTCATCGTGGGCTTGACGGCCTTGGTGGGTGGCGCCTTTTACTTAAAACGCGGCGAAGTGGATCTTAAAACTGCGATGATCTTTGCTGTGCCAAGTTTCATCGGTGTTTATCTGACCCGGGCTTTCGTGATGCCCAACCTGCCGGATCCGGTCTTTTCAATTGGCGCGCACACGATTTCTAAAGCGCTCTTGATCATGGCGATCTTCGCGGTGTTGATGGTGGCTGCGTCTGTTTCCATGATGCGCTCTAAATCAAAGCCGAAAACGGCGGCAGACATGAGCCTGAAGGCAAGAATTGCCTTGATCGCGGTGGAAGGTCTGCTGGTGGGTGGTGTGACTGGATTCGTCGGAGCAGGCGGAGGCTTCTTGATCATTCCAGCCCTGGTTCTGCTGGTCGGTCTTCCCATGAAACTCGCGGTGGGGAGCTCGCTGTTTATCATTGCGGCTAAATCACTGCTGGGGTTCATAGGGGACCTGCAGCAAGGCACTCCGATTGATTGGACGCTGCTGTTAAGTGTAGCGGGCATTGCGGTTATCGGTCTTTTCATCGGTATGAAGCTGTCAAAGAGGGTTTCAGAAGCCGCACTTAAAAAAGGATTCGGAGTCTTCGTTCTCTTGATGGGAACGTTCATCCTGATCGATCAGATTCAAAAAATGTAAAACGTCCTAAAGGTTCCTGTCAGCCAATCAGCTGACAGGAATTTTCAAGTATCTTCGTCCGTTGGATTCAGGCTCTGGCAAGTGACCCGCTCGGATGTTGACCTGAATGCTGGGAAGTAAAAGTTTTGGCGCAGTTAAGGTGGCGTCACGTTCATTGCGGAACTTTAAAAACTGTTCCCGGGCTGTTTCTGCGGTCAGTTGAATGTTCTTTCTTTTTTGATCTCCAACAGTGGTTTGAAACTGAAGTTCGCGCCCTTGAGGTTGGTAGTCATGACCGACAAAGATGCGCGTGTCCTCGGGAAGTTTGTAGATCTTCTTGGTGACGGATTCATAAAGACTTTCAGCGCTGCCGCCGGGAAAATCGCAGCGACCTGTGCCCGAATCCGGCATAAAGATCGCATCCCCTGTGAAGACAGCATCCCCGATCAAATAGCACCCACATGCCGGGGTGTGACCCGGAGTCTGGAAGTATTTAATTTTCAAGGTCCCCGCAGAAAACTCCTCGTTTTCACTGAGCAGACGGTCGAAGTCCTTTCCCGTGGTGTCCAGATTCTTCATATTGAATGTTTTGCTGAAAATGCCCTGCACTTCGGTGATGCGTTCGCCGACAGCCACTTTGATATCAGGGAAGTGCTTTTTAAAAAGCTGTGAGCTGGAGATGTGATCTGCATGAGCGTGAGTCTCAAGAATATAGTGGGGGTGCAGAGCATTGCTGGAAAGAAAGTTCAAAACAGCTTCCAGTGATTTTGTCGAGAGCTGCCCCGAGGCCGCATCGAAGTCCCAGACAGGGTCAATCACGACTGCGTCTTTTGATGTCGTGTCATAGGCCACATAAGTCAGGGTTGATGTTCCTGGGTCGAAGAAGTGTTGAATCTGCAAAGCCACGCTGTGCTCCCGTCAAAAATATCCTTGGTTGTGCTTAGTATATTCAGGCTGAGATCAAAGCGGAAGTTCTTTTACTGACTTCTCTCAGCGTTAGTGTTTGACCTGATTCTCATTTGTTTTACGATAAATAGATACTGAGGTGACTATGCACAAAGAGATTTATCCCGTAAACGCTGAGGTGGCAAAGAAGGCCTGGATTAATGAGTCAAAGTACAAAGAAATGTACGAGCGCTCGGTCAAGGACAACGAAGCCTTTTGGGCAGAGCAGGCAGAGAGTCTGGACTGGATCAAAAAGTGGGACAAAGTCAAAGACGTCAGCTTTAAAAAACCTGTGCACATCAAGTGGTATCAGGGGGGGAAGCTGAATGTTTCTGCCAACTGCATCGATCGTCATTTGCAGACACGCGGGGATAAAGTCGCCTTGTTGTGGGAACCGGATAATCCTTCCGTCAAAGCCCGTTCTATCACCTACAAAGAACTGCATCGCGAGGTCTGCCGCTTTGCCAACGTCCTGAAAAAAATGGGCGTAAAAAAAGGTGATGTTGTCACCATCTACATGCCGATGATTCCTGAAACAGCCATTGCAATGCTGGCGTGCACACGGATCGGAGCGGTTCACTCTGTGGTCTTTGCCGGTTTCTCTCCGGACTCAATTTCGGATCGTATTTTGGATGGACACTGTCAGTTTGTAATCACTGGGGACGCCGGTTATCGCGGCAGCAAGGTGATTTCGCTGAAAGAAAATATTGATAAAGCTCTTTTGAAGACACCGGATGTAAAAAGTGTCCTGGTCGTAAAATATGCTGGCAATGATGTTGAAATGAAACCGGGTCGTGATCTTTGGTATCATGAGCAAGTGCAGTCCGTCAGTGATCAGTGTGAACCAGAGGCGATGGATGCGGAAGATCCGCTGTTTATTCTTTACACCTCCGGTTCGACCGGAAAGCCCAAAGGGGTGTTGCACACGACGGGTGGTTATCTGGTCTATGCCAGTGTGACTCACAAGTATGTTTTTGATTATCACGAAGATGACATCTATTGGTGTTCAGCGGACGTGGGCTGGGTCACCGGTCACAGCTATATTGTGTACGGACCTCTGGCAAACGGAGCCACCACCTTGTTTTTTGAAGGCGTGCCGAATTATCCAACCCCGTCCCGATTCTGGGAAGTGGTGGACAAACACAAGGTGACGATCTTCTATACGTCTCCGACGGCAATTCGTTCTTTGATGCGTGAGGGGGATGCGCATGTGAAATCCACATCCCGCAAGACACTTCGTTTGTTGGGCTCGGTCGGCGAACCCATCAATCCCGAAGCCTGGGCCTGGTATCATGACGTGGTCGGGGAAGGGCGCTGTCCGGTGGTGGATACCTGGTGGCAGACAGAAACCGGAGGCATCCTGATCACGCCACTTCCTGGAGCCATAGCGCAAAAGCCAGGTTCTGCGACCTTGCCCTTCTTCGGTGTTCAGCCGAAGCTTTTGACGAATGAGGGGCAGGAAATCCAAGGCCCGGGAGAGGGCGTTTTGGCGATTGCGGATTCCTGGCCAGGACAAATGCGCACGGTCTTCGGCGATCATAAGCGTTTTGAGGACACTTATTTTTCGAACTATCCCGGCTTCTATTTTACGGGAGACGGCTGTCGTCGTGATGAGGATGGATATTACTGGATCACGGGCCGCGTGGATGATGTGATCAATGTGTCTGGGCACCGACTGGGGACGGCTGAAATTGAGTCGGCTCTGGTGGCTCATCCGAAAGTGGCCGAGGCCGCAGTGGTGGGGTACCCGCACGACATCAAAGGGCAGGGGATTTATGCCTTTGTGACTTTGCGCACGGGGGAAACTCCGAGCGAAGATCTGCGCAAAGAACTGGTGCAAACGGTTCGTAAAGAGATTGGTCCCATTGCCACACCGGATTTGATTCAGTGGGCACCACGATTGCCAAAAACCCGTTCGGGCAAGATCATGCGTCGTATTTTGCGCAAGATTGCTGAAAACCACCCGGATCAACTAGGCGATATTACAACACTTTCTGAGCCAGGGGTGGTTCAAGAACTGGTGGACAATCGTATGAATAGGTGATAGCTTGCGCGTCATGAATACACGATTAATGACTTTGATCTTGATGGTTCTTGGCGCGGCTTTCAGCCGATTGATTCCTCACCCTTGGAACTTCACCGCGATTGGTGCGATGGCGTTGTTTGGCGGGGCTTACTTCCCATCCAAAAAGCAGTCTTTGTTGATTCCTTTGGCGGCTTTGTTCCTAAGTGATCTGGTGTTGGGCTTCCATAACACGATGGTCTTTGTGTATCTGGCTTTCGCGATAGTTGTAATTTTGGGTTGGAACTTGCGTGATCAAAAGGGCGCGGCGAAAATTGCCGGCCTTTCATTGGTGACCAGTTCGTTGTTCTTCCTGATCTCCAACTTTGGTGTTTGGGTGATGGGAACCATGTATGCGCCCACTCCAGCGGGATTGTTCCAATGTCTGGTGGCGGGATTGCCATTCTTTGATAATCAAATCTATGGTGATTTGTTCTTCTCGGGTTTGTTATTCGGTTCCTACGAGGCTGTCAAAAAGTGGGCTCCGGATTTTCTTGGCCAAGCGGCCGTAAAGTAATTTTGAAATCTTGAAGGGGCCATGAAGCTGGGTCTGCATCGCCCTGTTCTGGGTGGAAAAGTAAACTTCCCGTTGTGTCTGGCCCCGATGGTGGGGCTGACTCACGTGGCTTTGCGTGAGGTTATGCGGGAATATCTTCCTGCTGACGCTTATACAATCTGGCCCACAGAAATGCTGAACTCTCGTCGCGTCCCCGGCGAAAATCTTGAAACAACTCCTGAAACCATGCGCAGTCCGAATGAAAACGGACTGGTGCCGCAAATTCTTGGCAATGAAGAAGGACCCATCGCAGAAAGTGTTAAGCGCCTTATCGAGTGGGGTGCTGAAGCCATCGATATCAATATGGGTTGCCCCGTGCAAAAAGCTCTGAAGCACAATTATGGTGTGGCGTTGATGGGCGATCCGACCTACGCCGCCGAAGTGGTGCGTATGACCGTCAAAAACTCCACAGTACCGGTCAGTGTGAAGTTGCGGGCGGTGGGAAGCACCAAAGAATTCGACGAACTTTTGACGTTTGTTTCAGGCTTACGAAATTCCGGTGCGGCTTGGGTGTGTCTGCATCCGCGCACGGCCGCGCAAAAGCGTCGTGGCAGTGCGGACTGGGAACAAATCAAACAGCTTCATCGCGCCGTGGATTTCCCGGTCATTGGAAACGGCGATGTGCAAACCGTGGAAGATGCGATCCTGATGTTGCGTGAAACCGGTTGCGACATGGCGATGGCCGGCCGTGGTTTGGCGGCGCGCCCCTGGATGCTATGGCAGCTGGGGGAGGAGTTGGGTTTTGCAGCCCCGGCCGGAAAAGAAGGGCAGAAAGCTCCGCGCACTTCCGAAGAAGAAGGCGCTGAATACGGGCGTGTTTTGATTAAGTTGATCGAGCGCAGTCGTCATTACTTTGGCGAAGATCTGGCGATGAGAAAAGTGCGCTTCTATGTGCGCACCACCAGCGTGTGGCTGCCTTTTGGAAATTTCCTGGTGGGAGTTTGTGCCAAAGCACGCACAACCGATGAAATGATCCAAGGTGTGCAGAAGTTCTTCGAAGGCCCCGTGGAAATGAGCTTACGCACGGAGCTTCGTCAGTAGAAGCATTGTGAGCACCAACTGCCGCGTTATTCCGTCTTCAACAGAGGCATCAATTTGCCTTCTTCGTCCAAAGCTTTCAAATCAGTATAGCCACCGATCAGTTTGCCATCGATCATGATGATGGGGACGGTTCTCCAGCCGGTTTCGTTTTTGATTCTGTCAATTTCTTCAGGCTTGTCCGTCAAATCCACGATATCGTGGGCAATTCCTTTGTCAGTCAGGAAGTTGATTGCGCGATCGCAGTAAGGACAAGGGTTTTTCTTGTAGATTAATACTTTTGCCATGATTCATTTTGACATTGTCTGCAAGGGCAGACAAGTTCAACTAGCTATGGACTGTTTATTGTGTCACACACCTCATGTTGCGCCTTTCAGAGTGGATAAAAAGCCTGTTCACAGCTATTTCCATTGCGCAGAGTGTGATTTGATCTTTATGGAACCCTCGGAACGGCTGGGACCCGAAGAAGAAAAACAGCGCTACGATCTGCATGAAAACACGAACAATGCTGGTCATCGTGATTTCTTCTTGCCGCTGGTGCAGGGATTAGAGGAACACTTTAAAGCCGCAGGCATCAGTCCGTCGCAGTTGACCTCTTTGGATTACGGATGTGGTCCTTCGCCTGTTTTGTCCGGTCTATTATCCGAGCGTGGTTTTAAAACGCACAATTATGATTTGTATTATCATCCCAATCAGGATGAACTTCGGCGCACCTATCACCTGGTCACCAGCACCGAGGTGTGGGAGCATTTGTACGCTCCAAGACAGGAAATCGAGCGAATGTTGCGTCTTCTGAAGCCCGGGGGCCTTTTGGGAGTCATGACTTCCGCCCACCGTGGAGAAGCCGCTTTCCATGACTGGCATTATCGCCGGGATACGACACACGTCGTGTTTTTCTCAGAAAAAAGCATGGAGTGGTTTGCCAAAACCTATAAATTGCAAATAGTGAAAATGCGAAGTCCCTACTGGATTTTTCAGAAATTGTTTTAGCCTTAACGGGTGATACAAAACTTGCCGCCTCAAGATGAGAATTTTTTGATCGCCTTTTGACCAAGAGGCCATATTCCGAAAAGAAGTAAAAGGAATATGTCTTGGTTGCTCGTGTTTTAGTGTTTATCTTTGTCACGATTTTGTTTGGGCCTGTCCAGGCCTCGATGGATCTTGTCCTGCTTTCCCAGTGTTCAATCAAGGGCGAATGCAACGATCAGCAGAAAAAATTCCGCCAACAAAAGGAATGGAACTGCCAGCTTGAAGTGAAGGCTCAGAACTGTGAGCAGTTGGCCAAACAGCATCCGACCTGGGCGCCATTGATGCGCAAATGCAGCTTTCAGGCGCAGTGCCAAGAGCAGATGGATCTGGGGCGAGAACAGGCACAGGCTTGTTTGCGTGGCTATAAAAACGCGATGATTGATCTGGGTGTTTCCCTGAAGGACATGTCCGTTTCGTTGGCGGGCTTTGTTGAGGACAGTTGGGAAACATTTAAAAAGAACCGACGCGAACGGGCCGCCTTCCTAAAGGAATGTGACAAGTCCATTGCCTGCAAACGAGATCTGGTGAAAGACGATCACCGCTACCGAGACTTCACTGACGAAAAATTGGCGAAGATGCCGGCGGTGTTTTTATATACGCAAGCCCAAGACATGAAGGCCTATCAGGCCTCTTTGGATCGCATGCGCCCCAAACCCTACGTCCCGATTTCAGAAAGAGTTCGTGACGAGGTGGAACTCACCAAAGAACAGGCCTCAAAACTGAAAAGCCTGATGAGTGTCGTGGGTGATAAGATCAAAGAACAGTATCAGCGTTACTCCTGTTACAACGCCGTCGCGCGGGAAGAATTGCAATGTTATGCCATCGGAACTGTCGTGGATCCGACCTTGGTGGCGGGCTACTTTGTAAAAGGAGCCCGGGTCGCTGTGGCGGCAAGCCGTCTGAGCAAGGCCGAACGTGAAGTGCACGCGGCGACAGCCGTCGCTGCGACAGGAAGCAAGGTCACTCGTGCCGAGCTGACGGGGAAGTACCTGAGCTATTCACCCACAACGGTGGCTCAGAATGAAAAATGGATCAGCCTGGCAGAAAAGGGGACGAACTCTAAGATCACGTTCCTGGACATTGAAAACAGCCAGATGAAGACTTTGAACGACACGTTGAAGGATAAGAACCTTGTGACGGGTCTTACGAACTATCATAAAGAGATTCTGTTCAAAAAAATCGAAAAGCTTGAAGCCGCCAATCCCGGATTGGTGATTGATAAGTATTCCGATTTTAAGTCGTCGCGTTTTGCCTTTTCAGGGAAGGTGCCTGCGGATCTGGATTCTCAACTGAAGAAAATCTTTGCCGAGGCCAACAGTGAATACACGTCGAAGCTGCGCGAGTCCGGCGTCCTGAAAGCCGGTGATAAGGCTGAAACCTGGTTCCGCGGCGGAACGGGTGTGTCGGCGGATCAGGCCAATATAGCGGCTCGCTATTCGCGACAAACCAGCACCAACGACCTTCAGAGTTTCAAAAATGGCACTGTTCAAACGGCTTTGCAGGGAAGCTTGAAGTCCCTGGAAACTCAGCGCACGCAGTTGCGTTCAGAAGTTGCAAAGACCTCGATGGTTCAAGGCAACACCTTTCATCAGGATGTCTATGATATCGTCCGTAAAGGGGGGCGGGAACACTGAACAGATCAAAGCTGGCTTGAAGAACCGTTTTGGTCTTTCGGAGCTTTCCACCAGTACAGTTCAGAAGATGGAAAAGTATGTGAAGTCCGTGGACGAGTTTTCGCCGGGGATTCACGTCAGCAAGCGGGAAATTGCGCATCTGAACAAGGCGCAAAATGGTGGACTGTCGGCCGACGTGATTGGCTTGGGTTCTGCCAACTTGAAGGAAACAGCCGAGGCTTTGGCAAATTCCAAGAGCTTAAATGGTGCTTTGGAAAATGTGCGCAAGGGTGAAAAGGCGGTCACAAAAAGATTCGACGCTCAGAAAAAGTATTTCCAGGAGGTTCTAAAGGACTCGGTGGATCCTGGAAAACTCAAGTCCGTCTGCTCCGGGGATGATTGTGTGGCCGTGGCCACGAAGCCCCTGACCGAGGCTGAAAAGAAAAAGATCTTAAAGAACCTCATGGCAAATGATGAAATGGGAAGTTCCTTCCGTATGGCCTTTATCCCTGACGGGGTGAAGGTGGCCGAAGCTCGTAATGCTCTGGCCAATCATGGAGAGTCGGTGGAAAAGATTCTGCGCCAGACCCTGAGCACCAGCATGGAGCCACGACGATTGAAGGGGCTGGTGTTTGGCGTGGATATGAAAACCAAAGAGCTCAACAAGGGCCAGGTTCAGTTGCTGATCGGTGAGGCCCAGAATCTTAAACTCACCAGTGGTGAGCGCGCTCTGATTCAAAAGAAATTCGCAGAAGCCATCAAGCGCTTCAACGAAGACGCCCGCGCCAAGGGCACAGCCTCTGCCTACCAAGCCGTACCGTAAAAGGTGCCTGGTTGTTTTTTCTGGCTACGATGCATCAGGCGGCGTCCTTGCGTGCTGGGGGTGCCCTCGGTGCTAGGGGCGATGAGGTTGTTTTGTTTTTTTTGTGTGGCTGCTGCGTAGTAGCCAGAAAAAACAACCAGGCACCTTTTCCTAGAGGCAGATGGATTCTAGTTTTGATTTGAATTCGGAGGGCTTTTTTAGGACTTTGATTTCGTCAAAGACTTGTTTGGCTTCCGGGTTTTTCAAAGACAGCGCTTTGAGCCACTGTTTGGTGCGTGAAACAGCGAAGTAGTCGTTGATGTATAAGGTGCTGGCGTCAAAAAACTGTGGCAGCAGAGGGCGCGCGCGTTCCCAGCTCATTTCCTCGACGGGTTCTTGTTGCAGACTTTGTTTGATCTGGCGGAAGATGAATGGATTGGACATCACCCCGCGGCCGATCATGTAGTCTTCGCATTGGGTGACTTCCACACAGCGGTTAAAGTCACTGACGTTCCAGATTTCGCCATTGGCAATCAGTTTGATCTTGGTCTTTTCTTTGATCTTCGGAATCCAGTCCCAGTAAGCCGGTGGTTTGTAGCCATCGGTTTTCGTGCGGCAGTGAACCGTCAACCAAGTGGCATTGGCTTCTTCAACTGCCTGGGCAATTTCCAGACATTTTGTCGGGTCGTCAAAACCCAGACGGATTTTCGCGGTGACGGGAACTTCGGCGGGGACGGCCTGGCGAACTGTTTTGACGATGTCAAAAACCCGATCGCAGGACTTCAAAAGACTGGCGCCTCCATCATGGCGATTGACGGTCTTTGCCGGGCAACCAAAGTTCAGATCCACACCCAAAGCCCCCAGTTTGACAGCCCGCTGGGCATTGAGAGCCAAAGGCTCGGCCTGACCGCCAAGAAGTTGGACAAAGACCGGAGTGCCCCAGCGAGTACGGGAACCCGTTTTAAGTTCCGGGCAGTTTTTATAAAAGACGCTTTCAGGGTGCAGACGGTCGGTGACGCGCAGGAATTCAGTGACACATTGATCAATGCCACCAATCCGGGTCAGCGTATCACGCATCACCCAGTCCACCACACCTTCCATCGGAGCTAAAAACAACTTCATTTTCCTGCCTTAAGAGCATGCTGTAACATTCATTTATTCGCGAAGCGAGGAGGAAGTCGTACTTATTGTACGGCGACGACGCAGCGACAAAGAAGAAATGAATTTTACGGCGTGCTACCGCCCATTTTTTTCACGATATCGAAGTGCTTTTTATCAACAGGCTGAATAGAAAGGCGAGAACCTTTTTGCAGAACCAGCATTTCAGAAAGCTTTTCATTGTCGCGCAGGTCCTGAAGACTGACGAAGTTCTTAAAGTGCGCCACGTATTCGACCTGAACACAGTACCAGATGGGTTTATCCTTGGTGGCTTTTGGGTCAAAGTATTCGGACTTTTTATCGAATTGTTCCTGATCCGGCTCCGCCAGCTTGGAAATCCGAGCCAACCCCGCAACTCCGGGGGGCGTGGCATTGGAGTGATAGAACAAAACCGCATCACCCACTTGCATGTCTTTCATCATGAAATTGCGCGCCTGATAGTTGCGCACGCCATTCCACCAGGTGGTTTTGTCTTTTTTTAGCTGATCCAAAGAAAAAACGTCAGGCTCTGACTTCATCAACCAGTACTTCATTTGGTTTTTTCCCCTTTGATTTTACCGGACTTAAAGAACCATTCGCCAGCCTGTTTGCGGAACGTGCTGACTTCGTGATGGATGTACTCTTCATCATCGATGCTGTAATAGGCTTTAAATTCAACAAGGCCCTTGGTGCCTTTTTCTTCGGCGCTGACGATTTCCAGCTTTAGAAACTTGGCACGCTCTGCCCATTCTTTATTGGCCTCATCGTCGATCAGATCCAAAGTCTGAGGATCGGTCGTATCACGAAGATACTGCATTTGATTTTTCGCAAAAGCAGAATAGCGCGAACGCATCAGTGCTTCCGCCGTTGGGGCCAAAGCCTCACCTGAATGATAAACACCACAGCACACAGAATAATTTTTTTCAGAACCACAAGGACATTTCATAGTCCGCGAAACTATCAGAATTTCCCCCTCAGAGGTACGCCGGAACTTTTGCTAAGGCGCCGCGTCGCGCGGGGTTGTGAAAACCATGTGGCATACCCAAGGACCTCACTGCCTGCTATCGTCGGGGGGTGAGGTGAATTATGACAAAATGGGCACTTATTACCGGGGCAACTTCGGGCATTGGCTGGGCCTCGGCTCACTCTTTGGCAGAGCAGGGGTTTTCTATTCTGGCGACCGGGCGTCGCTACGAAAAATTGCAAGAGCTGCAAAAGGCATTAAAGATCGCATTTCCCGCAGTACAGGTGAAGCTGGCCAGTTTCGATGTTTCAGATCGTTTTGAAGTCAGTGAATTCATGAAGGCGCATGCGGCGGACCTGCCTCAGGTCGAAATTCTGGTGAACAACGCCGGTCTTGCCTGCGGAGTCGAAAAAATGCAGGAAGCGTCATTAGATGACTGGGAAACCATGATCGACACCAACGTTAAAGGGTTGCTTTTCATGACCCGCGGAGTGGTGGAACACATGGTGAAAAAGAACTCGGGCCATATTATAAACTTAGGCTCGGTCGCGGGCCGCTGGACCTATCCGGGCGGGGGCGTGTACTGCGCCACCAAATTTGCGGTGCGTGCTTTATCGGAGGGACTTCGTATGGATTTGCTCGGCACCAGAATTCGGGTGACGAATATTGAACCGGGCATGGTGAACACGGAATTTTCTGTGGTGAGACTGAAAGATCAGGCCAAAGCCGACAAGGTCTACGAAGGCATGACGCCATTGATGGCCAAGGACATTGCAGAAACCATCGCGTGGTGTGCGGCGCGGCCGGCCCATGTGAACATTCAGGAACTTGTGATTTATCCCACCGATCAGGCCCATGTCGGCCAGGTCGCTCGCAAAGGAGTTTAGGTATGTCAGGCAGCGGATTTAGAATTGAAAAAGACACCATGGGTGAGGTGCAGGTTCCCGCAGACAAGTTCTGGGGGGCTCAGACTCAAAGATCCACGCAGAATTTCCGTATCGGCGGGGATCGCTTTCCGCGGGAAATGATCCGAGCTCTGGGGATCTTGAAGAAATCAGCTGCTTTGACCAATCAAAAACTGGGGATCTTAGATACAAAAAAAGCCGACCTGATCGTGAAGGCTGCTGACGAAGTGATTCAGGGGAAGCTGGATGCTCATTTCCCGCTGGTGGTGTGGCAGACGGGGTCTGGCACGCAGACGAACATGAATGCCAACGAAGTTATCGCCAATCGGGCGATGGATATGATGGGTGTGAAACTTCCCAGCAAGGAAGTGCATCCCAATGATGACGTCAATAAAGGTCAGTCTTCCAACGACACCTTCCCCACAGCCATGCACATTGCCGTGGGCGAGCAGATTCATCATCGCCTGTTGCCGATGCTTGAAAAACTGCATAAAGCCCTGGAACACAAACAAAAAGAGTTCCAAAGCATTGTTAAAATCGGTCGCACGCATTTGATGGATGCAACACCTTTGACCTTGGGGCAGGAGTTCTCTGGCTATGCCACGCAACTAAAGCACACCATTCAGAGGGTAAAGAACACTTTGCCTCATCTGTACGAATTGGCATTGGGTGGCACCGCTGTGGGGACGGGGCTGAACACACATCCGAAGTTTGCCGTGGAAGCGGCGGCAGAGATCGCCAAAGAAACGGGAATTCCCTTTGTCTCGGCGGAAAATAAATTTGAAGCTTTGGCCTCGCATGATGCGTTGGTGGAGGTCAGTGGTGCGCTGAACTCCGCTGCCGTGTCTTTGATGAAGGTCGCCAATGACATTCGTCTTTTGGGCTCGGGCCCTCGTTGCGGCATCGGGGAGCTGCATTTGCCAGAAAATGAACCGGGAAGCTCCATCATGCCGGGGAAGGTCAATCCGACGCAAAGTGAAGCCATGACGATGGTCTGTGCCCAGGTGATGGGAAATCACGTGGCAGTCAGCATCGGTGGGGCGACCGGGCACTTTGAGCTGAATGTCTTTAAACCTTTGATTGTGTTTAATGTGCTCAACTCGATTCGACTGCTCGCAGACGCCTGCGAGTCCTTCACCGATCACTGCGTTTCTGGCATTGAAGCCAACCATAAACAAATTCAGAAGCACTTGGAGCAGTCTTTAATGCTGGTAACAGCTCTGAATCCTCACATTGGCTACGACAATGCCGCCAAGATTGCCAAAACTGCCCATAAAAACGGCACAACACTGCGCGAAGAAGCCATCAATCTTGGACTCCTTTCTGGCGAAGAGTTTGATAACATAGTAAAACCAGAAAGCATGGTCGGCTCGGCCCCGCCGGCAGAGCTGGAGCGCCGGTAGGTATCGGCGGCAGCCGACAGAGCTGAAGCTCGGCCCCGCCGGCAGAGCTGGAGCGCCGGTAGGCGCGCAAGCTGAAGCAACTTAAGAACTGGAGAGATATGAACCCACTATTGGCCAAAGCGAACTGGATGAATCAGGATGACATCAGACCTTACGTCTTTGTACGTCCGGAAAATCAGATCGCTCAACCGGGGTCGGTGCATCGTCTGAACTGGTTTACTCAGGCTCCGGTCATCAAGAACCCTCTGGACGTCAAAGAACTCGCCTTTGCTGACCGTATTTACTCCCTGGAAGAGCGTGCTTTCGGGCCCTCGAACATGGCCATGCCGCGTTGGGTTTTTTACGACTGTGCGGTGATGCCGGGGTTCGTGGCGGGTTTTGCCGCTCGTCCATCGGCACTTTCCAAGGCGGCGCGTGAGGCGCTGGACCCTAAGAAGTTCCCAGCGTCGTTGTCGCCCATTAAAACCTCTGGCGTCTTGAAAGAGGTGGAATCCCTGGATGACATGGACTGGATTCCGTTGTCGTTGTTTATCATCATCCCGACCATGCACAAGGGCGAGTGGGTGGCCCACAACCTGTGCTCTATAAACTCCCTGTTGCCAAAGGAAGAACAGTTTTATGGTCTAGGTTTCCTGTCCAAGGCCTTCGGGCTTTGGTACGCGAACGTGGAGCAATGCTCCGGAATGACTCAGTGGGGAAGTCCGGCTTTGAAGCTGCACTCGCATTATGGCCATTTAGAAGTAATTGGGGCTTACGCTCCGGTGCATTCTCATGCTAAAACTATTACTTACCGTGTACAGGTAAACACTCAGTGCTGGGAAAAGTTCTTCAATAAGGAACCGGACCTGGCGTTCTTGGAAAACTACGGACCGACCGGCACCTTTATCGATCCGAAGAAGGAAGAGAGCATGTTGAGCTTCCAGCAGCGCATTGAGCGCAACGAAGGGCCGTTCTATCTCAGCGCCGGAGAGATCGCCCAGAAGAAGCTTGATGAACAGTTGATGATTTACAGTTTGAAACAACAATACTAGATAGGAAGAAACCATGTCGATGAATACCCTGCCACCCGTCGCGAAATCCTTTTTTGCGTTCTGTAAAAAATGTGATGCTGATAGATACCACGTTGTTTTGGCTCACACTTCAGCGACTTCCGCAAAAATCAAATGCGAAATCTGTGGCTCTCAAAAGACGTATTCTCTTCCTAAAGCTCAGACGAAGACAGGCAAGCCATTGACTGGTGCCGCTGCGAAAAAGCGCGAGCAGACAATGAGTTCACGTAAATCCAGCCACCGCAACGAATACGAAATGCTGATGGCGAATGAAAACGCAGCCACCGCGACTTACAATATGAAGGGCAAGTTCGAAAAGAACACCAAGCTTCAACATCCTAAGTTCGGTATGGGTTTCATCAAGGATGCATTGACTGATAAAATTGAAGTTGTGTTTGAAGACGAAGTTCGTACTTTGATCCACAATCGTCAGTAGTTTTTGAAAGAATAAAAATTAATGGATTGGTTTAAGGGGCTCAACCCCGAACAACAAAAGGCCGTGAAGCACAACTTCGGGCCTTTGTTAATTTTGGCGGGGGCCGGTTCAGGCAAGACAACAGTTCTGGTTTCCAGAACCGGGCGACTGATTTCCGAGCGTGTGGCACAGGCTCAGGAAATCTGCGTGCTGACTTTTACCAACAAAGCCGCGCGCGAGCTGAAGCATCGCGTGGGGGCCAAACTGGGCAGCTCCGGCACGGGTATGTGGGCCGGTACTTTTCACTCCTTCGGATTGCAGATTCTGCGTCGGTTCCACAAGCATGCGGGACTTTCTCCGTATTTTGGCATTGTCGATCAAAGCGATTGCAATTCCATTGTTAAAGACCTGATCAAAGACATCAAAAATTCCGGCAAAGATAAGTTTGATGCCGACAAGATCTTGAACATGATCAATGATCGTCGTACGGGCATGGCCCCGCAGACGGAAGCTTTTGATGAATACCATGAGATGGTCGAAGTGCTGACGCCGAAGTTCACCAAGCGCCTGGAACATCTGGGTGTGGTGGATTTTGAGGGCCTTCTGATCAAGCCCATCACCTTGTTTAAAGAAAACCCCGACATTCTGGAGAAAGTGCAGGGGATGTTCACGCAGGTCATGGTTGATGAGTTTCAGGACACCAACCGCCTGCAGATGGATTTGATTGCTCAGATTGTAAAAAGCCACAACAACATTGCTGTGGTGGGTGACGATGATCAGTCCATTTACGGCTGGCGTGGGGCGGAGGTGAAGAATATTCTGAACTTCCCGCAGGAATTCACGCCCTGTGAAGTGATCAAGCTTGAACGCAACTATCGTTCTTCTGCAGAAATTCTGGCCGTGGCTAACGCCGCAATTTCCAAAAACAAGAATCGTCACGGAAAAATCCTGCGTCCGCAGGTCGCAGAAGACACTGGTCAGAAGCCAGAGCTGTTTATTCTGGAGCGGGAAGAAGACGAGTGTGAGTTCGTCGTCAGTGAAATTTTGAATTTCCAAAGGCAGGGCCATACCTACAAGGACATGGCCGTGCTTTATCGTTCCAACACGCAAGGGGGGCTGATTGAATCCTCATTGCGCCGGGCGAACATTCCTTACCATATTTCGGGCGGAACTTCGATCTTTGATCGTCGTGAGATCAAGGATCTGATGGCTTACCTGAAGCAGGCCCTGGCTCCGAATGAAGTGTCTCTTCGTCGTATCATCAATGTCCCTTCACGCGGAATCGGTGACACCACGATTGAAAAGCTCGGTGAGTTTGCTTTGAAAAAACGCATCAATTTCGTTGATGCGTGCCGTTTCTGGCAAGAAGCAGGCGTGCAGGACAAAGCCGGTGCTGCGATTGAAGACCTGATGTTGTTCATTGAAAATCTTCCCAAGAATATTTTGGATTTCCAGGTGGGGTCTTCGCCGGGGGCCAAGATGGTGCAGATCTTCCAGGATATCGGTTATCGCGAGTACGTTTATGGGACCGCGGCGGATCCGACCAGTGCCGAAAAAAAATGGATGGTGGTCGAAATTTTAGGCCGTATTCTGGATTCTTATCTGGGTCGTCGTTCTTATGATGTGGAATGCATCAAGTCCTTTGTGGACTCAATGCTTCTGCGTGATGATCTGTCCGAAGAAGAGCTGGAAAATAAAGTTCAACTGATGACCTTGCATGCCTCGAAGGGACTGGAGTTCCCGGTGGTGATTCTGGCTGGCCTGGAAGAAGACCTTCTGCCGCATAAAAATCTGGGATCGGACATCGATGAAGAGCGCCGGCTGTTCTATGTCGGTGTGACTCGCGCCAAGAAACGTCTGGTGATGTCCCGCTGTCAGCAGCGCAAGCGCAATGGGGTTGTAAAACCTGTGGCGCCGTCGCGATTCCTGTTAGAGCTTCCCAAAGAGCTTTACACCGAGTTCCCCATGGGGGCGCGCCCTGTGGTCGGGCAAGAACGCGAAGATCTTGTGGCAAGTTTCCTGTCCAAACTTGATAGCAAGCTTGGAAGTAACACCAAAAAATAAATCACCGTTCGCAAGCGCCGTTGAAACAACAGGCGCTGCAAACGTCCCGCTGTCAAGGCGTTCAACAAGTCTTCATCAGTAAAACCTCGTTCATTTGATTGCCGTCAGGATTTTGTCTGGCACCGTCTTCGCAGTTTTAAAAGCCCTATGGAGGCGGTAGCAAAGAGTGTCTCATTGTGAGACGCTCTTTCTGGTAAAGCAGTATGAAGATTTGGAATCTGAAAACATTGATGGCGACGATGTTATTAAGTCAAACCGTGAGTGCAGCGATGCCCCAGCTGAACTTACCGGAAACAGGCTGGCATGAAATCCCCCCGGTCTTTCAGCCTTATCTGACCAGCAAAGCTTCTCATCTGGAATACAATGCCGAATCTAAATTTCTGCGCCAGTTTCGGGTCAACCGCCTGATGGCCCGGGACAGTCATGTGGTGAATATAGATTGGAATAAAATTTCTGTCAGAGCCGATGCTCCTTGGGAAATAAGGCAATGTTGGGGCATTTTCGTCAGTGGAGGAGCTTGCGGCAAGAAGGTCGTTTCGCCGCTACCGACACACTATTCCGGCGAAGGGGAACTGGATTTGTTAAAATATGCCCGCCACGTGGCCTATCACAATGGTCTGGCGGTTTCCCGCGATGTCTTTGTAAATCTGATTCGTGACAAGGATGCGTCCAAGGGCGAGATGCGTAAGCGTATTATCGAAACCACTCGCGACATTCATAGAACATATCCTGATTCTTTGGCCACCATCCCCCAAGATCAACGCCAAGACATTGGGGTGTATCTGGTGTTGGGCATTGGTGGGGAAAAAAGCAAGAACGCCGCTTTGATCCAAAGGGCCGCCGAAGAACTGCGGCGGATGGGATTTGCATCTGAAATGCTGAGGGTCGATGCTGAGCTTGGCAGTGATTACAATGCCGTGATGCTAAAGCGGATGCTGGCGCAGCGCTTGCCAAGGCTGAAGAAAGTTGTGTTGGTGGCCGCCAGTAAAGGTGTCGCTGATTTTATCACCTTCTTCCTGAATCACGGTGAATCCCTGCCGTTGCAAGAACGTGAAAAAGTGAAGCTGATGGTGTCCCTGGCTGGAGTGATTCGTCCGTCGTTTGTTGCGAACTATGTGATGGAAAGCAAAGGTCTGATTCCACGGTTCGTAAAAACCACACTGACGGTGACGGGGCGATCCGAGACCAAAGAGGGTATTTCCTCATTGGCTGAGGACCCTTGGCAAGGTCATGATCCCAAGACTGTTCAACGCCTTTTTCCGAATATGAAGTGGCTTAGCATGCCCGCCGTGCCCGAAGGCTTGGATGGGGTGACTCATCGCAGTTTGTGGGAAGGCTTTTTAAAAACCCCCAGTTACAGATTTGCGGAGGAAGCCTCGCCGATGGACGGACTGGTGGAGTCGGCGGCTTCGGTGTTGCCACCGGACACAGGCTTGCAAGAGCTGATCGTGCCGATTTATGGGCCGCATGCCATGGCTCTGGGGTATTACACGTCGAATTTGAAAGTGGCGCCCGTTGCCCATCGCAATACAGTGGATAAGGTGGTGCCAGAGGCGGGCGCTGAAATGCTCAGTGCGATCTTCAGGGCCCTGCCGACATCACTGGTGGACTAGTCTCAAGAACTCTTCCGGCAAAGGGGCTTCAAAAGTTAAGGTGGCCCCCTCAAAAGTGATCACTAATTTTGCGGCATGCAGGAACATGCGAGAGGTCTGATAGATTCCCGCCATGCGTTCATTGTACTTTGGATCCCCATATCGGGAGTCACCAAGAATAGCGTGTTTGGCCAAGGCCGAGTGCTTGCGAATCTGGTGCTGGCGTCCGGTTAGCAGGCGAACTTCCGCCAGTGAAAAGTACTTATTGGCTTGGGTGATGCGATACCGGGTTTGTGCGGGAACACGATCCTTGCTCATACCCTGGGGGTTCTTTCGCCCTTCGGCTTTGTCACTTAAAGGCTGATTCCATTCCAGCCAGTCGGAGCTGAAGGGCAGACTTCCGCGCAAAACAGCGTAATAAGTTTTCTCAGTCAGATGGTTCTGAAACTGCTCGGCCATTTTTCCGGCGGTGGTGGTGTCTTTGGCGACCAAGAGGACGCCGCTGGTTTCTTTGTCCAGGCGATGAACCAGGTGCAATTTGTCCAAGGGGACACCGAGCTGGCGATGCAGAAGGTGCAAAACATCATTGGCTTCGTTGTGAACAGAGACGCCGGCGGGTTTATCAATTGCAATCCATTTCGGACTTTGTGCCAAAATCGGCAGATTCACGGGAGCTCCTTCAGGAGGTATTTGTGTCTTGGGGAGCCAGTCTAGCCCGGGGGGTGATTGTTGGCAATATGGGGCAGCAAGGTGGTGCAGGGACTGGCGGCTTTGGCAAAATGAGAGGGGTGAGGTGATCTATGAACCCCAGTATTGATGAATTTCTAGAGTTTTTAGACAAGGAAGATGACACGGATTATGGGGACTTTAAGCGCGAGGTGGATCTGCACTTGGTCCATATGGCCGAGTCCCTGCGTCCTCTAAGTGCCGAGCAACGCTTGCAAATTCAGCGAATGCGAGAGCAATTACTTTGGTCCTACAAATTTGATATCGAAGAAATGCGCTCTCTTCTTCGCTACGAAGCCCAGCATTTGGAGGGCGCTCCCGAACCCTGATAACGAGAAGGGTCAGGTTGGTGCGCTGCGTGTTTTCAAGGCAAAAACTCGCTTGTACGCTTGAGGGACTGATGGAGGTCTTTCATGTCCACTTTGGCGCAACAAGAGTTTTGCATCACTCTCAGCGATTTAGCCTCCTTCATGGAGCTGGCTCCCAATCAAGTGAAGGCCAAGGCTGAAGTGGTTCTGCAAAAGAAATTGAAATCCCCATGGCTTCTTCCGGAAGAGGTCCGCACTCTGCTGTTGGCGGAGGGTTATAAATATCCTCAGAAGGTGATTTCCATCCAGATGCTGAAGGGTGGGGTGGCCAAGACCACGTCAGTTCTGAACATGGGTTTGCGTGCGGCTATGTACGGCGCACGTGTGTTGTTCATTGATCTGGATCAGCAGGCAAACCTGAGTTTCGCCCTGGGAGTTGAGGACGAAAGTCTTCCGGTGTGGGTGGATGTGGTCGAAAAGAAAAAGAACATCGAAGAGTGTGTTCGCTTTGTTGAGCCGCACGTCGACCTGATTCCGTCCAGTTTGAATAACTCAGTGCTGGATCGTGTCCTTTTGAACTCCAATCGCAACTGGGCTCAGGCTGTGAAGGCCCCGTTAGAAAAAATCAGACACCGCTACGATTTGATTTTGATTGATACCGCCCCCGCACTGAGCGCCACCAATACCGCTGTGACCGTGGCTTCGGACGAGGTCATTTTGCCGGTGAACCCGGATAAGTTTGCGTTTTTGGGGTTGCAAAAGAACTTAAGCGAGCTTGAGGATATTAAGGCGGACTTCGGTCTTGGGTTTAAAAAGAAAGTTCTCTTTACCAAGTTTGACGGTCGTGAGAACTTCAGTCATGAGCTTTTACAAAAGTGCATTGAGTCTTTTGAAGATTCTCTGATGAAGGGGTATATTCGAACTTCTTCCGAGGTGAAAAACACCGTGCGTTCTGGAAAAAGTCTTTTTGCCGGAAAATCTCCGGTAAAATCCGATTATGATTTTGTGACCCGCGAAATGCTGGGATTTGTTTAAAAGGAAGTGTCATGCCAGAGATCAAAGATTACGACGGAAAAAAGAAGCACCAACATTCCAAAAAACGTCGCCCTCATCATGAGGCGCAGACGCAAGAGATCATGGCTGATGCCGAGGAAATTCAAGCCGAAGCTGCTGTGACGATGGAGGAAGCTCAGGAAATCAACACGGAAGCTCAGAACGAAGGCGTCAAGGCACAAGAGACTGTTCTGGAAGCCAAGGACATGATTTCTGAAGGAGCGCCGGTCTTTGCGGAAGAAACTCCGGAATATACAAAATCGGAAGAACCGCAGAAGATTCATCTGGATTTCTACGGCAGTGAGATGATCCGTCAGAAGGCTCCCAAAGTCATGGAATTGGCGGACTCTGTGGCCGATGGGTGGGTGAAAGACGGGCAGTTTGAAGGTCTGCCGGTGGGAAATCCTCTGGCGCAGGTCGCGGCAGCAAAAGCTTTGCGCAAAGCCAAGGACGTGGAAAAGAAGTTGGAAGAAAAAGGTGTCTTTGCCATGGCTAAAATGGGCATTGATCTGATCAAGTCCAAAATCGACAAAAGAAATCACTAGGTCCATGTCATCTCGAGAACAAAGAATTCGTGATATTTTAAGTCAATCCCTGGCTCCGCTGGAGCTGGGGGTGGAAAACGAAAGTCACATGCACTCAGTCCCACCCAACAGTGAGACTCACTTTAAGGTTTTGGTGGTTTCGGAGGTCTTCGAAGGCAAATCCCGCATCGACCGTCAAAGGCTGGTGAATGAACTTTTAAAGTCTGAACTTCAGACAGGTCTGCATGCGCTGACTCAAAAAGCCCTGACTCCGAAAGAATGGGAAGCTCAAAAAGACACCTTGAACTTCGTCAGTCCCGAATGCCTGGGGGGCAGCAAGCACGACAAGAGATCTTAAGCCCGGGGTTTTGGCTGGGTCTTGGGGCTGTCTGAAGCTCTGGGGTGCGCCATCCGGGCTCGGTTGTCGCCGCCTTCGGCGGTTCGCGCCGTCGTGGCGCCGGCAAAGGCCCCTGCCGCTTCAAACATCCCCAAGCCCCAGTCAAAACTTGCCAAGCATGACGATGTGCCGGCCTCAGGTTGAAATCTTCGATTTATTTGATCAGATTTAGTTTCACGACCTTCTTTTTGTTGGATTGGGGGAAGTTGATTTTTGCTGACGCGCGAACGGCTTTGATGAAGCCGGGATTGTGTTTAGTGCTGCATCTGGAGATGTCGAGAGTGATTTCTGAAAATGACATATAGTCCGGAGCTTCTTTGGCGCTCACGACCTTGGCGCAAGTCAGAGCGTTGATATTTACTTTAACGTGGTTGCCGCCGCAGCCGACATTTGTTGGCACTTTATATTCAGCTGTCCACTGCTGCAAAGCCGGTCCTTGAGGCAAACCGTAGCATCCGATAATAGGAGCGCGCTCGATAAAGAACGCATCAGGTTCAGTGCCTTCTGATTGGATATCTTGTACTACGAGTGCTACGCGGGTGTTGGCATCAACCGTTGCGTGAGATGTTGAGCTGATCAAGGAAAGAACAAAAAGAACTGCTGGTACAAAACGCATACAAATCCCTTCTTATGAAATTTGCGCTAGTATTGACCAACTCGAAGAGGAGAGGCGCTAAATAATATAGAGTTTGCATGAAAACAAGGTTCAAAAAAGGAGGCGAGTTACTCGTCGAACTGATTCAGTTTGGATTTAAGCTCACCCAACAGGCGTTTGACTTCCTGCAGCTGTTCTTCGTCCGGAGAGACTTTGTTGGCAGCCTCTTCGGTCAGGGTTTCCCAGGCATTGAGGGCGTGTTTCAGCTCTGAGTTCAGATTTCCGAACAGGGACTTTTTGGACGACGTCTCACGCTTCTCCGGTTTCTCCGGTGAATTCGGCGTGTCAGTATTCAAATTTTGCTGCCGTTCTAGGTTGCTGCCACTCATTAAATGCTAGTTTCTATCCGTTATTTTAAGCTGTTCGCTCACTTTTTAAACCGGAAATCCGATTTTTCTATCTGAAAGCGCGTCCTGCACTGGGGCCGATAGTCTGATAAATGGAACTCCATTTGACAAGCGTTTTTGGGCTGGTAGATTACTTCGCGTATATTAATACCATTGCCGAAAACGGTCTTTTTAGGAGTGTGACATCATGTCTCAAGAGATTATCTACACAATGAAGGGCGTAAGTAAAGTATATCCTCCACAAAGATATGTGTTGAAGGATATTTATCTTTCTTACTTCTATGGCGCTAAGATCGGCGTTTTGGGTCTGAACGGTTCTGGTAAATCCACTTTGCTTAGAATTATGGCAGGTGTGGACAAGGACTTCCTGGGTGAAGCGTTTCCTTCCAAAACAATGAAAGTCGGTTACTTCGAGCAAGAACCGCAATTGGATGAAACCCTGACTGTGAAAGAAAACATCTTCGCAGGCATGGGCGAACTTCCGAAAGTGATGAAAGAATACAACGCGATCAACGACAAGTTCTCTGACCCGGATCTGGATCCGGATGAAATGAACAAACTGATCGAAAAACAGGGTGTGCTTCAGGAAAAACTGGAGGCTTTGGGGGCTTGGGACGTCGATCAAAAGATCGAAATCGTCATGGACGCTCTTCGCTGTCCAGACGGGGATTCCCCGGTGACAAACCTTTCCGGGGGGGAAAAGCGCCGTGTGGCTTTGGCCCGCTTGATCATGTCTGAACCAGATATCCTGCTTTTGGACGAACCGACGAATCACCTGGATGCGGAATCCGTGGCTTGGCTTGAACAATATCTGTCCAAGTTCCCGGGAACTGTCATCGCGGTGACGCATGATCGTTACTTCCTGGATAACGTGGCTGGCTGGATCCTTGAATTGGATCGTGGTGAAGGCATCCCTTGGAAAGGAAACTACACAAGCTGGCTTGAGCAAAAAGACAAACGCCAGGCGAACGAAGCCAAAGATCAGGCTCGCAAGGCGCGCACTTTGGAGCGCGAGTTGGACTGGATCCGTCAGGGGGCGAAGGCTCGTCAGGCGAAATCCAAGGCACGTATTTCCAACTATGAAAACCTGTTGAAAGAAGCTTCTCCTGAGAAGATCCAGGAGATGTCTATCTACATCCCACCAGGACCTCGTTTGGGTGATATCGTTGTCGAAGCAAAAAACATCACCAAGGCGTACAACCACAAAGTTCTTCTGGATGATGTCAGCTTCACGATTCCTAAAGGGGCTATCGTGGGTGTGATCGGGCCGAATGGGGTGGGTAAATCCACGTTGTTCCGTATGATCACGGGCAAAGAACAGCCTGATGGGGGCACTTTCAAAGTCGGTGACACGGTTAAGATCGCTTACGTTGATCAAACTCGTGAAACTCTGGATCCTAATAAAACGATCTATGAAGAGCTTTCCGGTGGGGCCGACGTGATCCAGTTGGGCACGCGTGAAATCAATGCTCGTCAGTATGTGTCCTGGTTCAACTTCTCGGGTTCTGACCAGCAGAAAAAAGTTGGTCAGTTGTCCGGGGGTGAAAGAAACCGCGTGAATATGGCTAAGATTCTGAAACAAGGCGCGAACTTGTTGCTTCTGGATGAGCCGACGAATGACCTGGACGTAAACACCATGCGTGCACTGGAAGAAGCGCTGCTTGAGTTCGGTGGATCTGCCGTGGTGATTTCGCACGATCGTTGGTTCCTGGATCGCGTCTGTACGCACATCATGGCTTTTGAAGGGGATTCAAAAATTGAGTTCTACCCAGGCAACTTCACCGAATACGAAGAAGATCGCAAACGCCGTTTGGGCGAAAATGCCGGTCCAAAACGTGTTCGCTTCAAAATGGTGTAAGGCCTGATGAAAAATCAGTGGGTGAGAGCAGGGTTATTCCTGCTCTTTCTTTTTGTTGCTTCCAAACTTGTGCCACCGGATCCGGTGGACCCTTGGGGACTCTTCCGTCCACAGAAGATTCTTTTTATGTTCTTTGCCCTTTCGGCCTTGCCGGTTGCAGGTGAGGTGCTGACTTTGTGGGTGGGACCTAGAGCGGGAATCATCATGACCGGATTTTTAGGCGGTATACTTTCCAGTACGGCCACTACGGTGAATTTGGCGAAGGAAAGTCACGAAGCCAACGGGTCTCAAACATTGCGGATGGCGGCCTTGCAAAGTGCTATTCTGGCCATGTTGATTCAAGCGGGGGTGTTGATCAGTGCCGGGGGCCTGGAGGCCTTCGAGCTGGTAGGACTTCACTTCGCCATCTTGGGTTTGATCACGGTAATGTTGATTGCGCTGTTGTGGAGACGCAAATCGCGTCAGCCTCATCCTGCAATGGCTGGGACCGAGGACATTTTGGATGTAAAATCCTCGCTAAAACTCACAGTTTTCATCGTGCTGATTCTGGCGGCCTCCAAAATTGTGCAAGAGTGGGCCGGTGGACAGGGATTGATGCTTCTGACGTTTATCATCTCGCTGTTTGAGGTGCACGGTTCATTGATTTCCACGTCCCAGCTTCTGGCCGCGGATAAAATCGACGGAGCCCAATACGAGCGTCTGATCGAGACTTCTTTGCTGGCAAGTTACGTCTCGAAGTTTGCGCTCATAGCGGCGATTTCCAACCCGGGCTTCCGGAAACGAGCCTTGATGACTTTGGCGCCACCGATGTTATTTTTAATTCTGCATCTGCTCGGCTGGATTCATCTTCTGTAGTGTGAGCCTATCACTGTCCCACGCCCATCCATTTGACTGAAAAATTTGAAGTGTTGTGAATTAGGGCTGAGGCATTGCAAGTGGTGCTGTCAAAGGTGCCGAAGACACCTACGTAGACTCTAAAGCTGGTGGGAGTTGCGGCATAGATCGATGTGACCCCGGCTGAAAGCCAATGGCTTCCTCCAGCATTGAGTGTTGGGAAGTAATTAAAGATGGAGCTAAAACCGCAAGCAGTCGTGGAAACATCCTTGTAAGCACCACAGACGGGGACTCCTGGAGGATTTAAAGTATAAAAGACCCAGCCTCCGGTAGGCGACTCGCCGACACAGGCCCGCAGAGAGTTTCCTGAAGTGTCCTTCACGGCACCAAACATTTTTCCCATCACAGTAACGTCACCGCCGGAATCAATCTTCATGCGCTCTTGTCGAACCGTTGCTCCATTGGGTGTGGTTGAAAAACTGATGGCGGTTCCCTGGGCTGCTGCGATGTGATTTTCCGTGGCCTTGAAGCTGATATTCGCCTGTGGAGGCCAAAGGTTCGTTGAGGGAGTCGAGGACTCAGACTTATAGGCGACGCCGGCAACTTCAGTTCCACTGGTTGGGTATGTGGTGGATCTCTGCACGACAAAGGGAGTGTCTCCATCCATCGTCAGATCCGCGTCCGGGGATTTCAAGTGTATGGTGGAAAGAGGGGTGGAGGTGCCAATCCCCACGTTTCCACTACTGGTGATACGCACCTTTTCAGTGTCGGTTCCTGCGGTTGCGGTGAAGAAGCGGATATTGCCATTCACAGCAGTGTTGAAGTCTGTTTCCGCCGAAGACGTAATACGTGCACTGTAAGAGTGAGAGGCTCCGTCATAACCCCGGAAGGCCAGAATCCCGATGGTGTCATTGGCCAGAGCAGGATTGCGAGTCGTGGTGGTGCCACGGGATCGGGCCAGATTGATCTGCGGGATGGCGGTTTCGGAGTTCACGCCCTCCATGAACAGGTCATCTCCGTAATCAGTGCCATCCCCCACAATGTGAATTCTGCGGGTGGGGGAGGTGGTGCCGATGCCAATCAGGCCGTTGCTGTCCAGGCGAAGGCGTTCCGTTCCATTGACACTAAAACCCAACATCCCGGTGCCCGGGAACATTCCAGTGCTACTGTAACCCCCAAAGGAATAGGAAGGATTGGCTGCGGTAAAAGATCCTCCGCCCAAGCGCATGAGAGGGCCAAAAGAACCATTCAAGCTCAATGAAGTGGAGCTCAGATCCATGGCCAGATTTCCGCCGGAAGTGAACTTCATGATTCCGCCGTAATTGGAAATCCCCGTGGAAGGACTGCTTGTAAAAGACAAAGAGGGAGCATTCCATGCACCATCCGAAAGATAAACTTTCCCGGCGCTGGTGATGTTGTAAGTACCCATATTTAGGTGAGTTGTGGCAGTGTGATTCCCCAGATTGTCGCCTACGGATGGAAGCAAGGCTGCGGGAATTTTTCCGGTGCCATCCAGTTCTACTAAGTTACCAGCAGACGTCCCGAAGTTTTTTGTGGCTGCGGTGCCGAGTCCGGATACTTGAGTGTTCGCAATGGCAATATCCGCGCAAGTAAAGGTGTCTGCGATGGCACTCCAATTCAAAGTTTTATTGGCCGTGGAGCAGGAGGCTGGCAGTTGTGTGTTGCCAGTGACGGTGGAGCGCAGCTCACCAAAACCAAGATACTGAACATTCCATTTGCTGGAATCATAAAGCAGCACCTGCCCCAGGGAGGGAGTGGTGCTTGCCACGGGGACCCCTTGAATCTTTTCAACTTTCGAATTACTAAGCCCCGCTGTGGACGTGACATCTCCGGCCAGATTTGGAAGGTCGGTGGCGGTGACATTGGAACCACTGGTGATCAAGCCTTTCGCATTCACGACCACTTTGCTGTAGGTTCCCGCTGTCACACCAGAATCATTGAGCGAAATTACCGGGGCTGTTCCCCCAGAACTTGCCAGGGGAGCAGACGCTGTGACGCCGGTGACGGTGCCCCCGCTGGTGGTGACTGTCGTCCAGGACAACTGGCCCGATCCGTTGGTGGTTAAAAGTTGACCGTTGGTGCCATCTGCAGCGGGAAGTGCGTAACTCGTGTTCTGTGATAACGTCGGCGCTTTCAATTCCACATAGTTGGTGCCTGAATAAACCCGCAGTCCGCTGGATGTCTGAATCAGGCCACTGGTGTTGATGGCGGTGCTTCCGCCGATGGTACCTGAAGTGATCGCACTTCCAGAGACCTTGCCAGCCGTTGTGATAGAGGCAAGCTTGCTGTCAGCAATGGCAGCACCTGCCGCGATGTCAGCGTCTATAATAGTGCCATCAGCGATTTTTGCGGATGTCACAACATCGTTGCTCAAGGTGACCGTTGCGGTCGGGGAGCCACTTGAAGTGACATCGCCAGAAAGACCCGTGAGGGCGCCCGAGGTGCCCTGGTCATCGGCAGGGGCCCACTTGGCCCCATCGTACTTCAGCACTTTGCCGGGACCAATTCCACTCATGTCCACGGCAACACCTTTGATTTTATCGACGCTGGTGGCAGCTTGAGTGCCACTGACGTCTCCGCTCAGGTTTCCTGTGAAGCCGGCGGCGCTGCCAGAAATATTTCCGGTAACATCGGTGCCGCTAACGGCCGGAGTGGTGCATTCAAAGGTCCCAGCAGGAGCGATATGGCGCAGATACTGACCCGCCGAGCAGAAAGGGAGTGATGCTTTAACAATAAAGTCAGCGGCGACATTCGTTCCCAATCGCTGAGCACTTTGGGCTATTTTGGCATGTCCTGCATACGGGACAGAGCGGATTTCGTTATCGGGAGTGATTAGCTTCCACCCTGTGCCGTCGTGAAACTGCACGCGTAAAAGACGTTTGTCATCGGCCACGGGGGTGTAATTACCGCCCCCTTCACAGGGTAATGTGGTGGTGTTGTCAAAGCTGTCGAGCAGCTTAAAGCCCGCTGCAGCAGGGTAGTTTTTTGTGCCCGTGCCGATGGGTACGTCAAAAACCCCGGCAGAGTTTCGCATGTCGATAGCACTGGAAGTTTCCCGGTAAAGGGCGCAGGTCCCCGTCGGATTCATGACGGTGAATTCAAAGCGAACCCCGTTGACTTCCAAGGCATCTCCTTGGGAGTTCTTGATGCGGCCCTGATAGGTCAGGGAGCCTGGGGTGGCCAAGGTAAATAGGGGTGCAAGAAATGCGATGAATGCAAGTACGTTCCGAATTTTCATAATAGACTTATCGGAAGTTTACGCTCCCATAGTAGTACTATTTGGTAATATGAGGCCTAGGCTGTCTTAGTTTGAAACGATTTAATCGCTGACCTTGGTCAGAGGAAGTTTCAGGATGACTCGCGTCCCGCTGGAGGCGCAGGAGCTGGTCTCTTCGCTGGAGAAGACCTCGATGGTCCCGTCCATCATTTGCAGGTACTCCCGCACCAAAGGCATCCCGTAGCCAGTGCCTTTTTCGCCTTGAGTGCCAGGGCGGGTGGTTTGGGAATTCAGATTGAAGATGTTGGCCAGAATTTCTTTGGGAATGCCGATGCCATAGTCCCGGATTTCAATCACCACCTCAGACTCGGTGGGGAACGCGCGCAGTTCAATGCGCTCCCCGGGGTGGGAGAATTTAATGGCATTGTTGATCAGATTGGAAAGCACGACATTGCTAAGGATGGTCTTTTCCCCTTGGATAGGCATGCGCTCACGTGAGATGTCTAATTGCAATTTGATGCCTTTTTGCTGGGCCGTAGCGACCGCGTTTTCATAGACCTCATGTAGCACCAAAGTAAGATTCAACGGTCTTAGCGGCATAACAGCTTTTCCGTCTTTGACAGACTTCAGGTGACGGACCTGTGCCAAAAGGTTGACGATGTCGTCCACGGCGCGCTCGATCTTATCCAGTTCCAAAGAGCTCAGGCTGAGTTCCTCGCGGTCCTCTTTGGCTTTAACCAGATTGTAGGTCATGGTCGAAAGGGTGTTGGCGATATCGTGGATCAGAACGCGGAGCAGATTCTCAATGTCCATGTTCTTTTCTTCCAGATTCTTCATCAGACTTTTCTCGCCGCGAATGTAGTAGTGAGTATTGAACCCTGAGAACAGCAGGAACAGAATGATGTTAAAAAGCTTCTCCTCGCTGTAGTCCCCGTACTGGGCGATGATGTTGGGGCCAAAGCCACTGACACGTGTATACCAGAAGAAGAGCAGGGCCAGAATGACGATGGTATATCCCAGGACTGCGCCAGAGACTCCAATAAGAATTCCGCAGATGAGTGGGATGGCCGTCAGCCAGAAGATCCCCGGGGCGTCTATACCTCCGGAGAGGTAGAGGAAGTACGAGACGATAAAGGCAGCCATGACGCATAATATAGAGGCGGAGAGCAGATAGTTTTTGCTGAACTTCAGACTTAAGGGGGGGAGCAGGAGCAGGGTCACCCAGGTCGGGATCAGGATGGCGTTGTAATGGCTCACACCGTACTGATAGTTGAACTTCAGCAGGTAGACGAGGGTCACAGCCAGTCCTAGGAAGTAGATGACTTTAAAATAAGTCAGTCGCTTCTTGTAGGCGTCTTCGGATGTGAAACGTAGATCCTGCATGCCGCTTTTCCTGGTTGCTCTCACTATGCCATATCGGCGTAGGAACTCTAGGCGAAAGGAAATTTCAACAATGTAATCTTGTTTATTGTTTCAGAGTGAAACAAGGGGGCGAAGGCAGTTGTAGTGCTCTTTCAATGCCATGAACTGCTGGGTGTTGCCGCCATGATCTGGGTGTAGAACCAGCGCGGCCTGACGGAAAGCTTTCTTCAATTCGTTCGCAGTGAAACCTTCGGACAGATCCAGGATCCAGTTTTTTAGGAAATCAAAAGCCTCTTTTTGCGCAGGGGAAAAACTGTGGGCTTTGCGCTGGGGGCGCACTGTCGGACGTGGGTAGTGGCCGCGTGGAGTATTGAATTCGCGCTTGCCGATCTGACCCATCAAGTACGCAAGGTGAGAGGGGTCGGCACTGAGCAGGCTGGCTTCGGAGGCGTTCACGAAGGTTTCGGAACCCATTTTCTCTCTGAGAATTTGCTTAAAGCTTGCCTGAAAACTCATGCTTTTCTTATCGGCACGAGAGGGGAATGGCTCAGTCCAGAAGGTGTTTTCCCTGTAAAAAACCGACTTTTTCAGAGGGGGAGGGGGGGCTTTTCCCAGGGGGGAAAGTCGTTTTCCGAGGGGAAAAGGGGGTAAAATCGGGTCTTTTCCGCTCTCTGAGCGCAAAAAAAATGATTTCCCCTGCATTTTCCTTTGGACAAACGACTCGACTTAGATACACACTAAGTTCATTCGAGATAAACAAGACTAAAAACCTAACGGAGGAATTTCGAATGGCAAAAGCAAAAGCTACTAAAAAAGCTACTACTAAGAAAGCAGCTCCAAAAAAAGCTGCAGCTAAAAAAGCAGCTCCAAAGGCAGCTAAAAAAGCAGCTCCAAAAAAAGCAGCAGCTCCTAAAAAAGCTAAAACTGCTCGTAAACCAAACGCAGCTTTCATGAAGGCGTTGACTCCATCTGCAGCTTTGGCAGCAGTTGTTGGTGCTTCTCCACTTCCACGCACTGAAGTTGTTAAAAAACTTTGGGCTTACATCAAGAAGAACAACCTTCAAGACACTAAGAACAAAAGAAACATCAATGCTGACGCTAAATTGAAAGAAGTTTTCGGCGGCAAAACTCAAGTTTCTATGTTCGACATGACTAAATTGGTTTCTAAGCACCTTAAATAGGTCTTAGGCTCAAATTGAGTTGAACACCAAAAAACCCAGGGCTCAAATCCTGGGTTTTTTCGTTTCGGCCTGTTCAAGGGGGGGGGGCTTATGCTATACCATCCCCTATGGGAATTAAGCCGCTTTCTTTGGAAGAAATCAAAAAGATGACTGTTGCCTGCCGTATTGCAGCCGACACTCTGACCTACCTCGATAAATACATTAAAATTGGCATGACCACGAACGAGATCGACCAGCTTTGCTTCGATTTTATGGCCACCAAAGGGGCCAAATCGGCTTGTTTGGGTTACCACGGCTATCCTAAGTACACTTGCACCTCCATCAACGAGGTGGTCTGTCACGGGGTTCCTGATGACAAAACAATCCTGAAAGATGGCGACATCATCAATGTGGATGTAACAGCTTGGATTGATGGCTTTTTTGGCGACACCTCTAAGATGTACATGATCGGCAATGTGTCTGATGAAGCCAAGGACTTGGTGGAAACGGCTCGTATGGCCCGCGATGTGGGTATCGAAGCCATTCGTCCCAACGGCTATACCGGAGACATCGGCTTTGAAACAAACAAGCTGGTGACCCGCAAGGGATATGTGGCCGTGAAAGAGATCGGTGGTCACGGTGTGGGACGCAAATTCCATGAAGAGCCCTTTGTCCCATCCTATGGCAAAAAGGGCAAGGGCGAGCGCCTGGTGCCTTTCCACTGTATCACCGTCGAACCGATGGTGAACCAAGGGACGGACGAGATCATCGAGTTCGACATTCCGGGCTCCAGTATTAAGTACTACAATACCGCAGATGGTCTATTGTCGGCACAGTTTGAACATACGGTGCTTGTGACAGATACTGGATACGAAATTTTGACTCTGCCTTAGCCGGCAGAGATTGAGTGCCACTACTCGGTGAAGCCGGAGTGTAGACAGGCACGCAAGCTGAAGCAGATTTGAAATTAAAAAATTAAACTAAAACAAGGACTTCAAACAATGTCATTGACTACGACGAACGGAAAAACCGCTATGAAGAAGAATGCGAAAATGAAAGCTCCTGCGATTGCTAAGGCCGCTACTGTTGACTACAGAGTCTGCAAAGAGGCGATGGAAAACCCTGAAGTGTTCGCAAAACTTGCGAAATGGGGTCGTGAAGAAATCAAGATTGCTGAAACAGAAATGCCGGGTTTGATGGCTCTTCGTAAAGAGTACAAAAAACAGCAGCCGCTGAAAGGCGCGCGTATTGCGGGTTGCCTTCACATGACAATCCAAACAGCGGTTTTGATCGAAACGCTTGTTGAGCTGGGGGCGGAAATCCGCTGGTCTTCTTGCAATATCTTCTCCACTCAGGATCACGCTGCGGCGGCTATTGCAGCTGCGGGCATCCCGGTCTTTGCATGGAAAGGTCTGACTGAAGAAGAATTCAACTGGTGCATCGAACAGACGATTGTTGGTTGGGGTAAAGACGGCTTCAATATGATCCTGGATGACGGTGGTGATTTGACGAACATGATGCACGAGCCTCGTTTCGCCAAAGAAATGAAGAAGATCATCGGTATCTCTGAAGAGACAACGACAGGCGTTCACAACCTTGAAGTTCTTTTGAAACAAGGTAAGTTGAAAGTTCCTGCGATCAATATCAATGACTCTGTGACAAAATCCAAATTCGACAACTTGTACGGCTGCCGTGAATCTTTGGCAGACGGTATCAAGCGTGCAACGGACGTGATGGTTGCCGGTAAAATCTGCGTTGTTGCAGGTTACGGTGATGTGGGTAAAGGTTCTGCGCACTCTTTGCGTGGGTTGGGTGCCCGCGTTCTTGTGACTGAAATCGATCCAATCTGTGCGCTTCAGGCGGCAATGGAAGGTTTCGAAGTAACCACTATGGAAGATGCGGCTCCGTTGGGTGATATCTTCGTAACAGCAACTGGCTGCTGCGATATCATCACTGAAAAGCACTTCACTAAAATGAAGAACAACGCGATCGTGTGCAACATCGGTCACTTCGATATCGAAATCGACATGGCTTGGTTGAACAAGAATTCCAAAATCCGCGAAGTGAAACCACAAGTGGACATCCACACTTTGAAAAACGGCAAACAAGTGATCGTCCTGGCGAAAGGCCGTTTGGTGAACTTGGGCTGTGCTACGGGGCACCCAAGCTTCGTTATGTCCAACTCCTTCACAAATCAGGTGTTGGCGCAGATGGAACTATTCAACAACCGCGACAAATACCAAGAGATCGCTGTTTACCGTTTGCCTAAGCACTTGGACGAAAAAGTGGCGGCATTGCACTTGGACAAACTGGGTGTGAAGCTGACGAAGTTGACTGGCAAGCAAGCTAAATACTTGCACATGAGCCCGCAGGGTCCGTTCAAACCAGAACACTATCGCTACTAATCCGCCCGCTACGGGAAAGGGAGCCTGTCATGGCTCCCTTTTTTTATTCTTTTCAGTTCTCTGTGTGCTGCCGCCGTTTTTTTTCAGGCGCTGCGGAACTCAATTTTAAGTCCTAGGCTCTGCCCGCCATGCGGGAGTTTTGTGCTTCTTGTGATCTGGAGGAGTTTTTAGGATTGTCACGAGCGCAAGACGTGATAGGTTTTTCCGGGTAAGGAGAATCTATGAAGAGTCTTTTTCTGGTTTTCACATTGATGTTTTCGTTTGCGTCGTGGGCGCGTCTTTCTGACGGCAAGGTTTCTTTTGCAGTGTCAGGTGGAAAGATTTTGGGAACAATCCAACAAGGCTTTCATTTCAACAAGGACGCTCCGGCCAGCTTTGCCATGAAGGGGGCTGAGATTGCTCCGCTAGTCAAAGAAGAGCAGCAGTTGGTCTTTGCTTTACCCGCCAAAGAGCGTGAAGCGTTTGAGTTGGGCTTCTATGTTTGCGATGACCAAAAAACTGTCTGCGAAGAGCACAAGATGTCGTACATCGTTGAGGGCGGGAAGATAAAGCCGGCGCAAGAAGCCGCGAAGAAAGTGACGGCCAAGGCCCCCGTGGTGCCTCAGAAATCCTCTGCGAAACTTGAAAAGAACCATCATGGTTTTATCGTGAACGATCTCGAGGCAGCCAAAGCTTTGGCGCTAAAGTCCAAGAAAAATCTGTTGGTGGATTACGGCGCCCCTTGGTGCCCGGCCTGTGTGCGTTTGGAAACCGAGGTGTTCGGAACTGCAAAGTTCAAAGCTGCCACGAAGGATTTTGTGTTGGTGGCACTGGACGCCGATATGAGCGCCAACAAGGCTTTTGGAAAGCAATATGATATTAAAGCGATCCCGACAGTTTTGATTTTAAAGCCGGATGGTTCTGAGCTGTATCGTTCTTTGGATTTCGTTCCCGCCGAGGAGTTCGCTAAAAGAATTCTGACAGCGAAAAAGAATCTGAAGTCGAACGAAGAACTTGAAAAACTGGCGGCTGCCGGTGACAAGTCCGCGATGCTGACTTTGGCTGAACAAGCCAACAATGCCCTGGATTACGAAAAAGCGGTGAAGTGGTATGTAGCGGCGGGTTCGGATTCGGATCGTTACGCGATGGCCGAAATGGGTTTGTGGGCGGATAAGGCCGAATCCGAAAAGAAGGAAACTGAATACCTTGCCGTTCTTAAAAAATGGTCTGAAGCCAAGCCAAAAAGTTTCACGGCGGTGACGGCGGCGAATGATTGGGGTGGCTACCTTGATAGAAATAAAAAGGAACTGCCGGAGGAGCTGAAGGAAAAGTTGGCAACCCATATCGAGTTCCTGAAGAACTTAGCAGCCTCCAGGACCGAGACCGTCAAATGGGTGGCAGCTTGGGATGTCAGCGCCATGGCTCCGGCGGAAAGAGCCGAAGTTTTGACGATGTGGATGACGGCCGCGGATCTTCTAAAAAATAAAGAAGAAGCCAACATGGCAAAAGCCGAGCTTAAAAAAGAAATGACAGCCATGAAACTGTCAGAAAAACGTCCCGGTGAAGTGATGGCGGTGCTTTCCTACTTCCGTAAGGCTGAAATGCCCGCAGAAGAAGAAGCTTGGCTGTTAAAGCTGCTCAAAGAAGATTCAAGCAGCTATGTGCCTTACATGAAACTGGCTAGCTACTATGTCCGACAAAAAGCCTTCGCCAAGGCTTTGCCCCAGGCAGAAAAAGCGGTGGAACTGGGCGCGGATATGCGTTTGTACAACTTGAAAACGTTGGCAGAAATTCACAAAGAGCTAAAACATAAAGACGAAGCCAAAAAGACCATCGAAGTCGCCTTGGCCGATCCTGAAATCAAAACCGAGCGCTACAAAAGTCTTCTAAAATCCTTCGAAGAAATGCAGAAGACCCTCTAGGAAAAAGGTGCCTGCCGGGCACCTCTCCTGGCTCTTCTGGCTAAAGCGCATCTATTTGAGCGTGAATGAAGCTTTCCCCAAGCTTTTTCCATTTACAAAAATCTCAACAACGTGGGCTCCGGGATAAAGGACCCGCGTTGTCACTGGGCGGAAGGAATGCTTCTTGGTGAAGTCCATTCTCTGTTTCGCTTTTAGATCTTTGTTTGAAAGCTTGAACACTTTGGCGGAATGACTGCCATTGGATTTTTTATAGTGAATCGCATAGTCGACGACGACCGTGGCATTCTGTGGGCTGGAAAGACTAAAGCTCAGCTCCAGATGTTCACCTGTCCTCACAGTTTTGGGCGCCAGGGTCAGATCGTGCAACTGGACGGGGACTTCAGTGTGATAACCCAAAAGTTGCAGTGCCTTGGGGTTGCCCGCTTTGACTTGTGTGCGCAGGGCATGACGAGTGATCCAGTTGATTTTTTCTTGATGCTCTTTCGGGCAGTCCTTCTGCCAGCGCTTCAAAGTTTTAATCACCAGTTCGGGATGATCCTTGGTGATGTCGTTGAGGTGATTGGCGACGGATTTTCTGACGTACAGGGAGTCGTCGTATTTCAGCTCTTCCAAAAGCTCCAGGGCAGGGCTGGGGTCCTTAATAAAGCTTCGTAGCAGCTCGCCCCAAGGCAGACGGGGACGGGTGCCTTCTGAAACCCAGCGGCGCACATGTTCGCTGGGATCCTGGGTCCATAACATCAGTTGCTTCAGTGTGCGTTCCTGGTCGTGGATGATAAAGGGTCGGACAGCAAACTCGGCCGTGAATTTCTGTGTCAGCGTGTGCAGAGCACTCATGGATTCCTCAAAGTGCTCCAGACCATAACGCTGCACAAACTCAGTGAAGGCCCAAAGATCAAAACCTTTTAAGGGATCCACGCCAGGTTTGGGCTTTGTGGCTGCTTTCAAAAGAATCTTTAAAGCTTTGGGATACTCTGCCGGCAGATGAGTTTTCAGGAAGTCACAGATCAGGCGCATGCGCGGCTTCATCTCAAGCTTTGGCAGTTCATGGCTGACTTTGGTAAAGCCTTTGGAGTCGAAATGGGGATAGTGCTGTTGGATGTGCGCGGCCATTCGGCGAACCAGCGCCTCGTTAATCCAGTTTTTAAATGCAGATTCATTTTCAGTGGATTTTTTCTGAGGCATGGCTCGCTGAACTTTCTAGAACTTCAGGTTGTCGCAATAATGACGCAGTTCCTGGATGCTTTCACGAATGTCTTCCAGGGCGCGGTGCTTGTTGGACTTCTGATAGACGTACTTGAACTTGTTGTTGATGATCACTTTCCAGGAAGACACATCCACCATGCGGTAGTGCAGGCGGGCAGCCAGATCTGGCATGTACTTGTTGATGAACAGGCGATCCTGCATGATCGAGTTCCCAGCAAGAACGGGGCGCTCGTTAGGATCCGGGAAGTGTTTTTTCACCATGTCCACCAGTTTGGCTTCGACTTGATCTGGCTCCATACCGAACGGCACCTTGGCTGTCAGGCCGGATTTTTTATGGTGCTCGGTGTTCCAGGCATCCATATTGTCCAGATATTTTTGCGGTTGTTTGACCACGGTTTCAAAAGTGGCCAGTTCTTTGAAGTTTAGATCCGTGACGATGGCCGCCACTTCGATGATCACTTCCTTCTCGACATCAAGACCGGTCATCTCCATGTCGATCCAAAAGAGCTTATTCATGAGAGTATCCTATTCTAGAGCCACTAGATTCTTGATGGCTCGGCTGCTCTCATTATGAGGGAAGGGGCCAGCAGGAGACAAGGGGTTTAGGCCTTCTGTTGCTCCATCCCAGCTTTCAGGGCGCGCTCCACCGTGGTGATCAGGGCGTTTTCATCCCAAGGTTTGTCGATAAAGGCATAAACCCCCAGGCGCTGGGCTTCAAGGACCATGTCTTTTTGACCGTAGCCCGTGTGAATGATGAACGGGATGTGCAGGCCGTTTTCACGCATCCATTTCAGCACGTCCAAGCCGGATTTTTTCGGCATCTTTTCGTCCGACAGAACAGCGTCGAACTGGTGGGACTTCAAAAGGTCGATTCCTTCAATTCCGTTGTTGGCACGATGAATTTCAGAAGCACTGTCTTCAAGTAAGGCGGAAAGGACCTCAAGTAGTTCAGATTCGTCGTCGATGATAAGAAGGCGCCCCTTCATGGGTGCGGAGGAGTTCGTAAGCATGTCCCCATTATGACAAAGAATGGTCTTGGGGTCATGGTCCTAGAGGCGAAAGAGTGGTCAATTTTTCTTGATCACACCCCCGTGTTCGGAGGTGTGATTCGCTTAAGAGCTTATTTGCTTTTTGTAGAGTTGGTGATCTTATACTCACCAGCCTTGGAAATCGCCGCCTGAATCTGATCTTGAGAAATACTCACTCCGGCTTTAGGGGAGATCACAACTTTACCGACGGTAACATCGCATTTTTCCAGGCCTTCCATCGTGCACACCTGGGCTTTGATGGCACGAGCACAGGAACCGCAGTGCATGCCTTCCACATTGTAGGTGATGGTTTCGGCCAAAGCGGCCTGAGAGAAGAGTAGGGCTGTAGCTGCCAATAGCAATTTCATGGGGAGACTCCTTAATATTTCCTGAGACTATACCCACTTTAGGGTCTTGAATAGGTGAAACTGGGGAGGTGGAGGTGGGTTTTTGCACAAAAAGCGGGCATTAAGCGGCTGGTTACAAGATTTTTAAAAAATCTTGTTGTATTGCTCGGATAGCTTGGCTATAAAAGATTCTCCAAAACGCCACTGGGGTGGTAGTTAAGTTGGTTATAACGTCCGCCTGTCACGCGGAAGGCCGCGGGTTCGAGTCCCGTCCACCCCGCCATTTTTTCTCTGAAAACATGGCCAAAATCACCGAAGCTAAGTCTTCGGTTTTTTTATGTTTAAATAATAAACAATAAATTATTTTCTTGGTTTTTCCCATCGGGCCGGGATCGCAACATAGCAGCTCGTTATCGGTAGGAGCAAAATTAAGAGTTCGATGACCCAGAACGTGGTTCATATCAACCATGTTCTGGTAAGTTCCATTTTCCAAGGTATTGTTTTAGTCCTAAAATAGGTCAAAAAGGTCCTAAATTAGGTCTTTTACTGTAGCTGGACTTGATAGAGTCCTAAATTAGGACTATATTGCCCTAAATAGGGGTGATTATGCTCGCAGAGCTTTTTGGCAGTCAAACAACAGAGAAGAGTCTTCTATTTATCGCAGCCATAGGTGAAAGCTATGCGCTGGAAATCGCCAATACTTTTCAGATAAGTAAAACCCAGGTGACCAGAACTCTTCTGAAGCTGGAGCAAGCCGATATTCTAATAGGTCAAGAAAAGGGAAGAACGCGAGTCTATTCACTTAATAAGACCTGGTTTCTTTCTAAAGAGCTCAACGCACTTCTGCAAAAGGCACTTTCCAATATTCCATTGGACCAACAAGAAAAGTATTTCATGAAGCGCATGCGTCCCAGAAAAAAGAATAAGGCTTTATGAAGATAACAAAATCAATGAACCGCAAGCAATTTGCAGCGGCTGTGGTTCAGCAACTTGAAAAGCACGGTATTTCTTGTGTGTTGGTTGGGGGAGCCTGCGTTTCAATCTATACTGAAGAAAAACATGCTTCGCGCGACCTGGATTTTATTTCGCCCTATTCTCATGAAGCCATTACGAAGGCTCTTGCCGCAATAGGCTTTCAGAAAGAGGGCAGATACTTTCACCATCCAAATTCAGAACTGTATGTAGAGTTTCCATCAGGTCCCGTTGCAATTGGGGAACAAATTCCTGTAAAACCCGAAGGACAAATGAAAGTCGGTAAAATAACTGTGACGATGTTTTCACCAACCCAATGTGTGATGGATCGTCTTGTCGCCTGGTTTCACTGGAATGATCGCCGCAGTTTAATTCATGCATTATGGGTGTGCGAGAAGCATCCTATATCGCTGGGTAAAATTAAAAGATGGGCACAAAAAGAAGGGCATGCGGACAAGCTGGAGCAGTTTGTGTTGGAATATAAAAAGCTCAAGGGCTCTCGAAGTTAGCAATATAACTGAGTTCTAAATTCGTCCCATACGGCCCTTCTTTGCAGTGACGTAAAGTCCTCAGGCGATCAGCGCTGACGCCAGCTTCTCCAGGCCATGGAGGCAAATGTGATCGCTCCCAAAATATAGCAGTATTCAATACTGCCGGCCAAGGCCAGCGGGGAGAGCTTTGCCATCTGACTGGCCAACAGAATCTGTGCCCCATAGGGAATCACTCCCTGCACGACACACGAAAAGATATCCAGAATACTTGCACTGCGCGCCGGAGGAACGCCTTCGTCTTTAGCCACTTCCCGGGCCAAGTCCCCGGTGATGATGATCGCGACTGTGTTATTGGCCACGGCAAAATTGGCGATGATCACCGACAGACCGATGCTGAATTCGGCCCACAATTTTTCAAGCTTTGAGCTGCGAAAGCGCATCTTTTTCAGAACGGTTTTCAAAGTGTCGATGCCACCTTGTTCTTTCATCATCTGCCCCAGGCCGCCCATCATCATCGAAAGCAGGAAGATTTCCTGCATTTCTTTGAAGCCTGCATAGATGTCCTGCCCCAAGCGCAGGAAGGTGTAATCCGCGAAGAACAATCCCAGCGCTCCCGCCAGAAGAATTCCCAGGACCAGTACCAAAAACACATTCATTCCCAGCAGAGCCAGAATCAGAACCACCACATAAGGAAGTGCCTTGTACCAGTCCCCCGGATGAACCGGCACGGCAGAGCCGGTCTGCACAGTGAAGTAAAGCAATGTCATTGTTATAATCGCGGCTGGCAGACTCAGCCCAAAATTCACGCGGAACTTGTCACGCATAGAAGCCCCTTGGGATCTTGTCGCCGCAATGGTTGTGTCTGAAATAAACGACAAGTTATCACCAAACATGGCGCCACCGACGAGGGCTCCAAACACCACGGTTTTATCCAGGCCACCCGAGGTCGCCAGACCCAAGGCAATCGGTCCCAATGCCGAGATTGTGCCCATTGAAGTGCCGATCGCAGTCGAAATCAACGCAGACAAAAAGAAGAACCCAGGCACAATCAGTGAGTCGGGGATCACTTTCATTCCCCAATATACTGTGGCGTCCACTCCACCGATGGCTTTCACAACTGAGCCGAATGCTCCGGCCAGCAGATAGATCATACACATGGTCAGAACATTGTAATCTCCCAGGCCCTGAATGAAGGTTGTCAGCTTTTTGTCAAAAGTTCCTTTCATCAGAACAAAAGCCAAGATCACCGCGGGCAAAGTCGCCACCGGAGAGGGCAATTGATAGAAGGCGAAATCGACGCCTTGCCAGATGTAATAGAATCCACTTCCCAGGAAAACCGCTATGAAAGCGAGCAGGGGAAGAAAGGGTAAGATAGGACTGGTTCTGATTTTCATAATGTCCCTTTTAGTTTGGAGAAGTTAAGGTGCTAGTTCCTCCGCAAACACCTTTTCGGTGACCCGCCAGAACTTATCCTGCTTTCTGGCAATCACAAAGATCGGTGAACGGAAAAGCTTCTGGAATCTGATGACTTCCTGGGGGGTTGTCAAATCCACGGCCAGTTCGGGGCGTCTGAGGTGGGACCTTAAGAAGTTGATATTGAACTTCTTAACAGCCGTCGTGTTGTTGAAGAAGTGGACCTCGCTAAGATAATTGGATTCCACATCGTAATAGCGGATTTCCAGGTATGGATTAGAGTTTTTGTCCTTGCGCTCTTCAAATGAAATTCGGTCCGGGGTCATGACATGCGCATTCTTGGAAAGTTTCGCCTGTTTTAGCTTCGCTTCAGCGTCAATCAAAACGGCTTCGCATTTTTCACAAGACTTGGCGGTGATGTCGTTTTCGCAAGAACAGTTATGACAAAGCTTAAATCTGAAGCGGAAACCGCAGGGTTTGATTTTTAAAGTATTTGGGTCTTGAGTAGCCCCTTTGCACTTTCTGCCAAAATGCTCAAAGACCACGCCGTCATCGTCGGCGTATCCCCAGAAATCATTTTCGAATGAACACTGGGGGCAAGTCACTTTGACCGGGACTGTATCTTTTGCAGGCCGCTTGTCGCTGATTTCCGGGGCATAGATGTCATGGCCCACGCCTGTATAATCCAGAACATAACAGTCTTTTTTATCCTCGGACAGTCGCAGGCCACGGCCTACGATCTGCTGATAAAGACTGTTGGATTCTGTTGGACGCAAGATTGCAATAACGTCGACATGAGGTGCATCAAATCCGGTTGTCAAAACGGATACATTCACCAGGTACTTGAATTTTTTCTGTTTAAAATCATGGATGATCTGTGCGCGCTCTTTGATGTCAGTGTCACCAATGACCACCCGGGCCTGATCCGCGGGCAGATAGGTCATGATCTCTTCAGCATGTTTGATGGTGCTGGCAAAAATCATCACACCCTGACGGTCGTACTTTTCGGTGATGTCGATGATGTTATTGATAATCAAAGGCGTCAGGCGTTTTTGGTTCTTAAGAACCTCTTCAACCTCGGCGGTTGTAAAGGCGCGGTCTTTTCCAAGAAGGTCTGAGAAGTCATAACAAGTGACCGGAATGTCAACTTTCACCGGAATGGTTAGATAACCATGGCGGATCATATAGGACAAAGGCAGTTCGTACACGCACTGCTTGAAGAATCGCTTTTGTTCAGTTTTAAGCTCGCCACCCTGATTGTATTCATAGATCCAGCCCAGTCCCAGTCGGTAAGGGGTGGCTGTCAGACCCAGAACACACAAAGTGGGATTGCGATCCTGAAGTTTTTTGACGACTTCCTGATATTGGGTGGCGCCCTCTTCAGCGACACGGTGGCATTCGTCGATAATCAGCAGTGAGAAATTGTTGAAGAACTCATCCGGGGCGCGGGCCACAGATTGCACGCTGCCGAAGATGGCTTTCTGGTCGTGATCTTTCTTTCCAAGGCTTGCGGAAAAGATACCGGCTTCCAGGCCATAGCTTCTATACTTGTCATGGTTTTGTTCAACCAGTTCTTTGACGTGGGCCAGAACCAGGATGCGGCCTCGGGCGATGCGGGCCAGTTCGGCAATGACCAAACTTTTTCCCGCGCCCGTCGGCAATACGATGACAGCCGGTTCCCTTGTTTTTTGGAAGTACCGGATGGTATTCGTAACGGCTTGTTGTTGATAGTCACGCAGTCTGTACATGAGGCCACATTACAGGATTACGCGGAATGTATACAAGCTCATTTCAAGACTTGGGTCCCACCGGAATCTCTTAAGACCGGAGGCTGCCCGAATTTCGCCTTTTCAGCTCTTCTGTATTTGATTTGTATTTACAGATAACTTCCAGGAAATGATCCCCGTAAAGTCGAAGCTTTTCGGATGTTACTCCAGTGATGCTTGCCATTGTCTGGGCATCTTGCGGCATCCGTCGGGCCATCTCTGTCAGAGTGAAATTTTTGAATACCAGATAGACGGGGATATTTCTTTCAAGAGCCAATCTTTTTCTTTCTTGTCTCAGATCGTGAAAAAGTTTTTTAGAATAGTCATCTGATTGCTCAGGATGACGGATCTCTTCTTCTTTAAGCGAGAAAGTATGTCGGACTGGTAATGTGGAATTGTTCATTTTAAAGCCGGATGGATTTTCCAAAAGGATGCCGTTGTGCTTCTCTCTGAGCAGCCGCTTTTGCTCTTCAAAGCTTGGATAGCAACCGCTTTTCTTTTTCTTCCAATCTAACCAAGCATGGAACAATTCGTGTTGATATCTGTCCATCACACACAGGTTAATCAGTCTGTTGTCATATCTTTTGCCATTAATGTGATGGACGACTTCGTTAGGGAACAAATTACGATTTAAGATTTTTTTGGCAATGTATCTATGCTCGTATTCGTAGGTCCCTTTAAGGATGATATACCCTTGTTGGTCTTTAGATCCATGTTTTGAAAGACTTCGTTTGAGATAGATTATAAAGATGAATGCAGAGATTGTGGCTAAACCAACCCAGAATAGTCTTGAAAATAAGCTCGTTCCTGAAATGAACATCATCGCCATCGTAAAGACCGACGTGAGTAGGAAGAGAGTCGTGCTGATCAGGAGCCGCCAGAGTTTTCGCAGAAGCCATCGCATAGCGAACTGATCGACATTTTTTAGATATAAATAAAATTAAATTTAAACAAAAAGCAGTTGTTTTGAATTGGTACAAAAAAGTGGTGTTGATAGATGCCCAGGAGACATATCGGAGCTCACCACTTTTGCGTAATGTCACTTAAAACTGGAATCCTTCTCCCGGAGCTAGAGAGAATATTTTTGCGAATGTCCAGATTTTCACCGGCGTCAGGGTGCTTGTGGTTTCAAGTCGCACTGAAGCTGGTTGGCCGTTTCCTGCGTAATGGATCAGAATCTCGAAAGAGGGGACTGCACTCCAGCCATTGGCGTCTTCGGGTTCCCTTGCCCAATAGGAAAGCTTGACCGTGGATTCCTGGGTGACCAGGTGTCGGGTGTGAACTGTGAACGTGTTTTCGTCGGTAGGAAGTTGGAAATGAAACGACGACTCACCATTGTTGATGACAATGGCTTTCTTGTCGGCACTCAAGGTGAGCGCACATTTTTGATTTTTCCCTGGATTGGCTTCAAGATCTTTAGTGACGCAGCTTTCGTTGATGGCTTCGTTTTTAATCCAGCCGATGAGATCCTGTAGACCTTTGGTTCCGCTTTCTTCTGGAGGATTCATTCGCAGCGCGGAACCCACGACTCGTTCATCAAAGCCAAGCCCGATAAGATGCACAAGAATATCGTCAGATGTCTTTCCTGAATTAGAATCCATCAGCAAGTGTGTCGCTTCGCGGATTTTGGGATAGTCAGCGGCGGTCAGGGCCGAGTACAGGGATTTTGGTTTGGCGGTTGTTGTGGTTGAACAGACTTGAGGCTCCGGGAAAAGATCCTTCAGGCGTTTGCAGTAAGCCTCTTTGTAGGGTGCGAAATCTTCCGGATTCTTATCCCCGATTTGACGAACTTTGGACAGCACAAAGAGGTCCATGATCGTTTCGTGGAAAATCAGATAAGCTTGAGTTTCTGGCGACAGGGTGTTGAAGGCGGCGGAATCGATCCAGATTTCTCCCTCACTCTGAAAGGCATACTGTTCATAGTCTTTTGCCCGGAACTCCATCCCCATTTTTTCGGCATCAATACGATTAAGTTTCTGGGGCACAAAAATCCAGGTCTTCTTTTGTAGCACATTTAGCAAAGACGGGTTGAATGAAGTGGTTCTTTTCAGAACTTTGCTGATTTCCGTTTTCCAGATGCCAAGGGTTTCAAGTTTGGTGATGTACTGCTCGTACATTTTAGAGTTAAACCCCGTGCCACCACCGCCGTCGCCGGTGTTTCCGCCCCCGCCACTGGTTGCGGTTGTGGGCCCGGAGCTGGTGTGCTCATTGGGTTGACAGGCGACGATAAATGTCATGAAGCCGCAAAGAAACCAGGGGGCCAGGCTCAATAAGAATCTGTTTCGCGATGCTTGCATGGTCATATACGACTCCTGCCATCTTTAGGAGCAAGTGCCATGCCTCATCAAAGGTCCCGAAATCTCAGTCTGAGACAAGAGCAAGGTCCTGATTTTTTGCTGGAAAACCGAAAAACGGGTCGGGCTTCGTTTACCTTTAGTAAACTAAAGGCATGCTGGATATCTACAACTACGACGACTACAGGCTTTTCTTTAAGGATGTTCTTCAGTCTCAAGAGCGGGTTGATAAGAAGTACCGCGGGCGACTGGTTGAAGCCATGCGTATCAGCACTTCGTTGTTCTCACAGATCCTGAAAGGTGAAAAGAATCTTTCTCCCGAGCAGGGGCTTGAGGCCGCCGCCTTTTTCGGCTTTGGCGATAAAGAAACCGATATATTTATGCTGATGATCGAGTTGGGACGGGCGGGCTCGGTTAAGTTGCAATCGCGCCTCAAAAGTAAGATCCAGGTGCTGCAGTCCGAGGCCAAATCCATCAGTGCTCGAGTTCCAAAGGATGTTGTTCTGAGTGATGTGGATAAAGCCACCTATTATTCGTCGTGGCTTTATACCGGTGTCAGAAATCTGTTGCCCACCCCTGCCGGAAAAGAACTAAAAACCATCGCCGAAAAACTGAGTGTGCCCTTGGAAAAAGTGGACACAGCCATTCAGTTTTTGATCGAAGTGGGTTTGTGTGAAAGAAAGAACGGGCAGCTTTATTATAAGCAGGGATTTACTCACCTGGATTCCACTCACCCGATGATTTTAAGACATCACCAGAACTGGCGTCAGAGAGCCATTTCAAAGATGGATTTTTACAAAGACCCCCATGTGCATTATACAAGCCCCATGTCCTTGTCGGCCGCAGGGGCCGAGAAGATCCGGGACTATCTGCGTGCAAACATTAAGGAAATCATCAATCTGTCGCGCGAAGGAAGCCCCGAGGTCGGCTATTGCCTTAATATCGACTGGTACGAATACTGACTTTACCAAAAGTAAACTGAATCCCGGCCATTTTAACCAACCGGACTTCGCGGAACTCCGCCCGCTTCTGTAAAAAGCTTCTCATGCGAAATGAATCGTAGGAGGAGTTATCATGAAGTTTTCCAAACTGATCTTCTTGTTGTTGGTTCTGGCCCAGGTACAAGCCCACTCAAGGTCTTTGTGTCTGAGCGACCGATACCAAACAAATTGGACGTCCGAAACTCTGGCCGAACAACTGCCATCCCTGAAGGAGCGTGCCAAGGCAGCAAAGCCCCTGTGGGTTCGCCTTCAAGGCGAGGATCTTCTGATCAAGGAAGACACACTTCTTGTGCTGCCTGAAAATCTGTCTCAGTCTCCGGAAAGAATCGGCAGACTGGCTGTTCAAAACAAGGCGATGATTTTCTATGCGCAAAATGTGCGTCTGGTTGTTGGCGAGGTGATGAAATCCTCGCGTGTGCAATTGTTGGATGTGGCGGCGCTGAATCTTTCCGCTGAAATCGATCACGCCAACCAGATGGTTTCTCTGACTGAACTAAAAAACAATCCCGATCAAGCGGAGCCGTTTAAAAGGTGCAATCTGATGGCCTGTGCAGGTCTTGCCGCAGCCAGTGGAAGTCATGGCGGTGCGGGGGGCAATGGCCGCGATGCTGGCGGGAAAATAAAGTGGGGAATTCCCCAATCCACGCCCAGCTCTGATGGTGGTGCCGGAGCATCCGGAGGCGCCGGGGCCAATGGTCGCAACGGCGACAATGGAGCCCCGGGTGTTGCGGGACTCAATGCGCACAAACTTTTTATGCAGTTTGAAAGTGTGGATCTCTGCAGTGGGGTGGAAATCGTTGCCAGTGGAGGTGCTGGTTTAAAGGGCCTCAAAGGTCTTAATGCTCAGGATGGTGGGCAGGGTGGCAATGGTGGCAAAGGCGGTCGTGGTGGCGGTGCCAAGTATGATCGCAAGGCCAGTCGCGGTGGTCGTGGTGGCAATGGGGGCGCTGGTGGCAACGGAGGCAACGGCGGCTTTGGCGGTGATGGCGGCAAAGGTGGTGACGGCGGCCTGGTGGTCGTCGTGGTGAAACCGCGCTTTCTGGATATGGTGAAAGTGAACGACAACATCAATGTTCTGGTGGCAGGTGGTAAAGGCGGACCGGGTGGCGCCAAGGGGCTGGCAGGCAAAGGTGGGCGTGGCGGTCTGGCTGGCGAAGGCGGTGACGGAGGCGATGGATCTATCTTCAAACACGGAGGCAACTCGGGTCTTGCCGGAAGTGCGGGTCAGCCAGGTCACGATGGTCACGATGGTCAAGAGGGCCGTCCTGGAGTCGAGGGACGCGAGGGGCTTGTGACCAAGGCGGAAATTTATATCTCAAACGATGTCTCTATCGAAAGCTTTCAATTTTAGTGAGGAAAATGACTATGAAAAATTCTTTCAAAAAACTAATCCCTTTGGCTGCGGCTGTGACATTTGCAATTCCTGCCTGGGCCCGGATTCTGGGCGATCCTACAGAAAAAACCCGCGTACTGCTTGAAGAACAAAAATTTCTTTGCGGTCAGGATGAGACTCTGGTGATTAACGGCGATGTGGAATTCACCCGCAAGAATGAGGACCTTCGCAAAGAACCTTTGAATGTTGATTTGATCTGTAAGCGAATTGAATTCAAAAACGGCGGACGGATTCTGACTCAATCAAATTTGCAGATCGTCGCTGATTCTGTCGCAGGCTTTTTGAATGTGGAAAGCATTCGGGGAGTCAAAGGACAGCAGGGCGCCTTTGCCGCTGCGGTTCTGGAGCTTGCCAATGATGGTTCTGCCGGGGCTCGGGGTGGAAATGGAAGGGGCGGGACCCTGACGGATTCCCCAGAGGATGGGGGCCGTGGGCAAAATGGCTATAACGGCATGGACGGCCGTGATGGGAACAATGGAGCTCCGGGGGAACCTGGTGGTCATGCCTCGGATCTCGTGCTGAAAATCAACAGAATCGAAGGCACGGTCGGATTCCGCCTACGTGCTGTCGGGGGCGAGGGTGGCACTGGCGGCAAAGGGGGCCGGGGACAGCAGGGTGGTAATGGTGGTATCGGCGGCGAAGGCGGTCGTGGGGGTCATCAGAAGTACGCCATCTGGAATCGCTCGGGCGATGGCGGAGACGGTGGCGATGGTGGACACGGCGGTAACGGTGGTAATGGCGGTGCTGGGGGTGACGGGGGACGTGGTGGTAACGGCGGGAAGATTGCTTTGTATGTTGCTGAAGTCTTCAACACGCTGGAGCTGACCGGGGATGAGTTCGACAATCGCGGAGGCCCAGGAGGTCAGCCAGGTATGGGAGGCGAAGGTGGTATGGGTGGCAAAGGCGGTGACGGCGGTAAAGGCGGGTCCTCCGGGGCGGCTCTGGTGACCACACGTTGCGAGATTCCGCCTTGTGAAGGCGATAACGGTCGTCAGGGTAAAAGAGGCCTTGATGGTAAGCCCGGACTGGCGGGTCCGCAAGGACGCCTGGGACAGGACGGCTTGGCCGGGGTCAAAATTCTTGATCCCAAATTCAAATTTGTGAAATCGGTTCCCGACGACTACTTCGACAAGCTGCCGGAGCTGGGAACGGAAAAGAATTTAAAAATACTCAGACTGAAACTTCCATAAGGGACAGGTGAAGTTATGAAAAAAATTATTTTGGTGATGTTGTTGGTGTCGGTGCAAACGTTTGCGCAAACCATCAGTTACAGTGAAAATGGTTCTTTGCGGCTGGGGGCTGGGGTGGATATGGACCACCCTGATAAAGCCAAGGCCAATTGTGTTAAAAACACCGATCGAGAATGGTTGGATGGAAATACACCTGTTTCAACATCATTTGATCTTAGTATGATTGAGACCTCCAGTGAGCTGGAACGAAAAATGAATTTTGATACTCAACTGAATGCGGCGGGAACAATCAAGGCCGTGAACATCGACAGTCAGAATTCCTATCGTGTGATTCATAAGTTCCTTGAAAACAAGAACAGTCTGAACTTCGCGCTGACGGCGGAATTCTCGTACGGGCGAAAGGGCCTCACAGAAGAATCCCTGAAGCCCGAATATCAATCCTTGTTGGATAGTGGCAGGTGGGCGGAGGTCATGAGAAGGTGCGGCACTCACTTTGTTTCAGAAGAGATTCATCGTTCGAAGGTGGTCGTACTGATCCATGTGAAGAATTCCCGCACCGAAGATGTCAAAGAAAAGATCCTGGATCTAAAGAATAAACTGAAAGTTCCTAAACTGAACTTCGGTGCAGATATCAATGTTCAGTACAAAGAATTCATCCGCAAGCTGGACAAGATTGGTTCGGTTGAAGTGAAGGTGGTTTCTGTCGGTGGACAGGGTGCGGAGGCCCTGGGCATCTTTGCCAACGAAATCGTGGTGGATGATCTGCAAAGTATTAAGAACGCGGCCGAAAAATACTTCAGAAGCTTTACAATCGAGAACTCTCCGGTGTTTGCCTATGTGGTAAAACCCCTGGATATTTTTGAAGGGGCAGAAAACATCCGTCCAAGGCAGAAAAAGTGGCAGCAACTTAAGCTCATGGCGGACTGGATTCTTGAGCACGATGAACTGCTGACAGAAATAAGAAGTCTGCAAACCCGGGTCAGCCCAGCTCTTTATGCCGCGTACTTTGCACCGAAGGCGGCGAATCTTGAAGCGAAGATCCATGAGGTCCGATTCCGGGCCGAAGAGTGTCTTGAACGCTACCATTGTGACAGTCTTCCTGTCTTGGCACCGTTTTCTGTTCATGTCCCATCACGTGCTGTCAGTGCGGCTTCTTTGCAGACGCAGTGTGGGTATCTGCCGGTGAAGAACTCAGCAATGCAAATTCTCAGCGACATTCGTGTGGGGCTGGATGTTGATTTGATGTACTCAAAGGACATCGAAAATATCGAATTGTTGCGCCTGGATCAAAATGGCGAGTTTCAAAGCGCAAACTATGGAAAAAATGAAGAACTGACGATCTCGAACAATTTTCTGGAGTCGGAAGTGGGGCGTGTAAGAAGGTATCAGTCCGTGAATGAGTTTTCTGCAAATCATGTGCTTTCGGACCGGGCGATCCTGTCGGTGCAGGATAGTGTGGGAAGGGCCCAGGAAATGTTCAATGCGGCTTTTAGTTCCATCTACATCCTGAAGATCAGATACAAACAAGGCCAGGATCTAACGCAGATATTGGGCGCTCCTCCCATGAAAGACTGCAGCGTGTCCAGGTAGCAGCCGACCGCGGGAGAATGCGAGAGACAAGGGGGCCCGCAGACATCTGTGGGCCCGTCCAAATTTTAATATCTCCAGTCAGCGCACTGAGGGTGGAAGAAGATAACGTAGCCCTCGCGGTCCTGATAAACTTCTCCAGATTCTGCGGGGCGAAGAACAAAGGACCCATTCTGGACATCCAGCAGGGCCTTTTCACCAAAGAGGCGTCTGTTTTGTTTCAGCACACCCAGTTCCTGGCCTTCGTAACCTAACAGCTGGGCAATCGCGGTTGAGGCATTTTTGGTCATGACAAGACTTTTACCGTTCACAATGATTTGAGGTTGACGATAAGTATGAGCCGTCACGATTTTGGATTCATCACCGTAGGCCGGGGTTGAGCGGATCTCCAGCGTGGCCTGGAAAACAGCGACAGAACCATCAGCCAGTTGGATCTCTTTGTTGATAGCTCCTGCAGCGGGCAGTTGACTGCAATCAGTGGCCGCCGCCCAAGACGAGGTCGCGGAAAAAATAAGTGCCAGAACGATCAGTTTCTTCATGGATTTACTCCTTGTAATTAAAGTTCGCAGACCTTAACAGCGAACCTTGTGCCGAGGTGGGGAGGCTTTAGCTGTGAGAATAGGAGGCACTCCCTGTCCAAGAATTAGACAAGGGCCCCTCCGGGGCATTTCTTGAGGGTCTGAAATTGGGTTCGATTCCCTGTGCTGGGGGCAAGTCTCAACTTTTCTTAAAAGAGCTCTCCGGACCTATTCAGACGATAGGCAGTGCCATCCAGTATCTTGAAAGAGTTATCATTGGAATCCCAGAGAACATCGTTGAGTGACCGATACTGGCTCATTGGGAAGTTCATGGTTTGGATGCCGTTTGTTCCAAAGTTCGAATTTTCTGTTCCGTCGCTTTTCCAAGATTTCATGACAAGGTTCTGACTGTAATCAAGACCAAAAACGTAAAGGTTTCCTTGTGAATCAATAGTCAGTGCATCCCCACCCCAGATGTTGGTGTCGATCCAGAAATCTGTCGTGGTGTGAATATATCCGGTTCCAGAGCCGAAGGACGTGTCCAAGGTTCCATCCGGTTTGTAACAGTTGATGTAAATAATCGGATCCCATGAGGGCATCTCATAGGCATCAAAGACCGTGTAGAGACGGCCATCCGGCGCAAACTCCAGTCCCATGGTAGCATGATCTGAGTCCGTATCGATCCTGAGCTCCACATAGCCATCCCCGCTGAAGTTGGAATCGACGTAACCATCCGGTGCAATCATCAGTAGGAACTGGGCTTGGTCCATGGATCCATCATAGGAAAGACCTGCAATCACCGTGCGCCCATCGTCGGCCTGTTTCATCGTAATCAGGTCATAAACGCTGCCGGGGGGGATGGTGATCACGTTAAGTCCTGCAACTCCAAATGTTAAATCGCGAGTCCCATCGGCCAGAACTTTTGCCGTGATGATGTTGTTTCCATTGTTTAATATACCCACGGATTCACCGTTGTCGTTGAAGGCGCAGAACCAAGGGTAAGCAGTGCTCCCGTTGTTGATCGTTTCCGAGTAAACTCCGTTGAGCCCAAAACCTAGGTCACGGCTGCCGTCGGCACGGAACTTAGCGATGGAAAACTTTGTTCCTGTGGACTCGCCACAAACCATAATACTGCCATCGGCCAGATGCTTTAGGGTCAGTATTTCTTCGTAACCGTTTTCGAAAACGTCACGAATATACCCGTTATCACCGAACTGAGTTTGGATGACTCCGGACTTGTCCGTTTTGGCTATGAATATTTTTGCGGATCGGGCTTCGAATCGTCCGGTATACAGAAATGTGTTGTTGTCTATTTTGTATTGGATTTCCGGTTTCCCATTGTCAGTCGCAGAGTCAAAGATGGACTCGTGAGTGCCGGTATCTGCAAAAGCAGCGTCAGGCGACATGGAGGAGGTGAATTTCCTAACGATGGCCGAGTAATACAGGGGCGCCAGAGCGGAGCCTCGGCCTGTGGCAACGACACTATCATCCGGTTGAAACTTTAAAATATTCAGATTATCGGTTCCGTTATAAGTGATCGTTCCACCCGTACCATGGGTGGCATCCAGTGTACCGTTATAGTTGTACTGAGAAAGTAAAACTTTGGTAAATGTTCTTAGTTTGTCATAAGGAGAGGGCTGTCGCTGAGTTTCAGTGCGGGCTATCTGAATGTCTTTATTGGCGGAGCCGTCGATCACCCCTCTAACATCTAAAACACCATAGCTTAGGGAGCCATCGGTAAACATTAGGGTCCCTGTCGCATTAAATCCGGTGTCGGGCGTTCCGTCGAGATTGCAAACTACCAATAACCCCTGATCTCGTTGAGTGGAGCCTCCTGCGGTGGCCGTATTCCCGAATATAACGAGACGGTCATTGTTGATTTTTTTTAGTTCGATCCAGCGAATCGTGTCGACAGCTGCCGTTGAAGGGTAGGCGGTCGCAAAGCTGCCATCTTCGACGCCGCTAACGTTAAATTTACGAAGTTTCACACGGTCAGCAGCCTGGACATGATTGAGAAGGTAGATCTCGGTGTCCGAGATGTAAAGGATTCCTACCGGGTTTTCAGGGGAGCCGGAATTTGCGAGGATGTTCATTCCTCCTGTTCCGTGGTTTGGTTCGAGGGTGCCGTTGGTGTTTATTAAGAAGGTAGTGGATTTGTATTGAACGTCAAAACGATAGGAGGCCACTAGAATCTGCCCCGACGCTGTGATCGCCAGTTTGCGCCCATAGAGGGTATTGCCAGATTCCGTGTGATTGAATACTCCGGCATTTCCAAAGCTCGTGTCGATCTGTCCCGTTGGGGCAATTTTTAGAACACTAAAACCGTCCAGAGCGGTGTTTGTGTACAGAATGTAAGTGCCGTCGTTCGAAGTCTGCATATCCGCGATGCCATTAGAGTTGACGGTCTTGGGAAGTTCAAAATAGCCGCTGTTGCCATAAGTGGTATCAAGAGAGCCGTTTTGATTCAGCCTGAAAAGAAGGGGCTTTGAAAGGTCATAAAGGCTTTGAAAATAAAACTGTCCTACGATGAGTTTTCCGTCGCTTTGAGTGTTAAGAAATCGAGGATTCATATTCACTTTGTTCGAACCACTGATTTTCAAAACACCAGACACTCCGAATTCATGCATCATGGGAATCGAAGGCGAGTCAGGAATGGCTTTTAGTGTCAGGTCCTTGATGTCGGCATCTAGAGTACAGCCTGTGTTAGCCGCAAGAAGGAAAAAAAGACCAATTATGAATAGAGTCTTTTGAGTAAACTTGTCAGTGAAACGAACCGAACAACTCATAATGTACTGATCGGCTTGATCTCAAGGAAATTTCAAATTAAATAGAAGCCGCCGGATTCTATTGCGGCTATTTAATATTGCAGTCTCAGTTTGGCATGAAGGGACCTTTTCAGTCGATCACATCACTGTTGAAATTTCCTAGTGACACACAGGTGCACCGGGATCCTTTTGGCAGAGATAAGCTTTAATGTCCCGGACCTCTCTGTCTTTAGCAGCATTTTCAGCTTTAAGAGATTCAATTTCAGAGGCAAGTTGTCTTTCGATGCTGGACTGTCTTTGCTCAATACCTTGGAGCATTCCATGAAGGGACTTGACCGCCTCGATGAGTGGAGCCACAAGGTGATCGTAGGCCACGGATTTGAATCCAGTGGATGGGTCAGTCACCACGACTTCCGGGTAAACCTGTTCAATGTCCTGAGCAATGACGCCAATGTGTCTCTTGCCGCCAAATTTCTCGTGGTCTTTGTACACGTAACTGACGGCTTGCAGATTGAGAATATTCTTCAGCGAGTGCTCTAATGGTTGAATTTCTTCTTTTAAACGCAGGTCCGAGGATGAGGTACAACCTGCGGATGTGCAAACTTGTGTGCCGGCAATTCGCAAGCGGGTGGTGGAGTTGATGTCTCCGGTGACGTCCACTTTGTAAGTGGGCGAGGTGTTTCCGACTCCCACATTTCCGTTTTGATCAATGGTCATTCGTGGAGTGTTGATATTGCTGCCATTAGGAATGGTGGAGAACGTCAGGTTTGCGCCCCAAGCGGAGGCAGTGTGATTTTCTGTTGCGTAGGAGTAAACAGTCGCCCCCTGAGTCGCTGTGTGATTTCGGAAGGTCAGAAGTCCCATGGTGTCGCCGGTTTGTACGTAGGTCGGTGCGGCAGTGGTTCCTCGGCTCCGACGAAGTAAAAAATGCGGTGAGAAGTTGGCTTCAGAAGATGTCCTGGATTCGACGACGTTGTAACCTTCCGTCGTTTCGGCTTTGAAGTTTCCGACCAAGTGCAATGCTACTTCAGGGGAAGAAGTACCAATACCGACGTTCCCCGTAGAGGCGGCAATCCGCATAGCTTCGTTGCCTCCAATGGAGAATGTCAGGGGTACAGTGGTCGCGGATGTTCCCATCATAACTGTGGAGGGGGTGATTCCGGCGCCCGAGTTGGCGTAGGCAATGTAACCTTTGTTGTTGCCCGAGTTATCGACAAAGCTGATTCCCGAGTATCCATCAACTGCTTGATTTCGGATAGTGGAGTTGACCCATCCGGCAGCAGTGCCATCCAGGAAGAAAAGCGATCCGTTTAACGTGGTTCCACTGACGGTGGGTGCAGTGACGGTGGTGGCCGTCAGATTAGTGACTTCGGCATCGCCGTTCACCTGCAATTTTTTGGTGGGATTGGTGACTCCAATGCCCACGTTCCCGCCATTTCTGATCGTCAACGCGACGGAATTGTTGGTCTCAAAGGCCAGATCATTGGCATCATTCGTACCAATCATCATGTTGGCCCCGAAACTGTTTCCGCTGTTCATGATCGCATTATTGTAAGAGGAGGGCATGAGGGAGGCAGGAATGCGGGCCGTGCCATCCAGCTCGACTAGGTTTCCAGCCGTAGTCCCGAAGTTTTTCGCAGCCGCTGATCCCAGACCACTGACCTGGGTGTTGGCAATGGCAATGTCCACACAGGTGAAGGTGTCAGTGATCGCACTCCAGTTCAGCGTCTTGTTGGCTGTGGCACAAGAGACAGGCATTTGAGCATTGCCTGTCACGGTTGAGCGCAGTTGTCCAAACCCGAAGTACTGAACATTCCACTTAGTGGAATCATACAACAAAACTTGGCCCAGAGACGGAGTCGTCGTATCGACGCTTATGCCCTGGATCTTTTCTACTTTTGTAGAGTTGCTGCCAGCAGTCGACGTGACATCACCACTTAAATTCGGGATGTCCGTGTTGCTTAGGGCCGATCCTCCTGTGACAAGACCTTTTGTTGATACGGTGACTTTTGCGTAGGTTCCGGCGCCCACGCCGGAGTCATTCAAAGAAAGCACCGGAGCTGTGCCCCCCGAGCTTGCCAGGGGGGCATTGGCGGTCACACCAGTCACAGTGCCTCCAGAGGAGGTGACTGTGCTCCAGTTCAGGACTCCGGAACCGTTTGTAGTCAGCACTTGTCCCGCGGTGCCATCTTGCACTGGAAGCTGGTAGCTGGAGTCCGCACTCAGGCCTGCGGGGGCCTTGAGTTCAACATAATTGGTTCCCGAATAAACACGCAGTCCGTTTGAAGTCTGAATGAGGCCACTGGTGTTGATGGCAGTTGTGCCTGCGATGGTGCCGGAGGTTATTGCACTTCCGGAAACTTTCCCGGCTGTGGAGATGGTCGCAAGCTTGCTGTCAGCGATTGCCGCACCTGCCGCGATATCTTCGTTTAAAATACTGTTATTCGCAACCTTGGCCGATGTAACAACATCGTTCCCCAAAGTGACAGTGGCTGTGGGACTTCCCGAGGAAGTCACGTCTCCGGTCAGTGATGTGATTGCACCTGCGGTTCCGGAGTTGTCATCGGCCGGGGACCAGTTGGTTCCGTCAAATTTCAGGACTTTGCCAGCGGCCAAACCGGTGTTAACCACCGGAGTTCCCTTAATACGATCCACAGAGGTTGCGCTCTGAGAGCCGGACACGTCTCCGATCAAGCTGCCACTGAATCCAGCGGCAGAGCCCGCAATGTTCCCGGACACATTTGCTCCAGACACGTTGGCGGCTTCACACACGAAGGTTCCCGCCGGAGCGAGATGACGAAGATACTGTCCTGCAGAACACAGGGGAATACTGGCTTTATCCAGGACATCACTTGGTTGCAGTGAGCCCAATCGGTGGGCCGACTGAGCCACTTTCGCCTGGGCCGCAAACGGGACGGAGCGGATATCCGAGTCCGGTGAGATCAGGCGCCAGCCGATGCCATCAAAGAACTGCACACGCAAAAGACGTTTGTCATCTACGGCCGGAGAGTAAGTGCCTCCGCCTTCACAGTTAAAGGTCCCTGTGTTTTCAAAGACGTCCAAAAGTTTGAAGGACGGGACGGCGGGAAAAATCTTGGTTCCGGTCCCGATAGGAACATCGAACATTCCTGCGGAGTTGCGCATGTCCAAAGATGGGGAGGTCTCGCGGTACATCACACAAGTTCCTTGCGGATTGGTGATTGAAAACTCGAAGATCACCCCATTGTGTTCCAGGGGGGATCCTTGGAAATTCATGATGCGGCCCTGATACGTCAAAGTGCCCGGAGTTGCATGGAGAAGTCCGGAGTATAGTAAAATGAGCAATATGAAAGCAAACATGACGTTCAGGTGCTTCATCACGTTCTTATCGGTTAAGGATCAGCAAAGATTGAATTGCAAAGACGATGATCTGGAGAATTAAATCGAGTCTGACTCAGGATCGGGAGTCTTTTGTCTCAGAATGATATGAAGGAAGTGGCATAACACAGCGGAAGTTTCTCCGTCACCTTGAGATTTAATCCCATTCCAGCGGAATATTTGTCAGAGTGGATTCAGGAGATTTCTCATGGATCAGAGTGCGGCACCAGTTCTGTGTGCTATTGATGACTGTATTGAAAAATTCACCGCAGACCGAAAGCAGAACATTTCCCCTTTTATTGAAAAACACTTCACTGTTTCTGAAACGTTGCAGATACAGAAAAGGCACTTGCCTCTGGATCTTGTTCTGAGTCCGGTCAATGCCCTGTGGTCGATTCCTTATTTGTTGATCAAGAAGACCGTTGAAACTTCAGACAAACTGGGTTGGCCGGCATTGAATCCGATTATGGATATCCTTCCTGCCAGTTTTAAAACGGGCTATCAAAAAGACATCGAAAAGCTGATCGCCACGGAGCTGATTGGTGAAGGTATTCTGATGGACTATATTCATAAGGATCCGCTGTTAGGGCCGATGGTGGCCTCAGGATCGGTGCAGTTGGATCAGCGTAGGATCCGAACTGAAGTGCTTAAAGAGGTAGAAAAGTACACTTCCAGTCAGGCCATGATCAGTGATATCTGCAGCTCTCTTTTGACAGTGGCTGTAGGGTGGATCTATTTTGGGGACAAGTCCCTGGGGATTATGGGGTTGGGCAGTCGATTTGCCCGTAAGATGGCGCGGGAACAAGCGTCTTCGAATTTTTTCCTGGGTGAAAAGGTGGGTTCAGTCTTTTACGGAGTGTTTCCTCCGGCACCAACCAACACACAGATCGTGCTGGCAACTTTTTCGGTCGGGGCGTTGTTGACGGTGTGCAGTTTGTTCGTCAGTGTCATGATCGATCCCGCTCGTAAGCGGTTTGGATTGCATGAAAAGAAGCTTCATACGCTTGTTGATAATCTGGAAGAAAAGCTTTTTATTTCTTTAAAGAAAGATCTAAAGAGTCATCTTCGACAGCCGGCTGCCATGAAGCAGGCGAGTTGATTCTAGCTAAACGACCATGCGCCTCACGCTGCAAATTTTGCCGCAAATCCCACTTGCGAATACCATGTTTTGGAACAGCTAAGACTTTAAAATGCCCCGGTCCTAGCTAAGATAAAAGGATGAATGAAGATTTCAAAAAACGCTTTCTGATCGATGAAAATCTTTTAGGCTTGGTTCGGCGCTTAAGAATGATGGGGCTTGACTCGATGACAGCTCCAGGCAGCACCGATGAGGACCTCATCGCCTTGGCTCGCGTAACACAGAGGACAATCTTGACAAAAGATAAAGGTCTCTTCGAAGGATGCACCTCTGTGCCGTGCTATCTTGTACAGAGTTCCCGCCCACAAGAACAACTTTCTGAAGTTCTCAACGCGCTCTCACTTCGGGAAGACATAGATCCGTTCACACGATGCTTTCTGTGCAACTCTTTGATTGAAGAGGTTGCCAAAGAACAACTTCAGGGGAGAGTCGACGACAAGACTCTTAGGATTTTTGAAAAGTTCTATCTCTGCCCCATATGTCAAAAAATTTATTGGGAAGGGTCTCATTACGAAAGTATGAGGGCCAAGGTGGATGCCATCCAAGCGGAGCTTTCCGCAAAAAATTCACAGGATCGGTAATTTGTTCGCTGTTGAGTTAAGTCGGCTTCTTATCTTCAATCGTCCATAAGACCCGCGACCAATTGAAGGTCGCGGGTTTGGTTATAAATAATATTTTCTTGCCTAGAATGAACTCAGCGTCAGATCTGCCAAAGAGTCAATTGTCCAGGTAAACGATGCCCCTAGGGTCACGTTGCTTGGCGCAGCGATGTTACCACACCCAGCACTCGTGTTGTTGGTGGCAAGACTGATACACTCACTGCTACCAGAGGCAATAGCCGTAGTGTTGTCCAGAGTGGCGTCACCCTGATCAAAGATATAGTGGACCTTGACCAGCCCTGTAGAGGCATTTCCCTGCAAACCGAAGGCGGAGCCTTCATCATTGCCGGTACTGTTATCCTGGTTTCTGAACAGGAAGAGATCATAATTGGTCTCATCCTGGGTCTTGAACTGGACCGCCGCTTTTTCAGTGTAAGTGCTGCCTGCATAACTCATATAAAAATCAAGGAACCCATCTTGCGCCGTTGTATCCCGCAGGAAATAGAGTTCCATGTCACGGGCTCCATCTTCCTCCGCCGCCGTCAAGCGCACGTAGCCGGAGCTGACCCCTGCGCTTTCGCAGTTGAACTCTGTTTTTAGCATCGGCACGGAATTCACGGCGATACTCACGGACTTACTGTAGCTTCCACCCCCATGTGAACCATGGTGGGCCGGAATGGATTTGCCAGGAGTGCCGAAGCTAATGGTGAAGGTCTCGGCCCCCTCTGTGGCAGAGGTGGAACCACTGCTCGGAATAGAAGCGCAATCAGTGTACCCCATCTGATAAAGGGCCCCGCCAATTCCCTGAGAACCCATGAGCTGTTTGATCACCCCAACGAGCCCTTCAGGTCCCGGTCCATTCGGAATGGAGTAATCCGCCGTCGGGCCCACCACCATAAAATATAGGAAGCGGATAAAATCAGCACGACCACCAACAGTTCCCAGATTCATAGTGCTTGGATCCAGCACGGTTGCGGCCATGGCCTTTTGCACCTGTAATACGCTGTTTTCAGTTGCACGCAAACGGCCGGCGACCGAGTACCCGGAAAAATCTGACTTCATCGATAAAGTTATTGGCAAAGACAAGGCTGCCAGACTTAGAAAAGCTAACTTTCTCATAGACACCTCATCTTAAAGGCAGGAGCTTTCGCCGCATTTAACATCGACCACAGGCAGAGGACTGCCAACCACTTTGACGGGTTCGTCGATCTTCTCCGCGCAACTGACCAACCCGCTAAACAACATTGCTGCCAGTGCCAATCGTAGATAACTCATTCTTCCTCCTGAATTGTTGTAAGGACCCATAACTAGTCGGAACTCGCCCATTCGGGCTAAAGACAAAAGTTGAGAATTATCCTGAATGTGATTTGATTCAACGATTCGCGTTTAGATTTATTGCAGAAAAGAAAGTATGAACATTTAAAAGAGATTATTTTGAGACAAAAGAGTTTCCTGCTTTTGCAGAACACATCTTTCAAGAACACCGAAGTGCAGGCCCCTTACGCGCGTTCCTGAAAAGCTGAACCCAGAAGAGTCGTGGGTCTCCTAAAGGTTCACAATTGTTCTAAATCCGCCATAGGACATTTTCTTGGCGTCAAACGGCATCATTTCAGGTCCCATCTTGGCAAGACGGGGATCAGCCATGACTTTCTTGTTCACCTGATCGCGATGGGCTTTGGATTTATACACAATCCACGAAAACACCACAGTTTCACCGGGCCTAAGTTTCGCAAGCTTTGGAAAGGGAAGGCCAAAATTTTTGACAAGATCATCGCCCACACACTCCACGTATTGAAGTGCGCCATATTCCAACCAGATTTTTCCGGCTTTCGTGGCGATTTTCTTATAGGCCGGGACACTTGTTTTGAGTATGGGTATTACAAATCCATCGACATAGTGGGGCATCTTGAGCTCCTTTTTGGGTGCGAATGTTTCTATTATGATTTGTTTTCGGACGTCGAAGCCCAGTCCTTGCACAAAGTATGTAATGAGTCCTCTTGTTCTGACCAGGTGTTCTTTGACAGCAACAAGCGTGGTCACAGCGTAACGTCACTTTTTATTGGTAATGGGATGAGCGGGGAGTACTATGACTGTGGTGCTCTATGATAAACAAAAAAGGTCTTTTTTATCTTATTTTTGCCTTCGATTTAAATCAGGGCGTCGTTGTCTCTGGGCTTACGCTAAAAATTGCCACGCATGACGAACTTCATAATTCGCCCCCGTATATTGAGACAATGAATTATGCTCAAGAGGCGTTAAAACAATTGAATATACAAGTGGAATACGTGTCATTGCCTTTGGCTCGAGGAGCTCTGATGGCAAATCAAGGCCTTCTGGATGGAGAACTGGTTCGCAGTCATCTTGTCCAAGGGGAGTATGAGAATCTCATTGAGACATCAGAGCCCATACTTATTTCTCTCTATGGTGTTGTACATTTAGACGGAAAAGAGATTGATAGACAAAAGATCCGCAATATGAAAGGTGTGATACCTTTAAATGTAGGTGGGGTTGAGAAGTTTATTAAAGAGCTGGAATTACAGTTGGTGGGAGTACCATCGATGGAGCGAGCTCTGGACATGGTCATCTCGAAACGAGCTGACTATGCCATTTTAGAGGGGCGGGTTTTTGACAGTCTGAAAAAAGACAGTCGTTACTCCAGTTTGAAGTTCAACAAAGGTATTTCCGTGGCGAACCCTTTATACTTTCGTCTAAATAAAAAGTATCAGATGATTTTGCCTAAGGTTGAGTCTGCTTTCAAAAAGGAAAAACGATTGAATCATAAAAAGTATCCTCTGATTGAAGACTACTTTAGGTACTAGCGACCCGGTTGTTTTTTTAATCCAACCATTTGGCTCCGTATTCTGCCATAGAATCAAAGACCTTCGAAAGACCGCGACCTTTTTCAGTAAGCGAGTATTCCACACGAGGGGGCACTTCTGCATAGACCTTGCGTTCAATCATACCTTGCAGTTCCATGAAGGTGAGGCGCTCGGTTAGAGTTTTTGGGCTGATCGAGCCCAGAGAACGTCGGAGTTCATTGAAGCGCACTGATTCTACGGCCAAAAGATCGCGAAATATCAAAATCGTCCATTTGCCCTCCAGTATTTCAGAAGTTTTATAGACGGGGCAGACCTCTAAAGACTTATTTTTTGCCATTAGTTCACTCCAGGTAACTAGTTTCAAAAATAACCCTACTTTACAAAGTGTACTATTGAGCGGGATGATACTCAAGTGAAAGGGCAATCTACTAAAATGAGTCCTATAATGATAAAGGAGATTCGCTCATGAGTGAAACAGCAGAAACGCAAAATCAAGTTGCCGTTCGGCCTTACAAAAGCCTTCCCGCTTTGGATATTGGATGGCTGACCTTGAAAGACCATTTTATTGCGACGGTGGGCCCACACTCTGGAGCCGGAGTGCCATTAAAGGATCTTCTGGTGATTGCTGATGCCAAGATAACCCCGAATGCGAGTTTCCCCAAGCATCCCCATAAGGACATGGAGATTCTGACCTGGGTGGTAAAAGGAACCTTACATCATCAAGATAATAAAGGCATGGATCAACTTGTCCCTGAAGGCCATCTTCAGCTCATGAGTGCAAGGGATGGTATCTTCCACGCCGAAGGTAATGCGACGGATGGTGAGTTGCGTATTTTGCAGATTTGGATCAGGCCGAATCAAAATCACGGAACACCGGAAGTTTGTTTCGAGCCGTTACAGCAAAAGGGATTCAAGCTTATGGCAGGGCCTGAAAAGGCTCCTCTTAAGATCCGGCAGAATTTGTGGTTGTTCGCGGCAATGATTTCAGGGGTTGAAAAGTTCACGATCCCTTCTGATTCCTTTGGCTATGCCGTTCTTATTGGCGACATATCAATTAATGGGTCTTCGACCCAGGATGGTGACGGTGCTCTATTGAACTCGGGAAGCTATTCCTTTTCGGGTGAAGGTCAAGTTGTCCTGATTCAGCAGTCGAAGTAGTTTTGCGAGCGCAGGTTTCCCGCACTAAAAAACGAGGTTCATATTTACGGGTTCTTTTTTTTGTACCACGAGAATATCGTCGACAAATTGGGAAACCTCCTTCCAATCTGTGTATTCATAGTCCCGGTTCCAATCTGTGTCAGAGCCCGCTCGCTTCGCGATGGTGTGCATGATTCTTTTTGTGAACCATCCGTAGCGCGAATAATTCAGAGCGCCGGCAAAGATCACCCACTTTTTTGGCAGCCAATTTGTCTTGCGGAAGAAGCCTTGCACGATTTTGGCTTCACTTCTTTGGACTTCCTGGTCCTTCTGCATAACTCCCAAACAAACTGAAAAGAACGCCGTTGGTTTGATGTTTAAAGCATCTGAATGATGTTTTACCCATTTGCTTAAAGCCCGAGGATAGCCATTGGCATAGACGGGGCCCCCAACAATGACGGTTTGATAGGGCGACAGGTCTGTGCTTTTGGCATGAGCCTCCAGAAGGTCCACGCTATTGGGATGACACGAGTAAGGGTTGAGGCTCCCGTGACGGCTCCTGTCTTGCGATATGTAACCGCAATTTCTCCAATCAGATAGTCATTTGATATAGAAGAGATATCATTGCCTGCAGCATCTTTCTTAGGTCGAACTTCGATTGAAGAAACGACGGTTCCGTTGCAGGCCCCCGCATTCTGAGGCAGCTGACAGTCGGCGTCCGTCAGGGATTTAACTAAAGATACGCTTCCTCCACTAGCCTGAGGAATTCTTAGATCCGTCAACGAGAAGGAACCTTTGATCTCATTGACCGTGCGGGAGGGGAGCGGATTTCCAGCGGCATCCAGCAGCAAGGCTTGTTCACAGGCCTCCTTCTTTGACATCGACAACTGAATTAAGTTTGTAATCTGCTCGGCTTCGACTGCTTGGGTTATGGATCTGTTTGTCTTAAAGGCGCCTGCGAAAACATCAGCCAAACTCAAAGCGATCAGGGTCGTCAGCCCGATTCAGTTGAACAGATAAACCTGCAGGTTCTTCCTGCAACTCAGACTTGAGTTCCATTTCCCAAATAGAAGAGTCACGCCCTGTCGGCTCACCAGTTTCTGAAGGGAAAAGCGATCTTTTTGGTAATATTTGAGCACTTCCTTTCAAAATTTGTCACTTTAGGCTGTATCTCGATAAAAACGCGATAACTTATCGATATCTCATCTCAAGTGGTCTTAGTTCTGACCACTATTTAAACAAAAGACCTTCGTCAGCTCCAAATAAATGGAAATTTGGACTGGTACGAGAATGGCAGACGAGATTGACATTAGAAATGTGTGAAAACAGGGTTCTGTGATGCTGGAGGACAGTCAACTCGGGCATGCAGAGTCAAAAGTAAACCTAAAAAAAAGGAAAGCAAGGCTATGAAATTCTATATCGTAACTCTGGCAACGCTATTATCTGTTACGACCTCTTTTGCCAGTACACTCAGCTGTAAAACACCGATGCAGGCATTTAAACTGATCAAAGAAAACAACTCGGTCATGTTAGTGATGAATGATAATGCAAACAACAATCCCGACAAAGTAATTTTGAGAGGTAAAGTTTCAAGCATCGTTCAAGAGGGTGAAGAGACAGTATTCTTCTATAATCCATGGAACATTGAAATCAGAATCAGTAACCTTGACAAACCCAGTGATATTTATAGCGGGACAATCGATTACCACATTCCAGTCAGAGGCAATGAGAAGATTGCTATCAACTGTGTGAACGTACGCTAGTTATAGATTCGTTAATGACCTTTTAGCCCTCAAAGAACTGCCAAGTTTTTGAGGGCATTCGTTCTTTTATCACAAGAAATCTTGTTTCGATCCATCAGTCTCAGACTTAAAATCATATCGGGTGTCTGCTTCTTTGACATGCAGGGATGTCAGAGATTCAAAGTGTCACCGCAATCTGTGGAATCATTGTCTTGGTTCCGAGCCACAGTGTTCTATTGAAACAAAAACACCGTCTTTCATGCAACGAAGTGAGCGGACATTACAGCGCTGATATATAGGCATCATAGTTATACAATTTTAGTACGATGAACTTCTGGGCGATTTAGCCAAGTTAAACACATGAAAGCCAACTTGTTTTAGACTTCACTCAAAGAAGGGATGCACCGATATTGCATAGTGTATGTAAAGCTATGTTTGATTGCGGGGAGGGCGAATGCAGCTTTTAAAAGGTCGCTGGATGCTTATGGTGGCAAGTGGTTTGATGGTGGTTTCTTTCCAGAACTGCGCCAAAATCGGACATAATGCAGTTGAATTCCAGGGGGAGTCTCTGGATCTGCCTTCCGAGGTGGTGATGCCTTCCGAACAGCTGGTGGTGGACTCTGATAATGCTCAGCCTGGGGCAGGTACAGGGGCTCCGGACAAAGAACCTCCGGCAGTGAGCGGGGGCGAGATCGCCGAGATCGTGGCGCTTTGCCAGGACAGCGAAAGAGCTTCTGGATACAATGAAAGTCAGACGATGCATTTGGTGCAGGAAAAGTTAGACTCCATTGTCGGAAATGTGTCTTCACTTTCGCTGGTCCACAGCCGCGTGGTTCTGCGGGCTGCGGGCGAGGCCGCAGCGATCGATGATTCTCAATTAGTTCACAGTGACCTGGTACTTTGTGGGTTCTCAAAGATCAGAAAAATTCGATCCACCCAAAGCCGCATATTTGTTGTGGGTGGCTCAGTCCAGGATGCGGTACTGGTGCAAAGCTCCCTGTTTCTGATCAATGCGGAACTTAAGAATCACAGTGGAGTCAGCAGCACTGTCAAAAAGATCTCACCTTGAGACTATTAATTATTCGGGTATTCCGAGTTTTTTGTGGGTAGCCCGGCGCGCACGAATTGAATTCGCTTAATTTATGAGCTTCGATTTTCGGATGAGAAATCCATCCGATTCACACCAGTTGTTCGAGCAGCTTCTCGGTCTTGTGCCGCCGTGGTCAGTCACTAACGTCAACCTTGATACCGTAAATCGTCTCGTCGAGGTTGATGTCGAGTGGTCGAAAGGCCACGAGCCGGAGTGCCCCGAGTGCGGGCGATCGTGTTCGATCAAAGATCACCGCGAGGAGCGCAGGTGGCGGCATTTGGACACGATGCAATTTCAAACGATCATTCGCTCACGTGTACCAAGATCAGATTGCAAGGAGCATGGGGCGAAGACAATCAACGTCCCATGGGCTGGTCCGAACTCTCGCTTCACTCTGCTTTTTGAGAGGCTCGCGATTGACGTCATGATTGCCGCCAAGAGCCTCAAAGAGGCGGCAAGGCTTTTAGGGCTTTCGTGGGACCAGGTCCATCACATCCAAAAGCGCGCGGTCGAACGCGGTCTTGAGCGTCGCAAGCTTGATGAGATCAAACACGTCGGTATCGATGAGAAAAGTTTTTTGAAAGGTCACAAGTACGCCTCACTGATGACCGACATCGGTGGTGCACGCGTTCTAGATGTCGTCGAAGGCAGAACACTTGAGGCCACAGACTCACTCTGGCAGAAGCTTCCAGAGGAGACGAGATCCGGCATCGATGCTGTTGCGATGGATATGTGGGACGCCTTCATCACGTCAACAAAGACGAATGCGCCCCAAGCCGACATCGTGCACGACAAGTTCCACATCTCAAAATACTTGGGCGATGCGGTCGACAAAGTGAGGCGCCAAGAGCATCGGGCGTTTATGAAAGACGATGTCGAGACACTCAAAGGTGCGAAATATCTGTTTCTGAAAAACCCCGAGAACATGAGCGATGCCGAGACCTCTCGGTTCAACGAGCTTCGCATGGATAAACTTAAATCAGGGCGAGCGTGGTCGATGAAGGAGATGTTCTCGGAGTTTTGGAGCTACACGTATCAAGCTTCGGCGAGAAAGTTCTTCGACCGATGGTATTGGTGGGCGACGCACTCCAGGCTTAAACCGATGAGCGACGTCGCCAAGCTCATGCGCCGGCATCTCGACAACATCTTGACCTACTTACGCCACCACATCACCAACGCGATGATGGAGGGGTTCAACTCGAAGATCCAATCCATCAAAGCCAATGCTCGTGGCTTCAGAAACTTTGCCAACTACCGAATCGCGATCTTGTTCTACTGCGGAAAACTTGAACTCTACCCGGCGTAAGGGCACAAGAACCTCGGAAGAACCTATTTCTGTTTTCGGACGTTCGTTTTGAACAGAAGGAGACTGAAGTGAAAAAAATTGCCCTGACTTTAGGATTGTTACTTGGTGGATTCCAGACCTGGGCCGGCGCTTTGCCATATGAGTGGCATGCTTGCACGGCTCAAAGAGTCGCTGAAGACGGAACCGTGCTGAAATTCAGTGGTGCAGGGATGAGTGAGCAGGAAGCTTCGGAAAATGCCTTGTATCGTTGCAACTTCGGTTTGAGCGAAGATGTCTGCCAAGTGACGAACTGTTCCTGGCAGACGGTGCGCCCAAGAAAGCCGTAAGGATGACTTTGTCGGCGGGGGCTTGGAGCCCCCTTTGTGACATTTCAAATTGCAATCTAACCTTTGTTGGCGCTCAGTTTCAGAAGCTTATTCCGTATCTGGCGGGTCCGGGCCTCATCAGTGGTCAGGCCGGCAGCTTTGTTGTACATGGCTTTAGCTTCTTCGGTCATGGATTCCATCACGTAGGCGTCAGCCAGATGTTCGGCAATAATGCTGGCTGAAGACTGATAACCATAGGCTTTCTTCAGCACCTGGATGGATTCGGCGAATCTTTTTTGCTTGAACAGAACCCATCCCAGCGTATCCAGAACATAACCGTCTGTGGGCTGCAGCTCTAAAGCACGACGAGCCAGCTTTTCCGCCTCGGGAAGGTGTAGATTCATTTCTGCCAAAGTGAAGGCCAGATAACTCATGCTTTGAACGTGATTGGGTTCAAGCTCCAGCACTTTCTTCATTTGTGCGATCATACTGTCTTTTTGGCCCAGTCGATCCAACATCAACGCATGTTGAAAGAGCAGGGCGACATTCTTTGAAAACTTGTTTAATCCTTCTTCCAGAATTCGTGCGGCTCCCAGATAGTCAGACTTGGCATCCAGCAGGGAGGCATACATGGTGTAAACCTGAGGCTGATCGGCCTTCGTTTTTAAACCCTTTTCAGTGACATCCAAGGCCTGATTGATTTTTCCGAGGCCTTTGAGCAGATGGGCAGCATGCACTACGGCTTCACTGAAGTGGGCACTGGATGGGGGCACTAACATGTATTCGTGGATAGCACTGTCCACCGCACCGGTTTCTTCGTAGACCGCGGCAAGATAAAAGCGGGCTGAATCCGCAGACGGAGACTTCGTTACAATGTCCTTCAACTTGGCAGCGGCCAGGTGAAAGCGCTTTTGTTCAATCAGAAGAAGGGCCATTTTCATCTGATTTTCCAAAGAGTCTTCCGAGTTCCCGGCAATGACTTCCAGTTGCTCATAGGCTTTGTCAGCTTCTCCGCTTTCAATGTGTATTTGCGCGATGATATCGGCGACACTTCGATTGAAGCGGTTCTGTTTTTGGAACTCAAGACACAAAGCCAGAGCCTTGGTGCGGTCGTTGTTTTTTAAGTAAAAGTTTGCCAGCGAGACAACGCCATCCTCATAATCCGGCTTAAGTGCCAGGGACTTTTTAAATGCCTTTTCGGCGGCCACCTGATGTTTGACTCCGTCTTGATCCTGACGAATAAGGCCCAGATAGTAGTAAGCCACGTGCGGGGTTTCATAGTTGGGATTATTCAACAGAGATTTGAAAAACTGCTCAGCCTTTTTATAGTCCTTTTTGTCGGCGTAAAGCGAGCCAATATAGACGGGTGCCTCCTCATTTTCAGGCTGCAGGCGCAGGACCAGGGTGTATTGTGAAATCGCTTTGTCGTAAAGCTTCTCGGCTGAATAGAGGCCCCCGAGAAAGAGCTGAGCTTCAATATTCTTCGGGTCTTGTTGCACAGCTTGTTGAGCGTGGAAGATGGCTTTATCCATCTTGTCGGCCTTGAGGTATTCTGCCGACAGCCGCATGTGCACCGTTGGCGAAGCGGGATCCATCGCCAGCACTTTTTCAAAGAGCTCGATGGAGCGCTCGGGTTTTCCTTCGTGGCTGGAAACTTCTGCCAAGATAAAATTGTAGTCCGCCTGCGAACGTGTGTTGATGGTTGAGTTTTCTGCTCTGCTGTCGGGGATTGAGGATTCTTTCTTGGGTAAGCTGCTGCACGCAGTGAGAGTCAGTAATAGGGCTATACTCGCAGGGGTCTTGAAGGATGGAAGCATCAGTTCTCCTTGTCAGGTTGCAGTGTAAAAAACTTTATAACATTTTGCTTTTTATCAGACAGGAATCGCCGCAAACCTAGTCTAAGAGGGGGTTCTAGGGCGTGAGGAAATCTGAATAATCGGATCCTTCATTAATCCACAACAGCTTGGTCAGGACTTGAGTCAAACAACAACCAGGAGTTCTTTGTTTAGCCAACCTCGCAAAACTGCGAGAAGCTGAAGAACCAGATCACCAAAGGAGTATCTATGAGGACCGCGCAAGAAAGGCCCACATCGTCATCAGTACGCAAACACTCCAGTCCTGATGCGAGGTTGTTGGAATTGGAGCGAAAGTTCCCGGTGCCTGTCGAGCAGCTCTTTGAGGCATTCACAACTTCTGAAAGTTTAAAGCAGTGGTGGTGGCCCCAAGGAATGTATGCGGATCAGGTGGAGATTGATTTTCGCGAAGGTGGCAGGTACTTCATCAATATGAAAGGTTATGAATCTAGTTCTGGTGGTATGACCGGCCACTTTGAAGAGATCATTCAAAACGAGCGCATTGTCATGACCGATCAGTTTGCCGACAGGAAGGGGGATGCGATTTCAGCCAAGGAAGCCAATATGCCTGGGGTTTGGCCAGAGATGGCTTACATCACACTGGAGTTTGAATCCCTTGACAGTCAAACCAGTCAGTTGAAACTGTTTCAGCAGGGAATTCCAAATGAATATCATGGCGACTGTATTCAGGGTTGGGCGGAGTCTTTTGATAAGCTGCAGAAGTATCTTGGCAGTCCCAGACATTAGGAGTTTAAAATGTGCAGGCCGCCCAGGCATCGGCTTTGCGGCGAACACTGCGCTCAATATTGATCCCTTTGGGATAAGTACCGGCGCTCCCTTGGCGGGCGACAATTCCAAAATAGTTTTTACGACGATCCCAGAAGGGGTAAGCACCAAAGGCGCCGGGGCTGGAGACCCGGCCGCTGCTGCTGTTACAATTGTAGGTGGTACTTTGACATTCATGCCATAGTCCCAGACCATAGTGCCACTCTTCATTAAGATCCGTTTTAGGTGGGGAGTAAAGCATCTGACTGGAGGAGGTCTGATCCTTTAAAAGTTCTGTCATGGAGGATGAGCTTAGCAGTGTCCCTGCTTTCAGGGCCCGCAGAAAATCAAGATACTCCCTGGCTTGCCAGTGCATTCCGCCCGCCAAGCGGGGATTGCTGCTAGAGGGAAGGTCATAGGCCGCAGAAGTGAACAGCCCCGTTTCACTTTTAAACTGTGCAAAAATGTCCTGCCAGGAACTGCCTGTTACATACTGCGCCATGAGTCCTGCCACCTGCATGTGCGCACCGGAATAGTAAAACACGGACCCTGGAGCGTAGGTATTAGAAGCATTTGCGGAGGCTATGTTTTTAGTGCAGTTTTCAAAATTTCCGGAGGCACTGTGCAGACAAAGTAGTTCGTCGGTCATCCCCGAGCGAAAGCTAAGAAGATGCGCCAGCGTCATATTGTAGATCGCATCTGTTGAGTTCACAGGCCAGGACGGGATGTATTTCTGAGGCTTATCTGTCAAAGATAAGATCCCCTTATCCACCAGCCGCAGCAGAATGACGGAGGTGACCAGTTTGGACGTAGAAGCGGATTCGTAGGAGGTTGTCAGGCTGGAGGCGCCATAGCTGTAAGTAAACTTCCGTCCATCTGAACGTTCAATGGAGTAAGTAAAGGGAACCTCCGACGAGGCGCCGGTGCTTAATATCGCCGCCATTTCAGATTCAAGTTCGGTGGTGGAACAGGCGGCTTCTTCGGGCGGTGTTGTGTCGCCCGAATTTGACTTGCACGATATCAATGCAACAACACATGTAAGTAACAGCAACCATCTATATCTCACAACGCACCTGACTTTTTAGAAGATATAAGTCAGTATAAATGCTCTGCAACCCAGTGACAGTTAATTTCTTAAAGGGGCCAGTCCTATTTCGTATCCAAAGCCATAAGGAACTGCTTCTGCTTTTTATAAGCCTTAAAAAGCTCCCAGTATTGCTTCAGCTTTCGCTCTTTAATGCTTTGTATGGATTCCTCATGCGCCTCTTGCCATAGAAATCTCAGCTCACGGTCCATTCGGTCGAGTTGTTGGGAAATGTTTTGTGTGTTCATATTTCACCTGAATCCTTTCAGAACTCTTTAAAGCGAAAGCCAGGCCAGGAGCTAACCCCTTGAAATTGGGTCGGTCTCAGAATGAACCGCCCACAAACGTGGGCCGAAGTGTGGAAAGCCGGGTTGGCAGCCTACTTTTGTTGGCGGGACCTGCCGATATAAAGATCATGTCAAAATCTGATGAACTACTGAAATTTATTGGCGACTCGGCGCAAATAATCTTTGACCAGCAGGCGGGGGAAAGTCTGATCTCGCGAATTCTTGATTTGTGCATCCGGGCCACCGGAGCGGATCGAGGCACTATCTTCTTTGATTCCCAGTTTAATATTGAACAGCACTTTAAATATCTTAACAGTTATATTGCCACCGGCATTCGCAACCAAAACATCGTCATCAACACGGATCAGGGGATTGCCGGGAAAGTATTTCGAAATCGCAAAAGTCATATCTGCAATTCAGTGGCGGAGGATGAGGATTTCTATCTGGGTGTTGACAGCAAGACCGGGTACCGCACAGAGAAGGTTCTGGCCGTCCCGTTACACTGGAAAGAGGGGAAAGTCATCGGTGTCATTGAGGTGCTGAACAAGACTTCCGGTGATTTTGATGAAGTGGATCAGCGTGCCTTGGAAGCATTGTCCATGCTGGCGGCCATGGCCTTTGAAAGCTATGAAATCCATCAAAAAAATGAAGATTCAGAAGCCGCCATCGAACACCGCAAGAATATCTGGCGCAAAAGCATCTCCGCTGTCAGTCTGAGTTCGAGGGCGCCGGAACTGCAAAAGATCTATGATCATATCGGTGACTTTGGCAAGTCGGATTCAAATATTCTGATCACGGGTGAAAGTGGGGTGGGAAAGGAAGTGATTGCCAGACTGGCCCATCATCATTCCCATCGCCGCGACGGACCTTTTATTGCGATCAACTGCGCGGCTATTCCCGAATCGCTTTTGAAGCGGAACTGTTTGGTGTGACAAAGGGGGCTGCCACGGGAACGCTACCCCGGCAGGGACAGATCGAGTTGGCACACCGGGGAACCTTGTTCCTGGATGAGATAGGTGAAATGCCCATCGAAATGCAGGCCAAGCTGCTTCGTGTTTTGCAGGAAAGAAAAGTTCAGCGACTGGGGTCAACTGAAGCACCGAAATCTGTGGATTTCCGTCTGATCTGTGCTACCAACAAAAACATCGACACCCAGATTCACGAAGAAAAGTTCCGCGAGGATCTTTATTATCGCATCAATGTGGTCAACCTTCAGATCCCCGCCCTGCGGGAACGAAAAGGGGATATTCCGGAATTGGCTCAGGCGATCCTTGAGCAATTGCATAACAAGCGCGGGTGGAAACTGAAAAAAGTCAGTCCCGAAGCTTTAGAGCGGCTGATTGAATACCATTGGCCCGGCAATATCCGGGAGCTTGAAAATAAAATCGAAAGCGCCTGTCTTTCAGCGGGGGACCGAGCGGTGCTGCAGCCGGATGATTTTCAGTTCAAAGTGCGCCCGCAGTTGAGTGTCGTGGGATCTTCCCCGGGCGAGGACTCTTTGAAAAAGTATGAAAACCTTAGCCTGCGTGAGGCACGCGAGGCCTTTGAATCCGAGTTTGTTGCACGAGTCATCCAGGGTTCGATGGGGAATAAATCCGAAGCGGCACGTCGTTTGGGAGTTTCACGGGAAGGTCTCAGAAAGATACTGATCAAAAAAACTGCCTGATTCCCACCGGCAGTTGGCGCCAACTTGGCAACTTGGGTTGGCGTCTTCTTTTAAGATTGCAGTGAAATTGTGGACTTAGCGATTGGCCGGCTCTTTGCCTTATAGAAAGTCGCGCAGATGAACTTGCGCAGAACTTTTAACAAGGAGAGAGTCGTGTTTAATAGAGAAATCAGAAAAGTCCTGTCAGTGGCGGTCGTACTTCACGTTGCAAGTCTGGTGGCGTGTCAAGGCAAGCTGGATGAGGAAATTGTTGAAACTCCTTCCACCACTGTGGTGTCTTCTGATAAGCCCTCCACAGTGATGGGCGCTGTTCAGGGGGTGATTGTCGAGGTCGGTAATGGCCTTGTCAGCAACAGTCAGGCCCAGGGTGTGCAGGGTAAGGTTCAGTCGCAAAGCAACGTCAATGAGCTGTGCAACGAGCATGCGATGCCCTTGGATGGTCAAGGTGGCATTATGGACAGTCAGGGGCCGGACTACCCAGCGCGACTGTTCTATTGCAAACTTGCGCAGAATGGTGGTTCGCCAGACTCCATTCCCGGATCGTTCCAGCAGATCAAGGCCATTTCCTGCATGCTGGAAAAAGCAGGGATCGTCTTTGATAATCAAGAGCGTCAGATTTACATAACGCCAGACACATCGTGCTTCACGGCGCAGCAGCTTGCCGACATGCAGGTGCAGGCGATGACAGTGACTGTGCGCGCGTCGAAGCCGGCGTTCTTCAACACCTACTATGATTCCGGAGTTTCCATGACAATTCCTGACATGGGAACTTATCGAATCGCCGCGAAGCTCAGTGGAACGAAGATGGAATTTCTGACCCATGATGATCAGACGGCGGTCAGTCCGAATAAGTCCGGGACTTATGCAGCCAGTTTTGATCTTTTGACCGGTGAATTGAAGTACGAAAGCCGAGCGGATCGATTCTTGTGCTCTGAATACAGCAGTTGTGGTTGGTCACGTCATGATCGCCTGCTGGCTCAAGTGGGTATGACAAACGGTGAAATCACCTCGGTTTCCAAGATCGAAGCCATCGCCGGAGAAATCTATGCCGGGGACAACAGCTGGTATTCGGCCCGTGTTTCCACGATCAAGGGCAGTTTGGCCAATGGCTTGAAAGCGCGCTATTTTATGGTGAATTCCAACTCAAGTGCGGATCTGGCGGATGCGACCAAGTATTCCGAGGTTGTGAACAACCGCTGTTACACGCACGCTTCGGATCAGGCTGACTGCAGCGCCAATCCTGGTATTGAATTGCCACAGGAGCAAAGCTTCAAGTTCAACCTTCACCCCGACACTCAGTTCACTGCGACTCAGGCTTGGGTTGCCCAGTTAACAGGACTTGGCTTCACGTCGGTCAACTTTAACGATGTGCAGTAGTAGCGAGGACATATCAGAAGAAAAGGGCCCTCGTGATCTGTACCCCAAATTTCGGACAGGAAAATAAAAGACCCTGTCCCATTTTTGGGGTATTTTCGTATAAAAAGGAAGCAGATCATGGGCTCACTGTCCGAAAGAGATCGCCGAGATCTTGAGAAGAATCCGAATGTTCTAAAGGTAACGCAGTCCAATGTTGCCTATACCCCCGAATTTAAGGTTAGGGCCTTAAGGCTTCGGGAAGAGGGACAAACTCCTAGTCAAATTTTTAAAGATGCTGGTATTAACCTATCCTTATTTGGTGTGGATTATGCCAAGAAGTGCCTTCAGCGTTGGGAAAAGATGTCTACCCAAGAAGGTGGATTAAAGAAAGACCGCCGAGGTTCTAAGTCTACAGGTCGACCCAAGGGAAAAAAGCTTAAATCAGCAGAAGATGAAATCGCTTATCTTCGCGCGGAGAACGACTTCCTAAAAAAGCTCCGCGCCTTGGAGGCAAAATACGCAAACAAGAAAAGTTCGCGTTGATTAGCAAGGCGGTCAATCATCGGCCTGATCTATGTCTCAGCAGGCTGTGCGCTCAGGCTCAAGTCAGTACCAGTGGCTATTACTACTGGTTTGCCCAAAGAGCATCTCCCCAGGTCATCACAACAGACGCGGAATGGGTGCAAATCATTTTTGCGTATAGAAGGGGTAAAGCCGGCGCTAGGACAATAAAGATGCTTTTGCAACGCCACTTCTGGATCAACATGAACCTGAAGAAAATTAGACGGTTAATGAAGAAGTACGGCCTTCAGGCGACTATCCGACGTAAGAATAAGTACAAGCAAGGCTGGGCATCAGGTGAGGAACACCGGGTAAGTCCGAACATCCTAAGCAGGCAATTTAATGTTGAAAAGAAAGACACAGTTTATTCAACAGACATTACCTACTTAGACTATGGCAAAGGAAACAGGGCTTATCTGTCAGCCGTAAAAGACTTGGCAGTGAAAGATATCGTCCACTATACGGTTTCTCCTGGAGCTGGACTACACGTTGCGATTCGAGGCCTGGAAGACCTATTCAGCCGAAAGCCAGAGAGTTTGATCATGCATTCGGACCAAGGGTGTCACTATACATCCAAGACGTATCGAGATCTTTTGTCTAAGTGGGGTGTCACCCAGTCCATGTCCAGAAAAGGCAACTGCCTGGACAATGCGCCTATAGAAAGTTTTTTTGGTCATTTAAAAGATGAAGTGGATCTTCAAAGTTGCCATACGTTTGAGGAATTGGTAGCAGAGATAGACCGTTATATTAACTACTACAATAACGAACGTCCCCAATGGGGCTTAAAAGGAAAAACCCCGGCAGAATGCCGAGGTTTCACTTAGAGGACCCTTTTATTTATCTGTCCACTTTTTGGGGTACAGATCACTCGTGCCCTTTTTTATTTAAACGGGCATGCGCAGGACTCAGCTTTCCGTCTGACCGATGATGCCGATCGGGCAAATGGCCTGGGCGGCCTTACACTGCTGGAATTCCTTTTCGGATTGAGGCTGGCGATGGACATAGGCGTGGGCTTGGACATCGTGACTTCGAAAATTATCGGGGGCCTCTTTCCAGCAGGCACCACAGCTCAAGCAATCAGATCCGACAAAGAATTTCGGAAAGATTTTGGGGGCGGGGCAGATGGCTTCTTCCATTGGGATCTCCCACGGGGTGGATGATCCCACTTTACGGAAAGAGTCGCGCCCGGGCGTTGATTTGGATCAAGTTATCCGGTTTTAAAACTGCGGACTCCAGCCGCCCCAGGACCGACAGGATCGGGCATGATCCGAGGGGCCCCTTAAAAGACCCCAGCGATATTCACCAGGCTCGTTCGGGTTGTTAGAGAGCAATCCTGAAAACAGACGCCGTTTGAATTCCGCCATGTCCATGCTGCGGTTGGCATAGTAAGTGACCACGCAGGTCGAGTCTTCTGTGATACTTTGGGCGGGCATGTTTCGGGTCTCGCTGGCGGCACTTTGGTTAATATAAGGATAGATTTTACGAAGCTGATCTTTTTGTTCAGCGCTAAGGTCGCGACCATTGTTGCTCTGAAGGATCTCTTTGAATGATCTTCGCAGCAGCAGCAAGTCATCAAAGATTCTTTCATCGCGGCTTGGGGAAGAGTAGATATCAAATGCCTCATAAGACATGCAGCTTGGATACTGTCGTTTATAGGAAAGGGCATCGTTCACATAGGAAACCCGATCTTTAAAGCCGACACACACGTTGTCGATAAGTCGGGCGATTATTTGATCGTCTTTTTCATCACGCAATGCCAGCCGGGTTTGTAGAGTCTTGATCCATCTTTGCAAGGGGATTTGGAATTGTTCAGTGCTGTATCCGGGAACCTCCCAGACGGGCTTCCCCAGACTGGTCAGGGGGCGCCAATAGCGGAAACCGGCCCCGCTGGATGGGCTATAGTCTCCTTCAAACACCCAGTTTGGATTGGGCCAGGACTTTCTTTCCTGCATCCCAAACCCGGAATGAGACCCGACAACCGAATTGTAGACCAGATAGGGAACTCCGATGGGCAGAATCTCTTTGATTGTCCAAGAGTGATGATTGATGGAAGTGGTTGTTAGTACGCCGCCAGAGCGAATGGTTCTGCGACTGATGGCAACAGGATAGGTGTCTGACGGCAACGAGCGTGTGCTGCCCATTTCATAGATGTAGAGTAAAAAATTGCGGACTCGGTCGATTTCTCTCTGGCGGTCCCAACGGCTCATTTTGTTTGAAATTCTGGCAGCAGAATAAGTGGGATCTTTCATGGCGAAAGGAAGACGGTGTTCGTAGGCGAAAATAATGCGCATGGAATAGACCGCATCAGCACAATCTACGCGAAGACCATAGTAGGGATTCGACTGGCCGTTGGGAAGCTGAGTCCGGGAAAAGAAGTTTTTGTTCCATTCGTTCTTAACCCAGGCCGAATAACGATTTTCCCAGTCTTCAGACCACTTATTGACCTCTGTCCATACAGCGGCGTTGCTGAGTCCCGAGAGTAGCATGATCACGCAGAAGAAAATGGATTGCTTCATGGTTTCACTCCGGCTTCTATGAAACCATGTTCTGAAGAACCCTTCACACGTTCTTCACATTTTTGTTAAGAATCGGGAGTCCAGCTTTCAATTGGCAGTCGCGGGCAGGACCAGGATGCTAACGACTGTACTGTCTCGACTGATGATTTCCAGACCATATTTCTTGATGCCGTTGAGTTTAAATCGCAAAGACTTTTTCATGGTGTCGCATTCGCGAACAGGGCCCCAGGCCTCTGCACTCAGCGAGGTGTTGCCACTGCTGACGTCCAGAACGTTCAAACGGGGATAGAAGTCCGATACAATAAAATAGTCTGCCGTACTTTGAGTTTGAAATTGCACAAAGCCTCGATTTTCATTTTCAGTCTTCTTCAGTTGCACCATCGTGCGAACACCGACTTGCAACAAGGGGGCGTTTGCTACTGTTTCAGAGCTGGTCAGAAAGGCCGGTGCCTGGCGCCAGGTTTCGTAGGCCTTTGCGGGAAAGTGAGCCTTGGCTAAACAGCCAGCGGGGGCGTCCGGGCGGGTGGCGCAGCCAAGAATCGCCGCCGGGACAGTCAAAAGAAGAAAGATCTGAAATCTCAAATGAAACCTCCGGCTTTGATGCCTCATAATGCGCGAAGAATGAAATCTTCTTGTGGTTGGGTTTGAAAACGATACCATGAGAGGTGGTTGAAAGTGTTCTAAATTTGAGGAAAGAAGGATCTTATGCGGAAAGTCGCTTGGATTGTTATCCCCCTGATGTGGCTGAGTTTTTCAGGCTGTGGCCTGAAGGTGATCAACCCCAACGATCAGAATCCCAACAAGGACACTTTGGCCCTGGATATGTCCAGTGGACGTCCTGAGCTGGTGGCAACCTATACTTGTAAGGTTCAATCCCAGGGAAGCCGCTTCTTTGGCCTGGGGAAAACAGAAGAGGAAGCTCGTAAAGACGCACTGGGAAAGTGCCGGTCACGAACTCTGCTGTCGTTCTGTGATGAGCAAAAGGTCACCTGCGAAAAAAATTAGAAAAATATATCAGGTAACATAATGCCCCCACTTCGCTTGGTATCAGCCTTGCTAAGGGGTGATACCGGGGGGAAATATGAAAATTCAATTGCTTTCAAGTTTGATCTTTTTGTCGTTATGTTGTCACTCTGTTCTGGTCAAGGCGTCTGAACCTTCGCAATCTGAAAATCAGAAACTACAGGAAATTGAACGCCGCCGTATTCGCGCGGGACAGGCGGAAGCGTCCGAAAAAGTGACTACCGTGGGGGTGGATGAACGGGACTGTGTGGAACAGGCACGTTTCCGCGCCAGTCGCATCAGTTCTGCGGTGCTAAGTCGATGTAACAGTGAGGCGCGTGAGTTCTACCAGTGTGCTGTCGTGTCTCAACGAATTGTGCAGTATCCGACTTACATCTCTTCAGTTTCAGGATACGGTGATTTTAATGAAAGTAAAACCACAGAAGCCATCTGCCGGGATTCAGCGGTTCGGGAGGCTGAGCGTGATGCTTTATCTGATTGCTCAGAGAAGTACGGAGTTTCTTGCCAAATCACTTCGCGCGGGACAGTCACCAGTCACAGGTCTTATCAGCGTCGCAGATACTTTATCATGGGCCCGAAAGAGTTGAGGCACGAATGCAATGCTCATGCGGCAGCAGAACCAGCATCTCACTATCGCTACCAGTGCTCTGTCGAGGTTATTGCCAAAGCGCAATTGTAGCACCCAGGTCAATCTGGCGGGCGGCGGTGTTTCTGTGATTTTCTGAAACAGCAAAGTCTTTGGACAGTGATGGACATTTTATCGGTTTGCAGAGCACCGTCTTGTAACGCGAGGAATTTTTTATTAGAACTCCTTATCTCAATCGATAAGGAGTTTTTTATGAAAAAGATGATCTTTGCCGTCGTGTGCAGTCTTGGGATTTCTTTTACGGCCTCCGCGAAACTTGTGAAGATGACTGATGCGGAAATGGGTGAGGCCACCGCTGGTCAGATCGTTTATCCCAGCTTCAGTGTCCGCCAGGCCGCGATCATTATGGAGATGCTGGCGAACAACGATCAGTCCCTGGCGCTTCTAACCAAGAAAATCAATCAGCGTCTGTTGCAACTTCAGTTAGAGCAGGTGACCGATGCACATATTCAGTACCTGCTTCGTCGCGTGAATGCCGTGGAGTTTTCAGACGTTCTTTTGCACAATCATCTGCAGCTCGTCAGTCAGATGATGATCAACAATCACTACTATGAAAAACAGGTTTTGGCTGATGCGCAAAGACGAGCGATCATTCAGACCTTTATTTCTGCTGTCGTGAACTCCAACCTGCAACAAAACCCGTCCGTCGCAAATATCCTGATGGTCGTAAGCGTGTTGGAGCCCAATGCGTTGTTGCAGAAATACCCTGGTTTGATTTCCCCAATTTACAGCTACGGTAAACCGAACACTCCAACCATTGATATCCGACGTAACGAATAATGTCTTCTTTAGGGCGCGTTGTTTTAGTTGTATTGATAGGCTGGTGTATTCCGGCCTTTGGCCAGCCGCCGGTGTCCGGGACGCCGCGCCCCTTGATATTGTGGCTGCACGGGTGCACCCAGTCTGCGCAAGAGTTTATGGGGCTCACGGGGCTGGCTGAAAAGCAGCAGTGGATGGGTCTGGATGCGCTCATTTATACACCGGAGCAATCAGTTCTTAAGAATCCTCTGACGTGTTGGAACTGGTTTTTGCCCGCCAATCAAAAAAGAAATGCCGGCAAACTAAAAGAAATCATGGCGCACATTGAAGGCCTGATTGGTGATGGGCTGGTAGACCCAGAGCGGGTTTATGTCGGTGGCTTCTCTGCGGGAGGTGTTCTGGCGGCGCACTTTGCGTACTGTTATCCGGATGTTTTTAAAGCTGCCTTGATTCACTCGGGAGCTCCCTACAAACTTATCAGCCGCAAAAAGCACTCTTATGATGATCTGGGGCTGAAGGCCGTTCAATGCAGCCGACAGGTATCGCGTAAAAGACTTCAGGAAATTCTGATCGTTCGCGGGGAAAAAGATCAGGTTTCCACAGAGTCTCATGCCCAGAAGTCCCTACGGCAGGGACTTTATTTTCTGGATCAGAGTGATGACAGTCGTGTGAATTCCTCTTTTTATCAGACGGCAAATTCGGGTGACTTCATCCGTTGGAGTTCACCCTCCGGGGCGCGTATTTCTTATATCAAGGTTCCGGGCATGGGCCATGCCTGGAGTGGTGGTTCGGATGAATTCACTTTCGGATCGGAAAAGACCTTTGATGCAACCATCCTGTTTCTGGATGTCATCAGCCGTTTATCAAATTGATCTATTACGGGGCGTTCGAACAGATGTGCGAGACGCTTTATATTAGGACCCTTGTCTTTTTTTGAGACAAGCTCTGTCGCTTCAATCCACAATAAGTAGAATAAAAATCAGATATCCGGGGGGATGTGTGAAAAAGAATGGGTTGGCGGTTTTGGCCGGGGCTGGTCTATTGGTGGTTTCTTTTCAGAACTGCGCTCCACAAGGCATGCGCTTTGATATGGATTCAGAAACGGCTTACAGAATTGACGGTGAACTTCCGGAAAATGCGAAAGTGGCAGAATTCCAGTCCGAAGAATCCATCGAATATCCCTCCACTCAATTGGTGCTGGTGGTTGATAACTCTCAAACAATGAAGCAGTCCCAGGAAGAGCTTGTGGCTCGGATCGACGGACTTTTAGGTTCTCTGTCCTCAAAAAAAGTGACAGTGCAGCTATTGTCAACTTCGAGCTATTTGAACAGCGGATCGACTATTTATTATGGCAGTCTTAAAACGGGTTCAGAATTATACGTAAAAGATGTTTCAGAACTGGCGGATAACGACACAATGGCGATTGCGAAGACGGTCTACGGTGCCAGTCCGCAGCCCATCGTCTTGGATCCTCGGGATTCAGCCTCCATTCGCCAGGCCCGTGTGGACAGTATAAAAAAATCTGTGTTGGGGATGGGAACAAGCGGCAGCGATAATGAATCCGCTCTTTGTTCCGTTATCCAGTGGGCCTCCAGCAAGTATCAGAAATCTGCCGCGAATGAAAAAGTGGTTTTCTTTGTGCTGACGGATGAAGACAACTATCAGACCCGTCATTGTATGGCGGATCAGGTTTATAACTATGACCGGACCATGGCGGTGCAATACAAAAAGACCAGTATTCCCTTCAAATTTACAGGGGTGGGCTATCGTGATGGCGTCAGCTCCAATGTCGAAACAAGAACATTTACAAATATCTTTTCTTTGCTGAAAGGCCAGAATCCGGCGGGCTTGGCTGGGCAGAACTGTCAAAGCGAAGATCTGAAGCGTGTCAAAGACAGTGTGAGTTCTTTGGTTGGAAGAACCGTCATGTATAACGGTGTGAGCTTCCACTTTAATGAAGTTGAACTGACCGAATGTAAGTATTCCGAAACCACTTCAACCTATTATGTGGACGAAGCTGAAGGTCTTACGGACTATTGCACGCAGGCCTATCGTGGACATGCAAACGTGATGGGTTATCTTGCCGCAACCTACACTGGTGTTCTGCCCCATCAGACGTGTCAGATGGTCGGGCCAACAGGAGTGCGTCGCGGGATTCTTCGTTCTGGCTATTTCCTGGAAGGAAGCCCGGATCTGGCCGTCAATTTCCTGAACGACATTTCTAAGACCGCTTTGCATGGCAATTATTTTATGGCCGTTGTGGGCAACATCCGAGGTCAAAGCTGTGAACTGAAAACCGGGCAGTCTTATGCCGAAACCTTCGAACGACTGCAAAGCTCCAGTCCCGGCGTGGTTCAGACTTATTCCCTGTGCCAGGATGATGATGGTTACAAGAAGGCCTTTGATAAAATCGCTGCATCTGTGTCTTATGTCAGTCAGGATTTCCCCTTGGAGATTCCCGAAGGCATGAAGGTGCGCGATGTCCTGTTACAGCGCAAAGACAGCGCGACAGTTGAAAAGGTGAAGCCGGATCAGTATGACGTCGCTGAAGGGAAAATCAAAATCAGCCTGAAGCTTTCCAAAGGCGACAAACTGACTGTGATCGTCTTTTAACTCGGCCCGGCGCGTGGGGGTTGACGGTTTTAAAATTGAGAATAGACTTTGGAGCAGGGTAATGAGGTGATTATGCTGTTCGCTGAGGAAGTCTATAAGGGCCGCCAAACAAAAGTTTCTAGCGCGTGGAAAGATCTTCTGGGATCTTCGGATTTAGTTCTGGTTCATAGTGGCGTGGCTGTGCAGAAGCCGGGTGGTTTGGATCAGACTTATGATTTTTTGCCTCATCCGTCTTACTTCTGGTTGAGCGGTCACCGCCGCCCTGAAGGCGTGATGGCTTATTCTTTAGGAGAAGGTTGGATCGAATATCAAAGGCCTTTAAGCCCGGTGGATATCGTGTGGGAAGGGGCTGAAGGTAATTTTGAGTGTCAGCATTCCCTGGAAGATCTGAAAAAGAAAATTTCTGGTGGTACTTACAAACGTATTCTTCACCTGGGGCAACCGGCTCAAGGCTTGGCGTCGGATGAAATCATCCGTGAACTTTCCATTCGAATGGATCAGGTGCGCCGTCGCAAGGGAGCAGAAGAGGTTCGTCTGATCCGTCAAATAGCGGACATGGCCAACGCGGGTTATACCGCGTTGAAGAAGTCGCTGCGCCCGGGCATCACCGAGCGCGAATTGCAACTTCACTATGAAAATGCGGTTTTGCTGGCCGGGGCGGAAAAGATGCCTTACGGCTCGATCGTGGGCAGTGGTGAAAACGCCGCAATTCTGCATGCTGTACCCACCGCAAAAAAAGTGGTCGCCGGGGAGCTGGTCCTGGTGGATGCGGGAGCCGATGTGGAAGACTATTGCGTTGATATCACCCGTGTGTTCGCTGTGGACGGTCAGTTCACGTCTCAGCAACAAGAAGTCTATGATTTAGTCCATCAGGCTTACAAAGAATCAGTCAAGATGTGCCGAGTGGGAACTCAGTGGCGCGATGTTCATATGAGGTCAGCGCGCGTGATTGCTGAGGGATTGAAGCAGTGGGGCTTGTGGAAGAGTTCAGTGGACGCCGTTTTGGAATCCGGAGCGATCTCTGTATTTTATCCGCATGGGGTCGGTCATTTGGTCGGCTTAAAGGTTCGTGATACAGGAAATCCTGAAAATACGAATCCAAAACGATACTACGGCTCCCGCCTGCGGGTGGATTTGGCGCTGGAAAAAGATTACCTTATTACAGTAGAACCAGGCTGCTATTTCGCCCGTGCCTTTATCGAAGATCAGGCGATCCGGGAAAATTACAAAGACCATATCAATTGGCCTGAAGCTGAAAAATGGAAGACTTTCGGTGGAGTGCGCCTTGAAGATGATATTTTAATCACTGGGGGGGACGCAGAAAGCCTGACTGACTGTGTGCCAAAGTAAAAGATCCCGATGAAAACTCAAAAAAGCCTTCCATGGATTTTCCTGGAAGGCTTTTTTATTTCAGCCCAAGCTGCAGAGGCTGTGGCTCGGCCGGGGGACTCCTATATTATTTATAGGGTACTTAGGCATTGAACCGAAATAGGGTATAAGGGGGGCATCAAAAAGACCTTAAGGAGATATTATGAAAAAGGAACTCTTGGCTAGTGTCCTGACCCTATCTGCAGGAATGGCCGGCATCGTGTCTTTTCCTCAGCCGTCTTTGGCCCGTTCGATCAATGTCGAGAAAGACTTTGCTGAATCGTTTGTTGTGAAGTCCTCGGTGGCCGCACGCTTTACAGATGAAAACGGGCAGGTGATTCACGGGCATATCTATCTAAGCCTGACTCAGCAGACCCTTACTCCTGAATACAACAACCAGCTTCGCGGTGAAATGACCGGCTATCTGTATTTTAAGAGCGACGAACCTGTCAGTGAACGTGATGGCAAGAAGTACTATCGTTATGAGCCGTTGACGGGTGATGATGGCGAGGTTCTCTTGGATAGAACTCACAAAGGGCAAACGAATGACTATCAGATCTATGGTTGCAACTCGACGATGACTCAGTGTGAAGGCAGCAGTTTTGCTGTTTCATTCTCAGGTAAAAACGTCAGCATGCAGTTGGTTTTTGCAGCAGATCAGCGTTTTGAGGTCTTTGTTCAGGCTGACAACTATTCAGAATGGGTGACACGAGTGTACTCAGTCCCCATGCATCCGGTGATCGCTGAATAGTCATGAAATTCACGGATCTTCTGATCAGGTCTGTGAACTCTGCCGAAGAAGAGCAGATTCGCGACCTGATTGAGCAGGTGAATCAATTGCGCCATCGCTGCGAGTCCCTTTCCTTAGAGGACTTGGGGGCGGGGCTGGCAAGACTTGCTCCCTTGCGTTTGCGGGGTTCCAGTGCTTTAAAGCGCGGCGAAGTCGAGTCGTGGCAACAAGCCAACGAATATGTCGCCGCGAGGATCCGCGCTGATGAAGCCCCGAACCTTCAGTCTATTTTGGATATCAATGCGATACTTTTAAAACGTCCTGCAGGCAGCCTTCGCGACCGGCCCGTGTTTGTGGGCACTCAGCAGGCTTGTCCTGTGGGAGAGCTCAAAGAGGGGTTTCTGCGCCTGGAGTCAGAGATTCTGAAGGCCGATCTAGACCCTTTCCGTAAGGCCGCTCTGGCTCAGTACTGGTTGATCAGTTTGCATCCATTTGAGGATGCCAACGGGCGCACAGCCGTGATGATAGCGGACTGGATTCTGGGGCTGGGCGGATACCTGCCGATGAGCTTTGAATCCAAGTTGGATGCTTTGGTGGGTGTTTTTGAAAATCAACGGGCTTCTGCAACCCCGGGGGCTGCCATTATCAAGCTTCTGAAGAACCTGCAAAGAAGCTATCAGGCCGTCCTTTCTTAGCAAAACCACAAATTAGGGCCAGGCCCTGTTTTTATTTCATGGATAAGAGCGCCTGAAACGGCTGAACTCCCGTTTGTTTGCATTTGAGCCTGGGCATGTTTCGTGGACTTAGGCTCTTGTTACAATCAACAAGGGACAAGAATATGTATAAAAAGTGGACAGACAAACTTATTTCATACTTCGTACTTCTTTCTTTCGCCGGGGCCATGGCGCCGATGACAGCACATGCGACTTCGGACTTGGACGCCCTTTATGATTCTCAGGCGGAAGTTGAAAGCATTGAAGCCAACCTGGATGAAGCCAAGGGTGGGTTCAATCAAAGCAAAGAAGAACTGGAAACAGCTCATAAAGATTGGTTCTTCCGAGGTTCTTGTGCCCTTACGCCGGGTAGAGTTCAAGTTTTCCGCAGTAGAACAAGATCGCGATTCGGTAGTTGGCAAAGTTTCTGAAGCCACGAGCATTGGCTTTGATGGATTGGATCTTCGAGTTGAACCCCTCCATCATCGCGTTGGTGATGTGGTGGCGTAAGTAGGTCAAGATGTTGTCGAGATGCCGGCGCATGAGCTTGGCGACGTCGCTCATCGGTTTAAGCCTGGAGTGCGTCGCCCACCAATACCATCGGTCGAAGAACTTTCTCGCCGAAGCTTGATACGTGTAGCTCCAAAACTCCGAGAACATCTCCTTCATCGACCACGCTCGCCCTGATTTAAGTTTATCCATGCGAAGCTCGTTGAACCGAGAGGTCTCGGCATCGCTCATGTTCTCGGGGTTTTTCAGAAACAGATATTTCGCACCTTTGAGTGTCTCGACATCGTCTTTCATAAACGCCCGATGCTCTTGGCGCCTCACTTTGTCGACCGCATCGCCCAAGTATTTTGAGATGTGGAACTTGTCGTGCACGATGTCGGCTTGGGGCGCATTCGTCTTTGTTGACGTGATGAAGGCGTCCCACATATCCATCGCAACAGCATCGATGCCGGATCTCGTCTCCTCTGGAAGCTTCTGCCAGAGTGAGTCTGTGGCCTCAAGTGTTCTGCCTTCGACGACATCTAGAACGCGTGCACCACCGATGTCGGTCATCAGTGAGGCGTACTTGTGACCTTTCAAAAAACTTTTCTCATCGATACCGACGTGTTTGATCTCATCAAGCTTGCGACGCTCAAGACCGCGTTCGACCGCGCGCTTTTGGATGTGATGGACCTGGTCCCACGAAAGCCCTAAAAGCCTTGCCGCCTCTTTGAGGCTCTTGGCGGCAATCATGACGTCAATCGCGAGCCTCTCAAAAAGCAGAGTGAAGCGAGAGTTCGGACCAGCCCATGGGACGTTGATTGTCTTCGCCCCATGCTCCTTGCAATCTGATCTTGGTACACGTGAGCGAATGATCGTTTGAAATTGCATCGTGTCCAAATGCCGCCACCTGCGCTCCTCGCGGTGATCTTTGATCGAACACGATCGCCCGCACTCGGGGCACTCCGGCTCGTGGCCTTTCGACCACTCGACATCAACCTCGACGAGACGATTTACGGTATCAAGGTTGACGTTAGTGACTGACCACGGCGGCACAAGACCGAGAAGCTGCTCGAACAACTGGTGTGAATCGGATGGATTTCTCATCCGAAAATCGAAGCTCATAAATTAAGCGAATTCAATTCGTGCGCGCCGGGCTACCCACAAAAAACTCGGAATACCCTAAAGATTTAAAAGCCACAACCCGCAAGAACAAAGAAACAGCGGCGCGTACCAGTCGCGAAATCCAGCGTTTGCAAAAACAGCAGGCGCAAAACTCCAAGGAAACAGCGGTTCTGACCGGCAAGATCGAGACCTTGAACAAGGAAATCAGAAAAAACGAGCAAGAAGAGGCACGTGTTCGCACCAAAGCAGAGGCCGTGGCGGCGAAATTGGACAGCACCCGCAACAGTTATGAAAACTCACTTGAGCAGCGCCGCAAAACTCTGCAGTCCTTAAAAGAAACCAATGCAGATCTTGCAAGATTGCAGGGAGAGCTGAAAGACCTTCAGCAGAAATACAGAGAAGCTGTGGCCGCTGAAAAATCCAGTGCCCGTTCTTTGAAGTCCGCCCAGGCCAGTCTTGATAAGTTCGAAAACTCGGCCCGTAAAGAGGCCCGCCGTTTGGATGACATGACCAAGGCCGCTTTAGCGCAGGCAGAAAAGAACAATCGCAAAGCGGACCTTTTGATCGAAAAGAAAAAGCAGATGGAAGAAGCGTTGGAAAAGAAACGTCAGCGCCTCAGCGAGGCCAAGGAAAAGCAAAAGAAAGCTTTGGCTCGCGTCAGCTCCAACTAGTTCCTTCTTCTTTCAGTCCATTATCAAAGGGTCGCTCCGGGCGGCCCTTTTTTTATGTCGTCGCCCCTTCATCGCAAATCCTTGGACGCGCCGTGAAATTGCAAAAGAAATCAGGACAGATCCTGGGTTCTTGCATATGCTTTTTGCATCACAAGGGGACACTATGAAGAAGATCAGCTTTTCATTTTTGTTGGCAGCCTTGGCATCGCCGGTTTTTGCCGGAGTTTTGCCCGAGTATGCGGAACCAGAACTTTTGGTGCGGGTTCATTTGCTGGACACTTACAATCTTCCGCCTTTAACTTACCTGAGCAACACTTCGCCTGCAATCAACAATCACGGTGATGTGGCAATTAAGTTGATGGCCGTGGATGGCAAACCCAACCAGGCAATTTGGTTCAAGGCCCACAATGCTCCCGGGGAAGTGATCTATGTAGCCCCGGACGATCATTACGTCACCGATCCGACCGTCAACGATCGCGGCCAGGTGACCTTCAGCCCCTTCAACGACTTCGAGAGCCAGGGTGTGTTGGCCTACGACAGTCACAGTAAAAATACGGAACTGAAAGTCTCTGGCCCAGAAAATCAGATCGCCTACGCGGGTTATGCGCAGACTTTGAACGATGGCACGGTGATCTTCCGCAATTTTGCCAAAGACTATGATCGCAGCTTTGTTGAATACAAAGACTCGTATGTCACCATCGCACGCGAAGGGGAAAGACGCTTTGACACTCCGGCGGCGTATTTGTTCCGCCCTGCTGTTAATGAAAAGAAGCAATGGGCCTTTAAGGTCCGTCTGGGGGAACATGGCGAGATCAGCGATGCCCAGTCGGATCAGATTTTGTTGATCCAGGCCAAAGGAAACGGGGACTACGAGAAAACCATCATCGCCCAGGATCGCAAAGGAGACCCTAACTCCAACTTCGTCGGTTTTGGAAACACAGTGGCTTTATCACAAAACGGTATGGTGGTTTTCATCGGCCATCTTCCAGACAAACGCAAGTCACTGGTTCTATACAAAGACGGTGAACTGCAGTCTTTGGTCACAGAGGGGTTGGATGGTATTTCTGAGCTGGAGCTTTTCACGCCGCGCTTAAACTCATCGGGCACAGTGGCTTTTAGAGCCAAGAATGCAAAAGGACTGCGTGGGCTTTATGTGGCCAATGAGTTTTCCGTGAAGCGTTTGCTGGGCGAGGGTGACAGCATTATGACGGACAAGGGCTTTGGGTATGTTCTTTTGAAAAAGGATTTCCCGGGCTTTGCCGGTGATATTGATTTCAATGAAAAGGGTGAACTGGCCTTTGCCTGCATTCTGGCTTCGCCAGACGATAAAATCATCGGGGATGCGATTTACAAGCTTTCTCCGAAATAGGTGAAAGACAAAAGGGGCTTCTTAGCCCCTTTGTTGTTTTAGCGGGCGCATTCGCGAAGCAGTTTTTCACAGCGATCGATGATTGTGGCCCGGATCTTATCCCGATGCTCTATAAACTCTGGCAGTTTCGTGGTTTGTACGATCTTGTAAAGACTGATAGTGCGAACCAGATCGGCCAGGCGTTGTTTCTGGGGGCCCTTGGACAGAGGGTATTTGGGGATGTCTGTGTTATCCGAAGCAGCACGCAGCACCGCCTCTGTCCAGTCGATTTCCGTCTGGGTTAAATAGATGGTGGGAACAAAGCCGCTTTTCTGCAGGGCTTTTTCTTCTGTTTTTAATTGAGTGTTCAGCCAGCGCAATTCGCTGACGATTTTGTCCAGCTCGGCATCGTACTTTTTGCCAAAAAGAGCAAAGACAGTCTTCTTCCATGCTGCACAGAAGTCCTCAAATTCAATGTTTTCGGCTTTTTCAAAAAACGGAGGATGAGTGATGTAGTGCAGAGTCTTTGTCAGCACATCGGTTGAGATCACCGCGCTGTTGGTTTTGTACCCCACACGCATCAGGTTGTGTGCCCAGTTGGCAAGTCCTGTCAGCGCGCCAGGGCTGACAGTGGCGGTGCGGAAGTTCAAATGGAAAGCGGCAAAGAGGGAACTGTGCATGGGGCGCTCTAGAACGCGATCCAGTTCGCTTTTGCGGCGCTCATGTTTGGGAAGGGAAAAGAAATGTTCCAGATGCTCAGAGAATTTTTCGAAGCTTTCCGACCACAGGTTTTCCTGCTGGCAGGTTTTGTACAACTGAAATGCTTTGGCTGGACTGGGTTCTGCCTCGTCCAGAAGGGCGTTGATCTTTTCTTCCATCAGTCTGGGAAAGTTCTGCCAAAGTTCTTTGATCATGGATCTTAGTTTAGCACGAAGTTTTTCCAGAAGTGGGAGTCCGTTTTTTTGTCGAAATTTTTGACGGTTTTCCCTAGGTGCGAACCCGGGTCAGAATCTCACTGAGCAGATTCATGTCGACGGGCTTGCTAAGATAGCCGTCAAAGCCATTTGCCAGACAGCGACTTTGTCCTTCCACGCTGGCTTGGGCGGTCAGGGCCACGATAGGCCGTCGATAGCCGCGCTCTCGAAGTTGTGATGTCGCTTTATAGCCGTCCATGACGGGCATTTTGATATCCATCAGGATGACGTCATAGGGATGGGCCAGGGCTTTGGTGACGGCCTCTTGTCCATTTTCGGCGGTTTCTACAACAGCGTCTTGTCTTTTCAGATAGCGGGTCATCAAGGCGCGCAGATCTTCAGAATCATCCACCACCAGAACATGACGGTCTTTAAGAAGGCCGTTGTCTTTGGCAAGCTTTATGCGCCCTTGTGTCTGCATTTTTGTCTGCGCCGGGGATATCAGTTTCAGATCCTGAATCTTTCCCAGTTTCAATGAGAATTCAAAAGTGCTTCCCTGGCCGGGCGCGGATCGCAACAGGCGCAATTCTCCGCCCATCATCCGGGCAAGACGCTCTGATAACGCCAGTCCCAATCCGGAGCCTTGCAGGCGTTGGACATCCGCGCTTTCGCCGCGCACGAAGGGTTGGAACAGATTTTTCTGCGTGGCCTCATCCATTCCCATGCCCGTGTCAGACACGGTGATGGTCAGGGTTCCTTCCATATCAATATTGGTAGAAAAAGCCACATGCACGGTGATGGTGCCCTCACGGGTGAACTTCACCGCGTTGGAAAGCAAGTTGATCAGGACCTGACGAAAGCGCACGGAATCCGAAAGGATGGTTTCCGGAATCTGAGTATCATAGGCAATTTGCAGATGATACTTCTCCTCCTCTAGAGCAGAGCGGATAACCGAAATGGAATCTTCCAGTTCGTGCATGGGATTCATGGGTGCTTTTTGGATGTAGAGGCGGTTGGTTTCAATTTTTGACAGATCCAGAAGATCATTCACCAAAGAGGCCATAAAATTGCCCTGCCGGTAAATAGACTGGGCATCACGCCGACCTTGTTCATTCAGGCTTGGGTTGCGAAGCAGGGTTTCGGCAAAGCCCACAATAGCGGCCAGGGGGGTGCGAATTTCATGACTGGCATTGGCCAGCAAGATGGATTTGGCATTGTTAGCGGCTTCGTGTAAGTCACGTTCGCGGCGCAGATTTTCTTCATTGCGTTTGGTTGTGATATCCCAGGCAATTCCCGTGGCCCGGTAAGGCTGAGCTTCAGAACTGCGATAAAACTTTCCACGCAGGGCAATGTGCCGATTCTGATTTTTCGCATCCTTGATCAAAGCTTCTGAATCCAGATCCGTGGTTGTGCGCAGGGACTCTTGCAAAATGTTTTTTAGCTGAGCCGCCCCTTCCGGGAAAAGGGCCAGGTTTCCCTCGCAGTGAATGGCGTCGTTGGGAATGTCCCAGTCCCAGCTTAAGGCATCTGAAGAGGACATCGACATGCGCAGGTGTTCTTCATTTTTTTGCAGTTTGGAATCCAACGTCAGCAGCTGGATCAGGGCTCTGTGCAGGTTTTTTCCAATAATGACCATCAAAAAGCAATAGACCGTGATCAAACCTCCGACGGGAATATGATAGGGAAGATCCGAGAACAGATAGCTCAGCCCCCACAAGCCCATCGCGGGAACCACCACGCAGGCCATGGCAATGCGTGAAGAAACATACGTGATCATCGCACCGGCAGACATGGAACACACAAGAAGGGCCGTGAGGATCTGCTGGGCGGTGTCGCCATAAGGGGCCAGCCAGCCGATCGTGCCCCAGCAAAGTCCGGAAATTCCCAGCAGCACATACATGGCATAAAGCCAAAAGCGGGTCTGGTAAATGTGTGTCAGCGAACTTTTGATTCTATTCCAGCGGTGCAAAAAGCCCAGGCGGATGAAGGCCGTTGAAAGCAGAATCACAGCCCAGGAGACAAGATAAGCGTGTGTGACATTGTCCCAAGCGATGTAGACATAAACCGAGGCGTTGGCGATGATCGCGGCAATGCCTGTGACATTCTGCTGATAAATCAGATCAATTTTGCGGATGGCAAGATCCAAAGATTCCTGATTCGTTTTGTTTGCTGAAGAAGTCTTGAGATCCGCTGTTGCCATTTGCAGCGATACTACAGTTCGAATCCTACGAATTCAAATTGCATCCAATCCATGTTCAAAGAGCCGGTGGATGCGCCCCCATTTTTCACAAGGTGGTGCTTGTATGGAGAGCGTTTCTCCGCTCCAGGGATGCTGAAGTTCGATGGCTGTGGCTTTAAGGCACAAGCCCTGGATCTGCAGGGTGTCCCGGAAGAAACGATTGTGATGGGAATCGCCATGTTCAATGTCACCTAAAAGGGGATGAGCGATGCGGTCAAAATGGCGACGAATTTGGTGCCAGCGTCCTGTGATCGGATGCACCTGCACCAGCGAATAGCGTGATGTGGGATACTTTTTGCCAACGGCAAAGGGCAGTTCAATCTGAGCCAGAGTTTTGTACTGTGTTTGTGCTTCAACAGTAAGGCGTCCTTCATCGGCCTCCAAAGGCAGATCAATCAGGCCTTCGCTTGGAACATAACCTCGAACAACCGCCTGATAGGTTTTATGCATCTGGCGTTCTGCAAAAAGATGATTGAGCTTGCGTGCCTTATCGCGGGACATCGCAAAAAGCAAAACACCACTGGTCGGCGCATCCAAACGGTGCACGGGAATGACATCTTTCTTCATCACCCGACGCAGGTGATAAAGGCAGATCTTTTCTTTAGGCACAGGATAGGGCGACAGCTCCGGAGGGTGCACAAAAAATCCGGCGGGTTTGTCGATCGCAAAAAAATGTTCATCCTGATAAAGCAGGCGGAAGGGGAGTTCCATAAGCGCGTAGATTAGGCGTTTTGCACTGTGAAAGCGAGAAAAATGTGGCCTAAAACGGACACCTTTGTTTCAATAGAGCCATGAAAATAATGGGTCACCGCGGGGCACGGGATCGTGCGCCGGAAAACACAATGCGCTCTTTTGAATTTGCTTTGCAGTCCGGGGTTCAGGCCGTCGAATTTGATGTTCATGAAACCTTGGACGGGGCGTGGGTGGTCCATCATGATGACACCTTAAATCGCACCACCACCTCTGAAGGCAAAGTGGGTGGTAAAACCTGGGAGGAATTATCCCGGGTGCGCACCAAAGAAGGTGACCCTTTGCCGCGACTGGAAGAGGTCTTGAAGTTATTTGCCCCCAGTACCGTAGAGCTGCAAATTGAACTGAAGTCTGCCGGGGACTTTGCCAAGCTCGGAGATCTTTTAAGTCAGTTTGGAAAAGTTGAAAATATCACTGTGATATCTTTTAACCATCGCTGGCTTTTGGATTTCAAAAATAAAAACTCGCAGATCCGGACCGCAGGCTTGTTGTTTGGACTGCCAACCAACCCGGTGGAGCTTGCAAAATCAGCCCGGGCAGACGGTCTGTCTTTAAGTGTAAACTGGATTGATTCGCAGCTTGTCAAAGAATGCCATGCAGCGGGACTGACGGTGACAGCCTGGAACGCAAATGACGCCGAAGTCTTTGGTAAGATGAAGGAAATAGGTGTGGACTATCTGGGGACAGATGTTCCATTTACGGCGGTTCACTGGAATTAGAGCTTCCTTCTAATTAGAACATGTGCTCTAGTTGCAGTCATAAAAATGGAGTTTTTTATGACGAAGAAGAAAGTCGCCAAGACCAAGTCACCACGCACGCAAGCTATTCACGGCGAATTCCTGTCCAAATCCTGGGAGTTTTCTCACCATCTCATTCCGCCGATGACCGCTTCTACGACATTTCGTCTGGAATCCCTGCAAAGGGGAGCTGAGGGCTTTAGCACTTTCGGGGCACCCTCTGGCAAGGAAAAGCCCATCTGGATCTATGACCGCCTGGAAGAGCCCACAACGAAAATGCTGGAAGACCAATTGGCGCTATTGGAAAAAGGCGAATGTGCCGTGACCTTTGGCAGCGGGATGGGGGCCATTGCCTCTACGCTGATGTCACTGCTAAGCAACGGTCAAAAAGTTGTCGCTCATAAAACTTTATACGGATGTACTTACAGTCTTCTGACGAACTGGCTGCCACGCTTTGGAATTCGTCACACCCTGATGGATGTGAACGACTTCAAAGATCTGGAAGCCGAATTGGCCGATCCAAGCACCCGTGTGGTGTATTTTGAAACTGTTTCCAATCCGATTCTGGAAATTGCCGATCTTGAAAAGATCACGGCCCTGGTCAGAGCCGCCAACAAAAAGCGTGCGAAGGAAGAACGCATCTACACCGTGGTGGACAACACCTTTGCAACACCGTGGGCCCTTCGCCCGATCGAATGGGGCGTGGATTTTGTCATTCAAAGTCTGACCAAGAATATTTCAGGTTTCGGTACGGAAATGGGGGGCGCGGTGATTGCTCCAAGGTCCCATGAAAGTCTGTTGCGTGTGGCACGCAAGGATTTCGGCGCGATCATTCATCCGTACTCGGCGTGGCATATTCTGGTTTACGGAATTTCAACCCAGGCCATTCGCTTTGAACAGCAGCAGGCCTCGGCGTTGGCGGTGGCAAAATTCCTGGAAAACCATGCGAAAGTGGAAAGCGTCACTTATCCGGGGCTTAAAAGCCACGGGCAGCACAAGCTGGCAAAAAAATATTTGAAATCTCCGGAAGGCAAGTTTGCTCCGGGCACGATGATTTCCTTCAAACTTAAAGGCGACATGAAAAAGTGTCAGAAATTTGTCGATGATATTGCGGCAAACTCTTATGCCATCACTTTGGCGGTCAGCCTGGGACTGACAAAAACCCTGATCGAGGTTCCCGGCTTTATGACCCATTCGGCGATACCTGATGACAAGCGTGATCACAGTGGCATTGATCCGCGTGCAATCCGTCTGAGTATCGGTCTTGAAAACGTGATGGACATCATCGGGGATTTGTCAGAGGCGCTAAAAAAGATCTAAAGCCGGCGCGCTTTGAATTTTCTACCGTCCATTTTTTTGACAGCGAACTATCCGTAGGGGGCTGGCGGATCTTGCGGTATTCTTCCCGAAGTCATTTCCTTGGGAGGAGCTATCTTGTGAGATCCGGCAAAATCATGCTGACATTGCTGTGCTTGTTGCTGGCGGCATGCTCTTCGCAGAACGAGTCCTTGCCGACGAACTCCTCCCAGGCCATTGTGGGCGGGGAAGAAGTTTTGGCCAATGATGCGCTCACCAGTTCCACGGTTTCTTTGGTGGCCAATATCTCTGGGGCTCCTGTGTCCGTCTGTTCAGGCGTTTTGATTTCCCACAATCTGGTTATAACGGCGGCTCATTGTCTGGTGAATTTTGATCAGTTGCCTTTGGTCGTGTACTTTGGTGCGAAACTGCCAACGACGATGGAAGATCCCGGCATGGTCGCGGTGGCCCAGGCGACCTTCCACAAACAATACACTCGTGTCAAAGATGGTTGGGGTCGCTATGTCACAACCCTGAACGATATCGGTCTGATTAAACTGGCCGAAGAAATACCCGCCGGAGCCCAACCCGTGGCAATTCTGGATCAGGGAATTGAGCTTCAGTCGCCGACAGAACTTTTGTTGGCGGGATATGGCATTATCAATGAAGTTGGCGAAGTTCAGCAGGCAGACGGTTTAAACAAAGCCCGTGTGAATTTGGTGAACGTGGAAGATTCAATTCTGGTTGCAGATCATCGTGACGGACAGGGGGCTTGCCGTGGGGATTCTGGCGGTCCCGCCTTTTTGGAAACGGCTCAAGGACTTGTTTTGGTGGCTGTGACCCGCGGCGCCCACGGGGGGGCCATGAACTGCCGCAGTTTTGGTGAATACACCAGCGCCTCTTATCACAAACAAATGATACTGGAGCAGGCCCGTCTGATGCAGGCCGAAGCTCCGCAGTTTGTGGCAGTTCCTGCCGCCAACTAAAGATTCGTCTGCAACGACAATGTCACCAGTCGTTCCATGCCCGGGTAGAGATAGATATGTCCGTACTGTGTAGGGGATTCCTTCCAGTACCTTTGATCCATCACATTTTCCACGGCCAGACGAAGTTGGGTGGCCTTTTCAACGGCCCCCCAGCGATAGGTGCTTCCCACATCCCAGCGGGTCCATGCCTGCAGCATAAGTGAGTTGTCCGCTGTCACGGCGCGGTCACTTTCATAAGATGCTCGTGCATCCAAACTTAACCCCGGCACGGAAGAAAGATAATAGACCCCGCGAAGGCGCAAGGTGTGTTCAGGAAGATTCACCGGGCGTTTGTCGTTGATGGCAGGATTCAGCACACTGTCTTTGCGAGAAGCCTTCAGCCACATTCCCGACATTTCAAGTTCAGTCTGCTGCCACTTTTTTTGCAACTCCAGTTCAAGCCCCTGATGCAGGGCCTTGCCGTCAGTTTGGAAAGCCGGGCGCTGATCTTCCACCACCGGACGATCAATATAGAATACTGCCAGTCCCCAGTGGAAGGTGTCGGCGTTGTGGCGCAGACCCCATTCATACTGTTTGCTGATCACATCCGGTACAAACTGTCCCGGATTATTATAACCGCTGCGGTTCGGGGTGACATAGGTTTCCACACCTTCACCATAGCTGACATAGGTGAGAAGCTCTGCAGAGATTTGATAGGACAAGGCCGCCCACGGCAGAACAAAGCCCTCACGGAAATTAGTGGCGCGAGAGCCGTCAGTGCGGATACTGCTGCGTTGGACGTCGATCATGCGCGCCCCCAGCCATCCTTTCCAAGCCCCGAAAGAAGCCGCATCGTAAACGAAGAATTCGGAAACGGAGGACTCGCGATTGGTGTTTTCATCATTCAAAGTGCCATCACCGGGCAATTGCACGCTGCCATCAACATTGCCAGTGCCGACAAAGTTATAGGCCTGTCGTTCATAGTCCTCTTGCATTTTGGTGCCGACATAACCGACATTCAGGTGGTGGGAAACATCGCCTGTCTGCACCTGCAATTGCAAGGCGGTCTTAACGGCCTGAGTGTTACGGCGTTCGTTATCACTGCGGAAGTCATACATGTCAAAGGTGCCGTCTGAACAATAGCGATCGTAATTATTCTCTGCAGAACAGCCGTAAGGATATGCCAGATGGTCGTCGGTGGTCAGATTTTGGATACCCGCAATGGTTGTCCACGTCAGCTGGCTATGGAGCTTTTGAGTCCAGCGCAAGGTCGCGGTCAAAGCCTCAAACGTTACCGGCTCCGACCAGGATTGATTGTTCAGGTTCAGGCGGGGATTTGTGACCGATGGCAACGTATCACCCAAAAGACTGAAGGCGGCCTGTGTGGGTTGGGATCGGCGGGACCACTCGATGTCGGATTCCAAAAGAGAGTTGGCCGAGGCCCGCCAGTCATTGGCAAGACTGAGAACCGATCTGTGGCCTGCGGAGTTTTCAATCGGAGGGCGCAAACTTTCGTGCGCCACATTCAGGCGATAACCAAATTGTTCCGCTTTGGAAACTCGGCCGCCCGTATCAGCCCCCACCAGCCAGTTTCCCTCCTGACTGATTTCGGTATTAAGTCTTAAGAATGTTTTTTCTGTGGGGCGTTTGACCACGAAGTTGACCATGCCTCCCGGCGACGCTGATCCGGCCTGAATGCCACTAAGCCCTTTCAACACCTCGAGACGTTCCTTGTTGTCCAGCGGAATGGAGGTCTGAGCATTGATGGGCAGGCCTTCGCGCAGGAAATTATATCGGTTGTCCAAAGTAAAACCACGAATGGAAAGAAAGTCCCAGTATCCCGAAGCATTGTAACTGTCGGTGACAGAAGCATCCATCAAGGTGACATCCGAAAGGCGACGAACACCTTGATCCTTCAGAGCCTGGGCAGAAATCAATCGGGTGGACAGGGGAAGTTCGGAAGCCGGCACATCAAAGGAACCGGCCTCCAGCAAGACTTGTCCTGTCTGGTCTTTCACGGTCACAGTGTCAATTTCATCAGCCCCCGAGTTGATGGGATACAAGAGAGCCACTAATAGTAAAAACGATTTTTTCATATCCATTCCCTTGGGTAGGGAAGGCGAGGACAAGACGGTGTGTCCTGTTATCAGCTTCCCTGCGCGAGCATTATCTCTATCAGGTTCAAAGGGTTAATCTCAGCCGGGACTTTTCGTCCCAACACCCCTAGCGTTTCGGGAGCGTTATGGGCCATGGTCCGATTGGAGTCAAATCTTTTCTGATTTCAGAGGTTTTGGTAAAACTTGGCGTTATTTTTTGAGAAATTCAGTCCTTTGCAGGAACTCATGCTAAGCTTGATGTATGACGCCAAATCAAGAGTTGCTGTTTTCGTTTTTAAAGATCCCCCCGCAAGGGGAAGAACTTTCCTGGAGGGATCTGACCTCTGAAGAAAAAGCGGCCTTTTATGTGGACCTGACTTTTTTGGAATCAGCCATCAGGTTTATGCAGGATGAACAGTGGCTCTTGGCCAAGCAGACGAATTTCTCCGAACAATATCAGAACTTTCTTCAAAACATCTTTTCTTCAAATCTTCTTTCGCTTCAATATCTTCAGGAACCTCTGATCCGACTGAATGCTCAACAACTTAAGACGCTGGTAAAACGCGCTGAAGAACAGGAAAAACTCTTTATCGTGCACATTCAGCAGATGCCCATGGACCAGCAACGACGCTTTATGCGGAAGGCTTTGCAATTGATGGTGCAGGTATTTCAGCATGAACACGTTTTGGTTCAGGGGGGTAACACTCGAGCTCGTTCACTGGCGTTTTCCCTGTACCGCACCTTTGATGGGCTGGATCAGATTTTTGGTTTGGACTATTCGGCCGACATCGGCATGAAGACTGATTTGAAAATCAGTGAAAGATTGTATGAGGGGGCAGGGCTTGGCGTGCAGTCCTCCTATTCGACACTGCTGACGGCGTTACGGGAAATCAATCCCAGTGAGGGGTGCCGCTTCATTGATCTGGGGTCAGGGTACGGACGGGTGGGACTGGTGATTGGATTCCTGCGTCCGGATATTGATTTTATCGGCTACGAATACGTCAAACACCGCGTGGACATTTCCAACGTTTCAACGGTCAGGTTTGGGTTGGAAAAAAATGTCCATTTTTACACGCAGGATCTGGCGGAAAAAAACTTTAAAATTCCCGAGGCCGAGGTCTATTACCTTTATGATCCCTTCAGCAAAGAGACTTATCTGCATGTCTTAAATCAATTGGTTGAAGTTTCCCGGCATCGCCGCATTGTGGTGGTCACCAAAGGCAACGCCCGCTTATGGCTGCAAGAGGTTGCAACCCAAGAGGGCTGGCCCGAGGGGCGAGAGTTTGATCAGGGGAACCTGGCCATCTTCGCCAGTCAGTAGACTATTTAACGAACTTGATTTGAAATTTTTGTCCCTTGATGCGACCTTCACGCAGCTTTTGTAAAGCCATGTCGGCGATCTTGCTGGAAACTGCCACATAGGAAATGCGATCCTGAATTTCAATCTTGCCCACATCCGTACCGGCCAGTCCCGCGTCACCGGTCAAAGCCCCCAGAACATCCCCCGGACGAAGTTTGTCCTTGCGACCACCAGAAATGGAAATGGTCTTCATCGGAGCTTCCCGCAGATTTTTATTCAGACCATATTGATTCTTGAATCCCAATGACGGACGTTGGAACTTCACTCCGGTCAAATCACTGAAGGCGGCCAGTTTCAAAGTGTCCTTGGGGTGCGACAGGGTGACAGCGACCCCGGTTTTACCAGCGCGTCCCGTGCGCCCAATGCGGTGAACATAGGTCTCAGGGCTCAGTGGCAGATCAAAGTTAATCACCAGCTCCAGATGATCGATATCCAAACCGCGAGCCGCCACATCGGTGGCCACCAGGATACGATGGGACTTGTTGCGGAACAAAGCCATCACGCGGTCGCGTTCCCGCTGTTCCATATCCCCGTGCAATGCCCCGGCAGGCACACCCTGACTGGTAAGAAGTTCGGCGATGCTATCCACGGCAAGCTTGGTGTTGCAGAAGATGATGGTCGAATCTGAGGGATGCTGTTGCAGGACGCGCATCAGGGTGTTGGTTTTATCATCGTCCTCGCTGTCATAAACGATTTGTTCAATGGCGTTGGTGTCGTCGTCTTCTTCGATGATCACCTGTGTGGCATGGCGCTGGTATTTACGGCTCAGATGCTCAATGGACTCCGGGAAAGTGGCAGAGAAAAACACTGTCTGACGTGAACCCGGCAGGTCGCGCATGACGGTCTTGATTTCATCTGCAAAACCCATATCCAGCATTTTGTCAGCTTCATCCAGAACCACAGTTTTGACTCCAGACAAGTCCACTCGACTGCGAGTCACAAAGTCCGCCACGCGACCCGGGGTCCCCACGGCAATCTGCACGCCGTTTTCCAGGGACTGCGCCTGTTCACGACCGGACTGTCCCCCAGTCAAAGAAAGAACCTTCAGGCCCGGCAGACGGCGGCCCAGTTTGCGAATTTCTCCTACAACCTGGGTTGCCAGTTCCCGGGTTGGGCACAGGATCAGGGCTTGCAAGTAAGCCTCTTCAATTTTTATTTTGTTTAAGATCGGCAGGGCAAAGGCGGCGGTCTTGCCGCTGCCGGTTTTGGCCTGACCGATGATGTCCTTACCTGCCAACAACAAAGGCATGCTTTGTTGCTGAATGGGTGTCATCTCTTCAAAACCCAGTTCCTGAAGAACTGTCAGCAGTTCTGAAGAAAGCGGCAGGGATGAAAAGTGATTTTCTGACACAGGAACCTCGATGAAAAATTGAAGTTATTCCTTAGCAGAAATTGCAATGAGGGGCCAATAAAATGAGCCGGTAAGAAATAGATTCCCGAAAGGGGGCTTTTATGGCATCACTGGCGTCACTATGGTGCAAATCGGTCAGATCAATAAGCTCAAAGTCATTAAACGCGCAGAATTCGGAGTCTTCCTTGACGGAGACAGCGATGGCGAAATTCTTTTGCCTCGTCGATACATGCCGGAAAAATGTGAGCTGGGTGATGAGCTGGAAGTTTTCATCTGCTACGATTCTGAAGACCGTCTGATGGCAACGACGGAAATGCCTTTTGCCATGGTCGGCACGTTTGCCAACTTACGTGTCAAATCCATGGAGCGTGTGGGGGCTTTCCTGGATTGGGGGCTTCCGAAAGATCTGCTTCTGCCTTTCAGAGAGCAGACACGGGACTTGAAAGTCGGGCAGTATGCCGTCGTGTACCTGTATCTGGATAAGAGCGATCGTATTTCCGCCTCCATGCGTTTGGAGCGATTCATAGACAAAGAGCCCGGTACGTATGAGCCCGGTCAGGCCGTGGACCTGTTTATCGCAGCAAAAAGTGATCTGGGATATAAAGCGATTATTAACAACCGCCATTGGGGGCTGTTGTTTGGGAACGAAGTTTTCCAACGTTTGGATTATGGCCAGAAACTGCAAGGGTATATCAAAAATGTGCGCGACGATGGAAAGATCGATCTGACCTTGCAGCAGCAAACCGGGTACAAGGCCGCCGCAGGGATCGCAGAAAAGATTCTGCAGGTTCTGAAAGAGCGCGGCGGTTTCCTGCCGATCAATGATAAGACCGATGCTGAAGTGATCTATGATCTCTTCGGTGTCAGCAAAAAGAAGTACAAAATGGCCTTGGGCGGGCTTTACAAACAGCGCCTGGTGACCATTTCAGATGATGGTTTGCGCCTGGTGGGGCCATCCTAGACCTGTCGGGGGAGTCCACCCCAGATTCCCTGAAGTTTGGTCATTTTGTGGGTTTTGTTATATAAGTATTTGATTTTATGAATATTTATTGGATTTTTGGGGCTTCAGCCGGAAATCTCGGTCTGAAGGGAATTTCTCCAAAATCTGCTCATTTGCACAAAACCCATTTTAATTGTTTCACTTTTGCCCGGAAGTTCGCTAGAAAATCTAACTAGAAGAATTTAGTCTCTGGAGAGTTTTCGGGCATAGGGCCCAGGACCTCTTAAGAGCTTCCCAAAAGCAAATCTTAGGAGGTTTATATGGGTAAAAAAATCTACGTTGGAAATCTTTCTTATTCTTTGGATGATCAGTCTTTGGCTGATACTTTCGCTGAATTCGGTAACGTTGAATCTGCACGCATCGTGATCGATCGTGAAACTGGTCGTTCTAAAGGTTTCGCATTCGTTGAGATGTCTACTGATGACGAAGCAGCAACTGCAATCGCTAAATTGAACGGCGTTGAGTTGATGGGTCGTGCGATGAACGTATCTGAAGCTAAACCAATGGCTCCTCGTGAGAACCGTGGTGGCTTCGGTGGCGGTCGTGGCGGCGGCGGCGGTGGCCGTGGTGGCTTCGGCGGCGGTCGCGGTGGTAACCGCGGTTAATTTGAGATTTTCATCTTAAATTCCAAAAGGGCAGGTTGATAAAACCTGCCCTTTTTTTATTTCCAAATATCTTCCGCCCCCGTGAAACTCTCAACCCTTTGAAATGTTCTGATCCATTGATTTTGTTGAGTGGCAACTTCGTTCCTATTTGTCCGCGTGTAGGTAGAGTCAAAATGTATTGGCATCTTCTTTGAATTAGTTTCTTCTTACAGGATCTTCTGGTGGCAATGAGGCCCCAGAGATTTCTAAAGGGGGAATTATGATTCGACGCACACTTCTGGCAGCCTTTTTCCTATTGATTTCCTATCAAGCCAAAGCCGCACAAATTGGTTTTGTTGAAACTGCGGGGAATGCGTGTGAGTTGACTCCCGGGCGCTATGATCTTCAGGCCGCAGGTGAAGGGCGGGTCGTTATTCCGTCGGGTCTTTATGTGAAGAAAGAAGAAAACAGCCGGATTGCTCGTGGCAGTTGTACGTTTGCACTGACTTTGCAGGCCGAACGCGGGAAGAAGATTATCGTGAAAGACTCCCGTCAGCTTTTAAATTTGCGTGCTTATCCTGTGAATACAAGGGTGCGCGCCGAGCTTGAGATCTTTAAGGCCGGAGCACAAGGGGCAAAACAAAGTCTTGAGGTGCAGTCCACCGAAACCGCGGAAAAGTTGACGCAATATCTGGGACAGCAGGATGTGATAGTGGAAACGGCCTGTGGTGGATCAGAAATCCTGCGTGGAAACCTTTCGGCAACCATTATGGGTGAAGGCAAGGCCCGCGCGTTTGCCAAGAATCTGACATTGGCAATTGAAGAAGTCAGCTGTCAGTAGGCGTCGCACCACGGTCGCGGTGTGATGACCTTGGTGATTTCATTGGCTCTCATATACAAAAACTCAGGTCCCACCGATAAGCGCAAGCGTTCGCGACGTTGAGAAATGCGCGATACGGTGCGGATCTGACCATACCCCAGTCCATCGGTCACAACGGTTCCACTCATTCCCTTCAAATTCCACTTAACTGTTCTTCCCGCAATGGGATTGACATCGGCCTCGGTCAGAATTGTTGAGACAGTTCCTTCAGAGTCCCGACAAAGAAGTCGGAAGTGAAGAACCACAAAGACCTCTTTGTGGCAGTCCTGGTTGCGGGAATACCCATAGCCAGTGTCACAGGTGTTAAAGGTTCTTTCGCTGTAGCCCAGTTCTTCAGAGCCGCGGTCCAGCCCCAGAAAAGTCTGAAGGGCGACGTAGTCGATTCTTTTTGAAGAATCGGCGTCTTCTGTCACGGCCGTGGGAATGCTTGGGGAAGCTTCTTTTTTTGGAGAGCTGCTGCATCCTGCGAGAAGGCATACCAAAGCCGCGAAAGTCCACTTCATGGGCGTCACCTCAAAATTGATCTTCAATTAGAGTAGGTCAAATCAGGCAAATAAAAAAGAGCTCTGTTTCAGACAAAGTGTAGAACTCTTTTACAGGAAAGGCCCCAGGCGCTGTGTAAAAGGGGATTGCCTGGGGCTTTGTTCAAAGCCCCTTCTCAAATCAGGGCAGGGAGCAGTCAACTATTTTGCAAAGGCATAGATAAGGCTTCCGCCCTTCAACATTCCGATCACTTTGTCGCGCAGATTGTTCGCCACCGCAGGACAACCCCAGCTGCGTCCCTGGATCACGCTGGATTCACGCACATAGCTTGCACCATGAATCACGACGGCCCGGGCTCGGGCATTTGAATTCGTGCTGGAAAGTCCATCCAGCTTTAGCGACAAGCCGTGTTTGCCATAATATGTTTCTGCGGCTCGGTAGTACCCCAAAGAGCTCGCATTGGAGCCGGACTTATTACTGAATTTTTCTGCATAGCCATCATGATTTGAATCGGAACCTTTGCCGTGCGCCGTATGAATTGCCATGACGTCACCAGACGACAGATTCACGATGAAGAAGCGGGCTTGTGTGGAACGCTTTCCGAAATCAATCAGGGAAATATATTTTTGATTTTTGAAGCGGGACCTGTTGTTTTCAAAGTACACCACAGCTTCGGCCAGCGCCTTGGTGTTGATCAGGCGCTGAGGATCAAGGTGATCATATTTTTGTAGGATACTTTCGGTGCTGGTCGCCTTCAGATCCACAAGAGATGAGTCTTCAGATTCAGGTGCCTGAAGATCCGCGACCGATTCGACACTTTCAGTGTTTGAAAGGGCTTGTTCCGTATCTGTGTCGTCGGGAAGTCTTGCGGCCTCTGTGTAGTCCTGGCCTGAGCAGGCTGCTAAGGTGAGAAAAGTCGCGCCAATAATCGAAAATTTGGTGATCAGATTCATTCATCCTCCATGATGAGTGTTCAGTTCTTGAAAGGATGCTAGCTGACATATGTTAAATGACGGGAAAATTGTTACTGGTGAATAATTTTTAAGACCTATTTCCGTGGATAATCCGAATACACTCAGGATATCCCTGTCCAAAGTTCAGTGAACAAACTCAGGTTCGACGACAAAGTCCTGCGCCAGCTTAAGAGGTGGCAAGGTTGCAAGTTAGGTGTTTTTATTCCGCGCAACTGGAGTAAGATGAAATCATGAACTTGCGATGAATGATGTTAGCAATAACAGAATCTCGCAGGGACAAAGAGGAACGTGAACGGATCAAATGTTTGATCCCTCGCTAAAAAAAGGAGATCTAACGAGTTGCATGTTACTTAGATGATGACAATAGAGATTGCTTTTCAGTGACTCTGATTGAATTCAAACAAGAACATTTCGTTTCCTCCCAATCCTCTGTGCCCATGTGTTTTACACATGGGCATTATTTTTTGCAGGCACCGTGGAAATTGCTTTCTATACTGGGGACTCCAACGAAGGGAGTTCTTATGAATATCTGTGGCTGGTTTGAAATTCCGGTAACTGACATTGCCCGCGCGATGAAGTTTTACGAGCAGTCTTTTGACGTCACCATGAAAACCATGGAGATGGGGCCAACCAAAATGGCTTCTTTCCCTTGGACAGAAAAAGCCGAAGGGACAACGGGAGCCCTGGTTCAAGGCGATGGCTACAAGCCTTCACACAGTGGCAGTCTGGTCTATCTGAGCGTTCCCAGCATCGAGGACACCCTTAAGAAAATTGAATCCAAAGGAGGCAAGACTTTATCCCCCAAGAAAAGTATCGGGGAGTGGGGCTTTATTGCCACCTTTGAGGACTGTGAGGGCAATCGCGTGGCTCTGCATTCCGCGAAATAGGTCTTGAAAGTCAAGAACGCCCCCGTGGGGGCGTTCGCTAGGTCACAGGCTTAGTTGCCGCAGACCTGATCCAAGGTCACCTGGTCCTTGTCCGGATTGAAGATACGGCCCAAACGGCCCTTGATTCCGCCAGAGCTGCGGCGCTCGATTTCACAGCTGTCCACTTTGGCAAACTGATCAGAAATCATCAGACGGTGAAGGCTGACACGCAAAGTGTTCAGCGCCGTCTGAGCTTTGACTTTCGTCATGATGGAGTTTGTCAGTTTGTTGGCAGCATCCAGGACGTGCATCAGGTCTGTCATACCCACATTAAAGCGCAGAACTTCCGCTTCATAGACTTTCACCATATTGGCATGGGCTTGAACGGCAGCATCGTATTGTCTTTGGGATTCAATCAAAGCCCCCAAAGTCACTTCCACCAGGTTCGCCTGCTCAAACTGCAGTTCTTTTTTGCGCAGACGCAGCTGTTCGATGTTCAGGTTGGTGATCTTCAAAGACGGGAAGTAAGCAAAGCCGAAGTTCACAGAGCCTGTCTGCTGAAGATCTCCGAAAGAACCGTTGGATCGGGTTGCACCCAAAGAGCTGCTGCCCAGGAAGCTGAACGCCTTGCTCCACTTTGCCACTTGAGCCGCCAGAATCATGGAGTTCATTTGTTTGTTTTCAGGCGACTTTTCAAAGATCTGATTCAACAGATTTTGTGGCGACCAGTTTTCAACCGGGGAGGCAGGGACAGACGCAGGCTGAAACACGATTTCTGCCGTCAATGGCAGGCCCAAAAGCTCGCGCACGGCGGCTTTTTCGCGACGGATCAGCTCGTCCACCTGAGAAACCTGAACCAAGGCCATCTGAGTTTGCGCCTGAGCTTGCAGGTAGTCTTCCTTGCGTATGATGCCCAGTTCGGCTGGAAGGCGAAGTTGTTCCTCGATGCCCTTCATGTTTTCGTACTGAACCTGCAAGGCATCGCGAAGCTCCATATCACCCAGAATAGTCATATAGATCGAATACGCAGAAGAATACCCGTTCAACTGAGCGATGTAGTAAGAGTTTCCTTGAGCGCGTAGCAGGTGGGCACTTTCTTTCAGGTCCAGCCAGTTGCTTGGCATCAGGAAAGGAAGAAGGAAGGAAACAGAGGTCAAAGCAAAGCTTGGTCCGCTGGAAATCACGGCACCCAAATTGACAGAAGGCAGAAGATTGCCACGGGCCACGTTCACTTTTTCTTTGGCTTGGTAGACTTCGTTCAAAGAGATCGCAATTCCGACATTGCGTTCAAGGTACATACGACGCAACGACTCCGGGTTGATAACCACTGGTCCTTGCGGGTTTTTGGGCGCAGCAAAGGCGCCGGAAACGGACACAAAGAAGGCGAGCAATAGCGGCGTTAGAAATTTCATGAAACCCTCCCAAAAAATCGAGCACAGAAAGATGTATTGGGGGGGCGCGACCTTGTCAAACGGAGTGTTATACGGACCCCAAAATAGAGTGAAAACTCGTTTGGAATCGAATTAAAACGCTTTTCAGAAAGCCGTTCGGGTCCTTGGGGGTGGCTTGCCTCAAGTTGAGCAGGCCATCACCTAAAAGTTTGATCCCCGGAAGGCTGTTGTTAGAATAGAGGCCAATCGGAATTCGATTTCTAGGAGTTGTACGTTGGAAGAGCAGAAGTCGTTTCAATATAGCTTTAATCAGCGCAATAACATGCTGGTGGTCTCGTTTTCAGGAGAGATCAACACACCGGTTTTGTCGGCTTTGGAAGCCTGCCGACAAGAACTTCTGGCAAAATCAGAAGTGCGTTGCGTGGTGCTGTATTTTCAGGATGTGGGAGCCATCAGTTCTGACGCGATCCCATGGCTGGCGCAGCTGCAAAGGGATATTCGCTTAAAGCAGGCGGAGGTCCGTTTGTGCGCCTTGCCGCTGGGACTGAGAGAACGCTTGGTGCGCATGGGAGTCGTCCGGGGGTTAGAGATCGCTGACGATCTGAAATCAGCACTTTTGTCCTTCAGTCGCGCCGCCTGACATGCTATCGTGGCCGTATGAAATCATATAGCTTTAAAAAATATCAGCCTGCGGGCTTGCGTGTTTGGCACTGGTTGAATGCTTTGGCCATCTTCGGACTTTTGGGGACTGTGTTGCTGCGAAAGACTTTCTTAAGCTGGCGCACCAATGCGGCCCTGATTGAAGAAAAGATCCAACAGGCCGGAGGAGCCATCACTCCGGAATTGGCCAAAGATATCGCTGTCAGCATTCGCACTCCAATGTGGGACTGGCACTATGTACTGGGGTTTTCCCTGGCGGCTTTGCTGGTTCTTCGCATTCTGGTCGGCATTTTCTCAGTGAAAACCTGTCCTGCGGCGCAGGCGGCAAAGGCCACATGGAATCTTTCCAAGGTGCCGGCTTCGGACAAAGGCAAGGCCGTTCACTACGCCCTGGTTCGCACGGGGTATGCTGTGTTCTATCTGATGACAGCCTTTATGGTCTTTTCCGGACTGGTGATGTACTTCAAGGAAGCCCTGGGGTTGGATAAATCAGTTGTCAATTCCATCAAAGAAATTCACGAACTGTCGATGTGGTTCTTTGTCGTGTTCGTGGCCGGGCATCTTGTCGGGGTGATCGTTGCGGAGCTTCGCGGTGATCGCGGCTTGGTTTCAGACATGATCCACGGTGGCAAGAAAGAATAGTTTTTAGCCAAGAACAAAAAGCGTCAGGTACAAATATCGACGCTTTTTTTATTACTTGCAGATGGAAAGTCCGCGAACGACTTTTTGGATCTCAAGATATTTCTGTCCACGTCCCTGAGGACGCAGAACATCCCAGTAGGACTTGCGGCTAAACAATCTGCCATCACGGCGAAGTTGATCATCCATCATGTGCAGGGTGCAGTTCAACGTGGTCTCAGGTGTTTTAGAATCACCCTTGTTGCAGCCCGAAGAATAATTGTGTTCTTTGCCGGCGTGGAGCTGAATCACCCCCGCCAGTCGGCCATTGGGGCCTTGAGCTCTGTTCATGCGGGGATCCGTGCCACAAGTGGATTCACCAATAGTCATGACATTGATGATGGCGATCCAGATGATTTTTTTCTCGGAGCTGTCCAGTGAAGAATACGAGGGGCAGATTCGACGCAAGTCTTCGGTGCCTTCAAACAGATAAGCAAAGTCATTGGTATTGAGATTCTTGGAGATGGATTTGCCCCATTTCCCCAGCCCGGTTTCGTTGACGAATTTAGAACATTCCTGCCCCAAATTCCGACTTTGATTGTAACGGAAAAGATCAAGATAAGACTGGTCTCCACCAACGGAACTTCTTAATTGTCGAAGTTGATCCACGGTTTCTGAAGAAGCCCCCATGCAGGCTGCTGACGTGCACGGAGCCGAGGCGCCATCGCGTTGATAAAGGCTGCCGCCGCTGGTCGATACTTTCGCTGATGCCTGCGCTGTCAGCAAGAATGCGAGTATTGATATCAATCTTTTCATAAGTTCTCCGACATTACTGCAAAGCAAGCATGATGCCGAAGTCTCAAAACGAAATGAGGAGGCTCTCGGAGCCTCCTCATGTTCATTTTCAATACAATGTAATGCCGAAACTGCGCTGTCTCATATTGAGACGAGCAGCATGTTAATCGCGGTACTGGCGCTTGGGAGCGCGATGGCGTTTGATGCCACTGTGATCGCGACGCTCGGAAGAGAAGCCACCACCACGTTCACTGCGCTCGCTGCGTTCTGCGCGGAGAGGGCGTTCAGAACGCTCACTGCGTTCAGAGCGCTCTGAACGTGCAGCCGGGCGCTCACTGCGTTCTGCTGGGGCTGCCTCTGTGCGGGCTGCAGCACCACCACCACGGAAGCTGGCGCTGGCGCCGCCACCGGAATTGGAGCGGAAGCCACGAGAAGCACCGGTGTCACGGCGACCACCACCGAATGGGCGGCGAGCACGGAAATCATCACGGTCACCATCGTTGTCACGGCCGCGAGAGAAACGGTTGTCTTTTGGATCACGCGGCAAAAGCTCGCGAGGGATACGATCACCCATGTAGTCCAGCATCAGATCTTTCTTCACAAACACGTTCGGGAAGTAAGCGGCAATAAAGCGTGCCAGAAGCTCTTCTTTGGAAAGCGCTTTCAGGTCGATGTCTTCCGCGTGGATCAGATCCTGGATCAGGTCCATCGCCAATTGCAATGGCACTGATTCCGGATCCATGGTGCTGACTTTGTCCATCACGTCTTTGATCTTCAGGCCGGCCACTTCATCCGCAGAAGGCACAACACCTTTGGTCAGAACGGCTTTCGTGTTTTGCATCACACGGCGAAGAAGAGTCAGTTGCTCCGGGTTCACCAGAGTGATTGCAGTTCCTTTTTGACCGTTACGACCGGTACGGCCGATACGGTGAACATAAGACTCAGAATCCCAAGGCAAAGAGTGATTGATCACGTGAGTCAGGTCTTTGATATCCAAGCCACGAGCAGCTACGTCCGTCGCCACGATGACTTTAACATGACGCTGTTTGAACTTCTTCAATGTCGCTTCACGTTCCGCCTGGGATTTGTCACCATGCAGGGAATCCGCCGGGAATCCACGCTGAGTCAGAATGTCAGCAAGTTCCGCCACTTCCATTTTCGTCTGGCAGAAGATGATGCCGTAGAATTCAGGAGCGGTTTGCAACAGACGTGCAATCACTTCAGTCTTATAGGAATTTTTAACAGTGTAGTAAACCTGCTCGATGGTGTCAGCCGTGCCGCCCACTTTGTTGACGGATACAGTTTCTGGATTTTCAAGGTAAGTGGAAGTCAAACGACGAACTTCAGAGGACATCGTGGCAGAGAACAACCAAGTGCGGCAAGCCGCACGAACAGAATCAGAATCATCCGGTTGTGTCGCGCTCAGGATGGTTTCCAAAGCCTCTTTGAAGCCCATGGAAAGCATTTCATCGGCTTCGTCCAGAACAACGGTTTTCACGCTTTGAAGCTTGATCATTTTTTGTTCAAGGAAGTCCACCAGACGGCCTGGTGTCGCGACAACGATGTGAGCACCGCGTTTGATGCCATCGATCTGCGTGCGGTAAGAAGCGCCACCATAAATGGTGACAACGCGAACGCCTTTTTTCTTGCCCAGCAAAGTCAGCTGTTCTGCCACTTGCAAAGCCAGTTCGCGCGTCGGGCTCAGGACCAACGCTTGAGTGTCTTTGGTGGTGCTGTCGATGTTTTCGATCAGCGGAATACCGAAGGCGGCAGTTTTACCTGTGCCTGTGGATGCCAGACCGATGAAGTCATTGGCACCGGCCAGCAGAATCGGCAAAGCCTGACGCTGGATCGGAGTTGGAGTGGTGAAGCCCATGTCTGCCATCGCAGCCATCACGGGTGCACTCAGTCCAAAGTTTTCAAAATTATCTACGGTTGTCAGTGGAGTCATTAGAGACCTTTCAGGTAATGGAAGTGGTCTCAAATATAAAACACCGTATGTGCATTGTTACCGCACCGATTGCGGTAGATCCAAGCCCACTTCTAAAGATGCGCCAAGATAGTCGATCTTGGCGCGAAAAGCTTTATAAATTTTTAATTTTTCCCAGAATAATGAACTATTTGCATAAAGGAAGGGACTTCACAATAGCGGCGATGTTATTGATTTGTTGGTACTTTCCGCCGGATTTGATCACCGCCCAATAGACCCCGGAGCTAACCACAATCCGGCCTTTGCTCTTGATTTGTTTAGCCATGATCCCGACCCCGCAGTGCAGGTTGATGTAGGGATCCAGAATGGTTTTTCTGGGGTCCGCTGGGCTGAGGTTCTTATCCTTTTGCCAGTCAAATTTGCAGAAAGGCGCCCATTGCACGTCCTGATAGGACAACTGGAGCAAGCCCTCGGAATAGACGGCCTTCCCTGTCACCGGGTCGCTGCCCATGGTCGTTTCCTGCATGCGGGAGACGGGACTGTAAGCGCTCTCATATTTTGCTATGGCCACGAAGAGTTGGGCCCAGGCGTTGGCGCGCTGGTTGTTGTCGAGTGAATGATAGCGCGGGCAGAAAGACTCGATGTCGTCGGCGCCCGGCAAAAGGCTGTTCCAGTCGTTTAAGATGAGCTGTTGGAGATATTCCGACCATTTGGTTCTTTCAGGATACTTGCTGCTTTCCCAGGCCAGGGCCTGCATTTTATATCCCGGTTCCGGCTCAGGAGTCGGAGTGGGCGTTGGCTCCGGCGTTGTGCCGCCGCCGGTGTCTGTGTTGCCATTGTCAGTCCCTGGATCAACAGCCCCGCTGCTGTTGTTATCATCCAGTGTGGTACTGGGAAATTGGCTGGATTTTGAACAACCTGTGAACAGAACAACGAGTGAAATCAGCATGGCTGCGAATGTATTGTTTTTAACTGCATTGTGATTCTTTGTTGCGATCATGTGGAACCCCCGCTGGGCTTACAGAGCAAGGGCAGGACCATGTGAGGGGACTCTATGTTTGTCGAAGTGCTTGATATCCTTTAGACTTTTTAGAGAGAAAAATCGCGAATTTGATCTTTTTTGTGTACACTCTGGGGTGTGCTTAAAAGGCAGGCATATTTTCTCAAAATTTTTGCAGCCTTAAGAAGTAAAAAAAGTTATACGAAGGACCTATGATTCATTTATCCAATATCACCAAGCAGCAAGGTAACAAAGTCCTCTATCGCAACGGATCTTTCCAGATCAATGCCGGAGAGAAAATCGGTCTGGTCGGCCCCAACGGCGCCGGTAAAACCACCATCTTCCGCATCATCATGGGCGAAGAGGGCATCGACGGCGGGACAATCTCCAAGTCTGATCGCACGGTGATTGGTTATTTCTCCCAGAACATCGAAGAGATGAAAGGGAAGTCAGCCATTGAAGAAGTGAAGTCGGCGGTGGGCAACATCGGCGACATGCAAACCCGCATGCAGGAATGCGAAGCCAAGCTGGCAGACCCGGATCTGGATCCGGATGAGATGATGAAGATTCTGGAAGTGTACGGCGAGATGCAGGCGGAGTTCGAGCGTTTGGGCGGTTACGATCTGGAGTCCCGTGCTGCGGAGATCCTGACCGGTCTTGGAATCGGGCCGGATGACTATCATCGTCCGACCGAGAGCTTCTCGGGTGGTTGGAAAATGCGTATTGCCCTGGCAAAAATCCTGGCGCTGAACCCGGAAGTTCTGCTGATGGACGAGCCGACGAATCACTTGGACGTGGAGTCCATCATCTGGCTGGAAGAATGGCTGGTGAACTTCAAGGGCGCGATCCTGATGACAAGCCACGATCGTGATTTCATGAATCGCCTGGTTGGAAAAATTGTCGAAATCGCCAATAAGACCATCACAGTTTACGGCGGCAACTACGACTTCTATGAAAGAGAACGCGACATCCGCAAAGAGCAGTTGATCGCGGCTGCCAAACGTCAAGAGGACATGCTGGCCAAAGAAGAGGAATTTATTGCTCGCTTTGCCGCCCGCGCCTCTCACGCAGCGCAAGTGCAGTCCCGTGTGAAGAAGCTTGAAAAAATTGATCGCATCGAAATCCCTGACGAAGAAGCTGAAATCAAGTTTGAATGGCCTGTCCCGCCACGTGGTGGTGATGAGGTTGTGAAGTTTGAAGGTCTTTCCAAAATCTGGAAGCGTGATGATGGTAAAGAAAAACTGGTGTTTTCCGGAGCCAACGCCTTGGTTAAACGCATGGACCGCATTGCGGTGGTCGGGGTTAACGGAGCTGGTAAGTCCACGCTGTTAAAGATCGTGGCCGGGCATGCGGAACCGACCGATGGGAAGGTGTCCTTGGGGGCCTCTATCAATGTCGGTTACTTCTCGCAGAACTCTCTGGATGTTTTGGATCCGAAGATGACGATTATTGATGAGGTGCACTCGCGCATGCCGAATGCGGGTTTGGGAACAGTGCGCAGTTTGTTGGGGGCATTCAAATTTTCGGGCGAAGAGGCGGAAAAGAAGATCTCTGTCCTGTCCGGGGGAGAGAAGTCCCGCGTGGTTTTGGCCTGCATCCTGGCGCAGCCGGTGAACTTCCTTATTTTGGATGAGCCGACGAATCACCTGGATATCAAATCCCGTGAATTGTTGCTGGAAGCCATCAAGGAGTTCCCGGGAACAGTCATGATCGTAAGCCACGATCGTCACTTCCTGCGTGCCGTAACAACTCGCGTGTTCGAGGTTGATAAAAATCAACTGCGTATCTACGAAGGCGATTACGAGTACTATCATCACAAAAAACAGCAAGAGCTTCGCGCTTAATGAACGGCAAAAAGACCCTGGATCTGCGGCAGTTTAAAATTCCACTGGGGAAGTTGTCCTCGGTGGAAAAGTTTAAGACCCGCGCAGGGGACGTTCTTTCTTATCGCACTTATTCCGCCTGGTCGGAAAACCTAATCATTCTTTATCACGGCGTGGGCGGCGACAGCAGGTACATGTGTGTGCTGGCTTCCGCGCTGGCAGAGGCGGGGTTGGGCACGGTGATCACACCTGATTTTCGTGGCCATGGCGCCAGCCTGGGCAGCGGTGACAGTCTCTCTCCGCATCAGTTGGAAATCGATCTGGAAGAATTGCTCATACATATCAAAATGACCCGGCCGGCGGCTCGGGTGTTTCTGATGGGGCATTCTTTAGGCGGTGGATTTGCTTTGCGAGTGGCGGTGTCGGACCTGCGCAAACAGTTTGCGGGCTTCGTCGCTTTGGCACCGTATCTGCCGTTGGAGCTTAAGGCCTTTAATGAAGGTGCGGAGTCCTGGCTGCAGTGGAATTCCGACGGAGGCTTCACGGTCCAGATGGAGGAGATCTTCAGAACTGGCGCTGAAAAACTTTCTTACAGCGCGGCTTACTTAAAAGCCGTTTCGCCACCAGCACAGATCCTGGAGGAATTAAAACGTCTGGCGTCACCAGTGACGGTGATTATCGGCCGGCAGGATGAGGTGGCCTCTGCCTCTCGTCAGCAGGAGCTTTTCAGTTCGGTCGGGGTGAAGGTTCATCTCATTGAGGGACTGAATCACCTGACACTTGTCTCGAAACCGGATCAGATCATTCCGTTTATTCCAGAATGATTCATCTACATTAAATCCTGCCGTTCGGTAAGAATTGTTAGAAAAATTCATAAAGCTTCCCCGTAGTCCTGCCGAAAAGTTCTACGAAATAACCAAAAAATTGAACGTAGGTGGTGGTTATGAATTCAGAGTTAGGGGCTTTTGCCCTGAGGCAGGTGTTTGCCTCGCTCGCTGTCCTGGGGCCGATACTTATCCTGGTGGGCCTTTGTTACTTCCTTTTCAATCAGGATCGACGCAGTATCATCTTGTATATTGGGGGCGGGCTGTTGTTGACGGTGATTGGTGTGACCTGTCTTTACTCCGAGCTGCGTACGGAGGATTCGCGGGCCCAGGAGCGGGAGGCCGAGCTGCAGCAGGAAAGAGCGGATTCTTTGGCCAGTGAATCCGCTCAAAAGTAGTTAGTGAGTTTTAACTTCCGTCCAAGCGTCTTCATAGAGCTTGTTGTTGTCGCCCTGATCCTGGATGCGCTCCAGCTTTTTCAAGGTTTCTTCTGCTGGGAACAAAGCTTTGTTGTTTTGTAGTTCTTTAGGCAAAGCGGCGCGGGTGTTCTTCAAAACAGGTCCCCCCAGAATGGTTTTTACGCGGTTGATTTCAGCTTGCTCGCTGAGCAGGAAGTTGATCAGCTTGTGGGCTGCTTCCGAGTGTTTGGCGCCTTTAATAATCACCAGATTGTCGATGGCCAGGGTGCCACCTTCTTCAGGAATAATATACTCAATTTTGCCCGGAGACTTTTCCGCAGCCTGAAGGGCATCAGAAGAATAGGTCTGAGCCGCCGCCACCTCTTTATTGTTCAGAATGTCGATCGTGTCAGAAGCAAACATCTTCAGGGACTTTTTAGCCTTCAGAAGACTTTGTTTGGCTTTGTTGACTTCTTCAGGATTCGTAGTGTTGACGCTATAGCCATGCATTTTTAAAGCAGCCCCCAGAGTTTCCCGCACGTCATCCAAAAGGGCGAATTTGCCTTTGAGTTGTGGGTTGTCCAGAAGATCCTTCCAGCTCTTGACGGAGCCCTTGTAAAGGTCCCGGTTGACCGCGATTCCTGCCGTCGTCCAGATGTAGGGTAAGGAGAACTTGTTCTCCGGGTCGAAGTTCTGTTTTAGGAACTGTTCACTGATCAGATCTTTGTTAGGAACCTGGTCCATCTTCAAATGCTCCAGCAGATTCATTTTGGACATGACTTCCACCATGTAGTCCGAAGGCACAGCGACATCTATGCCGGAAGAGCCCATTTGCACTTTGGCCAGCAGCTCCTCATTCGAGGAATAGTTGGAAATATTGATTTTGATTCCGGTTTCTTTCTCAAACTGAGCCTGAAGTTCCGGGGAAAGATAGTTGCCCCAGATAGACAGATTTACTTCTTTGGCTTGGCTTGTTTCCGCCGTTTTTTTTGTACATCCTGCAAGAAGCCCACAAAGAGCCAGTCCGGCCATCAATATTCTCGACATTTTTTTAATTCCTTCATATTGTTAGAGGCATGTTGGAACTTCTGAATATCGGCAAAAGTTTTTCCAGTCAAACGGCGTTGAAAGGAATTAATCTTTCCATCGGCGAGGGTGAGTTCTTTTCTTTGCTGGGCCCGAGTGGGTGTGGAAAGACAACACTTCTAAGAATCATTGCCGGTCTTGAGTCGGCCACCAGTGGACAAATTCTTCTGGATGGTCAGCGCGTGGATCAGCTTCCGGCGCAAAAACGCCCCTTCAACATGGTCTTTCAGCGCTATGCTTTGTTCCCGCACATGAGTGTGGGCGAAAATATCGCCTATGGTCTGCGTTTGCGGGGGCTGTCCCGTGATGCTATTGAAGCCAAGGTTGCCGAAGTGCTGGCGCTGGTGGACATGGGCGAGTTCCGCGATCGCAAACCTGACACGCTGTCGGGGGGGCAAAGTCAGCGCGTGGCGGTTGCGCGCGCCCTGGTGAATGAGCCACGTGTGTTGCTTTTGGATGAACCCCTTTCGGCGTTGGATCATAAAATGCGTGAGCACATGCAAAAAGAGCTTCGGGCCTTGCAACAAAAGTTGGGTCTGACTTTTATTTGTGTGACGCACGATCAAGAGGAAGCCCTGGCGCTTTCGGACCGTATTGGCATCATGAGCCGGGGAGTCCTGGAGCAGATCAGCTCCCCCCGTGAAATTTACGAGAATCCGGAGACCATCTTTGCCGCCCAATTTGTTGAATCTACCAGTATGTTGCGTGGAGAGTTGGTCGAGGTCAGCGAGGACTTGGCCACCATTCGTTTGGGGGATGGCAGCCTGATTAAAGGCAAGATCAATGTGCCGCCGGATCAGATTCGTCTGGGAATGAGCATTGAGGCCTATGTGCGCCGAGCGATGGTTTTCGGAGAGCGCGCCAAGTGAAGCTGCGCGATCTTTTTCTATTGCCTGCGGCATTGTGGTTTGCGGTTTTTATTCTGCTTCCGGTTCTTATCGTCGTGATTGTCAGTTTTGCCACCCGTGGAACTTACGGGGGGCTTGATTGGACGTGGACGCTTCAGAACTACTCGCGGGCGTTTTCATCCACTTATCTGGGGATTTTTCTTGAAAGCTTTCAGCTGGCTCTTCTGACCACGTTCATCTGTCTGGTGGTCGGGGTTTTGATTTCCTGGGCGATGGCCACAACGTCGCCAGGCATGCGTCAGGTGTATTTGATGGCGATGGTTCTGCCATTTTTAACCAATCTGGTGATTCGTATCTATGCGATTCGAATGTTTGTCGGGGTTGAGGGGCCTTTGCAGGCGGGGCTGTCTCTGGCCGGAGTGCCGTTTGATCCCTATGCACTGACACAGAACAAAGCTCTGGTGCTCTATGGGATGGTGACGACGTATTTGCCGTTCATGGTGCTGCCTGTGTACGGAGCTTTTGAGAAATTTGATTTCTCATTGGTGGAAGCTGCGCAGGATTTGGGGGCAGGCATCTGGCGGATTCTATTTACAGTGATCCTGCCAAATCTGAAAATGGCTTTGTGGGCGGGTTCTTTGTTGGTGTTTATACCCTCGTTGGGGGAATACGTGATTCCCGATCTCTTGGGTGGAGCCAAAACCATGCTTTATGGAAACCTCATCACCGAGCAGTTTTTAAAGTCCCGTGATTGGCCTTTTGGTGCGGCCCTGTCAGTCTTGATGATGATCCTTCTTCTGGGAATGGCGGCGTTGTTCCGTTTGTGGGGGGCACGACATGGCAAGTGAAGAACGTCGTCGCCCAGCCGCCCCCAAGGCGGCCACCGTGGTTTTGTGGTTGATGCTGATTTTACTTCACACGCCGATTGTGGTGATGATTTTCGGTGCGTTGATTGAAAAGACGCCGGACTCATGGGGCTGGACATTGCGATGGTTTGCGGAAGTCCTGTCCGACCAGGCGCTGATGGATGCGCTGGTCAGCAGCTTAAAGGTCGGCTTTGCCGCCAGTGTGCTTTCAACTTTAATCGGTACTGCGGCGGCCGTAGGACTGCATCGTTCTGCAGGCGTGTGGAAGTGGGCTGTAGAGGGGCTCTCGGTGGTGTCTTTGATTTTCCCGGAGATCGTTTTTGCCCTTTCACTGCTGTCATTGTTTTTTGTTCTGAAATTTGAGCTGGGACTTTTGACGGTGGTCATTGCGCATGTCAGCTTCAGTGTTTCCTATGTGATGATGACGGTGGGTGCAAGACTGGCCACAATGGATCGATCCTATGAAGATGCCGCCCGGGATCTGGGAGCCAGTGATTGGCAGACTTACCGTACCGTGGTCCTTCCTCTGTTGATGCCTTCGATCGTCGGCGGTTTCATTCTAAGTTTCTTGTTGTCCTTTGATGATTTCCTGATCACGTACTTCGTCAATGGTGTGGGCACGGATACGTTGCCGGTGAAGCTTTACACGGCGATGAAGTTGGGTGTCAGCCCGAAATTGAATGCGTTGTCCAGCTTGATGTTTGTTATGACTTTGCTGGCGCTGATTTTCTTCTTCCGTTCTTCCGCGTTCCGTGTTTTCTTTGAGTCTGGCCGGAGGACTCATGGAGAAAGCACAAAGAAAGAAAATTCTTAGCTGGGCGTTTTATGATTGGGCGAACAGCGCCTATTCAACGACTGTCATGGCGGCATTCTTCCCCGTTTTCCTGAAACAATATTGGAGTATTGGCGCGGATCCTATTGTAACCACCGCCCGTTTGGGTGTGACGATTTCCGTATCCAGCCTGGCCGTGGCCCTGATGAGCCCCACACTGGGGGTTATCGCCGACATGAAGGGCTTTAAAAAACTCTTTTGCATGCTCTTTACAATCATGGGTGTGATCTCCTGTGCGTGGATGGGATTTATTCCCAGCGGGGATTGGGTGAGTGCTCTGTGGGCCTATGCATTGGCACTGTTTGCGTTTAACGCCAGCAGTGTCTTTTATGATTCTTTGCTGCCGTATGTGGCACCGACTCGTTATATGGACTATGCCTCCAGCCTTGGATATTCCCTGGGATATTTGGGGGGCGGTCTTTTGCTTTTGCTAAATGTGTTGATGGCTCTTCATCCGCAAAGTTTTGGAATTCCTGATGCGACAGCTGCGACGAAGTTGTCCTTTATGATGGTGTCGGTGTGGTGGCTTGCGTTTTCCTTGCCGCTTTTTAAAAACATCCCCGAGCCTCAAGGGGGCCAGTCCTCCCATAATGTGTGGAAGCTCACCCAAAGCAGTGTGCAAACGCTGAAAAAGACTTTAAAAGAACTTCTGCATGAGCGGAATTTGTTTTTGTTCATGGCCGCCTATTGGCTTTATATCGACGGTGTTTACACCGTGATGACGATGGCGGTGGACTATGGGATCTCCATCGGCTTTGAATCCAAGGACCTGATTGCGGCGCTTCTGATCACTCAGTTTATCGGCTTCCCGTGCGCGTATTTGTTCGGAACCATGACGGGGCGCTGGGGGACGAAAAAGCCGATTCTGGCCTGTATTTGTGTCTATGGGGTGACGGTCATTGCGGCGACTCAGATGTCGGCGGCCTGGCACTTCTATCTTTTGGCCGTTGTGATCGGGATGGTTCAGGGTGGGGTGCAGTCGCTCAGCCGCTCTATGTTCGGCCGTATGATACCGAAGCAGGCCAGTGGTGAATACTTTGGTTTGTTCAATCTGGTGGGTCGTTTCGCCTCGATCCTGGGGCCGTTGGTGGTTGCAGGAGGCGCTTTATTAACGGGCAGCTCACGTCTGGGGATGGTGGGGTTGTTGGTTCTTTTTGTTGTGGGTGGTGGACTGCTTGCAATGGTGCAAGAGCCTGAGCGCCCCTAGGATACGGCCAAGATCACCTTTTTACCGAGACTTCTGATATTTGTGGACTTTGCGCGGGGATAGCGACATAACCCTACGATATGACTTATAATCCTCGCGATCACTACTTCAAAAAAGCCAAACAGGAAAACTTTGCGGCTCGTTCCGTCTTCAAGCTGGAAGAGATCGACAAGAAATTCAAAATGTTCAAGCCCGGTCAGGTGGTTTTGGATTTGGGAGCTTCTCCGGGGTCCTGGTCGCAGTATGCCTCCAAGGTTTCCGGCGAGAAGGGGCGAGTGCTGGGGGTTGATTTAAGCCCTGTCACAGTGAAGTTGAAAAATGCTGTTTTCATTCAGGCAGATTTGCGCGATTTGAATCTTGAAGAAATTTTCAAGGAACACGGTTTTGAACCGCCGTTTGATATTGTGATGTCAGATATGGCACCTAAAACCACGGGCATTCGTATGACCGATCAAGCGCGCTCCATGGAACTGTGCGAGCTGGCGCTGGATGTAGCTCGTCGCTTTTTGAAAAAAGACGGTCACTTTGTCTGCAAACTATTTCATAGCGATGATTTCGGCAAACTGCGTGATGAAATGAAAAAGACATTTGCGAAAGTGGAAGCTGTGAAGCCGGACTCCACACGCAAGATTTCCAAAGAAATCTTTTTAGTAGGCCTTAGCAAACGATGATCCGCATCGTCTTTGAGAATTCTCACTTTGTTATCTGTGACAAACCTCACGGGGTTCTCTCCACCCCCAGTCGTTTTGAAGAAGATGATGAACGGTTGTGCCTGGGGACGGCTTTGCAGAAGTCTTTGGGGGTGCAGATTTATCCGGTGAATCGACTGGACTTTGAGGTTTCCGGTCTGATTGTCTATGCCAAAACTCCGGAAGCGCACCGCAAGGGCAATGCTTGGTTTGAACATAAAGAAGTCACAAAGACCTATCGTGCGCTCACGACGGGGCAAAATTATTCTCATATTCCTGCCAATGTTGTGAATCCGCGAGTGACCCTGAATCTTGAGGTGGGGAACACTTTTGAGTGGCGCTGTCGTATGCTGCGTGGAAAACGTCGTGCATATGAAAGCCCTCAGGGCAAAGACTGTCTGACGGTGGCGCGCTATCTGGGGCAGCGTGAATCGCAGCAGATCTGGGACTTGAATCCAGTCACAGGACGTTCGCATCAGTTGCGATTTGATTTAAGCCGTCATGGTTTTCCGATTGTGGGTGATAAGCTCTACGGATCCAATGTGGAACTTGAAAACAACCGCATTGCTCTGCGCTCTTATAAAATTGATTTTTCGCGCGCCAATGGAGCCCGTGCTCTAGGCTTGCCAGAGATTCTTGAGATCGAATCTCTCTGATTTTTGAAGCCTTTGCGAAACGTCATGTATGGCAGCTCATGTAAAAAGAGTTTGCACGAAGTCATTGAATAGTTCTTAATAATTACATGAGTATCGATTCGGTTTCTGAGTATCGTTCCGAGGTGGGTGAAGTCATGGACTATATCCGCCATATCTTCAAAGCCCTGCGTGTTTCCTCCAGTCAGTTTGAAAAAGAGCTGGGTTTGAGCGCCGCACAGATTTTTGTGATGAAAAAGCTGAAGCAAGAGCCGGGTTTGTCGATTAACGACCTGGCTCTGAGGACCACGACACATCAAAGTTCTGTGTCGGTTGTGGTCAAGAAGCTGGAAGAGCAGGGATTTGTGTCGCGCACGGTGTCTCCGGAAGATTCCCGCAAAGTGGTTGTCTCTTTGACTCCATCTGGTCAGGAGAAGCTTGGTGAGATTCCTCGCACGGTTCAAGAAGATATGATTGATGCTCTTCAAAAAATGAGTCCTGAAAAAACAGAGGCTCTGGCGCAGATTATGAAAGAGTTCGTATCCAGCGCGGGAATTATTGAAAGTGAAATCGCACCGATGTTCGGTGAGAGCAACCGCTGATTGATTAAATTTCTCTTTTGATTTGTTCCAGATAAGTTTTGATGAAGGCGATGCGATGTTCGCCTTCTTTTTTTGCCGCGGTCGTATTCAGGTGATCCACCAATTTAAAAAGCTTTTGAAAGAAATGGTCAATGCCATAACTTTTATCATCCAAAGCACGGTTTTCTGCCCAAGGGTCTTCTTCCGCGTAAAACGGCCGGCTCATCTGAGTGGACGTTGCAAAGCAACGTGCGATGCCGATGGCGCCAAGGCTGTCCAGGCGATCGGCATCTTGAACGATCTTGGCTTCCAGAGTGGTGGGCTTAATACCCGCACTGAAACTGTGTGCTTCAATAGCGTGGCGAATGTCTTCGAAATGCTCTTCCGGATAGTTTACCGACTTCAGATACTCTAGCGTGGCCTCAGCAGAAAGTTGTGAAGCATAAGGACGGCGAGGATCGTTTTTGGGAACGTTGATGTAATCGTGAAAGAAGGCAGCGGGAAGAACAACCTCCCAGTTGGCTCCTTCGGCTTCTGTCAGGTGTTTGGCGGTGTTTACCACACGCAGAATATGAAGATAGTCGTGTGCCGGATCCGTGCTGGGATAAAGCACACGTGCTTTGTTGCTAAAAAGATGAAACCACTTTTTTTCGTCAAACACCATGAAAAGAGCCTATCTTAGGGTTCAATGACCCTCACCATAGGACCTGTCAGTTTGTCAAAAAACGCCGTCAAAGGCTGATCTGAATATCCATCCACATGATCAAAGGTAACAAAGCCATAACCGCCCTGACCCCATTCTTCGCCCCAGGAGTTTTTAAACATAAAGACTTTTTGTACATCATCATATCCCACGATCAGAACTGCATGGCCGCCGCAGGCGATCTTTCTGGAATTGCACTGCTCATCGATTTCGGGAGAATAGGTGAATGTACCTTTAGAATCGTTGATGTAAGGAAGCGCGACCTTTAAAGTCACAACCACCGGACGATTTTGATCCAGCTCCTGCATAAAAAGAGTGGACCACGGACGACGGACCCACATTTGTGTCAGGATCTTGGTGCGCAGGCTTCGATAGTCCACGAGCGAGACCTTTTGTTGGCCCAGATTATAGAAGGCGTGCTGTTCTGGACTGAGCCCCTTGGTGAAATCGGGGCTGCTGGCCTGATAAGGCAGTTGATGTTCCTGGTAGAAGGTCATTCCATTGGTGAAATTCAGCAAAAGCTGGTAGGTGTTGCCAAATTCAACTTCGGGGCGCCAGGGGGAAAGAACCTTGTGGCGGTAGATTTCGTATTCTTCTGAAATATCGAAATCTTGTCCAAATTGGTTCTTGATTGTGGATTCCACCAGGGCCGAGACGGCAAAGTAGGCGCAAGTGTCGCGGTTTTTCTGATTCTTGACGGACGTCTGCAAGTGGCGCAGGTCCACCTGTTTGGCCAAAGCCGGCTCTAGCAGAAGGCTGCTTAGCAAGCCCACAGTTAAAATCACGCGATTAACTATTTTCTTCATCTTAAATCCCCCAAAAACCGGACAGCTTATTCTGCAGAGCTTTTGACTTCCACAGATGTTTTCAATGTCTGATCGCAGAAGTCACCACCACAGGCTTCACGCACCTTGCGTTCATCAATGAACATCTGATTTGTGTCGATGGTGTGTGTGATGTCAGTCAAGGAGCCATCAGCCGTGAAGCCGACAACTTTGACTTCATAGATACCCGCAGCTTTGCGAGTTGCGGACTTGAATTCAAAAACCTGGTCGTCGATTTTAAAGTCGGCAGAGATATTTCCCATTTCCGCAAGGCTGGAGTATCCCAGATACACCGTGTAGCGGGGGGATACGTCGGTGCTGAGGCCGTGGTCTTCGACAATGACCGATACTTTTTTGGCAGAAGAGCCCGCATCTTTTTTGTCCACCAGACGCACCACCTGATCAATACTGGATGGAGTGACTTGCAAGGACTGAGAAGGAACGGATTTGGCAAAGGCCGTGGCAGAGAGCAACAAAGACAAGGACAGAATGGCCGCTTTCGACATGGGAATCTCCTGAGGTTAAATTCAAACCTTGGCGAAGATATCTGAAGAGCAGCGGTTTTTAAACTGTCAAAATATTATACATGCCAAATGTTCACGGTGTGGGACTAGTCCGGTTCTGGAAGGTTGATCAGTGTGTTTTGGTAAGGGGCTGGCTCCCAAAGTTCAATGCGATTTCCTTCGGGATCGTGGACCCAGGCAAAAGAGCCAAAATCGGTCTCAACGACAGGGGACTCAATTTGGGCTCCTTGTCGGGCTAAATCGTGCAGCAGGGCTTTCAGGTTCTCCACGCGAAATTGAATAGCCGTGGGCTGATCGGAAGGGCTGAAGCCATGGGTGTCTGTGCGGGGCAGAACCCCCAAAGTCTTTTCATACCAAGAGTAAAGCTGTTGGGGATTTTGTGCTTTTGAAAAAGCAGCCCCGAAGTCTTTGATTTCCATAGTTCTATCTTTTCGGCAGAGCCAGGCACAGGCAATGCCTTCATGCCGGTTCTGTGAAGATGCACGGTCTAGTTGTTAGCGGGTTGGCGCAAGGCCTTGCACCAGTCAGGATGTCTTTTGGTCCCGCCATCATAAGCATAGGCCAGATTGTTCTTTATCAGAATGTCGGACAGGGAACGTCCGTCGACCACCACATCAGCCAGAATGCGGAAGTATTTGTCGCGCTGGACATTGTGAAGTTCGACGTTTTTGGCGTTCTTCAAGGTGCTGGCAACCAGATTGCGCGCAATACGCCCGGCCTCTTTTTCACATTTGTTTTTTGTGCGAACTTCGGGCGTGTCGATTCCCAGAACCCGCACGCTGATTTTTTTGCCGATCAAAGCCGGAACATCGGGAATATTCACGGTCAACGTGTCGCCATCATAATTCTTAAGTACTTCCACGCAGCGGAAGGTTCTGTCGTCGTGCTGGCAGGAGCGGGGAGACGAAGAAGAAAGTGTTTTGTCAGAGGCCTGCAGACTTTGGGAACAGGCCGTCAGGGTGGAGATCACAAAAACAGAAAGAAGAAACGGGCGAAGCTGAAAATTCATACTTTAAAGTCTAAGTGATCTTTGTCCGAAGGGCAAGGCGCCCCTCGGGTCTATTCCAGATTCAGACCTGCCTGCAGACTGGAAATACGAGTCTGGGAACGGACCTTCTTGCTTAGCAGTCGGTCTTTGATTCCACTGCTGACTAAAACCCGCTTGATTTCCTGAGGTGTCAGCGTCTGCCAAGGATGGCGTAGCATCAGGGCGGCAGCCAATCCGCTGACCCAGGCTGTGGCTTGGGACGTTCCGCTCATATAGCCGTACTTGCCCTCGGGCAGGGCCGAGAAGATGTTCTTTCCCGGAGCAGCGATATCCACTGAGCGGGTGCCGAAGTTGCTGCTGGCCAGAAGGCGTCGTTGGGAATCCAAAGCAGCGACCGAGATGATGTTTTTCAGGTTGTAACCTGCGGGATAATAACCGACCACGTCGGTGTTGCGCCCTTCGTTGCCGGCGGCGGCGACGAACAGAATGCCCTGATCCTGGGCTTCACGAATCGCAGCCTCTTCCATGGGGCTTCTTTCATCGCCACCGCCGGAATAGTTGATAATGTCCGCTTTCATGCGGGTGGCATAACGAATGGCCTTTACAGTGTTCAAAAGGTTGTCGTTTGCCGGAACTGACGGGTCGTAGTACTTCAGAATCATAAACTTCACGCGGGAGGATCGTGCTTGCTGCTGAATGATCCCCGCGACGTGGGTGCCATGGCCATGGTGATCAGACAGGTCATGATTGTTGGAAACAAAGTTCCATCCATGGAGATCCCCGGCAAATCCGTTGCCATCGTTGTCTTTCTTATTGGTCTTTTCCCGAGGATTGGTCCACAGGTTGTTTTTGATCAGTGGGTGATTTACATCCACACCCGTATCAATGATTGCCACGACAATATCGCGATCCAGACTTTCTTGAGAGAAAGAGTTCATCGACATCCCCAAAAATGTAGTTACAAAAAATACGATTGCCTTCATGCCGAAGCACTAAAGCAAGGGAAGGGCCAGCGCCAGGCATCGATGATTTTCTTCTGAGTGGGAAATGGGCTGCGAGTGTTTAGAAATATCTGAACATTAAAAAAGCCCGAACGTTTGTTCAGGCTTTTCTGGTCACTATCAGTGAATGGACAGCTGTCTGAAGGTTAGACAGCCATTAAGCGACACGTTTGATCTGAGACTCTTTGGCGACGGTGTACTTGTTCCGGCCGGTTTGTTTGGACTCGTACAGGGCCTCGTCGGCTCTTTTATACAATGAATCCGCTTTTTCACCCGGCTGCACCTCCGCAATCCCCATGGAAATGGTGAAGCGGATCTCATAGTTTTCATGCACGAACACCTCTTTGCGGATGCGGTTCATGGCCTCTTCCGCCATGCGTGTGGCCGCTTCAGCATTGCATCCTGGCAGGATCACCGCGAACTCTTCCCCGCCCAGGCGGGCAATAAAGTCCTCTTCGCGCGAGAAACTTTCCTGAATCAGGCGCACGCACTCCTTCAGGACGAAATCACCGATATCGTGGCCGTAGGTGTCGTTGATCTTTTTAAAGAAGTCGATATCCATGATAATCAATGTCATCGGATCTTTGTCGATTTCATGCAGCTGCAGATAGCGCCGAATCTGTTCATCGTAACTGCGGCGGTTGTGAGCCCCGGTCAGATGATCCTTACGCATGGTGGTGTTGGCCTCCATCAGCTGTTTTTTGACTGTGGTCAGGCTTTTTTTGATAGTCTCCATGCGTTTGGAGCGGCGATCATTGTGCGCACTTTGATGTTTCAGATAGAAGTTGATAAACTCCCGGGACTTCATGCGCAGCTCTTCAATCGAGTTGGATTCCACGGCTTCGCGCAGTTGTTCCAGGCTTTGATTGACGTCGCCTGAGGCGGCGTTTTGTTCCTGGATTTCTTCACTGAGGTGATCAGCGAAATCCCAGATGATGCGCTTGAAGTCATCAAAGGTGTTCTGCACATAGCTGTATTCGTCAATACGATAGCTGGAGATAAACTGGCGGATTTCAAACAGCACGCGTTCCGTGTCCTGACCGTTTGGATTCACCAATTCTTTCGCAAAGCCATCAAGCTTGTTACGCACCTTGCGCACTGAGTGGTTTTGAATTTCAAAAAGATGTTTGTTGAAAACATCCAGAATAAAGAGCAGCGTGGCCCTCTCTTCAGACATGCTCGGGACGCCTTTGCCCTTTTCAGCGCCGTTTGCAGAACCCCAGTCCATGTCAAATTGCTCAACGAGCTTTTTTACCCACTGTTTCAAGTAAGCCTCCTGGGAAGGATACAACACTCTTTTATCGGAGCAGAACGGGCGGGTCTTAAGGGGACTTCGGACTGAATCTGCGGGGCCAGTCTCAGTTCGAAACAAAAATGCGGAAACCTTGCACGGCAGACAGGTTGACTCATCTTGAGATTCTATTTTTTCCTCTTGCGAGATGCATTTTGGCACTCGCAGGCCTCCGGACATTCTTTCTTGCCGTAAAGCTTTCTATGATAAGGCCCTGAAAAAAGGAGTCTATCATGGGACAATCTGCAGAGTTGAGTGGACCTGATTTTTCCAAAGGTGTTGAGGTCAGCCAGTTTTCTGACGGGCAGAAGATGTTAGGGCACGTCGGCCGGGAGGCGGTCTTACTGGTGCAACATGATGGCGAGTTCTTTGCCGTCGGGGCAACGTGTTCTCATTATGGCGGACCTTTACACGAGGGACTCGTTGTCGGAGAGACAATTCACTGTCCCTGGCATCACGCCTGTTTTGATTTGCGTACGGGGGATGCATTGAAGGCTCCCGCTTTAAATCCCATTGCCGCCTGGACTGTGGAACAACGTGAGGGACGGGTTTATGTCACAGGGAAAAAAGCCTCTACAGTGCGGCCTCGCGAATGGAGCGAGTCGCAAAGATACGTGATTGTGGGGGCGGGTGCTGCGGGCACGGCCGCTGCGATCATGTTGCGCAAACATGGATTCATCGGCCATATAGCTGTTGTAAGTGAAGATAAGTACCTGCCTTACGATCGCCCTAATTTGTCCAAAGACTATTTGGCGGGGAATATCCCCGAAGACTGGGTGTCATTGGAAGCTGAAGAATTTTATCAGCAGAACAAGATTCACTTTGAACTGGCTGCCAGGGTTGAAAAGTTGGACTCGCATCGTCGCAGCGTCTTTTTATCCAACGGAAAAACCTTGCGCTATGATCGACTTCTTTTGGCGACGGGAGGAGAACCGATCAAACCCAAGATCCCTGGAATCGAAAAACCGCACGTGCATTATTTAAGAACGTTGCAGGATTGTCGTCGGATTATTGGCAGAACCACCTGGGCCCAGAAGGTTGTTATCATCGGGGCCGGATTTATTGGTTTGGAAGCGGCGGCAGCCCTTCGTCAGCGCAATATGGAAGTTCATGTGGTGGCGCCGGAGGAAATGCCACTTCTGCGCGTGGTCGGTGTTCACGTTGGCAGTGTTTTAAAAAAGCTGCATGAAGAGCACGGGGTTCATTTTCATTTGGGGCATGGTGTGAAAGAGATCCGCGATCGCAGTGTCTTGTTGGACAGCGGTGAAAGCATTGATTGTGACTTCGTGATTGTAGGCACGGGCATTCGGCCCAGTACGGCCCTGGCGGAACAGGCCGGCTGTTGGGTGGAAAACGGTGTTCTGGTGAATGAGTATCTGGAGACCAGTGTCCCGGGCATTTTTGCCGCCGGTGATATTGCTCGATGGCCCGATCCACACAGTGATCGTGCGATCCGGGTGGAGCACTGGGAGGTGGCTGAGCGCCAAGGGCAGACGGCAGCATTGAACATGATGGGAGACTGGGTGAAATTTCAGGAGGTGCCATTTTTTTGGACTCAACACTATGATTTAAGTTTAGGGTATGTGGGTTATTCGGACCGCTTTGATCGCATGGATGTGATGGGTGATCTGGCCAGCCGCGATTTTGCGGTGGCCTATTACGAAGATCAAAGGGTGGCGGCCGTGCTGACGGTTGGAAGGGATTTAGAAAGTCTGATGGTCGAAGATGCTTTCAGTCACTTTAACGATTCAAAGCTTCACGAGGTCTTGCGTTCACAGAATCACCATGCCCCGCCATCCTAGCGGGGTATGATGAAGTCTGAGTCAGTGTGTATGCTGGGACGGGGACATGGTTTCATGAAAGTCGATATCCAGGGTGATATCGGCTTTCAAAACCTTTGAAACCGGGCAGTTGACTTTTGCATCCTGGGCAATGGATTCAAAAAGTTTTCGATCAAGCCCAGGGACCTGCGCCCGCAGTTTCAATCTGGAGCTGGTGATGCTGAACGCATCGCCATTTTTTTCCAAAGAAACGGTGGCAGACACATCCAAAGTATCGGCATTAAAACCTTTTTTTGCCAGGGCTCCGGCAAGAGCCATGGCAAAGCAGCCGGAATGAGCGGCCGCAATCAGTTCTTCGGGATTGGTGCCGGGTGTATTTTCAAAGCGGGTCGTAAAAGAGTAAGGAACGTCTTTCAGGGCCCCGCTTTCGGAATTAAGAATGCCCCTGCCATATTGAAGATTGCCCTGCCAGCGGGCCGAAGCTTTGCGTTGCATGGATTCCTCCTTGAAAAGAGGCCGCCTTTTACCGCGGTCCTTTTTTTCCACTCAGCAGATTGATAATAAAACTGATGATCGCCAGGGCCAGGAACACAAACAGCAACAGACGACCGATCTCAACGGACAGTCCCGCAATTCCCCCCGCACCCAGAAGATAGGCAACGATTGCTATGACAAAAAATATGATGGCGGCTCTAAGCATGGGAGTTCCTTTCTGTTGGGGCTGGAGGAGGCATGTGGAGCAGAATGTCTTCGAAGTTGTCCCGGGCGCTGTTCATCTGCGAGGGGTAAGGAACGGTTTCCCGTTGGTGGCGACGGGAGGCTCTTTGCATCTCGTCGAGTTCCCACTCGTAGTAGAAGGCTTTTCCGGTCTCTTCCAAGTCGTGTTTTTGTTCCGACATAGCTCCTCCTGCACTTTGATGCTTAAAGAATCCGTGTGCCAGGGGATCATGCCAAGATTTTGAAGTGAATTGTTTTAGAAAACAAATGTGTGGCGAGACAGCCTCCGAGGGAAAACAGAGGCCATCTCGTCACGAGGGAAATTATTTGCAGAAGGACAGCTTTTTTACCATGTCAGAAATCGGTGTGATTTTTTGATATCTGCCACCGCTTTTGATCACAGCCCAATAGGCCCCAGAACCGACAGTGATAGCACCTTTGTTCTTGATCTGGCGGGCCATGATACCGACGCCACAGTAAAGGTTTTTATACGGATCCAAGATGGTTTTCTTTGGATCCTTGGAGGAAAGGTGCTTGTCTTTGTTCCAGTCAAATTCACACCAGCGCGCCCATCGAACATCCTGATAGGACAGCTGTAAAAGCCCCTCAGAGTAAACCGGGTTGCCGGTCACCGGGTCCGTACCCATGGTGGTCTCGTGCATTCGGGACGTCGGATCATAGGCGCTTTCGTACTTGGCCATGGCAGAAAATAAGGCGGCCCAGACATTGGCACGCTGGTTGTTGTCCAGTCTGTCATAACGAGGGCAGAACCGATCCATATCATCAGCGCCTCCTAACAAAGTGTTCCAGTCCTCCAGGATGATCTTGTGCAAGTATTCACTCCACTGACGACGTTCGGGCTTGGTGGAGGTTTCCCAGGACAAAGCTTCGATCTTATAAGTTCCCGGACTTTCAGGGATGACAGGGACAGAGGGCTCTGTAGGGTTTTTTGGATCCGTGGATTCCGGTGTCTCAGTGTCTGGGGGAGTCTCGGCGCTGCTGTTTCCATCATCGATGGTGCTTGCCAGATCCTGAATGGAAGAAGTTGTCGGGGAGCAGGCCGCTGCCAGTAAGAAAGCTATCGTGATCGCGACAACGGACACTGTCTTGGTGAGATGTTTTGAGTTCGTCAATGGACCTCCACATGGATTTGTGATTCAGGCCCCTTCAGAAGAAACGGGAGAACGGTGCCGGCTAAACTTTGTCTCGTTCAAAATTATTTCGCCGTTGTAAGATCAAGATGTACTTTTACATTACTTGAAGGCTTAAGGCGGGTGTTGAATTTCAGGATGCAACATAAAAAATAGGACTAAGGCCGAAGAAAAGAGGGCTGGGGAGCCTTAGAGGGCTCGACTATGGTGCAAGTGAGTTTGTCAGGAATTGCTGATAGTGGGATTTTGAAGAAAAGCCGGTGCTAAATAAGATGCGGGAATAAAAAAAGCGCAGACGAAAAATCTGCGCTTTTTGTTTTTTAGTTCTGACACTGAACAGTTGCAAAGTCCGTGTCAGGCAGACGGTCCATCCACCAGTCCACGCAACCACCGGAATCGTACTGGCTGCACTGGATTTCCTTGGCTGACAAAACACCGTCAACGCAAGTTCTTACGCGGGAAACAGAGTCACAAGTATAGGCAGGACCCAGAGTTTTTGTTGGGGTGGCACTGTAGTACAACTTGAGGCTGACACCGTTTGGAATAATCAAACCATCTGCGGAAACGCAGTTCTGTGCCTGAGCCGTCTGGGCGATTGCAAAAGACGCGATGAGCGCCATCATAAGTGCTTTCATGGATTCTCCTTGTTAGATTGCTCGCGCAATATAACTAAGTTCGTCCCTTCATGTTGTCAGGAAATCGTCAAAGTCGTGTTGGGGGATGGTAAAGCTCAGAGCGCACTGCCAAGAATTTCAGCAGTGCGCCTTATATAACGTGAATTTCTATTCTTCGGACTTATAAACGGCAGGAATTACCTGGGACTGTGCATCTTCAATCAGAATATCGCGCACAGATTTGTTTTGAGGGGCATAAAGGATCAGGTCCCCCGCACCATAGCCTTTGACCAAAGAAACTTCCGTGGATGAGTTGCCACCCAGCTCCACAGTTTCCGGTAAATTGGTGTAGGCCTGCGCCATTGGATTGGCAGAGATTTTCTCCCATTTATTTTCGTGTGCCCCTAAATAGTCGTCATATTCCACCGCACCGTTGTCCTGATGGGTGGTGGAAATCTTAATGTTCAGCTCTCCTGTTGGCGCATAGGACAGCAGGGTCACGTCCGCTTCGATGATGGCCAGTGTGGAGTTATCAAAGACTCCCATCGGGCGCAAATCCAGGACCGCGCCGGTGTAGTCTTCTTTGGCTTTCTCAGGATCCGCTGCGTATTGTTGTTCATACTCTTTGCGCATTTCTCGGGCCTGATTTCCGTCCAACAACAAACTGACGAAGGATTCTTCCGTCAAACCCGGAAGATCGGATGCCGGTAGACCGGAAAGCTCCTGATCAGCCTTGCCATCGCCATCAGCGTCGATTTGCACATTCACTTCACAACGGTGCCAAGTCGTCATGCCTTCATAAAGCTTGATGGCCACTTGCAGAACGCGACCCCCATCTTTTTCGATCACACGGTAGCCGGCTGACTGCATGTCGCAGTTGCGGTTGTGGGCCAGATCCGGTTTCTTTTCTTTCTTGCGGCTGTCACCACCGATCAGATTAAACAAATAAGCCTCGCCTGTGTTGGCACTGGAGTTCTTCAGTTGAAGTTCGGCCAGGCTGCCAGCGCTGTCACCGTCGGATGTAGAGCGAACCACCAAGGATGTCGCCTCGATTTTAGAGATTTGACGAGCGACGGCCAGGGCTGGCAATTGCGCCACCACCTCTTTATCTGATACGAGCTTCAGGAAGCCATCGAGTTCGTCATTGGCGGAGGTCATCAAAGAACCTGTGATTTTTGCTTTCACCAGGATCTTTTTGCTTTCTCCCGCAGCCAAGGTCACAGAAGGCGCGCTGACTTGCAGAGCCTTGTGGCCATTCCATTGCGGAGTCACAGTGATGGATTCGGAGCTGATATTTTTGAGTGTGATTTCCTGAGCCAGTGTCTTATGCTGTTCAATGTCGGTCAAACCGAAGGACAGAGTCGCTGGAATCGTCACGATTTTGGCATTCAGGGATTCAGCCACCTGCACGCGGCCTGCTCCTTGACGGCTGACAGAATAAGTTTTCTTGTCAGCATCATGGATCACTTTACCGTGGGCCAAAAGAACAGACTTCAACTCGTAAGGATTCAGGGTCGAGTGCTTTTGCTTAAGAAGCGCCATCACCCCGGCAATGTGAGGACCGGCCATAGAGGTCCCGGACATTGTCACACCTTTGTCTCCCGCACCACGGGCAGCAGAAATAATGTTTGTCCCAGGAGCCGCAATTTCAGGCTTGATCAAACCATCTTCAGAGCGAGGACCACGGGAAGAAAACGGGGAGATCGTGTCCACCAACCAGGCCTTTTCCACCATGGCTGTGGTTTTAAGATCAGCCACCACCGGACCTGATTTAAGAGCCGCTTTGATTTGGTTGGCAACATCCAAAGTGATCATCACGGCTGGGATATCGAAACGGCCTTCTCCCCCCATGACGATGGCATCACCTGGTGCGTTGTTTGCCACAATCACCGCCAGGGCGCCGGCCTGTTGACCGCGTTTGATCTTATCCGCAAAAGCCACCACACCACGATCAATCAGAGCAATCTTGCCTTTGATCTTTTCTGCCATTTCCGCATCGAAGTCTTTATCGGCCACACCGACGAAGATCACTTCGGCTTTGGCAGAGGCCACTTCTTCCAACGGTTTAGAGACAGCCCCTTCAATGGCTTCCCCAAGGATGGTTTCAGAACCCGCCGTAAATTCCACCGCCGGGAACAGAACGTTTTGATTCATATTATCAATGCTGGACGCCACAGAGATCGCATCATCAGACACACCCGGAGCCCCCACGATATAGGACTGATCGCCAGAGTTTCCTCCTGAAGCAACCACGATGGTTCCACCGCGCACCAGATTCTTGATGGCATGGCCGTACATGATGTGAGGGTTGCCGTAACCGCTTCCCAGAGACAGGTTCACCACGTCAAGCTGGTTGGTAAAACTCAAATCACCCTGGGGGTCGGCTGCGTATTCCAATGCTGCGATGACGACTTCATCACTGGTGGAACCTTTGGCGCCGAAGACTTTGATGGCGTAAATATACGCATCCGGAGCCACACCATCATAAGTGTTCACGCCATCCCCCAGGCCGGCCACTGTTCCAGCGACGTGAGTTCCGTGGGTGGCTTCATCCAGAGGATTGGCATCAGGAACCGGGATGCGTTTCATATAGTCCGGGGACCCGGAGTTGTAAGCAGAACCCACAAGGTCAATGCCGCCGACAACTTTTCTATTTGGGAAGGAGGCGTGAGGTTTGGAAGGGTCCACGGCCAGGTAAGCCTCTTTGGTTCCTTCGCCACCAAACATTTTATGAGTATAGTCCACGCCAGTGTCGATCACCCCAACGCGCATGCCCTGACCACGGATGTTTTGAGCGTATGCGGCTTCGCTCCCGATGAATTTGACGGAAGTGTTGTTGCCGACAAGGCCCTTTTCATTGATCTCTTCATCTTCTTGAGGACGAGAGAAAGAACCAGACTGTTCAGACATGGTGACGTTCGGAAGCGCTTTGATTTTTTCAAACACCTCTGCCGGAGCCCAGATGGCCATACCGTTCAGGACACGCTTGTATCGGATCAGTACGCGGATCTCCGGAGAGATTTTTTGCAGTTCTGCGATGGTTTCAGTCTGCTCGGCTTCGATGGCCTTTAAAAGTCTTTTGTCGACAACAACTTTGCCGTCTTTTCTTTGTGCTGTTTCCAACAGAGCTGGGTTGGAAAGTTTGATGATAAAGATATAAGGCTCTTCAACCGTCGGGCGGGTGCTGTAAAGGCCTTGCAGGAAGTCAGAATTGAAAATCTCGCCTTGGGGTGCTTGGGCAGAGGGACTGCAGGCTGTGAAGAGCAAAGCTGAAATCAGCAGTGATGAAAAATATCTTAGCTGTGTCGTGGTTTTAAACGTTCTCATTATCTGCCTCTTTCGTTTAAGTGCCAAAGCGACACCGAAATCGGGTTAAATCATTTCCAGTCAGGCAATGTTCCAAGAACCGTGCCGGAAATTTTGCCACCGGAATAGGCAGATTTTGTAGTGCTTTAGGGGGCTTAGCGCAAGGGAAATGCCCTTCAATACAGTGCGTTTTATGGGGTGTTTGAACTCAGCCAATCCCTAAGCAGGAGGTCGAAAACCTGGGATTCTTCAAGTTGAGGGTAGTGGCCGGATTTCTCAAAGACTTTTACCGTGAAATTGGGGGAAGTGTTGCGCAGCTCATTCCAGGTCCAAAACGGCGCAACGCCATAGTCATGAAGTCCGCAGATCAAAAGGATCGGTGCTGAAATTTCCTGCAGGGCTTGTCGGGTGTCGTAATCACGAAAAACTTCGCCGTAGAGATAGTCCATCGCATCGTCATTCGCCTTCACATCCTGCCACAAAGGGGACGCGTCGAAGTGAGGGTCAAACCAGCTTTTGGCATTAAGAGCCTGGCAATAGGTGATGAATCTTCGTCCTGATTCTGCGCCAGACAAAGAATATTGAGTTTGATCCAAAGCGAATTGGGCTTTGCGTTCGGGAGCAATGGTTTCTTCCCACCGGCGAAAGGCCTCGTTCATCGGGGCTCCGTGACTGGGGCCGGTGCAGATCATGACCACCTGGCTCACGGACTTAGGGTAACGTCGGGCATATTCCAGGGCAAGATAGCCATGGGCAGAGTGTCCGACAACGACGGATTGGGTAAAACCGCAGGCCTGGCGCAGATCTTCAGTATCTTGGCAGATTTTCCCCAGTTCATAGTCAGTGCGGTTGAAGGGTTTGGCTGTTGCCGCGAATCCGCGATAATCAACAAACCCCAGGCGAAGATGTTGGCGTAAGCTTTGTGAAAACGTGCGGGGATAAAATACAGACGAACCCAGCACCAGGGTGTTTAAGCCCTGACCTTGCACCACAAAGCGCAGATTGAAATCATCTTTATCTATTTGCCCTGAGAGGTCTGTGGAATCTTTTTTCATATAGTTGCAATATACAACCAACTAGTTGTATATTGCAACTATATGAAGGTCCGAGGGTAAAATGTCCAAAAATGATTCAGAACTGCTGGGTATAAGCCTGGCTGACACACTGGTGGCTATGAAAAGGTATCTTCTGATGTCGTTTGAGCAAAACCATTCCGCGATCACTTTTGAAGAATGGATGAACCTGCGTCCGTTGTTGGATCAGGCGCTGACTCAAAGGGATCTGGCATTTTATCTGGGAAAGGATAAAACCACGGTGTCACGCCTGTTGGACGATTGGGAAAAAAGAAAACTGGTGCGTCGGGTGCCACATAAAACAGATGGGCGGACAAAATTGATTGAAATGACCTCGACGGCGCGAAGGATTCATCAGCACCTTGCGGGATTGGTGAGCAAGGCCGATCTGAAATTCTGTTCGTTATTAAACAAAAAAGAGCGGGATCTTTTGATTCAAGGCACCGCCAAGATACGGGCGGCGTTACTTGAACCAAAAAAAGAAAGTTCCGATTGATCTGGATCTTTGCTGCCGACTTATTTAACCAGTTCCTTAGGCTGTTGGATTGAACTCAATAATGTGAGTAAGTTCTATGATATCAGCCACTTGCCAAACCAGACTTGCGGGCTGTCAAATCACAGGTATCATCAGGGGCGGAGGGTTATTCAATGAAATATGGTCTGCTGTTTACGGTTTTGTCTATTTTTGTGCTTCAAACTCAAGAGGTTTCCGCAAAAGAGATTCCCGTGCAGGCCAGGCTGTTCCGTTTCACTTAGTTTGACCGGGTTCGTTTCAGATACTTTGACCACCTGATTTTTGAGGGTTTATTGGTCTTTCTACTCGCTGTCAATATCGTTGAAAGTTATTCGTCCCTTCATGCGGTGACTGGGGCCTTCAAAAATGCAAATATGGGCATTCTCGAACATCCTGTCGATGGCAGCACTTGCCAGGATCGGATCGGTAAAAACTTGTGGCCATTCTTCAACGTCGCGGTTGCTGGTTAAGATCATAGCCGAATTGTGCTTGCGTCGATCAAATAAATCGAAGATCTCCTCACTCACGTCTCGTGGCATTGTTACGACGCCCCAGTCATCCAAGATCCATAGCTTTGATGTTAGAATTTGTTTGAATAAAACATCGAGCTTATTGTTCTCGCGCGCTTTACGGATCTTTGTCCCAAGTCTTTTTACACTCGTACAAAAAACACTGTGACCAGCCTGCGCAGCGCTCATCCCAAGAGCAATCGCAAGATGACTCTTGCCCGTGCCGGGACTTCCCAAAAACAATGCAATTTCGTTGTTCTCGATAAACTTTAAATCTTTCAGATCCTCGATTTTTTCGCGCGGGAGTTTTTTATTGAAATCCCAATTGAACTGCTCAAAGCTTCTTCGCTCTGGGAACTCCGCTTTCTTAATCCTTTTTTCTACGGCGTTATCTGCCCTTGCATCTAATTCCGTGGATAGAAGCTCACTGAGCCACTTAAGATCCTGGCTGCGTTTTCCTTTTTGAACTAAACCCTCGATCTCTGCGGATGCCGCGGGCATTCGTAACTGCTTTAACTGATCGCGTATCACATCTATTGTCATAACTGTCTTTCCTTTCAGTGGGCCTGGTTGCTATGAACCAGACGTAAATGGTTTTTATACTCACTCATGTCGCGCGCAAACTTACCTCCCACCGTCTGCGCGGATAAAACCTCCTCATGACGAGGAGCTTTGGGTTTTGGCTTTGCCATAATATTCAATAGTTGATGAACTGTTTTTAAATTTACCTGTGATAACTCCAGCGCTGAAAGGCAGGCCTTGTCGATGTCGGCATTGCTGTACTTCTTGTTCAGCGTCAGAAGACCCCATACGCTGCGTGTATCAACAAAACCTTCGCCTCGAGCCAAAATAATTCCTACAAAGCGCTCAACATTGACGCCGATAATTTTTGCTTGCTTCAGATAGTGACCATGATCTTGAAGAGTCTTCTCCCAAGACTCCTTGTAATGATCTTTACAGGCTTTACTTGTGAATTTATCTTGGATGCGCTCGTAAACTTCTAACAGTCGACCGTTGCAGTAGATACTTACTTGAACTGAATTACCAATCACCAAAGCTATTTCGCCTTTGAGTCTTGTGTCTACTCGGTAGTACTTGTTTGCAAAGCGAACATAACCATCAGACCTCACTGTTGAGCGAGTGATGGTTTCCACTTCGTAGCGTAATAAAGGAAGAGGCTTTAACAACGAGGCTTCATCGTTAAGAAACACATCCAAAGGTTTTTGTAGGTGAGTCCCGTGCTTTCTCTCATTGGCGATACTCATCTTTTTATTCATGTGTGACTGTGCGCCGCTCAGTGAATATTGGGACTTATCGTAGGATTCAAAAAGGCGACGCTTCATTGGAACCATTCGCTCCACTTTGCCTTTTTTCTCTGGAGAATAAGGCGGCAATGCCTCGACAACGAACCCGTAGTGCGAGGCCAGTCTTTCAAAGGCCGGGTTCAACGTCGGCTCGTGCTTTGATGCCTCATGAACAAAGACTTTGGGATTATCAGAAGTCACTTTACGAGGGACTCCGCCAAGTTCCTCAAACATGCTTATTAAAACTTCGGCAGTTGTTTCAAAGTCGAGTTTCTCTACAACTCGGGCCATCTCGTAACGAGAATGCCCAAGAACGCCAACGAAAATCCAAATTGTTTTTTTCTTTTTTGTGACAGGATCGACGACGTCAAAGAGCTTTCCCCAGTCCACCTGCAGACATTCCCCCGGTGAGTGAACAAGCTCCATCACATTGCGCGCAGGTGCGGATCGCATAAGTTTGTGGCGGTGAATGTAGCGGTAGAAGTTAGATCGCGGGACAGAGAGCGGAAGCTCTTCAAAAATACTTTGCGGACTCCAGCCAAGTTCAATGCGCTCCTTGATCCATTCGCGCTTGGGATCTAAGATGGCATCCGTTTCAATGGCCTTCTCGCTGCGACCATCGCGCAGCGGAAACAGCGCCTCTGGGTAAGGTGGGATTTCTTTTGAGGTTTTGCAGTAGATTTTCTTCTCTGGGTTTGCGACGGCTACATAGCCATGCTCTATCGCCTGGTCGCGGATTTTTATGACGTAACCTTTGCCTTTACCAGTTGATTTAGTCAGTGCGGTGAGTGAGTGTCCTTCGCGAAGGCCTTCGACGATTTTTCGGTCCACTGTGATTTTCTCCAAGTCCTTTTTTCTGAGTTTCCGCATGCGTATTCCTTGCTGTAGTCTGGTTGTTAAACCAGCAGCTTAGCGCATGGGATCAGATGGAGAAAATGTGCTGAAAACGTAAGCAATTGCCCGGTCAAATTAGGTGGGATTTACTTCCCCCAAAGCCGGTCCACTTACGTGGGATTTGCCCCCCTTGAAACCGGTCAAACTACGTGGGATTGGACAGCCAGGCTTTTTATGGGAATGACCACAGTAAAGCCAGATAATGCCAATGAAACTATCGAAGCCCAGGGTCTAAAAAAAATGGAAGGGATCAGTCAATTGGGAGTGGAGATCACTTATCCTCTGATGAATTACCTGGACGTTGGAGCCCGTTACGCCAAGAAGATGGCCTCAAGTGGAGAAGATCTTGTGGTTGAGGCAGATGATTATCAGGCCCGCTTGGACCAGGATGCTTTTTTGTTGATCGCCCGGGTTCCTCTGAAGAAATCGGACTTCATGAGGGTTGATGTTTTTGGTGGAGTCGGTGGCACCAACACCTCGTTTAAAATAGAAACGGCCAGTCTGAATGGCGAGCTTAAAAAGAGTGTCGGGGATGAGTGGTATGCTTCTCCTTATGCGGCTGCGGGAGCCTCGCTAGCTTTTGGTTATAAGAGGATCTATCTGGTCTTGGAGGTTGGTTATGAATACAACAAGATCGACGGCTTTAAGCGTTCGGGGAACCCCGGTGCGATTGACACCTTGGATCTTTCTGGTGGTTATTTCACTCTGGGGCTGATGTTTGATGGTATTCCGGGGACTGTGAATTAAGTAGGGTCCAGGCGGAGCGGCCTTTTATTGGTTCCCAGTTGTCCGCCGTTTCTAACAGCGGTCGCGCGCCTGGTCTGGCCTCGCGGCTTTCGTTTCACACCTACATGGCATTCGACGTCTGCTTCACCTTTTTATTGGGTCGACTGACAAACTGCCGCACATATATTGGAAAATCCGAGGATCCTTTCTCAGAATAGAATGCAAGGAGGAACATCGTGTTCAAAGACCCGAGCAGAAACTTCTTTTGGATTTTCTTGGCGTTCCTGGCCTTTGTCTGGCTTCAGAACATGTGGAGGGACCCTCTGAGGGTTCAGAACATAGCCTATAGCGAGTTTGAAGAGCTGCTTCAGCAGCAAAAGGTCGCCAATCTTGTCATTTCGGAAACGACTGTTCGTGGCGAGTTTAAAGAACCTCGTGAAGGTTTTAAAGGATTTGTCACCAATCGCGTTGCGCCGGAGATGGTTGAAAACCTCAAAGGCACAGGAGTTCAATACCGCCAGGTGGTTGAGAACACCTTCTTTCGCGATCTTTTGTCGTGGACAATTCCTGCATTGATCTTCATCGGTCTCTTCATCTTTCTGACGCGAAGAATGGCGGAAAAAGGGGGGCTGGGAGGCTTGATGTCGGTGGGAAAAAGCCGGGCACGGCTTTACGCTGAAACAGATGTGAAGATATCCTTCGATGATGTGGCCGGGGTTGATGAGGCTAAGGATGAACTTTATGAAGTTGTGCAGTTCTTAAAGAGTCCCTCTGAATATGGTCGTTTGGGGGCACGAATGCCCAAAGGCATCTTACTTGTGGGCCCACCAGGAACTGGCAAGACCCTGCTGGCTCGTGCCGTCGCAGGGGAAGCCCAGGTGCCATTCCTGTCCATCACGGGTTCTGAGTTTGTAGAGATGTTTGTCGGAGTGGGAGCCGCCCGGGTGCGTGATCTCTTTGAACAGGCCCGAAAGAATGCCCCTTCCATCATTTTTATAGATGAACTGGATGCCTTGGGAAAGGTCCGGGCTGTTGGCGGAAGCATTGGGGGACACGATGAAAAGGAGCAGACGCTCAATCAACTTTTGGCAGAGATGGATGGTTTCGATGCCCGCTCGGGCGTGGTGATTCTGGCTGCGACCAATCGCCCCGAAGTTTTGGATCCCGCCCTGCTCAGGGCGGGGCGCTTTGACCGTCAGATTCTGGTGGACCGGCCGGACAAACAGGGGCGTGAGCAGATTCTCAGTGTGCATCTGAAAAAGATTAAGGCGGAACCACAACTTAATATTGAACATTTGGCGGCACTGACTTCGGGATTTACCGGAGCTGATATTGCCAATCTTGTGAACGAAGCCGCGGTGGTGGCCACGCGAAGAAATGCCGAAACGGTCAACGAAGAGGATTTTGTTGCAGGTATCGAACGCATTATAGGTGGACTTGAGAAAAAAAGCCGTGTTCTGAGTGAACACGAAAAGAGAATTGTGGCACACCATGAAATGGGTCATGCTGTGATGGCAAGTTTGTTTCCAGGTGTTGATAAAGTGCAGAAGGTCTCCATCATCCCTCGAGGATTGGGAGCACTGGGGTACACCATGCAAAGACCCATCGAAGATCGCTATCTCATGACCGAAGCCGAACTCTTGCATAAAATCTGTGTCTTATTGGGAGGACGCATTGCCGAAGAGGTGATCTTTGGCGAGATCTCCACCGGGGCTGCGGATGATCTGGTCAAGGTGACTAATATTGCCGAAGCGGTGGTGACCCGCTACGGAATGAGCCGCCATCTGGGCAACATCGTCTTTGAGCAGCCGGCCAACACTTTTTTGGAGACCCCAGGCATGAACTATCGCAATCGTCTTTACAGCGAAAAAAGTGCCACCGAAATCGATGCTGATATTCGGAGAATTGTCTTTTCTTGCACGGAGCTGACACGAAAGGCTCTGCGTGCCAATAAATCCCTTCTTGAAAAAGGCGCAGCTTTGTTGCTAGAAAAGGAAACGCTGGAGCAGGATGAGATCAAAGTTTTGATGCAGGAACTTGTTCCGATTTCTGAACAAGCGGGGCCGGAGTTGAGGTTGTGAAGGAAGACAGATACAAAATCGTTAACGGTGTGCAAATCATTGAGGTCCGGGTTAAGGATCTGCAGCAGCTTTTTGACTATCGCGACCCGGCACCGTTTCGGCAGCGGGACCTGGACGAGGAATTCGCAAAGTATCTGGAATCCTATCTTGACGAAATATCCCCCAATCGACCTCTTCAGATTCACATTCACATCGAGTCAGCTACAGATGTTGTTTCTCATGATGACATCAAAGAATCTATTCACGATTACTTCCACTATCAGATTCAGCTCAAGCGGGGGCAGCTTTCCAAAACATATCGAACGGCGCAGATATTTTTGGGAATCGGATTGGTTCTTGTCGCGGCCTGCCTGACAATCGCTCATGCCATTTCCACGATGAAGCCAGGGCCTGTCAGTGGTGCGGTTCGTGAGGGATTTGTGATATTCGGGTGGGTGTCTCTTTGGAGGCCCATCGACCTCATTCTTTTTGACTGGTATCCTATTTACGACCGCATACGTATCTATCGACGGCTGGCCAGTGCTGAGATGGAGGTGACGATGGGAAAAAAATATTCCTAGTTTTCTGATTCCGGTTTATTTCTGTTCTATTTCGGGTTGAGGCAAAGTGAAGTGGAAGGTGGAGCCTTTGCCAGGCTGGGACTCTGCCCAAATCTGCCCACCGTGCAGTTCAATCACCTTACGACAAGTGGCAAGACCGATCCCCGCTCCGGGAGTATCTGAGGCATCCTGCAGCTTCTTATACAGAGTGAAGATGTTTTCTTTATCCTTAGGGTTGAAGCCGATCCCCCTGTCTTGAAGACTGAACAAGTAAGTGTGATCTTGCCGTTTAAATTCTATTTGAATATGGGGAGGCGAGGCTCCGTGGAATTTGATGCTGTTGGCGATGAGATTTTGAAAGAGCTGAGTCAGCAGGTGCGCATCGCCGTTTACTGTTGGCAGCACGGGCATAAGAATTTTGGCGTGAGTTTTTTTGATGGATTCATGCAGATTCTGCAGGACATGATTCAGGATCTCGTTAAGATCAACGGGCTGGAAAGGTTTCTCGGGTTTTGTAAGCCGGGCATAGTCCAGCAGTCTGTCGATAAGCCGGCGCATGCGCTCGGAAGCTTTCTGCATGACGTTGATGTACTTTAATGGTTCTTCCCCGAGAACGTCTTTTGTTTCGTCCGTAAGCAGATCCAAGTAACCGGATATGGTGGCCAGAGGAGACTTCAGATCATGCGCGGCAATGGCTGCAAAATGTTCCAGATCCAGATTGCTGGCTTCTGCTTTTTCCAGGGCCCGCTTAAGGCGTGTTTGATGAACATCCGCAAATTCTGTGGCGGCCAATGAGATCGCAGCATCCACGGCCTCGTTGATAATTGCCCCCACTTCGTAGCTGAGTAAACCCGTTTTATGGAGATCTTCCGTGATCACGGCCCTGAGAATGCTAAATTCCTGAAAAAGTTGTGGAAGAAAGTAACCTGTAAGTTGAGCTCTTTGTTCCCCATGCAGTCGCGACATTCCATGTTCCCCCAAGCGGAAGTTGGAGTTCAGTGTGGACTTCTCAAGAGAATCACAAAGCTCGTCTAAAAAGATTTCCATCGAGTTGAGCAGAGCCGGGGATGTCTGGCCTTCGGCAGCGGGAATTTTATTGCGCACTTTCATTTCCCACGCTGCTTTTATCTTGCTCTTGTCTTTTTTTATTTGTTGGGCGGCGGCTTTATGGATGCTGGATACGTGGTGCTTTTCGTTGTGTTCTTTTGGAAAGAGACTCTTCTCCATTGGCAACCCCCAGTCGCTAGTATGGTGGTGTGGATCGCATTTATTATCAGACGGGGGGAGTGTTTTTTAAACAAAGTTGTTTGGAACCGATAAAATAAATGGGCTAGGGTGGCAAATGGCATAGATTGGCTTGCTTCTCGCTTTGCTTGAAGCTCGCTTTTTGGCTCTTGGTTTTGCGACGATTGGGGCTCGTCGCATCACGCTCCTCGGGGCTTTGCCCTGCGCTTTCGCGCACCCTCGCGCTCGCGTCCTGCGAGGGCGATGACAAAAATAGCAGGATGCTATTTTTGCGCGTAAGCCCCGAAGGGGTTGAGGGCAGGAGCCCGAAACAACCCCTGTTGTCGGCGCACGATGCTTTGCTGGTGATTTGTAGGTTTTTTTGCGCCGACCTTCTAAGTTCAAGTCCGCTGAAGACAGTAAATGAAAATAAAAAAGCCCGATCTTGCGATCGGGCTTTGTTATTTTCAAAAATTGGCGTCCACACGTTGAAGAATTCAGAAAAAAGTGCTCCGAAGTGCATGGAGTACCAACTTCATGAAACCTCTCAACAAAACTCGCAGTTCGAGGGTGAAAGAAGCGGTTAAAAGTTTATCTCAAGGAGAAGCTAACAGAACCGCTTGTTCCTGTAAATATACCCGTGGGCGTACTGATGAAAATAACGCGCCGAAGTTGAGCGAGACGGATTTTGCCGCGCTCGCTCGGTTCTCTGAGGCCGTTTTTGTTTCCGCCACGGCCTTGCTGGATCGCCTCCAAAAGCTGCAACCGGATGACCCCTCCCTGGCCGAAATTGGGGCCCTGTTAAAACGCGCAGGTCTGAGCTTTGGGGGGTTCAAAGCTCGGACTCAGGGTTGCCCGACGGGGGTGACGCCGTGAAGCTTAAAACCCGGATTAAACGATTGGCGGCGGCGGTGGGACTTTGCCGCCGCCGCCATCACCAGCCCCGCATGATAGAAATTTTCAGCCGACAAACTTTGCTGGCCGAGGCTTCTATTTTGAGCGGTGGCGTTGAACGCAGAAGCTCAAAACCGCTTTTGATCCCGGAGGTCAAAAGCCTACCAAGGGGGATGACCATGCGGCTTTGAAATGCGTTAATTGAAAGTGTCAACAACCCGACAGCATGAGCAGTCGGTTCCTTCCGCATGAGTGGGCAACATTGGTCTATGGAAGGAGACTCTATGAAAAACTACGATGGAATCACCATCACGATCCCAGGTTTTGAAAACTACAACGGGAGAAAAGATATTAAGAAGTGCTCATGGCTTCGCTTGGAAAATGCCATTTCCACAAGCGAAGCCATGTTTGGATTGGACGCTGCCGAAAGATACGTCTTTGTCGAAATCCTCTGTCGTGCATCAGATAAACAGACAAAGCACGTTCGGATCAACGTCGAATATCTGGCACAAAGAGCCGCCGCCACCGCCGCGCAAGTCAGCTCGGCCATCACAAAACTGCTCTCAAACGGAACTTTTGAACATCACGAACAGATCCGTCCGAATCCGAACGGATCTGAACGGACTGGTGAGGATGAACCGCCAGCACGTTCGGACTTGGAAGGTTCACGGCCAGAATTGGCCCTTACGGACGGACGAGACGAACAGGACGAACCTGACGAGACGGACGAACGAGACGATGATAGCTCGGCACCGGAAATGCCGAGCCTTCTCGCTGAAGCCCTTCGGCCTTTTGATCCTGAATCCAAACTTGAACTGACATTTCTTCAACGCAAAGTTCCCATCGAAACTCAGCAAGCCCTGCTTGATGCGTATCCCGATCCGAAATGGGTCGCGCAGCAAGTGTTCAAGGCCCTTGCCTGGGAAACGATGAACCCCCACAAGCGAAAGAAAAACTTCCCTCGGTTCCTAGGAAACTGGCTGTCGCGGGGGTGGGATGACCACACGTCAAGGCTTCCAAGCAATTCGTCTTTCACGAAGGGGGGATATACTCGGCCTGCCGGAGCTCATGAGCGCGAAGAAGATCTTGATGCCGTAATCGAGAAAATCAAAACCGAGACTCTGGGGGAAGTTGGAGGCGTCAATGCAGCCAATGGCTAAGGCGTTCACTCCGATCCTTGTTTCCAGTGCCGATGACCTGGAAACCCCGCAGGATCGGTGCCCTGAATGCGGCGAGGTTTTTCAGTACGAAAAGAACCCCGAGTTTTCGGCAAAGGATTCCTCCGCACTTCCGCGCACGGTTTTGTCACGTCTTGCGTGGCGGCCCATCACGCACCTCAACTGTGAATCCAGAATGCGTGAGCGCGCACACGCGGCGGCCGCCATTCGGCGAAAACAAGAAATCAATCACGTCCTGAAACGCTCAGGCTTTCCGGGCAACGTGATGTCTAAAACGCTTTCAAGTTTTCAAGTGGACCCGGATTGCGCGCGAGAGTTGGAACTTGTGAAGCGATGGCGGCCAACGGATCGCTATGGCTTTTGGTTTCAGGGGCCTCCCGGCAGCGGCAAGAGTCACCTCATGGGATCTTTTGTTCACCGCTACTTTGAAGCGTCCACCGAAAAAGTGCCTCACATGGTCTGGTGGTCCGTGCCCTTTTTGTTCGATCAGATCACGAAGGACTTTGCGCGCGAGGACCGAGCGGAGCCCACGTTTCAAGATGCGCTCAACGCCGATGTGCTTTTTCTTGATGACTTGGGAACTCAGCAAGGAAAGCCCTGGGAAACGGAACGCCTTTTCCAGATTTTGGATCGGCGGCTTAACTGGGAACTTCCAACGTTCGTGACCACGAATCTTGCCACGGGCGAAGTGAAGAACCTCATGCACGAACGATTGACCTCGCGGCTTTTGGGTCTCTGTATTCCAGTCACCCTCAAGGCCCGAGACCGCCGCCGTGACGTGCTCGCTGAAAGGCTAAGGGATCTTCATGGAAGGGTTTAAAGGGGTAAAAACGCATATTTTACGAATTGCACCCACTTTAAGACTTTGGGTCGCATTCGTAAAAAATGGCGTCTCAAGTCGAGAAATGGAGGCTAAGTGATTGATTTTACTATGACTCATTTATTTACGAACTGCACCCACTTGACTTCATTGGGGGCATTTCGTAAAATAAAGGACATGAACAGACCAGAATTTAAAAAGCTCCTAGAGCTCCCATCATTCACCGGCAAAGAGGCCAAAGCCCACGGGGTCGATCCCCATGTGCTGCCGTACTATGTGAAAACCGGAGTCCTTGAGCGTGTTGCTCGCGGGGTTTACCGCAATCCGAATGTCGCCACCTCTGCACCTTTCGAGATTCAGGACCTACTCGAAACGGCTCAGAGTATTCCCGAGGGAACGATCTGCGGGGTTTCAGCCCTGAGTTATTACGGACTGACCCTTGAGATTCCTCGGCAGCTTTGGATTGCTGTCCCTCACTCTGGGGGGACTCCACGGCGGCCCAAAACGAAGATCCTCCGAATGCGTAACCTTGAGCTCGGAAGAGTTCCGCTGAAGGTGGACAAGTATCAAACTTTTATTTTCGACCGAGAGCGAAGTGTCGTGGATGCCTTTCGTTATCTTTCAATTGAATCAGCCATCCACTCGCTCAAGGAATATCTGAAAATGACAAAAGACCATAAGCCTGACATCGCAAAACTTGGAAGATATGCGCGCGAACTTCGCGTGAATATCAGCCCTTACCTGGCGGCACTTACATGAGTCAGGGCAAAGAACAATCCGTCAAAGACCGCGTGAAAAAGATTGCGGACCAACACGGGAGAACTTTCGGGGAGGTCTGGCAAGAAGTCGTCCTTGAACGCTGGCTGGCTCGCTTGGCTCAATCGAAGTATCGGAAGAATTTTATTTTTAAAGGTGCCATGTGCCTTGCAAGATATACGGATCTGCAACGTCAAACAAAAGACTTGGATTTTCTTTTGAGGGATCTCCAAGGCAGCATCGAGGACGTAAAAAACTATCTCGGTGAAGTCGCGGCCATTTCCATTGATGACGGATTCACGTTTGAGTCGCTGGATGTGCAGCTTCTCTCGCACACTCACATGCAATATCCTGGTTATTCTGTTTCAGTCGTTGCTCACCTGGGGAAAACGCGAACGAAAATTTTCATCGACGTGGGCGTCGGTGATGCCGTGAAGCCGACAGAAATCACAATGCGTCTTCTGAGCACGGACAAAGCTCCACTCTTTGAAAAAGACATCGAGCTATGGGCGTATCCGGTTGAGTTCATCTTTGCCGAAAAGCTGCAAACCGCAATCGCTCGCTCGCAAGAAAACAGCCGCATGAAAGACTATCACGATTTGATCTTCCTCATGCGGGGGGAGATCGTCGAAATTCCGAAAGCGAAGTCTGCAATTCAAGACACGTTCACGAATCGCGGAACGGCAATTGGTCCTATCGACATTCCTGCCGAAGACACGAAGAAGCTTCAGGCTTATTGGAACGCCTATCGTGGGACCCTTGCTGAAACCACGTCTGCGGAATTGAACGCGGATATTTTGGAAATCATCAAAGAGATTAACGAGTTTTTAGAAAAGCACGAATTGTTAAAATAGGAAGTCACATGAAACCGAAAAACATAAAACCAGATCCAGATGACGTAAGCACACTTTGCATTGAGCGCGATTTCACTCCTCAAGCGATCAAAAAGTTTTACGAAGAGACTTTCCCTAGAGCCCCAGACTGGGCAATCCCGAAATTTGAAAGGTCAGGATACAATCCTCCCAAAAAACCGCCGATCTTTGAATCCAAAGAAGAAATGAATCCTTATTTGCGGGACGTTTTCATGCTTGTTGATGAAGATGAAATGAGTATTCGAGACGATATGTTTTCACAGGCTGGAATCAAATACGGAATGCTGATGACGATTGCTCGGCGACGTTACGTTTACAAATACGCATGGGCCATTCCCTGCAAGGCGGCGCTTGAGGCCATCACGAAAGAAGGACCGATTGTTGAAGTCGGCGCTGGAAGCGGATACTGGGCGCATCTTTTGAGTCAGATGGGCTGCGATATTATTGCCTACGACATCGAAAAAGAAAATCGCTACGCACTTAGCGGCCCGACGAGCTTCCATCACCGATGGTTTGAAGTGATTCAAGGCGATGAAAAGTCAGCAGCTCGCCACCCAGACCGCGCTCTTTTTCTGTGTTGGCCGCCCTACGGGGAGACAATGGCCTACAACTGCTTGAAGAGTTACAAGGGAGACACGGTGATTTTCGTGGGCGAAGACAAAGGTGGATGCAATGGCGATGACAAGTTTTTCGATCACCTTGAAGAACATTTTCACGAAGTCGAATCCATCGAGATTCCGGTTTGGTGGGGTCTGCACGACAGACTCTACATTTTTAAGAGGAATAAAAAATGAAAGTGAAAGACCTCATTGAAAAGCTGAGAGCCTTTGACCCCGAGATGCTTGTCGTCACTCGGGGTCTTGATGAGGAAGGGTTTGCCGATATTTATAATCTTGAAATTGTATCTGTTCAGGAGCGCACTTCGGAGGCTGCAAGGCAAGCCCTTGGAGAATACAAGAAAGCCGGCGACGATGCGGACTCTACACGCTTAGCGGCTGTTTTGGTTGACCACGATTAAGGGTCTCGAGATTCATTACGACTTCTTTTGCGTTTTAAATTGTGCCGATTCCTGCTGCAACATCTGGTCTTTTTCTCTCAAGATAAATTGCTTCGGCGAAATGCCAACTTGAAATCGAAAACTCTCTGAAAAGGCGCTCGTGGTCGGATAATTCAGTTCCGCGGCCACTTCCGTCACGCTCTTTCCCAGCAAAAGCAATTTGATTCCCTCATAAACTTTCGCTCGCTGCCGCCAAATGGAAAACGACAGACCAGTTTCCTTGAGGAAGTAATCCGTAAAAGACCGTCGTGACATCCCGGCAACGTCGGCCCAGTAATCAAGTCCGTTCTTATCTGCGGGGTCATTTAAAATTCGAGCGACGACAATACAAAGCGCCGATGACGTTGGCATCGGAACAATTAAATGACGGACGCTTTGAAGTGTTTCAAGCTCATCGAGGAAAGTTAAAACAAGCCGCTTCTGCGCTGCCGTTTTGTTGTGACTCATGATCGGTCCCCAGCGAGTGATCTCTCCGGCGATCCTCAATATCAAACTTGAAGGTTTCAAGACGTGAATTTTGTTGGGCGCAAGAACCGAACGGTCTCCTGGGATATTGATATAATAGCCTTCAACTTTTTCCGTGAGGACTTCTGAGCGGAAAATCACACCTGGCGGAACATAGATCAGCATTCCCGAAGAATAGACAACGCACTCGTTATCCGTTCTTGTCGAGAGCAAACCGGATTCAACCACAATAAGAATCCCATTCTCACACTCGGACCATTCCATCCGAAAAGATGAATCAATTGAAAAACGAAAACCGGCAACCACGTCGGGACCTTGCACCTTTGCAATCGACAAGGCGGCATCAGGAAGTGGAATGGCTTTAAGTTTCTTCATTCGTTTTGCCCAATAATGATATTTTTATGCCGTAATGGGATAGCAAGATAAATCAAAAGACTCTAAAATCAATCAACTTGATTGGTTCGTCGCATAGCAAAACGGTTTTCTATTTAGTTTTCATTAAGTAAACCATTTAAGTTCAAGTAAACTTAAGAGTTCTTAAGTTCTAGGTGTTGAAAACTATACGGCGAACTTTCCTTCTAAGGAATCTATCCTGAAGGGGTCGCGCCCTTGGCGCGTCCTGCACTTCAGGAGGGAGTCCGCATGAAGGCCAGGGACGGCCACTTTAAAAGCCGTTTTGCTAAAAAATCAAAGTTAATGAATCGTCGTGTGTCCATCGACGGAAAAACTTTTGCCTCAAAGCTTGAGGCCGCAGTTTATTTAGAACTCAAGAATCTTTCAAGGACAGGCATTCTTCAGATTCTTGAAGTTCAGCCGCGTGTCTATTTGACCGAAGCAAAGATTCTCTACATCCCGGACTTCAAATGCCTTGATCTTAGATCCAACGAAGTTTTTTTCGTTGAGGCCAAGGGACAAGAAACAACAGACTGGAAAATCAAAAAATGTCTCTGGGAACATTACGGACCCGCAACACTTCACATCTGGAAAGGCACGTTCAAGCGGCCTTCTCTTCAGCAGAAAATCCCAATCATAAAAAATAACTAAGTTTTGTTTACCTTAATTCAGCTTCGACTGCATGGGGCACCTCTAGCCTTGGGCAAAAATCGCAATTCCGCAGTTTTTTTAAACCAAGGCGGAAAGAGGAACGCCATGAGCGAAAACAAGAAAACTGAAAAACAGAAGCGCGTCGCTGTGCTGAGCCGTTATCCCGGCGAGACGATTCTCGTTGGTGAAACGGTCATCAGGATTCTGAAGGTCGATAAGAAAAGGATCTCAATTTACGTTGAAACGTCATTGGATCAAGAAATCAAAAGACTTCCGAAAGATCAGAGTGAAGCTGTTTCGTCAGTGATTGCAAATGAGGGGGTGAAGAAGAAAGACTAAATCACCCTTAGAATACCTTGGGGACGGATTCCCGAGGCGTTCTTTTTAGAACGCCCAAACTTAAAGACACAATCCCGTCTGTCTGACCTTGCCAATGATGGCAGGCACTTTTGAATACTTCCCACCATCACGAAGCACGGCCCAATAAACGCCGCTCGCTAAAATCACGTTTCCTTTCTTTTTAATCTGATTCGCCAGGATTCGCATTCCGCACTCTAAGTTTATGAGTGGATCAAGAATCGTCTTTTTTGAACTGGTGACTTCAAGACCTTTATCCTTCTGCCATTCAATACGACAAAGCGGATATTTCAAGACCGCACCATAATTCGGAACATCTTGATAGCTCAACTGAAGCAGTCCCTCGCTGACGACTTGTTTCTTCGTCACGGGATCTGTGCCCATCGTCGTTTCAGTCATCCGACTGACTGGACTCCATCCACTTTCATAGTAGGCCGTGGCCGAAATCAACTCACTCCAAACCGCAATCCTTTGATCCCTCGCAAGAGTCTCATACTTCGGACAGATCCTGGTCGCGTCCTTTGCAAGATCGAACGCTTCAAACAGTTCAGCACTTAAGAGTTCTGAAACGAAGGCGCTCCACTCTTTTCTTTCGGGGTGATTCTTCTCCCAACTCAGTGCCAATTTCTCAACAGGCTTTTCAGGTATTGGCGTCGGCTTCACCTCAATAGGTGTCGTCGGCACCTTCCTCGACATCGCAAAACTTTCGTTCTGCTCTACAAGCCATAGCATTCCGATCAGTAAAAAAAGTGACATCATATATTTCACGCTCATCCTCCTTGTGAATGAATTTGAAATCCATTCTGTCAGCGATGGGTGGCGCGCATAATGTTCCTGATTCGACAGTTGAGAGTTTGACGGCGACGACTCGCGGTAAAATTTAAAAATAATTTTTCCGCCCAAGGATAAATTCGGAACTGCTTTTGCGCCCGAAAATCGCTCGTCTCTTTTTTGAGTTTAGATGACGGTTCATCTCGTAGGGCCAAGGAGTAGAAGTCAGAAATGGTGTCGAAAAATACGCGGTGACGTTGAAAATTTAGCTGCGCGAAACTCGACAGTGTATGGAAACTAACAGTTTAAATTTTAACGGCGACGATGAAATCACAATATCAGTAAAGCTTCCTCTGAATCTTCCAGATGTCTTGGAGAAGTTCCAAGCCACTCTGCTTGAAAAAGCGATGGAGCGAAGTCAAGGGAACCGCACTCACGCGGCTCACGCGCTTGGACTGAATCGAACAACTCTCATTTCAAAAGCTAAACGTCACGGGGTGATCTCAGACTCTGGCAACGGCCACGACTAAAGAGGTATCTGATGAAATCAAAAAGAACCTCCTTAGCTCAACTCCCTGGGAATCCGAAGAATCCGCGAAGAGTGACCGATCAGAAACTCGAAATGCTGAAAAAAGCATTGGCAGAGTTCGGGGATCTTTCCGGCATCATCTTCAACCGAAAGACAGGACAACTCGTTGGGGGTCATCAACGGGTCAAAGTCCTGCCTCCTGACGCGAAGATCACGCTGCGAAAAACTTTTGATAAACCCACGCGCACCGGAACCGTGGCCGAGGGGTTTATTGAAATAGATGGCGAAGAGTTCGCCTATCGTGAAGTTCAATGGAGCGAAACGAAGGAAAAGGCTGCCAACATTGCCGCCAATAAAGGGGCTGGTGATTGGGACTTTCCGCAGTTGACCGAATGGATGACGGAGCTTGAGGCCGAAGGCTTCGACAAAGAACTGACCATGTTTGATGAGGAGGAACTGGATCGACTTTTCGGGGGGTGGGAAACCGGAACTGAATCCGTCGATAAGACTTCAGAAAATCTCGATGGCATCACAGCCACGATCAAAATCAAATGCCCTCAAGAAATCTATGACGAAGTTTGCATCTACCTGAAGGCAAAAATCATGGAGACCAGTTTCACGGGGGTGGAAATTGTCTAAGCGGCCTCCGTTGAATCTTCTGATGGCTTATCCCTACATCAAGCCCGATGTCTTACGTTTTTTCGTCGAAAGAAAAAGTGAGATTCGGGTCCTGATTGATTCGGGCGCTTTCACAGCTTGGAAAGCCGGAACATCCATTTCAGTTGATGATTATTGCCGCTTCATTGAATCGCTTCCGATCAAGCCTTGGAGGTACTTCACCCTTGATGTCATCGGTGATCCTCACGGGACTCTTAAAAATTACGAAATCATGCTGAAGCGCGGATTTAAGCCTGTTCCGATTTTCACCCGTGGCGAAGATCCGAGTCTTTTGGAGGAATACTATAAGACTTCGGAAGTTGTCGGCATCGGCGGCCTTGTCGGAACCGAAAAGAATAAGGGATTCGTCAAGGGCATCATGGGAAAGGTCAACGGTCGCAAGGTCCATTGGCTGGGCTTTACGAACTTGGCATTTCTAAAAGTCTTTAAGCCGTACATGGCCGATTCAAGCACCTGGGAAATGGGTGCTCGATACGCTTCTTGCTCACTCTATTTAGGACGAGGCTTGCCACTTGTCCAAGTCACGAAAAAGGCCCTGGGAAATCAGCTCCGGGACCCTGTGATTGTTCAAGCCATTCAACGCTACGGCTTCAACCCGAATGATCTTTTGAAACCTGAAAATTGGAATGGAGGCCGCAGCATCACTCGGCGTTTGGGGGCAAAGAGTATGCGCCAGCTCAGTGATGATGTCGGCAAAAACATTGGAACAAATTTATTTTTAGCGGCTGCCACGAGGTATGCCGCGGAACTTCTCTTGGAGGAATAAGAAATGAAAACACTCGTCGTCCTTTCCGGTGGCATGGACTCCACCGCAGCACTGGCCCAGGCAAAAGAAAACGGTCATGAAGTAATCGGTGCCGTTCACTTTCAATATGGGTCAAAACACAATAAGCAAGAACTTGCAGCGGTCAAAGCTGTCACAGAGTTTTTCGATGTCCCGTTGAAGGTCGTTGATCTTCCGTTCATCAATGACCTTTTCAAAAGTGATCTTCTTCAATCCGGTGGGGAGATTCCCGAAGGCCACTACGAAGATCAATCCATGAAGCGCACCGTGGTTCCCTTCAGAAATGGGATCATGCTCGCTATTGCGGCGGGGTTAGCGGAGAGTCTGGGGGGTGAGATGGTCACGATTGGCAATCACATCGGCGACCATGCGATTTATCCAGATTGCCGCGAAGAGTTTATCAAGCCCATGTTTGAGGCCATTGAGCGCGGCACCTACGCCCGAATCAAAATCTGGTCTCCGTTCATGCACAAGACCAAAGCTGAAATTGCCAAAATCGGATCGGAGCTCGATGTCCCATTTAAGCTGACTTGGAGCTGCTACAAAGGCGGCAAAGTCCATTGCGGGAAATGCGGGACTTGCGTTGAGCGCATTGAAGCCTTCGCAAAAGCGGGAGTGAAAGATCCGACCGTTTACGAGGTGAAATCATGAGCCGCGCCCAACTTCGATCAACGAAATCGTTTTGGAATTATCCTTGCTCACACCGCCAATGGCGTCACGCGGGTCACTGCGCCTTCATTCACGGCTACTCTCGAAGTTTTCACTTCACATTTGAAGCCTCGGAATTGGATTCGTTCGGCTTTGTCGTTGATTTTGGAGCTTTCAAAAAATTCCGCGCAAAACTGGATGAATGGTTCGATCACACTTTGCTGCTGAACGAAGACGATCCTTTGCTTGGTGAGTTCCGAGCTCTGGAAGCTAAGGGGGCTTGCAAAATCACTGTTCTTCCCAATGTGGGCATGGAAGGCACCGCGCACTTTCTTTATGAACAAATGAACGAGTTCTTGTCTGTTGAAACTGCGGGACGCGCAACGTGCGTGAAAGTCGAAGTCCGCGAGAACGACAAGAACAGCGGCATCTATATGGATTGGAGATAGAGATGAAAACCTATCAGGTGAAATCTATCTTCGGCCCCACAATTCAAGGCGAAGGCAGTCATGTCGGAACTTGTGTTCTCTTTCTGAGGTTTGCGGGGTGCAACCGCTGGTCCGGTTTGGAAAAAGATCGAGCGCGTTCATTTTGTCGCTTCTGTGACACCGACTTCAGGGGAGGAAATCCCATGACTGCGCAAGGTATTGCAGCGGCTCTGAATGACTTGAGCGGCCCGAAGACCGTTGTCATCACGGGGGGAGAGCCCACACTTCAGATCGACAAGGATCTGCTCCTCACTCTTCGAGAGAACGGCTTTGCAATTCATCTTGAAACCAACGGCTCTAAGTCGTTGGGTGAGCTTTTGCCTTTGATCGACCATGTGACGATGAGTCCAAAGCAAGGCCGCGCGCAGACAAAACTTGAAAGCTGCGACGATCTTAAAATTCTGTTTCCGTTGAGCGATCCGCTCGTCACGCCGGATGCGTTTTCTGACTTTCCTGCAAAACAGAAGTTCCTTCAGCCCATCGCTGAAGATGGTTACGAAATCAACCGTGACGAGACGCTTGCCTTTATTTTCAGACGCCCTGAGTGGCGGCTCTCGTTACAGACACACAAAATTCTTGGAGTTGAATAATGAAAAACTATCCTGACTTGATTCGTGAAGTATTGGTCGCCATCGGCGAAGACCCAGACCGTGAGGGTCTGAAAGACACTCCAAAACGTGTCGTGAAATCTTGGTCCGAGCTCTACGCCGGATATATGCAAAAACCCGCAGACATCCTTTCGACGGTTTTTGAAGATGGTGCGTGTGATGAGGTCGTGATTTTAAAGAACATCGCGTTTTCGTCCATGTGCGAGCATCACATGATTCCTTTCATCGGGGTGGCGCACATTGCGTATCTTCCCGCTGGAAAAGTCGTTGGACTGTCGAAACTTGCACGTCTGACCGAGTGCTTTGCTCGTCGTCTTCAGATTCAAGAGAAGATGACGGCCCAGATTGCCAACGCCATTGAAGAACATCTCAAGCCCAAGGGCATTGCGGTTGTCGTTGAGGCCCATCACCAGTGCATGAGTGCCCGAGGGATTAAGAAACAAGCAACGACGATGGTCACTTCCGCCATGCGCGGAGTCTTTCGTGAGGACCAGGCCGCAAGGAGCGAGGTTCTGGCATTGCTGAAGGCTTAGGACTGTCGAGCTTTCAACGGCTGGCAGCGATCCGGCAGCGATAAAAACAAGGATGTGAATGGTGGCAAAGGGTAAGAAAACCGGAGGGAGAGATTTTAAAAAGGGGCAATCTGGTAATCCCAGAGGCCCTAAACCCGTGCCTTTAGAAGACCGTATGAAGTTGCGGCTCTCTCACGCGCAGTTTGTACTCACCGCGAACAAGTATCTGTTTTCGACGAAAGAAGAAATCCGCTCAATTCTCAACGATCCCAACACAATTGCCCTGGATCTGGCCGTCGTGTCGTTGATCCATGAAGCGATCAAGGGCGACGGACGAATGCTTGAACTTCTTCTGAGTCGTCTTATTGGCAAGGTCACTCAGCCTATTGAACACTCAGGTCCTGCGGGTGGCCCGATCCCAGTTCAAGACCTTTCACACCTAAGCGATGAGGAGCTGGACCAAGAAGTTCGCAAGATTCGCGCCCGCCTGAATATGGCGGTCGGTGATGAGTCGTGAGGCGTTGCTACGCGCTTACCTCGATGCCCGAGCCCGTGAGTACGAACTTTGTACTCGCTCCCTCAATCAATTCGTCGTCGGCGCGTGGGATGTCCTAGAGCCTCAGACACCGCTTCTCTGGAATTGGCACCATGACTTAATTTGTGAATATCTGATGGCCGCTGAGCGCGGCGAAATCAGACGCCTCATTATCAACATCGCCCCTCGTTCAACAAAGTCGCTCCTGGCAACTGTTTCCTTCCCTGACTGGATCTGGACTCACTCGCCAGCGACGCGCTTTCTATTTGGATCTTATGCGGAGACTCTTGCAACCAAGCACTCTCTTCTTCGCCGAAACCTGATTGAGTCCGACTGGTATCAAAAAGGATGGGGGCACAAGTTTCAGCTTTCGGGCGACCTGAATAAAAAGACCGAGTTTGCCAATAACAAAACCGGACAAATGAAATCCGCCGGCATCAAGGGAGCGATCACTGGTGAAGGTGGCGACTTCATTCTTATTGATGACCCTCACAATCCAAAAGGTGCTGAGAGTGACGCTGATCGTGAGGCGACACTTCAGAACTTTGACCTGGCTTGGTCAAACCGACTCAACAACAAGAAAACGGGCCGAATCATTCTGATTATGCAAAGGCTCCATCACCAAGATCTAACAGGTCACTTGATTGCAAAGAACCTGGGCTACGAAGTTTTAAAAATTCCTTCCGTCTGCGAGAAAAAAACGATCATCACTTTTCCGATTTCTGGAAAGGAACTGATTCGTGAGCCTGGGGAGCTGATGCACCCCGAGCGCGACGGCAAAGAGGAACTTGAACAAGCAAAGAAAGACCTCGGTTCATACGGGTTTTCTGGACAACATCAGCAAGATCCGTCGCCTCGGGCTGGCGGTATCATCAAACGTGCGTGGATCAAGTATTACAAAGAGCTTCCTGATAAACTCGATGAGAAAATCATCGTCGCGGATCTTACCTATAAAGATGCAAAGACTTCGGACTTCACGGTGATTGAAGTTTGGGGGCGCAAGGGTTCAAGTTTGTATTTGATCGACCAGATTAGGGATCGAATGGGTTTCCCGGCGCAAGTTCAGGCGATTAAAGCCATGTCTGCGAAGCACCCCGATGCCATTGCAAAGGTGATCGAGGAAGCTGCCAACGGTGCGGCCGTCATTCAAACCCTTCAAGATGAAATCATGGGGATCGTTCCCTATAAACCGCAAACCGGAAAAGATGCGCGTCTTGCGGCGGTGTCTCCGATTTATGAGGCTGGCAATGTCTTCTATCCAGATCCGACAATCGCGCCGTGGGTGGGAACCAATGTTGAGGAGATCGTTTCGTTTCCGAATGCGGCTCATGATGACACCGTGGATTGCGCTTCGCTTGCGATCATGCGCTTGCGCGAGACCTCTTCAAAACGACTTGAAATGCTCCTGAAAATGTAACCTCTGACTTGATTCGGGACTGCTGGGAAGCATCAGGCTTGATTTACGACGGGTGTTCAGTCTATTCTTGAGTTCAGGCAATGGAGTCTGCCTTGAACCGCCGCTCAATTTAGAGATCGTGCTAATGACTCCTACCAATCAAAGGTAGGAGTGTATCTTGAAGAAACCAAAAACCCTTCAATCAATTTTCCAGCATTACATTAAGTGGATTTTTCTCTCAAGCTTGATCGGCGTCGGTTGCGGCGTTGCCTCGGCCATTTTCTTTCGGACTCTTGAACTGACAACGGAGTTTCGGGAAGCCCACTCGTGGCTGCTTTTTCTTCTTCCCCTGGGGGGCCTTATCGTGGGGGCTGCTTATCACTACTGGGGAAGGTCCGTTGAGGCCGGAAACAATCTCATCATAGATGAATTTCATGATTTAAAAAATGTGGTCCCGTTTCGTATGGCTCCGCTTGTGTTATTCGGAACGATAGCAACGCATCTCTTCGGCGGATCGGCAGGACGTGAAGGCACTGCCGTGCAAATGGGTGGCTCGATTGCCGATCAGTTCACACGCATTTTTAAAATGAATCCTGAAGATCGGCGCACACTTCTCATGGCAGGAATGGCCGGAGGCTTCGGCTCTGTTTTCGGTGTTCCGTTTGCTGGAACTATCTTTGGCCTTGAAGTGCTGGCGATCGGAAAGCTTCACCTCTGGGCGCTTGTTGAATGTGCCACCGCAGCTTTCACCGCGCACCATGTGACGCAACTTCTAGGCGTTCATCACACAAGTTACGTTCATCCGACTTTAGAAATTCCAAACTCGTTCGTGTTCTGGGCATCCGTGATTTTCGCAGGGGTGCTTTTCGGTCTGACTGCAAAACTGTTTGCGCTGATGACGGAACAAATTAAAGCGAGCTTTAAAAAGATTTTTCCGTATCTGCCAATAAGAGCACTCATTGGGGGCGCGTTTATTTCACTTGTTTTCTTTTTGGTTCCTCTCACGACTCGCTACGCGGGGCTTGGAGTTCCGATCATTGTTGATGCTCTCAAAGTTCCACTTCCGGCCTATGACTGGATTGGAAAACTGGCTTTCACTGCGTTCACGTTAGGAGTGGGATTTAAAGGCGGCGAAGTGACTCCGCTTCTATTCATTGGCGCGGCTCTCGGAAATTCTTTGAGTGGGTTTCTACCGATTCCGTTGCCGATCCTAGCTGTGATGGGGTTTGTCGCTGTGTTCGCGGGAGCGGCCAACACGCCACTGGCTTGCACGATCATGGCACTTGAACTTTTCGGGCCGCAAATTGGAATCTATGCTTTGGTTGCTTGCTTTGTGAGTTACGCCGTATCGGGCCACCGAGGAATTTATCACGCGCAGAGAGTTCACAAGCGAAAGAATAGTCGGATCATTCTTTCGCTTGTGCAAATCAGGGTCAGTGTAAAGCGCGTCTTAGCGGACCCTGGGCGAAGAAAAAAGTAGAACACGTCATTTAGATTTTGGTTTTTCTAAACTGCAAATGGCAACACCATCCCAGTCCACTCCAACGGTGGCGTGTTCAATTTTGAATCTTTCTCTTAATTCATGTTCGACTTGTTTTGCCACTGTCGGAACGTCAGCGTCAGGTTTTGGTTGAATCTGTAAAGTTGCTAGAGTTCGACCTGACGTGATTAACCAAACGTGGACGTGACTGACTTTATTTAAGCCCTCAACACTTTTAAGCAAATGAGTTTCAACGTCAGATGCAGTCATGTCAGGGGGAGCGCCTTCAAGCAGGATATGAAGTGTGCTTTTGAAAAGGCTCCACGCACTGTTAAGAACTAGAAGCGAAACAAGAACCGAGAGAATTGGATCAATGGGGGTCCAGCCGGTGTACCAAATCACAACGGCGGCAATCACGGCTCCCACTGAGCCCAGAAGGTCTCCCATCACATGAAGGATCGCACCCTTCACATTGACGTGATCCGTATCACCACGAGTAAGGAACCAAAGAACAAAGATATTCACGAGCAATCCACCGATAGCAACGAGGAACATTGAACCCGCTAAAACAGGCTGTGGACTGTGGAATCGCTCATAGGCCTCAAATAGAATCCATCCCACAATTGCAAAGAGTGTGATTGCGTTGATAAGACCCGCGATGACTTCAAATCGAAGATAACCAAACGTGCGGCGTTGGTCGCTTGCGCGACGACCAAAACGAAAAGCCATGTAAGCCAAACCTAGAGCCGCAGCATCAGTCATCATGTGACCCGCATCGGCCAAGAGCGCGAGAGATCCCGAAATGTAGCCGCCCACGGCTTCAACGACCATGAAACCGAGAATAAGGATGAAGGAAATTAAAATCTTTTTTTCATTTCCCTCAGTGACAGCCGGAACGTGCGAATGGTCATGGTCATGGTCATGGTCATCACCGTGATCGTGTCCCTTGTGATCTTTGTGACCGTGGTCGTGTCCTTCATGGCCTTTGTGATCGTGCTTGTGATTGTGCCCTTTGTGATTTTCGTGGTTGTGATTGTTAGCCATAGTAAAACTTTAAACCTTAAATTTTTCTTCGTTATCAATTTTTGCGGATCTAAGTCTGAGTGAGTTCCCGATAACAGAGACGGAGCTCAAACTCATAGCTATACTTGCGATCATTGGACTCAGCAAGAGGCCAAAGACTGGATAGAGCACTCCGGCAGCGACAGGAACGCCGAGGGTGTTGTAGCCGAAAGCGAAGAAAAGGTTCTGTCTGATGTTTTTCATCGTGGCTTGGCTCAGTTTGTGAGCGCGCACAATTCCAGACAGGTCGCCTTTCACCAAAGTCACTCCGGCGCTTTCAATCGCAACGTCAGTTCCGGTGCCCATTGCAATGCCGATGTCAGCTTGCGCGAGTGCTGGGGCGTCATTGATTCCGTCTCCGGCCATCGCCACGCGCTTGCCACTTTGTTGAAGCTTCTTAACAATTTCACCTTTTTGATGAGGAAGCACATCGGCTTCCACTCTGTCGATGCCAAGCTCTTTTGCCACGACGCTTGCGGTGTTTTTGTTGTCACCAGTGAGCATCACAACTTCGATGCCTTGCTCGTGGAAGTATTGAATCGCAGGTTTAGAGGATTCTTTGACCGGATCTTTGACTGTGATTACTCCCGCAGCTTTTCCGTCGATTGCCACAAGCATTGCTCCGTGACCTTTCATTTGAAGGTCTTGCGCGATCTGCGAAAGTTCGTTTGCAGAGATGCGATTTTCTTCCATCAGGCGTTTGTTACCGATGAGAACGGTTCGGCCTGAAATTGTTCCTTTCACTCCCATTCCGGTGACAGAAGAGAAATCCGCAACATTTAAAATCTGAGCGCCGCGCTCTCTTGCGCCCGACACAATGGCTTCAGCGAGTGGATGTTCACTCGAATTTTCAAGGGAAGCTGCAAGCGAAAGCACTTCAGCTTCGTTAAATCCGCCAAGCACTTTCACTTCAGAAAGTTTTGGCTTTCCAAGTGTCAAGGTTCCAGTTTTATCGACAACGAGAGTTGTGATTTTCTCCATGCGTTCTAAGGCTTCGGCGTTTTTAATCAAAACCCCGTGAGTGGCACCTTTACCAGTTCCCACCATGATAGCCATTGGAGTTGCAAGGCCCAGGGCACACGGACACGCAATGATAAGAACCGCAACCGCGTTAATCATCGCATGAGTGAGCTTCGGATCTGGTCCGACCAGATACCAAACCACAGCCGTTGCAACGGCAATCAAGACCACAATCGGAACAAAGTACGAAGACACGGTGTCAGCCAGCTTTTGAATCGGCGCACGACTTCTTTGGGCTTGCGAAACCATCTTTACAATCTGCGAAAGAAGAGTGTCTGATCCTACTTTGGTTGCCTTCATGACGAACGACCCCGTGGTGTTCACGGTCGCTCCCGTAACTTTATCGCCAACTTCTTTTTCAACTGGGATCGGCTCGCCCGAAATCATTGACTCATCAATGACGGATCTTCCATCAGTGACTTCGCCATCGGTCGGAACTTTTTCACCAGGGCGAACGCGCAGGAGGTCGCCTGGGCGAATGTCATCAATTGAAACATCCTCTTCGGTTCCATCTGGTCTGATTCGTCGCGCAGTTTTCGCGGCAAGACCTAGAAGGGCTTTGATTGCGTTTCCGGTTTGGCTTCGTGCGCGGAGCTCAAGGACTTGGCCTAGGAGAACTAGGGCCGTGATCGTGGCGGCCGCTTCAAAGTACAGAGGCACTTGTCCACCGTGCGCGATCATGCTTTCAGGAATGATTGAAGGGAAAAAGGTTGCAACGACACTGAACGCGTAGGCAACGCCGGTTCCAATCGCAATCAGCGTGAACATATTCAGGTTCCAAGTTTTAATTGAATACCAGCCACGATGAAAGAACGGATAGCCTGCCCAAAGAACGACAGGCGTCGCAAGAAGAAGCTGAATGCCAGCATAGATCCAATGCGGAAGACTCATTTGAACAGGTTGCCCCGGAATAATGTCCGACATCGCAAAAAGCAGAAGCGGAATTGCGAGGAACGCGCTTACTTTCAATCGCTTTTTAAAGTCCGTGAGTTCAGGATTTTCACCTTCATCCAAAGAGACTTCTTCAGGCTCAAGAGCCATGCCGCATTTTGGACAGGTCCCAGGGCCGACTTGCCTGACTTCGGGGTCCATTGGGCAAGTGTACATTCGTTTATCGCTGGCATCGGCTTTCGGCGTTTCGCTTTTCTTATGAAGATACGCGTGAGGGTCCGCATCGAACTTGGTTTTACATTTCGGGTTGCAGAAGAAATAATCCTTGCCGTCAAAAGTGCTCTTGCCCCCTTTGGCATTATTTGGATCTACTTTCATTCCGCAAACCGGATCAATTACGGTTGATGCTTTTTGAATGTAGGATTGAGGGTCGGCGTCGAATTTCGTTTTGCACTTGGGGTTACAGAAAAAATAATCTTTTCCGTCAACGGTGCTTTTGCCGCCCTTGGCAGTTTGAGGATTGATCTTCATTCCGCACACGGGATCAGTCACAAGCTGATCTGCGGCTTGCGCCTTTGCTTTTGGGGCGCAGCAGCCGCCACCATGTTCTGCATGAGCTTTATTTTCGCCCTCAGCGGCGCTCGGTGTGTGACAGCTATCTTTTCCGCCGTGAATATACGCGAAGGGATTCTCATCAAACTTCGCTTTGCATTTAGGATTGCAGAAGAAATAGTCGTCGCCTTGAAAATTGCTTTTGCCGCCCTTAGCGGTTGCGGGATCAATTTGCATTCCGCAAACTGGGTCGGTTACTTTTTTGGTCTCTGCTTTTGAGTTGTGAACACCACAGCAGCCATGTTCGCCGTGGTCATGCCCCTGATGATTGTGGTGATTGTCGTGTGTCATATACTGCTCCTTGAATGCAAATATCCTTAATCTGAGTTCATTCTGCACCTTCCAAGCGTTGGAAGGTCAATAGACTATCCAAAGAATTGTAATCTTCCGAGAATTTACGCGCTGTTTCAATATGTTGCACCATGTTCATGTAGAGCCCTCTTGACCTTCCAACTATTGGAAGGATTACGCTGGAATCATGAATATAGGTCAAGCCGCGAAAGCCTCAGGAGTAAATGCAAAGTTGATTCGTCACTACGAATCTATTGGAATCATTCCCAAAGCCAGCCGTTCAGAATCCGGCTATCGAAAGTACAGCGAAAGCGATGTGTACACCTTGTGTTTTGTGAAACGCGCTAGAACTCTAGGCTTTTCCATGAAAGATATTAAAAAGCTCGTGAGCCTTTGGCGCAACCGCTCAAGAAAGAGTTCGGACGTGAAAGCGTTGACTCTGGCTCATGTAAGAGAATTAGAAGACAAGATCCAAGCCCTTCAATCCATCAGAAATACTTTAGTGGATCTTGCCCTTCACTGTCATGGCGATGATAGGCCGACGTGCCCCATTTTAGAGGACTTTACGAAGAAAAAATAAACCACAAAACAAAGAGGAAATATGAAACATCAAAATCACGGCTCTCACGATCAGCATCAACAAGGCCTGAATCCCTACACGGGATTAGCCCTCATGACCTTTCTGCATTTCTTATTTATGTACGGAATGAACTTTCTGATGGTCGATGCCGCCAGCAGTATTTTCATGAACATCAATGCGCTCTACATGACACTTTGGATGGTCGCTCCTTCGGTCGTGATTATGATTATTTTAATGAAGGAGATGTATCCAAACAAAAAACTAAACGCTGCGCTCTCTGGCGTTTCGATTTTGATTTTTGTGCTGTCCTTTATTTTCATCCGTCAGCAGACATTCGTTGGGGATAAACAGTTTGTCCGCTCTATGATCCCGCACCACTCAGGCGCGATCTTGATGTGTCAGGAAGGTAAGCTTGAAGACGCAGAGTTAAAAAGCCTTTGCGCCGATATTATCAAGGCACAACATGACGAAATTGAGAAAATGAAAACCATCTTGAAAAGACTCGAATAGGAAATTTTATGAAAAGTTTGTTGTTATTTGTTTTGATGAGTCTCCCGCTTTCGTCTTTCGCAAAGACCGTTCGCTATGAACTGACAATCAGAAATGAACCCGTCAACATGAGTGGAAAAAAGACCGTGGATTTTGCGCTCACCGTGAACGGCGGTATTCCTGCGCCAACGTTAGAGTTTACTGAGGGAGATGATGCTGAAATCACGGTCAAAAACGAGCTTAAAAACTCCAACGAAGACGTTTCAATCCACTGGCACGGCATTCTTTTGCCGCCGCTTGAGGACGGAGTTCCGTTCGTAAATACTCCGCCGATCTATCCAGGGAAATCTCGCACGTTTAAGTTTCCAATTCGCCAGAACGGAACCTACTGGTATCACTCTCACACGATGCTTCAGGAGCAAAAAGGTGTCTTTGGTTCAATCGTCATTCATCCAAAAAAAGAAACGATAAAAGTAGATAAAGAAGCCGTCGTTGTTTTGAGCGACTGGTCGGATGAAAACGCCGATCATATTCTTCGCAATCTCAAAAAAGATGGCGACTACTATCTTTATAAAAAAGGCACCATGCGATCCTACTTTGAAGCCATCAAAGAAGGAAAGCTCATGAACCAATTCAAAAACGAGTGGACACGCATGGGGGGCATGGACCTCTCAGACGTTGGCTACGACGCATTTTTGATTAACGGTAAACCCGTGTCACAACTTTTGGAAGCGCACCCAGGACAGCGCATTCGTCTCAGAATTATCAATGCGGCCGCTTCAAGTTATTTCCAGGTTTCGTTAGGAGGATTGCCGATGACGGTCATTTCTTCGGATGGAATAGACATTGAACCTATTCAGACAAACGAAATTCTGATGGGCATGGCTGAAACCTACGACGTACTTTTCACGGTGCCTGAGCATAAAAACTACGAGTTGCGCGCAACCTGCCAAGACGGAACTGGTTACGCATCTACGTTCATCGGTATGGGTGAAAAGGTTTTCGCAAAGGATGTTCCTAAGCCAGATCTTTACGCCACGATGGACCACGATATGTCCGGGATGGATCACTCTGCGATGGGTGGAATGGACCACTCGAAAATGAGCGGTATGGATCACAGTAAAATGCAAGGCATGGATCATAGTCAGATGAAAGACATGGACCATTCTAAAATGAAGGAGATGGATCACTCCAAAATGGGCGAAATGGACCATAGCAAAATGCAAGGGATGGATCACTCGAAAATGAAAGGCATGGACCATTCTGAATCTAAGCCCAAGAAATCCACCCCAGCAAAAGAAGATCACTCTGGTCACGATATGAAAGGCGCTCAAGCCACCCCAATGACGATGGCATCAGGGAAGGTCATCGAACAATTGAGCGTCGATAAACTGAAGGCGTTGGAGCCGATCAATTTCCCAAAAAACGCGAAGGTCCATGATCTTAAGCTTGTTCTTAACGGTGATATGAGACGTTATGTATGGCACATCAATGGAAAAACGATTTCCGAGGATCGCTTGCTTACAGTGAATCCGGGAGAGATTGTTCGCATCACTTATCAGAACGACAGCATGATGCACCATCCGATGCACTTGCACGGCCATTTCTTCCGCGTCATCAATGAAAACGGAACTTATTCGCCTTGGAAACATACCGTGGACGTACCTCCAATGGGTTCGCGCACAATTGAATTTTACACGGATGAAGTTGGTCAATGGATGCTCCACTGCCACAACCTCTTCCACATGGATACAGGTATGGCTAGAGTCGTTAAATACTCAAATTTCGCATTAGAGGGCGAAATGGCCGAACACGATAAGCACGATCATCATCGCATGGACCCTTGGTTCAATTACGGCCGCGTGGAACTTTCCTCTAACCACATGGAAGGCAACTTCAGAATCTCTCAAGCCTGGAATGAGTTTTCTGCTCGCATTGAAGGCGCAAATATCAAAGGCAAAAACTTTGACTATAACTTCAAGGATGAATGGGACTACGAAGGCGATGTCTTTTACCGTCGCTGGTTTAATAATTGGACGAATCTCATCGTGGGGGGAACATCCTACGGAGAAAAAACTCACGGCGTAATTGGTATCGGACATTTCCTTCCGATGATGATCGAGACGAATTTATTAGTGAATCACGATGGGAAATTTCGATTGGATATTGAGCGCGAATTTCAATGGACGAAGACGGTCTTTTCAGAGCTTGAGTTTACATGGCGACCGGACAATCAAGGGGGCGAACACGAAACGGAATTTGAACTCTCTTTGATGTATTCACCGAAATGGGAATGGGCTGCCGGATTGATGCTGACGAATGATAGTTTAGGGGCTGGCTTTGAGTATCAATTCTAAGGGCTCTTGCACGGCGCGAGGAGTTTCAAATTAAAAAATGGATTCAATTTAGAAAAGAAGAACTTTAACCTAAAAGAAGAGGAAAAAAATATGAAAACAATCACGACGCTTTTATTCTCAGTATTCGTTTCGGCAACTGCATTTGCCCAGTCGCCCCATCAGGGGCACGACATGAGCTGGAAAGTTGTTCCGAATGAAACTGTGTGCATGGTCACGGAAAAGCACTTCGGTAAGCCACAAATTCCCGTGAAAGTGAGCGGCAAAACTTATTACGGGTGCTGCGACAACTGCAAGAAAACCCTCTCTGAAGATAAAACCGCAAGAACGGCCACTGACCCGCTTACGAAAAAGTCGGTCGATAAAGCCACAGCTATCATCGCCGCAAACGACGCAGGAGATGTGATGTACTTTGCGAACAAAAAGAACTTTGAGAAATACATGAAAGATCCTTCGCTGCACGGATCTGAGGGTTCGTCGAAATCGACAGACTCTCACGAGGGTCACGGCGGTCACTGATAGGATAGATACAATGCGGCGGGAGAATCTAACCATTCTCTGACTGAAGTTGCGGTCAACCCCTTGACCTTACAATAATTAGAAGGTTTAAACTTAAATTATGAATATAGGTGAAGCGGCGAAAGCCTCCGGTGTAAATGCAAAATTGATTCGTCACTACGAATCAATCGGAATCATCCCTAAAGCTAGTCGGTCGGAGTCCGGCTATAGGAAGTATTCTGAAAATGACGTTCACATTCTTACGTTCGTCAGACGTTCTCGAAGTTTGGGTTTCTCCATGAAGGAAATCAAAAAACTTGTGAGCCTCTGGCGAAACCGCTCGAGGGCAAGTTCCGAAGTTAAGAGCATGACCATGACCCATATCAAGGCTCTGGAAGAAAAAATCCAAGATCTTCAAGCGATCAAGAACACGTTATCTAACCTCGCAAAACACTGCCACGGCGACGAGAGGCCGACTTGTCCGATTCTCGAAGACATTTCCGAGAACCGACAAAGTTTATAAAAATAAATGCTCTCCCAAGAGACCGCGCTGACGGTCTCTTTCTTTTAAGCTATCTCATCGGGCTTGTAAGCTTTGAATGATCCGGCAATCCTTTGGATCAAGTTCGGAATTGCACACAGAGCGAAGCTCAGAGAGAGTTTTCTCCAACCGCTTAAGCTCCAAAATCCGTGAGCGAAGTTTAGCAAGCTGATCGTCAATCACCTGATTGGCTTCTCGGCAAGATTTGGTCGAGCCCGCGCGCACTCGCAAGAGCTTTTGAACTTCAGGCAGAGGAATATCCAATGATCGACAGTGCGATATGAACTCAAGCACTGCTTCGGCATCTTTCGAGAACTCTCGATATCCATTTTCGGCGCGAACAGGGCTTTTAATAAGCCCCTCTTTTTCGTAAAAACGAATGCTGTCTATACTCACGCCGACTTTTTTGGATAGCTCTCCGATTCTCATAAATCTCGTTTACTCTTGACCCTTGAGTAACTCAAGGGTTTTTAATGTACATGATAAGGCGCGGTGAATTATGGCAAAAAGTTGTTGCGAAGAAAAATCAACCGAATTGGAAGCTCTACGAGAAAGACAGGGCTCGGTTTTAAAATGGGTTCTCGCAATCAACGCGATCATGTTTTTCGTGGAGTTTGGCTTCGGAGTTTTTTCTCGTTCATCGGCATTGATGGCGGACTCTCTGGATATGCTTGGGGATGCGGCTGTCTATGGTTTTAGCCTTTATGCTTTAAATCGTGGCAGTCTATGGCGAGCAAGAGCGGGTCTTTCCAAAGGACTTGTGATGGCGGTGTTCGGTCTTTTTGTATTGGTCGAAACTGTTTCTCGGTTGCTTGCTGCTTCCGTTCCACTCGCTGAGCCAATGGGGATCATTGGCGCTGTCGCCCTGATTGCTAACGTCGTTTGTTTGATTTTGCTCTATCGTCATCGAGCTGATGATGTGAATATGCGCTCCACTTGGTTATGCTCACGAAATGACATCATTGCGAACGTAGGAGTTCTAGGCGCTTCCGTTTTAGTTTCTGTCACACAATCTGGAATCCCAGATGCCGTTATTGGGTTATCTATTTCATTCTTATTCTTAAAGTCTGCTCTAACTGTAGTTCAGGAGGCAAAAACAGAAATGAGGTCAATATCTTAGTTTTACGTTTCGCCGAGAGACTTGGCTTCCTTCTTCAGATAGCTCTTGGGCGAAAGGCCGAACTGACTACGAAACGCATTCACGAAGGCACTTGGAGTTGAAAAATCCAATAGGTCCGCAAGCTCTTTTACATTTTGCCCATTCGATAAATGAATCAAGGATGCTTGAAGAAGTACGCGCTTTCTCCATGCAACGAATGACAAACCCATTTCTTTAAAGAACCTCTCAGTGAAGGTTCTTCTCGACATCCCGGATTTCTTCGCCCAGTAATCAATGTTTTCTTTGATGCCAGGGCTCATCAAAATTTCGTGCGCTACTTTAAAGATTTTTGGACACTTTGGAACCGGAATGACTAAATGACGAATGGGTTCGGAGCGATCCAGCTCGTCAATGAAAGCCATGACCAGTCTTTTCAAGGTAGAATCTTTTTCTTCTGTCGATGACACCTTCGTATTGACGATCTTTTCACAAAGACCCTCGATGAGCAGACGCGCTTTAAAAATCTCAGGACTTACGCAGTGTTTTCTCACGGATTTTTTGATAGGGATATTGATATGCCACACGAGGACATCAACCCTGAAAGACAACTCGAAATAAAGCGAATCAGCAGGAATGAAAATCATCATGCCTGCCGAAACAACGTGATACTCGCTTTGAAAAACGTAACCGATCACGCCTGAGCGGATAAGGATAAGAACATGATCCGCGTGAGTCCGCGGGGTTCTTGATACCATGTCCGCAGTAAAATTTAAGATGCCTCCTGTGACAATTCCAGAAGGACCGAAATTCCTACTTGGAAAATCGGTCGAAGCAGATTCAAGCTTTTTCATACGTCAAAAAAGCCAGCGAACTTCTACAGATCCTGAAGGCATAGCTTTATCAAGAACGATATTTTTTAATTTGATGATTGTTGAGATCCAAGATTCCATTTTGCACCTTTATCTCTCTGACAGTTTGTCTGATGAAGAGGCGGTGCGAATGGTATTTCTGTCGATTTCTCCTTGTTGATTTAGCATTTTAATTCTCCTTGATTATGACCAACCCTCATCCTCGGGCTTCCAACAATTGGAAGGTCAAGGGGTATTTAGAAAAAATGGAAACAAAAAGCGCAAGTAATTGAATGAGATCAGGCTTTTTCCGGGTTTTAATGACTGCCGTAAACGAGCCTTAGTAAGATCCTCCGTCCGCGAAAGCCATCGCGGAGCGGAGGACGAACTTTTTCGCTATTTAGTTACTTGCCCGTGAAGTTGGAACCATTCAGGTATCCATTGTCTAGCTTTTTTCTTTCCGGAAGTTTGACGCAATAATTTAGTGTAGAGTTTTCATTTTTTCTTCCCGATTTTTTGACTTTCGATCTGCTCTGGCATTTTCAATTTTTTCACGGCGTTCATTTAATACCAGACCACCGCGACCAAAAAACATATCTGCTGGGCGTAAAAAGTTGATTCCCGCATGCAGCCGCTGGTGATTGTATTCGTAGCTGTACTTGTTCAGTATTTCCCAGGCCTCTGCAAAGTCGCTAGGCTGCCCTGGGCGAAGAGCTTCTTGTTTGACCGTGCCGTTGAGCCTTTCGATCTTTCCGTTGGTCTGAGGATGATTTCTGCGCGTAAATACCTGCTGGATCTCGAGCTTCTGTAAAAGTCTTTTAAAATCGTGACTGATAAATTGGCTGCCATTGTCGTTGATCAGCCTTGGCTTGGCATGGGGGTACTTGTCTTTCACTCGCTGAACAAAGCCTTCAACTGAACCACCCAGCATGTCAGTCATTAATTCCCAGTCGAGCAAGTATCTTGAGTACCCATCAAGCATCATAATTAAAAAATAAAAAACTCCACCAACTTTGACGTATGCGATGTCCGTGTGCCAGTGATAGTGAACATGCTTGGGCTTGTGGCGGTATTCTTTTTCAGTGCCGCTATTTTCGACTCGGTTCCAGCCTTGAAGTCGATTGTGTTCAGATAAAATATCGTACACTTTACTCTCTGATAAAAAGGCCACATTTTCGTCGACCATTTGCCAGGTGAACTTGCGGTAGCCAATATCCGGATGTAGATCTCGATACGCTAACACTGCCGCCACCTCATCAGGACGAACGCTTGCGGCACTTAGGACAGGCTTTTTTTCTGAAACGACATTCGGCAGCTTTTGCCAGTCGTAATAGGTGGATTTTTTTATACCAAATAATTCTAAAATAATTTCTAAAGAAAGATCCGTTCGCTGCTGAAAATTAGAAATGTCAGCGGCCGCAACGGATCTTAAATGCCTCGGAATCTCTACAGAAGGCCCGATTCCCCAAGACTTTTTTTTAATTCAATAACTTCACCGGCGATGTCGGCAATAATGGCTTGTTGGCGTAAGTTCTTCTTTTCAAGTTCCTCGATCTTACGAAGCTCCGCCTTAGTGGGGCCAGAGTCAGGCTTTTTAAACCCATTCAGAGCAGCTTTTAAAAACTGTTCCTGCCAGCGATAAAACCCGGCGGGACTGATATCATACTTCTTGCAAATCTCCGACACAGAGGTCTTTGTCGTCATCTGCTCTTTTACGATTTTGAATTTCTGGTCTGGCGTGTAGTGCCGACGTGCTTTACCCTGATCTTGTTCCATTTGCTTCAACTCCTTTTGACGCAATATCGAGATTAAATCATCCCTTAAATATCCGCGTCAAAAGTCCGATTAACAAAAAAGCGGGACACCATCTTGCGTGATAAAGACGAAAAGAGACTTCTTTCCTTCAGGCTGACTTTCGCTATTGAAAGTTGCGACCCATTCTTTTCCCTTTGCAAAATCACGAAGCTCCGCTTTCGATGGCTTAACTGATGCAAAGCTGGCTTTGCTAGGATCTTTCGCGGCGATCAATTTGATTGCCGACTCAGCTCCTGCCAAAACTTCAGATTCAGTACATGCCTTCGCTTTTTGGCACTTCGCCACCTGCGGTGGATGTTCTCCGTGAGCCCAAGTGTATTGGGCACAACCTAGTGCTAGTAACAATGCTACGATTTTCATATTGCCTCCTTTGGCGTTGTTGTTGTGGTAGCGGTTAATGGGTGTTCATTTCTTCTTGTTGCATGTCTTGATGGACGTGAGAGTGATCGTCACGATTCAATGGAAAAGCATCTGGATCAGATCCATGCCAGTATCCGTGGAACTGCATGAAGAACAGAAAAACTCCTCCGGCGATCAGCCCTACATTCGCGGCTTTTGCGAACTTCATATAGGCAGCAGCTTTTCTCCAGCCGCTAAGTAGTATCAGCATTGCCGTAAGAGCCACGATTTGCCCGATTTCAACTCCGACGTTGAACGAGAGGATTCTAAACAGCATCTGGAAACTGTCATCTCCGAGAGGGAGCTGTTGTAGTCTTGTCGAAAGACCAAACCCATGAATAAGACCGAAGAAAAAGACCATCTTCAAAAGACTTGGAGCCTTCCAATCGAAGAACTTTTTAAATCCGTCGATATTCTCGAAACCTTTGTACATCACACTGAGTGCGATAACGGCATCAATCAGATAGTAGTTCGCGGTGATCTTAAAGAAGGTCGCAAACACCAAGGTGATACAGTGTCCGAACGTGAACACGCTGATGAATTTAACAATGTCTCGGAAAGACGTTAGAAAGAATATGACCCCAAAAATAAACAGTAAGTGATCATAACCCGTCAGCATATGACTGGCTCCAAGCCAGACATACTTTCCATATCCACCGCTAAGCATTGCGGCTCGATCCGCGGCTGAAATTCCATGCGCCCATGCGCTGGAACTCGCTAGAATTGTCGTTAATAAGAAAATTAGTTGTCTCATTTTTTACTCCTATGGATGAGTTGTTTCATTGTTGTTAAATTTAAAATGGCGTTCAAAAGCTAGGTAAAGTGCCGGCAGCACGAGCAGCGTGAGAAGTGTTGACGAAACAATTCCGCCAATTACGACCGACGCCAGCGGCTTCTGAACTTCGGCACCAATTCCAGTAGAGATCATCATTGGCAGGAATCCAAAAATGTCCACCAGAGCTGTCATCAAAACTGGCCGTAATCGAAGAAGCGCACCGCGAGTCACGACTTCATGCGCGCCGAGATTCTCTTTTCGGAGCTCGTTGAAGTAGTTCACGAGAACGACGCCGTTTAGAACGGCGATTCCCGAAAGCGCAATGAAGCCAACGCCCGCCGTGATACTGAACGGAAGCCCATTCAGCATGAGTCCTAAAACTCCACCGACCAAAGACATCGGTACGCAGACGAAGATAAGTAGCGTCTCTCCGATGCTCTTAAATGCGGCGTAGATCATCATAAGAACCAGAAGCAGTGCTAAGGGTGCAAGAAGCATCAAACGCGATTTAGCCGTCTGAAGATTCCTAAATGTTCCGGTCCATTCGATGTAATAGCCTTCAGGCAATTTAATCTGGGCTTCCACGGCGGCGCGCGCCTCATTGACGAAGCTCTCAGTGTCCCTTCCGTGAGGATTGATAAGAACTGCTGCGCGACGTTTTCCATCTTCGCGGACAATAGTTCCGTAGGCTTCTTCAAATTTAATGTCGGCCAGTTCGCTCAAAGGTGCGGTGGCATTGTTTCCATACCCCACGGGAAGGCCACGAATCGCATCTAAATCAGATCGTCGGTCTTCACTTAAGCGCACAAAAATTGGAAATCGTCGTTCGCCCTGATAGAGCATTCCAGCTTCTGCGCCACCAAGTGCAACACCCACTGTCTGTAGAACGGATTGAGTAGGAATGCCCATTGACCGCAAAACATCTTTCTTTGGCGTCACACGCAAAAGAGGTGATGTTCCGCGGAGTTCAGTTTCAACTTCTCCCGCACCTTCAATTTTCTCTACAATTGCGGCAATTTGTTTTGTGATCGACGAGAGCGTTGCCATGTCATCACCGTAAAGCTTCACGGAAACATCGGATTTTGAACCTTCAAGAAGATCGTTGAAACGCATTTGAATCGGCTGACTGCGGAGAACCGATTGACCTGGCAATTCAGCATCAAGTCTCTCGATAATTGCATTGGCAACTTCCGTGCGAGTTCGCTTCCGTCCCTCGATCAGCGGCCACTCTTTCTCTGGCTTATAGATCACGTATGTATCCGCTTGGTTCACACCCATCGGATCATTTGCAATTTCAGAAGTGCCGATTTTCGAGAAAGTAAATGCGACCTCGGGGAAATCTGAAGCTATTTCCTCGGTTTTTGCCTGAAGCACGACTGACTGATCAATGCTGACATTCACCGGACGAGTTGTCTGAACAAGAAGCGTTCCTTCGTCGAGCTGAGGAAGAAACTCGCCCCCTAAGCGCATGAAAAGAACTGCTCCTAAAACAGTGGCTGCAATGCCGACACCTGCGGTTGCAAGACGGTGCCGAAGAACAAAGGCCAAGACCGGAGCATAAAGTTGCTCTAGCTTTCTCATCAGCCAAGGTTCTTTATCGACCACTTTTCCTGTCATCAAAATGCTTGCGAGTGCTGGTGCAGTCGTGAAGGACAGAATTAGCGCCGCGACAATAGCGATAATGAAGGTCGCAGCCATTGGCCGAAACATTTTACCTTCAACTCCAACAAGTGAAAAAATAGGTAGGAAAACCACAACGATGATAAGTTGTCCGAATCCCGCCGCAGTACGAATGTGAACTGTAGCATCGTAAATGGCTTTCTGAAGTTCTTCCTTTGTGAGAGTTCGCTTTAGCGCGGTTGAACGATCTTGAATGACCCGAACGCAGTGATCCAAAAGGATAACTGTTCCATCAACGATGATCCCGAAATCGAGAGCGCCAAGACTCATCAAATTCCCTGAAATGTTAAAATATCTCATCGCGATAAATGTGATCAGGAGCGAAAGTGGAATGGTGACTGCGGTGATAATTGCAGCGCGGATATTCCCCATCAGGAGAGCAAGAACCACAATGACAAGAAATGCCCCTGTTAAAAGGTTGTGCTCAACTGTTCCGATAGTAGAACTCACGAGATCTGAACGAATATAAAGCGTCTCGATCCTATAACCCTTGGGCATTCCCTCTTGAATTTCCTTAAGGCGATCCGCCACTCTGATAGCAACTGTCCGGCTGTTTTCACCCATGAGCATCATCACGGTGCCAACGACGGCCTCTCGTGCTCGAACGAGTCCGGCACCGGATCGAAGTTCAGTCGCTAGTCTGACGTCGGCAACGTCTCCAATGGTGATCGTTTTAAAGTTTTCAAGAGACTTTAGAGGTACTGACTTGATGTCCTCCATGTCTTGAAGGAGGCCGACAGCTTGAACAAGAAACTGCTCTCCGGTTTGTTGAACATAGCCGCCACCCAGATTTTTATTAGTGCGTTGGATTGCGTCTATAATCTCGGAGAATTGAACTCCGTACCTCGCCATCTTTTGCGTGTCCGGCTGAATATGAAACTGCTTCTCGAATCCACCGATGGTATTCACTTCTGCGACACCTTTTACGGTTAGAAGTCGCGGCTTCACATACCATTCCTGGATCGTTCGCATTTCCATCAACTGCTCAAGACGCTTGTCTCCGGTTTCAATTTTTTCCGCTTCAACCGAATAGTGAACGATTTCACCAAGGCCGGAGCTGATAGGGCCAGGTTCAGGGCGAATGCCTGCCGGCAGAGAACCCGAAACAGATTGCAGGCGTTCACTTACAAGCTGACGTGCTCGATAAATATCAATGTCGTCTTCAAAAATGACTGTAACCTGGGAGAGATTGAAACGCGTGAGTGAGCGCACTTCTTCGACCCCAGCGAGCCCTCTCATTGCTGTTTCGATCACGAAGGTGACATTCTTTTCCGTCTCTTCTGGTGAAAGGCCATCGACCTCAGTGTTGATTTGAACTTGGTTGTTCGTAACGTCTGGAACTGCGTCGATCGGCAAATTCTCAAAGGTGATCCAACCCGCAATAGCGATCCCCACCGTAAGAGCAAGCACGGCCATTCTGTTATAAATTGAAAATGCTATGATTCGGCTTATCATTCTTCACCTCCGAAAGCGTCCATCTCACTCACCCGCAGGAGAGCGACGCCTTGAACTGCGACTTCATCATTGTCACGAAGTTCGCTGCTGGAGATTTCAACAGCCTGAGATTTCTTTTGTATCTGAACTTCAATCAGTTTGAACCAGCCATCGCGGTAGCGGTAGACACCTGCTTTATCTCCGTAATGAACAATTGAAGATTGCGGAATTGAGAATGGTCTTGTGCCGAGTTTTTTTGTTTTCACTCCAATGACTTCTCTGGCTTTGTCACTGAGTCTAAATCCGTCTTTAAGATTGGCTTCTTGAACTGCGAGAGTTGGTCCCGCTCTGAAACCTTCGGAGCCTTCAGGTGATTGAGCGTGGGAGAAGTTAAAGCCAATAAAAATAGAAAATGGCAGTAAGTAGATTTTGAATCTCATAGCCCCTCCGAAAGCAAGCGACCCTGAACTGAATAGATTTTTGCCAACGCTTCAATTGCAGACGTTTCTTGTTCATTTATACTTCGAGTGTAATCGGCCAATTGCCGATGAATTTCGATGATGAGTGAGCTCGGAACAATTCCATTTGCAAAAGACGATTCGACTTCTCTGTGTTTGCGTTGAAGGTCAGATGCGGAAATTGTGGATTTGAGTAACTGGACAATTTCCTCATAGGTCTGACGATTTAAGTTTAGCTCGTTGCGTTCTTCCCGTACTGTAGCCGTGGCAGTGGCTTCTGCGACCGAGACGCCTGCATTTGCGTATGATTTTCCTGCACCGTTGAGATTGAAAATGGGAATTGCGAAACTGATATTAACGCCTAGTTGTTGATAGCGTTGACTGCCTTGCGACTGAGTTTCAAAGGTAGGTCCAATTTGAAGATCCGGCCAAGCAAGGCTTTTTGCAGACTCAAGTTCGGCCAATGCAACCGCAACCTCTGCTTGAGATTTTCTGATCGCGGCGCTTTTCAAATTAGCTTCTTCTGTCCCATCTGAAATTTTCGGCCAGTCTTTGCGACGGGCGGGATAGAAGTCTCTGCGGACATCAAGTTTTCGTCCAACTGCGATTTCAAGGTATCGTTCATGAACTCGCGCTTCGCGCACAAGCGGCTGTCGGCGCACCCGATAGTCACTAGCTGCAATATCCAGAACCGAATACGTCGCACGTTGTTCAGGAGTCATGCGGGGGCGTGAGCGGTATTGTTTTTGAATTTTCTCGAAGGTGGATAAAGCGTCGTCGTAAATCTCAATTTCCTCTGAGATCTGCCGCAGTCTAATCATGGAGAGATACGTCCTTAAATATATCTCCTCTTGAGTAAGCTGAAGATCTATCTCGCTCACTTCAACCAACGCTTTCGCTTTTTTTATTCGAGACCCACGCTTGCCACCTAACTCGAATGGCTGGGCTAAATTGACTTGCGTGTAATCAACGCGTTCGTCGCTATTAGTCTTGCCAGACAGAATCTGGGTGCTGATTTGAGGGTTTGGGATTTGTTCCGCAACGCCGGTCAAATTTTGGTTCTGATCAAGCACCAGCCTTGATCGTTGGGTGCTCGGATGATTCTGAATAGAGCACCGAAGAACGTCTTTATAACTGGATAGACTTTGGCAAGCCTGAGTTTGCGTCTGGGCAAATACTGGTATGCCAAGCATTCCTAGCCATAGAGACAAAAGTAGTCTCGCCGACATAAATACCTTTCGCAGCAGAGTGCTGCTGTTTTAATTTTGAATTTTGTTGATGACGGCGTTAGGACGCAGCAATGCCTATGACGGCAAAAGTGGGCCAGCTAACGCGATTTGAAGACGTGTTTTTTAGACGATTGGAGGTCTGAAAAGAGATCCAAGATAAGGGCTTGGATGCTCAAGGTCTTCAGCAGAAGACAAGCTCAGCGAGGTACTGATAGCCATTTCAAGAAGAATGCTGTCACGGAACGTGCAAAACGATTGTTGGGCGTTTGGAAATGAATGCTGGTGACTATGAGAATGTTCTGGCTCGCCAGGTCCATGACTGTGTGTGTGTTCGTGAGAGAAGTTTTCCGCAGAACCGTGTTCCGTACTTTCACTCTCGTGTTCGTTTAGTTCCGCAGGATGTTGATGGTGCCCTTCGGTCGAAGCAGACGCATAGACTCCGAAAAGAGAATCAAGGCCACCAAAAGAAGTGACCTGCATCGTTAAAAAAGTGAGAATTATCAAGAATTTCACAACATCCTACTTTAAACCTAAGCGTTTGGCATCGCAATGATGAATTACAAAACGTCTCACAATGACAGAACGCACCATGTAGCTATCCACGAGCTGCCTCATGTTCCACTCCCAAGAATGCTTTATCCTTCGTTCGCCATGCCCAAAAGCTAAAAACCAGTGCAGCCAAAATCACGAATACGACTGATGCGATGATGAGATAAACAAAGTCGTTTGTGGAAGGCAGCAGAACGCCCGATGCAAAAAGTCCGAGCGTTGCAATCCCAGTCAGAGCACTTGCAAACCCGTTCACTTCTCCGCGAACGCTCGGACGAATCCCCAGTTGGCGAATTTGCATTTCACCTAAGCCGAATCCATACACGCCGATTCGTGAGAGCAATACAAAAGCCAGAAATCCAATCTGTCCCATTCGAGAATCGGAAAAGAAAAAGGCCAAGGCAATTGCAACAGTGATGGCCTGATAAATAACGAAAGATTTTGAGCTTTGGATAAGACCGATTTTTTTCTCAACGAATGGGAAAATGACTGTAGCCGCTAAGCCGAAGACAGCGCCCAATCCACGAAACAAACCGATCTCCCACTCCGGCAACTTCCAGCCGTCCTTCAGGAAAGCTGTAAGTAAAACTCCATGAGGACTTAAAACAGAAAGCCAAAGAATTGCATAAGCGGCGACGACCAGGGCGACAGGTTCTCTAAAGAATGATCGCCATCCTCCGGTGAGCTTTTTTAGGAAAGAAACCTTCGCACTCTTACTGACGACAATACGTTTCTCGGATAAGTCGGGGCGCTCATGAAATATCGAAGTCAAAATTCCATATTCTGGAAAGAATGAAATAAGATTCCAAAGTGCAACAAGATAAAATCCGAGCATTGGCAGATCGGAAGACCCCATCACCAACAGAAATCCCGCAGCAATTGGAGCCGCTACCTCGGTGAAAAGATCAACTTGTCTGAAGCGGCTGTTGAATGCGGTCAATTCAGCTTCGCTAATTCCTGACGGAACAAGATCATTTGCAATCGCAATATCCATGAAACTTGATCCGAAACTGCTCAACACTCCTCCGAAGAGAAGCACAAGAAAAGCACCGATAATTTGCGGACTGGAAACGGTCAATGACTGCGATTTAAAGTAACTAAGAGCGAAAAATGCAATCGCTCCGAGTAAAACACCAATGAACTGCAACGATATTCCTAGCCTTGCTGCTCGCAAACGATTCATTTCATCAATGAGAGCTGTGATTCTCGGAAGTAGCACCACTAAAAACAGACGAACAATAAGATAGTAAAGAGCTGCAACTCGAACCTCGCCGGGAACAAGACTTAACAACGCTAACGGAACCGCAAAATCCCAAGCTTGATCACCAGATCTCGTGAGAAGTCGTCCAATCAATAACTTTGAAGAGAGTGACCAAGTTTTCGTGCTCAATGGTGTGAACCCTTGCTGGCTGAAGTTGACAACTCGCTAACAAGGATTTTGAGTTCGTTTATCACAGACTCCTGACCTGGCTTGAGCGCAGATTGCACGCAGGACAGCAAGTGATCGTTTGCAACCAAACTTTTGCATTCGATCAGCGTCGCCACGACGCCGGAAAGTCGTCTCACAATTTCAACACAAGGCTTTCCATGAACGAGCATCTCCTCGGCCATTTCTAAATTCCTAAGTGATAGCCGTATAAGCGTGAGTGCTTCAGATGTGTGATGATGTTCATGTTTTGATTGTTCGTCGTTCCCCATAATTTAATCTCCTAAAGTTTTCTGACTTTCGCTATTGATCTGAACCCAGTTTTGGGTGCGCCGTATTTTTCATTTTAAAAAGCTGCCTAAGACTTGGATCAGTTCGTCCCCAGCCTCTGCCGCGTCCTGCTTATTTGAAGCGAGGACAATGTGGTCTTTGATGTGTCCATTTACAATGTCACCCATAAGGCCATTTAAAGCCCCTCGGCACGAAGCAAGAAGCTGCATGACTTTGTAGCAATCATCTTCCTCAGCCTCGATAGAGTTTTGGAGAGCCGACAATTGCCCTTGGATTCGCTTTATTCTTGTAATTACTTTTTTCTTGTCTCTAATTGTGTGCATAGTATAGTACCCTATACTATCAGGATATAACGGCGTCAATCCTTTGCTGATAGTAAAATCAGGCAAAAAGATTGCAAAATTGGGCAACGCAAAAACGAAACTCTCCAGTTTATTGTGGGCGTTTCTTACTGATTTCCCTAGGAAATTGGGGGGATTTGATAGCGCGCCTCGTATTCACTCAAGATGCACTCGGTGATAAGGTGGCTCGTTCCAAGAACCCATATTTTATCTTCGGGTTTAAATAACTATGTTTTTGAAAGGAAACTAAATGAAACAGCCATACTTAAATTTTCAAGTCGATCACATGACGCTTCTTCTTCAGCCGCGTCTATACTCGGTGGCCTATGCGATCTTTCGCGTGGTGTTCGGAGTGCAAGCTGCGGACATCCTCTACGATAAACGCAAAGAGTGGGAAAAAGGTCAGGGGGAAAAATCCATGACTTATGCCCTTATGATCGGAAAGGCCGACGAGACTCCACGCGAGCTAATGAATACAATTGTGGCTGTTGTTCAGCCTTCGGAGCCGCTGTCACGTCCGTCCCACGTTAGAGAAATGCTCGACGGCCATCAGGCTGCGGCCCATTGGCAACATATTGCGCTCAGAACACCGGATCTGATTTCGTTCCACGAACACGCACTTTCTTTGGGCGTGAACTTCGTGACTCCGATTTTAAATGACGCTGAAGAAGACTTGATTCAAGTGTTCAGTGGCGAGTGGTTCTTCCCTGGAATGAAAGCCAGTGGAATGTTCTTTGAGTTCCTTGAGCGCCACCCAAGTCAAACCAAGCAGCAGAAACTTCAGGAGCAAAACCGTCAGTCCTGGTTCCGTGACCGCACCTTTGATGGCCTTTACGAAGAAAAAGAACGTGAATATCAATCAGGAAAAGTCACACCATTTATCGACTTTGAACTTATTGAACTTATTGAAAAGCAGATCAACGGTAAATCGACATTTCAACTTAATGCTGACGACTTGAAAGCCTGCGAGGACATCATGAGAAACTACGCGGCAAAAAAGAATAAGTGATAGCTGAAGAATCTAAAGACCTCAGATTTTGGGGTCTTTATAAAACGATTCCTTTCAACATCCTCTCGGGGAATCCTCCATAATTCCATTTTTCAATGTTCTAAGCGCAGGACTTCCACTCAACGAAACAACGGCTTAAAATATCTTTGTCACTGTCATCTCTTCAACACGTTGAAGAGTAAGCGGTGATCTCTTTGAAGGCTCGATATTCAATGATCTCATGGATCGTAGAACCTTCGTTGCCAGACTTGATGGCTGGCTCAACTTAATCACAGGTATAGGCGTTCGAGGAAAAGACAAAAGAACTTCGTCGGAAGCTTTTTGGACTCATCACGACGAACTTTTCTTTGAGCATCTTTACGCCTCCGACGGATTGGCAACGAGAATCGTCAATTTACTTCCAGAAGAAGCGTGCCGCAAAAAATGGTCTTACAAAGGGATTTCACAGAAAGACTCAGACGCCTATACGAAACGGATCAAAGAGCTTGGCGCTCGTCTGAAGATTATTGAGGCTTGGAAGCAAGCCCGAAAATATGGCGGTTCAGCCATTCTGTATTTGAGTCGCGGAAGTAGTCGCATGGAAGAACCCATGCTGGAAACGGAAGAGGTCACTGGCCTTCAAGTTCTTGGCCGTTTTGAACTTCAGGCCGATTTTAGTTCCATCGACATGAATCCGTTTTCTCCGTACTTTCGCCTTCCGACGAAGTACAGGCTTAATCTTCAACAAAGCGTTTCGAGTTCACTCAACTCGCTTGTCATTCATGCCTCGCGGCTTGAGATTTTCAACGGGGCTATTCTTCCGAGAAGACTCTTTATTCAGAATGGCTATTGGCATGATTCCGTTCTTACAAAGCCTTTTAACTCCCTCCGCAATTTTCAAACGAGTCACGACGCTGCATCAGCGATCTTGCAAGATTTTAACGTGGGCGTTTTTAAAATGCGCAACCTCGCGGAGCTCGTCGCCGCAGGAAAAGAAGATCAAATTCGGGAACGCATTGAGCTGGCTAATTATTCAAAGTCAGTCATTCGTTCTTTGATTATCGACGAGTCTGAAACCTACGAAGAAAAATCCCGCACCGTCACCGGAATGCCTGAGCTTCTAAGAGCCTCGGCAGACAATCTCGTTGCCCAGACGGATATTCCGCACACGAAGCTCTTGGGCGAAAGTCCAGTCGGTTCAAATGCAACCGGAAACTCAACCGTTTTGGCTTGGTATGATTTTGTCGATTCCCAGCGCCAAGAGTACCTAGCGCCTAAGATCCTCAACCTGACAAGAAAACTCAACCGTGGGGCGATAGAGAGCTTAGAAATCGAATTTGAACCCCTATGGCAACTTGATGAAAAGGAAGAGGCCGATGTGCGGGTCAAGGTTTCCCAGGCAGACGCCGTGTACCTAGACCGAGGGGTGTTAGATCCTGCCGAAGTTGCAGTTTCGAGATTTGGTCAGGGTGGGTTTTCGATGGAAACCAAACTCGACGTTTCAACGCGAGTAAATCCAGAAAAAGAAACTCCTCCTGCACCCGAAAAAGAAAAGCCCGAGGAAGAGTAAATGAAAGCGGCCCGACGCTTTGATGCCGACACTATTGCCCAGATTCGGGAGCGAAAACTTAAAACACCGAAAAGATCCCGCCGGTTGCCAAGGCCACTCAAACCCGCGTTTCCTCACGGAGCGCAAAGGCAATACCAAAGAGAACTCTCTGGATTTGTCGCTGAGGCCAAAGCCATCACAAAGAGAGCGATCCTTCCAAACCTTCCGTCCCTCATCTCAGAGATAAATTCAAAAGTTCCTAGCCGAGTTCGGCAAGACGACATGATTGATGACCTCGCGGCTTTGATTGCCGAAGCACGAGCGCGCTTAGGCGTTCTGTTTACGGATTCAATGATTTCAGCAATTGCATCCCGCATGGGGGCTGCCGTTGAATCCGTGATGCGCGGAAATGAAAGTCGGCAGCGCGATTCTCTGATCCCTTTCAACATTCGTCTCGGATCAGGAGCTCTAACAAGCGAAGTGCGCGATTATCTCCGCTTAAGAGTGAGCGAGAACGTTCAACTTATTAAAACGCTCGCAGATCGACACTTCGGAAAACTTCAAACTGAAATCATGCAAGCGATCACTCAAGGCAAACGCGTTGAGGACATCGAATCCGTTATTGACGATCAGTTTGCGTCGATGGACTCCAACGCGGAGCTTATTGCGCGCGACCAAGTTGGAAAAATAAACGGACAGCTCACAGAAATTTCGCAAGTCGGTCTTGGCATCACTCACTATCGTTGGCGCGGTGTCGGAGATGAGCGCGAAAGGTCTTCTCATCGAGATCTTGAAGGGGAGATTTATTCTTGGAACTCTCCGCCTATCGTTGATGGTGAGGCCGTTCATCCAGGTGAAGCTATTCAGTGCCGATGTTATGCAGAACCAGTGATTGACGATTTTGCAGAGTGAAATTTGAAAATCAACGTTGAACATTCAACTGTCGAACGTTCGACGTGTTGAAAATGAAGCGGTGAAAAGTTTTTTGCGCGTGTTCACACTGAACCCAATCGCGCATGAAAACAAAATCAGTAAATCGTTTTGATAAAGGTGAACTTCAGTCTGCGGAAAAAACTCCGCAGGGATTTTTGCGCGTTCCAATCTTTGCAACTCGCGCGGGAGTTTTCACTTACAAAACGGGCGAAGGAAAAATCATCCGTGAATTTCGTCCACCTGATGAAGTTTTCAAAGAGGACTCGCTTTCAACATTAGTCGGCGCACCTGTCACCCTCAGACATCCTCCCGAAATGATTACTCCTGAAAACGTATCGCTTTATCAAAAAGGATACGCCTTAGAGTCGATCAATCGTGATGGTGACAAGGTTTCAGGGACCATCATCATTTCACACGCTGACGCTATCGGTGCCGTTGAGTCCGATGGAATGCGCGAAGTCTCTTGCGGCTATACCGCAGATCTTGTCGAGGAACCTGGCGTTTACCAGGGTCAAGCCTACGACTTCATCCAACGAAACATCAAATACAACCATATCGCCATCGTCGATAAGGGCCGCGCCGGACCTGATGTCCGCATTCGCCTCGATTCGGAAGATGCCGTGATGGAAGTCGAACCAATTCAAAACCCAAAACCAAAAAAGAAAGAGGAGATTTTAATGGGAAAAGTACGCCTTGATGGAAAAGAACATGAGGTTACATCTGAGGTTCAGGCCGCTGTCGAGGCTGACCAAGCAGTTCACCAGAAAACGAAAACGGATCTGGATTCTGCAAACTCAACAAATGCCACTCTAAAAAAAGAGAACTCAGATCTGACAACGAAGGCCACAAGCGCCGAGACAAAGCTCACGGAAACAGAAGCGAAACTTGAGGCCACTCAAGCCAAGCTTGATGCAGCGAACGAAGAACTCAAAAAGAGAACCGACTCCGTTGATCCGAGCGATGCCAAGGTCCGCGAATTTGCGAAGGCTCGCATGAGCTTGGAGAAGATTGCGGCCCACGTTCTTCCGCAAGAGCAGATCGAAAAAATGGACTCGATGTCTGATGTCGAGATCAAGAAGGCCATCATCCAAGCCGACAGTCCAACGGCCATTCTTGACGGCAAATCTGAAATCTACCTCGAAACACGTTTCGACTCGGTTGCCGAAAAAATTCGTGCGCGTTCTGACTTCAACACAAATTTCGGAAAAGCAGTTGTGAAAAACGACTCTCGAAATGAAGCCGCACCGGACTCTGATGAGAAGCGCAAACAAATGCGCAAGGACTCAGAAGACGAATGGAAAAAACCACTTTCAGCAACCAAGTAAGAAATTTTTAAAAAAGGAGATTTCAAAATGCAAACATCTTACTCAACAGATCAGGGAGCGGCAGCCTACGAAGGACAGCTCTATGATTCTGGCTTTACAGACAAAATCAGCATCAAGTGTCTGACCGCAATTCTATTCGGACGCCTTTTAGTCAAAGACACGGGCGATTTCCAAGGAAAACTTCCTTCGTCCGCGCTCGACGTTACGAATGCGCAGCGAACACTTGGACTTTCTCTTTCTACTCAAGCCCTTGAGCAAAGTCTTACGGGTGATCCGCAATACCCTGAAAAGTCCGTGGTCTCCACTCTTCGCAAGGGCCGTGCATGGGTGAAAGTCGAAGACACCGTGACGCCAGGATCTGACGTTTATGTTCGCCACGCGGCAGGTGGAAACGGTTTGGGGAGTTTTGCGGGAGCCGCCAACACGGGTCTTGCGAAATTAGCCGGTGCCCAATTCCTGACAGGCGCTTCGGCAAATGGCCTGGCTGTCATTGAAGTGAACTTCCCAGCAACAACTTTTACTCCTCCGGCGTAATCCAAAACTTAGGAAAGGAATCCAATTTATGAAAAATCAAAGACAACTTCTGCATCTGGACGCCGCTGAAAGTGCGTTCTTTCAGCGTGAACTAGAGTATGTGAAGTCAAACACCTATGACGTGAAATACGCCGAGCTAAAAGCCCGTCGTCTTTTCCCTTTGAATCCTGATGTTGATCCGGGTGCGACAAAAATCACCTATCAACAATATGACGGATTCGGGATCGGAAAAATCATCTCCAACTATGCAGATGACTTGCCTCGCGTTGACCTGAAAGGGAAAGAGTTCAGTTCTCCCGTCAAAGAACTGGGTGCGGCCTACGCATACACCATCAAAGAGATTCGTTCTTCTAACATGGTGGGAAAACGTCTCGATCAGCGTCGCGCAAGTTTCGCTCGTCGGGCGGTCTCACAAGCTGAGAACAAAATCGCGTTCGTTGGTGACGCTTCAACGGGACTGCCTGGGTTCTTGACGAATCCGAACATTCCGACGGTCACGATTCCTGCCGATGGAACCGGAGCGTCCAAAGCATGGAGCACAAAAACTCCGGCGCAGATCATTCGTGATCTGAACTTGGTCGCAAACTCCGTTCCGGCCAACACCAAAGGCATCGAAGTTCCTGACACACTTCTTTTGCCGCTTGAACAGTACACCTATATCGCAAGCACTCCGCGCTCGGACAACTCCGACACGACGATCCTGAAATACTTCTTGGGAAATAATCCTTTCATCAAGCAAGTCGAATGGGTCAATGAGCTTGCCGATGCTGGTGGTGCTGGAATTGATCGCGCCGTTGCTTACCGCCGCGATCCCGAAGTTCTGACTCTGGAAGTCCCTTCAGACTTTGAACAGCTCGAAGCTGAAAAAAGAAACTTGGAGTATGTGATCGACTGCATCGAGTCCTTCGGTGGCGTCATCATCTACTACCCATTGAGCATTTCTTTCGGCGACGGAATTTAAAAAAGAAAACCTGCTTACTGGCGACAGTGAGCAGATAGGAGCTGGCCTGGGGTTTCCTAGGTTTTCCAGAGCCAGCTCCGACCTTCCAAAAGAACCCAGGAAAAAAACAAAGGAGAAAACCGTGATCGTAAAATACAACAGACCGAACATTCATTATGCCTACGGCATTCGTCTGATTCCAGGCATCAACAACGTTGACGAAAAACTTTGGGCTATCGCCGCAAGCGATTCCGAGATCAAACGTTTCGTTGATACCGGAATCATCGAAGTCGTCACTCCTGACCAGGGCGTTCCAAAAGCACCGAAAGACCCGCTGGCAGGACTCAGTGATGAAGAGAAAACAAAACTCGAAGAAAAAGCCTTTGGCGATAACAAGGATGGCGTCAAAAAGAACGCAGCCCCTCCCGAGCTTCCTCCTGTTACGCCATTGACTTCATTCAACGAGAAAAAAGCCTTGTCGATGGTTGCAGAAACCTACGACGTGAAAATTCTCAAAGAGTGGCTGGATTCTGAAAAGAGATCCAAGGTCAAACGCGCCATCGAGGAGCAGATCCAAAAACTCGAAGCTCCAGCGGCGACCAACACGAAAAAAGATGAGGAGTAGTCTCCAATGGCTATTCCGACCGTCGTCGATCCCAGCTATGTGAAAGCACTTTTTCCTGAGTTCTCTGCCGTCAATGACGTGAGGATTCAGGCGCTTCTCGACATTGCGAATCTTTCTGTCAGTCAGAAGGTTTGGGGATCTGCCTACGCGCCCGGAATGGCCTATCTGGTCGCTCATCTCTTGAAACGTTCAGGGGCTGCAACCGGAGTTTCTGGCGGCAGCTCGAATGCTGGAACGGTTTCGTCAGAAAAGGTCGGAGAACTTCAACGAAGTTACTCGGCCCCTGGCGGTTCAAGTTCATCCGGCGAAGACGCACTTCTTTCGACAACTTCTTACGGCATGGAGTATTTGCGGCTTCGCCGCCAGCTTCTTGTCACTCCGATGGTGACATAGCTATGGCAAAAACGAAGATCATCGACAAAGACAGAGGTTGGAAGAAGATTGCGGCGGACTTAAGAAAGACCGCGAATCATCCCTATGTGAAAGTTGGCTTCGTCGAGCCTTCGGCTGAAGCTCCTCACAAGGGTTCAGCCCTGACGGTCGCGCAGATTGCGACGATTCATGAGTACGGATCTGAAGACGGAAGAATCCCACCACGGAGTTTCATCCGTGGGACTTTGATTCAGGAATCTCAGGCGATTCAAGGTGCCATTTCTTCGCTTTTAAAGAGTGTGCTTTTCCAAAAGCTCAACGTTGAAACGGCCCTTGGAAGACTTGGCCTTTTCGCCGTTTCTCTCATTAAAAACCGCATCACGAATGAACACATTCCACCGGAACTAAGCCCCGCGACCATCAAAGCGAAAACTCGTGACGGTAAAAAAGGCGATGTTCCTTTGGTCGATACGGGCCAGATGCTGAACTCCATTCGTCATCACGTCGTCATGGATGGGAGGAACGAATGATTCTCTCATTTGCAACCGGAGTCTATTCAGTCCGACGACCTGTCACGAATGGCTATTACCTTGAAGGAGTTTATCAACCTTCGGCAATTGAAACCGTTCAAGTTATCGGATCGCTGCAACCTCTGTCGCCGAAAGAATCCTTACTGCTTCCAGAGAACGATCGTAACCGCGAGTCATACAACCTCTTCACGGATGTTGAACTTTCTCCTGCGAGCGAAGACGGACTGCGCGTTGCTGACTTGGTTGAGGTCAATGGGAAGTTGTTTCAGGTTCGATCTGTAGAGGCTTGGCGCAACGTCGATATTCCGTATTTCAAATCTCTTCTTCTACGAGTGAATAACCAGGAGGACTCGCCATGAGCGCCATCACGGTCACTCAATTTAGAAAAGCGGTTTGGGATTTGATTTCGGCGCTCTCAGCTCCTCTCGTTCCAGCGGCGCGAGTCGTTTGGCTGGAACAAGGATCACCGCGTCCGAAGAATCCTTATATCGGCTTAAACGTTGTTTCGGGTCCTCGCTCTTATGGCGAAGACGACATGAGACAGAGCTCGCCAGGGGTTTACTCGTTTGAAGGCCAAAGAGCTTTTACGGTGTCCGTCAATGCTTACGGAAAAGACGCGGATGAGATTGCGGCACTCATCACCAACGGCCTGTCAAAAGTTTCCGCTATGGATCTTCTGGCAGCACGTTCCGTAGCCCTTCTTTCTAACACCTCACCAAAGAACGTGAGTGTGCCGCTCGAAACCAATTTTGAAAACAGAACCCAGTTCGACATGGATTTTGGTTGCGTCATGGCAATCACAGAAAACGTCGGATTCATCGAACAGACCGGAATTTTGAACAACGCAAGCGGAGACCAAACCGACATCGGCTGACGCTTACAAGGAGGAAAGCAAAATGAGCTTAGATCAAATCGTCAACATTCAAATCACCTTGGGGAGCAAATCCGTCACTCGTGCCGGATTCGGAACTCCGCTCGTGCTTGGCCCGAATGGAGATTTCGGATCGGACCTCGTTAGAACCTATACGAGCTTGCCGGGAGTGGCCGAGGATTTTGAAACAACCGACGACGAATACAAATGGGCGCAGCGCCTCTTTTCCCAGGAGAAAAAGCCTCGTCAGATTCGTATAGGAAAAAGAGCCGTTAAGGTCGCGCAGATTGAAACACTGACGCCCACGGTGGCAAACACCACGGCCTACAAAGTCACTATCAATGGCGAAGACTATGAATTTACTTCGGACGCTGATGCAACGGCAACCGAGATCGTGGCCGGCCTTATCGCTCTTATCAATGCAGATCCACTTTGTAAGATGAGCGGGTCCGGGACGACGACTTTGATTTTGACTGCCGAAAATCCTGGTGAAGCCAACTCGGTCAGCGCATCCAGCAATCTTGCAATTGTTCACACCACGGCAAATCACGGCGTCATTGAAGACATTCAGGCACTTCAGCAAGTCAATGACGACTGGTATTGCCTTATTCTGACTTCGCGTGATGACTTAGAGATTCTTCAGGCTGCGGCTTACATCGAAGCCTTGAGAAAGATCTTTATCGCCGCGAGCGATGGCCTTTCCATCAAAACAGCCAGCACGACCGACCTCGGAAGCGTCCTCAAACAAAAAACCTACAACCGCACGGCACTTCTTTGGAGTGGCGATGAAGCGAGTGGCCCCGAAGCGGCTTGGGCCGGACGAAAACTTCCCACTGATCCAGGTTCTGAACAATGGCGCTATGCAAGTCTCTCGGGAATTTCGACCGACGTGTTGAATGCAACGGAGCTCGCAAACCTCAACGCAAAGAACGTGAATCATTACACCACGGTCGGCGGCGTCGGAATCGTTCAAAAAGGAAAGATGGCAAGCGGCCAATGGATTGATGTCACACGCTTCTTGGATTGGTTCACGGCGCGAGTGCAAGAAGGAATCTATGGACTTCTTGTGAGCGTTGAAAAGGTCCCTTACACGGACGGCGGCGTGACCTCTCTTGAAGCGATTGTGCGCGCCAAAATTGAAGAAGGCATCCGCGTGGGCGGTATTTCCCGCGATGACGGATACACAGTCGAATCACAAAAGGTCGCCGAGGTTGATCCGCAACTTCGTCAAGATCGAATTTTCCCAGACATTGCCTTTGAGTTCCGTCTTGCTGGCGCGATTGGCGAGGTAACGGTCAAAGGCTTTGTTTCAGTTTAAGGAGGAACTTTTAGATGAAAACGTATGATCCAAGTCAAGTCGTGGCTACGGTCGGAGGAAGATCACTTGCGGGCTTCGCGCCTGGGACATTCATTGAAGCTGAGCGCACAGAAGACGCTTACTCGATGACGGTCGGCATTGATGGCGAAGGCACAAGGTCTAAATCCAATAACAAATCAGGTCAGGTTCGTTTCACTCTGCTTTCAAGCAGTGACTCGAATGACATTCTTTCGGGGTTCGCGGCAGCAGATGAACTCAACAATGGCGGACTCGTTCCTGTCCTTATCAAAGATCTCAGCGGACGCGCTTTGATTGCTTCTGAACAAGCCTATGTGAAGAAGCTCCCGGTCTTGGGCTTTGATAACGAAGTCCGCGAAGTCGAATGGGTTCTTGAAACCGACAACCTTCAATTGTTTTTGGGAGGTAACTAATGCGGTTTGAAGAACAGTTCAACATCGACGGAGAGAACTACAAAGTCAGACATTTTTCCGCAACTCGCGGCACCCGAATTTTCGCAAGGCTTGTGAAGTTTGCGGGTGAACCCGTTGCAAAGTTTCTGAGCGCCGGAAAAGCCATCAAAGAAAATGACGAAGCGGCCGCAAATGCCGTTCTCGGACAGGCCATCAGTGCGCTCAGCTCACGCATCGACGAAAACGAAGTCGAGCTGCTGATTAAAGACATTTTGGAATCCGTGCAAGTCATTGATGCCAAAAGCGGACAGCTCCGCGGCGTCGGCGCTGAATACTTCGATGTCCACTTCCAAGGTCGCATCGGCCACTTGTTCAAGGTTCTAGGGAAAACCGTCGCTTTCCAATACAGCGATTTTTTAGGCGGTCTCGCGGGGCTGCAAGGGCTTCAAGACCTCGCGAGCAGAGCGGACTTTCAGTCCCAGAACACCTGATATGGCCCGTGTGGAGGGTCGTCATTTCTGGAATGGCGACCCTTCACGAGATTGAGGAGCACTGGTCAATCCTTGATCTGCTCGATGCCAACGAAGCTCTAACACTGGACCAGGAAGCGAAACGAAAGGCGGAAGAAAAAGCTGCCAAGGGGCGAAAATGATTGTTCGTGAACTCTACGCAAAGCTTGGTCTCGAATTTGACGATACCAAACTAAAAAAAGTCGAAGAAAAACTTGATGGTTTAAAAAGTACGCTTTCAACCATCGGTCTTTCTGTTACGGCGGCGTCTGCAACTCTTTTCGGGTTTGCAAAGCTCACGGCCAATGCCGGTGATGAAGCCGGAAAGACAGCGATGAAACTGGGCCTCAATGTTGAGACCCTTCAGCGTCTTCAGACTGCCGCCGAATATGCGAACATTTCAAATGGGTCTCTTCAGCAGGGACTTGGATCGCTTGCAAAAAATCTCACGTCTGCGCGTGACGGTTCTGCCGACACAGCCAAGTCACTCAGAAAAGTTGGAATCGACATTGGCCGCATGGGTGGCCGAATCCCATCGGCAACCGAAGCCCTCAATCTGATTTCTGATCGCTTTTCTAAAATGCCGGATGGCCTGGAAAAAACGGCTCTCGCTATGGACATCTTCGGAAAAGCCGGAAGAGACATGATTCCGTTCTTAAATAAGGGCTCGGCTGAAATCGAAAAGGCCGCAAGCCTTGCTGACCGTTATGGCCTTGTGATGGATCAAGAGGCCGTTCAAGCCTCCTCTGAGTTTAACGACACAATTCAGGAAAGCATTTTTGCCCTGCGAGGTCTGAGAAACATCCTTGGACTGGGCTTGATGAAAGTCATCAAACCTCTCGCGGAACAGTTCAATCAATTTATCTCTGAAAACCGAGTCCGCTTGGCTGACAAAATCAGATTCGCCTTTGACGGAATGGCAACCTTCGTCCGACTCGTTTGGCGTGGAATGTTAGCCCTCGTTGAATCCGTAGGCCGCTTCGTTGATATGTTTGGGGGCCTTGAGCGAGTGGCAAAGATCGTCGGAGTAATCGCGGCGGTTTTTCTTGCTGGAAAACTCGTCTCTGGAATTGGTTCCGTCATCATTGCCGTGTGGAGAGCCGTTGCCGCTTTCGTGGCGATGGACGTTGCAGCTCTCGCCATTCCTCTTGCGATTGGGGCCATCGCTCTTGCGGTCGGACTCATGATTGAAGACATTGTGACCTTCTTCCAGGGGGGAGAAAGTTATTTTGGAAAGTTCCTAGCGAATTTTCCGGTGCTTGGAAAAGCCATCCTCGGAGTTTTCTCACTCATCAAAAAAGCAGTCATGGACGTGGTTGAAGCCTATTCGATCATGTTCGGCTGGATCATGAAGATTGCAAAGGCCGTGGCTGAATACCTCGCGCCCGTTTTCTCAGCGATTGGAAAAGGTCTTGGATGGGTCGGAGAAAAGATCGGAGCCAAATTAGGTCAGCTCGATACAACGGGAGCCTATGAAATTGTCGAAAGAAATAAAGCTGCGCAACAGAAGGCGCAGTCTTCGCAAGACGCTCCGGGAAAACAATCAAATAAAGGTGCGAGCATCTTCAATGGATTCAATCCAGCCGGAGCCTTCAGCTTCTTTGATAAAATAAACTTAACTCCTCAGAGTCTTCAGGGCGCACAAGAAGCCCTTGGCAAAAACGCCAGTCCTCTTGCCGCGCCGACGACTTCAACTTCAAACGTAACCTCGAATGTCCAAAGTCCGGTCAGCGTCGAATCACAAATGACGTTCAACGTGGGACCGAACGTTGATCCGACGACCGTCGCTCCAAAACTTCAGGCGTCCGTTGAAGAAGGTTTTTCTTCTCTCATTCGCAAAGTGAACAGTTCTTATCTAGGAGAGGGGGCACCGATTTACTAATGGCACTCCTCTCTCTTTTAACTGGTGAACCAGTCAGAACAAAATTCAGAAGCCAAGATGTTGCAGCAGATCTGTTTTTAGTGGATGCGACCATCACGGAAACTCCAACTTACGAGTCGGACATCACTGAACACGCCGTTGAAGATGGACCGGACGTTTCAGATCACATCCGTCCGAAAAATATCTCGCTGGAAATCGAAGGCGTTATTTCCTCAACGCCGCTCAACCTCAGCGCGCAAGCGCGTGGCCTTGTTTCCGCAGCCGGAAGTATTTTGGGTTCTCAGCTCGGTGGGTTTGGGTCCGCTTTGGGTGCTATCGGTGGAGCTTTTGCGGGGGCCTCTCTTTTTGCTGATGCCGATGATCCTGCGAAGGTCGCCCACGACATGCTGACCGCGATCTGGAAAAACCGACGACTTGTGACCGTCATCACGGGCCTCACACAGTACGAAAATATGGCCATTCAATCCCTGTCGTTCCCTCGTGACCAGAAGACAGGAAAGCAACTTCGTTTCCGGGCAACCCTGAAAGAAGTAAGACGTGTCACTGCAAAAACCGTTGCGATTAAAAAAGTTCAACCCTCAGTCAAACACACAGCACCGAGCAAAGCCGATCTAGGAAATCAATCCGCGACTCCGGCTCCCAACGTCAATTCGAGTTTGGCCGTTAAGATCGGAAACTTCTTTGGGGGTGGCAATTGATCCTCCAAATTCCAGTTCGTTCCGATATTCCATCCTACGAGTTTCAGATCGCGCTTGAAGGCACTCCGTATCGTTTGGCTTTTAGATACAACCGCCGCCGTGAGCGTTGGGCGATGGATATAAGCAATCAACAAGGCATCACTCTACTTGCAGGGATTCCGATTCTGGTCGCAATGGATCTGACCTCGCGCTTCCGTGTCGTCGGTGGGCCTCCGGGTCGCTTCTTTGCGGTCGATACTTCCAATCAAGACCTTCCACCTTTGGAAGCTGATCTCGGCAACCGTGTCCTTCTTTATTACGAGGAGGCCGCCGGTGGATAGCCAAGAGCTTTTTGATCGTCTTGCGGTTTTAAATTTCGGCCTTGAAGGAGTTGCGGGACTTAACTTCGCCAGCCGCATCTATTCGGAGGACCCACAAGACACAGGGGTTCCGGGTTTTCGCATTGGCTTTAAAATCGAAAAAGATACCTCAAGCACCATCAATAAAGCTGAAATCCGCATTTACAATCTTTCGTCAAACTCTCGAAGTCTTGCCGAGAACAAAGACAACATCATCGAGCTTTTTGCCGGATACGGAAAAGAACCGAAACTTCTTTTCCGTGGAAATCCATCAAGAGTCATTTCCACCATTGGGGGGCCTGATTCCGTTACGACGTTTGAAGTCGGTGACGGTCTTAAGTCATTTCAAAATTCCCGCGTTGACGTGAGTTTTAAGCAAGGAACGCCTGCAAAAGACATTTTCCAAACCCTGACAAATACGATGGGCCTTGCTCGCGGCGAACAAAAAGGAATCCCCGAAAAAGCATTTTCAGGGGGGCTCTCACTCTCTGGCCCTGTGAGAGATCACATGAATTATCTCACGGACAAAATGGATCTTGAATGGTCCGTGCAAAATGGCGCGCTTCAAATTCTTCCCAAGGGAAAAGCAACGGATCAGGCCGCATTTCTACTTTCCGCAGAAACCGGATTGATTGGAAGCCCGAACAAAAAAGACAAGGGCCTTGAAGTCGTCTCGCTTCTTCAACCTGACATCAACCCAGGCCGAACGGTTGAAATTCAAAGCAAGTTCGTCAACGGACAGTTTCGCGTCGAGAAGGTTTCCCACGAGGGAGACACCGCTGACACGGCTTGGTTCACAAGGATTGAAATTGCATGAGTGAAACCCAATTTTCTCCGCAACTTGAAGAAGTATTAAAAACCGCGATGGAACAACGCCTTGTTCAGCTTCACACCTCCATGCCTGGGGTCATTGCGAAGTACGATCCGCAAAAGCAAGTCGCCGATGTTCGTCCGGCGCTTAAAAGAAAATATCCCGATGGAAAAACCGTCGAGCTTCCATTGTTGACGAACGTTCCCGTCGCCCATCCTCGCGCCGGAAAAGCCCGTATTCATTTGCCTCTTAAAGAAGGCGATTCAGTTGAAATCTGCTTTAGCGAAAGAAGCCTTGAAAACTGGAATGCGAAAGGCGGCATCGTCGATCCTGAAGATCCTAGAAAACATCACCTGTCGGACGCCTACGTTAAACCTTGTCTCTATCCGAACAAGGAGCCTTTTCAAGTCACTGAGCCGGAAGCGATTGAAATCGTAAACGACACGGCAGAGGTCTTCATCAAGGCTGACGGCAGTATTTCGATCAAAGCTTCGCAGCTCTTACTTGGAGATCACTCGCTTTCGGAGTTCGTAGCCATTGCCTCGAAAGTGAAACAGGAAATCGAAGCCTTAAGTAACTACGTCAAAACCCACACACATCCCTATGTGGACACACCTGCGGGGCCGTCGAACACAAGTCCGCCAGCCAGTCCACCTCCCACGGTCAATGACGTGGCAAGCGCGAAAGTGAAGGTGGCTCCATGAGTGATTTAAAACTTGGCGCTGACGGCGATTTAGAAATCAAAAACGGAAGCCTTCAACTGACCAATGGAGACGACGCCGTTAGACAGCATCTTCAACAAAAACTCCGCACGTTCTTGGGCGAATGGTTTTTGGATTTGGATGTTGGCGTTCCTTACTTCCAAGACATTTTGGTTAAGAACCCGAACGTCAATCAGGTCGATGGCATTTTAAAACAGATCATTCTCACCACGCCCGGAGTTATCGAGCTTGTCAGTTTCACGATGAGTTTCGACTCCACGGCGCGCGCATTAAGCGTCGAATTTGAATACACGTCCTATTCCGGTGAGATCAATTTTTTTACTGAAACTTTCGGAGGCTAAGGAATGGCTTTTGGACTCTCTGCAACCGGACTTGAAATCAAAAGGCTTGCTGACATCAAGCCTGAAATTGAAAACGTACTTAGGCAACGCCTGGGGAACTCGATCAATCTTTTACCGGAGACGGTCTTTGGACAGATCGTTGGGGTGTTCGCGGATCGTGAAGCCGAAATCTGGGAACTGATCGAAGACGTTTATCACTCACAGTATCCAGACGATGCCGAAGGTGTCAGCCTTTACAATGCGGCCGCCTTCAACGGAATTGAAATCATTGACGCTGCAAAATCGGTTCAGAAAAACCAACTCCTTTTCGGGGACGTTGGGGCTTCGATTCCTATTAACACGCAGTTTTCAGTCGATGGAAACCCAGACGCAAAATTCAAAACCCGCAACACGGTGATCCTCGTCGCGGGATTAAACGCGATTCAAGCCATCAATTTTGCAATTGCACCCGATGGCGGTTCCTTCTCGCTTCGGCATCGAGGCTTTGTCACAAGCCTCATTCCCTATAGCGCAACGGCAGCCGACGTTCAAAATGCTCTGAATGCTTTGGTCAGACTCAGTGGCGTCGTTGTCACGGGCGATTTTGCAAGCGGATTCACGGTTGAATTTGATGGCGCTGATGGACTTCAGCCTCAAGATCTTTTGGCGGTGCAAACGAACACGCTGACCGAAGAATCTGATCCGGTGCTCATGACCATCGCTCACGATCAAGTCGGCGAAGTTCAGGGCATCGTTGACCTTGAAGCCCTTGAGACTGGCCCAATTGATGCGCCCATCGGAACACTCACGGTCATTGACACTCCGGTTTCAGGTCTTACGAGCACAATCAACGTTGAAAGCACCACGATTGGAAGGAACCGCGAGACAGACGTTCAATTCAAAGCTCGCAGAAAAGAGACGTTGGCCGTTGGGGGGAATGCAACCCTTGAGGCAATCCGCTCGCGCATTTTGAATCTTGAAGGTGTCACGAATGCTTTTATTTTCGAGAACGACACTCTTGAAACTGATGGTGATGGCCGCCCTGGAAAGTCTTATGAAAGCGTGATTGATGGCGGCACGACTGCGCTGATTGCTGAAACACTCTGGAAGTCAAAACCTGCTGGAATCAGAACGCATGGGGTACTGACCGAAAGTGTTCTTGATTCGCAAGGTGTTTCGCGGGTCATCCGGTTTAGCAGACCCACGCAGGTTGCAATTTTCCTGAGTCTTGATCTGACAATTGATCCGGTCGAGTTCCCAAGTAACGGAGCTCTCACAGCAAAGAACCGAGTTCTGTCTTGGGGGAACGCTCTCGCCATCGGCCAGGATGTGATTGTCTATCCTCGTTTAATTTCACAGTTCGCGGATATTCCGGGAATTTTGGATGTCCGAGTCCGCATTGATAAAGTTCCCGTTTCCAATACTCCGGGTGATCCGGCCCTCGATGACAATATCAATATCCTTCCGTTTGAGGTGGCTTCGTTTGCCGAATCAAACACCGTGGTGAATGCGCTATGAGTTCAACATATATTTCCGACCACGTTACGAGAGCCAAGAACCGACTGATTCAACAGTACAAAGGAAAACAAAAAGTCGAAGGCATTGTTGAAGCTTTGGTGACTCCGCTTCAAGACATCGAGGACGTACTTCTTCAGCTTAAAACCGAGCGATGGATTGATTCAGCCGTCGGCGTTCAGCTCGACAAAATTGGCGAGATTGTGGGCCTTGAAAGAGAGTACGCCCAAGAAGACGAAGACTATCGTCTTCTTATCAAAGCCAAAATCATCATGAATCTAAATCAAGGAACACCGGAAGAAATCATTGCGGCGGCGAAGTTTTTCATCGGCTCAATTTTCATCTGGTATCTGGAAGTCTATCCGGCTGCGGTTGACATCTTTTCGTCAACGGTTGTTCCCCCAGAGAACCGCGCCAAGATTCGCGGCCAACTTAAAAAATTTCTTCCTGCGGGAGTGTCTTTGGATTCCTTCGGGCAATTCGACGAGGCGAACGCCTTTGTTTTTAACGGTGGAACCGGATTCGGCGACGTGAATGACCCGAATGCCGGAGGACTTCTTGCGGATCTTTATTGAAAGGATGAGTTATGGCACGACCGACAGTCCCATTTTTAAATTGGACACCAGACAACGACCCTCAAAAGGTTGTCGAACCTTCAGGCTCTAAGAAAAACCAAGGGTGGAGTCCTAACGAGCCTCTACCAGCACAGAACATGAACTGGCTTTTATATTCAATCGACCAGTGGCTTCGGTATGCCGTTGAAAGCGCGGATCGTGTTGGTGGACAGATCAGATCGGTTCTTGGAACGACCGCGCAAAAGAATGCAGGAGCCGCCACTCACGACGACCCTCAAGAAGCCTATGACGAAGCAGTCGCCCAGGGCGGCGGCGTGATGCTCGTTCTTGAAGGCTCGATGACCGGAAATTTGAATCTCAATGACTCGACCGGAGTCGTGGTGAAAGGTTTGGGTTATCAGTCTGAAATCAACGGCAATGTGACCATGAGTGCGCCAAGAAACGTATTCGTCGGCTGCCGTGTTGCCGGAAATTTTACGATCTCTTCTTCGGATTGTTTCGCGGATCAAGTTTGGCTCGCGTTCACGAGCACCTTCGTCAACTCGTCAACCAATCAGCGAAACTTCTATCGCATCACAGGTGGAACGAACGGTCTTTACATGAGTCACCCAGGTAAGGGAGGCGCTGGCGTCGGGATGATCCTTGGAGGGCCGTTTCAGCTCAATGAATCTCATAACGGCAAAACGATGCTCGTCGATCTGTCTTCAGGGCCGATGGAAGTTCTGCTGCCGAGTCCGCGGCTGAATTACATCGTGACGCTGAAAGATTATCAGGGCTTCGCGGCGATCAACAACTTAACGATCACACCGCCAGGCCTCTCAAAGATCGAAGGGCTTAACGTGCCATTTCTAATGCAAATCAATCATCAGTCCAAAACGCTCATTTCAGATGGAGCGGACTGGTTTTCAATCTAGGAGGATTTATGAACGGATATTTAGCTTTCCGATACAAAGGAACATGGAAAGTTCCAGCCGGCGTCACAAAAGCAGTCGTCACTTTTAGAAGTGCTTTGTTCAGAGTTTCAATGAACAAGGCATCCCACTTCGTTGATGAGAACGGACTTCTCTGGGGCACGGGAGACGCTTTCAGCGGCAACTTAGGCGACGGAACAAACGTTTCAAAATCATTTCCGATCAATCTCGCTTCCGCGAAACGCTGGATTGCTTGCGGCACCGGAGAAGATCACGGCATCGCCATCGAGCAAGTCACAGGGATTGCGTATTGCTGGGGATCTGCCAGCGGCTTTGGATTCAACATTGGTGATGGAACGATCATTCCGAAATCAACTCCAACGGCTGTTGCCGGAGGCCGCCGATACATTGCTTGCGATGTTGGTTCAAATAACGGCGCGGCCTTAGAAAAAGACACTCTCAATCTTTTTATGTGGGGAGGAAATTTCTATGGCGGCGTTGGAGATGGAACAACGACAGGACGCTCCTCTCCGGTCGCCGTGGCTGGCATGAGACGAGTGATCGGTTTTGACGTAGGTGTTTCGCACACGGGAATGATCGACGTGAACCAGGATCTTTATACCTGGGGGGATGGTCTTTCCGGCAAGCTCGGTCATGGAACCGGCAATGAGGTTTCGTCTCCGACTCTTGTTGTGGGTGGAAAAAAATGGCTGAAGGTCGCCGTTGGAAACAATCACACAATGGGTCTGACGACAGATTTTGACGTTTACGTTTGGGGCTCACACTCCTTCGGACAGATTGGAAACGGAGTTCCTGGCAGTTACTCGGTTGAGTATTCATCTCCGGTGCTCGTTGCTGGTGGCCGCAAGTATATCGACATCGCAGCTTCAAATGATTCCTGCTACGCGATCGAGAAAGACACTTATAAAGCGTTCTCTTGGGGCTACAACATTGGGGGGAGCCTTGGCGTTGGTGATACCACGGCAAGATCCACTCCGACGGAAGTTGTCGGCGGCCGCAAATATCTTGCGATCAAAGCCGGAGGCACTGGCGGCTGCTTTGGAATGATGAAAGACACGAATCTTCCCGAAGTTGGCATTCTTGGATGGGGTTCAAATTTCGGGGGTGAGCTTGGCAACGGCACCACTTCCCAATTTAACAGCCCCGTTGCGGTTCTTGGTTTCAGAGATTTCAGATCTGGAAATGCACCGAATACTTTCACGATTGATGTCACACCTGGCGCGACAATCACAGTCAGTCCGACGGAGCGAATCTTTGGCGGGTTCTTAGCGCCTCACGCCGAATCCGTTTATGACCTCATCGAAGTCAGATGGTCGGAGTAAGGGGGCATTATGAATTTACAATTGAAAACTCCGCAAGTGTTGATTCCGGGTCCGATGATTCCGTCTTGGAATCTTGAAATGGCAAAATTGAAAGGTGTCACGGGCAAAGTTCTGCTCGTGACCTGGGGAGGTCTTGGCGATCAGGTTTGTGCCGAGCCAGCAATCAGATGGGCACTCAAGAACTTCCCGAATAAAAAAATCTATCTTGCATCTGAGTGCCCAGAGCTCTTTTCCCATTTGAAATTCGAGGGAGTTTTTGACCTGAGAAAAGAAAGAATTGATCCATCAGATTTCATGGCGTTCTATTCGATAGTTCCAACGGAACATCTAGCCTGGGATTTCTACAGTCATTGTCTGACCCAAGCCGTGGACTACTGCTCAATCTGTATGTTCAAAAAGCAGCTTCCAATTCGGGACCGCGAGATCATTCTCACCGCTGAAAAACCGCATACGGACTGGGCTGATTCTCTTGAGAAGGACCCCAAGAAATATGTCGCAATTCACGCCGGAAAGCACTGGCCCTCAAAAACATTTCCGAAAGTATGGTGGGATTCTGTTCTTAAAACGATCAGCGAAAAAGGTTTGATCCCGATCTTGGTCGGCAAAGACGGAAAAATGCTTTCGACCGATGGAACTGGAACCGTCGATGTGAACCCCGAAGGCTGCATTGATCTTCGCAATCAGACCAACTTGAAAGAGCTGGTTTGGCTTCTTCAGAATTGCAAGGTGCTGATCTCGAACGACTCATCACCCATTCATATTGCCGCTTCAGGAAGCGCGCACATTGGCTTCATCGCTTCTTGTAAGCACCCAGATTACATCACTCATTGGAGAAATGGATCTTGGGGGTGGAGAACGAAAAACCTTGGGCATGATGGCATCTGGAATTACACCGACCATTTTCCGGCGCAGGATGAAGAGGTCAAAGTTGATGTTCTGCCGGATGGGTTGATGGAAAAAATTCTGCCGACTCCTTCTGAGGTTTTATCTTTCATCGAAACCTCTCTTGCAGACTAAAGAACTGACGAGAGTTCAACACGTCTAAAACGAAACATTATGCGCTCTATTTGACATCGTTAGCATGAAGCTACAGATGTCAAATAGAGAACGTGCCGACTCCAACACAATAAAACTTAAGCCGCTTCACTTCGCGGCCATTCAAACATTCATCGCAATTGTCGTCGGCGTTTCATCTTTCTTTTTCTCCGGCGCAAGCAAAATCACTTCCTTTGTCGTCGCAGTCGAAAATCGTTACGCCACAAAAGAACAACTCAATGCTGAATCCACTCAGCGCAAAACGGACAACGCTCGAATCGAGCAGATGATCCGCGATCAGAGCCAAAAAATTGATTCCATTTACAACATTTTACTGACGAACGGTGGATCAAAAGCTCCCGGCGTCAGCAAAGGCACTCGATAAAAAAACTTTCCAAGGAGGAAAAATGAAAAACGCCTTTAGAACTCTCACGCTCGCTTTTTCGATGATGATCTTTACGATCATTGTCTTTGCCCAGGAAACGGTTCCGTTGCCTGTGGAGACCGTCGATGGATTCTTTACGCAGGTTCTGACTTTCGTGAAACAGTTCGGGGGGCTTCCCTGGGTTTTAAAAATCGCAGGGATTGCAGCGATCTTGATTTCGACATTGAAGGTCAGCGTCCTTCGAGAATTGATCTGGGACAAACTGGGAAACGCGAAAGCCTGGGCCGCACCTTTGCTCGGGCTGATATTCGGTATCGCCTCGCTCGGCTCTGATCTGAATTGGGCAAGCGCACTTGCGTTTATCTCCGCCGGTGCGGGGGCCATCATTCTTCATGAACTTCTCAATACCATTAAAGCCATTCCCGGAGTTGGCAGCGTTTGGCTTTCCATCATCGAAGTCATTCAGAAAATTCTCGGCGGCAAAAAATCAACCTGACCATGAACCGCGATGATTATGTCAATTCGATCCGGTCGGCTTTCGTTCTGCTTGGGACGAAAGCTGTCATGGCTGAACTCATAGCCCTTGGCGGTTTCTTTTCTCTTCCGCTCATCAACCCATTGGTCGAATGGGGAATTTCCAAAGTCTTAACACTCGCAGCGACGAAAGCTGAAACCCAAGTGTTTTTTCTCTTCATAGATATGCGAGTTGCAGCACAAGGGCGCGACTTCGAGTCTGCGGCTTTGAACTACTGGAAATTGCAACGTGAGGGAAAAACAGACGCTCTGAAGGAGGCTGAGAATGAACTCATTCAGAAGTTTGTTCCTCTTGTTAAGTTTGCTTCTTGAAGTCGGATGCGCAACCAAACCGCCGGACGTTCCCATCTGCACAGAACTCTCGATGACGAGAGGATTTTGCACCAACACAATTTCTGACAAGTCTTTCTTCGTCGATGAAGAAAATAAACTCAATGGTCTTTCCTGGTGGGAGCTCAGGCCCACGATGATTCAAGTTCCCATCACATCCTGGGTCGAAATCAAAACGTTCATCATCAAGGTCTGCAAAGAAAAAAACAATTGCGGCGATCAAATCTCCAACTGGGAGAGGCGCGTTTTCGACCTTGACGAACAAATTCAACAAAAACGGCTGCCGTAAAGACGAAGCCTAAAAACAAGGAGGACCCATGGAAAAAATCAAACTAAACGCTTCAGGTGCAAGTGTTGAGCTGCTTCAGGAAAAACTGAAAGAGCTGGGCTATTACGGGGGTGCCATTGACGGAAAGTTCGGCCCAATCACTGAAAGAGGCGTCCAACTTTTTCAGAAGTCGCGTGGACTGAAAGTTGATGGAATTGTCGGCCCCAAGACTTGGAGTGCGCTTGATATTCAAAAAGCGCCGCCAGAAAACGCTCGCGCTCCAAAGCGTCCGAGAAACTACACCGAGGTCAAAGAAACTTTCGGCGATCCGCTGTCTTCGGGATGGTCCTCGGCAAACCTGGCCTTCTGCGAACTCGCACCCACGCTGAAGGCTTTCCCAATCAAGAAGGGTTCAACCGCACGAGGGTTCTACTGTCACAAGCTTCTGGTCGCGGTCTTTCAAAAGGTGTTTGAGGAAATCGTTTTGGCGGGTCTTACCGATGAAATTAAAACCTTCGACGGCTGCTTCAACATCCGAAAGATTCGCGGCTCTAGCACGACCATGAGCCTTCATTCGTGGGCAATTGCCATTGACCTGAACTATAAGGGCAACGAGCTTGGAAATAACAATCCCGAAATGAATCCAGAGGTCGTCAAGATTTTTGAAAAGAATGGCTTCTACTGGGGAGGAAGATTCAAGCGCAAAGACGGAATGCACTTTGAGTATTTCAATCGAGGCTAGATTTTTAGATTCAAAGCAGTTCACGAGAAAGAGGCCCGCAAGGGCCTCTTTCTAATTGCGGCTAACGTTTTGATTTCTTCGTTGCTCGATCGCGCTCTTTTTCATCTGCTTCTTTGAGTTTGTCGCGGACAAAGCGACCGACAACTTCCGCAAATTCACCCACGATTCGACGGGTTGATTTTCCCGTGTGATCTTGCCGATTAAATTCCTTTAGCGCCGCTTTGAGTTCTTTATTTGCTTTAGAATTGCGATCCTTTTTTCTAACGCCTTTTTTCTTTTTACTTTTCTCCACTTTAACCCGTACCTGTTTACTTGGAGCCAGCTCCGTTGCAGGTTTAAGGTCATTGCGAAGGCAAGTTCTGGCAAGTCTTTCACAGACAGTCTGCTCATTGAGCTTCGGCGTTAATTAGGGCGAACTCATTTCTTAGGGCGTTTAGTTTTTGCGTTCTTTTTGCTGCCCTGGGGTGTCTGCGCCATCTCTTCCATTTTGATGGGTTGTTTTGAGGCGAGGTCCAAGTCCTCTTTGAGCCCAAGGGTTGTTCCCATATAGCTATTCATCAAGCTTTCGGTGACGGATTTCACCAGGCAGTTGATGGTCGATCCGGCATCTTCAGAATTGAGTTTGTCGTCGATGTCGATCTGAACTTCGTCTTTATCGGTCAGGTAGGCTTTCACAAGATTGTTCGCGCTGGATTTAGCATCAACGGCTTGAACAAATCGCGCTCCAAAACCGTTCGTGTAGGGAGCAACGATTTCGCGGAACTGTTCTTTTTTGAAGAGAAGACGCCGGCGACGTGCGCGCTCAAGGATCTCCCATTCCTCCCGCATGATGCGGTTTTCTTCTGCGTTCATTTCCGCAGCCGTTTTAAATGGGGTCTCTCTCAGACGGATAATAGTCGAATTTTCGGACGATTTTTTGCCTCTCACATCATTCTCCTGCTTGCCCAGGTTAGGCTTGTTTCGGGCAATTCGCAATAATTTACCTAAATCTGCCTAAATCCCCAGGAACAGCGAGACCCTCGGGAAACTAATTCGAGGGCTTAAAATACCTAAATAAACCTAAAAACACTTAAATATACCTAAAGGAGCCTAAATTTGCTTGAATATATCACCTGAGATGCAATAACATGGCGAATCAAGGAAGACCCCTCGAAGGCTTGAGGGTTGTTAGCCTTGCGAAAGAAGATGGTTTGCCCGATTTCGATATTTTTATACCTAAAGAGCGGTATCCAAAAATTGACAGTTCGATAGCATGGTCATCTTGTGCGAAGTTTATAAACAAAAACAAATGAGCAAGATGAGCCGCGCTGATTTCTAAGCTTGTGGCCTCTGCAAAGAAAAGGAGCCATAAGATGCTTGAAGCATTCACCGAGTTAAGAGAAGAAATGGATCGTGAAACAACGGTCGAAAGTCCTACTCCATTTTCCCGCAGCGTTCGACCGTTTCGGCAAAAGTTTTGCCAACTAGCTAGAGCACAAAGCGGCTTGAGCTATGAGGATCTTGCGGCCGCTTTAAATCAGCACCCTGATATTTTGAAACTCGATAAGCTTCCGGCTTACAAAAATTTTTATCCCATCACGCCGGATTTTCTTAAAACCCTTGAAACAGAAATCACCAAGATCTGGGAGTACAATCCCTATAATCAAGGTCTCTTGGGAATCGGCGCTTTCGGTACTCCGACAAAAGACATTGCGGCTGCCATTGCGAAAATCTGCGGTGTTCATGATGTCTATAAGAGATTTGAGAATTGGAGTTTGGCATATGAATTTGGCACTGCGACCGTAGCGAAGTGGAATCTTCATTGACGCCCTTAGAACCGAACTTTGATCCCAAGGAAAGCCTGGATTGGAGCTCTCAAGTTTCCATGTCTGCGCGCTTTTTCAAAGTTTCGTTTCGGAAAATGTTAGACATGCTGAAATTGGTGAACGACTTGGATCACTCTCTTATCGCAATGAAAGAGAATGAAAAATCCGGGGATAGTTTTTTGAGTATTGTGGACGCTCATGAGCGAATCGCGTCACGCATGAGATTCATCGAGTTCCGTATTTCGTTTGAGCTTGGGCATAGTCTTCCGATGTTAAACGGCGAAGAAATTTCCCATCACCAGCTCGCTCGTGACCTTTACGAAAAAGGGGCCATCACGGAGCAACGCCTGGAAAGGGCTTTGCGCGGAGAACCGAGCGAGGATCTTCCGGCTGTTTTCATTGCAATTGAGAAAATGCGGATGGGCCAAGAGCCCTTTTGATCTACTTCCAAAACCTTTTAAAAAGTTCCCAGAGCGGCACTTCCAAGAGATTTTCTTTTTCGGGGGCTTCGTCTTTGTAGCCGACTGATTTTTTATAATCTTCGGGTTTGAAATGTGGGCACCAATAAACGTTCTTCCTAATGGCAAGCTGAGTGATCGCATCGCCAGGGGTTGAAACGTTGTCCTCCACGATATGCTGAGCGAAGCCTTGAAGCTTTCGGCAAGGAACAAGATGGCGGTGCCGTCCTTCAAGTCGTCGTCCAAACTTAAAACCAGAAAGATCGCTGTGAATATAATGGCAGTGCGCGCGGTGATCCTTTGGAACAAAGCTGTCCAGGTAACACGCGACAACTTCTTCAACCTGATAGTTGCTGGTGAGAATCCTGCCGTGGGTGAAGAACTTTGTGCCTTTCCAGTCACGAGCGGCTTTCACGACCATGTAAGCATAGGAAGCTTGTGTTTGATCGAGGCCGAACACGGCTGAGTGATAGAGTTTTGTTCCAAGATGAAATTCGCCGTAAAACTTCGCTCTTTGAGCAAGGGCCACGGTTTCGCTGTAAGCTCTGGATGGTGATTTTGGAAATGCAATTGCGATCAGGTTGCCAGCAGAGGTTTCTTCCGCCGCGACCATCGAATTGATGACTTTCGGACTATTCACGATTCATCTCCGATTCCTTATCTAAAAGTTCGGTGATGACTGCGCGAAACTCTTTTGCGGTCTCGCCACCTTCGGCGAGCAAATTCACTGCGAGCTCTCGAACAAATTCAATGCGAATTTTTTCTAGCGGCTCTTTATTGCCCATCATTTCGTAGATGTATCCGGTCATAGAGTCGTCCGTGAACTGATCTGTAAAGTCTCGAAGTCGGCCACGGGAGACCTTCTGCACGTTGACCGGAAGTGATTCATCGCCTTGCTGAAGCGCCTTAATTGCTGGCTCTAAATTAGTAGCAATAGTTTTAAGAAGGGCCAGGTTCTCGGCGTTGGCATTTTGAACGGCGACCTTCACTTCGTCACTTAGACTTGTCACCATCGGCGTCGGAACCGAGTTGTCATTTTCAAAAAATTTGTATGCGGGAACCTGTGTGGCTAGTTCAATTCGCGCAAGACTGTCGAACGTGGGATTGGCTTTGCCGTGCATGTATCGTCCGGCCATTGCTTGCGTGGTTCCCAGGCGTTTTCCGAACTCTTCCTGGCTCCATCCCTGGCTTTGAACAACCGCAGTTAGTTTCCGGGAAAAAATCTCTGCGTAGTCGTTTAAGCCCTGTTCTTTTGGAACCCGAACCTTTTTACCCTGGTATTTCATAGTCTTTTTAAGCACTTACCCTCCAATATCATTGATATTGACTTTATAATATCTGATGGTATATTTGCGTTTATGACACACACAAAAACTCATAAACACAATGGTTCTACTTTAAAGGATGGGGTGCTTGGTCTCGGCTACACAATTACGGACTTCTCAAAGGAGTCGAAGCTGAGCCTGACCTCATTGAGAAAGATTTTTGAAGATGCACACGTCCGTGAGTCCACGCGAAACAAAGCATGGGTCGCACTTCGGCGGTTACAACGCCGGAATGAGGCCACCACAATCTAAAGCTCACATCATCTTTTAATATCAATAGTATTAGCAGTCAATCTTTGAACACCTTGAACGCTCCGGGTGAAGGGATCACTGCGTTCAAAAACTGGAAGGAACGAAATGAAAAAGGCAAAGGCCAAAGCAAAACCGAAATCGAAGCCGAAACAAAAGCCGCTAGAGAAGCGGATCGTTCGCATTCAATACCGTCACGTCATCGTGCGCGCGTGCCTGAACCTTCCGCTGGGACTCAAGGCCAAAGAAATAAGAAACCTTAGTTCGGTTCGCCTGATCGCGGTTCTCTTCCAAGCAGACCAGGACAGGGTCGCAAAAGACATCGCTCGTTTGAACGCAACCGTCACCGCAATGTTTGAAAAAGAAGAATCTGAGCGCAAGGCCAAAAAATGAAAGTCCGTTGCGATTACTGCGGGAATCCCGCTCAGCTTGTAACTGGTTCAAAGATCTATCCGCACAGGACAGATCTTCGTCACCTCCGTTTTTGGAGCTGTGAACCGTGCTCCGCTTATGTGGGCTGTCACAAGAACAGTAATCGCAACGTTCCACTCGGTCGCCTTGCCAATGCCGAACTCCGCATCTGGAAACAACTCGCACACTCCAACTTTGATCCGATCTGGAAGTCAGGCCGCCTAAATCGCCGCGAAGCTTATAGCTGGCTCGCTGACGAACTCAATTTGGATTTAAAGAAATGCCATATCGGCATGTTTAACGTCGAGCAATGCAAGCGCGTTGTTCAAATCATCGCCGCAAGAGCGGCAAAAGGAGTGCGCATGAGTGCAGTTATAGTCTCCCTTATTCAAGGGACCTCCGAGTGGAACACTTGGAGGATGAACGGTATTGGCGGGTCTGATGCACCTGTCATCGAAGGAACAAGTCCGTACAAAACGGCCCGAGAGCTTTACTTCGAGAAAACAGGGCTCAAGACTTCAGAGGAAGACAAATCTAAAGAGTACATCTTCTCACTGGGTCACAAGGTCGAAGCCCTTATTAGAAAACAATTTCAGGAGCAAACCGGAGTCGAAATGAAGCCCGTTTGCATGGAGCATGGGGATTTCCCATATCTTCGTGTTTCTTTCGACGGGTTTGATTCAAGCCGTGGGGTTTTGGAAGGAAAACTCGTTTCCAAAGAAGTTCTTCTTGAGGCTTCAACGACAGGCCGGATTCCTGATTTCCATTACACACAAATGCAACACGGGTTCATGGTCAGCGGTGCTGATATTGGACACTGGTTTGGGCACGACGGAAAAAAGACTGGGATCGTGATTCCCATTCGCGCAAACCAAGAGTTCATCAAACGTCAGGAAGAACGCGAGCACCTTTTCTGGGACAACGTTCAAAACCGCATCGTCCCTCCGCTTTCAGATCGTGACTATCTTATTCCCGAGGATCAAAGCCTTCTGGCCGAACTTCGAGACGCCAAGGAACTTGCGGAAAACGCGCAAGCTCAATTCGAGACACTTCGTTCGCAAGTTGTTCATCTTTTCAACCATCCAAAAATTGCGGGTGGCGGTTTGAAGATTTTCAAAGTTACCAAGCAAGGATCTTTGGACCTTCTCTCGGTTCCTGAAATTGCAAAAACACGCGCCGAACTGAAAGACGACTATCTCGAAGCGTTCCGCAAAAAGGGGTCGGAGTCTTGGACTGTGCGCTTGGATGCCGTGAAAAAGTCTAAAGGGGCCCATGTATGAAAAACGCCGTAGCAGAACTTATTCCGCAACAGCCGTTTTCCTTGGCTCAGACGCCTTTGATTACGAAGCAAGATTTAACGGCCTTGAAAGCTCACAAAAAGTTGCTGAAAGAGTTCATTTCCTCGCAAATGCGGGAAGCTCAGTTCAGCAACCCGAATGCCGAGGACTACGGCGAAGGCGATTACGGCATCATCCCAGGTTCAAAAAAGAAAAGCTTGCTCAAGCCAGGGGCCGAAAAACTCCTGAAGCTTTTCAAGCTGGGGTGCCGTAACCGTCAAGTTGATAAACTGATCGACCGCCAAGGCAATTTTGCAATGTTCACTTATCGCTCGGAGGTTTACGACCTCCGGTCTGGTGTCGTCATCGCGGATTGCGAAGGCATCACCAATTCCCAAGAGAACAAATATCGTGAGCGCACCGTCTGGAAGAAAAAGCAAATTCCGGGGGGTGAGGAAATAACGGAATCGCTGAAAGAGGAAACTCCGGTCTGCGACATCTTAAACACGCTCATGAAAATGACTCAAAAAAGATCCATGATTGGGGCGACCATCATTGCAACTGGCGCGTCCGATTATTTCACCCAAGACATGGAACTTGACGAGACTCCGGCGCAAACCAAGAAGGCACTTGCTGAGGGGGCTCCCGCAAAAAAGCAAGAACGAAAAACCGTGGCGGCAGCGAAAGAAAAACTCGCTGTCGTTTCGCACCTAAAAATTCCCGTTTGCTGTGGAAAGGACATGATTGTTTCAAAGTACCCGGATCGTGATTCCGGCTTTCATCCTTACTACTGCATGACGTGCAGAAAAAAACAGCCAGGGCCTGACGAACTGGCGAAAGGATTAAAATGAAAAGTCAACTTTGGCGCGGTGGCAATAGTCACGCCATCGCTATATTAAGAGCAGCTTCCATCAATCAAGCCGATCCCGAGGCAAGTTTTCGGAATCAAGACATAGCCGTTCGGTCCTACGCACGAGCGAACGATCTACGTTTGCCGGACGAATCCATTGCCCGAGTGATTGAGCCAGGACTTCGCTTCAAAGGATCTCAGCGCGAATACTTCATCAAGTTGGCTGTGCGGAAAAAAATCCGTCATGTCATCTTTGAGCAAAGGTCGCGCTTTGAAAGGAACTTGGCATCTGATGAATGGTGTTCCGATCTCATTTTAGCAAACAAGATTGTTCTGCATTTTGTGAAGGAAAAATGCGTCGTCTATACCGATGGTGAATGCGTGGTGATGGAAGTCGCAGGCAGCTTCGAGCTCATAAAGAGCTTCAAGGGGGAAACATGAAAACCATCGCGCAAAAGAACGACTTGTATCGCCAAACGTTCATCGGCTGCCGAGTGAATATCACCCATGCCTTGAACGCATCACCGAAGAAAGAGGACGTTATCACTGCGGTTCGCAGCTTCAATGCTTTCACACCACAGAATGATCCTCATGGGGAGCATGACTGCGCCTTCTTTGATGTTGATGGCGAAACGTTTTTCTTCAAGTTCGACTACTACGACGACAACTATGAATTTCACCAAGAAGACGGAAACCGAGTTTTAACGATTGGGTTTGCGTCCGACTACTGATTTCTAAATTTAAGCGGAGGCCTCATGTGTGGGCCTCTTTCACGAGTACCTAGTTTTTCTGGGCTCACCCGCATGAGTGGGAAACGAGCGCGACGGTTCTGAAATCGTCGCTGAGATGTGAAGCGTTCAACGCGCTTCGGTCTCTGGGAAAACGAGGTCCCTAGTGGAAGAAAGCGTTCTGTCTCCTGAAGAACAGGAGAATTTAATTGATGTTTTTAGGATTTTAAAACTCTGGCGGGAAAAGCGCCACGAGCGTCTGCGCTTGGAGGAATGCGAAGCCGCCGATAACGGTGCGGAATTTTCCGCACAAGAAACGGAGGAACAATGAGTTCAAGCTACTCATCAAGAAATAACCAATATGAAAGAAAACGCCTTGAAATGGCGGAGCGTGATGGGGCTCCGGTATGGATGGGAGAAAATCGTCAGGGGTTCGCCTTTGTTCGGCGCAGTTGGTACGGACAAGAAGACAACTCTTCGGCGATGGTGCAGGAAAAAGAGATCCGCGCTTACTGTGAGCACAACGGCATCGAACTGGTGAAGTTGGAAAACATGATCGAGTCTGCAAAGGATTCCGATTTTCGTCGGAAGTTTCATGCGGCCGTCGAATGGGCCTTAAAGAATAAGATCCGTCACTTCTTGTATTACATGACTGATCGTGAAGTCAGAAATTTCACGGATTTAGAAAAAATGGAGAAGCTGATCCTGAGTGATCGCATCGTGGTTCACTACGTTCGAGACAACCGCCAGCTTCATCGCTTCAGCGCACCGTCGGATTTTAGTCACCGGGAAATTGATGCTTGGAGGGATAAACAGTTAAGCCGAACAATCAGCGTGAAAGTTATTGATGCCATGAGGGACAAGGCAGAGCGCGGCTGGTTCCCGAGCAATCACGTTCCTTTGGGATATGCTTTGAAGAAGAGTATGGACGATGACGGACGCGAAAGAAAACGCGGGGCTATTGTCGTGCCTGATCCAAACCCTAAAAAGGTTTTACAAGCGCAACTTGAGTTTAAGTATCGCGCATTAGGGCTTTCTTACGAAGAAATTAGACGCAAGATCATGGAGCACCCGGATCGTTTGTTGAACGATAAGGAAATGAAGACCTACTACGTCTCCGCAATTGAGAGAAGAATTAGGAATCCCTTCTATGCAGGAACCTTCATGTGGCAAGGGATCGAATACAAAGGCAAGCATGAGTTGATTATCCCACACAAAACCCACGCGGCGGCGGTTGCAACCCTTCGGGGCTTTAAGAACGTGAAGCGTATCTACGGCAAAGAGCACGGGCATTTCGGTGCGGGTGCCATGACGTGTTCGGAGTGCGGTTGTTACATCAGCTATGAGCCTAAAACCAAGACGACCAAGGCCGGAAAACAAACGACCTATCATTATTATCATTGTACGAACCGCAAACGGGTTCACTTAACGATGAAGGGTTTGGTGATTCGTGAGGAGCAACTGTGGGAGCAAATGAGCAAAGTTGTTGATGCAATTTCCATCACTCCGAAGCTTGCAAAAGAGATTGCGGTTGAATTGAACGCGACTCACAAAAAGTCGGTCGCGGACTGCAACAGAAAGATTTCTTCCCTGCGAGACAAAATCCGAACTCTGGAAACGAGCGAAGATCAGGCGTATGAAAACATGGTTTCGGGAACGATTGATGGCGAAGGTTTTAAGCGTATTGTGGCGCGCTTTCGCGCAGACAGAAAGAGCATGACGGAAGAAATTATGGCGCTCGAAGAACAAATGAAGGGTCATTTCCGCGAAACTGCTCAATCTACGTTAGAACTAGCTAAGGATGCGAAATCATTATACTTAGAGCAGAATGCTGAAGAACGGTGGAATTTTCTAAAAAAGATATGTCAGAACCTGCGGTTTGACGGATTAAGTGTGCAGTATGATTTAAGAAAACCCTACTGCACACTATCCCAAATAAGCCAAAAAGAAAGTTGGCGTTCCCAAGGGGATTTGAACCCCTGTATCCTCCGTGAAAGGGAGGTGTCCTAGGCCCCTAGACGATGGGAACGTTTAGAGATTTCAACGAACTAAAAAATGGTGGCTCGCGATGGATTCGAACCATCGACCCCTTCATTAAAAGTGAAGTGCTCTACCAGCTGAGCTAGCGAACCACTGTCCGTTGAGGAAGTGCTAATTTGTAGTAAGAGGGGTTTAAAGTCAATACACTTTCTTGCAGTTTTTTAAAAATTTTTGCGATTTTTTGATAAAAAAAAGGCCTTTGCTCAAGCTCTAAGCAAAGGCCCCGTAAAAACTGCTAAATATGCTTAATTGTTGAACAAAGGCTTGACCCACAGTGTCTGTTCTCGGCCCGGTCCGACAGAAATTACGTCAATTGGAGTGCCCAATTGAGAGCCCAAGTAGTCAATGTAGTTCGTTGTCGGGCGTGGAAGATCCGAGAGTGTTTTTACTTTCGACAAATCTTGTGTCCAACCTGGGATCCATTCGATCACGGGCTCCACTTTTTCCAGCTCGTAAGGGGAGGTTGGAAGATCTGTGATCACTTCGCCATTTAATTTGTACGCTGTGCAGACGCCAATACGATCATGGCCTGTCAGGACGTCCAACTTCATCATCGCAAGATTCGTAATACCATTCACGCGGATGGCGTATTTCAATGCCACTAGATCCAACCAGCCGCAACGACGCGCACGTCCTGTGGTGGAGCCGAACTCGTGCCCATCCATTTGCAGTTTCTTGCCAATGTCATCATTCAGCTCTGTCGGGAACGGACCGCTGCCCACGCGAGTGGTGTAGGCCTTAAAGACGCCAATGACTTTCTGTACGCTGGCGGGGCCAATACCTGCACTGGCGCACGCATTTGACGCCAGAGTGGAAGAGCTTGTCACAAACGGATAAGTTCCATGCAGAATATCCAGCATCGTGCCTTGTGCGCCTTCAAACAAAACGCGTTTGCCGGCCTTCAGGTTTTTGCTGATGAACAAAGAAGTGTCTTTCGTGCGGTACGGAGCCAGTTCTTCGGCCACCGCCAAAAGATCCTTCATCAGCTCTTCAGACTTGAAGGTGGAACTCTTATAGTAGTTCTCCAGCATGAAGTTCTTTTCCGTCAGGGCCAGTTCCAGTTTCTTTTTCAAAGTTTCTTTGTCGAAAAGATCGCCGAACAAAATCGCACGACGAGAAGCGCGGTCTTCGTAGGCAGGGCCGATGCCTTTGCCTGTGGTGCCGATCTTGCCATCGCTCAAGGCCGCTTCGCGAGCGGCATCCAGCGCTTTATGATATGGCAGAATCAGTGTCGCCGTGTCCGAGATCAAAAGTTGTTTTGGATTCTGCAAAAAGCCTGTGTCTTTCAGCTTTTTGATTTCATCGCGGATCGAGAAAACATCAATCACCACACCCGATGCGATCACGCAGGTCGTTTCCGGGCGCAGGATTCCGCTGGGAACCAAGTGCAGAACGGTTTTTTGACCGTTGACCACCAGTGTGTGACCTGCGTTGGCGCCACCTTGATAACGCACAACCATGTCCGCTTTTTCTGCGAACACATCGATCAGTTTACCTTTACCCTCATCGCCCCATTGAGCTCCGACAACTACCACGCCTGACATATAACGTACCCCTTAAACAGACCCTAAAAATGTCTCTCAAACAGGGGGATTCAGGCAAGTTTATTCGCCCTTAAATGGAGCCGCTCCATACCATGGTGCTCTTGGCGGGAGGGTGTCAGAGGTCGAACCGTCCACAAAAAACGCCATAAGCTTATTAGCTGCGATCTGGGACGCTTTAAAGAACGCGTCTTCAGTATTGGCTCCAATGTGCGGAGTCAAAACCACATTCGGGTATTTCAACAAATTTGAGTTTCTATGCAGGGGTTCTTTTTCAAACACATCCAGGCCCACAGAGCGCAGCCAGCCTTTTTCCAAGGCCTCGCACAGGTCGTTTTCATTGATGACAGAACCGCGCGAGGTGTTGATCAGAACAATACCGCGGTGGATGTATTCAAACTGCGAGCGGTTGAGCATATGCTCTGTTTCCAGAGTTTTTGGCACGTGGAAGCTCAGAACATCGGCAGTCTTTAGAACCTCTTCATAGCTTAAGCGAGGAATATGCAGGCGTTCAAAGACTTCGTCTTCTTGGTACGGATCGTAAGCCACCACATTCATGCCGAAGGCCTGTGCCAGCTCCGCCACGCGGGAACCAATGCGGCCCAATCCGACGATGCCATAAGTGCGTCCGGTCAGCTCCATACCTGTGATCAGATCGCGGTTCCAGTCGCCGGCTTTGACCATCTTGCTGGCCTGAGGAATGTTGTTCACACAACTGAGAACCAGCCCCCACGTCAATTGCGCCGCGGATTCAATATTTGCGGTTGGGGTGTGCATGACAGTGACGCCCCACTTTTGGGTCGCATCCAGATCAATGTGATCAAAGCCACTGGTGCAAGTGACGATCAATTGCAACTGCCGTGCTTTTTTCAACAGCTCTTCATTGATTTTCGTGCGACTGCGGATGATCAGGGCATGAGCGCTGACCAAATGCTCCAGTGGAAGATGTTGAGGGTTGTCGCTGCGGACCACTTCAAAGTGACTGTGCTGTTGCAAGTACAAGTAACTGTCATGTGCAAAACGGTCCGTAATCAGAATCTTTTTCTTCATGGATTTTGCTCCAGCCAGTTCTTAGCTTCTGTCGCGATGTTGGAGATATGCTCCAGCGACATAAAGTCGGGATCAAAGTGGCGCAACGTATGCCCCAGGCATTCAATCAGGCGCACCATCTCGAAGTCCTGGATATAACCCATGTGACCTACGCGGATGATCTTTCCTTTGGCCTGATCCTGGCCCCCCATGATGGTGATGTTGTGAATTTCTTCCAGGTGCAGGCGGATTTTCTGCCCGTCCATTTGCGGCGGCACGGTCAAAGCCGTAACAGAATCGCTCGGGGAATGAGCGTACAACGTGAAACCCAGCTTCTGCGCGAAGTGACGGGTGAATTCGGCTCTGCGATGAATGTCATGGAAAAGTTTTTCCAACCCTTGTTTGGTGATCAAGGACAGCACCACGTCCAGCGCCCGGATGATCGCCACGTTGGAGGAAAAGAAGGTTTCTCCATTTGAGTTGGCTTTTTTCTCTTTGCGGATATCGAGGTAGTATCTTGAACATTTGGCGTCGGGGATAAACTTCCAGGCTTTTTTCGAGAAGGAGACAAACGCCATTCCCGTGGGCAGCATAAACGCTTTTTGTGAGCCCGCCACAAGACCGTCGATACCCCAGGCATCCATCGGAAGAGGATACGCGCCCAAGGCTGTGATCGCATCGACCAAAAGCAATGTGTCGGGATAGTTTTTTGTCAGCGCCGCAAGGGCCTCAATCGGATGGGCGACGCCGGTGCTGGTTTCGCAGGCCTGGCAAAGAACGGCGCGGGTGTCGGGATTTTGTTTTAATAGATCGTCGATGTCCGAAACTTTGACGGCCTCGCCCCACGCGACGTTGTGAGTGATGACGTTGGCGCCGAAGTATTGAGCCATATCAGCCCAGCGCTCGCCGAATTTGCCTGAAACAACGGCGATGACTTTGTCGCCCGGCGAAAGTGTGTTTACCAATAAAGCCTCCATCCCGCCAGAGCCGGTGGAGGTCAGAAGAAAGACATCTTGTTCCGTCTGAAAAACAACCTTGATGTCCGCTAAAACTTTTTTCAGGATCTTATCAAATTCCGGCGTGCGGTGGTGGATCATGGGAAGTGCCAGAGCTTTGCGCACCTCAGGATGAATATTCACAGGCCCCGGAGCTAACAAACTGTAATCGTCTTGAAAAGTTGTCATTTTTCTTCCTTGATTCCTTGCTAATTTTATACTCAACTGGGCCCGTGGACGCAATATTTAAAGCTTTTCGCATCACTCTGATCTTGTCGCTGTTTCTCTCGGGATGTGCCTATCGTTTGGGCTCTGGCACACGCAGTATTCCGGGGGGTTATAAGCAGATTTCGGTGCCGATCTTTAAGAACAAAACACAAGAGACGGGGATCGAAGTGGCCTTCACCAACTCCCTGATTCAAGAGTTTCAACGTTCCCGCATTGCCCGAATTGTGGACAATTCTCTTTCCGAAGTGGCGGTGATTGGCCAAATCGACACTGTTCAGTATCTGCCGGGGGCAAAACGTGTGGCCGGGGACTCTTCGGCGCCTTATCTTCCTAATGGAACTGTTATTGCCTCAGAATACCGCATTTTGTTGACGGTGACTGTTAAAGTTGTGCGTCAGGCAGATGGCACAGAATTGTGGAGTGGGTCCTTTAGCGGAGAAAGAACATACGCAGCTCCGCAAGTAACGCTGGCCGGTGTTAACTCTGTGAATCCTCTTTACAATCTTTCTGCGCGGAGGCAAAACATTGACCTCATGGCATTCGACATCATGGCTGAAGCTCATGATCGTATCACCGAGAATTTTTAAATCGGTATAGCTTAAAAAGGGACAACAGTGGCACTCATCGATGCGCAGAAATTCTATCGTGATCTTGAAAAAGGTCAGACTGCGCCCTTGTATTTTCTTTTCGGTGAAGAACCTTATCTGTTGAATCAATCCGTTGAACGCTTCAAGTACGCCGTTCTTACCGAAGGCGCTGTGGATTTCAATTACAGCCTTTTCTATGCCAGTGATGCCGACGTGGTGGCGGTGCGGGATGCTGTTGAAACTCTGCCGATGATGGCAGCGCGCCGTCTGGTGATCTTAAAAGAAGCGCAAGAACTGACCGACAAAGAGTGGGCCGAGCTGGAGCCACTCTTTGAATCCCCGGTGGATAGCACCGTCTTTGTGATTCTGGCTTCGCGCGTGGATAAGCGTAAAAAACAGATCCGCCTGCTTTTGGATAAAGCCGACTGTGTAGAGTTCAAAAAACCTTACGAAAATCAGATTCCATCCTGGATCAACTACATCGCTCAATCTTTGGGTCTGACCATCAGTAACGATGCCATTTTGCTTTTGCATAAGTTGGTAGGCCATCACCTGACAGAGATTGAAGGGGAGCTGAAGAAGCTCGGCGAATACGTCGGTGAACGCCGTATTGAGATGGCAGACGTGGCCCAGGCCGTGTCCCGGTCCAAGGAAGAAAATGTTTTTGATTTCACCAAAGCCATTGGTGAAAACGACCGTGTGAAGGCGTTGGAGCTTTTGGTTCATTTGCTGGATCAGGGGCAGAACGAGATCGGGATCGTGTCTTTGGTGGCCCGTCACGTGCGTATTTTGCTGACTCTGAAAAGAGGCATGGAAGAAGGCCTGCACGGGGCGAAGCTGGCTCACTATGCCCAGGTGCCCCCTTATTTCCTGGAAAGCTATCTGGATCAGGCCCGACTTTGGACTGCCAAGAAACTAGAGCAAACCCTGGTGGTTTTGGCTGATACGGACAAGGCGTTGAAGTCCTCACCATTGTCCAGTCACATTTGGCTGGAAAACCTGGTGCTGAAGACCTGTGGCAATCAATACGCAGCGATTTAAGAAGTCTCCCCAAAAGACCGATAAGTGCCTTGATGAACAAGGCTGTCACGAATTCTCCATTTGAAGATAAAGGTTATTTCCGCCGCCAGTATCCGCGCCGTGCGATGAAACGCAAGGTGGGTATTCTGTGCGATGGGACGTACTTTGTCTGTGATTCCGGGGAAATCGGTGAAGGGGGCATGTCCATCTTGTCCGATTATGTGCTGACCGAAGGTCATGAACTGGTTGTCAGCTTCCAGGTGCCGGGTGGGGACTTTGTTTTTCTTCGCGGGACCGTTCGATCAACGCAAAAAAAAGAGGGTGACCCAAGAGTCACCCACGGATTGAGCTTTAATCAAATTGCGTTTTCCACAAAAAGACAAATTCGCGCCTTTGTATCCGCGCGAACTCAAAACGAATCTTTTAACTAAGATTACCAAAAAAAAGACCGAACTCTTCGTTGCTCGTCGTCGGCATACGGTCAATATGCGTCTTCCTTGCGCCTCGATTTCGGTCGTTTTTATGCGTAATTGAAACTACTTAGTTGCAGAAGCGCGAGTAGAAAGACGGCTGATCTTGCGGGATGCAGTTTCTTTCTTGATAACGCCAGTTTTAGCAGCTTTCATTACTTGAGAAGAGAAGTTCTTCAACAACTCAGGAAGAGCTTTCAGATCTTTAGCTTCGATAGCTTTAACAAGTTTTTTCTCAGCTGTTTTTACAGTGCTTTTACGAGCGTTGTTAACAGCAGTTTTACGGATAGACTGACGAGCTCTTTTTGCTGCAGACTTATGATTTGCCAAGGGATAACCTCCACAGTAACTTTTATAGACGAACCAAAGGGATTAACATAGGGTGTCTCACGAAGCAAGTGGATTAAAAGAAGATCGAAAAAAGGTCCTCAAAAGGGCTTTTTCTATGGCATCCGGTACCTTAACGAGCCGCATCTTGGGGCTTTTTCGGGATATCGCGCTGGGGGCTCTCTTTGATCGGGCCGTCACCGATGCGTGGACCGCGGCCTTCCGTGTGCCCAATCTGTTCCGCCGTCTTTTGGGGGAAGGCTCCCTGTCTGTGAGTTTTATTCCCGTTTTTATGCAGGCTCAAGCGGAAGACTCCACCGGTGTTCGGGGGCGCAATCTGGTCAATTCGATCTATTCCCTGCTTTTGATTGTTCTGGGGGTTGTGACCCTGCTGGGGATTGTCTATATCGAGCCGCTGTTCCGGCTGCTTTTGGCAGATGACTATGTCCTGTCCGCCGAAAAGTGGGAGCTCACCCTGCGTATGGGGCGGATCATGTTTGGGTTCGTCTTCTTTGTCTGCACCTATGCTTTCTATATGGGGATTTTGAACGCCCTTGGCAGTTTCGGACTGCCGGCCCTGGCTCCAGCGCTATTAAACGTCTCTATGCTGGTGTTCACCTTTATGCCGCCGCAGTGGTTTGCCGTCCACGGGGACGGCTTGGCGTGGGGTGTACTGATCGGGGGGCTGTTGCAGGCGCTGCTCTTGGCGGTGGCTTTAAAACAGCGAAACTATCTGCCGCGATTGCAGACGACGCTCTGGACGCCGGAAGTAAAAGCCGTGGTGCGGGGAATGCTGCCGGGTCTGATCGGCATGGGGCTTTTGCAGTTTTCAACTTTGGTGAACCTGTACTTTGCAAGCTCGCTGCCGCAGGGTTCGATTTCCTATATTTACTGGGCCGACCGTTTGCTGGAACTTCCCCTTTCGTTGATTTCAGTCAGTATCGGGGCCGCGCTGTTGCCGACCTTGAGTGATTTTGCCAACCGGGGACTGAAAGAAAAATTTCAGCAAACCGCGGAAGAGAGTTTCCTGATGAATCTGTTCCTGGCGTGGCCAGCGGCGCTGGGACTTTATATTTTGGCCGAGCCGATCATTGAGGCTCTTTTTCTGCGTGGCAAATTCACGGTGCAGGACGTGAAAATGACCGCCTTGATCTTGCGTGTTTATGCCGTCAGTTTGTTGCTGGTGTCCTGCAGCCGCGTCTTGATGCCGCTTTATTATGCGGTAAAAAACACGAAAGTTCCCATGGTGCTGGCCTTGGTTTCTTTGGCGGCGCACGTGTCTTTGGCGCCGCTGCTGATGCGACTGTGGGGACTTGAGGGGCTGATGATTTCGGGTGTGGTGGCCGCGTTTATAAATGCCGTATTGCTGATGGTCCTTCTGAAAAAATACTCTCCGGGAATCCGGCTTTCCGTGCTGCTTCGTCCGGCAATGAAGTTTGTGCTGGCAGGGGCGGGGATGGTGATTTCTTTGCAGGCTTACGAGTTGCTGAGGGTCCAAACAGGAAGAGGGCTGCAGATGCTGGCCCTCTTTATCACAATCCTGTTGGCGGTTGTCGCCTATTTCGGTCTGGCTTACGTTTTGGGATGCGAACAGATTTCTAGAATCCGTCGGTCGTCCCCACCTTAGCTCTTTCATCGTCATCAAACGGGATAACTTCCTGGGATTCCTTTTTCTTCGCAGGGGCTGCGGCTTTCATTGGAATCACATTGCTTTTCTTGGCAGCAGGGGCCGGAGCCTTTTGCTTCTTCTCTGATGTCGATTTTTCTTTCGGAGCGGACGTGGCTTTGGCCACATCGCTAGTGCCCATGATCACTTCATTGAGCTCCACGGTCAGATTTAGGGACGTTGTTGCCAGGTTATTGATCTCGCCACTGGTGGCAGCGATCTCTTCAGCGGAAGCGGCATTGCTTTGTGCGGCCTGATCCAACTGGTTCATGGCTTTGCCGATTTGCTGGATTCCGGTGGTCTGCTCAGAACTCGCGGCGGCGATTTCGTTGTTCAGATCCGCCACTTTCTTGATCGAGTTCACAATGTTGGTTAAAACGGCACCGGATTTGTCGGCGGTCGCGCTGCCTTCTTCAATTTGTGATACCGAGTCTTTGATCAAAGAAGAGATGTCCTTGGCGGACGCCGCACTTCTTTGTGCCAAAGTTCTGACAGCTTCTGCAACCACGGCAAAACCTTTACCCTGTTCTCCGGCACGAGCAGCTTCAACGGCCGCGTTCAGTGCCAGCAAGTTGGTCTGGAAGGCGATATCATCGATCACATGAATGATCTCTTCGATTTTTTTGGAGGACTGGGAGATCGACGTCATGGAGGCGATCAGATTTTGAATCTCTTTTTCACCTTGTTCGGCCGAGTCCCGAGAGCTGGCGGACAAAGCCGCGGCCTGTTTTGCGTTGTCGGAATTCATTTGCACCATGGAAGTCATTTCTTCCAGCGCGGCTACAGTTTCTTCCAAAGAAGCGGCAGCTTCCGTCGAGGACTGGGACAAAGAGTTTCCGGCTTCATTTAGTTGCTCAACGGCAGAAGCCACTTGGCCACCGGCAGTCGTCAGGCGTTCAGCGACGGAACCCACGGCGCTTGAAATGCGCGCGGCAATCCACAGAAGCACAGCAAACACGATGACACCCGTGGCTGCAGAAACCAGATAGATCAGATTTTTGACATAGGCTTCCGTTGAATTTGCTTCGGCGACGCCATCTTTGGCGATCTTTGCATAGATGTCGGTGACGGCACTATTCCAGGTGCGGACGGTCTTTCCGATCTCAGAGTAACGGCCATCCAGCAGGACTTCGGCTTCTTTGACTTTGGCAGGGTCTGCGTAGCGGATCAAGGCGATGATCTTTTCCATCGAGGCGTAATATTCCGGGAATAGCGGTTTGGCCACTTGGTAGGCCTTGTCCTCTTCCGGTGTTCTTGGGATCGGGTCGTAGGTTTCCTGGGCCTTACGGAATTCCTCAAGACCTTCGGTGGCAGCCTTCAGATAGGACGTCAGCTTTTCAGGTTCGTCGATGTGTTCCATCGCGGCCCATGCGCCGTATTGAAACTTATTGCTGGCTTGGCGCATCTCTCCAACCATATCAAAGGTGGGGATAACTTGTTCGTTGGCGACATCCAAAAGATTGACGACACTTGTGATTCCGTTGATGGCGATAGAGCCCAGAATTGCAAAGCCGATCATGGGCATGAAAGCAGCCATCAGGAGTTTTCCTTTAATTCCTTTGAACCAGCCTGATAATTTAAAATCTGACATGCGTATGAGCCTCCGTATAATTCTTTATGGTTTTTTAACAGATATTTATTCGGAATCTGCAATAGTGCTTCGTAGTCCAGAATTTCTAATACGAGAAATGAGGAAAAAACAAAAAAACCCCTCTTAAAGTCGAGGGGTTGTTAATAAATCTTGATGTGTTTGTAAGACTAAAAACCGTCTGTTGTTCCAACCTTTGCACGATCGTCTTCATCAAACGGAATCATGTCCTGGGAATCATTGCGGGGCGGGGAGGTCTTCATCGGGACCACATTGCTTTTTTTAGCAGCGGGTCTAGTGAGGGATGAGGCTGTTCGGACCGCTTTGGGGGGAGTCTCTGGAAGAGTTTCAGGTATTGTCGAGCCGGTGCCCAGGATGACGGCGTTGAGTTCCACCGTCAGGTATTGATTGGTTGTTGCCAGGCTGTTGATCTCGCCACTGGTGGCGGCGATTTCTTCAGCGGAAGCCGCGTTGCTTTGAGCCGCTTGATCCAGCTGGTTCATGGCTTTACTGATCTGCTGAATACCGGTGGTTTGTTCCGAGCTGGCGGCGGCGATTTCGTTGTTCAGGTCAGACACTTTCTTGATGGAATTCACAATATTCGTCAAAACGGTGCCGCTCTTATCAGCGATCTCACTGCCAGCATCTATCTGAGAAACCGAGTCCTTGATCAAAGAGGAGATGTCTTTGGCCGACGCGGCACTTCGTTGCGCCAATGAGCGAACGGCCTCAGCCACCACGGCAAAACCTTTACCCTGTTCGCCAGCGCGAGCCGCTTCCACTGCCGCATTCAAGGCCAGAAGATTGGTCTGGAAGGCAATGTCGTCAATCACAGAGATGATTTCTTCGATCTTTTTGGATGACTGGGAAATTTCCGTCATGGACAAAATCAAAGATTGAATTTCTTTTTCCCCTTGTTCGGCTGAATCGCGGGAAGACGCAGACAGAGCCGCGGCCTGTTTGGCATTGTCAGAGTTCATCTGAACCATCGAAGTCATTTCCTCAAGGGCTGCCACGGTTTCCTCTAAGGAAGCGGCAGCCTCTGTAGAGGAGTGTGACAGGGCATTGCCAGCCTCGTTGAGCTGTTCAACAGCGGCCGCCACTTGTCCTCCGGCCTGTGAAAGGCGCGAAGCAATGGAGCTGACGGATGAAGAAATTCTTGCGGCGATCCAGAGCAAAATACCGAAAATCGCAAACGTGGAGGCCAGGGTCACCAGCATTGTCATAGTGTTTATTCGTGAAGAGGCCGCAAGGGCATCTTTTGCATCAGTAGCTGCGGCTTCGTTGTAGTAGGCCACGGAGGTTGCACTCATCTTGTGCATGATCGTGCCGAGTTCCCACAGACGCCCATCCATTTGGGCCTGCGCTTTTTCAAAGGCCTCGGGCGTGCCTTGACTGACCAGTTCGATATTTGCGTTAAGCAGCTTCAGGTACTCATCGCGCACCGCCTTGGCCGGTTCAAAGACTTTCTCCATTTCTGGAGTGAATGGGGTAGAGGCATAATCCTCAAAAGCCTTCTTGTATTGCTCAACTGCTTCGCGGGCAATCTTCAGGCGCTCTTCTCTTTTTTCCGCTGTCTTCATGCTCATGGCGGCAAAAAGCTGATAGCCGTAGGAATTGCGGGCTTGGCGTTGTTCTGCCAAGGACTGTAGATTTGGAATGATGTTGGAGTGCGAGTTCTTCAGATAGGATTCGAATTCCTTCATCCCTGTGTGTGAGATGTAAAAGACGATTCCAAATCCAACAATCGGAAGCACCGCTGCTATTAACAGTTTACCTTTGATCCCTGTGAACCAGGAACTGATCCCCGTGTGATTCATGTGGCCCCTATGATTTTTAAATTGGTTAGGTTGCTTAATAAATACCAGCAGCATTTCTGTGCATATACTAGTGGGGTGGAGTCTAGATTATACGCAGGTGTGTAATGATTGGGGATCGAAGTCGGGTAAAAAGAAATGGGACCCTTCAGTTAAGAAGGAGTCCCTGGGTGGAATCAAAATGAACTCACGAATTTATTTTACTTCTGCCAAAGAGTTGTAACTGTCGCTGATCTTTTGCTGTCTTTCAACTTCTTTGCCCCAGCGCTTCACTTCGCCCTGATAGCCACGCTGTTTGGCTTTCCATTCGTTTTCTTCGCTGGCCAAGCTGCGCAGTTTTTGGTTTACCTGTTCGTTTTGTTCTTTCAGAGTACTTTGACGAGAGCTCCAGATTTTCTTTTCCTCAACGAGCTGATTCAGTTGCAGTTGATAGTCGCTGATGTTGAGTTCGCGTTTTTTCTGGTTCTCTTTGATTTTGGCAATCATAGCTTCCAGCTCTTGAATCTTCTGGTTTTCCTGATTCATTTTGTTTTGCTCATCCGCGATCAGGGCCTGGATTTCTTTCTCCTGGCCATTGACGCGGCTGATGGCCTGGTTGTTTTCTTCGGCTTGTTGCAAAACTTGCTTTTGCTGGCTTTCGACCTGGGCCTTGGCTTTACCCACTTCGGCCAGGTTGGAATCCACCGTTTTCAGATTCTTCTCATACTCCTGCAAATTGGCTTTGGAGTTGTTCAAATTTCCTTTGATTTTTTCCAGGCCTTCTTTGGCGGAGTTTTGTGCCGCCGCAGTTGTTGCCAGGCTCATCAATAGGCTAAAAGTTGTCAGTGCTTGAGTGAATTTCATCTTGAAAGTCCCTTTCTTATTGTTCAGACAAACCGGCTACATTGCCATCTTGAGCGCACACATTTTTCAGAGAGGAGCGGTAGTGACCCACCTCATCCTCCCAGATTTCGCCTTTAAATTTCCAGTTCAAACTCTTTTCCTTTTGAACCTTTAATTCAGGGCGTTCCTTTTCGTTGATTTCACCGCCGGCCATCTGATAGCGGATGTGCTCACCCGCGCCGGAGTAAAGCTCATACTGAAGGACATCGTTTTGATCCAGTACCTTGTCCAGACCCGCCAGCATTTCGCCAAAACGGTTGTGAAGAGCCTGGGACGCCTGGGCCCGCAGAACAGTTTTTTCCTTTTCGATGCGGGCTAAACCGGTTGCACGAAGATTTTTGATCGAGGTGCGGGCTTTCTTTGCGATGTGATACTGGATGCGGTAGCTAAGTAGTTTCTGTTCGGCCTTTTGGACCTTGGCAACTTCACTTTGTGAAGGGCTTTGGCCTTTCACACCTTTTTTGGCGTCTGCAAGTTCTTTGTTGGCTTCGTTTTGCTTGGCAATCAACTCGCGCTCCATCTTGATCAATGTCAAAGCGATGCGGTTGAATTTTACGATCTCATCCTCATAGGCGTTGATCTGCTTTTGCACGCTCATGTAAGCCGGATGTCGGGCCAGCTCTACAATAAATGAACGGGGCAGACCGTCGACTTCCTTCAGGTCTGAATTCTTGATCCAGCTTTTCACGGTCTCATAGTATGCAGAAGAATCCTTGTGCGACGCCTTGTAGTCCTCTAGCTTTTTCTTCCAGGGAGAGTACTTCTTTTTCATCTCGTTCAGCACCTGGACACCATCACCGTATTGACACAGATTCAAATAACCCACGGTGCGAACCACATAAGATTCAGGAGAGAAGGCGTTTTTAAAGAAGTCCGTGTGCAGCGAGAACATATTCCCGGCGGCACCTTCGTAGTCCTCGCCCAGAATCTGGGTCCACGCACTTTCCACCATGGCTTGCAACCACAGGGGATTGGATTTATCCACTTTCAGGTAGGATTGGAAGGCTTCCTTGTACTGGCTTTTCTGGAATTGCATCCGAGCCAGGGTCAACGCTCCCACAGAACGCAGTTGTGATGTTTTGTCGTTCTCGGTTGCTGCCATCAGTTTATCCAGATAGATTGTGGCCTCTTCGACTTTACCCTGACGATAGTTAAAGAGGGCGTTGAGCAGCAGAGCCTCAGGATAGCGCGGTGATTTTTCCCCGATAAAGATCAAAGCATCTTCCATCAGACCCAATTGGCCTTTGTCTGAATAGTACTTTGCGCGCGTGATCTGATAGTCGTCATTCTTGGTGACGTCCATGTCGTACTTGATGATCAAAGGATCAATCAAGGCGATATCAGAGGTCTCCAGAACGTTGATGTGCTGAACCAGGGCTTCTGTGGCTTTTTGCTGCCATTCCTTGGATTTGGTTTCCTGAGCCACCTGGATCATATACTGGCGGAATTCGGAGTTTAAACCCAGGCCCTTGGCAGTCATGGCGTAGTGGTACAAGGCTTCGATACGATGCTTCGGGTCCTCAATCAATTCAGAGAACAGACCCATGGCCAGTTCGTAGTTCTTCTGGATTTCCAGAAAGATCAACGCTTGCAAAAGTTTGTAGTCATTAGGCTGCAGGTCTTCAAGCTTTGTCAGTTGAACCAGAGGTTCCTGGGTGACGGGATCCATCACAGGATTTAGAACTTTGACATCCGGAATCTTTTTGAAGGCGTCCGCGCTGGTCAGGTTCTTTGCTGGCGCCACAACATCAGTATAAGGCTTCAGCACAAAGTTGATGACAGGCGGGGATTCGCGGCGGCGGGTTTCTTTCAGTGCCACTTCGCGAGAGGCGGGCAGGCGAAGTGGACTCAGCACTGCGGCTTCCACTTCACGTTCTTCCCCGACGTTAAGCAAAGGAATGTTTTTAACTTTGAAGACTTCCGTTTTGCCTTTGACGACACGCTTTTGATAGACATCAAAGGTTGGGACCAGACTGGATTTCACCTTCAGGCTGGGGTCCGCAGAACGGCCGCTTTTTTTGACTTTCAGGGCAGGATCAGCAAAAGCTGAACTGCCCAGGAAAGAAAGTGCAATTAAAATACTTAGTGACTTACTCATAAATCCCCCCACCCTGGAGAAAATTAGTGCCAGTACGTGATACCAATCATCAGTGATGTATCGTTGATTGTTTCAGATCCCAGATCGCGAGCTCCGCCACTTGTCGTTGTTGTCCCGCCACCAGGTAAGTTGATGGTCGAATTGGGCGCATAGAACTTCATTTTATCCTGGCTGGACCAGGTGTTGATCAGATCTGCACGTATCGCGAAGTGCTCAGAGAAGAAGATCTGCTGGAACACTCCCAGTTTATAGGCGAATGTGTTCTTGCTGACATTACCTTCTTTCTGTGTGATCTCGTAGTCCAAGGTTCCTGCTCCAGCGGATATCCCCATGTCGAAGTAGATGATGGCCTTGTCGACCACGCTCATTTTTGCATAGAAGGGGACCCAGATGCCCGAGACAAAATAAGAGGACTTAAAGATGTTATGGTCGGGCATGACGCCGTAAGTGTTGACGAACTGGCCTACGGCATCGTTGTCCTTCATGCTGGCGGAGTTGTAGCTCGCCTCCAGACCCCAGCGCTCATTGAAGAAATACCCCAGACTTGCGCTGGCGATAGTTCCCGTGCTGTAGGGGTCGTTAAACGGAATGCCGGCGGCTCCGGTTAAATAGAAGCGCTCGGCTTTGACGTAGCGGCGATTTTGCACGACGCTAAAGTCATCGTCTTTGGCTGCCCAGTATTTTTGCTCCAGTTTTTTGATGTCCAGCTTGTCGCTACCGCGTTGATCAGCTTTGCTGTCGGCCGCTTGTTGTGCGAATGCTTGAGATGCCGTCAAGATGAACATTACAATGGTCTTCTTCAACATGATAATTTACCCCCGCCTTAGTTTGTACTCTTGAATAAGAATGGATAAGTCACAAGCACGCGCGTTCCCCCCTGTGGAGCAGGAAACTTCCACGCGGCAACCCTATTCAATATACATCCCTCAACGGTTGCGTTCTTAAGTGTTGTGTCACCAATCAGTTGTTGTTCCACCTTTCCAGATGGTCCGATGGTGAATTTAACTGCGACCTTACCGAACAAGTCCGGTTTGGCACTCAGTTGTCTTTCGTAGCAATAAAGGATCTGACCCAGCTGGGACTTGATGTATTGAGCGATGATCTCGCGATCCAAACCGCCAATAATTTCACTTTCCTCTTCGATCAGACCGACGCCACCAGATCCGGTGCCGCCAGCCGCCAAGCCACCCATGCTGGAGGCGCTTCCGCCTCCACCACGACCAACAGTGGAAACCCCACCGCCAGATCCGGTGCCTTCACGACCCCAGTCACGACCTGAGCGTTCCATGCTGCCAACGGCTGCCAAGGCACGTCCGGATGCACCGCTGCCGGCTTTAACACCATTGGCGATGACCACGTTGCCGCTTTTTGCAGCCTGCGCGGAAACCTTTCCGATCAGTTGTGAAATACGGCCGCCAGAGATCGACTTCATCATCTGAGAAACCTTACTGCCGCCACCTGTAGGCATTTGTGCCTGCTTTTGACCGGCAGCTGCAGGAGCCTCTTTCACAACCACTTTTTGAGCAGGTGCGGATTCAGCTTTCTTACGCTTGGGTTTGATTTCAGTTTTTACAATAACTTTTTGCGCTGCCTTCGGTGGTGTTGCCACCACTTCAAGTTCCTGACTCTTTGGCGAGAAGATGCCAATTGTCACCAGAAGAAGAGCGGCACCAAGAACGACAAACACACCTTTTTTCGAGTCTTCATCGACCAGTTGATCTGTTGAAAGGCGAGCCATGCGGGCAGCGTCTTCCAGAGAGACTGTTCTTTGTTTGACCTCAAGGTCACCCACCATCTGCTTATGCCATTCCTGGGAAGGGACGCAAGTCACCGTAGTCGGTGTCAAAGCAGACAGAGGTTTGAACTTCTTATTCATCGGCAGAATTTTGGTTTCAAGCACCTGATCGTTTTGTTTGACGATGTAGAGCTGGAACTGTTTGCCGGCTTCACGTTGCTCGCGACCTGCCTGTTCCAGGCGCAGATAAAGATCTGCTTCCTTGGTCACCGGCGTGAAGTTCAGCACGCAGTCGCCAAGAGTCAGGGACTTTTCCTCGTCCAGACGCAAAGCAGGGGAGTTCTTGCCGGAAGCGCTGGAGTTCATATCGAGATCGACATACCACCAGGCACCATCACGGAATTCAAACATGCCCTGGATGCCCTTGGAGTCTGGAGCGATGGAAATAACATCGGCCAGACGGGAGGACCCGAAGGTATGTGCTTTATTGTTGGATCTTAACTTCCAGGTTTTTGCAGTCCCATCTTTCAGGGATTGACGTACAATCAACGTGAGCATGTGACACCTCATGAAATCTAATTATTTAGATAGAGAGCTGATTCGCGGATACGGCCATCCATATCTTTTTGCACATCGTAAAGAGGCATGAATTTGATACCTCTTTTTTGTACTAGATAGGCGCCGTCAGGGTTGCGAATCGTCCCCTTAAGGTTCATGTCACCGAAATTGACTTCCTGGACTTTACGGACTGTTCTTTGTTTGGCAAAGCCAGTCGATGTTCCCAGAAGAATGAAAGCGACCATCGCTGTGATGATAGTTTTCACTTGTACCCTCCATACTACAAGTCTCCCGAGATAACGTGCTGACCGACTTTGTTTTGATTTTTCAAATACTGTATCTTCTTACCCAACCAGTCGCGCATTTCCAATTGCTGACTGGCTTTAAGTGCCTTTTCGTAGGAATCCAGCGCAAGCGTTGGACTGCCTTTGTAAGTCTCGAACAAGTGAGCCTGCTGCAAGAGGAAGTCGACATTGTCTTTCTTGCGACTAAGAAGGTCTTTCACCACACTCAGCGCTTTCTCGACTTCACCCTTCTGAGCGTATGCTTCACTCATCACGGTTCCTACATTCAAAGTATACAATTGTTCTTTCGGCATTGCAGAGAAATTTTCAAGGGCTTTCGTAAAATCTCCCTCTGAGAAAGCCTTCACTGCAGCGAAAGTTTTCATTTCCGTCGAAGCCATTTGCATGTCTAAAACTTTATCGAAAAATGGCATCGCGGAATTCATACCGTCTTCCTTGTAAAGCAGACGGGCTTTTTGATAGACGTAAGGCGATGCTTCGGGTTGCGTCTTCAAAGCGGCTTCCACCATCCACAAAGCTTTGTCATTGAAACCCCGAGCTTCGGAACCAACGCTGGCATAGAACAGACCCAGGGCGCGCGAGTCTTTGTTTTTGGCAAGCTCAAGACCCAGTTTTTCAACCATTTCGTACTGTCTAGAATAATAACAATTTCCCGCAACTTCAGTGACGTTGAGATTGGCCAGTTGCCCAGTCATGATTGCGCTTTTGTTGCAGGCTTTCGGTGTGCGGGTCTCAAAGCGAGACACCTTGCCGATCGTCATGTCTGTCGATTCCGGCAGGAAAACCGCCATTTTGTCAGGCGCAGGGTACTGCACTTGCGGTGGCACCGTCTGATCCACGCGAATGGCGGCAAAGCTGCGTTCATTGGAAGATGTTTGTCCTTTGGAGGCCGCCAGAACTTTCAACTTCGCTTCATTGTCATTCTTCTTGTCCTGAATCGGAGTCGTCAGTTTTGCGATTTCAGCGCGCAGGGCTTCCTGATCCTGTGGAGTCAAAGACGCTGGCAGCGGCATTGTTGTCAGGCTGTCGATGAAGTTCGCATAACAGCGGTCAATGCCGCGCATGGCTTCAAGTTGCTGGAACGGATCCTTCGACATTTTCAAAGTGGTGTAGTAAGCCGTGTGAGCTTTGTCGAGCTTTTCGGTCTTCATTGCCAGAACCAGAGCGAATTTTTCTTCGCGAGCCTTGACACTTTGGCTGACCAGCTCTTTTTCCAGAATGCGTGCCTGGATCAGGCGGGCCTCCGCGCGAATTTCCGGAGCCACATTGCGTCCGTTGGCTTTCATCGCCAGATCAAAGGCGGCGGTGCTCTTGCCGGAATCCAAAAGTGATTTCGCGCGATCAATCATGATCTGGGTTGTGAAAGGCTCTATGCCTTTAGCCAGAATCTGATTCTGCAGTTTCTCAAGTTCAGTCGAGCGTGGTTCGTTCTTATAGGAATCCAGCAGCTTGCCATAGATTCTTTCCAGAGTCTTGTTGTCAGCCCCGGCTAGAATTCCGTGGTAGGCAGCTCGTGCCTCCTTGGTCTTCTTTTCCAACAGGTAGATATCGGCTGCAAGCTCCAGGTGGGCGTTGCGGCCCTTCTTGTCCAGATCGGCAACTTTGACCAGCGTTTCAGCTGATTTTGAAATCTGGCCGACGTCGGCATAAGCTTTGGCCGCTTCTTTTAAGGCATCCAGATTGCGTTTGTCTTCTGGATACTTCTGCACAAACTTAAGGGACAGTTCTGCTGCCTCAAAGACTTTTCCTTCGGTGTATTGCAAGCTTAAAGCCTGCCACAAAGCATCCTGGGAAAGTTTTGAGCCTTCGTGTTCTTTGGCGAACGCAATCAACTTGTCAGAAGCTTGATTCTTGTCGCCGGTTTTGGCGAATTCCTGAATCTCTGTGAAGTGAGCCTCTTCCATGATTTTGTTCATGTTCTTCTTGCGGCTTTCGTCAGAGCTGGAGGTCAGGACTTTCTTGGAGAAGGCCTTAATTCCTGCATAGTCTTTGCGGATGTTCAGAATGTCCAGGATCAAGTCTTCAGACTTACGTTTGATGTCAGCATTCTCGCTGCCTTTCAAGGACGCCAGCGGAGTCAGCCACTTTTCAGCCTCTGGATAGTTGGACTCTTCATAGGCGATATGGCCCATTTTGAATTTGACCAAAGTGGCGAATTTGCCATTGGCATGTTTGGCCAGGTAGTTGGCAGCCAGCTCTTTGCGTTCAGCTTCCTTGAGAGCATCTTTTTTCTTTTCGATGCTTTTCTCTTTGGAATAAAGAGCGGCATAGTTGGCGTCATGGCGCAGTGGTTCCTCGGAAGACTTGTCGCCCACCATTTTGTATTGGGTGCTGGCTTCGTCAAATTTTTCCAGTTTGAACAGAAGCTCCGCGTAAGCAAAGCGAGTTTTGAGATCCGGTTTGGCGGGATCTTCATTTTCAAGAATCAATTTGAACAAGCGCTGTGTCAGGTCAGAGAACGCGACATTTTGTTTGTTCTTCAGCCAGATTTCCCACCATTTTTTCGCCATATCCAGACTGGTGCGACGGAAGCCTTCCACGCAAGAGGCTTCTACGACTTCCACTTTTTGCAGCCCTCTCCAGGCCGAGTCGGCTTTACAAAGGTCACTGGCATATTGAAGATGGTCGATCACCTTATCACGTTTTTTCAGAGTTTCATTGGCATCCACCAGGAACAGGTGAGAGCGCACCACATCCGGTCCGGAAGAGCGTTTGTCGATATATTCTTCCAGGAAGATGTTCATCTCTTTTTGACGGCTGTGGGACTCATAGAGTTTTGCCAAATCAATCATGGACTGACCCAGCTCATCTTCCGTGGCGATGTCTTCAAAGAAAGAATAAAGTTTGTTGGCAGGGTAGGTGTCGCCAATAAAGATGGTCAGATCGCGCATGGCCTCGCGGCGCAAGTTGTGGCGGTTGGTAGGAACCTCGCCCTCTTGCAGCGGAGGGTTGGTTTTTACGACCTGAACCAGTTTTTTGATGCCGTTTTCACTGTCGCGCATATTGTAATAAGCCCAAGCGGCTTTATACATGCCGTAGGAATAAACACGGCTGTTTGGGAATTTTTCCACGCGCAGGAAATGTTCCAGAGCCTGTTCGAACTTGCCCTGGTCATATAGCAACTCACCGACGGCCAAAGTACCGTCGGGAATCAGGGGGGACTTGGGGAATTGAGTCAAAAGTTTGTGATATAAAATTTCTGAAACTTTAAACTGACCAATCTGCTGATTGGCAAAAGCATTGTTGAAAAAGACCGCGTCCATCTGTTTGAATTTCGGGAATTCCATTTCAATTTTTGTATAGATCTTGATGGCGCGTTTGATCGCCTCAGCCCCACGTTCGTTGGGGACTGGAAACGGCGAAAGCTTCATCAGAGGTGTGTTCTGATGAAGATCAAAGAATCGGCCCGATTTGGAGCGACGCATGTAAAGCTCTGCCAGTCGGTACCACAGATCGGCTTCGTTGGCAGCGCCCTTGTTCTTTTTGATGATTGTTTGTAGGGACTCAATAGCTCTGTTTTCAGAGCGAGTGATCATGATCTCGCTGCTGAAGGCTTTTTTTTCATTTTCGCTTTCGCTGCCGTTGTCCATGCGAACTTCAGGCAAAAGCCCTTTGGCATTTTTGTCAGCCGCGAAGCAGTACAATGAAAACAGATGAAATGCAAGAAGCAGAACTACTGTGCGAATCATAAACTTATTCTCCGACCATGGTAACAAGTTTCAACTGAGGAAAGCCTGCCATGGATGCCGTATACATGACTTTTCTCAGAGTGGCGTAAGGAAGATCCTTGTCCGCCTGCAGAAGGATTCGTCCTTCTTTTACGTGGGCCTTGTCCTTTTGATCCTCAGACTTGGCAATTCTATCCAGTTCCTGGAACAGGGGCTTGATGAAGTTGGTGTCCTTGTCCTCAAGATCCTGTGGCAGGAAATCCGCATTTTTGACATCGGCTATTTTGGTTTCATCCATTTTCAAAGCAGAGCCACTCAGGGAAAGCTTGATGGCTTCTGTGGCGTTGGTCATTGATGCAGATGAAGGCAGGCGAATCTCTTTATCCGGATTTAGCTGCACCTCGGATGTTGAGTAGCTTTGCAGCAGGAACACCAGCATGATGGTGAACATGTCGGTCATGGATGTGATATTCAGGCCAAATGTGGAGTTCTTTTTTGTTGTGGGTTCGTATCTACGACGGCGTGACATGTGTTAGCCCTCCATGGTGTTCGCAAAGACAATCTCTGGGAACATATAGTTTGTTTCCACGTTCTTGCCTTGTTTGGTGTCAAAGACCGGGAACTTGGTCTTGGCATCGCGGGCCTGACGGGCCTCATCCATGATTTTTACAATGACGTCGTAAGGCACCTTGCCATCGGGACTGAGTTCAATTTTGAAGACTTCAGGATGTGCTTTCTTGATGTCGACCAGTTTGTTGTGCAGCCCTTGAAGATCGTAGGCGCCATCTTTCATTGCGATGGTTTCTACTTTCTCCTGGCCTTTTTCCGTTACGACAATGCGGATGGCTTGTGGATCGACTTCCAGCGCCACGTTCGTGGGTGTTTTCTGGTCTTCCTGGCGCTGAATGGCTTCGCTGACAACCTGAGGAAGTTCAGTTTCAATCACCATCATCTGCACAAAGGCAGAAGAAACCAGAAGGACCGGTACCAACTTAACCATCACGGCCAGCAGCGGAGCCAAATCCAGTTCGAACTCGCTGTTATGATCTACTTTAATCTTGCGTGCGCGTCTCATGTTTTATCCCATCCTTAGTTAAATAAGGTCCACCACTTCGGGAAAGGTCTCTGTTAAGAGACCTTTTGACCTGGAGACGGAGGAGTCACTGTCGGAGCCGTAATGTGATCAGGGAACACATTCTGTCGAGTCAGGTTCGGGATATGAGCGCTGGTCAGAAGTTCTGTCAGTTTGGATGTCTTTTCGGAGATTTCTTCAATCAACTGATTCTGACGAGCGGTTAGGAACGAGAAGAACACCATCGCGGGGATCGCCACGGCCAGACCCAATGCTGTTGTATACATGGATACGGAGATACCGTGGGCCAGCAAAGCCTGCTTCTGTGCGGGATCGGCTGTTGCCACCGCTTGGAACGACAAGATCAGACCGTGGATCGTTCCCAGAAGACCCATCAATGTTGCCACGTTGGCCAACATGGAAAGGTAGTGCAGGCGTTTGGTGTACAAAGGCACATTTTCACTCAAGGCGATATCATGTGCCTGGAAGATGGTGTCGTCATCGCGATCGGCTTTTTCCAAAATGGTTTTGAAAGCGGATGCAAGTGGCTTCTTTTCAAGTTGAGCGCACAGCAGAAGTGCCTCATCCAGTTTTTTAGCCAAAACCAGGTTTTGCACTTTGCCCATGAACTCATCGACGTTCATGCCGTAGTCTTTGTAAAGAGCTTTAGCTCGCTCGGCGACAAGGACCAATGAACCGATCCCCACGAGCAGGATGCACCAACCGACGAAGCCGGAATCATTCATGAAGTTTAAGAATGCCATTTGTTTCCTCCTTGGAAACGCCACCGCGTGTCCATTTAGTTAGTTGAGCCATACCGATTTCTTGCACTGAGAGGAAACGAACAGCGTAATGCAAACCGGATTTTACGTTGAGTCTTTGCTTTGAGTAGTTCTTGCGAATAACTTCACAAAGCGCGTTGAAGGTCTGAGGGTTTTCCTCAGATGTTCTAAAGTTGAGTAAGATCTTTTGGCCGGGCAGAAGCAGGGGATCGTTCAGCAGAACCAGGGCCCCGTTTTCACTCACACTTAAAGTGTGGCCGTCAAAGAAGTTGTGATCATTGTGGGCGTAGACCGGGATGATCAGATCCACGCGCGGGCATTTGCGGTCTTTGAAGGAACCCGCCAAATGGTCTTTGGTTTCGATCAGTCTGCACAGGCGGTCTTTGGAAAACTCCTGAAGATCGCCCAGCAGGGTCCAGTTTTCCAGATGCGATGCCCAGACATAGTTGTAGTCATAGAGCTCGCCATTCTGGATCATCGTGATCAGTGATCTGTACTCGTAGGGACCGTATTTCATTTCCCCACGCAGTATATACCACTGCTGCTGATTAGTTGCTGATTGTACCCCACCCATTACAACATCCTTTTACAGTTTGATCGACTTAGGATAGAAGTCGATTGTGATGTTAGCATCCGCTGCCGGCACTGAACTTCCATGGAAGGTGATGGTCAGATTGGATGCGTCGTAAGTCCATCCGTTGACTGGATCATTAGGCACAGAAACTCCATTGACTGTGATTGTGATCGTGTCTTCTTGCGGCTCACGATTCAGTTTAAAGACGCTGGAAAGCTGGATGATGGAGTCAGAGATGAGTTCCAGAGATTGGCCGAAGTTAGAACACAGGGAGGCCTTTACGCCACCGGTCAGGTTGGCCATCTCGATAAGACGGTTGGCGATCTTGCGCTCTGTGAAGGTGTTGTTCAGGGATGTTTTGCAGGCATCATCGAGAATGGCGATTGTGTTCACGGAGTAGTTGCGGCTACCCACATACTGGTCCATGAAGTCCACATAGCTTTGCACCGTGTGAAGATTTGGATTGGAATAGCTTTCGCTAAACTGGGCAGAAGAGGAAGAGAAATCTTCTTCATCTGTTACCACGATCACGGCCAGGAAGGCCTCGGGACGGCGGAAGCCCAGGGTGTTGTTGTGCGCATCCAGCAGCGTTTCCTTGATGCTGGAAAGGGCGCGTTCGTCTCCGTTGCCATTGATGCCCTGCTTGGCATTGATGGCGAAGACATCAGACAGGTTTGGAGTGTTCTTGTCCATTACGAACACGCCAGAGTGATTGGTGCCCGCACCGTCCTTGATGCGTGCAAGAGTTGAAGTGGAATCGAATTGTTTTCTCCAGGCCTCGGTTGTTGTGACGGCCATGTGGAAGTCATAGTTGTAGGTCTGGAAGCGACTGATGAAAGAGGCGAAGTTTTGAGTCAGGTTGTCTTGGGAAGTTGCCATGGAGCCGGAGTTGTCGATAACCCAAAGGATGTCGATCTGCTTGGGGATGAAGACGGCCTGCTGTTTGTAGTCAGCGCCATCATCCAGCAGGGAGTAGGAACCTGTGCCTTTACTGCATCCTGCAATTAGTGCCACAGCTGAAGCCATCATTGCTGCTTTGCTTGCCACTGTTTTTCTCATACGGTTATGCCCTCCTGAGCCCCACCACGCTACTTGATGGATTCAGTTTCGTTTAAAAGGACACAAAACTGAAATTTGCGATAACTGTGTGATTTTGTTTTTTTATTTTTAAGTGGTCTCAGTGTGAGACATGCTAAGTGTTTGAAAACAAAGGAAGTTATATAATCAATCACTTTCAAAAAAAAATTCTTGTGTCGAACCTCTCAACACTTTGTGAGGCTTTGGGGCCCGCTGTAGGTCCTAACTACGCGTCGAAATTAGAAGATCCCACAAACTGCCAAACTTCTATCCATCTCTAACCCCACCTCTTTTGGGGGACCCTCGCCCCAGAGGCTACGACCATGTCCACAGCACGCCCTCAAATCCGGCACAGCGCCATCGCACATCGCGCTTCATAATCGATTCGACGACCATCAACCCTTGCTCAGCATTCCTCTCAACATACTTCTTCACTATCTGGAACCCTCGCCCCCAAGTGGCGACACGAGTAAAAGGCAGCAGATCCCACATGCCCGCTGCTTTAAAGATCATCTTTGAAATAGTCCCGGTCAATGCGCTGATGAAGCTGACGTAGGCTTGGCGATCCGGCACCCGGATGACGATATGAATATGATTGCCGACGTTGGCAAAGCTATAAAGTCGTACATGAAACCTGAAAACAAATCGGCGCGTGTACTTCAGCAGCATTCTTCGATTCTTTGGATGTAGCAGGGACCTTCGCCCGAATGCTTTGTTGCTCTTTAAAACCAGGTGAATGGGAGAATTCGTGCAGAGTGGTCTTTGTGATTTTCTTTTTCCGCGGGACAGTTCCCCGCCGTACGAAGTGCCATCGAAGTCATGATAGTTGTGTCGGTAGGACTTTCTTTTTGCCATGGATGCTCCTTTTTTGTTTTGGAGCAAGTCATCAGCAAATAGAGGGCGAGGGTCCCCGGGGAAAGGATGAGGGACGCAGTTCGCTTCCGTTTCCGAAGTCCGGAAGGATTACTTCTTTTTCAATAGAGATTTGGCTTTTTGCCAGTAGGCTTCTTTTTCCTCGAGGGCGAGGGTGCTGAAGTCTTTGTTGTCGGAGTGGGCGAGTTCGACCATTTTTGTGAAGCGTTCCTCGAAGCGCAGGTTGGCTTTGCGCAGGACTTGTTCTGGATCCAACTCCAGATGACGTCCTAGTTGTGCCAGGGAAAACAGAGCATCGCCCAATTCATGTTCGATCTCGGCATCCGAACCCTCATCTAGGGCTTCGTGCAGTTCGTTGTATTCTTCGTCCACCTTGGTCATGACCTCTTCCACCGAGCTCCAGTCAAACTCCAGTTTCTCGGTGCGTTTGCCGATTTTGTAGGCTCTTTGCAGGGCGGGCAAGGGTGGTACGTTCAGGGAGTAGGGCGCAGGTGCAGCAGACGAGGCCTTCTCTTGTTTCTTGATCTCTTCCCAGTTGCGGATGACGTCCTGGGTGCCGGCGACCTTGGTGTCAGAAAAAACGTGCGGGTGTCGGCGGACAAGCTTCTGCGAAATCTCCGCGATCACATCTTCCAGAGTAAAAGCTCCACGTTCGGCGGCAAGTTGAGTGTGGAGAACCACTTGGAAGAGGACATCTCCGAGTTCTTCTTTGATTTTTTGGTCCTTGTCTGGGCCGGGGCGAGGGTCCTCGAGGGCTTCGACGAGTTCGTGGGTTTCCTCGATTGCGTATTGAGTCAATGTTTCGTGGGTTTGTTCCTTATCCCAAGGGCATCCTTCCGGTCCGCGCAGATGAGCAACGATCTCGACTAAGGACTCAATATGACGTAAGTTGGATGGTGCTTGTGGCATGGGGACCCCTCGACTTTCTGATGGAATCTCTTTATTGCTAGCACAAATGCATAGTGATTTCGACAATTTTCGCATTTTGGAGTAACGTAGAAAAACCAGATATGCAACGAGGTAAGAATCAGAAAAAGGGCGAAAGCCCAGCCACGCGTGTGAACTACGAGGATCACAGTCTTAAGTTTTTAGACTGGGTTGATTCCATCGGATTGGAGAAAACTTTCTTCGGCCGCATCGTGCAGCTGATGGAAGAAAGATTCTTCATTCGTCGGGCTGCTTTGATCTTTTTGTACTGTGTTCTGTTGTCTTACACCATCTTCTATCAGTTCGATATTCCTTACAATTTTACTGTCGGTGATGTGGCTAAATTTGACGTGGTCTCGCCGATGGGCTTTGAAATGACCGATGAGGTCACCACCGAGGAAAAACGCCTTAAGGCCGAGTACTCCGTTCCCATCGTGTATGACTACGACACCAGCGTGTTTGAGCGGGTTTCTGTTAATCTGATTCACTCTTTCCGCACGATGCGGGCCTATTATCGCGAAAACAAGTGGCCGACAGCACCAGCGCAGTATCGGGCGGCAGTGAAGGACTTCTTCCAGCACAAAAAGCAGTTCGAAAAAGAACTGGGTGTGGGGGTTTCTGACTTCATGTTTGAGTGGCTGATTGATCTGAAGTTCAGTCCGCGCATCGAAGCCATCGTGATCCGAAACCTGGAAAACTGGTATGACCGTAAGGTGGCAGAAGCGCCGGATCGATTTATCCCAGCCAGCCAGTCCGCGGTCCTCGGTCGGGTTGTTCATAAAAACAACCTGGGTAAAGAGTTCTCTATTCCGCGCGAGGAAATCCTGGATCTTCAGTCGCCGGAAAACTTTGAATTGGATCTGAAAAAGGATCTGAATCGTTTCTCAGAAAGTGATCAGGCCAATATTCTGTATTTCGCAAGATCCCTGGTCGTGCCAAACATGACCCTGAATAAGCAGGAAACGGCCAGTCGTCGTCAGGCCGCCCGCGATGCGGTGATTCCGGTGACGATCACTATCAAAAAGAATCAAAATATCATTGCTCAAGGCTCTGTCGTGCAGCCATTCCAGATGGCGGTGATCAAGCAGATCGAAAACATCCGCGCGGATAAGCGCAAGGACATCATGTCCCTGGCGATGGCGCTGATGCTTTCAGTGGCGATCTTGGTATTCTTCTCTTACCTGAAGCGCTTCACCATCAATAAAGTTAAAATCGAATTCAAAGACGTGTCTGTGATGATGTTGATTGCCTTTGGCATCATCTTCTTCACCAAGATCTATTTGTTCATCACGGATGCTGCATTTGCCTCGAAGCTGGGGCACTTTCTGCCGCCGTCGATCTTCTTGTTCGCGGCTCCAGTGGCTGCCGGTCCGATGCTGGTGGGGCTGTTGATCACTTATGGCGAGATCGTGTGGCTCTTCACAGCCTTCCTTTCAGTCTGCCTGGGGATCATGGTCGACTATAACTTCAGCTTCATGTTCGTCAGTCTGGTGGGGGGCATTGCCGCGGCTCGGGGAGTGTATAACTGCAAGACCCGAAATGACGTTTACTTTGCCGGTGTGCGCACGGGGCTGGTCAACGCTGCCATGATCGCCTTCATCCTGACCATGACCAAGTTCGATCAAGAGGGTGGGGTGAAAGAGATTCTTTTGTCCATCCCAGCGGGCTTTATTGGTGGTATCTTCTCGGCCCTGGTGGCGATGATGTTTGTTCCTTTGTTGGAATCCGTTTTCAACTACACCACCGATGTGAAGCTTTTGGAGCTCAGCAACCTGAATCATCCACTGCTGAAAGAAATGATCGTCAAGGCTCCGGGAACCTATCATCACTCGATGATGGTGGGATCCATGGTGGAGGCAGCGGCTGAAGAGATCGGAGCAAATCCGCTGTTGGGTAAGGTGATGTGCTACTATCACGATATCGGGAAGATGGAGCATGCCAACTACTTCATCGAAAACCAGAAGCCCGGCCACAATCCACATGATCATATTTCGCCATTTATGAGCAAGACGCTGCTCATTGCTCACGTCAAAGACGGCGTGGAAATGGGGATGGCTTATAAACTTGGTAAACCCATCATTGATGGGGTTTTGCAGCACCACGGAACGACGTTGATTTCTTATTTCTACAACAAGGCCCTGGATCTGAAGAAAGAGGACGATCCGGAAATCAGCGATCAGGACTTCCGTTATCCGGGTCCGAAGCCGCAGTTCCGGGAAGCGGCTCTTTGTATGCTGGCTGACAGCATTGAAGCAGCCGCGCGTTCGTTGGATGAGCCCACTCCGACTCGCTTGCAGAATATCGTTAAAAACATCACGCAAAGAAAATTCTCTGACGGACAGTTGGATGAATGTAATCTGACACTGAAGGATATTTCCAAAGTGGAGGCCGCATTTATTCGCATTCTGCTAGGGATCTATCACCAGCGCATCGACTATCCACGCAGTGCGGGCGGTGGCCTGGGTGACGTTGCTCAAACCACTCCCTCTCAAGGTTGATCATGGAAGTTCTGATTGTTAACGAGTCTAAACACGCAGCTCCGCGCAAGTTCATTCTGAATTGGATGGAGCTTCTGACAGCAGAACTGAAGAAACGGAAGGTTTTGCGGGCTGATCAGGCACGTCGCGAGCTGACTATGGTGTTCTTGGATAAAAAACCGGCGCAAAAGATCAATAAAGAGTTCCGGGGCAAGGACTACGCTACGGACGTTCTGAGTTTTGATTCGATGGATCCCTCCTCCTTAGGGGAGCTGGTTCTGTGTCCTGAAGTCTTAAAACGCCAGGCCGTTGAACATGGGCTGACCTATCAACAGGAGCTGGGGTACATGCTGTTACACGGAGTTCTTCACTTGTTGGGCTACGATCATGAAACCAATGAAAAAGACGCTCGTGAAATGTTCAGCATCCAGGATGCGGCGTTCGAGGTCCTTTTGAAAAAAATCTCAGCCCTTTAGGGGCTCTTCTCCTTTTAAAATTGCTATAAAACCCAAAAAACACTCGGAAGGGCGAAAAGAGTCCTTCTGCGGCAACTGTTTTGTCGAAGCTTTGGGCAATTGGGGCGAGGGTGCCGGGGTGTGTGGGGGTATATTGCAAATGGTCGAGGGCTGTGGGGGTGGCATCGAGTTTGTAATAGGGGTCTGTGTCGTCCCTGACTTCCGCCTTCGAGAGATATCCCCTCCCTTCTCTCGAAGGCGTTTTTCTTGACAGACTGGGCTTGGTGATTACACTGGGCCTATGTCTATCGTTACTGAAGCCTCTGAAATTAAAAGCAAAATCGTCTCTCTCGAAGCCTTCTCCAAGGAGCTTCGGGGGTATCTTTGACTTAGATCGCAAGAAAAAGCGCCTGGAGGAAATCTCCATTCAGGCCGAGAATCCCGCGCTGTGGGAAAAACCTGCTGAAATGCAAAAGCTCAACAAAGAAAAGACCCTGCTTGAAAGAGCGGTGGGGGAATTCGACGCATTCGCAGGTCGATTGAGTGATGCCAAAGTTTTGCTGGAAATGGCAGAAGAGGCCCAAGATGAAGGCAGTTTCACTGAAGCTAAAACAGAAGTGATAGCTCTTGAAAAGCTGGGGCAGGATCTGGAGTTGAAGCGAGTTTTGAATGGCGAGTTGGACAGCAACAGTGCCTATTTGTCGATCAACTCCGGTGCCGGCGGGACAGAGTCCTGTGACTGGGCCTCTATGCTGCTGCGTATGTACACGCGTTACGCCGACAAACATGGATTCAAAGTTCAGGTGATTGAGATGACCGAGGGCGAGGGTGCCGGGATCAAGTCCTGCACACTTTTGATTGAAGGCCCTTATGCCTATGGCTACCTGAAGGCGGAATCCGGGGTGCATCGTCTGGTGCGTATTTCTCCGTTTGATTCAAATGCTCGCCGCCATACGTCTTTTGCCTCTGTCTTTGCTTGGGCGGAGGTGGACGACGATATCAATATCGAGGTTCGCCCCGAAGATTTGAAAGTCGATACCTTCCGCGCCAGCGGAGCCGGTGGACAGCACGTCAATAGAACGGATTCGGCCGTGCGCATGACTCACATTCCTTCGGGTGTGATTGTCACCTGTCAGGTAGAACGTTCGCAGATTCAGAACCGTGAAAAGGCTTTGAAGATGTTGAAAGCCCGCTTGTACGAGATGGAGATTGAAAAGCGCAACGCCGAAAAGGATGCAATGAACTCTCAGAAGAAAGCCAACGAATGGGGTTCGCAGATTCGATCTTATGTGATGCATCCTTATCAAATGGTGAAGGACCATCGCACGGACTTTGAAACCAATCAGGTGGATGATGTCATGGATGGTGATCTGGATGGCTTTATCATGGCCTATCTGAAGTCCACGCTGCAGGCAGAAGGCCAGCCTTCGTGAAGTCCTCACTTCCCTGGATTGCTGCACGATTGCTTTTTTCCCGCCAGACTTTGTTTGGTGGATCGGCTCCGTTAGCCCTTTTGGGGTTGGTGCTCGGGGTGGCCGCTCTGGTGGCCTCAATGGCGGTGATGAGCGGGTTTGAAAACACGCTGAAAACGGCGATGGCCGAGGTGTCTGGTCATATCCAGGTGGTGAAGCGTTCGCGTTTTCCGGATGACTGGAAAGAACTGGAAGAGCGCATCCGCAAGGCCGAACCCACGCTGGTCAGCTCCTCTCGCTTTGTCTTTATCGAAGCCGTGCTTGCACACAAAGGACAGATTTCCGGTGTCCTGATTCAGGGTGTGGATACCGATCGAGTGGGGCAGGTCTTGAATTTCAAACGCCGTATCATGTCGGGATCAGACAATCTTTCCGAGCCCAGTGAAATCCCTTTGGCTCTTTTAGGTAAAAATCTGGCGCAAAAAATGGATTTAAAAGTCGGCGATACCTTCCGGGTGGTCGTCCCCGTCGCGGACTCGGTGGATCCGTCCAAGTTTCAGCGCCGGGTAGGGGCCTTTAAAATCCAAGGTATTCTGGATCTGGGAAAACATGACTGGAATGAGCGGTTTATTCTGGCAGATTTGAATGCGACGCAAGCCTTGGCTGACATCGGGGATCGGTATTCTGGATTGATTCTGCGTCTGGAAGATGTGGATCATGCCCGCGAAGCGGCGTTCAATTTAAGTGCGACGCTGGGGTCTCCTTACTGGGTGCGGGACTGGCGTGATTCCAATGAAAACCTTTTTGAAGCCATCAATGTCGAACGTCCGGGTATCTTCTTTGTCGTTCTGGTGATCACTATTGTGGCGGCGTTCAATGTGTCAGCAACTCTTTCCATGAATGTGCTTCGTCGTTACAAGGACATTGCGATTCTGAAGACAGTGGGGCTGTCGCAAAAAGACATCCAGAAAATTTTCATCTTCCAAGGTCTTTTCATGGGCACTGTGGGCCTGATTCTGGGCTTCTTGGTTGGGGTGGGGATTGCTTACTTGTTTGAATGGCTGCAAAGCAGTCTGAATCTGATTTCGGGTGAAGTGTATCGTCTGGAAAACATTAAACTGCAAATTCGTTTTATCGACAGCATCGCCATTTGCGTTGCGACACTGCTGGTATGTTTGATCGCAACCATTGCGCCAGCTCGTCGTGGGGCAAAGTTGGATCCGGTGGAGGGCCTTCGAAGTGAGTGATGAAAATATTCTTCTGCGCGCCATTGATATTCATAAGTCCTACGCTCAAGGTGTGGGAGAGCTGGAAATTCTGCGCGGTGTAAGTTTGGATATTCGCCAAGGGGAAGCGTTTGCAATTCTGGGCGCTTCCGGCGCCGGGAAAAGCACCTTGTTGCAAATCATGGGCACCCTGGATCGTCCGAATAAGGGCGAGCTGTACTGTGAAGGTCGTGACCTGCTGGCGATGAATGATGAGGAGCTGTCCCGCTTCCGCAATGCCGAGATGGGTTTTGTTTTTCAGTCCCATCATCTTCTGACGGAATTTACGGCATTGGAGAATGTGATGATTCCTTGCCGTGTCGGCGGTGAGTCCATCAAAGTTGCGCGTGAAAAAGCTTTGCAGCTTCTAGAGTTTATGGGGTTGGCCGATCGCCGCGATCACCACCCGAATCAACTTTCGGGGGGCGAACTTCAACGTGTGGCCATTGCTCGTGCCTTGGTGCGGCATCCGAAGATCCTGTTTGCGGATGAGCCGACAGGGAACTTGGATTCGCATACCAGCGCGAAGATCCAGGAGTTGTTCTTCCGCTTAAAGGAAGAAATGAAGCTCGCACTGGTCATTGTGACGCATGACCTGACATTTGCGACACGATTCCCCAAAGTCTATCGAATGAAAGACGGCCAATGGCAATCCTAAGCCTGAGGGTCGATAAGGCCCCAGCTGACTGCGTTGTGCTGCGGGCTCCTGCCCTTGCCCTTTGGGCTGACGCGCAAGAATAGCCTCCTGCTATTCTTGTCGTGCGCTCTCCTCGCTCCGACGTGCATTGAGCACGCCTCCGCTGCGGGGAGCTTCTCCGCCTTGCATCTGGAGCCTTCTCGCCACTCAGGGTTTTTGCTCGAGTCTTTTTTTAAGGACTGCAGGGGGGAAGCTGCTTTGTGGGTTGTGCTTTGCGGCTAAAAAAGTGCGGGTGGCGGTCTGGCAGCTTTGACAGGACCTTGGTCTTAAGTTACGATTCTTCATCGAAATTGTAAGTACTTAGAAATCTTATAGATTTTTAAAAATCCGGGCCGGGCCCGATGATGGGGAATGGGAACTTTGAGTAAGCTTCTTTGTGCACTGTTAATCACATTCTTAACTTCTGCGGTTGTGGCGGCTCCTGCCAAAAAGACCACGAAGGCGAAAGCTCCTGTGCAAGCAGCAGCCGAAGCTTCTTCGGGGTTGATTGTCAAAACCATTGAAGTTTCTGGCAACCGCAAGATTGAAAAAGACGCTATTCTTGCAAAGATCACCACCAAAGTGGGCGAGCAGTATTCAGCCGACCATATTCGTGCGGACGTGCTTTCATTGTTCAATCTTGGTTTCTTCAACGACATCGAAGTCAGTCGTCAAGTCACTGGCAAAGACGTCGCGCTGACGTATAAAGTTCTGGAAAAGCCTTCCATCGTGGAGATCACTTACGAAGGCAACAGTGAAGTTAAATCAGAAGACATGGCGGATGCATCCGGGATCAAGGCTTATCAGCTTTTGAATATGGCCAAGGTGAAAGAAGCCGTCGAAAAAATCCAAAAGCTGTACGAGGACAAAGGTTTCTTCCTGGCGAAGGTGGATTACGAAGTTCAGGAAGTGACCAAGGACGAAACAGTTCGTTTGGTTTTCAAAGTTCGTGAAAACGATAAGGTGAAAGTTAAAAAGATCACTTTCCTGGGGAATAAACACCTGGGTGACAGCGCCTTGAAATCCAAAATGCTGACCTCTGAAGGCGGCTTCTTCTCGGGCTTGAGTGGTTCTGGTCAATACAAACAAGAAATGTTTGAGCGTGACGTGCAGATCCTGCGTTTCCTTTACTGGAATCAGGGTTATGTTCAGGCCAAGGTGGATCGTCCTCAGGTGACGGTGACTCCGGATAAGAAAAACATCTATATCACCATCCGTATCGAGGAAGGTGAACAGTACAATGTCGGTGACGTGGATTTCGCCGGGGACCTGCTGTTCCCGAAGTCTGAACTGCGTGAAGTGATCAATATCGACGACAACGGTGTGTTTGCCTACGATGTTCTGCAGAAGGACATCAGCGAGTTGACGGCAAAGTACGGGGATCTTGGATACGCTTATGCCAACGTGATCCCGCGCACACGCTTTAACGATAAAGAGCGCCGTGTGGATCTGGTGTTTGAGTTCGACAAAGGGAACAAGGTTTACTTCGGTAAGATCAATATGATCGGCAACACCAAAACCCGCGACAAAGTCATTCGTCGTGAGCTGAAGGTGCACGAGGGTGAGCTTTACAATGAAACCCGTCGTCGTCAGTCTTTGGAAAACATCCAGCGCCTGGGCTTCTTCGAGGAAGTGAACTTTAAGACGTCGATTGATCCAGAGCGCACTGAAGTGATGAATGTGGACATCGCGGTGAAAGAGCGTAACACCGGACAGATCCAGGTGGGGGCCGGGTACGGGACGTCTCAGGGCTTCACATTGCAGGGGTCCGTGAATCAGGCCAACTTCCTGGGTAAGGGTCAGAACTTGGGTGCGTCCCTGAATCTGAGCAACACAGGCAGTTACTATAGCTTGTCTTTCACAGAGCCTTACTTCCGCGACACTTTGTGGTCATTGGGAGCGGACATCTATCAAAGTGCCAACTCCGGCCGTGTGGACTATGACGAGAATCACCGCGGGGGCGCGATCCGCTTGGGTCACCCTATCGCTGAGTACACTCGCGGTTTCCTGAAGTACAAGTACGATGACACGGAGCTTGAGGAAAAATACGAAAACGGCAAGTTGATCACGGATCCGGATTTGTTCCCGTTGAAAACGGCCTCTGGCGTCACGAGTTCTTTGACGGCTAGTATCGAATATGACACACGCAACGATCGTCAGATGCCAAGTAAGGGTATTTATACGAGTGGTTCTTATGAATACGCCGGTCTGGGTGGAGATCTGAAATACACTCGCGGAACGGCGAACTTCCGCTACTACAAGAATCTGTTCTGGGACGTAGTGTGGCGAAATAACATCCAATACGCCCGCATCGACTCTTTGGAAGGCCAGGAAGTGCCATTCAGTGAGCTGTATTTGCTAGGGGGACCGTACTCACTACGTGGTTACCGATCCTACCGTGTGGGAAAAATGAAACAGTCCAAGATGATCTATGACGAGCTTGAACCTTCTTTGGGACCAGAGAAGGCCAAAGAGCAGTCTATGCGTTTCTATGGTGGTGTTCAGCAGGCGATGTACCAGACGGAATTACAGTTCCCTTTGGTGAAGGAAGCTGGCATCATGGGAGCTGGATTCTTCGACGTCGGTGCGGCAGATGATCTTCTAACCGAGGATAAATTCTTCGCGGACGTGGGATTCGGTATTCGTTGGTACTCTCCGATCGGGGTCTTGCGCTTCGAATGGGGCTTCCCACTGAACCGCAACTCCATCTACCACGATGCGACCGTCTTCGAATTCTCCATCGGCCCATCGTTCTAGCGGCGGTGGCCGGGGATGTCGGAGCGTCGGCAGACGCGGAGACTGAACTGCGCTTTGGCGCAGTAAGGACTTAGTTAAGTTTTAAAAAAATACCTTTAAGGAGGATTTGGGAATGAAAAAAATGTTGATCGTGCTAAGCATGCTATTGACGGCATCTTTGGCGCAAGCAGAAGCAAAAATTGGTTTCGTTGATATGCAAAAAGCGATTCAATCCACTTCTGCAGGTAAGAAAGCAAAAACGGAGCTTGAGTCTGATTTCAATAAAAAGAAAAAAGAACTTGAGAAAAAAGAAGCTGACTTGAAGAAGATGGGTGAAGACCTTGAAAAGAAAAAGTCTGTTCTTTCCGAAGAAGCTCTTGGCAAAAAACAAGCTGAGTTCCAGGAAGAAATGCTGAAGTACCGTGATGTGGTTGGCAAAAGCCAGCTGGAAATCCAAAAGAAAGAGCGCGAATTGACGGCTCCGATTCTGGAAAAAATGAAAAAAGTCATCACCAAGCTGGCTAAAGACAAAGGCTACACTCTGGTGATCGAAAATTCTCAAATGGTTCTTTACGCAACTCCAGAGGCAGATCTGACTGAAGATGTGATCAAGGCCTTTGAAAAAGAAAAGTAGTTGATAAGAAAACGAAAAAGGGCCTTCAAAGGCCCTTTTCTGATTTCGGCTTCGGCCGGAGAGGCTGAAGTGCCGACAGGCCCGGAAGCCGGACTTAGTAAAAATTAGGAATTACAGACCATGGCAAATTATAAAATTCATCCAAGCAGTGTTATTTCTCCAGACATCCAAATCGCTGACGACGTTGAGATCGGTCCTTACTGCTTGATCCAGGGTAAAGGTTTTATTGGCAAAGGCACGTTCGTTGAGGGCCATGTGACATTGGGTTCACGTCACGGGATCATTGAAATCGGCGAAAACAACCACTTCTGTCCAGGTGCCGTTATCGGGGGAGCTCCTCAGGATCTTTCCTACAAAGGTGAACCAACCAAATTGATCATCGGAAACAACAACACCTTCCGTGAATTCTCCACCGCGAACCTGGCGACAAGCAAAGGCGACGGAAAAACGGAAATCGGCAATAACGGTTACTTCATGGCGTACACGCACATTGGTCACGATTGTAAAGTCGGGGATAACGTGACGATCGCGAATAACTCCCACTTGGGTGGCCACTGTGAAATTGAAGACGGTGTGACTATTGGTGGTGTGTGTGCTTTCAATCAGTTCACTAAAGTGGGCAAGGGGGCTTTCGTGGCGGGCTCTTCCATTGTGAACAAGGACATCCTGCCATTCTGCCGTGCTCAAGGCACTTATGCGACGATCCGGGCGACCAACAAGATCGGTCTGGCTCGTAAGGGTTTCCCGCGTGAGGAAATCGCCAATGTTCACAAAGCCATTCGTATTATCATCATGGGGTCTCACACCGTGGAAGAAGGCATCGAGCGCATCCTGCAAGAGTGCACATTGAGTCCGAACATCGAGTACTTCATCAACTTCATCAGAAACTCCAAACGCGGTATCGCGGTGGATAGAAGCCCAAAAGGATGGCAGGACGATGAGTAATAAAAAACTTCGTGGGGCCGTTGTCGGGGTGGGATACCTGGGCAACTTCCATGCGCAGAAATACAAAAACAATCCCAACGTGGAGCTGGTGGGTGTGTGTGATCACTTCCCGGCTCAAGCCGATAAAATTGCCGCTCAGTTGGGAGTCAAAAGCTTCCACAAGCCGCAGGATCTTATTGGTGAAGTGGATCTGGTGACGATTGCTGCCAGTACGATGAGTCACTTTGAACTGGCAAAAATGTTTCTGGAAAACGGCGTTCATGTGAACATTGAAAAGCCGATCACGGCGACGGTGCCTCAGGCGGAAGAGCTTTTGGCGTTGGCTGCGAAAAACAATCTTAAAGTGGCCGTGGGGCATATCGAAAGATTTAACCCCGCGATCAATGATCTGCAAAAACATCTTAAAAATCCGAAATTCATCGAATTAAACCGCATGGCCCCTTACAACAAGCGCGGTTCCGATGTCAGTGTTTTGCACGATCTGATGATCCACGATATGGATCTTTTGTTCTGGCTGACAGGTTCAGAAATTGAATCCATGGTGGCTTCGGGCACCAAGCTGATTTCCAAACATCTGGATACGGCTTCTGTGTCCTTCAAGATGAAAAACGGTGTGCACGCGGTGATCAATGTCAGCCGTGTGTCTCCGGTGGCCCAGCGATCCATTCGCGTATTGCAGGATGATTGCACGCTGTTTGCTCAGACGGGTGTTTTGGAAATCGAAAAAGTGGTTCCGGGTGCGGGCGGTGATGAGTTTATTTCAGCTCACAAGTGGAGTGTGGAAAAAGCCGATGCTCTGCAAAGAGAGACAGACGCCTTTATTGACTGCGTTTTGAATAACAAAACTCCGGTCGTGACCGGTCTTGATGGTTTGAAAGCTTTGAAGGCCATCGAAGACATTCAAAAAATGATTGAGGGTTAATGGATCAGGTACTGATGGTGGCGGCGGAAGCCTCCAGCGTAACGTATGCTCAAAGAATTCTGGAAGCCTGGAAAAAGCAGGGACGTAAGGTTCATGCTTTTGGAGTGGGCAGTCAGGATATGGAAGACATTGGATTTGAACGTTTGGGCAAGTCCGAGGAAATGGCTGTCGTTGGCGCCGCTGAAATTATCAGTGCCTATGGTCACCTGAAAGGTGTTTTTGACAGTCTGGTGGCGGAGGCTGAAAAGCGCCGTCCGAAAGTGGCGATTGTGATGGACTATCCGGAGTTCAACCTGATGCTGGCAAAAAAGCTGCACGCACTGGGGATTCCGGTGGTTTATTATATTTCCCCGCAGGTCTGGGCATGGCGCAAAGGCCGTGTGAAGACGATTAAAAAATACTGCCAAAAAGTTTTTGTTCTGTTCCCGTTTGAGGTGCCATTCTATGAAGAGCACGGCGTGCCGTGTGAGTTTGTGGGTCATCCTTTGCTGGATGAACTCGATGAGCGTCTGATCGATGACAAAAACTATCTGAAAACTCATCGCAACCAATGTGGTATTCGTGACGACGAAATTGTGCTGGGCCTGATGCCGGGCAGTCGTCGTTTGGAAGTGAAACAACACTTCCAGATCCAGTTGGATACGGCTCGTATTTTGTCCAAAAAGTTCCCAAATCTGAAGGTTCTGATTTTGACAGCACCGACCTTCAGCAAAGAATACATGCAGGACTTGTTGGAGGACTTCCGTCTTCCTTACATGCTTTTGAAGGATGAACCTTTCCGCATGATTCATCTGGTGGATCTGATGCTGGTGGCATCGGGAACGGCGACCTTGCAAGTGGGGTTGTTGAAAAAGCCCATGGTCATCATGTACAAGATGAAATGGCTGACAGGAGTTTTTGCAAAACTCTTCGTGCGTGGGACCAAGTATTTTGGTCTGGTAAATCTGATTTTGAACAAAGAGGCTGTGCCTGAACGATTCCAGTCCGAAGTGACACCAGAGCATCTGGCGGCATTGTTGGAACGCTACATCGTGGACAAACAGTATCACGACTCTGTGGTGTCTGAATTAGGACAGCTTCGTCAATATCTTGGCGACAAAGGGGCCACTCAGCGGGTGGTGAAAGCCCTTGATGAGTATTTCACCTGATGAAATTTTATCTTCGTCCGCTTTCTTTTCTGTATGACCAGGTCGTAGGGGTAAAGAACAACCTCTATGACAAAGGCGTGTTCGGAGTCTACAAGGCTCCGGTGCCCGTGGTCAGTATCGGAAATCTGACAGTGGGGGGAACTGGCAAAACACCGATCACGGATTTCTGTCTGAAAGCGCTGGTCGCTCAGGGGAAAAAAGTGGCGGTGATCAGTCGCTCTTATCGGGCGGATGCCTCTTCGCCTTGTCTGGTGGATGTGGATCATCCTTTTGCGGCTCGCTATTTTGGTGATGAGCCGGTCTTGTTGGCTCAGGCCAATCCCAAAGTGTCTGTTTATGTCGGACCTAGTAAATGGCGGACGGCCAGGTACGCTGTTGAAAAAGGTCAGTACGATCTGCTGATTGTGGATGACGGTTTTCAGCATCGTCGCCTGGCGCGGGATCTGAATATCGTGATCCTGGATGCGACAGAGACTTTGGCGAATTACGAGGTTCTTCCCGAAGGGCGGGCCCGTGAATCCTGGCAGGGGATTGGCCGTGCGGATGTTTTGATTCTTTCCAAGTGCAATCTGGCTCCGGAAGAACAGTTGAAGCAGTTGGAAGCACGTCTGCCGAAGGACAAGGAAATTCTTTACTTCGGCTACGAGATTCAGCAATGCCGCAATCAACAGACTCAAGTCATGGTATCGCGGGCAGATCTTCAGGGGAAAAAACTTTTCCTGGTTTCAGCCATTGCCCGACCGGATGTATTTGAAAAAATGATGGGTGAACTGGGGGACGTGTCACCGATGAGTCGACACTTCCGTGATCATCATCAGTACACCGCGGACGATGTGAAGAACATTGAAAGCCAGTTTAAAAAATCCCAGGCGGACTATCTGATCACCACGGAAAAAGATGCGGTGAAGTTACGCCAGTTGTTCAATGATGCTTCTTTGTTGTGGAGCGCCTCTTTGGAGGTGGCAGAGGCGGGCAAGAAGGGACGTCTTCATGAAATTATTAATCAAGTTCTTCGTTAGTGTGATGGTTTTCTTCAGTTCCCTGATTCCGCGCCAGTGGCTGCGCAAATCGGGGTCCTGGGTGGGGTTCCTGTGGTTTGATGTCTTCGGCTTCCGCAAGAAAATTGTTCTGGATAATCTGGATATCGCTTTTCCTGAAAAAACCACGGCGGAAAAGAAAAAAATCGGCCGTGAGTCGGTTTATCAGCTGGGATATAACTTTGCGGAGTTCTTTTTCATTCCGTCCGTAACACCGTCCTGGATTGAAAAGAATGTGGTCTTTCATGGCTGGGAAAATATTGAAAAAGCCCGGGCTCAGGGAAAGGGCATGTTCTTTCTGACTCTTCATTTGGGAAATGGGGATCTGGCGTCCAATGCCATTGTCATGAACGGGCAGGATGTCAGCATCATCACCAAAAGATTTAAAACAAAATGGTTTGATGACCTGTGGTTCTCTGTGCGCGGAGCCAAAGGGGTCAAGTACATTGACGCCCACGCCCCGAACAACGCCTTTGAAATTCTTAAAGCGTTGAAAAGAAATGAAGCTTTGGTGTTTGTGCTGGACCAGTTTATGGGGCGCCCTTTCGGGATAGAAACCACCTTTTTTGGAAGGAAGACGGGCACGGCCTATGGTCTAGCTTTGTTTGTGCAAAAAACCAAAGCCCCTGTGCTTCCCATCTATACCTATGAGGGGGAAGACAAAAAACTTCATGTTGTTGTTGAGCCAGCGATGGACACAGCCTCTTGTGTGACTGATGATAAGGATCAGACGACACTCAATATGACTCAAGCTTTCAGTGATAAGCTTGAGCAGATTGTGAGAAGGCACCCGGAGCAATGGATGTGGGTGCATCGACGTTGGAAGGATTTCCGGTGAATTTTAAACTGCTTCTTGGTGCTTTGACTTCAGCTTTGTTGTTTTCAGCCTGTTCGACTTCGTTCCTGAAGTATGAAAAGGCTGATCAGCTTAAAAAGAATGAAGAGTTTGAAGAAGCTGTCACCATCGTCAAACAACCGGTTCCGGAAACCACTGAAGCGGCTCCCACAACAGCTCCCGCAACTTCTGAAAAGACCGAGCCTGCAAAGCCGGCAACAGGGGCTCCTGCGAAGGCCGTCATAAAGGCCCCGCCAAAAAAGACCGCGACAAGCAAAGCCCCAGCTAAGAAAACTGACAAAGCTAAAGGAAAGAAGATGGAAGAAAAATCCAGCGCTCCTGAAGTGGCCGTCAGACAACCGGACCTGGAAGACACCGTTGGTTTTAACGGACGTCGTCCGGTGGTGGACCCTTTCCGTGAAGGCGAGGAAGTGGTGCATGATGTGCATTACTTCAAGGTTTCTGCCGGGGAACTGCGCATGAAGGTGGAACCTTTTGCAATGGTGAACAACCGCAAGGCCTATACTTTTGCAGTGGAAATCAAAACCAGCTCCCTGTTTTCGACATTCTACAGTGTTGAAGACCGCGTTGAAACTTTTGTCGATTACGAAGATCTGGTTCCGCGTGTGTTCCAGTTGCATGTGAAAGAATCCGGTCAGTTGCGCGAAGCCAAGATGCTGTTTGATACGGACAAGGGCGTGGCAACTTTCTGGGAAAAGAAAGTCACAAAAGAAAGCGGCGAGGAAGAGAAGAAAGAAACCTGGGATATTCTGCCTTACACGCAGAATGTCTATAGCGCGATCTTCTACATGCGAAACTTCCAATGGGAAACCGGGAAAGAGTATTCTTTCCGCGTGGGGAACGACAAAGAAAATCTGGTGTTCTCTGGCAAAGCTCTGCGCCGTGAAGTTCTGAACACCAAGTTGGGTCCGATGAAGGCCATCGTGGTTCAGCCCAATATCACTCTTAAGGGAAAATTCAAACCTATCGGCGATAACTTCATCTGGTTGTCTGACGATGATCGCAAGTACATTCTAAGAATCGAATCCAAAATCAAAATTGGAACGCTGATCTCTGAAGTGGTGGAAATCAACCCCGGCCGCTGAAAACGGTCTGGCTTTGGGAATCTTTCTAGCGTTGTTGGTCCGCTTGCAGGCGTTGGGCGGCGAGGGTTTCAATTTCTTTTGCCAGGAATAAGTTTTGGGACAGCACTCGATAGAAATCTTTTTGTTGGATTTCCAGCAGGACCGTTTCCTGTTGAGTTGTCGCGCTGGCAGTGCGCTGACCGCCGCTCATAAGCAGTGAGATTTCACCGAAACAGGCACCCTGGCCCATCACGTTGATGTTTCGTCCTTGCTGACTGATAACGACGCTGCCTTGAATCACTATGTAGCAGGTATTTGCCGGTTGGCCTTCGTTGAATAGTCTTTGATGGGCAGGGGCCTTCACCAGTCGTCCTGAGAAAATCAAACTGTCCAGACAATCCCCGGGAAGTTTTTTAAAGACATTTGAGGACTGCAAAGCCTGTAAGATCCAGAAACGATGTTGCAGACTTTGCGCTTTTTCAGTTTTAATCAGCTGATCAAATTCCGGCAGGTGGCGCACGCGCAGGATTTCACTCGGGGCGAGAGTGATCACGTCCGCAGTGCGGGAGTGTCCAAGCAGGAAACCACTTTCTCCGAAAAGGGCCCCTGCTTCCAGGGCAGCAACGAGCTGACGGTGTTGGGCATCCATCACGCGATAGATTCCGGCCTGACCTTTTAACAGAATAAATAGATCACGGTCATTTTTTCCGGATTGAATCACCTTGATGTGAGCGGGTACCTGAAAGCGTTCAGATTTTTGCAAAAGAAATTGCGCCAGCTCGGCATCCAGAGAACGAAAGAAGGGAAGATTCTGGGCCGATAAAGACAGCCCCCCGGACACCTGCGAACCTAGCTGAGACCCCACAGCATTTGCCTGAGCGGCTGCTTTGCTAAAATAATCCCGAATCACAGGGTTGAGCAGAATGCCTTCGTGAACCAGGAACTCCAGTAAGGCAGACAACTCACGGAAGTTAACCAGCCACCCTTGCCCCAGAAAGAACTGCACCAGTCCTTCCACCGAAGTTCCATTTTTCAATACATCCAAGTAGGAATATTGCAGGGGACTCAGACGAAAACTTTTGCGCGAAGAAAGAACCGTCATCAATCCGCCGTCGGAGGCGGGTTGCAGTTGAAGGGGCTGAAGCTGGACCTGTTCTTTTTCAAATCTCATAAAACGATTCTGACATTCAAACGATGACAATACAAAGGTCTTAAATACAGGGCTGGACCTGTGCGCGGCTTTCTCCTGACATAGAATCAGACTATGGCCATTGTGGATTGTCGATATTTCTCAGGTTATAAACCATGTTCCAAAAATACGTCCTGCGACAGTCGTTGCCAGCACAAGGATATCCCGGCACTTTCAATTTTAATTGTTCATTTAGGTGCCCTGGGGGCCGTGGTTCGCAGCACCAGTTTATTGCGCGCTATGAAACGCAAATACCCGTCTTCGATGATCACGTGGGTGACGGATGCTCCAGCTCATCAGCTTTTAAAGAATCATCCTGCCATTGATCGTGTGCTGACCACCAGTGAAGCGGACCTGTTGCAATTGTCCTCGTTGGAATTTGAAGTCGGCTTTTTGATTGATAAATCTTTGAAGGCTTGCGGGGTCGTGAATCGAACGAAGGTGGATCAAGTTTTCGGATTCAAGGCACAAGGTCGTAATGGTGCCATTGTGCCCGCCACCGAAGCGGCGACCGAACTTTGGGAGCTGGGGCTGGATGATCATCAGAAGTTTTTTGTAAATCAAAAACCGGAAACGCAATTGATGATCGAAGCTCTGGAAATCGGCCCTTATCGCAGGGACGAGTATTGGTTGCCCTTGACGGCTGTAGAAGAGCAAATCTCCCACCAGCGCCGTTCCGAGTGGCTGGCTTTGAAGGACCGCCAAATCATCATTGGTTTGAACACCGGTTGCAGCAATGTGATTGCGGCAAAAAAGTGGACGGTCGAATATCACCGTGCAGTGATTGCAAGGATTCTTAAAGAGCTTCCGCACGCAGAAATTGTTCTGCTGGGAGGTCCTGAAGACACCGAACGCAATCAGAGAATTGCGCAAGGACTGCCTGTTGTTTCATCAGCGACAGAGTCAGGATTGCGCGACGGTCTGGTCAGTGTGGCGGCTTGTGATGTCGTGGTGACAGGGGACAGTTTGGGCATGCACATGGCCATCTCTCAGAAAAAACAAATTGTGGCCTGGTTTGGTCCGACCTGTGCTCACGAAATTGATATCTATGACAGGGGATTTAAGCTTCTGGCGCAAAGCCCGTGCAGTCCCTGCTGGAAGAGGACTTGTGAAAAGTCGATTATGTGCTACGATCAGGTCTCTTTAGAGGAAGTTCTTGATGCCCTTAAATCTTGTTGTGCAAACCGCCTTTCTGGGCGACTTACTGCTATCGATCCCGCTCCTTAAAAAGTGCCGGACGCTTTGGCCTGAGCACAAATTGGGATTAGTGTGTCGTAAAGGTTTGGGCGACTTCTTTCTGAAAGCCGGCATTGTCGATCAGATCTATGAGATCGAAAAAGGCAAAAAAGACACCTACAGCCGCATCTTGCAGCAGCTAAAAAACGAAAAAGTTGATCACCTGATTTCCCCGCATGAATCCATGCGCACGGTTTTATTCTGTGCCCAGATCAAGGCGGAACATAAGATTTCCTATAAGAACACCTGGAATTTCTTCGTTTTCGGTGAACGGGTGGTGCGTGATGTGCGCCTGCCAGATGCGATGAGGCAACTCAGCTTATTGGCCCCTTTTGACCCTGAGTTGAAAAGCAATCTGCAGTCCTATGTCGCAACGGCCAGGCCTTATCTGCCATCAGAGCAAGGCCGTCTTTCCGCACCTCCGTCATGGGCCTCAATGTCCCAACGTGCGCAGATTATGCAGCATCAGGAACTCTTTGAGCAACTGAAGAATAAGTTCCAACTGGAAGGCTTCGAAGACGGCAAGGCCATTTTGATTTTCCCAGGCAGTGTGTGGGCCACCAAACGCTGGACGGAAGAAGGCTTTATTGGCACGGGCAGGGCTTTGCAACAGCAGGGTTATAAAGTCTATGTCATGGGAGGCCCTGGGGAAGAATCCCTGGCCGAACGAGTGGCCGCTCAGATTCCAGGCTCTGTGTCCTTGGCTGGAAAAACCAAGATCATCGAGTCCGCACAACTGATTGCGCGGGCCGCTTTACTGATCGGAAATGACAGTGCGTCGACACATTTGGCGGCAGTTTGTGAAACACCTTTGATCGCCGTGTTTGGTCCAACGATTTTGGAGTTTGGCTATCGCCCTTGGTCTGCGGAAAGCTACGTTGTGCAGAAAAACGATCTGTGTTGCAGACCATGCGGCAAGCATGGCCACAAGGTCTGTCCGATTAAAACCCATGTGTGCATGAAGGACATCCCGGCAGAGGAAGTCCTTCGCACCGCCGGATTTATTCTTCGTTAGTGTATTCCTTCACATTGATGCCGTACTTACGGATTTTGCGCAGAAGGGTGTTCTTTGGAATATTCGCCTGCGCCACAGTCTGATTGATACGGCCGTTGTTGGCTTTCAAAGCGCTGATGATAAATTCCTTTTCCATCTCTTCCTTGAACGCATCAAAGTCCAAAGGACCTGAGTAACCCACGCTGGCTGTTTTATCAGCGCCTTCTTTCGGGGCCAGTTTGATAGAATCCGGCAGGGAATCCACAGTGATCTGGTGGCTGTTTTCCACGATGAACGAACGCTCAATGATGTTTTCCAGCTCACGGATATTTCCCGGCCAGCGATAGGACTTCAGCATGTCCAAAGCTTCCGGAGTGATGCTGGTGATCTGGCGTCCGTGTTGTTTCGAGAATTTTTTAATAAAGTTACCTGCCAAGGCCTCGATGTCATCGGCACGCTCACGCAAAGGTGGCAGGAAGATCGGCATCACATTCAGGCGATAGAACAGGTCTTCGCGGAATTCGCCCTCTTCCATCATCTTTTCCAGATTGCGGTTGGTGGCGGCAATAATGCGGGTGGTGGTTTTCACTTCACGGTTGCTGCCCACCGGGGTGAATTTGCGCTCTTGCAGAACGCGCAGAAGTTTGACCTGCATATCCGGGCGAAGTTCACCGATTTCATCCAGGAACAAAGTTCCGTTGTTGGCCAGCTGGAATTTTCCGATCTTTCTTTCCACCGCTCCGGTGAAGGCCCCTTTTTCGTGACCGAAAAGTTCGCTTTCCATCAGGTTCTCAGGGATCGCACCGCAGTTGATTGCCACAAAGGCCCCGGACTTGCGAGGGGAGTTGAAATGAATCGCGCGGGCCACCAGTTCTTTGCCTGTTCCGTTTTCACCACGAACTAAAACCGTGGTGTCCACTTTGCAAAGACGATAGATCAGGTTGAAGACCTCTTTCATTTTAGAAGAGCCCCCCACGATCTCGCTTTCGATGTCGTCATCGAAAACCGGGTTGGACATGGCAAGGCTTGAAATCAGATCACGGGCCTCAAGACATTTGCGCACGATTTCTGTCAGGCGCTGGGGCTGAACTGGTTTTTCAACATAATCATAAGCGCCTTCTTTGATCGCGATCACCGCATCATTCAAGTTCGAGTGTGCGGTCATCAAAACCACAAATGTGCGCGGATCGTGTTCCTTGATGGCGGTCAGGGCTTCAAGACCGTTCATTTCCGGCATCTTGACGTCCATCAGAACCAGATCCCATTGCTGTTCTTTGACTTTGTCAAAAGCTTCACGGCCGGTGGCCGCCTCTTCAACGGTGAACTCGATCTCCGGCATCGTGGACTTCAGGATGGAAATCACCGAACGGCGCAGTTCCGCCTCGTCATCGACAATCAGTGTGTGGAGTTTCGTCATCATAGCAGCACCTCGTCATCTTCAGATTCCAGCGGCAAAGTGAAAGAAACCGTGGTGCCTTGGCCCACTTTACTTTCCATCGAAACTTTACCACCGTGGAGTTCAATAAAATATTTAACCAGATAAAGACCCAGCCCCGTTCCCTTGGTGCGCAGATCCTGATCGCTTCCACGAGTAAATTTACCCCAGACTTTTTCCATGTCCTCAGGTTTGATTCCCTCGCCGGTGTCTTTCACCAGAACATGAATGTCCTCTTCGGACTCGTGGGAAATCACTTCGATCTGTCCACCGCGTGGGGTGTATTTGATCGCATTTTCAATCAGATTGATAACAACTTCTTTTAGTAGCGTGGTGTCGAACTCGGCCGAGAACATCGGCTCCAGCGCGGTGTGGATTTCAATGCCCCGCTCGCGCGCCAAAGGACGCAGATGCTGCAAGGCCTCTTCGATGATCTCATTGATATCGGCCACTTCCTTGTTGATCTTGAAGTCCCGGGATTCCACACGCAGGACCTTCAGGATGGACTGGATATAACGGTTTAACTCGTCACTGAACAGGCGCAAAGACTTTAAGTCCTGACCCAGTTCTTCTTCCTGCGAGTGTTGAGTCAGCAAACGATCCACAATGGCCTGAATCTTGGCAATCGGGGTCTTCAGGTCGTGGGAAATCAAGCTCACGAAGTTGTTTTTAAGCTGTTCCAGCTCAGCCAGATATTCCTGTTCCTGTTGCAAACGGAAGTTTTGGCGTTCGATCTTCGTGGCCTGATAACCGATGAAGATGATCCAACTGGCTCCCAGAAGAATAAACGGCGAAAAGGCCGGGGACCAGAAATAGAAACTGTCAAAGACCCAGGCCGACAAGGCGGCCAGCAAAGTTCCAATCCAGGCAATACAGAACAAGGCCACCGACTGAGGATAAGTGGTGATCACAAAGACCGCCATCAGCATCAGCACGAAGAATCCGGCGGCATACCAGATGAAAGGCAGACGTTGAATCCATTTGTTACCCAGAACAGTATCCGTGATATGCGCCAGAATCTCGGTCCGGGAAAGTGTTCCCATCGGAGTCATATACACCGGTGCCGAAGAGGTTTCCGCACCGATCAGGATGATCTTGTCGGTGAAGGCGTTGGCCGGAAGCTCGTCATAGATGATTTCGCTCAAGGTGTATTGTTTAAAGACGCGGCTGGAGCCACGATAGTTGATCGGAAGACCCGCCAGTTGAGTCGGGAATTTCTTGCCCGTGATTTTTTCCACAAGATGAGGCATCTCCGCTCTTTGCGGGAAGACCCGGCGAACAACACCGTCTTCATCCCGGCGCAGTTCATTGGATCCCAGGTTGGTGTGCTCACGATTGGTGAACACCGGCATCAGGATGCGTTCCAGAGAATTGGTTGTGGAGGCCCATACCACGCGAGGGTCCAGGAACAGACGCTGCTCTTCCGGGGTCATTCGCACGGTGCCGACGTTGTCTCCGAAGTAAAGAGTGACGCCGACAGATTTTGGGTTCTGGCGAAGAATGCGCAGCAAGAGCTCGGACCATAGAGGCTTGTTCCAGAAGAAGCTGTCGGTGATGTCGGTGACTTCGCTCATGTTGTCCAGGAAGTTGGTGCGCGAATCATAGATCATGGAAAAGTCGGACTGGCGAATCGTGATCAGAACTATTTGCGAAGACGTCTTTTGATCACCGCGCAGTTGGAAGCGCTGGTCGTAAGACGTGATTTCGTCATTGGATAACGCCAGACAGCCGATCAGCCAGCACAGAATGCAACGAAGCCAAAAACCCCGGCGTCGGGAGAAGAAACGAAGCAGGACTTCGAGTTTGAAGGTAAGGTGCTGAATTAGGTCCTTTTGCACGCGTCGCAACATAGCAAATTTATTAAAAAATTCAAGGTTTAACCGGGATGTGAACGAAGTATTTGAAGGGTCGGGGCGAGGGTCCCAGAAGGCGCCAAAACGATTTACCGGATGGAGGGGTTGGGGGTATATTGAAAAATATGCATGTTTATCAAGGAGCCAAACACCTGAGTGCGCCTTTGGCCGCTTCTGTTGTCACTATTGGGAATTTCGACGGGGTCCATCTGGGCCATCAGCAACTTATCGAGAATGTCGTTCGCGAGGCGCAGTATTTTGGTGTGCCCTCTGTGGTTTATACTTTTCACCCTCACCCGGTGAAGGTTCTTCATCCTGAAAGAGCGACTTATCGTCTGTTCGACCTGAAAGATCAACAGGAGCAGTTTGAAAAACGTGGCATTGAAAATGTGATTATCGAGGAATTCACCAGGGACTTTGCCAAGGTGACGCCGCAAGAGTTTCTGGATCAGTATGTTCTGGCGCAGCTTCGTCCCAAAACTCTGGTGGTGGGGCATGATTTCAATTTCGGCGCGGACCGGGCGGGGAATATTCCGTTTTTGGAAAAGTATTGTGCCGAAAAAGGCATTCGCCTGATCATTATTCCGCCTTTTCAACTGGAGGGCGAAGTCGTGTCCTCCACACGCATTCGCGAACATCTGAAAGCCGGTGAGGTCGAAAAAGCCAATGAGCTTCTGGGGCGGACCTATTATGTGCGCGGGCATGTTGAAAAAGGCTTTCAGCGCGGGCGCACGATCGGAGTGCCGACGGCGAACATTCATCCGGATGTGGAGTTTGAGCCTCGTCAGGGTGTGTACTGCACTCTGACCCGGATTGGTGCTCATATGCATCCGTCGATCACCAATATCGGCGTGAATCCGACCTTCCATGAAAATGGCAAAGGGCCGATCAAAATTGAAACTCATCTGTTTGATTTCGATGCTCATCTTTACGGCGTGGAAGTGGAAGTCTATCTGATGCACTTCCTGCGGGATGAACAAAAGTTTTCCGGCATTGAAGAGTTAAAGACGCAAATTCACCGGGATATGGCGGAAGCCAGAAAGTACTTTGATGAGCACCCTCAAAATACATGAGGTTTGCACCTCAGGAACTCACGGTCAGTTGATTCAGTTTCTGCAGCAGCTTTCCTCCGAAAAAGGCTGGGGCTGGGAGTTCGCCGTCTTTACGGAATTTTCCGAGGACGCTTTGGCCGGAGCCTCCGCAGTGAAGGTGGAGCCCAAACTGTCACCGGTTATTCTGCCGACGATGAAGGTTTCTACCACCCAGGTGCGTTCGGTGGAGGTGCTGGATTCCTTCTTCCCTGAAGACGGTGCATGGTATCCACGGGTGTTGTTGCATGAAGCCCTCCGTCAGGTGTTGGTGACGCAAGCCCGGGATCTGGATATTCGGGCTCCGGCGTTCGTTATCGGGCACAATGAAGAGGCCCGCGTGGTGGCGTCAGTTCTGGCGCTGATGGGAATTGGGGATATCTATCTTGTCGGTGAGCGTGAAGGTCTTTGGGATCATCAGCAGGCTTTGCAGCGTTCGCACTTGGGAATTCGTTTTCATGCCCTGCCGACGGACGAACTGACCATGCAGGCGGTGAGTGCCGGGATTGTCGTTAATACGGTGGATCTTTCCGCACAGCAGGCATTGCTGGCCGATCTGTCTTATTTTAATTATATGAATGGGACGGGGTACGCGCTGGATCTGAATTTGTTGCCTTTGCAGAACCTTCTTTTGGAGGAGGCGGAAAAAGCCGATCTGCGGGTTTTGCACCCGGTTCTGGTCGCCGAAGCTTTGACATTGCTGTGGTTGCAGAGGTTAAAGCCAGACCATGACCTTGGTAGGGATGAGATTCGTGAGAGCTGGACCAAGTTTTTGAAACAAAACTCTTCCTCCGTCTAGTTACAAAAAATGGCACCCTGGAGTAAATTTAGTCCAGGGGAGTCCTAATGTCTTCACTCAAAATCGGGGAAATTTTAGTTAAGCAAGGTTTGCTGAAGCCTGACCAATTGCAAGCAGCAATGGAAGAGCAAAAGAAAAGCGGATCGAGATTAACTACTTCTATTATTCAACTGGGCTTCTTGAAAGAAAACCAGATCCTGCGCGCTGTTGAAAAACATTTCGCTGTTCCCGGAGTCGAGGTCAATACCTTCGAGATAGAGCCGTCGCTGATCTCGCTGATTTCCAGGGACGTCTGTGAAAAGAACACACTAATCCCTTTGCAAAAAGCAGGGAACACGCTGGTCGTGGCCTTTGCTGATCCCAGCAACATTGTTGTTAAAGAAGACTTGCGATTTATCACCCGCATGAGAATCCAGGCCGTTGTTGGTACTGAAAGTGCCATCATGGCATCTATTGATAAATACTATGGTTCTTCTGTTCAGAAAAAACTTCTGGCGCTGGATGAATCTGATCCGGAATTTCAGGATGCCGGTGGCGCCAATATCGAGATCATCGATGGCGGTCCAGCCGACAGTACGGATGCTCCTATTATTAGATATGTGAATGGAATTTTGGCGGACTCTATCCGTCGCCGGGTTTCAGATATTCACTTTGAGCCCTATGAAAAAAGCTATCGTGTTCGCTATCGTATCGACGGTAACTTGATCGAGACCAGTGCCCCTCCGGCAGGTTCCGGTCCGGCGATTTCTTCGCGTTTGAAGATCATGTCCAAGTTGGACATCGCAGAACGCCGACGCCCTCAGGATGGTCGTTTGAAAGTGCGAACTTCCAAAGGTAAAGAGATGGACTTCCGGGTGAGTGTCCTGCCAACGCTTTGGGGTGAAAAAGTTGTTTTGCGTCTTTTGGATAAATCGAATTTGCAGTTGGACATGACCAAGCTGGGATTTGAAGAGGACGATCTTAAACTCTTTAAGTCCAACATTCATTTGCCGCAGGGAATGGTTTTGATCACGGGTCCCACAGGATCCGGTAAGACCACGACGATCTATTCTGCCCTGTCTGAATTGAATCAGCCGGATGTGAATATTTCCACTGCGGAAGATCCGGTCGAGTTCAACCTTGAGGGGATCAATCAGGTTCAGATGAATCCGGATATTGATTTGAATTTCTCCAGTGCCTTGAAGTCCTTCCTTCGTCAGGATCCCGACATCGTGATGGTGGGGGAGATTCGTGATATCGAAACTGCCGAAATTGCGTTTAAAGCCGCTTCCACAGGTCACTTGGTCGTAAGTACACTGCATACCAATGATGCTCCGGGGACGGTCATTCGTCTGACAGAGATGGGTGTGGCCCCGTATATCATCACCTCCACGGTGAATTTGATCGTGGCCCAGCGTTTGGTGGGTAAAATCTGTGAATCCTGCAAGGCTCCGGTGGAGGTTCCCGCGCAGACGCTGCTGAATCTGGGAGTGCCACAGGCGGAAGTGGGTGACTACAAACTGATGCGCGGCAAAGGTTGTGCGAACTGCAACAACACCGGCATCAAAGGGCGACTGGCGATCTATGAGCTGCTGTCCATGAGTGAGAAAATGAAAGAGGCCATCCTGAAGGGCGCCTCCACAGGACAGCTTCGCTATCTGGCACGCGAACAAGGTATGAGAACTTTGCGTCGAAGTGCGCTGTTAAAACTAAAACGTGGCGTAACAACTATTGAAGAAGTGCTCAACGCATCAGTGAAGGACACCTAATGAGCTTGACCGAGCTACTTTTGCAGGCGAAAGCCAAGAAGGCGGAAGAATTTTTGTTTCTTGTCGGCAGTGAGCCGCGAATTCGCGTGCCCTCCGGCTGGACCAGTCTGCGTTCGTCTCCGGCCTTGATGACGGAATGGAATCTGCTGCAACAAAGTCTGCTGAGCACTCAGCAAAAAGCCGTTCTGGAAACAACGGGTGTCGTGCAGGGTGAAGCCGCGCTGGACAGTCTGCGTATCGGTTTTTCTTTCTTCCAGCATGAAAGCACCATGAAGGCCGTTTTGGATATGGATCTGGATGGTGGAAAACAGGAAATTCAGCTTCCCCCCTCTTTGCTGGATGCCTGTTTGCGCATGAAGGGGCTGGTTTTGCTTTCTGGTCCCGGAGAAGCCGGGCAAGTCTGGGCCTTGCATCGCATCCTGCAAAAACTTTCTGAAGAAAAATCCTTCCTGGGTGTCGTCTATTCGCGCAAAGCCTTCCCGCAGGTGAAGGAAGCCAAGTCTTGTTATATCTATCACAACGGTGAATTTGCCCGATCTGAGGAACGAGAATGCCTGATGTCCGGAGTGGACATGGTCGTGTTCGATGGTTTTGCCGACGAGGAATCCCTGTTGGAAGCCATGTCTTTGGCAGAGCAGGGCCTCTTTGTGATTTATTCGATGAAAGCGCCTTCGGTCACGAATGCTCTTCGGCGGGTGCTTTCCACTTTGGGGGAACGCTATGCCGAGCATGGGGCTCCAAGACTGGCTGAGGTGCTGACCATGGCATCGGGCCAGTATCCTGTTGCGGGGCTTGGTGGTGAAAAGATTTTTGCGCATGAGGTTCTGCTGATGAAACCGCAGGTTCGTGCCCTGATTGAAGAGCAGGATTTCAAAGCTCTGGAGAATCTGTTGCTTCAGGCTCCGGAAAATTCCGGCATCCTGACTTTGAATCAGTCCTTGTTACAACATTTGATTCGCCGACGTGTGGACCTGAAAACCGCATTTGAGGTGTCCCGACAACCTGACAACCTGGATCAGCTTCTGAAGAAGGTAGGTATCTAAGATGGCAAAGTTTCAGTACCAAGCGAAAAATGCAACCGGTCAAATGGTTCAAGGGGAGATTGAAGCCGGCTCTCAACAGGAAGCCATCATCCGTCTGCGTGCGCAGCAGCTTTTGCCGGTTCGTGTGGTGGCCTTCGGCGCGACTCGCGCCTCGGCCGGTAAAAGTGCCAGCATCTTTGCCCCGTCAGTGAAGGGGAAGGATTTGCAGATCTTCACACGTCAGTTTGCGACCCTGATCAACGCTGGTATTCCGGTGGTGGATTCTTTGAAGATTCTTTCAGAGGGTCTGCGCCCAGGGCTTTTGAAGGAAGCTTCGGCTCAGGTTAAAACCTCGATCGAAGGCGGGCGCCGTCTGGCAGAAGCCATGTCCCAGGTGCCGAATGTCTTTGATAAATTGTATGTGAGTATGATCCAGGCGGGCGAAGAGGCCGGTATTCTGGACGGTATTCTTCAGCGTCTGGCAAGTTACATGGAAAAGTCCGAGAAAATCAAAGCCCAGGTGAAGGGGGCCTTGGTTTATCCAATCGTCATCATCATCGTGGCAATGATTGTGATCGCGGGTATCCTGGTCTTCATCATTCCTAAATTTATGGAGTTCTTCTCGTCCTCTGGCAAAGAACCGCCAATGCTGACTATGATGGTGGTTTCCCTGAGTAACTCCATGATCAATAATTGGTACATCTATCTGGGGATTGCTGTGCTTGGCCCGATGGCATTGATGCAATGGCTGAAAACAGATGCCGGGAAGGACACCTTTGACCGCTTCATCATGAAAGCGCCGGTGTTTGGTGAGGTGGTGCAAAAATCCGCCATTGCCCGTTTGACAAGAACTTTGTCGACTTTGCTGGCATCCGGGGTGGGGTTGATTGAAGCCATTGAGATCTCGGCGAAAACTGCGGGCAATGCGGTGATTGAACAATCCTTGTTGCGCTGTAAAGAGTCCGTGACTGCGGGGCGTACTTTTGCGTCTCCTCTGGCGAAGGAAAAAGCCTTCCCGGACATGGTCGTTCAGATGATTTCCATCGGCGAGCAGTCCGGTACTATGGATATTATGCTGGGTAAGATCGCGGATTTCTACGAGGATGAAGTTGAGACGGCCGTAAAAGCCATGACCTCTTTGCTTGAACCACTTTTGATGGTGGTTCTGGGCGGGATTATCGCGGTTCTGGTTGTTGCGATGTATCTGCCGATCTTCAACATGGCGGATGTGGTTCAGTAGATGCGATTAAGTTTTGCTTTGCAGAAAAGTCAAAATCAGGGGCTGACGGTGGAGTTTGCACGCGTCAGCCTTTTTGCGTTGATTCTTCTGATCAGTGTTATTTCCAGTGTGTTTCAGGAAGGTTTCATCAACTGGCAGGTGCTGGGGCCGTTTTATGGAATTTTAAGCATTGCCTTCGGTCTGCACATCATGTGGTTTGCCGAATGGGAACGCCTGCTTAAAAATCCAAGCTGGCTTTTTGTCGGCTTTGTGGTTGATTCGCTCTTGATCTCATTGTTGATTTATCACTCGGGAATCAATCAGTCCCTGTTCCTGTTTATGCATCTGGTGAATATCCTGCTGGCGGGCATTGCCTGCCGTGGGGTGGGTGCGGTGACACTGGCGTTGTTCACAAGCATCTTCTTTACCATTGCGGCTTTGTTCTCTCCAGAGATGAAGGCCCTGAACTTCTTCTTTCTTCTGGCGCTGAATAACATTGCCTTCTTCTCGGTGGCGGCGCTTTCGGGATATCTGAGCGAACAGCTTCAGTCTGTGGGTAAAGAGTTGACAGAGACCGGAGCGAGTCTTCGTTCGGCCCAGGAGCTGAACGAAGTTTTGGTCGAAAATATTCCCACCGGAATGGTTTCGTTCACCGAATCAGGGGAGGTGGTTAAAGCCAATTCCTCTGCCGCCGAAATCCTGGGTTATCCGGATCTTGTGAATCAGAACTGGTATGCCTTGTTCCCTGAGACAAAAAAGACCGAAGGTCTGTTCAAGGGCGATGTGAAATACACTTCCCCCAATGACGCCAACCAAAAGATTTTGGGTATGACCCTGTCGAAGATCTACAGTCCCGAGCTGAAGGCTCATCTGTCGATCGGACTTTTTGATGATCTAACCAAAATTCGTCAGCTGGAGTATGCTGCCCGTCAAAATGAAAAACTGGCGGCGGTGGGGGGGCTGGCTGCGGGGATCGCCCATGAGATCCGCAATCCCCTGGCGGGTATCAGTGGCAGTATCGAACTGCTGACACAGACAGTGACCAATGATGATGACCGTCGTCTGATGAAGATTGTTCTGCGTGAAATTGACCGTTTGAACAATCTGATCACCGAGTTCCTGGATTATGCTCGACCGGAAGTGCCGCCGACAGATCCGGTGGACTTGTCGTCTCTTCTGACCGAGATTCTGGACTCCATGAAGCTCAATGCCCAGGTTCGTGCGGATGTTGAGCAAGTCCGTGAGTACGGCGACTCGCTGAAGATCCTGGGGCGCCGGGATAAGCTGAAGCAGGCATTCCTAAATATCATCATCAATTCTTACCAGGCTATGAATGATTCTCAGAATCCGCAGTTGGCGGTGAAGGCCCTGGTCACGGATAAAGAAGTGCGCGTGCGCATTCGTGACACTGGCAGCGGGATGAGTGAAGTCACGAAGAAGAAAATGTTTGAACCATTTCACACAACGAAACCCAAAGGCACAGGCCTTGGTCTAGCTGTGACACATAAGATTCTTGAGGGGCATGGGGCACAAGTCTTTGTCGAGAGTGAAGTGGGCGCAGGTACTGAGTTTATTTTGACTTTCCCCAGAGCGAACTGAGAGAATAGTTTTTAACACAAGGACGTGGGAGCACATAACATGAAGTCGAGAATTCTTGTTGTCGATGACGAAGAATCAATCCGCGAGTTTTTAGAGATCATGCTGAAAAAAGAAGGCTATGAGATCACTTTGGCGGAAGACGGCCAAAAAGCTAAAGACCTTCTGACTAAAAAAACATTCGATATGATCATCTCTGACTTGCAGATGCCTCATGTAACGGGGATCGAACTTTTAAAGCATGTCAAAGAATCCTATCCAGACACAGTGTTCATGCTGATCACAGCTTTCGGTACAACCGAAACAGCCGTGGAAGCCATGAAAATGGGTGCCTATGACTATCTGACCAAGCCATTTAAGATCGACGAAGTTCGTTTGAACATTCAAAATGCTCTTCGTTCCCGCAATTTGGAAGTGGAAAACAGATCCTTGAAAAAGGAATTGGTGAAAGAGTACTCCTTCCAGAACATGGTGGGGAACTCTCAGGCGATGCACGCAATTTACGATATGGTAAAACGTGTGGCGCAAACACCGACAAATGTTTTGATCACCGGGGAATCCGGTACGGGTAAAGAGGTGGTCGCCAAGGCGATTCACTATAACGGACCTTTGAAAGATCGTCCGTTTGTGACCGTGAACTGCGGTGCGATCCCGGAAAACCTGATGGAATCAGAGATGTTCGGTCACAAAAAAGGCTCGTTCACCGGAGCGGTGGCTGATAAAGCGGGTCTTTTCGAGGTGGCAGACGGCGGAACATTGTTCCTGGATGAGGTCGGCGAGTTGCCTTTGACGATTCAGGTAAAGCTTCTTCGTGCGATTCAGGAACGCGTGATTCGTCGTGTGGGTGCGACGGACGATATGAAAGTGGATGTTCGCATCATCGCGGCAACCAACCGTAATCTTGAGGAAATGGTACAAAAAGGCGGCTTCCGTCAGGATTTGTTCTATCGCTTGAATGTCATCAATATTAAAACTCCAAGCCTGCGCGATCGTCGTGATGACATCCCGCTGCTGGCCAATCACTTCTTGAAAAAGTACAACGAGCGCTTGAACAAGAATATCGGTGCGATCAGCGCTGAAGCCATGGAGATTCTGAAAAAGTACGACTACCCAGGAAACGTGCGTGAGCTTGAAAACATGATCGAGCGCACTGTGGCTTTGGAAGGTGGGGCGACGATTCTGCCGGAATCCCTGCCTCCGATGGTCAACACCTCGTCAGGGCGCAAGATGGCCTCTTCCAATGAAATCGAAATCGGTGACGATGGGGTGGATCTGGATAAGGTGATGGGTCAGATTGAAAAAGAACTTTTGATCAAGGCCATTCATGCTGCCGGTGGAGTGAAAAAGAGAGCGGCTAAATTGCTTCACATCTCGTTCCGATCCATGCGATATCGCATAGAAAAGTACAATCTCGGTGTGGTGGGTGACGACGAATTGGATGATGAATAAATCTGTTAAAATAGGCCCCATCGACCGCGTTGTGCTGCGGGCTTCTGCCCGTGTTCTTCTTGCGGTTGCGCAAGAATATCATGTTATTCTTGTCGTCGGGGCTTTCTCGCTTCGAAGTGCTTAGAGCACGCCTGCGCTGCGACCTTTTTGAACGGTTTTCCGGTTAAAAAAGGTCTTTTGTTTTTTAGAACATCTTTTATCGAAAACGATTATCAAGTTTGGTTATTTTCAGTAAGTTTTCACTTGTTGCTTTGAGGTCTGCTTTCTGCAATCATTCCTATGAATGGACAGGGAGGTCTTATGACAGATAAAAATAAAATCGTTGTTGATCTATTGAATGAAATTATCGAGATGGAGATCTCCGGCGTGGTTCGTTATCTTCACTACGCTTTGATGGTGAAGGGGCCTAATCGTATTCCTATCGTTAAATGGTTCCACGACCAGGCCAATGAAGGTTATCAACACGCGTCCATTATCGGTGAGAAAGTGACAGCCTTGGGTGGGCATCCCACTTTGCGCGTATCCCCAGTGCCAGAGACTAAAACTCACAAGGTTTTGGATATTCTTAAAGAAAGCCTTGAATTTGAAGAGGCAGCTTTGGAGAAATACAAAGCTGTTCTGAAGCATTGTCACGACGATGTTGCTCTGGAAGAATTGATCCGCTCAATGGTGCGCATGGAGACAGAGCATATCGAGGAAGTCGTTAAAATGCTCGACACCACTCACTAAAAGAGTCCTCAAGGAGCAAATAGCAAAAACCCACAGCCTGTCAGGACTGTGGGTTTTTTATTTTTCTCTGCATCAGAGGATGAGTTTTTCTTATTTGCACTCAAGATCGTGAATCAGTTCACTGGCGTAAGAATAGACCATGTCGTACTCGCCATCGAATTCTGATCGCGAAAACATCATGCCTGCGACCAATTCTGTGGCGTGACCACTTTCACGCAGTTCCGGCAGGCTGATGCCGTGCACCCGATAGGTTGTCAGGGTTTTGCCGGTAATTTTGTACTTCTTTTGCCCTGGGTTGCGGCCGCCAAATTCACCGCCATTGAGTTCTCTTTTATTGTCTAGTTTTGCCAGAACGTCGGCGCCGACTTGAATCAGCTTGAGTGTATGGGTGCTGGAGGCTGATTTGCACTCAGTCACCGCAACGAAAGATGCTTGAGAAGATGTGGCACCAAATAAGATCAGGGGAAGAATGAACTTAAGCACAAAAGGCCTCCTGTTAATTGAAGGCCTTTGTTTTATCAGACGGGGCTGGAGCCCCCAAATTTCTTTTACGTCATGTTGGGCTTTTAATAAAAAATTCCGGTTTTAGAATTCAGTGTCAAAAATTCCGACAATCAGAGCTTTGAAATAGTTTCTTTTCAGTTTCTCCTCAATAAGGCGGGAATCGCGTTTATACTGATTGTAGATGTCCGTCATTTCCCGGTTGTAGGCCGCTCCATAAATCATGGTGCCGTTTTCCATGTCGTGGAAGAAGCTGCGCTTATTCCAGTTCACAGATCCCAGGAACGAAAACACATCGTCGATCAAAACGATCTTAGAGTGTAAAATCACCTTGGGTTCGGTGTATTCGTAAAGGGCGATCTTTTCATATAGTTTGTTAACCGTGGGTTTGTTGGATTCACTTAAAATCCAGTCCACGGTGTCGCCCTTAAGATCCAAGCGTGTGATGACGGTCACCTCCACACCGCGGGCGGCCGCTCTCTCCAGGGCCTCAAAGATGGGTTTGGGCGGACGGAAATAGGGGGTGGAAATCATGATCTTTTTCTTTGCACTGTCGAGCATCTCAACATACAGGTCGATCAGGCGCTGTTCGTCTTTGTAGGGGACAGAGACATAGTGGCGAATCAGGGGCTCGCGGTTGTTAAAGTAGGATGGCGAGGCCTGTGAAGCCAGTGGCAGATTGATGTTGATACTGCGGAACTGCATGGTCTTGGCATCCCGGTCCCAGATGGTCAGGAAGTGGGCCGCCACTTTTTCGGTAAAATCTTGAGAGTGGATTTTAAACTCGAAATCCCGCCAGTGTACGAAACTTTCGTCTCCCTTGACGTAGTTGACCATGTCAGGGTTCGGATAATCGTAGGGGGTTTTGAAGATAAATCCGTCATGAATATTGCGGCCCCCAATGAAGGCCACGTTGTTCTGAGGCTGGGATTTTGACAGGGTCAAAAGCAGTTTGACGTGCATAGAGCGGTGCAGGCGATCAAAACGATCTCCCAACGAGCCTCCGGCCGGAATCTGATATTTCAGTTCCTGCAGCTGAATGTTGGGGTTGCGTGCGACCAGGGCGTGCAGCATTTTGACGTCCTTCTCCAAAGTGATCACACCCGCCACCAGAATTTTGATTTTCGTTCCACGCTGTGCATGAAACTCCAGCAGGCGCGCCATAAAGGTGCCATAGTAATCCGCACGGAACACAAGATAGGAAACATAGATACTGTCGAAATACGGAGCCTTTGAAAAATCCAAAGGCGCCAGCGGATCATGCAGACCCATGAAATTGGTCGGCAAAGGCTGACCCAGCAGAACCTCCGCCTTGGCCTTCAAAGAATCCTCCGCCTCTGGCAGATTGATGACAGCCGGCACGGCCTCGGGGCAGGTCATGGAATCAAATTTGTCGGTCAGGAAGAACTTCTGAATACCTGAAAGGTTGTCCGTGCGAGGCATAAGGCAACCCTCGACCAAGCTGTGCAGATCCAGATAAGGGTTTTTTGGTTCCACGAAGCGAGCGCCGTACAGAGCAGCAGCGCCTTTTTCCCCGGCCTTGAATTCGCATTCCTTCACCCATGGGCTCGGCACCAGGCGCAGGTTTTCGCCATTGTACTTGCTGTCATAAAGGCGGAAGGTCGCCGTCTGGCGAGCCCCATACTTTTTGTTCGAGAAAGTTCGTTTCACAGCAAATGGAGCATCACACGTGATGGAGGCCTCCAGGAAATCATTCTTTCTTTCCTCATAAGGATCATCATGGCTGAGTAAATAGTTTTTGATGCGAATTTCAAAATCAGAGCTGCGAACACGGTCAAAATTGAAGACGTGGTTGGGGCGGCCCTGAGTCAGCAAAAAATCATGGGGGTTCTTCAGTTCCACTTCCTGCCTTTGCTGGCGCCAGGGTGTCGTATCCTGCGCCAAAATGGATACCGGAGTGTCGGTGCGAACCGAGGACAGTAGGGCCTGAGCCTTTTTCAAATCGTCATCCTGCTTCTGCTGACTTTTCTGATACTGGGCCGTCAGGGTTTTGAACTCTTTTTCGTAAGGAGGTGTTGGGGGAGGAAACGCATCGTTCTTACGCGGAGAGTGTCCGTTGCCGCGTTTACGTTTGATGATTTCCAACTGCTCTTTGGTAATTTCAGACTGAAACTTTTCGCGATAAAGATTTTCAATAACAGGTTTAAGTTCCGATGGTACATTCACCGAACTGGGCTGTCTTTGCGGAGTGGTCTGGCAAGAAATCAAAGAAAGAGTCAGGCCCAAAAGTATCACGTTCACGGATTTGGTCATTGTCTTTTTCATTTAGAACCTATCGGAATTTGAAGGGTTTGTCTGAACACGGGCGGAAGGTCCATGGGCGGAGTTTAATCTTGTCTCAAATTGAGATGCCCAGCAAAGCCCTCATAGCGCTTGTCATCATTGCTGAATGATTCAGCGAAAGGCTGATTTTATTAGCGGTGTCCAGGGAGCCGTGATATGGCATTGCTCCTTATGCATCCTGATGATCTCAACTTTGATGGTGAACCTGTGGGTTCCTGTGCGTCGCGCTGTCTTTCGGTGATCGATGACTATAAAATACGCACGGAAATGTTTTCGGCCACAGCCAGTCTGCTGAAAAAAATCCGCAAGCTGGAAAAAGACCATGCTGATTTTTTGCGCTGGGATCAGTTGCTTTACGAGGACTGGTACAATCTGACCTTCCGCAAAGAGCGCTTGGCCGGCGAGCAGCTGGAGCGCCGGTACCGCACCCTCACGACCTTTCATCTTCATCTAAAACATGTCGCTGAAACCGCCAACGTCAGTTTGGCGCAGGCCTATGCACTGCTGAAGGAAGAAGAACACCAGTATCAGGCAGGGGACGAGGACTGGAAATTTGTCATCGAGAACCTGCGGCAACAGCGTTTGAAGTGGGCCAGTAAAGAGCCCGCTCCAGAAGGTGAAAACAGACTTGAACAGTTTGTGACAGGAAGTCTTTTTCCTGCGGCTGAACTGGCGGGGAGTTCCGAGGGCGGGCTGGGATCTTTGAATCGCCATTCCCGTTCTTTGTATTACTATTTCAGTGAGGCCGGGGATGACGTCATGAGCCGGCACTTTGCTGATCCTGCCGTGGGATACGATCTTTTTAAAGAGGTGTTTCAAATTGCCATGAAGTGCGGGGACTGGAAGTTGTTGGCGCGCCTTTGGCAAAATAGCAGCCTGTCCTACCAGCAGAAGCTTTTAAAACCCATGCCTTCGCATTTGAAGGATTTTTTGCATCAAATGATTGGTCAGGTTTCGCAGGAAGAGGCGCCCTCTTCCGAAATCGCGGAACAGGATCTGATCCTGCGCTCGACCTATCGAAAACTGGCGCGCCTGCTGCATCCGGATATGCAATCTGAATCTTCAGAGACCTTTCAGCAGTGGTCCTTGAAAATGTGGCAAAAGGTGCAAACGTGCTATAAGGCCCGGGACCATCAGGGGATCAGACGACTGGAACTGATTTGTATGGCCGAGCTGGGAAATCTCAGCAATCTGACGCTGGATGAGATCTATGAAAGTTCTTTGGTTTTTGCCGAAGAGCTGGAGACCTTGAAAAAGAATCTTCGCTCTTATCGTAAACATCCGGCCTGGAGATTTTCATCCCGCCGCGGTTACGCTGCTTTGACGATGAGAATCAGCCGGGAGCTGAAAAAGCGCTTCGGCCCCCTGGAGGCCGAAGTCAAAGCGATGGAAGATCTGCTTAAAGAGGTTTCTGCAGAGGCGACTGCAGAACCGGCCAAGTGCTTTTCAGGACAACCGGGCGGCCTTTAAAGACGAGCACACCGAAAGTTCCGTAGTGGGTCAGGCGTCCGGCCCATTCCACAGGATTGTTGTCAGCACTCCAGCGAACCCATACCACGGTCTGCTGGGGACGCTGTTTAAGACGAGCGACAAAAACCGAGCTGACCTCGTTCAGATTAAAGGTCTGCCCATCCACTGTCAGAGTTTTGTCTGTGATGTTGAACTTTTGATCCGCCAGCTCCTGCTTTATAAAGTTCACGAAGGAGGATTGATCCCCAATGAAAACCAGCGCACCTTTTTCCGGGATCGCGATGTCCTGAGTGAGGTCATGATAGACGTCTTTGCCGTCAGTTTTGGCAGACCAGACGTCGGCAAACCTGCGCGCATTTTTGTCGCTGGAGTCAAAGTAGTAATTGATTTCACTGCTGCCTAAAACCGAGGACAGCGTTGCCGGGCGTTCTTCGATGTAAAGATGGCGGAAGATTCTGAAGTCAGGGTCAATTGCGATTTTCACAGGGCGAGAGTGAGATGTGAAAGAGTAAACCTGACTTTTTTCCGTCAAACGTGCGATCTGTCGGATTTCCGCACCAGATTCAAGCGTCCACACGACAGGGATATTCAGGTCATAAGGTTTTTCCTGGGTTTGGCTCAGCATATAAGTGGCCGTGACGGAGCCATCATACCATTTCATCAGCTTTACATCGCTGAGTTCCAGTTGGGGAGCGCCCACGCGATCCAGCCACTGGCTGAAGAAGGGTTCCAGATTTTGGTTCGCGATCTTCTCGAAGCTTCTTTGAATATCTTGGAATGAAGTCTTCTTAAAAAGATTCTGTGTGTAGAAATCCTGCAGGGATTTGGTGAAGATTTCCTTTCCCAGGCGGAACTCGAGCATGTGGAAAAGCATCATCGACTTGCCATAGCCCACAGCCTGAGAGCTGGAGTTGTGACGACCCCGGAATTGGCGCAGAGGAAAGTCTTTTTCTGGTTGGCTGGTGACAAAGTCAGCATAATTGATCAGGGTATTCAGACGATATCCACGATCGTTGCCGGTCTTTTCCTGCTGCCAGTAATCTGACATATAAGTCGTCAGGCCTTCGCACCAGTTGCCTTTCTCATAGTCCACATAAACACTGTTGCCCCACCAGTTGTGCAGAACTTCATGTGGCAGAGAAGAATTCAGAATAAATGGCAGGCGCAGCACCGTGGGCCCCAGCAGGGTGAAGCCCGGCATGCCGTATCCGGTTTCCCAGAAGTTCTCGACCACCGTGAAGGTTGTATAGGGATAAGGGCCGATCAGTTGGCTGTAATGCTGGATATAGTCCGGAACCAGAGTCAGGAAACTTTGTGCCAAAGCGGGATCGGCCTTGCGAAGAAGGACCTGAATCCGTTTTCCCGAGGCGGTGTCCAGCTGATAGCTTTTAAAGGGACCCGCCACCAGATAGATTTCCTCCTGGGGATAGATCTCGACAAAACGGGCAATACGGCTGCTTCCTTGAAAGGCCGTGCTGGTGATTTGTCCTTGAATCAAAGATGTCCAGTCGGCAGGTGTTTGAACGGTGATTTCAAAATTGATCTGTGTGTCCAGGAAAAAGGGATACCAGTAGGTGCTGCCAAACAGTGTGGCCCCTTCCGGAGAGATCAAACCGTTGCTGTTGTCGTTTACCACGGGATCAAAGATCACACCAAAATAACTGACCGAGACTTTGTTGTCGCTGCTGCCCAAAGTCAGTCCGTATTCAGCATAAGGTTCTTGCGAGGTTGCGGGATGCAACAGGGCAATGGAGTCATCCGCACTGGTGACAGTGATCTGCAGGTCCTTGTGCAAAAGGAAGCTCAATTTGCGCGGAGAATCCTTCGGGAAGGTCAAAGTGTCCTGCACTTTGATCATTTTCAAACCAGGGGAAAGTTCGACACTCATTTTGTGATGAAGAGTCTGACCATGGGATTGCATGGACACAAGAAGGACGAAAAGAAGACCAATGACGATCATCAGTTTGTTAAGAGCCTGAGCTCGAGTCATGATTTACCTCGGAAACGGGGTCTGTTTCTACGCCCGTCCACCGAGGAGGTCAAAGGGATTTCAGTTTGTCTTTCAGGGGCTGCTCAGGATCAAAGAGAAATTGAATTTTCTTCCATTTCTCGCAAGGGGGGGCCTCAATAGAGACTTTTTCACCACTCCAGGGGTGAGTGAACTCCAGCCGAAGAGCCTTCAAGCACAGGCCTTCCACCCCTAACTCCGTGCGGAAGAAGCGGTTGTGATGAGAATCCCCATGCACGGCATCCCCTAAAAGAGGGTGGGAGATGCGGTTAAAATGTCGACGGATCTGATGATAGCGGCCGGTGTGAGGGGTGACTTCCACCCAGGAGTAACGGGCTGTTGGAAATTTTTTCCCGACGGCAACGGGGAATTCCACCGTGGCCAGGCGCTTATAGCTGGAGTGAGCTTCGACAAGGTCACCAGTGGAATCCAGTTCCAAAGGGATTTGAATGTCGTCGGCCTCTTTGACATAACCACGGACGACGGCCTGGTAGGTTTTATGGGTGGCTCTTTCCGAGAACAGCTTGCACAGTTGTCCGGCAGCCGGGGAGGAGAGTGCAAAAAGCAACACACCACTGGTCCCCGCATCCAGGCGGTGCACCGGGTAAACGTGTTGCTTCATCATCCGACGGGCATGGTACAGACAGATTTTATCGCGGGAAACACGATGCTCTGGGTTTTCGTGAGGGTGCACATGAAAGCCACTGGGTTTGTTGACGGCGATAAAATATTCGTCCTTGTACAGTAGCTCCACGAAAACTCTTTCTTAGGGCTGTCCCGCCCAGATGTAATACACGCTGCCACCTTTAAGCTGGCTGACAACCGTATTAATGTGTTTTTGCTCAACAGCCGGGCAACCCTGACTGCGCCCCAGTGGTTTGTACTGAGGATCGACGTACCAGGCGCCATGCACCACGATGGCGCGATTCATGGCCTGGTCGTTGGTTTTTTCCAGGCCGATCAGGCGCATCGAGCGTCCATGTTTACCACTGTATTCCGCACCGGTCACGTACATCCCGAGAGAGGACATGTTGGACCCCTCCACATTGGAAAACTTTTTCGCAAAACCGGTGTGGGAAGGATCTGAGCCCTTGCCATGGGCCGTCAGATAACGAGTCACCAGACCTGTTTTCATATCCACCACATACATGCGCTTGCTGTTGGAGCTTTGGGTGAAGTCAATCACGGTCAGGTAGTTCTTGTTGGTGATCTTGGAAAGATAGACATCGTAATAGCGCAGAGCCTTTTCCAATGGAACAGTGGGAATTTCTTTTTTCGGGTCCACATAGTCGTATTTGCTAAGGTCCACATCAGCGGGGCGAGGTTCGGCGAAGGCTGGGGCGATAAAGAACAGGCTGGCGATCAAGGTTAGGATGCAATGGCGCATGGGTGTCTCCTTGGAAGTGCATCCTTCTGCATCGGAGATTCGACTTTCTGACTTTACTGTCTGAGACCCGCAACTGGACCTTGGCACCAGAACATTTTGCATCAGGCGATCTTCTCTGCGGATTTACAGAAGGTTTTTGCCGGGTAAGGAATAGGGTTTTTCGTCCAGTTTGATCTGCTGTTGATTTGCACTCGGCGCGAGGGATTCTGGAGTTCCGCGGAGGTCTCAGAGAGGATAGAAGCCAGTGAAGGAGAACCCACCATGAAGAGCCATAAAGTTCTTTTTGTTCTGACCAGTACGGAACAACTCGGAGACACCGGTCATCGCACGGGCGCCTACCTTTCTGAAATCACACATCCCTATGACGAGTTTGTCAGAGCGGGCTACGAGGTGGACACCATCAGTCCCCGTGGTGGCAAGGTGCCTCTGGACGGCGTGAAAATGGATGATCCTTTGAATGCCACGTGGATGAATGACGAAGAGTTCTTAAGCAAAATTGAAAACACTTTGCAGCCCTGGCAGGTCAGCGCCAAAGACTACTGTGCGATCTATTTCGCCGGAGGACACGGTACCATGTTTGATTTTCCAGAGAACCTGCAGTTGCAAAAGCTGACTCAGGAAATATACGAAAACAACGGCGTCGTGGGCGCCGTCTGCCACGGATCCGCCGCTCTGGTGAACGTGCGCCTTTCAGATGGGGGCTATCTGGTGAAGGGACATGAGGTTTCGAGCTTCACCAACGACGAGGAAGAAACCGTGGGCATGGAAAAAGCCGTTCCCTTCCTGCTGCAAACGCGCCTGCAGGAAAGGGGAGCCCATCACACCTCCTCGCCAAAGTTCGCAGGCCACGTGGTGAAAAGCGGACGTTTGGTGACCGGCCAGAACCCGGCTTCCGCAGCCGGTGTGGGAAAGGCCATGGTGGAGGTCCTGGAAGTTATTGAAGAGGGCCGGATTGTTCCTGAGCAGAACTGGTGTGAGTGGCATGAACCACAACGGGAAGAGCGAGGTTCGCTGTGAGTCTTCCCAGTCATATTATCGGCAAAAGCCCGCGGTTCCTGGAAGTGTTGGAAATGGCCCGGCGTGTGGCCGCCAGTTCGGCCAATGTGCTGATCACCGGTGAAAGTGGAACGGGGAAAGAAGTCATTGCACGATTGATTCATGATCTGAGTGCGCGGCAAAAGAAAACATTTGTGCCGATAAACTGCTCGGCGATTCCGGAACCGCTGTTGGAGTCCGAGCTGTTCGGTTATGCCCGGGGAGCCTTCACCGGAGCGCACTGTTCGCGGCAGGGACTGTTTGAGGAAGCTGACGGAGGAACTTTATTCCTGGATGAAATCGGAGATCTGGATTTGCACTTGCAGGCAAAACTTTTGCGGGTGTTGCAGGAAAAGAAAGTCAAACGGGTCGGTGAAAATCATTACCGCCCGCTGAATCTGCGTATCGTGTCAGCAACCCACAATGACCTTGAAGAAAATGTGGAGGAGCGCCGCTTTCGCGAGGACCTGTACTTCCGTTTGAAGGTGGTCTCTATCAGAATGCCGCCGCTGCGCGAGCGGCCCGAGGATATTCTGCCCCTGGCGCGCCATTTTCTGGACAAGTTTTTACAGCGCTATCAGATGCCGGCCAAAAACTGGGGAAGGGACGTGGAGGATTTTCTTGTTTCGCGACCCTGGAGCGGAAATGTGCGCGAGCTGGAAAATAGCATTGAACGTGCCGTTGTGCTCAGTCCGGGGCCGGAGATTCCTCTTAAAATCTTTCTGGAGGACATTCCGGACAAAGATGAAAGCCTGGAGTCCATTTTTGAAAGACTCTTTCAGGCTCAGGGACGCTTTCTTTCGTTGGAAGAACTGAATCAGGCTTATATTTCGTTTGTATTGAAAACCAATCGGGGAGCCCGTGAAAAGAGCTCCCGTGACTTGGGAATTGATCGCAAGACCTTGTATCGCAAACTTCACAGCTCGCTTCAATGATAGCTCGTGGGTGTTTCGCTGGCGACCTCCGGATCTGGACGTGAGGCATAAGGACGTGAAGGTTCTTGGGATGGAGGCGGTGGGGTTGAGCGATGTTCTCGCTTGAACTCGCGCTCCTTGACAAAGTCCATGACCAGCGCGGCGAAGGCCTGCTCCAGTGAGCCCACGGGATGTTCTTGCTGACGGCGCTGTTCCTCTGCACGGACTTCCTGGCGATTCCGGGCAGCCTGCACTCCGGGCCAAGCCATGAAGTACACATAGCTCAGTCCTGCAAGGGCCAGAAGAACCAGCAGTCCGCTGCTGATCAATGTGGAATTCCAGATGATGATTCCAGCACGGTCATACTGCTTTGTTGATTCCAGCAGAAAGATAAAGAAACCGCCGCATATAAATGCAATGGCACACAGACCTGCCATGGTCAAAAACACGGCGGCACGGCTGCGGATGGTGATAGCGTCATAGATTTCCAGTGCGGTTTCCTTCAGGTTTCTTCGGGGTTTGTCATGCTTGGACCCCAGGCCAAGGAAAAACGGAAGAAACAAGCTAAGCCATTTCATAGCATTCTCCTGGTGTACGGTTCTTAGGTGCGGTTGCAAAGACCAGGGATGCACTGTCTTTGCAACCGATTTGTCATTGTTCAAGATTTGGTACGCTAGTGCTTACGATTGATCAGCGCTCCCGCCACAAAGCCTACAGCGGCAGCCCCCAGAATGGTGTAAAAAGGGTGGGCCTTCACAAATTCTTCAGAGGCATCAACACCCTCTTTGACCCTGGATTCGACGGCATGATAGCGGTCGCTCCAGGCGCTTTTCTCAAGGCTGTGTGCGACGTTTTCTTTGATGTCACCCATTTTCTTTCTGATTTCACCTGTTGTGGTTTCCATGTGTACTCTCCTTTGTTATGGATAAGTCGGTTTGGTATCCATAGACACTTTCGAAGCATTATTGGTGCCAGGTTTTTCCGCACGTAGAAGCTCTCTCACAGACTTTCAGAGGCAATTGGCCCCTTGATGACAGGAAACTTGCCCCAATACAGGTCTTCCGCTAGCATGACGGCATGAAAAAGATCTTTGTCCTGATTTCCCTTTTTTCTGCAACAACCTGGGCCCAGCCTTGTCTGGAAAATCGAGCCGCCTTAGACCTTGGCTCTGGAACGACCAAAGCCTATGTGGCCGAGGTGGATACATGTCAGAAGAAAATTGTGAAGGTTATTTTTGAAGACCGACTGCCCCTGGCGTTCAACGAAGCTTTGGAAAAATCTGCGGATGGAACATTGCCTGAAAAAGTTGTTGGTGAAGCAACTCCTCGTATTCAGGCTTTGTTGGGAAAAGTGAAGACTTATAATGTAAAGCGCATCACGGCGGTGGCGACTTCCGTTTTTCGTGTTGCAAAAAACGGCAGAGCCATGGCTCGGAACCTGTCCCGGGATTTGCAGATTCCGGTGGAGGTCATTTCTCAAGAGCAAGAGGCGGAACTGGGTTACTGGTCAGCTTTGGCGCAGAAAAATATTTCAGACACTCGTGACCTGATTGTCTGGGATATTGGTGGCGGATCGATGCAGATGTATTCCCGGGACAAGGGCCGGGTGCATATCTACGAGGGAGATCTGGCATCGGTGACGTTCAAGAATAAAATTTTGCAGATCCTGCAGTTTAAGGATCCCAAAAGTCATTCATCACCCAATCCGATCGGGCTACAGCGGGAAGCTGCTTTGCAGTTGGCGAAGAATCATGCTTATTTGAATGTGCCTGCCTACTTCAAAAAGAAGGCCTCACAGGCTCGCTGGGTCGGTGTGGGAGGTGTGATTTCCATGTCGGTGCAACGTCAGGTGAACAAAGAGGCTTCTCAGTTCACACAAGACGAATTAAATGAGGCACTGAAAAAGCGTGTCTGGCTGAAGGACAGTGAGATTCACAGCGATTATCGAATTTCTGACATCTCAAACATGGCTCTGGTGCTGGGCTATATGCAGGCCCTAAAAATTGAGAAGGTCGAAACAGCCCAGGCCTCATTGGGCCAAGGGCTGATCTTTAAGAATTTAAGATAGCGGCCGCCGGGGAGGTGCTGGGCATGTCGGCCTTCCCCAGGACAACCACCTCACCACCGTGGCGAATCACCTCGCAGGCAATATCATCAAGGACGTCATCATCCTTTGCGTTGGTTTGTTTTTCATGAAAGGTGATGTGACCGCTTCGACGATTCAGTTCGCCCCAGACTTCACTGTTATGTTGTAAAAACAGGGTGCGCACTTTGCCATTCATGGCAGCGCGACTGATTTTCACCAGATCGTCGATGACTTTTTTCTGGCGGTTCAAACCCTCCAGCTCATGAGCTGAAACATTCTTTTGCTGCGAGCTTTCCTTTTGCAGATAAATCTGCGCCTGGTGGATCAGCCCTTCCGTTCGATAGCTGTTACGTGAGGGCTCTCGTTTGAACAAAACGGGGTTGGGGTGGTGAGTGATTTCTTTGTAGGCATGAAACATGTTTTCGCTGGTGAAAACCAGCAGGGGAATTTCCTTAAAACCATGCTCTTTGCCGATCTTGGCTTCAATCCAGCGCAGGAAAAGTTTTAAACCACGTTTCTTACATTGTGTGTCCTCGGTTCCGCGGCCCCGCAGATGACTTTTTAAATGGGGGATCTGCGAGGTCTCGCTTTCATCCAGATGTTTCCAGTGGATGCTGTTGCTGTGCTGTCCTTGGTGGAACAAGAAGGTGTGAAGTTCTGTTCCGGTTCCGCCGTGGCAGTGAAGCAAAATGGCTTCACTGGGTGACAGGGTCAGAATGTGGCAGCTGCTTTCTCCCTGCAAATCCTGCAGCAAAGGGCGAAGATGAAAGGTTTCCGCCACGACGACTTTGGATGGCATGGTGTAGCCCGCCAGGTAAAAACCGGACCAGTGCTTGTTAACAAAAATAGCCATGCCAAAGTCAGAACGCTGCAAATGTTCTGCGGGATTAAAATTATACAGAGGTCCCAGAACCCGTTCCTTGTCACCATTGCGACGATCCAAAGAAAGCAGGTGAGCGGCCCGGCGGACCAGAGTTTCATACTCCAGCTGCAACGTTTTTTCCGGCATGCCGGGAATATAGATGGAAATGCAAGGGCCCTCGGTGACCGAGGTGAGTTTCAGTAAGTCATCTTGAGTGAGTTTATCGAGCATGAGATTCTCCGGGAAAAGAAGTCCATCCTTATCTTCAGCTCTTTTAGAGGGTAGTTCAAAGTGTCTTGTGACAGTCCTGTGTAAGGGGTCATGTTGTTGAGAGGATGAATTGTTCGATATAGTAAAAGAAGAACCCTTCGCAGAGAGGATAATCATGAAAACTTGGATTGTTGTGGTCAACCGATGTGAGGCGAAGATATTTGTCAGTGATCGCCGCGGCAATAAAGGTGGGGATGTACAGTTTGTCGAAAAACTGGAAAATCCTCGGGGACGACTGAAAGCGATTGATATAGATGCGGATCGTCCCGGTTTTATGCCGAGCTCTAATATTTATGGGGGACGACTTGCAAAAAAACAGTCTCCGCCAGAGCGAATTTCAGAGATGTTTGCGAAGAAGGTGGCTGCGCGTTTGGAAGAGGCGCGTTTGAAAAATGCCTTTCAGGATCTGGTGCTGATTGCTCCGCCAGCTTTTTTGGGCAAAGTGCGACAGAATTTCTCCCGGGGTTTGCGTGAATGTATTCTGAAGGAGATCCCCAAGGATATCACTCAGACAGCGACCGGGTTTGATTTGAAAGAAAGAATCTGGCCAGAAGAGCAGGCTCGCATTGAAATCTGAATCTGAGATCTGAACAGGAATGCACCTATAGCGGTGCATTCCACAGTTGATAGTAAAGCTTTCTTTCCTGCAGAAGCTGCTGATGGGTGCCGCTTTCAACAACTTGACCTTGAGCCACAACATAGATGTTGTCAGCCTGGGTCACAGTTGAAAGGCGGTGAGCGATGACAATCGTGGTGCGCCCCTTGGTGGCTTCGGCTAATGAGGCTTGAATCACGGCTTCCGTTTCGTTGTCCACGGCCGAAGTTGCTTCATCCAGAATCAGAATCGGTGGGTTCTTTAGAATGACGCGCGCGATGGAAAGACGCTGGCGTTGTCCGCCAGACAGCTTCTGTCCTCGTTCGCCAATCAGCGTGTCCAGCCCCTGGGGAAGTTTTTCGATAAATTCCATCGCATGGGCCTTGCGGGCGGCCTCAATGACCTGATCACGGGTGGCCTGAGGATTTCCATAGGCGATATTCTCGAAAATGGATCCTTGGAACAAGAACACATCCTGGCTGACCAGGCCGATGTGGCGGCGCAGATCCTGAGGATCGCAATCCTGAACGTCTTGACCTCCACAAAGAATACGACCGGCTGAGGCTTGATAGAATCCCAGCAAGAGTTTTGTGATCGTACTTTTTCCAGAGCCGGTTGGTCCCACGATGGCCACGGTTTGCCCAGCGGGAACGGTGATATTCACGTCCTTCAGAATCGGCAGGCCGTTGCTGTAGGCAAAAGACAAGTCTTTGAATTCGATGCCTTGGGAATGATCAAAGTTTCTTCGTTCTTTCGCCAGTTCCAAGTGGACCGGAGTTTTTAGCAAATCCAGAACACGGTCGGCCGATGCCATGGCACGCTCAAACAGATCGACGGTGTCTGCCAATCCTGTCAGCGGCCACAGCAGACGTTGTGTCAGGAAAACCAAAACCCCATAGAATCCGACATTCAACTCGCCCTTTAAGGCCATCTGTCCACCCATGATAAAGGTGGCAATAAAGCCCATCAGAACCGCCATGCGAATCAGGGGATTGAAGGCGGAGGAAACTTTGATGGCCTCTTTGTTGGCTTGCAGGTAGCTGGAGCTGTCTTGCGCGACCTTGCGGGCCTCAATCAGTTCTGAAGTGAAGCTGCGGATCGTGGCCATGCCGGCGATATTGTTTGCCAAGCGCGAGCCGATATTCCCGGCCTTTTCACGCACGTCCAGATACAAGGGTGCGGCTCGTTTTTGAAAATAAAAAGCTCCCCACAGAATGATCGGGATCGGAAGAATGGCAAAGACTGCGATGTTCGGAGCCATGGCAAAGAACACCGCGCCAATCAAAAGGACGGACGTAAAGACCTGGATCAGACTGTTCATGCCCACGTTCAGGAAGCGTTCCAACTGGTTGATGTCATCGTTTAAGATGGAAACCAGTCCGCCCGTGCTGCGGTCTTCAAAGAACGACATATCCAGCTTTTGCAAGTGCTCATAAGCCTCGGTGCGGAATTCATGTTGTAAGGATTGAGCCAGTCCACGCCATTTCAGAAGCAGCAAGTACTCAAACAGCGACTCAAACATCCAGATCAGAAGTGTCAGCACAGATAGCAGCAACAGTTGATGCCACGGGGACTCAACACCGAAGCGGGCCAGAAAGGATTTCTCCTGATTGGCCACGACATCGATGGCGATACCAATTAAAATTTCCGGCGCGATATCGAAGGCCTTGTTCAAAAATGAAAACAAGGTACCCAGATAAAAATCGCGCCGGTGCTTTTGGGTGTATGAAAAAAGACGAGAGAACGATTGAAACGAGCTTTTAGAGTGCGCCATAGATCGTGGGGTGTACACCTGAAGGCCCAGAGCGTCCATGAATATATGTCCACGGCGGCGGGATGAAAGTTTGCTGAAAAAACGAGCAAAACTGTGTCGAGAGGGGACTTTTTCCCCCTTTCTTAATTTTTTTTAAAGAAATCTCTTGAGTCTTTACCGCAAACTCATTACAAAAGACTCCTCATGCGGGTGTGGTGAAATGGTAGACACAGGAGACTCAAAATCTCCCGCGAAAGCATGGGGGTTCAAGTCCCTCCACCCGCACCAACTTCCTCTTTCTCGGAAGTTGGTGCAAAAAAACAAAAAGCGACCGGAAGGGTCGCTTTTTTTATTTGTACTCCAAGTAAATTCTCAAATGCAGTGCTAGTATTGGTAGCGATCCAGCTTGGCGGATTCTTCACGAATCCAGTCCAGGTTTTCGCGAACATCAACATAGATCGCAACCCCGTGGCAAATACGAATATCGCTGTCTTTAAGCGCCTTGTGGTCCACGCCCATGGATGTGATGCCAAGCAAGGTCAGGCCCTCTTTGGTTTCGGCATAAAGGGCTCCGCCGGAATCGCCGCTGCAGACCCCTGTGTGTGGCTGTTCGACGACAATCGTTTTACTTACACTGACAGTGCGGTTGGCGCGGGCCAGGTAGAAGCTATTACCCAGGATGTTAGAGGCGGAAGATTTCGTGAAACGTAAAGTTCCAGAGTCACCGGACTTTTCCCGGGTGGATCCGTAACCGCTCATGACCAGTGTGTCTGTCGGGGCTGGAGTGAAGTTGGCAGAAGGCAGACCGCGGATTTTATAACCCTTGGGGACACCGCCTTTGAACTTCAGGATGGCAATATCATAAGTGGCATTATGAATAGAGCCGGACTCGGTGTAGTCTTCATTGACGGCTTTATCGACGACAAAGCGAAGGGTTCTTTTGGGGGCTGAATTCACGCAGCCCGCATTGTTCGTGAAGGCAATGGCGATGGCCTTGGAGTCAGAAGGCGCACAGTGAGCCGCAGTCAGGACTTTATCATTGGCAATCAAAGTGCCCGTGCAAATACTCTGCTCTTCATTTTTATTTACATTGATAATCAAAACAGTGGAAGCGCTCAGCTCATTTCCAGAGCCCAGAATCTGCCCACCGACGATCCCATAAGAGTTTCCGGTGAGTTCACAGTTCGAAGGCTCCAGGTCTGTCGTCAGATTCTCACCTGAATCAGAGCTGCACGCGGTAAGCACACAAAGAGAAAGAACAGCCACAGAGGAGCGTAACAAAGAGCGGATCACAGAGATCTCCTTATATATAAGGTGAAGTTTTACCAAATTCATCCCCAGTCGGGGGCATTATGATCCCGGTTTGCAAGAATTTCAGAAAGCGTACTGGAAGTTGTCACAATTCCTGTCACAGGCCCCTTGCAGGCTTTTCAGGGGGGTGACGAAGAGCGCGGGGATATCAAGGACTTAGACGGGAAGGCCGAATTTTGGCCGGGTTGGCATCAGGCTTGCTCTATGCGACCAGTGACTAAAAGGTTTTTATATAACCAGAACTACGAGGAGACCCTATGAAAAAGTATTTCTATATACTTGCGGCCTTGAGCATCGCGCCGACCTTTGCTCTGGCTCAGAGTATTGAAAGCGATGTTGATGCTGAGCTTGATCAAATGTATTCAAGCCAACAGGCTCCTGCAGCCCCTGCGGCTCAGGCCGGTATTGCCAACACAGCGCCAGTCAGTGGCCAGCCTATTTATATTCTGAATCAGGCAACACCGACTTCCAATGCGCAGTTGCAGCAACAGCAGATTCAAAAACAGCCGACAACTATCATTGAGGCGTCTCCTCTGACAGAGTCCCGCGCGGAACAAATCCGCCGTGCACGTCAGGATGCGGAACTGCAAACTGAACAAAGAATCGTAGAGAAGCTTGAAACTTCCCGTATGGAAGATGAAAAGAAAAGAGCTGCGGTTTTGTTCGGTGATAAGTTCAATCAAATGAACGAACAACAACAGGTTCAACAGGTGCAGCAACAACAGGTTGTTCAGCCTGTGTATACGCAGCCTGTTCAAGTTCAGCAGGTGGAAGAACCCAAAGAAAACACACGCGACATCATCCGTGAAGAACTGGCTGCTGCCATGAAAGTGGAAGAAGAAGCGGCGATTGCTCCGATCGAAACGAAGTATGTTGCCGGTGTTCTGGGTGTGGGTGACTATCCAGATGTCAGCAATGTTAAAGGGAACTACGCTTTGGGTGTGGCTTTCGGTAACAAATACGACAACTTCGTGATCGAAGGTACGTTCCTGTACTCCAACTATTCTGTTGAAGGTCAGGGTTACTACACTGGTGGTGGTTACGGTTACAACTATCCGTACAACAACACAGGTGGTTACTGGATTCCGGACAATATCGACGTGAATCAGTACTCCGGTCAGTTGGCAGCCAAGGTTCAGTTGTTTAACGGTATCATCAGACCTGTTATCGGTGGTTTGGTGTCTTACTCTTACCGTTCATTCTCTTGGTCTAACGACAATGTTTATGGCTACACGAACGATACAACTGCAAACTCTCACGCGATTGATGTGGGTACTATTGTAGGTGCGGACCTTGAGTTCAGTCCGAAGTATTCTTTGGGCTTGGATTTCCGTTACATGTGGAATCTATCCAGCCGTGTGAACGCGAAAAACACGTTCATGTCTGGACCTCAGTACAGTAATCCGATCGAAAAACTGCAGTACTACGTAATGTCTATTGTCGGACGCGTAAATTTCTAATTTAATAGATCTTAAGTTAATTATTAATTCCTCAGTGGTTTCAACCCCCGTCTAACAAGGCGGGGGTTGTTTTTTTCGCGGGCTTCGGCAGATGAGCTTTCTCTGCGTTGCTGCGTCGTCGACGTGCTGGTAGCACGCCTTCCTCCTTGCGCCTTGATAAAACTCATCTTCCGAAGCCCTTAGTTCTCGGGTTTTCTTGCGCGGACGCGCAGGATGTCGCAGCGTCGGCAGACGCGGAGACTGGACTTCGTCGGCTACGCCGAGGAGGCTGGAGGTGCGGCAGCACCGCAAGCTGGACTTCGTCTGCTTCCTTGGGCATAGTCTTTTTATGCGCTTCTTGGTTCTATTGCTTATTTTTGTGGCGACCTCGGCTTCGGCGGCGACTCTGGTGACAGAGACAGTCGGGCAGGTGTCGGACTATGTGGTGACCAGTCGCGAAGTTCAGATTTCCATAGCGATTGGCCATGCCCTAGCGGCAGATAAGGCCAAGGCGGCTATTCCAGAGCTGCGCCCCGGGCAGGCTGAATTCACTTCAGCCGTGACTCAGGTTTTGTTGGAGCTGGTGGTGGCGCTGGAAGCAGAAAACTTCAATGTGGCGGCCGTGCCGGACGGGGAAGTGCAAGAGGCGCTGAGCAAAATCGATCGAGTCATGGCCGGCAGGGCTTATTGGGCGCAGATCGAGCCCACCTCTGCGGAAGTGAAGAAATTTACGATACGCAAGCTGGCAGCGAAAAGTTTCCTGAAATTTAAAACCAACTCCATGACCGGGATTATCACGGATCAAGAGGCTCAGGTTTACTACGAAAACAACCGCGCCAAGTTCGGCAGCTCTCCTTTTGAGGGCTTCAAGGAAAACATTAAGACCTTCCTCGCCCAGCAGCAGTTGGAAGAGCGCATTCGTGCTTGGTTTGAAGTCATTAAGCGCAAGTACAAAGTGCGCAACTTTGTGGCGGAATAAGTCTATGCATATTGAAGTTCTGAAGGGTTCTCATAAACCGGCCATGCGCTCTCTGGTCGATGCCATTCATCAGGAGCAGGGTCTGCTGCCGCAGTTTTATTGGCCGAACGATCTTTTAGGGGCCGAACTGGCGACGGCGGAGGCCCTCGGGGTCTTTGAAGGTGAGACTTTGACGGGTTTTGTGCTGTATCGGGAAGTTCCCGATGTCTGGGAGATATCCCTGGTGGCCACGCACCCCCAGCACCGCCGCCGCGGCTATATGGAGAAGCTTCTGGCTCACATGATTGCCGCAAAGGGTCAGGGGCGATCTATTTGGCTGGAAGTTCATGAAGAAAACGTGTCGGCGCAAAAACTTTATGAAAAACTCGGATTTAGAGAGGTTCGCAGGCGACCTCGCTACTATAAGGACGGCGCGACCGCGATTTTGTACTCAGTTTCTTAAGCTCTGGTGACCCCCAAGGCCGAGGTCGAGATAAACCCTTGCACTTTCTCGATTTTATTGCTAATTTAGATCCGTTCAATGGGCCCTACAGGCCCATTTTTTTTTGTACCGGCCCCGCCCGGGCAGTTCCCACAAAGTCGAACCCAACACGTACGACGAGGTAGCTGAGACAGGTTCTTAGGGGCTTGTTAAGGCGTATTAGTATTGCCCTGAAGGGGCGTATAGTATTTAGGATTGAGAGAAATGTCACAGTCTCCTGCTTGGATGGCAAAGATAGAAAAAATCGCCAGCGACGTGGCAACCGCGCAAGGTTGTTTGCTATACGACGTTGAATTCGTTGGCATGGGCAAGGGCAGAACACTGCGTTTGTTTATTGATAAGAATGAAGAAGGAGCAATCAGTATTGATGATTGCTCCAATGTCTCCAGAGGTTTGAGTGAAATTCTGGATGCAGATGAAGAGCTGATCCCTGGGGGCGAGTACAATCTCGAAGTTTCAACTCCGGGGTTGGATCGTCACCTAAAGCAGCCTTGGCATTTCCAGAAAGTGGTTGGCAAAAAAGTCTATATCAAGACTGTGAAGCCGTTGGAAACCATGGGTGTCGAGGATAAGAAGTGGAAGAATGCCAAGACAGTTGAAGAAGTCTTGGAATCCGCTGACGATCAGGGCGTTCGCTTCGTTGTGAAGGATGTTGAAATCAAAATCCCTTACGCAATGATCGACAGAGCAAAATTGGTTTTTGAATTTACTAAAGGTCAGAAAAAGTAACGAGAGAGGAAAATCATGGCTGAAAATGTGTTTTCAGATCTTTCCAAGGTGATTGATCAAGTCGGAAAAGACAAAGGTATCGACAAGCAAGTTGTTATCGATGCAATCACTCAGGGTATGTTGGTAGCTGCACGTAAGAAGTACGGTACTTACCGTGAAATCGAAGCGGCCTACAACGAAGACACTGGCGAAGTTGAACTTTTTGAGTTCAAAGAGGTTGTTCCTCGCGAAAAATACATCGACGAAGAAGTTGAAATTCCATTGGACGAAGCTCAGAAGCTGGATCCAAATGTGCAGCTGGATGACTCTATCGGTATCAAGTTGGAAGCTTCCGACCTGGGCCGTATCGCTGCTCAGACTGCAAAACAAATCATCATGCAGAAAGTGCGTGATGCGGAACGCAACATCATCTTCAACGAATTTGAAGAGCGCAAAGGTGAAATCGCTTCCGGTATCGCTCGTCGTGTTGAAAAAGGCGCGATCGTTGTCGATTTGGGCCGCACTGAGGCTTATATCCCGCCTCGTGAGCAGATCCCGGGCGAACAGTACAAGCCAGGCGATCGCATTCAGGGTTACCTTTCTGAAGTTCGTCAGACGACACGTGGTCCTCAGATCATCATGTCCCGCGCTGATGAACGTTATTTGATGAAACTTTTTGAAATGGAAGTTCCAGAGATCTACGACGGTGTTGTCGAGATCATGGCAGCCGCTCGTGAACCAGGACAGCGCGCGAAAATCGCGGTTCGTTCCAAAGACAACTCCGTGGACCCGGTAGGGGCTTGCGTGGGTATGAAGGGTTCCCGTGTTCAGAATATCGTTCAGGAACTTCGTGGCGAGAAAATCGACATCGTTCCTTGGGACGAGGATATCACTCGTTTCGCGTGCAACGCCTTGGCGCCTGCGGAAATCTCCCGCGTGTTCCTGGATGATGCCAACCGCGAAATGGAAATCGTTGTTCCGGACTCTCAATTGTCTTTGGCTATCGGTAAACGTGGTCAAAACGTGCGTCTGGCAGCGAAATTGACTGGCTGGAAGCTGGATATCATTTCTGAATCTTCAGCGGCGTCCCGCACAGCGGAATCCATCTTTAATTTGATGTTGATCCCGGGCATGAACGAAACGATGGCGCAAAACATCTTCCAGTCCGGCTTCGGTTCCTTCCAGGCTGTGGCGATTGCAAGTGTGGAAGAATTGATGACCATTCCTGGCTACGACGATCCGGATAAGGCTGAAAAGCTTTCCAAAGAAGCCAAAGGCCTGGTTGCTAAATATGAATCTGAAGGCATTCCTGTTCCAACAGCGCCTTCTGTTTCCAAAGACAAGCAATCCAACGTGTCTGCAAAAGAGCAGGCCGACCTTCTGTTGAAACAAGAGTTGAAAAAACTCGATCAGCAAGAAGCGGAAGAAGAATAATTTTTTTGGATAGAGAACAACTACAGGGAGACTGAGTGAGTAATCCAAAGGTTTTTGAATTTGCAAAAGAGATCGGGATGACCCCGCTGGCCCTCATGGATAAAATCCGCGAGTGGCATTTACCTGTGAAAAGTCACATGGCGGAGCTTGAACCGGACGTTCTTGAGCAAATTAAAATTAAACTCAGCGGTGGCGAAAAATCCTCCGATGAGCCGAAACCCAAAAAGACAGCTGCTCGTAAAGCGGCACCTAAAAAAGCAGCAGCGCCACCTGCAGAAGCAGAGGCCTCTGCTGCCGCAAAAGCCCCTGTGATTCGCAGAAAGAAAGATGAAGCTCCGGTTGAGGCTCCAAAAGCTAAAATCATAGCTAAGCCTGAAGCGGAAACGGAAGAGGCGGCTCCGAAAACGACACGTGTTGTGGTTAAGAAGCCTGCTGCGAAAGTGGAAGCTGAAGAAATTGAGGCAGCACCGGAAGTGGCTGCAGAACCCGTAGTGGAAAAAACACCAGTTAAAGAGGTGGCTCCCGCTCCGGTAGAAAAAGTGGAACCTGTTGTGGTGGTGAAAGAAACGCCAGCACCGGCTCCTGTGGCCCCTGTTGCAGCGGAGCCTGCGGCAGCCCCACAAGCTCGTAAGAAAGAGGTTGTTGTGGGCACCAGCGGTGTTTCCAGTTCTGCCACGCCGGCATCGGCACCAAAAAGAAATATTATCGGACGCATGGATCTTTCCCGCGTTCAGTCACAAGCTCCGCAGCGCCCTCAAGGAGAGCGCACCGGCGGATTCCAGCCTCGTGGGCCGGGTGGCGAACAGCGCGGAGCCAGTGCTTCCTTCACCGGTCAGCGTCCTGGCGGCTTCAATCGTCCGGCGGGCGGTGCACCGACTCGCAACATCCGCACTGGATTTGTAGCGGCGAATCAGCCACCTGAGCCAATCATCGATCAGGGTGGCGATCGCGGTCGTGACTTTGACAAGCGTAAGAGATTCGGTGCTCCGGCGGGACCTGCAGCGGGTCCAGCAGCGGCGGGTCGCGGTGGTGAAAAAGAAGAAGAAGTAGTGTCATTCAATGCGGTTGAATTCCGCAAGCGTGAGATGGTCTTCCAACCTAAAAAGAAGAAGGGCATGTTGGATCGCGACGCAATGAAAACACAGATCACGACACCTTCCGCGCATAAACGCGTGGTGAAGGTGAATAACACAATGAAGTTGAGCGACTTGGCCATGGAAATGGGTTTGAAGGCGCCTCAATTGGTTCGTGAACTGATGAAACAGGGCGTGATGGCCAACATGAACATGGAGCTGGATTTCGACACGATCGCATTGATTGTTCCGGAGTTCGGTTGGGAAGCACAAAACGTATTTAAAACGGCGGACGAAGTTGCTGAACAGACAGCATTCGGTGATCTGGATGCAGCTCCAGTGACTCGTCCTCCAGTAGTGACTGTCATGGGTCACGTCGACCACGGTAAGACGTCCTTGTTGGATGCGATTCGCAATGCGGACGTAGCTAAAGGTGAGGCCGGCGGTATCACGCAGCACATTGGTGCGTACAGCGTGAAAATCGAAGACGGCAGTCTGATCACATTCCTGGATACTCCGGGCCACGAAGCCTTCACGGCGATGCGTGCTCGTGGTGCCAACGCCACTGACATCGCGATCATCGTGGTGGCAGCGGATGACGGTATGATGCCTCAGACTCAAGAGGCGATTAACCACGCCAAAGCAGCGGGCGTACCAATCATCGTGGCGGTGAATAAAATTGATAAACCAGGCGCCAACCCAGAGCGTATCAAGCAACAGTTGACTGAGCTTGAAATCGTTCCTGAGGAGTGGGGTGGTTCTACGATCTTCTGCGAAGTTTCCGCTTTGAAGAGAACGGGCATCACTGAGTTGCTGGAGCAGATCAAATTGGTTTCGGAAGTGGCCGAGTTGAAAGCAAATCCAAAACGCTCCGGTACAGGTCTTGTGATCGAAGCGAAGATGGAAAAAGGCAAAGGCCCTGTGGCGACTTTGCTGGTTAAAGACGGTACGGTTGAAGTGGGTCAGTACATCGTTGCTGGTACCATGAAAGGCCGCGTTCGTTCTTTGACCAATGACCGTGGTGAGCGTGTTCAGTCTGCGGGTCCTGGTATCCCTGTTGAGGTATTGGGTCTTGAGGCGGTTCCTGCGGCCGGTGACAAGTTCGACATCGTGAAAGATGAAGACACGGCGACCAAGGTTTCTGAATTGAGAAAAGAACAGGCTGAAAAAGCAGCAGCGGCTCCGGCGGCAAAACTGTCTCTGGATGAAGTGTTTGCGAAAGTTAAAGCTGGTGACGTAAAAGAGCTTGCGATCGTGTTGAAAGCCGATGTGCATGGTTCTTTGGAAGCGATCAACGGAATGCTTTCGAAGCTTTCCACTCCGGAAGTTAAAGCTCGTGTCATCCACTCTGCAGTGGGTGGTATCAATGAGGGTGATATCGTTCTTGCCAACACGGCAAAAGGTATCGTTCTGGGCTTCAACGTTCGTCCGGACCTGGGCGCGCAGGCGAAAGCAAAACAAATGGGCGTGGATGTTCGTACGTACTCTATCGTGTACGAACTGATCGACCAGATGAAAGCGGCCATGGGCGGTCTGTTGTCTCCGGACATCGTCGAAGAAGTCCTGGGTCGTGCAGAAGTGCGTAACGTGTTCACTGTTCCTAAAGTTGGTACGATTGCAGGTTGCTTCGTTATCGATGGTAAGGTTCAGCGTAATGCGAGCATCCGTTTGCTGCGTGAAAATAAAATTGTATACGAAGGCAAAATTGCCTCTCTTAAACGCTTCAAAGACGACGCCAAAGAAGTGGCTTCCGGCTATGAGTGCGGTATCGGTATCGAGAACTACAACGACGTTAAAGTGGGCGACCAGATGGAAGCCTTCGTTAAAAAAGAAGTGGCTCGCGAGCTAGAGGGCGGAGCGAACTAATGAAGAATATGGGTGATGGGCGCCGTGTCGCCCGCGTCGAGCGTGAGATTCAAGCGACCATTGCTCAGTTTTTGATTCGTGGTTTCAAATCACCGTTGCCGGGTCTGGTGACCGTGGCATCGGTGAAAATGCCCGCGGATCTTCGCGCTGCCAAAGTTTATATCAGTGTTCTTGGAGACGAAAAACAGCAGGATGAAGCGCTGGATCTACTTCAGGAACGTGCTTTTGAGATTCAAAACTTCATCGGCAAAGAGCTGAAAATGCGCTATTGCCCGAAGTTGACCTTTTATTTGGACCACGCCACTGAGCAGGTTTTGAAGGTTGAAAAGATCCTTCATGAACTTGAGCTGGAAAGAAAAGCCAAAAATCCTGGCGAAAGTTCCGACGAATCCGATGACGAATAATAATCAATTTAATGGTCTTCTGCTGGTGGATAAGCCCTCGGGCATCTCCAGTCATGACGTTGTGTCGCGTCTGCGTCGTATTTTGGGTACGCGGGCCGTAGGGCATTCTGGAACTCTGGATCCGATGGCTTCAGGGTTGATGGCTTGCCTTATCAATGAGGGCACCAAGCTCAGCCAATACATTCTGGAAGGGGATAAGGGGTACCGTCTGCGCGCTCAGTTTGGGGTTCGCACCGACACCTTGGACACCACGGGCGAAGTCTTGGAGCAAAAGTCCACGGATCACCTGACCCGCGAGCTGATTCTGGCGGAAGCCGCCAAGCTTCAGGGTGAGATGGAAGTTGAAGTGCCTATTTATTCCGCAATCAAGATCCAGGGTAAAAAGCTTTATGAATACGCCCGCGGCGAGCAGGAAGTGGTCATTCCCAAGAAGCTAATGAAGTTCTGGGATATCCAGCCGGTCGAAATAGGTCCGGATTGGGCCGAGTTTGATATTAAATGCAGTAAAGGCAGCTATATTCGCACCTGGATTGACCTTTTAGGGAAGGCCTTGGGTTGTGGGGCGGCGATGAGCGGGCTGCGCAGGACTTGGTCAGCCCCTTATTTTATTGGTCAGGCGCAGACTCTGGAGCAGATTGAAGAGGTCGTCAAGGCAGGGGCTTTGGGGTCCGCATTTGTGCCCATGGAGCTGGCTTTGCCTCAGATCAAACGTATTCGCATTAAGGGCCAGGATAAGGTCCTTTTGGGGAACGGGCAGATCAGTCACGACCTTCGTTCCCAGCTGATTTCGGCCTTCAATCCAGACGTGGACCAATATATTCAGGTTCTGGCCCAAGACGGGGGGCAACTGCTGGCAATTGTTGGCCTTGAGCCAGGCCGGGGATTCGTTCTTCGCAGGGTCTTTAAATACTCTTGACCCCTCTGGGGGTTGGGTTTAAACAATAACTTCAAATCTCTCTGGTTCGACAGCCATGACGGCCAAGGGGGAGATGGTAACTAAATCTTCCGGGGTTAAAAAATCCGGGACAAATTCAAGGAGACGCTAATGGCAGTCACTAAAGAACAAACGGCAGAAATCGTTAAAAAATTCAAAACTTCTGACTTGGACACTGGTTCCTCTGAAGTTCAAATCGCTCTTTTGACAGCGAAAATCAACGATCTGACAAACCACTTCGCAAAACACAAAAAAGACCACCACGGTCGTCGCGGTCTTGTGACAATGGTTAACCAAAGAAGAAAACTTTTGGACTACTTGCACCGCAAAGATGTGAAGAAGTATCAAGAGCTTATCAAAGCTTTGGAAATCCGTAAGTAATCCAACAGATTCCAAATTAGACGAAGGGGCGGGAAAAGCCCCTTCGTCATTTCAGCCACAGCAGAGCAGAGCATAAGGCTCTGTGATAACTTCAAGGAGATTTAATGAAAACGACTGTAACAACATCGGTGGGCGGAAAACAGATTACCATCGAAACAGGCCGTTTGGCGAAACAAGCGGATGGCGCCGCTCTAGTAAGCTCTGGTAACAACATGGTTCTTGTTACTGCGACTTCTTCAAAAAAAGCCTCTGAACTAGATTTCTTCCCTCTGACTGTTGAGTACATTGAGAAGTTCTACGCAACAGGAAAAATCCCAGGTGGTTACTTCAAACGTGAAGCAAAACCAACCAACGATGCGGTTTTGATCGCTCGTCTTATCGACCGTCCTATTCGTCCTGTATTCCCTGAAGGCTACCGCCACGAAACACAAATCGTTGCGACGGTATTGTCTGCGGACGGTGCATTCCCATTGGAAATTTTGGCAAGCTTGGGTGCTTCTGCAGCTTTGCATTGCTCTGACATTCCTTTCAACGGCCCGACAGCGGCAGTTCAAATCGCACGCGTTGATGGTCAGTTCGTAGCCAACCCAACTCCACAACAGATGGAAAAATCTGACATGGATATGATTGTTGCGGGAACTCGCAATGGTCTGTTGATGGTTGAGGGTGAAACGAAATTCATCTCTGAAGCGGACGCTTTGGCAGCTTTGAAATTCGGTCACCAGTCTTTGATTCCTCTTTTGAATGCGCAAGATGAGTTGCGTGAAAAAGCGGGCTCTGTGGCGAAACGTGCTTTCGTGGCTCCGTCTATCGATGCAGATTTCAAAACAAAAGCTGAAGGTCTGTTGAGACCTAAGATTGCAGCGGCTCTTTCTATCAAAGAAAAACAGGATCGTTATGCAGCAGCGAACGAAGCTGCCGCAGAGGCTGAAAAAGCTTTGCTTGCGGGCATCGAAGATAAAGAGCTTTTGAAACAGCGTAAAAAAGAACTGAACACAATCGTTGAAGATTTGAAATACCAAGAAGCTCGTTCCATGATTTTGGATCGCGCGGTTCGTATTGATGGTCGTGATGTGAAAACTGTACGTCCGATCGCGAACGAAGTGGGATTGCTTCCACGTGCTCACGGTTCTGCATTGTTCACTCGCGGTGAAACTCAAGTCCTGGGTACTGTGACTTTGGGTACGGCTGATGATGAACAAATGGTGGATTCATTGTTGGGTCTGCAAAAACGCAAGTTCATGCTTCATTATAACTTCCCTCCATACTCTGTAGGCGAAGTGGGTCGTATGTCCGGTACCAGCCGTCGTGAGATCGGTCACGGTAACCTGGCAGAACGCGCGATCAAAGCTGTTCTTCCGGACTTCGAGAAGTTCCCTTACACAATCCGTATCGTGTCTGAAGTTTTGGAATCCAACGGTTCCTCCTCCATGGGCACCGTGTGCTCCGGTACAATGGCTTTGCTTGATGCGGGTGTTCCTTTGAAAGGCAACGTTGCCGGTGTGGCAATGGGCTTGATCAAAGAAGGTGACCGTGTTGCGGTTCTGACTGACATCTTGGGTGATGAAGATCACTTGGGTGACATGGACTTCAAAGTGGCGGGTTCTCCTGCTGGTATCACCGCTTTGCAGATGGATATTAAAATTGACTCCGTATCGTTCGAAGTGATGGAACAGGCATTGGCGCAAGCTAAAGAAGGCCGTGCTCACATCCTGAATGAAATGGAAAAAGTGATGAAAGTTCCTCGTGGTCAGATCTCTGAATTCGCGCCACGTATTGAAACTATCAAAATCAAGCCAGATAAGATCCGTGAAGTGATCGGTTCTGGTGGTAAAGTGATCCGTGGTATCACGGAAGCTACAGGTGTTAAGATCGAAATCCAGGATGATGGTACGATCAACATCGCTTCCGCTGATCCAGAAGCAACGAAAAAAGCTATCGCAATGATCAACGACATCATCGCCGAAGCCGAAGTGGGCAAGACCTACAAAGGCCGCGTCGTGAAGATCGCTGAATTCGGTGCTTTCGTTGAGATCCTGCCAAACACTCAAGGTCTTTTGCACATCTCTGAGATTGCCAACGAACGTGTACGCGCAGTGACTGACGTACTTTCAGAAGGCGAAATCATCGACGTTAAAGTTCTTGAAGTGGACCGTGCAGGTCGTATCAAGCTTTCCCGCAAGGCTTTGCTTCAGTAACCGCTAGGCGGGCACAGGAAAGGGGTCATGAGTCCCTTTCTGGAAGCAGCTTTGTCTAAAGAGATTTAATGACAGACACTAAGTTCAAAAAATCTGAACTTTCTAACGGGATCCGAGTGGTGAGCGAACTTCATCCAGGGTCCCGTGCCGTTTCTATGGGTATCTGGGTTTTGACGGGAACACGGGATGAAACTCCTGAGGTTGCCGGTATTTCCCACTTGCTTGAACATCTGGTCTTCAAGGGCACCAAAAATCGGTCAGCCTACCAAATTGCCAAATCCCTGGAAGCTTTGGGTGGAGAGCTGAATGCCTACACCACGCGCGAGTACACCTGCTATCATGCCTTGGTTCTTAAGGACCATTGGGAAAAAGCATTGGATGTTTTAGCGGACCTGGTTTCCAACATGAAGCTGGTGCAAAAAGAATTTGATTTGGAAAAGGGCGTGATCCTTCAGGAAATCGCCATGTCCGAAGACAGCCATGAAGACATGGTCTATGACGTGTTCTATGAGCAGGTCTATGGCAAACATCCTCTGGGTCGTCCGATTCTGGGAACACCGGTTTCAGTGGCTCGCATGAAGCAGACGCAGGTGATGGATTACTACCGTCGCAATTACACCGGAAAGAACATCATCATCAGTGCTTCGGGCTGTATCAGTCATGATGAGCTGATGGCCGGTATTCAGAAGCGACTTGGCAGTAAAAAGAAAAGTGAGCTTAAAGTCACCCGCCGTGTACCGCGCTGGTTGACCCGACGTCATGTCGTGGAAAAACAAGCAGAACAGGTGCACATGCTTCTGGGTTTTCCGACCGCCAGCTTCCAGGACAAACATCGTTTTGAAGCGGTTGTGACCAATACTCTTTTGGGTGGTGGGATGACGTCCAAGCTTTATCAAAGTGTGCGGGAAAAAAGAGGCCTGGTATATTCGATTCATTCCAGCCTCAATACGAACATTGATTCCGGCATGTTGACGATCTATGCAGGAACCGAAGCCAAGAATGCGCGTAAAGTCGGGGATTTGATCTCTAAAGAATTTGCGAAGATCCGCAAGCAGGGTGTGACGAAGGCAGATGTCGAGATGTGTAAGACACAGGTCATTGGCAGTATCCTTCTGGGATCTGACGATATCGAAAACCGCATGACGTCTTTGGCCGTGAATGAAATGGTTTTCGGCAAGTACCGTGCAGTGGAGTCCGTGATCGAGGAAATCAAGGCGGTGACGGTGGACACCGTGAATCATTACATCCGCCACGAACTGGATCTGGACAAGGCATCCGGTGTTCTTCTGGGGCCTGAGGTGAAGTCACTTGAGACCTGGTGGAACGATCTTAAATTATAATTCCAAGAACGAGGATTGAAATGCAAAAGTTGGCAGTAAAAATCAAAAAACTAGAAAATTTCCGTGGTGAGCTTCCAGCCTATCAGTCTTTGGGTGCCAGTGGCTTTGATGTGCGCGCTCAGCTTGCCGGGGCTGTGACGTTGAATCCAGGCGAAAGAGCCATGATTCCAACCGGTTTGAGCTTTGAGATTCCATTGGGATATGAAATCCAAGCCCGTCCTCGCAGTGGCTGGGCGGCGAAAAGCGGTCTGACGGTGTTGAACACTCCGGGCACCATTGATGCCGACTATCGGGGCGAAGTAAAAATCATTGTGATCAATCTGGGGAATGAGCCGGTTGTGATCAGTGATCAGGAGCGTTGTGCTCAGCTCGTTCTGGCGCCGGTGATTCAGGCTCAGTTCGAGGTTGTGGACGAACTTGGTGCCACCGAACGTGGTGCTGGAGGTTTCGGTTCCACGGGTCGCGCCTAAGTAAGAACATCTTGATAAAAAGTCTAAAAACCCACCTGTACCAGGTGGGTTTTTTTGTGCCCAGAGAAGGGCTGCGGGCTTTTAAAAAAGTCCTAGATTTAAGAATCCAGTCCATGGAATTCCATAAAATATCCGAAAATGAGCCTCAGAAGCCATATATCGGACCTGAGAGGCGGTACGTGCATTGCTTTAGGGGGTACTGACAATAGGAGATGTTATGTCAGTACAAAACACTTTTAAAATTTTCCTGATCTCGATTCTGTCCAGTCACCTTCTGGCGTGCCAGGGCACAGGCGGAAACAGCCCGCAAACACCGACAGTAAAGGCTTCCGACAACAATGCCCAAGAGGCCAACCCCCGCCGTGTTCTTGCCGAAGGTGTGGTGATTGAAGTCAAGAAAGTCACCGATCTTCGTGAAGACCGTTCAAATTATCCAGAGTTCAAAAGAAACCTGAATATCTACGAGACAAAACTGTCGATCCCGGAAAACATTTACGTGAACCAGTTGGAGATCAAACGTTCGTTTTCGTCGTTAGCAGTAAACCCCGCCTATGAAGCCGTTTCCAAAATTGATGCAAAGTATGTGTCGGGTCGGTATGTGATTTCGGACCGACTGGATCTCTGGAAGCATGATCGGACCCAAAAGACGGTCACCTACCGCATTTACTCCCAAGAGAAATTGATTGCAGAAAGCACCTACTCGCTGACTCCGGATCTGGTTGTTGCCTCTGAAAGCAAAGTGACGACTTTACAGTCTTTGGGGATTTCTTCCGGTGCCTATAAGTTCGGAATCATCTTCATTGAAAAGGGAAATATTCTGCGCACCGAAGGACAGCAGGTTTATCTGGAGGTGGGTCGCCTTTACGCAGAAGACACAGCCACCATTGAATCCTTCTCCCGCGAAGAAGCAGAGAAAGTTCCAGCCCCAGGGCAGGTGGGTAAGGATGGGGGCTATCTTTCTTTAAGAGCAGGTATGGCTATGGGGCACTTGAATATCAACATGCGTGGAACAGCCGGGGGTGAGGGCTTGCCAGCAGCAGCGCAGACGGGAGTCGGAGCAAAAGGAGCACGCGGATCTGATGCTGAGATTTATCAAAGTTGCACTGGCGGCGAAGTCTTCCGTGACGTTTTAGTAGAACGTCCTGCTCGACGAATTTGTGAGTTCATTTGTGTTAAAAGACCTTCCAGTGGGGCATCCGGTGGCCAAGGCCCCAAAGGATATCGCGGTGGCATGGGGATGATTGGCGGCCATTCAGGTTCCGTAGATATTTCAGTTTCCACGGGCCCGTTCTTTACGGCCAGTCTGACAGTCGAACCCGGACTGGGAGGCCCAGGAGGGATCGGCAGTGAGGGCGGCATGGGTGGAGAAGGTGGAGACCCAGGCTCTGGTCGCCGTGGATGTGATGGGGCGGTCAAAGGGGCTCAAGGTGCTCAAGGTGAAAAAGGAGACAGAGGAGCCTCGGGTCCGCTGGGTGTGCAAGAGCGCAGTACAATCACCGTCAACGGTCAGTCCATTATTTAAGGAGTTGGAAAAATGAAAAAGCAATTTGTTGTATATTCGACTGCATGTGCTTTTTTGCTGTCGGCTTGCGCTCCGGCTGGCAATAGTGTGCCCACGGCGACTCCGCAGAAGCAGAATCAGAATTCTGGCTGGGAGCAGTTTCAACAGTTAATTTATTCTGAAAATGCCAATCTGCCGCTGGCAGAGGCTTTGCGCTCATTGTTGCAGGAACAAAATCCCGAGGTGTTGGGATTTCTAAAAGCCCAATTGGAAGAAGGGAAGGCCTTGGTCTTCCCTGATGAAATCAGTCAAAGATGGGATATGGCGAAGAAAAGCATCATCGTCGGTGATTCTGCAGCCTTGGCTGACACCGATCTTCTGTTGAATACGTTGAATTTAAACTTAAAGGAAGTTCAGCGCAGCAATGCTTTTCATCATCAGTTGGAAGGTAAGATGGCCGGGTTGGTTCAATCGGTGGCTTTGCGCAATTTGCTCAAGGCCTTTGATGAACAGATCAAAAAAGACAGCCACGATATAGCGGTGGACGTAGTGGCAAAAATAAAAAAAGAACGTCCTGAGGTCCTGGATAAAATTGATAAGACCAAATTTATCGGCGATCGTTCCGCCCAGATTGAACAGATTGTTGCGTACTTAAAACAAGCTGACTATTTATTTTACCAATATGGATTAAGTGAAGATGATCAGGCCAGTCTGGCTCTTTACACGGCTGTGGCGGGTGCTCTGGCCTCTGTCCTGGCGGACTCTCCAACAGTCAAAACATTGTTGGTCAATATTCAGCAGATCCGTGACGTGGCGGATAAGGCCAAAAAGGTCGTGGCCCTGGCCGAGTCACTGCAGACATACAGCGAGTCCTTGAGGAAGGATGCGGTGGTGATGGGGGGCTCTGTTAAAAATATCTATGGGAAGATTAAAAAGCTGACGGATGATATTGATCTGTCCTTGTCTGAGCCGGGGAAAAAACAGGCCCGGGAAATGATGGATGCCCTGTTGAACGGTCGCGCCTCAGAGCCACCGTCACCTGAGGTGGCGGCAGAGCTGGAAAAGAAAGGTTTCTTTCAGCGCAAACGGGAGCTGGATTCTGATGTTCAAAAATTTGTGAATAGCGTCGACAACGCTTCAAAGTCTTTAGACAACATTCTGAAAACCACATTGCAGGTGACGGACGTTTTGGGTGTTAAGCTGAGCCCTGGTGTGACCAAGGCGATTGATACAGCAATGAAGATCAATCAGGGAATTCAGGCGGTCAGCGCCATCTCAAAAGCCTTCAGTGCCGGTGGCTTTGTCGGAGCCTTAGGAGCCTTCTCGGGTGGGCCGGCAACAATGGCCTTAGCTGCCTTTGGTGGTTTGGGGGGTGGTGGTTCGGACCCGGCAGTGATGGCCGAACTGAGAGCCATCAAGCAGAGTCTTGCTGAAATCAAGGCCATGCAAAAAGAGATTCTTGAGAACCAAAAGAAAATGATGGTGATGATCAAGGACCTGGCGGTGATGATGGAGGAATACCATAGAGCCCAAATGAAGCAGGCGATGGATACCTACGAAGAGGTGCTGAACAACCGCAGTGCACTTACCGAGATTGATGAAAAATCGTTCCGCTCTTGTGAGGCGATGACGACCTTTGCTCTTAGCAAGGCGCCTTATTACAGACGCGTGGATTCTGCATCTTACAAAGCCAATACATCATTGAACGTCTCGAATATGGATCTGGTGCAGGAAATTATTCGTGACGTGACGGGGTCCCCTAAAGAACTGATGCAGTTTATTAACAATGGCTCGTCAGAGAACTTTAAGACGTGTCAGCAGGAAATGAGCACGGTCTTTATGACCCGTGACATCCGAAAGTTCAGTCGCGCCGCCTGGACGGAGGAAAAACCTGCCGGAAAAGAGGTGAAAGATGGTGGCGAAATTGTTAGAAGTTACTTCGCCCCTGCATTTTCCTATCTGCAAAAAATGACGGTGGATAAGGAAGCGCGCTGGCAGAAGCTAGGGCTTCATTTGCCCGTTCTGAATGTTTCGGCGTTGATTACCAAGAAGTCCCGCTATGTGGATCAGCCAGGTCAAATCAATAATCTGATGGAATTGCAGAGTTTGACAGCGACCCACAAGCTTGAAAAGTACGTGACCGCCTTGCTGCTTCTGCATCCTTATTTGACCGTGGACTATGAGACCTGGAATTCCTCATTGCAGGAAGTGCTTACGGCAGCCGTCACGGATCAAACACGGGAACGCACGCGGCAGCTGTTAAGCAATGCCTTCGAGCGCGTGCAGATGGCGATTGCACAGGAGGCCTTGCTCTCTGGAGAGCCGTTGTTGCCTCACTTGAGTTTGCACTGGACTGAATTGGTGAAAGAGAAGAAGAATTGTGATGGAAAAGAGAAGTTCTGCTTTGTCCGTGAAAACAGTTTGATGATGGGAAATCTTCTGACTTATGTGCTTGTGCAAAGAACAGGTGTCATTTCGAACACGGCCGAAGCCATAAAGAAGCGTCAGGAGATCTATCAACAGTGGCTGCGCGAACCAGCGGTTCTGGCGCAGGTGCTGATGGTGCCAGGTGAGGCCTTGGTGAAAGATGAAAAAGGTCGTTTACAGCTGGTTCTGGCAGAGGGGGCCGGTTTGAAAATGTTGTTGCCGGAGGTTGAGGTCGTGGCGGCAGGGCAGTTGCAGTACACTGAAGCGATGTCCCGCATGATTCAGTTGCAGCATCGTGTGGCTGATGAGCTGGCGAAGGTGTCTTCCTTGGGATACAGTTTCCAGGAACAGCAAAAACTCGCTAAAGCGATGTTCTTAAAATAATAAAAAAGGGACAGGTGCGGCCTGTCCCTTTTTTTTAGCCCAGTCGTTCCAAACGACTGATGTCGATGCGATTCCAAAGCCAGATGATAAAGACGATGGCAAAAAGAATGGTGACCAGTCTTAAAGAGCGGCGTTTTTCCATCTGGAAGTTCTCGGTCAACCCGACAGCCATCAGCAGGGCGGTAAAGGCAAAACCCACCAGCGTGATCGGTGGAATCAGCTCAGAACCGACCTGAAAAATGAAAAACGGAATGTTTGCAAAAAGCAGCAAGGTGAAGATCTTGCGCAAAGAACACGTGCGCTTTTCAAAAACCTGGAAGTAGTAGTAGATAAATAGTGAACCGATGAAAGTTGTCACCAAGCCGACAATCGGGGACACGATGATGCCACCCATGATGCGGTAGAAGTTCGGCGGCACCAGTCCCGTCAAAACTCCGGAGATGATCGACAAAGACACCAAAGTCATCAAAAGCAGCGGCCAGTTCCAATCCGGCAGTGTCTTGATTTTTTCGATGGGATGACGAAGGTAGTTGATGATGTAGCGGACGACCTCTTTGGTCATTTCAAAAGAGGGCTGCTGCTTGTTCGGGGTGACGTCTCTGTAGTCGCTCATAGTATTATCTCACCACCGCGCATAAAGTCTGGCAAGGTGTATTTAGGATTCGCGCAGATCCATCTCTGCCAAAGTTTGCGCTCGCTCAAGCAATAGCATTGAATTTTTTAAAGCGGATTCCGGGAAGGCCCCCAAAGAGTTGAGGCTGTTGAGGCCAGCCCGTCGCACCAGTTGTTTGTGCAGATGATAGCTGAGGTTCAGGAACAAGCTGCCTTTGCTATAGGCTGGCATCTCAAGGTCTACGGTGGGGATCGGGAAGGCTTGCAAAGCCTGCGGACTGTTTTGCCCAGCATCGGTGATCTCCGTGATGCTCAGCACACTGCTGGAACGGCGATGGCGCAAAAGATCCTGAAACTCCTGCCAGGTCGGAGTGTCGACCACCAGATGAAAACGCCGTCCCAGATCCTCTTGCTGCTTCAGAAAGTGTTCAAAACGTTCCTTACGCAGGCCTGCTTTGTTCCAGGGCAGATGCAAAGTGAAAACCTCATAACCATGTTCGGCCAAAAAGACGGTGTACAGATTCCAATAAGAGCTAAAGTAAAAAATGGAGCGAGGCCCGGTGACAAACAACAAGGGCCATCGAGTCAGCAGGCAATTGGGTTTAAGTTCGAAGGCGACATTCTGACGGCGACGGGCTCGGTTGCTCATCAAAGCCAAACCTAAAAGAAACACCGTTGTTGTCATCGCCAGAAGAAGAATATCCACGCGCTATTATATTGAGATTCTGATTTAAAAAGCAAGAAAACGAACTAGAAGCGTTTCAGCCACTCCAGCAGGGTCAACACCACATCCGGACGCTCATCGGTCTGGCGAAGCTCCGTGCGAATGGACCACGGTCCTCCAAGGCGTCGACGAACGGTGAACTGTCGTTCTTCTGAAAAGTCTGACCCCATGCTCAGGGTGGTGCTGTCATCCAGACGGACCCGGGCGGTGTAGGCCTTGGTCACCGGATTGTAACTGACGGACTGGATCGGAGTGGAAGACAGGAAGAGCAGTGAGAACAGTCCAAAAGCTCCATCGGACATCGCCCGACTCATACTGGCGGTGGAGTTGACCTCCTCTTCGTTCAGCTCATCCAGAGACTTATTAAACAGCAAGACCGAAACAATCTGCTGGCGATTTAGCGGTGGGTCACTTTCAAATTCGATGCGGGGTTTTTCAAGACTTCCTAAAAGAAGAATTCGGATGTCCACTTCGGGATTGGCATAGTTGATCTGACCGGACAGTTCCGGCACCCGTGAGTTGGCATGGAAGATCAGATCCACATTCTTCACGACGGCCTTTTTACGGAAAATCTCAAATGGAAAACTTTGAACGGCGACAGTGCCTTTCATCAGACCGTTGTCCTCAATATGCAGATCCACTGCCACCGGAATGTTTTGCGGTAGCAGTGACGACGAAATTTGAACAGGCTTGGCTGTTTTGACTTCCACCGTCCAGTTCAGTGCGAAGGGAAGCTTTTCCTTTATTGAAGGAGCGGTGGACTCTTTTAATGCGGTCTCAAGGGGCTCTTTTGCCTTTAGAACAAAGCGCTTGTCGGGAAGTGCTTGTGGCGGGGGTTCCAGTCTTAGGGGGGGCGCCTCAAGAAGGATGTCTTCCAGGAGGCTCTGTACCTGAATGTTCAATCCTGTGGGTCTGGGCAGCACGCCCGTGGTTGTGACAAGGGCCCTTGTTGTCGTCCATAGTTTTTGAGTCTTCGAAGCCAAGCGGGTTTGCACCTGTGCCGTGGCTGAAAGGGGTGATTTTAAGTCGGGCCAGTGCGCTTCGGCCTGTAATAAAACTTCGCCCTTCAGCACGTGCAAAGGGGCGGGAATCGCATAGGGAGTTTTTTCGAAAAGATCCTTCCACACCGTGAAGTCCGGGATTTTCAAATTCGCAGAAAGATCGAAAATGGCTTTTGCCCATTGGGGTTCGGAAGCGGGATTCTTAATCTCTGCAGCTCCTTGGGCGGAAAGTTTTCCGGTCATAAAGGCGGTTTCACCTTCAAGTCCTGCAGAGCCCGACAGGCTGAGAATTTCATTTTCTCCGGTCCCTTGACTGCTCATACGAAGCTCCGCAGTCAGGCGCGTTTCAATGTTCTGAAGATTTTTTATTTTCTTTCGTGGTTTGGCAGTAAGGACGCAGTTCAAGTTTGCCAGCGAAGGAAATCCCTTCTCGCTGTGCAAGTCACTGACAATAGAGCAGTCCGAAAGGCCGAGCTCTCCGCCCAGCCAGATTTTTTTGGAACGAGCAGGCCCTGCATGAAGTTCGATCCGCGTCTGGGACCAGGTCAATGCGATCTGCGGGCGGATTTTTTCTGTCAGTTTTTTCGTTTGGATAAGAAGCTCGGGTTGGGCCTTTAAAGTGAAACGATCTTTCCAGGAAAGCTCCAGCGGAGTTTGAGCCTTTACAGAGCCCGCTTGCACCGTGGTCTGTCCCTGCAACGTTATGGACTGGGGATTTAAAGATCCCTGGGCCGAGAGGGTTGTGGTGAAAGAGTTCTGCTGCCAGGCCTCGGCGTTGAGGGAAAATTCCACTTGGTCGCTGGGGGCTTGATTCGTGCGCTGCAGACGGGCTTTCGCTTGCAGGGGAGGTTTTTCCTTTGCAAGCAAACGGAACTGATCCAGGGTGATATCCAGTCGGCCGAGTTTTTTAAGATCCAAAACCTGCGGGAACAGGCTGGAGAAAGCGGGCAGGCGCAGATCCGGCAACAAGGATTTCGCTTTCTGCGGTTCGGTTTTTTCGGGAAGTTCCAGATCCAGATGACTGACGTGGATGCTCACTTCACTTAAGTTTGTAAGGACGGGCCTCAATCCTTCCATCGCAAAGGACACGTCAATTTGTGTCTGAGGCAGGCAGGTTGACAGCAAAGGGCTGTATTCGATGCAAAGATTTGTGGAATGAAGAATCACTCTTTTTTCATTCCAGCGCAGGTTTTCAAAGCTCAGATCCAGCTTCTGCCATTTTACCTGAATTTCGGCCGGCGCATAGGTCAGGACCTTTTTAATATTATTTTCGTTGATCAGTAAGGACGGATAGAACCAGACGGTCAAAAGCACCGTCACCAGCAGAGCGACAAAGAATAAAACAACTCCGCCAAGGGCAAGAAGAAGATTCCTCAGAGTCCTCATTAGAACTCCTTCCCAAAGCTGACAAAGAACTGATAACCCGGATTGATGCTGCTGGGATCACGGTCCACGACAAATCCGCGCCCCACGGTACCGCGAATGGTTCCGATCGGGGATCCCCAACGCAGTCCTACTCCCGGGGAATAGTAAAGGGCCGAATCCAGTTCGGTGGCTAAAATGCCAGCCTTGGCTGCATCCAGGAATATCAAGGGTTGCAGATTGTAGGGAAGAACATCATTCGCACGAAGCTCCAGGCCCTGATACAGCACCGTCAAGAATCCGTTGTCAGAGGCTGGTAACTGCTTACGCGCAAACCCTCGCAGATCCGCATCACCGCCCAGGAAGAAGCGCTGAGTAACCGGAATATCCGGACTGTCGTTCACGCCATCCGGCAGAATGAAAGTGCCCACCCAGCCTCGCCAGCCTAAAACCAAGAACGGTGGGTCCCATTCATTCAGGTTCCAGATGATCTGATGGCGCAAGGTCAGACGATGGATGTTGTCATCAGAAAGGGCTCCTTGCACCTGCGAAGATGCATTCAGTGTCACGCTCCATCCATCCTGGGGATTGGTTAGAAAGTATTCGTAAAGATGACTGGTCAGGTTGATCTCTCCCGCGATACGAAGGGCGTCGATCTGATAGGGTTCAGGCCCACGCATCACGTCCGTGCGCTCGATCAAGGGACCCATCTGTGCCATGCCTGAATACGGTAAGGCCTCCCAGCCAAAGGCCAAACTGGTGCCCAACTGATAAGTCATGGCTTCATAGGAGCTTTCTGATTCCCTTTTGATCATGGCGGTGGTGAGCAAGTGCAGTCGGGAGGTCAGATCCGAGGAAAAATAATGGCGGTGTTTGCCGGTCAGGGTTTGTTCCAGCAACGATGCAAACAAGGACGCTTCCAGATTGTCGGCGGTTTCATTCAGACGTGCTCGTTTCAGCATCGACCTAAACAGCGCACCTCCTTCAGAATCAAACCCCAGGCCAAACGTCAGCAGACGGGGTTTGGCCGGAATCATCCTGCGAACAATCTCCACCTCGCCTTGAGCGGTGCAGGTGATGTCATAGTAGGTGCTCAGATAAAGATCTTCCTGCAGGACCCGGTTGGAAGTGATCTCCAAAAGGCGTATGTCAAATGGAGCACCGGGGAAAAAAGCCGAGTATCGATCCAGAATCGCGGGATTGAGATCTTCTTCACCGACAGTTGTAATGGCACCAAAGCGATAGGCCGAACCCGGTTCCACAGTCAGATTAAACTTTTCTTCAAGCACCAGGGCTTGTGCATCGATCTGAGGGCAGGGGTAGCCGTGTTCCTGCAAGCGACGACGGGCCCAGTTGGTGATTTCATCTAGCGTGGCGGGGGTGAACGGGCGGTCTTTGATATAACGACGCTTGCGCCAGTTCCATTCGGCAGGAGCATTGTGGACTTCGAGGGTTTGCAGGGTGGAGCGGGGGCCGAGCTCCACGTTCAGACTGTCGGCGGTACTGGTGAAAGTGGATTGATGATAGCCCCGGCTTTGCAGAAAGCCCTTTAAGAAAAGGGTCCGCTGCGAGTTGGGCATGTTCTGCCAGGCCGGGCTTTTTGCTGAACCGCAAAGCCAGTCGTGTTCGGTGGAGCTGAATTCAATTTTCTCATCACCCTCAATGCGAATGCCGCACAGGCTCGTGGTTTCAGCCAATGTGGGGAGGGCCAGAAATGTTGAGAAAAGCAGCAGGAAGCCGAAAAAACGCATGCCTAGAGTTAACAGTTCTTAGGCATGCGGGCAAGTTTCTGAATTACAAAGAGGTGTTTAGGCGGAACGCGAAGTCAAAAGAGTTCTTGTCCGATGTGCTGTTCACCATGGCGGTGTGAGCGCTGACCTCGGCGCCGATGGAAAGGTGCTTGTGAATCTGGGCGCTAAAACCTGTAGAAACCACCAAGGAAGGTGTTGTTTCGTCCACGCTGATGCCTTTGGAGGAATCAGAGAAGCGCAGAAAGCGGTTGGACAGGCCGGAGCTAATGGAATAGGACCAGATGCTCTCCAGGCGGTTGGTGTAGCCGATTTTCAGATCCAGTTCGCGCAAGGTCATCTCTTCACTGCCAGAAGAGGTGACGCCGTAGTTTTTAAACACACCTTCGGAATACCAGTTCGGCGAGAACAGATCCATTCCCAGGGACAGCTGAATGCCATTGGCGTGGCGGTTGAAGTTCTGGTTCTTGGCGGAAATATTTGTGAACGAGTTGGCATAGCCAATACCTGCATGCAGGCGAACGTCGTCAAAAGAGCTTGCCGATCTGCGGGCGATAGAGTTCTTTTTGGCGCTCAACTCATTGAGAAGATCATCATAGCTGACTTCTTCATAGTCAGAGCCATTGGCGGCCTGGACCAAAGTGGGAGCGGAAATCAGAGCACAAGCGATCAAAGCGAACTGGATTGTTTTAATGATTTGCATACTTTGATTCTAGCAAGGCTTTGTCATTTTTCAAAAATTGATCTTTCGTTCTGGACCTTGTCTTTGGCAGAATAGAAGTATGTTGTCGTTTTTTCAGACTCGTCATAACTGCTATTGTGCCTTTTGCAAAAGCCCGCGCCGAATTTATCGTCGTAAGAATATTTCCTTTATGAATGTGTTGGGAAGTGCCCTGGCTTCGCTGGTGCTGATGTTCGCTTTGTGGCAGCAGTTTGATCCGCGCGTTTTGATTGTCTTTGTAATCTGTCTGGCGATCTCGGAAGTGTTCGTGAAGATCCGCTGGCGTTTGTCGGTGGTGTGTCGCTCTTGTGGGTTCGATCCGGTGCTTTATCTAAAGGCCCCGGAGCAGGCTGCAAATAAAGTGAAAGAGCAGTTGGATCAGCGCCGTCAAGATCCTAAATATTTGCTGGCAAAACCGTTAAATTTGCCCGCAATTCCCGCAGATAAAGCGAAGGCTCTTCAGGAAAAGGGGAAAGGGCGCCTCGTCTCCCGATCCATTTGAGCAAAAGATTGCATGTCGGGGCTCTTTATGACAGCTTAGAGCCATGAAAAATCTGGTTGTCATTCCTACGTACAATGAAAAAGAAAACATTCAGGCGATCGTGTCTGCCATCTTTGCTCAGAATTTGGGCGTAGAGATTCTGGTTGTTGATGACAACTCTCCAGATGGCACCGGGGCTATTGTACGCGAAATGCAAAAAAGCATGCCGCAGCTTCATCTTCTGTCCCGCCCTGGCAAGCAGGGCTTGGGGAAAGCCTATATTGCCGGTTTCCGCTGGGGTATTGATCACGGCTTTGAGGGTATTGTTGAAATGGATGCGGATTTCTCGCACCGCCCGGAAGACCTGGGGCCTCTATTGAAGACCATGCAGGCTAATGATTTTGCCGTGGGATCTCGTTATGTGCCAGGCGGACGTACCGTGAATTGGGGCATTATCCGTAAGATCATTTCCCGTGGTGGCGGTATTTATTCGCGCATGATTTTGGGCTTTCCTTTGAATGACTGGACCGGTGGCTTTAACGCTTGGAAGAAAGAGGTTCTGCACGGCATTGATCTTTCTTCAGTTGAGTCCAATGGTTACAGCTTCCAGATTGAACTAAAATACAAGGCTTTAAAGAAGGGCTTCAAAGGGGCCGAGTCTCCGATCGTTTTTGAAGATCGTCGCGTAGGACAAAGTAAGATGTCCCTGAAGATTGTACTTGAGGCGTTCTATCGTGTTTGGCTCATGCGTTTTAAATAAAGTTCTGGCTTGTCTGCTGTTGGTGTTGTTGCTGCCGTTAAGTGTATGGGCGCAGGCTCAGCAGGCGACGGTCGTTATTGACGGGGCTTTGGTTTATCAGGACGCGGATTTTGATGCTCCGGTTATTTCCACTTTGAAGCTGGGAGGTGTTTACAGCATCTCCACCAAGAAAAAAGGCCCCTTTTATAAGATTCGTCTGAAGCCAGGTTATACCGGTTGGATTTCTGACACGGATATCAAGCCGGGCGTTATTAAAATCACAGCTCCGGAAAAGACCAAGCCCGAGGAAAAACGAAAGAAACCGTTCTTTGCGACTCGATACCGCGGACTTGTTCTGCAGTACACAAACTATATGGAAGACACCCTGGGCAAAGAGCGCACGGACGGGTTGCTTTTCTATGGCGCCAAGTTCAATGGCTTTAACACGATGTTCACGGGTGAGATTTACACGGACGCCAATATTTTATTCTTCTTCGGGGCGCCGTCTTACTATCAGGACTACACCAAGCGCTCGGCGGACGGATTTATTTTTATCGCTGATTTCCTTTTGCAGACCGTGATGCCGCAGGGGAAGAACATGCTGTTCTATTATGGTTTCGGCCCGATGTTTAAGTATTCACATTTTAATTTGGATGTTCCAAGTGGGGCCTCCAATGTCAGCTATTCCGCCGATGATATGAGTCTCGGGGCGGTCTTTGACTTGGGGACTGCTGTGCGCATGGGAGATTGGTCCCTGCGCGGCGACGTAAAGTACTACTGGGAGCGGACCCAATATCTTGCCTTCGGCCTGAGTTTCTCTCACGACTTCTGACGCATGGCTTCTGCAAAGGTAAGCAGGTACCTTTTCGGGGGACGGGGTGTTAAGAAAGGTCCGGGTTTGAGGGGGCCCTTCTGATGCGTTTAGTTGCGTTATTTATTTCTGTTCTGTTTGTTTCTTCCTTTTCATTTGCTGCGGATATTGAGCCTTATTTTGAGGCTTTGAAGAATTCGGGGGCCAATTTTGAGCCGGATGGGACTGTCTGCGAACAGGTGGCCCGGGTGGATATCGAAAAAGAGTTCGGACCGTCTTTTGAAGTGACGACAGGGATTGAGTACAGCCTGGGGGAGGACACTCTGGGAGAACTCGACGTTGTTGTATTTGAAAAGGGCACTCATAAGGTCGTCTTGGTGGCCGAGGTGAAGTGTTGGAAGAATCTGCAGCAGGCCATGGACAAACTCAAAGCGCAACGCGATCGCTTTACGTGGAATCTCACTCAGCATGCCAACAAGATTCAGTTCCAACCTCATGATCACAAGCTTTCCTTCCGGGTTGAGGACTTCCAGGGTGATTTTAAATTCCGTGCCATTTCTCAGTTTGGCGGCCTGAAAAAGGGCTTTGATCAGGAGATCCAAATGACTCTGAGAGATGCTGAGCACTTGCGTTCCCGGCTGTTGAAATGCCAGGCCTGGGGCGAGTGTTTGCGCCCCCAATAGACCTTTGACAGGAGGGGGGAGCTCATGCAAATTCCCCCTATGTCGATTCAGATTTTATCTCCTGAAGTAGTGGACCAAATCGCCGCAGGCGAGGTGGTTGAGCGTCCTGCTCACTTGGTTAAAGAGCTTGTTGAAAACAGCATCGATGCCGGGGCCTCGCGCGTGCATGTTGAGTTCTTTGATGGCGGCCGTATTGTCAAAGTCATTGATAATGGCAAAGGCATGGCGCCAGAGGATTTGCCCAAAGCTCTGGAGAGATTTGCCACGAGTAAAATTTCCAAAACCGATGATCTCTGGAGCCTTCGCACTTTTGGTTTTCGCGGGGAAGCTTTAGCCAGTATTGCGGCCGTCAGCAAGCTGACACTGACTTCCCGTCGCAGTGGGGATGAACAGGCTCATCAGTTGATCAGCGAATACGGACGAAAAAAAGACATCGACAAAGTCGGTGGTTCTCAAGGCACCACCATTCTGATTGAAAATCTTTTTGACAACACACCAGCGCGTTTAAAATTCCTGAAATCAGATTCTGCGGAAAACACGGCGATCAAAACAACCTTGAAAGCCATGGCCTTGTCGCACTTTGATGTTGAGTTCCGCATCCAGGAAAACGGCAAGCTCGTTTCTTTTTGGCCTGCGTGTAAAAATCGCAAAGACCGGGTGGAACAAATTCTGGAAATCAAACCCCTTTTTGAAGGGGAAGCTGTGCGAGAAAACGTGCGCGCTTATGCGGTGTTTGCCGATCCCCACAATGTGGCGAAGACAGCCAAGAACATCTGGCTGTTTGCGCAGAACCGTTGGATTCAAGATCGCAGTTTGCAGGCGGCAGTGAATGAAGCTTACAGAAATCTTCTGATGCATGGGGAATACCCCATTGCGGCCGTCTGGGTGGAAACCGATCCTGACTGTGTGGACGTGAACATTCATCCGACAAAATCCCAGGTCAAGTTCCAGGATCCTTCACTGGCTTTCCGGGCTGTGGCGGGGGCTTTGCGCAGCACTTTGGAGCAAGCCCCCTGGATTGTGCGTGGGGCAGAGAATGGGACTCCGGCCGTGGCACCTGCAGCAGTCACGCCCTCAATGCCTGCGATGCCTCAGCAGAACCTGAGTTTTCAGGATAAGTCTTTGGATGTGACTCAGTTCCAGAAAAAGGAATTCAATTTCCCGAAATCGTTGTCGCCCTCGTCGCTGCAGCAGCCTCAGACGACCTATCAGGCGCTGGCAGAGGCAGCCAGTTCCCGGGAAGGTTTTGCTCCGGCCGGGACTGCTTCAGTGGCACCAGAGGCTCCGATGGGTTATTGGTCTTCGCTGGAGGTTCTGGGACAGGCGAATCTGACTTACATTGTGACCCAATCCCGTGAAAAAATTGTTTTTGTTGATCAGCACGCCGCTCATGAGCGAGTGGTGTTTGAAAAACTGATGACTGCTTGGAAGGGTGGCAAGATCGATGTTCAGGAATTCCTGTTCCCGTTAGCGATAGATATGTCACCGGAAAAAGTTGAAGCACTTCTGGCGATGGGAAAAGAAATGGAGCGCCTGGGTGTGCACATTGAAGCCCTGGGGCCAGGCACGGTGGGCGTGAAGGCGGCTCCATTGATGATCAAGGAATCCAGTCTGAGCGCGGTTTTGGATAAAATGGCGACCGAGATTGTCGATCAAGGGGGCAGTTATTCTTTGGAGCGCACGGTGGGGGACATCTGTGCCACCATGGCCTGTCATTCGGTGGTTCGTGCCGGGCAGTCGCTCAGTCTTGATCAGATGAAAAATCTTTTGCGTGATATGGATTTGTTCCCGCTGTCCAGTTTCTGTCCTCACGGTCGTCCGGTGAGTGTGGAGTATCCGTTTTATAAACTGGAAAAAGACTTCGGGCGAATTGTTTAGATGGCACAACGACACGTGATCTTTGTAGTGGGTGCAACTGCCACCGGAAAATCCGAGTGGGCCCTGAGGCTTGCTCAAGAGTATAACGGTGTGATTGTGAACTGTGATTCAGTGCAGGTTTATAAAAAGCTGGATATCGGTTCGGCCAAGCCCTCAAGGGAAGAACAGGCATTGGTGCCGCATTATCTGCTGGATTATGTGGCACCTCCGGAAGAGATGACCGCAGGCAACTACTGTCGGGATTTTTATGAAGTCTTAAAAGCCATCCCGGAAGAAAAGCCGGTGTTTGTTGTGGGCGGCACGGGTTTTTATTTTATGGCCATAGAAAAGGGCATGTATCCGGTCATTCCGGTTCCGTCTGAAATCCAAAAACAGGTCGAGCAGGAACTGCAAACCGATGAAGGGGCGCGCCGACTGCATGCAGAAATGACAGCGGCCGACCCTGAATACGGTGCCAAGATTCATTTGTCAGATCGCTATCGTATTGGTCGCGCCATTGAGCTGATTCGCAGTCAGGGGAAAAGTGTCACCCAGATTCAGCGGGAATTCGAGGCTCAGCGTGCGCCGTTTCCGTATCCTCTTTTGAAGATCGGTCCGCAATGGGATCGCGAGGTTCTGCGCGAACGCATCCGCTTGCGGGTGCAGAAGATGATGCAGGCGGGGTTGGTGGCAGAAGTTCAAGGTCTTCTCGATGAAGGTCTTGCTTCCTGGGCCCCGATGAGCAGTGTGGGTTATAAAGAGACATTGGATTATTTAAAAGGAGCCCTGAGCGAAGAGCAGCTCTTTGAAGAGATCGTGAAAAACACGCACCAACTCGCCAAAAGGCAGAGAACCTGGTTTCAAAGAGACAGTGAGATTCAGTGGTTTGATGGGCACTCGGGTTTTGCAGAGGCAAGAGCCGTGGTCGAGAAATTTCTCAAGCCTTGACCCTGATTCCGGGACAAGTCGAGAATAGAGGTAATTATGAAAAGCATGACAGGGTACGGCACCGCAAGAGTTCAGACTAAAGACGTCACTGTGGAAGTGAGCATCCGTTCCGTGAATGGTCGTTTTTTGGAGCCGCGGTTTCATTTGCCAAGAGAATTTGTTCCCTATGAAGGGGAGTTGAAGAAGGTTCTGGGTGCGACGTTGTTGCGTGGGACTGTGGATGTCTTTGTGTCCCGTCGGGTGAAAAACGTGGCGGGCAAAGCGCAAATGACTGTGAACGACGCCTTGGCGAAAAAGTACATGGCAGCTTACAAGCATCTTTCCAAAGAGTTGGGCGTTCCTATGAATGTTCATCTTGAAGCTTTGGCGCGCCTGCCGGAAATTATCAAAATCGAGGACAGCTACGAACTGTTCAGCGGCGAAGATAAGATCCTGAAAAAGGCCTTCGCTCAGGCCTGTTCCAATTGTGACAAGGAACGCTCGCGGGAAGGGAAGTTCCTGCAAAAGGACCTTCAGAAGCTGTTGGTGTCTTTGGAAAAACAAATCAAGGTTATCAGTGAGTTGCGCGGCGAAGCCAATGCACAACTTCAGGACCGCTACGAGCAGAAAATCCGAGCGCGTCTTAAAGGAAATGAGATTGACGCCACCCGATTGTCTCAGGAAATCGTGATTCAGCTTGAAAAGGCCGATATCAACGAAGAGCTGACCCGCCTGACGGAGCATATCAAGAACTACCGTCAACTGGTAGGCTCCCAGCAGGCCGAAGGAAAGAAGCTGGATTTCTACACGCAGGAGCTGCTGCGCGAAGTGAATACGATTGGGTCAAAGTCTCAGGTAGCCAAGATCACTTCGGCTGTGGTAGAAGCAAAAACCCTTATTGAACGACTTAGAGAACAGGTACAAAACGTACAGTAATTATGAAAACGCGCATGATTATCGTCGCCGCTCCAAGTGGCGCAGGAAAAAGCAGCTTTGTTGAAAGGATCACTCGGGAAGATGCCCGTTTGGTGGATATTATCACTTTCACAACGCGCTCCATGCGTAAAGGGGAGTCCGAGGGGCAGCCGTACAACTTCATCACTCATGAGGACTTTGAAGCCAAGATCAAACAGGGTTTCTTTGTTGAGTGGGCGAAGGTGCATACGAACTTCTATGGAACATCTTACGAGTCCCTAGAGTCCGCCTGGAAACAGGGCAAAACCGCTATCATGGATATCGATATTCAAGGGGTGGCGACCTTTAAATCCAAATTTGAGGACGCTAAGACCATCTTTATTCATCCGCCGTCCATAGACGAGCTGCGTCGCAGAATCGAAAAGAGGGACGGGAAGGTGCCTGCGGACATTGAGGTTCGTATGGCCAACGCGGAAAAAGAGATTCAAGAGGCCTCTAAGTTCGATTATCAGATCGTTAACGACGTGTTTGAGCAATCCTACGCGGAATTCAAAAAAATCGTTGAAAAATTGCTAACTTAGCGTTAATATACCCAGATATATTTTTTCGGAGGCGTAATGGCTCGTGTAACCGTAGAAGATTGCTTGGAAAAAGTTCCTAACAGATTTGCTCTTGTCCTGATGGTGGCTAAGAGAGCGAAGCAACTTCTTAAAGGGGCGGAAGCAACAGTTTCCACTCGCAGCAACAAATACATCGTCAGCTCTTTGCGTGAAGTGGCAATGGGCAACGTGGGTTACCAAGAAAGTTTGGAAGCCGCAGAAGCTATTCGTCAGATTGAAAAGGACCTGAACAAGTAGTCCTTGGCAAAAATGCGATATCCCCTCGTGGGAAGGTGAAAAGGGAGGTCAAAAAACCTCCCTTTTTTGCGTTTTAAGGGTCCCTAAAGATGAACCTGTCTCCACTTTGGGCGAGGCGACAAAAAACCAGTAAAATTAGCAATTTATTTCGGGTAGGCTAAAAAGTATGTTTAGTCTCCCGAAAGAGGATAGCTTATCCAATAAGCCCGTTAAAACTGTCGATGATCTTTTGGCCCGCATTCGCAGCTATTATCCGAATGCAGATCTCAAAATTATCGAGAAGGCATATTCGTTCTCTGAAAAAATGCACGAAGGACAGATTCGTCGCAGTGGAGAACCCTATATTTCTCATCCTCTTTCTGTTGCCGCCATTCTTGCGGATTTTCATCTGGATCTGGACACCATTGCCACGGGTCTTCTGCATGACACGGTTGAAGACACAGCGGCCACCCTGGAAGATATTCGTCGTGAATTTGGCGACGTGATTGCGCATCTGGTGGATGGTGTGACCAAGATTGGTCAGATGAAGTTTAAAAACAGCCATGAAAAACAGGGCGAAAATATTCGCAAGATGATCGTGGCCATGGGTAAAGACGTGCGCGTGGTTCTGGTGAAACTGGCGGATCGTTTGCACAATATGCGAACCCTGAACTTTATGCCGTTTGAAAAACAGGAACGCATTGCCTTAGAGACTTTGGAGATCTACTGTCCATTGGCAGGTCGCATGGGTATCAGTTCATTGAAGATTGAACTGGAAGATCTTTGTTTCCGTTACTATCGCCCGGACATGTACTACGAACTTGTTCAGCAGATCAAAAAGACGGAAGCCGAACAAAATCGTTACATCGAAGAAGTAAAACATCTTATTGGAAAAGAACTGACCAAAGCCGGATTCCGGTTTGAGGTTTATGGACGCTCAAAGCACTTGTGGTCGATCTATCGCAAGATGCAGTCGCGTAATATTGATTACGATCAGGTCTATGATGTTCTGGCGTTCCGTGTATTGGTGGATTCCGTGGCGGAATGTTATGCCGCTCTGGGATTGGTGCACTCGCTGTGGAAACCAATTCCGGGCCGTTTTAAAGACTTCATCGCGATGCCCAAGGCCAATAACTATCAATCCCTGCACACGACGGTGATGGGGCCTGGCGGGGAACGAATTGAAATTCAGATCCGCACCCATGAAATGCACCTGGTGGCGGAAAAAGGGATCGCTGCGCACTGGAAGTACAAAGAGCGCGGCAAAATGGGGGATGATGAGGATCTGCAGCAGGCGAACTGGTTGCGGGATCTGGTCAGCTGGCATCAAAACGTGCGCAATCCCGACGAGTTCCTGGACACCGTCAAGACGGATTTGTTTGAAACTGAAATTTACGTCTTCACTCCGACGGGAGATGTACGAGAGTTCCCGGAAGGGGCGACACCGGTGGACTTTGCATTCGCTGTCCACACGGAACTGGGGAACCGCATCGTCGGTGCCCGTGTGAATGGTCGCATGGTGCCTTTGAAGTACCAGCTGCAAAACGGGGACACGGTGGAGGTTGTAACCTCCAAAACACAAGTGCCTTCGAAAGACTGGCTGAAATTCGTTGTTACCAATAAAGCCAAATCCAAAATCCGCGCCTTCGTTAAGGAAGAGCAGCGCCGTCGCGCCATCATGCTGGGGAAAGAGCTTGTGGAAAAAGAGTTCCGCAAGTTTGGTATGGCAGCAGTGAAGTATCTGAAAGGTCCCGCCTTTGAAACTTATTTAAAGGATCATGGCCTGGCAGATCTGGATGAACTGTATGTGACCGTCGGTTATGGAAAACTTGAAACCCGTATTCTGGTAGAAAAGCTTTCGCCGGAAAATCTGGCGAAGGAAGCTGCAAAAACAGAAGACTCCACCTTTATGGAGAAGGTCATTCGTGCGGCAACACAAAAAACGCGCAAGACCAATTCTTTGATCAGTGTGGATGGTATGGATGATGTTCTGGTGCATTATGCGAAATGCTGTCATCCGATTCCAGGGGATCCGATTGTGGGCTTTATCAGCCGTGGGCGTGGTATCTCTATTCACCGCAGTGACTGCCGCAAGGCCTTTGAATTCGATCAGTTACGTAAAGTGGATGTGACCTGGAATGTGAAGCAGGCCGGGGAAGGTCAGGAACGTATTGTGCGCTTGAAGATTATTTCTCAGGACGTTCCAGGGTTGCTGAAGCTGATGTCGGAGGCCTTTGCCCAGCAGGGGATCAATATTCAATCTGCGCAGATCCGCACGACCAAAGACAAAAAAGCGGTCTGTAACTTTGAGGTCAGTGTCCGTGACTCCAGTCAGCTGAATCAGGCGATTTTCGAGATTCAGAAGATCAAGGGGATCATTGGAGTCACCCGTGTTCTTCACTAATTTAAAAAGAAATTTGCATTACGTGTTGGCTCTGTCGGTTCTGGCAGTGGCCTGCGTGGTGCTGTTTGGCTGGGTGATTAAAAGTGCATCTGTGGTTCAGGTGCGTTCTGATTTTGCTCCGATGGTGGTGAACACGGCCATCAGTTTTTTTATTATCAGTTTGTCTTTTCTGATTCAGCAGGGAAAGTTTCAAAAGCTCTCTCAGTACCTGAGTTTTTCTGTTGGGGCATTGGCCACGGCGACTTTGTTGCAGTACCTGACGGGATATGATTTTGGTATAGATCAGTTTTTCGGTCCGGCTTTTTATTCTATAGGTGTCAGTTCTCCAGGGCGCATGGCGATTAGCACGGCCGTGTGCTTTTTGCTTTTAAGTCTTTCAGATATTTCTATTGGCAGCACCTATGCCCGGCGGATGACGAAAGTCACGGCCAGTTCCCTGGTATTGGGTTTTGGTTTCCTGGGCTTGTTGGGATATTTCCTGGATTTTAGTTCCGAGTATGGATGGGGTAATTTTTCGCGAATGGCAATCCATACCGCGGTCTGTTTCATGCTTTTGGCGACGGCCCAGCTTTGGAGAGTTCGCATCAATGTGCGTGGTGAGGAAGACGGGCGAACGGCGACGGTGCCGATCTATGTGGTTCTGATCGGCGTTTTAGTTTCTGTGGCGATCTGGCAGCTTTTGTTGCTGAAGGATATTGAAAGAAATCGCAGCGTGACTTTGGTGCGCGCTGAAGGATTCAAGATTAAGCTGGATGGAACCTTTGTACCTCTTGAGAAGGCTTTGCAACACATGGCTCGTCGGATGGCGGCGGGCGCATATGCTGATGAGACGATGTGGCGTCTGGATGCGAAGTTCTATTACGAGGAGTTCAAGGGGATTCGTCGACTGATGTGGTCAGATCAGAAGCTGGTGATGCGCTGGCTTTATCCAATGGATGACTTTAGTAAGTCCATTCAGAACACATCACTGGGGCGCTCTCCCGAGATTGCTGAGGCTTTGGATGCGGTTCGCAGTTCCGAAGAGCCCCGCATTTCCCGCATCTTTGAGATGAAATCCGGCGGGCGAGGCTTTGGTATTCTGGTGCCTGTGATGCAGAATCACAAATTCCTGGGTGTAGTTTCGGCCGCGATAGATCTAAAGAGCTTTGTCGATCGGTTTGCACGCGCTGAAGGGTATCACATTGCAATACTGCAGAACGGAGAAGAAGTCTATCGCAGCTTTGAGTGGGATCCGGTGCTTTCTCGGGATTGGATTTCGAAGGTTCATTACAACAACCTGGGTGTGGACTGGGTGATCTCATTCACTCCCACGACCGGGGTTATTCGCCAGAACACGTCGTCTTTGCCACAAATGGTTTTGGTTTTTGGTGTCAGTATTACTGTATTGCTGGGCTTGGCGTTGAGTTTTTATAACAGAGCCACGGAGCTTGGCAAAAGGGCGCGTGCCGTTGCAGAGTGGAAGTCTGCTGCGATGGATGCCACACCGCTTATGATGGTTTCTATGGATGAAAATGGAATCATCCGGGAAATGAATTCCTCGGCGGAGGCTTTGACGGGATGGAAGTCCGAAGAAGTGGCTGGAAAACACATGCCGTCTCTTATGCATGATCATCAGGACTTGATGTTGTTCCGTCTAAGGATGGAAAGCGAAATGGGGAAACCCCTTCCGGAAGCATTGGACCTGATTGAGGCGATGTTCTCAAAGGGTTATAATGAGGCTTCCGACTGGGTGTTTGTGGGGCGTGACGGCCGCCGTTTCGAAGGGGCGCTGTCTTTGGGCAGAGTCGTTGATGAAGAAGGCCACGTCACCGGCTATCTGGCTGTGGTAGAGGATGTGACACAAAAGCGCGCCAAGGAAAGGCAGCTCAAAGAGCAGGAAAAAAAGATCATCACCTCGTCTCGACTGGCGTCGTTGGGTGAAATGGCGGCGGGGATTGCGCATGAAATCAACAATCCTTTGACCATCATCAACGGTCACTTGAGTGTTCTTCGAAGACTCCTGAACAACCGGGGACTGGCTTCGGACATGGAAGTGCAAAAGCGCATGGAGGTGGCCGAGTCGACCACCAATCGTATTGCAAAGATTGTCAAGGGCCTGCGGTCCTATGCGCGGGAGTCCGATCAAGGGGATAAAGAGCGTGTTGTGGTGGAGGCCATTGTTGAAGATACACTGGCCTTCTGTGCGGATAAGTTTAAAGGTGAGGGGATTGAGCTGGTCAGTCGCCTGGAGCCGCACTTGGAAGTCGTCGTTCGTCCATATCAGATTTCACAGGTGCTGCTGAATCTTTTGAATAATGCGGCCGATGCCGTGGCTGGCTGTGCAGAACGTCGTGTGGTTATCGAGGCTGCGGCTCGTAACAATGGCGTGGAAATTTCGGTCACCGACACGGGAGTCGGGGTGCCACCCTTCTTAAAAGAAAAAATCATGGAGCCTTTTTTCACCACCAAAGAGGTGGGTAAGGGAGTGGGGCTGGGCTTGAGCATTTCTCAGGGGATCATTCAGGCTCACGATGGGAAGTTCTATCTGGATGACAGTTCGCCCAAGACGCGCTTTGTGATCTGGTTGCCGATGCAAAAACAATAAATTAAAGATTCCAGGCCCAGCCGGCTTTGATGGAGATCATGCTGGCTTTGACGGTGTCAGAGGGCGGGAACATATTGTATTCAAGACTGATGGGGACGTAGTTCTTGCGGCTCATTTGTACGTCCACGCCGCCACCCAAAGTGAAGACCTGATTGGTGGAAATCTGTGATTCATTCAAAGCTGTACTGCTTTTAGAAAGAGCCAGCAAATAACCCATGCCTCCGCCGACCCAGATGCGGTACTTGTCCTGCAGGGGATACCATTTCAAGAGCCCGTACAAAGACAGATAGTTGATTTTAGCGTCGCAGTTGGTGCTGTTTTGGCAACCGGCAGAGGAGGCAGAGCCGGTGACATTGAACTGTTCAATCGCGGCAAAGCCCCGGCCTACCAAGCTGGAGTTCAAAACATAGTCATAAAATCCACCGACTCCAAAACCGCTGCCGGACATGCTGGCTGAGGTTTTTAGCATGGTACCAAATCCAGGATCACGATAGGTGATATCCGCATCCATGGTGGACATCAAATAGCCGCCCGTGATGCCCCAGGAATCTTTCAAAACGCGCAAATAGCCGGCGTTATTGCCGCTGGTGCTGCCAGAGGATTCAGAAGACGCTGGGACATCGGCGCTCATGGACGAGGGGGCTTTGGCCTGCAGAGTGGAACCGCTGACGGCTTTCCCGCGCAGAATATCCCCCAGAGCTTTTCCGGGTTTCACCTGTTTGATGCGAATGATGGCTGTGCGTTTTTGGGTTTCGGGATTGATCAGATAGAACTCGTCGCCGACTTCGGTGGTGTCGCCATCCAGGTTGATCAGAACTTTTTGTCCTTTGACGGCAGACACCGTGGCGGCAGAGCCTGCAGAAGAAAAACTAAGAAGCAGGCAGATGGCAAGGAGGCGGGTTCTGAAAATCACGGGACCTCTTTCTATTCAAGTGTCATCAGGTTGTTTTCGAGTTCTCGGATGAATTGATCTTTGTAAAGTGTCCAGACGGTGTCGTTGGCAAATTGATAGATGCAGGACTGGGTTGTTTTTTCACTTTTTTGCAAAGCCTTCACTTCCACGACTGAGCCTCGTTGAGTGCGCCAGATTTCCAGATCTGATTCAGCCAGGACCAGCTCGTACTCATGTGCCGGGAATTCCTCGTGGAACCAGGTTTCAAGTTTGCCTTCTTTTTTGCAATTAATAAGTTGAAAAGAGGCGCCGGCAACTTTTCCGGGTGCTTCGGATTCAAATTGCTTACGACCCTCTGAGCGGTAGACAGTGCAACCGCCAAGAAAAAAAACAGCAAGGGTGGAAAGTACTAATGCTTTCATAACCCCTTTATTATAGGGCATTTAAAAGGCAAAAAAAAAGCCCCGAATTTCTTCAGGGCTTTTGGCTTATCTATTTATGACCCATCTATTTATACCCCTAAGGGATCAAAATGGTTCGAATGCAAGGCGGATGAGTTTCGCCCGCAAGGAGGCTTAGCTAATGCTACGTCGGATGAGGACGAAGCTCGTCCAACGCAGCAGGCGGGCCATTTTCATCCCTTAGAAAGGGATCTCGTCGTTGCTGTTGAAGCTTGGCTCCGGACCGAAATCTTGGAAGTTGAAATCGTCGTTGCCACCCATGGAGTTGCTGGAGGATTTTTCACCTGTCGCGCCACCCAAGAACTGAACAGTGCTGGCTACGATTTCAGTGGTGTAGCGTTTTTGACCTTGCTGGTCTTCCCACTGGCGAGTTTGAAGTTTGCCTTCCACGTACACTTGGCGACCTTTAGAAAGGTGTTTGCCACAGATCTCAGCCAACTTGCCCCAAACTGTGATACGGTGCCATTCCGTGCGCTCTTGTCTTTGACCATCTTTAACCCAGGTTTCACTTGTTGCCAGGTTCAAACGCGCAACAGTGCTGCCGCTGCCGATAGCTTTTACTTCAGGATCAGCGCCCAAACGGCCTACAAGGATAACTTTATTTACTCCAGACATATTCCCTCCAATAATTGACCCATTCGTTTTTGGTCAGATTAAGAGTGAAGTCAATAAGGACTTCCGACTCAAATTTAATTACCAAAGAGGTGTGCAATTATTAAGCAGAGCCCCGCATCAAGTTAATTAAAGCGGGGTTGGGAAGAGATCTAAAACTCGGACTAACGCGCAGCACCAATGCTTGGCGGCATCATGGGATTGCTGGCAGAGACTTTGAACTTGTACTGAGACCCCTCAGGCGTCTGTGTTTTATAGCCGTCAATGAACGTCAGGAACAGGGCTGCACGCTCTTGGAAGCTGCGTTTAGTGCGCAGATCCACTTCGATGTTGTAGGCCCCGATTTGATGTCCAAAGGAGCTGCCGCGGTTGACGATTGTTAAGCCGATCTTGCCCTTAATAGTACCGTACAGTTCGTCCCCGGGCTTGCCAATGGTGCCGCTTTCAATCACGAACTGACCTGCGGCCAAGCGACCTTTTAGTTCCACTGTGCTCAGCTTCAAGTCTGGTAACGTCAATGGACCCATCGGTGTGTTGACGTTGGAAGGAGGAAGCTCGAACTGGTTGATGGAAAGATTCATTTCCACATCGGGTTGTTCCTGGAAGCTTAAGTCGGCAAGAACCGTGGATTCCAGATTCAACTGACCCTTCAAAAGGACCGGCAGGTTCGCCATCTCACGCAAATCATGCAACGAAATTTTCTTCGCGCTGACTTCAATCTTATGGCGTTCGGCACCGTTTTCTGTCTTTGAGCCTTTGCCGACATGAACATCGACATCACCCTTCAGCAGTCCCTTGGCTGAAACATGCCCATACGGTTTTTGCTGGATCAAGCCGCGAACAGACGGGGTGATCACCAGTTCCTGCGCGGAAATCGCCGGAGTTCTTAAAGACTCAATATAAACCTGATCCATCTGCACGCCAGGTTGTGGGAAAAGGCTCATTTTCAGCTTTTCAAACTGCACGTAGACAGAATTATTGCTCAAGCGGGACACTTGTGAAGAAATCAAGTCACTCAGGTCATCAAACGGGAAGAGCAGAAAAACAAACACCAGCGCGGAAAGTACCATCACGGCGATTTTGCTTTTGCTTTGTCCGATCAATTTCAGAAGCTGACGAAGTTGAGCCATGATTACTCGTCCCCGCTATTGCGATTTTTGCGGCCGCGAGAAGGTTCCATCGGTTCGGGAGCCGGGGGAGCTGGAACGGCCAGAGCCACCAGCTTGTAAACCACATCAAAGTAACGGCCGTCTTCACGATTTGCCGTCATGATCATGTCCTTCAGTTTGACACTGGGATTGATGCTTTGGAACTGATACCCCAGATCCAACACCTGACGCAGATTCAGTTTCACCAGACTGACCTGCAAAAGTCCCTCTGTCAGATTTTTAGGAACCAGATTGGAATTGTTTTCCTGAATCTCTGTGCCCTGAATTTGTTCAGGCAAAAGATTGGCGGCTTTGATCTGATTGTCCACATTGTTGCGGATCATGTCCATGGACGGGGCCTGGGGAATCTGTGGTACATCCGAAGATTCGCGGCTGACTTTCAAAAGCTCACGAATGGTCATGCGTTTGCTTTCAAATTCCCCGACATATTCAGTGGACTGTGTGTATTTGCCATAGGGGATGGACAGGACAAGCAAAGTCACCAAGGCCACGCCGCCGATCAAAGTCAGCTTCTGCATGGCGGGGGTCATGTTTTCATAGCGGTCACGCATTTGGTTGTACGCGGTGCTTTCCTGAAGACGTTCCCAAGTGGCGCGAGAGTCGGCGATAAATCTTTCTTTCAAATCATCCAAGCTGCTCATCGAGTCACCTTCTCAATATTACGATCGACATTGAAACTGAACGAAAAAGCCGTGCGTCCCGGCAGGGGATTCAGACGGCTTTGCCCTGGCTTCACCTGACCATCCGTTGAAACGTTGGTCAGCGCCTGCTGCAGCAGACTCATTTCTTTCGGGGAATTGACGTAACCCTGTAAAACAACCTGCTGGTCCTGAACAGAAAGCTGTTGGATGTCCAAGGTGATTGATGACTTCGGCGGGACAGCGTCGTTGATCTTCTTGGCGATATCCAACGCGGAATTCATATTGGCAACACTGGCCAGAGTTTTCAGATCAGCGGCGCGCTTTTTGTTGTCCCGAATGTACTTGCGGATGCCGTTTTCAGAGGCGGCACGGCCTTTCAGCCCCGCCACAGTTTTGGCCTGGGTTTTCAATACCTCCTGCGTGCGGTCCGCAAGACTTAAAGAGAAACTTTCACGCAAGGAAGTGTAAACGAACAGCACAACCAGTGCTGCCGTGGCCACTTTGATTGTCGAGCCCCATTTTTCCCAGAACATTTTGAACTGGTGATTTTCTTTTGCGAACTCGCCACGCAGGAAGTTCACCGGGGGATTGCGCGGTTTTTTGAAGCCTTCCAGTGCCAGCCCCAAAGCTACGCCCATTTTTGCTCCGTTAGCGACGGAACGTTCAAAGGCGATGTTCGGGATCTGATCCAGAGCCGACACGCGGTTCACCGGAACCTCGAGAACCTGAGTCAGGAAAGGTCCCAAATTCTGAATCTGCGATACGCCACCTGTCATGCTGATGCTGTTGATCTGGGCGTTGAATTCGCTTTTGAGCTCAAGAATCGCCAACTGCAGATCACGCGCCATCTCACGAACACATTTTGCAATGGTGTCTGAGAAGGTGACCTGATCGAAAGTGGCACCTTGTTTATTAGTTAAAATGAAAGCTTTTGTTTGCAGCTCTTTGATGGCTTCGATGAACGGAATTTCGTACTTTTGCGCAATGGCTTCGGCAATATTTTTCCCACCCCAAAGAATGGATCCGACCTGAATAAGAGAGCTGCCTTCGAAAGCACACACCAAAGTGCGGCTGTGCCCGATGTGCAATGTCAAAGTCACCTGGCGCACGGGCTTGGCCTCGTCATCAAGGCCGATGGCAGGGGCAGGCACGGAGGGAGGCGCTTCATTCCACTTTTCAAAGACATTGGCATAGGCCGTGCCTTCTGCAGAAATCAGGAAGGGGTCCATGTTTGAGTCTTGAGCTCTTTGAATCAGATTCTGAACGTGAATTTTCGGAGCCGCGCAGGCCAGGATCTCCGCACCGGAACCCACTGTGCGGATGATTTTGGCATCAAAGATGGCATTGTCCGCGGAGAAAGGCAGATCCTCTTCCAATTCGAAAGCCAAACTTTTGGCAATTTTTAAGCGGTCATTGAAGGGGAAGAATTTATTACGAACAGCCACGCGATTTTGTGGTAAAGCAAAAACAAAACGTGTTTGGGCCGGATCATAAAGACTGGCAAAATCGCGCAGATATTCCAGAATCTCAAGTTCCTGATCGTGGCCTGGGGCAATTCCTAGTGGATGCTCCATGCACTGAGTGACTTGAAATCCTTTGGAAGTGGATTGCACCTCCACAATTTTTATACTGCTGGAACCGATGTCTATGCCGAGAGATTTCAAAGCAATTCCTCCATGAACTGGCTTTGGTCTAAGTTTATGCGACGTTTGGCTCTGTGTATAGCTATTATTGTCACCACGCCATCCAGGCTCGTCGGCGCCACAGCTTCGCTGTGGTTCGCGCATCCATGCGCCACCGAAGGGCGACAATAATAGCTATACACAGAGCCAATGGCATAAAAGACCTTGCCTGGGGCTGCGAAGACTTGTGGGCTTCTTCCCTTGGAAGTCGCGGTTGGAGGAGAGAGTGGAGAGATTTTGGGGGAATAAAAAAAGCTGGATTTTGGTCCAGCCTTTTTCTTATCTTTCGTTCCAGTAAACTATTCTTGGGGGGCCTTTGGGGATTTGTGGGGTTTGTTGCTGGTTTTGTTGTTGCTGTTGTTGACCGCTTTGTTGCTGCTGCTGTTGGCCCTGGGATTGGTCTTTTTTGACGTAGGACTTTACCTTGTCTGCGGTTTTTTGCAGGTTCATCACGATGGCCGTGATCTCGCGGGAAGCGCCTGCAAATTCTCCGGTGCTGCGGATTTTGAAATTGATCACGCTGTCACAGGTCAGGGGGATTTCTTCGACTTTGCCTTCGGGGCGGATGCCTTTGCTTTCTACGAAATTCCAGAAGTCGTCGCTGCCGCCGGATTGGTTGCACTTAAACGGACCACCTTCGTCGGGGTTGTCGCGGCGTTTGATGATTTCTTTAACCACTTCTGTGGTCATGGCCGGGTCCAATGATTTTAGAACCTCGGCGCTGGCCAGATTTGGATTAATGCCCTTCATGCCATAGATGGTGACTCTGGGGGCTAGTAGATCGAAAAAGACGTCGTTCATTCCCGGGACCATGTGCAACTCTGCGATGGTGCGGAAACCTCGGTTGGGTGGATAGTAATCGCTTTGGGACTCCTGATTCAGCTCTGCATAGTTCGATCTTTTGTCGCCACCATTCAGGGAGGCTGATTTGGGGCTCATCCAGTCGGCGATATTGTTAATCAGTTCATCAAAGCGGACGCTGGAATATTCCCGCTCAAAAGCTTCGTCTTCTTTTTTCTTCTGCTCGAAAATGTTCAGAAGTTGTTTCTTTGTGATTTCCTGCAGGGACTTGGATGGGGAGGCCAGGTCGTTTAAGTCGATTTTTGAGCCTTCATCTTCGATAGTGACAAAATAACCCGCATCCATCGAAGAATCCTTGACGGCTTTTTTGAAGTTATCTTTGTCGACGGCGCTCAGCTCATCCGGGATCGGCAGGGGCCAGGCAAAGGGGAACTGCCAGATCTGATCCAGCATTTTGGTGTCGCCCAGTTTGTCGCCCAACTTGCTTTGGGCCTGTTGATAGATCTTGATGCGCAGAAGGCTCAGCTGCATGCCGGATTTGGCAGCATAGTAGGCTTTGATACGATTCATCCCTTGAGAGTTGACAATGTACTCTACGTTTGAATCGTACGACACCTCCATGGCAATCCACATAATCAGCATGATACAGGCAATCGCAATCATCAGGGCGATGCCGCGACGATTATTGAGTGGGCGATTGAGACCTTGGCCAAGAGCTTTGATTGCCTTGAGCATTTGCACCCTCCTCTGGATTGTTGGGGAAGTGAACGGGAACGATCAGTTGCATGGAATATTTTTTACTTTTGCCGGCGATCTTCTTATCGACGGTGACTGAGATCTCCACCGCTTGGGGGAACTTGCTCTTGGTGGCGGCGTCACCCTGGGCGTCGGTTCTCCATGAAGTCGCCCAGTCCTGTTTTCCTTTACCCATGTAGCGCAGTTTGAATTCGGTCACGTGTTCCAGCAGGGCCACCTCATCACCACCTTTGGTGACATCCAGATCCACATAAGGTGTGCTTCTGCGCCACAGGCACTTGGAAGAGCCTCCACCTTCGGTCAGGCTTTTACAATCGCGCAGACTGTAGCCAACTTCAATAAAGTCAGCCTGACGGGAGTTGCGCACGGTGCGGGCGTTGTTCATGGTCACGAAGTTCAAACTGTCTTCGGTGCCGACCCAGTGAGTTTCAGGGTCGCGACGGGGGACCTCGCGGCGTTCTTCTTGCTGGGTTTGTGCTTCGTTTGTTAACGGCCCCGGATCCCCCGGGAACTGCCCCCCGGAAGGAATAGTGCCGCCAATTTGTTGCTGCTGTTGGTTTGCGGGTTTCTTTTTAACCAGTTGGTCGATTTCTTTTTCCAGATCACGATAGTGATAAGCCAGATTGATATCCCGCTCAAGCAGGCGCAAGGCATCGCGCATACGAGACACATCATCAATCTGATCCTGTAATTTGACCTTGGCCTTGACCGCCTGCTGAATGGACTGCGCCGTCAGCAGGGTCAGAGTGCCCAGAATCGTGATTGTGATCATCAGTTCAATCATGGTGAAGCCCGAGGATTTTCTCATCATCACATCCCCGGCATCGAAGGAAGCGGAAGCTCCTTGTCGTAGTCCACAAAGTACTGAGTTGCTGAAAACTCCAACGGTTTTTTGGCGCCTTTATAAATGACTGTGACTTTGACTTCCTTGATGGACTTGCCCAGATGTTCGGTCAAAGTTTTCATCACGGTCAACGCCATTTCATCCGCACCTCCAGCTTGCGCCGTCAGGGTGGCTGAGATGTCGGGAACTTCAAATTCTTTCGAGGTCATTTTCCATGAGTACTGGGAATATTCGGAACCGAAATCATCTTCAGTTTCCTCGGGGATTGAATCCAGCGGTTTGCCGGCATATTCCAGTTCGATTTCAGTCATTTTTCGTTCAAGTAAAGCGGTGACTTCGGTGGACAGCTGAGTCTTGCGCACGCGCATGAAGCTGCCACTCCAGGAATTTGCCAGAAGCATAATTCCTGATGACAGAATCACCATCGCAATGACGGTTTCAATCAATGTGAATCCGTTTTTTCTCACCGTTGGACGTCCTTTAACGAAGAAGCTTTCTCTATGATATCAGCTTGACCCGTTAAAGGATTAAAAACAAGAGTCCAAGTTAAATTATTTCCATTTGTGATCTGCACGGCGGACGCCTCCACGAAGCCCTCCGGGAAGAAATGGATATAGGCAATTCCCGAAGTCATAGGGGATTTCATATTCACCGTTTCCACCGAGGCAAAGCGCAGACCACCAGGAAGTTCCTTTTCTTTTTTCAGCAAGGACTTGTCCATCTGAAACAGAGGTGGGGGAGCGTCTTCACCGGTCTCTTTTTCTTTTTCGTAGGATTCCGGGTCTACGGGCTGCGGACCATTGGCGCGCTCAACCCAGTACTTGGGTTCGTCGGCTTCCATGCTGATGGCCAGGCGGTAAGTGGAATTGGTCAGGCGGGCTTTGTTGCGAAGTTCTTTGCTAAGAACGATGAAGTTGCGGGCGACCGCTTTGATATTGCCTTCATTATTTTTCAGAAGGCGAGGGGCTCCCACTGTGATCAGGGCGGCCATAATAGCCAGCACAATCATGATCTCGATAAGAGTGAAGCCCCTTTGCGAAGACATCGGGATTAGTTCAAATCCTCAAGTGTGATGTCCTTGTCAAAGCCAGAACCGCCTTCGCGGCCGTCTTTACCCAATGACTTCAATGTGTACTCGCCACCATCCAGTTCGTAAACCAGGTCATGGCCAAATGGATCTTGAAGTTTTTTAGTGTAGTAAGGTTGTGGGCCCCAGTTTGAGCAGTTTGGATCCTGCTTTGTCAGGCCTTCCAATGATTGAGGATATTTACCGCAATCAGTGTAGTACATGGAAAGTGCATTGACGATTTGAGTGAGCTGGATCTTAGCTTCTTTGGCCTTGGATTTATCCAATTGTCCCGTGATGTTTGGGAGAAGAAGAGCTGCGATACCACCGATGATGGCAAGGACGATCATGATTTCAATCAGAGTCATACCCTTGCGATTTTTGAGAAGAGACATACTTACTCCTTTTTACAGATGCTAATCCTAACAGAGCCTTGGCCCAAGGTAAAGCAAAGTGCAGAGCGGCTGCTCGACCTATGTCACATAATAATTTCTCCAGTTGTGTTTCGCTTTGAGAACAATATCCGTCCCCAGACTGAAGGCTTAGGGAGTGGAGTTGAGAGGTTACTTGAGGTTCCAAGTTGGACCCGATTGTGACTCCATGGATTCTTCCAGGGGGATTTTCCCCCTGTCTCAATGTTCAACGGGACTATCCCGCCACGTTGGCCATTTCGAACATTGGCACCATCACGGCCATTACGATCATACCGATCGCCGCACCCATGATCACAATCACCACCGGACCCATGATACTGGTCAGGCCTTCCAGTTTGGTTTTCACCTGGAAGTCATAGGCATCAGAAACTTGCGTCAGCATGTTTTCCAGTTCACCGGTTTTTTCGCCGATGTTCACCATGTGAATCACGATAGGCGGGAACTGCCCGGATTTCTTTAACGGACCAGCGATGGATTCCCCTTCGGAGATATTATTGCGGGCCTCATCAATCGCAATCGCCAGAACATGATTGTCCACGACATTGCGAACAATTGTCAGCGCAGCCAGCATCGGAACACCGCCGTTTAAAAGTGTTGCCAGAGTGCGGGTGAAGCGGGAGACCGCCACCATGCGCACCGTCGGGCCCACCAGCGGCAGTTTTAAGGAAATGGCATCCCACTGATTGCGTCCCGCCGGCGTGTTCTTCCAGTTGCGGAACAAAAGATAAATAATCAGCATGCTGCCCAAAATCAGGTACCAGTAGTTCACGGCAAACTGTGAAGCATCAATCAAAGCAACCGTGTACCAGGGAAGCTGCAACTGAGGGGCCGATTCAAACACGGTCACCATTTTCGGGATCAGGAAAATAAACAGGAAGCCCATCAAACCAAACGTCACCACCAGCATGATGATCGGGTAGGTCATAGCACTGCTGACCTTGGCACGCAAATCGGCTTGCGCTTCGGTGAACTCTGCCAGACGCATCAGAATCACGTCCAAACTTCCGGACATTTCACCGGCTTCCACCATCGAGACATAGATGGTCGTGAAGATGTTTGGATACTTCAGCATGGCCTTATGCAAGGTGGACCCTTCGTTGACCATGTTCTTGCAGTCCGCCAGGGCTTCCGACAATGTCGGGTTTTCCACTTGTTCAGAAACGGCCGTCAATGCATCGACCAAAGGGATGTTGGCTTTGATCAGGGTGGCCAACTGGCGTGTCATCAGGGACAGGTCCTTGACGCCGACAACTTTGGTTGCACGCGGGCCGGATTTCTTCTTGGGATCAATCTTTTTTTTATCTTTGATATCGACGACAAAGATATTGTCTTTTTTGAGTTTGGCGCGGGCCGCACGCTGATTTTCAGCGTCGATGGTTCCTTTGACATTTCTTCCGTCTTTCGACAGGCCTTTGTACTCAAAAATAGGCATCTTAATTACCTTAGTTACGCTTTAATTGAGGCGGCCTGGCCGCCTTTGTTTTTTATGCAGTCTTAGCTGCTTCAGCCTGCGCCCTTTCCGGGGCTTAGGCTCTGCCGGCCGGGGCCGATCAAATATCCAATTGTGTATTGGAAGTCAGTTCTTCAATTGTCGTGATTCCGGCAAGAACTTTTTGAATGCCGTGGTCACGGAAGGTCTTCATTCCATTAGCGACTGCTTGTCTTTTAATCGTATTACCGTCTTTTCGCTGCATGATCAATGAACGGATGTCATCGGTCACGATCAGCAGCTCTCCGATGTTGGTACGACCGGAATAGCCTTTCTGAGAGCAGTGGTTGCAACCCATCGCTTTACAGATATTGGCTTTATTGGCCTCTTCGCGCGTGATACCCAGAAGTTGAAGCTCAAAATCTGTGGCTTCATGCGGTGCTTTACAGTGTGGGCAAAGCACGCGCACCAAACGCTGGGCGATGACGCCCGTGATAGAGGTCGCAATCAGAAACGGCTCCACTCCGAAGTCGATCAGACGGGGGAAGGCCCCGGCCGAGTCATTCGTATGCAAAGTGGATAAAACCAAGTGACCGGTCAAAGAGGCCTGAATGGCCAGTTCCGCGGTTTCCAAGTCACGAATCTCACCGACCATAATGATGTCCGGGTCTTGACGAAGGAAGGAACGAAGGCCGGCTGCGAAAGTCAGACCGATCTTGGAGTTCACCTGCACCTGGCCAATCCCGTGGATACGTTGCTCCACCGGATCTTCCACGGTCAGAATGTTGACGTCGGGTTGGTTCAACTTGGAAAGAGCACCATAAAGAGTCGTGGATTTACCAGAGCCCGTCGGACCCGTGACCAGGAAGATACCATACGAGCGAGTCAGGATGTCTTCTTCCATACGGGACAGGTTTTCCTGGGAAAAGCCCAAAGCCGACAGTTCACGCACGACAGAGGATCTGTCCTGAATACGCATCACCAGGCGTTCGCCGAAGGTGGTTGGGACGCAGGAAAGACGGATATCGATGTCCTTGCCGCCGACTTTCAAAGGGATACGACCATCCTGAGGCAAACGTTTTTCAGCGATGTTCAGGTTGGCCATAACTTTGATACGGGAAGTGATCGCGTTTTGCAGCTTCTTAGGTGGTTTGAACACGTCGAACAAAATACCGTCCGTACGGAAGCGCACGGCCATGTCTTTTTCATAAGGTTCGATGTGAATATCAGACGCTTTTTCTTTCACCGCGCGGAACAGAAGGCTGTTGACCATCTTGATCACCGGGGCGTCATCTTCGCCGGCCTCAAGTAGATCCACGATAGGATCATCCAGGTCGTAGTCCTCTTCTGCGATCTCATCAAGACCGGACAGATTCGCGGTGCTTTTTTCGTAAACTTTGTTGATGGCATCCTGAACGCGGCTGGAGGTGGTGATCAGAGGGCGCACGCGCTTACCAAAGAGCACCTTCATGTCATCCAGAGCTTTCAGATTCACCGGATTGCTGGTTAATACCACCAGCAGCTCAGAGTCTTCCTTGTAGGGAAGGACGTTGTGTTGTTTGGCGTAGTTAATCGGAAGATCGCGGATCAGGTCCACCGAAATTTCGCTGACGGGGATGTCGCGGATAAAATCCAGGCCCAGTTCTTTGCAAAGATCAGAGACCACTTCATCCGCCGTGGAAAACTCCTTCGCAGCCAATGCCTCACCCACAGTGACGGGTCTGACCACTGAAGGGTTGTTCAGGACCGATCGAATCTGGTCCTGAGTCAAAGAGGTTGATTTGGCGAGAATCGTTGAAACATCCACGGAGGCCATGAATTACTCCTCAATAATAGGTTCGGTCACAGCAGGGGCTTCACTTGGAGCCTCTGCTTTGCGGCGGACTTCTTCGAGTTTAGCACCGTAAGGGTCCACACCGCCTTGTGCTTTGACAAATTCCACTCGCTCATCCAGCTTCTTGGAGACGATGGCGTTTGCTTCCGACGTGTTACGCACAATTTTCGGTGTCAGGAAGACCACCATGTTGGTTTTATCTTTCACAACAGTGCGGGACTTGAACAACCAGCCGATGATTGGAATATCACCCAGCAGCGGCACCTTCGTAACTGACTCTTGGTCCTGTTCTTTCATCAAACCACCCAGAACCACCGTGTCGCCGTTGTTGACGTTGATCACTGTCTTCAAGGAGCGCTTCGCCAAAGGCTGAGTCGAATCCTGGAAGGCTTTCGGTGTGCTGGCTGTAGAAAGCTGCGCCACTTGTTGTTTGATTTCCATGCGGATCTGGTTGGAGGCCGGGCTGATAAATGGTTTGATGGCCAATTTGATCGTCGCGTCCTCAAACTGTGGTGTTCTGACCGTTGTGCCGCTGGTTCCGACGTTCTGCACGTTTTCACCGACGACGACTTTGTCGCCGACTTCCAATTCACCCTCTTGATTGTCCAATGTCATCAACTGTGGAGTGGAAAGGATATTGGCTTTCTTGGCGGTCTTCAGGAAATTGATAAAGCCCAACAAACTTGGGATTTTCAAAGTCTGCTTGGAAATAGGGTCGGTGACTTCCACCGTTTTCCCCTGGCCAAAGCCGATCACCGCACCGGAACCTCCTGTCGGGGACAGGAAATCATTGATGTTGGATAGACCATTGAAGCCCACTTTACCATAACCGCTGTCGCCGTACTGGTAGTAACCAATACCCCAGGAATTACCGTCATTCACGGACATTTCCATGATGATCGCTTCCACAAAGACCTGATCGCGAGGCGCATCCAGTTTGGACAGGATACTGAGAACCACGTCATAGTCCTGTTTGCTTGCCGTCACAACCAAGCTGTTGGTTGTTTTATCCGCTGTGATCTTAACATCGCCACCAAAGATTTCCTGCTGTGCTTGCATTTGACCGCTGGCTCCGATAGGGGACAGCAGGCTTCCGCCAGTAGCTGGTTTCGGCGCGGCATCTTTTGCCACACCTTGCAGGGTCTGGGCGATCTTTTCTGCATCGCCGTATTTTACGCTGTAAACGTAAACGCCGCCGGACTCTTCCGCGCGGATTTTGAAGTCCAACTGGGAAATCAGCTTTTTAATGCGCACGATACCGGATTTGTTGCCCACCACGATGATGGAATTTGTGCGGTCATCCGGGATGGCCATAAAGAAGCTTGCACCTTGTTGGGACGTTGCCCCCGCAGAACGCGAGAAGCGCGGAACACCCGCCGTGAATGTGCCCGGAGCGGAACCTTGGGTCTTATTTCCTTTATTGACGATTTTATCCACCAGATCAGCAAGATCTTTGGCTTTCGCATACTTAATAGGAATAACTTCAAGTTGTTCTTCAAAGCCAGGAACGTCCAACTGACTGATGATTTTCATCACGCGGTCAATGTTGGAACCATAATCCGAAATGATGATGGAATTTGTTGGCTCATAGATATTCATCTCACCATCTTTGGATGGCAAAATACGAAGATCCCGATTCACCTGGGAAGCAGAGATGTGCTTCAAGTGAATGATACGGGTGATCATCTGATCCGCGTTTGGATAGTAAGCGCCGGAATAAGTTTCGATATTGTCACGCTGGGCGTTTCTGGCAGATTTGACCTTCAAGAAGCTGCCGGAAGGAACCACCGTGAAACCATTGATAGCCAAAGCAGACAAGAAGGCTTTGTAAGCTTCAGCCACAGTGATTTTTGTCGGCGCTGTGATCGTGATTTTACCACGCACACCCGGATCAATAATAAAGTTCTTGCCGGTCAGTTCACCGATAGCTTTGATCAGATCCGTGATTTCCACGTTCGGGAAGTCGAAGGACTCAATCGTCTCCGGGAAGTTCTTGCTGTTGATGTCCTCGATCGGAGCTTTCGCCAGCTTGTCTTTTTCCGCTTTATTCAAAATGTTTGCAGTACCGCCAGAATTGCTGTCAGAACCACCGCGAGGTGCAAACCCGGACGGACCAGAGTTGCTGCCGCCAAAATCAGGAGGTGGAGGAGGCTCGCCGCCTCCCATGTCGCCGAAATCCGGTGGTGGCGGTGGAGGAGGGAAGTCCTCAAACTGAGCATTTGCTGCAGGGCCCACCAATTGGGCTGTCATCAATGAAGCAATTCCTATGCTGACGGTTTTTTTCATTTTACCTTCTCCTCCTGAGGAGTTGTCTTAAAATCCTTTTAAGTTCTTATTCTGCTGTCGACCCGGGGGCCGACGCTGGTTCAGCTTTTGGGGCTGTTGCCCCGCCAGCTCTCCGCGGCTACTGCCGCCTTACTGAATATTGTAAGTCATGGTTTCGGTTTTACCGTTTCTTTCAACTTGAAGGGTCACTTTGGGTGAGTTCTTCAGTGTGTTGTAAAGTTCCATGGCTTTGGCGGGGCTGTCGACAGGGGTGCCGTCGACGGCCTTGATGACGTCCATTCTTTGGATGCCAAGTTGTTCGTAAATACTGCCGGGTTGCATATCTAAAATGCGGAAGCCATTGATGTTTCCAGTGCCGGGTTCGCGGTTGGGAACGGCGCGGGCTTGCATCAAAATACTGGAAAGATCGTTGGTGTATTTCAAAAGATCCGCACGTTTGATCACGAAGTTATTGTCGCCAACCTTTTGGACTTCTTTATCACCGCCGCCGGAAGAAGGGCGGCCGGCGCCGAAGGCGACTTTTCCATCTTTTTTCATTTCAATGTATTCAAGTCGATTGGAGTTCAAGTTGCGGAAGATCACTTTTTGGCGTTCCACCTTCATGATGGAGGCCATGCCCTCGATTTCTTTGCCGGGGTTGTAGGAGATAACGCCCTGTTTGCCGCGAACTTCAATCGCCGCAAGGGATTTGTCCGGATTGGAGTGTACTAAAGTTCCAATCAAAGTCAGTGGAAGTTGAGAAGGAACCGGATCGGCTTCTTTTTGTGCTTCTGCACCTTTGGATTTGTCCACCAGCGCATCGGGAATCACCCCGCTGGACGCAAACATGTTACGGCTGGTGATGGAATTGTAAGCGCCACGGCTGATACCACCATCAAACTGAGGGGCTTTGGGGTGCGATGGTGGGGCCGTTTGGGGAAGCATTTTATCGCGATAGGCAAGAATGCCCAGATCGGCCACGCAGTAACCAATAAATGCAAAGAGAATATAGGGATACCACTTTTCAAGCGGTGGTCTTTGATTCTTCGAGTTGCGTGAAGTCACGGTTGTACAATCCTTTGTCTTTAACCAGCGTTACCGCTGCCAGCACCTAGTCCTTGGGCCTCTGTTTAGCCTATCAAAAAGGCGAGGTGACTGCACTAAAAAATACATACTGGACCCTGGTCTGGGTCTGGCATTTTTCTGCACACATTTCGTAAAGATAGGTCATGATAGTGATATGAGAATTCTCTACTTCACGGATGGAGCAGGAATTGATCTTCTCGGGATTCGCGAATCTGTTTTGCGCATTCCAGAAGTACTCACCTCTCTACGTCGAGGCCAGGAACAGGCGCGATACGTAGATTTGATGCAGGTGATGTCGTTGCCGGACGAAGAATTTCGTCTGGTCCCTTCTGTATTGAGAAACTACCTGATTAATCTTGTGCAAAGAGGACTGCATCAGCGCTGGATCAACCGTGATCACCGGGCGGATCTTATTCTTCGCCGAATCAACCACAGGAATTTTGCCGAAATCAAAAATGAAGTTCTGAATTTCATTCGTGGAAAAACAGAAGGTAAACCCGTGGCCACGAAAGATCTGCATCTTTTGCATTTCTTCAGTCATATTGAGATCACCATCATTGGTCCGGGTTATGATGAAATCGAAATGTGGCTGCGTCGGGAAATTTCCACTCGCAGTGATATCAAAGTCTTAATTAAAGACGTTATTGCCTCTGATCCTCAGTTGGATTGGTTCTGGCCGCAAGTGTCCGAGGCTATGGTCGCGGATAACGCCCTTATCTAAATAAACAGTAATAAACTACTTAGGAACTCATAGAAAACGCCAAAAAGTTCTCACAACTTGTCCAATCCCACGTAGTTTGACCGGTTTCAAGGGGGGCAAATCCCACGTAAGTGGACCGGCTTTGGGGGAAGTAAATCCCACCTAATTTGACCGGGCAATTGCTTACGTTTTCAGCACATTTTCTCCATCTGATCCCATGCGCTAAGCTGCTGGTTTAACAACCAGACTACAGCAAGGAATACGCATGCGGAAACTCAGAAAAAAGGACTTGGAGAAAATCACAGTGGACCGAAAAATCGTCGAAGGCCTTCGCGAAGGACACTCACTCACCGCACTGACTAAATCAACTGGTAAAGGCAAAGGTTACGTCATAAAAATCCGCGACCAGGCGATAGAGCATGGCTATGTAGCCGTCGCAAACCCAGAGAAGAAAATCTACTGCAAAACCTCAAAAGAAATCCCACCTTACCCAGAGGCGCTGTTTCCGCTGCGCGATGGTCGCAGCGAGAAGGCCATTGAAACGGATGCCATCTTAGATCCCAAGCGCGAATGGATCAAGGAGCGCATTGAACTTGGCTGGAGTCCGCAAAGTATTTTTGAAGAGCTTCCGCTCTCTGTCCCGCGATCTAACTTCTACCGCTACATTCACCGCCACAAACTTATGCGATCCGCACCTGCGCGCAATGTGATGGAGCTTGTTCACTCACCGGGGGAATGTCTGCAGGTGGACTGGGGAAAGCTCTTTGACGTCGTCGATCCTGTCACAAAAAAGAAAAAAACAATTTGGATTTTCGTTGGCGTTCTTGGGCATTCTCGTTACGAGATGGCCCGAGTTGTAGAGAAACTCGACTTTGAAACAACTGCCGAAGTTTTAATAAGCATGTTTGAGGAACTTGGCGGAGTCCCTCGTAAAGTGACTTCTGATAATCCCAAAGTCTTTGTTCATGAGGCATCAAAGCACGAGCCGACGTTGAACCCGGCCTTTGAAAGACTGGCCTCGCACTACGGGTTCGTTGTCGAGGCATTGCCGCCTTATTCTCCAGAGAAAAAAGGCAAAGTGGAGCGAATGGTTCCAATGAAGCGTCGCCTTTTTGAATCCTACGATAAGTCCCAATATTCACTGAGCGGCGCACAGTCACACATGAATAAAAAGATGAGTATCGCCAATGAGAGAAAGCACGGGACTCACCTACAAAAACCTTTGGATGTGTTTCTTAACGATGAAGCCTCGTTGTTAAAGCCTCTTCCTTTATTACGCTACGAAGTGGAAACCATCACTCGCTCAACAGTGAGGTCTGATGGTTATGTTCGCTTTGCAAACAAGTACTACCGAGTAGACACAAGACTCAAAGGCGAAATAGCTTTGGTGATTGGTAATTCAGTTCAAGTAAGTATCTACTGCAACGGTCGACTGTTAGAAGTTTACGAGCGCATCCAAGATAAATTCACAAGTAAAGCCTGTAAAGATCATTACAAGGAGTCTTGGGAGAAGACTCTTCAAGATCATGGTCACTATCTGAAGCAAGCAAAAATTATCGGCGTCAATGTTGAGCGCTTTGTAGGAATTATTTTGGCTCGAGGCGAAGGTTTTGTTGATACACGCAGCGTATGGGGTCTTCTGACGCTGAACAAGAAGTACAGCAATGCCGACATCGACAAGGCCTGCCTTTCAGCGCTGGAGTTATCACAGGTAAATTTAAAAACAGTTCATCAACTATTGAATATTATGGCAAAGCCAAAACCCAAAGCTCCTCGTCATGAGGAGGTTTTATCCGCGCAGACGGTGGGAGGTAAGTTTGCGCGCGACATGAGTGAGTATAAAAACCATTTACGTCTGGTTCATAGCAACCAGGCCCACTGAAAGGAAAGACAGTTATGACAATAGATGTGATACGCGATCAGTTAAAGCAGTTACGAATGCCCGCGGCATCCGCAGAGATCGAGGGTTTAGTTCAAAAAGGAAAACGCAGCCAGGATCTTAAGTGGCTCAGTGAGCTTCTATCCACGGAATTAGATGCAAGGGCAGATAACGCCGTAGAAAAAAGGATTAAGAAAGCGGAGTTCCCAGAGCGAAGAAGCTTTGAGCAGTTCAATTGGGATTTCAATAAAAAACTCCCGCGCGAAAAAATCGAGGATCTGAAAGATTTAAAGTTTATCGAGAACAACGAAATTGCATTGTTTTTGGGAAGTCCCGGCACGGGCAAGAGTCATCTTGCGATTGCTCTTGGGATGAGCGCTGCGCAGGCTGGTCACAGTGTTTTTTGTACGAGTGTAAAAAGACTTGGGACAAAGATCCGTAAAGCGCGCGAGAACAATAAGCTCGATGTTTTATTCAAACAAATTCTAACATCAAAGCTATGGATCTTGGATGACTGGGGCGTCGTAACAATGCCACGAGACGTGAGTGAGGAGATCTTCGATTTATTTGATCGACGCAAGCACAATTCGGCTATGATCTTAACCAGCAACCGCGACGTTGAAGAATGGCCACAAGTTTTTACCGATCCGATCCTGGCAAGTGCTGCCATCGACAGGATGTTCGAGAATGCCCATATTTGCATTTTTGAAGGCCCCAGTCACCGCATGAAGGGACGAATAACTTTCAACGATATTGACAGCGAGTAGAAAGACCAATAAACCCTCAAAAATCAGGTGGTCAAAGTATCTGAAACGAACCCGGTCAAACTAAGTGAAACGGAACACACAACTTAATCTTGAGGATTTTTATGAGTGTATTTGCCAAGGTCCGTCTGTTTAATTTTCTTTCTATCGGTTTGGTGCTGGCTCTTTATGTCTGTATCGGAACCGCATTTTACTATCAGGGCGCACTGAACGCGGCTCATGAATCCAGATTTTTGTCGACGCAATTAGCGCAGCAGATGCGCGATGATTCCGCTGGTTTGACTCGCAATGCGCGCACTTATGTGGTCACGGGTGAAAAGAAGTATGAAGACGCTTACAACCACATCGTGGCCGTACGTAATGGGGAAGCGGCAAGACCTGACGGTCGCACGGTCTCCTCAAAAACGCTGATGCAGGAAGCAGGTTTCACTGCGGAAGAATTCGCCCTTTTGGCTGAAGCCGAACAACATTCCAACGAGTTGGTGAAGACGGAGACGGCGGCAATGAATGCGGTGAAAGGGCTGTTTGCAGATGCTTCCGGCAAATTCACGGTGCATAAAGATCCGGATATGAACTGGGCCCGTCAGTTGATGCACGACGAATCTTATCACAAGTTTGTCGCAACAATCGGTGAGCCGATTGATCAATTCCAAAAAGTGCTGGAGGCCCGTGTTCGCGGTGCAGTTGCGCAGGCCTTGTGGTATGCCAAACTGGCTTTGGGCAGTGTGGCGGTGATGATTATCGCCTTGTCAGTCACGATGTTCATGTCGTCGTTCTCTTTGAAAGAGGGCATTCGTTTGCAGACGGAAGCATTGGCCCGCGCCTATGCACAAATCCGTCGTCTGGTGGCCGATCTTTCCGGTTCCAGCTCGGCCTTGTCCGCAGCCTCCACGGAATCCGCGGCTTCGCTGGAAGAAACCGTGGCTTCTTTGGAAGAACTGACCAGCATGATTAAATTGAATGCTGACAATGCCAAGATCGCTTCGGATGTGTCTCAGGTTTCGAAAAACACGGCGGAAGAGGGCGCACGCGAAATTGAATCCTTGACTCAGTCCATGGGTGAAATCGCAAGATCCTCCAAGAAAATCGAAGAGATCGTGAATCTGATTGATGATATTGCCTTCCAGACAAATCTGCTGGCGTTGAATGCGGCTGTCGAAGCGGCGCGCGCTGGAGAGCAGGGAAAAGGTTTTGCGGTTGTGGCAGAGGCCGTGCGAGCTTTGGCTTTGCGCAGTGCCACTTCGGCCAAAGAGATTTCAACTTTGATCACGGAAAGTGTGGACCAGGTTGAAAGGGGTCAGAAGGTTGCGGAATCCAGTCACGAGGTTTTGAAGAAGATCGTGGATTCGGTGAATCGTGTGGCCAATCTGAACAATGAAATTGCGACGGCCAGCCAGGAGCAAAGCACCGGTGTGTCGCAGATTTCCCAGGCGATGAATCAGTTGGATCAGGCGACGCAAAGTAATGCGTCTTCGTCGGAAACTATTTCTGAAGCGGCGGGCAGTCTGGATCATTCCACTGAAGGTTTGACCGCGACCATTTCAAATCTTGAGACCCTGACGGGTCTTAAGAAATCAGCGTAATTTTATTTATTACAGAAAGCCTCGAAGGAAGATCTGCCTTCGGGGTATTGTTTGCAGACTTTCGCAGCAAAACGGGCTCCGGCCAAGTGCTGTGAAACGGTCCAGTCGAAATCCACTTCCCAGGAACGAATCTTTTTAACGGCTTTACGGCAGGCATCCATCGTCAGACCGTTTCCACAGATATTGACGTGAACTTCGGTATTGGAAATCAACCATTGCAGGAAGGGATGCGGACCCCACAATTGAGCCTGCGAACAAGGCAGACTGATCCCCGCCACTTCGCCGCTGATGTGCCAGGAGGCATACAGTCCGCTGGCGATCATTTCATCCATATAGCTGGTCAGTAAATCCTGGGTGCGTTTTTCCATTTGCGGTCGGCTGATATCCGCAGGTGCACCGACCACTTTCAACAGACGGCAAAGAGCATCTGTGCGAGTGTCTTTAATGGAGCACTTCTTATTGCGGGCGCGATCCATGGCTTTTTCCAGAACGATCTCTTCAAAAGTTTTTCCGAAAGGACGGAAGGCCACCTCGCGATGACGTTGCAGATCCCAGAAAAGATTGCCGGGAATCTCGATGCTCTGACACAGGCGAATGCCACGGTACAGATTGGCGGCCATGGACTCCACCTGAATGGCCAGCAGGGGATTCAGTCCGGCTTCGATCATTTGACAGGTCATAAAGGCCGCACCCATCACGTGATAATTTTTAGCGGCGATCTGCACGGCTTTTTTTCCGGGATATTGAATGCTCAGGATTTTCTTTTTCAGGTCATCGGCGATGTCAGAAGTTTTGGACAGTCCACCAGCGACATAGAAATCCGCATATTGGGAAGGACACACCGTTTGGGTTTCGTTGTCTTCTGTGGTGGTGTACAGCTCATCACTGCGAATACCGCTGTTTTGCAGTTGGATTTCGACATCCTGATTGGCGAAATGCCCCTGGTTTTTATCGTCATGCCCGCACATGCCGATCAAGCTGATGGCCGCATTGGGATTTCCATTGGAATATTTTAAGGCTTTTTCATACAACCAGCCCGGCTTCAAATCAGGGCGATTTTTCCCGGCAACATCACCCAGGCTAGGGCGGCGATGACGGCTGTTGTCGGTGAACGCAGCTTGTTGTTGGCGCGTGTTCATGCGCAAATCGCGATAGAATCTGTAGGCATTTTCCGAAAAACATTTGTTTTGATTGAAGTGCTGTTCAAAGAATAATGCCAGACCGGTGTTGGAAACAGCGACTTCTGCGTCATCAGTGTAGGACTTCAAAGACAGGATGGAATAGTAGCGCTGCAAACCGGATTTCACCCCGGAATTAGGCAGCTTGCTGATCAGGGTCAGGGCAATTTTATCTGCGGAGGTGATATTATTGTTGCCCAGATTCGGTCCTTGATCGGCCGCTGTAGCAGTCAAAGAAAGGCTTAAGGCTCCTGCGAAAAGGAGTCGGGAGAACTGTTTCAAATTGAGATATCTTTTATAAACCAATCCCATACAGGTTTGTTCAGCAATTCCAGGACCGGGACGGCAAGAAGCAGGGCGGTTTTAAGCTCTCCAAAGGTGTCTAAAGTGCCCAAAAGCGGCTGTGGATAGAGCGGCCTCTCGGCTCCTACCACCGCTCCGGTTCTTCGCTGCGTTGAAAATGCAAAAGGCGGAAAATATTCTTGACGGTTTTTTTGAATCTCTCAGTGGCATTCTGCTGGGCGATCTGGATGTTCTTCTGAAAAAAAGTGGATTCAATGTTTTCAATAGCGCCAATGGGCTGTTGGCTTGTTTGCGGGGCTTTTATCTGCGGGGAGGGCATTCTTATGACAATCTTCAGGCATTTTGTTCGGCACACAACAAGATGAAGTGCCGGAAGGAAAGCAATCTGGTGTTCAGGTAACAAAATGGGTCTAAAGTGATCCAAATCAAGGTTTGCGTGGGAACAATCGGATAGTTTGTTGGGCATGATTGAAAATAAACTATCCGTTCATCGACTTCCCGGCACATTTCTTATGTGGCTGATTCTTCTTAATGAATTTCTGGTGTTCGCGGGGCTTATTGTGGCCTGTGCGCTTTTCCGTGTGCGCGAAAAAGAGCTTTTTATCAGCTCGACAGGACATCTGAATCTGCAATCGGGAATCAAGGCGACATTGTTTTTGCTCGTCGGGGGATATTTCGCCGCAGAATTTATCAAATACTCTGAAAAGAAGGGCTCCAAAAGAGCGGTCGCGGGACTGCTCGCCGCCATTGTCGCGGGATTTTTATTTTTACATCACAAGTGGCAGGATCTGGGGGCGCTCAGTGCGCAAGGATTCGATTTTGCCAGGGATGATTTCTGGCTTTTTTATTGGGGCATTATGACTTTTCACTTTGCCCATGTGCTGGTGGCGGTGGGGATTTTACTTTATATCCTGTTTGCCTATCTAAAGAGCGAAAAAATATCAGAGGAAAACTCCCGCTTTTTTGCCTCCGGCGTGCTGTTCTGGCATCTGTGTGACGTGATTTGGGTGATGATTTTTCCGCTGTTTTTCTGGAGGCCTTAGGTGAATATTCTAATTTTGCTGATGCTTGTAGGGTTGGTGATGATGACTGCTTTCACATCATCCTTCCCAACGCTTTTGTTCTTGGCATTTTTAAAGGCGCTTCTGATTTTCTGGTTCTTTATGGAACTAAAAACCGCCAAACACTGGGGCCTGCTGGGATCAGCAGGGATCGGTGTGTTTTTTATGGTGATTTATCTGTTGCGCTAACTACAGCGCAAAGAACGGTTCGATTTCCACGGGGTTTTCGTTGTTCGGGTGCAGGAAGGCCGGGATTTCGCCATCGGGCGGAAGCAGCAGGTAAACTCCAAAAGGCATCTTCGCGGAAATCCAGTTGCGGGGACGGCGATAGATGAACTCAGAACGAGTTTGAGTGTAAAGCAGGAACTCATTTTCCTTGGCATCATCAAAGGCCTTCCACAGAAGACTTTCAAAAATGTCGCCATTATCCGCAAACAGGAAATTCAAATATTTGAAATTAAATCCGGCTTCAATTTTCAGTCGGGAATAAGGCTTGGTCAGCGTACGCGTCCACCCCAGCATTTTGCCAAACTTCAAAAACTGACGGAAATTGTGCGCGCGCAGGGAGTATTGCATCGGAATAAACTCCTGCATGCCCCCTGCGGACCACGGAGCCACGCAGCCCACGATATTTTCGTTTTTGTCGAAGGCAATAATAAAATCTTCCAGCTTCAGACCTTTCCAGCGTTCTAGTTTGTCGAAGAAGCTGGGAACATCCCAGGTCGTTGCCAGATCCCGTTGCCGGGACTTTTGCGTGATATAATGAATTAAAGCATCGACATTCGCCGGACTGCCCCGACGCATGCGCAGGTGAGGCAGGGGATTTTTCGCCCAAGGCAATCTTCCGTGCACCGACACCATGTTAAAGCGGCGGAACAGATGATAGTTGGGAAGCGGGCGTTTTAAAGTGCGCGGACGGACAAAGGCATTCAGAGCCTGCACGTCAGCCATGCTCATCACAGAAAACAGATATTTGCTTCCCAAAGTCTGGGACACTTCGTTCATGACGGGCAGAAAGTGCTGGGACCACTCCAGAACCGCCCGGCGGTTGGAGGAAATACGCAGATCGCGTCCGAAGGCCACCCTGGTGATGCTTCCGTCCAGCAGAACATCACGGACTACGAAGCTGGCCATGCCCTCAAGTTTTCCTTCATCGTCCTTAAGCTGATAAGTCAGGTACTGCTCGGCCTGCACATCGTAGGGAGCAAAAAAGTCACCATCGCGATCAATTTTGATTTCAACCAGGCCTTTGAGTGGAAAACTTTTATAGAACTCCACCAGTGCTTTGGAGTCCTCGGGTTGGGCAATCTCAAGTTTCATTTAAGTCTTCTTCCAAAGAACATCCGACACGCCATTTTTCTGATTGGCCCAGCGAGCAGCCACAAAAAGATAATCACTCAGACGATTGAGGTACTGCAAGGTATTGCTGTAGCGTTCGTCATGCACGGCGATCTCTGCGGAACGGCGTTCACTGCGGCGACACAAAGTGCGCGCTACATGCAGGTGCGCAGCCGCCGGGTGGCCCGCCGGCAAAATGAAATTGCGCAGTTCGGGAAGCTCGACAGTCAGTTCGTCTATTTGGGTTTCCAGATAGCGGATCTGTTCATCCGTGATCGGAGGTAATAATTTAAAGACTTCGTCTTTTTCGGTGGCCAGCAGACTTCCGATGTTGAAAAGCTCATTTTGGATCTTTTCCAGAGTGGCATTGAGAGCTGACATGGCCGGCAGGGGATCCAGATGCGTACGAACCACGCCCAGATAGCTGTTTAATTCATCCACAGTCCCATAGGCTTCCACGCGCGGATTGAATTTTTCAACACAGGAGCCATCCACCAAGCGGGTGTTGCCTTTGTCGCCGGTGCGCGTATAAATTTTTGCCTTGGGAGCATTCGTCATAGATTTGACCCTTCTTGTATTTAGTGTCACGGTTAAGGTCTATTAGGTCAAGAAGTGAGAGTGTTATGGCAAATGAAGTCCCCTTGATTGTGACGATCCCCCATTCTGGTGAAAAAGTTCCGGCACAGACGCCGTGGCTGAATACTTTACCTGAAGAAGTTTTGATGTGTGACGTCGATCGTTATGTGGACTTTTTGTATGAACCCACTTTGCACAAGTTGAAAATCCCGTTTGTGAAGACGGAGTGGCATCGATATGCCGCCGATCTGAATCGTGTGCCCGAGGATGTGGACGCAAGTTCCGTGATCGGCAACAGCAATCCGGCGGGAATGCACAATCGTGGTTTTCACTGGGTGATCACAACTTATAAGCATCAGTTGATGCCAGGACCCATGCCACAGCAGACTCACGATGAACTGGTGAAACTTGTCTATGAACCTTTCCATGCCGGAGTTCGCAAGCTTTATTCGGATCTTCATGCCCAAGGTTTTACGAAAACTTATCACATCGACGCGCACAGCATGCCTTCTGTCGGGACCAGTGAGCACCGCGATCCGGGCGAGTTGAGAGCGGATATCGTTGTCAGTGACAGCAAAGGGAAGAGTTGTGATCCGCGCTTCAAGGATCTGGTGATTGCGGCCTATGCGACGGCAGGCTTCAAAGTCGGCTATAATTGGCCGTACTTTGGCGGTCGTGTCACAGAGCAGTATGGTGATCCCAAACGTGAACAGCATACGCTGCAGGTGGAGCTCAATCGCTCGCTGTACATGGATGAAAAGACCAAAAAGCTCAAGCCCGAGGAAGCTCGCAAGGTGCAGGATAAACTGCTCGCAGCAGTAAGTTATGTCCGCAACAATTTGCTGCATATAACGTAGGGCGTCGAAAAGCCAAAAAGCATGGTCTTAAAAGCCGATCTAAATTATTGATAGCTATTCGAAAATTAATATTTTCTGGTGACCGAATTGATTTGGTTGTCGGAATAGATGGCTCTCAATAAGGTTTGGATAAGACCCCTATGTCCCAAAAGTCTCTTATAAAAAGAATCAACAAGCCCTTGGCTTCCTTAAAGCTGGCCGTTTTTATTATCGTGTCCATGGCGGCGATCACGGCTGTCGGAACTTTTGTTGAAGCAAAATACGACGCCTATGCCGCAAAAAAATTAGTTTACGACACCTGGTACATGTACAGCGTGCTGGGGCTTTTGGTGATCAATCTGACGGCGGTGATGGTGGATCGTCTGCCTTGGAAAAAGCGTCACGTGGCTTTCGTACTGGCTCACATCGGGATTATTATTTTGTTGGCAGGCTCTTGGTTGACATGGAAATGGGGCCTGGATGGCTCGATGCGTGTGGGTATTGGGGAAAGCAATAACTTCGTGCAGACCGCAGAAACCGACATGGTGGTGTACACCTCTTTCGACGGCGACCGCTATTCCAAGACACTGGAACAGGAAGTGGACTTCTTCCGCTATCCGCCAACACGGGAAAAACCTTTTGTCATTCCGGCCTATGAAGGCGAAATCAAAGTTGTCGATTACAAGAAATACGTTGTTCCTTCGCGCAAAGTTGTAGAGGGGGAAGTTGGCAAGGCGGGGGCGGGTCTGCGCTTCCAGCTGCAAAATGACAATGTGAACGTGATCGAATGGATCGTTCAGAAAAAGCCAAACGCACTGGCCAGCCATAATTTCGGTCCGGCGCAGATCTTCCTGGGGCCGGCTCCGGAAAAGCCTCGTGGAGCCAATGAAGTCTTTCTGACTCCGGAAAAAGATGGTCTTCGCTATGTGGTTTTCCAAAAAGATTCTGCCAAGCCTTTGAAGAAGGGCTTTGTGAAAGAAGGCGACGTGTTTGATCCGGGCTTTAAGATGGCCTTGCAGTTCCGTGTTCTGCGTTTTATGCCGGCCGCGATGGAAGACTGGGATCTCAATGACATGCCTCGTCCGACGCCGCTGACGACCTCAGCGGTGAAAATCATTTTCGACGGCAAGGAGCACTGGGTGCTCTTGAATGATATGGTGAAACTTTTCACCAACAATGCTGTCTATCTTTTGACCTATGGCAATCGCCGTATCGACATCAACTTTCCGCTGAAGCTAAAAAGCTTCAATGTGGCCCGCTATCAGGGCACGATGAGAGCGGCGGCCTACGAAAGCGTTGTCGAGGTTCCTGAATTGGGTGAGCATCTGATCTCTATGAATGAGCCTTTGAAGTACAAAGGTCTGACTATTTATCAGGCCAGCTTCCAGGAGGAGGAAGGTCGCCCGGTGGCGTCCATCTTCTCGGTGAATCACGATCCGGGGCGCTTCCTGAAGTATCTGGGGTCTCTGGTGCTGTCACTGGGGATTGTTTTGTTAATGTGGTTTAAGCATCTGGATTTCAAACTCGCTCGCAGTAAAGCGGCAGGGAAAAACGAATGAAAAAATTAATGCTCGTTATCGCATCATTGTTGGTGAGCTTCGGAGCTGTGGCAAAGCCGGGGGACGCGTTGAAGTCTTTGCCGGTTCAGGACGGCGGCCGTATCAAACCTTATGACAGCTTTTCCAAGGAAATGCTGGAGATCATCTATGGCAAAACGAAGTTTGAAGGTCGCAACGCGACTGAAATCGTATTGACCTGGATGCTTTCTCCGCAAGCTTGGGAAGGTAAAAAGATCTTTGAGGTGCGCAACCATCAGGTCCTGAAGGCTTTGAATTTGCCAAGTGATCAGCGTTACTTCACCGGAGCTGAATTATTCGCCGGGGATCGCTTCACGCTGCTTCGTCAGGAGCTTCAGGCCAAGCGTGAGACCAAAGAAAAGCTGGATCCTTATTTCCAGGCGTTGCAGCGTTTGGAAAATCAGTTCTTTATCTTCCAGGAAATCGCTGCGGGTCGAATGCTGAAAGTGGTTCCTCCCAAAGAAGGCGACGCGTGGATCGCGGTGGCAGACTTGCCAGAACCTTTGCAGGAAAAGTTCCTGGATGTGACCAAGGCCTTTGTGACTCACTTGGGGGCCATTGCGTCTCAAGGGGATCAAAGTGCGACAGGCAAAGCTTTGGATGAAGCGGTTGTGAAGTTTGAAGAAGTGGCTAAGGCGGAGAACCCGGCTTTGTACACGGTCGGTGGCAAGATTGCTGCAGAAGTTCACTACAATGATTTCCATCCGTTCCGCTGGGCCTACATCTTCTACTTCCTGGCTTTCACAGTTCTGTTGTTGGTTTGGACGTTGAGCAAAGAGTCCCTGATGAAGGTGGCTTGGGTTCTGATTGGCATTGGTTTTATCCTGAACACTTACGGCTTTGGTGTGCGCATGTACATCATGGATCGAGCGCCGGTGTCGAACATGTATGAAACTGTCGTCTGGGTGGCCTGGGGCACAGTGTTGTTTGCGGCGATTCTGGAGCTTATCTATAAGTATCGTTTGATTTTGATGGCAGGGACCTTGGTGGGGGCGTTCGGGTTGGTGATTGCCGACTTTGCGCCGGCTGTTTTGGATCCGACCTTACAGCCTTTGGAGCCTGTGTTGCGCAGTAACTACTGGCTGACCATCCACGTGATGACTATCACTATCAGTTACGCAGCCTTCTTCCTGGCGTTTGGCTTGGGGGATATTGGTTTGATTTATTATCTGCGTGGTGAGGAAAAATTCCAGCCGCAGATCAAAGCGATCACTATGAGTATTTATCGCGCGATGCAAATCGGTGTCGCGTTCCTGGCGCCGGGAATCATCCTGGGCGGTATCTGGGCGGACTATTCGTGGGGCCGTTTCTGGGGTTGGGACCCGAAAGAAACATGGGCTTTGATCGCGCTTCTGGGGTACCTCGCGGTTCTTCATGCTCGCTATGCGGGGATGTTGAAGCATTTTGGAATGGTAGTGACAGCAATTATCACTTTCTCTTTGGTGATCATGGCTTGGTATGGAGTGAACTTTGTGCTTGGCGCAGGGCTTCATTCTTACGGCTTTGGTGCTGGAGGCGTGGAGTATGTGTCTGCTTTCGTGGCAGTTCATATCTTGTTTGTGATTTATGTCAGTGTAGTTAGACAAGGGAAAGGGAAAAAGGCTGCGAAGTAGTCTGAAACTGGCTTGCACATTTTTTGGGCGAAAGGTGCCTGAGTCTCCTTCTTTTTCATTTTGTTTGCAAAAAGAATATGGACAACTGGACTTTTACACCATTAAATAGGAGCAAACTAAAATTAGGACAGCATTCGTTTGTCTTTGGCCCACATCGTAATGAGTTAGCGAAGGATGATTATGCATCGGGTATTCAAAAGAACAGCGGCGGGCGCAATTGCGTTTATTGGCGCGCTCATGGTTACAACACTTCTCACAGGCTGCAAATTCCAGCCAGGTTGGGGATATAATAAAGGATACGCTCCAGAACAGCCGATTCCTTTTGATCACTCCCTGCATGCCGGTACACACAAAATTCAGTGTCAGTACTGCCACAACCAGATTGAGAGAACAAAGCATGCAAACATTCCTGCACTGTCAACGTGCATGAACTGTCACTTGCAGGTGGCGACGGATAAGCCGAACATTCAAAAGCTTCGTGAAGCTTATGACAACGGTGACTCCATCGAATGGACACGCGTTCACATGCTTCCTGACTTTGTTCACTTCAACCACAATGCGCACATTGCAAAAGGTGTGAACTGTCAGACGTGCCACGGTCCGATTGAGACTATGGCGAAAGTTCAACAGTTCTCTGACTTGTCCATGGGTTGGTGTGTGAACTGTCACCGTCAGCCAGAGAACAAGGCTCCTCTTAACTGCTCAACTTGTCACTACTAAGGGTTTGGTACAATGTCTGAACATCATCATGATCATGATCACGATCTAGAAATGAAAAAAGCGCTTCGCCCGAAAGTGGAGCGCGATACAAAATACTGGAACAGTCTTGAGCAATGGAGCAACGATCCAGAGTTCAACAAGATTGCCTCTACGGAATTCCAGTCCTCTCCTTTGCGTGAGGCGGATGACGAAGGCGGTTGGGCACGTCGTGAGTTCCTGAAACTTATGGGTGCATCTATTGCAATGGCGTCTGCGGGTTGTATCCGTCGTCCAGTGCAAAAAATCGTTCCTTACAACAAGCAACCTGAAGAAGTGACTTTGGGTATTGCGAACTACTATTCCTCTGCTTATTTTGATGGTTCCGATGCTTTGGGTGTTTTGATTAAAACACGCGAAGGTCGTCCTATTAAAATCGAAGGCAACCCTGGTAATCCATTCAGCGTCAGTGGCTTGAGCATCCGTTCTCAAGCTTCTTTGATGTCTTTGTATGATCCTGAAAGACTGAAAGGCCCTCAGCGCAATCTTTTCAACGAAAAGAAATCCAACAGCCAGGTGATCGACACCAAGTGGGAAGAGCTGGATAAAAAAGTTGTTGAGCAACTTAAAAAAGGTGACGTTGTTATCCTGACAGGTAACGTGGCGTCTCCGGCGACTCGCGCTGTGATCGGTGATTTCGCACAAGGTTTCAAAGCGAAACACGTGGTTTGGGAAGCTTTGGCAAACGACGATGTTCGTGAGGGGCAAATCGCTTCTTACGGCGACAACGTGGTTCCGGCATTCCGCTTTGATAAAGCGAAAATGATCGTTTCCATCGATGCAGACTTCCTGGGTACTTGGATCTCTCCAACAGCGTTCACCAATCAGTTTGTTGAAGGTCGTAAAGACATCAAAAACATGAATCGTTTGGTTTCTTTTGATTCCAACTATTCTTTGACAGGCGCTAATGCGGACATCCGCATGAAAATCAAGCCGTCCCAGCAACTTGATGTTGTGATGGGTCTTCTTCATGAAATCATCGTGAAGAAGGGCGTTTCTGCACACGCTGGCAACGGCGCTGTGAAAGCGGCTTTGGCTCCATTTGCGGATGTGGCTAAAAAGCTGAATGTGGAACCGGCATTGTTCGCGAAAGTGGCTGCGGATCTTTGGGCTAACCAAGGTTCTTCTTTGGTTGTGGCAGGTGGTATCACCACTCTGACTGAAAAATCCAAAGAACTTCAGGTGGCTGTAAACTTCCTGAACTCCATCCTGGGTAACGACGGTAAAACTGTTGACCACAAAGGTGGAAACCCGGCTCACAAAGCTTCTTACTCTGATCTTGCAAATCTGATCGCGGACATGAAAGGTGGCAAAGTTAAAACTTTGATCATCCACCGTGTGAATCCGGCGTTCGTATTGCCTGCGGAAATGGGCTTTGCAGATGCAGTTAAAAAAGTCGACATGGTTATCTACACAGGCGACCGTATCGATGAAACAGGTGTGTACGCGGACTACATCACTCCAGACAACCACGCGTTGGAATCTTGGAGCGATATGGAGTTGGCTGCGGGTGTTTACAGCATCTGCCAACCAGCTATCCGTCCAATGTACGACACTCGTTCGTTCCAGTTGTCTTTGATGACTTGGGCTTACCTTGCAAATCAAGGTCCGGCTCGTCTTCGCGACTACGAAACGTTCTATGACTATCTTCGTGTGTTCTGGAAGTCAGACATCTATCCGAAGTATGGCAAAGGTCAGAACTTCGAAGACTTCTGGCAGTCCGTTCTGCAAAAAGGTTATGTGGGCGAGTTGAACTCCGGTTCTTCCGCGCGCTCCTTCAAGTTGGATGCTTTCACATCCATCAAGCCGGCAGCGGCTAAAGAAGGCTTTGAATTGGCTCTTTATGCAACTTCTCAGCACGGCGATGGTTCCTTGGCGAACGTTTCCTGGTTGCATGAACTTCCAGATCCAGTGACCAAAGCTGTTTGGGACAACTACGTGATGGTTTCTTTGGCGACTGCCGAGAAACACGGTTTGAAACAGGCCACTGTTGTTGAGCTGACTGTAGGGGATAAAACTCTAGAGCTTCCAGTGTTGATCCAACCGGGTCTGCATGACGATGTCCTTGCTGTGGCAGTGGGCTTCGGTCGTACACGCGCTGGTAAAGTTGGTAACGGCATCGGTAAGAACGCCTTCGCTGTTATGTCTGCAAAAGACGGCAAAGTTTTGGCTGCCGGTCTGACTGCGACCTTCAAGAAAACTTCCAAGAAGTATGAACTTGCGATCACGCAAGGTCACCACACAATGGAAGGCCGCACGATCGCGGTTGAAGCGACATTGGCTGATTACAATAAAAAGAAATCTACGGGCATCCCGCATCCTCACGTATGGTCCATCTGGTCCGGCCACGAATACAGTGGTCACAAGTGGGGTATGGCAGTAGATCTTCACTCTTGCACAGGCTGTTCTTCTTGCGTGATTGCATGTCAATCCGAGAACAACATCCCAGTTGTAGGTAAGAGATACGTTATCGAAGGCCGTGAAATGCACTGGTTGCGTATTGACCGTTACTACATCGGCAATCCAGCAGATGCAGAAGCTGTCTTCCAGCCGGTGATGTGCCAACACTGTGACAATGCTCCGTGCGAGACGGTCTGTCCGGTTCTGGCGACAGTTCACTCTGACGAGGGTCTGAACGACATGGTTTACAACCGTTGCGTGGGAACTCGTTACTGCGCGAATAACTGCCCTTACAAAGTTCGTCGTTTCAACTGGTTCAACTATGCGAAGTTGATCGAAAAGCCGTTGCACATGGCTTTGAACCCATCCGTGGGCGTTCGTACTCGCGGGGTGATGGAAAAATGTACATTCTGCGTTCAAAGAATCCAGGATGCAAAAACCGTTGCTCGTAATGAAAAACGTCAGTTGAAAGACGGGGACGTTAAGGTTGCCTGCCAAACTGCATGTCCTGCAGGTGGTATCGTATTCGGTGACTTGAACGATCCAAACAGTGCTGTAGCTAAGATCTTCAAAACTGAAGAGCGTGGTTATGCACTTCTTGAAGAATGGCATGCGAAACCATCGGTTCGCTACCTTTCCAAGATCCGTAACAATGATAAAGAATCAACTGGTGATCAAAAAGGTCACGGTACTGCAAAACAAGGTGAGCACTCATGATGAAGCGTAGCCCATTAGTCCTTGGCAATAAAACTTTGAAAGATGTTACTGACGACATCTGCGCTCCAGTGGAACGCTTCCCATCCAAAGGTTGGATGGGAATGTTCCTGGGTGCGAAGACGTTGCTTCTGTTCTATATCGGTATCCTGGCTTCCGTAGTCGGTGTGGGTATCGGTCTTCTGGGGGTGAACAGCCCGGTGTTCTGGGGTACGATGATCGTTACGTTCGTATTCTGGATCGGTATCGGTCACGCCGGTACTTTGATTTCCGCGGTTCTGTTCCTGTTCCGTCAAAAGTGGAGAACTTCCGTAGCGCGTACCGCAGAGGCGATGACCGTCTTCGCGGTTATGACCGCAGGTCTGTTCCCGCTGTTGCACACCGGTCGTCCTTGGTTGGATTACTGGTTGTTCCCGTACCCGAATCAACGTGGTCCATTGTGGGTGAACTTCCGTTCTCCGCTTCTTTGGGACGTTTTCGCGGTCTCCACTTACGCGACAGTTTCCATGGTGTTCTGGTACATCGGTTTGGTTCCTGACTTTGCAACTATCAAGGACCGTGCGAAAAACAAACTTCGCCGTACTGTTTACGGTGCGTTGTCTTTGGGTTGGAGAGGCACTGCGAAGAACTGGTCCCACTACGAAATGGTTTACCTGCTTCTGGCAGGTCTTTCCACTCCGCTGGTTTTGTCCGTTCACACGATCGTATCCTTCGACTTCGCGGTTTCTAACTTGCCAGGTTGGCACACGACGATCTTCCCTCCATACTTCGTTGCCGGTGCGATCTTCTCCGGTTTCGCGATGGTTGTGACCCTGATGACTTTGGTTCGTATCGGATTCCCTGAATTCAAGAACTACGTCACTTTGGATCATATGGAAGTGATGAATAAAATCATCATGACCACAGGTATGCTGGTTGGTTACGCGTACGCGTCTGAGTTCTTCATTGCTTGGTACTCTGGCAACCAATACGAACGTTTTGTGTTTATTAACCGTGCGTTCGGTCCTTACGGCTGGTCTTACTGGATCATGGTGTCTTGTAACGTTATCTTCCCGCAGTTGTTCTGGTTCCGTAAGTTCCGTCGCTCCATCCCTGTGATGTTCGTGGTGTCCTTGCTGGTGAATGTGGGCATGTGGTTCGAGCGTTTCGTGATCACTGTGACTTCCTTGCACAGAGACTTCCTGCCTTCTTCATGGGGTATGTACGCTTGGTCATGGTTCGATACCGGGGTTCTGGTTGGTTCCTTCGGTATGTTCCTGACATTGTTCTTGTTGTATCTAAGATTGTTCCCTGCGGTTTCTATCGCAGAAGTGAAGCCCGTATTGCATGTAGGCTACGACGATAAAGGAGGGCACCACTAATGGCTAAATATACTAAAGGTATTGCTGGTATCTGGTTGGAAGAGGCGCAAATCCTGAAAGCAGTTCGCAAAACTCGCGAAGCTGGCTTCAAGAAGTTCGAAGCGATCTCTGCTTATCCTATCCACGGTATGGAAGAGGCTGCGGGTATCAAACGCTCCTGGATTCCGTATGTGGCCTTCGTGATGGCGGTTGTCGGTTTGGGTGGCGGTCTTTGGCTGACCTGGTGGACATCTGCGGTGGACTGGGCTGTGAACGTGGGCGGTAAGCCGTTCTTCAGCTTGCCGGCATTCGTGCCTATCATGTTCGAATTGACGATCTTGTTCTCGGCATTGTCCTCTGTAGCGGCTTTGTTCTATGCTTGCGGTATTCCGCGCTTGGATCCTCCTGTGATTGATCCGGACCTAAGCTGCCACAAATTTGCGATCTTTATCCCGCACAATGATACCGGTTACGACGAAGCGAAAATTGAACAGATGTTCAAAGAGCTGGGCGCAACTGAAGTGAAGAAGACGGAGTACTAGAAATGAGAAGTCTTGTGAATATTTCTATACTGGCAACTGCATGTGTGGCTGGTCTTGCGATGACGGGCTGCGGTCCTAGTGGCAACAAGCCGAATGTGGAATTGATCCAGGATATGATGGTGACTCCGGCAGTAAAAGCTCAGTCTTATGATGCCGATGCTCCTCATCACCGCGGCATGCGCGTTCCTCCGGAAGGCACAGCACCGGTTGGTTTTGAGCCGTACCAATACGCCACTGACGTAGAGGGCGCTTCCAAAAATCTGAAAAATCCATTGGCTGGTAAAATGGACGAAGAGACATTGCTTGTAGGCCAAAAGTTCTACGAGACAAACTGTGCTCTTTGTCACGGTTTCAAAGGTGAGGGCGGTGAGGCTGCGAAGTCCACGATCTCTGCAAAAATGGCATTGAAACCACCTGCAGTTGTTTCCGACAAAGTTAAAGGTTGGACAGATGGTCACTTGTATCACGTGATCACAATGGGTCAGGGTGTGATGGGACCTTATGCTCCGCACATTCCTCAAGAATACCGTTGGCAGGTCGTTAACTATATTCGCTTCCTAGAGAAGCAAGTTGCTAAGTAGGTTGTAAATGGGCGAACACAATCACGTAAATCTACATATTTCCAAGTTCGAAGCTCCGGCGAAATTGAAAACGCTGAGCTTTGCATTGATCGCTATCGGGATTCTGACGTTTGTTGTTGGTTTGATGAAAAACCAGGACAGACTTTGGACTTCCTATTTGGTGGCGTTCTTCTATTTCTCCTGCATGGCTGTCAGCGGTTTGTTCTGGATTGCGATCAACAACGTGGCGAAAGCCGGTTGGTCTGTTTCCATCCGTCGTTATGCTGAAGCGACAACGTCTTTCATTCCAGCGATTCTTGTCGGTGGTCTGATCTTGTTGTTGGGTTTCAAACACCTTTATCCTTGGGCTAACCCTGAAGTGATTGCTGAAAATCCAGTGATCGCGGCAAAAACGGGTTATCTGAATATGGGTGGCTTTGTGATCCGTTTGTTCATCTTCGCAGTGGGCTGCATGATCTTCCGTCAGGTGATCGTGGGGAACTCTTTGAAGCAGGATAAAACTGGTGACGAGTCCCTGACGACGAAGTCTGTGGCTCCATCTGTTGGTTTCATCGTGTTCTACGCATTGATGTTCTCATTGTTCTGCGTGGATCTGCTGATGTCTTTGCTGCCAACCTGGTATTCCACCATCTTCGGAATCTATGGCTTCTCTGGTATGTTCCAGGCGGGTATGGCATTCCTGGCTATCGTGATCGTCTTGATGAGACGTGCGGGCCTGGTCAAAGGCTATATCACGGAAGAGCACCAGCACGACGTTGTGAAGTACCTGAAGGGCTTCTCGATCTTCTGGGCATACATTGCGTTCTCTCAGTTCATGTTGATCTGGTACGCGAACATCCCTGAGGAGACAGAGTACTACATCGCTCGTGCTCAAGGCGGCTGGATGAGCATTTCCATGGCGCTTCTGATCTTCCGTTTCGTGGTTCCATTCCTGGCGTTGTTGCCTCGTGGTGCGAAAAGAAACGACACGAACGTGTTGGCGATTTCTGCACTGGTATTGGTTATGCAATACGTGGACATTTACTGGATGGTTTACCCGAACTTCTTCGACGGTCACGTGGTCTTCGGATTCTGGGAAATCGGCATCTTCGCCGGTTTCGCGGGTGCCTTCCTGCTGACCATCATGTCCTTCTGGTCTAAGCACTCTTTGGTTCCTGTAAAAGACCCAAGAATGCACGAAGCTTTGAATCACCACGTTGCTTACTAAGTGCAACGTCCGGTGGAGGAGCCGGGGGCTTTGAGCCTCAAAACCTTCGGACACATCCTCGCGCGAAGGGAGCCTTTTACTGGCTCCCTTTTTTTATTCTTTTTACTCTTCTGATTGCTGCCGCCGTTCTTTCGGGCGCTGCGGAACTTGGTTTTGAGGCTCAAAGCCCCCGGCTCCTCCACCTCATTGCTCTTATTCAGCATCGGGTGCTTCTCCGCCACCCCGAACCCCCTCCAGGCTGTTTCGGAAAAGGTGCCTGGTTGTTTTTTCTGGCTACAGCGCGCTACGCGCTGCTGGTCGCGGAAGAAGGGAAGAAGGTGCCTGGTGTTTTTTTACGTCTATGGTGCGTTGTGGGTGTTGGGGGTTTTTGTTAAGTGGCTTTGTTTTAGAGTGTATTTTGTCTGGTTTTTTCGACTTTTCTTGTTTCTCTTTCTTCTTGGCACATTCTTGGTGGTGTGTGGAGGACGTATGAGAAACTTGCTCTCTGTGCTTGTGATCTTGTTACTCTTGACGACCGTGGATTCTTTAGCGGCATCTTCCGTGAAGACTTCTAAAACCCAACAGCTTGTGGACCAGTACTATGCGGCTCCGGAGCTTTGGGCTTCCATTCTGGGCAGTCCGCCTCGACCTTTGCCTCCTGAAGATTATCCGCCGGATAGTCCCGGCAATCCTGGTAATCCCCCTCCAAACCGGCCTCCGAACTGTCCGCCAGATAATGGGGGCGGGGGAGGTTTTCCGGGGCGTTGTGTGGAGGCGGTTTGCAAGCAGCTCAGTCGGTTTGATTGTGACGATAAGGATGATATGTACGAGGTCACCCGCGCCTGCCGCAATGTCAGTGGTCCCTGCGTGACCAGTATTTGCAGTCGGATGTCGCGTTTTTCCTGCGATGAAAAGCTGGAGGTCTTCGAAGTTGCCAATATCTGTCGGGGGTTGGTGGATGTGTCATGTATCGACTATGTCTGTTCGCGCCTGTCGCGTTTTGACTGTGATGAATTGTCGGAGCTTCGGCGGATCGCTCTTCAGTGTCGCTGAGTCGAGAAAAAAAGAGCCCAGAGGTCTGGGCTCTTAGAGTCTTATTTGCCCATTTCGTCTTTCACATCTTTAGCGGCGTCAACAGTGGCGTCTTTAGCTTCTTCCATGCGGTTGCCGGCTTTTTTGGCAGCGCACTTCAAGTCGCCTTCCATGCACACGGCTTCTTCAGCGCGGTGAAGGCCCTTTTTTGCCACTCGTTTGGTCTTGCGGGCGGCCTTTTTGGCTTCCACTTTGACTTCGGCGGCAACCTCTTTGGTGGTTTCTTTTGCTTTTTGCATTTCTGCGGAAGCTTTATCAGAAATCGTTTCTTCGGCATGTGCCATCGAGCCCAGCGCAAGTGCTGTCACCACAGCTACAAAAATAGTTTTCATGTTTTCTCCTTATTGGGTTGTTGAAGTGTTGAGGTGTTGTGTTGAATGATTTGCGAGTTTTTCTCTGGAGATAATGGTTTGTATTTTTGCTGTGGTAAATCAGTAATTTAACAATGTTGTTTAAAGCATTCTATACGCCTGTCCACGTGTTCGACGGTGTTCTCAAATATAGACGGGTCTGATCCGTGGGCTTCCGTTTTGCAATGAAGGTCCTTATGCGAAACGAACCCCTTAAGGATCTAATTTATCTCAGTTCGAGTCAGATTCTTCCCCTGTACTTGCAGAAGCTGCGAGGCGTGCGGTGGTATCGCTCACAAAACATGGCTGAGTTAAAGGAAGTTCTTAAGTCTCAACAAGGAGAAGTCCACGTGATTGTCCGCTCTGATTACCTGAGTCTGCGTGCTGTGCAAGCCTTCCTTAGCTGGGGGCATGCCAAAGTTAAAGCGTCTTTTATCTTTATTGCTCAAAGTATTGAAAACTCAGTTCATCAGGTGGTTTTGAATCACCCGCAGATTCTGGTTTTGCGTGAATCCGAAAGGGAACGCATTGAGGATCTTATAACGCAGCGCCTAAGCGGTAAGAGTGTGCGCAGTCGTAAGCAAGAGCGCATGGCCGTCCTGTCCCAAGTTATGTTGAAGAAGTCGGTGATGGCGGAAAACTCACCCACCGGAGCCTGGGTTCAGTTCCTGCGCGAGGGGATGATGGTGGACTTTTCCTCCGGGGGCGCTCAGATCACTTTGGGCGATGAACCGGTGCAAAGGAAGGACTTCATCAGTTTGATGTATAAGAACCAGCATGGGACTTGGGTTTCTGTGGAATCGCAGGTTCGTTGGGTGACTCAATCGCCCGAAGGCAAGCAGGTCATCGGGGTCCAGTTCCTGGCCGTTTCCTAGCTTTCGGCAGCGCTGATTTGGGGTTGACCCTGACCCCTTGCGGGATTACTACTAATGTGATGCAAATGCGCAATTATTCATCACATTTTCTAACCTGTCCCGCTCGTTTCGCGACGGACTTTTCATGCTCCGGTGAAGCCGGAGTGCAAGCAAACTAATGTCACAAATTACTATCATTCTGCCGGATAACTCTACGAAGGTTTTTGATCATGAACCAACGGCGCTGGAAGTGGCGCAATCTATTGGTCCTCGTTTGGCCAAAGAAACCCTGGGTGCGAAGCTCAATGGATCCAACGAGATCTCTGATTTCCGCACACCTTTGAAAGATCAAACCAAAGTGGCCTTGATCACCACCAAAAGCCCTGAAGCGGTGGAGGTGATTCGTCACTCTTGCGCGCACATCATGGCTCAGGCTGTTCAGGATATCTGGCCGGAAGTGAAAGTGACCATCGGCCCGGTGATCGATAACGGGTTCTATTATGACTTCGATTCTCCATTTGCCTTCACGGAAGAGCATTTCGAAAAAATCGAAAAGAAGATGTCTGATATCGTCGCTAAAGACCTGCCAATCCGCCGTGAAAACTGGCCGATTGCCAAAGCCATTGAAACTTTCAAAGGCATGGGCGAGCGCTTCAAAGTTGAATTGATCGAAGACCTGGCAAGCAAGGGCGAAACTGTTGTTGGTATCTACTTCAACGGAGAAGGTTGGTTTGACCTTTGCCGTGGACCTCACGTGCAAAGCACAGGACAGATCAAAGCCTTCAAGCTTCTTTCTGTGGCCGGTGCTTACTGGAGAGGGGATGAAAAGAACGCCCAGCTTCAGCGTGTCTATGCAACAGCATTCGGTGATAAAAAGGACCTGGAACAGTATCTTCACAATCTGGAAGAAGCCAAAAAACGCGATCACCGCAAGCTGGGTAAAGAACTGGGCATGTTCATGTTCCATGAATACGCTCCAGCGTCTCCATTCTTCACGGGCAAGGGCACGGTTGTTTACAATGAACTTGTGAACTACATCCGTGAGCTTTACCTGCAGTACGACTATCAGGAAGTGATCACGCCGCAGGTGTTTGATACGGAATTGTTCAAAAAGTCCGGTCACTATGCGAACTACAAGGACAACATGTACTTCACCAAGCTGGATGAGCGTGAAAATGCACTGAAGCCGATGAACTGTCCAAGTCACTGTCTTTTGTTCGGAGCAGAAAAGCACTCTTACCGTGAGCTGCCTTTGCGTATTGCGGACTTCGGTCGTTTGCACCGCTATGAAAAATCCGGCGCGATCCACGGGATCACGCGTGTTCGTACGTTCTGTCAGGATGACGCGCACATCTTCTGTTCTTTGGATCAGTTGAAGGTGGAAATTTCCCGCTTCGTGGAAATGCTGAATAAGATTTATCAGACTTTGGGCATGCCAAACTATAAGATCCTTTTGGCGACTCGTCCGGAAAACAAAATGGGCGATGATTCCATCTGGGATCGTTCCGAAGGGGCTTTGGCAGACGCATTGAATGATCTGAACCTGCCATTTGCATACTCTCCGGGAGAGGGCGCCTTCTATGGACCAAAGTTAGAGTTCCACTTTGTGGATGCTTTGGGCCGTTCTTGGCAGACGGGCACCATTCAGGTCGACTTCAATATGCCTGAAGCCTTTGATTTGAAATACACCGGCGAAGACAACAAAGAACACCGTCCCGTAATGCTTCACAGAGCGGTTTTGGGGTCCTTGGAGCGCTTTATCGGGGTTTACCTGGAGCATACGGCCGGTCACCTGCCGCCGTGGCTGTGTCCAACTCAAGTGGCAATCTTGAACGTCACAGACCGTGTGAACACGTTCTGTGAAGAAGTCATGAAACTTCTCAAAGACCACAAAGTTAGAGTTGAATTTGACCGCCGTAATGAGAAGCTAAATTATAAGATTCGTGAGGCCCAGCTTCAGAAGATCCCATACATGATTATCGTGGGGGATAAAGAGGCTGAAACTCGCACCGTGTCTCTTCGTCTGCGTGATGGTTCAGAACACAAAGGTCTGACTGTCGATCAGGTGATGAGCACGATTTTGGATGATATTAATAAACGACAACTTCAGTCTTCACTTGCGAAGGCTGCAGCGACTAACTAAAACCCTGGAGGTTTCCCATTAGCAAGTTTGAAGGTAATTTTAGAGGCGGCGGTCGCTTTGACCGTAACAAAAAAGACTCTAAAGACTCTTTGAGAGTCAACCGTGAGATCCGCGCGCAACAGATTCGTGTTATCGACGATGAAGGTAACATGTTGGGTGTGATGACTGTTCCTGAGGCGTTACGTATTGCTGAAGATAGAGGCCTCGATCTTCTTGAGATTGCTCCAACAGCGACTCCACCGACATGTAAAATCATGGACTACGGCAAGTGGAAGTACGAGAAAAAGAAGCAGGCCACTGCGGCTCGTAAGAAACAAACCGTTGTAACAATCAAAGAGATCCAAATGCGTCCGCGCACGGACCAGCATGACTTTGAAACCAAGATGAACCACGCCCGTCGTTTCCTTTTGGATGGTGACAAGGTGAAGGTTTCCTTGCGCTTCATGGGTCGTGAAATGGCCCACCAAGAGCTGGGCATGGAAGTCATGAAGAAGTGTATCGCTTTTGTTGACGATCTGGCTTTGGTTGAATCTCAACCGAAGATGGAAGGTAAGAACATGTTCCTGATGTTGGGTCCAGACCCACTCAAGATCAAAGAATACCAAAAGCTTCACCCGAACAAGTCCAAGCAAGACACCAAAGAACTTGCTGAACTAAAAGAAGTCGAAGAAGAAGACGAAGAGTAAAAAGGTACCTGCTGCCGTACCCTCCACAGGGGGACCCCCGGCAGTTTTGCAAAAAGGTACCTGCTTACTTTTGCAGAAGCGCCGCAGAAAAAAAGGTGCTTGCTGCGGTGCCCTCCATAAGAGGGGCCCCGCAGTTTTGAAGAAGTATGGCATTGAAGTTGTTAAAGCCCTCGTTGAAAACGGGGGCTTTTTTATTAGCCTCAAAGGAGAATTTATGAAAGCCGTGGTTCAGCGTGTACAACACGCCTCTGTCGTTGTGGAAGGCACAGATGTGTCCAGCATCCAGCGTGGTTTTCTGACTCTGTTAGGGGTTGCCAAGGGCGACACCGAAGAACAACTGCAAAAGCTGATTCAAAAAATCCTGGCGTTAAGAATTTTCCCTGATGAGTCCGGCAAAATGAATTTGTCGCTTAAAGATGTGGGCGGGGAGCATTTGATTGTGTCTCAATTCACATTGCTCGGGGATGCCTCTAAAGGCAATCGCCCCAGCTTTATCAATGCCGAAGCTCCCGATATTGCCAAAGCTTTCTATGAAAAAGCCTTGAAGCTCAGCGAATCTCAAGGGGTTCCCACTCAAGGCGGTGTTTTCGGTGCCGACATGAAAGTCAGTCTGCTGAATGACGGCCCGGTGACTTTGATTCTAGAGGTTTAATAAATTAACCACGCCACAAAGTGGAAAGCCAACGCCAGACCTCGATGCGCCGTTCACCAATGTCAAAATGGTTTCCGTCGAATTCAATATAATCATGAGCAACCTGATTTTGTTTTAAAAGCTCTGAAATCTGGCGACACCCATACTGAAGATGGAAATTGTCCTTCGTTCCGACGTCCAGATATATTCCGTTAACTTGTTTCAGTGCGGAAACTCTTCTTGCCAAAAAGTGCAGAGGATCTTTACTTAAAAACATCTTCCAGACATTTTCATCTTTTCGGCCATCACGCAAAAGCGGGAAGTGGAAGTCCCCATGATCACCTTTGGGCGCATAACAAGCGGCCATACCGAAAGCATTCAACAAGGTATGCCAGTTGCGGTTTTTAGTCAGACGCCCATTGCGCAATTCTTCCAGCGCCTTTAAACCTGACTGATATTTTTCCCACAAAGGCAGCGTTTGATAGAATTCCCCCAGCAGACTGGCTTCAAAAAATGAATCTGGTGCAATAGCCGCAATCAGCCCAAACACCTCAGGATACTTGGAACCCAAGTGCAAAGATCCGTAACCACCACTGGAGCCTCCTGTGACACACCAGTGGTCACGAGTGCTAGCCACCGGATAAAGAGATTTCACTGCCGGAATCAGCTCCGTCATAATGTAATCTTCATAATTTCCAGTCGCCGTGGAATTGATAAACTGCGATCCACCCCAAGTCGTCAAGGCATCGACAAAAACATAAAGCGCCTGCGGAGCTTCACCTTTGTCAGCCGCTTCCAGAATAACCTGAACCGGATTCTTCTCATTGAATTTTGGATTGAAAGAAAACGGTGCATTTCCCGTGAAACCACTTAAGACAACAACCACAGGCCACGGCCCGGCAGCTTGCGGAACCAGCAGGGGATTAAAGCGCACATGAGGATCTTTCAAAGGGTTGATTTTAAGAACTTCACTTTCAATTCGCAACGTTTCGATTTTGAATTGCGGAGTTTCATAAGCGCGGTAATTGGGCAGAATTTCAGTTGTTATCATGACTGAAATTCTGCCACGTTTGAACTCAAGGTCAATAACCTTGCCATTTGTGAATGAACGTCGGGTGATAGATGCCGCTCGGAGTGCCCGGGAAGCCCTTGTAGCTTCCGCTGTCGGCAAAGCCGAAGCTGCCACCGAAGGCCCGACCCACGCAGCGTAGATTTCCATCTGCCGTTTTGCCGCAAGTTGAATAGTAGGCAGCATAGACGGATGTGTAGTTCGTGGTTGCAGCATCAACCACTAAAGGAGTATGGAACACACTGTTGCTGCCGACAAAATGAGGCGAGGCAAGTCCCGAGCCGGTTGCGTTACCCCAGCACTTGATTTGACCACCGGTAACACCGCAAGTGTGAGTCGGTGATGCCGAGATGTCAGTATAGTCTGCGGTGGCATCCGCAGGAGTCGGTGTGTACCTGTTCATAGTGGTTCCGTCACCCAGCAAACCGTTGAAGTTTTGTCCCCAACATTTCAGCTTGTTGGCCGAAGTGATACCGCAAGAGTGATAAGGCCCTAAGGCAACCTTGATATAGGATACGCCGGAATCCACCACGTCTGGCAGGTAATAAGAACTGGTGCCGGATGTCTTGGCAATTTGTCCTGAACTGTTAGACCCCCAGCATTTCAGCACACCAGTGGTCGTGATACCGCACGTATGAGCGACACCCATGTCAATATCACTGTAAGACACACCAGGATCGATGACAGTGAAAGAGCTTCTGCTCGTAGTGTCTCCCAATCCCAAGCGGCCTAAATTGTTCGAACCCGAGCACTTCAATACACCCGTCGTGGTTATGCCGCAGGTTGCATTTTCATAAGAAATAACTTTGCTGTAGGTTGCTGTGGTGTCGGCCACTTTCGGAGTGGTGGCTGACTGGCCGATGCCTGCGGCTTCTCCCAGCTCTCCGACAGCGTTTGATCCCCAGCACTTCATTTGTCCTGCGCTGGTAATCGCGCAGACATCAAAATGACGTTTCGGAGATATATAGCTGTAGTTCGTGCCCGGGTCCAGCATGACCGGCGCAGAACGACGGACGCTGGTTTGTGAGCCGTCACCAAACGGACCGTAGGAGGATCCCATACTGCCCCAGCAGAAAAGTTTATTGGAGGACAGACCACAAGTTTCCGAAGACGCGTCACCCATGCCATCAGACCCGAAGACCGAAAGACTGCTGAAAGTGGAATCCAGAACCGGAGTCATTTTTGGTAGGTACATGTAGTTGCCGTTCCCTGAGCCATACACATAGGCATTATACGGAGAACCATCACCCGTCAAATTCCCCCAGCATTTCAAAGCTCCGGATTGAGTGATACCACAGGCGCGAGAACCGGAGTTACGGACATCGATATAGTTGGTTCCCGCATCCGTCACTGTAGGTTGATAACGGGCGACAAGACTTGGGTCACCAATTTGCATCAACATGTTGGCGCCCCAGCACTTCAGGATATTGCTTGTGGTGATGGCGCAGGTGAATCCACGCGCAGTGGCTGTGGTGCTGTCATCGTTTACGGTTACAAATTTATAGGTATCGCCACCATAGACGGCCACGGGCTGGTTGCGAGTGGTAACGCCGTTGTCGCCGACCTGACCATAGTTGTTGGTTCCCCAGCATTTCATGGTGTCAGCCAGAGTGATGGCGCAGCCGTGTTTGGAGCCAACCGCCACCATTTTGTAGGATTCTGTCGCATCAATAGCGGTCGGGAGGTTGCGGTTTGTTGCAGAGAGGTCTCCCAGTTGGTAGTTCGCATTGTAACCCCAGCAGAAGAGCTTATCATCCGTACGGATCGCGCACGTTGAGCGCGAGCCCGCCGCGACATATTTGTAGGAAGCTGTATTGTCCGTGTCCGTTGGTGACGTTCGTTCCGAGGTGTCACCCAGACCCAATTGCCCGTATTCGTTGCGTCCCCAGCATTTCAATTTGTTATCAGTGGTGATCGCGCAGGTATGCATGTCACCAGAAGCCACCGACAGATAAGTGACACCGGTATCAATATGCAATGGAGAGTTCTGAGTCCCGGTGCTGGAGCCGCCACCGACTTGACCATCTTCGTTACTTCCCCAACAGAAGAGTCTGTTGTCCAGGCTGATGGCACAAGTGTGGTTTTCCCCGGTGGTAACACTGCGGAAGCCTGTCACACCGGCGATCGTGATCGGGACCGGGGAGGTCTGGAATTCGGTGTTCACACCAGTCACCTGACGATTCATATTGCCACCCCAGCAGCGCAAGGAGGCATCTTCCATAATGGCACATTGATGCCCACGGCTGATGGACAGGCTTGAAGCCTTCAGATTCATTTCATCATCGGCAATGAAGTACTGCACCTGATAATCCGCTCCTAAAACAGCTGAAGCCGAGTCTGTATGGGTGAAGTGCAGATTCATCAGTTTTTCACCATCAACCAGATTGTTGTCCGGGAAATTCACAGTGATGCTGGCTGTGGTGGTGTTCGCCGGAATCGTGATAAAGCCTGAAGTCAGATTGTGATGATCCGGATTTGTCGCATCGCCAGAGACTTTGTAGTAAGCCGTCACATCATAGAATTTCGCCGGAGTCATACTTACGGTGATAGTTTGATTTCCCACACCTTCCTGGATTCTGTTCATTAAGGTGCTGGTGATATTCAAAGTGGATATGCTGTCTTTGGACCACGTGACGGAAACAGCATCGGCAGGGTTCTGGAACAAGTTCGTCTGATCACCACCCAATACACATAATGTCACCGGACCATTTGGCAGCGCCGAAATATTGTCGGCGATAGTTGTAGTTGCAACGATGGCAGTAGAGTAGGTGGCCGAAGCGCAGGTGCCGGAAGTGATGATGGCTTTTTTGTATTGACTCACACGGAAGCCAGATACGGTGACACTCAGAGGGTTGGCAGTGGAAACGCCCACAGGGTAGCCTGCCAGAATCGGAGTTGGCGCAGGGTAAGGAGTATTGATTTCCCAGGTGCCGACGACATTCCCGATAGTGACAGTGGCCGTATTGGTTTGCGCATTGACGCTGGGGGAGGTCATGCGAAGTTGGATAACGTGACCGGAATTCACCGGCACGGAAGTTCCCCAATAGCTGCCGGTGGTCAGGTTACGAATCATAGCATCGTGACCAGAGACGGTGGCAATGGCGGCCTGACTGATGGTTCCAAGAGTGGCATTAGTGCTGTTGTAGCGGGTGTTTAAGGTTGCATTGTGAACCTTTGTAAATACCGGTGCCGTAGTCAGCAATGGGCCTACAGCTCCCCAGTAAGCGATCCAGCCATCCCGAATCGCACTGCCATCGGATGTGAATTTAAATGTCATCTTTCCGGAATTGGCTGTTTGACTTGCCGGCAAAACTGTTCCCGAGTAGTTGTTCAACAGAACAGTTCCGGCTATGGTGCCATCATAGACAGTCACTTTATCCCAGGAAGCTTCCGTGTTGAACCTAAGGAAAGACAAGGTGATCGGCGCACCCGTATTGATTTCAAACAGACAGTTTTCGTCGTTGGTGTACATGCCACTGGGCCCACCAGAGTCATAAAGGAATCCCGCTGTGGCTGTGGTCGCAGAGTTCGTGCATAAAGAATAGTGATTTTGTACGTTATAGCGATCCCACTGATATTCACTAGGATGCCACAATGGCTGCCAAGTGCCGTCGGTGTGTTTCCCCAGAAGACACAGTTTCAGACGTTCATCTGCAAACGTGGTCAGATCTGCCGTGACATGTGTGGAGACAGCTGTTTCCGCACTGTAGGAAGTTTCAACCGAGCAGTCTGTTGCCGCCGCTGTGCCCAGTTTGTATTTGTAAGCCACGACATTAGGGCCTCCAACAGTGACATCCAGCGAAGTCACCGCAGAATTGGAAGCCGGGACATTCGTGGCATAAGCGATCACAGACGGATAACCTTCAATAACCAGGTCTTTTCGCCCTGCCAAAGAGTTGGCAGATCCTACCGCTGGCAGAGTCGCCGTGGCATTGTTATTCAAAACATCTTTAATGGAAGTGGCATTAGTCAGAGCCGTTGTTGAATAGTCCAAATCAGCGGAGACATTTTCATAAGCGACCGTATAACGGAAAGTCAGCTCAGTAGAACCGCTGCCGCTCAGGTAAGTGGCGGTGACTCCAGAGCCTGCTGCCAGACTGAGGACCGGAGTCGGGCTGACGACAGTCACAGGTTTTGTAAAGACGACTTGAATATCGATAGTATCACCCGGCTTATAAGTGCCATTGGCATTGCTGGAAGTGACATGAGAGACAGTCGTGGGCGCTAACGGTGTCGCCACAGTCCAATAGTAACTGACATCACCGGCGCGGATATGCGCCAGACGATACTGGTCAGCTGCATTCGGGGAAGTCATGCGCACTTCGATGGTGTTTCCTGGTTCCACTAAAGCCGAAGATCCAAAGCTGGTTCCGGTTGTGACGTTGCGAATTTCTGCATCATATCCAGAGACCGAGAACACAGTCGCTGTACTAATGCCGACAGCTGTGGCGGTTCTTGTATAAACCGTGTTGACAGTGGAGTTCAGTGCTGCCGTGAAAGAAAGTGTCGGGGACAGGTTGGGGATTCCACCCCAGGAAAGAATGATACCGGATTTAACCTGAGAACCATCACTTTTAAACTCTGCATACAAAGTTCCCGAAGTTGAGGACACCGGAGTGTTGTAGACCGTTCCCGCAACAGGACCAAGAATAACCGCGCCCGCAGCTCCGGTCTCGCGCAGTCTTAGGAAGTCATAGTTTGTGTTGTTTTCCGTATCATAGGAGACAAGAGCAGAAATAGCCGCGCCTGTGTTGATGGAGAAATAGCAGTTCGCAATCGTTTCATTATTACTGTAGTCAGCAGTGGGACCACCGGAATCATACAAGCGACCTTTCAATTCGGTGGTCGACTTGACTGTGCCACAAAGATTGTAGGTCGGGATGTCCTCAACATAGTGCCATTGCCCTTGAGTGGCCGTGAAGGCCTTTTGCCAGTTTCCAGAACTGTCTTTACCCAGAACACAGATCTTGAAGATCGAATAGTGGGGATGAGCACTGAAATCATCCGTGATCGGCGTGGCCGCAACAATTTCGTTAGAGTAGTCGCTGTTACTGGAGCAATCTGTTGTATCGTAAAGCCCCATTTTGTATTTGTAAGCCACCACATCGGGGCCTGTGACGGTGATATTCAGACTGCCCGCAGAGTCAGCGCCCATCGGGGCATTGCTAATAATCGCTTTCGCCAGAGGACTGGAGTAAGCATCAATATTGATATTCTTGGTTCCTGCCAAAGAATTGGCAGAACCGGGAGCCGGTAAAGTCAGATTCGCATCGTTATTTAAAGCATCACGAACAGTGCCGGAGGCCAATGCTGAAGTGCTGATATAATCCAGATCCGGATTTTGATCGTTTGTTTGGACTTGATAGTTAAAGATCAAAGACGCCGTCCCGGAACCACTGGCATAGACCGCGTCGCGATCTGTCGTGCCTGTTTCTAAAGTCAGACGGGGAGTTCCCGTGACAGTGACATTTTCATCAAAGTTCACGCGAACTTGAATTGTTTGTCCCGGACCATAAACTCCGTCCGCTGTGATGGCATCCACATTCAGAATCACCGGACCTTGCGTGTCGCGCACCCAAGTGGCCTGAGAAGTGGCGGTAGACCAGTTGCCAGCAGCATCGCGCCCAAAGACACACAGCTTGTAAGCTCCTTGTGCCGAAAGGGGGTCTGTGATTTTTGTAGCAGCGGTATAGTCACTGCCTGTGTAAGCGGCACTGTTAGTACAAACTTCCGCTCCACCCGGAGGCACAATAAAGTAGCGGAAGTGACTGATGTCTGTTCCGCCCACAGTGACATTCAAACTGTTCGTAGTATTTGTTCCGGTTGGAGCCCCAGATAAAGTGGCCGCGGCCGGAGCTTGCGCATCCTTAGGGTAGGTGCTGCTGGCTGTGATGTTATTACCACTGGCACGACTGTGTGACGCCACGATCGTATAAGGAGTTCCGGAGGTGTCTGCCAATGAACTCAAGTCCATGGTGGTGGACCATGTTGTTCCGGTGCACGTGGCAGTTCCAGTCACACCGGGGTGACCTGTCACGGACAGATTAACGGCCTGACCATTTTCCGAACAGGCTCCTGATAAGGCAAAAGCCGCCTGATTGAGGGAGTTGATAAAGGTTCCCGCCACCGGAGAAGTTAAAGACACTGTTGGGATGACGGAATCATGGATGATGGAATCAAACGCACAGTCAGATTCATTGCCAGCAAGATCGCAGACTTTGAAATACACGGTGTTGGTATTGTTGGTAGCAGGTAAAGTCCAGGATTTGCTGGCGGCATAAGTTTCCCACGAACCGCCATTCAGGCACAGAGCCGTGTTGGTCGCATACATCTGTACACCATCCGTGGTGGTGCTGTATAAGGTTGCACTTAAACTGTTGGTGTAGGGATCGCCATTGTTGATAGAAAAACTATCTACAGTGGGGACCACCGTGTCTTTATTAAAGACCTTATTCACTTCCGAAGCTGCAGCACCGTTGGCGCGTGTATGATTCAGTGTGAAGGTCAAATTGCCTTGAGGCGAAGAACTTAAATCCAAAGTCTTTGTCCAGGCACCGCTGGTACACGTTGCTGTCGTGGCACTTTGTCCGGTCACGGCGATATCCACGGGACGGCCTTCTTCAGAACACGCTCCGGAAATCACAAAGGCAGAAACAGTGGCCAGATTGATATAGGTGCCATCCACCGGGGACGCCAGTGACAGGGATGGAAAAGTACTGACGTGGGTGATACTGTCGCTATAGCACGGCGATGCGTTGCCAGCATTGTCTTTGTATTTTACATAGACAGTATTAAGCGCATCGGCAGTTGGCAGAGTCCAAGTCTTACTGGTAGCAAAATTTTCCCACGAGCCACCTGCAGAACATCCCGCAGTATTGGTGATATACATTTCATCGGCATCAGTGCCGGTCAGACCCAAGGTCACGTCCAGATCATTGGTTGTCGCGGCACCAGCATTGATAGTTAATGAACCCGTAGGCCCGTCGGTGTCTTTTAGATAGGTGGGCGAGTTTGCAGTTTCAGAATTCCCGGCCGCATCACTTAAAGTGGCGGACAGTTGGAAAGTTCCCTGAGGCAGCGAGCTTAAATCCAGAATGGCAGAAAAGCTGCTGCCGGAACAAACCGTCGTAGCCACGAAGGAGGCCGGTCCGGAAAGAGTGATAGGGCGGGCATCTTCTGAACAAGTTCCGCTCACAGTGAAAGCTGTAACATTTCCTGAATGAACTAAAGCTCCAGAGGTCGGCAAAGTAAACGCCAGAGTCGGAGCAATATTGTCGTGCAGAATATCATCATTCAAACACGCAGTTTCATTGCCGTTGGCATCTCTGAATTTGGCATAAACTGTGTTAGTCGCGTTGGCGCTGGTCAATGTCCATGGAGCCGCAGCATTGTAGGCAATCCAGGAGCCTCCACTGCACGCGGCATTGGAAGTCAGAAGCATTTCTGTAACATCGCTCACAGAGCTGTTCAAAGTGGCGGACAAAGAGTTCGTCACGGCCGCTCCGTTATTCAGAGCCAACGAGGAAACCACCGGGCCCGTGACATCACGGTTCACCGTGGCCGTCGCTGTTCGCGTGTTGCCCACAGGATCTTCGTGAGTGGCGGTGATGGTGACGGAAGCTCCGGACAAGGAGGTCAGATCCAGAGTCTTCGTGTAAGTGCCGCTGGTGCAAGGGGCCGTGTCCTGTAGAGTGCCCACAGATAAAGTCACAGGACGATTTACTTCAGAGCAAGTGCCACTGATAATATAGGCCGTTTGATTTAAGGACATGATCACAGGCAAACTGTCCAGTGTGATTGTCGGAGGCACCACGTCCTTCGTGATAGCCAGACGATATTCCTTGGCACTGCCGCCTGGAGGTGTCACCTGGGCAATCAGATCTCCGCTGAAAAGGGCGGGCAGGGAACTCAGATCCAGATTCTCGGTCCATTGACGATCCGAGCAGGTGAAGGTTTTAAGATTTGTGCTGGCTCCGGCAGAAAACTCAATCACGGACCCTAAAAGACAAGTCCCTTTGAAAGGGGCCGCAGCCACGTTGTTTTCGTTGATCAAGGATTGAGACAGGCTTTCCAAAGAAAACGCGCCCATATAAGTGATCGGATTTGAGCACGAGGAAGAACTCATGCTTCCGTTAGCCAGAAGAACAAAAACTTTGAACGTGTATTCAACACCGTCTTCAGGAGTGAAGGTCGGAAGGTGAGAGGATTCCGAAGGACCCACATGGGCCACGGGCAGAATCGGAGTTTCACAAGAATCCCCACGGAAATAGAGAACTTGTTGTTCTTTGATGTCGGCTTTAAGGGGACGGTTCCATTCAGCTTTCAGCAGACCTTGTTGGGTCATGCTGTCGCCGTTCCATTTTAAAGTTGTGGGGATGGAGTTTTCACCAGCCAGTTGCAATTCCAATGTACATCCCGCCAGCAACAGCGGAAGAGAAAGCAGGAGACCTATAAAGCTCCGGCCGGACAACCTAGTGGTGTTAAGAAACGTTCCAATCATGGGTTCTTAATCGGTTTTTTCGGAGCAACGCTAAACGGTCAAAAATCTGTAAAATGTTCTGGAAACTCGTGGAAACACAAGGCTTTCTGGCTGCAATCCTTTGAATACCAGGGCTTTGCGGGCAAGATTATAAGTCTGTAATGACCGAGGTCGCCAGAAAAACAAGAGAATATCTCGTTTTTAAAGAGGCTCTCTCTAAGTCCTCAAAAAGCTTGATTTCCCGTCCCTTTCGACCTAAAACGGTGAGTCCGTAATTATGACTGGCTAAGGCAATGGTTAAGAGTCCTCCCTGTCGGGAAGAACGCCTTATCGGTAGAAGGTATGCACTATGAAAATGCGCACTCATTCTGGCGCTAAAAAACGCATGAAAGTTCTTTCAAGCGGCAAAATTAAGAAAAAAAGCACTCGCATGCGTCACTTGAACTCTCACATGAGCTCTAAGACGAAAAGACAACTAGGTAAGACATCATACGTTGAAGACGCGAACTTGCTACAAGCTCGTCGTTGCTTGGTATTCTAATCTAATTTTTAAAAATTGTCTTTTCTGTGCCCGGCTAAGTCCGTGGCGTAATGAGGTTTAAAATGGCTCGTGTAAAATCTGGTAAAACAAATCGTGCTCGTCACAAAAAAGTTCTTAAAAGAGCAAAAGGTTACTACAGCGCTGGTTCTCGCGCTTACATCCACGCAGTTGAGAAAAACGACCGTGGTATGGCGTTCGCTTACCGCGACCGTAAAGTTAACAAACGTAACTTCCGCACTTTGTGGAATCAACGTATCAATGCAGCAGCTCGTTTGAACGGGACTACATACTCTCGTTTGATCGGTGGCTTGATTAAAGCTGGCATCCAAGTTGACCGTAAAATCTTGGCTGACCTTGCAATCAACGACGCAGCAGCATTCACTGCGCTTTGCAAACACGCTTTGGCGTAATTGGCTTTCACTCCGGTTTTTCCGGAGTAAGTTAGCTTCTGTATAAGGGAGCCGCTGAATGGACGAGTCCAAAAACCAGTTTGAACAAAGAAAGCGCGATCACATCAGAATCGCGCTGGATCCAAGGTCTCAGACCGAAGGACAAAATGGATTGGACTCGATCACTTTAATTCACGAGGCTTTGCCTGATCTGAATTATAAAGAGGTCGAGATTTCGACCTCTTTTGTTTTTTCCGGGGATGCCATCCCACTGTCCTCTCCTATTTTTATTTCTTCCATGACCGCAGGCCATGAAAAGGGCCGCGAGATCAACGAGGCTTTGGCCCGTCTCAGTGATCGTCGTCAGATCCTTATGGGTGTTGGGTCACAACGTCGTGAGTTGGAAGATTCCAATGCAGCCGAAGAGTGGACTAAGGTGCGTAAGCAAGCGCCGAAGGCCCGTTTCTTGGGAAACATTGGAATCGCTCAACTGATTAAGTCTCCTATTGATAAAATCCGCCGCTTGATTGATTCCACAGAGGCGGTGGCCTTGTTTGTTCACTTGAATCCCCTGCAGGAAGTTTTGCAGCCCGAAGGAACCACAGAGTTCCGCAATGGTTTGCAGGCCATCGAAAATCTGGTGAAGCTTGCAGGTGTTCCGGTGATCGTGAAGGAAACGGGTTGTGGTTTTTCCGTACCGACGTTAAAGCGTCTGGAAAACACTGGTATCTATGCCGTGGATGTCAGTGGTAAAGGGGGAACTCACTGGGGTCGAGTGGAAGGTTACCGCTCCGAAGAATCCCAGATGCTTTATCAGGTGGCGCAGACTTTCGCGGACTGGGGCATTAGCACCACTCAAAGTTTGTTAAATGGCAAAGAAGCCCGGGTAGAGTATCAGCTCTGGGCATCGGGCGGCGTGAGAAATGGTTTGGAAATTGGTAAACTAATGGCGTTGGGTGCTTCTAAAGTCGGGGTTGCAAAACCTTTCCTGGAAGCGGCCCTTCAAGGCGATGAGGCTCTTGAAAATCTGCTGACCCGTTTAGAGACAGAGTTGAAAGTAACGATGTTCTGCACGGGCTGTCGCAATCTGAAAGACCTCCAAAGCAAGAAGGTGATTCAATGACAAAACAACTTCAGGATATCTTTAAAGGCTTTTCAAAACTTTCCCGCGAAGAGCGTCTGAAAGCACTTAAAGAAGTCGGTGCATTGAACGAGGCAGAGGCCGAATATCTGGCCAAGGGCGGTTTGAAAGACACGTCCCTGGGCGAGAAATTTATCGAAAATGTGATCGGCTATTTCCAGCTTCCACTGGGTGTTGTGACCAACATGCGCGTGGACGGCAAAGACTTTGTCGTGCCTATGGCGGTGGAGGAAACCTCCATCGTGGCCGCGTGCTCTAAAACAGCCAAGTGGATCCGTGAATCCGGCTCCATCACCACTGAGGTTGTGGGGAATGAGATCATAGGTCAGATTCAACTGGCGAAAATCCGCAACTTTGTCGATTTTGAAAAACAGATTCTGGCTCAAAAAAATTATCTGATTGAAGCTGCCAACCGTGAAGTGGCCTTCGGTTTGGTTCGTCGCGGGGGTGGAGTGCGTGACTTGCAAGTCCGCCGTGTGCCTCGGGGCGACGGCACCGATATGGCCGTGATTCACATTCTGATGGACCCGTGCGACGCCATGGGTGCGAACATAATCAATCAGGTGTGTGAATACCTGAAAGAGCCGATTGAACAATTCACCGGCGAAAAGGTCACGATGTGCATCCTTTCCAATCTGGTGGATTCAAAGATCACCCGTGCGGTGGTTCGCATTGACGATATCGAACCTGAATTGGCTGAAAAAATCGAAGAAGCTTCTTTGTTTGCCCAGCAGGATCCGTATCGTGCGGCCACCAACAACAAGGGCGTTTTGAACGGAATTGATCCGATCTTGATTGCAACAGGTAACGACTGGCGTGCGGTGGAGGCGGGGATTCATGCCTATGCCTGCCGCGATGGTCAGTACCGCTCCATCACTCGCTGGTACCGTGAAGGCAAAAGTCTGGTGGGTGTGTTTGAAGCGCCGCTGGTTGTGGGGACTGTGGGGGGTGTGACCACATTGCATCCGACGGCAATGCTTTCCATGAAGATGCTGGACACAAAATCTGCCAATGAATTGTCCCGTATTATTGCGGCGGTGGGTTTGGTGCAGAATCTTGGTGCTTTGAAAGCGCTGACCACGGTGGGAATCATCGAGGGTCATATGAAGCTTCATACTAAGAATCTGGCTTTGGGTGCCGGTGCGGAAGAAAAAGAAATTCCGATGGTGCAAAAAAAGCTGGAGGAAATTCTGGCGATTCGCAAGCGCATCTCCCTGAGCAATGCCATCGATGTTCTAAAAGAACTTCGCGCGGCTCAAAAAGCGCAGGCAACGACGACTCAACATCATTCTTAGGAGAAGGCCTTGTCTTTGGTCTTCTCGGTCCCTGGAAAAACTTTTCTGGCTGGTGAATACCTGGCCCTCGCTGGAGGGCCGACGCTGGTGTTTTTGTCCCAGCCATGTTTTGAAACGGAAGTTTCAATGGGTACTGGGCGTTTGCAGGGGATCCATCCCGAGTCACCAGCTGGCTTGTTCGTCGCCAAACACCGTGAATATTTTAAAAATTTTGACATCCAGTTTCGCGATGCTTATGCCGGCAAAGGGGGCTTCGGTGCCTCCACGGCGCAGTTTCTTTCCGTGTATGCGATGTGGCTTCTGAAGGAAACTCATCAGCAGGATATGGAAAAGCATTTGGACTTTAAACCCCTGCTGGAAGAATACTACAAGGTTGCTTGGACCGGCCAAGGGCAGCGCCCCAGTGGCGCCGATCTGGTGGGGCAATTAAAAGGGTCTTTGACGTTCTTTGAAAAACGCCAGGGGCTGATCTCGGTGAAGGGGTGGCCGTTTGCAGATTTGGAATTCCATTTGGTTCATACGGGCAACAAACTTGCTACGCATGAACACCTGCGTAACTTGCCAGTGTTCCAAACCCATGGCTTGGAAACTGCTTTTGCTCTGATTCGTGAAGCCTTTGAAAAACAAGAAAGTGATCTGTTTGTCGAAGGTATCAAGTCTTATGCATTCGAATTGCAACAATTGGGCTTCACGTGTGATCCGACCTTGCAATTGCTTGAGGAAATCCGCAGGATCCCAGGAGTTCGGGCCGCGAAAGGCTGTGGCGCCTTGGGGGCCGACGTGATCCTGGCGGTCATTGGGCGCGGGGAATCTCAAGAATTTAAAAACTACTGTGAAAGCATGGGACTTTCCCTGCTTTCATCCTCTGATAAAATCTCTGAAGGACTTAAGAATCGGGGAAGCTTATGAAACAAGTGACTGTCTCTGCTCCATCCAATATCGCTTTGATCAAATACATGGGTAAGATCGAAGGTTCCGGCAATAAACCCACAAATGGGTCTTTGTCCTACACTTTGGAAAACCTGCGCACCTTTGTGCGACTGACTGAAATCGAGGGTGGTTCTGATCAGTGGAAGCCTTTGGTGCGAGAAGACCTGCAGAAGATCGAACTATCTGAAAAAGGCCAGCAGCGTTTTATCAAGCACTTGCAAAACCTGAAAGAAAAGTGGGGCGTAAAGCAGAACTTCCTGATCGAGTCTGCCAATAACTTCCCCTCTGACTGTGGGCTGGCAAGTTCGGCTTCCAGCTTCGCGGCGCTGACGTTGGCTGCGGCAGAGATGTTCCAGCAGATCCATCCTCAACCCTGGGGCACGGATAAAAAATATCTTTCTGAGCTGTCCCGCCAGGGTTCGGGTTCTTCATGTCGTTCTTTATTCAGTCCATGGGCCTTGTGGCAGCATGAATATGCCGAACCCATGGGGTTGGAGTTCAAAGACCTGCACCACATGGTGGTGATCGTGGAAGACTCCAAAAAAGAAGTGTCCAGCTCTGAGGCGCACAAACTAGTGACCACCAGTCCAAGATTTGAAGGCCGTCCGGAACGAGCTGAAATGCGCCTGAAGGATCTTGCCAATGCCATGCGCTTCAATGACTGGCATTTGGCCCGTCAGATTGTCTGGGATGAGTTCATCGACATGCACCGCTTGTTTGAAACCAGCACACCGTCTTTCAGTTATATGACTGAGGGTTCGAAGAAGGTTTTGGATGACTGTCAGGCTTTCTGGAACAAGTGGCAGGATGGACCTCTGGTGACTATGGATGCGGGCGCGAATGTGCATCTTCTATTCCGCAACGATCAGAAAAAACAATTTGAACAGTACCGTGAACATTTCAAGAAGGACTTCAAGGTTTTGGCTTTTGAAGGTGTGAAAGACAATGTCCATTGATTTTACCTGCAAGTCCTATGGTAAGTGCATCCTGGTCGGGGAACATTCCGTTTTGCGAGGTTCTCCGGCGCTGGTTGTTCCCATTCAGTCCCGCAATCTGGATCTGAGTTATTCTAAAGGGGACAACCCATTGGAGCTTCGCCTGGTCGGAGATCATGGCAAAGAGTTGCAACTTCTGATCTGGGGAGTTCTGGAAAAAGCCTGCGAGTTAAAAAAGATCTCTCGAACTGATCTTAAGGGCACGCTTCTTCTGGAATCTTCCATTCCTGTCGGGGCGGGCATGGGCGCCTCGGCGGCTTTGTGTGTGGCTTTGACCCGTTGGCTGGGATATCTGAGTTACGTTGACGAAGCGGATTACTATGAGTTTGCCCGAAATCTGGAAAATCTTTTCCATGGGGAATCCAGTGGAGTCGACATCGCTGTGGCATTGTCCGGTGAAGGCTTGCGCTTTGTGCGCGACGGTGCCAGGACTCCACTTGTGATGGCTTGGCGACCGCACTGGTATATTTCATACTCTGGCAAACGGGGTGTCACCGTGGATGCCGTGAACAAGGTCAAAGATTTGTTATTGAAAGATCCTGCGTGCGGTGAAGCCATCGACATGCAAATGCGCCAGGCGGTCAGTGCGGCGGAAGCGGCCTTGAAAATGGATGCGGCCCAGGGTTTGCCGGCTTTGGCCGAGGCCATTAATTTGGCGGCAGGATGTTTTGAAAAATGGAATCTGAATGAAGGCGAACCCGCCAAACACATTCAATGGCTGAAAGACCAAGGCGCTCTGGCTGTAAAACCCACCGGCTCCGGCGGCGGAGGTTACGTCCTGTCTCTGTGGACCAAACCCGCCCCACCAAACCTCAACCTCATCCCTTGCTAGAAGACGCCTGGCAAAAGGTGCCTGGTTGTTTTTTCTGGCAATCCTGCGTTACTCTTCTTGGGTAGCGACTTTCAATGTTTTCCCCGGAGGTTGTTGGTTATGAGGCGCAAGGAAGAAGAGCTGTCCCTTTTTCGATTGCGACAAGATATCCATCGTAGCGCAGATAAAAACCGTGTCGCAGTTTTGCAAAGATTTTTCAAAACGGGCAAAGGGGAGTACGGCGAAGGGGACGTCTTCGTCGGTCTGACTGTGCCTCGGTCCCGCGCGCTGGCCAAGAAATACTTCTCGGCGCTGAGTCTGCAAGATATAGAAAAATTGTTGAATTCCAAAATCCACGAAGAGCTGTTGATCTCGCTGCTGATGCTTCTGGCTCAGTTTCAAAAAGCAGATTCTGCTCAGCAAGGTCGCCTCTATCGATTCTATTTAAAGAACGCGAAAAAAGTGAATAACTGGGACTTGGTTGACACCTCGGCTCCGGGCATTGTGGGTGTTTATCTGCAAGATCGGCCAAGGCAAGTTTTGTACAAGCTTGCCAGATCCAAGAACATTTGGGAGCGGCGAATTGCCATCCTTAGCACGTTCCATTTTATCTATAAGAAGGAAAGCCAGGACACTCTGAAGTTGGCCCGGATTCTTTTGCATGACCCCGAAGATCTGATTCACAAAGCAGTGGGGTGGATGCTTCGCGAGGTGGGGAAGAGAGTCTGTGAAAAGGATCTGACGGAGTTTTTAGATCAATGCGCGCAGGAGATGCCACGCACGATGCTTCGTTATTCCATCGAGCGTCTGAATCCTGCCCAGAAAAAGAAATATCTAAAGCGTAAATAAAAAAGCCGGGCACCAAGACCCGGCGATGCAGCCAATCTGCAAAAAGAACCATGTTAGTTCTGAGCGCAGGAATAGCTGTAAAGAGCAATACTCGCTGCCACGGTGGCATTGAGTGATTCCACGCTCTGTGTGGCGACAGCAAGGCGTTGCAGCCCCTTCAGGCCGCTAAAGCCCGGGCCTTCTTCTCCGATAGCCAGACGCAGGTTCTTGGGCCATTTGAAGCTCGCGACATTTTCGCCCTTCATATCCAAGGCGTAAATCTGTTCATTCGCGGCGACGAACTCCGTGAATTTGCCGATTTTGTACAGAGGCAGTTTCAGCAGGGCCCCAGCAGAGGCTTTGATGGCTTTGGGGTGATAAGGGTTGCACGATTCCTCAGTCAGAATCATTTTGCTTGCGCCAAAGGCCAGTGCGGAACGTGCCAGGGCCCCCAAATTGGAAGGATCGCCCAGCGGAGAAATCACCTCTAGCCCTTCGGGCTTGGCGCCTTCCTTCAGGGGAGTGATTTCTTTTGGCTCCAGGACCAGAAGATTAAAGTGAGTTCCAACGACGTCGATCTCATTAAAAAGAGCTTTCGGAAGTTTGAACACGGGGATGCGCTGACCTTTCAAGGAGGCTGCTGTCATCGTCAAAGACTTCAGATCTTCATTCACGATTTCGGCCTTCACGCGGAAGGATGGATTTTCCAGGAATTCGTGAATCAGTTTTTCTCCCATCAGGATGAATTCCTGATGTTTTTTGATTCCACGGGCCGAAGAAAGGTCGGCCCAGCGGCGGAAGTGATCGTTGGTTTTAGAGCTGATTTCGATCATAAATTCCGGTCCTACTTGCGATTGTAAAGCTTAAGATCAAAGAACTTGTTGGCTCCTTGGATCACACGAATCTTGGTGCCTTCACTGTCACGGAATACGATCACGTCATAGATGTGATTGCTATCCATCGCCAGTTTTCCGTAGAACAGACGATCTCCTGGCTCCAGCCAACCTTTGGCTTTATGGGTGAACAGGGCGTTGGATGTCATACGAATTGTGGAAAGAGCGTCAGGGCGCATTTCCAGATTTACAAACCAGATCGTGTTGTGACTGTAGGCCACCCATTCGCCTTGCAGGTCTTCGCATGTGATGTTGTGCAAAGAAACACTTGTTGGCCATGGAACAATGGGGCCGTCGCCGGGACCGCGAGCCGTGGCAGAAAGACTGAAAACTGTCAGGATTAAGAGTATGAGGTTTTTCATTTCGTCATTTCCTCCGCATTTTTAAACTGAACATGCGTTTGGGGATTAAAATAATATCCTTTGCGATCACGCAGGATGTAGCGTGGGCTTTCCAGGTCAGGTTCCAGCAACGTGCGCAGACGTTTGATGGAAACATAGATCAGATTATCATGCAGGTCTGGATGATAGGACTGATGCCAGATGATTTCGACCAGGGCCTCTTTTGAATAGCGTTGGCCGGCATTCTTGATAAACAAAAGAGCCAGTTCATAGAGGATGTGTTGATTTTTAAAATCAATAGCCCCTTTGTGCTTTTCGCGAACAATTCGAGAGGCTTCATCAATCAAGAAGTCATGCTGTGGGGTTGAAGGTGTCAGGCCTTCCGGGCACAGGCTAGATATCAGACGATAGATTCGCGGCGCACGTTCCTGACTGATTCCACGCAGAGCCAGCTCGGCATAGATGCGGTGCTGTTCAGTGTGTCCCTGGTCGCGATGAATCCGGGCCATTTGAGCCAGGATGCTGGAGATCAACAAAAGGAATCCATGCGCCTTGGCCTTTTCATAGCTGTCCCACAAAATCTCCAGAGCGCGGTCGAACTTTTTAGTCTGGGTGTAGATAAAGCCGCGCAGCTGGGCAGAACTCAGTTTGATTTCAGGGCTGTCCAGTTCGGTCAGAATAATATCCAGCTTTTCAAGTTGCTGCAGACATTGGCCATAGGTTTCTGGATTGAAGGCTTTGGCCAGCGCCAGAGTGAACAAGGCGCGAGCCAAAGTGTCCAGATCCTGAGTTTGTGAAGCTTTGGAGATGGACGAGTTGATGTACATCTCGGATTCTTGAATCTTATTGCTGGCCAGAAGCCACGAGCCGATCAGGTTTTCAGCCAAAGCCTGTTCGTTCAGGTCTTGCGTGTTGCGGTGAAACAACAACACTTGATCCATCAGACTTTTTACTTCATCCAAAGTCTCAAGTTCATGACAGCACTGGAAGAACAGGCGGGCGGCCTCAATCCAGTCAGAGTTGTTTTTTTGATTTTTGGCCACCACCATGGCTTCTTCACACGATAGGCGGGCCTCATGCAGGTCACCTTGACGGTGCTGCAGGCGCGCAATTAGTAAAGAAGAATTCAGTGTGGCGTTCGTCATCAGTACTTAGCCCACCGTCTTTTTTCATCGCCGGAAAGTTCATCCATCAGCAGCTCTTCGCCTTCATCTTCTTCCGGCAAAGGCATATCCTTGATTTTTTCATAAACCACCAGGCGGCGTTCATGAGGAGTGTTGGGAAGTGAATAGGCCACATCCTGAACCAGCTTGTAGTACTGAGACCACTGGTCCTTGGCGGCTTTGATCTCGGGATCAACACCCGGACCTTTCATGAAATAGACTTTGCCACCGACTTGCAGGCAGCTCATCACGTTGCCCAGAGTGTTGCTAATGTCTTCCACAGCGCGAGTGATGGCGCCGCGTACTGGATAGACACAGTGACGATTGATGTTGCGGCCTAAAATGTCCAGATTCTGCAGATTCATTTCGCTGCGCACGTGCTTTAAGAACTCCACGCGGCGCTGAACACCTTCACCCAGCAGGATCTTCTGATCCGGGTACATGATCTTCAATGGAATCCCCGGGAAGCCCGGGCCGGTGCCCACGTCCAGCAGCGGAAACTGCAAGTCCGTGTACTTGGTGATAATGATACTGTCGATAAAGTGCTTAATGGCAATATCACGCAACTTCAGCAGGCGAGTGAAGTTCTCTTTTTCCTGATTCAACATCAAAAGGCGATAAAAGTGCGCCAGTTGCTGTCTCTGTGCGTGGCTGACCAGGTCGAAGTTATGATTGCGGAAAACATCGGCCAGGCGGTCATTGGCCTCATGGATGTCGTAGATGGTTTCCGGTTTTTTGTGGCGGCCCATGTTGCCAGTGCCTGCAGAAGAGGCAGGCTTGGCTGCACCAAGAGCCTGTTTACGGGCTTCTTGGCGGGCTTTGTAGGGACTGTAGTTGGTCTTATTCTTATGGGCCATAGTAGGTGGGGAAAGATAGGTCTAAAGGCCCTAAACCTCAAGCTTTTTCTGCGCCGTGTGTAAAAGCTAAATCCTTGAAAATAGGGGTCTCTGGGAGGATATTGAAGACCTATGTCGACGACCAAACTTGATTCTATCAAAGATACAGCTCTGGTGGCCTTTAAAGCGGCTTCCAGCTCCAAAGACCTCTATGATCTGAAAGTTCAGTACCTGGGTAAAAGCGGGTCCCTGACCGAGATCATGAAAGAAATGGCCACTTTGCCGAAAGAGGAAAAGCCTCTTTTTGGTAAAAAGGTAAATGAAGTGAAGCAGCTTCTTGAGGCGGCCTACACCGAGGCCGAAGAGGGTCTGAAGCGCAAAGAGATCTCTGCCAAAATGGTGGCAGAAGAGATCGATATGACCTTGCCGTCCTTCACGCAGCCCAAGGGCAGCGCACACCCGGTGAATATCGTAGTGGAGGAAATCTTCACAGTGATGTCACGCCTAGGTTACAGCGTGCGCACCGGGCCGATGATCGAAAAAGATTATTATAACTTTGAAGCTCTGAATATCCCGGCGGACCATCCGGCTCGCGATATGGCTGACACGTTCTTCGTCGACAAAACGCATGTTTTAAGAACACACACATCACCCATTCAAATCCACTCTTTGGAAACTGAAGAGCTTCCCTTGCGTGTGATCGGAACCGGACCCGTGTTCCGCTGTGACAGTGATATTTCACACCTGCCTAACTTCCATCAAATTGAGGCGTTGTGTGTGGATGAAAAAATCTCTATGGCGGACCTGAAGGGCACGATCAGTTTCTTTGTTCGTGAGTTCTTTGGGCCGGGTCTGAAAACCCGCTTCCGTCCAAGCTATTTCCCGTTCACCGAACCTTCTGCGGAAGTGGATTGCTCTTGCCCGATTTGTAAAGGCAAAGGTTGCAGCCTGTGCAAGCACAGCGGTTGGATTGAAATCGGTGGTTGCGGTCTTGTGAATCCGAAAGTGTTCCAGGCTGCAAAAATTGAATATCCTAAATGGCAGGGCTTCGCGTTCGGTTTTGGTGTAGAGCGTATGGCCATCATCAAGTACGGCATCGAAGACATCCGTTTGTTCCCTGAAAATGACGTTAGATTCTTAAGGCAGTTTGTAAAATGAAGATCAGTTTAAAATGGCTCCAAGATTATGTTGATGTGACCGAATTCTTCCAAAAGCCAGAAGTTCTGGCGGAAGCGTTGACTCGCGGTGGGCTTGAGGTTGAAGAAATCACCAACCGCGCCAAAGACTTCAATCACGTGGTGATTGGTCACATTTTGGAAAAAGACAAACACCCCAATGCTGACAAGCTGTCCTTGTGCCGTGTTTCCACCGGTGAAGGCATTGTTCATCAGATCGTGTGCGGGGCACAGAACCACAAAGCTGGCGACCGTGTGATCGTAGCTTTGCCGGGGGCTGTCTTGCCGGGCAATTTTGCGATTAAAAAATCCGCTGTTCGCGGTGTGGATTCCGCAGGGATGCTGTGCTCTTTGAAAGAGCTGGGACTTGCGACGGAATCGGAAGGTATTGCGATTCTTCCAGCAGATGCGCCGGTAGGTAAGTCCTATGCCGAGTACGGTGGTTATGATGATGTGACTTTCGAATTGAAAGTGACAGCGAACCGCGCGGACTGTCTGTCTCACTTCGGTTTGGCTCGTGAAGTGTCCACGTTGTTTGGTAAAGAGTTGAAAGCTCCGAAATCCGACGTGGCAGTCTCTGGCAAATCGACGAAATCTGAAATCGCCTTGGATGTAAAAGCCTTTGATCTGTGCCCACGCTATACTGGCAGATTCATAAAAGGTGTCAAAGTTGGACCGAGCCCGGCTTGGTTGAAGCAGCGTCTTGAAAGTGTGGGCATGAATTCCATCAACAATATCGTCGATGTGACGAACTATGTGATGATGGAACTGGGGCAGCCTTTGCATGCCTTTGATGCGGCTTTCATCGGTGGCAAGAAAGTGATCGTGGACCGTGCGACCAAGGGTGAAAAATTCATCACTTTGGATGGCACTGAGATCACGTTGACTGGAGACGAATTGACAATCCGTGATGCCAATCACCCGGTGTGTTTGGCAGGTGTTGTGGGTGGTAAAAACTCCGGCGTTTCTGATGCAACCACGGACGTGTTCCTGGAGGCAGCTTACTTCCTGCCAATGAGTGCGCGTAAGACATCTCGTTCGCATGGTATTGATACGGACTCTTCCTACAGATTCTCTCGCGGGGTGGACCCAGACGGAACTTTGCGCGGTTTGAACCGTGCGGCGGCTTTGATCGCTGAAGTGGCGGGCGGGGAAGTTTATGGTGAAAATCATGACTTCTATCCAAATCCAGTGAAAAAGGACCCGGTGACGATCACTCTGCAAACAGTGACGGATCGTTTGGGTTACGAGGCGGAAGAATACAAGTTCGTGGATTTCATGAAGCGTCTGGGCTGTCAGGTGGATAAGAAGGGTGATGTGTTCACAGTTCTTCCGCCGACATTCCGCTTTGATATCGAGCAGGACATGGATCTGGTCGAGGAATATGCGCGTCTGAACGGCTATGAGCATATCCCTGAATCTTTGCCGAAATTTGCAACGGCGCCGTCCTTCCATGACAAGGTCTTTATGCTGAACCGTACAACCAGCGAGTTGATGCGTGCGGAAGGTTTCCAGCAGGCAGTGAACTTTGCGTTTGTGGGTTCAAAAGGTCAAAAAGCCTTCATGGGGAACCTGGAATGTTTGAAGGTGGCAGGGCTTTCTGTGACTGAAAAAGAAATCCGTCTGTTGAATCCTTTGAACGAGGAACTGGATGTGATGAGATCCGTATTAAGTTACGGCTTGTTTAAAAACCTCAACCACAACTTCTACTCTGGAAACATGAATGGCCGCCTGTTTGAAATCGGCAGCGCCTTCCATGTAAAAGAAGATGGATCTTTTGTTGAAGGTTCCCGTCTGGGCATGGCGATTTGGGGGCGTGCAAGCAACCTTTGGAACAAATCTTTGGATTATCCGGTTGTTTACGAACTTAAAGCGGCAGTTGAAGTTCTTCTGAAGTCTTTGAATATTTCCTCTTACACTTGGGTGACCCCGGCTAACAAATCCGAAGTTCCCGAGTTCTTGCACCAAGGGCAGTTTGCCCAGTTGTTGGTGGAAGGTAAGAAGGTCGGCTTTATCGGAACTCTTCATCCGATTCTTTTAGATGATAACAAAATCCGTGTGCCAGGGGCGTTGGCAGAGCTTGATTTGGATCAGTTGTACAAAGGACAACCTCGTCCTTATCGTATCCAAAGCATTTCCAAGTTCCCGGTAGTTGAACGTGACTTTGCCTTCGTGATGCCAAAGACCTTGAAGGTCGGTGACGTGATGAAGGACATCCGCAAAGCGGCGGGTGGTTTGTTGTTGAATGTGGACGTCTTTGATTTGTACGAAGGCGATAAAATGGAAGCCGGGAAGAAATCCGTGGCGATCCGTTTGTGGCTGCAGGATAAAAATGCCACACTGCAGGAAGCGCAGATCACAGAGGTTACAAATAAGGTTCTAGAGAGTTTAAAGAAGAATTTTGATCTTTCTGTGAGATAAATTCTTGATTGTTTTCAGTTAGTTGTTACGATTTTAGGAAAGAATCCGTTAAAGCCTTGGCTTTGGCGGAATAGCGATGGAGTGAATGACACTATGGCAGGCCAAAACTTAGGTAAATCAACTGTGACTAAGGCCGATATCGTCGAGAACGTTTATCAGAAGATTGGTTTTTCCAAGAAAGAAGCTTCTGAACTTGTGGAACTTGTTTTTAATACCTTGAAGACTGTTCTGCAAGAGGGTGAAAAAGTTAAGATTTCTGGTTTTGGTAATTTCGTTGTTCGCGGCAAAAACGAGCGTATTGGGCGCAACCCTCAGACAGGGGAGCAAATCAAGATCTCTGCACGCCGTGTTCTTACCTTCCGTCCGTCTCAAGTTTTGAAGGCGATGCTGAACGGTGAAGAGTACGCTCACTTAAAAGATGAGGACGATGATGACTACGACGACCATGAGTAATCCTTCGGACCTCGAGATGGAAAGCTCCGAGCTTTCTCTTGGGGATCATCACATAGACTTTATCGAAGAGGCGGAAAAAGAATCCGTTCCTTTGACAGCGTCAGCGCCGATTTCGATTCCGGCCATGTTGTGTGATGAAAAGCTGTTGGAGGAAATCAATTCCATCCCGGACAAAATGGGATTCAAAATCGGCGACGTGGCTGAAATCCTGGGCATCAAACAGTATGTTTTGCGCTATTGGGAAACCGAGTTTGAAGTTCTTCGTCCTAAGAAAGCCTCCAATAATCAGCGTATGTACACTCGTAAAGACGTGGAAAACGCGCTTCTGATTCGTAAGCTTTTGCACCGCGATCGTTTCTCGATTGAAGGCGCAAGAAATGCGATGAAAGAATTGAAAGCTCACGTGAAGAAAGAAAAAGACATGACTCAAGTGTATCATAAGCTTGAGGGGATCAACGAAACAGTGGAAGAGTTGATCCTGGACATCCGCAAACTTCGTCAGCTGTTTAAATAGATAAAATAAGAAAAAGGCCTCGTAAGTGATCTGTACCCCAAATTTCGGACAGGAAAATAAAAGACCCTGTCCCATTTTTGGGGTATTTTCGTATAAAAAGGAAGCAGATCATGGGCTCACTGTCCGAAAGAGATCGCCGAGATCTTGAGAAGAATCCGAATGTTCTAAAGGTAACGCAGTCCAATGTTGCCTATACCCCCGAATTTAAGGTTAGGGCCTTAAGGCTTCGGGAAGAGGGACAAACTCCTAGTCAAATTTTTAAAGATGCTGGTATTAACCTATCCTTATTTGGTGTGGATTATGCCAAGAAGTGCCTTCAGCGTTGGGAAAAGATGTCTACCCAAGAAGGTGGATTAAAGAAAGACCGCCGAGGTTCTAAGTCTACAGGTCGACCCAAGGGAAAAAAGCTTAAATCAGCAGAAGATGAAATCGCTTATCTTCGCGCGGAGAACGACTTCCTAAAAAAGCTCCGCGCCTTGGAGGCAAAATACGCAAACAAGAAAAGTTCGCGTTGATTAGCAAGGCGGTCAATCATCGGCCTGATCTATGTCTCAGCAGGCTGTGCGCTCAGGCTCAAGTCAGTACCAGTGGCTATTACTACTGGTTTGCCCAAAGAGCATCTCCCCAGGTCATCACAACAGACGCGGAATGGGTGCAAATCATTTTTGCGTATAGAAGGGGTAAAGCCGGCGCTAGGACAATAAAGATGCTTTTGCAACGCCACTTCTGGATCAACATGAACCTGAAGAAAATTAGACGGTTAATGAAGAAGTACGGCCTTCAGGCGACTATCCGACGTAAGAATAAGTACAAGCAAGGCTGGGCATCAGGTGAGGAACACCGGGTAAGTCCGAACATCCTAAGCAGGCAATTTAATGTTGAAAAGAAAGACACAGTTTATTCAACAGACATTACCTACTTAGACTATGGCAAAGGAAACAGGGCTTATCTGTCAGCCGTAAAAGACTTGGCAGTGAAAGATATCGTCCACTATACGGTTTCTCCTGGAGCTGGACTACACGTTGCGATTCGAGGCCTGGAAGACCTATTCAGCCGAAAGCCAGAGAGTTTGATCATGCATTCGGACCAAGGGTGTCACTATACATCCAAGACGTATCGAGATCTTTTGTCTAAGTGGGGTGTCACCCAGTCCATGTCCAGAAAAGGCAACTGCCTGGACAATGCGCCTATAGAAAGTTTTTTTGGTCATTTAAAAGATGAAGTGGATCTTCAAAGTTGCCATACGTTTGAGGAATTGGTAGCAGAGATAGACCGTTATATTAACTACTACAATAACGAACGTCCCCAATGGGGCTTAAAAGGAAAAACCCCGGCAGAATGCCGAGGTTTCACTTAGAGGACCCTTTTATTTATCTGTCCACTTTTTGGGGTACAGATCATAAGAGGCCTTTTTTGTTTCAGAAACAAACTGCCTGCATCCTTTTAGAAGAGCCCCGTGACGGTCACAGGGCTCTTTGAGGTTTAGTGAGGGTACACTTCAGGGCAAGTTGGGAAGGTGAATCTCTTCCAGAAGGACTGATCGGATTCACCGCGTGTTACAAACACTTGAGTGTCGATAGTTTGAGGCACTGTCACGTCACGAGTACCGAACTTAACACATTCGTGGGACTCGTCGCCACGGCCTCTGAGTTCCAGGCACACCGGCTCTTCGTAAGTGCGGGGCACAGAAACGATTTTTGTTTCATAGCGGGCACAAACCCACTCGGTGATGTCACCCGGGCCGTCGCCGCCAGGGCCACGAATGGTTCGGGGGACAAGCTCGGCGCATTCTCTGGTAGGTTGAATCGCACGGACTTCGGTTTCGGTCATGCAGGCATTGTCCAGTTTGATACCCGGCAGGCGATAGCCGTGGGTCACGACGGCGTCACGATCGGCAAAAATTTGTGACCAGGAGCTGTTGGCGTGAACAGCAAAGGCACTGGCGGAAACCAAAAGTGTTGCCAGGGAAACAAAAAGATTTTTCATAAGAACTCCTTCATCGGGTTGTTGTTTGTTCAGGTGACATGCGTGATTGCGTGTCAACACTCGAGAAAGCTACAGAGAAGCCGATGGAGTGGTCTAAATACAAAACTGTAATTGGCAACCGACATAAGAAATCAGCTCTTTTCATTGAAAATTCTGATTTCTGACAGAGTTAAAACCGCACATTGACAATGTTGCAAATTTTGGAATCTGTTTACAGCGGACAATTGATGATGAAAGCGTGGACTTTTCAAGGGCCGTGGCCTCGAAATTTTCAGATCGTTGTCGGTAAAAATGGGGGGATCAAAGAGGGGAGAGTGGTCTGCGCGACTGGATTTGAACCAGCGACCTCTTGCACCCCAAGCAAGTGCTCTACCAAGCTGAGCCACGCGCAGACGGTCTTTGGGAAAAAGACACTTTTATGCTAGCGAGGCCCGCAAGAAGGATCAACTTTTAAGTTCTTTTTTACGCTGTGTTCGTTAGCTTTTTATTTTAAAAAGTGCCCCAGTAAGCGTGCGTTTGCTTCCTCTAGGGAAGAGGGCATTTCTGAATCCAGCTCCTCACGGATTGAAAGGGTGATGGCTCGTTCCAGTCGTTTGAGAAGAAGTCTTTTTTGCTCTATATCCGAGCTCATGTGTTTTCCGATAACAGAGCGCACCAATGAAAGTTTCGTATGCTCGTCGGGATGTGCATGCAGATCGTCAGCTGAATGGTCTTTTGCAAAGTCCCGTGGGCCGACGAAGACCTCTTTGCTTGGTGGGATCTGGGGATAATGCAGGGCCTTGTACATTGCCGAAGGATCGTTAAAGAACAGAACAGCCAATGCATCAGCGTAGAGCTCTGAATAAGCCGGTAGAGTTCTAAAGTACAGTCCATAGGCATCCGAGTTTGCGAGTTGGGAGGACATCTGACGAACAGCGCGGGATGAAATTTTCAGTTCTAGATTGGTTTCAGCAAGTTCGGAAATTTCCTCTAGGTTGGCGAAAAGTTCCCCGAACTCTTCGCGGAAGTCCTGGGCCCAGATTTCCTTTAAAATGGCGTGTCCATATTCGTGGACCACGACGGCCTTTAGCTGGTCCGTGTTGGCTTGATACTGATTTCCCAAGGAATCAGCAAAGAGCAATCTTTGGGGGATGCGAATGATATGACCATTATCGAAACTGGCGTTACCAGCCTGCTCACCAATGACCAAGGTGACCTTCGGGGACATCTGAAAAGTTCGACTGACGCTGCCAAGGGTGTCGGCAAGGTCCTGCGCCAACTGGCAGGCCGCGGGTGTGGGGTTTGCCACAAAGATCAACTTTTGTACGGGCCCTGACGCTGGCAGAGGGCAGGGGGACGTGTCCTGAGCTTGTGCTGAAAGAGCGGTCAGGGTCAACAGACTTAGAATATAGTGGCGCAGCTTCATCAGGTCTCCAGAGTTACCAGCAGGGGTTCCGACGTGGGTATAGGAAGAAATGTGCCACGCCCAAAAGCCCTGCAATCGTTTTCGTGGGGCCTTGGCTGCCTAAAAAGTTGACAGTGCCTATTTAGTGCTGCCATTGCGTGGGGCCTCTCCGTTTTTACTGGGGGTGGGGGATATGCCAATGCCATCCAGTCGTATCAATATGAGACGAGTTAAGAAGCCCACAGCGTTGCAATATTTTGAGTTCAAAAGATTCTTGGTTGCTGTATCCATACCCCATTCTCTTTAGAACTTTGATTTTATTATTGATGCCCTCTGAGATGGCAGTGGTCAGGTTAGATTTAATATATGCCTGAATATTAAGCCTGTATTTTCGAATCTTCTGAGCAAATTGTTTGAACACTTTGATACCTGATTCTCGAACCAAGTAGTACCATTGCGCCAGAGATTTTCGGAAGTTTGGAAGTGTTTTTTCATCCAGAACTTTATGGAAATAATCAACGATCAACATTCCCGCATTGATGTTTGTATTGAGCATTTTTAATTTCCCAAGAAGGTTTTGTTCTTCGATGGACAAGTTGGGATTGCGTTCCATGAGGATAAATCTGCGCCCCCCTTCGAGCATCCCGGCTTGAAAGCTGTCATTTCTTTTTTTTGCCAGTCTAAACTCGTCTTTGCGGAGAGTATTAAATGTTTCATTAAGGTTCTGAACTAAATGAAATCTATCCACAGCAATCTCTGCATTAGGACATAGCTTGGAAACAGCTCTGAAATATCCAGCATTCATATCTAAGGCAAAATATATAATTTGGTCCCGAGTTTTCTTAGATAAAGTCTTGAGGCAATTTGCTAGAGCCATAGCATCTCGTCCGCCAGCTGTTGCAATGACTTTTGAGAGCTTAGAGCAGACAAGGCTGGTTATATATTGAGTGGTCCAGCGCTCAGAAAAGGGGCTATTCCTTTGAGTATTTACTATAGTTCTAAAGTGTACTTCGTCGGCACTCATGTGACTGACGTTGAGATCATCAGGGAGTTTGTAGAATTTCTTCATGTGCCTCATTCTCCACTGATCCAGATCCCACATGGTTTTGGAATTCGTGCGGAAATAGCGACTTGTAGCTTCGCAGGTAAGCTCTTCCATGAGAAGACCAGCAACCTCAGCCATAGCCAAAGTCATGTTTGAGAATTGAGGGTGAACTCCCTTCATAGGAGACATTCGAAGTTGCCCTGAACACATGTCGCAAACAGCGCGTAATCTACGATAGTGAACTATCACTTCTTTATAAGCCCCCAGAGGGGGAGCTTTTAGTTTGCGTATTCTGTAGTCTTTGACATTTTTTAAAGAAAATCCACAGCTCTCACAAACACAAGTATCTTTTTTTTGCTGCACCCATAATTCACATGTTAGAGTTGATTTGTCAGTTTTGAAAGACTGCAGTACAACGTCTTGCAGACCTATGGAATCAATGATGAGATCAGAGCAGTCCATCCTTGGAAGCCTCCATTAGTAAAAATTTTAGGGAGATTTTATCAATGAACTTTGAACTTGAAACAACACAGCGCACCGTATGGGAGCTTGCCGATCGAGTGGAGTTTTTAAATCGTATGCGGCCATTACTGAATATTAGTGATGCCGAGGCCGAAGAAATCAAAGAATTGCTTCAGGAAAGAGATTTTGACTACTTAGAGATCGCAGCTTATTTGGGCAAGCAAGAAGATCCAGATGCGGCCCTAGTTTTTAATGGGAAAAAAGATATTTACTGGGATATTTTTAACTCAAAAAAATCAAAAGAAATTATCAATAAGATAAGTGAATTAGCGCATCCTCTTACAAAGTTGTCCCACACAAGAGGCCTCACTCAAAGAGACTGGATGAAAAGACTTGAGGCGCTTGGTAGTTTTTAAAAGATTTAAGCGTCCCGGCAATCAAGGCCGAGGATCGAATCTTCGAAAAACAAAGGTCAGAATTACTTGCTCAAATCGAAGATCTGAGTTGCTAGCCTCTCACCCCCATTTAAAACGGGGAGCCAGAGACCAGGGAGTCTTGCAGAACCCTGGTCAGTTCTTAGATGCTTAGAAATAACCGATCAAGCCGGCTTGCAGGGAAAGTCCGGTCACCGTGATGTCAGAGCCCACTCCGCCGGATTTCTTCTGATAGATGTAGCCGCCATCCATGCGGAAGCCGACGTTGCTGCCTGTCGGGAACCATTTTACAAAAGGCCCGGCAAACACGGTCATCAGATCACTCTTGGCGCCGGATCCGTTGTCATACTGACCAAAAGATCCCATGCCTCCCAAGCCGTAGATGAAGATTTCGCCTGGAGTGTTGGAGATCATGTTATAATCCGCCCAGCCTCCCAGGGACAGAGTGGTCGCAGTCACACTGCCAGTGGCATCAGAGGCATAAGAGCCCAAAGGACCCACTTCATAGGAAGCGAAGTTCCAGCCAAAGCGTCCGGAGATGGAAAGATCTGTTTCATTGGAAGATCCAGCGGCATCGGACTTGGTGTTCATCAGGCTGAAGCTGACGGAGACCAGATATTTGCGCATGGACTGGCTCATGGTCGTGTCGCCAAATTCATCCGGCGCCAGCTCATAGACTTGGCCTGGCGCCAGACTGCCGCCAGAAAAATCAATTATAGCCTGGCTGCCTTTGACTTTACGAACTTTGATTTTTTGGGCGAAGGCCGAAGATGAAAAGGCCAATAGGGCACACAGAATGAAGAGCTTTTTCATGTTATCCTTTCCAAGATGATGTATCAGACTAAAGTCTTTCAATCCGCGCTGGGGCTGTCAACGAGAAGTTGTCTCAGGATGAGACCCTAACATTCCTTATGTTTAAGTATTCCTGTGTTTCGGCCGAATTAGAAACTGTAACAGGGGAACAAAGGGAGTGCCATGTCTTCTTCCTGGGGAAACATTCCGACTTGGGCCTATGATGCGGCTCAAGCATTGATGCAGTCTTTGAAGATTGTGGACCCGTTGACGTACGCGCATTGCTGCCGCGTGGGTGAGATGTCCCGCAAGCTGGCACGTGATGCCGGCCTGAATGAGTATCAACAAAAACTGGCGGAGTTTGCAGGTCTTTTCCATGATATTGGCAAGATTGGGGTTCCTCAGGAAATCATCGCCAAGCCGGGCAAATTGACGGATCAAGAGTACGAATTGATGAAGTGCCACCCGGTTTTGAGTGAAGAGATCATCAAGCCTCTGGCACAGCACGATTTCTTTGCAGAGATACTGCCGGGGATTCGTGGTCATCACGAACGTGTCGATGGACGTGGGTATCCGGATAAGAAAAACGGGGATGAGATTCCGCTGATTGCGCGGATCATTCTGGTCGTGGACACGTGTGATGCGATGTCTGAAACCAGAGCTTACCGCAAAGGTCTGCCGATGGAAGTGGTGTATGAGGAGCTTAAGCGCTGCTCGGGCACTCAGTTTGATCCGCAACTGGTGAAAATCTTTTTGCAAGCCCACGGGCACTGGAAAGATCAGGCGCCGGACCAGGACACACTTCAGTATCTGATTAAAAAAATCGCTTAAAAAAATGCCCTCGATCAGAGGGCATTTTTCTTTCTATTGTCTGTTCGTGCTTTCAAAAATCTTGTCAGCGGATTTGGCGACAAAGCCCTGATACAATTGGCCATTGGCCAGTGGATAACGTTTGGCGAACTCATAATAACATCCCGGGATGTTGTGAGTGCTGCCATCGTCAAATTTCACTGGAATTTCAGAGGCCATGGTGGAGCTTTGCTCCAGGAAGTCCTCGGGTGTTCCTTTGATTTCGCCGCCGGATTTGTTCAGAGTGTAACCTTTTTCCTGAACGAATTGGTTGAGCACTTTGATGTCATTGAACTTTTTTAGTTTGTTGATATTGACGGTGAAGTGGTTGGGACGGAAACCATAGGCGGCCACCCAGCTGGCGTATTCACTTTCCTTTGCCAGTGCAGCGTAGACATCCCAGGTGATTTTCCATGGGCGACCGGCCATTGCGAAGGCCTCGCTTTCGATCAAAGAGTCCGGAACCTGATCCACCAGTTTGTTCACGGTTTCGCGCACGAATGGGGACACCTTTTCCAGTTCCAGCTCACTGATGAAGATTTTGGGATTGTCCATGTTGGGGTGTTCGTAGTGTTTGGCATAAAGCTTCTTTTCCACGAACGTGTATTCACCCTTTTCAACATAACCAAGTTTTTTGAAGTGCTTTGCCAGGGATTCAATGCCCAGGCGGGGATGGTTGAAGGTGCGCAGAGCGATGTGGTCATTCAGCACAGTTTCACCCTCAGCGGTGAAGATGTCATAAATGCGTTTGGCAGCAGGGTTTAGTTCACAATAATCAACCCACATTTTTTGCAATAGGGTGTCCAGAGTCATCATAATTTTCTCTCCTGTATGCGTGAAGACTACTCCGCTTGGCAAAGAGGCGCAACGCCCCTTCAATGGCTGCGAGCGTTAAGCGTTGGAGGCCGGAAGATTATCACTAAGAATAGGGTTCCTGTGGAGTAAAAATGACAACGTTGCCTGAGATCCAACAAATTGAAAAAAAGATCGAAGCTTTGGGCTCCACCGGGAGGGCGGAAGTGCTGGCTTACAGTGAGCACGAGGATCTGCGCTTTCCCATCTACAAAGTCAGTTTTGGCAGTCAGGATCCCCAAGCGCCGGTATTGGGTTTTGTCGGCGGGGTGCATGGGTTGGAGCGCATCGGCGCCCAGGTGTGTGTCGCATTGATGAATTCTTTGGCGGAACTGGCCCAGTGGGATGTGACTCTTCAGCAGACGTTGCAGAATATTCGTATTTTCTTTATTCCCACAGTCAATCCTGTCGGTATTCAGCGTAAGACCCGCTGCAATCCCAACGGCGTGGATCTGATGCGCAATGCGCCTGTGGAGGCGGACAATCCCCAGTTTCTTCTTGGGGGACATCGCTTCAGCAACAAGCTGCCCTGGTACCGGGGAAAGCTGGGGGCGCCGATGCAGCTGGAGGCCCAGGCTTTGGTGGATACCGTTCAAAAAGAAATCGCGCAAAGCCCCCTTGCGATCACTTTGGATTTGCACTCTGGTTTTGGTTTGCAGGATCGTTTGTGGTTCCCCTATGCCAAGACGGTGAAGCCGTATCCGGATCTGCACCTGTGTTATGCGCTGAAAGAGCTTTTGGATCGCACTTATCCGCATCACTTTTATCGGGTCGAGCCTCAGGCGCAGAACTACACAACTCATGGAGATTTGTGGGATTACCTCTATGACAACCATTCGGGCCGGACACAGGGGCAGATCTATGTTCCACTGTGTCTGGAGATGGGGTCCTGGCTGTGGGTGAAAAAAAATCCGTGGCAGATATTCAGCGCCGAGGGGCCGTTTAATCCTCTGAAAGGGCATCGTCACAAACGGACTCTGCGTCGGCACAACACTCTGATGGAGTTTTTGATTCGGGCCTTGAGTTCGCCTCAGGCTTGGGTCGGAAACGAGCCGCACAAGGTGCAGCAACTTGAACAGAAAGCAAAGGAGCTTTGGTATGGCGAACGGTAGAAACTGGCTTTTATTGCGCGGTCTTGCGCGTGGTGTGGGGCATTGGGGTTCGTTCGCAGAGACCATTCAGAAACACTTCCCGGAAGATCGTTTTGAGTTTCTGGATTTGCCGGGCAATGGTTCGCGCCACTTGGAAAGCAGCCCCCTACGAATTGCGGACTATGTGAAGGATCTGCGTTCGCGTTGCAGCTATGTCAAAAATGGCCAGCCCTTTCAAATCCTTTCTGTGTCTTTAGGATCCATGATCACGGTGGAGTGGATGCGGGAATATCCGCATGAAGTAAAAAGAGCATTCTTGACCTGCACCAGTTCCGCGGGGCTGTCGCCGTTTTATCATCGTTTCTATCTGGCCAATGTGCCGCAGGGTCTGAAGCTTCTGGGAAAACTGGAGGATGCGGAACTGTGGGAAAAAACCGTGTTGGGCATGATCGTGAACAATCAGGAACGTCGCGAGGCGGAACTGCCTGCGATGATTGAGTACTCCAGAAAGTATCCGATGAATCCGACCAACGTGTTTCGTCAGTTGCTGGCGGCTTCGCAGTACCGCTTTCCCGCACAGCCTCCCGGAGAGGTGAAATTGTTGGGAAGTCACGGGGATCGCCTGGTGTCAGCCAAGTGCACCCTTAAAATTGCTGAACAGTGGGGCCTCACGGCGCAGATGCACCCCTGGGCCGGGCATGATGTGCCGGTTGACGACCCGCAATGGCTGCTGGAGCAGTTGCTCTAAAAGACCTTTTTTATGGGGTCTTTTTCGGGGTAGATTTTTCAAACATATCGGGTTTTTTTTACCACCAAGTCCTCTATATTTGATTTGAGACACATCAACGCGTGGTTCCGTTGACTCCAGAGGGCTTTTCTTATTTTCTATCCCCTAGACTTTTATCTAGAGGCGAATGTGAGAGTAAGGACCTATATTGCGGCGGCATTTTTAAGTACCGCGGCAGCCCCTAAGGCCATGGCCCAATCCACGAGCTTGAAATTACCTCAAGCCGCAGGGGTGAGCTCTATCCAAGCCCCATCGTCCAAGTCAAAACCAGCAACAGTTTATGGTCAGATCCGTATGGAAGGCATGCAGTACATGTCGGTGATACCGGAGGCGCCTCAGTTGACTTACAGTCAGCTTCTATCGGCGCGTCTGACCGGACTTAAAGAAACCTCCTGGGCTGATTTTGCCGGCGACTTTTCGGGTGGGACCTTCTTCAGCCGCGGACAGTCGCATATCGTCGTCTCGGAGGCTTACATCGCCTCCAAGGGGCAAAACTTCCGTGTCTTTGCCGGTCGTAAAAAGAAGGACTGGAGTGAGATGGATCGCCGTTGGCAGTTGGGTCTGTGGCAGCCGAAGTTTGCCATTGATGCTCTTCGTCCGGAAGAGCAGGGCCTGACGGGTTTCTTTGCTGACTATAACACCAGTGGCTGGGAAATTGTCGGCATGGCGACTCCGGTGTTCATCCCCAGCATGGGGCCGGACATCCGCGAAGAGGGCGGCGGTCTTGTTTCAGACAGCCGTTGGTATCGTGCCCCGTCACGCAATTACGACTTCAATAACAACATCAACACCATTCAGTACAAACTGGATATTCCCGAAGCTGCCAAACTTGCTGACAATGGTGGGGCGGCGATGATGGGACGACTTGGAAACAAGGAAAAGGGTCCCTGGGTTGTGCTCAGCGGGGGTTATCTGCCTGTGAATGAGCTGATCTTAAAGCGTAAGAACTTTAAGGCCGCTTCCGAGGAAAAAGTCGATGTGACGGTGTCTCCGGATGTCACTCATCATATTTTGAAATCCGTGGATGTCGGTTATACCTTGGGCCGCGTGAAAGCTTCGCTGTCATATCTGGAAGATGATCCGGTGGAAAAACGTCCGGATCCGGAATGGTCTATTCAGAAATTGATGCCCATCAAAGCCTATTCAGCGGCATTTGATTTTTCTTTGTCCGATATTTTCACCAAGACGCTGGCCTTCCAGTTGGAGTACCTGAAAATTGAAGGTGGCGGAATTCAGGATATTCTTTCTGACGGAACGCCTGATGATTTTACGATGTTTGATGAACGTCTGAAGTTCACCAATGCGCTGTCAGTTCGCGTGGAAGGACAGCTTGCCAGCTTCTTCCGTCGTCCTTTTGTGACTCGTTTTAAATATTTGTATGACTATGATCAGAGGGGATCTTTGCTTAATACAGAGTTCCTTTATTATCCAAGTCAGAAGTGGGCTTTGGTCGTTGGAGGCGACGTTCTGGGGGTGCAGGATGAAAATCATGACCCGTCAGGTTTCCTCAATCAATACCGTGCGAACGACCGGTTCTACGGGGGCATGACTTATGTTTTCTAAAATTTCAGCGAATTTATCATCGGGTCTGACAAAGGCCCTTTTGCTTTTGAGTCTGACAGCAGGGCTTGCGGCCTGTGATTCAAAAGTCGGTGAAGAGCCTCCGCCGCCGGATGCTCAGGAGTTCGGCGGTACGCAGTGTTTAAGTGACGCCAAGCCGGTCGTGAAAGCTTTCATTGTCGGCGATGCCAAAACCGGGGATCTTGAAACCACCTGGGACTGTATTGGCAGTGCAGTTGAAAAGTTCAAACGGTATGTGCGTGGACGCAATGCCGATCGCTATACTTCTCAGGAACTGGCGACCTTCCTGGAGCGAAACTTCCTGGACCCGAAGGAAAAAATCACGATTTCCCCGGCTTTGCAGGTGGAATTCATGAAGCTGAAACAGGTCTTTCTGGGCGGCAGCCGGGACTATCTGACTCGCGCGGAGCTGGATAAAACCATTTCCTTGATTCGTAGCTTGCGTGAAATCACCGTGAATCTGAATCCGTACATGAAGGTCATCGCCTTGCGCTGGGAGGTTTCTGAAACCCCGAGTATGCAGCGGGATGTCCGTTACTTTGAAGAGGCCAATAAAGAAATTCAGGATGCGGCCCGCACGCTGGCTTCTTTGATCGAAAAAAATGGTCAAAGTTATTATCTGTCCGACTTTGTTGTTTTGATGCGCGAAATGTCCCAGCTCTTTGGTGAAACCTGGGAATTCCCGGAGGTGATCAGCAAGTACATGCCGATCATCAGGAAAGTGAAAAAGGCTCTTGCGGGCGGGGATGAAAACTCCATCACTCCCAATGAGTGGCGCCGCTTCAGTCTGCTGGGGGCCCGCGGATACGTGCAGTTCTTGCGTTATCACTATTTTATCAAGTCTGTTCCCGAGACGGGGACGGGGTATCGTCTTTCCTATCTGGCGCGCACGGTTGAGGACGTATTGTCTGTCTTCCAGGATCTGGTGGCAGAAAAGCCGGAAGGTGTGGTTTCTCGGGACGAGATTTTTGATCTTCTGAAAACCCTGGAAGTCGTGTGGCCGGAATTCAAAGTCTCCACCGGATTGGTCTTTGAGGGCATGAAGATCAAGCAGTTGTTCTTCGGGGGCAGTGTGGATTCCCTGACCACCACGGACTTTGAAACGGCCCGTCTGAAAGTCAGTCGTATCAAGACGCTGATTGAGCGTTTCATGCCTTATTATTCCATTTATGGACGCGAGTGGGATCCGGAAATGTATGGTCCGGAAGAGTCACAGAAGCTTTACATGGAATCTCAGTTCGTTCTGGAAGCCACCGTGCGTGAGGCCGGGGTTTTGTTCGAAGGCTCCTATGACCTGAATGACCTGAATAATATCGTTCGAGAGATCGAACTTCTTTATCCTCCGAAAGAAGGCCGCGGCCTGACAGAGAAGGTGAAAGCCTATCTGCCGCTGGTCATAGATGCGAAAAACATCGTGCTTGGCGGGAATGATTCTTCTTTGCGCAAATCCAATTGGAGTGTTTTGCTGGGCTTTGCCGCGCGTGCGTATTCGGATTATCTGTATTACGACTACTTCCTGAAAGAGCAGTCGTTCCAACAGCCGGTCATTCTGAGTTATCTGTCCGTCTTTGCCAACCAAAGTCTGAACATCCTGCGTGATCTGTTGCTGGTGAAAAAAGAAAATCAGTTCAGTCATGCCGAGCTGAACAAGCTGGTCAAACACATGATCCGTTTAGAGCTGATCCCCAAAGCGATCAACGAGCAGTCGGCGGATCAGCTGGTGAAAGTGGTTTTGAACAACATCCTGAATCCACCCGAGCTGCGCATTTCAGGACAGTTGCCGAATGCTTTGACTGTGACCTCGGTGGAAGTGGCACGACAGGAAATGCAGATCTGGCTTGATGCCGAACTGATGTTTGCACAAATGGCCGAGGGCTGGAAAGAAGACGAAGGCATTCGTGGCAAGGATTTACTGGATCAACTGAAGCGCACCAACCGGGCTCTGGATGCGTCCAATGGTCCGTTGCTGGCTGCGATGAAAGAGTTGCTGCTTTCGGTGGACAGCCCCGTGCCGATGACGACAAACGACAAGGGCTTTGTCATTATCTCTAACAAGTTTGAGCAGCTTTATACGCATAAGAGTTTGCGGGACCTGAATCGCAACCGAGCTGTGGCACGTCTGCTGATCCGGTCTTTTGCAACGGATTTAAAGCGAATTGAGACTTATCAAGGAGCAACTTTACAAGAGGTGGAAGGTGGGTTTAACAGCCTCAAGTCCATTTTTGTTGAGATGGGTCTTTTGGATCCTAAGAACGTGACTTTTGCTTCCTCACGTTTCCGGGAAGCCAATATTTTTGTGCCACATTCAGACGGCAACAGTTTGGCGTCTCAGGCCGAAATCACGGATCTGATCGGTATGATCTGGTCGGGTGTCAGCATCAACTCTGAGCTGCGTGAAGAGCTGGTGAGAGTCTGCTTTAAGCCCGGCGAGGTTGTGACAGATTCCAGCCGAGTGAATTTAAGTTGTGTGCGTAAAGCCTATAGAGCAGTGATGGCTGATATTATGTCAGCGACGCCAGAGTATGTGTCCTTCATGAAGAAGGCCAGCGCCGATGAGTGGGCTTATTATATGAATAACATCTTTATGGCGGCTGGCTATGTTCCGAATGATCAGAATATGGCGATGATGGGTGATATTGCCCTGACTCCGCACGTGATTCAGTATGTGGAAATGATCTTTGCGCGCTTTGACCGAAACAAAGACGCGATCATTTCAACCCAGGAAGCGATCAATGCCTTCCCGGCGTTCAAAGGTCTTTTGAGAGAGCTGGCAAAAGACCTTCTGGACAGTGGAACGTTAAAGGAAAAGGATCTGTTGGATGTGTTCACCTTCATCTTGCGCTATGGAAAGCCGCCAACGACGTTGACGGAAAAAGCCCGTTTCATGTTTAAGTGGAAGGGCAAACCGGAAAAATGGGATGTGTGGGCGGACCGTGTGCAGTTGGCTCAGATCCTGGGATACATCGCTGAGGAAGTGGCAAAGTCGTCTCAAGTGATGCCCAAGCCGAAGCAGTAAGAAAATATAGTCATAGAAATAAAAAAGGCCCCGGTGATTCACCGGGGCCTTTTTTGTTGAATGAAGTCGTATTAGTCCAGAACCTTGGAAGTTGAAACCTGAGCGGCTGTGACCGTCGCATTTTCCAGAATCAGACCATTGATTGTTCCGTTTGCCAGTTGGGTGGGCAGGGATGAAGATAGGTCATTTTCTGAATCAATGTCGGCTGTGGCGGCAGAATAAACCATAGCATCCCGGCGCCACACATAGACGCGGGTTTTGGTGTTGATATTATGAACGTCGATTACCACATCTAGTGCCGTCGGGAAGTAAAAGGATAGATTGCTTGCAGTGACGTCGCGAACCTGACCATTCAGGCCGATTTTTGCGGAGACACTGGCCCCGGTGCGGATAAACTTTACGGTGACTCCCGATGAAGCGGGAAGAATTGTGCTGTTTGAATAAAGTACCGCGGTTACCGTGCTCATCGCAATAGTATCGTTCAAAGATGCTTTTAAAGAAAGTGATCGGCTGCTGAGCTGGGGAAGAGTGCTGGTGAAGGTCACCATCCCGCTGCCATGCAATGCCGAAGAGTCGGCCTGCGAGAAAGAACCGCCTGTGACCGTGTAGCTATCAAGGCCAGAAATAGATTCAACTTCGCCAGGCGCACAGCCTGCCGAAGCCAAAACAACAAGTATGAACAGAGACTTTAGAATTGATTTTTCCACATCATGGACTCTACCGGTATCGGCTGTTTAGAGTTATACTTCGCGGAAGGTTTGACATTATAAGGAGTTAAAATGTCACCCTTCACTTCAAAGTATATCAACTGACCGATAGGCATTCCAGTATAAACACGCACAGGCTGTTTTACGGAAATTTCCAGAGTCCAATAATTGCAGAAGCCGACATCGCCTTTGCCTGCAGTGGCATGGATGTCGATTCCAAGACGACCAACGCTCGATTTGCCTTCCAGGAATGGGACATGTTTCAGAGTCTCAGTGTACTCTAAAGTCACGCCCAAATAGAGAGTGTCCGGCATAAGCACGAAACCCTCTTCCGGGATTTCAAAGGTACGAATCTGGTTATGCTTCTTTGCGTCCAGCACTTTATCTTCGTACACGGCCAGGGTTTTACCAAGGTGAACATCATAAGAGTTCGTACCCAGGCACTCCCTGCGGAAAGGCTCAACCTTGATTGAACCTTGTTCCATGCACTCGAGAATCTGCTGATCCGTAAGAATCATTACTTAGTTTCTCTGTGAACTGTGTGGCGCTTAAGATTCGGATTGTATTTCTTCTTCTCAAGACGGCTTGGAGTCTTAGTTTTGTTTTTAGTAGTAGTGTAACGAGAAACAGGTTTGCCTTCAGCACGAGCTTCAGTGCACTCAAGAGTTACGATGATTCTTCCTGTCTTTTTAGCCATTGCGGTACCCCTTAAATTGAACCGTTTGTATTGCCATGCGTTGTATAGAAAAAATGACAATACCTTTTCAAAGGGGCTCAAGGTATCAAAGGAAAAAGGAAACTTCAACAGGCAATTTCGTGTCTAGGAGGAGAATCGTGAAGGGTTTTGGACTTTTTTTTAGTTCTTTGCTCATGTTGGCCTGCGCTCATGCTCAAACAAGTGGCATTTTGACCGGAAACAGCCTTCAGCCGGTGTCTTTAACCCAGGCCGTTCAAAATGTCAGACCAGGTTCGATCGTTGTCATCGGGGAAAATCACGGATTCAAAGAACATCAGACCCAGCAGGTTGCCATAATGCAGGCGCTTCGGGACCAGGGCTTGGTGGTTTCCGTCGGAATGGAATTTTTTACATATACAGATCAGCCGCTGGTGCAGGCCTACCGCCAGGGGGCTTTGTCCGAACCCGAGTTCCTTCAGCAGATCAAATGGGGCGGTCTGTCCTATGATTTCTATCGTGATCAGGCCCTGTTCCCGGATCTGAACGAAGGGGCGGCCACGGTCGCCCTCAATGCACCCCGGTCGCTGACGGGCAAAGTGTCCAAACAGGGACTGGCGGCCCTGACTCCGGAAGATAAGGCGTTGCTGCCGCCGCAGTTTTCTTTGGGACGTGAATCCTACAAGCGTCGCTTTCTTTCCATGATGCCACACCTGCCAAGCCCCGAAGCGGGGGAGCGCTATTTTGCAGCGCAGTCCATTTGGGACGACACCATGGCATGGCAGGCGACGGAGTTCCTCAGATCACATCCTGGTCAGGTGCTCGTTATAGTGGTCGGAGACTTCCATGTGCAGTTTGGCGGCGGATTGCCGGACCGTCTGCGCGTGCGCGGGGGTGAGTTCCCGGTCCTGACCTTCTCGCAGGTCAATACTCTGGGCTTGAGCGAATCTGAAATTGCCAAAGAAGTGGCGCCATCTGAAACCGACGGACCACGTGCGGATTTCCTGTGGTTGGCCCCAGCAGAAAGTCCAGGCTTGTAAAGAATCTTTGAGATTCACACCAGGTTTTCTAGAATAGGGGGATGTAGAGGAGACTCCATCTATGTTCCCCTTCGAAACGCGCATCCTGGTTATCGACGACATGCCTTCTATCCGTGATCTGGTGAAGAACACGCTGAAAGCCATGGGCTATAAGAATATTCAGGAGGCGGAAGACGGCGAGCAGGGACTGAAAGTTCTTCTGCAAAACAACTCTGCCGGAAGTCCGATCCAACTGGTGATTTCGGACTGGAACATGCCCAAGATGAAAGGGTTGGAACTTTTAAAACAAGTTCGCGCCACGGCGGAATTTGCCAATTTGCCTTTTGTTCTTCTGACATCCGAATCCGAACGCGATCAGGTGACCGAAGCCGTTTTGGCAGGAGTTTCCCAGTATATCGTCAAACCGTTCTCGGCGAAAATCTTTGAAGACAAACTCAAAGGTGCCTACACCAAACACAATAAATAAAGTCAGGGTCCGCAGTTATTTTCAGCATCAGCCAGGTGTTTAACGCTGTTGCGTTGCCATGGCTAAGTCCGTACCATGGATGCATGACTGTTTCCTATGACGTTTTGGCAAAAAATCTGGCGGCGCAAACCACGGAGCTTCGAAAAAAGAGGGGCCTGACCCAGGCAGCCCTCGCCAAGCTTGCCGGGATTCCGCGTTCAACGTTGGCGAATATGGAAAGTGGCATGGGCAATCCTTCGCTGTTGAATCTGGCCAGCGTCTGCGCGGCACTGCAGGTGTCTTTTGAAGAACTGCTGGCCACGCCGCGCTCACAGACCCAATTGATTCCAAAAAATGAAATTCCCGCGACTAAAAAGGCCAAGGGCAATGTCCTGGTCTATAAGCTTTTGCCAGACCCTATTCCCGGGATGGCGATAGATCGTATGGAGTTTGAAGTGGGCGCACGTCTTGGTGGGGTGCCTCACTCTGCTGGGACGAAAGAGTATCTGCATTGTGTGCAGGGCGAGTTGACCGTGGTGGTCAGCGGCGAAAGTTTTACTTTGAGGGCCGGTGATGTCCTGGCCTTCCCCGGCGATTCCGCCCACAACTATGTCAATACCGGCTCAGGCCGTGCGATCGGCCTGAGCGTGGTGACGCTGACACCGAAGCTTTAGGCGCGGAAGTTCTTTTCCACAAAAGACCAGTTCACGATCTTCCAGAACGCAGCCAGGAAGTTTGGACGGCTGTTGCGATAGTCAATATAGTAAGCGTGTTCCCAAACATCACAAGTTAGCTGAGCGGTGTGACCTTTGGTCATCGGAGTTTCCGCATTGCTGGTGCTGAGAATTTCAAGTTTGCCGGAAGAATTTTTCACCAGCCAGCCCCACCCAGAGCCGAACTGTTTGATCGAGGCCTCAGCGAAAAGTTCTTTGAATTTTTCGACAGAGCCAAAATCGCGGATCAGGGCCGCAGCCAATTCACCCGTGGGACCGCCGCCGCCTTGCGGGGACAGGCAGTTCCAAAAGAATGTGTGGTTCCAGATTTGCGCGGCATTGTTAAAGATTCCGCCCGAGCTCGTCATGATGATTTCTTCCAGGGATTTTCCTTCAAACTCAGTTCCAGGAACAAGTTTGTTCAGATTGTCCACGTAGGTTTTGTGATGTTTTCCATGGTGGTATTCCAAAGTCTCAGCCGACATGTGGGGAACTAAAGCATCTGGGGCGTAAGGAAGGGGAGGCAGTTGAAAGGACATAAGAGTCTCCTTGGTTGTTCGGGTTGAAATTCCACCATCAGGATAGGGTCAGAGTCCGGCGCAGGGAAGACACTGGTTCTTCTATTGGCAAAAGGACGATATATTGGCATAAATGACCATTAATAGTCACTCGGGCTCGCAGCGGCAGGGCGGATGGACCACCCCTTTTAGGCTGCGGGTTTAATGGATTTTTCTTTATGGAATTCGGTGATGTACGGCACTTCCACGAACAGGGTGCTGCCCTGGCCAAGGACGGATTCCACCCAGACGCGGCCTTGCAGATCCTCGGCCGCGTTTTTAATGGCATCCATACCCACGCCACGGCCCGAGATGTCGGTGACCTGATCGCGTGTAGAGAACTGGCTGTCAAAGATATGCTGGATCACTTCCTGATCGGTTTCTTTGGCGACATCCACACCGCGCTGGATGAGCTTTTCACGAATGCGCTCCGGATTGATGCCACCACCATCATCTTTGATCTGCACCAGCAGATAAGTTCCCTGGGTGTTGTGGGCCAGATTGAATGTCACTTCCACATGCCCTTCGGCAGGTTTTCCCTGATCCACACGCAGATCCGGCAATTCGATCCCGTGATCAACGGCATTGCGGAAGGCGTGCACGAAAGTGGCAAACAGGCTGCTGTAGATTTCCGGGATCACCATGATATTTCCATTGGTGATTTTCAACGGCGCTACCATCTTGTCAATCTGGCCGGCCACGTGAGTCATCACATCGCCGTAAGGTTCGATGAAACGCGCCACGGGTTCCATCGCCAGTTCCAAGAGAAGTTCCTGTGCAACCACGCCGCCGCCGGGAAGGCTTCCCACCTTGCGGGCAATGTGATTGAGCTTGCTGATGGCCACTTCGATCTGGCGCTCGTCCGGCATGCCGGAGCTTCCCAGGATCTCTTTTGTTTGATTCAGGAATTTTTCAAAATATTCGTCAATCTCAAAGCACTTACCGCGAAGGGCGATAAAGCCCGGGTGGGTCCAGCACTCGTTCAGTTCAGCCAAGAGTCCTTCGGCCTGATGGCAGGCTTCAGCGACATCTTTGATTGAGAACAAGGCGGCGCCACCTTTCAGGGTGTGCAGGTTGCGGAAAAGCTCTTCCGTGTTGTAGGGGCCGTCGTCTTTGCTGACTTCCTCGCGCACTTGCAGCAACAGACCCTGCGCTTCCTGAATAAAGCGGTGGATTTCACGCTTGGACTTGATCATGTGAATGATAAGCTTTGCGTGTTCCTTTTCGCGTTCGGCCTGTTTTTGGGCCTCGATCAGTGACGTGATATCAGAAGCCACTACAACCACACCTTCCATTGCGCCCTCATTGTTGCGCAAAGGATGGTATTCCAAAGAGATATTGCGCTCTTTGCTGTGCGGGTAGGTGACAGGCCCCAGACAGGAAAGGTCTTCAAAAGGCAGCATTTCCATAAACAGGGTCTGCATCCATTTTTTGAAGCCTTCGACTTTGTTTTCCGGAAGTTTCAAAACGTCCCAGATCAATTGACCGTCGGGCTTACATTCCACCGTGGCCTCACAGGCTTTGGAGGACACATCCAGAATCTTTCCTTCGGCATTGAAGATAAAGAAACCTTGTCCCAGGCTGTCCAGCAGGGCGGACATGGTCTGATTCAGGCGCGACAGTTCACGGGTGCGATCCGCGACCATTTGTTCCAGGTTTTTACTGTAATCTTCAAGTTGGGCCTTGGCATCTTCCAGAGCTTTGATGACGTCTTCTTTTTGTTCCAGCTCGGCTCTGTATTTCTTTTGCAGACGTTCTTCCAACGTCACGTCGCGCACAAAGACAATCCAGTTTTTATCACCCATGGAATCAAAGATGGGCTGCAGGGTGATTTGCACTTTGCCTTCGTCCGCATGCAGGGCTTTGAAGGTGACTTCTTTATAAGGAGTGGCATCACAAACAGCGATCAAATTGTCCAGCGCCTCAATGGGCTCACCAAACTGGAACAGTTCGTTGAATTTCATTCCTCTGGTGATCTTGCGAATGGACAAACCTGCTACGATGGCGGCGGTTTCATTGCAATAGACAACCTTTTGTTCTGCATTAAGAACAAAGACAGGTTCCAAAAGGGTGTCGAAAAGAGAGTATTGAATCTTCATTTTACGAACGTCTCATTTTTCTGGTGATAAAGGGTGAATTCACGTTTTTCCGCCCACTCCGAAAGCTCAACATCACCTTTGGCTTCAGCGCGGACGCGCCAGTAGATTTTCCCAAGAGGAACTTTTTCCTTAATCAAATATCTGTTGCCCGCCAGGGACTTGGAGATCAGCGTGCGCGAGAAGTCCGGCTTGTCAGAAATTTCGATGCGATAGGATGTTGCACCTTCGACCTTTTTCCATTCCAGCCAGATGAACGGTTCCATCTCTGTTTGCAGGAAGATCGAAGCGTTGTTAAAGGGCTCCATCAGGGCCGGAGCTGTCAATGGGGTGCGGAAGGTGTAAAGAACTTCCTGCACATTTGAAAACTCCGTCAAAGGTTTATTGGCCTCATCCAATGCCTGCACACGCACGGCATAGTTGCCCGGATCGTTCAGGACCAAAGAGCCGGAACTTGTGGAGTATTCCATTTGTTGTGGGTGAGAGAAGTCCTTCGACTTGTCCACCTGAACCAGATAGGACTTGGCAAAGGGAACTTCGCTCCAGCTAATGGGTGTTTCTTTCGGCCCCGGAGCCTGGCCCACGGCGCTGATTGTTTTTAACGGATTCAACGTCAAACCGCCGACGCTGACGTCGATGGTGCCCACTTCGCTGGGTTCGCTGACCAGGCCATTGAGTCCCTTGGCAAAGACACGATAGTAGTGTTTGCCGGGTTTGAATTGGGACCACGCCACCTGATTTTGTGTCACTTCGTATTTTTCCGGCTCTGCAAAGCTGACATCTTTGGCGATTTGCAATTGATACGCTTTCACCTGAAGGACCGGTTTCCATGCAAGCTTCGGAGCCTCTGGGGAAGCCGGGTTGCGGTCTTTTGCGGATGGAGCCTTGAATTCCACTTTCTTGGTGACCAACACGGGGCGATTCGGACGCTCTTCTTTATGGGCGCCCAGATTCAAAGTGAAGGAGACGGGTTCAGACCACGGCGATATGTTTTTGTTTTCGGTTTGGCCTTGTACGCGCACCCAGTAAGTGCCACTGGAAAGGCGTGGAGTCAAAGCCGCCAACGAGTCAGTTTGTCCTTCTTTTAGGATGGTTTGAAACTCGGGGTCCTGAGCAATCTGCCAGGTGAAGCTTTTAAGTTGAGAAGGCGCCTTCCATTGAACTTCAGTTGTGGTGGCCAGCTCTTCCTTCGGTTTTACTTTCAGTTCCAGATTGATCTGGGCGGCTTGCAGGGGTGTCGTGATTTCCGGACCTGTCAGGTGAGAGATGTTCATTCTTTGGGCGGCAGAAGTGACACCCACTTCGCCATTGCGATCAAAAGTTTTAACACGCCAGAAATAGGGGCCAGGCTGCAGAGGGTCCGTAACGGCCGCGCGCTGCTCACTGGTGGTTTTGGAAAGGGCCACCGTGCTGAAGTCCTCGCTTGGGGAAATTTCAAGTTCATAGCGGGCGATATCGCCTTTGCCAGACCATTCAAATGGCAGGGGATCATCAGGGTTGATGCGCAGCCAATTGATATTGTCGGCGGTTTTCAGAAGCAACTGCGGCTTTTCCACAGTTTTGATTTCGCCATCTTTTTTGACTGCGACGACGGCATTTTTCGGAAGCTCTTTAACAGTCTGTTTTTTCTGGTCGATGTATTTCACGTCACCAGAAATAAGTTTCAAATCCACCGTGCCACTGTGGGCTTTGTTGAAGCGAATCTTTGGTTTTTCCTGCGTGTTGGTGGGCGCACTTTCGAGTTTAAATTCTTCTTTGCCGGACGTGATCGTCAAAGAGGCCCCTTGAGCCAGTTCCCCGGTCAGATTACCGTAGCGCAGATCCAGATTCATCTGACCGTTTTTAAGATTCAGGGTGATCAATGAATTGGGCTCGATGCGGATTTGCGTGCCATCCTGAAGTTGAATGGTCGCTTCCGAACGATCGCCGGTGAAGATGGAGTCATTCTGATAGACACTGTCTTGTCGGGAGGCAGGAAGCCAGCTGAAGGTGTCCAGATTTTTACGGCGCACATCGTTCTGGGAGACAGCCACGGAACCAATCAGTTCCAGCGCGCTGTTGTTGGCTTTTGGGAATAGCAAAGAGTCATCGTACAAGAAGTACGAGAAGACCATGAGCACAAGCAGTGCTCCGGTGAAGATCATCTTTTCAGTTCGTCCAAAACGCGACATAAGACTCCTGCTCAAAGCTTATCGGTTGGAAAAGACAAGAGATTTACGGACCTTAGGCTAAGTTATATGAGAATTTGTTTTCGGGTTCCTTGTGAATGGGCATAATGAACTTGTGAAAAAACGTGGATTATCAATAAGATACAAAATTCTTTTGCTCCTCACTTCACTGCCTTTGATTACACTGACTGTGTATTTAATCCTGGCGCTGCGAATCTTTGAAGAAGACAAAATCGCATACGTCTTTGATTCTTCCAGCAGAATGTCAGGAACCATGGCGGCTCAAATCAAGACACAGCTCAACAGCGTTCTGGGGACGACCAAGCCGATCTTTCAGGATTATCTAAGTCAGCAGAAGTTTTCTTCAGTCGGCGAATCCATTTTTCAGAACGAGTTTAATCTGGAGTCCATCGTCGTATTTAAGCCTTCGGCAACAGGAGCTTACGAGCAGTCCGCGATTTTAGAGAAGGTTCCGGGGCAAACGGCCGGTGTCCTGGCTCAGTTGCAGAATCAGATGAGTTCTTACTTTGCCGAGGTGGAGGCCACGCGCCGGGTGGTGAAGGTGCCATTCAGTGATGATCGTGTTTTCATCATGGAAAAGGTCAGCGATGAAACCAACACCCGAAATACAGTCTTTCTGGTGATTGTAAAAATGAGTGAGGCGGCGGAGATGTTCCGTGCGGCCATGTCTCAGAAACTATATTTAATTTCCACGGATGGGACCATACTCTTCGGACCGGATGGGACTCCGGGGCAGAAACTGCAAAGCACCGTGAATCCGCAGTTTTTGACAAACACCAATCAGCAAATCGCGCAAGGGGCAGAAACCGATCGCGGGGTGGATGGCAAGGAATTGCTGGTATCGTTCTCGCGCGCAGGATTTGGTGATCTGATCGTTGTGACGACCGTGGAAAAAGAAAAAGCTTTGGGGGCGGTTCAGATCCTGATTCGAAAATCTTTGATCTTCTTTGGTATCTTGATCTCTGTGACGGTGATCTTAAGTCTGTTTGCCTCCAGTGGTCTGACTCAGGCCCTGACACAGTTGTTTGATGCGACCCAAAAAGTGGCGGAAGGGGACTTCAACATCCGCGTCGATGTGAAGTCCAGTGATGAGGTTGGAAGTCTTGCAGATAATTTTAACATCATGGCGGCGGAAGTTTCGCGCCTGCTGGATCAGACCGCGGAAAAAGCGCGTATGGAATCCGAACTGCAAACGGCCAAAACCGTTCAGGAGACACTATTCCCTGAAACTCAGGCCAAGATCGGCCCTCTGGCCATTGCGGGGTACTATGAACCTGCCAGCGAGTGTGGAGGGGACTGGTGGCATTACTGTCAGATCGGCAACAAGATCTTCCTGTGGATCGGGGATGCGACGGGACACGGGGCGCCAGCTGCATTGATCACCAGTGCGGCGAAATCAGCTTCGACGATCATTGAAAGACTCAATATCACTCCGGCCAAGGCGCTGGAGCTTTTGAATCGTTCCATTTATGATGTTTCCAAGGGCCGCATCATGATGACCTTCTTCCTGGCGTCGTTTGATCTGGAAACCGGTGAGCTAGCGTACTGCAATGCTTCGCATGAGGCACCGTTCCTGATGAAAAAAGGTGAGGGGCCCTTGAAGAAAAAAGATCTGATTCCTTTGAATGAAGTGAATAATCCCAGATTGGGTCAGGCTCGTGACTCTGTTTATGAGCAGACAACCATTCAAGTTGAAACAGGGGATCTTGTGTTCTTCTATACTGATGGAATTCCTGATATACAGGACCCAGCCAAGGCGGCTTGGGGAGAGCGTGAATTTATCAAAGCTCTGATTGCGGCAAACAAGGATTTCCCTGGGGTGAACGACTCGGTCCAAAGATTTGCGCAAAGTTTCCAAGCCCATCGTCAAGGCGCGCCCTTAATCGATGACGTCACGTTTTTTGTAGTTAAAAATGAAGGTCTTAGTTAAAATTGCTATCTGAACGAGGAGATTTGAACACTATGGGTAAACTCGATGTAAAAATGAACAAAGCCGCCGATAAGCTGACTGTCCAAATGGCAGGAACCATCGATGAGGATGTTGATTTTTCTCAGTTCAACCTTGGCGGCAATCCACAGATTGAGGTGGAGCTGAGTGGACTGAAAAGCATCAACTCCTGCGGTATCCGCGAATGGATCAAATGGATGGGGACGGCAGGTCCTGCGCAGATCAGCTTCAGCAACTGTCCGAAAGTGATCGTGGATCAGATCAACATGGTCGATGGTTTCTTGCCGGCTACTGGCAAGGTGAATTCCTTCTTTGTACCTTACTATAATGATGATTCCGGCTCTGAAAAGAACGTCCTGTTCCGTTATGGGACAGAGTTCACCGAAGGCGGGGTGACACCTCCAGCCTCCGTGAAGGATGAGGAAGGTAACGAAATGGAAATGGATGTCATCGAATCTAAATACTTTAAGTTCCTTAAAAAGTAAGAAACAGCAGACGAAGGTCTAGTTCTGATGGCGGGCACTGAACATCAGTCCCGCTTTTTGTTTTTTGTTCTAAATTGAACATAAGAGTGAGCCGACAAGGAAACGTGGAGCAAGGAAAGTCAAAGATCCTCATTTTAGAAGATGATGAGACGGTCAGAAACTCTTTGAAGGAGATTCTGAGTCGTGCGGGTCATTCTGTCTTCACCGCCAGTCGGCCGGATGAAGCCAACGGGATATTGGCGGCCAATGGCGGTCTGGAATTCCTGTTCTGCGACTGCTTGTTGCCTCAGATGACGGGCCTTGATTTTATCAAGCAGGCTCGTGCCAATTATCCTGCAGCCAAATTCAAAGTGGTCCTGATGAGCGGTATCTACACGGATAAAGCCTTCATTCAGGAAGCCACACAGAGCACTCAGGCCGTGGCCTTCATGAAAAAGCCCTTCGATATGGAGCAGGTGCTGAAAATCGTGAAGAAGGAAGAGGCGCCTCGCCGTGAGGAATCCACTGCACGCAAAAAGCTCTATCAGATGTTTGCCAACCCGACGGTGACCAGTCGTCAGAAACGTAAAGTCATCGAGTCCATTGAGGAAGTCAGCGGGTTTGACCTGCCATTCCTGTATTCGCTATTGGTAGAGACCAAAAGCAGTGGTTATTTGAATATCTATAATTCCGATGGCTCGGTTTCCGGTATTTCGTTCTGTAACGGGAATATTGTCGGTGTGGACGTGGATGATCGCACCACCTTCCTGGGTGAAATGCTGATTCAAAGCGGATACGCAACTCCGAAAGACGTGCAGGAAGCCCTGCGCGACAAGAACAACCGCAAGATCGGAAACTATCTTATTCAGAACAATCAATTAAGCCCTCACGCGTTCGACTTGATCCTGATGGAGCAAATGAACATCCGTCTGGTGCGCACGATTGTGGATCAGAAGATCCGGGTGAACTTTGCTTCTGCTGAAGTGGAGATGAGCAACCCGAGCATTGATGCCGACACGCTTTCTTACTATCTGCATGACTGGATTGCCTCGAAGATTTCTGTCAGCTGGTTGAAGTCCCTGTATGTTATGTGGGCAGGCAATGTCATCGTTAAAAGTCCGACCTTCCGTGATGATCACCCGGCGTTGACCATGTCCCTGGTGAAGTCTCTGGACGGGCTGACTGTGAAATTAAACAATCAGGTCACACTGACTCAGCTTCTGGAAATCAAAGGCTACAGTGAAGTGGCAGTTTATAAGGCCATTCACTTCCTTTTGACCAAAGGTCTTGTGGTCTTCGCGCAGCGTGCGGCATTCACCAATCCGGCGGAACAGCTTAAAGTTATTCGTAAAATCCATGCCGAATTGGAACATAAAAACTCTTACGAGATTGTGGCCTACATGGAAACAGGTACCGGGGGAGGTTCTGCGGAATCCATCCTTGCAGACTTTATGACCCTGCTGGGCGAGGAGCCCTCTGACAGGGCTTCGGAAGTCTATTCCTACTGGCACAAAGTGCGCGCATTGGCAGAAGAGGCCATCAGTGCCTCCAAGGACAGCAATAAGATTGATCAGTTCCGTCAGGCAAGTCAGCGTTCCGAGGCTGAGGCCAAGTTGAAAGCCACGTCCTTGATGGAAGAAGTGAAAAAAGCCCTGCAATACACGCAGTTCGCCAAAGCTTTGGAGATCCTGGCTGAGGTGGCAACTTTGAATCCGCAAATGCATCAGCTTCATTTGTACAGCGCCTGGGCTAAGCTGGGTTCCGTGGATGTGGCCAAAAAACAATTTGTTCTAAAAGAAGTGGAACTTGAGCTTTTGCAGGTTCCGCCGGACGAGCGCTACGACACGCTCTTCCCCTTTGTGATTGGTCTGTTTAATAAAATCAAAGGCGACATGGTCGCTGCCCGCAAATCATTCGAAAAGAGTGTGGCCCTGGATCCGTCTTTCATTCCTGCCAGACGTGAGCTCTCTATACTGAGTTCGCAGAACAAGAAGCAGGATGTCTTTAATATGGACCTAAAACAAGCCATCTCCGGTTTCTTTAAAAAGCGATAAAAACAGTCCATCCGACAGCGTTGTCAGACGGCCTTCTCGCTTCGACGTGCTCGGAGCACGCCTGCGCTGCGAGGGCCATCCTCCGCCTTGCGGCTGAACTGTTTTGATCGCTTTTTTCCGTAAATGGGGCTTTGGCTGGTTGCGGGCTTTCGCCCTGCAACTTCGCGTCTTGGGCTTGTGGGTGGCTTTGCCACAACTTGTGTGCCAGTGGGGCTTTGTTCAGAGGGGATTGAATAAAGTTTTTACGATAAATTGAACATTTGGAAATTGTTTTTTTTAGTGTCGAACTGTTGACGAGTCCACTAAATCATATTGACCCGCTTGTGCTAAAAGTATGGAGATTTCTTCTTGTGCTTGCCAACATTGTTGGTAGCAAGCAAGGAGTCGCCGATGAACTACGGAAGAATCTTACTGCCCCTGGGTTTATTAGTTCTAGCAGGATGTCAGAAAAATTCGTTAGGTGAAGGTTCAGAAACGATGGAAGCCGCTTCCGCATGTGTGGGAACAGTTTCCAAATCCACTTCGGATGAACTGACCATTGTGGGTGAGTCTGCTGCTGATGCAGGAAGTGCTGTCAGCTACTCCTTGAATCAGGCGGGGCACTGTATTAACAGCCAGAACGTGACTTGGAAGGCGGCCGGTTCCAATCGTCTGCGCACCAGTGCCACAGGTGCTACTTCCGTGTTTAAACTTGCCGGATCTTATGTTGTGACAGCTCAGGAAAAGACATCTTCTTCCGATGCACAGGTGGCTTCTATCACAACCACCGTCGTCAATCAGGAGCTTGAAGTGGCAGGACCTCAGGCAGGCTTCGTTTACAATCCGCTTCGTTTTGAGCTGATTGTTCCTTCAAGCATTCAGGTGCAGGCCGTGGCCTGGGATTTTGGTGATGGCTCTGCTGTGGCCACTTCATCGGCCGTGGAACACGCCTTCAATAAAGAGGGCACCTACCAAATGAAAATCACAGTGACCCATGCTGATGGCAAAGTCAGCAATCTGACTCACCGGGTGAATGTCCTTATGTATATGGACGGTGCGGCCTGTGTTGAGCAATTGGCGATTTCTGGAGCCAGTGAAGCCAAGGTAAATATTGCAACAGCGATGCATGTCTTCATTCCCCAGTGTCTGGTTGACAAGGTGGGTGCCATCCGCTGGAGCTTCGGTGACGGTGGCACGGCCGCAAATCAATCTGTGACCCATGCTTATGCTGCAGAGGGAAGTTACCATGTGACCGCGACTCTTTATCTGGGCAGCAGTCAGGAACCGTGGGTGACCCTGAATCATGATATCCGCGTGATCAAGGATCTTGTTATTGATCCGGAGCCCGAAGTGCCCGTGGATCCGATGGCTTGTACCGAACAGGGCGCCATTCGTGAATCCCAAGGCGAAATTTCCTCTGAGGAAGTGGCTTGTGGTCTGAACGGCAAGAAAACAGTCTCTTACCGGGAGCGTATTAAAGAGGAATGCAAACTGGTGGTTGAAAAACTGACCTGGGTTGAGGTTTCACGCAACAAAGAAGTGACTAATGAAGGGGAATGTCTTGGTCAGTCCTGCCAACTTCCAGACGGCAGTCTATTGCCGGACGGTGGCAGTAAAGTGATGTATTCCACATCGACTCCGGTGAACTCTTGTTCTGATGTCAGTGAGACCCGCACCTGCAGTAACGGTGTGTTGTCAGGATCAGTGTCACACACTCAAATCATCTGTCATGAGGGTTGTGGCAGTTTCGGATCACACGGCACTGTGAAAGTCGGTGTGGTGACAGGTGAAGTGAAAGTTCCATTGCAATGTTCTTTCGGTGAAGAAGGTTTCTTTGATCTTTACACTGAAATTTCTGATCAGACTTGTACGGATGGCAGCATCGTGAGTTCCAACACTCGTCAAGGCACCATGAAAGAAGCAGGCAAGTGTCCGGTTTATAAGTATGTCCCAACGGAAGAGTTCACGGTCTGTACGGCAGACTGTGGTGGTAAGCAAAACCGCATCTTCATCTGTGTCGACGACAAAGGTACCAAAGTGGACAACGTCCGCTGTGCAGACCAGGTGATGCCAGTGGAAGAGCGTTTGTGTGATGCCAATCCTGAGGCGGTTCGCAGTCAAACGTCCACAACGACTTTGGAAGAAGCTAACAGCTCCTCCGTATGTCCTGCCAATCAGATCGGTGTGATTGTGAAGACCCGTGAAGTGGTGACGACGAAGACCTTTGCATGTATCGATCACTCGGTGCAACTGGAAAGCGAAGTGGCCGTTCCAGGCGCTTGGGTTGAAGAGAAGTACTGCCGTGACTATGTGGCGCGCCGCTGTTCTCAGGACAGCTTGAGCAACACGGAAGCCAAGGGTCGCTATGACTGGATGGTGAAGTGTCAGGATGAATTGCCAGTGATCAAAGAGTTCCTGACAAACTTTGCTGACGTCAAAGTAAGTGTGGGCGGTAAAAAAGTAGGTTTGGGTTCTGCGGGTCAGGAACTGTATGCGACCTTTATGGATCGCGCTTACAATCCTGAACGACCATGGATTGCTCCGAAGAAAGCCAATGCTCCTTGTACGATGCCATCAACCGCCTATGTGGCAACGGTCTGCGTCTCTTCTTGTGCAACACCAGAGCAGCAGATCCTGGCGGAAGACGTGGTCAGCAAGAAATTGAAATATATGTCCTTCATCGATACCTTCACTCAGCAGACGGCCTACGTGGGAACAATGCAGTCCGCGGATGCCCTGAACAAGAACTCGGTTGTGAAGACCAAGGTGGATCAGTGGGTGTCTGAACTGGTGGATGGTGATCACGAAATTCTGATCTTCAAAATGAAGTCGGGTCGTGAATTGCGTGTGACGAAAAACCACCCAATCCTGGATAAGGATGGATCCATGAAGGTGGCTGAAGAGTTCAAAGTGGGCGAGGCTCTGGTTCAAAGTGGCGGCACTCTGGATCCGATCGTGTCCATCGACGAAATCAACTACTTCGGTAAGGTGTATAATGTCTTCGTACAGTCCAATGCGCCTCACAAGAACGTGGTTTTGATCAACGGTTATCTGAACGGTTCGGCGTTCTTCCAAAATGCCGGAGCTAAAGAAATGAACAGAACCATCTTCCGCAACAACATGACGCGTGGAGTGTTTGGCAAATGAGAACGAGAACGTTGATTATTCTGTCCGTATCCTTAACGTGTTTGGGTGTTGGTTTGACTCTGTACTCGCAATCACGAAAAACCCCCGAGACGGAGTCCCAGGCGACGCCGGTTCGGGAGGAAGCACCGGCAGTCAGTCCGATGGAAAAGGAAAAAGAACAGGCTGTGGCCGCAGGAAAAGTGGAAAATCCTGCGGCAAGCTCGGTAAAATCTGAAGTCCTGGCGGTTTGGCAAGACTATAAGTACAGCCGGGATCTGCAGAAGTATGCAGATCTGAGCCGTAAAGCTCTGCTGTTGGAACCAGACAAACTGGTTAAACGCCGTCTGTTGAAGGATGAAAACTTCCTGCGCAGTCTGGAAACTCTGATGAAGACGGCCCCGGTTGATGAGTCGTCTCAGGCCATGCAAAATTCCGCCTTGGATTTTGTTTTTGAGGCCCTCAACACGGACATGCGTCCGGTTGCTATCGAGATTCTGAAAAACGTGGTAGCCGACCCCACCGTGGAAGACACGGCGGTCAGTGAAATGGATCGCAAAGTTTTAGCCGGAGTGAAGGCCGAAGCCCTGTATCAGTGGTCGGCCGTGGACCCAGCGGCAGAAAGAAGTATCAACGGACTGCTGCCTGGTCCGGTCAGCGAAAAGATCTGGGTGAACGTCCAAAATCAGCAGCAAAGCAACTTGGCTGAATCTGCTATGTTGCAGGCCTCCCAGCAGCAGTAGTTTTTAACGAACGCCGGTCGGGGTGTGGCCCGTGGCCGGAGTCGGGGATGAGGCTCGCGCAGCTGCTTTCAATTTTAAGTCGTTTATTTTCTCAATAACCGAACGGCCCCATTTGGCTGAATCATTCGGCCCATAATGAATTCCATCGGACTTGCCAGCGGGATACTGGGTTAGCTTGGTTGAATCAATAAAGTGGCACTGATTTTTTTCCGCCAGCGTCTTGATCACCTCCACTCCGCTTTGCAGATTTTTGCTAAATGGAGCTTTGGCCAGATCTGGCGGCCCCACCCAAACACATTCCGATCCCTGGGCCCGGATGGCCTTCATCATGCTTTCAATATGTTTTTTTTCAGAGGCGATATTCCCCGGGCTGCCCAGAATGTTTGTGCCCAAAGTGATCACGGTCAGTTGTGGGCGCAGGTTTTGAAGTTCGGTGCTGAAGGAGGGAAGTTTGTGGCTTTTCACGCGGATTTCACGGTCGGCCGCACTTTTTTTCCAGAAGCCACAGTTTGTGGATTTGAAATTGGCAGAAGTTGTTGTCCAGGTCGAAGGCGAAGATCCGCAACTGGAAAAAGAAGTCACCTGCTTCGCGCTGGTCCGAAAATGCGCATCCAGGATTTCGCCATATTTGCCATAGGCGTGGGAATCCCCCAAAAGCAGAACACGTTCAAAGGATTCTGCAAAAGCCGGGGACGAGGTCAGAGCCAGAAGACTGAGCAGTAAAAAACTTTTCATGACGGGCCTTTGTTAAAACTTCCAGAATAAACTGGTCCCCACGCCAATTTGCATTTCTTCTTTGGCGGCGGAGGGATCAAACTTGTATTCGTTCAGGTCCAACCCATAGCGCCAGAACCACTGATTGGAAAGATGGACATAGGCCTGAGCTTTTAAAGAATAAGCCGACTTGATTTTAAAATCACTGCCAGAAGAGCCGGCATAATATTGCAGCTTCAGCTCAGACCAGTCCATCAGGGATCTGAACCAGCGGTGTGGCTTGTTGACCATGAATGCCCCGACGCCAAAAGAGGTGGCGCTGGCGCTTTCTGCCTGGATCATCTGTAAAGGTAAAGACAATCCCCAGGAGGCATCAACCAGATGGAAGCCTTCATGAGCTCTCCATAAAAGTTCTACGGTGGTCAGGTCTGCTTTGGCAAAGTCATCTTTTTCAATCAACTGCTGCTGACGTTCCAGGGCCATACCCCAGTGGAAGCGCGACCAGTCGGCATTGATCCACATAAAGTTTTCTATCCACCACTGGAATTCCAGAGTGCCGTAGGCCACACCCGAAGGGGTTTGATAGCGTCCGCCCAAACCCAGTCCAAAAGGCTGACCGCGGAAGACGGCATTGCCGACAACAAAATTGTGTCCATCGGCAGACACATTCAGATAACGGCGGTTTTCCACGCCAGCAGGGATATCCCGCACAGTCCAGACGAACTGATTTTTTTTGGACATTTCCAATTGCGCGGCTTTGTCGTTTTCCGGAACTTTGACAGAAACTCCGGCAGGGGCCACGCCATTAAAGCTCAACGAGGAAGAATATGTTCGTACGGCCGAGCGGGCAGACAGGTAAGGTCGGTTCTTTTCCCGTGGCAACTGGCCGCGGATATAAAACTCCTGCCGCATTGGGATGTCGCCGTCCCCCTTCAGAAACAGCACCGGACGTGATTTAGGCAGAGCGATCTGCCATTCGGTGTCCGAGATTTTTTTGACTTTCTTTTCGTCAACGGGCTCGGCTCCGGAGGCCGTCAGAATCAGGCGCTCGCCATCATCAGAAACCACGGCATCTTTAAAATCCACATCCTTTTTGCGAGTCTCAATTTCCAGAAAAGCCCCGCTGCGAGTCGCGGCCCGGAAGGCGACGTTTTCACTGCGGTCATTCAGATAAATGATCCCCCGATTGCCAACGACCTTGCCGTTGATTTCAATCTGTGCCGGCTTTTTTGTGCTGGAGCGGGCTTTGACTGTCATTTGCCCCTGCTGAGAGCTCAGGTACAGTTCATTAGAGCACAGGTACAAACGCGTTTCGTCACTTTCACGATAAATGCAGAAAACCATGAATGGCAGGTACTTCATGTCGTCCACCAGACTGGTTTCGACCTCTTCAGCCACGAAGTCCGCTTTTTCCGAGCGCAGGCCTTCTTCTTCACTGGTGGTCTCGGCCTGGGATATTTTTACGTTGTCCCGGTTCAGAACCGCATTGAAAATCGCTTTGCCGGAATTGTTTTTAATCGCAAGTTCGCCTTCTTTGATCAAACCCGCAGGCCAGGTGAAGCGAATACGATAAGCACCTTTTTTAGCAGGGGATGGTTCGATCTGGAAGGTGACCTCGGTGGTGTCGATCAGGATGTCACCGACCTTCAGACGATCTTCATCCATCAGGGTGTACTCAAAGCGTTGCGGCAGGACCTGAAGATTATTTTTGTCCGCCTGAAAGTACAGAGGTTTCAGTTTGCTGGATCGGTTTTGAGCCCATGTAGGGATGGCAGAGAGCAGACAAAGCAGAGAGACTAAAAGCAATCTCATTACAAAAGCTCCTTCTTGATTTCTTCCGCACTTTTATGTGCCATGATTGCGCGAATCACCGCCAGAGAAGTTGTCATTTTCGACAGGAAGTCCTCGTTGTGAGTGATGATCACGCGGCGGGGATGTCCGCTCCAGGCATCTTTGATGCGGCTGTTCAGGTCCCAGGCCTCCTGGAAGGTTTCTGTGCGAATCGGGTTGGAGGCGTCGTAGTATTCCGCCGAAGCCGTATCAAGATGGATCACCCAATCGTAGCGCGCCAGCTCTTTTTCCTTGGTGGTGTTGAGAGCTGTAAAGAAATCCACCGGCGCGGTGCTGGGCCAGTAGGCCGCACTGTCTAAAGAGCCCCGGTCACACACGACAAGGTTCTTTTGGCTGACGTAGGAAATCATCGCCTCAAGCTCAAACTGGGTGGCATAAATGGCTCGTTGAGCATGGACGATCGTTTGCGGATCTTTAAAGCGGGGAAAACCCCCACGGTATAAAATACTGGCGGCTTCGGGGACGACGGCACAGCGCTGACCAAGCTCTTTTTTCAAGGCTTCGATAAGTGTTGTTTTCCCCCCAGAGGGGCCCCCGGTGATCGCGACTTTAACTGATGAATCCATTCCTCTATGGTCCCTAATAATCCGGCACGAGGTCAAAGTAAAAAACAGTCTCAGAGCATGTAACGCAGTCTGAAGGCGATTTTGTAAAGGAGCCGTGTGAGCCAGGAGGGGGCGGCAAAGTCTTTTTCTGAGACGGCCTTGGAGTCACTGACATCCTGTTTCCACTGTTGCAGCATGCTTTGTACACTCTGCGTGTCGTTCAAAATGACTTCGACCTCAAGATCATGCAGGATGCTGCGGTGATTGAGGTTGAACGAGCCGATGAACGCCTCATTATCGATGATCATTGTTTTGGCGTGCAGAATGGACTTCTGATATTCGAAGATCGGAACCTGACGCTGCAATAAAAAACGGACAATATAAAACGCAGCCCACTTCACCAGTGGGACGTCAGATTTTCCGGGGATCAGCAACTGCACGTCGACTCCGCGGTGCGCGGCTTTCATCAGAGCCCGCAGCAGGGACCGTCGTGGTAAAAAATAGGCGGTGGTCAAATAGATGCGGGATTGCGCCTGGCTCAGTCGACGAAGCAGGTCGCGATACAGCTTGCGGCGCAGGCGCTGGGTGGTGTTGAGGCGTAAGACTTCCCGGGCAGGATCCTCGTGCAGTTTCCAGCGGCCGACCCAGCCCAAAAGACCTTTCATAAATGTGCGCAGATAAGATATCTGAAAGGCCAGCACCAGGCGCTTGACCGGCTCGCCCTCGACCCACACACCGGTGTCTCGCCAGGCTTTGTTGCCAACGTAGCTTGCACAGTGAACTTCGGTGAAATTCAGACTGCCAAGATAGGCGCGGGTTTCGTCGATAATAGTGATTTTGCGATGGGTGCGGCGATTCACGCGTCGAAACAGCAAGGACCCCCGCATCGAATACTTCAATACAAACTGATGAGCCCATAAGATTGGATAGGGCAGAGGGTGGAAGACCCGCAGATCCATGCCGTTCTCTGTGCAATAGCGATCCAGAAAGGGAATGGAGGTGTAAGAGCCAAAGCCATCGACGACGATTTTGACGGTGCAGCCGCGCTCGCGCGCATTTTTCAGTTCTGCAAGAATGGTTTTGGTCAGTTTGTCTTCTGCAAAGATGTAAGATTCAATGGTGACGCTGCGACGAGCCTGCCTTATATCTTGGATCAGACTGTGGAAATAGTCGTCACCGGTGTAGAATATTTGAGCTTGGCTCCATGACTCCATATGTCGCAATTGTTCAATAATTTATTAAAAAAGTCGACAGCAAAGCGCGGGGGAGGGCACACTCACTTTATGGCATTAAGCAACATAAAGAATCTGAAGAGAGTTCTGGTTGGTGGTCTTTTGAGTTTAGGGTTCTGCGGGGCAACATGGGCTCAGGCAGCACTTCCTTCTGCGAAGACGACCGTGATTTATTTTGGGCAAAACAAAGCTGAAGACTTTGAGTTAAAAGTAAAACCTGTCTTTGCTGATTTTGTGAAGTCCTGCAAAAGATGTGAAATTCTGAATTACACGCCTTACACCAAAACGGGTGAGGTGGACATGGAATCCCTGCAAGAACGCCTGGAGTCCCTGCCAGAAGGTGCAAGTTTTGTGTTTTTTGACTTCAACATGAAGGTCAACGATGCCAACAAAGAGCTGGTGGATTTGCTAAATAAAAAAGCAGATTCCGGCCTGGTGATTGTTGGCGCGGCCGGGGGGCCTCGTGCTTCCGAGGCGTCCAGTCCTTTGAGTCGCACGATCCTGGGGCAAGTTCACGGGGCGTTGATTATCGGAGAGCTGGGCGAAAGAGATCGTTTGTTCCCGGTGATTGGTTTTTATGGGCCTGAGATGTTAACAGCCCTGCGCGCTCCCAGAGATTTGGTAGGGCAGGGGTACAGTCCGCTGATCTTCACGGCAAACCTGGCAACCAACTGGCAGAAACGTTCTTCTTCCGAGTGGGTGGAGCATTTCCGTATGAAGAAAATGAAAACCCGCAAGCTGTGGCTGGATCTGGGTGATCTGTTCTAGAAGTTTAGCGTCCTGGGAACAGGACCACACGATCCCGGTGTTCAGCCGGGATTTTTTGTTTCAGAAGGTGCAAAGCCTCTCTGTCGGAATATCTGCTGGAAGCATGAATTAAAACAATCTTTTCACTTTCGATGTCATTCAGGCGGGGAATCACTTCGTCAATGTGAGTGTGGCCCCAGGTGCGGGCGTGTTCGATGGTTTTTTTCTCGTCCAGATAGGTGGCTTCCATCAGAAGAATCTTTGAATGGCGAACCCAGGGGCGTGAATCCAGAAATTCGATCTGTGTGTCGCCGGTAAAGGTGACCACCGGAATGTGGGTGATCTCGTTGACTTCAATCCCTTGGCGGCGCAGGTCGACGATTTCCTCCTGAGTGTAACCCAGATAGTCCTGTTTTAACTTCTTATGGATTTCAAAAAGCGTGTAACCGTAGGACTCGATGCGATGGGTGGTCGGAAAAACCTTGATATAGCATTGCGCATTCAAAGGAATCTCATCGTCGGCACGCACGCCGATGAATTCGTAGTTGTACTGATGGCCCTCAATCTTTTCCCAGATCTTCATGATCTGATCCAGTGGCTCCACCAAAGACCCTGGCATGTAGAACTTGCCAGCGGGCTGTGAGGTCATCGCCTTCTGTGAGATGATATAGGGAACTCCAGCCGCATGGTCCAGATGGCCGTGAGAGATAAAGAACTGCTTTAAGTTTAAAAGGAAGGGGTAGCCCTGAGCGACATCAAAGCTCAAAGAGAGTTCGGGCATGGAAATCGCTGTGCGGATGCCCGACAGCGACAGCCCATGGAATTTGTATTTGCTATGACTCCAACTCTCTCCGGCTTGTACTGACATAACTACATGCAGCGAGCCACGATATCGTGGCCGATCCAGGCAACAGGATTCTTCGGCTTCCAGGAATCATGCAGCATGATATAACCGCAGGATTTGAAGACAACTTCGCTTAACACCGCCGTGATCAGGTTCTTTGGATCCTTATGCAGATCGAAAAGATAGTCCGAGCAGGACAGCATGTATTCCATCTGGTCCTGGCGGGAGTGTTGTGGCCACTGCTCAAACTTTGTGAATTCCAAAGTCAGATTGTTGGTCAGGTAGTCATCGGTGAACTTGATGATCTGTTCGAAGGTGACGTCGTCTTTCAAAAGCTCTTTACAGGCTTTAAGAACCTGGTCAGCATGAGTTTTATCTGCGGCGTCTTTTTGAATAGCTGCAAGCAAAGGGTAAAGTGATACTTCAACACCCTGGAAGACAGAGCTGGAGTTTGTCAGGATCTCTGGGCAGTTGTAAACGCAGCAATGAACACCTTGTTTTGCGAAATTTTCTGCATGCTTTTCCAAGGCCATTTTTGCCCAGCCTTGGAAGTAGCAGGTGTAGGTTTGCCATTTGTACTGACCACGGATCAGAACCTCGGTGCCATGATAGCCATAGGCCGTGTAGGAAACATGCGACCCCTGACTTTCTAGTTTCTGGCGCAAAGGGGCTGACAATTCTATCAGGTGTCGGAAGGTATCCGCAGTCACTTCGTTAAAGCTCTTCAGGCAAAGTTGACCGATCTGGGAATCCATCAAAGTTTTTGAAGAAATATGGCGGTCTCCGGTTCCTTTGGAAACACGGTTTAGAACCGGCATGATCACTTTAGTCCGAGGAACGCCACCCGCCATCAAGTGCGCAAAAAGAACATTGGCACCTGTTGGGATGTGCTTCTCAAGTTCCTTCAGGAACTGTTCTGTGTTTTTTCTGAATCTGGCCACGCCATTTTTGTGGGATTCTTCGATCGAAGCCCAGTCCAACTGCACCTGATCCCATTCGCTCATTTTCACGCCCTCAAGTTGAGCGCATGGAGTAACGCCTTTAGAGTCAGGTTCCAGGTCGAAGCCTGCTTCCAGAGGGACGTTGATGAAAGGGGCGGGGATGTTTGCAGATTCTTCAGCAGTCAAAGGGCGCAGGCTTCCGTCTTTTTCACGGCGACCCACAGTGGCACGAACGATTGTCATTCCACGGCGCTCAGCTTCTTCAACCAAACCGTTGGCATATCCGCGCGTGAAAAGCTCACCGAACAAAACAAGGACGTCGCCTTTTTTGTAGGGGCTCAAAGCCGGTTTTTCATGAAGAGGGAATAGTTGCGTCATAAATACCTCACAATATAAGCCGACATACTTGTCCGACCCCCGGGATGGGTCAAGTTTTTTGAATTTGTACCTGGTGGTATCCGTTTTTAGCTGCGTTGCTTCGTCGTTGCCCTGGGGAGGGGGCTCTTGCTGACGCCTTGTAAAAACGGATGCCACGAGGTACAAATGAAGTGCTTCAGGGAGGATGCAGTGCGAGTTGTGAGTATGGTTCCGTCATGGACCGAAACACTGTTAAGAGCGGGAGTGCAGGTTGTTGGCCGCACACGCTTTTGTATTCATCCCCCTAAAATGATCACAAATATTCCCATCGTCGGTGGTACCAAGGAAGTTTCCTGGGATCTGGTCGCGGATCTAAAGCCGGATTTGGTCCTGCTGGATCAAGAGGAAAATCCACTTGAGATGGCAGAAGAATGTCCCGTTCCGTATCTTGCCACGCATGTGTCTTCACTGGCGACCTTGCAAAAAGAATTGGCACGCTTGGGAGAACACTTTGAAAATCCGGCCCTGATGGAAATGTCCGTGGAGGCCCTGGATATAGTCGAAGCCCCGCCGCTTCCGTGGAATATGCAAAGGATTCCGGGTTTTTTAGAGTGGGTGCGTCCGCCCTCTCGTGATTACGATGAAGTCCTGTATCTGATTTGGAAGAAGCCCTGGATGACGGTCAGCCGAGAAACCTACATCGGCTCGGTGCTGGAAAAATTAGGCGCAAAATTAGTCAGCTTCCCCGAGGGGGAAAAATACCCGGTGATCGAGATTGAGGACTTCAAACACGCCTTTGCTCTGTTTTCTTCGGAACCGTTTCCGTTTCAGAAAAAAATCTCGGAGCTTAAAGCCATGAACATCGACGGCGCTGTCGTCAATGGGGAATCTTATTCCTGGTTTGGCGTCCGCAGTTTGGAGTTCCTTAAAGAGGCTTACGCGAAGAATTCATAGACAGAGCCTGTTGTTAAGATACAATTAAGACTCGTGATTTCAGGAATGAATTCTAAGTGGAAGGATCTGCACGTTATGGAAATGTCGTCTTGGGCATCTCGTCTTTCTTGGGCATTACTGGCAACTTTTCTGACAAGCTCTTGCGCTGAAAAAAGTCAGGCGCCAGAATCCCTGACATTGAAAATGATGCGCATGCAAGCTGAGTCCCACTATCAATCCGAGCTTCCGCAAAAGGATCTTCGTCAGGTTCAAAGTGTGCATCGTGTGGCGTTTGTCTGCTGTGCTCAGCAGGATCAGGAACAAAAGCTGTGGTCGCAAGTGGCCAAGAGTCAACCCGATGTCGTGGTCTTCACCGGAAATTCAGTCAGCTCGGTTCGCTACGACGAAAAACCTCTTTCCGCGCAATACAAAAAGCTGGATCAGATTGCCGAGTACCGCGATCTGCGCGCCAAAGTGCCGTTTATGGCAGTATGGGATGAGCTGGATTTCGGAATTCGTAACGGGGATTCCAGCTTCCAGGGGAAGAATGAAAACCGTCAGGCCTTTTTGGACTACTGGAAGTACATCGGTAAACTTCAACCCACCACAGCCCGGGGTGTGGAGCACTCGGTGATCCTGGGGGCCCCGGGGAAACGGGTGCAGTTTATCATGCTGGACACTCGCTTCTATGCGACACCTTGGTTGAGTGCGGGCGCCGACGGAGAATTTAAAAAGAACTGGAACAAAACGGACTCTTTGTTGGGCTCTGGACAGTGGGCTTGGTTGGAATCAGAGTTGCGCAAGGACGCCGAATACCGCGTGATCGTGTCACCTCTTCAGATGGCGGCAAATTCAGGAGGGTGGGAGCGTTGGGGTTTGTTCCCGCTGGATCGTCAGAAATTCTTCGATACGCTGCGTGCGACCAAGGCTCATAAAGTCGTGGTAGTCAGTGGCAATCGTGGTTTTGGCTCCTTGGGCAAGGTGGATCTGCTGGAAGGTTATGGGCCGCTGTACGATATGACAGTGGGTCCTTTGAATGGCGCCACGACCACCCGCGAGGATGATTTCCACTATGTGGGGAAAGCGGTGTCTGCTTTGAACTTCGGTCTGATTGAATGGGACTGGAAGAAGAAGAAAGTGAAGCTGATGCTGATGGATGAAAGCAATCAGCCCGTTGAGTCGTTGAGTCTGAATCTTTAAAGCAAAAGCCCACCTTCTCGGTGGGCTTTTTTTTATCTCATCAGGTGCATGCCTGGATAAGAGGGGGCTGGCATCTGGAACAGTTGTTCCATCATCTTGGTGGCCTGGGCTTGAGGATCTTCTTCCTTTTCAGAACCCGTTGGTATGCCGAAGCTGCCCTTCATGGCCAGAACAAAGCGGTTGAAGTCCTGAGTTGAGCGCAAAGCCAGGAAGAAGTTTCTGTTACGAGCATCGCCGGAATCCTGCATTTGGCTGGAACCTGTTTCCTGCGCAATCAGGTAGTAGTTTTCGGTGATATCCACAGGCTTGTTGCTGACAACACCTTCACACAACATGATGCCACGAGTGACGGCCTGACCTTTTTCTTCATCTGTCAGACGGTGATTCAGAACGTTGACATAGTCACGGCGACCAAACCAGGATTTGCTATCTTTGATGAACAATGTCGGATTCATGCGGATCACCACGCACTGTTCATGTTTGTTCACGCGCACCTTGAAAATGTTCTGCTGCACAGTCATGGATGTAGAACCATTGACGGAAATGGAGTTGCCGGTCGTCTTATTTTCAGAGACACCCCATTGCATGGTGTATCCCAGATCCACGCCCAGAGAGATCAGGTCCAGGAATTTTTTAGACAGACCCACTTTGGCCGTAATGCTTGTAGAACGGCTGGAGTAGTTGGATGTCGAAGCGCTCAGCGAGAAGCTTGTACCTACGGAAAGCCCCTGATTCAGACCTTTGAGGTACTGCATGCCGCCGACTTCTTTAGTGATCATTTGCTTTTCCACGTGGAAGAATTTGGATGGGTTCTTGCGAGTCATGCCCATGCAATCTATGCCGAAGGCTGTTTTAGTATGATCGTTCACGGCGCCTCCCTTGCTTTGGAACATGGCTTTACCCATGTAGTCGGTGGACCAGAAGGCGCAAAGTTTTTCTGCTGTGGCCGGGGACAGTGTGCCTGTGGCCATCAGACCCTGCAGATCGGCTTTGGTGATTTGCAGGCGCTCAGTGATATTGGAAGTGATACCCAACGCCTTCAACAGAGGACGGGAGGCATCGACCTGATTTAAGTTGATCAGGTTCAGATTGTTTTCTTTGGCGAAGACTTCTTTCTGGGCACGAGCCTGGATTTTTTGTTTGATGGCCGCTTTGACTTTCAAACCATCCGCCACGATACGAGCAATGATATTTTTCTGAGACGTGTTGTTTTCGCCCTGACCTTTCAAAAGGAAGGAGCTGATTGCAGACGCATCCATAACTCTTAAAGGACGAGTGGATTCGTCAATGTTCAAAGTGATAGGGCCGATATAGGTCGGATTTTCCAAAGTGGAAGCCGTGTCGATTGCAGAGTCCACCGACTGGGAGTCATCCTTCAGGCGGATTTCTTCTTTATCCACGATCACTTTGCTTTCGTCCACGGGATGGATTTCCACCAGGATGTTATTGCGGTTCCCCAGGGATTTAAGGTCCTGGGTCTGGAATGTGACATCCGTGTTGATCAGACCGTTCATCACATTGACGAAGCGGTCTGCAGAAGCCACGTAAGTGTTCTGTTGGTCATAGTCGCGGTTTTGCACGATGGCGATTTTCATCAGGTAAACCCCGTCACGCAGACGCTGAGTTTCTGAGCGGCCGTTGGACAGGCTTGAGTAGATCAACAAACGTGGATCCATTTTAAACTGAACCTTTTTGGTAACTGTCAGATTCAGTTCATTGTCGATGGAGTACTTGTAAGAAAGCGTGTTGTAAGAATAGCTGTCCAGCATCACCTGAGAGCGCGGACGGCTTTCCTGAGAACAGCTCAGGACCAGTTTTTCGCTTGTGTCGACATAGCGCATGTCACGGGCCACGGCGCTGGAGGCCTCCCAAGGATTGACGATCAGATCCAATTTTTCGTTCATGCCCAGGTCAGCGTTTTCAATCTGGACATGGCCTTTGAGGTAGTGCTGGCAATCGAAGTAGTTAAACGTGATGCTTTCATCCCAGTTCAGGCAGGAATTGTTGTCTGTTTTCAAAGTCACAGTGCGGGCTTCCTCTGATTCAGACTGACGGAACTTGGTGATTTTGAAAGTGTGCGCACGGGTGTTTTTCTGGTCCAGACCGTTTCTGACGCAGGCACGGATGTTATAGAAAATTTCACGAGTCGAGGTTGTTTCCTTACCCACGCGGATATAACGGAACTCCATCTGGGACACTTCGATCTTTGGCTTCTGATAGGTGTCCTGATCCATGGTGCCACTTTTATTGACTTGTGAAACCTCATTCATCTGGGCATTGACGTATTGAGAAAGCTTGAAGTCTTTTGTCTGAGCCACGATGGTATTGATTTTAAGGAACGAAGCCCCTTTAATCTGGTCGTATTCGCCCAGGAAATACAGGCCTTCAAAGGACATCAGTCCCTGCGGAGCTTGGGTCGGCTCCAGATTCAGACCCAGCATGATTTGACCGCGTGTTGGCAAAGCGGGAAGGTGCATAGGTGCTTTGATCGCCAAAGAACCGTTTTCCATCTTCACGTCCTGAGACTCTGACACCGTCATCAGGCGGCGCACTTCCTTGTTGTCGTGCTGGTAGATATGGATCAACTGCATTTTGGCTTTGAATGTTCCCGCAGTCAAAGGACGCAGGAACATTTCGCCATTCATTTTCGTCATCTGGATGGAAACATTCGGGCGCATTTCCACAACCAAAGTGACTCCATCAGTGGTCATCTTTTGCTCGGTCACGAACAATCGGCCATCTTCCACCCACAAAGGTCGGCGGGCTTCTGTGCTGCCATCATGGGACAGGCCTTTTAAAGCCATTTTGCCTTGTTCCTGATTGTCCACCAGACGGGGAATGTTGTTGCCATCATCCGGATTGAGGACCGGAGTCAGATTTTCACCATGAGACCAGGGATTGATTGCAAAGGCCACTTTCTGAGTGCCTCGGTGCATACCGGTGCCTTTGATGGTTCTTTCAATGCGGATGTACTGGGAATCAGCCAGGAAGTTGAAGTTCACGCGCTCTGCCCAGGTCAGGCAGCCGGCTTTGTCAGTGGTGACTTGTTTTTGCACTTCTTCAACGAGGAAGGTGTGGCCGGCCACGATTTTATCAAAAGCCACGTCTTTGATGCAGGCCTGAAGGTTGAAGACTTTGGAATTTGGCAATGCAAAGTTTCCATTCACAGACACCTCCAAAGCTTTGGATTTGTCCGCCATGGGTTGCGCCGTGAATGTGGCCGCGCTGGTGCCCAGACTTTCTTTCTGCTGTGGTGTTGGCAGGTTGCAACCTGCCAAAGACAGGGCTGAAAGACCAAAAAGAGCTTTTAGTAGGGTGGTCTTAGAGATTTGCATAGGATGTCTCCAGCTTAATCATCAAAGTCTTTTCACGCGATTGAGGTTCCCGTTGATACATCACTTCAGCGTCTGTGTACTTCACGCCGACATTGAAGCCTTCTTTTTTAAACGCCAGATAGCTTTCTGCAGAATAACCGACACGGTTGGTTTCAAAGCTGGAAGCGTTGAAGTAGGCCACGGCCGCTTCAGGTGCAATTGAGAAATAACTGCCTTCCACCACCAGATCCATGTCTTTGCTGAAGTGAATTTCACCCGCCAGGAAATAACGAGTGGCTGTGTTCTGATCCGAAGGGGCTTTTTGATTTTGCAGGTACTCCGCACCGGCTTTGATATCCAAAAGACTGAACACCGGGAATTCCAGTTCTGCAGAGGCCTCGATACCTTCATATTTGTACATAAAGGTGTATTGAGCCTCAGAGATCTTCTCCACTTCATTCCCCAGCAGATTGGATTTCTGTGCCACAGCGGAAGGAAGATTGTTGTAGATGAAATAGCCCGCAGACGCCTTCCAGTACAGATTGCGTGCGGCTTGCCACTGGAACTTCACAGAGGCCGTATTCAGGGAAGGTGTGGCTTCAAGATCCTTGGTGTTGGTGCTTAAGGATGTGGATGTGGGGATGGCTGTTTCCATACCCAGAGTCGTTTTGGTGTTGCCGAGTTTCATCAGTCCCTCCAGACGTGCTGCCGGGAACGCGATGCTGTCGACCAGAATGTCCGTGTGCATATGGCGCTGATTCAATGCACCAGCTGACATGCGCAGGAACGAGAAAGGCAGATAATGAGCGGCCGCCTGATTCAAAAGGATCTTGTTTTCAGCTTTGTCAGCGCCATCCACAGACTGAGTCTGACCGGACTGCAGGCGCAGTGAAGGTTGAATGTCCAACTGCAGAGAACGATGCAGAAGGTACTTGGCTTTGATATCTGTGCGAATATCCACAAGTTTGGCCTGGCTGCGATCGTCATGGATGTCATAGCCTTGCAGGCGCAGTCGCCATTCCGCAGAGAAGCGGCTTTGCTCTTTCGTCTCGGGCAATACAGCACTGATCTGACCTTGCGCCCATGTTTGCGCAGTCAGTATCAAAGTGAGACAAAGTGTTGAAATCGCAGTTCTTCTCATGCCAACCCCATTACCTACGCACTATCATTTCAAGTTCCGTGCGCGGTTTTGGTTGGACCATTTCAAAGATATAAGACTTAATAAAAAGGCCTTCGACAGTGTGCCCTCAATTGTCACCTGCGAGGTTTCTTCATTTTACGAGGGAAAGCCTAGCGATAGACCTGTTTGCAGGCCTGTTCACACCCTTGTGTGTCTCTTTGAGATTCTCCGTACTGGGCTCCACGTCGAGTGGCTTCGTAGTCGTCTTCGTCAAAGTGAGTTTTGATATTACAATCGGTGATGTCCCGATCTTCTTTCAACCAGCCGACATAGTCGGCCGTGGCAAAACTGGTTTCCTGGGAAATGCGACAGCCCATATAGCAATGAGCCAGTTTGTCCGTGCCCATGCGTTCGGCTTTGTCTTTCTCATTTTTGTAGATCTTGTAAGCCTTGATAAGGGAAAAAGGATTTCCCGTGCCGGGATTGCGTTGAGCCCAGTCTTCACGAGCAGTGCTGTATTCGTCTTCGCTTTGGAACACCTGGCGGGTGCGTGGATTTTTCTCTTTCTGATAGCACAAGGGGTCCTGGGCGTGCGCCAGACTAGAAAAGCCAAGAACTAGAAGGAAGAATAGTTTCTGCATAGGGGAAGACCATAACAGATGCCTTATGGATGCCTCCCGTGAAAGTTTCGCAAGGAAATAATTTTCCAAAGAGGTGTCAAATTACGGCAGCGAGATTTTCACCACAGAGGCGCAATTCTGACAGATTTCGGTGTGCTCCTCCAAAAAGGCGGATTTATTGATCGTCACAGGCTGTTGGCACTGCGGGCAGTTCACGGCGCCCGAGAGGATCTCTTGTTTCTGTTTTCTGGCTTGAAGGGCTAGATAGGCTCCCATGACAAAGAACAGCGGAACCAGCACGAAGTGCACGACGGGCAAAAGAACACTGATCACCGCCAGTCCCCAGAAAAGCACCAGTTGCTTCAGGGACTTCTGCAGAATTTCAGCACGGGAAAAACGTCGTATCTCCGCATGTCCGTATTCGATTTTATCAAAGTTGCTGTTGGCGATGGCTTGGATTTTTATTGTGCTCATGAAGGGATGCCTCCGTAGTATTCGTGGGGAACTTTCAAACCACGACGGACAATTTTTTCGGTCATGATTGTGTTCTTCATTGTGCTCAGGGATATAAGATACGCGATGGAACAGCAACCCAGCAGCGGAACAAGTCCCACGGGTTGTTTTGTTCCTTCCAAAGCAAATATCACCGAGGCCAGAAGCGCACGTGACGAACCTGCAAACAAGGCGGCCATCCCAATCAGTGCCATGGTGCTGGTGTCAGTGTGCAGCGCAGGGAAGTAGGTGGCCAGGAAAGTTCCCACCAGAAAGCCAAACGCAGATCCCAAGGTCAGGATCGGAGCAAGAGTTCCACCGGAGGTGCCGCTGCCTAAAGCTAAAGACCACGCTAAAAACTTCCATATAAAAATGCTGAAGGCCGCACTGACAGTCAAGGTTCCCGCCAGACTGGAAGTGATGTTGTCATAGCCCACGCCCAAGGCGCATGGTTCTATCATTCCAATCATGCCGACGGCCAGGCCTCCCAAGGCTGGCCACCACATCCAGTGCACAGGTATATGTTCAAATAGATCCTCGACCCAGTAAACGGACTTTGTCACAATCACGGACAGAGCTCCGACCAAGGCCCCAAAGACCAGATATGCAAGCAAACTTTGCAGGTCGGGCGTCACCAGTGAGGGCATGACAAAGAAGGCGGCCTTTTCGCTAAAAACAGAACGCAGAGTCGCAGCCACCACCGTTGCCAAAGCCACAGGCACAAAGGATTTGGGACGATATTCAAATAGCAGCAGTTCAATGGCCAGCAGCACGGCAGCCAAAGGGGTGCCGAAAATTGCAGTCATACCAGCAGCAGCGCCGGACGCCAGAATGATCTTTCGTTCGTATGGACTGACGGGCACCACTTGTCCTAGCCATGATCCCAGGGCGCCCCCAGTGGCAATGATCGGGCCTTCAGCACCAAACGGACCTCCAGAGCCAATGGCGATGGCAGAAGAAAAGGGCTTTAAGAAGGTGATACGACGAGGGATGCGGCTTTCTTTTTGAAGAATATTTTCCATCGCTTCGGGGATGCCATGGCCGCGAATGCTGGAAGAGCCAAACTTCGCCATGGCTCCGACGATCAGCCCTCCGATGGCAGGAATTATAATGGCCAGCAGGCCCAGATTGTTTTCAGCCGGAGAACTTTCGTGCAGTGAAAAAGTTTGGAAGTAAAAAAGATTGGTGCAGAAGTTGATTCCAAGCAAAAGCAGGTGGGCCACGCCCACACTGACGATCGCGACTGCACAACTTAACGTGCAAATAAGAAAAACACGGCGGCGGCGATTGAGTTCCCGAGAAGACACATGGGCTCCTATGCAAAGACCCATAAATGTTCCTAGTTCGAGATGCCGTCAACGCATGTGGCTACGCATCGAAACGATGCGTCAATTTTCACTCAGAACCTTTTCGATAGAAGACAACACTCTTTGAGTGGAATGGCGATTCTTTCCAATTTCGGCGCGGATTTCCTCTTTAATGTGCGGAGACTGATCTTGTTGCTTTTTCATTCTTTGCAAAAGAACGGCGACATCGGCCGAGGTGTGGACCACTTGCACGACCATACCCGAAGAATATGTTTTTTTCTGATAGAAAAGGGCCTCGCGATTGTTGCGATGAAAAGGGCCCACCATCACCGGGAGTCCCGCCGCCAGAGCCTCCATCACGCTGTGCACCTGTTTTTTGAACGAGCCCCCGATGAAAGCAATATCCGCCCAGGTGTACAGCTCGGCCAGAATGCCGACCTGATCGATGATGAGAATATCTCCGGGATTCCAGGTGTCGACTTGTGAATAGCGCACGGATTTCATGCCCAAAGCGCGAATCTGATTTTCCAGATGCTCCAAGTGGCTGGCCGTGGTTTCATGCGGGGCCAGAATCGTGCGCAGGTACATGCCTTGCAACTTTTCCAGCGCCGGCAGCAACACCAGTTCATCTTCGGGCCAGGTAGAGCCTGCAATAAAAACAAAATCTTCCGGGCTGGGCATAAGGCTGCTTTTCAGCGCTTTGGGATTTTCCAGGCGGTGAAAGACCTGGTCAAATCGTGTGTCGCCGCTGACCTTCAGGGGAACCTGCAGCTTTAAGGCATCCAGGTTCTGAATGTCTTCGGCGGAAACACAGTGGATCTCAGACAAGTGGTTCAGAGAGTATCTGGTCAGATAGCGCGTGATCCCTTTCAGGCGGGACGAGTTGTCAGCAAAAGTTGCTGAGAACAAAGCCGCAGGCAGGCGCTCTTTTTTTGCGACCTCCACAAGCACCGGCCACACATCAGTGCGAGAGAACAGCAACACACGCGGGTTCCATTTTCTGATGAATCGCTTCATCAGAAAATCAATGTCCCAGGGAAGGGCACACCATAGATCCACATCATGCAGACTTTCCAGAATCTTCTTCGCGGAAGGGGATGAATAAGTCACCATGATGGGAAGATAAGGATATTGTTTTTTTAGTTCGCGAATGACGGGCCGGGCGTATTCGATTTCTCCGCTAGCTGCGTGAATCCAGATGGGACGGGCGGCCGCCAGTTCCACTTCGCTGCCTTTGATCTTGATGCGATAAAAGCCTGTGTTTTTATCTTCGATCATTTCCCGCAGCTTGCCCTTTAAAAAAGGGCGGGTTAGTTGCAGCAGCATGAACGCCAATGGGACAATGACATACTTATAAAACAAAAAGATCAAAGTGTTCATCGGTGCGAAGTCCTCAGAAGCAGCTTCATTTCACGAGTGACTTGTTCTGGCGTGATGTCGACCAGGCACTGATGGTACTTTTCCTTGTTCACGCAAGGCCCCTGGCCGTGTTTGCTGCAAGGACGGCACTTTAAATCAATTTCCAGAACTTTCGTGCTGCTGCGGGACGGGAAGCCAAATGGCGCAGGTCCCATCAAAGCAATCGTTCTTTGTCCCAGCTGTTCTGCCACGTGCAAAAGACCTGTGTCGTTGCTGATCAACATTCGTGACAATGCCACCACGCTGGAGCTGACTTGCAAAGAACACTTGCCCGCCAGATTCAGAACTCTTTCCGGCGCGACATCGCGGATGTCCTCGATAAAGGAATCCTCGGGGCCCCCCAGTAAAACGAAACGCTGATCGGGATTTAAAAGAATCAATTCTTTCCAGTATTCTTTCGGCCAGCGCTTCAGGAAGAACGCGGCAGAGGGGGCCAGAGCGACACAGTCGGCATAAGGCCCCAGGACCTCCTGCGCTTTTTTATGACTTTCTTCGCTGGGGAAAATCTGAGGTGCTGCCGGTGAAACTTTTGAAATACCCCATGGCTGCAAAGGCTCCAGCAAATCGCGCTGCCCGGAGAAGGGCATTTCAAAAGTGTTGATGCGGAATTTGAAGAGCAAAAATCTTTTCCAGCGGCGGATCGAGCGACGAATGAATTTGGGTCCGACGCCTAAAATTCCCAGCGGGCGAAGAATCCACGTGATCACGCGCGAACGCATGTTGTTGTGGGCATCATAGATATGGGTGAAGCCCTCGCGGCGCATTTGCAGGCACAGGCGAATTAAGCCTTTGAGCCCAGCCTTGCGGTCGAATTCCCAGATCTTATCAATGTTGGGATGGTTCTTAAGCAACGGGGCCATATCTTTACGGGTGATCCAATGAATTTGGGCTTCCGGGAAAGATGCTTTGATAGCCGAAGGAACGCTCAGGGTCTGAACGACGTCTCCGAAGCTGGAAAAGCGAATGATTAAAAATTTAGCATTTTTAGGGTCCCGTAATAACATGGGGTTAAGATTAGCAAAGGCGCCGAAAAAGGTCACTTGTTTAAAAGCTTTTAAGAGGATTCCGCATATAGGCGATCTGGCCGGGCATGGGCATTGAAGTAAAAGTCCTAGGACAGGAGGCCCATGGCTTTCAAACAAGTCCCCGTTTTGGGGGCCTATTTAGCATCTTTAGTAGGTTCATTAGCACTGCTTTTGACTCCGCTGTTTGCATCGGCTCAGGTGCAGACCGAGATGCGTTTATTCTCAGATTCCTTTATCAGTCCCACTTTTGAGTCGGCTGAAAAGACCAACTATCAGTTTGTGGGTGCTCAAATAAAGACGGACCCTTTTTCTGAGGACAGCCTTAAAATGGACGTGTCCGGGGGAGTCGCCATCGGGGCGCCGCTTTTAAATTATCTGAATATCTCTGAGTTCTATGTGCAAAGCCGCCAAAGCGAAACCGAAACCTTCTATCTGGGGCGCAAGAAAATGCTCTGGAATGAGCTCGACACGCGCTGGGACCTGGGCGTGTGGGAGCCTCTTTTTAAATGGAACCCGCTGAATGCTGAAAATCAGGGTTTGACCGGACTGTTCTGGCAGGTGGATAAACCATATTATACTCTGGTTCTATTTGCGTCTCCGCTTTATATCCCGGATCAGGGCCCCAGCTTTGAAATTGAGGACGGCACTTTCGTGAAAGGCAACCCGTGGTTCCGTCGTCCCCCGGAAAGTATCCGCATTTGGCAAGAGGCCACTGCCATTGACTATAAGTTTGAAAAGCCCAGCGAAAGCCAGGTTGTTTTGCAAAACTCTTTCGGCCTGAAGCTGTCCTTTGGTGACCCACAAAGTCTGCGTGGACAACTGGCGTACACCTATAAACCTGCCAACCAACTGGCCATCGGCTATGAAGGAAATCTGAATGTGGCAGAGCTTAAAGGCGCTGTGAATCTGCAGCCGCAGGTCTTCTATCATTCCCTGGTCGGAGGGGATATTAGCTATAAATACGAACGCTTCCGCTTTGGTGTCAGTGGTCTTTACGACAAGCCAAGCAAAGATGACATCTTCGAAGAAAAGTGGACTCATCCGGTCTTTGAAGATGCCGTTTTGGTCAGTCCGTTTATTGAGTGGGCCACGGGAGCCTTCGGTGTGGCGGTGCAACACCTGGATATTTTCGGTGGTCAGGTGAAGGAAGAAGGGGAGCTTGCCAGCGACAATCGGGCCGCCCTGATGACCCGTTATCCTTATCAAGAGGCCACGCAGGTGTCGGTTATGGGGAACTTTAGTTTCCGTAAAACCAAACGTCTGATCACAAAACTCAGCTACACGCATTCTGAGAAAAACAAATTTGATCTGATCCGGGTCAGCGCCAGATTCCGTTTGTCCGGCTTGTGGTCCTTTATTGGCGAGGCCCAGTTGGTCAAAGCGGAGCCAGCCGACAAGAATAATCAAAATGAAGTTGCGCAGTTTGTGAATAACGATCGATTGATGTTGGGAGCAGCGTATGTCTTCTAAAGCTCTCCTGCCATGGCGTAAGATCTTAGGCTCTTTGTTGGTGGTTTCAATCACCGCCGGAACTGTGGGATGCAGTGAGTTCCTGAATGGCAAAAAAGTCGAACCCGAGGTTATCGAGTTTTCCGACAAGCGTTTTGCCTGCTTGCAGGAGATTCCATCTCATCTTGAAAAATTCTCTATCGGCGAGGCCAAGTCTTCTGAAATTACAGAGGGCTTTGACTGTATGACCGAGGCCTTGACGTACTTTAATAAGAAAACCTTTGGCTCCCTGCAGGATGCCTATACAGTCGAGGAGATGCGTAAGTTCTTCGGGAAGTACTTCCTGAAAAAGAACAACGTGACGCCAGAATTTGCCGCCGAATTAATGAAGATCAAAAAGGCTCTTCTGGGTGGTTCTGTCGGTCATATCACCAAAGACGAAATCGTTCGTCTGGTAGAGATTCTTCAGTTGCTGCGCGATGAATCCATAGCGCTTTCCCCGCATGTGAAAGTCCTGTTGGATCAGAATCAGGAAAAGAAGACCGAGTGGGAGCAAATTTCCGCTGCCATTGGTCAGTTGCGAAAATCCCTGCAGCGTCTGCTGGAAAAAACTCAGGTGGCAAAGTCAGATTACAGCTTCGAGGACGCCAAACGGGCCCTCAGCGGTTTTGCCGAATTCATCTGCGGACAAGAACCCTTTGCTCCATATCAGAAGTACAGCAGGTGGGTTCCGATGGTGGAATCCGTGAAGGTCGTTTTGATGGGAAAACGGGCCAACTTCGCCGGGCTTTATCAGTGGAGCGAAAGTCTGGACACGTTGTTGGATCTGTATGAGCTGGCGCTAAAATACTATTATGTCATCGGGGACCTCGAGTTTAATGATCCCGCGAAGCTGCGCCAGACCAGTCAGTTTATCACGCAAGGGTTGGATCTGCTGATGAACTCTCACCAGATGAAGTCTTCAGGCCGTATTCCGGTGGAGGATATTGACACTCTGATTCGTCAGATGCTGCCATCCCTTGTGCCTGTGGATGCCGCGTTGGACGAAGTCCAGGCCCAGGCCCGTATGGAAGACTACTTCAAGGCGATCACCAAAACCTACAAAGTGGTCTTGATGAAGATCCTGGATCCGGCCCGCCCGCAGGATTCCCGGGGACTTTTGGGATTAGAGAAAAAACATCTGCTCAGCGTGCAGCGCGAGCTGAATATCTGGCGTTTGCATCAAAGCTTTATCGACTTCCTGCCATTCAAGCAAACCGGCGGGGGCGTCACGCAAAAACAGCTGATTCAGTCTTATGAAAAATTTGACAAGACCACGGTCATTGAAAAAGGACTGACCCCGGATGTGTTCGAGCAGAAGGCCTTACAGAACTCGTGGCAGGATTTTGGCGACCTGCTGAAGAATCCTCGCATGGTCAGCTTTAATGCCGACGGTCGCATGGTCATCGCCGCGGGTGATACGAAACAAAACTGGAAAGCCCTCACTAAATTCAATCTGATGAGGGCGTTATCTCGTATGCTGCTTTTGGGCTATGGGGATCGTGTGTCGGGTCGACTGAGTCAGGCGGCGATGAACGAAAAGGGACTGGTGCAGTGGTATGAGGACTTCCAGGAAGTGGGACTGTTGTTAAAGGCCTTCGACCCGCGCTCGGCCAATTCCGGTTCACGCAGCTTCCTTGAAGCCAACTTCTTCACATTCAGCGGTAACGGCGATGAGGGCATGGATCAGAAGGAAACTTTTGAGTTCGTCAGTATCTTGTTCTCTGCCGGCCTTTCCACGTCCAACGCGGTTTCCAAACATATGGAGCTGGCGCGCTGTACGGTGGCGGAAAAAGATGTCTTTGGCTTTGCTTACATGAAAGAGGCTTGTTTCAAGGCGCAGCTGCGCAAGCATATGAGCGTGTATTTCAATAATTTGCCAGGCATGGTGAACTATGTGCAGCGCCTGAACGATGCTCAATGGAATGAGTTCTTTGGGTATCTACTGGCGGCCTCTTTAAGTCCAACGCAGAAGGCGGGATTGATTGAAACTGCCAACGTGCGCACGATGGTCACGATCCTGCATTATATTGAAACCGTGATGGTGATTTATGATGCCGACCACAATCAGGGGCTATCCCTGGACGAGGTCTATTCTTCGGCGCCAAGATTCATGTCCTTCTTTAAAAAGGTCAGTCCAACGTCATTTGAGTTCCTGATCAAAGAAGGCTTTGCGCACTTGGTGTTCTATGGCGAAATCCCCGGAGCCGGTGGCATTTTGGGCTTCCAGTTCAGCAAGCTTTGGGGTTTGGACGATGCCCAGCGCATGGAAATCGCCCGTCTTTTTGGCACATTGAAGGATCAATTGAACAAGGTTGGAAAGTAAGCTAGGCTTCGGGACATGCTTTGGCGGTCCCTTGCGGTTTTCACAGCCCTGATCGTGTCTTTTTCGGCACATGCTTTTTCGTCCATGGACGAGGAAGTGCCGATCATTCTTCGCGAACCAGCCTCGGATCTTCCCAGACCCCAGGTTGAAGCCCGTGGCCGTATTGATTCTTTCGTCGACAATAAAACACTGAGAGTCCTTAGCACCGCCAGTGACTGGTACATCGGTGAAATCGTCGCGATTGAATCCCAAACCCCTGCGGTGGGGATTGTCGGCTTTGTCGAGGTGACGGGAATTGAGAACAAGCAGGACGGCACCTATGAGCTGACGTGTGAATTGCTGCGCCAGTCGCGCATGAACTTCATTCAGATCGGGGATCAGATCATGCACCTGGATCTGAGTTCGGAGAATCAAAAGTACAAGGGCACCACGGATCTGATCATTAAAAAAGGCACCAAAGAAACATCGTCCAAATATAAACCTCTGTTCACGCAAGGTATCGCCGTGGGCGAAACGGCAGAGACCTTGTGGGAGGGCGAGTATCTGGTCACTTGGTTTGGTCAAGTGAACTATGGCTGGAAAGAATGGCTGACGGTTTCCACCATCATACCGGCAGATTTGCTGGGAGCCTACAATGCCACTGGCAAGATGCGGGTGTATCAATCTGCATCGAACAACTTCGCCGCAGGTCTAAATTTCGCGCGTATTCCTTCGGAAACTCGCTCGACGTTAAATTTGAATATTTATTGGGATTCCATTTCATCTGAAAGCGTGATTTCGCACACACTGCTATCCGTCGCTTTATTTAGTTTCGAGGATGCCCAGAATGCCACTGCGATCAAATCTCTGGGAACGAGTTCCTTCCAGACGGGATATGAATTCATCCTTGATGACTGGAACCGCGTCCTTATGGGCCCGAGTTATAACTTTGAATCCAAAGCGGTCGGGGGTTATCTCAGCTACGTCAAAATCTGGGATCAATTCCATCTCAGCTTATCTCTGAATTCCACCAACATCACTTCGGTGAAGTTTGCCCCGGAAGATGGATACTACCTACTATTCGACGCCTACTGGCGCTTCTGAGCACATCCAAGGCCCCATCTGACTAATAGCACGCCTACGCTGTGCGGGTCTCCTCCGCCTTGCAGCTGGGGGTAAAAGGTGCCTGGTTGTTTTTTCTGGCTATGGTGTGTTATTAAAAGGGACGTCGAGTTTTTTTGCGACGCTTCTGTAAAAGTAAGCAGGTACCTTTTGAATAAGTTTTTTGTTGCGACACCTTTGGATTTTGAAAAGCGGACTTTGGCAGAGATGAAAGAAGTCTGGCCTTATCTTTTGGGTAAAGATGCCAAGCCTCATTCGTTGCCGTTTCCGGAAGTCGCCGTTCTTGAGGGCGGGCTGGAATTTGAAACCGAGCTTTTCATAGGTCTGCAACTGAACTTCTTCCTAAAAACAGCCAATCGTATCTTGTTGCGCATGACTTCTTTCAAGGCGAAAGATCTGCCGAAGTTCTATCAAAAATTCAAAGGCCTTCCCTGGTTGGATTTTCTGCCTCACGCGAATGTGACGTGGGAGGTGGCCGCGCAAAAAAGTCGTCTGAATAATGAAAAGCGCCTTCAGGAAAGTGCCGAGACTGCTTTGAAGGAAATCTTCAAAGGCCAAAAAGGCACCGAATCCTGTGCGAGTATTTACATCCGCATGGACGATGATCTGTGCACGATCAGTCTGGATTCCACCGGGGAGCATCTGCATAAGCGCGGCTGGTCTGTGCTGAAAGGTGAGGCCCCTTTACGTGAAACCATCGCGGCCTTTCTTTTAGAGGAAATGATTGGCAATACCTCCTCAGCGGAACTTGCAGGGATCACGTTGTTAGACCCGATGATGGGGTCTGGAACGTTCTTGGGTGAGGCTCGCGCGCTCTGGGCTGGGCAATTCGCCCGTGATTTCGCTTTCAAAAAATGGAAACGCGCGCCGAAGCTTTTTGCCTCTTCCAGTTTTGCACTGAATTACACTTTGCCTGCACGCATGCCTTTTAAGGCCTATGTTGGCTATGACATCGACGCGGATATGATCCCGGCGGCAGAGAAAAACTTTGCCGAGGTGGAGCGCCAACTCCAGGTGGTGCAAAGAGCGGGGTTTGTGCCTGCTCCGCATAAGTTTATCCACGGAGATGCCCTGAAGCTTGAGACTTCCGAGGACGGCCCGGTATGGCTGGTGGTAAACCCTCCTTATGGAGAGCGGTTGCCGGTGGCGGATCAAGGGGGGCTAAAAACCTTGGTTAAGGAGCTCTGCCTGCGTCATAAACCACAAAAGCTCGGGGTCCTTTATCCGGAAAAAGAGCGTCTTTCGGCAGTCCCTGCGGGCTATAAGCTATTTAAAGAGATTAGGGTCAATAACGGGGGCTTGCGCTGCCTGTTCACTATTTTGACACGCCTGTAAATTTTTAGGAATTGGTTAGAATTTGCGGCAGTGAGAGTGGTCCCTCTGGAAGTTTGACGGGATTCCGGCTACATTCCTGTTCCATGAAAACAGCCAAACTACTTTCCGCCGTATTTTTGAGTTCCGCCCTTTTGACGACAGCCTGTACGCCGAAGGACGAAGCCATCACAGACAAAGCCACTCGCGATCGCATTATTGCGCAAAATAACCGTAAAAGCGGTAAGGGTAAAAAGACGGGTGGCCAGCGAACCGAATTCCGTTACGGCTCTTATTCCATTGCATCTTTGCAGGCCGAAAAGGTTGTTGAAGCTCTGGAAGTTATCAGATTGTCTTTGGGACATGCGGAAGCTCTGCCAGCAAACTATTCGAAGTCTGAGGAAACCAAAAGCGGTGATCTGCTTCAATTGAGCCTGAACTCAGCCACGGCACCTGTTGCTTATTCTACCAAGCACGGCAACTTCCAGGTGACGGTAAAAAAGAATTGGAAAGTGCAGGCTTTGGCTGATGCAAATGGAGTTAAGTCCTTGATCGCAGAAACGGCGAAGAACTCGGTTTCAGTTGATCAAAAAGATATCAGTGAAAAGACGTATGTGAACTTCAAAGAAGATGCGGCAAAGATTTCTTTGGTGGCTGATGCTGAAGGTAAAGCCAAGGTTACCGTGACCGGTAATGGTTTTATGAATATCAGCAAGAAAAATGTGACTGGCAAAGAGACCTTCACTTACTCTCTTGAATTCACGATCCGTCTTGATCAGTTGGCTGATGGTAAGATTGATCTGGAAAATGCAAGCGGTGAATTTGTGGGCGTCCGCAAAAATGGCAAAAACTGGGTTACTTCTATCAGTGGGTTGAACGCAAAAGTGACCCTTGATGGTCAGTGCAATGATGTTGAAGGCTCCGTTAAAATTGGAAAAGGCGACAGACCGCGAGTTCTTCAGATGACAAAGTCCGGGGCTGTGGTTGAAAAAAGCTCTTTTGATACGGACCTGGGGCAGTGTGGACGTCGTCCCGTTGTGGATCTGAGCCGACTGCTTCTGAATTAGTCCTGACGATCAGACAATAAGAATAAAAAAAGCCGCGATCTCTCGCGGCTTTTTTTATTTGGTGCATTTAGAAGCTTATTTCTTTTTGGTCTTCTTTGTGCCCTTGGCTGGCTTTGCGTCCTTGGTCGGGGCTTCTTCCTTCACCGGCGCTTTCGCTTCACTGCGCTGTTTTAAACGCACATAAAGAGGGAAGTGATCGGCCACCCCGATCATGCGGTCGTAGTCCCAGCGCAATGGGTATTTGCCTTTTTTCAGGTGAACATCCTCATAGCGGATCACATCAATCGTGCCGGGTTCCATTTTATAGCTGCCAGCTCCGTCAGCTAGCAAAGCTTTGGAATAGATGTGTGCATCCAGGAAAGACCAGGACTTGCGATAATTGTGCGTGCCCGGGCACTCTTTACAGCCCACGAAGTGAGAAACGGCACCGACAGGAGAGAACGTGTTCGCGAAGATTTTTTCCTTTTCTTCCTCATCGTGCGTGATGTTCAAGTCACCGCCTGCGATGACCATGGCATTGGGTCCCTTGTCTTTGATCAGCTGGGCGACGAACTCAGCCGCCTGTTGACGCCAGTAGGTCGGATTGGCCTGGGATGGGAAGTGGGCTGTGAAGAAAGTGATGGGATCTCCGTTTGGAGCCTTCAACGTCACTTCCAAAACGCCACGGGATGCTTCCATCCATTTTTTGTCTTCGTCGTTTTTAGGCTTCCAAGGGATCTTGTGCAGAACCGGTTTACCCACTACTGGCAGACGGGACATCAAGCCCACATCGATACCACGTTTATCCGGGCCTTCGATCAGAACCACGGTGTTGTAGTTGGCTTTTTGCAGATATTTTTTGTTCCAGATGTTCAGAACGTTTTCATTCTCAACCTCGATCAACATTAAAACATCCGGGCCGTTACCATCCACGCCCAGGACAACTTTGGAAAGATTCTGCAGCTTTTTATCAAGCTGAGTCTCGCTCCAGTCCGTGGAAAGACACTCTGACAGGCGATAGCCACTGTCGTTGTTGTCTTTGCAGGCCTGGCGAATGACCGGGTCTTGTTTGGCTGACAATGGCATGTACGTATAGTCATTGCGATCAGCATCATGAGTCGTGTCGAACAAGTTTTCCACGTTAAACGACATCACAGCGATCTCATCAGCGGCCTTCGGAGGAAGGCTAAACTGGGCCTTCTTGAAGGTGACGGCACAGCCGACAAGCAGGGACAAAATAAGGGCAAGGGTCAGGTTCTTAAGCAGCAGTAAATTTTTCATGCCTCAGTTGTAAGGGAAGGGGGAGGTGGACTCAAGTTGAAAGAGTTTTAGGAATTCGTTGAGACTCACGCCGTCTAAATTTTGCCACTTGTGTAACATGGTGCGATATGGCATATTTCACCCGAATTTTGTCACTGAGGAGCTTTCATGCTGAAAAAGGCCCTGGCCCTATCCCTTGTTTTCTCTTGTTTTGGATCCGTCGCTTTTGCTCAAGAGCGTGAAGAAAGCATGGTGATGTCGGTTGGTGACTCTCTTCGCAGAAACTGGAACTTCACTTTGTTCTCGGTTGTTTCCCAAGCCAACATGAAGCCGGGTAAAACACAGACCGATGGTCGCTCTCAAGAATCCTACACTTATATCAGTGCCAACTATAAAATTAACGCTGACCAAAAGCTTTCTGTGCGTGTTCCTTTCTTGTTCAATACCGCCGGTCAGAATGCCTACGGTGATCAGGTGAAACAAGATGCGGAGCTTTCTGATATTCATATAGCTTACGCCAACTATGACCTGGGTTATATCGGTGATGTGGACCTGGCAGGAAATGCGAAATTGTATCTTCCAACCAGCAAGTACGCGGAAAACTCCGGTATGATCGCCAAGCTTCGCTTGGAAATGTTTTTTGATTATTCCATCGGACGCTTCTCTTACATCTCTTACGGTATCAAACCGGATTTCTTCTGGCAGAGTCGTACTGCCAGCTTCAACAACGACATCCCTCAGTTCCCGGACGGCAACTATGTGACGGACCCTCGTCAGACCAACAAACAGGCCTCCTTGGAACAGTATCTGGAAGTGGCCGCAGATATTAACAAATACTTCTCTTTCAAACCACGTATCGGTTTGGAAGAAGACTGGTACCATTCTTCCGCAGTTGAGCAATTGGAAGCTCGTCATGTGACTAAGGCTTTCTATCAGGTGGCCTTTGCGATCCGTCCGCCAATGCGTGGTTTGAACTTCCTGGTGGGTGCGACAAACACGACGATCCTGAATTCTTATCGTGGTAAAGATATCGCCTTCGGTCAGCCCGAGAACACTCAGTACTTCCTGATGACCAACGCTTTCTTGTTCTAATTTAGATTTTAAATTCGTGAGATTCCCCTGTGAGCGGGTTGGTAAACGCCAGCTCGCAGGCCTCAAGCTCGATCCGCTCTTCTTCCCACAGTTTTTCGGCACCATAGGCAAAATCACCGACAATGGGATGACCTTCAGCACCCAGTTGCGCGCGAATCTGATGGGTGCGCCCGGTGTGTAACTTAATTTTTGCCAGGCCTTGGTTGTTTTCAAGTTTTGAAAACTCAAGAATCTCAAGAAGACATTCCTGCCATTTCGGCTGAGCTTCTTTGCTGACCACCTTCGGTGCACGCGGCGAAGGCTCCATAAAGTGTCGAAGCAGTCCGGTGGCCAGGTCTTGCCCTTGAACGCGGGCGCGATAGACCTTACGCATTTCACGTTGGATCAGCAGCTTATTGAACTCGGTTTGGAACTCTGCCGTCTTTGCATAGACGATCAGCCCCCGGGTTGGCACATCCAGGCGGTGAGTGACGTAGATGTTTTGTTGTAAAGTCTGTTGCAAGTACGACTGCAGATTTTCGTGCAGGTTATCAACGCTGGCGTGAACCGGAAGGCCTGAGGTTTTATTCACCACAAGAAAGTGTTCGTTCTGAAAAACGAGACGCGACAGCCACTGACCGTCGTTGGCGGGGAAGCGGCGGGGTTTCGTATGGACTCTAATATAGTCGCCAGATGAAACCGAGGAATTCTCCGTAACTCGCTGATGATTATGATAGATGGCGCCTAGTTGAAGCAGAAATTGGATTTGTTCACGATCAAGTTCCAGATTGCTTAATAATACATCACAAAGCCCACCAGACTGAGGGCTTAAAATATGTCTGACTCCGTATTCAAAACCTCTGGCACTCTGCATACTTAAATCTTCTTGTGAGAAAGACACATAGCACGGTGTGGTAATGGTGTTCAAGTGGGACTGTTTAATTCATAGTAAGGACCTCAGGAGAATGCAGTTTGGAGTTTGCTAACGAGCCAATATTTCAATGGATGTCTCAGTTCGCCTATCAGCCGGGCATGGTTTACGCCGGACTGATTGCGATGATGGCATTATCTGCCGTTGGTTTCCCGCTGCCTGAAGAAGTGACGCTGATCAGTGTCGGTATCCTGGCCTTCATGGGGGCGCATCCCGCGCATTTCCCGCCGCCTTACGAGGGGGCTCCGGTTGTTAACGTTCACACCGCTGCCATCATTGCTTTCACGGCCGTGGTCGCCAGTGACACTTTAATTTACTTTATAGGACGGATTTTCGGGCGAAAGCTGCTGTATCATCCGCGCGTTCATAAGTTCTTCCCTGAACACATGATGAAGCGTGTGGAAGAATGGACTCACAAATACGGTGCCTATGCCTGTGGTATTTTCCGTTTTACCCCGGGCCTTCGTTTCCCAGGTCATTTGGCTTGCGGGATGTTGCGATACCCCGTTTGGAAGTTCCTGGTGATCGACGGTATTGCGGCGTTGATCAGTGTGCCGACTCAGATCTACTTGCTGGCCCACTATGGTGAGCCTATCTTGAAATATCTTCGACAATTCAAGCTGGTGGTTTTTGGAATCATCGCGCTGTTGGTGATCTATTTCGTGATCAAAAAAATCCGCGAACGATGGATCGCCAAAGCCGCCAGCCGCTAGTACACTGTAGCATTTATTTCTACTGCGTTACGACCTGCTCGACGCACTGGGAGTGCGCTTCGTCGGCCGCGCCTTGCATAAATGAATGTGACAGCGTACTAGAAAAGCAAAAGCCCAGCTCGAAGCTGGGCTTTTTTGTTTTGTGGGAATTTGTTTGTCTTAGGCGGCTGTTTCTTCGTAAATGGCTTCTGGTGTGATTTCACAGCACAGGTGCAGACTGACAGGTTTAGAGTGGAACTGAGGCTCCACATCTTTCCAGAAGATCTTTTCATAGCCACTTTGCAGGGCAAAAATCTCTTCACGGATTTTGAACAGCAGGCCTGCCGGGGAGCCCAGCAGCCAATCCATTTGCACCAGATAGAAGGCCTCTTCCAGTTCCATCGGGTTCAGGGAACTGATGAAGTTTTTGGGAAGATTGTTCACCAAATGGCAAGCGTTATGGGAATACTTCTGGAAGGCTTTTTCCATCGGATTCACAAATAAGTTCTCAACGCGGCTGTCCGGAGTTTTTGGGCCGCTGAAAGGCTGTGAGAATTTTTTGAAGTTCCAGTACAGCAGGGCATCGTTCACGACATATTCCGCACGTGGCAGATAGTCGGTGATGGCATCAACTTTCACACCTTCATGAGAAGGATCTTCCACATGGGCGTTGTGATCCACCGCCACCAGGCTGCGCAGGTTGTACAGGAAGGAATACAGATATTGAAGTTTGTCGACGAAGGGTTTTGAGAAGTTCAAGCCGAAGTTGTACATCAGCGGCTGACCCATCTTGGTTTCAAACCACGAGAAACTGTCCAGCAACGGCCACAAGGCCGTCAAATCAACACCCCAGGGTTTCAAGGCAGTTTCAAAGTGCTCATTGAAGTGGCTTTCAAATTCGGCACAGATCACGGGATTCACAACCGCGATGTGAGATTGCAAAGCGCGAACTCGTGGAGACGATCTGTCATATAGTTCCGTGTGAGGGTCCAAGGCCTTCCAGGCGTCCGTGGCGAAGTTGTAGTCCAAGTGAGGAGTGGCCACCGGGCTTTTGATGTAGTGGTTCAATTTGACAAGAGACAAACCCACCAGAGCGTCAGACATGTATTTAAACGGCTCAGAGGCTTTAAATTTCTCGTAAGTGGATTCCTGATTCCAGAATTGAACTTTCAGGGGCTTCCATGTCGCACCTTTTTCCATAGTCACGTCAAAACCCAGGCGTAATTTATGCTTCATACATACTCCTATACCGTTCATGTATCGGCGGAACTTCGCCCTTGTTCGAGTCTGGGATTTCACGATATAACCTGGACCTATGGTTGGATTTGGATATTGGGTGGATGCCCACGGACACCTGGCTGACTCACGCTGGGACGGTCAGGTTGATGAAGTGATCGAAAGTGCTCGCGCGCGCGGGATTGCCTTCTTTATGCAAGGGGGCGTGGGCCCCGAGGACTGGGCCCGGCAGATCGAGTTGAAAAAGAAGTATCCAAGTCACATCGGCCTTTGTTTTGGTCTGCATCCGTACTGGGTGGTGGATCATGACGAGGACGAATGCGAAGCCGCCCTGGATGCTTTGGCGGGGCTTTTGCCGCAGGCTCAGGGTTTGGGGGAGCTGGGGCTGGATTTCCGGCCTCATATTATGAAGGACTCTCGGGAGCGTCAGATCAGCGTATTTGAGCAGCAGTTGGAATTGGGTCACATGAGTGGCAAGCCTCTGGTGCTGCACCTGGTGCAGGCTCACGAGGAAAGCCTGCGAATTATGGACGTCTGGGGGCTTCCAAAACAAAAAGGCATGGTGCATTCTTTCAGCGGCAGTTGGGGCAAGGCCCAGGAGTTCCTCAAACGCGGCCTGTTTCTGTCGATTGGGGGCCCGGTGTGCCGCCCGGACAATCAAAAACTGCATCAGGCGGTGCGTGAAATGCCGCTGGAGCAGCTTTTAATTGAAAGCGACAGCCCGGATCAGGCACCACCTGCCTATAAAGGTGGCTTAAACCCTCCAGAAAGCATCTGGGAGGTGGCAAGAACTATAGGGGAGTTAAAATCCCTTGATCCTATGGAAATATTAGATATCACTACTGCAAACTTTCGAAGATTTGCACCGCCAATAGAGTGAGGGCGAAATATGGAAACGACACAAACTAACAACCTGCCTCAACCTCCAGAGACTGAATACGTGCTTCACCGCCGCTTCGACCGCATGGGTCGCTTGGTTGGTGATGAGGTGATGAAGCGTCTTTTCAACACTCACGTGATGGTGATTGGTTTGGGCGGCGTGGGTTCCTGGGCCGCGGAATCTTTGGCTCGTTCTGGCGTGGGCAAACTGACTGTCGTGGATTTTGATGAAATCTGCATCACCAACGCCAACCGCCAAATGCACGCTTTGCAAGGTTTGGTCGGTAAGAAAAAAGCCGAAGTCATGGGCGAGCGTCTGCGCAAGATCAATCCGCAAAACACTGTGAACGTGATTCCGGAATTCTACAACGAAGCCAATTCTGAAATGATGTTGTCCCATAAGCCGGACTACATCGTGGATGCGATCGACAATATCACGGCCAAAACTCACTTGCTGGCGACTTGCCGTGCGCGTGGTATCAAAGTTGTCACTACAGGCGGAACAGCGGCGAAAATGGATCCATTGCGCATTAAAAAAGCAGACTTGTCTGCAACACACGGGGACCCGATGGCGTCCCAAGTGCGCAAGATCCTTCGTCAGAAATATGATTTCCCGGAAAAGAATTTTGGCATTCCTTGCTTCTTCTCAGATGAAACTCCAATTCAGCCCGTCGAATTGAAATACGACAATGGTCAGGGGTTCAAATGCGTGTGCCCGAAAGGTCAAAACGATCTGCACAACTGTGACAGCCGTAATGTGATCTGGGGGACAGCAAGCTTTGTCACCGGCGCGTTCGGTCTGCACCTGGCATCCCACATCGTCCAGGAAATCCATGCTCAGGTATGGGGCGAGACGGAGAAGAAATGATCGTCTTTGCTTGGTTTACTTTGATTGCATTAATTATTCTTTTCAGCTTCGTTTTTGTCGGAGCGACCTTCTGGCACTGGTATAAAGAAGGTAAAGCCAAAAGAAAAGCGGCAGCTGCTTCAGCTGCCGGCGCTTCTCACAGTTAGGTGCGACAACTTAATTGATCTACAAGACGCCGTTTTGGGTGCCGGGCAGGGGGTAAGACTCTGCCGGTCCATCCCCGGAAGAATCAAGTACCACGAACTGTTTGGTGCCATCCGTGTAAAAATCGGCCCAGCTGTCGGCCGTTGGGAATGTTGTTGGTGAATATGTCAGGTGAATGAGTGCTGTGGAAGTGCTGCTTCCGCGAGTGCTGGCAATCAAAGAATTTGTTCCATAAGAGCTGGATTTCGGATTTACGTTCAGGTCAAAACTGGTGCTCCAGGTTCCGCTTTCAGGGCAAAAGATGGTGTTTGAGGCCGTCAATCCAACTGCATAACCATCCATAACAATCACGTCTCCAGGTTTACAGACACCGCTAACGGTCGCAGCGGTGGTGTTCTCATCATAAAGAACCACCAGATGGGTATTGTTGGCTTTAAAAATCGCCGTGAAGCTGCTTTGCGAAGATCCAAGGTTTGTGTCACCTTCTGAGGCATTGGCCTCGGCCGGCTTTAGTTGGGCTTGCAAAACGCACCCAGTGGTGAAGAGGGCGGGAATCAAACACATCAAGACGTTCAGAGTTTTCATGAGGCCTCCAAAGATCTTTTCGGATCGAATGTGAGGCGACATGATAGAAAGCAGGGATACTTTCTCGTACATTTGTGTGTTTTGACAATTTTATTTCGCTTCCGAAGTAGGTCCGGTGGGCCTCCTACAAACGGGTGATGGAGAGTTATTTTTTAAATGCTAGCGAGGCCAGTTGTTAAAATTTCTTACTTGCCGTTTAAAGGAAATATTTTTTAGACCGATATTTAAGGTATGAAAAAACGTCTTGGACTCAAAACGCAGCTAATCTTGATCTTCTCGACAATTTCACTATTAATTACGGGGCTCGGAGCGACGATGAGCTTCCGGTTTTCCTCAAAGATGCTTGATGAACTGACGATGGCCAACCTCAATGCCCAAATGGAGAGTGTTGAATCAACGATTCGCGTTGCTCTTGACGAAAGTCTTGAGAGGCAAGCAAAACTGATGACCTATTGGAGTCTTAGGGTAAAGCAGGAGCTGCTCTTCCCTGAAGAGACATACAGGGGTATTATCGAAAATCAGGTCACTCATGAAAAGACCGAGGCAACTCTTCCTGTTTTTCGCTATCAAGGGCAAGCGTTGCATGAGTCCCAGCACTTTGCGAAGCAACTTTCAGAGCAGTCCGGTCAAGCAGTGAGTTTTATGGCCTTAATACCACAGGGACTTTTAAGAGTTGCCACCAGTGTTCAAAGACCGGATGGTACTTATACTTCCGGAATCTATATACCAAATGAATCACCAGTTCTTGAGGCTATCAGAAAAGGCGAGAGATTCAGTGGACGTGCGATTGTTGCGGGTCAGTGGTACATCACGACCTACGAACCCCTCACTAAGAATGGTAAAGTTGTAGGGGCTTTCTTTATGGGGCAGCCAGAGACCTTTTCTTCAAAAATTATGACCTTTCTAAAAAGCAAAAAATTGCTTAAGACAGGCTATTTCTTTATTCTCGACTCAAAAGCTACGATGGTTATGCATCCAAATCTCGAGGGAAAGAATCTCATCGATTCGACAGATTTGGATGGTGTCAAAATTTTTCAAGAGATTGTGTCCAAAAAGAATGGGACCATTCGGTACCGTTGGTTGAATAGTGAGACTAAAGAAGCTCAGAACAAAATGGCGACTTTTCATCACTACCCAGAGATGGACTGGATCGTTGCCGCTAGCCTAAATGAGGAGGAGGTCCAGGAGGCGACAGCAGGGCTGCGATGGTTTATGCTAGTTCTTAATATTGGTTCTCTTATCCTCATGATTGGTTGTTCTTGGCTACTGGGAAGTAAAATCTCAAAAAAGCTGACCAGTATCGGCAGCTCTCTTGAAGAGTCGACTCGAGAGGTGCACTCAGCAATAGATCAGTTGGCTTCGGCCAGTGCTGAGCTGTCAGAGGCTTCGACAAACTCAGCTGCGTCTCTTGAGGAGACTGTGGCCTCACTTGAAGAAATCAGTGCCATGATTAGACATAATGCCGAGAACGCAAAGGTCGGTGCGGATTTGTCAAAGAATGCATCCACGGCCGCCCAACAGGGCGAGCAGGAGATGAAGGGTCTTTTTTTGGAAATTAAAGAGATGGGAACCTCATCCAAGAAGATTCGAGAGATTACCAGTGTTATTGATGATATTGCTATTCAGACGAACTTACTTGCCTTGAATGCCTCGGTCGAGGCCGCCCGAGCCGGTGAACAGGGTAAAGGATTTGCTGTCGTCGCAGAGGCCGTGCGCAGTCTTGCGCAGCGAAGCGCTCAGTCCGCCCAGGAAATTTCTAATCTAATTAATCTGAGTGTTGAACAGATCGAACGCAGTTCTAAGGCGGCAGACCACTCGGGTGAAGTGCTCACCAACATCGTGAGCTCCATCCGAAAGGTATCCGAGATTAATGATGAAATTGCAGCCGGAAGTCGTGAACAATGGGCGGGCGTTGAGCAAATTAACAAAGCTATGAGTCAGCTGGATCAGGCCTCCCAAGCAAATGCAGCCGCAGCCGAGCAGATTGCTGCCACGGGTGAGAACATCAAAGTGCAGAATAACAATGTGAGTGGAAAAGTTGCCGATCTTAAGGCCTATCTTGAAGGTGAAGGTTAGAAGCTCCCAAAACTTATTCGAGAGATTGGTGTCTGGCTATTTAGGCAAAGACCAGTGAATTCTTTGGCTATTTTCGGACCCGGGAAGCCTTTTTCGAATCTGCAAGAACCCGAGATTTTAACTTCCGGGGGATTTTTAGGTCTTGACCAATTTTCTAAAAAAGAAAATTGGTCGGGGTGATTTTTCCCGACCTAACCCCGTGTTATTACAGGGAATCGAATACCGCGAGTAGCATGAAGTAGCAAGGTTTTTTGAGTTCACAGAAGCCGTCCTGCCTCTATCTAAGAGACAGGACTTTGGCTCCTACAACCTCATCTGGAAGATCATAGCCAAGTTTCTCGGTAGCCCCCTGAACATCCACACCAGCCTTCCTAAGATAGCCGTTGGTGGTCTTAATCTGGCTATGGCCTACGATTGCCATAACTCTAGCCAGAGACTCGCCACGCGCTAATAGGTTGGTGATAAAGGTTGCTCTGAGGTCGTGAAACTTGACGGGCGTGATCCCTATTGCGGCGCAAAATTCTCGCGTGATCCGTGCCTGTTCGCCGTTCTCTCATTCGGGCATTTGCGGCAAGACAAACTCGCTGTGATTTCCAGACTTGATTTTGAGTTCCTTTAGGAACTTCAAAAGCGCATTGGAAATCGGAACCACGCGGCTCCTTTGCGTCTTGGTGGGGCCAAACCCATTTTTGTTCGTCCACTGCCTAGAAACAGAAATAGTCCTTCCCTCGAAATCTATGTCTGTCCATTTAAGAGCGAACAACTCTCCCGATCTCATTCCCGTCATAAGGGCCATAGCCCAGACGGGATAAAAACGATGATTCGTTTGTTTCGCTTCTTGCAGGAAGATTTCAACTTCTGTTTTGGTTAAAACCTTCTGGTCTACCTCCGGCACATTGACTCGGATACCCGCACAAGGGTTCCGGTCTATGATGCCGTCTTCAACGGCCATCTCGAAAATTCGACGAACCATTTTCAGAATTGTCTTGCGTGTCCACGGACTGACTTTTGAATCTACGTCCGTAAAAATGGTGTCGTAAACTTTCTGCTTCGTGATCTTGTGCAAATCGAGATTGTTCCAATGAGGATCAATCCATTTGCCCATCTGTGCAGTGTAGTTGATGACGGTTGAAGGGCGGTGAACGAGCTTCATCCTCTTCAAGCATTCGGAAAGCCACTCAGACCAGCGAAAAGGCACAGCCTCTTCTTTGAGTTTAGCCAGTTCGCGCTTTAGCTCGAACTCGACATTCTTGGAGTTCATATTACTCCTTTACAGACCGCCCATCAAGGGCAAATCTTTGTAAAAGTCCCGATAAAACTCTCAACTTATTGGAATCACTAGATTTAGTACGTATAGACAAATGCAATACGCTATGATATGGTGTATCTATAGCCGTTTAAGCACGGTGAAAGAGGTTTACTATGTCAGTCGCAAGAAAAAGAAAGCCGCAGGTTTCCCTGAAGAAGGAAAGCACTGTCATGATCCGCACAGCTCCGCAGGACAAAGATCTCATTGAGAAAGCCGCCGATCATTTAGGGCTTACAGTGAGTTCTTTCATGCTGCAAAACTCTCTTCGCGCTGCTCGTAAAGAGCTGTCGGAAGTGGAACGCACAAGTCTCACGGAACGTGATGCTCATTTGTTTTTTGCCGCTTTGACAAATCCTCCGGCTCCGAACGAAGCATTGAAAAAGGCTTTCAAGGACTATTCAAAGCAATCCAGAAAGTAATTTGGCTTTGTGAGCAACTTTGAATTTCGCACCCTAGACAAGTCATTTGATCGTGCGCCGTTTGACTGTGGTTCGCCTGAGCTAAATGATTTTCTCAAGGCGAAAGCTCGTCAGAATCAAGCGGCGAATTTCAATAAAACCTTCGTAGCCATTCAATCAGGCGACAAAGCCAAGCGTGTTCTTGGCTTCTACAGTCTCAGCATGGGCGAAGTGGATTTATCTTCGCTCCCCGAAGCATTGCAGAAGAAGCTCCCTAAGCATCCCGTGCCAGTCGCTCGAATGGGCCGACTGGCGGTTGATAATTCAACCAAGGGCCAAGGCTTAGGGAAACTCCTTTTAGTCGATGCAATGAAGCGGGTTCAATCTGCCTCGGCTGATGTTGGCGTTTACGCGCTTCTGGTCGATGTAAAGGATGGGGCTGCAAAAGCCTTCTATAAGAAGTATGGGTTCATCGAACTAGCCGATGAACCCATGACCTTGTTTTTACCTTTGGCTTCATTCCCGCAATAATCAGGCGACGGTAGGAAGTGAATCGGCCTTCTTAGAAGACTTTTTCTTTTCCTTATCATCGACTCCATAATGAGCGCGGATTGCTTTTCTCAATTCTTCAGGAATATCGGCGTCAGTTCGTAAAATGCAGCCAAGCATCTTCTAGCTAGAGCCAGCGGTGAGCGCGAAGGCTACGCAACATAAGGTTTGCCAGGAAATCCTTCATTAAGAAGGGCCCTTCGGGCCCTAGCGGCCAGGGAAGAATCAGGAAAAGGGCGCTTTGTTTTTCTTAGACTCCAGCTCCTTCATCACTGGTTTTTGAAAGTTGATCGAGCTGTAAAGTCAGGATTCTTTTTTGTGAAACCTGATCCCAGAGTCCCTGCTCCTTCCAGACCTGAAAATGTTTTAACAACAAATCCTCGTCCGCCAGCAAGAAAAGAAAACTTTCCTTTTTGTTTTTCAGGAAGTCCAGTATTAATGCTCCATTTTTTTCACATTTAATTGATCGTATAAAGCCTGGTGGTCAGATTGAGATGGCAACCAATATCAGGTCTTATGCAGATGAGGTTCAAAAGAACGCAGAAACTCATTGGGGATTACATTGCGTGATTGGTTTAATTCACGATAATGGTCGAACTCATTTTGAGCGCAAGTATTTAGAGCGAGGCGAAGTGTGTTACTCAATGGTACTGTCGAAGAGATAGCAATCACAACCAAATGGTATATTAGATTCTATCGTATTGTTTAATTTGGAGTAAGATTAGGCGACTCGCCAATGGTATAGATTCCTACTTTTATCTTAACAAAAAAATTTTTTTTCCGAAATGTAGCCTATGAAAAACTTATCTATTTCAAAGAAAATTGCAATAGCTTTTGGTGTTTTGATGTTTCTAAGCTCTGGCTTGATTGTTGTGAGCCTAGGAGGCGTCAATATACTTTTGCAACTTGTCAGAATTAATAATATTTCTCAAGAGTTTTTATTGCGCGAGATAGATCATCTAAACTGGGGTAATAAGCTCGACAAAGAAGTACGTTCGGGAGTTGAGTTAACGGTGCAGAAAGACCATACGAAATGTGCCTTTGGATCCTGGTATCATGGACAAGCGAGACAAGATGTTGAAAAATATTTCCCTCATTTCAAAGACAAAATAGCAGCTATTGAAGCTCCTCATCAGAGGTTACATGAGACTTCTCATAAGATCTATGAGCTTCTTAAGCAAGGCAAACAACCAGAAGCAGTTCTTTTATTTGAATCAGAAAGCAAAGCTCATTTGGCAGAAGTTCAAAAGAATTTATCCGTCATCAGAGTGGCCTTAAACGATGAACTGAAAGCATATGGTGAAAACAGCGAAAAAATTGCCGCCAAGGTGCTATGGACTTTGATTTTAGGTTCGGCCTTTATGCTTCTCTTGGGGTCAACAATAGCGTTTTTTACCACTCGTGTTGTTAAGAATGCAATTGTTAGTGCCATCGAAGCAATTACAAAAAGTTCGGAGCAGATTTTGCTCTACGTCGACCAGCTCTCTAAGGCCAGCCAGACGATTTCGGCAAGCTCTGTACAAACGGCATCATCAATCGAAACCACAGTGGCATCTATGGAGGAGTTGTCGAGCATGACTCAAAAAAATGCCGAGAGTTCACAAGTAGCTGCGACAATTTCGAAAGATTCAAATGAAAAAGCAGCGCTTGGAGAAAAGCAGCTAGAGAGTCTGTTAAAGTCAATTCATGAAATTGATACTTCTTCAAAGAAGATTGCTGAGATTATCACTGTGATTGACGACATTGCATTTCAAACAAACCTTTTGGCACTAAATGCAGCTGTAGAAGCAGCAAGAGCGGGTGAACAGGGTAAGGGCTTTGCTGTTGTTGCTGAAGCCGTTCGTTCATTAGCTCAGAGATCTGCAAGCGCAGCTAAAGAAATTAATGATCTCATTGAGGACAGTGTGGCTAAAATCAACAATGGTTCTCAAGTGGCAAAGCGATCAGAGGAAGTTATAAAGGATCTTATCCATGCGATAGATAAAATGTCTCAACTGAGTGGAGAAATTGCTAGCGCATCACATGAACAAACTGTTGGGTTTGGTGAGGCTAGCAAGGCAATGTCTGAGATTGACTCTAGTTCTCAGCAAAATGCTGCTGTTGCTGAGGAGCTTTCTGCTTCGGCTCAGCAGCTTAGTGATCAAGCCCAGAGTTTAGATGAAGCCCTAAAAGACCTTAACAAAGTTGTTTATGGCATAGCATCCTAATGGGTGCCAGGCCCTAATTCTTATCACAGAGTGTCGCCATCTAAAATCATGGGCTTATTGGTGTTTCGCTCCTTCTTTGCTTTAAAGAATTGATGGCGCAAACCCCACCTTACTGCCTCAAGCTTTTCAGGAGTTGGGGGAGTATTCAGCCACTCTAGTGTTTTTGTTTCAGAGGTCAGGAGGTTTATATCTTCAACCACAGGCACAAGCAGAGGACTGGTCTTTAATTTACCAGAGAGAGTGCTAAATTTGTAGTCCTCAACTTTACTACTGATGCCGGCAGCTACGGGGTTTCTATAATTGTATTTGTAGGCATTTAGAAAAAAGTTGTGGTGTTGTAGGATGTGACCAATTCGACGCTGACCCGGTTGAACGATGTTTTTTGCCAAGGTCGGTGGTTTTCAGAGTTCCAATGATGTTCTACTTGCCACCATTGATTCCTTGGATCGAGAGTTTCAGAATTTGAAATTTATTTCCGTGAATATGACTATTGCCGCCGCCAAGTTTGGCAATGTGGCCTCCAGTCTGGGGGTTGTCTCTAAAGAGTTCTCAACACTGTCCGGTCAAATTGAAAACAACCTGAGCGGACTGAACACTTTTGTCGGGAATCTGGCTGCGGTCATTCAAAAATGCTCTTTGCAGGCTTCGGCGTTGAATGTGCAAATGCTCATGGTGGACTTCTTTGTTAAAGAATCCCTGACCAAACTGCATCAATCAGAAGATGCTTTTGCCGAAATGACAGCCAATCAGAAGGACTTCTCAGGTCTGTTCCGAGACTATTCGGCAAACCTGCGCAGGGAAGTGGCTTCTTTGTCCAAGTATCTGTCTGATTTTGAATTGGCGATGGGTGAGGTGACAAAGTTTATCACGGGGCTAGAGGTGATTCGTCAGATCGGAGCTGTTGAATCGGCCCGCGTGGACGAGGTGAAACAGGCCTTTATGCACTATCTTCAGCAGATGGACCGTTTTATTCAGTTGCTCCGCTCGGCCACATCCACCATCAAGAAAGAGTCGGGTTTGTTACAAGCCAACTCTCAGGTGATTCATGCAGCCATTGGTTCTGTGGGGGGCAACGTGGATGCTATCTTTGGTCTGGCGTCAGGAGTCAAAGCTGCGGCCTGAAGCGGAAGCATTCCCTATTTGACGGCAACCTCACAGTCTGAGACGTTTAGATGTGGAGGTGGTCTGTGAAGATCAAGATTCCGTATCAGGATAAAGTCACGTTGGGTTATTCCCTGGCGAGGTCCGCAGGCTTTGCTGTTCAGCAGTTGTCCTTGCCCTTTTTTGAGTTTGTCACCACGGGACGCCGCAAATCCCATCATGCATTGGAGCCTCAGAAGATGAGGGCGGCCTATGCAGAACTTTTTAAACTGCTAAAAAGAGACAGCGAGAATATTGCAAAGGGGTGTTATCCCGTTGAAGTGCTAAAGCCTGAAAAAGTGGCCCAGCATTTCCTGCGATATCCGCGCATTATCTATGACGGTTATGCGATCTCCAAACGTCGTTCGGAGAAGGATGCGCGGGATTTCAGCGAAGAGGCTGAAAATTTCCTGAAAGACCTGCCGGAATACTATCAGCGCAATTTCCATTTTCAAACGGGTGGATATCTGACACGTCAGTCGGCGGAGCTTTATGAGCATCAGGTGGAAATACTTTTTTCCGGTGCGGCCGATGCTATGCGCCGCCTGATCATTCCTTTGGTAAAAGAAGCTCTGCCAGGTGATGGATCCGGTCTGCACTTCCTGGAGGTCGGAGCGGGCACCGGACGACTGACCCGATTTATGAAGCTGGCCTATCCCAAGGCTAAAATCACGGTTTTGGATCTGAGTTATCCCTACTTAAAAAAGGCCCAGGACAATTTGCATGAGTTTGACCGCCTGGATTTTGTGCAAGGGGCGGCGGAAGATTTACCGTTCCAGGATGCGAAGTTTGATTTTGTCTATTCCTGTTTTTTGTTTCATGAACTGCCGCATGAAATTCGTCGTCAGGTGATCGGCGAAGGGTTCCGGGTGTTAAAGCCGGGCGGTTGTTACGGGCTGGTGGACTCGTTGCAGAAAGAGGACACCAAGGATTTGGAATGGGCACTGGAACAATTCCCCGTGGACTTTCACGAGCCTTTTTACAAGAACTACACCATGAATCCCATGGAGGGCTTGTTGGCAGCTCAGGGGTTCACTGATATTCGCCGTGATCAGGGTTTTTTCGCCAAAGCTCTGCTGGCCAGACGCGGGTTATAAAATATTGGAAGTACAGGACTTTCGGGCACAGCTTGGTTCTTTTGCAAAAAGCAATCTGTGCTTGAGTTTTCGATCTTTTCTGGTAGTTTCCTTGGCTCTTGATGAAAGCTAGAAATCTTTAATCGGGGACCGATGTCCTCCTTGAAGCTTTTCAGCTTTTATTAATAACAAGGAGAAATCATGGGTCCAATTACTCAGTTTATCGATCATCACTACCGTCATTTCAATGCGGCTGCTTTGAAAGATGCGGCTAAAGGCTACAAACTTCACATGGAAAACGGTGGCCAGATGCTTGTGACATTGGCAGGTGCTATGTCCACGGCAGAACTGGGTCTTTCTTTGGCTGAAATGATCCGTCAAGGTAAAGTTCACGCGATCTCCTGCACAGGGGCAAACCTTGAAGAAGACGTATTCAACCTGGTTGCTCATGATCACTATGTGCGCATCCCCAACTATCGTGATTTGACTCCTCAAGATGAACAAAAACTTCTTGAGAAGCATTTGAATCGTGTCACGGACACGTGCATCCCAGAAGAAGAAGCTATCCGTCGTATCGAGAACGTGGTTCTTGAGTACTGGCAGGATGCGGATTCCAAAGGTGAATCTTACTTCCCGCACGAGTTCATGTACAAAATCCTTCTTTCTGGCAAATTGAACCAGTACTACCAGATTGATCCTAAAAATTCCTGGCTGTTGGCTGCTGCTGAAAAGAATCTTCCAATGGTTGTTCCAGGTTGGGAAGATTCCACTTTGGGTAACATCTTTGCTGGTCACTGCATCAAGGGTGATATCAAGAAATCCACAACCGTTAAGGGTGGTATCGAGTACATGAAGACTTGGGCAGAATGGTACATGGGGGCTTCCAAAAAAGCTCCAGTGGGCTTCTTCCAAATCGGCGGTGGTATTGCTGGTGACTTCCCGATCTGCGTTGTGCCAATGCTTGAGCAGGATTTGGGCCATGAAGATGTTCCTTTGTGGAGCTACTTCTGTCAGATCTCTGATTCCACAACTTCTTACGGTTCCTACTCTGGGGCGATTCCAAATGAGAAAATCACTTGGGGTAAATTGGCTCCGACGACTCCAAGCTATATCGTTGAATCCGATGCGACTATCTGTGCGCCTCTGATCTTCGGTTACGTTTTGGGTTGGTAAACGTTAGAAAAAAGAAATTGAATATCTAGGTATTAGATTTCTGTGAAAGGGTCCCAGTTTGGGGCCCTTTTTCTTTTTGGAGCGCGGCGTGTTTTCTTAGGGCTTGCCTTTCATTTGCGAAAAAGAAAGCATAGTTCCCATGAAAATCGAAGAACTTTGCATCTATCCCATCAAGTCCGCCCGTGCTCAGAAGCTCAATCAGATGACTATCACTCATGAAGGGCCGCTCGGGGATCGCCAGTGGATGCTGGTGGATGAAGCCGGTAAATTTGTAACACAAAGAACACTGCCGAAGCTTGCGACGGTGGAGGTGTTTTACGATGATGCGGCTTTGACGGTCGGTTTTCAGAAAATGTTCTTTAAGATTTCCACCAAGAACTCGTTTCAGCGTCAGGTGAAGGTGCAGATCTGGAACGATACGGTTGATGCGGCATTAGAACCAGATCTGTATTCTCAGGCGCTGTCCCAGTATTTGGGAGCGAACCTGCGTCTGGTCCGCTATGCTCCATTTTCACAGCGTCGTGTGCTTTCCCATTCTATGGACTGGAAACCTGAAGTGCGTTTTGCCGACGCGCGACCGGTTCATTTGATCAATCTGAAAAGCCTTGAAGACCTGAATTCCCGTTTGGCAGAGCCAGTGGGTGTGGATCGTTTCCGTGGCAATCTTATCTATTCTGGAGAAGTGCCTTTCGAGGAAGAACAGTGGAAGAAGATCCGTGTGGGTGAAGTGGTGTTTTCTCAACCCAAGCGCTGCAGCCGCTGCACGATCACAACCATTGATCAGTCGACCGGGGATCGAACCGGGGTCGAGCCGCTGAAAACCCTTTCGGGCTATCGCCGTGATGGCAAGGATGTTTTCTTTGGGACTTTGTGGATCCCGGAAAATACCGGGGTTGTTCGGAAAGGTGACGCGGTCGAGGTTCTGGAGTAGAACTCAGAACTGACAGTTCTTGCCTCATGATTAGTTCTTAAGCACTCAATTCCACATTAAGGCCTGAAATCCCGGGCGCGATCCCTGCAAGACAGAGGATCATGTCGCGATTTATTGGTTTCATCCTATTTTTTATCCTTGCCGTGAGCTCTTGGGTTCAGGCGGCTTCGCCGGAAAAGGCGGGGCTGCACCTGTCCTTTGAAGAGCGCTTGGTTTTAAGTTATGCGCTTTTGTCTCAGAATGAGACGCCCGAAACGAAAGAGGCGATTCTGAAACGGGCCATGACCTACATTGAATCCACCTATAAGTTGCCCGTTAAAACCGTCGAAGTGCGCAACTTCAATGAGTTCCTGAGTCTTTATAAAGGTTCCTGGCCTAACACCCACAGTCTGGCTTTGGATGTGGAGTCCATCGAGACCCGTGGTCCCCGGGCCGTGTCCGTGTTCACGGCAAAATCCCCTCGTGTACAGCAGCAAATTGATTCCTATCTGGAATGGAAACAGGCCGAATTGTTGAAAATGATGGATGGAGATTTAAAATCTCTGACCCCTGATCAGATTCTGGAGCAAGCCAAAGGGGTCCTGTCCAGTTCTTCAGGTCGCCTGCAGATGGCCCGCACTTTGTTGCAGGTCAGTGAGGATATGCTCAACACCAAGATGGCGGAACTGGATCATGTGGGTGAAAAGATCGCTCAGTCCAATCTCGCAGCCCAGCAGGATGCAACCATGAAGATCTTCCTGCAGACCATGTTCACAGAATACTTCGCACGTCTTAGTCCGGCTTCAAAGAAGTTGATTGTGTCCTCTTATCTGGGAGGGGACCTGCATCTTTCTGAAATGAAGAAGTTTGAATTGATGGTGCAAAACAGCGGACCGCAGTTGCAAAAATTGCTGCAGGTCGTGGCACGCCAGGCGGATCTGGGACCCGAAATGCTGGAAGTCTTTAAGGGTCTGGAAAATTCCGTGCGTCCGGTCCCTTGGGAGCAGGTTGAAAGCATTTTAAAAAGAAAGAACAACAAATTTGCTTTCACTTACTTTGAAAGAAAGCCTCTGGGTGTGGGCACGATGGCGCAGGTTCATCGAGCCAAGCTGATGATCGATGGCGAACGCCATGATGTGGTGGTGCGCTTTATCAAGCCCGGTATCGAAGCCCGCGTCGAGGAAGACAAACGTATTCTGCAAGAGGTGGCGCAGATTCTGGATGCCAATGAGGAATTCCGTAAAACAGGAGCCCCGAAGCTTAGCCCTGTGGTTCAGGATATCACAGACACGGTGGTGGCCGAGCTGAACCAGGCCGATACCGTGCTTCGCCAAAAGCTGGCGGCCGGTCGCTATGAAAAAGCGGCTTTCCTGAAGTCAACTCAATACAAGAACGAACTTTATTTCCATGTGCCCAAAATTTATGACGGCCCCAAGGATTCAGACTTGATGGTGCAGGAAATGGTCATCGGCAAAAAACTGGATAAAGAAATTGCCCCCTATAAAGAGATGGCACCGGACATGAAAAAGTTGATTGTCGAGGAAATGGCGCGCATCTGGTCCAAAGAGGTTATGTTTGGAGGCGGATTCTATCACTCGGACCTGCATCAGGGTAATTTCATGATTCAGGTGACAGAGCCCAAGATCGTGGTCAATATTCTGGATTATGGAATGGGTGGAGTGATTTCAAAGGAAATGCAACGGCAGGTGATGTTGTTAGGGGCTGGCACTGAGCTTCTGAATGAAGAACTGATGGCCCGGGCCTTTTGGAAGTTAAGCGACAAAAGCAAGAACACGATCACCGAATCCTATTTCCATCAGTTGATCGCAGCCAAAATGCACAACATTCGCATTGGCTATGAAGAGCCGTTAAGTATGGAAAAGTGGACCGCCTTTGCCATGGATTTGGGTCTGCGTCTGCCCTATGAATTTGTCAGTCTGAACCGGGGCTTGGTGATTGTGAACAAGCTGCTGGCGGATGCCGGAAGCACTTTGACTGTAAGTCAAATGATGAAAGACCTGGCAAAGCAGCATCCGGTGGTCGTTTACCGTGCACTGGTGCTTGAAGAAAAAATGTCCCATCGGGATCTTGTAAAATTGGGTTGGACTGAAGTGAAAAACACCTTGGGCTTTAAGGTGCCGGAGGCAACTGTGAAAGCCGGTGCGATTCGCTGCGAGATGGTGTTTAATTAGAAATGCCACTCGACAGGCACAAATTAAGTCTTTGAAATCGTCTTCAAATTTGTTTGTTGTTGGATAAACCTCCTGATCAAAATGATGTTGAATCAGGAGGGGACCTTATGACAGCCACTGCGGCCCAAACAACGGGTGTTGCCAATTCTGAAAAAAGCAAAATTTGGAAAGTGATCGGGGCCTCCAGCGCCGGGACTCTGATTGAATGGTACGACTTTTATATTTTCGGAAGCCTGGCCACAATCATCTCCTCTCAATTTTTTCCTAAGGGTCATGAAACGGTGGCGCTGCTAAGTACGTTGGCCACTTTTGCCACAGGTTTTATAGTTCGTCCTTTTGGGGCGCTGGTGTTTGGACGTGTCGGGGATGTGGTGGGGCGCAAGTATGCCTTTATGGTGACGTTGCTGATCATGGGGTTGGCGACAACGGCCATCGGGTTGCTTCCGGGCTATGAAAGTATCGGAATCCTGGCGCCTATTTTGTTGTTGCTGCTGAGGCTTTTGCAGGGGTTGGCGCTAGGGGGTGAATATGGGGGAGCTGCGACTTATGTGGCAGAGCACAGTCCCGACGGGAAGCGGGGATATTATACCAGCTATATTCAAACGACGGCCACCTTGGGTCTTTTTGTTTCCTTAGGGGTGATTCTGGCGACACGATTAAGTCTTGGCGAAGAAACTTTCAGCAACTGGGGATGGCGCATTCCATTTTTATTGTCCGTGGTCTTGGTCCTGGTGTCTTATTTGATTCGAAGAAAGATGGAGGAATCCCCGGTCTTTAAACAAATGAAAGCCGAAGGGAAGGGATCATCCAGTCCTTTGCGTGACAGCTTTCTGCATCCGGAAAATCGCCGTCTGGTGATTCTGGCACTGTTTGGTGCGACCGCAGGCCAGGGGGTGGTGTGGTACACGGGGCAGTTCTATGCGCTTTATTATTTGCAAACTGTTCTGAAAGTGGATTTTGTCGTCGCCAACCAGATCATCGCCGTGGCGCTGTTGTTTGCGACTCCATTTTTTGTGGTGTTTGGAGCTTTGTCCGATCGAATCGGACGCAAAAGAATCATGATGGCGGGCTGCTTGATAGCGGCTCTTTGTTATTATCCGATCTATAAGGCAATGGAGGCGTATTCAGGCTGGAATCCGGCAGAGCCCTTGGCGGCCGCCGTGAATCCGAATGTTGTGATGCTGACAGTGCTGGTGTTTATCCAAGTGATCTTTGTAACCATGGTGTATGGCCCTATTGCAGCGTTTCTGGTAGAGCTGTTCCCAACCCAGATTCGCTACACTTCGATGTCGTTACCATACCACATTGGGAACGGAGTTTTTGGCGGCTTGGTGCCTTTTATTGGGACAGCCATTGTTGCTGCGACAGGGAATCATTTTGCCGGTTTGATCTATCCGATAGGGGTGGCCTTGATGACTTTTGTGATTGGAAGCCTCTATATTCGAGAAGATCGCAATGTGCGCTGGCATTAGTATCGGAATGAGAAGTAGACGCATGCATCACTGCGTTCCCTTTCTGTGTTAAAGGGTGAACATACTTCGAAAAGTCTCAGACTGAAACTAAACATGATTAGGATATAGCCGATAAGTTCATCATGCCAATGTGCAGATGGGGACTAAAGAAACTTTCGTCAGTTTTAGGGAATTTTATCTCCCTGTCCGCATTTGTTTTATTCCTGTCAGCGTGTTCCGAGCGCGACATCAAAATGGCCTTCTTGAACGGCACAACCAAAGGCAATCAAGGTGACTTTGTCATCGACACCGGCAGCGGTAGTGGAAGTGAGTTGTCCTCGGAAGGTGTGGGCCCCGTGGAGCTTAACATCACCTGCGACAAAGCCATCGACAAGATCGAGGTGGAAAACCCGCAGACCCGAGAATGGCGTGATGTCACAGAGCTGGCTTCCGGGACCGTGTTTGATTGTGCCACCAGCGGACAGGCAAAGTTGCAGCTGCCGTTGGAGCACGTGGCTCCTTATCAGGCACCATCCAAGCCTGGCGATATGGCTCAGGACTTTCAGATTCGCTGGCACGTCAAGGACCTCATGGGTGAAGTGCAGGTGTTCTATCGCACTTTAACTTTGAAGTTCAAAGCACCGGAACTTTTGCTTGAACAAGCGGCAGACATTAATAGTGCCGCAGTGGGTGGTGGTTCCTATATGATCTCTTGAAGCTGTGCGGAATCCGGAGGGGTGGTGATCACAGGTCCTTTCAGTGGATCACCGATTTCGGGCAACTGTGATGACAGCAAAAATTTTTCATTAGCGACACAGTACACGGGTGGTACCAGAACAGATGCGACCATTCGCGTGACACACTCTAAAGCCGGGGCTTATCGGTCCTATTCAGAAGTGGAAAAGGTCGTCAAAGTCGATGTTGTTGAACCTACGGTGACAATGGAATCTGTCACGTCAGATCCGGCCAATTCAGTCATTGCGATCAAAGTGACGTTCAGTGAGCCGGTTCGTGATTTTAAGGCCTCTGATGTTATGCTTTCCAGTGGTCAGGTCAGCGGATTTGGTGGCAGTGGGAACGTGTACACGTTCTCGGTCAGTCCTGCGAATCAGGGGCTCTTTACTGCGACTATTGAACAAGGCTCCATCTTTGATTTGGCGGGAAACCCCAATTCAAGTGAGGCCAATGTGACCCGCACCTTCGACAGTGTCAGACCGGCAGTGACGTTGGCGTCCGCGGCTCCTAACAACACCAGTTCGAACATTCCGGTGATTGTGACTTTCAGTGAATCGGTCACTGGCTTTACGGCCTCAGACGTCGTTGTGTCCAGCGGGACTGTGACAGGTTTCTCAGGAAGTGGAAAGAGCTACAGCTTTTCAGTGACTCCAACCAATCAAGGTGTCTTTTCTGTTTCAATTGCTGAGGGTGTGGCCGCCGATGTGGCGGGCAATACCAATACGGCTGCCACGACATTGACACGAAACTTTGATAGCGTCCAGCCGACGCTGACCTTGGCCTCCACCGCCTCAGCTTCAACGAACACTTCGCCGATTCCGGTGACCGTCACATTTAGTGAGTCCGTCAGTGACTTCACCGCATCAGATGTGGGCGTTACAAACGGAACGATCAGCGGTTTCACAGGCAGCGGGGCGAACTACAGTTTCTCCGTGACACCATCCGCTCAAGGGGTGGTGACCGTGTCTGTGGCTGCAGATGTCGCGACCGACGTGGCGGGCAATGGAAATGCTGCGGCCAGCTCGCTGACCAGAACATTTGATAGCGTTAAGCCGACAGTTTCTTTGACCTCAACGGCGCCCAGTCTGACAAATATCGCATCAATCCCGGTGACAGTCACCTTCAGTGAACCAGTCACAGGGTTTACCGCCGCAGATGTGACGGTCCTGGGGGGTACAGTCGGGACGGTGAGTGGCTCGGGCACAACTTACAACTTCACAGTGACGGCTTCGGCTGTAGGCAGTGTGGTTATCGACCTTCCTGCCGGGGGAGTCACAGATGCGGCAGGTAACACCAATGTTGCGGCCAGCACTTTGTCTCGCGTTTTCGACAACGTCAAGCCGACGGCGACGATCACCTCCACGGCGCCCGCAACGACCAATGCGGCGATTCCAGTGACGGTGACTTTCAGTGAAAGTGTCACTGATTTCACCTCTGCCGAAGTTGTGGTTACCAACGGTGTTGTTTCTAGCTTTAGCGGTACTGGAACGACTTACACGATGACGGTGACGCCGTCAGCTCAAGGTGCTGTGAGTGTGGCGGTCGGAGCATCCGTGGCCTTCGATGCGGCTGGAAACCCAAATACAGCAGCCATCACGCTGAATCGCACCTATGATTCCGTCGCACCGACCGTGACGTTGGCGACAGCCGCAGCCGCCAGTACGAATGCGGCGTTTTCAGTGACGGCCACCTTTAGTAAAAGTGTGACAGGCTTTGTTGCGGCGGATGTCAGTGTGACTAACGCAAGTGTAAGTGGTTTCTCGGGTTCGGGGACGACGTACTCTTTCACGGTGACTCCGACGGCCCAGGGTACGGTGTCAGTTTCTGTTGCGGCCTCTGTGGCAGTGGACTCTGTCGGGAATGGAAATGCGGCGTCTTCTTCCTTAACGTGAACCTATGACTCGGTCAAACCGACAGTGACGATGACGTCATCGGCCCCTTCGACAACCAACACAGCCATTCCGGTGACAGTGAGTTTTAGCGAAGCGGTTACCGGCTTTGCTTCCTCTGATGTCACGTTATCCAGTGGGACGATCTCTGGCTTCAGTGGAAGTGGTGCAAGCTATTCCTTCACCGTCACACCTTCTGTGCAGGGGATTGTAACCATCGGTATTGCAGCGGGCGTTGCACAAGATGCGGCCGGCAATACCAACTCGGCCGCGACGTCTTTGACACGCACGTATGATACGGTTCCACCAGTTCTTTCTTCGGTCAGTTTATCCTCGACAACTTATTTGAATCGTACGGCGGCCATTAATTTTTCAACTGAGGCCGGTGCTGTGGTTGAAGCGCGCATAGAAAATGCTGGAAACAGTGCTTTGGTCATGGATTGGCAGCAGGTGACGTCCGGCTTCTATCACAATACAACCACGAGTCCTGGAGCTGAGTATCGGTATGTGTTGCGGGCCCGTGATGTCGCTGGCAACGTCAGTGCGGATACGATAAAAACGATGTTCGCCTTTAGCTGTCCGAATGAATTTGTATACATTCATAATCCGAATGTTGCAGGTGGGGCGCCTTTCTGCGTGGGGCAGTTTGAAGCCAAAATGGTCGGAGGCGTGCCTCGCTTTATTGCAAGCTATACACCCAGTTCACTGAGTATGATGGATGCGACGGCAGCCTGTACGGGGATGGGAGACGGCTTTGATCTACTCTCTAACACCGAGTGGAATGCGATTGCGGATTTGATCGCACGTCAGGTGACGAATTGGACTTCAGGAACCGCGGGAACCGGAGTTTTACATCGTGGTGATACTCAGTCAGCGACGCCGACGGCGGCGAATGTGGCGGACTCCTGTGCTCCCAACACCTCGTCACTTTGTACCAGCAATGGACTTCGTCGCTTGCATTATCTACCCTATAATATGGCTATCTGGGATTTTGCCGGGAACGCGGCCGAAGTGATTAAAGATGCCGACTCTGTGGTTTATGCGGATGCAAGTTATCTGTATCCTTCGACGTCAACGGCTTACGCTTTGGATACAAAATACGGGACGACTTTGAGTTGTTCGGCTTCGGGCAGCCCGGACTATTGCGGATTTGGTAAAATCGACTTCACAAACACCAATGGGGGTATCAGCACGATTTGGCGCGGTGGTGCTGCTTATGATGGAAATACTGCCGGAGTCTTTGCGGCAAAAAGAGCCACCAACGCCGCAGGCACTTTGAGCAACGGCGGATTCCGCTGCGTTTATCGTCCTTAGACGATTAAGAATCGTTTGCTTAAAATGTGGAATCTCCACGTCAGAAGAACAGAAGCCAGGATTAAACCCATCAACAAGCCAATCCAGATGCCGACCGGCCCCACACCCAGGTGGAAAGCCAGCAGATGACCTGCGGGAAGTCCGATCACCCAATAGGCAAAGAACGCGATAATACTGGGCCACTGGGTGTCACTCATACCCCGCAAGGCACCAATCGCGACAGCTTGAACGCCATCAAAAATCTGGAAGATTGCGACCACGACAAAGAACTTTGCCGCCCAGGCGATCACATCCACATCCTTGACGTAGAATGTTGGGAACCATTCACGCAGGAAGAAAAAGCCCAGCGCACAAAGGCCCATGTAAGCTGCTCCCATTTTGATAGCGGTGAATCCGGCAAAGCGGGCGGAAGAATAATCCCCTCGGCCCAACTCATAGCCGACTCGAATGCTGCCCGCGATCCCGATCCCAAGGGTGATCAGGAAGCTGGTGCTGGCCAGGCTGATGGTGATTTGATGCGCGGCCAGTGGAGTTGCGCCAAACCAGCCCATCATCACGGCTGCTGAAGAAAAGGCCCCGACCTCAAAAATGTAGGTCATGCCGTTGGGGATACCCAAGCGAATGATATTTTTTAGAAGGTGATGGTCAAAGCGATGAGTCCAGCGCTCGGTCAGATACTTTTTAAAATGCGGATGGGCGTGAACGTAGAACACCATCATCAGTGCCATCACAGTGCGCGCAAAAAGCGTGGCATAAGCCGCGCCATTCAGGCCCAGCTTGGGAAAGCCATAGTAGCCATTGATCAACACATAGTTGCCGGCGATGTTGAAAAAGACACCAAACATCATCACGAACATGGCGACTTTGGTTTTTCCAATGCCATCCGTGAACTGCTTATAAGACTGATACAGCAAACTAGGGAAGACGGACCAGATGGTGATCTCAAAGAAAGCTGACCCCATATCTAAAACTTCTGGTGTCTGGCCGAACAATTTCAGATTCGGCAGAAGTGCATAAAGAGCGGCAATCATCACCGCACTTAAGCCCGCGGCCACGATCACACTATGCCGCAGCAGAACCCCGCCATACGGATAATTTTCCTGCCCTTGCATGCGTGCAAACAACGCCGTCACCGGTGCCAGCATACCAATTCCAAAAAGCAGAAAAACGATAAAAACACTGCCCGCAAAGGCAGAGGCCCCCAGGGCAATAGATCCCAAAGCGCCCACCATGATGGTGTCGGCCAAAGTGATCAGGTTCTGGCCGACCTGACCAATAACGATAGGACCTGAAAGTTTGGCTAAAAGCTTACTTTCGTGAACAAGTTTAGACTGAGACAACTTCTGAAATCTCCGGGAAAAGTTCCTTCATGCGTGTTTCGATGCCCTCTTTCAGGGTGATCGTGGAACTTGGGCAGCCGGAGCAAGCGCCTTTCATATGAATGTAAAGCACGCTGTTTTCATACTTATGGAAAACGATATCGCCGCCATCCAAAGCCACAACCGGGCGGATTTCGCGATTCAAAACAGACTTGATGTTGCGAACCATCGGGCTGTCGTTTTCATCGTCCTCTTCAGTCTGGATGAAGGAAACCACCACGGGCTCATCACGATCCAGATGTTCCTGAATCAGGCCGCTTAAAGGATGAGCCAAAAGCTCCCACTCCACCCAGTCCTGCTTGGTCACCGTGATGAAGTCAGGCCCCACGTAAACGGAGCTGGTCCAGGGAAAGCCAAAGATCTTGGCCGCCAGTGGAGATCGGTCAGCCTCTTGCACCGTCGGGCAGTCAAAGCCCTCGTCCGTGACCTTACGGTGAAGCAGGAACTTCATCGTGGCTGGGTTCGGGGTGGATTCAAAACTGACCTGGCTTTTTGCGTGTGCACTCATAGAGACCTCTCAAGGGACAAGGAACATTATACCACAGCGGGTTTTCTGCCAAGCGTGTTAATCTCTGAGACGCGCTTGATTATATTAAAAAAACTCACTAAATTTACCGGCCTAAGGGAGTGTTTGTTCAGATGCTCCCTTCTAAACGTGAGTTCTTTTTTTCATCAGAGGAGACCTAGATGACGCCAAGAGTTAGAGAGATTTTGAACTGGTACGGAGCTGACAACCCAGGAGTTTTGACGAACCTGGCTCGCCTGATGAATCACGGTAAGCTGAAGGGAACTGGAAAGCTCGTTATTTTGCCAGTGGATCAGGGTTTCGAACACGGCCCGGCTCGCTCTTTTGCGAAAAATCCAGATGGTTACGATCCAAACTACCACGTTGAGCTGGCGATTGAATCCGGTTGCAGTGCTTATGCGGCTCCACTGGGTGCGATTGAGGCGATTGCTCGTGACTATGCGGGCGAGATTCCTTTGATTCTAAAAATCAACAATTCTGATTCCCTTTACTCCAACAAAGCTCCGATCTCTGCTTTGACGTCTTATGTGGACGACGCTTTGAGACTGGGTTGCGTGGGTATTGGTTTCACGATCTATCCAGGTTCCGCAGATCGCAAACAGCAGTACGAAGAAATCGCCAACGCAGCTCGCGCGGCGAAAGAGGCAGGACTTGTTGTGGTGATCTGGTCTTACCCTCGTGGTGAGCAGATCTCCAAAGAAGGCGAAACAGCGATTGACGTGGTTGCATACGCGGCTCACATCGCGGCTCAGTTGGGCGCGCACATCATCAAAGTAAAACCTTCCACAGCTCACATTGAACAAGCGGCTGCTGCGAAAGTTTACCAAGAACAAGGTATCAAAGTGACGTCCCAGGTGGATCGTACACGTCACATCGTGCAGTCTTGCTTCAATGGCAAACGCATCGTGATCTTCTCTGGTGGCGAAGCGAAAAGCACAGAGGATCTTCTGAAGGAAGTGGGCGAGCTGGCACAAGGTGGCGCGTTTGGTTCGATCATGGGCCGCAATGCCTTCCAACGTCCGAAGAAAGAAGCGCTTGAATTGCTACACAACGTGATGGAAGCCTTCGCCGGTAAAAAGCTATAAGCGCCGGGCGCACAAAGTGCAGGGGCCGTGGGCCCCGCAACTGGAGTAGATATGAGTATTAATGAAAATCCGCTCAGAGCGGAGAAACGTAAAAAACTTCATGCCCTTCGCGAGAAAGGCATCAACCCGTATCCCTACGTCTTTGAAAACAAGGCAAAGATTTCTGAAGTTGTTGCAGAACACGCAGCCACTTTGCAGGCGGGTGAAAAGAAGCCGGAATATTCTTACCGCATCGCCGGTCGTTTGATGACTTTGCGTATGATGGGTAAGGCGTCCTTCTTCAATATTCAGGATCAGACCGGCACAGTGCAGGTTTACGTGAAAGTGGAAGAGCTTTCCGAACAAGACCGCGCGGCGTTTGAATTGGTGGACCTGGGTGATATCGTCGGCGTTGACGGATATGTCTTTAAGTCGCAAAAAGGCGAGTTTTCCATTTACGTGAAGAGCTTCCAGATCCTGACAAAATCCATCGAACCACTGCCGGAGAAATTCCACGGGGTTCAGGATATCGAAATCAAGTATCGTCACAGACACTTGGACTTGATGACCGATGCGGACTCCCGCAAGGTGTTTGAAACCCGTTCCAAAATCATCAAGGAAGTTCGTCGCTTCCTGGATGACCGCGGCTTTATGGAAGTTGAAACACCGACGTTGCAGCCTGTGTATGGTGGTGCAGCGGCGACACCGTTCACGACTCATCACAAAGCTTTGGATATGAAGCTTTACATGAGAATCTCTCCGGAGCTTTATTTGAAGCGCCTGATTGTGGGTGGTTTTGAGAAGGTCTACGAGATCAGCAAAAACTTCCGTAACGAAGGTATCGACAGAACTCACAATCCGGAGTTCGCTTTGCTGGAGTTCTACGAGGCTTACACGGATTACAACTATCAGATGAAGCAGTTCGAAGAGCTGATTTCAGGCCTGGCGTTGAAAATCACGGGCAGCATGAAAGTGACTTATCAAGGCAAGGAAATTGATTTTACCCCGCCTTGGAGACGTCTGACCGTTCATGATGGCGTGAAAGAATACGCAGGGATTGATCCGGACAAAGCGACGGATGATGAAATCTTCCAGGCTATCCGTAAACACGGTGGCGATATCGACGAGCCCGGCAAACGTGGCGAAATGATCATGGAGTTGTTCGAGCTGACGGCAGAACAGCACTTGTGGCAGCCAACGTTTGTGATGGATCACCCGGTGGAGATTTCTCCACTGACGAAGATCCACCGCAGAGACAACCGTTTGGTGGAACGCTTTGAGCCTTTCGCCGCGTGCATGGAGATCGGGAATGCTTATTCCGAGCTGAATGATCCCGAAGATCAGTTGGCGCGTTTGAAAGAGCAGGAAGCCAATCGTTCCAAGGACGACGAAGCTCATCCTATGGATGAAGACTTCTTGTTGGCGATCGATGCGGGTATGCCGCCGACAGGGGGTGTGGGGATCGGTATTGAGCGTATCGTGATGTTGTTAACTGATCGCCCAAGTATCAGAGACATCATCTTCTTCCCGACGATGAGAATCACTAAGTAATCCTGACAAGGGGAGCGTGAAGCTCCCTTTGTGCTTTTAAGAGGGTGTATATGAAAAAGTTCCTTTTCCTTTTGGCGATTGTGGGTCTGACAGCCTGCCAGGTGAAGCCGACGAAGGTGACTGTTGAAGAGCCTGTGATGGGTGAAAACGTCACAGCCGAGCGTCTGATGAAGCAAAATCCGGTGATTCTGGATGCGCGTCCTGCATTTGAATTCAACCTAGCGCATGTGCCTGGTTCCATCAATGTTCGTTGGGAGGATTTCTCTCAAGCCAATCCGCGCGCTCGTGGATTGTTGCAGGCGGATCTTTTTGCCTTGGCTAGGCGTTTGTCATTGGTGGGGGTAGATCCTGAAACACCGGTTGTGGTTTTAGGTAAAGGACCGCAAGGCGTCGGGGAAGAGGGGCGCATCGCCTGGACTTTGAAGGTTCTGGGGGTCAGGAACGTCTATACTCTTTTGCATACATCCTATCGTGAAATGAACACAAACCCGAACCGTGAAGTCCCTGCAGTGAAGAACAAACCTTACTGGAAACCAGAGGTTGCCGAAGGGCTTGTCGTAGATTTGAAAACCTTCAAGGCGGAGGTGATTCAAAATTCAAAACCGGTGGTGGTCTTGGATGTGCGTTCCAGTCAGGAATTCGCCCTTCGCAATATTTCGATGGAAAAGTCAGTGAAGGCGGCCGTTGTTAATATCGAATGGAAAGAATTCTTCGGTGAAAAAGGACTTCCTGAGAAAAAGATTGAGCGTCTGCTTTATGAAAAGAACATCGGTAAAGACAGTCGTATTTTGGTCCTTAGCAATCACGGTGTGCGTTCCGGAGCCGTGGTGTATGCTTTGAATTATCTGGGTTATAAAAAAGCTGCCAACTTTGCCGGAGGCTATGAGCAATGGAAGTAAACCCGCAAGAGCTGATCGCCATTCTGAAAGACAAGATTGCTCTTTATGAGCATCTTGGCATTACCGTGGAAGAGATCAGTGCTTCGCGCGTTCGCTTTAAAGTTTCCCTGGAAAAAAACCGCAACCACAAAGGCACGGCTTTTGGTGGAAGCCTGTATGCCAGCGGGGTTTTGGCAGCATATGCGTTGGCTTTGGCCGGGCTGAAGGCACATCAGATACCGACCGAAAATATCGTTATTGCCAAAGGTGAAATTCAGTATCTGCGCCCGGTGGATACGGATTTTGAAGTGGTCAGTGAATTTAGATCCACCCAGGAACAAGAAGATTTCTATAAGACTTTACAGACCAGCGGGCGAGTCCGCGGGTTGATTCGCACTCAGATACTGGGCGAAGGAGGCTCCTTAAAGGCTTCTTTGTTGGGTGATTTTGTCGTCAGGTTGTAAGCCAGGATATCCAGGATTTCAGATTTCTTCACGGGTTTAACGGCATAGGAATCGCAGCCGCTGGTAAGGGCTCGCTGCAAATCTTCGACAACCGCTGTCGCTGTCAGGGCGATGATCGGGGTGTGAGTCCTCTTTTGTTCAGCCTCATAGTGCCGGATCATTTCAGTGGCCTTATAGCCGGTCATGATGGGCATCTGCATATCCATGAAGATCAGGTCGTATTTATTCTCTTTAAATTTATCAACGGCTTCCTGCCCGTTGACGGCTTCTTCGCAGTCAAAGGGCAGGCTTTTGAGGTAGTGGATCATCAACACCCGGTTGTCTTCAGAATCGTCCACCAGAAGGATGCGGAAGCGTTGCCCGCTTTTAAGTTGAGTCCAGACGGGGGAGGATTTGCTCTGCTTTTCGATATTGCTGGAAAAGTCCGGGCGATGGGGCAGGGTGATGCGGAACGTGGTTCCGCGTCCAGCAAGGCTTCTCATCTCCATGGTGCCGCCCATGATTTCCACCAGATTTTTTGAAATGACCAGCCCCAGACCTGTACCGCCATACTTGCGGGTGATGGTGGGGTCCCCTTGAAAGAAGGGGGAAAAAAGTTTGGACTGCTTTTCACGGGGGATGCCGATGCCGGTGTCCTGAACCTCGATCAAAAGCTTTTCAGCACCATCTTTGGTCAGATCCACTTTCACAGTGACAGATCCTTCGTTCGTGAACTTTAAAGCGTTCCCGATCAAATTAAAGAGGACCTGCCGTAGCCGTGTGGGGTCACCCCATTGCAAGGGGGGAACTTCTTTGGATAGGATCAGTTCAAAGTGCAGACCTTTTTCTTCCGCTTTGATTTGCAGGATTTCAAAGACACTGCGAACTGTGCTGTGAATATTGTAACTGACATCTTCGACGGTCAGGGCCTTGGCTTCGATTTTTGAAAAGTCCAAAAGGTCGTTGATCAGAGCTTTGAGATTTTCTCCAGCATGACTGAACAAGGTCAGATAGCGTTCCTGATCTTTTGACAGCTGCGTTTCCCGCAGAAGCTCCAGCATGCCCAGAACTGAATTCAGAGGAGTGCGGATTTCATGACTCATTCGAGCCAGGAACTCGGACTTGGCGCGACTGGCCTCTTCGGCCTGTTCTTTAGCCGCCTTAAGCAGTCGCTCGGTTTGGCTTAGTTCATGGATCTTTCCGATTAAGGTAGTGACGGCAGAGCCTGTGATTAAAGAACAGAAACACAAAGTCAGCAGTGTGGCGGGGTTTTGAATTTCGGTAATATTTGAAGACCAGGGCAGGTTCAGCATCTTAGGCAGAATCACAGTCAGAAAAACCACAAATGTGTTCACGGCTAAGGCGGCATAAAGCCCGTACCAGGCCGACGAGGCCAGCATCACAATGCCATAGACGTACCATGTTTTCGGCAAGTCTGTGGCGACCGCCAGGACAAACATCGAACTCAGAATGACAGCAAAGACCACTTTTTCTTTTTTGACCAGGCGATTCCAGTGCAGGGGCGGCAGAGCCTTAAAGGGAAAGAGCGACAGACCTTTATGGCTGAGCCAGGGTGATACTAAGATCAGCGCGGGAATGCTGATGAAAACAGCTCCTAAAAGATCGCCCACGGCGGTGGTGAGTGTATTCCAGAAAAAGACGGACCGGTTTTGAAAACCGGTGAGTGTGAAGATGCCCTGGATTGCGATCGAGCAAACGAGCGACGGAATGACCAGGCCATAGACAAAGTACAGACTAAGATTTTTGGGGCTGGGTTTCCATCCGCGGGAATCTTTGAAGCGCTCGCGAACCAGTACCCAGGACAAAAGAACTTCCAGAGTTTCTGGCAAGGCATAGAGGGGGTAAAGAGCTTTGTTGGGAATATCAAACAGAGTTATGGCAATCAGAGCGTTAACAAACACAGCAGAAAGAACGCGGGGCCCCCACCAAAGAGCCATGACCACGCCCAGGTTGATTGGAAAGTAGATCCAATACACCCCTTGAGTGGATTTAAAGGAGAGACTCAAGAGGGTGCCTGCAAATAAAATGAAGAACGGGACGACCCACGTCCACCCGGGCAATTGCTTCTCTTTCATGCCCCTTATTGTAGGGTCATTTCGGTGGGTGAAGCTAAAACGGAGAACTGAATCTGTTAAAGGTCAATGTGGTCAACTTTGAAGAAAGTTTCGCCAAAACAGGTGCCCGCAGCGCAAGTGTTAAAATTAAGGCAACCGCCTTCTTTTTGAATGCGGTAAATATCGTCTTCCAGAATATCATCCATTCCTCTGGATAAGATTCCCACAATTTCACCTTGTGAATTGATCAGGGGCGAACCCGAGCTGCCTTTAAAGGTGTCCACTTCGACCTTGAAGTTCATTCGACTTATGTCATTTGAAAGGACGGTCGCCACATCTTTTTTAAGCGGAAGTCCCAAGGGATAGGACAGGCTTAAAAGCTTGGTGCCTGCGGTTAAAGTCGCCGTGCTTTCTGCAATTTTCAAGGGGGTCACATCTGCAACGGGGCGATCCAGTTCTATGATCGCATAGTCCATGCCTTTGGTGCTCTGTTCAATTTTGAGGATCCTTTGGCATTTGTAGATTTCAGACTCAGAGATCTCAAGCGTGGTGGCTTTTTCCTGATCCCAGCCAAAGGCAAAGTGCGCCTCAGAACAACTATTTTTTGAATCCACACAGTGAGCCGCTGTCAGAACTTGGTTGGGGGAAATCAGGCTTGCTGTGCAGTAACCCAGCAAAGGCTGCTCTAAGAAGCGCTCATTGGGGCACAGGGGATAGGCCTGGGAAAGACGATAGGTTTTTAAGGCGTATCGGGTCGGAGAAAGATTTTTTAGCTTGTCCGGACTGAACATGGCGGCGACGGCTCGGGCAAAGGCAATCTCGGCCGTGTTTCGTGAAGATATCTCCTGCCGGGTGTCGCCTTTATAGATCACGGCTGTGGTGTCTATGAATTCAAGGGACGCCGTATCGGACTTCGGGGAGCAACCCGCAAGACCCAAAGAAAGCAACAAGGCATGAGGCAGTAGGGATTTCATCTTACTTCTTTTCCGGACTGAGTCCTGCGACCTGGCCATTGATGGCGATAAAACCGTCTTCATGGGGACCTTTTTTCGGATTCAGATGCAACCAGTGAATGACGGCTCCGACAGGGGAATAACTGTCCTTGATAAAATCTCCGCAGGCGATGATTTCATCTCCATAGCGGAAGTCAGGAAGAGTGCCAAACTTGGTGTTGTAGATCACTTCCACGCGGTCGTCGATGGTGTTCATGTCTTTGTCCAGATCGACTTCGATATGAATGTGTTTTTGACGATCTTCGATCAGACGCACGGCGATCCCGCGCACAAAGGCTCGGGCCAGAAATTTGTTTTCGGTGAACTCTTTCCACGCGAGCACCTGACTTTCATTGAAGTCGATACGGTCTTTGCGATCGAAGCAGGCGGGAAGGCCCTTGGCGAAGGCGTTCGTGGATATAAAAAGCAGTACTAAAATCAAAGAGGAAAGGGCCTTATTCATAAGACGCCAATTTAGCAAAAAAAACGACAATTCGCTGACTTCAGTGTTCTGAAGGTAAAGCTTTCCAAGTCTGTCGAAGGCGTAGTCAGACCAAGGGAAAAACCTTTGGAGTCCAAGCTAGTTATTAGATAGGGGCTCGTTTTATCATCTTGTTTTCCCTTGAATTTCCGTTCTTTTTCAATCAACCCCTGACAGGGGGGAATCGTTGTCAACCAGGGTGCTTAGGCACTAAAGAAAATTCCATTATTGAGGAGTTTTACGAATGAAAACAACGATGGCTATTAAAAGCCTTATTCTCGCATCTGTTTTAAGTCTGCATGGGATGGCCTGGGCTCAGGACTCTGCCAGTCAGGTATCCGAACTGGATGCGGTGGTTATCAAAGACGATCAAGAGCTTAAAACCCGCACCACTTTGCGTGCAGAGCGAATTGAACAAACGCAGGCCGAAGACATCAAGGAATCTTTAAAAGGGGTTTCCGATGTGATGGTCGGTGGAGGTCAGAAGAGCGCTCAAAAGGTTTACGTTCGTGGTGTCGAGGACACTCAGTTGAATGTGACTGTCGATGGGGCCCGTCAAAGTGGTTACCTTTTTCATCATCAAGGCCGCTTAAGTGTTGATCCCGAGCTGCTGAAGAAAATTGACGTGGATGCTGGAACAGGCAACGCACTTTCCGGGCCGGGAGCTTTGGGGGGATCCGTTCGTTTTGCAACCAAAGATGCGGAAGATCTTTTACTGCCAGGACAACGCTATGGCGCTTTGGTGAAAGCCCGCTATGCAACGAATGCCGACGAAAAAGGGGCAAGTCTGGGCTTTTTTGGTAAACCTTTGGATAACGTCAGCTTCCTTCTGTATGGAAATTTCGCAGAGTCCGGCAACTATCACGCTGGCGGCGGAGATGGCGTTGGGTTTACCGCAGGTAAACCGAAAAGTGGCCTGGGAAAAATCGTTTTCACACCAAGCAATGAACAAAAGCTGACGTTGTCCGCCAACGTGCGCGAGGACAATGCCCGTCGTTCGTTGCGCAATCACTTTGGTGATCTGCCGTTCAATCCCCCGAACGATCAGGAATTCGGCAATCAGACCTATACTTTGCAACACACTTTCAATCCGACGACCCCTTGGGTGAATTTGCGTTCTGAAGTCTATACGACATCAACCAAGATGAGTCAGGAAACAACCACTGCCAAATCTGAAGCGGAAGCGAAAAGCTTCGGTGGACAGATTTCCAATAAAATGGATCTGGGTTCTTTGAATTCAGTCACGGTGGGGACGGACTATAACGTGGACCGTTCCGAGGGACATCGGGCAACCGGCACGGAGTCTGAAACCGGTCGCATCTTTGGTGTGTTCACTCAAGGGGTTTATCGTCCAGCAACGGCTTGGACTTTGACGGCGGGACTTCGTTACGACAACTATGATCTGGAGGATGTTGTCAGTGAAATGCTTAATTCTCATCACCTCAGTCCGAACGCGCGCGTGGGTTATCAGTTTAATCCGGTGTGGTCGGCCTATGCGTCCTGGTCTCAGGCCTTCAAGGGCGCAACTCCGATGGAAGCCTATGTGATGAGCGGTGTGAAGGGGGTGGCTCCGGTCAGCAATCTGAAAGGGACAACCGCCGATACGTCAGAACTTGGTCTGACAGCCCAAGTACAGGGGTTGACCGTGAGCACCGTGGTATATCACACGGTGATGCGTGATGTGATTCAAGTCAGCACCAAGCGCACGACGGGGATTATGACTCGCTCGAATGCTGCGGATGATTTGAAGTTCCAGGGTGTGAACTTAAATGCGAACTATGAGTCTGGCGACTATGTGATCCGTGGTGGATATTCCCACAATAAGTCGGAATACGGCAGTGAACCATTGGGTTATGCTGTTTCCACGAAAGGCAGCGCCTTCGGTGATCGTTTTGTATTCGGTGTGGACTACAAGCTCAGTCGGTACAACGTAATTCTGACTTGGGACAGTCTGGTCGCGATGGAACTAACGGACGTTCCTTCAGGATCTGTTGAGCAGCCGGGATATGATATTCACGACATCGCCGCAAGCTGGATGCCGAATGAAAGAACTCGTGTGGGTATTTCTGTGCTGAACATCTTCGATAAAAAGTATGTCGCACAAGGAACACCTTACCAAGTTCAAGGCGCCTTGAATCCGATCTTTGAGCCGGGTCGTGATGTGCGCTTGACGGCGAGTTATTTGTTCTAGTTTGCGAAGAAAGCATTTAGGAAAGTGTGAGCCCCACAGTCGGTGATTGTGGGGCTTTTGGTTCTGAAGCGGCAGTTGCCTATGCATAAAGGCAGGGGTTTGTGTCTCGGCCATCACTGTTTTTTACCCAAGCATCTCCACAAGAAGCGATTCTTCCCGCGATGATAGTGCGATGAACACCTCTCGTCGCAAGTTCTTGGAAAACGCCACCAAATCCCTGCTGATATACACAAGCCTCCCTGCGGGGCTTGCGGCGGGTGGTAATGAATATCAATCAGATCTTTACACGGGGGTGATTCCTGTTTGTCAAAATATGACCAACGAAATATCCGCTCAATTCACAGTTCTGACAGAAGGCAAAAATCCCTATGCCTATAGGGTGAAGGATCTTCAGGGTAAGGATTTGCCGGTCCGAAAATGGGATGAAGAGCATCGCAAGGACTCCTGGTACGGGATTGACAAGTTAATCGTCGATGACCTGCAGGTTGACCAGCTGTACCGCCTGCAGGTCATCGATAAGGATCGTGGCAAAGTTTTGGATGAAAGGATCTTTAAAAGTCTGCCGCTGAATCGCAAGAAGAAGCTGCGCTTTGCGATCATCAGTTGTTCCTGTGATTTTTATCACCACCAGAATAGCAATATGTGGGATCGCCTGTTTGCGGAACTTCCTGAAATGGTGTTTGTCTTGGGGGATTCCTGTTATGTGGACCTGGGCAGTGACGGCAGTGAAAGGGACCTTTGGCGGCGTCACTGTGAAACCCGCATGACCTTGGCACACTTTAGACAACCTCGCCTGATTCCCACCCTGGCGACCTGGGATGATCACGATTATGGTGAAAACAACCAGAACAAGTACTATTCATTAAAAACACTATCCAAAAGAATCTTTGAATGTTTTTTCGGTTCTATGCCAGTGGCTGGATATCAAAAAGGGCATGGAGTCGGGGCGGTGCTGACGGGGTTTGGGCAGCGATTCTTTTTGATGGACGACCGCTATTTCCGGGACGAGCCCCATAGCGGCGGAATGATGTGGGGGAGCGCACAGCAAGAATGGTTGTTGGCAAGCCTGAAGGAAAATGACAAGCCCTCGTGGTTGATGAATGGCAGTCAGTATTTTTCATCCTATGTGGGAAATGAATCCTTTCAAAAGGAATACATGAGAAATCTGGCGGATCTTACAGGTAAGTTGCGTAAGACCGAGGCTCCTGTGGTTTTCGCTTCTGGTGATGTGCACTTTAGTGAAGTGTTGCGAATCGAGCCCGAGCTTCTGGGGTATCGCACCTATGAATTTACTTCCAGCGCCATGCACAGTCTGAATTATCCGACCAGTTGGTATATGCGAAATGCCCGGCGAGAAGTGCATACGTGGAAACATAATTTTATGATTATGAATTCTGAAGTTCTTAGTGGAGGAATAAAAACAGACAGCTACTGTCTCGGGCGCCGAGGGCAAAGACTTCTCAGTCATAGTGGGACCGTTCGTCGGAGTTAGAGAGTTTTTTTCTGCGTGCGTCGTGAATTCAAATCACGCTTCCCATATTTTCAAAAATAGCTAGACTTACGTATTGAATATCTATCATTCCACGAAGGGAATAGTGCATGGGCAGCGTAGTATCATTCATCAATCAAAAAGGTGGCGTGGCAAAGACCACCACAGCTATTAATGTGGCCTCTCAATGGGCTAAGGAAGGCAAGAAAGTTCTTCTGATCGACTTGGACCCGCAGTCTTCTGCAACACGGGCGATCTTCGGCGATGAAGACTTTGAAGACACCATTTACGACGTCATCACCGGCGAAGTGGAAGCTCAAAGTGCCGTGGTTCACTCTCCGTCGTTTGGCTTTGATGTGATCCCGTCTGAAATTATGCTGAGCGGTATTGAAATCATTCTTTCTTCCAAATTTGGCCGCGAAAGCATCCTGAAAAGGGCCCTTGCGGAGATTAAAGAAGAATATGACATCGTTGTGATTGATTGCTCACCATCCCTGGGTCTTTTGACTGTGAATGCATTGATTGCCTCCAAGGACATCGTGATTCCGATCTGTCCGGAATACTTCTCTTTGAAGGGGATTGATCTGATCCTGGATACTTTGAAAAACATCAAAACGGGCCTGGGTCATCAGATCAATGTGCGCGGTATCATTATTTCCAAATACCGCAACCGTCGTATTGTTGAAAAGGTCATCAGTGATCTGCGCACGAACTACACGATTCCGGTCTTCAACAATTATATCCCGGAATCTATCGCCGTCGAAGAAGCTCATCACAAGCATTTGCCAGTAAATGAGTTCTCTCCGAAGAACCCGGCAGGGTTGGCATTGGCCAATCTGGCACAGGAAATGTGGGCTTGAAGAAGCACAATCCCCTGTTTTTAGATTCAACCCGACCCGTTGGTGATAAGGTGATCACCAACGTGGAGCTTTTGGATGCAAGTTTGCAGGCAGGGGCCGCATTTTATATTGAAGTCACGGACAGCTTCGGTTTTGTGCAAAAGCACGCATTGAAAATGATCTCCACAAAAAAATCAGTGCGATACTGTACAGAGCTTTGGTTGAATAACAGCGAAGCGATTCAGTACAGGTTTATGATGGTTGCATCTGGGACTGAACTGCAATCATCGCCGATGAAAGAATCTCTAGCCGGTAATTCCATATCTGAAAAGTGGGACCCGTCGGGTCTTCCGGCAGCGCAATCTGTCAGGGGTAAACCGAAAGGGGCTCCGAAAAAAGCAAAGACCACAGAAATAAAAAAGGTATCCTCCAGTAAGGGGCAAGGCTCTTTGGTGGCAGCGCAAGATTATCAGCAGATGAAGTTCCTGCTGGGAGAGCTTGAATAATTCCTTAAAATGCAATAGCTCGGTACGGAGCTGACGAACTTTCAGACATCGAACAATAAACGTCACCTTGTATATTTTTGCCCAATTCCCTTTGAAACTCTGGTAAAACTAGGTCTTCCAAATCAAGAGGTCGACCATGTTTAAAAAGTTCTCTGTGACAATATTAGCGGCGGCAATGCTGGCAGCTTGTGCTCAGCACAATACGGCAGAGGTTCTGACAGATGAATCACAAACCGGTGTTATCGGCGGCCAGAAAGTCGAGCAGGGCAGTGTGGTGATGACTTCCACGGTAGGTCTTTATGACGAGATGACGGGGTCTCTTTGCACCGGGACTTTGATTTCCAGAGAATTGGTTTTAACAGCCGCCCACTGTGTGACGCCGGGTTCAACCGGGTTGATGGTTTTTTTCACCAACGATGTTAAAAACATGAACTCTTACAATTCGCAGTATGCGATCAAAGCCCTGCGACACGAAGACTATGATCGCAACCGCAAAATAGACACTGCTGATATTGCCCTGGTTCGTATTAGGGATACTTATTTGCCCGTAGGCTACAAGCCAGCAGCTATTTTGGAGGACTTCACCTCGTTGAAAGATGGCGGCGAGGTGGTGGTTGCGGGTTATGGTTTGAATTGGGCCTTAGGTGTGAAGAAGGGTGCTGGCATTCTGCGCACAACTAAATTGAAAATGAGTCAAGCCCGTCACGGGCAAACCGAGTTGATGTTAAGCCAATCCCTGAAAAAGGGAGTGTGTAGTGGGGATTCCGGTGGCCCGGCCTATGTCGAAAGGAATGGTCAGTTGTATCTGGCAGGAGTTGCCAGCCGCGGGGATGCGGCTGTGATGTTGCTCAGTCCAAAGTGTGACAAGTTCTCGATCTATTCACGAGTGGATGCTTATACGACTTGGATCAAAGAAACTTCAAATAAGTTGATGTCCAAGAAATAAGACTATTTCGGCGCACCCGCTTCAATCCAGCGCTTCATATAATCCAGTTCTTCCGCCGTCAAAGGGGGAAGAATTGTTTTGCCTCTTTGGGGTGGCATAAAGCGTTTGTTCATACCTGGTACGGTGACCTGATAAAGAATACTGTCCTCGGCTGTTTCCGCCAGAAGGTTGCGGTCATGCAGGTTCTCCACCTCATCCAAAACAGTGCGTTTGGCAGTTTCCGCCGTATGGCAGACCATGCATTTGGGCTGCAGGATTTCTTTTTTCAGATTGGCATAGCTGAGCTCTAATTTTTTCAGATCTGTTTTGATTTTTTCTTTCGGAGCTTCCGCGCCCGCACAAGCAGACAGATCGCCAACTTTTTGTGTCGAAACACGACTGTGCAGTTGATCCTCCAGCCATGTTTCCAGAATTTGCTTTTCACAGGAATTCAGAGGGCTGTAACCACCAGAACGTGGTGGCATGGTCCCGGCATGAATCACATCCAGGATTTCTGTTTTTTGCGCCAGCACTTGAGTCGCCGTTCCCATGGCTCGAGCACCCGAAGAATGGCACTCCAGGCAGGTTCTGAGAGAAGTTTGTTTTACGACTTCAAAGGACAGCTCTTTGTTTTGAAAAGCCTTGGCAAAGCTCAGCTCAGCACCGCCGGTCTTAAAAAGACCCAACTCTTCCATGGGATAGCTGCAACCCACCAATGAAAGCCCCACAACCAATACTGACAAAAGGTTCTTTTTCATAATGGGCGCTGTTTTATCAAAAAACAGCGCTCAGGGGGAAGTGATTTAGTGCCAAAGTATAAAATACAGCGGCTGTCTCAAATCAAGACAGTCGAAGTTGTTCCATCGAACGGAATTAAGGGGGCCAAAGAGTTCAGGGCACAAGTGAAGAAACCGAAAAGTATGAGGGTCTGTCCTTAGGAGTACACTTGGAGCGTTTGAGGTCACCTTTAGTTCTTTGGATTATCATGGCGCTGTTGGCGTCGGGTTGCACCTTGGATGCTGATCTGGAAGACCTTTTGTCTAAACGGGAGGTTGAAGATCTTCCCCTGGGAACCTTTCCGATAGATAAAATCACGCCACTTTTCCAAGACGACTTCAATCGTTCTGACGAGCCTCTGATCTCCAATACAAAATGGATGAGTTCTCCGTTGGGGGAATCCTTCCTGATAAATCAAGAGCTGAATGTAGCTGAAAACTCCGGGCTCGTGGTGGCGGCTCCTAACAATCCCGTGGCTTTTGCTGACCTTGCCAAAACTTATATTGAGACTTCCGTTAGAATGGATGGATCTCAGGATCAGGTCTTTTACCTCTTGCCTTACTTTAAGGCGGCCACAAGCGAAATGATTGGTTGCTTTTTTCAGTACTCAGGTGGGACTTTTAAGGTCATTGTCGGATCCGCCGCGAATCTTGCGACTCCTTCTTTTGAATTGTCGGGATACCCGTGGTTGGCAGTGAACTATGTTGGCTGTGAGGTGGATCAAAGCACCGGTGTTGTGTCTGCTTACTTGAATTCTGTGAAACTGGCGGAACGCAGTCAGGTTTCAGTGCCAGCAGCGGCGGACTCGGTGCCGGTCATCGTAGGGGGCGGGAACGGCATGGTCTTCGACGATGTAAAGGCCTTTGCTTCTTTTCACGAGGGACGCGAAGAGCGCTCAGGGGATCTGCGAATTTATAATGCCCCTTTCGTCGGCTATTATGACAACGAACTGGCGGCCTTCAGTCTTCAGGGGTACTGCTCTGAAAATGGTGCCACCGTTCAGGTCAAGGATGTTTCTGGAGAGTTCCAGGCCCCCTCCGTCGTCTGCGGGGACAATCGTTTTGTGATCCCTTTGGATTTAACAAGTGGGACCCGATTCAAATATGGAATCAACCAACTGCGTATCGAATACACCATGGCGGCCGGGACGCAAGAGCACCTGTGGTATTTCTATCGCAAGGACGGAGTCTTCCCCGCCAGCCGAATCTTGGCGTCGTTCACGAAGCCGTCGGATATGGTCTTGGAAGGAAACTCCGCGAGCACTCAGCAAATTGAGGTGGTCCTGAATCAACCTGCAGCCGTGGATGTCACGGTCAAGTATGCTTTGTCGGGTGTTTCATCCACGGCACAAAATCCTGCGCATCACAATCTGCCCGCAACGGGGACTTTGGTTATTCCTAAAGGTCAAAAGAGTGGGATGATTCAATACACCTATAAAGGGGATGCTGCTGCAGGCGGATCGAAGATCCTCCAGGTTGCCATTGTGGATTTATCTGGGCCGGGCTTAAGAACTCGGATGGGGAAATATCAGATCATAAGAAGGTTTGTTCGTGATGAAGAGTCGCCCTCGGTGGTGCAGATCAGTGCGGGGTTCGCGCAAAGCTGTATGTTATTCGATAATGGACAATTAAAATGCTGGGGTACAAACGCTGCGGGACAGTTGGGCGATGGCACGCTGATAGATCGAACAGCGCCAAGTTTGGTTGCCGGTGGTGGTCTTTATAGTTACGTCAGCGTGGGGCAAGATCACACTTGTGCTGTCCTTCTGAGTGGTGATTTGCAGTGTTGGGGGCAAAACTTAGGTGGCAAGCTGGGCGACGGCACGGGGACGAATCGATTGGTGCCGACGGCCGTGAACGACACTGCGAAATATACAATGGTCGCATCCTCGATATCACATACATGTGCAGTGACGACCGCCGGAGCTGTTAAGTGTTGGGGCAGTACTTTCGGTTACAGCCCCACGCTGGTTAGTGGCGCGGAAACATACTCAATGGTGACTGCGGGCCAGTACCATTCCTGTGGCATTACAACTGGCGGCTTTGTGCGATGCTGGGGTGAAAATGGAACTTCGCAGCTGGGGGATGGAACCTCTACGGATCGCATAACTCCCACGCCGCTACTGGACGCTGACAGATACTCTGTTGTGACTGCGGGTAAAGACTTCACTTGCGGGATTACTGAAGCCGGTAAAGCCAAGTGCTGGGGGAATGGTGGCAATCTAGGGGCGGGGGGCCGTCCTGATTCCGCAACGCCCATCGAGGTCAGTGGAGGGGATCTGTACGATCGCATTTCAGCGAATTGGCAGTATACCTGTGGTATCGGGCGGCAGGATAAAAGAATTCGCTGTTGGGGATATGATCAAGGTGGAAACCTCGGTAAAGAAAATAGTCCCACGGCGGTCCAGGTGCCAACACTGACGAGTGATGAGGATCAGTACGCATTTATTGCCACGGGACCTCAGGTGGGCTGTGGGATCACCGTGGCAGGAGTGCCAAAGTGCTGGGGACGAAACATCAATTATAATCGCGGTGATAGTTTTAGAGCCTTGACCCCACAGCGAGTATTGACCTCTGAAAAGTTTAAAAGCGTTTGGGCGGGGAGGGACACAACATGCGGTGTTTCGACTCAAGGAAAAGCCTATTGTTGGGGTAGCAATGTATTCAATCAGATCGGTGATGGATTGACCAGCAATCGCGGTGCGCCTGTCGCAGTGGAGGGGGCTGACACCTACAAAGCGGTGGCCACTTCGCAGTACCACTCTTGCGGATTATTGGAAAATGGACTGGCGAAGTGCTGGGGGGCGTCTACCGGCGACGGTCTGATTGGGGACGGAACATCAACGACAAGATATAAACCCGTGCCGGTCAAAGATAATCATTTGTTTGCGTCGTTGGAAGTTGGTAACAGTCATAGTTGTGGGGTGGACTCGCAGGGGTATATCCGGTGCTGGGGTGCGAATTACATGGGTCAGCTTGGAATTGGGTCTTTAAGCAGTCAAAATGGACCGGCTGTCGTTGGTGCAGAACTCTATCAACAAGTCAGTGCGGGTGGGATTCACACCTGTGCCCTAAATACTGCGGGAAAAGCTTATTGCTGGGGTGGTAACACAGCAGGGCAGTTGGGTGACGGCACGGCTGGGTTGGGAACGCACAAAACTGTTCCGACCGCAGTCAGTGGCAGTGATGATTTCAAAGTTGTTTCAAGTGGTGGATTCCACACCTGTGGTATCACAACGGCAGACCTGGTGAAATGTTGGGGGCAAAATTCCATCGGAGAATTGGGGGATGGAACTTTGATCGGCCGCTACGTCCCCACCGCAATTGTCGGAGCAACCACTTACAAAATGATCGATGCTGGCTATTCACACACGTGCGCAATCACTGTTGCTGGAACTGTGCAGTGCTGGGGCAGTAATACCCACGGGCAGTTGGGGAATGGAACCAACATAAACAGCAGTTCTCCCGTGGATATTTCTGACGGTGCTCGCTATAAAATGATCTCGGCGGGGCATACTTACACCTGCGGAGTTACAGAGGCCGACGAGCTGAAATGTTGGGGAGGGAACGCCAATTTTGAGGCGGACCTTGATAAGCTCGGTCTGGGAAGCAGCCCCGTCAACAGTACAGCGCGGCCAGTAACCGCGCCGTAAGGTCAGACATCCTTAGGCAACTTTGATTTTGAAAAGGACAGAATACATGGCCTTGAGCATGTCAGGATCATAGCGGCCCGCCAGCTTTTCCTTCATCATGGTGACGGCATCCACCGGAGTCAGCGGGACGTTGTAAGATCTTTGTGTGGTCATGGCGTCATAGGTGTCCGTGATGGCCACAATCCGCGCGAAAGGATGGATCTCGTCAGCGACCAACTGCTGGGGATAACCGTTACCGGCCCAGGATTCATGATGCTCAAAGCAGGCCGCCTTGATCGCATCGCTGATGTTGGGGTGATTGTTCAAAATCACCAGGCCATACTGAGGGTGCATTTTCATCTGCTCCCATTCAGCATCGGACAGGCCGCCTTTTTTGCACAGAATATCCAGGCTGACGCTGCGTTTTCCGATATCGTGAAAAAGGGCGCCGACCCCCAGTTCCTCTAACGTTTTGGCATCATAGCCCAGGGCCTTTCCCAGTCCCAAAGAATAAATGCTGACGTCCAAAGAGTGATTGTAAGTATAGAAGTCGTGTCCTGATAACGAGATCATAAAGCCCATGGCTTCTGGAGCATTTTCCATCAGCTCAATAAAGTCGGTGATGATCGGACGGGATTCGTCCAGGGCACGGTTGACATCAGGATTTTCAAAAAGATCTTCCATCAAGGCGACTGAGGATTCGCGTAGGATCTTGGCTTTGTCGAAGGGATTCAGAAGGTCGGAGTTCATTTCCTCTTTCACCCAGTCACGATAGATTTGTTTGTCTTCCATGCGCACAAAGAAGGAATCCCCAGTGTCACGGTTGTGCAGGGTTTTGATTTTACCTGACCCCAGCTTGTCGCCGGCTCTCAGGTACAGGATGTGTTTGCCATCGACGTAGATGAAGATATCAAAAGAGGTGACTTTATCTGGGCGTATCGTGCTGAGGCGAATGCGGAAGTAAGTCGTTGAATCCATAGAAAAATTCTGCCATGGAACCAGGGGTGATGGAACTAAATCCGCAATAAACAATGGTCTCGGGCTTTGGTCTAGAGCAGGGTGGGTCGAGACTCTCTCACAACGTGCCAATCCGAGACTGCAGAAAGCCCGATGTCACAGGGATGCATCCATTGACTTGTCGTCGGAATCAGAAATAATCGGAGGCCATGGCGTTGCGTTTGAATACCGAGATTCAATATCTTAAAGGAGTGGGTCCCAAACTGGGGGATCTGTTTTCCCGTAAGGGTCTAAAGACTCTTGGGGATCTTTTTGAGTTTTATCCCCGGGCCTATGAAGATCAGCGGGCGGCTCGGAATATCGCAAGCCTTCGTCCCGACGATATTGTCAGTATCAAAGCCACCGTGGTGGCGGTTCATAGCATAAACATGGGCCGCTCCGCGCGGAAGATGTATGACGTGGTTTTGCGGGATGCCTCGGGCCAGATTCACTGCAAATACTTCCGTGTACCCTACAAAGGTTACTTCGAGCGCTTTAAGCCCTTCACCGAGGTTCGTGTCGTTGGCAAGGTGACCGAATACCGCGGGCGCATCGAGTTCCACCATCCTGACATCAAGGATGTTGAGCCTGATGAAGAAGCACAGGACGCCTTGATTCCGCTGTATACAGAAATCGAAGGTCTGGCGACAGCCAAGATCATGAAGCTGGTGCGTTCGGCCTTTGCACAGATTGAAGAATGGCCGGAAGAGGCTTTGCCCAAGTGGATGCGGGAAAAGTACAACCTGATTCCGCGCAAGGATGCCTTGAAAGACATTCACTTCCCGGACCCGAACAGGGCGAAGGAATATGCCGAGTTTAAAACACCGGCACAAAAAAGAATCATCTTTGATGAATTCTTCTGGTTGGAACTTTATCTGGCGTCCAAAAAAGCGGGCTTCCAGAAAGAAGGGGCGCCACAGATCAGAAACAGTGGCGAAAAGCTTAAAACACTGGCGCAGTCGCTGCCTTTTGAAATGACTGGGGCTCAGAAGCGTGTTTTCAGCGAGATCAAAAAAGATTTGGAGCGTGGACATCCCATGCATCGAATGGTTCAAGGGGATGTGGGAAGCGGAAAAACACTGGTCAGCTTTATGGCGGCCCTTTATGTCGCGGAAAGTGGTTATCAGTCCTGTTTGATGGCGCCGACTGAAATCCTGGCAGAACAGCACTTTAAGAATGCCAAAAAAGTTCTGGAACCCTTGGGGATTCGTCTGGGACTTTTAGTCGGGAAGACCAAAGCTTCAGAAAAAAAGCAGCTTTTGGCAGCCCTTGGCAGCGGTGAAATCGATTTGATCATTGGTACGCACGCGCTGATCGAAGATGATGTCCAATTTAGTAATTTGGGGCTGGTGATCATCGACGAACAACATCGATTCGGTGTTGAACAGCGCGGAGTTCTGAAGAACAAAGGAAACTCGCCGCACTTTTTGGTGATGACGGCAACGCCGATCCCAAGAACGTTGGCGATGACCGTGTATGGTGACCTGGATGTTTCTATCATCGATGAGATGCCAGCCGGGCGCAGTCCGATTCAGACCAGGGCCACATTTGAAAGCAAGCGACCTCAGGCGTTGCAGTTTATGCTGGAACAACTGCAGAAAGGCCGTCAAGCCTACATCGTTTACCCTCTGGTCGAAGAAAGCGAAAAGATTGATCTGAAAGATGCGGTTTCTGAATACGAAAAGCTCAAGCAACTTTATCCACAGGTGAAGTTCGGGCTGTTGCACGGAAAGATGAAACCGGATGAAAAAGATCAGGTCATGGATCAGTTCCGTCGTCATGAAATTCAGGTTCTGGTGTCCACGACGGTGATCGAAGTCGGCGTGGATGTGCCGAATGCCAATATCATGATTATCGAACATGCCGAGCGTTTTGGTTTATCCCAGCTACACCAGTTGCGCGGCCGGGTCGGGCGGGGCGAACATAAAAGTTTCTGCATTCTGATCATGGGATATGCGGTGTCGGAAGAAGGTAAGCAGCGCACCGAGATGATGGAAAAAACCTCGGATGGATTTAAGATCGCTGAGTTCGACCTTGAAATGCGCGGTCCCGGCGAGTTCATGGGCACCAAACAGTCCGGTCTTTCCGGATTCAAACTGGCGAATCTGGTGCGTGACATGGCCATCTTGCAAGAGGCTCGTGAAGCGGCCTTTGAGGTTCTGAGAAAAGATCCGAAGTTGTCTTATCTTGAAAACCAGGGGTTGAAAGAGGAACTCCTGCGTGAACATGGGCCTGCAGCTCTGGCGGGTATTGCGTAGACCATCTCGTTCTGAGACAGGATTACGAGTATTTATTGTTTTGGCCTATAAAATAGGCAGCACAGAACGCCGATAAAGAGATATGCTGCAAAACACTTGGACGTATCGGTTGTTTGTTTTTATTGGTATGGCATTGTGCCTAGGGTGCTCTCTTGACGCCTCCCTGATTAAAGATCAGCTTTCAAATGGCGCTGTGGAGGGGGATGGTCGCATCCCTCTGGCTATCACGATGGAAGTCGGCTCCTCAAAAACCATCGAACCACTGGGGGGAATTCCTCCTTATACTTATAGTGCCTCAACCTCCGGCTATCTTGACATCACGACGGGTCTCTATGTGATTCCTCCGAATGCTCCGTTGATTGAAGAGGTTCTGGAAGTTGTCGACAGTCTTGGGAAAAAATTCGCAGTCACGGTTCATCGCCGGGGTTTTCGCGAGTTTCGCAGAGTTGAAATGCCTCAGTCAGCACAAGATCAGAATTTTATTTCAGATGCGGTATGGCTGTCTTCCGGGGCGGTGTTAGCAATAGCAACGGCCAGTGATAATTCCGGCGAACGCTGGGCTACCTATCGCAGTACAGACGACGGTGTGACCTGGAGTCGTGTGGATCATTTTATGGGTGTCCACTATTATGGTGAGTCCCATGCCATGGCCATGGTGGCAAAAGGCAACACGGTCTTTGCCTGTGGCTATGGTTACTCCTATAACAGCACGGCTCAGGATCCCAATTCGGTTTGGTTTATCCGACGCTCTACTGATGCCGGCACAACCTGGACGACATCGGATTCCTGGTGGGAAGTGGCTGGAGAAGACTATGTTTGTTATGACATTGCAGTTTCGCCTCTGACAGGATTTATTTATTCTGTCGGGTACGGAGACCAAGGATGGGCCATTCGTGAAAGTAAGGATGATGGTGTCACTTGGCAGACAATTTATCACAGCGCGCCCCTGGCCGGTGGTAATGAGATCTCTGCGTATCAAGTGGGTGTTTCCCCATCAGGAGAGTTGTTCGTGATGGGGCGATCCGGAGTCGCGAATAACATGTACTTTCTTAAGGGTGTGTTGACTGCGGGAGTTTGGGGATGGACACCCGCGACGACACTTCCCGCTGTAACGAACTATGGCGACTATGAACTCAGAGGGAATTTGCGGGTCCTTGATGACAACACAGCCTACTATTCCTGCTCTGCCGGAAGTGGCAAGATTTATAAGACCGCAGATGGTGGGGTGACCTGGTCGCAGGTTTATTCAGGGCTCGATCTTTTACAGGGGATGACGGTGACCTCGTCAGGGGTTCTGATCGCCACTGGAGGCAGTCGCAGCTCTAATCCCAACGATTGGAAAGTTGTTACTTCCACTGATGGCGTCACATGGACACCGGTGGATCTGGATGCTTTGTTTGGTAATGCGAAAGATCCCTACGGTCTGACGGTGGTGGCACATCCTTCCAGCAACAAGGTTTTGGCCTTCTCTTACAATGATCAGGGATATCAATCAACCGTGGCCTCGTCTGCGGATGCCGGTGCGACATGGAGCTTGGCAGGAGATGTGCGTTTTCAGTGGGCCTTCTGGAGCACAATGGAAAAAGTCATTCGCACTTCACCCACGGAGCTTTACGCCATCGTGGACACCGGAGACATGGATGGAGGGTGGCCCTGGCTGATATCCAAAAGTTCAGACAACGGTGTGACATGGCAGGATTCAGACAGATTTGTGTCGAGTGGCTATATCAATGCCGACGATCTGCTTCAAGGGCACGATGGGGCAATCTATGCAGCTGGCGACCGTGACGGGAATAAAATCATCCGGCGTACTGTCGATGGCGGTGTGTGGACTGATGTCTTTTCCATGGCAGGAACCAGTGGACTCGTGTTCCTGGGTACCAACGACTCAACCGAGACTTATTTTGTTTCTGACGACGGTTCCAATGTGTATTTCAGAAAGACCTCAGATGGGACCTCGTGGAATCTGCTAAAGACCTTCACGCTTCCCGGGGGAGTGAACGAGATTCGTGCCAAGGGTCTTAGTGTTGATAATTCGGGAAACATATTCCTGATGATCATGGAAAGGGTGAATGCCAATGGAACCATAGCGGTTCATCGTTCTGCCGATGGTGGTGCAACGTGGACCGAGGTGCTGCGTGGACCTGGTAATATCAATTATTGGTCGTTAAGATTCAGTTTAAGATTCAGCCCCGCTGGGGATGTTTGGGTTTATGAAGGAGCGAACTTCTTCCGCTCAGTGGATCAAGGGCAAACCTGGATTTTGCAAGCCACGGCTCCGACGGGGACGATTGACATCAGTTGGGTGAACGGGCAGGCGTATTATCTGACAGAAGATCCGGATCATGATTATGCGGTGGTGACCGTGGGAGAAACTCCCGGTTCGTGGGTGATCGTAGAAAGTGTCAGACAACGGGTTGAGGCCGGCGAGATCGCAGGCGAGTATGAAACCGAGTTGGTCGAAAGAAAATTTATTGTTTTGGGGGATTCTGAAGTCCTCTTGAACTACACCTACAACGACGCCTATTTGGGGGCACGAACCATTCTCAGGGTTATCGCGACAAAATGAGGTTTGAACCCCATCGAGTCTTATTCTGAGACATAGATTTTTATCATTTTTTGTTTTGTGCTCTCCCGGCCCACTCGCGAAACACCGATAAGTGAGACATGACTCATTTAATCTCCAGAACGTTTCACAAGCTGTCGAGGTCTCTGCTATTTTTGTTTTTGGCAGGATGCTCTTTGGATGCGTCCCTGGTTAATGAGACGGCGTAAATGGCAGTTCTGCCACATGTGAAGTCTATTTTGATAGTTCTGAGGGGTACTATGTCGAGTTGTACAACTGCACCGGAGATGGGACGGTCAGTGTCGGCGTGGCTCCCGGAGTTGCCAGAAGCAGCGATGGAAAATCAAGCGTTCAGGCCGCCTCGCCTTTTTTGATCACCGTGGATAATGTGGCTCCGTTTATTGAGATCACTTCTCCTGTGGCGGCAAGCGCGGTGGCAGACAGCAGCAGTTTTGTTGTCAGTGGTGTTTGTGATAATGAAGGGACTGATATTTATTTGAATCATCCTGCTAATAACACGGTTTCGTGCAGTGCTGGAACGTGGACTGCTGACCTTGATGTGACGGGTGTTGGGGCGGGAAGCTTTAATGTGGACGTGACCTATGAAGACGCTGCCGGAAACAGCATCACGGACTCGCGATCCTTTGCAATCCCCGTGAAGATCTACAAAGTGGCAGACATTTTCAATACCCGAAGAACTTCGGGAGTTTTGCTGGGGGATGGCTCTTTTGTTCCGTGGGGTTGGGATACATCAGTGACGGTGATGGATACGGCCACTCAGAATGCCATCAAGTCCGGGGTTCAAACCGTCCTCGGCGCCAACTACGAAAATGCATTTACGGCTCTGAAAACGAACGGCACTTTGGTCAATTGGGGAAGTTCACGCGGCGTCTCCTCAGTGACCTCTGCTCAGCATATCGTTTCGATGGTGTCTAATGAAGAAGCCTTTTCAGGTCTTAGAAGTAACGGGACGGTCTTTGGCTGGGGATACTTTCACACGGGAGGAAATCCGCCAAGCTCAGCGACGGCTGCCAATAGTGGTGTCTACAAGCTCATGGCGGCAAGGGATAGCTTTTTAGCATTGAAAGCCAATGGAAGCGCTGTTGCGTGGGGTGGTTTGTATGGAGAGGGCTCGGTTCCGAGTCAAATTTCTTCTGCGGGCTCTGGAGTCATCGCGGCAGCTGGTCGAAGAATCGCCTGGTCGGCCATGCGTGTTGATGGGTCTATCTATCACTGGGGGGACTCAACTTATGGTGGCTCTGCAGTGGCCCCGCCGGGGGTTATCGAGCTGCTTTGTGCGAATAATGAAGGAGCGTTTGCAGGACGTAAAGCCGATGGTTCGGTGATCACCTGGGGGCGAGTGGCTGCGGGTGGGGATCCCTCGGCGCATTTGGCTCAGCTTCAAAACAATCGTAAAATTTTATGCTCTGGTGGCAGTACTTTTGTAACCCTGAGTTCCAGTGGTTCCGTCTTTATTTGGGGAGGCTTTACTCCGTTTTCGGCCTCGCCCCCTGAGTTGGCGTCAGGCGTTTCAGACATCGAAGCTTTGGGAAGTCGTCTGATAGCTTATAAAAGCAACGGGGCTGTTTATAATATCAGCAATAGTACGGGAGCAGCCACAGAGCTGGTTGCTGCCGATGGCGTGGCGACAAGTGTGACTGGTGGCGGAGGGTATGCTGTTCTCAAATCCGATGGTTCCGTTCTGGTCTCCGGATCGGCCTCCTACGGCGGTGATGCCACGGCGGTGGCTCCGTCACTTGCTTCCGGAGTGATCAAGGTGACTTCAAGCTATGGTACTTTTAATGCCTTAAAAGATGACGGAACGATTGTATCTTGGGGCTTAGACAGTGACACCAGTGCCATATCGGCCTCTCTCGGCGGTCCCTATAAGTCGACGAAAAAAGTTATTGCATCGAAAAAGGCCTTCGCCGCTTTAAGAACAGATGGCTCCGTGGTGAGTTGGGGTGGTGAAATCGCCAACTTCTCAAGTGCGGCGGTCGCTTCTGGAGTGAAAGATTTGTATAATACTGAGCGTGCCTTTGCGGCTCTAAAATCCAATGGCTCTGTGGTCGCATGGGGAGCCTCTGATTATGGCGGAGATGTGGGGGCGGCAAGTGCCTTGTTGAGCTCCGGAGTGAAGGCTGTCTTTGCGAACAGTCGAAGCTTTGCCGCACTCAAAGCGAACGGGACAGTTGTGACCTGGGGGCATGCGGCTTCCGGGGGGGACAGCTCCTCTGTGGCAGGTCAGTTGACGGGTGTTATTCGTCTTTATTCCTCAGAGACGGCTTTTGCTGCGTTAAAGGACAACGGAAGTGTTGTTACTTGGGGTGAGGCGAGTGCGGGTGGGGATGGTGCCGCAGTGCTGGGGGCGCTGAGCTCAAAAACTGTCCAAATCTATTCTAACAAAAGAGCATTTGCGGCCTTGCAGGATGATGGCAGTCTGGTGACCTGGGGTGATGCCTTGGCGGGTGGAAATTCCTCGTCTGTTGCCGCTTCACTGAACAGTGGAGTTGTCAGCGTGATTCCGTCAGACCGGGCCTTTGCGGTGGTGAAACCTTTGGGAGCTGTTGTTTCTTGGGGGGATCCTGTTTATGGAGGCGACAGTTCTTCGGTCAGCGCATCCTTGGTGTCGAATGTTTTAAGAGTCACTTCGACCGGGAAAGGTTTCTTTGCCAACAAGGCTGACGGCAGTGTGGTGAGCTGGGGTGACAGTGCGACCGGGGCTGGAAACGCGACTTTAAATACGAATTTTTCACATCGTTTTATTCGTGCCTTTACCAATTTGGCAGCCACAGTCTTCTTGTTGGACAATGGTTCGATACAGACAGCAGGTGACGCTGCCGCCGGGGCCGACGTGTCATCCGTCAGCTCTTCGTTGAGTTACATCAAAGAAGTCGCGTCTTCGGCGCGTGCTTTTGCCGCGCTCAGATCCGACGGTGTCGTTGTCACTTGGGGTGACAGTGCATACGGTGGTAGTTCCGTCGCAGTCGCCTCTAAACTTGCCTCGGGAGTGAAGGCTGTCTATGCCACCGAGGGAGCCTTTGCAGCTCTGAAAGACAACGGGACTGTTGTTACTTGGGGAGACTCCAGCTTGGGCGGGAACTCCAGTGGCGTGATCTTCGCCGATTAAGAGCGTCGCGGAAAAACGACCGAACATTTTGCTGTTGCATCCGGGATCTTTGTTTGTCATGCTTTTTAAAGATCACAAGGATGTGCTCTTATGAAGATTCTCAGCGTAGTAACGGCAACAATTTTCTTTTCTATGAACTCTTGGGCGGCAGCTCCGGCCTACAAGGTGAACATGCGTGTCGGCTTGAAGGGTTCAGCACCTATTTCTGTGAACACTGTGGCTAAATCCGGCAAAAAAAGCTTTGTCAGTGAACTTTCTGACGACGGACAAAATGAAACTTTGGTCGAAGTCTATGCTCGCAAATCCCAGGTGAATAAAAAAGACGGATTGTATCTGGATGTGACGGTCACAAAGCGTGTTCGTGGGCAGCAGAAGTTGACTGAGCGGGCTCAGATATTTGCTCCAGATAATCAAGAGATGGAATTTGGCATGAATTCCAAGGGGCGCACTGCGGGGAATTTGTCTTTGGCAGTGATGGCTCATCAACTTTAAATCACCCACCGCATCAATATTCTAAGTACCCCTTGCGACTGAACTTCGGTCGTGATCTGATTTTGTGATCAGAGGGGGTATTATGAAACATCTTGTGAAGGGTCTTGCAGTTTCGACTGTGGTTCTTTCTGTCAGCGCAGCGCAAGCGGGCACGGTTTTGAAACTCAATGCCGGTGCTGTGGATACAAATAAACTTTCTAGCACTTATGCAGCGACTTGGGCGATGGAAGTCCGTGCGACGGAATACATCGTGCAGTTCAAAAAAGCTGTCACCGAAAAAGACAAGGCGGCTCTCAAAGCCCAGTTCGAAGTCTTCGGTTATCTTCCCGATGATGCTTTGGTGGTTCGTGGCACTTATTCTGATTTGATGAAGTTCAAAAACTCCCATGCCGGTGTTCAGGCGGTGGTGAAGTACGCCAATACATATAAGGTCAGCAAGGACTTCGCTCCTGCCAGCGTCTTTAATAAAGACTCCATGGTCGCAGTGCTTGTGAACACGTTCAAGGCCAATGAAGTGGAAGTGGTCGCATCCAAAATTGAAAAAATGGATGTTAAAGTGTCTGTTCAAGTTGTGGATGGAAAACATATCACAGCCTTGATTCCTCGCGGGCTTGTTCCAGCGGTGGCGGCTTTGACAGGGGTAGAGCATATCCAACCAGCTCCGGTGATCGAATCCTTCCATTTTGCGATGGATCAGAACTTGGCGGACGATGTTTCCGCGGCGGCAGCGGGCGATTACACAGATCTTAAAGGTGATGAGTCCGGCACGCGCTTGATGAACTTCGATGCTGCATGGGCCATGGGTTACACAGGCCGTGGTCAGACCGTCTCCATGGCAGATACAGGCTTGGATTCCGGTAACACTGGCGCGATCCATCAGGATTTCGCTGGCGCTGTGATCTCTGGTTATCCGTTTGGTTTGTGGTCTAAATCCTGGTCAGATCCAATGGGTCACGGAACTCACGTGGCTGGTTCGGTTATGGGGCGCGGAACAGCGTCCAAAGGTCTGCTTAAAGGCGGCGCTTATGAAGCCAACATGGTGGCTGAGGGCATGTGGTCTCCGATGATGAAGAACTTGAGTGTTCCGTCCAAACTAGGGGATTTGTTTGCAAAAGCTTATGCTGATGGCGCTCGTATTCACACCAACTCTTGGGGTGGGGCGCGTACCTTCGGTGCTTATGACAACTTTGCGATTCAGGTGGATGAGTGGTCCTACGCAAACCCGGATATGCTGATTTTGTTTGCGGCTGGAAACAGTGGTGCGGATAAAAACAAAGACGGCCGTATTGATGCGAACTCCATGGCTTCTCCAGGCACAGCGAAGAATGTGCTGACCGTGGGCGCTTCTGAAAACGTGACTTCTTCCGGTGGGATCCAGGTTCCTATTAAACAACTTCGTGCAGCCAAGGATGAATGGCCCGCAGAGCCGATCTACAGCTCTTACATTTCAGATAAAGCTGATGGTATCGCGATGTTCTCTTCTCGTGGTCCGACTCAAGATGGCCGTACGAAACCAGACATCGTGGCTCCGGGCACAAATATCCTGAGTGTGTTCTCTCAAGAAAAGGATGCTTCGCCACTTTGGGGTGCTTACAATAAAGACTACGTTTGGTCCGGTGGAACTTCCATGGCGACTCCTCTGACAGCGGGGGCTGCGGCGATCGCTCGTCAGGTTCTTGTTGAAAAAATGGGCATCGCGACTCCATCTGCGGCGTTGATGAAAGCAACTATGCTTCACACTGCGGTGGACATGTTCCCAGGTCAGTACGGTGAGGTGGGTGCATCCCGTGGGCAGGAGATTTTGACTCGTCGTCCAAACTCTGATGAAGGTTATGGTCGTGTGGATGTTTCCAACATCGCAAACTTGGGTGCGGGGACAGTCTTCATCGACAATCGCCAAGGTGTTGCACAAGGTGCTGAGGTGACTTATGAATTCACATTGGCAAATCCTGGCAGCCTGTATGCGAACCTTGTTTGGACAGATGCTCCGGGTTCTGCCAATGCCGCGCAAGCGTTGGTGAACGATCTGGATCTGGTTCTGACGATGCCAAATGGGCAAACTTTGAGCATGAACGATCACATCAACAATCTTGAGATGATCGAAAAGTCGGACCTGCCGGCTGGAACTTACAAGCTGACAGTAAAGGGCTTCAAGGTTCCACAGGGCAAAAACGGCGCTCAAGCTTATGCTCTAGTCTATACGGCAAAATAGTCGAAGATAGTGCTTTAAGTATATGAAAATACAGGCAAAAGGCTCGGATGTGTCCGGGCCTTTTGTCGTTTGGGGGCGCTGTTTAAAGTTTGATAAACACTCTGAAATTCTTTCCAATGCACTGCTCTTGTTTGATAACTCGTGTCAAATTTGATAGAACAGTCGAGGTTGTGAGTCTGTCCAAAAGTCTAGCTTAAAGCTTAGATCAATGGATGTGTCCCTTTTATCCTTGGGGAGGTTCGTGAATGCAGACGTTTGATGTCGGTGATAATGCAGTTTATCCTGGATATGGCGTTGTTAAAGTGGTTTCTATTGAAACCAAGGAAATGTTGGGAACTAAAACTACGTTCTATAACATGCAGTTGGTAGACACGGGTTTGAAAATCATGATCCCAACGACGAATGTAAAGTCCGCAGGTCTTCGTCCGATCATTTCCAAGTCAGAAGCTTCCAGAGTTGTTGGAATCCTTAAAGAAAAAGACATCAAGATCGACAATCAGACCTGGAACCGCCGTTATCGTGAATACATGGAGAAAATCAAAACAGGCTCCGTGTTCGAGATTGCTGAAGTTTTGCGCGATTTGTTCCTGCTGAAAGCGGACAAAGAGCTGTCCTTCGGTGAGCGCAAGATGTTGGACTCTGCGCGCACGCTTCTTCTAAAAGAACTCACTTTGGCCACCAGCCAAGAAGAGCTTTTCAAAGAGGAAGAAGTTAAAGCCATCTTCGGCATTACAGGCTAGACGATTTCCAAAAAACATAATAAATTCGGGGCTTGGTTTAACAACCAGGCCCTTTTGTTTTTTAGGCTGGTTTCAGGCTCTTGGAGTTCTTATGTCCGCTAAAATTTCTCCGCATGTTCGTGTTCGTTTTGCTCCTTCCCCAACGGGTTATCTGCACGTGGGTGGTGCGCGTACGGCTCTTTATAACTATCTTTTTGCTAAGAAAAACGGCGGTGAATTCATTCTGCGTATCGAAGACACGGATGAGGCTCGCTCCACACAAGAATCTTTGCGTGGTGTGGTGGATGATCTGGTTTGGCTGGGTTTGATGTGGGATGAGGGTGTCGACCCTGTGACATTGAAAGATGTGGGGCCCCACGGTCCTTATCGCCAAAGTGAGCGCCTGCATATTTACAAAGAAATTGCCGACAAACTTCTGAAAGAAGGCAAAGCCTATTACTGCTTCATGACCGAGGCGGAAATTGAAAAGCAAAAAGAAGAAGCCAAGGCCAATGGCAGCTTTGCACATTTGCAGTCGCCGTATCAGGACTGGCCGCTGGAAAAAGCTTTAGAGCGCCTGAAGACGGGCGACAAAGCGGTGGTTCGTTATAAAACCAAGGGTCTTGAGAAAGACTATGTCTTCACCGATCTGGTCCGTGGTGAAGTGAAGTTCCCGTCAGACATGGTGGGGGACTTCGTGTTGCTTCGCTCTGACGGTATGCCGGTTTACAACTTCTGTTGCGTGGTGGATGACCACTTGATGAAAATCACCCATGTCTTCCGTGCGGAAGAGCATCTGCCAAACACGTTGCGCCAGTTGATGATCTATGAGGCGATGAATTGGGAAATCCCGGAATTCGGTCACATGGCTTTGATCTTGGATGAAGATCGTCAAAAACTTTCCAAGCGCAAAGGCGCCGTGGCTTGCGGTCAACTCAAAGACGAAGGTTACTTGGCCAGTGCTGTGTTGAACTTTATTGCTTTGTTGGGCTGGTCCGATCCTCAAGGGCGTGAGCTTTTGTCTGTGGAGGATATGAAGCAGGTCTTTGATATTTCCCGTCTGAATCCTTCCGGAGCGATCTTTGACCGTGTGAAATTCAAGTGGGTGAATGCACAGCACTTGCGTGCGCTTCCGAATGCCGAGCTTTGGAAGGCGATTCAACCCTTCCTTGCGCGCGAACACATGGAGCTTCCGCAGGATCCGGCATGGCAAAGCAAGTCCCTGGATTTGTTTAAGCCTTATATGGAAACTTTGGCCGATGCAATTGAGCTGTATCGTCCGCTGAATGACAAGGCTTATGTCATCCTTCCAGAAGCAGATGAAACCCTGAAGTGGGAACCCACCAAGGCGGTTCTGACGGCATGGAGAGACCTGGTGGCAGCGTTCCCTGCGGATTATATGACGGAAGACGATTTCCTGAAACTTCAGGATGAGGTGAAGAATCAAACCGGGGCCAAAGGAAAGCATCTTTTCATGCCAATTCGTGTGGCGGTGATTGGAAAACCTCACGGGGCGGAGCTAAAAACTTTGGTGCCGCTGATGAAGAAATCCTCTTTGGTGTCCCGCGCAGAGCAGGCGCTGGCAAAAGTATAGGTGAATAAAATGTCGTTGAAGATCCACAACTCGCAAAGTAAGCAGCTTGAAGAATTCGTACCACTGACTCCGGGTCAGGTGAAAATGTACGTGTGTGGTCCTACGGTTTATAACTTCCTGCATGTGGGAAATTTCCGTGGTCCGGTGGTCTTCAACATGGTTCGCAACTGGCTGGAGCATTCAGGTTACAAAGTGACCTATGCTTTGAACTTTACGGATGTGGATGACAAGATTATCAATCGCGCCCACGAACTGGGAATGTCGCCGAACGAGTTGTCTGAAAAATACATCGCCGAATACAAAAAAGATTTCGCGCTGCTGGGGCTTCGTCCGCATGACATGAACCCCAAGGTGACTGAACACATGGACGATATTCGCTCCATGGTGGAAAGTTTGGTGGCTCAGAAGAAAGCCTACGAGGCGCAAGGGGATGTTCTTTATTCCATCGAATCCTTCAAAGACTATGGCAAGCTTAGTGGCCGCAATACGGATGATCTGATGGCTGGCGCCCGCGTGGAGGTTGATGGAAAGAAAAGAAACCCCATGGACTTTGCTCTTTGGAAGGCAGCAAAGCCAGGAGAGGTTTCCTGGCCGTCACCGTGGGGGCCGGGACGTCCGGGCTGGCACATTGAGTGCTCGGCGATGATTAAAAATATTTTCGGTGATCAGATCGACATTCATGGTGGCGGTATGGATTTGATCTTCCCGCACCATGAAAATGAAATCGCACAAAGTGAAGGCTGCACCGGAAAAACATTCGTAAAATACTGGATGCACAATAACATGCTGAACTTCGGCGGACAGAAAATGTCCAAGTCTTTGGGAAATATCGTGACCATGCGGGAATTCCTGGAGATGTACAACGCCGAGATCTATAAATGGATGATTCTGTCTGCACACTATCGCACAATGAGCGAATTCAGTGATGAGACCATCGAACGTGCTGTCGGGGGCTTGTCTCGTGTGTATTCTGCCTTGTCAATGGCAGAAAGTTATCTGACTGCGGATGTGACTCAGGAAGATGCCGCCTTTGCCAAGATCACGCAAGAGGCGTGGAAGAAGGTGGAAGAGGCCATGAATCATGACTTCGGCACTCCGGATACTTTTGCGGCTGTGTTTGAGGTGGTTCGGCAGTTCAACGCACAAGTTCGTCGTGGCATGAAAGTAAATCCGGCGATTCAGGGTAAAGCTCTGGCATTCCGCAATTTCGTTCGTAAGGTCGGCTCAATCATGAGCCTGTTCCAGGAGCCAGCACATGAATTCCTGATCAAGCTGGATGATATGTTGCTAAAGAAAATGAATCTGGAAAGAGCTGCTGTCGATAAACTTGTGGCTGAACGCGGGGAGGCTCGCGCCGCCAAGGATTTTGCGAAATCGGATGAGCTTCGTGCGAAGATCACCGCCCTGGGGATTTCTGTCAGTGACACACCGGAAGGCAGCTTCTGGGAAGTGACGAAATAGCTCTTTTAAAAGCCCTCGAAAGAGGGCTTTCGTTCACAGTCCGGCAATTATGGAATCCAGATCCGGCTTGGAGATCGGCAACTTTCCGGAGTCCCGAGTGCTTTTACTGACGACTCCGAAGGGAATGTCACCCCACCAGCGCTCAATCAAGGTTCCATCATTCAGAGTCGTGCTCATCTTACAGGTGTTGTAGGTGCCAGCCGGGGCCTTGAGCTTTTCCAGCTTGCCACCGCTTCTTACGCAATCAGCGATGATGCTTTTGAATTTTTCAGGTGTGTACATGTCTGTGGTTTCAACAATATGACTGTTGTTCTCACCACCGATGGAGGCATCGATACGGATTTTCCAAAGATGGCTTTGTTCGTCTCGGGAAAGAATTTCTTTGGTGATTTTCACACCCAGCGTTTCACCGTTGCGATTGATTTCCCCAGTCCAGGAAACTTTATCGCCGACCGAAGGGTAGGCCTCCGCATGAAGAGTGGAAAGTGAAATGACCGTGGCGGCCAGAAGAGTCTTTGCCCAAAACATAAGAGCCTCCTTTTGAACCCCATGATGCATGGGATGAAAAGGAAGCTCTAAGAAAAACGAGGTCGGGGTGCTATTTTACAGGCTTCACTTTGCCGCAATCGGCAGAAACAAACTTGCCTTCATAGCGAATGACAGTGTCTTTGCCTTTGCTGTTTTTGCCAGTCATCACACCCTCGTATTGCGTGTCGGATTTGGCGGTCCACTCAAAAGTGCCCTTGGCATCTTCCTTCGGGCAATCAAATGTTCCTGAAATCTTCTTTGCAGTTTGAGTTGTGACCTTTGTCGTGCAGGATTTGGTGGCATCCATAACGGACTTTGGATTGTTCAGCATGTCGGCAGTGTAGCAAATGCGATAGCCGTCTTTTGTAATGGGCATGTGGCTGCCGGACTTGGCCATCATCTCTTCCATTTGTTTGCGCTGCTCTGCAGGCACTTGCGCCAGGGCCTTGTTCATTTCCGCCATGGGATCAAAAACTTTTCCATCCAGGGTCAAAGTCATCTTGGCTTCCCACAGGCCCGGTTTGATATCAAAGGCCTGGGCCGAGGAAGCGGCAGTCAGAAGGGCTGCAGTCAGAAGCAGGTGTTTCATAAAAATCTCCAAGTCGAAGTTGTTTATCTATCTTAATTGACCCGCACGCTCATGAGTCAAGGCACTAAAGTCATCTCGTAGCGAATGTTTTTCTGAATACCTTCATCACTCATATGTTGCGGACGGTACTTTCCTTCAAGGAACATCTGCACCTGATCGTTGTAAAACGGGGACAAGATATGACCCGAGATGCCGATGGGATTAATACCCCAGCTTTCCTGAGGGTGGGCAAAATCAATCACGCGTCGTGTGGAGGGGCCTGCGACGACTTTGAAGTCGCCTCCCAGTCCACGCATTTTGTTGTTGTTTATCTCATTATAGGCGCCGGGTATGGGTTGTGGCCCGATGTTAAAAATTTTATTCAGCGGAAAACTGCGTCCTAGCGGGTGAGTGTATTCGACGGTGTGAAGTTCGCCCCAAGTTGTTCCGCGCACTTTATCAATCGCCTTTAAAAATGCTGCGGAAATGACTTCAGACTTATTATGATCTGCCCACCATGGCGAGGCCTCATCGAGCATTGTTCTTTCATAGAAGGACCAGGCGTAAGGGGTTGTCAAATAAGTCGCACGCTGCTCTGGTGGCATTCGTTCAACCAGGGTCAGCACGATTTCGTTGTTCCATTGGTGATAAAGGCTTGCCTCGGTGGAATCAATCTCAGAGCGCAGATTCCATGCTTTCAGGGCTGTGATTTCTTTGTCAAAGCGCTGTTTGTCGGACTCACTTAAAAGAAGATTTTCCAGAAGTCTGTCTAGAAGTTGTCGCGTTTGGTAGTTGTAGTTTTCAGTTTGCAGGTTCTTGACGTCCTCAGCGCTCCACAGGTCTTTTTCGCTTAAAGCGCGTGTCAGGGTCTGATAGCGGTCGTCTGACTGCCAGTCGCCGCGAATTAACGAATCCAGTCCTTGCGGGCGGGAGTTGGCTGTCACGATGATGCCGGAGGGGGGATTGATCTGATGAGGTTTTTCCTGCCACGACAGGACACGAACGTATTCATCCTTACCCGAGGCGCCATCTAAGATCATATCTGAATTTGGATTTTGTTTGACTGCTATGTCGCCAAAGATCCACCAGGCGATGTTGTCGGCATCGGCATACATGACGTTGAGTCCTGGCGCTGTGCCATGTTGCAAAGCTTTTTCAAAAGTCGCCATGTTCTTAGCTTCGGCCATTTCACGCAGAGCCTTCATGGGGTTGTTGTCCGGGCGATGATAAGCCCATTTTAAAGCCAGGCCCTTGCGCTCCAGGGTTTCGTCCATGATCGGGCCATGCGGGGTTTCAATCATATTCAAGATCAGGTCCTTATGGTCTTTGATTTTAATGATTTCGGTCCATTCCTGATAAGGGACTTCTTTGCCAGAAAAAACGACCGTCTTTTTTTCTTTGTTCAGGGTCTCGGCATAAAGATCCATGTCGTCAGCCAGAGACATGGTAAAGCCCCAGGCATGATGGAAATTGTGCCCCAGAACAGCAAAGGGAACCAAAGGCAGATAGTGTCCGTAAAGCTCAAAGTCCGGAGTTTGAATATGGGCCTCAACCCAAGTGGCCGGATGAGAAAAGCCAATATGCGGATCATTGGCGAAAAGACTTTTGCCGGAATGAGATCTGTCGGAAGAGATCAACCAGGCGTTGCTGCCTTCAAAACTGCCGGCAAAAAGGTTTTCAGTTGGCAGTACGAAGGGGGCCAGGGATTCAGACCAGGAAGAAATCTTCAGGGGTGCTTTTAGCGGATCATTGCGTAAAACCTGAAAAACATCCTCGGGCATGGTTTTGGCAAACTCAGTCATTAGGGGATCCGCTTTCAGGGCAATGCCAAAACTGTAGGCCATGTGGCCTGTCATGACGTAGGCATCCCATGGCGTGAAGGGTTCAGGTTTGATGCCGACAATTTGCAGGTCATAGGGAAGGGGGCGGGTTTTGATGAATTCGTTAACCCCATCAAAGTAAGCCTGCATTTCGTCCCACATCTTCTGGTCGAAGCGGCCTTCTTGTTTTTCTTTTTCAATCATGCGCTCAACCGATCGGCGCAGCATCAGGCTGCGATACAGTTTGTCACTTTTTAAAGCCAGCTCACCGAAGACCTCACTTAAAGTCCCTTGAGTCATGCGCCGGGACAGTTCCATTTGAAACAGCCTTTCGCTGGCCATGACAAATCCCAGGGCGCGCAGGGCGTCCACTTTCGTCGTGGCCTTGATGTGAGGAATTCCGTACTGATCGCGAATGACCAAGACGGGGGAACTCAGACCTGCAAGAGTGAGCCTTCCTTCCATGGGTGGCAAAGATTGGCGCATAAAGTAATAGGCGCCAACAGTCAGGATCAAAACCAGTGCTGTAAATACGAGAAGGCTTCGCTTGAATAGTTTCATCCTAGAACTCTCAACTGACGTCTGCACCGAGGCAAGGACCTTTAATGCCACCTCGCATATAACGCGGGGCTAGGGTCAAAAAAGTGCGGGTACTTTCATAAGGAAGTGCTATTCTTGGAGGGATGGGCTCTACCTACAAAAAGAACTTTCAATTGGTGTCAGACTTCAAACCTTCTGGTGATCAGCCAAAGGCGATTGAACAAATTGCTGAAAACTTTGCGGCAGGATTAAAACATCAGACGCTGCTGGGGGTGACCGGGTCAGGTAAGACCTTCACCATGGCCCATACGATTGCCAATTTGAATCAACCAGCGCTGGTCTTGGCTCCGAATAAAACACTGGCGGCGCAGTTGTATGCCGAATTCAAAGAGCTGTTCCCTCACAATGCTGTTGAGTACTTTGTGAGCTACTATGATTACTACCAGCCAGAAGCCTACATTCCTTCGACAGACACTTACATTGAAAAAGATTCGGCAATCAATGAGCAGATCGATCGCATGCGCCACTCGGCCACCAGATCCCTGTTTGATCGTCGGGATGTGATTATTGTTAGCTCCGTGTCTTGTATTTATGGTTTGGGTTCTCCGGAAGCCTATGAAGGCATGATGATTCAAATTGTCTCTAACACCGAGATGAAGCGGGATCATTTGCTGCGGGAACTAATTCGCATTCAATACCAGCGAAATAACGTGGACTTCTCGCGCGGAACCGTGCGGGTGCGCGGGGATAATGTTGAAATCTTCCCTCCGTATGAAGAAGAGCGCGCCGTGCGGGTGGAGTTCTTCGGGGACTTTATCGAGCGTCTTTCATGGATTGATCCCTTGACCGGTCAGGTTTTGGAAGAGCTGGATCAGGTCGGTATTTATCCGGGAAGTCACCACGTCACCAGTGATGAGGGCCTGAAGCACGCCATTAAAACAATCCAGGATGAATTGCGGGACCGCCTGGCACAGCTCAATAAAGAAATGAAACTGCTGGAAGCCCAGCGCCTGGAACAAAGAACCTATTACGACATCGAGATGATGGAGCAGATGGGTTTTTGTCAGGGTATTGAAAACTACTCTCGTCATATGACTGGTCGTGGGCCGGGGGAGCCGCCTCCGACTTTGCTTGAATATTTCCCCAAAGACTTTGTGACGTTTGTGGATGAGTCCCACGTCACTATTCCTCAGATCGGTGGCATGTATCGCGGGGATCGTGCGCGCAAGATGAATCTGGTGGAGCACGGTTTCCGTCTGCCGTCAGCACTGGACAATCGCCCTTTGAACTTCCAGGAGTTTGAACGGATGATGGATAAAGTCGTCTATGTATCGGCAACCCCGGGTGTGTATGAGCTGCAAAAATCCGAAGGTGTGATTGTCGAGCAGATCATCCGTCCGACGGGCCTGATCGATCCTGTTGTTGAAGTTCGCCCGGTCAAACATCAGGTGGATGACTTGTTAAAAGAAATCCGCGAACGGGTAAAAAAACAAGAGCGCGTCCTGATCACAACACTGACCAAGCGCTCGGCTGAAGATCTGACGGAGTACTACGAAAACCTCGGTATCAAAGTCAAATACCTGCACAGTGAAATCGACACCATGGAACGTATGGAGATCCTGCGGGATTTGCGTCTGGGCGTCTTTGATGTCCTGGTGGGAATCAATTTGCTGCGAGAAGGACTGGATATCCCGGAGGTCAGTCTGGTTGGTATCACCGATGCCGATAAAGAAGGCTTCCTGCGCTCGGAAAGATCCCTGGTGCAAACCATTGGGCGCGCGGCCCGAAACTTGAATGGCCGGGTGATTCTGTATGGGGACGTGATCACGGAAAGCATGCAAAAGGCGATCAACGAAACGGAACGCCGTCGTCGTATTCAGGCTGAATACAACGAAACTCACGGTATCACACCACAATCCGTGAAGAAGAAAATCAAAGACGGTCTGGGTGAGCTGTTTGATGGAACTGTATCGACTCCTTTGGCCGGAGCGAACAAGTCCGCTGCTATCATGAACAAATTTGCGCATCAGCCGGAAAAGATCCAGCAGGAAATCGAAAAGCTGCGTGCCCGTATGAAAGAGCTTTCAGCGAACCTCGAGTTTGAAGAAGCGGCTAAAATCCGCGATGAAATCAAACGTCTGCAGATTGTGGAATTGAACGTCCGCAGTGGCGAGGTGGAAGCTGAAAGCGCGGAGGCTGTCAAAGATGGCCTCAAGTAGTTCTCGCTTCGAGGAAGTTCGCGACAAGGTCAAAGAGTTTCCCACGCAGAGTGGTGTTTACCTGATGAAAAACAACGCCGACAAAATCATCTATGTCGGCAAAGCCAAAAATCTGCGCAGTCGGGTGCGCAGCTACTTCACCGACAGCAAGGACCATTCGCCTAAAACCCGACTTCTGGTTTCCAACATCAACGAAGTTGAATACATTCTGACTAAAACCGAGGTTGAAGCCTTCCTGCTTGAGGCCTCACTGATTAAAAAGCACCGTCCGAAGTACAATATCCGTCTGCGGGATGATAAAGCCTATCCCTACATCCGCCTGAGTTGGGGGGATGAGTTCCCGCGCCTGTATTTGGCGCGAAAGGTGAAAAAAGACGGGTCTCTTTATTTTGGTCCTTACACCTCGGGTCTGGCGGTGCAGGGCACAATTCGTTTCTTAAACAGAACTTTCAAAATCCGCGATTGCACGGATGCGGTTTTTAAAACCCGCAAACGCCCTTGCATGACCTATCAGATTGGCCGTTGCACGGCCCCTTGTGTGGAGTACATCACCAAGGATGACTATCGTGGCGAGATTGAAGGTGCGAAGTTATTCTTAAAAGGTCAGAACCGTAAAGTGGTCAAAGCCATGACTGAAAAGATGCGGGCGGCGGCGGACGAAGAAAAGTTTGAGGTGGCGGCCAGGTTGCGTGACTCGGTGGAGTCGATCAAGGCGATCTTGCAAAAACAGGCCGTCATCAACGACACTTCGGAAAAAGATCAGGATGCTGTGGGCTTCTTTGGTGATGAGCGTGGCTGTCTTATTGAGACCGTCCACGTGCGTGCGGGTCGCGTGATCGGAACCCGATCGCATTATCTTCCGCATTTTGATCCCAACGATGCCATCGAGGATCCGCGCGAGTGGCTGGTGGACTTCTTGAATCAGTATTATGATGACAACTTCATTCCAGACGAAGTTTTGTTGCCACTGGATATTGGCAATGACCTGACGAAGTTAATGGAAGAGGTCTTAAAAGAACGCTCGGGCAGCAAGACCGTGGTAAGATTTGCGACGGACGAGCGCGGTCGCAATCTGGTGGAAATGGCCCATGACAATGCCAAGGCCCACTTCCTGAAGTATGTTTCCAAGTCCGAGGAAAAGCTGCGGGGGCTTGACGAGATCAAAGAACGCTTTGGTCTTACAGATCGTCCGCGTCGAATTGAGTGTTATGATATTTCAACCTTCCAAGGGGCCGAGACGGTGGCTTCTCAGGTGGTCTTTGAAGATGGAGTCCCTGCGAAAGAGCATTACCGCCGCTATAAAATCAAAACAGTGCAGGGGATCAATGACTTTGCTTCAATGTATGAGGTCTTAAGTCGCAGATTCAAACACAGTGAGTACGAAGATCCGCAGTTGATCGTGATCGATGGTGGCAAAGGGCAATTGGCGCAGGCGATGAAAATTCTGGAAGAAATCGGACGCAAGGACATTCCCGTGGTGGGGTTGGCCAAAGCCCGCACAGAAAGTGACTTCCAGAAGCAGGAAGTGGAGTCCACGGAAGAGCGTTTCTTCCTGCCGGGGCGATCCAATCCGGTGATATTCAAGCACAATGCAGAGGCATTGCATATTTTAACGGGTATTCGTGACGAAGCCCATCGTTTCGCCATCACCTATCACCGCAAACTGCGGGAAGGCACTTCACTTGAAAGTGAATTGGACTATGTTGTGGGGTTAGGGGAAAAAAGGAAGAAACTTCTTTTGACTCGATTCCAGTCTATTGATGAAATCAAAATGGCCGATCCTGAAGAGATCGCAAAGCTAAAGACTTTCAACCGAGTTCTTGCCGAGCGCATTCTGCTTCAGCTAAACGAAGGCGAAGAAGAAGAAACAGAGGTTGAAGAGTGAAGAGTCATGCGCTCTTAGTGGGACTGGGAATATTTTTAAGCCGGATCGCGGGTTTGGTCCGCGAACGGGTGTTTGCCCACTTTTTCGGGAACTCCGATGCCGGGGATGCTTTTAAGGCCGCCCTGAAAATTCCTAACTTTTTACAGAATCTCTTTGGTGAGGGTGTGCTTTCAGCCAGCTTCATCCCGGTTTATGCTCAGCTTTTGGCTAAGAAACACGATGAAGAGGCCGCGAAAGTGGCCTCTGTCATTGGCAGTTTGTTGTTTTTGCTGACGTCGTTTTTGGTTCTGGGCGGAGTTTTCGCCACACCTTTTTTGATTGATCTTATTGCTCCGGGCTTCACGGGTGAAAAACGCACTCTGACGATTCAGATTGTTCAGATTCTTTTCCCGGGAACCGGCTTTTTGGTGATGTCGGCATGGTGCTTGGGGATTTTAAACTCGCACCGTCGCTTTTTCCTTTCGTATGTCGCTCCCGTGATTTGGAATCTGTCGATTATTGCTGCGTTGGTTTTATGGGGTGGCAAACAAGGGCAGTTTGACCTGGCCGTGACGGTGGCATGGGGACTTGTGGCGGGAAGCTTTTTGCAGTTCTTCATTCAGCTTCCCTCGGCGCTAAGATTGGGGAAAAAGATTTCTCCATCTTTGAATTTAAATTTATCCTCTGTGCGCACGGTGGTTCGCAATTTCGTGCCCGTGGTTTTCTCTCGTGGTGTGGTTCAGATCAGTGCCTATATTGACAACGTTTTGGCCAGCTTGCTTCCGACGGGGGCGGTTTCCGCCTTGGCCTATGCGCAAACTTTGTATCTGCTTCCGGTCAGTCTTTTCGGCATGAGTGTTTCTGCGGCCGAGCTTCCGGCCATGTCACAGGCCACGGGCAGCGAAGAGGACATTCGTCATTACCTGCAAGGTCGTCTGAATCGCGGTTTGCAGCAGATTGCCTTCTTTATTATCCCGTCGGTTGTGGGGTTTGTTGTTCTGGGGGATTTGATTGTCGGAGCCGTTTTTCAGACAGGTCAATTCCAAGCCGATAACACCCGTTATGTCTGGCTGGTTTTGGTCGGGTACACGGTAGGACTTTTGGCTTCTACTTTGGGACGCTTGTATTCGTCGACCTTTTATTCTTTGAAGGACACTCGAACACCCTTGCAGTTTGCGATTGTGCGTGTGATCTTCGCAACGGTGTTGGGGGTTCTGGGGGGATTCTACCTGCCAGAGGCTTTGGGTTTTGATCGTCAGTGGGGCACAGTGGGTTTGACAGTGGCTGCTGGGGTTGCGGCCTGGATTGAGTTTTACCTGCTTCGTCAGGCCTTAAACAAAAAAATCGGCAAAACAGGCTTGCCACTAAACTTTCAAGCTAAAGTGTGGTTGATGGCTCTGGTTGGAGCGGGCGCAGGCGCCCTGGTGGTGCGCCTGGCGGTGGATTCTTCCCTTCATGTGATCATTCGCGCGGGGGTTGCTTTGGTGATTTACGGAGTGCTGTATTTTGCCTTGGGATATGCTTTCAAGGTCGAGCAGGCTCACAGTCTTTTGCAAAAGGTTCTGCGCCGTATTCGCTAGTACCGCACCCCCCCAGCCGTAAAGATCCACGATGATATTGCCATCGGGGAACTTAAATCTTAAAGCGCCACTGAAGTAGCCTTCATGCCAGGGACGGAACTCCACCCGGGTCCGGCAGCTTTGTCCTGGAAACAAGAATTCGGGGCATTGACTCCAGGCCCAGAAAGCGGCGCCGGTGATGTAGATGCCGCGGATTTGCAGGGGCTCTTGCCCTGTGTTGCGCAGGTAAAGATCGGCATATTGACTCCAGTTCACTCGCACGCTGCCGAAGTTATAGTAATAATACCTGCTGGATTGAGCTTCGATGCTGGTGGGGCTCACCCTCAACTCCACCGGGGAGGCCAAGGCAAGAACGGGAAGTTGCAGGGTCATTGTGAGGATTATACTTAATAGATTTCTCATAAGCACCTCCTGACATCCTTATTTTTTTCCAAGAAGAGATTGGTCGCAAAGTTTTTCAGGAGTATGCTGTACTTGTCATGAATGACTCTGTCTGGTCTCCTCTGAAAATTTCTGTCTACAGATCCTTTTGGATCTGTGCTTTTTTGTCAAATCTAGGCACCTGGATTCAGGATGTGGCAGCCAGTTGGGTGATGACACATTTGTCGATATCACCCTTGGTGGTTTCTTTGCTGTCTTTCACAGGCAGTTTGCCAGTGTTGTTCCTAAGCATTCCGTCCGGCTATATTTCTGACTTGGGACACAGACGCAAAGTTTTGTTGTTTGCGCAGGGACTTATGTTCTTTGCCGCAGGTCTATTGGCTTATTTGGTCTGGCAGGAAAAAGTCAGTGAAGTCAGTCTGCTGGGGTTATCGCTGGTGATGGGGATTGGTTTTGCTTTGACGAACCCGGCGTTTCAGTCGGTATTGACGGACCTGGTGCCCACACCAATGCAAGCCCAGGCCGTACTTGTGTATTACATGGGGATTAACATCACGAGGGTGTTAGGTCCCACGCTGGGCGGGGGGATTTTAAGTGGCTTTGGTCCCAGCGCCGCTTTTTTGGTGAACAGTTTTTCGTTTCTGGGGTTGATCTTGTTTTTCTGGAAATGGCCGGTGAAAGAAGATCTTTCCGAAAAACAGAATATCAAGATTGTTGAAAACGACTGGAAGCCCTTGTTGTCATTGCATAATATGAAGCTGTGGGCCGAAATCTTTTGTGTCACATTCTTTGCCTCTTCACTGTGGGCGTTGTACCCGACCCGCGGGCGTATTGAATTGCAGTTGTCATCTTTGCAATACGGTTCTTTATTGGGGTTCTTGGGGCTTGGGGCCTGTGTCAGTGCCTTCTTGTCAGAAAAAATCATGCAGCCTCATCGCACCAACAAGTCCTTGGCGGGATCTTATGTGATCTATGCCGTGGGCGTTTTGCTGCTGGGACTGGCGCCGGGATATTTGTACGTTTGTGCGGCGATGTTCTTTGCCGGGATTGGTTGGCTGGTGCTGGCGACCCTGATGAACATGAGTTCGCGCCAGATCACAGGGGCTTCGCGTTTAAAAGCCACCATGTTGGGGGTGTTTTTGGCCGTGTTCTATGCCGGCATGGCGTTGGGGGCCATCACTTGGGGGGCCGTGGCGCGCATCACGACAACCTCATTGTCCTTAGTGGCGGCCGCCACGGGTTTGGCGCTCATAGGGTTTTACAAGGGTCTTAAGGAATTCGTTCCGCGAGACACCTAGGAATTACCATTTTTTTTAGATACTTTTTTCAGTCTTATCAGTTCTGATTATTACAAACACGAAAGACCAATGGGGGCCTAGAAATCTGCTTGGCTTCTTCGTGGCAATCTTTTATCAACTTCAACCTGTTTAATTAAAAAAACATCTGAGGTTCTGATGAAAAGTTTTGTCACGTTGTTGTTGGTATTTGTTGCGGGAGCCGCTTATGCAAGCTCCGAAGTTCGCACCTTGGAAGGGTGTACGGTCCAGCATCCTGAGTTGCCGTGGAAGGCCCCGGTGCAAGCGTCCTGGAGCGGGGGGTGCGCCGAGGGTGAGGCGACAGGTTTTGGATGGTATCGCTTTGATCTGGCTGCTGAAGGTTTTAAAGACAGCAAGGTGGAAGTATTCTTGAATCTTGAAGGTGGTTTATTTAGTAACGATTTTTATTTTGCCCGTATTACCACTGGTCAGCAGATTCAGTTTGAAGGTTATGCCGAGGCCGGTGGTTATCAGATTTCTTCTGCTGACTGCGCTGTTCAGGTGCAGTGTCGCCAGGTCAAGACAGCGTTGGAAAATGACGGGAAACCGCCAGTTCCGCCAGAGCGTCCGAAGGCGCCACTGACACCTCCGACAGCGCCGCCCAAAGAAGCTCCTTCTGTGGAGGCGCCAGTCCCTCGAGGGGATTCTTTGCAGAACAGCCGAGAGCATTTCTTGAGAGTCAGTCGTCAAATTCCTATTTTTATGCGCGCACATTTTGGTGAAGACCCGCAGGTGGCTGAGGAAGTGATTCAGTCCATGGCGACCTTTTCCCAATCGTGGATGAAGTATGCGTCCTTCATTTGTCAACGGGGAGGTCGTCAGTTGAGCCATTGTGAAAAATATCAGTTGGATATGATGTCGACCCTGTTGATGAGAATCATGGCGCAGGAAACCGAGGATTACTTCCCGGTGACACGTGGTTTTTCCAACTACTCCGAAGCCAAGTGTGCAGGGACCAGTTCCGTGGCGGATCATTTGAACTGTATTCAACGGCAATGTGAAAAGCGAGTTCGTGAATTGCAGGGGATGCACCCGAAAGCCATGGCGGCGGCGGTGGACGCTATGGGCGCCTATGCCCATGGTCTTTCCTATATGACGGCTTTGGGTGGTTCTGCCAGGATGTCTGAATCTCTTTATCTCTACGAGCGTATGCTTCAGTTTGTTTATGAGATGGCCTACTTTGATTGGAAGAACTAGGGCCGTGTCCGTTTAGTGGATGCGGTGGTGGCGAGCTTCCTGTTTTTGCTCACAGCAAGGGCAGGAGGCCTCTTCGGAAAGAACGGCATGTTCAGTCATCTGTTTGTAGCTGAACTCCAAAGCCGTTCCACATTGCTCGCAGTTATTGATGGCCTGACGGAAAGATTCACGTTTAAGGAACTCTTCAGTAGGTAAGATGTTGAATCTGAAAACTTCCATGGGAACCTCCTTAAAGGCTGTCAGTGCTAACGATACCTTTCTTATCGGTAAAATCCGTTTCAACTTGAGACAAAAGTGAGACAGTGAAAGTTTTGCAAGGTACATTTCCAGAGGGAAATGCCTGAAAAATATGCACGTTTTGCGAGTGCCACAGGTGGGCGGAGTCGCGTAGCCAGCGGCGCGGCCCATCTGGGAAACTCGTTCAAGCGTGCAAGCACATGGTAGAGTGCGTTCTCATGCTTGGCCGATAACTCGTCTTGCGGTGGGGGCGCAATAGGAATGAAAAACAGTCTATTAAACGCTCTCACAAGCCTGTGAGAGCGAAAAGAATCACAGGGCATACAAGTTAAAAGCCAAGTTCCCCCAACGCGTGCAGGGCCTCGTAAGAGGGTAAAAGGGGGATGCGCCGAAGCGTGCTAACGACTCGGTGGAGCTGGGTGGGATTAACTATAGGGAAGCAATTTTTTTGTGGACCTATAGGGCTCACTGCGCCTTGCGGCATCCGATCTGATGGAACTGGCCGGGAATTTCGGCCCTTCCCTCTCTCGCAACGAGTTTCAAAATCCAAGACACAACTTAACCGCACTGCGGTTGTCGAACGGAGGACGAAACTATGCGCTACCCGAAAACGTGGGCCGAAGACTTTGCAAAGTCTCTCTCGCAGCTCGTTTTTTCAATCGAAGAGCTGGACAGATTTATTAAAATCTTTCAGCGCGAATCAAAACGAAAATTCGACTTTAAAAAAGAAGGTCTTTGCATGACCGCCGTCGAATTTTTCCAATACCAGAAACAGGTGAAAGAGTGTCTCGCGGCCTTGCGAAAACGTCGCCGCGAAATTCTGCGGGAGGCAAAAATATGAAAAACAAAGTCGGTCGGCCAAAACTCGCTCTTAAACCAGCGATAGCGGCGCATAAAAGACTCAACCCAAAGGGCTGGGACGGAAAAAAGAAAAACCGCGCCACGGCCTCCACAAGCGAAATAAACACATTGCCTATCGGAAGGGAGCAAAATACCTATGGAAGTAACTAAAAGGCCGCGCGCGGCGATCTGTCCGAATGACGTTCATTGCGAAATTTACAACCCAATGGAAGAGGAGCTGATTTTTGAGAGAATGGAAGATCACGCCCGCCGACGCCTAAAAATGAACTTGCAGCCGGGACCGCAAAAAGTCCTCTGCAAGCCAGACGGCTTTTGCTACCTCCCGCACCAATACTACACTGTGAAAACCAAGTCCGGGCGGCCATGCCGCTTTATCAAAAATTTTGGCGACGAAATGTTTAAAGGAAATAAAAAGCCCTCCGCGCCGGAAGCTTGGGAGAAAAAACATTTCTAGTCTCACGATGAGACGGTCAAGAAAATTTACCTAACCGTTTTTTAGTTTAAGGCCGAAAATATGAGCATGAAACCGATCATATTTTTGGCCCTTTTTTCAATAATGGTTTTGTTTTTTCAAAACTGTTCTGGCAGTGGCTCTAGTGTTTTGAAAACTGATCTAAAAAGTCCCACTGACCAACCTTCTAATGAGCCTCAAGAGCCGGTAAAAGAAGTCCAAGAGCATCAAAAAGTGCTGTCTATACCGCTAGAATACACCTCCCTAGTCACTGTATTTCAGTCTTTGGGAAAAAACCTTGTTATTGATGACTTAATTATCGAGTTTGTCGAACAAACTCCAGACATGGAATTTAGTTATATGCCGGGAAAGTGCGAAAAACTGCCGAATAAAACTCCCAAAATATCAATCGCTTTGTGGGCCAAGGACCGAGCAAATGATAACGGCGTAGGAAGGTTTCTGTTTTATCACCTTATGGGCCATTGTGTTTTAGGGCGTCCCGACAATGATCTGCTAGTACGTAACGGTTTTGAGCCGAATCAGTGGGCAGCTGCAAGCATAATGAATCCAAGAATTGAAAGCGTGATGTCGGACTGGTGGTGGGTTGATGGCCGAAAAACCGTTGACACATATTTTCCTACTTATTACCGCGAGCTTTTCGAAAATACCCCATGGGACCCATATTTAGTAGAAAACTAAAAAAATCCTTGCGCTAAATTCAGACATTTTTTCTTCTTAAAGAGGTCTTTTTGACCAGCTCGGAGGGGCCCCCAAGCCCTCTCTGGGCGACTTTTAAAGGAGCTAAAAATGCCTTATTTAATTGCCGCCCTTGTCGCAGGTTTTTTAGCCGCCGGACTTTTTGGCGACGAAAACACCGAAGAAAACGAAACAAAAACATCCAAAGCCCCTCCCAAAAAATCAAAAAAGTCTGAGGATGAAGAATAATGGAAACGGAAGTTATTGAACAACCGTCAACGGAAGTTTCCGAACTAATTCAGTCGATTGGCGAAGCGAAGCAAGAAATTGCAGAGGTGACTCAGGCGATTGACAAAAAAGAGCGCAAAGGTGGGCGTCCGAAAGGCTCAACCGACAAACAACCGCGAAAAAAGAAGGGGCAAGTTGAGGTTCAAAGCAACCTTAACCCTTCTCCTTCCGTAGATCAGGGCCAAGATTTAGCGCCGACGGCTGAAATGATTATGCCGATGCTCGAAGGAGTTATCAAGTTTCCGTTCGATATTGCGGCCTCACGCACGGGTTGCGAAAAACTTCGAGTTACCGAAGAAGAAGCGAAACCCACTGTGCAAGCACTCGATCAGTTTTTGCGTTTTTATATGCCGGACTTGAATCAAGCCGACCCGAAACTTGTTGCAGCTTTCACTCTTATTTCATCGGCGAGTCTATTGGGATATGCCAAGTTCCAGGTGTATTCAGATTGGAAAGCAGAAGAGGATGCGAAGCTAAAAAAACAGCTTGAGCAAGCGCAGCCGCAGCCGCAACCTCCAACGCCCCAGCCAGTGAGAGCACCACAGAGTCCTTTCGAGGTTATTCAGGCGAATTGATATGTTTAAAGTGACCGACTTTACCCTTGCGATGGGCATTAAAGGAAGCGGCAAGACTTACCTTTCAAGGAAGGTTCAAAGCTTTTTCCCAAAAGTCGTAGTCATTGATACCATGAACGAGTATCACGACGGTCTTGTTTTTAGTGATTTTGATAGTTTTTGCGAAACTCTCTTAGAGTTTAAGAAAACTCGAAAAAAGGTTTTTCGGTTAATTTTTAAGTTTTCGCCTGAAACAAAAAATAAGGCGGTTATTTTTGATAACCTTTTAAGAATACTCTTTAAGTGCGGCAATCTCTGTATTGTGATCGAAGAGATACATATGTACTCGTCACCGCACAAGCTCCCTCAATGGCTTGAAAACTGCGTCCTTATTGGGAGACATCAAAATCTTTCAATGGTTTTCACATCACAAAGACCGGGCGAAATTAACAAAACAATCCTCTCTCAATGCCAACACGTTTTTTGCGGGCGGGCTTTTGAGAAAAACGATATTGATTATCAAAAATCATTTTTAGGGGTTTTTGCAAATAACCTAAAAACTATGAAAAAAAGGATGTTCATTTATTTTTCGCCGGACAGAGAAACTCTGCTTTTGATGGACAATGATTTAAAAACAGGACTTGAATTAAAAGAAGACACTTCCGACCCTTAAGGTCAGAGGTTCAAAACAACAACAAACTTTTTTTGCCCGATAACTACGGGCCAAGGAGTACACAATGCCAAGCAAAAAGGCAATTATCACAGGTCTCGCTCTAGCAGCGGCTTTCATGTTGATCTATAACAAGGTGCCCGCAGTTAAACGCGCCCTTGGCGGCGCGTAAGAGGTGCGATCATGGCAGGAGTTATGACGCAAATCCCTCGCGCCGAAAGGCAGAGGATTCTAGAACCCATTGACTTTAAAGAGGGGCAAGTCCTCTCTCGTGACCTCCCTAAAGATACGGTGCTGAAGCACCTTATCTTGCGCTTGAGTGGTGCTGTTCAAACTACTTACGCATCTGGCACTCCTATTGCCAATGCAGAGAGTACATTCGACAGTGTTATTAGCCGTATTGACGTTAAAATCAACGGCGGCACAACTGTTAAATCAGTGCGCCCTCACTTGATGCACGTTCAACAGCTTTTCTCGACGCTCATCCAAGCAGAGAGAAAAGCAGAGGCGAAAGCAGCCCCAAGTAACGTACCTAATCCGGTGACAGAAGGTGGTTTTGTCTACGGTACGACCGGACAATTCACAGAGGTTGCTGAAACTGTTTTGGTGTCTTTCCAAAACGTGTACGCGAAACGCTATAATCACACTCAATATGGCCCAGAAAGCACGTGGTTGAACTTGAAGCAAGTTTCAAGTGCTACGGTTGAGTTGAACTGTGGCAACTTTAAAAGTTTGCAGAACGCTGCAACTACTAACGTAGCAGTAACCTATGCGAACAATACTTTTAAAGTTCACGTTCAAACCGTTGAAGCTCAGGATGTTCCGGCGAACTTCAACTTCACTCTTTGGAAACAAACGACTCGTGAAGTTACTTTCAGCGGTCCGGTGACAGACTATGCCATCGACATCAACAAAGGGAACCGTTTGCAAGGTATCATGCTCTTTGCGAAAGATGGCTCTAACAATAAGTTGGCAAGTAATCTTTTGATTAAAGACGTGGCTCTTGTTTTGAATGGTCAGACGACTATCAAAAAATCCCGTTTCCTTGATCTGCAAGCGGACAACCGCTCTCGCTTCGGTGTTGATGCAAAATTTGCAGGTGGCGTTTCTCGTCTCGACGGCGTGGCGTACCTCGATCTTTTGCAGGACGGCGATCTTTCGAGCGCGCTTGAAGTTATGCAGCCGGTTGTTGATAACGTGCAGCTTGTGATTTCTCTGCATCAAAGTACCGAAGTGCCGAACCTGTATCAGGCACCTCCGGCGTCTTTGACGATTGAAACGCAAGAGTTGATCTTGCCTCGTTAAAATATCCATTGGAGTTTGCGCGGGCCTTCTCCTTAAAACCGCGCACCTTTTTGGAGATTTTAAATGAAACTGTATGCCGAATATCTTAAAGAACGTCGCAACCGCAATATGGTTTTGATTCCTGATATTGCTTTTGCAACCTATGAGATTAACGGCGACGAGTGCTATATCGTCGATGTTTACGTCACTCCCGAAGAGCGGCACAAGCATCATGCAACCAACCTTGGCAACAAAATCGCCGAAATAGCAAAAGAAGCCGGGTGTAAATATCTCAAAGGCTCAGTGGACCTTGAGGACGGTACGAACGGCGCGGCTTTGCCGGGGCTTTTAAATTGGGGCTACCGCGTGGTTCACGCACAAAACAATATCATCATTTTGAAAAAGGACCTCGCGGATGGGTGACGTTGAAAGAGAAGTCAAAAACGCAACGAACACCGTAAGTAATGCCGTAGGCGGCGCAGTGAAAGCCGTCGATCAGGCTTGGAACACGGGACGTGAAAGCTTTGAACGCAGTGACGTTGGCCGTGTCGTGAGCACCGGGCTTAGGCCGATCACTGCGACAGTCGAAGCGACTGGGGACGTTGTGCGCGGCGTGGGCACCGGACATATTGACCGAGGCTTTACGATGGCCGGACGACGACTCATTGGCGCTGCGGGAGAGGTCTTTAATCCGGTAGCGCAAGCCTCTAATGCTTTTGACTTTGTCGAAGACGGTCTCAAACGCGATCACTTTTTTAGTTCCTTCGCCGAGTCAGCGGACGCATATAGAACCTTGCAGCGTGGTGAGGCACTCACCGACGCAGAAAAAAACTCTCTGGTAAATATGACGGTCAAGCAGGCAGCTATTGCGGGCGCGGTTGCGGCTGCGCCTTACGCGGCCAGTGCCGCGTCATCCGCAGGCTCTTGGGTTGCGGCTAATCCGATGACGGCCACGGTTGCGGGCTCTCAAGTTTATTCAGGCTTGCAGCGCGGGAACATGGCTCAGGTCGCCAGCGGCTTGGCCGGGACCGGGATGTTTGACGGTATCGAATGGCCGAACTTGGAACTTCCACAGTTTCCTTCCTTGCCTCAGGAATGGACCGACGCGTTTAAGGACATTCAAAATAACTTGAACTCCGGGCAACCCAAAGTGAGTGCTCCGGCGACAAGTCCAATAGTTATTCCCTACCCCAATAGCGCCCAAAGCTCTGGGACGGCTCTCAGTCCAATTATTTTGATCGGGGCAGCCCTTGGGGTAGGTCTAATTTTCATGCTTAAGAAACGACGATAGGAGCTTTTAAATGAGTTTGTTTGATGACCTAAAAAAAGTTGCCGAAGAGGGCGCAAAAAAAGCAGGGGCCGACATTTCGGTTTACCTCGCGAATCAAGTAAGTGCCCCGTTTGTAAAAATTGCACAAGACATGGGGGCTAACCTCACCGTGGCGCAGATCGAGGCCGGAAAGACGCCCGCGCCACCGACGGTTGCACCTCCGAACAACACAGACCCTACGCCGTCGGCCTCGTTCTTTGGAACGCGTGTTGCCCCTTGGATGCTTTTGGCTGCGGTCGGCGTCGGCGCATTTTTCATTTTTAAAAGGAGATAAGCCATGACGTTCACGCGTGAACAGGTCTATGCACTTTTAGAAAGAATCAGAGAGGTCGATCAGGCCGGGATTTATGAGGGTGCCACAGACAAGCCGCATGACATCCAAGAGATCGTTTTGAACTTGGACGAAGAGCGTCCCGAAACCAACCCTCTTGTTATTCACACACCTTTTAAAAATCTTTTTGTCGAAGAGGCGACCTCTACGACGAATCACTTCTTCTTAAAACCAAACGCACCAGAAACTTATCAACGGCCATTTAAGTTTGAAGTGAACTCCTCGGTAGAGTTTGAGCCTGCGGTTGCGAAAGCATACTTGCATTGGCCGCGACAGCCGGGCGCTAAAATGGTGCTCAAGCTTTCGGTCAATTCAAAATTCAAAACCGGAAAGCTATTGTCACTCAACGCGGGCGGGATTTCGCTGTCAGAGGGTGCGAGCATTGTTGGACCGACACACGTCGTGCTTGTTGCGAATACAGCCGCGCAGATTGCTCCGGCGAATTTTAATCGCAAAGTCGCAACGATTGAAAACAAAACAGGTGCAGACCTTTTTGTCGGCGGTGATAACACAGTCAATGCGACAACAAACGAGGGCATCAAGATCCCGCCAGGTTCCAAGATTTTTTGGAAAAACTCGGCGGCTCTTTGGGGATTCTCAGTGCCGGGCGGCAAAGTCACGCGCATAGAGGAGGAGTAAAATGGATATTTTGCTTGCGAACCCTACTCGTAAAGTTGTCGAGGCCGCTGGGAACATCGGAGAGATTGTTAAAAGCAAAATCTTTGGTTCAAGCACATTTGCAAATCCTTGGTATGTGAACACTGTTTCCAATACCGTGATTGGCGACTCACAAATTAGCCTAAAATGTTCCGGCGGGCGTCCTGTTCTACTTTGGATTGGTGGCTTTAACGCGAAGTTCTCACAAGAAGCAATATCCACAGCTATCAATGGCAGTATGCGCTTGATTAGAAACGCATCTGTTATTGCAAACCCATCTTTGCGGATCAGTCTTGGGACTGGGACCTTCTTTCAGCAGCCGTCTTCATTCTGGTTTATAGATGAAAACCCGCCAGCGGGAACAAACAACTATTACCTCGATGCCAACAGAACCGGAAGCGGGAACGCATCGGACCGCTACCGCTTTGATAACTGCGTTCTATACGCAATGGAGCTTTAGAATGAACTCTCAGCAAGTTGACGAACAACGCGGGCGAATGATTTTAAATCACTTTCACAACTATAACGTAAAGCACTTTCCGAACGTATATAAGTTGGATTTTGAAACGCTGATTCGCACTATCGAAGCAAAAAAAGGCGCAAGGTTTTTCCTTGAGGGCCTCGGCATGGCTGCAAACGCAATCCCAATGGATGACGAAGACTGCGAAGACGCAATGATAAAACTTGCGAAACTTTCGCAAGGTCGTATCCCGGAAAACTGGAATACTTTTATCAAAGCACTCAGCGATCAGGCGCAAGATATTAAATGGGATAATCTTGTGATGACAGTCGGCGGTGAGGTTGCCGAAAAAGTCGCCGACGGTTTTGCGGAGGTTGGCAATGTTACCTTGGACACACTCAAGAGTGTTGGCACAGTGTTGCCGCTTTTTGTGGTGGGCGCATTGGGCTTTTTTATCTTCAATAAGGTGAAGTGATGCCCTTTTATTTGTTGGCCGGACTGATCGGCGTGGTTTTTTTAGGTTTTTCGCAGAAAGAGGAGATCAAAACCGTCATGCAAAAAACAAACGGCTCTTGGACAAGGTGGGATGCTGATTTTAAAGCCGCCGCCGCAAAATGGAAGCTTTGGCCGAACGCTTGGAAGGACTTGAAAGCTATCTGCATGAATGAGTCGAGTCTTGGCGAAGCAAAATCAGTAAAGCACGGCTTGCAATATCCCAACGATATTGAGGCATCAAAGTCCTACGATGGAAAGTCATGGGGAATAATGCAAGTGACCTTAACAACTGCGCAGTGGCTTGACAGCTCTGCAACGGAGGCGAAACTCAATGACCCAATATATTCCATTGATCTTGCTGCTCGTTATCTTGCTTATCTCCGCAAGCTTTTTCCCGGTGAGTTGGCCACTGATATTCAGTGGATTATTAAGTCGTATAATCAAGGACCGGGAAACTCCCAAAAAGAACGTGCCGGAACGTCCAAGGGATATGCTGGAGAGTATTGGGCAAGATTTCAGCGAAACCGACAACGTGTCGAGGAGGGATAAGATGTTCAAAAAAATAAAACTGAAAGTTGTGGGCATGATAATCGCAATCGCTCTTGCAGCGGCAGCGGGTTATCTTGGCGTGAGTGAACAAGACTTGCGAGACGCAGCTCTTGGAACGGCACCTATTGAGGCAGAATAATGGAAGAGATAAGAGCGGTCATCGGCGATCAAAATATGCAAAATGCTTTTTGGCTTGTGGTGGGCTCTTTGGTTCTTTCAAACGCGGGACTTATCGCAAGCGGCGTGGTCTCGCACTTTCGCAAGATTCGCAAAATGCGAAGGGATATTGACACAGCTTGGGTTGAAATTCGTTTACTAAAAAAGGCTTTGGCCGACAAAGAAGGAGAAGAAAAATGAAGTCTTGGATTGTTCACTATAAAAATAAGTTTCCGGGTTGCACAGTAAACGCGACAGAAAACTCTCTTGATGTTTTCGGCGCGGACGGCTCGCACCTTGTGAGTCTCGTCAAAAACGGCGCGGGCCAGTGGGTTGACCGCTCTGAAGAGATGGGTTGCGCAAAAAAGCACTGCACAGCTCCTATTCCACGCGATGCGCGAGTCCACAAGCTTTGCAAAGTAACGGGGAATATCATTCCCGATGAAGAAGCGGGCGAACGCGTGAAAGCTCGTCGTGCAGTGATGAACTCTGCGGGTGAGGTTCGCACTATTGCTGAAATGCAAGCACAGGGGCACGAGTTCGATGCGAAGGGTGGGTTGATCAAAAAGACTCAGACTCCGCAAGTATCGGCGCCACAAACGCCGCAGACACCGCAAGTTATCTCTTAAAAAGGCAAAGCCCGCGCGAGCGGGCTTTAGTATTTGACCTTTAAAATTCTGCGCATCTCTTTGCGTGAATAAACGTAATCCAAATAGACCATAGTGTTTTTGATACTCCGATGCCCGAGCAAAATCTGCACTAGCTTGATGTCTCTTGTGGATTCGAAAACTCGAATTGCAAGCGTGTGTCTGAGGGCATGGAAGCGTTTTTTTACCGGGCGATATAGTCGCCAGATTCTATTTAAGATTGTATAACAGAAAGGAAAGATCCGGTCCTCGGGGCTTTTGCAGACCTTTTTTGCATAGCTGTAAAGTTCAAAGAAGTACCACGGAGGCAAGGGAATCTCACGGTCATTGGAACCTTTAAGGCCGTATATCAAAACAGTCTTATGATCGGCGTCGAGGTCTTTCAGGCGCACGGCAAGACCTTCATTTGCACGCGCAGCCGTGAACATGAACAACTTCAAAAGAATTGCGTAACGAGACTTGCGACGGCGAACATGAGCCCGCAGTTTTCCATATTCCGATGCGGATAAGAATTTTTCCTTTGTGATAGCCCACGGCTTTTGTTTTCGTGGTGTTTTTTCAGTTTCAACTACCATCACGGGCCTACTTTCCTTTTAGCTCCGCGATAAGGGCGTCTCCTTCTTTGCAAAGCGATCGAAGCTTTGCGCTTAACGCTTCAAAGGTCGCAGTTTCCTTTTGGCTGTTTTTTTCCATTTGTCTCCGAAGGCGACTCAAGTCCGAAATTTCGATGATGATGTCACTTAAGCGGGACATTTTGCCTGAATGTTCAAGTGATGCTTTAAGTTTTTCCGGCATTTTTCCTCTTTCCGCAGCGCATTTTTATTTGAAAGCGCGACATTTCAGTCGTGCAATTAAGCTGCGCTCGCAATCCTAAGAGGTAATGTTTCTAAACAAAATAGGGTGTTTTTTCAGGGTTGTTGAAGGTCTTAAAATTGTAAAAACTACAAGGCCGAAAACCCCAATAATTACCGACCTCTTGGTGTGTCACTTTGAGACAAAAATGCGCCATGACATAGAGTTTGAGCAGCGCATTAAGGCCGGTTTTTATGGTCTCTAAACCTAGGTCCAGATACAATCGGCGCCATGAAAGACTACATCCAGTATCTTCAAGACGTCCTGGGTCTTCAAAATGTTATGCTCTCACAAGATCAGGCTTCTGAAGCGGAAGCGGTCAAGACTCGATTTTTCACCTCGACAGGTCCCTTCAATCCTTCCGAGCTGCGCCATTACGAACTGGTGTTTTTAAATATTCTAACTCAGAAGAAAGAAAGTTTGTTCTTGCCAGAGGTGCAGGATCTGGCTGCGAAGATGAAAGCGGCGATGAAGCTGCGCAATTTGCAGGTTCTGGAGCTGGACTGCACGGTGGAGGATCGTTCGCAGTTGCCGTCCGAGTTGGCCAAGGTGTGCGAAAGCAAAGTGGTGGTCGTCTACAGTTCTTTCCCTAAGGACATCGGCGAATTGATTTTCAAAGGACCTGGCAAGTGGCTTGAAACCTACAGTCCGGCTTATTTGTTAGAGGATCCGGGTGCTAAAAAAGTGGTCTGGAATGATCTGCAAAAAGTGATGAAGGAGTTGGGCGTATGAAGTTCCTGATGTTGCTGTTCATGACGTTTTTTGCAGGGGCGGCGGCAAAGGCTGACTGCACCACCGCGATCACAATCAATGAACCCATTTCAGCATCGACATCGGACTACCTTGATCGGGCCGAACGCCGCGCTGTTGAAAGCAAATGCAGCTCGCTGTACTTGCGCATAAATACACCGGGCGGCAGCCTGCAAAGCACGCGTCTGATCGTCGAGCGTATCTTGGCGTCTCCGATTCCTTACCTGTGTCTGATCGCGCCTCGTGGCGGTCATGCGGGCAGTGCAGGTGCTATTATTCTGCAGGCCTGCCATGTGAACGGCGGTTTGACCGCCACGAACATTGGGGCTGCCACTCCGATTCTGGGGTCGGGTGGGGAAACTCCGGAAGACCTGCGAAAAAAACTTGTCAACGACACCGTCAGTTGGATGGAAGGTGTGACCAAGCTTCGTGGGCGCAGTTTGAAGTTTTCAAAAGAAATCATCACGGAAGCCAAATCCCTCAGCAGCGAAGTGGCGCATCAGGAAGGGGCGCTGGATATTCTGGCGGCCTCCGAGCTGGACTTCTTGGAAAAAGCCCAGGGGCGCAAAGTTATTGTCGGGGAAAAGAAAGAGACTTCCGTGGTCGCCGTTCATGATCTGCAGGAGTTTGTTCCCGATATTCGCTACAGAGTTCTGAGTTTTGTGGCTGACCCCGAATTTGCTTATCTGCTGTTTATGGGAAGTCTGGCCCTGCTTTATGTCGAGATTACCAATCCGGGATTGATTGCTCCGGGAGTGATCGGTGGTATCGGTCTGGTGTTGTCGATGGTGGCGTTTCATAAGCTGGATGTGACCTGGGGTGGGCTTGCTTTGATTCTATTGGGAATAGCGTTTCTGGTTGCGGAAATGTTCATTCCAAGCTTCGGAGCCCTGGGTATTGGTGGATTGATCGCCGTTTTTGTGGGGAGTGTGTTCTTGTTTGATGCTCAGACGACGGGTTACAGCCTGCCGCTTTCTTTGATTATTTCTGTTGTGGGTGTTCTGGGGATTTTGTTCCTGGGCATTGGTTATTTGGCCTTAAAAACCATCCGTATGAAAACCAGGGATTCCGATGCTCAAATGCAGAGTTCCGAGGGGATCGTCATGACGGTGGAAGGCAACGGTCACCGTGGTCAGGTGGAGATCATTGGTGAGATCTGGAACTTTGTTTCAGAAGACCCGTTGCAGGAAAAAGACCGCGTTCATGTGACGGGACGCCAGGGTCTGACGTTGAATGTGAAAAAAATTAAATAAGGAGAAAATAATGGAATTTATAATTGGCCTGATTGTGATCGGTGGTATCGTCGGCAGCTCGATGATCAAGATCCTGAATGACTGGGAGCGTGGTGTGGTTTTGCGTCTGGGTAAAGCCGTGGGTGTGCGCGGACCTGGTTTGATCCTGTTGATCCCGTTCATCGAACGAATGATCAAGATCGACACTCGCACCATCACGATGGATGTGCAGCCTCAGGACGTGATCACAAAAGACAACGTATCCATGCAGGTGAATGCGGTGGTGTACTTCAAAGTGGTTTCCCCGATGGAGGCAATCACGAAGATTGAGGACTACTACTTTGCAACCAGCCAGTTGGCACAGACAACTTTGCGTTCTGTGATGGGGCAGTACTATCTGGACGACGTGCTTGAACATCGTGACAAGATCAATGCGGCTTTGCAGGTGATCTTGGATAAAGCGACAGAATCCTGGGGTATTAAAGTCACCATGGTGGAAGTCAAGCAGATCGACCTTCCCAAAGAAATGCAAAGAGCCATGGCGCGTGAGGCGGAAGCCGAGCGTGAACGCCGTGCCAAAGTCATTTCTGCGGACGGGGAAGTGCAGCGTGCGCAGAAGCTTCAAGAGGCTTCCAACACTTTGGCAGGGTCTCCTTCAGCATTGCAGTTGGCTTATTTGCAGACTTTGACCGAAATTGCGGGTGATAAGACGAATACGATCCTATTCCCTTTGCCGCTAGACATCATTAAGCCCTTCGTGGAAATGGCGAAAAAGGAAAACTAGACTTTAATCGCTGGACCATTGTTGGTTAAATAAAAGGGACAAGGCCGGATGCTTTGTCCCTTTTTATTTTCAAAAACTCTACGGACGGAGTTTGGCAGTGAAGCTAGTATGGGCATCTTTGACTTTCATCATGGTCTTCGTCGGCTTTGTTTCTGACGTGCATTCTTCTGTTGTCTCGGACACGGGTGCTCCTTTGGTGCGAGTGCGATTAAAATCTCTTTCTTCCAAAGTTCAGATCTCCGGTTTGGGGCTTCGCTTTCAGAATCTGACTCAGAATTTCCGCCCGGTGGCGATACCGCAGGACGCGTTGGCTGAAGTGCGTGTGTTGCATAAGGATGGGAAAAAAATCTGGGCGTTGCGCACCAACAGCAAAGCCAGCGAACATCTTTTCACAGACAAGTACCTTCTGATCCAGGGGGACAATATCCGCATTGGCTCGCAAGCACTTCCGTCGCGGGTCTTGCTGAGCATGAACGCTGGCATGGTGGATGTTGTGGGCGTCATGCCGCTGGATGAATATGTCGTGGGAGTTCTTGCCAGCGAAATGCCCTTAGCCTGGCCACTGGAAACCCTGAAGGCTCAAGCCATCGCGGCAAGATCCTATGCTTTGGCGGTCATCAATGAACGCAAAGACAAGGCTTATCATCTGGAAAGCAGTGTTTTGGATCAGGTCTTCCGTCATGTGGTCGCTGAAGACCGCACAAGTCCTTTAATTCAAAAAGCCATGCAGGCCGTTGAGGAAACAAAAGGGATCAAGTTGTGGGATCCAAAAAGCCGTGTTTTGAAGGCCTTCTATCATTCTGATTGCGGAGGTAAAACGACGACCTCCAAGAATGTCTGGAACTATGGCGTGAACACCGGCATCGTCGTGGACAGTTCGTGCCCGACCAATCCCCGTGGCCAGTGGAGGCTGACCTTAAGCAAGGAAGATCTGAAAAAGCGTCTGCGCGTGACTGATTTTGATAGCATCGAGTTCGTCAGAAACCCGCAGGATCAGCGCGTGCAATCCGTGCGTGTGGCCTTCAATGGCAGCCCTGAAAAAGTTTTGTCAGCCAATGACTTCCGACAGTCCCTGGGATTTCAGGATCTGCGCAGTGCTTTGTTTGAAATGAAAAAGCAAGGCGAAGAGTTTTTGTTTCAGGGCCGCGGCTTCGGTCACGGGGTGGGTCTGTGTCAGTGGGGGAGCCGCTCACTGGGGCAAAAGGGATACACTTACAAACAAATCCTGAAGCACTACTATCCACTGGCAAAGTTGCAGTAAGGTATTGCGGGGCAGAATTTAAGTTGGGTCTGTTTTTTTTGGAAATTAGAAGTCAGCCGAAGAAGGTGGGGCAGGAGTTGCTCGCGGTATAAAAGGAAAAAGAGCTCTGCAAGAGAGTCTCTTTCAAGAAAAAATTCAAGGCCTCAAAATTAGAAAGCCAAAAATACGCGGGCAGCGAACATGAAGACCGCGCCCAGAATCAATGCATTTGTCACTGTCACTGTCATCGTAAAATCCTTTTTTAAGTTTGATACATCCCATTTCGGTAAGATGAGGAAAAATCTTAAATATTTGGTTTTTCGTCAAAGTTTTAGGCATATCAAGATGTGACAGGGCTCCCCGTTTTAAATGGGGGTGAGAGGCTAGCAACTCAGATCTTCGATTTGAGCAAGTAATTCTGACCTTTGTTTTTCGAAGATTCGATCCTCGGCCTTGATTGCCGGGACGCTTAAATCTTTTAAAAACTACCAAGCGCCTCAAGTCTTTTCATCCAGTCTCTTTGAGTGAGGCCTCTTGTGTGGGACAACTTTGTAAGAGGATGCGCTAATTCACTTATCTTATTGATAATTTCTTTTGATTTTTTTGAGTTAAAAATATCCCAGTAAATATCTTTTTTCCCATTAAAAACTAGGGCCGCATCTGGATCTTCTTGCTTGCCCAAATAAGCTGCGATCTCTAAGTAGTCAAAATCTCTTTCCTGAAGCAATTCTTTGATTTCTTCGGCCTCGGCATCACTAATATTCAGTAATGGCCGCATACGATTTAAAAACTCCACTCGATCGGCAAGCTCCCATACGGTGCGCTGTGTTGTTTCAAGTTCAAAGTTCATTGATAAAATCTCCCTAAAATTTTTACTAATGGAGGCTTCCAAGGATGGACTGCTCTGATCTCATCATTGATTCCATAGGTCTGCAAGACGTTGTACTGCAGTCTTTCAAAACTGACAAATCAACTCTAACATGTGAATTATGGGTGCAGCAAAAAAAAGATACTTGTGTTTGTGAGAGCTGTGGATTTTCTTTAAAAAATGTCAAAGACTACAGAATACGCAAACTAAAAGCTCCCCCTCTGGGGGCTTATAAAGAAGTGATAGTTCACTATCGTAGATTACGCGCTGTTTGCGACATGTGTTCAGGGCAACTTCGAATGTCTCCTATGAAGGGAGTTCACCCTCAATTCTCAAACATGACTTTGGCTATGGCTGAGGTTGCTGGTCTTCTCATGGAAGAGCTTACCTGCGAAGCTACAAGTCGCTATTTCCGCACGAATTCCAAAACCATGTGGGATCTGGATCAGTGGAGAATGAGGCACATGAAGAAATTCTACAAACTCCCTGATGATCTCAACGTCAGTCACATGAGTGCCGACGAAGTACACTTTAGAACTATAGTAAATACTCAAAGGAATAGCCCCTTTTCTGAGCGCTGGACCACTCAATATATAACCAGCCTTGTCTGCTCTAAGCTCTCAAAAGTCATTGCAACAGCTGGCGGACGAGATGCTATGGCTCTAGCAAATTGCCTCAAGACTTTATCTAAGAAAACTCGGGACCAAATTATATATTTTGCCTTAGATATGAATGCTGGATATTTCAGAGCTGTTTCCAAGCTATGTCCTAATGCAGAGATTGCTGTGGATAGATTTCATTTAGTTCAGAACCTTAATGAAACATTTAATACTCTCCGCAAAGACGAGTTTAGACTGGCAAAAAAAAGAAATGACAGCTTTCAAGCCGGGATGCTCGAAGGGGGGCGCAGATTTATCCTCATGGAACGCAATCCCAACTTGTCCATCGAAGAACAAAACCTTCTTGGGAAATTAAAAATGCTCAATACAAACATCAATGCGGGAATGTTGATCGTTGATTATTTCCATAAAGTTCTGGATGAAAAAACACTTCCAAACTTCCGAAAATCTCTGGCGCAATGGTACTACTTGGTTCGAGAATCAGGTATCAAAGTGTTCAAACAATTTGCTCAGAAGATTCGAAAATACAGGCTTAATATTCAGGCATATATTAAATCTAACCTGACCACTGCCATCTCAGAGGGCATCAATAATAAAATCAAAGTTCTAAAGAGAATGGGGTATGGATACAGCAACCAAGAATCTTTTGAACTCAAAATATTGCAACGCTGTGGGCTTCTTAACTCGTCTCATATTGATACGACTGGATGGCATTGGCATATCCCCCACCCCCAGTAAAAACGGAGAGGCATGTGACAGTGGTGCCCCTTTTGCGCATCTGCCGCAGACATTAGACGCTTTGTTTATTTCGTATCAGTCCGGGATGGGTGGATATTCCATGTGATAACATATACTTACATCGCTTTTGTTAGGCTTGGCATGTTGGCACAAGCATCGCAATAGAGTCACTGTGAGAGGTCCATCAAACAACCGGACCTTTTAAGTGAGGCTGATATGAAAACATTCAACTCTAAACTGATCTTCCTGCTGGCGGCGTTCTCTTTGATGGGTGTAGGCTGCGGAAAGAGCAATCAGTTCCAGACTGGATCTAACAATACAAATCAGCCTGTTTATGATGGCGGTGTTGGTGGCGAAGCTCCAGCAGCTCCAGATGGAGGCGGTACTTCTTCCGGTTCAACTTCCGGCGGCAACGTGGTTGATTTCGTACCAGTGTCTTTCGCGGAAATGAACTCTTATGTAGGTATTCGTCCCCTGAACAATCCAAGCAACTATAAGTTGACGATTGATTTGGAAAACGTGGGTAACAACCGTTACGGCGGCACTGTGAAGCTTTCTTATGTGGATACTGGCTACACTTATACTGGCACTTTTGATTCTGGTATGGGCACAAATGCGAAAATGAGTGGCTTGCAGGATAACAACATGTTGGAAGCTGAATACAACAGATGGTTCACTTACAACGGCAAAACAGTTTTCAACGGTTTCTTCCAGGATCAATACGGCGCGATTGTGGTGGTTATCGATAAAGTTGTAAACCAGGGTGACGGTCAGGGTTCCAGTACAGTGTCTGGCTCTGTTTACTACAAGAACTTTGGTCAGTCTTATGTGCAGCAGTCTCCGTACAGAAAATGCTGGTACATCCGCTCTGGTCCTTACAACTGCCGCGCTTCTGCTGTGATGAACAAAACAAGTCCATATCCAGCAGACGGTTACAGAAAGCTTGGAACATTCTCAGGCTTGGTGGTATCCGCAGCGTTTAAATAATCGGCCCCTGCCGACAGAGCTGCAGCGCCTGCGGGCGCGGAAGCTGAAGTGGATTGAGAATTTAGATTTAGACTTTAATAAAGAGAGATTTTAAACCGGAAAAACAGGAGAGAGAACATGGAAAGACTTAACAAAAAAACTTTAAGTTTTCCAGCAATGAGTTTCACACGAGCTTTCGCAGCGCTGGGAATGGTATTGGCCTTGGCGGCTTGCGGAAAGGGCGGCGGCGGTGGCGGTACGAACGCCAATGTTGGTTGGAACTGCTTGCAGCAATCCTGCGGCTCGATCAACCAACCGGTGGTTTTGACGACCTTTACTTCGCAAGCGGCTGATTCCAGCATCGTGTTGCAGAATATGCAGATGGTCGCTCAGTCGGGCTTGATCAGCAACACCTCCACAGGCAGCCCCTACAAATGGTACAGCGGTCCGATCGCAGTCCAGGGGCAGATGGTGGTGAGTCGTGCGATCTATGATTACCAGCCGTATTCACAGACTTTGGCGAGCAACTGTACAATTGCTGCGGGCACTTACTCTCTGCAAACCCGCACAGTGGGATACATGGGCTCTCAGGGACAAGTGGGCGGTTACTCAGATGGTCAGAACATTTTGGTACCGGATCTGATTACGACCAACGGTTCGATTGTGATGCGAATTGAAGCTCCCAGTCCAATGGGTCTGATCTCTGGTGGATCTCGCTTGTGGGGTGTGGTGCGCATCGTGAGTGTGAATGGTGTGACTTGCTCCAATAACTTCTACGGCGAATTCAACTAAGTTTGTCTTAATTCAGTTAGGAATCACCAAGCCCCGGGTTTATGCCTCGGGGTTTTTTATTTCTTGCGCTTGGATGAAAGTCTGGGTCTAATAGGGGTATGGAACTACCTCTTTGGATCGACTTCTTTGATGAACTGCAAAATGTACGAGGACGCTCCCAGAATACGGTGATGGCTTATCGTCGCGATCTGGAGCTTTATATTGAGTACCGTAAAAACAATAAATCAGTGCCTGGTTTTTACGAATTCATGAAAAAACACAACCTCTCCACTCGCTCTCAGGCGCGGGTGATTTCGTCTTTACGCACTTACTTTAAGTTTTGTGAAACCCGCGGGATGAAGTGTCCGGAGTTGAGAGAACTTCGTCCACCTAAAGTCAAAGTGGGTTTGCCAAAAGTTCTGACGCCGCAAGAGTTCCAGAAACTTTTTGATGCCGCTGAAGTCAATGACCCGGTGAAGACCGCACGCAATCAACTGACACTGCTGTTCCTGTACGGCCTGGGTTGCCGTGTGTCGGAATTGATTGCTTTGAACGTTGTGGACTTTAACCAGACAGACCGTTGGATCAAGGTGCTGGGAAAAGGCAACAAGGAACGCCTTGTGCCGCTGACTGAAAAACTAGCGGATAATCTGACCACGTATTTGAAAGAGCATCGCCCTTCCCTGATGAAAGAAAATGGTCCTTCCATTTTGATCAACGATCGCGGGCACAGACCTTCACGCGTGGATGTGTGGAGATGGCTTGCGGCCTGGTCGGCTCGCGCGGGCTTTGATGAGCCTGTAAATCCGCATAGATTCCGTCATGGTTGTGCCACGGCTCTTCTGGAAAGTGGCGCGGATTTGCGCTCGATTCAGATGTTGTTGGGACATGCAAGCATCCAGACAACGCAGATTTATACGAATGTCACCACCCACACGATGACCAAAACCATCGAAGAACATCATCCGCTGTCGCAGATGGTGGAGGCGGATAAGTAATTGTCCGGAACCCGAAGGCCTTCCCAGTGAAGGCCTTTTTTATTGTCTTTTGAAGACGGGGCTGTTCTTGCTTTTTCGCCCGTCGCTATGAAAATAAAATCTCTTATTCGCAATCATGATCGTCTGGTGCCGGTTGAAGTTGAACTTAGCTTTGTCGCAGGCTTGCCGCAAATCCAGTTTTTAGGGCTTCCGGATCAGGCCATCAAAGAAAGCATCCATCGCATTAAAAGTGCCATTCGGAATCAGGGCTTTGAGTTTCCTAAGGCACAGCAGATTCTGGTGAACCTGCGCCCTTCGCATCTTAAAAAAACTTCGCGCGGTCTGGAATTGGCTGTGGCCTTGGGGATTCTGTGGGAGACCGAGCAAATTCCCAAACCAGACAGTAACGAGGCATTTGTGTATGGAGAACTTTCGTTAGGGGGCGAGGTCTTCGAGCCAGAAGATCTGATGGAGGACTTTGACCCGGAAGAAGCTTTGCAGATTTGGACAGGGACGGGGCTTGATAATAAGGCTCCGTTCACAAGATGGCGTTTGCAGGAACTGAAGGATGTCAGTCAGCCCGAAATTGTACCACTGTCGCCGCGAGAGTATGAGGTGGAGCGCCCTTCTTTTGGGCTTGATCTGGAGTTCCCGGAACGTCAGGCGAAGTTGCTGAAGCTTGTGGCCCTGGGGGAACACTCTGTGCTGCTCGCTGGGCCTGCGGGGTCGGGGAAAAGCACCATCGCCAAAAGCCTCCATTCGCTTTTGCAGGCACCGACGCAAAAAGAAATGCATGAAATCAGACAGAATAACAAGGGTGGCAGCGAGGCTCCTTTAAGCTGGCGTCCTTTGGTGCATCCCCATCATTCAACGACACCCCTCGGCTTGATTGGTGGGGGTGTGCCTCCTTTTAAAGGCGATATCACGCGAGCCCATAAGGGAATGATGGTGCTTGATGAGTTGCTGGAGTTTCACACCCGGGCCCAAGAGGCATTACGTGAACCGATGGAAGACTTTCGGATTCGCATTCGCCGTGGCCGTTATGTGGAGGAACATCCCGCTGAAGCGCTGGTGATTGCCACGACAAACCTGTGTCCTTGTGGTGATTGGGTGCCGAACTCGCGTGTGATCTGTGGGCGTTCGATCAAGAAGTGTCAGTCTTATATGGAACGATTGTCAGGACCTCTGGTGGATCGCTTCCAGGTCACTTTCTTTACTCGCAAGCGTGAGGAGGGCAGTACGATCACGGGGCAAAGTTTACTTCAAGAACTGGAGGAGGCTCGACAGTTCAGGGCAGGGATGGCCAAGAAAGATCCGCGCTTCTATAAAGTGGCGGCTCGTTGGAGCTGGGATGAACTGACCCAGGACCTTCCCGGTTTTTATATGCGAGAACTTTTCCCGAAAGAGCTTTCCTCGCGTCGTCGGGAGCTTGCGACGCTTCGAGTCGCAAGAAGTCTTGCGGACCTGATGAGGGCGGAAAAACTGCATCCACTGCATGTGGAAGAGGCTTTGAAGATCACTCATCTGCCATTTGAAGCATTAAAACGTCTTGGATGCTAGGGAAGGCCAGGTGTTTGGCGTTGACAGAAAAGGACGGAAAGATTAGTTTTAACCTTCCTTCGACGGTGAGTTGGCCGAGGGGTTAGGCAAGGCTCTGCAAAAGCCTCTACAGCAGTTCAAATCTGCTACTCACCTCCAAATAAACCCGCGTTATGATCTGTACCCCAAATTTCGGACAGGAAAATAAAAGACCCTGTCCCATTTTTGGGGTATTTTCGTATAAAAAGGAAGCAGATCATGGGCTCACTGTCCGAAAGAGATCGCCGAGATCTTGAGAAGAATCCGAATGTTCTAAAGGTAACGCAGTCCAATGTTGCCTATACCCCCGAATTTAAGGTTAGGGCCTTAAGGCTTCGGGAAGAGGGACAAACTCCTAGTCAAATTTTTAAAGATGCTGGTATTAACCTATCCTTATTTGGTGTGGATTATGCCAAGAAGTGCCTTCAGCGTTGGGAAAAGATGTCTACCCAAGAAGGTGGATTAAAGAAAGACCGCCGAGGTTCTAAGTCTACAGGTCGACCCAAGGGAAAAAAGCTTAAATCAGCAGAAGATGAAATCGCTTATCTTCGCGCGGAGAACGACTTCCTAAAAAAGCTCCGCGCCTTGGAGGCAAAATACGCAAACAAGAAAAGTTCGCGTTGATTAGCAAGGCGGTCAATCATCGGCCTGATCTATGTCTCAGCAGGCTGTGCGCTCAGGCTCAAGTCAGTACCAGTGGCTATTACTACTGGTTTGCCCAAAGAGCATCTCCCCAGGTCATCACAACAGACGCGGAATGGGTGCAAATCATTTTTGCGTATAGAAGGGGTAAAGCCGGCGCTAGGACAATAAAGATGCTTTTGCAACGCCACTTCTGGATCAACATGAACCTGAAGAAAATTAGACGGTTAATGAAGAAGTACGGCCTTCAGGCGACTATCCGACGTAAGAATAAGTACAAGCAAGGCTGGGCATCAGGTGAGGAACACCGGGTAAGTCCGAACATCCTAAGCAGGCAATTTAATGTTGAAAAGAAAGACACAGTTTATTCAACAGACATTACCTACTTAGACTATGGCAAAGGAAACAGGGCTTATCTGTCAGCCGTAAAAGACTTGGCAGTGAAAGATATCGTCCACTATACGGTTTCTCCTGGAGCTGGACTACACGTTGCGATTCGAGGCCTGGAAGACCTATTCAGCCGAAAGCCAGAGAGTTTGATCATGCATTCGGACCAAGGGTGTCACTATACATCCAAGACGTATCGAGATCTTTTGTCTAAGTGGGGTGTCACCCAGTCCATGTCCAGAAAAGGCAACTGCCTGGACAATGCGCCTATAGAAAGTTTTTTTGGTCATTTAAAAGATGAAGTGGATCTTCAAAGTTGCCATACGTTTGAGGAATTGGTAGCAGAGATAGACCGTTATATTAACTACTACAATAACGAACGTCCCCAATGGGGCTTAAAAGGAAAAACCCCGGCAGAATGCCGAGGTTTCACTTAGAGGACCCTTTTATTTATCTGTCCACTTTTTGGGGTACAGATCATTATGCGGGTTTTTTCGTTTCAAGGCCCTTGTTCTGACGGGTCGCCAAGGCCCCGGCCTCAGCGACGTCAGTGATTGAATATTATTTGCCGGAAAGATCAAACGGGAAACTCAAAGACAGACTTACCGCCGAAGAATCAAACTTCGAGAAGACCGTAGAGATGTCCCCCTTTATGCCGCCAGCTTCAAACTCATTAAACTTGGGAATGACGTATTCCAAATTAATCGAAAGTCTGTTCAGAGCTTTGTATCCAGCCCCCACTTTCAAGACAGTTCCGGTGAAATCTGTTTCCCCGCTGTCGTCTTTCAAAGTGCTCTTTGCCGAGAACCCATATCCACCCCAGAAGCGGAATCTATTCACGTCATATCCAATCACGGCACCCGCAATGCTCTTAGTATAGGTTGAAGACGAGGCTCCCGCCTGACTATATCGACAGCGTTTGTGCGCTGACGGACACCTCGGAAGTGTATTGTTGGGGTTCCAAGGCTTGGGGAAGATCTTTGCCTGTGCCGCTGAAGTCAGCCGTTGGCAGCTTTACTCAAGTGGGGGGGGGACTTTGCTTTGCGTGATGACGGAAAGATCGTTGGTTTGTTTAAAGATAACCTGAATAACAATCTTTTGGATTCGACCAGTACCTACACGAAGTTTTCCAGCAACTGTGCTTTGACGACCAGCGGAAAAATTGATCTTATTTATCCGGAAAACAACAAAGCCACAGCAGTGGATGTGATCAGTCCAACGGCGACCTATAAAGACATCAGCTGCAAAAAGGGTGGTGCGGCCGCGTTGACTCCAGACGGGGATCTTGTCTATGGCTTTATGGTGGGGAAACCTGGAATAGCAGTGACTTTAAGTGAAAAGTTTAAATCCGTGGATGCCTATGCCGTCAGTTGGTCGGGTGGAACGATTTACGGAATCACGGAAGCCAACAAATTGGCCTACTATAGAACATCTGACGGTGTACAGGCTCAATGGGATACCGGCGTGGATTACAAGAAAGTTTCTGCTGGTTACAATCACGCCTGCGCCATTACTGCCGGTGGTGTCCTGAAGTGCTGGGGCAGCAACTTGAAGGGGGCCGCGGCTTTGGGTAGTACGGGATATAAGACGCCGACCTTTATTGTTCCTCAGTAAGGCTGTGAGCCAGAGCGACGATCTCGCCGAACTGTTTGTAGACGTTGATATAGATGCCTTGGTCGTTGCACCGAACCGTGTGTTCGGTTGCAGGCTCAGCCGAGGCGCGCGTTGTTTTTGAGGCAATTCCCACCACAAAAAGTCTGCCGTCAATTCGGGCAAAGGCCGGACCACCGGAATCACCCTGGCAAATTCCTTTGCCTTGAGTCTGATCCACGCGGAAGCGGTTTTCATTGAACGAGTACTCTGCAATGGAAAGTTCTGTGGTGCGAAGGGTGTTGCCTCCATCACCGGAGGTATCCGCCCAGATGCCATTGGTGCGACCATACCCGGCAGCAAGGATGTGCTTAAGGGAGACCACAGATCGGTCTAGAAGGGGCGTGATAAGGATGTCGTTAGGTAGTTGTTTCTTCAATTTTATTATTCCAAAGTCAAAGTCCTGATTGCCGTCTTTGTACAGCTTGTGAGTCACAAACGTGTCTTCAGCATAGGCCAGGTGTTTGCCATTGCTGTCTTTGTATTCAACCGTGCGCAGATATTTATCCGGCTTCATAAGGCAATGGGCTGCTGTCAGGACCAGTTGACGGTTTAAGGCAATACCAGTGCACTGAAAGACGTCATTCATTTCCACCGGTTGACCATTAATTATTTCAATTCGCGTGTTGTAGTAGGTTCGGATGCTGACAACCCTTTGCGAAAGCTCGTTTGTAGGGGCAACGACCGAACCACCGATAATCCCCTGGGATTCAGAAACAGCCAATGCCGGACCCTTCAAACTTTGTGGGCTTTCCTGGCAGTTTATCAGCAGAAGTGAGAGAAGCACTAAGAGTCTTTTCATAGCGTCCTAAGGCATTAACAGCCGCAATTCATAAGTGTGCGATCTTTGTGCCGGGAACGGAGGGGGTGGGTGAGCGCTATAGCCCTTCTGGCGCCCGGATCCTGTCGAAGTTCTGATCACAGGCGGGCGCTGAACGTCCCCAGAAATGTCACTGGGTGACGGATTTAAGTGAAGTTATTTCCCGGCGGGTCTCACAAGTCCAATTCTGTTAAGGGTGAATCATGGCAAGGATCTTGTATTTGCCTTCGACGACGAGGAGAAGTGATGGATAAGCAACCTGTTCGTTTGTTATTTGCGATCACCGCCTTGATCTTGGCAGGGTCATCTGCTGCGAAAGCACAGATACCAGCTCGTGCCGGTATGGTGGCGACTCAAGATCAGAGCTCGACAAATTATCTGATGGCTGTGGACAGCCTCAGTGTGGCGTCTATCCGTGAAGCCCTGTTAAGTCTGTGGGAGCACGGCTTGAACCCATCGGCTTATTGGGGTGACGAGTTTGAACAGTCTTATCTTCGCGGAACATTGGAATCTGATTTTGATTATCGCCAGATTCTTGGGATGTATGTCAAAGCCCTGCGTGATGTGCACGGTGGCAGTGTCAATCCTGTGGGCTTGGCTCCTGATATTAAGTTAAAAAAGAAAGATTTCCTCAGCGCGGAACAACTGCGTTCGATTGTGATTGGCAGTCAGGGCAGTGCCCGCACCGTTGTTGAAAAGCTGGCGCCGCAGATGCCAGTGTATCAGTCTTTAAGATATGCTCTGCAAAGACTTTATCCCATGCTGCAAACCGGGCAGTGGGAAGCCATCACTCCGGCTAAAAAGCCATTGTCGTTGGGGAAACGAGATCCGGTGATCATTAAACTGAAAGAGCGTCTGCGTCTTCTGGGGTATCGCATCGATAGCGTGAACGATGTTTTTGACCAGGATATGCTTATTGCAATCAATGATATTCAACTGAATCTGAAAATGAAACCGGATGGGGTGATTTCTCCGGGCGGGCGCACGTGGAGATTCTTTGGCGTTTCTCTTGTGGAACGTCTTCGTCAGCTTCAGGCGGACATGGAACAGTTGCGCTGGTTGCCGCAGACGTTGGAAGATCGTCATATTTTCGTGAACACGGCGTTTTCACATTTTATGATGATCGACAAAAAGAACAATGTTTCCATGAGCTTCAAAGCCATTAACGGGACGGCGGAAAGAAAAACACCCACAATGCGTGATCGTATCACATATTTGGTGATGAATCCGACATGGACGATCCCGCCAACGGTCTTTTTGAATGATAAAGTCGAAATTCTGAAGAAGCTTGATGCCAAGGGAATTCGTAAGTACTTCACGGACAACCGTTTTGAGGTTTTCACTTCGGACTTCACCAAAACCATCGATCCGACGACGATCAACTGGAAGTCGATCAAGTCCTCGAGCGTGAACTTCTATATCCGGCAGAAGCCGAGCTATAACAATGCCCTGGGAGTGGTGAAATTCATGATGACCAATCCTTACGCGATCTATCTGCATGACACCAATCAAAGGGACTTGTTCGGTGAGGCTCAGCGCTTGCGCAGCTCTGGTTGTGTCCGATTGGAAAAACCATTGGATCTGGCGGAATACCTTCTTGCCGGCACGCAATGGTCCCGCCCGCAGATTGAAAACTTCGTGGTTAAGGAAGGCCAGACCGTGGATCGAGAAACGCGTGTGGATCTGAAAGAACCAATGCCGGTATATTTAGTACCTGTAACTTCACAAATGAACTCCGATGGTGTTATTCGTTTTGTTGAAGATGTTTATGGACATAATCAGTTGATTTTATCACAAGTGAAAGGATTGGGACGGTAACTATGGGAAAATATCTTTTGGCTTTAAGTCTTTTTGTATTCGCAGGTTCGGTTTCTGCCACGGCGGGAGCCTCCACAAGCACGGGCGCTGCGGCGGCCTCACAGTTCTATATCACGGGTGTCATAGAACACGTTGAAGCCATCGAAAATGAAGCCATGGTCAAAGTGGCTGGTGTGCAGAAACTTTTGATTATTAAGAATTTGATGAGCTTCCCTGAAGCGAAACTGCACATTCTTGCAGAAAGTCAGGAAACTCGTGTGCCGTTAAAACTAAAGGTCAATGGCAGCAATCATATTCTTGACGTAATTTTGTAAGCACAAAGCAGAAACGATTGTTTCTGCTTGTTGTATTATAGCGCAGAACTTGGTTGATCTCAGTTCATTAACGAACGACACTTGAAGCTTGTTTCGCCTCAACCTTCAAGTGGTGACATATGTTGATGTATTGGGTGATACTGTTTTTTTTATTAGCTCTGACTTCACGTTTGCTGTTGAAGTTGCCCCCAGTCCTGTGGCGAACACTGTTCGCCCTTCCTTATCTTGGTGCCCTTAATGAAAGTTTAAAACCTTTTGTTCAACAATCCTGGCCCTTTCCTCGGGATGGCCTGAGTGATTTCTTCGCCTGCATTGTGGCAGGAATCGGATTGTGCGTCAGTATTTATGCTGGAACCTATTTTAAGTCTTATGAAAAGAAGAGATTCTTTCCGTTGTTCTTTGCCTTTACAGGAGCCATGCTGGGGGCTCTTTGGGCAGACAATATTTTTTTGTTTTACGGTTTCTGGGAGGCCACAGGAATTTGCTCTTTTCTTTTGATAGGTTTTAAATATACGGACTTTGATGTTCGTAAAGGAGCCAAGCAGGCTTTGATCATCAACATCGCCGGAGGCTTGTGTCTTTTATTGGCTTTACTGATCATGGCACAGATATCAGGCAGTCAGTCCTTACTTGAAATTCTTTACGATAAAAGAAGTCTTATGCGCGACAACAATCTGTTGATGTTGATGATCTTGCTGGCGGCGATGATTAAGTCTGCGCAGTTTCCCTTTCATTTCTGGCTTCCCGGGGCGATGGTGGCCCCCACACCGGCCAGCGCATTTTTGCATTCAGCCACGATGGTGAAGTTGGGTGTGTTTTTGCTGGCGCGTTTTAGCCCTCTCTTTGATCAGAACATGGATTGGGTCTTTATTCTGAGTCTGGTCGGTGCGGTGACCCTAATCTGGGGGATGATTGTTTCCCTGACTAAAAATGATCTTAAGCAGCTTTTTGCCTGGACCACGGTGAGCTCCTTGGGAGGAATGTGCATTCTGGTCGGCTTGCATGTGTCGTATTCATGGAAGGCCTTTTTTTCTTATGTGCTGGCGCACTCATTTTACAAAGCCAGCTTGTTTCTGTGTGTGGGGAATATCGATAAGCAATTGGGCGGTCGCAGGATGGAGCATGCCTCCGGACTGATCCGGCGCATGCCGCTGACCTCTTTGGCATTGTTGATGGCTTTGGGATCTATGATGGGGCTTCCCTTCAGTATGGGTTTTTTGGGGAAAGAGTATTTGTTTAAGTCAGCTTTGCAGCTGGAAGGGGCGGGTTCATTGTTGGTGGTGGCTTTGCTCGGGGCCAGCATCCTGTCCATCGTGGTGGGTTATCGTCTGATTTTACTTTTGTTTCGCAGGCCCACAGACAGCCGCCGTTTGAAGGAAGCCCCTGCCAGCATGTGGTTTCCGCCATTGTTATTGGCTTCGGCTGGCTGGATTTCAGGCTTCTTTTTGGATGATATAAATAAATACTTTCTGAGCCCCGTGGTGTCCTCCATCGTGTTACAGCCCGTCGATCTGAATCTTGAAATGTGGACCGGAATCAATCTGGCGTTGGTGTTGAGTCTGGTGTCTTTGATGTCCGGAATATTTCTGGCTCTTCGTTATTCCGGGACCATGACCAAAGTGGCTGTGTGGTTGAAGAAAATTTTAAACCCTTCGCCACGGGTGGGGATTGTCGGAAGTCTTTCCAAAAAGCTGATAGATCGGCTGCAAAACGGCAGATTAAGTCATTACCTGCTCTGGTTTCTGGTGCCTGGGTTTCTGGGGCTTTCCCTGTGGGTGCCACCTCCGACAGAAATTTTTGCGTTCCATCCCAAAGGGCTTTCCTATCTGCAGATGATTCCCTTTGTGATTGTGCTCATGGGGCTTTTGCCGATGCTTTTGAGTGTGCGGCCTCTGATGCAGATTATCGGCCTGGGAGTGCTCGGGTTTGGTGTCAGTTTGTTCTATCTTAGTGCGGGGGCGACTGACCTGGCCATGACTCAGATGGCGGTTGAGGCCTTGTCGGTGCTGTTGCTGACCTTGAGTCTTGTGTTTCTGCGCTCGAACCCCTCGGGGTTTAGCTGGTTTTACAAATTGGCTCGATCGGTGATCACAGCCTGCGCTTTTTTGGGAACCCTTCTTTTGTGTGCTCTTTTGCGTGAAGGCAAGATGCCATCTCGAGTCGCCGAGTTCTTTAATGAAAACGCCCTGCCTCTGGGGCGAGGACGCAATGTCGTCAACGTCATTCTGGTGGATTTCCGCGCGTTGGATACTTTTGGAGAAATCACGGTGCTGGGGATTGTTGCTCTTGGTATTCAGTTCTTGTACCTGCGCAGACAAAAGTTGTCGGTGACCTTTCAAGAGTCCGTGATTCTGACCACCTCGATGAAGGTGTTTGCCCCGCTTTTTGCTTTGATATCATGGATTGTGCTGTTGCGCGGGCACAATGCCCCTGGCGGAGGGTTTATTGGGGGGCTGGTGTTGGCAGTCTCGTTTGCCTTCGCCGCCCTTGTGATGGGTGAGGAATGGATGCGACGTTGGCTGGTACTTAGACCCATGACCTGGATGGGCCTGGGCCTGTTGTTGGCTTTCAGTGCTGCGGTTTATCCGGTTCTGCGGGGCGAGGTTTTGATGAAATCACATTGGTCTGATCGCTTTGACTGGTTGGGGACCCCGTTGATCTTTGATGTGGGTGTTTATCTGTTGGTTCTGGGGCTGGGAACAAGTTTGTTTCTTTCGTTCTTCAGGAGGGATGTGTGATTGATTTTTTGTCGTTAAGTATCGCCTCACTGATGGCTGGAGGACTTTGGCTGCTGCTGTCCCGCGACTGGCTGCAGATGGTGATGGGGCTCAGTGTGTTGGGGCATGGAGTGAATTTATTTATTCTCACCGCAGGTGAAGGGAAGGCCACGGACCCTTTGCCGCAGGCGTTGATACTGACGGCGATCGTGATTGGATTGGGGATGACGGCCGTGTTGCTGGCGCTGGCCTGTCGAGGTTTGAAAGTGTCCCGATCGCGCGACGCGGATTTTCTGCCGGAGGAAACAGAATGATTGCAGCCCCGGTGTTGATCTCATTTTTATGTGCCTTGATCACACTGATGCTTCGTCGTTGTTCTTTGGCGCTGCTGGGCGTGTCGTTGTTCTTTGGCGCTGCTGGGCGTGTCGTTGTTGGGAGGGGCCTTCAATCTGACAGCCACAGGGGTCATTCTTTGGCGCGTGTGGGAGCAGGGGCCCCAGCGTCTGCAAATTGGAAACTGGCCGGCTCCTTTTGGAATTTCCTTCGACGTTGGATTGCTGGGAGCCCTGATGATGGCAGGCAGTGCGTTGGTGGCCTTTTGTGGGCAGTGGGCCATGCAATCCCTGTTGGGGCGCCGTTGGGAAGTGCTGGGCGTTTATTCACTTTTTCATTTTCTGATGATGGGTGTCTATGGGACCTTTGCCACGGGGGATCTGTTCAACTTGTATGTTTGGTTTGAAGTTTTACTGGCGGCCTCCTTCTTTCTGGTGGCTTTAAGCCGACAGCGGACTTCGGTGACGGGCAGTTTTAAGTATGCCGTGATCAGTATCCTGTCTTCAGTGGCCTTTTTGTTGGGGATCTCATTTGTCTATGCCGCCATGGGCAGTCTGGATCTGGCCGACATTGTTCGCCAGCAGCAGGTGCAGGGACAGAGTCTGGCTATGATCATGGGGTTGTCGTTTTTGGCAATTGCGTTTTTGGTGAAGGCGGCGGTCTTTCCTTTTTTCTTTTGGTTGCCGGCTTCTTATCCGGTGACGCTGACTCCGGTGGCGGCCGTGTTTTCGGGTTTTTTGACCAAGGTGGGACTTTATTCTGTTTTGCGTGTGTTAAGTCCGGCTTTTACCCTGGGTGACAGTGCAAAGCTTTTGCCGTTTTTCTATGGCCTGGCTTTGGTTTCGATGGTCTTGGGTGTGTTGGGCGCACTTTCCCGAGACAACATGAAAGGTATACTGTCATTTCACGGGACTTCGCAAATGGGTTACATCCTGCTGGGTCTTTCTTTGGGAGGACAGGCGGGGGTTGCGGCCTGTGTGTTTTATCTATTGCATCACATGATGGTGAAAACAAATTTGTTTTTGTCGTTGGCTTACATGGAAAAAGTGGGTGGCACGAGTATGGTGTCGGAATCGGGAGGCTTGTGGGAAGCACGCCCCTGGCTGGCCGGACTGTTTGCTCTGTCAGCGTTGTCGCTGATCGGGGTGCCGCCTTTTTCTGGCTTTTGGGCGAAGGTGTTAACCCTGCAAGCGGCTTTGGCAGACCAACGTTGGCTGGGCGTCTTTGCGTGTTTGGGGGTCAGTCTGCTGACTTTAATGTCGATGCTTAAAATCTGGATTGGAGTTGTCTGGAAAAGAGCTGCACGGGACCTGCCTGAAAAGGATGCGGTCCGTGTTCGCTGGGTGTTGCTGCCATTGGTGATTTTAAATGTCGGCATCCTGGCGATGGGCCTGGGATACCCTCATGTGAAGAAGGTGGTGGAAAAAGCGGCCCAGGAACTTTTAGCTGACAGGGGGGCGCCTTGAAGAAATTGATTTTAAGTTTCGAAGTGCTTCTGCAATTTATGGGGCACTTTGTGATTGCCGTTATTCAGGTGGCTTCGTGGGTTTTCAGGCCGAACAGTAAAATGAAGCCGGCCATTGTGCGCATGCAGGTCGAAATTAAAAATCAGTGGGGATTGTGGATTCTGTCGTTGTTCATTTTTTTGGTTCCTGGATCGATGATTGTGGATATTCGACGCGATAAAAAGCAGATGTATGTTCATTTTTTTCACACGGACGATCCCGATCAGTCGATTGCTTACATAAAAGAGGTCTTTGAAAAAAAGTTGCGGATAATCTTCGGTGAAAGGGGAGACATGTCATGATTATTGTTTTCGTGGGTCTTTTGGCCTTTTCTTCTGTTTGTACGATGATCCGTTGTCTGCGCGGTCCTGACTGGACAGACCGAATCATGACCTTTGATCTATTGAATAATATCCTGGTGGCGGCGGCGGCTCTTTATGCCATCTATGAAAACAATCCCGATGTGGTGACGTTGGTGCTGGTGTTGGCGCCTTTGTCATTTGTATCCAATGCCATCATGGCATTTTATCTTGAAAGGCGAAAGGAGTCCTGATGAGCCTTATTGTGACCTCCCTGCTTTTAATGGGGTGTCTTTTGATTCTTCTGGCCTCGGTGGGCAGTCTGAAATTTCCAGACACCCTGACCCGAATGGCGGCGGTGTCGAAAGCGTCGACCTTGGGAAGCATGGTGTTTTGTCTGGCGGCTGCGATACACTTTCAAAAAGTGTCATTGACGATCTTGCTGGGTTTGGCGGCGCTGGTGTTGTTTATGGGTATCCCTGTGTCGTCGCATCTGCTCAGTCGTTTGCGTCTGCGAACAGCCGGGAAATATCCTCTGAAGACCCAAAGAAACGACTACGAAACAGACGGCCCCTAAGAACCGTCCGTCGGGAACGCGATAGTCCCAAGCTATTCAGCTGTATTTTGGCGAGGAGTGATGGAGATCTGCAGAAAATCCAAAGGATCCGGACCGTCATTCTTAATTTGCAGAGAAATGCTGTCTTGGACCTTCAAGGCGTCGCCGGTTGAGACAGTCAGATTTTCAGTGGTCATTGTTCCGTGCGAAACAAAAAAGAAAGTGGTTTGTCCGACGGTTTGTACGGTTTGTTCCGAGCCGGCCGGAATATGTTCATGCACCATCGTGGCCATAAAACTTTCACGATGATAAATCAGCCCCAGATCGCGCACCGGCCCCGCCAGCAATTTGCATTGAATTTCCTCTTCTCCGGCAAAGGCCACCGGCATATGCCGCAGCAACGGCCGGTCATTCAGAAGCAACCCTTCACCCTGGAAGACGGCCAGCAGACGGTCATACCCAGGAAAAAGTGAAAAGGAACTTGCCGCTTCGACACGGGCTGAACTCAGTCGCCACAAATAGGGCAGATCCCGTCCCGGAAGCAGATCAATTTGATCCGTCATTCCCTGACCGTTTTTCCAGGGCATGGATACAAACTCGGAAGACTTTATCACTTGCAACATGAGCGCTCCTTGGGAAAAGGTGAATCTTCAGTAAAATAGCTACTATCAGATGGTAAGCCGACGAAATCTCAAAATAAAACTTAAAATAAATAAACCAAAGGTTTGGTTTTGCACTTAAGCTAGTTCATTACGGTGCCGAAATGTTTAGTATCAAGGACCTACTGGAGAAGCTAAAGTATGTCAGCGGTTAAAGAGCTCAAAGTGATCAAGAAGAGACCTGAAGTTAGAAACACTCCGGACCAACAACAGGACCGGGAAAATGGAAGGCAACTTCTTGAGACTTTGCTCAAAGGCATGGTCGATTTTCCAGAAACCATTGAGGTCAGCTTTGAGGTCGGAGATAAAACCACCGTTTACAAGGTGGAATGCGACCAGAAATGCCTAGGACAGATCATTGGTGCCAAAGGCAAAAACATCACCGGAGTTCGCTCTGTGATGGCAGCCACCTTGGCTCGTAAGGGCATTCGTGCGGTGGTTGAAATTCCTTACTTCTGTGTGGATGTATAGTGTCTCTTTAGCGCTGCCAGCGTTGTTGGTAGCTGACACTGATGGTGTTTGACAGCGTCGAGTTGACGGGATTCCCCAGCAGACTTTGATCGCTGTAGACCACTGTCAGAGCCGACTCTTGCGACAGCATATAACTGCCAGAAACTCCCCAGGTGAAGTGTTTTTGATTTTGCCCATCAGAAGAGGTGGAGCCGCGAATACGGATGGCCTCTTCGTAAAGGAAGGAAACGCTGCTGCCTAAGCGCAGGTTTTCTTTATTCCAGCCCAGTCCCACACTCTGTGTCGTGCCCCAGCCGGGTGTAACAGTGGTCTTGCCATTGTAGGCACTGCCTTGCGCTGTTCGCTCAAAGGATTTATGAATTTCTGAGCTGAAGTTGGCATCCCACACGCGCCAGGTTTTTACCAAGGCGACGCCGCCCCCTAAGGAAAGAAAACCACGGCCACGAATTTTGTTGGAAGTCGTGGCCTCTTCATCATAGATGGAAGGGGCCGTGGGCAGGGTTATCTGCAGGAAGGTCACGCCCCGGGGTTTCCAGCGGGAATACTGCAGCTCGGGGAAGGTCTCATGCCCCAGATATAAAGAGACATCCCCCACGCCGGAGGCTGAACTGTGAAGGCGGTCTTTTTTTGCAATGACTGGAGCAGAAAGTCCGGCCTGCCAGGTGTCTGCCAAAAGCAAGGCGCCTTCGATCTTCAGGGTCTGTGACTGGTTGCCGTCGTCTCTTTTCATCCACTGGCCGCTGCTTAAAACATCATCGGTGATCTCTGAATAAGAATAGGTGGAAGTCACCTGAGCCTTGTCATCACCCAAAATCAGCGCGGGAAAAGAAAAACTTCCCCCGCAACAGCTGGCCGCCTGGGTGAAGGAGCCCCAGGAAAGAAAAATAACAAGAAAAGCTGAAGCAGCTTTAATCATGGCACCATCAGCGGAACAAAGACCTGATCCACGGTGGTGGATTGGTTTTTCAGGCTCACGCGCACTTCCCATTCACCAGGCATGACAAAGTAAACACGGTGAACACGGAACTGACCCTGGCCTAAGTCTTCAATTTTGACCGGGGCAGATCCGTGTCCCATAGATGGCATCCACAAAACCACAGACAGATTTGCCGCCGTGATTTGTGGTGAATTAAATTTCAAGGTGAATTCAGAGTAGTCCGAGCTGCTCGGAGTCGTCAGCCACTGCATTTCCGCGCAAACACCGGCTTTGGTAAACTTCAGCAGGCAGGTATCTTCGGCCTGAGTGCCCTGAGGCTCTTGCAGGTCGTTAGCTGAAATATAGTGAGGCTGCGCGCACGCAGACAGACTGAATAGAAGGATGAAAGGAATCAGTTTTTTCATAATTTCTCCGCTCTTTGAATATAACAACCTAGGGCTCGCCCTTCTTTGTGCCGGGGCGTTTTGCCAGCCTGAAGATCTTCAAGCACGTCCTTCAGGAAATGTTTTTTTGCAGAGGGGCCAACATGACTGTCGGTGACACCCCCCTGATAAACGATGTCTCCTGAGGAATTAAAAACATAAACATGGGGGGTCTTCAGGGCTCCCAGCTTGTCCGCCCAATGACTGCGGGAATCTGCAAGCACGGGGAACGTCAGATGGGCTTCCTGGAAATGAGCCTTGGTGATGTCAGCATCTTCGTCTGCATTGGAGTGGATTGCCACGAATTTGAAAGTCTTAAACTGCTGACTTAGATCCTTCAGCAGTCCTTCGTGGCTGGCTGAACAAGGGCATTTGGCGGACATGAAGACGACGACCGTGGCCGGGGATGAGGCGAAAGCGAACTCCTGGGATTCTCCGGTCAGGACATTCCTTCCCGTTAGCACGTCAAACTTCTCTGCGGCCGAGGTGCCCAGGGAAGTAAGAATCAGAAAGACAGAAACCAGTATTTTGCTCATGCGCCGTTTCTAACACAAAGCCCTTTGGGGATATATGCCACAAAAAGTTGCGGGATTAAGGGCGGATTTGTTTGTTGTGCGTTGCGTATATATGTGAATCCGTCGTGCCAATTCTAAATGGATTTCTATAAACTTTTTCTATGTTTAGAAAACTTAGAGAGTTCAGAAATCGTTTTGTTCAATACAAAAAAAGCGGTCAGGTTCATAGTGATCTGGATGTTCTGTTGGCATCAGCCCAGGAACAGAAGCAGCTGGAAGACCGCTTGCAGTGGTTGGTTCGTGTGCTGCAGTGGGTGCGCTACGAGGGGGCGGTGGACGCCCATATCGAAAAAGAAACCGGGCGACTGCCGGTGGCGCGTTTGCGCTATCTCTTGATGGTTTTGGATCGCAATCCCAATTGGAAGAAAGAAGTCGCCGTCATTTTGCGAACGGTGGTTCATGAGGTCAGCGGTCTGGAATTATACACGGAAACCGGGCTGCCACGTGAATTGGGGCTGTGGAGTGAGTTGTCTGACCGCCTGATGATGAAGATGCTGCCGACGCCGCCTCTGGATCACGAGTTGGGCTATCTGTTCTGGGCCCTGTTCCCGGAAAAAGACGACCCGGTGTGGATTTCCTCGATCGACAATGTGACCTTCGAAAAACTTGTCGACTTGTTCCACTATGAAGTGGGGCCTGAAGAACAGGACTGGAATCGTTTCAAGATCGATCTGGAAGATGCGTTGGTTTATCTGGTCATTCAGGTTCGGGCGATTGGCTTGTCTCCGGCCATTCGCAATCGTCTGGACAAACCCAACTTTCGTGATTCGGCGTTCTTTGCCCTGGTGCGAGGCCTAGAGGAGTTCGTGAATGCCTATCATGCCGGAGACCGCAATCTGACCCTGGAAAAGGCGTCCCGCTTTCGCATGATCGTGTGGGAGTGTCGCCGTGAGCTGGCACAGGTCCACAAGCACCTGGATGAATACGGAGTCAGTGTGGATCTGGTCTTCCAGATGGCACGCCTGAGAACCTATTTGCAGCGTATCGACAGTCTGCTTGAAATTCTTCTGAATGAACGTTTGGACACGAAAAAAGTGACAAGCTTTCTTTCCAAACTGGTCGAGGAAAATCAGGATTTGCGCAGTATTTCCTCGTTGCTGTCACAAAATATCTCCTTGCTGGCACGCAAAGTGGTTGAGCGGGCGGCAGAGACCGGAGAACACTATATCACCCGAACCAAAGATGAATATCGTCACATGCTTCAGGCGGCCGGTGGCGGCGGGGCTATAACGGCGCTGACAGTTTATGCCAAGATTGGCATTCTGGCGCTGGGGCTGTCTGGTTTTATGGAGGGCTTCCTTGCCTCATTGAACTATGCCTTAAGTTTTGTGGCGATTCATCTGGCTGGCTTCACCCTGGGAACCAAGCAGCCTGCCATGACGGCTCCGGCGCTGGCGGCAAAGATGCAGGATGTGGACAGTGAAAAAGGCATGAATGAGCTGGTCACAGACATCACGCATTTGATTCGCTCGCAGGTGGCGGCCATTGCCGGAAACGTGATGTTTGTCGTGCCATGTGTGATTCTGATTGATGCGGTTTTCAATCTTCTTTTTGGCGGGCACTTGATGTCGCTCGAAAAAGCGCAGTATGCGTTTAAGTCCGTGGATATTTTAGGGCCGGCTGTTTTGTATGCGGGATTCACCGGCATTCTTTTGTGGATGTCCAGCCTGGTGTCGGGATGGAGCGATAACTGGTTTGCCTTAAATTCCCTGCGTAAGACCCTGGCGCGCAGTCCGACGCTGAAAGCGGTTTTCGGCAAACGCGGGGCCCGCGGTATTGCCGTCTTCTTTGAAAAGAACATCTCGGGCCTGGCGGGGAATATCTCGCTGGGGATCATGCTGGGGATGACACCGGAAATTTTAAAGTTCATCGGTTTGCCGTTGGACATCAGGCACGTGACCCTTTCGTCCGGCACTCTGGGAGGAGCCCTTCCGGTTCTGGGGCTTGATTTTATGAAGACCTGGGATTTCTGGAGAGCGGTCATCGGCATCTTCTTTATCGGGGCCTTCAACGTTTTGATCAGCTTCGGCATGGCTTTGTGGGTCGCAATCAAAGCCCGCGGTGTCCAGCCTCCGCAAAGAAAAGCCATCCGCCAAGCGGTGGTGAAACGTTTCTTGTCCAGTCCATTAAGCTTCTTCCTGCCCGTGGGGGCTAACGTGCCTAAGTCCTCTAGTGGAAGTCATGGTCACTGATGACTGAAATTTCGGTTGTGATTCCAGCCTTCAATGAAGCCCAGCGCCTGCCGGAAACTCTGCAGGCGCTGAAAAGGCTGTGCCTGAACAAGGAACTGCCGGTGATTATTTCTGAAGTGCTGGTGGTGGATGACGGCTCGGTTGATTCTACTTCCCGCGTGGTCGAGGAGTTTGCACGTGACTGGAGTTTGTTGAAGCTTCTGGAGTTTTCACAGAATCGGGGCAAGGGGGCCGCGGTTAAAAAGGGCCTGATTGAGGCAGGTTCTGAATGGGTGCTGGTTGCTGATGCCGACATGGCAACACCGTGGGAGGAGCTGCGCAAACTGCAGTCCTTCATACCTCAAGCGGATTTGATAATGGGTTCGCGTGCCTTGCCACAAAGTCAGATCGAGGTGCGGCAGCATTGGATTCGTCAGACCATGGGGAAGACCTTCAACAAGATTTTGCGCCTGTTTGTGGGACTTCCCTATAAAGACACCCAATGCGGATTCAAACTTATTCATACGAACGAATTTTTTCGTCAGAAGGTTCTGCCACAGTTGAGTGTGGAGCGCTTTGCCTGGGATGTTGAGCTGATTCTGGTCATGGAAAAGTTTCGTCTGAAAGTGCAGGAAGTTCCGATTCGTTGGCAGCATAAGGAATCTTCCCGTGTTCATATCGTGCGCGACAGTCTGGAAATGCTTTTTGCCATTCGAAAAATGCGTCGTCGTTTGCGAAATATCAAATAAGTCGTTTTGATTTTGTGCCCAAGAACTGCTCAGGAACAAAAAAGCAACGCCGCAGCGGGTCATTTACTCTGATTTAATATTAGGCAGCTCAGCTTCAAATAAATGATGGTAACTATAAGCTTTATTAATAGTAAAGGCTGCTGTGGTCCTAAAATTGAACTGGGGTTCCACTTTGGAACTACAGGTGCCATGACAGATTTTTTCACTTTTTTGTGTTCAAAAAAAAGTGCAAGTGGTTCCAAAAGAGTACTTGATAAATCTTTCAAGCTGAAATGAAGTGCCTACCCATAGAGGACTTCAATAGTTGAAGTCCATGGATATGGGGGGATTTTAATGAAACTCAACGTGTTTGCACTTATTGTATCAGTGCTGTTCGCGACATCAGCTCAGGCAGAGCGCGTACTCGTGATCATGAAAGACCAGGCGTCTTTCAACAAAGCCCACATGGCTTATAAGATGAAGGGGTCTTATGCAGCTAAAGGGATCGACTTGGGTGTTCAGTCTCAAGCTGTAGGTCAACTGGAAGACAGTCTTGCTAACTTGAATACACTTATTGTTAACACTTCCAGCGAAGCTCAAGTTGAAAAACTAAAAGCTAATCCTGCAGTGGCATACGTTGAGAAGGAAATCTTCCACGAAGCTCCAGCTCCAGTAAAAGGTTACCTGGCGCAAAGACAACAATCCCAAAAATTGGGTCAAAAAACTCCATGGGGTATCCATGCAGTTAAAGCGACTGAAGCTTGGTCAAAAGCTAAGCGCGGTTCCGGTGCTCGTGTTCTAGTTTTGGACACAGGTATCGATGCTGCTCACCCATCTCTGAAAGTTAACTTCGAAGCAGGTAGAGACTTCACTGACGCAAGTGATGGTTCTGACTTCACTGACCTTGTTGGTCACGGTACTCACGTAGCGGGTACTATCGCGGGCGCTTTGGATAAAACTGGTTTCACTGGTGTGGCTCCAAAAGCTAAGATCCTGGCAGGTCGCGTGTGCTCTGAGCAAGGTTGCTCCAACATCGCTATCGCTCAAGGTATCAACTGGGGTATCCAGGAAAAAGTGGACGTGATCTCCATGTCTTTGGGTGGCGCTTGGTCCACTCCTGCTGAAAGAAATGCAGTTGCAGCAGCTGACCGTGCAGGTATCACTGTTGTGGCGGCTTCTGGTAACAACGGGACAAACCGTGTTTCTTATCCAGCGGCTCTTCCAACTGTGATCGCAGTTGGTGCAGTAGATGTGAACTTGAAAAAAGCAGACTTCTCTCAATACGGTCCTGAATTGGCTGTAGTTGCTCCGGGTGTTGCGGTTGTTTCTTCCGTACCAATGGGCACAGGTCGTGAGTCTTCTGTTGAAGTTTCCAACGGTCAGAAAAAGGTAAAAGTAGCTTCTTCTACATTCCAAGGCGCGAAAGAAATTTTGACTCCAGAGACGAACGTTTTGGTTCCTGCTGGCCTGGGTAAAGTTGAAGATTTCGCGAAAGTGGATGTTAAAGGCAAATTCGCTTTGATCTCTCGCGGTGAAATCAACTTCTCTGACAAAGTTAAAAACGCGATCAAAGCAGGTGCTGCTGGCGCGATCATCTACAACAACGCTCCAGGTTTGATCCAAGGTGCTTTGACTGACGATGGTTCTGTTCTTCCAATCGGCGTGTTCATGATTGAGCAAACTGTTGGTCAAGAGTTGTTGCGTGTTATCGGTACTGGTAAGCAAGTAACTGCTACTTTGCAAACTGTAGCTACTGACTATGCTGCCTTTGACGGTACATCCATGGCGACTCCTCACGTATCTGGTGTGGTTGCTTTGATGAAAGCTGCGAACAAATCTTTGACTGGCGCTCAAGTAAAAGAAATCTTGAAGCGCACTGCAACGCCACTTTCTCCAAACTCTGCTAATGAGCTTGGCGCAGGTATCGTGAACGCAGAAGCGGCTGTTCAAGCTGCGATCGACGCGAAGTAATTCACATCTAGAAAAAATGACATTAAAAAAACGGCTTCCTGGAAACAGGAGGCCGTTTTGCTTTTGAGGGGCCCCACCGAGCCTCAAGGGCTCCCAGGGCGCTCTCCCACGAAGGATGGCTCGCCCCAGCTTTTCAGAGGCCGCGCATTGGCGCAGCGCTTCTGCAAAAGTAAGCAGGTACCTTTTGGGAAAAAGTAGGCGCATAGTTAGTATATATGCAGCATTTACCCGCGATGATTCACGACCTGGCCCTGATTCTTGGGACAGCCGGCTTGGTCACTTTACTGTTTAAAAGACTCAATCAACCTATCGTTCTTGGATATCTGGTTGCCGGCTTTTTGGTGGGACCAAAGACATCTATTTTTCCGACGGTGATAGGTGTTGGCAGTATCAATCTGTGGGCAGAGATCGGTGTGATCTTCCTTCTTTTTGCCCTTGGTTTGGAGTTCAGCTTCAAAAAGCTGATGCGTGTAGGGGGCTCTGCCAGTTTTACGGCTGTGTTTGAAGTCTCTTTGATGATCCTCTTTGGGTATACCACCGGGCAGATTTTGGGGTGGTCCGCGATGGATAGCTTGTTCCTGGGCGGGATTCTGTCGATCTCATCGACGTCCATTATTATCCGCACTGTTGAAGAGCTGGGCTTTAAGAATCTGAAGTTTGTCGGCATGGTATTCGGTGTGCTGGTGATCGAAGATCTGGTGGCTGTTCTTTTGATGGTCCTGCTCACCACGGTGGCTTTGACTCGGGATTTTTCGGGAACCGAGATGCTGGGGGCGGTTTTAAAGCTGGCCTTCTTCCTGTCTATCTGGTTTGTGGCGGGTATTTTCCTGCTTCCAAGTTTCCTGAAAAGAGCCCAAAAGCTTTTGTCAGAAGAAACCGTTTTGGTGGTGGCCGTTGGGCTTTGTCTCATGATGGTGGTTTTTGCCAGTAATGTTGGGTTTTCTTCGGCATTGGGAGCCTTTATCACAGGGTCAATTTTGGCTGAAACGATCGAAGGTGAACGAATTCATCATTTGATTGCGCCGATTAAGAATTTATTTTCCGCAGTCTTCTTCATTTCTGTCGGTATGCTGATTGATCCGCAGATTATCTCCATTTATTGGAAGGAAGTTCTGCTGCTTTCTGCGGTCGTGGTTGTTGGTAAAACTTTAAGTGTCACCTTAGGGTCGGTGCTTTCCGGGCAGACACTGAAGTCCTCGGTGCAATCGGGAATGAGTCTGGCGCAAATCGGTGAATTTTCCTTTATTATTGCTACTTTGGGGCTGAGCCTTAAAGTTATCAGCGAAAAGATTTACCCGATCGCCGTGGCCGTTTCTGTGCTGACCGCCTTTACAACGCCTTATATGACCCGTTCTGCTGACAGGGTCTATGGTTGGCTGGAAAAGGTGTTGCCTGCAAAAGTGATACATTCCTTGGACAGTTACAGTGTGATTTCTTTTTCCATGGCGGGGAACAAGGAGTGGCGCGAACAGGTGCGCGCTTACGTCCTGAAAGTGCTTCTAAATGCCGTGGTGGTTATTGCGGTCTTCCTGACCATGGCTCGGGTGTTTTTGCCGTTTCTATTAGAACGCCAGATCGCAGAAGGTCCGGCGAAGTTTATATCTTTAAGTGCAACCTTGATTTTAAGTGCTCCATTTCTTTGGGCTTTGGCATTCGGTCGTACAAGACAGTTTGAAGCCTTGTTGGTTGGTCAGGGAAAGGGCAGTCACAACTATGTCTTCCTGGTGTCGCGAATCATGCTTGCCGTCGGTTTGTTGGGGGCCATGGTGGCGCAGTTTGTACCACTGATGTGGGCGGTGGCTATCACCCTGTGGATGGTCGTGGTTGTGGGGTATGTTCTGTCACAGAAGCTTCAGGACATCTATCATTGGTTTGAACGTCGTTTTCTGACAAACCTCAATGATGAGGTTCAGAAAACTCATGCCCGCAAAAACAACCGGGCCTTGGCGCCATGGGATGCGCATATCACGGAATTTGAAATTCCACCGGAAGCCCCGTATGTCGGTGTGCCTTTGCATCAGTTGTCTATTCGAGAAAAATACGGGGTTACGATTGCTTTAATTGAACGGGGACGCCGTCGGGTCACGGCCCCAGGGCGAAAAGAATGTCTGATGCCTTATGATCATGTGTTTGTGATCGGCACTGATGCGCAGTTGATCCAGTTTAAGACCTTTATCGAAGACGAACTGCCGGCACCTTCCGGTCAGGCGGAAGCTGAATACAGCCTTGAGCAGTATCTGCTGACGGACACGTCTCCGTTTATAAATAAAACCATCCGGGATTGCGGTTTGCGTGAGGCAACCCACGGACTTGTTGTCGGTATAGAACGTGAAGGTGGGCGGATTCTAAATCCGGACTCCAGTGTCACCTTGTGCCGTGGGGATGTTCTTTGGATTGTGGGCGATCGCGATAAGATTCTGCAGCTGACCTAAATCCGCCAGCGCAGCAGAGTCTTCAGGGCGTTCATTTTAAAGCTGCTGTAGGGTGGATACATAATCCGAAGCATCTTGCCCAAGAAGGACTGCTTCAGGACGGCCTTTTCATGGGAAAAGGTCTGAAACCCATGCCAGCCGTGGTAACTTCCAATTCCACTGTGATTGACGCCACCAAAGGGAAGATGGGGATTCACAAAATGAATCAAAGAGTCATTAAAGACCAGTCCACCAGAGCTGGTTTCTTTTAGAATTCTTTCCGAGTTCATTTGACTGTGTGAATAGAAATACAGGGCCAAGGGTTTGGGGCGTTCATTGATAAAATGTATGACCTCTGAGATCTCTTTAAAGGTCATCATCGGCAGAATTGGACCGAAGATTTCCTCTTGCATGACTAAAGAGTGCGGATCTGCTTTATCCAGCAGCGTGGGGCTGCAATAGTGTTTTTCCGGCTCACAATGCCCGCCAAAGATGATTTCAGCTTTCTTGGCAACGGCATCGTCAATCAGGTTTTTTAAACGCTGAGTATGGTTCACCGAGGCCATGCGTGCCAGATCCGGGCTGTGCTGAATCTGCTCTGCTGAAGATCCGTAAAACTTTTGAATCGCGGCTATAAGATGTTTTTTAAAGGATGATGCCACCGCTTCATGCACAAAAAGATAGTCGGGGGCCACGCAGGTTTGGCCGGCATTGATAAACTTGGCCCAGGCAACTTTTTCGGCGGCCACCGCGAGATCTGCCGTTGCATCAACAATCGTCGGGGACTTGCCCCCCAGCTCCAAGGTCACACTGCTCAGATGTTTTGCGGCAGCCTCCATGATGATTTTTCCCACGCGGGTGCTGCCGGTAAAAAAGATGTGATCAAAGGGAAACTTCAAAAGTTCCTGAGTCGTTTCAGCGCCACCTTCCGCCACAAAGACATGTTCAGTGGCAAAAGCCGCTTCGGCAATTTTTTTGATGACCGAGCTTGTGTGACGAGTCAGTTCAGAAGGTTTAAGGATGGCGCAATTCCCGGCGGCAATGGCCGAGATCAAAGGAAGAAACACCAATTGAAATGGATAGTTCCAAGGGCCGATCAAAAGGCAGACGCCTCGCGCCTCAGGCTGGATGAAGCTTTGGCTGCCAAACAAGGTCCATGGGGTTTGCACCCGGCGAGGGCCGGACCAGGATTTAAGATTTTTGCGGGTGAAATGAAGTTCCTTCAGGACCGGATAGATTTCAGAAAGCAGGGTTTCAGCTTCAGGTTTGTTGAAGTCCTTTTTTAGTGCTTCAATGATCTCTGCTTGGTGACTTTCGATGGCCTTCTCCAGGGCCTCCAGGCTTTGAATGCGGGTCTTCAAGGACTCACTGCGAAGCTTCAGGGCATACTGCTTTTGATGAAGAAAAATCTTTTCCAACATGCCTCCATGTTAGAACACTGGCTAAAGGAGGCAACGTTTAAGTTGGCAATGGCCCGGTACATATAAAGGCCGGCTCAAAAGGACTAAAGTGAGAACACCTTTCCACAGCGGCCGGGCATAACCACATTCTTCTGCTTGAGCACGCGCCAAAGGATCTTAGAGCCCAGTTCATTGTTCATGAGCTCGGGATGGAACTGCAAAAGCAGGCCACGTCCGTTCTTGAACTCCGTGGCTTCTGTCACTCCGTCGTGTCCCTGGGCCGCCAGTTGCAGAGGGCCGCCTTCTTTAAACACTACGGACTGGTGATGCAGGGAATTGACGGTCATTTTGTTCTGTCCTGGTCCCAGCAAAGAAGCCAGGATGTTGTGTTTGGTGGGTTTGAGTTCGACTTCGTGCCAGTCATTTCCATGGCTGACCTTTGTGCCAACATGGAAAGGGACGTCCTGAATCAATTTGTATCCCAACGCGACAGAAGAGATCTGCGACCCACGGCAAACCCCCAGCAGGAAGCCTTTTTCGCGGGTAACATAAGACTTGATCAGCTCGATTTCAAACATATCACGCGCAGGGATGGTGTTGCGCGAGTGAGTGTTTTGTTTCTTGTACAAAGCAGGCTCCACGTCATCGCCGCCCATGGCCACCATAAAAGGGAATTTTTCTGAAATCTGTGCAAACAGGTCGCGGGTTTCGCTTTGTGAAAGCCCCAGGTTGGCGTTGATCGGAAGGATGTAAGAGCTGTGTTTTCCTTTGGCGAAAATTTTCTGGAAGTTCTCAATTCGCTGCGAATTGCGAGTGTAATCTTTTGGCAGATTGGCAACCAGAAGGGCGCGGGATTCGCGGCGGGATTCATCCAGGGGTTTGAATCCCGAGAGTCTGACTTCAGGAAGACGGCCTTCAAAAAGCTCCATCAACTCAGGATTGCGATTCAGGTTCTGTAAATATCTTTGTGCCGCCTGCTCTGGGGTTTCTCCGGTTTTAACAGGAAGAATCAGCGGCGCCAGGGTGTTTCCTGGAGACCATTCATACAGGCGAACCAGTTCCGTGGTGGCGCTGGCGGTGTGGACGATGAGGGTTGCAATCAGTGACAGAAATAAGGATTTTGTCATGTGCTATTGCCTTTCGTGAGATTGAATGACTCGATAGTTATCAGAATTTGAACACGCTCTTCCGAATTTTTTTTCAAGTTGGACTGCGGTGTGTGCCAGGCTGGAGACATACCCTGGGCCACCGTGGCTTTGCCAGACCTGCAACCATTCAGGGAAAGTGTAAAGTGAGGCCGAGACATTTCGCAGCAGGCGGGAAACGGCGAGATCCACTTCCCTGTCCGTCAACTGGCGGTTTTGCTGCTGCAGTTGTTCTTTCAGATTTTTTTTGTGATTCTGGAAATCTCTCAGTCCTTTTTTGAAATCAAAGTCTTTGGCGGATACATAGGACAGGGCCTGGGCGCGGTCCGCGGGACTGAGGCTTCCCAGCAATTGCAGGTTGAACTCCTGACTTTTGCGGCGGATGAAGTCCACGCGGCTGAACAGAAATTGCTCCAGATTTTTAACGGCGACAGCGCCTCCGGTGTTGTATCCCAAGGTCACCAGCAGACGTTTGATCTGGGTGTGATCGCCCGTGGGATAGCCGGACTCTTTCAGCAGGGCCGGGATGTTGCGTTTTTCGAACTCGGTGGCGACGTATTTTTCATTCAGCTTGTGAAAGATTCCGGCATACAGCAGGTTGCGCAAGGGGTTGGTGGACTTGCTCATCAAGGCACATTTGCTTTCGTTGCGCAGAGGTCTCCAGAAATGGCTGCGTGCCTGGGTGCGGGTTTTTAGCCACTGGCAGGATTTACGGGAGCTTTGATAGATCATGTTTTTATACGTCGGCAGAACCTGGTCCACATCGGCGATGGCTTTGCCAGTCAGTTGTCCGATGCCGGCGTCGCCGTTGGGATTTTGAATCAAGGTATGGAAGCCGCTTTCCATCATCAGCTTCGGGAACAGCCATTGTGGATCGATTTCAAGACAATCCGTGATGGCGGAAAAGGCCTGGCTTAAGGCTTTGATTTCGCCGCTGCTATAGCGGGGCCGGGCTTGTCCGGGTTGTGGGGCGGCTTTTTCTGTCGTGCACTTTACAAACAATTGCGATTTTTCCCCTTCGGCAATGCGTGGGAACGAGGTGGTCAGGGAATGAGTCAGGCAACTGTCAAAGTTTTCTGCAGAGGCGATGAAGGGCATCGCACTGATCACAAATATGACAAGTGCGGTCTTAATAAGCGGTATAAAGGATTTGGCAATCGGGCCCTGCATATCCCTTTAGAAAAGCAAGGCCCACGCCATCAGAGGACTGCAAGGTCCTTTTCAAAGGTGTCGCAAAGTGAGTCAACCACGTCCTCCAGCGCGCCCGTTTTTTCATAGAGCTTGCGTTGAATTTCATAGCTGGGATGCTGAAGATCTTTTTCGAGGTCTTTCAGGTACTGAGTGTATCCCAGTTCGGTCGCATCGTCTTTCATCGCGGTCAGAAGATCATTGATATCTTCGCGCAGATTTTTGGTCATGCCGTCGTTATCAATCAGAACTTCACAGTCCATGCCGTGACGGGACGCGCGCCATTTGTTTTCGCGAATCATCCAGTCTGCCGGTGTCTGGCGTCTGTATCCCTGGTCCAGGCGCTTTTGAATGTGGCGCGCCAGTAAATGGATAAAGGACACCAGTCGCGTGGTCTGGCGAATGCCCGGGACGCCATCACAGATGCGGATTTCCAGTGTTCCATAGTTGGGGCTTGGGCGGATGTCCCACCAGATATCTTTGAAGCTCCCGATGGATTTACTCTGGATGAGTTTCTGCACGATGGTTTCAAAATCAGCCCAGTTTTCAACTTTGCAGGGGGTGCCCCCGGCGGGGTGGGCTTCAAAGACCGTGATGCGTGAAGAGGCCAGTCCTGTATCGTGACCTGTCCAGAACGGCGAGCTGGCCGACATGGCCAGCATGTGGGGCAGGTAATACAAGAACTCATTCATCATGGCGATGCAATGGTCCCCATTATTCATTCCCAGATGCACGTGCAGGCCGTAAATCATCAGGCGGCGCGCAATGTGTTGGTTGCGCTCAATCAGATATTCATAGCGATCTGAAGGGTAAAAAAGACGATCATGCCATTTTGCGAACGGGTGGGTGCCATTGGCGGCCAGTCGGGCGCCGTGCTTTTTGCAAATGCGCAGCAGTTCGCGACCGGTCAGTAAAAGTTCTTGCTCCACTTCCTGGACGTTTTTGCAAATGGGTGTGTCGATCTCCAGCATGCTTTGGAAGATTTCAGGTTTTAAGTGGGGGCTTTGTAGCGACCATTCTTCCAGGATATCCGGAGAGATGGGAAAAAGGTTGCGGGTCAGTGGGTGGATAATTTGAAGCTCAACTTCGACACCCAGCGAGAATAAGTCTGATTTTCCAAACGGAATGGGTTGAGGCTTAGTCATAAAATCACCATAGGGAGTTATGACCACGGGGGCAAATTTTAAAGGTGAAAATGTCGGATTTTCATGACTTGGTGCGCTCAAATACGAAATAAAAAATGGGGGGCCTCATCGGCCCCCCGGACTCGTGTGAAGGGAACCACCAAACCTTCACTGAGTCGCCCAAATTTGAATTTTTAATAATTTCTTTTTCTTGCCTCAACTCGGGCGGGGCGCCGGGCCACCGTTATCCAGAGAGCGTACATCACAACTCCCGAGTAGAAGAGGCAGAACATTGCTACGTCATGTAAGTCTGTCATGTTCTCTCCTTTTTACTTTGTGCGGCCTTCCTTGGCCTCGCGGATCTTCGAGGTGCCATCCTAGCGTCCTCTTGTTCCGTTAGTAAGAGCGTCCGTGCTCTTACTGATATGACAGGGGTGGGTCCTTTTCAGGTTAAAGAATTTTGCTAAAAATGTGGGCACAAAAAGGTCTAGGTATGGCCAAGGGGTCTATGGGCATTTTATTGACTCTGGGGAAGGGAAATGATTAATTATTTCTTCCCTCTATCAGATTTTCTTATAGGTGCGCGCGGATGGTGGAATTGGTAGACACGTACGTTTGAGGGGCGTATGCGCAAGCGTGAGGGTTCAAGTCCCTCTCCGCGCACCAAATGTTAGGCTATTCGAGCCAAAATCCGCAGCTTCAGGCTGCCCCAGCTGAACTTAACTAACAACAATTAGAAAATTCGCTCTGAACCTGAATTGGTTTGAATCCATTTATCACGCCAAGGAAGTCATCGAAGCATGGAGAATCGAGTACAACACGGAACGACCCAACTCAGCGTTGAAAAATAAAACTCCAGAAATGTTTGCCAAACAGTACGAAGAAAGATTAAGAGAGGTTTCTCAAACGTGAGGTTTCAAACGCTCCAAAGAAGGGGCCAAGGTCAATTTTTTGGGGAGAGGTCAGCCGTTTTAGCTCTGAAGACTGTGAAGAGCCGCTTTACCCTAATGTTATTTTAAGCTTTACTTGTACAAAAAAGTAAACATCTAGCATTGTTCACTGAATCCGGTTTTTCAAACGAAGACAATCGAAGCGGCTCAGTTAGGGCCGCTTTTAGTTTAACGTCTCGGAAGCGTCATCCCTCTTGGTCACTCGTTCACTTTTGACAAAGACAACGGGTTTAAAAGCCGCTGTCTTTAAAGCGCGGCGGCTTTGAGTTTGGCGATATCAATCTTCTTCATCGTCATCATCGCATCAAACGCCCGTTTGGCCTTGGCGGGATCTGAGCTGGTGGTCAGCTCCAGCAGGATTCTAGGGGTGATCTGCCAGGAAAAGCCCCAGCGATCCTTGCACCAGCCGCATTCGCTTTCCATGCCGCCGTTGTTGATAATGGCGTTCCAATAGCGATCTGTCTCCTCCTGATTTTCTGTGACAATCATGAAGCTCACCGACTCATTGGGTTTAAAAAGAGGCCCGCCATTAAGTCCGACAAATTTTCGTCCCAGCACTGTGAACTCAACAGTGAGCTCCGTGTCGGCTTTGCCACCTGGGAAATCGCCGGGGGCTTTGTTGATACGTCCAACGCTGCTGTCGGGGAAGGTGCTTGCATAGAAGTGGGCCGCGTTGGCGGCTTCGCCGTGGTCAAACCAGATACAGGTAATGAGTTCTGCCATACTTTGTTTCTCCGATTGGATGAATGAGTCGTCGAAGAATATTTTATGAAAAGAAAAGGTGGGAAGTCAGCCGGCAAATGTCTGCTGACTGTAGAAGGACAGAAAGATTGCGTTTAGTAGTGCAATTCGCCGCCGGGGAACTTGATGACACGTTCATTGCCTGGAGCCACCAGATGAGCCCAAATGGGCAGCTTCCGCAGGCCTGGAGCAGCAAGCGTGAAGAGCTTCTTAGTGCGCACCTCACGCAAGGTCAGAGTATAGCGGTGAGCCAGAGTGAAGGGGATGTATTCTTTTTGAATGTCGATGACTTCGAATCTGTTATAGGCCGCTACGGACCGACCATTTAACACAACAGGGGCCGAATTCACGATGTGGTCTCGCACACGTGCGCGTCCTGTTTGCAGTGTGGGGCTGGAGGAGAGTTGATCGGGTATTTGTTTGAAGTTTCCGACCAAAGTTTCAGGATCGGCTTTGGCTCCCACTTTGAATTGAACTCCTGTGGGCTGCAGATTGTTATTAAGCTCCACAAGATTAATCAGATACACCGTGTCCACTTTTTTATGGTCCTTCAAACCATAGGTTTCGTGTGCTCGGAGATGGCCGATTCGGTAGAAGCGACCCTTGCGGATCGGCGGCTGATAGTATTCGGTAAACTTCAGCTCCACACTTTTTTCAGTGGGGGGCATGGTGATCTCGGGATAGGCTTCAACATGAAACAGGTCGGCTTCCGCCTGGAGCAGCAGACGTGAGCGCAATTCACCATAGGTGACGGGACTTGATTTAGCCCAACCTGCAACAGTGAAAAATAAAATTGTGAGAAGCACTATTTTTGCCATCAGTTTTACTGGTGCGAAAAGTGTTCCATCCTCGCCGACAATTGGGCCCTGTCGTGCTCGTCTATATTTTAGACACGGGACCTAGGTGGGGCGCATTTCAAAAGTGTAACCCCGTTTTTGCCGGTAATCCCTCTATTTATATGAGAAGTGTTCGATAAGATATATAGCACCATTAACGACTTTTTAACAGGAAACGGCGTTATGTTTAAATGGAGTTTGTTCAAAAAATTGCTTCTGTTGAATATCGGCATTTCTCTTGTCGCCATCATTGTTGCCAGTAGCGCCTACTGGGGAGGCAAGAAGACTCAAGAAAAATATGAGGCGGTCGCACGGGGTGTTTTGGATGACGTGATCGCGGTCGATGAGGCTTTTCTGGGCTTTAAAGAAACGCGCATTGGTTTAAGAACTCTGGGCATCGAAGGCGTCACGCCGACTCAAGGGGCTGCTGCGAAAAAGCAAGTTCTTGACGCTGTCGCCGGTGTGGATGAACAACTTAAGAAACTAGACAGACCGAATCTGCCGTCAGAGCAAAAAGCCCTGGTTGACAAGGTGCTTGTGTCCTGGACTTCCTTTAAGAAAGCAGGAATCGAAATCCTCGGACTGTATGATACAGGAACAGTTGAAAGTCGACAGCGTGTGATTGGGATCTTCTTTAAGGAGTGCCCCGAAGCTGCAGATGAATTTTTTGGGCATGTGCAGAATCTAAGAAACTTCTTCAGCCAAGAACAGAAGCTTTGGGTGGATGATGCTCGAAAGACCGCCGAGTTTAACAATCTGCTTTTGGCCATTATTTCTATCGTGGGCATTCTTTTGGGTCTTTCAGTATCCGTCATTTATATCCGGAGACTTTCCCACGACCTTCAGCGTGTCACTGAAGAGCTGGGTGGGGGCGCCAGACAGGTGGCTGATGCAGCAACTCAGATTGCGACCACATCGACAACCTTGTCTCAATCTGCCGCAAGTCAGGCTGGTTCCTTGGAGGAGTCTGTTGCGACCATTGAGCAGCTGACCGCTACAGTTAAACTGAATTCAGAAAATGCAAAACAGGCTTCTGTACTTGCCAGCTCGACACGTGATGTGGCCGTGAAGGGTGAAAGTGAGATCAAATCTTTGATCGACTCCATTCAGAGTGTTTCGGCGGACTCGAAAAAAATCGCAGAGATTACTTCCGTGATCGATGACATCGCCTTCCAGACAAATCTGCTGGCTCTGAATGCGGCGGTAGAGGCGGCTCGTGCCGGAGAGCAGGGTAAAGGATTTGCCGTGGTGGCTGAGGCGGTTAGAAATCTGGCTCAGCGAAGTGCCGAGTCGGCTAAAAATATTGCCGCGCTGATTGATGTCAGTGTCGAGCGTATTGGAAAAAGTGCTGAGCAGGCCAATCGCAGTGGTGCGGTGCTGACGGATATCGTGAACTCGGTGAAAAAAGTTTCGGACCTGAACAGCGAAATTGCCACAGCCAGTGAAGAGCAGTCCAATGGCATTGAGCAGATGAGCAATGCCATGAACCAACTGGATGGAGTGACTCAGCAAAATGCGGCGGCTTCGGAAGAGGCCGCAGCCACGGCGGAGGAATTGTCGGCTCAGTCCACGGTCCTGCTGAAAAATGTGAATGCTTTGGATCTTCTGGTTTTGGGTGAAGGTCGGGATTCAAATCCGTCTTCCCCATCCTCCAATGTGCTGGAATTTAAACCAAAATCCTTTGAAAGCCATGGCAAGTCTCAGCGCAAGGTGGGTTCCGCAACGGGGTTTTAGGGTTTTAAACCCCTCAGTGCCTGCATGGGTCCGGTGACGCAATGCTGCAACTCACCGGGCAGTCTGGAAAAAGGGGCATCTAGGCGTGCAAGTTCCTTAAAAAACTGATAGTTATTAAGGACCTATGACAAATGCAAACAACACCCGCACCGCTCCTTATTCCGCCGTAAAACCTGATGTCCAGCTTGCCAAGCAGGAAGAATCCATTTTGGATTTCTGGGATCAGGAAAAGATTTTTGCGCGCTCTTTGGATCCACAGGGTAAAAAAACCTACAGCTTCTATGATGGTCCTCCTTTTGCGACGGGTCTTCCGCACTACGGTCACTTGCTGGCGGGTGTTTTGAAAGACGTTGTTCCTCGTTACTGGACAATGAAGGGCTACACAGTTCCGCGTCGTTTCGGTTGGGATTGTCACGGTCTTCCTGTAGAATACGAAATCAACAAGACTCATAAAATCGAAAGCCGCAAAGACGTTCTGAAAATGGGCGTGGCCAATTACAACGACGCTTGCCGTTCGATTGTAAAGCGTTATTCCAATGAATGGAAAACCACCGTACGTCGTGTGGGTCGCTGGGTGGATATGGAGAATCCGTACTTCACTATGGACGTGTCTTTCATGCAGTCCGTGTGGTGGGTGTTCCAGCAGCTCTTCAACAAGGGTCTGATCTATGAAGGCTACAAAGTCGTTCCTTATTCTGTAGGAATCTCGACATCCCTTTCTAACTTTGAAGCTAATCAAAACTACAAAATGGTGCAGGACCCAGCGATCACGGTGATGTTCAAGCTGGTAAATCAGCCCGACACTGCAGTGATGGCCTGGACGACCACCCCTTGGACATTGCCATCAAATCTGGCTTTGGCTGTGGGACTGGATATTGACTACGTCAAGGTTCTGGAAAAATCCACGGGCCGCAAACTGATTCTGGCACAGGCTTTACTGTCTTCAGTCTTTAAAAAAGCCGACGAAGAAGTTGAAGTTCTGCAAATGATGAAGGGCAAGGAACTTGTAGGTCTGACGTACGAGCCCTTGTTCCCGTACTTCGGGGATCGCGCCGATAAGGGTGCGTTCCGCATTATCTCTTCTGAACACGTGACCACTGAAAGTGGTACGGGTGTGGTGCACATGGCGCCGGCTTTCGGGGAAGAGGATTACTATGCTTGTGCTAAAGCCGGTATACCGATGGTGAACCCTGTTGATGACGACGGCATGTTCACATCAGAAGTTCCGGATTACGCTGGCAAGCGTGTGAAAGAGGCCGACAAGGACATCATTGCGGATCTGAAGAAACGTGGCAGCCTGTTCAAGCAGGACACGATTCAGCATAGTTATCCGTTCTGTTATCGCTCCGACACGCCGCTGATCTATCGTGCGGTGTCTTCCTGGTTCGTGGCAGTTGAGAAAATCAAAGAAGAGTTGATCGCGAACAACAAACAAACCACGTGGGTTCCGGACCATCTTCGCGATGGACGCTTTGGCAACTGGCTGGAAGGTGCTCGTGACTGGGCGATCTCGCGCAACCGTTTCTGGGGGACACCACTTCCGATCTGGAGAAACCCAGAGGGTGAAGTGATCTGTGTGGGTTCCCGTGCCGAGCTAGAAAAGCTCTCCGGTCAGAAGATTGATGATTTGCACATCGAATTTGTGGATCAAATCACGATTCCATCGCCAACGGGCAAGTCGCCACTCAAGCGTGTGGATGGTGTTTTGGACTGCTGGTTTGAGTCGGGCTCTATGCCGTATGCGCAGTGGGGTTATCCAGAGACCTGCGTGGAAGACTTTAAAAAAGCCTTCCCTGCGGACTTCATCGCGGAAGGTCTGGATCAGACACGTGGCTGGTTCTACACATTGTCCATCATCGGAACAGCGCTGTTTAATCAAGCACCATTCAAAAATGTAGTGGTGAATGGTTTGGTATTGGCCGAAGACGGTCGCAAGATGTCCAAGTCCTTGAAGAACTATCCAGACCCCATGGAGGTCTTGAATCAGCACGGTGCGGATGCTTTGCGTTTGTACCTAATTGACTCGCCAGTGGTGAAAGCGCAGGAGTTGAAGTTCTCTGAAAAAGGCGTGTACGACATCGTTCGTAAGATTCTGCTGAGATGGTGGAATTCTTATTCCTTCTTTGCGAACTATGCCAATATCGACGGCTTTGTTCCAAAAGGGGATGCTAAAAAATCTCCGAACATTCTGGATCAGTGGGTTCTTTCACGCTTAAATGGACTGATTGCCAACACTCATAAAGAGATGGACGCTTATCGTCTGTACAACGTGGTTCCGCACCTGCTTCAGTTCATTGAGGATCTGACCAACACCTACATCCGCTTCAACCGCAGCTTGTTCTGGCAAGAAGGTATGCCGGAAACAAAACGTTATGCGTATGAGACTTTGCATGAGGTTCTGACGACGTTGTCCCGTTTGATGGCGCCGTTTGCTCCGTTCATGTCTGAAGTGACTTACAAAAATCTGGCTCAGGTTCTTCCCAATAAGAAGGACTCGGTTCACTTGGAAAGCTTCCCCGAGGCGGATCTATCCATGCTTCGTCCGGAGCTTGAAGAAGCCGTGAAGGCCATGGACACGTTGGTGACCCTGGGTCGTAATCATCGTGAAAAAATCGGTGTGAAGGCCAAAATTCCTTTGAATGAAATCAAAATCATTCACAGAAGTGCTGAACTTCTGGAGACGCTGAAGAAATTTGAACCGTTCTTTGTGGACGAGCTGAATTTCCGTAAGGTTGTCTATAATGCCAATGAGGACCAGTTCGTGCAGGTGACTGCCAAGGCCAACTTCCCGGTTTTGGGTAAGCGTCTGGGGCCTAAGATGAAGGCTGTAGGGGCTGGCATTCAAAAGTTATCCCTGGAAAGCCTGTTGAAGCTTGAAAAAGGCGAAACAGTGATCGTGGAAGGTGAAGAAATTCAACTTTCTGATGTGGAAATCCGTCGTGCACCAAAGGGTGATAATGCGAATCTATCCGTGCATCAGATTGTTTCCATCGAAGTGGACCCGACCGTGACAGCAGAGCAAGAGCGTGAAGGTCTGGCTCGCGAGATTATGCGTAAGATCCAGGTGGCTCGTAAGACAGCGGACTTCCAGATGGATGACAAGATCACTTTGGATATCGCCTGCGAAGGGGCGCTATTAGAGGCTTTGCAAGCTCATAAGGACATGATCACGTCAGAAACTTTGACGAAGAACCTCAATATCATCAATCTGGCAGCAGAGCCGACCGGTAAGCACACTGAAACATCAGACATCGATGGTCAGGTGATTAAGATCGGTGTGACGAATCTTCCGCGTTCATGATGACCAAGTGGGGAGACGTATTTGAGTTTTCTGCCATCGGGCAGGTGAGGACGCCGTTTAAGGACAGATTTGGTGTTCCTCGTCAGCCGGGTTTGGCATCCGCAGCCAAAGGGGTGATTAAAATTCATCCTGATCCGGATCTTAAAACGTCTCTTCGCAGTCTTGAAGAGTTCACTCATCTTTGGATCGTTTTTGTCTTTCATGATCATGGTGGCAAAAGCTGGAAACCCAGCATTCGTCCACCACGTCTTGGGGGCAATCGCAAGGTCGGCGTGCTGGCGTCACGTTCTCCGCATCGTCCGAACCCCATCGGCTTATCTGTGGTGGCTATTGAAAAGATTGATTTGGAGGCTGTCGGTGGGCCTGAGATTTTCGTTGCGGGTGTTGATCTGATTGATGGCACACCTGTATTGGATATCAAACCCTACATCGCTTATGCGGACTCTGTTCCTGAAGCCGGTGCGGGGTGGGCGTCAGAACCGATTCCAAGATACCCGGTCCTGTTTTCAGAAAAAGCCGAAACAGAAATTCAGCAGCGTGATCCTCGCGGTGAAAAGAACCTGAAGGCTTTGATTGTTGAGGTGATGGAGCTTGATCCGCGCCCGGCTTTTCAGAAGCGACAATCGCCTCCTTCTGAGGGGAAATCCTGGGGTTTGCGCTACGGAATCGATATTCTTGGCAACGATGTGAAGTACGAAATCACCTCCGCCGGATTTGTGATTTACGATATTCTGGATATGGCATAGTCATATCCTTGCCCTGGACTTTTCTGGCAAGGTGTTTGAAATCAAAAATCTTTCCCGGCAAAATGAAGTAAGAAGTTTCCATGAAGGAAGCCAGAGGGTGCGTAATGAAAAGGAATTCATTCGTAGCGGCTTTGTCAGTCGCTTTTGCTGCCACGTTGTCAGTGGGATTTGTTTCAGTCACTCCTAAGGTGATCTATGGTGATGACAACCGTGTGGATGTCTATCAGGTGCAACGTGAGGATATCCGTCAGCTGGCCGATTCCACGGTGGCTTTGATTCCTAAAAAAGTTTTGTACGACAATCGTAAAGACGGCTTCACTCATAAACCCACCAAGTACGGTTGGGAACGAGAGCTTTGCTCAAACGAGGCATTTTATGAACAGCCCACATCGGCGAACTGCTCGGGTTCTTTGGTGGGGGCAGATCTGATTGCCACGGCCGGGCACTGCGTGAAAAGCACCGCAGACTGCAAGACGTATTCTTTTGTGTTTGGATATCGAATGGCAGATGCAGAAACAGCCCCTTTAACTTCCAGATACGACGATGTCTATGACTGTAAAGAGGTGGTGTACCGAGAGTATTCCTCCAAGCAGGATTACGCCTTGATCCGTCTGGATCGCTCTGTGCCAAACCGCACTCCCGTGCGCCTGCAGCGGGGGGGAGTTCAACCCGGAGATGAGTTGTTTGTGATCGGCCACCCCGCGGGACTGCCGACGAAGGTGGCGGCCGGAGCGCATGTGCGTTCGGTGTCTCAGGGCTATTTCACAGCGAATCTGGATACCTATGGAGGCAATTCCGGATCAGCCGTGTTTAATGCGCGCACGAATGAGGTGGTCGGCATTCTGGTTCGTGGAGAGATGGATTTTGACTATGACAGCGAAAGATCCTGCAACATGAGCTATCGTTGTCAGGATGAGGATTGCCGGGGTGAGGATGTGACGGATATTTCTTTCGTTATCCGGGCTTTACAAAGAGCTAAAGGTCATTAAAAAGCCACGGCGCGGGCACAGGATTTTCTTTAAAAAAAAGCCCCGTTTAAGAACGGGGCTTTTTGTTTAAGACTCAGTGTTCAGTTCCGGGAAGGATTTCACCAGATCATCCAGGGCCTTCATCTGTTGCAGGAATGGCTCCACTTTCGCAAGGGGAAGGGCGGAAGGTCCATCACACTTGGCTTTATCCGGTTCAGGATGGCTTTCAATAAATAGGCCCGCCAGGCCGACGGCCAGACCCGCACGGGACAGTTCTGCCACTTGGCCACGACGACCGCCGGAAGCTGCTCCAAATGGATCACGGCATTGCAAAGCATGGGTCGCATCCAGAATCACCGGACTTCCTTTGGAAACCTTTTTCATGATGTTAAAGCCCAGCATGTCCACAACCAGATTGTCATAACCAAAGTTGGTGCCGCGATCGCAAAGAATCACTTGGTCGTTACCGCATTCCTGGATCTTTTCGACGATGTTACCCATTTGACCGGGGCTCAGGAATTGTGGCTTTTTGACGTTGATCACAGAGCCGGTGCGAGCCATGGCCTCAACCAGATCTGTCTGGCGTGCCAGGAATGCAGGAAGCTGGATCACATCGACCACTTCCGCTACAGGTTTGGCCTGATAGATTTCGTGAACGTCGGTGATAATTTTCACGCCAAAGGTTTTCTTCAGTTCAGCAAAAATCTTAAGACCTTCTTCCATGCCCGGACCGCGATAGGAGTGGATGGAGGAACGATTGGCTTTGTCGAAAGAGGATTTAAAGACGTAGGGGATTTTCAGTTTGTCTGTCACTTTGACGAAGTGTTCACAGACCTGCATGGCCAGATCGCGGGACTCCAGAACATTCAGTCCGGCAAAAAGCACGAAAGGTTTGTCGTTGGCGATCTCAATATTTCCGATTTTGACTGTTTTGTTTTGCATAGGACCATCCGTTTCAATGCCAAAGAGAATAGCACCGTTCTGCGCAATTTGACATGGAATTTTGTGGGCGTTCCTGTGCAGCGCCACTGGGCTTTTGTGAGGGACAAGAGCTTATTGGCAAAAACAGGCACAGCGGTCTTTTCAAGGGGCCTGGGATGGTTTTTCCTAGTTGAAGGAGGCAGACATGGCCGCGAGTATTTGGAAGGGTTCCATCAGTTTTGGTCTTTTGAATATTCCCGTCACCTTGCAAAGCGCGCAGAGCGAAAAAGAGGTTCACTTTTCTTTGCTCGACAAGAAAGACATGTCGCGTATTAAGTACATGAAGGTCAGTGCCAAGACCGGGCAGGAAGTACCCAGCGATCGTATCGTGAAGGGGTACGAGTATCAATCCGGCCGCTATGTGATTCTGACCGAGGCAGAACTGAAGAAAGCCAATATCAAGGCCACCCAGACTATTGATATTGAGGACTTCGTGCTGCTTGAAGAGGTTGATCCCATTTTCTTTGATCGACCCTACTACCTGGCGCCACAAAAGGGCGCGGAAAAAGGCTATTTCCTGTTGCGGGATGCCTTGCAGGAAACCAAGAAAGTGGCTGTTGCCAAGCTGGTGATCCGAATCAAACAACATCTGGCTCTGATCATGGCCCGGGGGCCCTATCTGGTGCTGGAACTTTTGCGATTTTCTCATGAAGTAAAAAGCGAAAAACAAGTGCATTTTTTGAACGCCAGCATGAAGAAGCGCTCTTACAGTCCAAAGGAGCTGAAGATGGCCGAGGATCTGGTCGATGGCATGACGTCGAAGTGGAATCCTGATCAGTATCGCGACACGTATTATCAGGATGTGATGAAAACAATTCAACGCAAAGTGCGCGGAGGCAAAGGTCACAAGGTGGTCGAAGGCAAGGTTGAGAAAATTCAAACCACGGACAATGTTATTGATCTGATGCCGCTTCTGCAGAAGAGTCTGCAGGCAAGCAAAAAGGTCCGACGTAAACCTCGATTGCGGGCTTAGTCATGTCACTTCGTACTTACCACCAGAAACGCGACCTAAGAAAAACGTCCGAACCAAAGGGGAAAAAGCGTCCCACTCAAACGTTGTCCCCGTTGATGTTTGTGGTTCAGGAACATCATGCCTCGCATTTGCACTATGATTTTCGCCTGGAATGGGGCGGGGTTTTGAAAAGCTGGGCTATTCCCAGGGGGCCTTCCTTGGATCCGCATCTGAAAAGACTGGCGGTGGAAGTTGAAGATCATCCTCTGGAATACGGAAGCTTTGAGGGGAAAATCCCTGAAGGAGAATACGGCGCAGGAGAGGTTTATATTTGGGATACCGGAATCTGGATTCCAAAATCCTCTCCGGCGGAGGGGCTAAAAAAGGGGCATCTGGAGTTTGAACTCAAAGGGCATCGCCTGAAGGGGGCGTGGGATTTGATTCGCACAAACTTGAAAGGTAAAAGCCCGCAGTGGCTTTTGGTCAAACGCGAAGACCCCTTTGCCAAACCTGGAGATGAGGCTTCGGTGACAGGTGACAAGGCCTCTGCGCATCCCCGGCGCCGAGCCAGGAAGCTCGGCTTCGTGAAACCCATGTTGGCCCTGCTGGTGGACCGGCCGCCGCAAGGTTCTCAGTGGCTGCATGAGATAAAATGGGATGGATACCGTATTCAGGCGCATCTTGATGGGCGCAGTGTTCATCTGTTCACCCGGGCCGGGAACGATTGGGCTGGTAAGATGCCGTCGTTGCTTCGGGAGCTTTCCCGCGTCAGTGTGCGGTCCGCGGTGTTTGATGGCGAAGTGGTTGTGCTGGATAAAAAAGGGCGCAGTCATTTTCAAAGTCTGCAGAATTATTTTGAATCGAATCCATCGCAGAAGCTGACTTACATGCTCTTTGATCTTTTGATGCTCAACGGAGAAGACCTGCGCGAGCATCCTCTGAAGGAGCGCCGGCAAAAACTGCGGCAAATTTTAAAAGGACACCGGGGACTGTTGCGTTTGAGTCCGGAGCTTAAGGATGTCGGTTCCAGGCGTTGGTCCCAGTTGCAAAGACAGGGCATCGAGGGGGTGGTTTCCAAAAAACTGGAAAGCACTTACATTTCCGGACGCAAGGGCGAGTGGGTGAAAAGTAAGTTTTTAAATCGTCAGGAGTTTGTGATTGGCGGCTATACCCTGGGGCGTGGCAGTCGATCTGAGTTTGGTTCGTTGCTTCTGGGGGCTTACGAGAAAGGCCAACTGCGGTTTGTGGGCAAGGTGGGAACAGGTTTTGATCAGAATAAAATGACCTCGCTCTTGCGCCAGTTGAAAAGAATCAAGACCCGAAACAATCCCTTTCAATCCGGAGATCCGCCCCGAAAAGACGCGATATGGGTTCGACCTCAACTGCTGGCTGAAGTGAGCTTTGCCAACTGGACTCACGGATTGCATCTGCGGGCTCCGGTCTTTGTGGATTTAAGAAAGGACAAGCCTGCTCCGGAGGTGACATCAGACTCCCTGCTTCTGACGAATCCGGATAAGATACTTTATCCTGTCGAAGGAATAACCAAACTTCAGGTGGCGGAATACTACATTGCAATGGCTGAACGTCTGCATCCTTATATTGATAACCGTCTGCTGGCGGTGCTTCGGTGTCCCGACGGTGCTGAGGGAAAGTGCTTCTTTCAAAAACATCTGAAGTCGGGCGCTGAAGCGGTGGCTGTTTTGGAAAAGGACTCGGCCTTGTATGTCACCGATGTGCGAGGGTTGTTGGAGCTGGTGCAGATGGGAGCGTATGAAATTCATGCCCGTAACTGTCGTGCAGAGTCTCCGGCCCGGCCGGATCAGTTTGTGTTGGATCTGGATCCTGGCGAGGGAGTTCCTTGGAGAGATGTGGTCGCCACCGCCTTGATGATACGAAAGGATTTGCGAACTTTGGGGCTGCGCAGTTTTGTCAAACTCAGCGGAGGCAAAGGGTTGCATATTCATGTTCCGTTTCAGTCAGGCCCCGGCTGGGACGAAGTCAAAAATTTCACCCGAGAACTGGTGTTGTTGTGGGAACGTCGTCTTCCGGAAAAACTAGTCAGCAAGATGACCAAGAAGGTGCGTCAGGGAAAGATTTTTATAGATTACTTTCGCAACTCCCGCGGATCCACCAGTGTTCTGCCGTATTCGTTGCGGGCTCGAGAAAAAAGCTCTGTGGCCTGGCCGGTGAACTGGAGGCAGTTGGCGAAGTATAAAGCCGGGGATGCGGTCAGTCTGACCAGGGCGTTGCAGCTTTTGAAGACCGGCAGGGACCCTTGGAAGAATTATTTTTCCCGGGTCCCGATCCTGCCAATTAAGAAGTTTAGAAGTGCTTCTTAACCGTGTCGCAAACGTATTGAAGTTCTTCTTGAGTGATGTAAGCAAAGCAAGGAAGGTTCAACACAGCCTGGGAAATGTGGTGAGCATTGCCGTTGTCGATTTTGCCAGCCAGATGGCCTGCAGAACCGGACTGGTGGCTCATGGCGCCCGGATAGATGGTGCCAAAGCCCACATTGGCTTTTTTCAAGGACTCAATCAAAGACCCACGCAAGGAAGGCTCAATCATCGCCACGGCACAGTAACCATTTTCTTTGATGTTGGCTTTTGCGCGCACGGGCTTCAAGGGAAGACCTTGCAGGGACTCTTCGTAGAACTTAACTGCATTCATGCGGCTTTGAATACGGGCATCAATGTGTTTCAAGGACATGTTCAGGAACAGGGATTCGTAAGCACCAATGCGAGAATTCCAGCCGATCATTCCGTGAGAGTAGTGATCCGTTCTGCCATGGTTGATCAGAGTGCGGCAGTTTTTGGCGTATTCATCGTTGGAAGTGAAGATGGCACCCGCATCACCCGAAGCGCCCAGTACTTTTGCCGGATAGAAACTGGTCGTAGAAATCAAAGCAGTGCCCAGAATAGATTGGCCGTCGATTTCAGTGCCAAAGCATTGTGCGCCGTCTTCAATCAAAAGTACGCCGGCTTCCTTGGCGAATTTACGGATTTCCAAAGTGTCTGCAGAAGCCCAGCCGTACAGGTGAACCATCACCGCTGCTTTGGGTTTGAATTGGTCAACGGCTTGTTTGAAGGTGGCCAGATCCCAGTGGCAGGTTTCGCGATTTACGTCCACTGTCACAGGGTTTGCGCCCACGTTTACAACGGCTTCAAAGGTCGCCCAGAAAGTCATGTCGGGAACAAGAACCTTGTCGTTTTTGTTCACGCCCACCGCGCGCAAAGCGATCTGGATGGCATCGGTTCCGTTAGCACAGCCGATAGCGTGTTTGGATTTTGTGTACTTGGCAAGATTGGCTTCCATCTCAGCCACGATCGGGCCACCGACGAATTGTGTTTTGTCGAAAAGATTTGCAACGCCGTTCAGGAATTCGTCGCGGAAGCCAGGTTCAAAACGATTTAGTGTGATAAATGGAACTTGTTGGATGCTCATAATATCTCTCTCGAAGAAAGTGTTTAGTCGATGAGGAAATTATCCAATAGGTCATGACAAGTTGCAACTGTACGAAAAGTTTGTTTGCCGTGCATCCAAGGACTGTATCTTTTTTTACGTAGTTTGTGGTGCTTTCTTGCAACACACTTTGTGATTCGAGCTGGACTCTGGTCCTCGGGGATAAAGCACTCGCGATCACGAGTGCTTTAAACCGTTGTCAGTCCCAGGTGCGCCCATCGGGCATGATTTGCATATCCCGGCGCATCTGCTCTTCGCGTTGTCTTTGTTCGTTCATCTGTCTGCGGTATTCCTTGAGGATTCGCTCCTGGCGGCGTTCGATGTCGTTTTGGCCCTCCAGCAAAGAACTCTGAGACGTGCGTGGAGGAGGACCGGCAGGACGCCGTTCTTGCGGACCTCGGGGTTGTGCCTGAAGATGACTTAAAGGCACCAACAGAGCCGCAGTGAGTATGATCAAGCTGAGTTTCATATTGCCCCCTTTGAGCTTTTAATTAGTGTCTGCTCTTGTTGACCAGATACGCCGTCAACGCTCCAATGCCGGCGATGCCCACCGCTCCCAGAATGACCTGATAAGGGTGTTGGATGGCGTAGTCTTTGCCGCTGCTATACAACGACGCGGCCCGGGATTGGATAGTTGAGGATGCAGCTGAGGAAGGGTTTTTCTGTTTGGGTGTGCCAAAGTAGGTGGGCACATTTTCTCGAGAGTTGGCCATGGGGTCCTCCTTTTTCTTTTGGTCTCATTGTCGCTCTGTCAAAGCGTAAAGCCTATGCCTGGTTTTTGATGTTGTTAGAGACCACAAACGAACTGGGACCTTGGTAGGTCCCGATCTCTACTTTCGTTTGAAGTGCAGGTCGTTATGTATGTCTTTCACCCCGGCGCACCGGGCGACCTGCTCTTCAATAAAGCGTTTCATCTTTCGTGACGGAACCTCACCGCGCAGGGTGACTTCGCCGTTGAGCACCACCACTTCCACATCGGCGGTATGGAGTTCGGCTTCCAGATTCAGTTTGTCGTGCAGTTCGTTTTCCAGAAGACGGTCGCTCTTTTTCTCATCCTTGGAAGAGGTCGAAACAAATCGCGCATCTTCAAAGGCTGGTCGATAACTTTCAGCACAGCCGGGTTTTTCCTGGCGCAGCCTAGCCACGTCAAGTTCGCTGGAGCATAGCTCCTTCTGTGAATCCGTGTCGTAATAGCAGTGAATGCTCTTTTCCTGCGTCGGTCTTTTGTTCTTAAATCGCGGAGTCGCGTTCTTTGCGGGTTTCATGTTCGGTCCTTTCCTCGGTGGCGGGCTCCGAAGGTTGGGGTTGGGGGGATGCTTTGGGAACGGCGCTCCTCAAGCCGGAGATCGCCGGTCCATTAAGAACTTCGCCGGTGCAACTGAAGCGTGAACCATGGCAGGGGCAGTCCCAGGTTTTTTCTGCCGCATTCCAGTGGACGATGCCCCCCAGGTGCGGGCAAACCGCGCTCATGGTGTAGGTTCTGTTTTGTTTGTCGGTGTATATGGCAAAGGTACGGGCCCCCTGATGCAACAGGTGACCTTCGCCGGGCTGGCTGGTGCTGTTTTTCAACTCCCGTCGCAGGTGAATGCGATCTTTGTATTGCACCAGGGCGTTCATGTTGTCGCGCAGAGCTTTTCCCAGGCTGCGCATACGAAAACGCGACGGCGAATATATATCGGTCCAGTCATTGGGTGTTTCCTGGATCAGATCGCGCAGAATCATGGCGCTCAGGGCGCCGTGGGTCAGGCCGTGGCCCGAGTCGGCACAGGCGATATAGGTGTTGCGATCGCCGGGATTTTTTCCAATGTAAGCCAGTCCATCCAGAGGCTCGATGATTTGTCCCGACCACTGAAGGGTCATCGGTCCTGAAATCCCCAGATTGAAAAGCGCCCAGTCATGTAAAGTTTCAAAGATGCTTTCTGGATGATCCTCTTGGCCGACGCGATGATCTTCGCCGCCGATCAGCAGAAGATCCACCCCCTCCTTGAAGTCCGGGACTTTGCGAAGGTAATGGTAGGGTTTGGTCGTGTCCCACATCAGAATATCAGGGAAGCTGTCGCTGGGCACCTCGATGCCAATCACATAGCTGCGGAAGGCTTTTTCCTTGCTGTGGATTTGAACCCGATCGTTCACGGGGACGTTGGTGGCAACGACGATCTTTTTGGCATAGACACAGTATCCTGCCGTGGTCTTTGCATAGGTCAGGGGGGTGTCTTTAAACTCAATTGCCGGAGACTCCGTGTAGATCTCTCCACCCATTTTCTGGATGGCCTGGATCAGTCCCAGAACATATTTCTGACTGTGGATGCGGGCCTGACGTGGAAAGCGCAAGGCCGGTCCGAAGTCGGCGAAGTGTGCCGGAGAAACCTGCAGCTCCACATCGTGAAGCCCCAGTCTGCGCGCGGCTTGAGCTTCCTGCTTAAGATATTCTTTGTTGGTCTCAGGGCTTAAGTACAAATACCCATCCAGTCGTCTGAAGTCGCAGTGGATGCTCTCTTCCTGAATGATTTTTTCTATCAGGTCGATGGCATCCGAGTGACTGGCCACAGCTTTTCTGGCCGCCTCTTCGCCCAGGGATTCGATCAGGTTTGACAGCCCCTCGTCCAGAATGTTGGACAAGTGCCCGCTGGTGCGGGAGGTTTCATTGTTGCCCAGGGTGTCCCTCTCTAAGATCACCACCTTGAAGCCGTTTTTCAGAAGCAGATAGGCGGTGGTCAGGCCGCTGATGCCGGCGCCGACAATGCAGACGTCTGTGGAGCAGTCTTTGCGCAGGGGCGTACACGGCGGCAGGGGTTGAGACTGCCAGTATGAGGGATTAATTTGGTGATGAGACTGCATGGGAGATCTCCTTTCTCCAGACATAAATTGTATGTCCGCCTATAAAAACAATCAGTGTCGAGTAGTAGACCCACGCAAGCAGCACGACGATCGAGCCTGCGGCGCCATAAGCCGACGTGATAGAACTGCTTCCCAGGTAAAGGCCGACAAGCTCCTTGCCGACGACAAATAAAACGGCGGTGATGACTCCGGCATAGGTGGCGTCCCGCACAGGAAAGCGAGGGACGGGAAGAAAGTGAAAGATGCCAGTGAAAAGGACGATGTAAAGAAGCAGGGAAAAGGCGATATTCAGCAGGAACGCCCCTTTTCCGTCGTTGATCAGTCCGATGCGCACGATGGTGTTTAAAATTGTAGAGACGATCAGCGACACCATCATCGCAAAGATAAAAGCAAAGGCCAGTCCGATGTGGAACAGGCGATTTTTAAGATAGGCCAGGGTGGCCTTCAGGATGCTGAGATCCTCGGGCTCTTCTTTGTTTCCCATGATCAGGGTCAGAGCCGAGCGCATTTCCCCAAATATCAAACCGGAAGACAGGATCAATGTGACGCTGCCGACAATTCCTGCCATGGAAATAAGGTCGGTTCTTTCTTTGGCGTTTTGCACGACCGCTTCAACCGCACCCGCCGCCACGGGGCCGACAAGGTTGTTCACCTCGCGCAGGAAGGCTTGTTGCAGTTCCAGGCCGATCTTGGAAACCAGAGTCAGAGAGATCATGATCAAGGGCGCTAATGAAAAACAGGTGTAAAAGGCCACCGATGCCGCCCAAGTCATGGTGTGGCATTCAGTGAACCTGTCTGCAAAGGTGACTACGAAATTTTTCGCTTTCGCCATGAAAGACCTCATTCTTATTATTCAGTCCTTCAAACGTCGGTGAAAGGTAAAAGTCCGTGCAAAAATACACCGTTTTACTGCTGGCGGAGCGTGAGTTTTCCTCTAACATAATATTGGAACAGGACCAGGGACGCTCCGGGTCTTTCCCTTTTGCCTTTTCAGTCCAGTTGGACTAGATTCGCTGTTTGATCAGGTCGATAATTGTCGACAAACAGGGATTTTTAGAGGGACTGAGATGAGAAGAGAGTTTTACGCAGCCTTTGTCGTCTGCTTGATTATGAACTTGGTTTTTTATTTGTATTGGCCGCCGGGACTGTATTCTTTGTTCTTCTTTGTTCCGTTCTTCCTTTTGGGCTTCCGCGACATTGTTCAAAAACGTCATGCGATCAAATCCAACTTCCCTGTGTTTGGGCATTTCCGTTATATTCTGGAATCCATCCGACCTGAAATAAATCAATACTTTATCGAATCCAACACCGACGGCAAACCCTTCAGCCGCGAACAGCGTTCCGTGGTGTATCAGCGTGCAAAAAAGGTTCTTGATACCGTTCCTTTTGGAACTCAGCATAACGTGTACGAACAAGGGTATGAGTTCGTCACGCACTCACTTTACCCTAAACACGTGGATCGCAAAGAGCTGCGTGTGACTGTGGGAAGCGATCTTTGTAAACAGCCTTACTCCATGTCCCTGCTGAACATTTCTGCGATGAGCTTTGGATCCCTGTCCAAAGCCAGCATTCTGGCTTTAAACGGAGGCGCCAAAGACGGGAACTTTGCCCATAATACGGGCGAAGGGGGGATTTCGCCTTACCACCTTGAGCCGGGTGGGGACTTGATCTGGCAGATCGGTACGGGGTACTTCGGTTGCCGCACCCACGATGGTGATTTTGATCCGGAACTTTTCAAGAAAAATGCAAGTCATCCCCAGGTCAAGATGATTGAGCTGAAGCTGTCCCAAGGGGCGAAGCCGGGCCACGGGGGAATGCTTTCAGGTAAAAAGGTGACCCAGGAAATCGCCGATATCCGTAACGTGCCTTTGGGGAAAGACGTGATCTCGCCGCCGGGCCACAAAGCGTTCTCGGACTCTCACGGCATGTTGGATTTTGTGACTCAGCTGCGCGATCTTTCCGGTGGAAAACCGGTGGGCATCAAGTTGTGTCTGGGGCATCGTCATGAATTCGAAGAGCTTGTGAATCTGATGGTGGCTGAAAACCGTTACCCTGACTTTATCGTGGTGGATGGGGCTGAGGGCGGAACCGGAGCGGCTCCGCTGGAGTTCACCAATTACATCGGGATGCCGGGGATGGATGCCCTGGTGATCGTGGTCGACACACTGAAAAAAGCCGGCCTGAAGGATAAAATCAAAGTGATTGCCACCGGAAAAATCACCACGGCTTTTGATATCATCAAGTTACTGTGTATCGGGGCGGATGCGACTTATGCTGCGCGCTCGATGTTGCTGGCTTTAGGTTGTATCCAGGCCCTTCGCTGCAACAACAACAAGTGCCCGACAGGTGTGGCGACACAGGACCCGGCGCTGGTGAAGGGGTTGCACATCCCAACCAAGCGAGTGCGTGTTAAAAACTTCCATCAGGAAACTTTGGAAACAGTTGCACACATGATCGGAGCCATGGGGGTTGCTCACCACTCGGAGCTGGATCGTTCTTTGTTGCACAAACGTGTTGAAGAGGACCGTATCGCGACTTACGCCCAATTGTATCCGGGTCTGTAGACGTCTTAGCGGAATCTGCATTAAAAAAAGGAGAAGCTTCAGGCTTCTCCTTTTTTATTGCAAAATGCCGGAGGGGCTTACATGCACTTGAATTTCATCTCAACGTTATAGCCTTTACCCAGGACGCCATCAGCCACAGCTCCACCCAGGCCCACGATGCCGCCGACGTTGGATTCATTTTTCCCACCCATCACATAAGTGGTGCCGCCCAGAATTTTTGCCGCCGTGCTGGCTTTTTTTGCCATCTTATAATCTTTTTCGTCCAGATCACCCTGGTACTGAGAATTTTCGTTCACGAAAGCAGCAGTCATATTGCGCTCCTTGCAGAAGCTGTTGGCTTGACGAATGGCTTCGCGGGAACCTGCTTCTTTATCGTCAGTGGCAATGACCACGCGGTGAACACCATCGGCTCCGGCACGAACATCCGGATGATGTGCGCAAGCGGCGACGAACAGGGTGGCAACAGAGATAAGACCCAAACGAAGATACGTATGATTCATAATATTTCCTTTTGTGTTGAACAGCATCGAGTATAGAAAATCTCGAAAAAGCTGTGCAGTCCAGAATATTTCACAGGCTCAGCAGCAGCGCGCCTAAGCCGATTGTGCAGGCTCCGATGAGCTGAGTCCGGGATAAAGATTCTTTCAGGAAGAAAGAAAACACCACCGCAAAAAAGATCGAAGAATTTCTGAGTGAGATGGCAAAGCCTGGTGCTGAGATTCTTAAGCCGTACAAGAAAATCAAAAAGGAGGCTGTGGCAAAGGTTCCCGTGATCAAAACGCGGCAGGGGTGCGTTCGGAGTGTGCCTAAGACACGCTCTATCGGCCCCGTGCGAATTCCAAATAACAAAAATGGCAAGGACACCACCATGGCGACGAGAAACAGTGGCATGGGTTCGGCTTTCTGACTGAGAGCTTCGTGGTAGCAAAGGTGGTAGCCCGCGATAAACAAGGCGCTTAAGAAGGACCAGATATCGCTCCGAAGACCTGCAACTCCGCTTTGTCGCAGGTCTTGGAAGTTAATCGTCAGAATTCCGGTTAAAACCAGGACTGCCCCCATGATTTGTACAAGGCTGGCCTGTTCTCCCAGAAACAGACTGGAATAAGCCCACACTAGCACCATGGCTCCGCCGCGCATAATGGCATAGGACTTCCCCAGGCCGGAAGTGCGCAGGGCTTTGGAAAGAGTCAGAAAATAAAGCCCCTCAAACACCCCTGACAGAACTGCGATCGCCAAGATCTGTGGGGCCGGGAACTGAAGCTTCTGCCCGGAAATAAACATGGAGGAGGCGGTCAGGAGCCCGCTGAGAAGGATTGTGAGAAAAAGAAAGCTTTCCTTGTCTTTGGAGGCTTTGGCCAGCGCGTTCCAGGCGGCATGAAGCAGGGCAGAGAGTAAAAGCAACAAGGGTCCGAGAGTCATGGATCTGTTTTAGACCCATTCCGGGGAAAAGCACCAGAAAAAAGCTGCCGTGGTGCAACAGACTATGGTATCACGGCCACCTATGAAATTAACGGATTTGGACTTCACTTTTCCAGAGGAGCTCATCGCCACAGCTCCGCAGCGGCCTTCCCGTGTGATGTGGGTGGCGGCCGGTGCTGCTGAGCCCGAAGAAATCACTATTCAGGATCTTTTGGCGCGCATCCCGGCGGGCGATGTGTTGGTGGTGAACAACACGCGCGTGCTGAAACGCCGCGTGTTTTCCGGCGATGTTGAAATTCTTTTTCTGAAGCAGTTGAACGCGACCGACTGGGAAGTTTTGTTCCCGTCCAAGAAGTTCAAGGTCGGGGCAAGTCTGGAGCTGCCTTTGGGCGTGCAGATGACTTTGCTTGAAAAAGGCCGCCCGCAAAAAGTCGCTTTAAGTCAGGAAGTCAGCGAAGACTACTTCCAGAAAGTGGCGGAATTGCCGCTGCCTCCGTACATTCAAAAAGCCCGGGAACAGCGTCATACGGTGGATGCGGATGAGTCCTGGTATCAGACGGCCTGGAATAAAACTCCTGGCAGTTTTGCGGCTCCCACTGCCAGTTTGCATTTTACCCAGAACGATATTCAGGCTCTGGTGGAGCGAGGTGTGCAGGTGGTGGAAGTCACGTTGCACGTGGGGCTGGGGACCTTCCTGCCCGTCACGGCCGAGGATCTGAATGATCATGATATGCACGAAGAATATGTCGAGGTTTCTGCCGCCACCTGGGATGTTGTGCAAAAGGCAAAGGCGCAGGGTCGTCATGTATGGTCTTTGGGCACCACCACAACACGTTCATTGGAGAGCGCTGCCTTGGGGTTGCTGGGGCCGGCATCCGCGGAAGGCTATAAAGGTTTTACCAAGCTTTTGATCCAGCCTGGGTATGAGTTTAAGGTGGTGGACGGTCTTTTGACGAACTTCCATCAGCCGCAGTCCACTTTGGTGGCACTGGTGGCGGGATTTGCCTCTTTGGACCGAGTAAAAGCTTGCTATCAATGGGCCATTGAGCGAAAGTTCCGGCTCTTTTCCTATGGCGATTTGACGGTATGGACTTCTCCGTCGATCGATAAAGTTTGGAAATAATGATGAAGGATGAAGTTATGTTGGACGGAAGTAAGACAAGCGTGGGTGCAAACAGCACTTCGACAGATGCAACAATGAGTCTTGGTGAATTCAAGGTTCACGCCACCGATGGGAATGCCCGTCGTGCGACGTTGATGACGGCGCACGGCCCGGTGCAAACGCCGGTGTTTATGGCTGTGGGGACCAAAGCCACGGTCAAGGCGATGACGCCGGAAGAACTGAAAGAATGCGGCACTCAGGTTGTTTTGGGGAACACCTATCACTTGCACTTGCGTCCTGGTGAAAAGACCATCGCGCGCATGGGGGGCCTGCATAAGTTCATGAACTGGCATGGTCCGATCCTGACAGACTCTGGTGGCTTCCAGGTGTTTTCTTTGTCCCAGCTTCGCAATATGACCGAAGAAGGTGTGGAATTCCGTTCGCATTTGGATGGGGCGAAGCACTTTATTTCCCCGGAAAAGAGCATGGAGATCCAAATGGATCTGGGCTCTGACATCATCATGGCCTTTGATGAATGTTTGAAGTATCCGGCGACCGATGAAGAGATTGAAAAATCCATGGCTTTGACTTACCGCTGGTTGTTGCGCTCCAAAGCGGCAATGACTCGCAAAGAAAGTTTGCTGTTCGGGATTGTGCAGGGGGGATTGAGCCTGAAGCATCGCCTGAAGAGCATGGAGCAGATCTGCTCTGTGGATTTGCCTGGGTATGCGCTGGGCGGATTTAGCGTTGGCGAGCCGATGCACCTGATGCATGCGTTGTTGCCTGAAGTGGCACCGAAGATGCCGGCCAATAAGCCGCGTTATTTGATGGGTGTGGGGACTCCGACGGATCTGATCATTGCGATTGATTCAGGTATTGATATGTTCGACTGCGTCATGCCTACAAGAGTGGCACGTAACGGGACTATCTACACTTGGAACGGCAAGGTCAGCATCAAGCGCAGCGAGTACAAAGAAGATCCATCACCGCTGGATCCGGAATGCGATTGTTACACTTGTAAGAACTATACCAAGTCTTACCTGCGTCACATGTTTATGAGTGGAGAAATCCTAGGGTCTCGCCTGAACACCATTCACAATATTCATTTCTATATGAAGGTGATGGAAAAGGCGCGCGAAGCCATCGCGGAAGGACGCTGGGCAGAGTATAGAGACTTCTGCTTAACACGCTTCGCCAAGAAAGACTCTTAAGCGGCGGCAGCCGGCAGTGCTGGAGCGCCTGCGGCGCGGAAGCTGGAGCAGTTTGTGGGGGACACGCCTTCTCAGCGGGAAGTCCCTCCGCCTCGCATTCGAACCTTTTTGAACGAGTTACTACTAAAGTATTGATTCTTCCCAAGAATAATGCTGAATTTTAACGTCAGCTTGAAATGAAAGTTTATGGAGGAATCAATGTTATACGGACTTCTAGTATCCACAGCTCATGCCCAAACAGCAGCTTCTGGCGGCGGTCAGCCCTCAGCATTTGAAATGTTTGTGCCGTTCATCTTTATCTTTGTTATCTTCTATTTTCTTATCATTCGCCCTCAATCCAAGCGCCAGAAAGAACACCAAAAGTTCTTGAATGAAATCAAAAGAGGCGACGAGGTTGTTACTTCCTCTGGTATTTTGGGGCGTGTGGAAGGCATCAACGATCAGTTTGTGACTTTGGAAATTGCAGACGGCGTGAAAGTTAAAATGCTTCGCAGCCAAATCGCGACATCTCAGAAAGCAGCAACTCAAGAGGAAAAGAAATAATGGAAGGTCTTCGCTGGAGAACGTTTGTAGCAGTGCTGGGCGTAGCCGCATCTATCGTGTGGGTACTACCGAACTTGGTTAATCTGGACAAGGTGTCCTGGTGGCCATCTAAGCAAAAATTGAATTACGGTCTGGATATCCAGGGGGGTTTGCACCTTGTAATGGGTGTCGATGTTGACGGTGTGGTGAAAGAATCCACAACTCGTTTGATCGCTTCCATGAAGTCTGAGTTGACCAAAGATACGGTACCTTTCACAGATATTAAGTCTGAAAAGCCTGAAACAGGATCTGTCGAGATCGTGGTTGCCAATGCGGCTGACAAAGCCAAAGTTGAAAAATTCCTGGCTGATAAGTATTCCACTGTTCTTCAAGTGGTTGGTACGACAGACACAGGTGTGACGGCTCGTTACTTCGACAGCTATCTGAATGACTATAAAAATCGCGTGATTCAGCAGTCTATCGAAACAATCCGTAACCGTATTGATGAGTTCGGTGTGGCAGAGCCTTCTATTTCTCAACAAGGTGCCAATCGTATCTTGATTCAGCTTCCGGGTATGGCGGATGCGGAAAAAGCCAAACAGTTGATCAATACAACTGCGAAACTTGATTTCATGATCGTTTCCACTGAGCTGAGCTCGCAACAGCTTCAGGTGATGGTTGCTGAAGCTGAAAAAGCGGGCAACTTCAACATGGAAAACACCAAGTACTCTGATTATGTGACTCGTATCAACGAAGCGTTGAAGGGCAAACTTCCTGAAAAAACGGTTGTGTACTTCGAAAAGGCTCCGAATGCGACCACGATCGATGCGGGTGCAATTCCTTATCTGCTAAGAACAGACACGGATCTGGGTGGCGGAGCCTTGGATGACGCGTTTGTGGGGTATGATCAGTATGGTTCTCCGCAGGTATCCTTGCAGTTCAATACTGCGGGTGCTGCGAAGTTTGCGGATCTGACCGGTAACAACGTTGGTAAGCAAATGGCGATTGTTCTGGATAAAATCGTAAAATCCGCACCAAGCATCCGTGATCGTATCGCGGGTGGTTCTGCGGTGATCACTTTGGGTGGTGGCCGTGACCGTAACGGAATGATGGACGAGGCAAAAATGATCTCGACCTCTCTTCGTGCCGGTGCTTTGCCAGCTTCTTTGGAGCAGCTTGAAGAGCGTCGTGTGGGTCCTACTTTGGGGGCTGATGCGATTGATAAAGCGAAGTTGGGTTCCTACGTGGGTGCCGCGATCATCATTTTGTTCATGATGATTTACTACAAGTCCATGGGTGTTGTGGCTTCTGTGGCTTTGGGATTGAATATCTTGGGTATCTTCGCCTTGTTGACAACATTTGGTGCGACTCTGACATTGCCGGGTATTGCGGGTATCGCTTTGACCGTCGGCTTTGCGGTTGACGCCAACGTGCTGATCAATGAACGGATCCGCGAGGAATTGCGACTGGGTCACAGTATCAAGGTTGCGGTTCAGGAAGGTTATCACCGTGCGATGTCAGCGATCATCGATGCCAACGTGACGACAGCGGCAACAGCCGTGGTTCTTTTGTACTTCGGTACAGGTCCAGTGCGTGGTTTCGCTGTGACATTGTTGATCGGTATCGTCACGTCCATGTTCGCGAACGTGTTCGTGTCCAAAGTGATCGTGGATACTATGGTGAATAAATTCAACTTCAAGAAGTTGTCGGTTTAGTAGGTGAGTATGGCTAACAATAAAACAGAATCTTTTGGCCGTTTTGATTTCGTAGGTAAGGCTTGGTTCTTCGGTGGGGTCTCTTTGATCCTGGTGATCGCTTCTTTGATTTATCTGGCGGTTCACGGGATCAGCTATGGTATTGACTTTAAGGGTGGTACCGAGATCCAGGTTAAGTTTGACCAGGGTGTGACAATTGATCAGGTTCGTGACTCTGTCGCGGGCTTGGATTTGGGTGAAGTGGGCGTTCAGTCCTTCGGTGAAGGCAATGAGTTCATCATCCGCTTCCAGGGTCGTGAAGGTAAGACGGATAAGGAAACCAATGAAATTCTGAATGCGGATCTTGCGAAGGTTCGCACTATTATTTCTGAAAAGTTTGTGGCTTCCAACCCGGATGTGCGCCGTATCGACACCGTGGGACCTCAAGTGGGTGCCGAGTTGAAGCGTAATGGTTTGCTAGCGGTTTTCTATTGCTTGCTGGTGATCTTGATCTACGTGGCTCTTCGCTTCGATTACAAGTTCGCTCCGGGTGCGGTTCTGTGCTTGTTCCACGATGCGGTGATCACTTTGGCGGTCTTCGTTCTTGTGGGTAAAGAAGTTAACGTGTCTATTTTGGCTGCGATCATGACGCTGATTGGTTTCTCTCTGAATGACACCATCGTCGTGTTTGACCGTATTCGTGAGATCGATACAAGAAGCCACGATAAAGGTTTCAAGTTCGTGATCAACAAGTCCATCAACGAAATGTTGGTGCGTACTTTGATTACGTCCGGAACCACCTTTATTTCCGCTTTGTGTTTGTACATCTTTGCGGATGGAACGGTTGAAGATATCGCCTTCGCTATCTGCGTGGGTATCTTCTTCGGTACTTACTCCTCTATCTATGTGGCAGCTCCTTTCGTTCTTTTGATGGATAAATTCCAGTTCAAAAAAGCCAAAGCTGCATAAGGGATTTTGATGAACCCTTTGTGGACGCTGCGAGAATCTGAGATTCAACCCAAGGTCCCCTCGAAAGTCGAGGGGCAGTGGCCCGAACTCATTGGAAAGGTTCTTGCGGCGCGAGGGTTCGCGTCCTCTTCAGAAGTTGAAAAACTTCTTTTCCCCAAGCTCGCTGATTTGAAAGATCCTCTTGTCTTAAAGGGGATGTCTCAAGCTCTTGAGCGTCTGGGTAGTGCCTACCTGAATAAAGAAAAAATCTGCATCTATGCTGACTTTGATCTGGACGGAACGTCGGGATTGGCGCTGCTTAAGACGGGTATGCTCGCGTTGGGTTTTCCGGATGTCTTGCACTATCAACCCAAGCGTCTGGCGGAAGGTTACGGTTTCCATGCTCATGCAGTGGAAGAACTGCACAAGCAGGGGGTGAGTTTGATCATCACCGTGGACGTGGGCATTACCGCTCATGCGGCGATTGATAAAGCCAATGAGCTGGGCGTGGATGTCATCCTGACAGACCATCACTTGCCAGCAGAGACCATTCCCAATGCCTTCGTCGTTGTGAATCCCAATCAGGGCGACTGTCCTTCGGGATTGGGTTATCTGTGCGGGGCTGGGGTGGCGTTCTATCTGGTGCGAGGCCTTAAACGATACTTCCATGATCATCCGCAACTGCCTAAAAACAATTGGGATTTAAAAGAAGTTCTGGATTACTTTACCATTGGGACTTTGACGGACATGGTGCCGCTTGTAGATGACAACCGTGTGTTGGTCAAACACGGCTTGGTAAAGTTGGCTGAAACCAAAAGGGCCGGACTTCGAGCACTTCTTGAAGAATTAGATCTGATCAATCGCCCCCTAACCAGTCAGGATGTGGCGATTCGTTTTGCGCCGAAACTGAATGCTCTTTCTCGTATGGAATCCGGGATTCTTCCTATTGATATATTCTTGTTGGAAGATCCAAGCCAAGCCCGCGATATGGTTCGACAAGTCATGAAGAACAACTCCACCCGGGTGCAGCTTCAAGGGGATGCCGAGGCAGAAGCTCAAGAAATGCTTAAAGACTGGCCTCACCAGGATTTCGTCTTTGTGGCTTCGAAAAACTTCCATCGTGGGGTTTTGGGTTTGATCGCGACCAAGCTGACCCAAGTGTATAATAAACCAGCCTTTGTCGGGTCTGTGGGTGATGACGGCATGATCGTCGGCAGTGCCAGACTTCCGCAGGGTCAGGAAGCCTGTCTGGTTGAAGCGATGTCTTCGGCTCAAGAGTTGCTCAGTCGTTTTGGTGGGCATTCGGCAGCGGCCGGATTTGAAGTGGCCGAGTCCCGTGTGGCTGGTTTTATCGGCAGGCTTGCGGATCATTTCGCAGACTTGCGTGAAAAGCCGAAGCCTTTGGAAATCTTCTATGACGTCGAGGCGGGATTAAGCGAAGTCAGTGAAAGTCTGATGAAGTGGTATGACTTCGTGGGTCCGTTTGGCGCGGGCTTTTCGATTCCATTGATTCATTTTTCTAATATTCAGGTTTTGTCCAAACGTGAGCTTAAGGGTGGGCATCTTCGGTTGAAGATTGCCGACGCGGATGGGGGAGCTTCGGCGGAGGCTTTGTTGTTCACTCCGACCCCTAGACAATTGGCTTCTTTGACTGTGGTTCCCGGCTTTTACCATGTTTTGGGTGAGCTTCAGTGGAACTATTTTGCGGGACAAAAAACAGTACAGATTCTTATTCGTGATTTAAAGGCAGCGACATGAAAAAAACAAAAAAGGTCGTAGTGCTTTTGTCGGCGGGCCTGGACTCGACGGTGAATGCCTACGAGGCGATGAAGCATCATCATGAAATCGTTTTGGCTTTGACCTTTAACTATGGCCAGCGAGCGGCTCAGAAAGAAATCGAGCACTCTGCGAAAATTGCCCGGCATCTGGGGGTTCCTCATAAAGTGGTCGAGCTTCCCTGGTTTAAGGATTTCAATAAGTCGTCGTTGCTGGTGGAAAGTCAGGAAGTTCCAACCGGAGCTGCGGTTGAAATTGATAATTTACAGAAATCAGAGGAAACGGCAAAGTCCGTGTGGGTGCCTAACCGCAATGGAATTTTTTTGAACATTGCCGCCGCTTACGCTGAGGCGCTGGGGGCGGACGCGGTGATTCCGGGATTCAACGCTGAAGAGGCTGCGACCTTCCCGGATAATTCCCGCGAGTTCTTGGAGCAGGCAACCAAGGCTTTGCATTATTCCACCTCCAATCATGTGACGGTGGGATGTTATACGGCTCACCTGACAAAGCCTGCGATTGTCCGTTTAGGGCAGGGGTTGAGAATCCCATGGGAGCTGATCTGGCCGTGTTATTTCTCGGGCGAAAAGTGGTGTGGCCAGTGTGAGTCCTGCCTGCGCTCCAAGCGTGCGTTTGCTTCTGCGAATATTGATGTGAAACATCTTTTTAAGGAGCCCTAGTGGAAACCCATTTCATTGAAAAGAAATTTGCCTACGATGGTTCTCAACTTCGTTCCTTGTTCGCGTATCTGGATCATGGGGTGCTGGGACCTTCGATTGTGTCCTGGGTGGGGCCGTGCTCGATTCCGTTCAGCCATATGGTGGATGGGGAAGATCTTTTGGCCAACGCCGTGATTCAGGGTGATGAAATGCTTCATTTCATTATCGAGGTCTTTGATCGGGATTTGTTCTCGGGTGTTTCGTTGCAGCGGTTGTTTGCGGCGATTGCGAAAGACTATGTGCAGGCTCACGGCAAAGGTCTTTTGGCAGGGAAGGAGCTGCATCGTTCGGGTGATGATATTTATCTGGACGAGAAAAAACTGAGCATCAGCATTGCCACCAAGTCCCCGGTATCGGTGATGGTGCACTTTGCGATGAACGTCACCAATAAAGGCACACCGGTGGAAACCCTGTGCTTCGAGGATCTTCAACTAGACCCACGCAGAGTGGCCGAAGACCTGATGACTCATTTCAAAAAGGAATTTATCTCCATCGTCACCGCCACCCAAAAAGTCCGCCCCGTACCTTAAAAGGTGCCTGGTTGTTTTTTCTGGCTACGTCGCATCAGGTGACGTTTTGGTTATAAAAAAAAAGCCCACAGTGCTTGTGCATGTGGGCTTTTTTAGTTTTTATTGGCTGCTGCTGCTCTGTAGCCAGAAAAAACAACCAGGCACCTTTTTCTTTTAGTGGTGGTGGTGGCCTTCGGATTTTTTGCTGGTTTCTTTAAATGGTTTTAATGGAAGTTTGTAAACGGCTTCGTTACCGATGGCTTTTTCTCTTGTGGCCTGAACAATCAAGGTTGTTTTGGCTGGGACTTTGCCGTCAGGGATGCAGTGGAAGTGGTTGCCATCCATCACGCTGCATGTGTATTTCACTTCCGCTTTATTGTTTTTTGCGGTGACTTTGACTTCTGAATTTTGAGTTGTCGGATTTTCAAAGTTCATATCCAAAAGATAGATATGCGCGCTTTGGTCTTTACCCACGATCAATTCTGTGTGGAATGCCCCCGGCATTTGAATGTGACCACCGTGAGGACCCGGCTTGTCTTCGCCGTGTGCCCAGGACAGAGATGGAAGAAGGATCAGTGTTGCTAGTAGTTTCATTTTAGATCTCCTATTTTGTAAGTTCGTCAAATTTCAATTTTAAAACGGCCAGTTCTTTTTGCACTTCAATCAGTCGGGTCTTGTTGTCGAAAAGACTGTTGGTGGCATTGGCAAGATCCGAAGAGTTTTTAACCCCGCGGCGATACTCGGACAATGTCAGGTCATAGTATTTCTGGGTCAGAGCCTGACGTTTTTCCAGGAGTTGCTGCAACTGTAGAAGCTCGGAAGCCTTGTGGCTAAGGCTTTGCACCTGCGTTTGCAGTTGTTGTGAAATATTGGATTTGGTGAACGCTTCGGATTTTTCCAGAGAGTTTGCGGACTTCGTTTTGTTCCAGGATTCAAAGCCCGAGAAGAATGTCCAGGTCATTAACAGGGACAGGCGGGATTCGTTACCCTGCAATGGATCCTCGTATTGCGGAATGATCCTTCCGTACTGAGCATTCAGATCCACTGTTGGCAGGAATTCCGCCATGCTCTGGCGTCGACGCAGGCGTGCGTTTTCTTCCTGCAGGTTCTGTTTCATAATACTTGGATTGCGCGAAAGATCCGTCACGCTGAAGTCAGCTTTGCTCAGGCGTGGAAAGGTGTCTTTGGCGGACACAGTCACCGGGGTTTCGCTGTTAATAAATGTTTTTAGTTCATCCAAGGCAATCTGCAGATCCGTCTTGTGCGCCTCGATTTCTGCCGAAAGAGTGCTTTCTTCCAGATCCAGTTCTATGGCGTCCACGTTCGAGGTCAGACCGGCATTGATCTTCTTCGCCGCCATCGCTCTTTGGTTTTTCAGGAACTGCAACTTCTCCGTATCAAAGGAAATAAACTGACTGTTCAGTAGGGCCTCGTAATAGACCTCACCCAGTTCGCGCTGCAGGCGGCGGGACGTGATCTCATGATCCAGTTCTGCCATGCTGTATTCGCGGTCAGCGATGCTGCGATTTTGCCAGTCCTGGCCTCCACGGAAGATATTCCAGGTTCCGTTCAGATAGCCTACATATCCGTCATCACTGTCATGCAGGGTCTTTTCTTTCGCATAACCGGCCGAGGCTGAAAGTTCGGGTAGGAGGGCTCCCCAGGTGCTTTGCGCCTGAGCTTTTTGGGCCTGCACTTTGGCTTGGCTTGCGCGCAACTCGTGGTTGTTTTCCATCAGTTGTTTTTGCAACTGGGAAAGTCCCGACGAGGTTTCAGCCATCGCCGAGAAAGAAATCAATAGACTTGCAAAAGCCCAGGACCGGAAAGACATGGGATCTCCTTATTTTTCAACCAGGAACTTGAAGGTGTCTGTTTTGCCTTCGTATTCAGCTTTGATCTCTAGGTTCACACGGTGAGAACCATGGAAGTCCACTTCCGTGTTGAAAGCTTTTTCCGCCTGGGTCAGTTTCAATGGTTGGGATTTGCCTTTCGGGGATTTCGCCGTGCCGCTGATTTTTAATTTGGTCATATCAAGGGTTTCCCCTTCGTGAGCGCGCGGGAACAACTGTACTTTGTTTTCGATCGCCAGCATTTCCATATTCATCAGTTTTCCGGCTTTGGGGATGCCACCATGCATGGCCTTCAAGCTGCCGGGTACCTGGTCATGACCTTCGTGGGCCAAAGAGGCAGATGCAAAGAGAGACAAAACCAAGGCGGCTGCCAAAGATGTCAGTTTCATAAAAGGACTCCTTCTTTATTGCTTTCTTCAATGGATTTTAAAGCGGACTTCTTACCAAAATGATAGAAGATCGCCGGGGTGACGTACATGTCAAGCAGTGTGCTGCTAAGCAGACCGCCCACAATCACAATGGCGACAGGATGCAGGATCTCGCGGCCCGGAGCATCGGGTGACATCGCCAATGGCAGAAGTCCCAGAATTGCCGTCAGGGCTGTCATCAGAACTGGAACCAGGCGCTCCAGGGATCCGCGGATCACCATGGCTTTGGTAAAGGATTCGCCTTCATGTTTCATCAGGTGCAGGTAATGAGACAACATCATGATGCCATTTCGGGATGCAATACCACACAAAGTGATAAAGGCGACAAGACTGGCAATGCTTAATGTTCCGCCGGTCAGATAGATGGCAAAGATCCCCCCGATAAAGGCCATGGGAATATTTAGCATGATCTGTATCGAAATAAAGGTGGACTTGAAGTGCGCAAGCAGTATCAAGAAGATGGTGATGACAGACAAGGCTCCTAATAGAATCATCAGTTGTGAAGCCTGTTGCTGGCTTTCAAACTGTCCTCCGTAAACCACATAATACCCTGGCGGAAGTTTTACCTTTTCCTCAATGTTCTTTTTGATGTCAGTCATAATGGCATCCAAAGATCTGTCTGCGGAGTTCGCCTGAACCACAATTCGTCTTTGGGCGTTTTCTCTTTGAATGATATTAGGTCCGGTGGATTCATAGACGTCGGCCACCTTTTCCACGGTGATACGGCTGCCGTCAGGCATAATCTTGACCGGTGTCTTTTTTATCAGTTCCAAATCCGTACGGGATTTGTCATCAAAGCGCATAAAGACGTCGACGGTTTTCTGTCCCTCAAGAATTTGTCCCACGACTTCGCCCTGCAGGGCTTTTTCTAAAAGTTGGGCCAGATCTCCGACTGTGATGCCATAGCGGGAAGCTTCTTCACGCAGCAAGTGGATCTTCACCTGCGGAATCAGGACCTGCTGCTCGACTTGAAGGTCCACCAGGCCGGGAACGTCTTTGATGGCCTGATAGACTTCCGCGCCCTTGGCTCTTAAAGTCGGCAGTTCTGGGCCGAAAACCTTGATGGCTATCTGTGCGCGAACCCCTGAAAGCAAGTGATCCAGGCGGTGGGAGATAGGCTGTCCGATATTGATACCCACATCTGGAAGCACTTCCAGATTTTTGCGGATTTCCTCAAGAACCACGCCGCGTGGGCGGCCTTCTTCCTTGAAGTCCACTTCGACTTCGGACGTATTCACGCCTTCGGCATGTTCATCCAGCTCAGCGCGTCCGGTGCGGCGGGACACGGTAGTGACTTCCGGTGTCTGTAAAACGATGAGTTCTGCCTGGGAACCGATCTTGTTGGATTCTTCAAGTGAGATGCCCGGCTTGGCGACAATGGTGATCGTTGCAGAGCCTTCGTTGAAGTGGGGCAGGAAGTCTCTTCCAAGGATTGCGGACAGAGTAATAGCTGCCACCAGCAGCAGTGAAGAAAAGATTAGAATCGGCTTGGGGCGATCCAAGGTTTTTTCCAAAAGACGCGCCTGATGTTTTTTCAAGAATCGGACAATCGGGCCGTCCTTGTGTTCAAGCAGTTCACCTTTAGAAAGGAAGTAAGAGCAAAGAGCCGGTGTGACAGTTAAAGAAACAACCATCGAAGCCAGCAAAGACACGATATAAGAGATCCCCAGTGGAACAAACAGACGCCCCTCGATGCCGCTCATGCTAAATAGCGGAACAAAGACCAGCACCACGATCAAAGTGGCGATGACGATAGAGTTCCGAACCTCTGAAGAGGCTTCATAGATGACGACCAGCGGATTTCGCGGGTTGGGCAGGGTTTTGTTTTCGCGCAACCGGCGATAGACGTTTTCAACATCCACAATGGCATCGTCCACCAGCTCGCCAATCGCAATCGCCAAGCCGCCCAAAGTCATGGTGTTGACCGAAAGGCCAAACATCTTAAAGACAATCGCAGTCAGGACAAACGAAAGGGGAATGGCCGTCATGGTGATGGCGGTGGTTCGGAAGTTCATCAGGAATAAAAACAGAACCACCAGCACCAGCAAGACCCCGTCGCGCAGAGCCATTTTCACGTTGTCGATGGCGTGCTCGATGAACAGGGATTGTTTGAACAAATTAGGTTGAAGCTCTACGCCCGCAGGAAGAGAGGATTGAAACTGCTTTAGAGCTTCGTCAATTTTCTCGGTCAAATCCAGGGTGCTGGCGCCGGGTTGCTTTTGAATGCTTAAGATGACACCGGGCTTGCCATTGACGCTACCATCACCGCGTTTGGTCTGGGGTCCTTCGACAACTTCTGCAATGTCCTTCACCAGAACCGGACGCCCCAAGTGCATGCCGACGACCGAGTTCATGATTTCTTCTTTTTCTTTTACTCCGCCGATGTTGCGGATCAGGAACTCTTGACCCTCCAGATCAATGAAACCTCCGGTGGAGTTTACACTGACATCGGACAGGTTGTGTTCGATCTCATCCATGGTCAGTTGCAGTTTTTGGATCTTTTCGGCAGAGATCAGAATCTGGAACTGGCGAACACCGCCACCGATGGAAATGACTTGAGAAACACCCGGGATGCTCATCAGGCGAGGACGTAGTGTCCAGTCTGCCAGAGTTCTTAATTCCATTCCTGAGACCTTATTGTCCGGCGAACTTAAACCTACAAATTGAATCTCACCCATGATGGAAGATATCGGCCCTAAGACAGGCGAGATATTCTTTGGCAGCTTTTCTTTGGCAAGAGCGATTTTTTCCTGAACCATCTGGCGGTTGCGATAGATATCCGTGTCCCACGCGAACTCGACATAGATGACACTTAAGCCCACACCGGAAGACGAGCGCACTCTTTCAACTCCCGGCAGGCCATTGAGAGCGGTCTCCAAGGGGAAGGTTACCAGGGTTTCCACCTCTTCTGGCGCCATGCCATGGGCTTCGGTCATGATGTTGACTGTGGGGCGATTTAAATCGGGGAACACATCCACGGGCAAGTGGACCAGGGCCCAGCCGCCATAAGCAATAGCCAGGGCCGCCAAAGCAACCACAATGAGACGATGAGTTAGGGAATACTTAATAATTCTATCCAGCATAAATCCTCTTGCTACGCCGTACTAGGGGGCGATCGGAAGGTTTGTGACAAAATGAGGAAAAATATTTTTTATCAACACCCTCTTGAAATACATACCCTAGGGGGGTATACACTGGAACCGAATTCGAGGTGTGTCATGAAAAAAGATTCCCCCCAGCATCCCGATCACAGCGAGCATTTAAAGCGTTTAAACCGCGTTCGTGGTCAGTTGGATGGGGTGCAGAAGATGATCGAAGAGCGTCGCTATTGTCCCGACATCGTCTTTCAGATCCGGGCCGCCGCCAAAGCCCTGCAGGCCATGGAAAACGAGATTATGAAAACCCATGTGCATGGCTGCGTTAAAACGGCGATCAAGTCCCGAGATGAAAAAGAAGTAGCAAAAAAGATCGACGAGATCATGAATCTTGTCAGTAAGTAGAAGGTTGTTATGGAAAAAGAAACTGTTCAGGAATCCACCGAGTTGCAACTTATTGGCATGTCCTGTGTCAACTGTGCCGGTAAAATTGAAAAAAGTCTGAATGCTCTTCCCGGGGTCAAGGCCTCTGTGAATTTTGCCACGGAGAAGGCCCATGTGGACTTCGGTGACAGCCCTTTAAAAGTCGAAAATCTGATTAAGACCATTCAGGATCTTGGCTACCAGGCGTTTGAGGTCAACTCCGTGGTGGATACACAAAAAGCCAAAGAAGAGGCGATCGCTGAATACCGCAAGGAACTGCGTTTGTTTGTGATCTCAGCGATTCTCACCTTGCCATTCCTTATTGAGATGGTGGCGATGTTTACCGGCGCTGGTCATGAAATGATGCCTCGTTGGCTGCAGTGGATTTTGGCGACCCCGGTTCAATTCTGGGTCGGATGGCGTTTCTATCGTGGGTCCTACTTTGCTTTGCGATCAGGAAGTGCCAACATGGACGTGTTGGTAGCTTTAGGTACGACGATGGCTTACGGCCTGAGTGCCGTGATCACCTTGCTGAACTGGCATCATCATCACGTTTACTTTGAAGCCAGCACCGCCGTGATTACCTTGATTCTGCTTGGAAAGCTGATGGAAAGCCGCGCCAAGGGTAAGACGTCCGAAGCTGTGGAAGGCCTGCTGCGTTTGCAGCCGAAACAGGCCCTTGTGGAGCGCAATGGTGAGATTGTCCAGATTGATATTGCCGATCTGGTTGCGGGTGACATTGTGGTTGTGAAAAACGGCGAATCCATCCCGGTGGACGGTCTGGTGGTCGAAGGGGTGTCCACGGTGGATGAATCCATGCTGACGGGTGAAAGTCTGCCGGTGCAAAAGGGTGTGGATGATCGTGTTTATGCAGCGACGCTGAATCAGGATGGCAGCTTGCGTATCAAGGCTACTGGAGTGGGCGCAAAAACCCAGTTGGCTCAGATCATTAAAATTGTCACGACGGCTCAAGGGTCCAAGGCTCCGATTCAGCGTTTGGCAGATAAGATTTCCAGTGTGTTTGTTCCGGTGGTTGTTGGGATTAGTGTGCTGACGTTTGTGGGCACTTGGCTTTGGACGGGGGATCTGACCGCTGCCTTTATTTCCTCTGTCTCTGTTCTGGTTATCGCGTGTCCTTGTGCGTTGGGGTTGGCAACGCCGACGGCTGTGGTTGTGGGGATTGGCAAGGGCGCGCAAGCTGGTGTCTTGTTCCGTGATGCCAAAGCTCTGGAGCTGGCGGAAAAAATTGATGTTCTGGTTTTGGATAAAACCGGCACAATCACGGAAGGAAAGCCTGTTGTGACCGAGGTTCACGTGACAGCAGGACAGGATAAAAAAGAGGTTCTGCGTTGGGCTGCCAGTTTGGAAATGGGTTCTTCGCATCCCTTGGCGCATGCTGTTGTTGAAGAAGCCAAGAAAGAAGGATTGGAGCTTCAAACCGTTCAGAGATTTAACAACGTCGTCGGTCAGGGCGTTGAAGGACGCATTGAAAATCGCAACCTGAAGCTGGGGAAAACCAGCTGGGTGGCCGCACCGTATTCTTTGGATCAGAAGCTGTTGAGCGAGCTTGAAGGCAAGGGGCAAACCCTGATGGCTTTGGCCGATGATGAGCGGGTCTTGGGTTATATCGCGGTGGCGGATCGTATACGTGAAAGTTCCAAAGAGGCCATTGCTGAAATTCAAAAGCGCGGTGTGAAAGTGATGATGCTGACGGGGGATAATGAGGGCACGGCTCGCGAGATTTCCCGTCAGGCCGGAATCACTGACTTTAAGCACAGCGTGAAGCCGGCAGATAAAGCCAATGTGATTGTGACCTTGAAGCGCCAGAAAAAGCGAGTCGCGATGGTTGGCGACGGGATTAACGATGCTCCGGCTTTGGCGATGGCGGATGTCAGTTTCTCCATGTCATCAGGGACGGATATCGCCATTGAAACGGCCGATGTAACACTGATGAAGAATGATCTGATGTCAGTGGCCCATGCCATTGAGCTGTCTCATTTGACGCTGAAAAAGATTCGTCAGAATTTATTCTTTGCCTTTATCTACAACGTGTTGGGAATTCCTCTGGCGTCTTTGGGAATGCTCAATCCGGTGATCGCGGGGGCGGCTATGGCCATGAGTTCCGTGTCCGTGGTCAGCAATTCTTTGCTGCTAAAGCGCAAGAAGATCTAAGAGGATTTGTTTTTGATATAGGCTTCGCGCAACCAAAGACGGATGTGTTTTAGGTAGTAATCTTTCATGCCGAAGAAGACGAAGTGGTTGAGGTAATGATCGCCACCACCTTTGTCTTTTTCGGTATAGTTCACAGTGCCGATAATCTCGGGCGTTTCAAGCTCCTCCGGGCGCCACAAAATAAATTCCCGGAAGGCTCCGATGCTCATCTCACGGTAATACTTCAAAATAAGACCGGCTTCCGAGATCTGGGTGATTTCAACCGGATTGGCCACTTTTAAAGGATTGTTATCCTTTTGCTGGGCGATTGCCACCTCAGCTTTATTGGCCAGGTCCGTGTGGGTTTTTAAAAGTTTTTTGGTGATATAGGTTTTGTCCAGTGGGGTAAAGAAGACTTCCTTGGCCCACGAAGAAAGACCTTTGACTTCATCAACCTGCAAACGTTTTTTACTGACAAGGTACAATTCAGGGGCGGTCTTCATTTCCATCCCATGGGCTTTGCAGCGGTCCTTAAGGTATTGCTGCAGTTGTTCCCATTTTTTCTGCTTATCAATTTCAAACAATTCGTAGTTGGCAAAAAGGATGTCGAATTCAACAGGCAGTGTCAGACGATTTGGCGTTTCTTTGTCGGCTAGATCTGAAAGCAACTGTCCATAGTTGGAATAAGTGAAAACTTCCGAGTTGGCGAAGCGTTCGCTAAGAAAGGTTTTCTGATCCAGGGATAGTGGGACATCTTCGTCCATGATCAGGATGCGCTTCTTCGCTGTGGAGGTTTGCAGAAGTGAATCCGCAGTGTGGGATTTGTTCTGCAGGATATTACGACGAATCTGGCTGATCTGCTGATTGTCGGCGCCGAAGAAAAGAAACTCACAAAGATACTGGTCCGGACTGACCTCTTTGCAGGAGCAGCAGAAGGCCAAGAGTGATTTTTTGCTGTCTGTGGTGAAAGAATCACTGTAGTACTTGGTCAGCGCGCCAATGCGGATGGCGTGATTGTTTAAAGTGGTGAAGCCAATTTCGGAAATACTGTTGAGCGTGACTTCCTTAAGCATCTCGATTGTGGAGTTGATCTGCATTGAAGCCACAGCAGTCGAAGTGACCGGGTGGTGTCCGGTGAGTGAATATTCCAGGTGTTGCCTTAGGATAAGCTTGTCGAACGGTTTAAAGATGACGTTGTTGATGATGCGCTCTTCAGCCAGGCTGATGTCAAAGTCAGGACTGTCAAACGCCGTCAGAATCAACGCTGTCGGTTCTTGTTCAGAGCACATTTTTTTACGCAGGAAGAAGTCACGCGCCCGCTTGATCAAGCCGATATTTTGAACGCCCATGAATTCGTTTTTCGCAATCACCAGACGTAATTGGTGCGAATTCGAGGATTCAATAGCCGGACCTGTGTCGTCTTTGTAGGGGCGCCCCCCGGTAGCCAATGCCTGGGCTCCTTCTGAGACAGCCACTTTCAACCACTCATGGAATTCTGAAAGACTGTGAAAAAAGCGAATAGCAAGCTTAGGATCTATGTTTTTTAGGGTCTCAAACAGATCTTTTTGGGTGCGTTCATCATCTTCTAGGACATAAATGAACTTCATATTGGTATTATATCCTGAAATGAGCCAAATAGGGGAAGCAGTTTTTTAAGGTGACCGAAATATAAAATAAACGGCCCCGATCAAACAAAGCCCTGCCCATAGGTAGTCCAGCTTCAAGGACTGTTTCATATAGAGAACCGAAAACCCAGCAAACACCACCATGGTGATGACTTCCTGGATGATCTTCAGTTGCGGCAGAGAGTAGTAATTCGATCCGAGTCGGTTAGCGGGAACCTGAAAGACGTACTCGAAAAAGGCCACGCCCCAGCTGATCAGAATGACAAGCCACAAAGCTGAAGATTTCAAAGACTTCAGATGCCCATACCAAGCAAAAGTCATAAAGATGTTGGAAATGATCAAAAGGCCAATCGGGGTGTAGGCATTGTTCATCATGCTTGGGACCTCTGGTTGTAGGCATGGTTACATAGCAAGCTGGCAATACGGCGGTATTCACTGAGCAAATCCAGGTGAATAGAACTGGTGTTGATGGACGTGTTCAGTCCTCTGTTCAGACGACTGATGTGATTTTCGCGCAGGGAAATTTCGGTCTTGGCCAGGTCGCGCTTCAATTGAATAGCGGCTTCAGCCAGATCCTTGTTCTGGTAGGCATTGATAGCCATGGCGGCGACTTTAACCACTTGTTCATGCATCTGGCGGATTTCAGCCCAGCCTTCGTCAGAGAATTCCAGTTTCAGGGCGTTTTTCTTGATGGCCAAAGCCAGGATGTTGATGTCAATGGCATCCGCGGCTCGCTCCAGATCGCTTAAGAACATGATCATGTTCATGACATTTTGGTGAACCACGGTCGTGGATTTGTTGGCGTGATCCAGCAGGAACATCTTGGTTTCACGATAAAGGAAATCCACCTTATTATCGCGATCCTTGATGGAGTCAAAGTCCTTGGGATCGTTTGTTTCAAACAGGCGTATGGAGTCCTTGATCATGCCCAGAACAATGTCAGCAGTTCGCATGATCTCACGATTGGCATAGGAAATGGCCAGAGCCGAACTTTGGTAGTTATTCATGTTCACGAACTCAGTGCCAAACTCTTCGCTGGCGGCTTTCGGGAACATCTTTTCAATCATCTCCGCCCCTTTGTTGATGAATGGGAAGAAGATGATCGAGGATAGTACGTTAAAGATCAAATGCGCGTTGGCGATGGAGCGTGCGACCGTGGTGTCAAAGGTCAGCATGAAGTCGATAAAGATCTGGGTGAACGGGTAGAAGATCACCACGCTGATGGTTTTATAGAAGAAATGTGCCCAGGCCACCTGGCGGCCGATGTAGTTTCCTCCCGCAGCGGCAATCAAGGCAACAGAAGTGGTCCCGATGTTGGCGCCATACACCCACAGCATGGCATCATAGAATGTGATGGCTTTCACCATCGCCAAACTCATCGCCAGACCAATGGTGACGGCACTGCTTTGAACAAAGGCGCAGAACACCACGGAAATCAAAAGCGAATAGCCGGGATTGTCGCGGACGCTTTGAAAAATTTCAGTCATCATCGGATTTTCAGCAAAGTGATGAGATGAAATCGAGATCAGCTTCATTCCAAAGAATAAAAGTCCAAAGCCCATAAAGACCAAAGAAAGATTCTTGAAGATGGTCTTCTTGGCTTTAAAGTAAAAGGCAAAGGCGATGGCAAACACCGGCAGCGCGTACTGAGTCAGATCCAAAGAGATCAACTGTACCGTCAAGGTGGTTCCCACCGCAGTCCCGATGATGACCCCCATCACCTGACGAAGGTTTACGACGCGGGCTGAACCCAATCCCACCAGCATGGTCGTCACCGCACCCGAACTTTGCATCAAAGTGGTAAGCACAACCCCGGTCAGAATGGCCAGAAACTTACTTTGCGAGAGGTGATTTAAAAGGCCGGTGATTTTCCCGGCCATGATTTTTTCTAAAGAGGAGGAGGCTAAGCTCATTCCGTAAAGGAACAGGGCAACCCCGCTGATAAGAAGTATAAAATATGAATTGCCCGAATCGATCATGCTGCGTATTTCCGTAAGTCGTGTGAGCTGTGGGGCCCCAAAAGCTCTTACTCTAACAACACTGTCAGGAATTAGGAAGCCCCAATACTGTGCGTGAACCTTCTTAGATTAAAACAATTCTTTAAAAAACTCAAAATACAGCTATATACTTAAGTCCTACAAAAGGAATACTCATGACCAGGAAGCAGGAGCCCGTCCTTGTGGTGGCGGCAGTGATTCAGCGAGATGGTGATCCCAGCGGACGTATCTTGGTGGTGCGCCGAGGACCCGAGCAGTCCGGAGCCGGTTTTTGGGAGTTCCCCGGGGGCAAGGTCGAGCCATCGGAGTCTCCGGAGCAGGCCTTGATTCGGGAGGTTCAAGAGGAACTATCCCTTTCTATTCGCGTGAAGGAACTTGTCGGGGAAGAAGACTACGCTTATCCGACCAAACTGATTCGTCTGCGTGTTTATCGGGCTTTGGTGCGTGGGGATGAAGAGCTGCGTCTGACAGAGCATGATGCCTTTAAGTGGCAGACACTGGATGAAGTGCAGATCGAGGAACTATCGGCGGCGGACAGGCCCTTTGTCGCCAGGCTTCGGGGCCTTCTTTAGGGCAGAAGATAAGATCGTTCCGCTGGGGTGGGCAGTCGACAGAACTCGCGCTCTCCAAACCAGGCATAGCGATTTTTTGCGATAATTTTGTACAGGAAGTCGCGCAAAGGTCCAGGGATCACCCAAGCTAAAGCGAACAGTTTGTAGATTCCACCCAAGTTGGTGAGGATTTTCAGAATCGCGGCGGAACGGTAGTGAAATTTGCCTGCCTCAAAGTAGATCACCGTATCAAGTTTAGAGCGATCCTCAGGGGACAGAACTGATTCCGCAGTGGTTCCCTGAAGCGGGGCAAATAGGAAAGTGTGCTTTTGGTCGCGGCTGATCACAGCATCGACAAAACCGTTACAAAGATGGCAGACACCATCAAAAAAGACCACATTTCGATTTGTCACATCCACCTTTTCCATAGCAATTACAGCCTACAGTCCTTATAATAGATTATCAAGCCGAGGAGTCTTGTTCACATGGAAGTATTTCTTTTTCCACTGGTCAACGTGACATTATTCCCACGAACCACGAAGCCCTTGAATATTTTCGAGCCTCGCTACCTTTCCATGATCAAGGAAGCGGTTGCGACCCAGACTCCGGTGGCTGTGGGGTTTATTGAAGACCCCTCCAAGGTTGTGCCGGTCAAGCCGGGCGACAAGGTTCCTTTTGTGCGCGAGGTGGCCGGTTATGGCTATGTTCAGATCGTTGAAGAGCGATTGAACGGAACCCTTTTGGTCTTTATTCAGGGGCAAGGCAAGTTACGGCTTGGCAAGGTCTTGGATCGAGGAACGCCTTACATGGTGTGTGAAGGGCAGATCATCCCTGAAAAGACCGTGCTGGAACCAAGTCTTCGTCTGGAATTAAATTCCCTGCATAAAATTCTGACCCGCTGGATTCAAACCCATATACCCGACCCCGCACAAAGAGACCTTTTCATGCGCAACCTGACTCATCCCGAAGAGATCGTGGGAAGTTTTGCCTCTTACCTAGTGCGCGACTACGATTTGCAGCAGATGGTTTTAGAGTACGACGACCTGAATGAAAAGATTCACTTCCTGCATCGACTGATGGAATCCAACGAGCTCACGACATAGAGGCGGTTGAAAAAGGCCCAATCGACTGCGTTGTTTTTTGAACAACCTTTAGTTTTGGTTCTTTGTCCTGATTAAGTAGACCCATTGGAGCATCACGACCCAAATGCTGTGAGCCAGCGCTAAGTGAACGATCTTCATCCAGACCGGGGCGTGCAGCAACAATGTGGCAATACCGAAAATAATTCCGAAAATTAAAAGGACACTCATCTGCAGCGAGCGTTTTTGAATCTCGGCCAGTTCCGCAGTTTGTGCTTTCAGCCAGAAGTAAAGTGCCAGGCCGCCACCGCCCAAAAGCGCGAACAGTGGATGCAGGCCACGGATGCGAATCAGGAAGTGGGACTCGCTGGAGAAATCCGCCATGAATCCCTCCCACAGATTGTCTGTGGGGAAAAGAGAGTTGGACAAAGAAGCCCAGGCGCCAGTGATTCCGATAGCCACAATAATCCACGGGAAGAAACGATAGACTTGTTTGGGTGACGAGGATTTATGAACTTCGGTTGACGAAAGGGCCGCGACGGCAACCAGCGCAACGGCTCCGGTCAACATGAAGGAATTCACCTGGTGCAGGGCCATCACAAAGGCGCGATAAGGAGTGTCGTTGGTGGTGACCAGTTTGAAAAGCACCAGCTTGGCACCCAACAAAGCTTCCGTGATTGTGAAGATCAGGGTTGCCACCGCCGCTTTGCGTGCAAAGTGACCGGGCTGATAGAGCTTGCGGGCCACCCACCAGAAGTAAATCACCACCAGACCATAGACACCAGACATCAGGCGATGTCCGTATTCAACCCAGGTCTTTCCACGCTCAGCCTCGGGGATCAGGCGCCCATGGCACAAGGGCCAGGTGTCACCACAACCATCACCTGAGTGGGAAATGCGCACCCATGCTCCCCATAGAATCACGAGTATTGTGTAAATAAGAAGGCTAAATGCAAATTTCTTGTATTGAGAGCGTGTCATAGGCTTTTGGAACTATCATGAGGCCCGGGATCGGTCAAATCTATACAGGGGCGGCATTGACTTCAGCGTCCTGGAAAGCGTTAAATGAGCTATGTCAGAATCTAAAAGCGCCCATCATCATCACTCCCACAGTCATGGACATCACCATCATCATTCCCACGGAGCGGCCGTTGGCAGAATGAGCTTTGCACTGGTCTTAAACTTAAGCTTTGCGTTGATAGAGCTTGTCGGTGGCCTTTGGACAAACAGTGTGGCTATTTTAAGTGATGCCCTTCATGACTTCGGCGACGCGCTGGCGATGTTGTTGGCGATCATTCTTGAGAAGGTCTCTCACAAACAAAGCGATGGGCAGTTCTCGTATGGCTATCGCCGTTTTTCCACCTTGGGGGCGGTGCTCACAGGAATGATCCTTGTCGTGGGTTCGATTTATATTTTGATCGAGGCGGTGCCACGTCTTTTCGCCCCTGAGCAGCCGCACGCTGACGGGATGATTTTGCTAGCCCTGTTAGGGGTGGGTGTTAATGGTTATGCTGCCTACCGCGTGTCCAAGGGGACGTCTTTGAATGAGAAGATGCTGATGTGGCATATGATAGAGGATGTCCTGGGATGGATCATGGTTTTGATCGGGGCGGTTGTGATGAAGTTCTTTGATGTGCCCCAATTGGATGCGGGGATGGCGATCGCTCTGGCTTGCTGGATTCTGTATAACGTTGTTCGCAACCTTCGCGAAGCGATGAAGGTGTTTCTGATGGCATCCCCCAGTCAGATCAAGGTGGAGGATGTCGAAGCTGCGATCCTGAAGGTGGAAAAGGTCGAAGGGGTGCATCACGGACATTTGTGGTCTCTGGATGGAGAACGCCACGTATTCACCGGTCACGTTGTTTTGTCGGGTGATGTGGGGCTGGTTGAAATAGAAAAAATTAAGAATCAAATCAAAAAAATGGTGAAGGAATTTGGTATCGTTGAAGCCACCATCGAAACAGAACTTGCCGGAGCCCCGTGCGTGGATCCGGAGCATCATTGAGATCTCGAGAGAGCTTTTCCGTAAAACTGTCTCATAGTGAATCACGCCGCTTCTTCAGGGCGTGATTTTTTATTTCCAAAAATGGAACACTCAGATCGAACACGTTCTGGGTGCCTGCCTAAAGTGTTTCATCTCTGCACAGTGAACATTTCAAATCAATTATGGAATGCCGGACAACTAAAGAATCCCGGGTAATTGCCGATAAGTAGCTTAGGAAAAAATAAGGAATCATTTATGGTAAAATCGGTACGTAATAAGAGGGGTAACGTCCTTCTGCAGATTCTTGCAGCAACGGCAGTGATGAGTACGTCGTTTTACTTCCTTACTAACTACGTCATTGGTCAGAAGCAGCAGGTTGTGAAGACCAACAACATGGTAAAACTTCGTTTTGCCATGAACAGTACTTTGGATTATGTGATCTTTGGTGTCAGGCAGAAGTACTGCTTCACGGATGACAATCTTCTTTTAAACAGTCCGTCAGATCAATGCAATCTGGCGCATCAGGGCAGTGTCGAGCGTCTGATCATGTCGGTTGAGCAGGAAAACTTCATTCGTCAGCTGATTGCCAATGGAACCAACGTCGGTCCTGTGGATAAAAATAATATCCGTCTGGCGCAAATCAATCGCTATGTTCAAGCCAGTGCGGTGACCGCAAGTCACCCGCTGTTTCCGGTTTTGAATGCCTTAAAGGATGTTAAGACGGAGGATGGTGGCACCGTGAAGGTCGATGGTGTTGCCGTAACCTTAAAACGGGATGACAGTCCCTATCTTCCACGTTCTGGGCGCGAAGTTTACATGCGCATCACGGTGGCCTTGAAAACCGGAGCTAAGGCGTCCGAGCCGATTCGTCTGGGGTCAACACCGTTGGTGTTGTCGTCTTCTATTGTCATCTATCCACGCGAAGTGGGATCTTTTGCGCTCCTGGTGCCTAACGATCTTCATCTGGACAAGTCCTGGGATTATAGCGTACCGCGTGGGGATGTGGCTCTTCATATGTTCAGCAATCGTGGTGAGCTGTCGGGCAGTCAGGGATTGGTCTTCCAAAGTCCGGTCTTTGTGAATCGCAATATTCATTTGCCCGTGGACGACGCCTCTGAAAAGGCTTCACCGGACTCCATTCGCTACAGTCCTGTGACCTTCGCGGACCGCGTTTATTTGGGGAATGGCTGGATTTATTCCAACAACAAAATGTATTCGCCACGCTCTGCCGGTGGGTCTTTGGACCGCTACTGGTCTGATGCCCGCACGTTCGGAGGTTTCCTGAAGGGGATTGAAAACGACGGGGGGCTGGATTTGGGGCTTTCCTACTTTGCCAAGTTGATGAGTGGTACCCCTCCGGATCCAAATTTAATGCGACAGTGTATCGATCGTGGGAATCAGCTTGCTTCCAAAAATATGCTTTACGAATCAGAGCTGACGGGTCGTCTGACCTCGCAGTGGACCAATGACTTTGACTATCGTTTGGCTTTGTCTCAGGGGAATAAGTTTGTTCCTCAGGATAATGCTTCCACGATCGAGTATTTCAACTGGGGTAATGGTACAGCCAAAGCTGACGCAAAACAGGCTGACGGTGTGGTCAAAGTATCTTTGATTCTGGGAACCCGGGCTGTGGAAGGACAGCTGGATCGTGACGGGAAGCTGACGATGAAGGCTCCGGTGGGATCTCAGGAGTACTATAATAAGTTTATCACCGCAGTGAATGACACGAAAAAGATCTACGACCAGGCCTTGAAAACCTATGATACCTATGAGTCGGAGCTGGATGGTTATCGTGCGGATTTAAAGACAGCTGAAACAGCGCTGGCCGCGGAAGAAAGCAAGCCGGTTAAGCCTACCAAAGCTCCAGCCAGCACAACAGAAACTTCCGGCACAACGGAAACTTCCGGCACGACCACGACCGTGGAAAAAACAGTTTCAACGGAAACAACGGCGGACAGCGGAAGCACTTCGACCAGTACATCCGGCAAATACCAGGATCCGGATAAAATCGAAAGTCTTGAGAAAGAGATCAAAGAGCTGAAGAAAATCATCAGCACTTATAACAACACGACACTGCCTGGTCAGAAGGCAAAGATCGACACGGCTTCTTATAACTATGATAAAGCCCGTTCCGAGAAGAACGCCTATGAGACCCGGGTGGCCAACCCACCGGTGGTGGTGGTTGACGTGGATCCGGTTTACAGTATGACAGGGCGTTTGCAGACGGACCGTTTGAATATCAATGTTAAGTTCTCGAACGTGAAAAGTCTGATTGATGCCAACGGGAACTATGTGGATCCAGTATTGCGCTTCCAGGCTTATGACAACACCTTCTATAACAGTAAGCCTGTCACCAATGACGGAGGCAACAAGGATCTGGTGCGCTATCTGAACTTCAAAGTGGCCTCCAGCCGCACTCAGATTGAAGCTCCTTACAGAGTCTCAGAATCTGCGAACTCTTCGGCGTTGGTTGATTTCAAAGAAAGCTCCGTGGATTTTGACACTCTGGATGCTCAGTGTGAAGCGGCCCGTAACTCCAAGCCTTCGCAGTCCTTCGGTAGTGCGGGCTGGGATGTCAGCTTTGCGCCGGGAACTCGCAGTTCCTGGAACTTTGCCGGCTTGCCTTCCTCGAAATTGGGCTCTGACCCAATTCTGAATGAGATTGTTTTTGATAATGCCAATAGAAGCAATGCGGTCTTTAATGTGCGCTCGATTGTGGGGAAGTGTACAATCAAAGCCAATTCCAGCTTCGTGACAGGCTTCTATACCTGTGATGAATTGCTGATCGAGGCACGAAACACGCCGCTGCGAATTATCGGAACATTTATCGTCGGAAATATGAAGATTCATCCGACAGCCCTGAAAGCCGGTATCACTTGGAGCGCAATCTATCACCCTCAGGCGACCAAGGAGCTTCGCGCGGCGAACATCCTGAAGTCGTTCTCGGGCAAAAATTGCAACGACGATAGTGGAGAGCCCATCTGGCATCCAATCCCATCCGTGCAAGAGGTTGCGGATCGCCGTGGTTGTAACACCATCAGCCTGCGGGCCAAAGCCGATCCATTCCAGTGGACTTCTGTGGACCCGGATTGTGGTTTGATGGCAGGGGCATCCAATACAACCTGTAAGCGTCGTTTGGTGCGTTTCTTCGTGGTTGAACAGTCTCGGGAGGCTGGTCTATGAGAAAAATGACTGGAATGATTCAGAACAATCAAGGTCAGACCTTGGTGGAAGCCCTGGTGGGTTTCGGTCTGATTGTCATCGTCGGTTTTGCCTTCACGGGTGGTATGGTGTCGTTGCGTAATACTACACGCAGCACAGTGGAACTGTCCTCCACGGATAAACAGATCAATGACATTGCAGAAAACATCAAGTCCGGGGTTGAAAACTACCAGGTCAACTTCGACTACAAGGAAGGGGCCTCTTCTGCTCTGGCACCGGATACATTGCCAATGGCCTGGGACAACGGAATCTCTGTACCAAAAGAAGAATGTGAAACCTGCGCCGGTCGGTACGGTTTCACCATTCAGCCTTATGAGAACTATCGTGGATTGTATAAAGTGACTTTACGCATGACTCATACTTCATGGAAGGAAAAGAACGAAGCTTTCCGTGATTATATTTTTGTGGTGAGTGCAAAATGATGAAGTTTAACAATCGCGGTTTTACCGCAGTCGAAATGATGATTGGGATTGGTCTGGTCGCCATGCTGACGACCATCATGGTCACCACGCAGTTGTTTGTGACCAAAGACCAATTGAAGTTGAAAAACCAACTGGAAGAGTCCATTGACACCAATTTGGCGGAGCGGATTCTGTTCATGGACTTCAACGGCATTGACCCGTCTTATAACAATCTGACCTTAAGAGATGACAACAAGCTTTTATTCTTTGACTACTATCCGGATCTTCCAGCCAACAGCGTTCCCGGACGCCTGGATCGCAGTATTCAGTTGGGCCTGGGTAAGGGAAGCACCCGCAAGGAGATGGTGATCCTGGTTCAGGATGTTAAAGCCGGACCGCTGGCCAACTATGATCCTGTGGCGGCTTATGAAGTGGGAAAAGCGCCGGATGATTTTAACACCGCAGCCACTTTGCAATTCCAGGGTCTTAATAGAAATCACTGGGTGTCGAATCTTTACAAGGCATCAAATCCTGATTTCTGGACCAATGGTCGCATGTTGATGCTGGACACACCAGCCCGTTTGCGCCCGGTGGATACTGCCGGGAATGTGAACATGAAGGTGGCGCCGCGCAGTCCGGTCTTTGTCGGTATGATTAAAAATGATGCGGTGGTGAATGATGCCACCATTCGTGAAATGATTGATATGCGCAATCCCCAGTCCAATGTTTTGATGGACAGCGTGGATACGTTCCTGCGACGGGCTCCATCCATTGGCGGGGGGCAGGCGATTGTTCGTCTGCGTCCGGTGCGCATGGTCCGCTATTACGTGGAACCGGAAAAGGATGAATCCCTTGAAGGGACACCGGCAAAACTTTTCAAGCAAACTTACGAAAGCGGGCGATGGTCCGCGCCGATGTTGCTGGCGGATAAAATTGAATCCTTGCAGCTGAAAAGAGATTCCGTTTTAAAGCGCATGATTTATTTCAAAATTATTAAGTCACAGAAGAAATCCACCACGGGACAGCAGACGGCAGGTCTGTAATTCCGGGGTGTAAGGGGGAAATATGAGGTACGTAAAAATTTGGGGGATTGTGGCGCTTTCTGCATTGAGTTTCTCAGTGCAGGCCGCTGACAAAGACTTCCCTATGGCAGTAAACAGTGTCAGTTCGGGGGATTCGGTGACATCCGCCCCGGCGTCTGGAATGGTCACGCGTTCCGGTAAAACCTCCACTGTTATCAAGATCAATAATTCCTGCTTTGCCACAAATCTGCGCGGGGTGGGGAATCCTTTGGCTGTCAGTGCTATTGTGAATGCAAGCCTGGTTGTCTCCATCGGGGGCAAGGACTATCCAATCTCTGTGAAGTACCCCGCTCTGGTGGTGCGACCTGAAGGCATGGCGATGGCTGGCAAGATTCAAGAGATTGACTCTTCCAACGTTTCTATTCCCAACGGAGGTAAGGCGGCCATCTTCGGAAACTCTGTCATTCTGAATACACCGATTCCAACGGGTGTGACGGTGGATGCTGCCGGGAATGTCACTATTCCTGCCAATGGAGATATCTATCTGAAGAGCTATAGTTTCTCGCAGACGGTGCAAAACTGTAACGGTGGTGCCGTCTATGGTGGCTATGGATACTCCTCATATATCCCGACTTATCCTTGTGGTGATTATATGGGTAAATCCGGTGCGGTCTCCGCATCTTTCGGGGGTATCTCTGTTTCCTCAGATAAATCCAATGTTGAAATCAACGTGGCCTTCCCCGGGGAAACCGGTTTCTGTGGCGGTTACTGGTCGCCGCTGATGGTATTCTTCGATGACGGTCGTCCAGAGTTTAAAAACACCAGCGATTTCCCGCTGAATCCCTTTGGCAAGACCCATTGGCCGGATGCAGGTTCCCCAGGCTGGTTCGTGGCTTTGGATCGGGACAAGTCCGGCATGATTGATAAAAAAGACGAGCTGTTTGGTGACAATGCCAGCGCTGAAAACGGTTTTGAAGTTCTGAAGAAGATGGACACCAATAAAGATGGTGTGATTGATCATCGCGACAAGGACTTCAAGAAGCTGGTGATTTGGAATGATAAAAATGGTGATGGTATTTCCCAGAAGGAAGAAGTTGAAAAACTTCATAAACGCATTGTTAAAGTCTCTTTGAAATACCAGGAAAACATTGTGACTCCTTTGGGGCCTCATGCAGAAGCGCGCGAAACTGCGGACTTCTGGTTTAAGGAAAAAGGTAAAGTCAAAAAAGGTAAAATTGTCGATATCTGGCTGGCGCCGGTGGAAACCCGTCTGAGTCAGAAGTAAAACTTATTTCAGAAGTTCCTGAATCTGTTTTTCCAAAGCCTGTGTGTCCTTGGCATCAAACCCCCGATGCATGGCCACAGGCTTTAGTTTTTTGTTGAAGACATACAGCGTGGGCAGGGCCTTTACCTGAAAGTCGGCAACGGCCGATTTGTCCTGGTCAAAGAAAAGTGGAAATGGAACCGGCATGGCTTTTAAAAAAGCATCCCTCTCGGCGATGTCATCATCTTCATTGATGCCAATAACCACCAGCCCTTTGCTTTTGTACTTTTCATAAAGCTTGCTGTAGTGGGGAAGTGCTTCCTTACAGGGACTGCACCATGAGGCCCAGAAGTCCACAAGTACAACCTTGCCGTGAAGGTCCTTCAAACTCGAGATATCGTGGGAGTTGAGTTTGACCGTTGGAAGTTTCTTAAATTCAATTTCAGGAACAGAGTTTTTCGCCAGAGCCGGGCTGCCCGCCGCAAACAGGAAAAAGGCCAGAAAGAGCGCTGTCATAAAGTTAAGGTATCCTTTCAATATATTTTAACAACAGGTCGCGGCCGCGAATCTTAGCTCGTAAGACTGCCAGAAAGATGAAAACTCCGCCGGTTTTACGATCCAGAAAAATAATTTCGCGTGGAGGTGAGCGGAAATGGAAACCCCGGATGATTTGAAAGACTTTTTTGGAAAGTCTTTGCGGCAAAGTGGTGTTCTTCCAGTCGTAAGTGCCATCCACATCAATCTGTCCCTCACTGTTGCGAGGGTCCGAATATTCAATAAAGGGCTCGACAGTTTCAAAGCAGAATTCCTCAAAAAGCCTTTTGAGCTCGGGGTCATCATTGTCGCGAATAAAGCGCAGATCGCGGGCGGCTTGCAGGAAAAGATCTCTTTCGTTTAACAAAGACCCTTTGACCATACGACGGTAAGGAGTCAGAAAATCCAGGTCATAGGCTCGGGTCGCCCCGAAATCAAAAAGAACCAATTGGTCCCGGCCTTGGGGGTCAATGCGGATGCGATAGTTTCCGGCATGAGGGTCTGTCTGCACCACGCCCCAGTCAAAAACCTCCTTGAAGTAGAGATCCAAAAAGTTCAATGCCAGTCGGTTGCGGCGCTCTTGTGGCAGGCTTTGAATCAAGGTGTCGTCGGCGCGCAGTCCGCGTTCAAAGGAAGTGGCCAGAATCTTGGGACCTGAAAATTCACGTAAAACCCGGGGGACGACATAGCGGGAATCACCGGCCAGGCGTTCATAGAACTGCTCGGTCAGCTGGGCTTCCAGCTCATAGTCTGTTTCTTGGATCAGCATTTCACGAACTTCAGCAAAGATCGGATCCATGTTGAAGTCTTTAGGGAGCAGCTTCAGGGTGCCCAGCAGTGTGCGTATGGCGCGCAGGTCACTGTCGATGGCCCGGTCCACATTGGGGTACTGTATTTTCAGAACAATACTTTCACCCGTGGCCTTGATACGAGCCCGGTGGACCTGTCCCATGGAGGCGGAAGCCAAGGCTTCTTTTTCAATCTCTAAAAGGTCTCGTTTTTCCGGGGGAAGATGTTTATTCAGGCTGGGTTCAATGGCCTCCCAGGAAAGAGGCGGGGAGTCATGTTGCAGAGACTTTAAAAGCTGATTGGCTTCCGGTGGCAGAAAATGCTCACCATACATGGATAGCATCTGGCCGGCCTTCATCAGGCTGCCTTTGAGTTCACCCAGTTCGGAACTGATATTCAGGGCTTGATTCTGCAGTAGCTGCTTCCAGTTGTCTTCTTTACTTTCTTTACTTTTCAGAGCGGTGGTCACACCGTGCTGAGCAATAGAGGCTCCGGCCTGAAGCGTGAGTTTCGCCAAGGAGAGGCTGCGAGAGAAAACAGACGACTTAATCCGTTCGATCTGCTTATTTTGTTTTTTGGCAGACTTTTTGTCGTCCATAGGATGTCAATTTACCTTAAGTCGCTGGAATGTTAAACTTTTATTCCTATGTCAAAAATCACATTGTTTTGGTTTCGCCGGGATCTTCGTCTTGATGACAATGCGGGTCTTTATCATGCCCTGAAAGAACAGCAGGACGTATTGCCTCTGTTTATCTTTGACACCGAGATCCTCAGTAAGCTCGACGATACCGCGGACCCGCGTGTGACTTTCATTTATGACACCGTGTCAGATCTTAAGATGCAGCTGCAGAAAAAAACTTCGGATTTGCTAGTGCGCCATGGCAGTCCATTAGAGGTGTTGCGGGCGTTAGCCGCAGAGCACTCGATCAAGGCCATCTACGCCAATCACGACTATGAACCTGCCGCGCGCAAGCGCGATGAGAAGGTCGCAGCCTGGGCGCGAGAGCAAAAGATTGAATTTAAAACATTCAAAGATCAGACCCTGTTTGAAAAGGACGAGATTCTGACCGACAGCGGGAAGCCCTACACGGTGTACACTCCTTATAAAAACAAAGTCCTTAAGACGCTGGATGGCTTTTATTTGAAGTCTTATCCAAACGAGCTTTACGAAAGCAGCTTCTTGAAGGTTCGCGCTGCGGAATCGATGGTTTCGTTGCAGGAGCTGGGCTTTGTCAGAACCAAGATTGAATTCCCGCCGTTGGAGCTTTCGACAAAAATGCTGAAAGCATATGCCAAGGAAAGGGACTTTCCGGCCAACAGCAAGGGAACCTCGCACCTGGGATTACATTTGCGTTTTGGAACCGTCAGCGTGCGTGAGCTAGCGCGCGAAGGACAAAAGCATTCAGACGTCTGGTTGAGTGAGCTGATCTGGCGTGATTTCTTTATGCAGATCCTGTGGCACTATCCCCAGGTGGAAACACACAGCTTCCGTCCGGAGTATGACAAGATTGCCTGGCGCCGGGCCCCCAAGGATTTCCAGCGCTGGTGTGACGGTCAAACCGGTTATCCTCTGGTGGATGCGGGTATGCGAGAACTCAATGCCACGGGTTACATGCACAACCGGGTGCGGATGGTGGTGGCAAGTTTTCTGTGCAAACATCTGCTGATTCACTGGCGCGAAGGCGAAAGATACTTTGCCAAAAAACTATTGGATTATGATCTGGCTGCCAACAATGGTAACTGGCAGTGGGCGGCGGGTTCGGGCTGTGATGCAGCTCCTTACTTCCGAATCTTCAATCCTTCCGCCCAACTGGACAAGTTTGATCCAAAAGGCGAGTATGTGAAGAAGTGGGTTCCTGAATGGGGAACAGTCCGGTATCCTGAACCGATGGTGGATCACAACGAAGCCCGCGGGCGCTGCCTGCAGGCTTTTACTCAAGTATTGAAAAAATAGGGGAAGTTATGCGCATTCTTATCACTGGAGCCACCGGACTTATTGGTCGAGAGCTGGGAAAGATTCTGGCTGAAAAAGGACATGATCTTTTTGTCGTCAGTCGAAGTGCGCAAAAAGCCAAAGAGCTTTTGCCTTTTCCCTGTCAGGTCCTTGAGGGGGATTTGAGTCACGCACCTTTGCAGGATGCCCGTCTGGAGCAGATGGAGGCCGTGATTAATCTGATGGGTGAATCCATCGCCGGCAGTCGCTGGACAGAGGAAAAAAAGAAAAAGATCTATGAGTCACGGGTCACTGCCACGAAAAATCTGGTGCAGTCTTTGCCGAAGACACTGAAGGTGTTTGTTTCGGGATCAGCGATTGGTTTTTATGGTGACAGTGGATCTGAAGTGCTGACCGAGGACGGAGTGGTTGGTCAGGATTTCCTGGCCAAGCTTTGCAAAGAGTGGGAGGCTGCTGCTGCCCGGGCTCCTGGTCGCACGGTCTTCATTCGTACCGGAGTGGTTTTAGCGCGTCAGGGTGGGGCTCTGGATCAGATGCTTTTCCCCTTCCGTAGCGGGGTGGGCGGCGTTCTGGGCTCGGGCGAGCAGTGGATGAGTTGGATTCACATCAAGGACATTGTGGGACTGTTCTTGCTGGCTTTGGAAAACCCTCAGGCGCACGGACCGATGAATGGTGTGGCTCCGTTCCCAGTGACCAATCGTGATTTTTCCCAGGCGCTGGCGCACGCGGTGGGGGCTCGTCTGGGGCCGGCGGTCCCGATGTTCGCACTGAATCTTCTTTTTGGCGAGATGGCGCAGGTGCTGGTGTCTTCCAGCCGAGGATGTGCCGACAAGGCTCGGGAGTGGGGCTATAAGTTTCAGTACGACAATCTTGCCGAGGCTTTGGGGGAAATATGCGCCCCGTTCAAGCAAGGCGAGGAGGTCTTTGTGGCCGAGCAGTTTGTGCCCCTGCTTCCGGAAAAACTTTTCCCGTTTTTCAAAGAGGCACACAATCTGGAAAAGATCACTCCACCGACATTGAATTTTGAAATTGAAGGAATGTCGACCCCGGAAATTGGCCAGGGGACACATATCGATTATCGTCTGAAAATTCATGGTGTGCCAGCCAAATGGAAGACCGAGATAGATGAATGGCAACCGCCGTTTAAGTTCGTGGACAATCAGCTCAAAGGCCCCTATCGGCTTTGGCATCATACGCACGAGTTCCGTCCCTTCTGTGGGGGAACTCTGATGGTGGATCGGGTGCGCTACCGTTTGCCGATGGGATACCTTGGCTGGCTGATGGCCAGTCGCTTTGTGCGTAAGGATGTGGAGAATATCTTCTCCTTCCGTCGCAAGTTCATTGCCTCAGAGGGGCTTAACGATCACCTTTAGTTCCTTAGTATCGATTGCGCAGCTCCCTTAAGTAACGGAACTGCGCCACGTCCCGGGCCAGCAGAAAAGGATTGGCTGTGACTTCGATGCCAAGCTTCAGGGGCACGCTGGGAAGCTGGTGGCTGCGTTTGTTGTGCAGCTCTGTGGCGTAGGCTTCCAGGGTCATTGCCTTTCCTGATAACGGGCTGTTGTTATCTGCAGAGAGACTTCGGCAGAACTGCAGATTGCTTTGCGTGTATTCATGGGAGCAGTAAATCAGGCTCTCGGGCGGAAGGGCCTTGATTCTTTGCAGGCTGTGATAGGCTTCTTCGTAACTTCCCTCAAAAAGTCGACCGCAGCCCAGACCGAAAATCACATCACCTGAAAACAACCACTTGTGTTCTGAGTTCCAGTAAGCAATGTGCCCCAGTGTGTGGCCGGGAAGCTCCAGGACCTGGAAGGAAAACGGTGGCAGGGTGACGATATCGCCTTCCCGCAAATAATGATCGGCAAAGGGAATCTGGGTTTTGTTTTTCACCGGTGCATAGACAGGGCAGGGGAAGCGTGTTTTCAGAGCATGCACGCCACCGATATGGTCAGTGTGATGATGAGTCAGAAGTATACCTGCCAGAGTCAGGTCGTGTTTTAATAAGAAATCCTCTGCTGCGGCGCTTTCGCCGGGATCCACCACGACAGCCGACTGCAGGTCTTCATTGATGAGCACAAAAATGTAGTTGTCGTCAAAAATGGGAAGTAGCTCGACTCGTGTGTTGTGCATGGGGGAGTTCCTTTGTCTTCAGGGTAGTGTCTCAGTTTCGGGCGTTGGCGACAAGACCAAGGTGTGTACTTGTGTACCTGCATAACTGGTCTTGGGGGGCCGGGTCCAATACTATATCATATGTGTTTATATGAAGATCAAAGTTGAGTTGGACGGACGGGATTTTATCGAAGTGGAATGTCAGGGGGAAGACCCCCAGGCTCCCGGTGCCGTGGAGAAGGTTTCAATCATGGGTTGCTCGCAGTTTATGGATATGATGCAGACAATGAGAAAGCACTTTGGTGCGGATCTTAAAAAGTGGCCGTTGCCTGAAGGGCGGGACCACTCCAGTCTGCTATTGCGGGAAATGATCTTGAAACTGCGTGGAGAATGGGTGTTTCCGTATCAGGACGCGGAATTGTGTCACTGTCGATCTGTGGCGGCGCACACGGTGGACCAGGCCGTCATCGCCGGGGCTCACACCACCGAAGTGGTCAGTCGTCAGACCAATGCCAGCACTAATTGCGGAACGTGCCGTCCGGAAGTGCAAAAGATCATCGATTTCCGTCTGGGAAAAAAAACAGCTTAAAACTTATTCGTCTTTCTTGGGCGGGGGCGCTTTGCCTGTCAGATCCTCGACGATTTTTTCGGGGAAGGTGCCGGTCTTTAGGAAGTGTTCCAGGAGGGGCCCCAGCTTTCTGCGACAGGATCCGCCACAGGGACCCACCCCAGCCGAAGTGGTATCAAAAATATCATTCAGAGTCGTAGCGCCATTACGGATGGCCTGCTCAATGGTCTCGCGGCTGACATTGTTGCATCGGCAGATGATTTCGGTTTTTTTCTTGGCGCCCATAGACTAATTGTAATGCCCCGCATCCGAAAAGGGTATCCGAGAAGCCGCAGCACTGCTAAGCGTCATAGATACATTGAAAAGAGCCCAAGAATCCGGTACAACATGTGTCCTTCTAACACTGGAGCTGAAATGGCTAATGGTACACCTGATAAACTTCCTATGACTATCCGCGGAAAAGCTTTGCTAGATGCTGAGCTTAAGAAGCTGTTGTTGGAAGAAAGACCCTCTGTGATCTTGGCTATCGAAGAAGCTCGTGCTCAAGGGGATATTTCTGAGAACGCAGAATACGAGTCTGCAAAAGAACGCCAGGCGATGATTGAAGGTCGTATTGCTGAAATTCAAGGCAAACTGGCCGGCGCTGACGTGATCGACACTTCCGCCATCAAGGCAGATCGCATTGTCTTTGGGGCTTTTGTGACGATCGTTGATACCGAAACTGAGGAAGAGTTCTCTTACCAGATCGTGGGTGTTGACGAAGCGGATGTTAAAAAGGGCATGATCTCCATCTTGTCTCCTTTGGCGCGTGCTTTGATCGGCAAAAAAGACGGTGACACTGTGACCGTGCAAAGCCCGAAGGGCGATAAAGAATTCGAAATCATCTCCTTCGAATACAAGTAATCTCTTGTCGGTCCATGTCCTTCTCTGTGAGAATGAGACATGGACTCGCGCAGACGTTTATCCGATCGACATCTTATTGCTGAACAGCCGGGAATGACCATTCTACTGACTGGTTTGATCCTGGCTTTTTTTCTGGGTTACACGGCCAAGTCCCTGTTGTCTCCGTCGCGGATTGCCGCTCGCATTGAAAAAGCGGCCAGCCACATTCACAAAGACGTCAAAGTCAGTTTTTCCTCGGCTTCCTTGAGTTTAAGTAACGGCATCCTTCCGCGTTTTGCCGTGATTATCTCCAATGTGAAAATGGAAGCCACTGAAGCCTGCTGGGGTTCCCCGGTGATGGAAGTTGACGAACTTCGTTTGCCACTTTCACTGGTGAGTCTGCTTCGGGGTGAAGCGCCGGTGCGCACAGTGGAGGCCAATACCATGGCACTGACCCTGCGCTCAGATCCCACAGCTTGTTCTCCTGAGGAATCAGAAAAGCTGAAGCTGGCTCCGGCTCCGCGCCCGGCGGTGACACTGTCGCCGTCCGAACAAAGTAAAAAATATCGCAATGACATTCGTGGTGTTTTCATTCGCACCTTGCGTATTTCTTCGGAAAAACATCCCCAGTACTCCACGGAGCTGATGAATTTTGCTGTGAAGGTGAAGTCCTTTGAGCCGAAGGTCATCGAAGTGACCGCAAAAAGTCATCTTTTGAAGGATCGTCAGGTCGGGGATTATCTTTCCCACGCAAACTTGTATCTGCAGTACAAAGAGTCCCCGGAAGCGGCGGTGCAGGCGCATTTCTTCGGCAACTGGCGCGAGGGGCATTACAGTGTGATCGCCAATTACAACCTGGGGGATCAGTTACTGGCGATGGAAACAGATCTGAAGCATATTCCCCTGAGTCAGATTCTGGCAATTCTGCAGAAGTATGATCTGGCCTCCAAGGATCTTAATGGTCGCCAGGTGTGGCTTTCCACGAAGGCGCGATTCTCCGCGCCCCTGGATCAAATCCGCACATCTCCACTGGAGGTCCGGGATCTGAAAATGGAGGGCGACCTCGGAGAGATGTACGTCGAGCGCATCAACATCTCCTCGCTGGAGCCTTTGCAGTACGATCCCATCCGCATTGATATTAAGAAGCTGGATGTTGAAAAACTTCTGGTGTTGCTGAATCGTCCGAAAGAAACGGGCATTCTGGGAAGTCTTGGGACTTTTGCCGGTCGGGCTGAAATCGTGTCGGACCAGAAAATGCGCATGACGGGTGAACATACGGGTCTGGAGTTTGTCTTTTCCAACAAGGGTCAGCGTGAACTGCAGGTGATCGAGACCATGACAGGTGACGTGACTTTGGAAAAGGATCTATGGACTTTCCAGATCAAACGCGTGGAACCAAGAGGCGGTGTCTTTGTCGGTGATGTTCGCTTCCGTGCGGATCGGGATTTTAAAGAGCTTGAAGTGAAGTCCCATATTGATGAGTTGTCGTTGGCACCACCGGTGCAGAAGTTGATGACTCACGGGGGAAGTATTGGTCTTCTGAGTATGGACGGGGACTTGCGCCTGAAAGATGGAAAGATTCAGGCCCTGAAAGGACTTGTGCGCCTGCATTCGATGGATGTGGAGGGCGTCAGTCTTGGAAAAACCAAAGCCAACTTCGACTGGGTCCGCAACGAAGTCCTTCTGAATACGCAGATTCAATCCATGAAAGTGGGGCCACAGTCGCCGACAGCGCAGGTTTTAAAACAGGTGACGTTGAATTCTTGGTGGAAGTCCGGCGACCTGTCTTTGCAGTCTGTCAGTGGTGTCATGCAGTCTGATAACTTCAAACATCTTACATGGAAGCAGTTTCAGGGGCATATCGGCAAGGCTGGCCGTTTGATGACCGAGGGGGCCTGGGATGACAACGCCGAGTTGAAGGGGACAGTGACGGTCAAAGAAGGCAAGATTCGTCGACATTGGCAGATTCAGGGAAATCGTGAACAGCCCGTGTTTGTGGAAGAAAAATGACAGCACTGATACTGACGTTTTTTCTGCTGGGATTTCTTTTGTATCGTCATTGGACGTGGAAGGCTGTGCCCTGGCCTGAGACAGCTTTGCGACCTTCGTCGTTGCAGGCTCATCGTGGTTACTGGCAGGCCGGCGCGCAGGAAAATACTTTGTCTGCATTTGAAGCTGCCAAATCCCAGGGTTTTGAAATGTTTGAACTCGATGTGCGCCTTTCTGCCGAGGCAATCCCCGTGGTGTTTCACGATGCGGATCTGCGGCGCTTGGGAAAGCAGCGGACAGACCGTGTGTCCGATTCAACTGTTGAACAACTGAAAGCCTGGGCGCAAGTCTGCACTCTGGAAGAGGTGCTGACCTCGTCGCAAGTGCCTCGTTTTATCAATATCGAGCTGAAATCCAACTCTGTCTGGCAAGGTTCGCTAGAAGAGGCGGTGGCTGCGCTGGTGCGCAAACACGGGTGCGAGTCGAGAGTTCTTTTTTCCAGTTTCAACCCACTTGCTTTGTGGAGGATGAAACGTCTGCTGCCCACAGTGCCCCGGGCGCTGCTGGCCACGGGTGAAGACGATCCGGAAAACAAGATTTATCTGCGCCAGATGTGGCTGGCCCCTTATATTGGTGTTCATGCTCTTCATCTGGATCACAACTATGTAAAACCGGACGCAGTCACACGCTGGAAAAAACGTCAGGTCCCGGTGGCCCTGTGGACCGTGAATGATCCCGACGAGGTTCGGAAGTATCTGCAGGCCGGTGCGATCAGTGTTATTTCTGATTCTGTGGTAAGCGTGGATTCATCACTTTAAAAAATGCAGGCGGGACAAAGGCCAGCAAAGCCATGGCGGAATATCCATAGGGCAGTCGCGGAGCCTGGGGTTGTTGTTGCAACTCCGGGAAGGGCAAGGTGGCCTTCAGATGATGGTGGGAATGATAGCCCAGATTGATCAGGCTGTAATTTGTCCAGCGGTGATAGCTGTCCCACGAATGATGAGCTTTGAGCCCTTCATACATGCCGTTGTCCCGCAGGGCTCGCTGTAAGCCGTAATGTTCGATATAGTCGGCTGTTTGCAACAACAGAATTCCCATAAGGCTTTGTCCCATCCAGAAGATCAGGGCCATTTTTCCGTACAACGCATACACGGCCACAGTCACCAGTGTCTGCAGCAGCAGGTACCAGAAAACCCGGTGCCTGGGGACGTGCCCCCATCCTTTGTTGCGCAGGCGACGAAACTCAAAAGCAAAAGAACCTGCCAGGCCTCCGAAGAAAGAGCGCAGATGATAAGTGTAGATCCATTCATTCCTGCGTGCCGATGCGGGATCCAAAGGGGTGGCGACATTCTTATGGTGGCCAAAGACGTGTTCGATGGCGTAGTGCCCGAAGTTGGATAAAACCAAAAGCCCGACTCCCAGGCCGCGCATTTGTTGTTCACGCCGGTGAATCAGTTCATGTGCTGTGTTGATGCCCAGCACACCGCTGTAGGCGCCAAAAGAAAGAATCAGTCCGATCAGTTCGAAAGTGGATGCTTTCATCGAATGAATGACGCCGACAAAAAGAAAAAGGCACATGAAGGGGAGCGCTGAAACCAGCAGAGCGTCGGCCCATTTTGAGGGCGGGCGAAGTTCCGGGGTCTGTGTCACAGGGCCTTGCCAGTTGTCTATCACAGGATGAAGAACAAACAGCAGGACGACACCGAGATAGGTCCAAGCGCCCCCCAGGCTTGCGCCCAGCAGACAGCCCAGGGCCATCAGATAAGAAAGACTGTAACGGGAATAAAACAAAAAAGCCTTCATGGTTCTAAGTAAAAGCTTAGCACCTTGAAGGCTTTAAAGACGAGCACCAAAATTCAATTAAGAATTATGTGTTTCGTTTTGTTTTTGCGTCTGACCCACATTTTGTTTGTTTTGGTGGGACACTTGCTGGTTGTCATGGATATCTTTAGCATCCACGTCGATTTCGTTCAGACCTTGTTTGAAGCCACGAATGGCTTTACCCATAGACTGACCCAATTGAGGCAGGCGGCTTGGGCCGAAGAAGATCAAAAAGATAACAGCAAGAAGAAGAATGTGTGTAAGGCTAAACTCACCCATGGGGGTCCTCCCGAATGTCTTAAAGTGTACACTTTTTAGACCTGTCCGGGAGGAAAATCAATGCCTGTCTAGGGTTATTCCACTGGCATTTCGATTATTTCGACCTGATCTGCATCCGCGGCCTCTTTTTCCAGGGCATCAGAGCTTTCCTCAGTACCGACAGCAACCACCTTGGTTCCTTCCGAGACGGTCTGAACCGGCATGGCATCGTCAGAGGCTACGGGAGCCTTGCCAGGAAGTTGTTTGGCGATACCTTTGGCTGCCACAGGGGCCTTTTGTACCTTTACGGCAGGGGCGGTCTGGGCTTTTTTAGGACCTACGGAGCCCATTTTCTTTAGCTCTTGGTCGTACTTGGCCTTCAGGTCAGCCAGTTCCTTTTGATAATTTTTTCGGATTTCATCGACCTGGCTGTTGCGTGCTTCGGTGATACAGGATGAATAGGTCTGCAACGCGATCTCTTTGGCTTGAGCACGACAAGTCAGCTCTGCAGATGACTGTGGCAGTGCAGATAAAGAAAAGAAGATTGTGGCGAAGAAAGATAATATCGTTTTCATATCAACCCCATTTTAACAAGCTTCCTTATAACAAGATCCGTGCCGCCTCTGAGTCCCACCTAATCGGGTTTGGTTCAGGAGTCCTTGTGTTTTTTACACCGTTGAACAGTCTTTTGTCGGCAGGTGCGGTCTTTCTTCTTTTTGTGGGTTAAGCCGGTTGGTTATAAAGCCAACTTAATGCGTATTTAGAGTTCAAGTACCCGCACTTTTGCATGATTTTTAAAGCAAAGTAGCTCATGTCTTTGTAGCCATATGCCACCCATTTTAAGGTTTTTATAGCTCGATTTATGCCCTCCGACACCCCAGAAGTTAGACGATGAACAAAGTACGCCGTAAATTCGGGTCTATCTAGAAGGCTCCAAAAGTACTTAGCTAAATACTTTGCTCCAATCATTTCGCTCCACTCATAGCACAAAGTAAGTTCATTCATGGCATCATCTGGAGTTCCACAAATATCGAACATCCTGTGAAAGCGCTCTTTGATCATCTCAAGCTGCCCAACAATTCTATTTTCTCCCATGACCTTCATAATGAGCTCCCTATCATGCGTTGATCTGTTATTCGCTTTGGTGATGTAAAGGTATTTATACTTTCCGCTGAGATAGCCGTGGTCGGAGATCTTTTGTGTTTTAGTCCAGACCTCTCTTCGCTCTTGGTTCAGAGTCTCGTTGAAAGACTGAACTAAGTGAAAACGATCCCAAACAATATCTGCAGTTGGGCAGTACTGCCGGACACTCTCAGCATAGCCACGATGTTGATCGCAGGTGACGACTTTGATGCGTTGACAGGCCTCTGGGCCGATCATTTCAAAGAAGGTGTCCAGAGCTTCTTTGCGTCTGGAAGTACTGACCCAGATTACTTTGTGAGTTCGGTGATCAATTATCACAGTTAAAAACAGATCATCTCGACCTTCCCCCTCTTTGAGTTGGGCAGTACCGCGAGCGTAAACTTCGTCAACAGAGATATGAGTGACTTCGGGAATGGAGTATCCCTGCAGCAGCCTCTGTAAAATATGTTTGTCGACTTTATAGCAGGCCATTTTATCGACAGATTCAAGTTTTGAGACTTGTAAGACCGTTGTAACCTCAGAAAGGCGACTGATCCACCAAGCTAGTTCCATCGTGATATGTGGGCTTGTGGGGCAAAGAAAGTCAATCCACTCACTGCGAACTTTTTTACAGTTATGGCACTCTCGTTTTTCTCGAAAAAATCCTACAGAGACAGTCCACCCGAATGCTCTAAGATGTTTCGCAGAAACCCAGTATCGATCATGCATGGCCCCAAGTTCTTCTCCACAGACATTGCAAAGTCGTTTCCGCGAGGTTTCAGACTCTAAAATTAGCTCCATGTGTTGTCGGAAACGAAATTCTTTGATGTCTTTAACAGAAAATCCTTGAAAGGATCTGAAACAATGAGGAATGTACATCTGAAGCCTCGGCTCTTTCTGTTGTCATATTGATATTGCGTAGTAACAAAATCAAAACAGACAAATGCACAGAAAGCAGGGGCTTTTTTATTTTAGCGCGTAGGCTGTGGGTAAGTGCCTTTAAAAAGGGATCTCCGGCAGGCAGGATGCCTGCGCCCGCCTACTGGCGGGCAAGAAGCCGGCTGAGCCCGGATGGCGTATCCCGTTTAAAGGGACTTATCCACAGCCGACCCACTTATTTTAGAAAGATCCCGGCAGGTGCAAGACCTCGGCTTGGTAAATTACATGCTGGGGGTTGAAGGGCGCAGGAGTAACCTATTGTCAGGGTGTTGATGTGAAGAGTGTCATTGTTCTTCTTCTAGTATTAGGCTGTTTTGTCGAGTTCCTCTGGGCTCAGACATCCGCGCTACAAGGGGACATGCGTGTTGCAATTCCCTGGGCGGTTACGGATTGGGAACCCTTCTTTATTCTAAAAGGTCCCAACAAGGAGTTAGGGCGTGCAGACCGGCTAAAAAAGATTCTGGCGGAACGCATGGTGAACTATCAGTTCGTGGATTTGTATGCAGACATGCCCCACACGCTGGAGCTATGGAAAAGAAATAAAAACGTCTGCTCTGGCGTGGCCTTGAAAACCCCTGAACGCGAAAAATGGGCGTATTTCACAGCTCTGGCTTATCAGGTGCCTCACAGCTACGTGATTCTGACAGCGCGGGCAGATCTGTTGAACGAGCTTCCCAAAGAGCCCTCTTTGCAGGAGATTCTGAACAACAAAAAGTGGAAAGGTGTTTTTGTTAAAAACAGATCTTATGGCGAGCAGATAGATTCAATTTTGAAAAAAGCGGCGGAATCTTCGTCAATTTTTATAGAACCGACTCCAGAGGGGTATGTGCCAATCATGCGTATGATAAAAAAACGTCGCTATGATTACAGCATTGAGTATGAGGCGGTGGTGAGTGCTTTCAATGAAAGAAATTACCAACAAAAACCGCTGCTGATGAAGAATATCAAGGAATCCCATCCGGCTGTGACATTCTATCTGGCATGCACGAAGAATGAATGGGGGCGAAACGTGGTTTTAAAAGCGGATGAGGTTTTGCAGAGTCTGGCCAGCACCCGCGGATATCAGGCTGCCATTGAGTCCTGGTTGGACCCTGAAATCTTGAAGGCGAACAGAAAAATTTTAGAGGAGTTTTATCAAAGAAGAGCCAAGGGACCGTGGACCACGGTCCCTGAGAAAAGTCTTAGCGGCGGATCGCCTTTGGATCAATAGCGTCCTGCAAACCATCCCCCAGATAGTTGAAGCTGACGGTGGTCAGGAAAATCAAAAGACCCGGAAGAATTGCCAGGAACGGAGCTTGATAAATCAGTTCCTGCGCGTTGTTCAGCATGTTCCCCCAGCTTGGGGTTGGTGGCATGATTCCCAGACCCAGGAAGCTTAAGGCCGCCTCAAATAAAATGGATTCACCAACTCCAAGGGTGATGGCCACCAGCATCGGCGCAATCACGTTCGGGAACATGTGGCGCACAATAATAGTGCTGTCCTTGGCACCCAAGGTGCGGGCCGCCAAAACGAATTCACGCTCGCGAATAGATAAGATGCTTCCACGCACCAGGCGAGCCACGGACATCCACGAGAACAAACACAAGATGATGATCATCTTAAAAATGCTTTCGTTCGAAGTGCTGATAATGGCCTTCAACCATGGGATCTTGGACATGTCGATCGCTGCAATCACGATCAGAACCGGAATGTGTGGCAGAGACAAAAGGGCATCTGTCACACGCATCAAAACAGTATCTACGAGGCCACCATAGAATCCGGCAATACTGCCGATCAAAAGACCGATCAAAGCCGAAGCAATAGCCACCAGGACACCCACGCCCATGGACACCCGAGTGCCATAGACCAGACGGATAAAGACATCACGTCCCAATTCATCGGTGCCGAACAGGTGGAAGGTTTCAAAGGTTTTAAACAAAGACACAAGTCCAGCGGCCTCTTTCAAAGACAGGGACTGCAGGGCCGCAATGGCTTCTTTGGTTTCTTTGGCGCCCAGCTCATAGATCGCATCGGCCTCAGCCACCGCGACGATTTCTTTTTCAACCAATGCTTTTTGAACAGCATCGGCCACTTCGGGATTTTCAGTGATGAATTTCTCGATCTCTGTTTCACGCACATCCTGACCGACCTGGGCTGTGGTGAAAGGAGCCAGATAACGATTCCCCACGTTTTGGGCATCCGGATCAATGTCAGTGATGCTTTGGATGGTTCCGGCAAAGATGGCAATCAGCATAAACACAGTGATGATCACAGCGCCTGCCACAGCCAGTTTGTGGTCCATGAACTGAGTCAGGACCATTTTCCACATCGGCTGGGCTTTTTCCAGCTCGGCCCGATCTTTGGAAGACAACTGATTGGTTTCGATATCAACTTCGTTCATTGTCATTTCGCTCATATACAACAGATCCTATTGGTAAGAGATGCGTGGATCCGCAAAACCGTAAAGGATGTCAGCAACCAGATTCATCAACAAAACCATGCTCACCGAGATCACAAATGAAATCATCGCCACATTATAGTCATTACCGATAATGGAGTCATAAACCAGCTTGCCGACCCCTTGGTAAGCAAAGACGGTTTCTGTCAGGATCGCTCCAGAGAACAGACCCGAGAAGCTCAAGGCCAGAATCGTGATCAAAGGGATCAGAGCATTGCGGAAGCCGTGTTGCCAGATCACTGTTGAACGCGAAAGCCCTTTAGCCCGTGCGGTGCGAATAAAGTCATTGCGCATGGCTTCGAGCATCGTTGAACGGGTGAAGCGGGAAAAGCGTCCGATCTGTTGAATCGATAAGCTAAGAACAGGCAGGATCAGATAAATGGAGCGGTCTTTAAGATCCGCCCAGAAGCCCATGTTTTCAGCTCCAATAGTTTGAGTTCCCCCCGCAGGAAGAATAGGGAACTTCACGGCAAAAAGAATAATTAAAACAATCGCCAGCCAGAAGGACGGAATCGAGATTCCTCCGAAAGAGAAAAGATTGACCACGTAGTCGGTTTTACTTCCTGGTTTTAGCGCAGAAAGAACCCCCAGTGGCACAGCAATGGCGATGGACAGAATCAGTGAGATGGCAGAAAGCAGGAACGTATTCCACAGACGAGGCCCCATCAGTTCCTGAACAGGAACACGATAGGTCCGGCTGTAGCCCAGATCTCCCTGAAGAATGGAACCCATCCAGCTCGCATAACGCTTGTAAACGGGTTGATCCAAACCATAAAGGGATTTCAAACGGGCTACGTCCTCAGCCGTGATCTTGGGGTTGGAGGCCACCATCATGTCCACCGGGTCACCGGGCATCAAGCTCATCAAATAGAAACACACGTAGGATAGGATCACTATCACAGCGAGTGTCTGCAAAATGCGGCGGGTGATAAATGTCGTCATAACAGGGTCCTCCAGAAATCCAGGATCTAGTTCAAGTTCCAGTCTTCGATATTGTTCGTTTCGTAGAACTGGTGTCCGGCCATTTTGTAATTCTTAAGATTCTTAGGAGTTACAGAGATGTCTGAACGGTAGTAAAGAGGCAACACAGGCACTTCCGCTGTGTACAGTTTCAGGATTTCGTGAACCAGGTCCGCACGCTTTTTCGCGTTGAACTCAAGATCCAGGGCCTCAAGGTTTTTATCCACAGTGGCATTTGTCCAACCGTGATAGTTCTGTCCGGACCAGCCATTGCTGTTGTTCGGGATGGCCTTAGAGTAAACTGTAGAGCGCGGGCTGTTTTCCGGGGAGGAAACCCAGGCAAACAAAGCCATGCCTTCGAATTTTCTCTTAGACATAGTGTCGCCGAAGAACACGCGTGCTGGTTCGTTCTTGATCAGAACTTCGATACCCGCTTGTTTCCATTGGTTCTGCAGGTAAACCTGAACCAACTCACGAGTTTTGTTGCCCGCAGTTGTTTGGAAAACGATGGAAAGCTTTTTGCCGTCTTTATAACGGTAGCCATCTTTGCCCATTTTCCAACCAGCAGCGTCCAGCAACTTTCCTGCTTCACGCTTGGAATAACGGTACACAGTGATGATTTTTGGATCAGCCGTGAACCATGGATCTTTCGGGGAAACGTTGTGCAAAGCCACTTGCTGTTTGTTTTCAAACAGAGCCTTCACAAGGTCCTCACGATTGATGGAATACAACAACGCCTTACGAACGTTCACATCTTTCAGGATGGGATTGTCCAGGCGAAGATCGATGTGCTCGTAAGTCACAGACGGCACAAAGTGAGTATCAAATGGCAGCTTTTCCGCTTTGGCTTTTTTGTCAAAGGCCAGGGCTTGGTCCAGATCCAGACCCAAAGTGGAAATCATGTCAATCGTGCCGGAACGCAGATTGGCTTCCATGGTGCCGGTGTTCGGGATCAACTTCACGATCACTTTTTTGATGTTTGGCTGTTTGCCATAGAAGTTCGGGTTCGGGGCAAAGGCCACGTGAGAGCCCAACTTGACGTCGCTGATCACATAAGGACCGTTGTAAAGGCCCGGATTGGTCGGATTGCGAACATAGTTGGAGTTCTTTTCGTAACCCTCTTTTTGCTTGGAATACTTGTCAAAGACAGGTTTTTCCAAGTGAGTGGGAACCGGGAAGAACTGAGCCAATGTGAAGAAGTCCCATTTGGCTTTTTCATATTTGAAAGTACATTTCTTTGGGTTCTTCGGATCAATGTCGATTTTTTCAACTTGAGTCCATTGTTCTTTTTCACCCACGCTGACAGTTGGGCTGGTCGCGATGGTGTGGGAGGTGATGAAGTCCTGGCAGATCACAGGTTTGCCGTCGCCCCATTTTGCACTCTCAATGATTTCCCAGTTGGCAACGATCTTCTTTTTGCCGCCTTCTTCGATGATCTTCGCAGTGCCTTTTTCCAAAGATGGGATTTCTTTGGCTAGCTGAGTGACCCATTTACCTTCCGGAGTCAAAACCACGAGAGAGCGGCCCACCATGCGGTACATGTAAGCGGAAGCTGACATGCTCATGATCAGAGGATTCATTGTTTCAAATTCCTGAGAAATACCGATTTTTAGTTCAGCATTTGTCGGAGCTGCAACAGCCTGAGAGCTGAGGGCCAAGCCCGCTGCTACAGACAGTCCTTTGGCAAATTTCTTCAACATACTTTCTCCTTGTTGATGAAAAACATTAAAAACAAAAAAACTAAATCTGCGGGGCTTTTTCCAGCCAGCAGGATTTTTTATGGTTTCCAGTTCCTTCCAGGACCGGTGTTTTCTGCGAGCAGATGTCCATCTTATAAGGACAACGCGGATGGAAGGTGCATCCTGAAGGAGGATTGATTGGGCTAGGAACCTCGCCCCCCAAAGACTTCTTCATTTTCTTTTTGCCCTGACCCACGCGCGGGATGGCGCCGATCAAAGCCTGAGTGTAAGGATGCTGTGGGTTCTTAAACAGCTCATCACGGCTGGCGATCTCAACGATCTTACCAAGATACATCACGGCGATACGGTCACAGGTGTGCTCGATCACAGAAAGGTCGTGAGAGATAAAGACATAGGTCAGTTTGAGCTTTTCCTGAAGATCCTTCAGCAGGTTCAGAATCTGAGCCTGAATAGACACGTCCAGGGCGCTGACAGGTTCGTCACAGATAATCAGTTCAGGATTCAGCGCAATGGCGCGCGCAATACTGATACGCTGACGTTGGCCACCGGAAAATTCATGCGGGTAACGATTCACATGGGCTTTGCGCAAGCCCACCAGTTCGATCAGCTCCAGAACGCGCTGATCACGTTCAGAGGAGGTGCCGACGTTGTGAATATCCATCGGTTGACGGATGATCTGCCCAACGGTCATGCGTGGATCCAAGGAAGCATAAGGGTCCTGGAAGATCATCTGCATGTTTTTGCGTTTTTTGCGCAGGTCCTCGCCCTTGAGTTTCAGGAAATCCTGTCCATCAAAGTTGATTTCACCGGCAGTGGGTTCGTAAAGGCGAATCAAGGTGCGGCCCAGGGTGGATTTGCCACAGCCGGATTCACCCACAAGCCCCAGAGTTTCCCCTTTGTGAACGACCAGGGAAACGTCGTCCACGGCCTTAACACTGGCCACTTCGCGCAGCAAAAGACCTTTTTTGATCGGGAAGTGCTTCTTAATATTTCTGGCTTCAAGAATGATATTATCCATCGTTCGAATTCCCAATATTAAAGAGGATTAAAGCAAGCCACTTTGTGACCTGGTCTGATTTCAACCAAAGGCGGTTTGGTGCCAGCGCATTCACTTTTCACACGTGAACAGCGATTCACAAACGGGCACCCCTTAGGCAATTCAAATGGCGCCGGAACGCTGCCTTCAATGGTCGTCAGGCGCTGAACACGTTCGCCAAATTTCGGGCGGGACGCAATCAGGGCTGCGGTGTAAGGGTGGCTGGGATTTAAGAACAATTCGGAAGTGTCAGCCTGTTCGCAAGTCTGTCCTCCGTACATCACCATCACGCGATCAGAGATCTCAGAGATTACACCCAGGTCGTGGGTGATGAACTGAACGGTCATATTCAGTTTTTCCTGCAGATTCTGAATCAGTTCCAGGATCTGAGCTTGAATCGTTACGTCCAAAGCTGTTGTTGGTTCGTCCGCAATGAGGAAAGTCGGGTCGCAGGAAAGAGCCATGGCAATCATGGCCCGCTGTCTCATCCCCCCGGAAAGTTGGTGAGGGTAGGAGTTGTAACGTTCTTCCGGGGAAGGGATGCCCACCAGGCGAAGCATTTCAATGGCGCGTTCTTTGGATTCCTTCGGCCCGCACTTTTTGTGCTTCATGATCTGCTCGTCCATCTGGAAACCGATGGTTAGAACAGGATTCAAGGCTGTCATAGGTTCTTGGAAGATCATGGCCATTTCGCCGCCACGAACCTCTTCCATATCAGCTTCAGAGATTTTCAGGATGTCGCGTCCATTCAGGAGGACCTGGCCTCCGGTGACGCGGCCGGGGTGTTCGATCAAACGCATCAAAGAATAAGAGGTGACCGATTTGCCACATCCGGATTCACCCACGATTCCCAAAGTCTGTCCTTTATGGATTTCGTAGCTGACATTATTCACAGCGCGAACAGGACCGGCCTTGGTGGCGAAGGTTGTTTCGAGGCTTTTTACTTCAAGTAATGGTTGAATTGACATTGCTTAAGTCCTCTTAAAGAAAGCGTCTGGCTTCAAGTTCTTCAATTGCCGACAAGGCGCCTTTGCGCAAGGCGCGACCCAGAACGCCGGACAATTTATCGCTCAGGCTTTGGTGGTGTTCAAATTTTACTTTAACTACCTGATGCTTGTCTGCAAGACCCAAAAGGTAATCATCGCTGGTGCGGATTTCATCCACCAAGCCTTTACCCAGGGCCTGTTCGCCGTACCAGTATTCTCCGGTGGCCACTTCAGAAAGGTTCAGTTGAGGGCGGAAGCGGCTGACAAAGCTTTTGAACAAAGCGTGGGTGTCTTCCAGTTGTTGTTTGAACTTTTCTTCACCCTTTTCAGTGACTTCGCCCAAAAGACTGACGGTTCTCTTGAATTCGCCGGCGGTGTATTCTTTATAGTCGACATCATGTTTTTTCAGCAGGCGGTAAAGGTTCGGCAACTGAGCCACAACACCGATAGAGCCCACAATCGCAAACGGCGCGCAAAGAATCTTGTTGGCAGTGACCGACATCAGGTAGCCGCCGCTGGCTGCCACTTTATCCACACAAACTGTTAATGGAATGTTCTTTTCACGGATGCGCAGAAGCTGGGATGCTGCCAGGCCATAACCATGCACCACGCCGCCGGGGCTTTCCACACGCACGACCACTTCATCCTGAGGAGTGGCCAGGGTCAGAACCGCAGTGACCTCTTCGCGCAGGTTTTCAACGGCAGAGGCTTTGACGTCGCCTTCAAAATCGATCACGAAGACCTTTTTGTCGCCGTCACTGGATTTGGATTCATGGGCTTTGCGTTCTTCCTTCAACTTTTTCTTCAGCTCTTTACGTTCGGACTTGGTGACCGTGTGAGCCTTCAGCATATGGCGGAAGTTTTTATAGCGCTTGTGCAGAAGCTCGATTTGGATTTCGGATTTATGGCTGGCTTTGGCGGCAATCAAAGCAATCACCAGAATCACTGCCAAAATGGCAAATAGAATCAGAAATGTCTGTGCTGCGAAAACCCCGATGCTCTGCAATGCGTCCATAGTACTCCTTAGAGACAAAGGTGTACGTTATTCATGATTTAGCCAAAGGTCGAGCATCTTTTTTGTTTGCTCAAAAAAAAGCGGGGAGCCTGATAGACTGGCGGCAGGAATGAACTCTTCAGCTCGTCAGACCTTTATTTTGGTTTTGCTCCTTTTAAGCTCCGCCGCCTTTGGCGAGAGTGCTGAAGAAACACGTCTTAAAGGTTTTGCTCAGCATCATAACTCTCAAGAACGCTTTGAAAAGGCCCGCCAACAGGGTGAAAGAGCCTATTTGGAAGAGGAAGAGCAGTGGGAGAATCAAAAAGACCGCGCTTTGGCTGAATATAAGAGGACCAAGAAAGCTGAAACCATCTCTGACGAGGGCCCCGAGGCCAAGGCTGATGCGGTTGCTAAGAAAAAGTTTGATGACGCTTATGAGCAAGAGCGTCTGAGATATATCGAGCAAAAGAGCAAACAAAGGATTGTCACGCGGGGGGAAAATCTTCCTACGGAGGCTCAGGAGTTGGGTCTTCTGGAGGATCGCCCTCGTTATGATTACCGCAAGCGCGCCATGTACGGGGCAAAGCCCAAATATGGCCGAGTCACCCCTGGAAGCTCCAGTTCGTCCGGATCATCTTCATCTTCTTATGGTGGGGGAAGTTCTTTCCCACCACCGCCCACCTTTGATGATTTCGGCGGGGATGGGGGCTACGTGCCAGCGCCTAACGTTGACGATTTTGGTGGCGATATTCCACCACCTCCACCACCGCCTCCGTTTGGCGACGACTTTGGGGGTGGTTTTGGTGGAGACGGGGATTTCCCGCCACCTCCTCCGCCACCACCGCCTTTTGAAGGCGGCACGGACTTCTAATTTTCCTTTAGCAGCTCTTCGGTGCTGAGGCCCGAGTGCTGCTTGATGCCTCTCATCAGGTACCAGAAAATTCCCAGCAGAAAGAGCATGGAGGGAACCATGATGATGGCCATCGACCATGTGGTCATCTGCGCAATCTGCTCATTCAAAAGTGTAGATTGTGCATCCGTGGTCAGAGTTGGATCAATTTCAGTAAAGATTTTGCGCGCCAAAACAAAGTTGCATACGGCACTGAAAGCAAATGAAAGAGACAGCCAGATGGTGGCCTTTTTCATGTGATCATGGAAGTCTTTCTGTTTGCCGTTGGCCTTTAGGCGCTCTTCCAGAAGGTCCACTTTCATCAGAGCCGGATTCAGGAACAGAGTTTCAATGAAGGGTTTTTTGGTAAAGGCAGAGCCCATCACAAAGAGGCCCACCAGAGCGGGGAATGCCGCCTCTTTGACCGCAAACCAGAAGCCGTTAAGTCCCAGCAGAGCCAAACCTCCGGTGAGAAGGACATTCAGTAATCCCAGGGCCGAAAAGGCGTTGAACTTCTTCCTTTTAATAAGGTCATAGGCCCCATAGCCCAAAGGGAATGCCAGCGCCAGGATCAGGGCCCAGAATGGACCAATGAATTTGCTTAATTTATTTAAAATCAAGACAGGCAGTACGATGTTGAAGATAATATTTAGAAGGCCGTTCTCTTTAGGTGGTTCCTGTTTTGACATGCTTAGCATCCTTGTCGGCTTCTGCTAAAAAGGCAAGTCGGCGCTGTGCGCAAAGAGACGTTGCTCTTGGTCCAAGGAGCAGGGACAATTTTTAGATGTCTTTGATTTTAATCTACCTTTCGACGGCGATCAGCTTTCTTGTAAGCACCTTGTATGCGGCGAGGACTTGGTCCTATCGTCGTTCCTATCTGCATCGGCTGGTTTTTGTGATCGAAGTGGGTTATGCCATGTGGGCGTTTTCATTGATCAGCACGATGGCGGTCGATGATATGCAGTTTAAAATTTTCATGACCCATTTTCGGATGTTAGCTTTGCCATTGATGTTTCCAGCGTGGCTCTTGCTGGTTGCAGCCTTGTTCTTTTCCGAACTCTCCGCAAAGTTTCGCCGCTGGTGGCGTTGGATATTTTTGTTCCCCGTCCTTGTTATCGGGGCCAATGCCGCAGGTCTGATGGGGGTCCCGGGTGTGGCTCCGCTGTTTTACAGTGATTTTCATGAGCTTCCGGCCTTTCAAGGATTGGTGGGGTTTACCCGTGGCCCCCTGATTCGCGCCACTTTTGTTTATAGTGCTTTATGTATTGTTCTTGCCTTTTCCATCGCGGCCTATGCGGCCATTGTTTTGCGTGGGGCTCGCCGCCGGTATGCAACAGCGTTGGTGGCGGTAAGTCTGTGGCCCCTGGTTTTGGAGGCTGGCATTTTGCTGGCTTCGCCGGATATGCCGTGGCGGCAATTAAAAGTAATGGGTTTGTGGCCCTTTATTCTTGCCATTCACTATGCGGCAACTCGTGTTGATGTTTTTGAAATCACTTCCTTGGCGCAGCAAAGAGTTTTTGAGGGCCTGCCGGGGCCGGTTGTGATTCTGAACACACGCAGTGAGTACTGGGGTAGCAACATGGCGGCCGAAAAAATCCTGGGCCTGCAGAAGCGCTGGCGGGGGCGCCCGGCGCAAGAAATTCCAGTGTTGGCGGAAATTCTGGCAAGTGACGGAAAGTACCATTCTGAGGGCTTCAGTTATCAGGTTTTAAAACACACCTTGGAATCGCAGCACGGCGAAAACCGCGCGCATATTCTGCAATTGAACGACGTAACTGAGTTGGAGGAAAGCAACAAGGTGCTGCGTGAACTGAATGAAGAGATTCTGAGGATGCACCGTTTTAATAAACGAGTTCAAACGGTTCTGGCACATGATCTGACCGGGGCGTTGGTAGGGACGCAGATGCTTCTTAAAGATGCGGTCCGCCAGATTTCGGGAGACGAGGCCGGGAGATCGCAGTCTTCTTTAGGCAAAGTGCATGAAGCCCACCAGGTTTCACTGGAGCTTTTGCGAAATATCCTGACCTGGAGTTTCGAGGAGGAGAGCAAAGGCGGAGTCGAGCTGGGGGCTCGAATCAAAGCCGTTGTTCGTCATCTGGTGCCGCAGATGTTGCAGCGAAATGTGGATCTGGGCGTTCAGTTGCCTGAGCAGGAGGTTTGGCTTTGGGGTTCGGCGCGCGTGGTGGATGCGATCGTTCGCAATTTGTTGTCCAATGCCATCAAGTTCAGTCCCGACAAGGCTCAGGTTCTGATTGCCGCCCGGACAGAGGGGGCTTTTGCGGTTCTGATGATTCAGGATGAAGGGGCGGGAATATCTTCGGATCTGCTGGCTCGGCTGTCGGATACGGGTGAATCGGTGTCCTCGGAAGATGGCTTCGGTGTGGGTCTGAAATTCACCCGGGACTTCGTGCAGCAGATGGACGGGATCTTGAGTTTTGAAGTAAACTCGCCAGTTGGCACGCGGGTCCTGGTCAAACTTCCGCTCTTCGTCCGGGCTTAAGCGGGGATGCTTCTGTAGATTCTGAACTCTCTATCGCGATTCTGAGTCTTTCGTTGTTGTTACCGTTTGCCTGAGGCGTTCAATGGCGTGCTGGAGGCGACGGTCGTCATCATGAAGACCTTTCTTGCCGGAAGCCTGTTGAATCAGTCTTTCTAAGCTGGTGTTTTGTTGGCGGTCACGCCCTTGGTCACCGGAGCCTCCGCAGCACGGTGGGAACCAGTCTGATGACTATGTTCGTGGTGAAGTGCGCTCTTGGGAGCGTGTCGGCGAGTTCACAGCTCCGAAAGGCTTCCCTCAGAGATTCAGTATCAACTTGGACACTCTTCGCGCCGTCAAGGAAGTGCGTTTTGCCGTTGATGATGGTGAGGTCCGCGTAACTCGCGTAACTGGAGAGACCGCTTCGGGCGCTCTTGTGAATCTGTCGCAACTTGAAGGGGATTTCTCCGGCGGGACATCCTACTCTCGCAGAGTCCACGGACAATACGCAATTCGTCTGCAAAGAATCGAGCTGGAAATCGTGAGCAAAAACCTAAGAGGCTCCCGCGCAAAAGTGGAAGTCTTTGTTGGGTACACTCGTTAAAGCCTAAAGGTTCCAGGTGCTTATTTGGGTCTACGCAGCGTCAATTGCTGCGCAAGAGGCCCACATCAATAAGTGCCAGGAGTCTTGGATCCGCCTAAGGCCTATGACCGACGAAAAAGCCAAGCTCGTTCATTATGCGCAAAATCTCGGGGGCCATTTTGGGAAGGGTGTCCTGACAGGTTTGCTCGGTCAGTTCCGTCAGGTTTTGCTGACTTTCCTGTAAAGACATTTCCGCAAAGACAATATCCTCACCACCATTTTCCATTTCTACGCGGGCCTTTAAAAGAGCGGACAGTTCTTTTGCGATCAATCTTTCGCAGCGATAAATGCGCGCCCGGCTGGAGGCTTTGATTCGTAAAGCAACGATCCGGTCTTCATTGAGGGATTGAATGTTTTGTAGAATCACGCTGTGAATTTTTTTGAATCCGTCCTCCGCCACGGCGAGTATTTGTCTCATGTTTTCACGCATTTCCGGAGAAACTCCGGTGGCCGTGATAATAAAACGGCCTTGAAAATTCACAATGCGATTCATGGTCTGCATTTGTGTATAGAACAGGTTTTTATGAAGCAGCGCACTTTTCAAACACTCTTTGGGATTGGGAACCAGAATGTCGTCGACACCATAGCACTGCGATTTGATCAGGACAGAGTTTTGATTGATTAAAGCTGTCAGTGCCTCGGATCTTGCAATCAGTATCGTAAAGGCGGCCTTTTCTTTTTCATACTCCGCCAGAATCATTTCGGAAGTGGTTTTTTCAATAGCTGTGATTTCAGCAATCATTTTTGCTGTTTCCAAAGCGTAGGTTTTTGAAATCAAAGCCGCGCTCATGCCTTGAGCCAGAACGCCCAGTTGCACAAGGGCGCCGATTGCCGGTCCCACCGCAGGAATCAGGGTGACGGCGTTGGCAACGGCTTGGGAGAAGGCCTGGTATCGCTCACTTTCGGATTCGGCTTCGTTGTATTGTTTTACGTTGTCGACCAGATTAACTGCAGCCAGAACTGTTGAAACCTGGCCCGAAAGATCTTGAGCCAGGGCTTTTCCAGCATATTCTTCCAGTTCTTTGATGACGGTGGACCGCACATAGCTTTCCAGATACTGCCGGGTCATGGCTTCCAGGACCGATTGCAGAGCCGAATTTTCTGCGGCCGAGGCCTGAACTGAAATCAGAAGGGCAGTCAGGCCGACAAGAATTTTCTTCATTTGATACTCACGGAAAAAATATTGGCTTTGGAAAGAACCTTCAGGTGGCCAAGGCCGGTGACCATTCCAGCATCCAGATTCAATGTCGGTGGCAAGGCGCGACCGCCTGGAATCTTGGCTCCTTGAAGAGTGATGTTGTTTTTCCCTTCAACCCAAAATATTTTGGAAGTAAGTGTGATGCGATTGCTGCCTTGTTGGGATTGGGTGGGAATGAATTCCAAAATGGCGGAATCCACAATGATCGTATTGGCAGTGATGTTCAGGGCGTTGTGGGCGATCTGGTGGCGGCCGCAGATTTTGAGAGTATCCACATTCAAATTGGCCGGTACACTTTCAATATCCGTGCTTTCGTTGCAGCCGATGGAAACAAAGTCCTCATTTGGACTTAATGAAAGAAGACGGGTCGGGGATTTAAACAGGGACAAATGTTTCCCCGTGGCCGCTTCCTGTTCAAACTCCACAGAGATTTGCTGGGGAAGATGAATAGAGGTTCCATTAAATTCAGAGTGTTGAACGGTCACAAGACCTGAGAAGCCCATTTGTGGTTTCGAGTAGGATTTTTTAATATCGTTGATTTCTTCGGGTGTCGGCGCGCAAGCAGCCAGTGTTAAGCAGAAAAGGGAAACTAGGTATTTGTTCATGGGAAGCTCCTTTGTGGTGTCCGGTCTTATTGCAAGGGGCGGACACAAAGGAGAGTCTGGGGGAGTGGCGGCAAAGTTTAATAAAAACAATAGCTTAAATTAAAGACTGAGGGGTTTGCTGCGTCCTCAGTCTTGGAATTCGGACAGGATTTTTAGAATCCCGGGGTTTTGCCACCCATGAATTTATCATAGGCTTGAATATAGTCCCGGGACAGGGGGCCGATATGGGGCGTGATCCAGGTATGTTCAAAGGTTTGATTGGAAATGGCATTGGCGAAAGTTTCCAGAATATCCTGATAAACTATCTCGCACAGGTCCCCTTGAGATTCGTCCTGAATCAAAGTTTCGATTTCTGCCATCAATAGGTCCCAACGTGTTTGTTCGGGATGACCCATTAGAACACTCAGGGCAAAATAGACCCACAGCCGCTCCGGCATTTCGATTTGCTCTTGCACAGCTTGATCCATCAACTCGTGCAGGGGTTCTTGCCCTTTTTTAAGATGTGCTAAAACTAATTCTACCCATTCGTTGTTGGTTTTCATAAACGCCCCTCCAAGGCATCACGAAGCTCCAGAATCATATTCTCAACCGCTACGCGATCACTGGCCACTGCTTCTGGATTATTCTTTAGCCAGTTTTCAAAATAGACAAGGCTGTCTTGTCCTTTTTGTGTGTGAAATCTGCCCTTGACGGGGATATTTTCAATACGCTCCAAGCGAATGGCCGCAGCAGTACTGCCATTGCCAATGGTGGAAGTGTTTTTCCAGTACCAGTCATTGACAAATTTCCCTAGTCGGGAGTCCACTATCAATGGACGATCCATAGATTTTCGGAGGTCCCGAATATAACGTTCATAGGCAGCGCGACTTTGTGGAACATTACGCTCGATATGATGAACTACGGCTTCGGTTTTAGTGGCCGCGCGCATGAAGTCCAGATTTTTAATTTTGTTGAGGATCTTAAGACCTTTTCCAACTTTGGAACCAAAGCCGAAGCTCAAGGCTCCAAGTACTGCGAAGGTGCGGTCAAAACTGTCCAGCATATTCCCATTGACCAGATTTTTTCCAGTGAAGGCCTCGTAAACATCGCGCAGAGGTCCGGTGATGGGATCAAGGCCGATAGCCAGGTCCGCAAAGACTTCCGAATATTTTCTGAAGGCCTCGGCGGATTCAGCATCGCCCATTGTTGAAGCTTGGTCAGACTGGCGCACCAGACGAAGACCCCAGTCCCGGGATTCACGGCGGGCAGGATCACTGGTGCGAACCGAGCGCAGGATACTTTCAATATTCTGCAGTTCGCTCACTAAAGTCGGATCTGGTGAGGTGTACTGAAAGTTTGTTGTTGGCAGCGTGTTTTCGGACAAAGATTTCTGAAAATTCACCAAAGCCAACTCAAATTTCTCCTGGGATTGAGCCAGGGAGTTATGAAGGGCTTCATAGTTCTTGTAGGTCTGCTCTTGATTGGCTGTGATCTCCTGATTTAGTCTTGTCATTTCCGCTTCAAATTCCGGAGTGAAGATCAGACCCTTGTAGATAGCTTGAGCAATGCCGGTCTGAATAGCCGATCCCATGGCGCTATCATGCTTACTGCCGCCGCCACTACCGCCACCCTTGGAATGTGGATCTGCTTCGTCCCCACTAGGGGGACCTGTTTGAACCGGAGTGCTATTATCCCCTTGAACGACCATTTCAGGAGGAGCGCTGCGATTGACGTTGCTCCAGCGAGTTTTTCCGTCGGCATCTTTTCCCTGATAGATGGCTGTGTAATAGTGACCAGCGGAGTACAAATAATACATTTTCTGAAATTCATAGGTGTCTGCGGTTCCCCCGGGAATGGTGAATTGCATCTGGAGGGGGGTGTCGACGACATTTTCAATATCAATCACAGTGTAAGGGGCCACATGCGCAGCAAAGCTTTGCAACGGAATGGCTAAGGACAAGAAGAAGCAGATCAGGCGTTTCATGGTAAAGTTCCTAGCTTTTGTTCCAGCAGTTGCAGATCCAAATCCACAGTTTCAATTTGTAGTTGGATGTTTCTAATCATCGCCTCCAGAGTGGACTGCAGGTCTAGGGCAGTGAAGAGCAGATGTTCCGTCGCTTCGATACTCAGTTGCTCTGTCGAGATGTGTATTTGAGCGTCTTTAAGCAGAGCCTCCCAGTCAGCGGCGAAGTCGGGGTCTTGAGTGCGGCGAATTTCTATTTCTGCAGCCAACTCTTCTTTGGAGACGATGCCTTGAAAGAGCTCTTGCACCAGTGTCACCGTTTCATGGAAAGAGGCGTTTTTGTTTTGAACCAATTGCTGTTGTTCCACCAGAAAGGACCGGAATTCCTGTTGTCGGGTCTTTTCGGTGTACAGGAACTGCCTGCGCAGCTCCTGACGGTTTTTCTCAAGCTGCTGCTTGAATTCGACTTTCTTCTTTTCGTACTCCAGTTTTTTAACGGCGATGCGACCTTCGATATCCGGTAGCATCGTTCCGAAAGAGTAGGCATTGGAGTAGAATAGGATGCCGCGCTCAAGGTCTCCCATGGCGTGAGCCATATTTGTGAAAAAAATGATGAACAAAAATGCGCTCACGGTTTTCATCAGTATTGCTCCTGCTCGTACGCGTTACGGGCTGCCTGGGCATCGGCGGCGATTTCCATGACAGACAATTGTAAAGCTTGATATTCCTTCTGCAGGCCTTCGATTTGCGCGGTAGCGACTTTTGTCATGTCGACCAGAACGTCAACTTCAACGATGCGTAGGAATTCTGCCATCAGTGCCGAATGACTGCGCTGGGTGGTTTGGTGAAGATTTGCGATGTCCTGGTTGAGTTTATTCAAAGCACCTTTGTAGTCTTGTTTGTAGTTTTTTACGAACTCAGTGGCAGGTGGAACCATTTCGCGGTCCTTGAGTGGACGACCCGTGATTTTGTTCTCCATCAGTTTTTTTCTGAACTCATTTTCTTTGAAAACGCCAGTCAAGAAGGCGCGCAGGATTTCCAACTCTGAATGCATCAATTTGGATCTCTCGTTCAGGATATTGTAGCGATTCTCGGTCAGTTTCCAGGTGTTCAGGGCCGCTTGGCGACGTTCTTGTTTGCTGGAGCTTTCATACTCCTGAACTCTTTCGGCCACGTAGCGATCGTATTCTTTTTTGGCTTCGGCTTCCGCTTCTTCCAGTTGTTTTTTTCTTAATTCTTCGCTGTAGCAGAAAGTGGCCATACACGCGTAGCCACGGCCAATGTTAGTGAAGGTTTCGGTATTGGAGTCAATCACATCGGTCAGACCGGTGGCATTGCCGACGACCGCAAAGACGTCGCGGACTCCGTTGGCGACTTCGTTGACCGTTTTCTTAACGGTTTTTTCAGCGTCTTTGACGATCTGTGGATCATCACCTTTGATAGTGGTGCCGCCGATGCTGATGCTCCAGGCAAGTGCGGTGTGGGCTGAAAGAAGAACGGCAAAACCAGTGATCAGGGCTTTTTTCATATAAAGGACCTTTCCTTTGGTAGGGTGTGTTTGTTAGAGAGCCCCTATCGCAAAGTTGGTGCCTGGTCCTTGGGGGCGGGCTTGAATCTGAATATGTTATTAAAATCAATATGTTGCGAGCTTGCGGGGGGTGTCCGAAAAGCGGATTTTTCAGTCTGTATTCTTGGACCGAGTCTTAAAGCTTAGAACGCTCGTGGGGGATTTTATCAGAATATGATAAGATCAGACCGGCAAATGAGGTGAATCGTGCCTGAACTACCCGAAGTCGAAGTCGTCCGTCGCGGACTGGAAAGTATCTTAAAAGAGCAGCCCATCCTGGAAAAAGTGGAGTTGAAGCGTCCGGATCTGCGCGAGCCCATTCCTGCCAAAAAAATAAGCACTCTTGTGGGGGAGCCTCTGACTTCCGTGGAGCGTCGGGCAAAGTATCTTCTGCTGTGGACGCCCAAAGGGGCTATGTTGTCGCATTTGGGGATGACCGGCACCTGGCGAGTGGCGAATCCGGGGGATGAGCGCCTTCATGATCATATATATCTGCATTTTTCCGGCGGCCTGCGCCTGGCTTATCGAGACCCGCGCCGCTTTGGCTGTTTTGACTTCGTCCAGAACCCTCTGGAGCATCCTAAGCTTGTGAATTTAGGGCCGGAGCCGTTGGATAAGAAGTTTACCGGGGCCGTTTTGTGGGAAAGCCTGCGCGGTAAGGACGTCGCTCTGAAGGTCGCCCTGATGGATCAGAAAGTGGTGGTAGGCGTTGGGAACATCTACGCCAGTGAGGCCTTGTTTGCGGCGGGGATTAAACCTACGCTGGCTGCAAAGAAGTTGTCTTTAGAGAAAGCGTCGGCTTTGGTGGGCGAGATTAAAAAAATTTTATCTCAATCCATCAAAGCGGGTGGATCTTCCATTAGTGATTTCGCTCAAGCCACCGGAGAAAGCGGCTATTTTCAGACGACGTTTCGGGTTTACGGTCGTGACGGAGAGCCGTGTGTGACTTGCGGGCAACAGATAAAGTCAAAAATTCTTGGTGGTCGAAACACGTTCTGGTGTTCGCATTGCCAAAAATAATTTTGCAAAATTTCGATTGCTAAGCGGGCCGGTTTTTGTGTAATTTAGGCCTTAGTCGAGTTTTGAAACAAAAATGCAGATCCGCTGCTGGCAATGGCGTCAGCATGGTCCGCAATAAATTAACGAAGGGATCAACAATGAAAGCAATCGTAGTAGCAGCTTTGCTTGCACTATCTTTCACAACTGGTTTTACTTGCTCTAAAAATCAACCTGAGACAGCAGCTCCTGCTGAAACAGCTCCTGCTGCAGAAGCAACTGCTACTGAAGCAGCTCCTGCTGAGGGCACTCCAGCAGCTACAGAAGCAGCTCCTGCAGCTACTGAAGCAGCTCCAGCTGGCGAAACTAAGTAATTAGTCTTAGGACTTAGTACTTAAGTTGATGAAAGCCCTCGCAAGAGGGCTTTTTTTATTTCCACCTCCGGGTGCACATTCGACAGTTTTTCCTTCTGTCACCGAAGCGTCTTTCATATTTCTCCTCATATTTTGTTTACATATAGATATCGGGCCTGAATCACTTGCGCATGCTCATATTAAAGGTTCTAATTATTGAGTATTTCAATAAAAGGAGATTCATCGTGGATTCTATCAGCTCATTCTATGGAATGTTTTTGGAGAGCTACACGGGCCTTTGGGTATTAGGCTCTGTCGTTCTTCTGTTGTTTGTGGGCTTCTTTAGCAGCCCTCTGATCGTGTGGGCGATTGCCTTGGCTGCCATTTTGGCAGGCTTCGGTGCGCCGGTTTGGTTGTTGGCAGTGTATGCAGTGCTGGCGATCATCTTCCTGATCACGCCACTGCGTGCTGCGCTGATCACCTCGGGTCTTCTGGCGTTCATGAAGAAGATGCAGTTCCTTCCGAAAATCTCTGACACGGAAAAAGCGGCTCTGGATGCCGGTGCTGTGTGGATTGAAAAAGACCTTTTCTCGGGAAATCCTAATTTCGACAATCTTTTGAAAGAAGCTTATCCGCAATTGACTGCGGAAGAACAAGCTTTCATGGATGGTCCCGTCAACAGACTGTGCGCCGTTCTGGATCACTGGAAAATTCATAAAGACAAAGACATCCCTAAAGAAGCCTGGGACATCATCAAGAAAGAAAAGTTCCTGGGTATGATCATCCCTAAAGAGTACGGCGGTCTGGGTTTCTCCGCGCTGGCGCACTCTGAAGTGATCATGAAAATCTCTTCTCGTTCTTTGTCCACAGCAATCACTGTGATGGTTCCAAACTCTTTGGGGCCTGCAGAGTTGTTGGCACACTATGGAACCGAGGAGCAGAAAAACCGTTACTTGCCTCGTCTGGCAACGGGGGAAGAGATTCCGTGCTTCGGTTTGACAGAGCCGACTGCGGGTTCTGATGCCGGATCTATTACATCCACAGGGGTCTTGTTCAAAGGTCCGGATGGTAAACTGCAAATCAAATTGAACTGGAACAAACGTTGGATCACACTGGCTGCGATCTCCACAACGATTGGTCTGGCGTTCCGCCTTCGTGACCCTGAAAATCTTTTGGGCAAGGGTGAAGACGTAGGTATTACCACAGGTCTGATCCCGGCAAACACACCGGGTGTTGTTCTGGGGCGCCGTCACGATCCATTGGGCATTCCGTTCTATAACTGTCCGACTCAAGGTAAAGACGTGATCGTTGATGCCGAAGAAACCATCATCGGCGGTATCGCCAATGCCGGTAAGGGCTGGCTGATGTTGATGGAGTGTCTGGCTGCGGGTCGTGGTATCTCCTTGCCAGCACAGGCAACAGGTGGCGCGAAGTTGGCGGCGCGTGTTGTGTCCGCACACTCTTTGGTTCGTCGTCAGTTCGGTATGTCTATCGGTCGTTTCGAAGGTGTTGAAGAACCTTTGGCACGCATCGGGGCTGCAGCTTATCAGTTGGAAGCCATGAGAAGATACTGCCTGGGTGCGATCGATAAAGGGATCAAGCCGGGTGTTATCACTGCGATGCAAAAATACTATGCCACAGAGATGGGCCGTCAGGTGATCAACGACGCGATGGACATCATGGGTGGTGCGGGTATCTCTATGGGCCCTCGCAACGTCCTTGCGGAAATCTATATTGCAACTCCGATCGGTATCACCGTGGAAGGGGCAAACATCCTGACTCGTACTTTGATGATCTTTGGTCAAGGGGCTCTTCGTGCCCATCCATTTGCTTACGCTGAAGTTAAGACAGCTGAAGCAGGCGATCTGAAAGGCTTCGATAAAGCCTTCTGGGGCCACATCGGTCACGTTGTGAGAAACACTTGCCGCGCGATCTTGTTGTCGTGCTCTCGTGGTTTCCTGGCGTCCACTCCGGATGTTCACCCTCAGATGAAAGTTTACACTCGTCGTCTGGCTTGGACTTCTGCAACCTTCGCCCTTTTGTCTGACGTGGCAATGGGTGTGTTGGGTGGTCAGTTGAAAGCAAAACAAAAAATCACAGGTCGTTTCGCTGATATCTTGGCGAACATGTACATGGCTACAGCATTGATCCGTCGCTTCGAGGCCGAAGGCCGTCGTGAAGAGGATCTGGCTTTTGCTCACTACAACCTGAAACGCTGCATGGCGAATATCCAGGCCGGTTTCGATGGTATCTTTGACAACCTGAAAATCCCGGGTCTGCGTTGGTTCTTCAAAGGTTGGATCGGGGCTTGGTCTCGTATCAACTCCATCGGTTCTCAGGCCTCTGACGGCTGGTCTCACGGTATTGCGTCTGCGATGCTGAAAGAGGGCGGCATCCGTGAGCGTCTGTCTGACGGTATCTACCTGCCAACAGACCGCAACGAGGCGCTGGGTCGTCTGGAGCATGCGTTCGCAGTTGTGAACAAGTCTGAAGCTGCAGAGAAGAAAGTGAAAAAAGCCATCCGCGAAGGCGTTCTTCCGAAGAAGAAAGTTCACTTGTTGCTGGATGAGGCCCGTGAAAAGAACGTCATCACTCAGGATGAGTTGAAGCTGATCCAGGAGTCCGATGCTGTTCGTTACGATGCGATCCTGGTGGATGACTTCTCTCAAGAAGAGTACATGTCCCGCCACTCTTAAGCAGATTTAAAATTCTGAAAAACACAAAAACCCCCAAGATTTCTTGGGGGTTTTGTTTTATCCTGACTCTATGAAAAGAATCTTTGCTGTCGGTGTTTCTGTATTTCTGGGATTGGCTTCGGATCTGGCCTCGGCCAAAGTGGCGGCAAGTCCTGCAACCTGGCTTCTTTCTTCTGATTTTTCAGTGTCGCGCAAACCGGCAAAGTCGGTGGATACCACGTTGGTGAATATCTCATTCAAAGACGACCTGATTGCTCTTTCTGAGTTTCGTCAGACCTATCAACATCTGTCAGACAAGGCTTTCCAGGAAAAATTGGAAGGATCGTTGGACCGGGACCTGATGTTCTTCCGGTCTTTTGTGAATACCTATTACCAGGATTTGGCTCAGAATGTATCTTCTTCCAACCTGGTGCTTTGTTTGGGGGATGCTCATCCTGAAAATTTCGGTTTTATGAGTATCTCGGGTCAAACCGTTTATGTTTTCAATGACCTGGATGACAGCGGGGTCTGTCCTATTGAGTTCGATATACTTCGTTACTTTGCCTCTGTGGAGCTGGCGTTTCAGGATCGGGGGTTGCTGGAAAAAGCGGCCCTGGAATACAGTCAGGTTCTTTCCGGCAAAAAATTGGCAAGACATCTGGATTCGTCGTTGGTTCCAAATCTGAAAAAGCGGCGTGAAAAAATCCTGCGCAGATACACTCATGCAGGTGCTTTTAAAGAGTCTGAAGACTATGTGCTGATGTCAGAGTCCGATAAAAAAACATGGCTGACTGATCTTAAAGAGCTGCCTGTTTTTGCGAGGGTTCAATTATTAGATATCGTAAAAATTCATCGCACAACCGGAGGCAGCGGGGGCTTGCAAAGATACTGGCTGCTATCACAAAAAGACAACGTGCAGGAAATTCTTGAACTGAAGGAGTTTCACAAGGCCGGAACCTCTTATGGGACTTGGGAGCAGCCGAGATGGGATGCGACCGAGCGTCTGAGCAAAATTAAGAAGTATATCTGGGGGCAGAGTCCGGAGTTTTACGATATCGCGTCAATGGGAAATACTATCTTCCTGGTGCGGAGTCGAACGAAGGACTCTTTGGATCTTGGTGAGTTGTCCAAAAAGGAACGGGAGTCGGTGATGCTTGTGCAAGCTGGAATCCTGGCTGTGCACCACAAGCAGTTTGCCAGAGAGGGCATTGCTGAAGTCGAAAAATGGATTCTTGCCAATGTCCCGAGGGTGGTTGAGCGCTATCGAAAATCCCTGCAGCAGTTGAAACCATGATTCAACCAAGAGTAAAAAATCTTTTGAAGCGGATAATTTTAAGCGCCATCACCGGTGTGATGGCGGGGGCTGCGGCGGCAGTGTTTCTTTTTGCCCTGGATCGTGCCACTCGCTGGAGAGAGCTTCATCCGCAGATCATGTGGTTTTTGCCTCTGGCGGGACTATTGTTGGGTGTTTTTTATCACTTGTATGGACGAAGTGTTGAAAAGGGAACTGGGCTGATACTGGAGCAGATTCATGACCCGCAGAACATCATTCCTTTAAGAATGGCACCGATGATTCTTCTGGGAACGGTTTTGACTCATTTGTTTGGTGGGTCGGCGGGCCGCGAGGGGACAGCTGTGCAAATGGGCTCGTCGCTGGCGGACCAGTTGTCGCGTTTTTTTTCGATCAGTAAAGAGGAACGAAAAGTCCTGCTGATTGCCGGAGCTGGGGCGGGTTTCAGTGCGGCGATTGGGGCCCCATGGGCAGGAGCTTTGTTTGGTTTGGAAGTGATCCAAGTGGGACGCTTGCGTCTGTTTGCTTTGGGTGAGTGTTTGATGGCCGCGTTTGTGGCGCACTTCTTCTGTCGCTGGTTGGGGGCGCCTCATTCCATTTTTCCTCCGGTAACGGATTTGAATTACAGTGCGATGTCTTTTGTGTGGGTGTTGGTGGCGGGATTGTGTTTTGGAATCGCAGCCAATGTCTTCATGCGATTTACTCACGCGGTGGAGTCCTTGCAAAAACGCTTTGTGAAAAGTCCGATGTGGCGTCCTTTTTTCGGCGGCGTTCTTCTGGTTTTGTTGTACTGGTGGCAGGGGAGTGATCGTTATGCGGGCCTGGGAATTCCGGTCATTCAGGAAGCTTTTCAGCAATCACTGTCCTGGTGGGATCCGGTTTTAAAGGCGCTGCTGACGGGCGTGACAATTGGATCTGGATTTAAGGGCGGGGAGTTCATCCCCCTGGTGTTTATCGGGACCAGTCTGGGAAGTGCATTGGCGGGTGCTTTGCCCCTGGGGCTTCCACTGCTGGCGGCGTTGGGGTTTGCGGCGGTGTTTGGTGCTGCCGCCAATACCCCCATTGCCTGCGCGATCATGGCCTGTGAACTTTTCGGCTGGCAGATTGCACCCTATGCTCTTCTGGCCTGCTGGGTCGCCTACTTTATGACGGGGCATCTGGGGATCTATAAAAATCAAAAGATTGTTCGTTCAAAGAAAGACCAACTTCTGAATGTGTTTCGAAGATAAAAAAACGCCCGGGGATCAAGGGCCCCAGGCGTTTCCGAAATATATACGCTGGAAGTTTGGTGTCCTGAATATTGTGAAAAAGTTACCTTTTTCGATCGTCGTGTTAGATGCCGACGCGATGAAATGGTATTTTGTTTCGCATGCGGATTTTACCTTTTTTGATGTCTCTGTTCTTTTCCTGTGTGGTGGTGGCTGTTGATTTGATGGATCCAAAGAATGATCCTGATGTGCAGTCCCATATCAAGCGGGGCTACTTTGAGCTTAAGGACGGTGATGGGCAGCCGACTTCGCAAATCACAGAGGATGTGGTGCTCAGGATGCGTGATGATTTTCTGGTCTATGCAGAACCTCGCCTGAGTGGTCAGGCTCGCGACCTGACAGTGTCTGTTGCCTGGGATAATCCGTATTACACAGCTCATGCCCGCTACACAGACAAAGAGCTTTATATCGGGTTGTGGGGCGGTTTTTTGCGGGCCCCCGGAATGAACACGTCGATTCTGTCTTTCACCATGTGCCATGAGCTGGGACACCTGATCGGTGGCGAACCTCGACAGACCAATGATAGTGGCGAGAATATCACAGCCGAAGGGCCATCGGATTTTTTTGCGGCTTTCAAATGTGTGGCCGACTTTCTGGAGCGACACCCACAGTACCGTCCACAGACATCACCCCAGGTTCGTCAGCTCTGCCAACAGTCCAAGGCTTGCGAATTGAGTCTTGAGGCGGGTCTTCAGACTTTTCAGTTTTTACAGAAGTGGGGTTTCGCACCTTATGAGCCGGTCTCATTGACGAAGAAGGCGCCCGCCGTGGAGGAGTTTACGCCCAACGCGTACCCCAGCTATCAGTGCCGTGTGGATACGGTTGTTGCGGGGGCTATTTGTCTTCGTGATCAGAGAACTACCTGCAGCCCCCCGCCATGCTGGTGGCCTCAGGGGCGTCCTTACCCACAAAATTAGATGGGACGGCGGCGTGATTTCGACGCCAGAATTTTCTTCATCAGACCGTCATCATCCTCGTCAAAGACATCACCAATGATTTCTTCAAAGATGTCTTCCATGGTGACAAGCCCGGAGGGTGTGGTCTGGTCATAGATGATGGCCATGTGGGATTTTTGTTCCTGCATTTTTAAAAGAATTCGGAACAAAGGCTCAAAGGATTTAAAGCGCAGAATCGGCCGGATCAGGTTCTGCCATTCCGATTCGCCATAGCGACGGGCAGTCAGAAACTCTTTGGTGTTGATCAGACCGACAATTTCGCCGTCGGAATCCAGAACGGGCAGACGCGTATGCCGGGAATTCATGATGATCGTTTCAACGTCCTCCAGAGAATCTGATTTGCGCACGAAGATGACATCTTTCCACGGCAGCATGATTTCCCGGGCCATTTTCTTATCGGCACTGACCAGGTTCACCACGTATTGCTTGGTCTGCTGAGGAAGATCTTCAAACTCAATGTGCGCTTCTTTTTGGCCTGGATGAATCTGACCGAAGGTGAATAACTTCAAGACAACATTGGTGGACCATTCCAGCACCGTGACGGCCGGGGCCAGAAGTTTTTCACCAAGATACAATCCCTGGGACGTCCACAGTGCAATGGATAAAGGATTGCGCAACGCCAGTGTTTTCGGGACAAGCTCGCCCACAACCACACTTAAATAAGAGATCGGCAGAACTACCATAGCAATAGCAATGGCTTCGGCAGTTTGTTCAGAGAACCTGAAGGCTTCCATCAACCAGGGACTTAACGCTTCCTCGGCGCCAGCACCACCGACGGCGGCGGCAATGGCTCCCACCAATGTGATACCAATTTGAATGACCGAAAGGGTTCTTTCCGGATTTTCTTTTAGTCTAAGCAGACGGCGGGCATTTTTGTTCGTTGGTGCCAGTCGTTTTAACTGTTGACGATTGACGGTGACGAAAGCCATTTCCGATCCGGAAAGCAGCATATTCACAAGTAAGCAGGCGGCAACAACAATAAACTCAGTCACAGGAGCCTCCTTGGAACAAGGGGGCAGGAATAAAAAAGGGGTACGTTTTCGGGTAAGGGTCAGGATCCATAGGGCGCTAATCTACCGTATTGCGAGCTTCTTCGCAAAGGGGCAATGCAGCCAATCTTGTGGGGTTGTGCGCGCTGTGTCGCAAGGGTTGGGGACATTATATTTGCCTTTTATGTCTTGGTTAAGGCATGAAAGGGCCGATATCAACCGTATAAGTGACCGATAAGGGGTCGCGTTTCTACCGGACGCCGTAAATGTCCGACTATGGAGGCTTATTATGAAAAAGTTTACCTTGCTAACATCTCTGCTTCTTTTGTTGGCTTCTTCTGCTTTCGCGGATTGGGCCCAGGATTTCGAAGAACTCAAAAACATCCCTCGCAGCTATGAAGATTCAGGAGCCATCTGTGAAGAGGTGGCTCGTTTGGATATGCAAAAAGAATTTCCGTCCCCGCAATACAAGGTGGAAGTCGGTATTGCTTACGGAGATGGTTCACGCACCATCGGAGAACTGGATATTGTGATCCTGGATCTGCAGCAGAACAAAGTGATCAAAGTCGCTGAAGTGAAGTGCTGGAAAGACATTCGTGGTGGCTTGCAAAAGGCCATGGATCAAAGAGCACGCTTCATGAAACATAACAATTCCAGCAAACCCTTGTATTTCCGGTCCACCTCAAGTCAGCAGGTGTTTGAACGTGAATTATTCGAGGACGTGGAAGAGTTCTTCTCTATCGCCCAGAAGGGTGCTGCCTCCGCAGGGTTTGATGTGGAGCTGGCTTACACGTTGAAAGAGATGCACCAGCACCGCACGGAGATGTTGCGTTGTCAGAGTCAGGGCATCTGCGCAAAGCCGTAAGGCTTAGTTCGGGGGCTTTCGGACATCCTGCCCAAAAGCCCCTTTTGCATGCGTTCCCAAGTTCCCTTAGATAGAACGCAAAATAAAATTAAATGATCTCATCATAGAGCTGAATGCCTGGCGCTTGTTGATAAAGCCCATGTAAGTGAAGTTTCTCACCAGCGGCAGATCCAGTTCTTCTTCACTGTGACCGGTGTAAATCACCACCGGAATGGGTTTGCGAATCTTGTGAACCTTTCTTTCTGTCAGAAGGCGATCCATCAACAGGAGAGTGTCACGGCCACCCATTTGTGGCATTTGCCAGTCCAGAATCACCAAATCGAAATGTCTATTCGCAAGAAGTGGGATGGAATCTTGACCGTCGAATGCCATCGTGACATCGCATTTGTAGTGATCCAGGATGTGAGACATAAGCTTCACGGAATCCAAGCTATCATCGATCACTAGAACGCGGGGTGTGCGTTGTTTTTCGAGATTTGTTTCTAGCACCATGAGTATTCTCCCTGTTATCGGGGAGCTCACAAAAAGCGCATCTGTCACAGAGTGGGACGATTTTGCGGTAGCTCCTACTTCGATTATTTGAACCGAAGTAGATCTGAGAATCTTCTAAAAGAGCTACCATGAAGGGATTTTAATGGAAGGTCTGCAAAAATGCAGGAAGAACTCGCGTACAGATTACGCAAGTTCTTTTCTGGTTTGTTCAGTGACAAGAACTTCGCGCACCACGACCACTTTGATAGATCCTGGGTAATTGCATTCCTCTTCAATGCGTGCGGCAATCTTACGGGAAAGATCCATGGCCTGAGTGTCGTCCACTTTCTTGCCATTCACCATAACGCGACACTCGCGGCCACCACTCAGCACGAAGCAATCTGTGACACCCGGGAAGCTGCGAGCAATATCCTGAAGCTCGGAGACCTTCTGGTTGTAAGATTCAATCGTGGAACGACGTGCCCCAGGACGCGCCCCTGACACCGCATCGGCTGCGATCACCAGGAAGGCGTGGTCTGTGGACGGCTGCTCATCAAAGTGATGGGCCTTCACTGCGTGAACTACATCCGGAGCTTCCCCGCGAGCAGCAATGAAGTCCGCGCCAATCACGGCGTGTCCACCTTCCACTGTGTGGTCCATGGATTTACCGATATCGTGCAGCATCCCCACGCGACGGGCTTTTTTAATATCCACACCCAGCTCCGCAGCCATCAGGCCTGCCAGCCAACCCACCTCACCGCAGTGGAAGTACTGGTTCTGCGTGAAGGAGTAGCGATAGCGCAAAGACCCCATCATCTGACGGATTTCGGCATTAAGACCTTCAAGCTTCAGCTCTTTTGCTAAAGCATCGCCATCGTGTTTGATGTTTTTGAAAAGTTCTTTCTTCTGGTTTTCAGCAATCTTCTTGATGAAATCCGGAGTGATGTTTTTCTTTTCCTTAAAGATGCGCTCCAGGGTACGGCGAGTCAGTTCGCGGCGAACAGGGTCAAAGCCGGCAACACCGACCATATCCATGCCTTCTTCCACGATAATATCGCAACCACAGGCTTCCTGAACGGCTTTGATATTGTTGCCAGCCGGATCGCAGAAGAGTTTGCGGATGTGGGCGTCGGGGAAGTTCACTGCACCGATGCCGCGCTCAGCGCAGTAAGGGCGGGCAAAACGATCAATCACCAGACTCAAGATGCGCTTGGCTTCCTGTTCGGCGTGCTCCTTGGCATCAGCTTCTGTTTCCTGGGCGATGCGGGCGGCGCGACGGCGAGTTTCCTCTTCCATCTGGTTTTTCAACTGAGTTTTGAAATCTTCTGCAGAGGTCCCCAGACGCTCGGTCAGTTTTGTGACGAGCTCCTGATTCAGTGTCTTTTGGGTTTCCTTCAGCTTGTTCAGTTCCGCTTCCAGACCCCGCAAAGCCTGCTCTTGAGTTTTTACATCGGCTTCGCGATCTTGCAGTTTCTTTTTCTCTTCCTGAACGATGGCGTCGGCTTTGGCCTTCCTTTCGTTGGCCACTTCCTGCAAGTCCTCGATGCGCCCTTCGGCCTTTAGCATCTCGGGTTCCACTTTGGTCCAAAGTTCCATTTCAATTTCCTGGATGCGTTCTTTTTCCTCCAGGTTGCGAAGCTCAACGGCTTGCTGAGCTTCATCGATAATGTCTTGGGCTTCTTCACGGGCCAGGCGCAGGGTGCGCGCTCTTAGAAACTTGTGCAAGGCCCAGCCCAAACCACCACCGGCGACAATTCCAATTATGGCTGTAGCAATCATTGCAATCATAAGGGTACTCCTAATCCCGATATTCTAACTCTCTCAAGCCACGCAAAGCAAATTTTCCGTCCCCCCAGTGGCTCTTTACTTCTGGCGTTATGGGGGGTAGGCTCACTTTCAGTGACGTTTAAGGAGGCAGAAATGGGTCATATGGCGTGTCAAACAAAGTGGACGGGGGAGATGGGCTTTGAATCGCAGATTCGCGCTCATAAGGTGACGATGGACGCAAAAGCCGATTTTGGTGGTAAGGACCAAGGACCAAGTCCTAAAGAGCTGGTTTTGGCCGGAATCTGTGGCTGCACTGGTATGGATGTGGTTTCCATCCTGAAAAAAATGAGACTCAATCTTCAGTCCTGCGATGTGAACGCAGAAACAGACACCACGGCAGGGCATCCGTCTATTTTCACCACCGTCGAGCTGCAGTTCCGCATTCAGGGGACGGATATCAAGCCGGATCAGGCGATGAAGGCGGTGAATCTTTCCATGACAAAGTACTGCGGGGTCAGTGCCATGATCGTCAAAGCGTCTCCGATTCACTATCAGGTCTTTTTAAATGATCAGAAAATCGGCGAGGGTCAGTCGCAGTTTGAGAGTCCTCAGTAATGATCACCCCGCAAATTCCTTTTGCAGAAATGGACTTCACCTATGCCCGTTCCCGCGGGCCTGGGGGGCAGAATGTGAATCGCACCAATTCGGCGGCGATTCTGCGGTGGAATTTGTTCGCGTCTCAGGTTCTTTCTGAAGAACTAAAAATACGCCTGCTGGAGAAGTTGGCGGGCCAGTTGACCGAAGACGGGGATTTGGTGATTCGCAGTGATGTTCATCGCGATCAGGATCAGAATCGTTCCGAATGTATCGCGCGTTTGCACGCCATTTTGCGCAAGGCCCTTTTTGTGCCGAAAAAACGTGTGGCCACAAGGCCCAGCAGAAGCTCGGTGCGCAAGCGCCTTGACAGCAAACGCAAGCACTCAGAAACAAAAACTCTCAGACAAAAAATTAAAGATTAAATAACGGGTTCAGCAAGGTGGGCTTTCGGCTCCTGGTCGCCGCCTTCAATCGCCTCAATTCTCCGGGACAGGAAAATAGCCACAAACGTGAAGGCAATGGCGATATATCCCACCACGGAATAGTGCTCAAGTCGGCCATCGGTGCCTGTTGTGACAATCAGTCCGGCAATATAGCTGGACACAGCCGAAGACAGCTGCTGCACGCAGCTGACAATGCTCATAAAGCTTCCACGATTCTGAGGGCGTGCCGTTCCTGAAACCAGGGCGGTGGCCGGGATCATGCGTCCTCCGGAAACAACAAAGAAGAAAGCGCAGATGGCTAGAACCACCCACAGCGGGGATTTCCCCAGATTGGTAATCACGGCATAGGGGATGAGAGTCACCAGAGCCCCCCATAGAAACACACGGTGTTTGCCGAAACGATCTGCCAGGCGGCCAATAAACGGAGAGGAAAAGATCGTGAAGGCGCCGCCGATCATATACATCAGCGGCAGTTGAGCCTCGGTCAGACCGGCATTGGCCACCAGAGAAGGCGACAGGAAAGGAATGATGGCAAAGTGGCCGAACATCACCGAGGACATGAAGTACAGAGCGCGGCGCTGATTTTTATTTTTACCAATTCGAGTCAGAGTATTCCACAAAGGTTCTTTGTTTTGCGGTCCTTGCAGATGCATTCGCATGGACGGTATTTTAAGCCAGATGATTCCGCAAAGAATCAACGATGTTCCGCCCAGAAATAGAAACGGAGCATGCCAGTTGTATTTGTTGGCCAGGAACAGACTGAAGGGAACTCCCAGAATGGAGGCCATCGAGAAGGAAGTCATGATGACTCCCATGGCGCTGCCCCGGCGTTCATAGGTGATGGCATCACTGACAATGGAAAGAACCAGGGAGCCCAACACACCACCGAAGACACCGGTCAGACCGCGCGCAAAGAGCAAGAGTTCATAGTTTGGCGACAGCCCGCAGGCGATGGTTCCCAATGCGAAACCGACGAAGAAAAAGAGCAGGCTGGTTTTACGGTCAAATTTATCTAAAAAGAAAGAAGCCGCAAAGCCACTGAGTCCTGCAAAGAAGGTGTATGATGACACGAGGAGTCCGAAGTGGTGCGGATTGATCGCGAACATTCGCATCAACTGCGGCCCCAGAGGCATCATGATCATGAAATCCACGATAGAGCTGAACTGGATGGAGGCCAGGATCGCGAGAAGAACTTTTTCTTGTTTGGAAAACACGGGGGTCCTTTTTGTTGACGTGTTTAAAACTTACCGATAAGCCTTGGATATGGCAACAATTTGGAAGTTTACGAAGTTTGTTCTGGTTCTGTTGATTGTAGGTGTTCTTTTGTGGGTGATTTTGGCTAATTACAGTGTCATTTTCTCCAAGACTGTAGTGGGGCAAATCACAAGTGTTGAGCGTGTGGAGATCCCGGTGGCTCTGCTGACACGTGCAGAGGGGAATATCACATCTCAGGTGTTTTCTTTTGCCATCGGCATTAAGGACACCAAAACAGGTGAAATCTACACGTCATCTTCAGAAGACCGTCAGTGGGCTGTGGCTCAGCCAGGACAGTGTGCGGAAGCCGTTTTCCTTCCCTATCCACCATGGCAATTTACGAAAAAGGACACTTTCTTCGGAGCCCGTTTGGTGCGCCTGTATGAGTGTGCCCAGTAAAGGAAGTGGGCTCGTCTGATGCCTGAAATATTGCTGCTGATTACATCTGTTGCCGCCGGGTTTCTGGGAGCTCTTCTGGGGCTTGGTGGTGGGATTATCATCGTTCCGGTTTTGACTTTGGTTTATCACATCGACATTCGGTACGCGATTGCAGCAAGTTTGATTTCCATTGTGGCGACGTCCTCAGGGGCGGCGGCCAGTTATCTCAAGGACTCTTTAACCAATCTTCGTCTGGCTGTTTTTCTGGAAGTGGGCACTGTCAGTGGCGCCATCGTTGGTTTTTTGATCTCTTCATATATCAAAGCACAGTTTTTATTCCTGCTGTTCGGGGTCTTTTTGTTTTTTTCTGCAGTGATGATGTTGCGTCGGCGCGGAGAGCATATTTCCACAGTCAACCATCCTTGGGCTGAGAAGTTGAAGCTGGACGGAGAGTATCCAGAGCAGGATGGCCGCATGCTTCCCTACAAGGTCCAGAATGTCCCTTTGGGTCTTTTTGCCATGTTTGGCGCGGGGGTGATGTCAGCCCTTTTGGGGATTGGCAGTGGGATCTTCAAGGTGCTGGCGATGGATGGGGCGATGAGACTGCCTATCAAGGTGTCTTCTGCAACCTCCAACTTCATGATTGGTGTGACGGCTTCTGCCAGTGCGGGGGCGTATCTGTTGCGTGGTGATGTTCGTCCTGAGATTGCAGCCCCCGTGGCTGTGGGTATTATCATAGGCTCTTTTGTGGGGGCGAAGGCCATGGTGAAAATCCCGGCCGTTCGTATTCGCCAGATTTTTGTGGTGGTGTTAAGTATTGTTTCCATCCAAATGATCATCAAGGGGTTGAAATGAGCCAGGAGTCTCCAAAAAAGGATTCTCTTCACGAGCTGGAGTTGATCATCAGTCAGATCTTAAGAGGCGGTGTTCTTTTTTCCGGTCTCTTCCTGTTGCTGGGTTGGGTGTGGATGTGGTTTCGCGACGGGGATAACCTGCGAACCTTCACAACATATGAGCCTCGTCCCTTGGTCGAAAGTATTCATTGGGCCCTGGTGACGAATGATCGAGCCCTGGTGATCTCTTTGTTTGGCTTGGTGGCGTTGGTCTGTTTGCCATTGGTTCGGGTTCTGATGACTGGTATTTTGTTTGTTAAACAAAAAGATCGAGGACTTGCCATCATGGCATTTGCCGTTTTCTTGGCCCTGGTGGGAAGTTTCCTGTTGGGGATTGAAATTTAGGCTGACGCTCTTACATCAGATTCCGGGCGATATACCATGGAATAAGAATATAGATCGTCACATCGCGGATTAAATAGTACGCAAAGAAGATCGCAAAGAACTTCCATCCATAACGGCGAATCACACCTTTTAGTCCGCTTTCGCGGAAGATCTGTTTGGCCTCACGCAAGACTTGCGGTGTCCAACGGTCCAGGAATTTAATTTTTGTCGGCGTTGGCTTCATGAATGAAAAAACCCCTCACACTTATATCCTCTCCTTTGAAGGCCAGTGTCAAGGGGTCGAGGAAAAGGCAGGAGTCCGTGAGGAAGAGGGGATGAGAACAGGAGAGTTCGGAACTGTTCACGGACATCCTGTTTGTCTTTAGTAGACTCCTTCTTTCGCGTTTTGTCAAAAAGGTCGAGGTGTCAGGTAAAAGTGCTGGTCCATCTCTGGGCTGCGGTCCTAAGATTTAAATATGAATACTAAAAATCTCAAATTCACTCTGTTTGTCCATCTTTATGGTCTGATGAAAATTCCACTGGTGTTGTTTGTGAGTCCTCGCGTGGTTGAGGCTGGCGACAAAAGATTTGTGCTGAAAATTCCTCTAGGGTATCGCACGAAGAATCACCTGAACTCCATGTATTTTGGTGCTCTGGGGATCGGGGCGGAACTTTCGATCGCGGCGGCGGCGGTGGCGGCCATCGCTGAAAGTAAAATGAAGATTGATTTTGTCTTTAAAGATTTTACTGCTCAGTACTTAAAGCGTGCGGCTGGGGATGTTCACTTTATTTGTGATGAAGTGGAGGTTGTGAAGTCCTTGATTGAAGAGGCCAAGACCAATCCCGAACGCATCGAAAGAAAAATGAAGGGCTACGCCGTGGTGCCTTCGGTGAATCCAAGTGAGCCCGTCATGACATACGAGCTCACTCTTTCTGTGCGCAATCGATCACTGAAGTCCTAAGGTGGACAGATTCTTCACGCTCTCATCATATTCGTTGATGAGTTTGGCGTAGATTTCGCGAACGCTCAGGATGTCGTCCACCAGGCCCACGGACTGACCGGCTGTCCAGACGGTTTTCCATGTGGGTTTGCTGGCGGCTTCTTCCAGGGATTTCATTCCCATGAGATGAATCAGCGGCACCATGTATTTTTTGGTCATTTTGTTGTCCTTTAGGACTTTCATGGCCCATGGGAGTTCTGTTCCAAGTTTTTGCACATAAGGGGTGTTGATGACGGCCGCAGGTGTCCCGGACACCCGTGTGGTCATGACGATATCTTCTGGTGTGGACTTCACGATGGCCTCTTTATAAGACGCATCCACCTGTGCCTCGCGGCTGGCGATAAAGCGGGTGCCCACGCTGACGCCTGCTGCTCCCAGGGCTAGGCAGGCTGCGATCATAGAACCGTGGGCGATGCCCCCGGCGGCAATAATCGGAATCTGCAGTTCTGTTTTTAACCAGGGTATCAGCACAAGCGGAGATATCGGGCCGGCATGCCCGCCAGCGCCAGCGCCGACGGCAATGACGCCATCAGCGCCCAGATCCTGCACCTTCAGGGCGTGCTCAAGATTGGTGACGTCGCAAAGCACTTTAGCACCATTTTTGTGAGCGTCTTGAATGACCGACTTGGGGCTTCCCAGGGAGGTGATAAAAAGGTCCACACCGTGATCCAGGGCGACCTTGATGTCCTGGGCCTGACGGGTGTTGCTTTTGTTAACGATGACATTCACGCCGATGGGCTTTTTTGTGCGGCTTTTGATGTTTTTCAATGCTTCGGCGTACTGTTCGATGGGGCGATAGTTCAGCGCGGGGAAGGTGCCAATTCCACCGGCCTCGCTGGCTTCCACAACGATGTCTGTATTGCTGACCAAAAACATGGGGGCGGCGATGATGGGGAAGTCAATTCCCATGGAATCCGTGAAACTGGTTTTGATTTTTTTAAGCATAAAAAAGCCTCCTCGCCTTGGATTAAGGATACGAGGAGGCTTCAAGGACGCAAGTCTTTTTTAAGGCTTCAGATATCTGCTGAACAGAGTGAAGACTTCTTTTTTTATTGCTTCTTCGTGTTCTGGAGACTGTGGACCCAAAAGGCCTAGTTGCAGAATGTTGTTAAAGCAGGATACGACGAACAAAGCCATCATCTCACGGTCGCGACCTGGGTAAACCGGCATGTGGGCAAGAACCGCTTTTTGGTAGTGTTCAAAGAACACGCGGCGTGTTTCCCAGTAATCCAGCATTCCCTGAACGCCCTGCAAGGCGGTTCGAAGCGGGCGGTTGTCGTGGAAGCGTGTGAAGCCGATGTCAATGAAAGCATGAATCTTTGCATCCAGATCCGGAGATTGAAGATGAGCCAATTTTTCTTCAATGTACGCCAGATCCTTTTGCAGAAGATCGTCAATCACCGCAGCAACGATCGCTTCTTTGTTGGCAAAGAACTGATAAAGAGAACCGATGCTCACGCCGGCCATTTCAGCAATCTTGTCGGTCGTTATGGCGTGGTAGGGTTCTTGGACCAGAAGTCTTGCGCAGGATTCAACAATGCTTGCCACCGTCTCTTTGGAACGTTTTTGAACGGGGATTTTCAGCATGTACTTCTTGTCTGTATTCGTGTGAGTTTGTGGAGCTGCACCCATAGTTTCCTCCTTTTGAGGTTTGTAAACTTGGCTCGTGTTCATATTCGGTCACCGGGGATTGTAATTCAATACTAGTTCCTTAAGTATCAGAATATGATACCTAAGTCCTCTGGGGAAGTACGTCTTTACGAATTCTTAACATGAAACACAAACTATCGTCTTATTCTGGTTCGAACAGGGTAAATTAGAGATACATTACTTAATGGTAATCAAAAAGCAGTATAAATCAGAGTAAAACATTATGTTTGAGATGATTTTCGGTAGATAAGATCACTTTTTTCTGCGGAGTCACGAATTCTTTGAGAGCAAAACTTTAAAACTCGGTTCAGGATTCAGCCTAATTAATATGCAAATCCAGCATTCTTAGGTAGCAAATGGTTTGTTGTATAAGCCTCCTCCGTCGCGATGCAAAACGGGCTTTGAGGCCCATGACCTCACATTTTAAAAGGCCCTATTAAGCTGCCTAAGTATATGGGATTGCGAACAATTGTATGTTTTCGTGGATATGAGATTTTTGTCGGACTTATGATTGCGGTCATAGATTGCCGTCGCCTTTCTTTGCACAATCAAGGCAAGAATAGGGGATGTTATGGATGAACAGAGAAATTTAGAACATTTTGCCAATCTGGGAACGAAGCTGGGTTTGTGTGTAAAAGACCAAGAAAAGCGCGTGTTGTTCCAGAACGACAACTCCATTCGCACCTGTGGCAACATGATGGGGCAGCAGTGTTCAAAGACCTGTATGACTTTGTATCGCACGATCGAAGAGTGTTCTGCGATTTCTGAAGGGATGAAGTTATTCAAAGCGACGGAAATTGAAGGTCACAAGGTTGACGCTTTGATTGTTAACGACGGTGATAAAATCACAACAATGCTTTATCCTTTGGATGAAAGCGAAGAAAAGTTCCAGAAGCAGGAAGCTTACTTCCGCGAGCGCGGCTTGACCAAGAGTGAAATTAGAATCATGCAGATGGTTTTACAGGGAATGACCAATGCGGCAATTTCTGAAAAGCTTTTCATTTCGAAAGCCACTTTGAAAACCCATTTGAACAATATCTACAAAAAACTTCCAGCATCCATGCGTCCGTCTCAGGTGCGTGGGTGATTTTTTAAACTAGGGGGCCGGTTCTGTGAAACGGTCCTCTTGTTTGTCATAAAAGCGACGAGTCAGCACGTACACCGGACAGCTGGATTTGCGAACGACGTTTCGTGTGTAGCTTCCCAGTAAGGCCGCGCTGAGCGGGCCACTCTGAGCCTCCATCACGATGAGATCCACATCAGCTTTTTCAACCGCTGCCAATATCAGTTCGTCGACGGCCTTAAATGTGCTGTCGATAATAAATTGAGCCCGAACGCCTTCTTTTTCGGCCCAATCCACCCAGTGCTGGGCGCGATGGCTTTGGGATTCAATGGTGAGCTCTACAATCTGTTCCAGAGACAGCATTTTGCCTTTGTAGTTATAGACGTGAGGTCGCGTGTCCAGTTCAAACAAACTTTCAATGGGTCTTGGGATGGCGTGAAGCAATGTGATGCTGGCACGCAGTTTTTTTGCGAGCTCCAGCGTGTGGCGGAAATTGTCCTTTGAGTGCTCTCCAAACTCTGTTGGGAATAGAATGTTTTTTGTCGTGTGAGTGTGGGATGTGTGAGGGCCGATCACGCAGACGGGGACTTCGCTTTGCAACAGCAAGCTTTCAGCAAAACTTCCCAGCATAAAACGTTGAATCCCCTGGCGTCCGTGGCTGCCTACGACAATCAAATCTGTTTGGGTCCGGGCGGCATAATGGGACAGGGTCTCCGCGGCCCCGGCGTGGGATTGTGAGGCGTGGGGAATAACCTTGGGATCCTTCAAAAAGGGCAGATTGTAGTCTGTTAAAACTTCGCGGAAAAGAGATTCGGCTGTTTGGGAATGATCCGTGACCCAGGCAGGAACTTCGTAAGTCGGAAGGACGATTTCGTTTTCCCGTAGAAGGTACAGAGGTTCGATTTCAGCCAGAGTGGCTTTGTGGATCTGAGTCAGATAGTCCGCCATCTTTTGGTTGAGTTCTTTGTTGTCCTCAAATGCATCTAAAGCCCAGATGATTCTCATAGAACCTCCCTGCTCTTATTTTGCCTGTGCAGGGTGGGGAGGCGGCAAGGGTCTGTTCTGGGTTCTTGTTGGGAAACAAGAGCCTGTGGGGCGGTATAAAACGAAAAAAGCCCACCAAGCGGTGGGCTTTGTCATTACTTGTGTAAAACCACAAACTAAGTGGTTGTTGCTGGATCAGAGGACGAGGACATCGCCGTGGTAGTGCCACGTTTTTGCGCCTTTTCCTCGGCTTTCTCGATTTCTTCGATATACTTCTTGGTCGCCTTAGGAAGTTCATTCCACATACGCAAGGAAAGAAGAAGACCCATAATAGCAAATGGAATCAGGAACAATGGCCAGTAAGACCAGCTTTTGTGAGACAGATAACCGATGGCCAAGGACTGGATACCAGAACCCAGGTACACGCAACCATCCACAATACCGGAGGCTGTGGCTGTCATCTTTTTACCACCGAAGTCAGCCGCAGCGGTTCCGGACATCAAAGAGTGAACGCCGATAACAGTTAGGGTGATCATCACCGCGGCAATACCGACAACCGTTGGATTGCTCATCAGGTTGAAAGCCATGACGATCAAAAGAAGAATCATAATGAAGTTGTTGATGGCTGCTGGAGGTCCACGGCGCGACTGGAACATGCGGTCAGAGATGATGCCGGCCATAAAGCCACCAAAGATGCCGGTCATGCACAGCAATAGACCCCAGTTTTTAATGAAGAACTGGGAGCCTTCAAAGAAGATAGCGTCTTTGTTTTTCATTTCGTGTGCAAAGACCAGGTACCACTGCATGATACCGTTACGCAAAACGCCGGAAGTGAAATCCACCAGGGCGATGGTGATCATCACTGGGTTTGTGAAGATCTTTTTTAGCATGAAACCGATGGTGATTTTAACATTGGCATCGTCATAGTCAGAGGAAGCATCGGCCGTGTCGAAGTCACCGAAGTTCGCTTCCGCCGGAGAGTCTTTTAGAAGAACGAAGTCAATCAATGCCCAGCACAGAAGCAGGAATGCCGGAATTGCAAACACCAGCCACGTCGCATTGGTCACGCCTGTGTCGATCGCAAAGATGTGGCGGATGAAGCTTTGGAAGGCTGTTGGTTCGTGATCCAGAGTCAGCTTGGACGCTTCAACAATGGCCTGACCCCAGTCAAACGCGAAGTAAACCCCGAAGGAAATCAATGTACCAAAGATCGCACCGAAGACACCGCGTTCACGAACGTGGAACCAATAGGCTTTGACTTTGATAATGGAAACCGCGCCGTAGGACTGGAAGAACATGTTCAGCGCAAAGAGTGTGGAGTAGGCAACCACGATGTTGGTTTTCAAAGTTCCCATCATGTAAAGATAGGTCGCACCCGCCATCAAAAGATTCATGATGGAAGATCCCAAAGCGGCGATGATGATGCCTCTTTTTCCGCCGATCTTGTCGACGATGGGGCCATTGAGCAGGAAGGAAAGACCATAAGTGATTGTACCGGCTGCGAAGATGATGCCGAATTGTTCCTTGGTCATCATGTCGCCCAAGGCATTCTTGGAAACGTTCAGATTGTATCGTCCCATGTAAAGGAAGGCATAGGTCATTCCCAGGGGGAACCAATTAACGAAACGACGAATCATGAACTTGCGTGAATGTCCCAGCGGATTGTTCTTGAAGTACAAGAAAATAACCGCGAACAGACAGGCGCTGACGAGTAGTAATGCCATGGAACCTCCGGTAAAATTTCGAGGAAGCTAAAGGAAAAATGAGCGATTGGCAATCTAAACAGCCTGAGTTTGCGCTGAAGTTATTTTAAGATTTGGTTAGGACGCGGGGAAACCGCGGTTCGGCGGCGATGTTAGGATTTTTTCTTTGCGGTCCCTTATGGCACACTGCAAAAAGTTCACGCTTTTCACTCGGGGAATTGTTTGTTTGGAGTCTGAGGTTATCCATAAGCAAAACTTATGGAAAATCTAAAAATTATGACTTTGTGCTTATAGGTCCAGGGCGATATGTTGGGTTCCAGAAGGAGACATCGAAAAGATCCCTTCGAACCTCGGTAGGTCCTTGACCACTCTCCAGCGAAGAGAGACCCGGTCCCAAAACCGCCGCAATCGCGGCTCACAAAGTCCCATCAAACAGCCCACCTAACACAGCCTACCGAGGCTTGCGCGCGAACACGACGCGATGCTACTTTCAGTGCATGTCATTTAAATACTTCCCACTCTACGAAAAACAAAAAGATACAACTCAATACAAAAAAATCTCTTCTGACCACGTGCGCGTGGAAAAGATGGGAGACCGTGAAATTCTGGTGGTCGAGCCGGAAGCTCTGGAATTGTTAGCCCAGGAAGCGCTGAGCGACGTGTCCCATCTGCTGCGCCCCAAACATCTGGAGAAGTTGGAAAAAATTCTACAGGACCCTGAAGCGTCGCCCAATGATCGCTTCGTCGCGGTGGATTTGCTTCGCAATGCCGTGATCGCCGCACAAATGGAATTCCCTTCCTGTCAGGATACGGGAACCGCGATTGTGGTTGGGAAAAAAGGCGAGCGCGTCTTTACCGGTGTTGATGACAAGGAGTTCCTGTCCAAGGGGATTTACAACACTTATCAAAAAAGAAACCTGCGTTTCTCGCAAATGGCACCGATCTCTTTCTTTGAAGAAAAAAACACGGGCAGCAATCTTCCGGCGCAGATCGACATCTACTCGGAGCAGGGTGATGAATACAACTTCCTGTTCCTGGCTAAGGGTGGGGGCAGTGCCAACAAATCTTATCTGTATCAGAAGACCAAGGCCGTGCTGAACCCTGAAGGATTTGAAAAGTTCGTTCGCGAAACTTTGAATTCCCTGGGTACTGCTGCGTGTCCTCCGTACCATCTGGCATTCTGTGTTGGCGGAACCTCGGCGGAAGAGACCTTGAAAATTGTGAAATATGCCTCAGCGGGATATCTGGATGGTTTGCCGACGTCCGGAAACGAAGGGGGACGTGCCTATCGTGATCTTGAAATGGAAAAACAAGTCGAGCAATGGGCGCGTGAGACGGGCATTGGCGCCCAGTTTGGTGGCAAGTACTTTGTGCACGATGTGCGTGTGATTCGTCTTCCGCGACACGGCGCCAGCTGCCCGATTGGTGTGGGGGTCAGCTGTTCTGCGGACCGCAACATCAAAGGCAAGATCACTCGCGAGGGTATTTTCCTGGAGCAGTTGGAGCTTCATCCTGAGCAGTATTTGCCCAATCACCTCAAGGATGCCGGGGCAGAAGCCATTGAAATTGATTTGAACAAGCCGATGGCCGAGACCTTGAAGATTCTTTCTGCCCAGAAAGTGGCAACCCGCGTGATGTTAAACGGTCCCATGATCGTCGCACGTGATATTGCGCATGCGAAGCTGAAAGAAAAAGTCGATCGCGGAGAAGGTGTGCCGGAATACTTTAAGCAATATGCGGTTTATTATGCTGGTCCAGCAAAGACACCAAAGGGTTATGCGTCAGGCTCTTTCGGTCCGACAACCAGTGAACGTATGGACCCTTACGTGGGAACCTTCCAAAGTTTGGGGGCGTCGATGATCATGCTTGGTAAGGGAAACCGCAGCCCTCAGGTGACTGAAGCCTGCAAGCAATACGGTGGATTCTATCTGGGATCTATTGGTGGTCCTGCGGCTCGTTTGGGTAAGGAATGCATTACCAAGGTGGAGGTTTTGGACTTCCCGGAACTAGGCATGGAATCAGTGTGGAAGATCGAAGTGAAAGACTTCCCGGCCTTTATTATTGTGGATGATAAAGGAAATGATTTCTTCAAATCAGTTATTCGCAAATTGTAGAAACAAAAAAGCCTCTCAGAAATGAGAGGCTTTTTGCTGTTGCCGTTTTGATCCTGCTTACAGGTCCTTCATCAGCAAGGGTGAGATTCCCACGAAAAGATTCATGATCACCGGTCCAATGATAAGTCCGGGAAGCCCCATCATGATGATCGCTCCGACCACGCAGGTGAATCCGATGACAGGAGAGATCTTTTGTTCGCCTCCCACCATGAAGGGTTTTAATATGTTGTCGATGCTTCCCGCGATAGTGGCAACAATGAAAAGCCCGATTGCGGATCCGGTACGGTCACCGATAAAGGCCAGAAGACTTAGCAGGTATCCCACCGGGGCGGCGCCAATCACCGGAATGAAAGAAACAAAGAAGGTGACAGTGACGACCAGCCAGAAATCGCCTTCGCCAAAAATCAGACTTCCCAATCCAATCACGCAGGCCTGAATCAGTCCGATGACCAAGGTTGAAAACAGCGTCACGGAACAGCTTTTTTTGCAGATTTCAATCAGTGGTTCTGTTGCTCCCGGCTTGAGCGGGGTGAATTTCAAAGTCAGCTCCCGGATCTCCGCGGCTTTCATTAAAAGTACCATCAGTGCGATGATAAAGACAAAGCTCATCAGCAGGATGGCAGGAAGCTGCCCCAGCAGGTCCGTGGAATGCTGTAACAACCCGCTGCCGACTTTTTGCAGAATGCTTTCCATGACGTCGCGAGCGGGTCCGGCCAGGTCTGTTCCGGTCCAATCGGATAACTTTTGCAGGCCGTTCAGGGTGTAGTCTTTAAGATTGTGAACCTGCGCCACGATTTTATCGGTTTCAATGTTCTGAGGTTTGTTGATGTAGACAATGATGCGATAGATGGCCAAAGCCAGGGGAACCCAAAGCAGCAACAATCCCGCGAACAAAGTCAGCAGAGTCCAGGTTTTGCGACCCCAGCGTTTTTTGCTGAGTTTTTCAATAAAATCATTCAGTCCCAAGGCAAAGATGCCGGCAAGCACCAGCGGCGTCAGGAACGGAAAATTGATAAAGGCAAAAGCAGCGGTCAGTAGCACGAGCAGAATCAGATTCACCCATTGGTTTTTTGTAAAAGAAGTCATAGCTGGTTATACCTTTTTGATAAACAAATCCTGAGCTCCGCGGATGCGCTCGCTGTAAATCCCTTGCGGGGATCTTTTGCCGGCACTGATGATCATTGTGACGGATGCTTCTGAGGGCAGATTCAAAAGATCTTTGACGCGAACTTCATCGAAGCCCTCCATAGGGCAACTGTCAAATCCTGCGGCTCTGAAAGCCAGCATCAGATTCTCACAGGCTAGAGCCGTGGTCTTGGTCGCCCAAAGAAGATTTCCGGATCGACCAAAGGGGCCGCGGGGCATCACTCTGAAAAGGCCCAGAATCGCGACCACTAGAGATTTAAACGGAGCCAGAATATGCAAAGGACCGTTGCCATACACGAATGGCACAAGTTTGTTGTAATATGCATGGACACTTTTAGGGGTGTCCGGGCGGTTTGCAAAGTATTGCTGATTGATGTGCTGGCCGCGTTGCCACAGATCCGGTCGGGCCACGCAGGCGATTAAAGTCGGCGCGGTTCTGGCGGCTGGCTGATTCAGGCAGAAGGCTTTAAGTTTCTTAATCTTGTCTTCAGAGCGCACCCAATAGAATTCCCAAGGCTGCAGGTTTGAGGAGTTCGGGGCCAACAAGGCTAAGCGCAAACACTCCTGGACGATCTCATCTGGAATGGGCTCTTGCGTGTAGTGACGGACCGAGCGTCGGCTTTCGACGACCTTTTTAAATTCATCAAAGTTACATTCGATGGCAGGTTCTGAGTGCATTACGTTAGGGATGCCGTTAAAAATATTCTTGTCTGACATAAGTTTTAGTTTTGAACCTCACACTGCATGCGTGCATCTGTTCGGCAGTTGACCCAGGTGCCGTCATGCTGAGGCGGCAGATAACTTGGCGAGCAGAATGTGTTTGTAAAGAGCGTGTAGGTCAACGAGCGGCCACGATGGGTCATCTCACAAGCCCAGCGAGCGTCACGTTCAGCATCGCTCTCGGATCTTCTTTTGATGTCATTAAAACAAAAACTACCGCTGTTGGCATTGCAATAAGAGTTCACGGAACCATGGCCATTGACGGTGATAGTTCTTGTCATCGCAAAAGACTGCGACATAAATAAAGTCAGTGAAAGCACAATCAGTTGTTTCATAGAGAAGCCTCCGCCTCTCAATCAACGCACAGTTTAGAGGGGGAGGCAATATGTTTCAGGCCTGTGTCAGGAACTGTACGCCCAGCTCTTGGGATTGTTCGGCCTCATTCCATTTTGACCATCGGACTTGCCCTTCCACAGAGACATATTCGCCCTGTTTGTTCTGGTAGGTGAGGTTGATAAAGTCCTTCTTCGCATAAAACGGAGCCTTAATTTTAAGGCAAGAGCCGTTCAGCGAGATGTTTTCAAAAGCCCCCCCTAGAATGGGTTGAAAGCCGCGATTTTCCACGCCCAAAGGCAGCATGGAGGGACTCAGCATGGCGCGTGTATCCTGGGTTTCTCGTTTGTCCTGACGCAATTCCAGTTGGCGTCCTTCCAGATAGGCATGAATGTCCTTGGGTAGGTTGTTTTCCTCGGTTTTCCACAGAACGACAAAGTCATTGTTGTGTTTCAGGCGAATTTTCATATTGCTGGAAAGCTCATTCACAACAAAAAAGATCTTTACGTTCTGGATGCTTTTTTGAAGAAAGCTGTATAGGTCAAAGTGACGCACTTCTAAAAAAGGCAGGAAGACCACGACGATTTTATCCCCTTCATCACCGCTTAATGCGGAACGCAGATCGTATGGATTTTCAATCAGTGCGCAGCTGAGTGTCGGATCTTTTTTTAGTGCTGTGGGAATGCGACTCTGACCCGTGATAAAGACTTGTGTATTCATGCGAAAGCCCCCTTTGTTTTTTGCTTTCCCGACTGTAAAGCAAGCATTCTGCCAGCTCAGAAATGAATTAAAGGGCTCTGGCGCTGAAAGTCCCTGAACAGGTGTCTAGAGATTTCTAACAGTGTTAGGTTGAAGCTCTCATTTTGAGACTCGGCGGCCCACGACAGCGCTCGTTCTGGCCATTACAAAATCGGAGATGAGTTTGCCAAGATGAAATTTGGCTCTTGAGTCCTGGTGAACTCATAATCATCGTTATGGATTTAAATCAGATCATGTTTTTGTTCATCTTGGCCGGTGCTTTGTATCTCTTTATCAGTGAAAAGCTGAGCGTGGATTTGATTGGGATTTTGATCATCCTGGCGCTTGCCATCACCCGTGTTCTGGATCCTAAAGAGGCCTTTTCCGGTTTTGCCAGTGAGCCCGCCCTGATTGTGGCGGCGGTGTTTGTCCTGTCATCAGGTCTTACCGCCACGGGACTGACAGATGCCATCGGCAACGCTGTGGGAAAATTTGCTGGCAGAAATCAATGGCTGGCCAATCTGGTGATCATGGTGACGGTGGCGGGCCTTTCGGCCTTCACTCACCACCTGATGGTAACGGCGATGATGCTTCCGATTGTGATGCGAATGTGCCGTGAACACAATATGCCGTCATCCAGGCTGTTGATTCCGATGGCGACGGCGGCCTCTTTGGGGACCACAATGACATTGATCGGTGCTCCGGCTTTTTTGCTGGCAAACAACGTTCTTAAGCGTTCCGGCGAGCCGGGTTTGCGTCTTTTCGAGGTCACTCCTCTGGGTTCTGTGCTGGTTGGGGTGGGAGTTGTTTTTATTTTGTTAATGCTCTGGGTTCTTCCCAAGACGTCCGGACGCGATCGGCAAGACGACAAATTCAGAATTGATGAAGTCTTTACCGAGCTGATTGTCACTGAAAAATCCCAATGGCTGGGCATGGGGCTTGCTCAGTTTCAGAAGGAGAATGTCAAACGTTTTGAGATTGTGGGTGTCAAGCGCTACGGAAAACGTATTTCCACTTTGGATTCTGATTTTGTTTTGCAAGAGCAGGACATTATTTTGGTCAAGACGTCGCCAGACGAACTTTTATCTGTGGATGAGAAAACAGGATTGGCTCTTAGGACCGTAAAGAAATACGGCGAAGAGGTGCAAAGTGGGGACCCAGCGAAGAAAACCGAAGAGCCCATGATTGTGCAAGGTCTTATTTCTCCTCAGTCGCCCTTCGTTGGTAAAACCATCGGAGAGGTTGATTTTCTTCGCACCTTAGGTGTCCTGGTGATTGCGCTATGGCGAAAGGATGGTTGGATCTATCATGAAATCTCTCAGGTGCGCCTGAAAGAGGGGGATCTGATTATCTTATGGGGGTATGAAGATCAACTGGACGAGATTCATCAGAGCAGCGATTTTCTTTTACTGTTTCCCATGCAGGTTCGACCGAAGAAGAGAAACAAAGCCCCTCTTGCGGGCGTTATTATGCTGGTCTCGGTGATTATGGCAGCAACAGAAATTCTTCCGCCGCATATTTCTTTTTTAACAGGGGCTGTGATGATGGTTCTTACGAAGTGTGTGTCCTTGCGAAATGCCTATGAATCCATCGAAGTGAAAATATTCGTGATGATCGCAGGGGTGATTCCTCTGGGGCTGGCTATGGAAAACACGGGTTTGGCGGGGATCTTTGCAAAAAATCTGTCGGGCATGATTTCTCACTGGGATCCTTGGGTGATCATGCTGACGTTCTTTGTTGCCGCGGGATTGTTGACTCAGATCCTGTCGGACTCTGCCACCACGGTTCTGATTGCACCTATTGCGGTGGCCTTTGCAAAGGCGGCCAATGTCTCACCGACGGCGGCGGTGGTGTGTGTGACCGTCGGAGCCGTTGCATCTTTTCTGACTCCGATCGGTCATCATGGGAATTTATTGATTCTGGGGCCGGGGAATTACCGCTTTGTGGATTTCCTGAAAATCGGTCTTCCCCTGACAGCCGTTATTGCCATTGTCACCAGTTTTATGTCCCTGCGTCTGTGGAACTAAGCGGAGGCGGGGGCAGCTGTTGGGGCTGATCCCAGCGTGGCAGATCCACTCCAAGGGTGATCTTTAGAACTTCGTTGACGTCTTCCACAAAATGGAAGCGCAGGTCTTTGCGAATGTCTTCCGGAATTTCTTTCAGATCCTTTTCATTTCTTCGGCACAGTAGAACTTCCTGCACGCCCGCTCGATGTGCGGCAATAACCTTTTCTTTGATTCCACCCACAGGCAGGACACTGCCACGCAGAGAGATTTCACCGGTCATTGCCAGCTTCGGATCCACGGGTTTGTTCAGCAACAAGGAAGCAATTGAAGTCAGCATGGTCACGCCGGCGGAGGGCCCATCTTTCGGGATGGCTCCGGCAGGGACGTGCACGTGAATGTCCTTTTTACTGAAGTCCAAGAGTGGATTCAGGATTGGCAGGCGCGATTTCAGAAGACTCAAGGCGATCTTTGCAGATTCCTGCATCACCTCACCCAGTTGGCCGGTCAGCAGCAATTGACCTTGGCCCGGCATCTGTGCGGATTCGATGAACAGGATATCGCCACCCACTGGAGTCCAGGCAAGACCCGTCACCACTCCTGGTGGCAACAGACTGCCGATCATATCCGCTGAGAATCTCTCTGCCCCGAAAATTTCTTCCAGGTCTTTTTCTTCCACCATAAGTGGAAGAGCAGCGGCCTGGACAATTTTAAGGCTCATGTGTTTGCAGATCGTGGCGATCTTTCTTTGCAGATCACGCACTCCGGCCTCGCGGGTGTAATGGGTTAGAAGTTTTGTCAGGGCCTCGTCTGTGATACGCAGTTGACCTTCGCTCAACCCGTGTTCAACAAGCTGCTTCGGCCACAGGTGGTTGCGAGCGATTTGGCGCTTTTCATCAATTGTGTAACCGCTCAGATCAATCACCTCCATACGGTCCAGAAGCGGCAGGGGAATGCCTTCCAAAGAGTTGGCCGTGGCGATAAAGAAGACCTTCGACAGATCAAATGGTGTGTCCAGATAGTGATCTTGGAAGCTGTTGTTTTGTTCAGGGTCCAGAACCTCCAGCATGGCACTGGCAGGATCGCCCCCGAATCCGCGGGTGAGCTTGTCGATCTCATCCAGGATGAAGACGGGATCATTTTCTCCAGCCTTTTTAATGGCCGATATGATTCGCCCCGGAAGCGCGCCAATATAGGTGCGGCGGTGACCGCGGATTTCCGCATCATCACGCACGCCCCCCAAGGCGACGCGAACGTATTTTTTGCCCAAGGCTCGAGCAATACTTTTACCCAGTGAGGTTTTGCCTACGCCCGGAGGACCAATGAAAAGCAGAATGGAACCTTGATGGGACTTTCGCAGTTTCATAACTGCCAGGTGTTGCAGGATTCTTTTTTTGATCTTATCCAGACCATAGTGATCTTCATTGAGTATGCGCTCCGCCGCTTCAAGGTCAATTTCCTGCTGCGCCGAAGACTGATTCCAAGGCAAAGAAGTCATAAGCTCCAGATGAGTGCGAATCATCTGATATTCCGGAGACGCGGAATTGGAAGTTTCCAAGCGCTTCAACTGATTGCGCGCCAGATCCATCGCTTCCTGCGGCATGCCGGATTTCTCAATCTTTTCCTTGAACTTCGCGAAAAGGTCTTCGCCTTCATTGTCGCCAAGTTCTTCGCGAATCACGCGCATTTGTTCGCGCAAGATGCTTTCCTTCTGATTTTGCTGGAAGCTTTCCTGAAGTTTGTCGCGGATGCCGCGCTGAATTTTCAGACGCTCTTTGAGTTCCTGAAGGCGATCCAGAAGCTTCAAGGCCCGATCTTTCAACGAAGTGATTTCAAGGACCTCTTGTTTGTCCGTAAGACTGATATCCGCATAGGCTGCACACATATTGACAAGTGTCGAAAGATCTTCAATTTCAGCAATCATCTCACGGATTTGTCTTGTATTTCCGGGTAATAAATCCAACAGATCATCGCTGAGTTGACGCAAACTTGCCAGGAGGGCTTCCTCTGTTTTCTTATCCAGTCGACTGGTATCCTCCAAAGCCTCAGTTTGAACTTGCAGATGTCCGTCGCTTTCCTGACTTTGCACAACTCGCACACGTTGGTGAGCTTTTACAAAAATATTATAACTTCCGTCGGCATCCATGCGGAAAGATTCCACTTTTGCCAAGGTTCCCACTTGATAAAGGTCTTCAATGCCACTGACGGAAGCGTTGGGATCTTTTTGCGTTAAAAGAATCACCCAATGGTTGTCGCGCAGAGCTTTTTGAAGCGCAGAAATACTTTTTTCTCGTCCAATCCGTAAAGGCATACTTATGTCGGGAAACAACACAGAATTCTTCAGAGGGATCACCGGGACGAAGCCAGATACGTAAGACACATCTACCTCATTTCCACCCGAATTAAAGGGGCTATCGAAAACATGGTGTCGATCTGAGATTCGTCAAGTCAGGTGGACGCCATATTCCTTTACACTACATGATGCGACTGTCTTTTTCCTGCGGTTCGTTGATGTTAATTCGCAAAACTTTGGGGTCCGGAATAGTGGTGAAGATAATTAATGGACTCATGTTTAATCATGGCAGTTCCTGTTGATTTGCGTTGGCCGATTTTGGCAGCTCGATGGTGATCTCGGTGAAGAAGCCCTCTTCGCTGGAGATGCTCAAGGTGCCCCTGTTTTTTTCGATAATCTGCTTGGCGATCCAAAGTCCCAATCCGGTTCCTTCCCCGGCGGGTTTGGTTGTGTAAAACTCATCGCAGACCTTGGAAAGATGTTTCCGGGCGATGCCAGTTCCGTTGTCGCGCACTATAATACGACAGAATTCAGATTCTTGTGTCAGGGAGACCTGTATTTCAGGTGTGTAGGAGGGGCCGATCCTTCGCATTTTTTCGGTCATTGCATAGAGGGCGTTATCAATTATATTTATAAGAACGCGTTCAATCCCCGGAACATCCCAAAGACAGGCTTTAATGGCCGGAGATATGGCAATGTGTTTCTGCAAACGGGAGCGCAGCTCGGTATTGGTGATAGAGCGAAGGTGGATGTCCACAGCTTGTTCAAGCACTGCAGAAAGATCAACCCACTCGGCTTTTTGATTGGGCTCTTGGCGTGCTTGTTTGAGCATATTGGTGATGATGTCATTGGCGCGCAAACTGTGCTGCTGAATCATGGTAGCGACTTTTTTGAATGAGTCTTTATCCAGATCCTCTGTTTGCAGAATTTCCGCCACATTGATTATGATGTTCAGAGGATTCTTTAATTCATGAGCAATGCCAAGAGTGATGCGCCCGATGGTGGCCAGCTTTTCCTGAGAAATAAGTTGTTTTTGCGTTTGCTGGAGTGAGGCAAACGCTTGTTGTAATTCTCTTGTTCTTTCCTGAACCAATTGTTCCAGCTTTTCTTTTATGCGCAGTTGGGACTCTTCCACCGCCAGGCGCCGATACTCCGCTCCAATGCGTGCCGCAAAAAACTCCACCACTGAGGAAAGCATGATCGGATTTTTGAACGGCTTTTCATCCATGATCACCAAAAGACCAATCAGGCCCCCGTCGGTGTGCAGAAAGGGGGCCCCGATGTAAGATTCGATGCTCATTTCCCTCAACATCTTGTCAGATGGAAAAGTCAGTTGGACTTCAGAGTTGTAGTGTTTCACGCGTGTTCCGCAGATCACTTCGTTGCAAGGGCTTTCGGCCAGGTCATAGATGACATTTGGAACAAATTTGTCCGCTGCCCACAGATAGTCCGTCTGGATGCGTTTTCGTTCCGGCTCCAGCGCGTGGCCTACCATAACACACTTTACGTTCAGGGCCGTTGCCAGCCGATGAACAAGCTCTTGGATATAGGCCTTTCCTGAAAGCAACTGGTCGACATTGTAGATGTCTTTGATAAGTTCCAGTGATCGCATCGTATCTACTTCCATACGTTGCCTCCAGCATCTTCATCTTATCATCGTCGCTAACGAAAGATCACTTAGAGGTCTGGTAGTGTTAAAAGTCACCTAAGGGTCCAGCTTATTCAGAGTCAGTTTTTAAACGCATCCACCAGTGCAATGTCGCGGGTCATGCCTCCGAAGGGGCCGACATAAACGGTCTCTTCCAGCCATTTGGTTTCATGAGGAACTTCGTCCTTAAAAATGATCTTGTGCCAGAAGCGATTGACGCTGTCCCAATTGTAGCCGCGAGTCTTTAGGTGATCCTTGGATTCAAACGGAGCCGCTGTCGCAATCACCTGGGTCATTAAACGACGGGCGTTGGTGATAAGCTCCAGCAAATAGGGTTTGTTGGTTTTTTCTTCTTCCAGACTGAGCAGATAAAGCAGGGCATCCACGTCATTGATGGCACGATGTGAATCGGTGAAGAAACCGTGATAGATATTCAGAAGCTCAAGTTTGGTGCTGGAAAAGCCTTTGGCAGTCCAGTCGATTTGTTTGTAAGAGCAAGCCCAGACTTTTTCAGTCGAGATTTTGGATTTGCGGTCAATGAACGGACGGTCAAACTTCGCGTTGTGAGCAATGATCAGCTGACATTCGCCTAAAATTTTATCCACCTCGGCCCAGTCGATCTGTTTCCCGGCCACCATTTCATCAGTGATGCCGGTTAGGTCCTGAATTTCTGCCGAGATGGGGCGACCCGGGTCCTGAAAACTGGAATAAGACTTGGTCACAGCCAGGACTTCGCCAGAGTTTTTGTTGAAGATGAATTGGCGGATGCCGATCTCGATGATCTGATCTTCTGTCTGATTGAGGCCTGTGGTTTCCACATCCAAAATGGCGCCGAAGCGGACGATATCAGCGTTGTCGCGAACCCAGGTGGTGGTGGCATAGGCGGGGGTGTTGAGTTTGCAGTCTTCCAAGCGGCGAAGGGTGACTGTTTTTCCGTCTTCTGATTTGCCAATCCAGCGAAATGCCATCGTGAGAGCTCCTTAAATTTTCGTCCGCCATCTTAGAAAGCTGGACAAGGCAACGTCAATGCGCGGCGCTTTGCGCTGGGCTGAGGCCTTGGATGCATCCTCTTGATTTGACTTATAAATTTTAAGTTGTAGGCTTAAGTTATTATTCCCATAAGGATATTGCATCTATGATCAAGGCTGTTTTCATTGCTGTTGTTTCTGTTGCCCTGTTAATCACCGCGTGTGCGCCGATGTCCTCGATGACTGCCAGTAAAAAGGACGCGGCTTTTTATGGCCGTTTTGTGAACCCTTCTGATGACGTCAGTGGTGCCTCTGATAGATTGGATCAGCTTAAGCTTCTGCAGACGGGGGCTGAGTACCCGATGCGTATGGCCCTTTTTGCCAATGGCAGGTTCTATTATCAGGTGGATAACCTGGGTGACGGTCAGGGCACATGGGATGTTACTGACGGAGTGTTGCGTTTACGAGCGATCCGTCCACTGTTTGATATGAATCTTTTTGTTTCAGGTGCCAATGACGAAAGTGACGAGACGGTGATTCGTTTTATCGATCGGCATGGATTCAACTCTGTTCGAATCGAATTGCGCGACCCGCAGGCGATGAAGCAACAGGGGATGATCCCACCGGAGTTGTCCGTGTACCGGGTGTCAGACAAAGGAATTTAGATCTAGGGTGGTTTTTCCAACGGGTGGCCAGACATGCTTTATGGAAATGAATCCATTTCCCATTATACAAGAAGTAACATCTGCATTTGGATGCTGATGGCAATGCAGGCTGGGATCCTGAATATTGGCGGCTTTATGGCCTGTCACCGCTTTGTTTCTCACGTGACGGGGTTTGCCACCTTCTTCGGGCACGAAATCAGCCAGTTTGATTTTGATATGGCTCTGGGGATGCTGGCAGTTCCGTTGTTCTTTCTGTTTGGCGCCATGATCAGTGGTTTGCTGGTTGATGTCCGTCTGAAGCTGCATAAAAAGCCAAAATACTATATCAGCTTTGGTATGATCTTTTTCCTGTCGGCGGTCGTCGCGGGTGGGGGATTGTTGGGATATTTCGGCACCTTTGGTGAGCCGCTCAGAGAGTCACGGGACTATACCCTTTTGATTTTGCTATGTTTGATCTGCGGTATTCAAAATGGCACGATCACCACGGTGTCCCGTTCGGTCATCCGCACGACACACCTGACAGGGATCACAACCGATCTGGGGATTGGTCTAAGTCGTCTTCTGAATTATCGTAAGCTTGAAAAAGAGATCGCTTTTGATGGAGAACTTAAAGCCAACCTGATGCGCTTGGGAATTATCGCCTTTTTTGGTCTGGGGTCGGTTATCGGGGGCTTTGCCTTCAGCCTCTTTGGGCACGGAGGTTTTGTGATTCCGGTGGCCACCTCCGGGGTTCTTTTCTGGACGATGTATTATTTCCAGGTCCTGGTGCCTCGGAAGAATCAATAATGCGGTGGCTTTTCGTTGCCGCGAATCTCTTCGCCGCCATCCCCCAGGGCTTCTTTTAGACGGGTGGTCAGGCCTTGTAACAGGATCTCCAGTTTATCGATGGTTTTCTGTTGTTGATAAATCACCTGGTGAAGCTCTTCCAGTTGATATTCCTGATGCGCAATCTTCGTTTCAATATTGATTAGGCGTTGTTCATCCATGGGTTCCTCGTCTGTGGAGGTTTCATACCCTAGACTTGCAAGGACGTCAAATTCAGCCGATCGAAGTTCGTTTTCCGGGTGAGCCCGCTTGAGGGTTTTATGCGATCTCTATAAATTTTATTCTGCAAAGATGTCGGCGATTCCCGTGTAGGGGGCGTTGTAGTACTTGGTTTTTGAAAAGCCGGCTTGAGATGTGATTTCAGTCAGTCGTCGGGCGCGTTCGGCGGTGTCGGCAAGAATCAACAGCAGCTCATACTTTTGCAGACCTGCACTTTCAAGCTGGGCTCGGGCATCGGAGCGGGGGTGTTGCTCTTCATCCATCAGTTTCTGCCAGGGGAAGGCGATGATGGTGGATTTCAGGCGCTTTTCCTGTTGCCAGTTATCAGCCACGGCAGCTTCAGATTCACGTGTATCCAGAATCTGCACCTTGACCGGGGCCGGGGGAGCTCTGAGGCCCCCCAGTGAGCTGGTCCGGGCTTTGGAACTCCAGGAAAGGTGGGGAATGTTCTGAGTGAAATAGCCGCGCAGTTCTTTTTTGTTAAGAGCTTCGGGTTTAGCCACAGTGCTGGTTGTTTGACATCCACAAAGCGCAAGGAATGAAACAAGCAGCAAAGTCTTCACACGAGATTCCTCTTAGTGGGTTTTCTTTCTTCTTTTTTCGCGTTCTTCAATATCCTTGGCGAAAAGTTTGGCCACCCAGGTGTCTTGCACGCCCACTTTGCTGCCAGACAACTGGAGCTGGGTTTTTGATCTGTATTGAGGATCATAGTTTAAGGCCTTGATGTCGATATTTTTCTTGGCAAAGAATTCGCTCATTCGCTCTGCAGTTTGGTTGGCATCAAAGGGCTCTTGCTGGTTCAGCTCTTTTTCCAGTTCTTCGCAAAAAGTCTGTGTCTCGGGGGCGCTGCTTATTCCCACATTCTGGGAGGCCGCTTTAACCAGATGGTGCAGGTTGTAGCTTTTTTGCAGAATCTCATCGAGTTTTTCCGGGTGACGACTTAAATGGCTGCCAGCCTGGTAAAGATGGTAATAGAACAGGGCCTTTGGCAGCAGGCCTTGTTCTGTTTCTGAAGACTGCAGAACAGCAGGCACAACTTCGTTCATTCCGGGTAAACGGAAAAGATAGCGGAACACAGGGGCGGCCGTTTCCACCACGGGATCATGGTCGTTATAAAGACTTGTGATGAAAAATCTGAAGGTCGCGTTGGCAGGATCTTTCAGGAAAGTGCTTTCAGGAGCTTTGGTGATATATTTGCAGCTTTCCGACAGAGGCCGCTCGATATTAGCAAAATCATCGCGCAACACCTGCAAAGCCATTTTCCCCGGAGAGACTGTGGATGTCTGAGTTGATTCGGTGCCATTTTCTTCAGCAGCTTTGCTGACAGCAGATGGGACCAGAGCATTTTTGATCTGATAAGCAGATGGAAGTCGGGAAAGTCCCCAGAGTCCCAGCGCTGTTAAAATAACAAAACAAAGTCCGAGGCTGATTGTGAGGATTTTAAGAGTATTCTTCCACTTCATGAGTGTCTCCTGTAATACAGAAGAACTGAATCATAGAATGATCCGACGGGCAATGATACGTGGTGCTATATTACATTTATCTTGAATGAAGTGTTGACCCACGCACCCTGGAGGCATATAGTCACATCTCACTCGTCGCGGGGTGGAGCAGTCTGGTAGCTCGTCGGGCTCATAACCCGAAGGCCGTAGGTTCAAATCCTGCCCCCGCAACCAATAAAGGCTCGATGGTAAACCATCGGGCCTTTTCCATTTCTGAGTGTATTCGGTCTACGTTTATGCCTCGACTCCCTACGGAACTCCAAATAACATCGAGACATCGAGACATCGAAGAATGTACTAATGAATTTAGCCACCGGCCCCAACAGCAACACAAATAAACGTTGCTTCGGCATGTGACAGGGCCGTACCTGGGGTCTCACTAAAAACGACTTCGGACAGTCGATTCAGCATTAAACCACCTTTTTTAGACTCAAGTTTTTCACAAATCGAAAAAGCATCAGCCCATAATGCTGCTTCTGCGGTTTTTGTGCGTCCGTAAAAGTGACTTACTGTGGCGCTAATCTTAAAAGGCTGATGGGCTTTGTATTCAGAAGCATGAGCCAAGGTAGAAATACTCAGAAACATAATTACAGAAAATACTTTATTCATTTTTTTTCTCCTTTTGTAAGAGCAGTTGTAGCTGTAGGTCTATATTTCGGATATACCGAATATGCTTATATATTATTTAGGTAAACACTTATGAAATATAGAATGAAAGATATTGAAAATTTCGCTCTAACCACAGGTTGTGCAACTATGGGAGAAGCCTCTCGAAAGCTTGGGATTAGTCAGCCCGCTCTTTCAGATTCCATACAGCGCCTTGAAAGTGATCTTGGTGCTTCCGTTTTCTATCGCTCTCGTCAGGGAATTCAACTTACACCGAGGGGGCGTCTTTTTTTAACGAAGGTTAATGACTTGCTGAGCTCCATTCAAGAGCTTGATATGGATAGAAAAGATCAAAACATATTTGGAGGACAATCGATTTCGATTGGCTGCCATGTCACAGTGGCCTCTTACTGTTTGCCGCAAGCTTTATCGACACTGCAAAAATTGGCCCCGGACTATCGCATAGAGCTTCGTCACGATCTATCTCGTATAGTGCAAGCAGAGGTTCAGCATGGACGCTTGGATGTGGGGATTGTTATCAATCCAGTTCGAGTTCCAGATTTGGTGGTGTCTCGCTTGGGCTATGATACTGTTGCAGTTTGGGAGGGGGCAAGTGTCGTTGATCCACAGACGGTTATTTGCAACTCCAATCTTTTTCAATCTCAATCGATCTTAAAAAAATGGAAACTGCGTCCGCAAAAAACCATTGAAACCGAAAGCCTGGACTTGATTTGTCGACTGACGGGCAAGGGGCTTGGATATGGAATTATTCCCACCAAAGCTGTTGAGTTGTCGGACGAAAACCTGCGGCAGGTGAAGTCGCTACCGACTTATAAGGATGAAATCGCGTTGGTTCATCGTCCTGAGTTTGGGCGCTCCCAACCTGAACGATTATTACTTGAGGCTATTCGATCTGCGGTTCAGTGTATCTAGCAGTCCTTATGGCGCATCCTGTCAGTGTGCTCTCTAAAGCTCGATGGAAAACCATCGGGCCTTTTCCTTTTTCAGCGCATTGTGATTTTTTTCTGATTTCCACTTGCCCAAGACCATTATCCACCTTTAAGGCTTAAAGGGAGCTTCACAAAGGAGATACCAGCATGATCGTAAGCGCCGCACAATTTGTCCGAAAAGGACTGGAACCCCAACATCTCATTTCATCCTTAAGTTTGATCGTCTTTTTGTTGTCCAGTGTCTTTGCGGAAGAAAATTTGTGGGTCTCGATCACCGCGGCAGTTTTTCTGGGTGTCGCTGTGATGTCCTCTGTCCACCACGCCGAAGTTATTGCCCATAAAATCGGTGAGGGTCTGGGAACTCTGGTTCTAGCTCTGTGTGTGACTATCATCGAGGTGGGGTTGATTGTTTCTTTAATGAATCAGTCGACTGAAGCCAGTGCGGAAGCCTCCGTTTTGGCTCGTGACACCGTATTTGCCGCAGTGATGATTATCACCAACGGGATGGTGTCTCTGTGTCTGATACTGGGGGGCTTGAAGTACAAAGAGCAGGAGTTCCAGGTTCAAGGTTCCAAAAGCCTGATGGTCGTGCTTATGACTCTGGCGCTGTTGGTGTTTGTGCTTCCGAACTATACCACCACGACGTCTGTGGGGACCTACAATACGCCTCAGATGATCTTCATTGGCGCCATTTGTGTTCTTTTGTATCTTCTGTTCATATTCTTCCAGACCACGACCCACAAGGCCTATTTCGAAGCAGTCGATAAGACCAGCGACATTACTCCGATTGACACAACTCACGAAATTTCTGTTGTGGATGCGTGGCTAAGTTTTATTTCTTTGTGCGTAAGTCTGGTGGCGGTGATCGGGCTTGCCAAGATGATTTCTCCATTGATTGAGCAGGGTGTGGATTACCTCGGGGCTCCGAAGTCGGTGGTGGGACTTTTGATCGCAGCTATCGTTCTTCTTCCAGAAACATGGGCGGCCATCAATGCGGCCCGTGCCAATCGTCTGCAAACAAGTTTGAATCTGGCCCTGGGGTCCGGGATTGCCAGTATCGCCCTGACGATCCCGACTGTGATTGTGTTCTGTCTTTTGACGAATCAGTCTTTGATGTTGGGGCTTAGCAATAAAGACATGGTCTTTATGCTCATGACATTCATGGCGGGTATGATCACTTTGGGGACGGGGAAGGCGACGTTGCTTCAAGGGGCGGTTCACGGGGTGATTCTTCTGACTTATTTTGTGATGTCGTTTATCCCCTAGTTGGGCTTCCGATGTAAAAGAGGCTGTTGATATGGTGCGCAAGCAGCCTCGGCCGTCCTAATTTCCCTCTCTGGGATAGGCTCCCGTTGCATCACTCTTTGAATTTCGATAAATTAAGTACTTTAGGGGTTAAAATGCAGCCAGGATCAAAGCCAGAAAATAAATTCTCTCCTCCAACAGATGTTAAATCCGTTCTGAATATGTTTAAGAAACCAAAAAAGGTTGTGGTGACGGCGGGGATGCCGTACGCAAACGGCCCTTTGCATCTGGGGCATCTTGCCGGGGCGCACGTGCCAGCAGACATTTATGCTCGTTGGATGCGCATGCTGATCGGGGCGGAAAACGTCCTGTTCGTGAACGGCAATGACGATCATGGTTCGACCAGTGAAGTGGCGGCGGTTCAGGCCGGAAAGACCATCCGCGAATTTATCGACACCATCCATGAAAAACAAAAAGAGACTCTGAAAAAATACTCTATTCAGACTGACGTATTTACGGGGACTTCGCGCCCGGAAACTTATCCATGGCATGAACAGTATTCTCAGGATTTCCTGCGTCGTCTGTTTGAAAATGGCATGCTGGAAAAGCGCATCACCAAGCAGTGGTATGATCCGAAGATGAGCCGCTTCCTGCAGGACCGTTTTGTACGTGGAACCTGCCCGAACTGCGGTAACACCGAGGCTTATTCGGATGAGTGTGATGCCTGCGGTACGCAGTTTGATCCAAGCACTCTGCAGAATCCGCGCAGTCAGCTGAGTGACGCCAAACCAGAGCTGAAAGACACCGCTCACTGGTGGTTGGACATGTGGAAGGTTGCAGACCCTTTGAAGGCCTGGATCGACACCAAACAAAAAGCCTGGCGCTCAGCGGTTGTCCAGGAGGTCAGCAATACGGTTCTGATTGGTTGCCGCTTTGAAAATCAATTCGAAGCAAAATACAAAGAAATCAAAGAGACTTTGCCAAAGCATAAGTCCCGTTACGTGGCGGGTAAAAAAGTGGAGTGTCTGTTTGATTCCAAGGCGGATCTTGCGCAGGCGCAGGCTACGTTGGAGGCTGCGGGGATTCCATCGGTTGTGACAGACAAATGGGGCTATCGTCCGATCACTCGTGACGTGTCCTGGGGGATACCGGTTCCAGCCGAGCTGGATCCTGAAATGAAAGGCAAGACCTTGTATGTCTGGCCGGACTCTTTGATTGCTCCTATCGTTTTCACAAAAGTGGCTTTGGAGCAGTCAGGTCGTGACCCTGAACAGTATAAGGATTTCTGGTGTGATCCAGAGGCTACGGTGGTGCAGTTCCTGGGGCAGGACAATGTGTTCTTCTATGTGATCATGCAGGGAGCGATGTGGTTGGGTCATAAGCAGAACCCTATGCAACTTCCGCAAAAAGGCGATCTGCAAATGACCGAAATCTTAAGCTGTTATCATCTGATGGTGAACGGTGAAAAGATGAGCAAGTCCAAGGGGAACTTCTACACTGGGGATCAGCTGCTTGAGATGGGTTTTTCCCCGGATCAGGTTCGTTACTTCCTGGCGTTGTTAAGCTTGCCAGTGAAAGCATCCAACTTTGATTTTGAGCATTTTGCCGAACGCAACAAGTTCCTGGCCGGTCCTATGAACGCGGCTTTCGAAAAGCCGATTTCAGCCTGCAACTCGAAATTTAACGGTAAAGTTCCTGAAGGTAAACTGATCGGTAAAGCTGAAGCTGAAACTGTGAAGATCGTGCAAATGTATCTGCGCTCGATGCAAAAAGGCGACTATGCGATTTTGCTGGGGCAGATTGAAAACTACGCACGACAGATCAATTCATTGTTCACGCAGTACAAACCGCACGATGACCGTGCGCCGGAAGCGGAAAGAAAAGATGCTCTTTTCACCTGCTTCTATGTATTGAAGAACTTGATGATCATGCTGGCGCCATTTGTTCCGGAAACGGTGAACGAGCTTCGTAAGTCTTTGAATCTTCCAGAAAGCGTGTTGCGCGCGGAAGAGCTGGGAACAGGAATTCCTGCTGGCCACGCCATTGGTGCGAAGGGAGTTTATTTCCCGGCGGTTAAAGACGAAGGCAGCGCTGAGGCTGAATAGTCCTTGAAGTTGTTGTGTCTAAATAAAAAAAAGCCCGGCTCAAGTCCGGGCTTTTTTGTGTGAACTGGGTCCCTTCTTTCATGGGAAAGAAAGGGTATGGTATTAATGAACACCCAGAACCTTGCACGTGTTGGCTTCAACTTTAACCCATGAATCTGTCCGGCTTTGAGTTTCAAGGTTCAAGATCTCAATGCGATAGTAGATGGAATCGTCTTGTGTTTCAGCGCTGTAGATATTCAGTGTAATCATCGCATCCTGGCCATTGGCATACAGATAGTGATCATATGCCGCTTTTAGAGCTTCAGGTTGGCATTTGAAGACATTGGATGCCAGGGACAGAGAGTGCGACGCAAAGATAAGAGCAAATACCGCAAAAGCTTTTTTCATACGAGGTCCTTTCTAGGGATTCTTTTTCTCAGAGACGGTTTCAGCTTCGCCTCTGGGGTTCATGGAAATATATTTGGTGCGGGTCACGCGGATCTTCGGCAGCTCGGCAGGGTCTTTTCCTTCGGCAGCCATTTTTTCGATCTCAAACGGGACCACTTGTTTTTTTCCTTTGCGCGCGGGATGTTTTTCAAGCTGATAAGCGCAGTTTTTAGAGCAGGTGTCCTTGGCATACTCAATCTTGATACAGTCTTCACAGATCAATTCGTGAGCATCACAGCGTTTACATTCAATTTTGATGGTAGAAGGCTGGCCACAGTGAGGGCACAGGCCAAACTTCGTGGTGGGCTTTAGTTCCTGATTAACAGCCACGCGGTGGTCAAAGACAAAACATTCACCTTCGAATTGATCGTTCGGATATTCTTTGATGTAGTTCAGAATACCGCCGTCCAGTTGATAGACGTTATTGTAGCCTTTGTCCTGAAGTTCCAGAATGCCTTTTTCACAGCGGATTCCTCCGGTGCAGAAGATCAGCATTTTTTTGTCTTTAGGAATACCCTGGGCCTCAATGTACTGAGGGAATTCCGTGAATTTTTCGATATTCGGATTCAAAGCCCCTTTAAAGGTTCCGATTTTGTACTCGTACCAGTTGCGGGTGTCGATCATGACGTAATCGGACTCTTCCTTCAGAACGCGATTCCACTCTGTCGGGGACAGGTGATGGTTCACGCCTTCCGGTGGCATCACGCCAGGGATTCCTGTTGTGACGATCTCACTGCGGATTTTAACCTTGAAGCGGCGAAACGGAGCCTTGTTAGACTCGGAATCTTTGAAGAACTGATCCGGAGAGTTGAAGTATTCGCGAATAAAGTTTTTCCAAGCAGCGAAAGACTCCAGGGAGGACGTTGCGCAGGTGGAGTTAAACCCTTCTTCACCCAGGATCACAAGACCCTTCACATTAAGTTCTTCAGCTTTGTCTTCAAGAGCTTTTTGAATCGCCGGCAAGTCGGCTAGTTTTGTAAAACGATAGAATGCCGTAACATAATAGTTCGACGTCTCAGACATATTGTCACCTTCCATTATCCACCACCAATCTCTCGGTGGCTGTCTTGGCTCCAAACCAAGGGGAGTTAAAAAGTATGGAGGCTGTTATAGGGGCTTTTTTCTCTTGAGGCAAGAGTCCTGACCCAGTTAGCCTTAAATACGAGGGGTAATTTGTATGAAATTCTTGGTCTTTTCCGTATTGGTGAGCACTTTGACAGCATTTTCTGCCTTGGCGGAAGAACCGATGCCCATTCCTCGTTTGGAGGGGCTGTACAATTATCAGGATGACTTTGTAGTGCCCCTGATTCGTCGGGTGGAGGATATTCCCGATACAACGGCTGAAGGCAAAGCCCGCGTGAAGCAGCTTCGGAAAGAAGGGCATTCTTGTGGGCGTAAAAATCCCCAGGTGGCTCGCTGTATTAAATCGGAAAGGCCGAATGCCCCGCTGGAAGAGCTGCGGGCTCCTGTAGCCAACCTGATGCGTACTGTGGATGTGGAATTCTATCCAGGTGAAGAGCCGCCGGTGCTAAATCACAACGGGTCTAGCACCCAGGAATGGCTTTTACGGGATGTCGTTCGCCTGATGAAGAAGAAAGTGAATCTGTATTTTGTTGTGCGCAGCTATGAAGGGCGCATTTCATTAAGTTTTCCGGTTTCTGAGGGGCAACCTATCGGAAACCTGATCTATCACGGTGCTGATAAATTAGGCCTTCAGCTCACGGCCAGCCGTAAAGAGTCGCCATCCGTCACGATCGGTTATGTGATGGAAGCTTATTTAAATCCGGGATTGTGATTGCAGCGCGGCATTTGCTTGTAAGACGGGGTTTTTCCCCGTAAAAAGATCTTTTCACTAAGGAAGATCCAAATGCTCGCAACTCCGCAGATTCAAAAAGAAATTCAACGTCGTCGCACGTTCGCTATCATCTCGCACCCGGATGCCGGGAAGACGACTTTGACCGAAAAGCTGCTCTATCACGGGGGAGTGATTCACGAGACCGGGGAAGTGAAAGGCAAGCAGGGAACCAAGGCTGTGACGTCCGACTGGATGGCGATGGAGCGGGAAAAAGGGATCTCCATCACATCTTCTGTGATGACTTTCGACTTCGACGGTTTGCGTGTGAACCTTCTGGACACCCCCGGACACAAAGACTTCTCGGAGGACACATACCGTGTTTTGATGGCCGTGGAATCCGCGTGCATGCTGATTGACGTGGCCAAGGGTGTGGAAGAGCGTACCAAGAAACTTTACGAAGTCTGCCGCATGCGCCATATCCCGATTTTCACTTTCGTGAACAAGTTGGACCGTGAGGGGAAGGATCCTCTGACCTTGATTGATGAGGTCGAAAAAACCCTGAATATGCAGTGTTACCCAGTGACCTGGCCGTTGGGTATCGGACAGCGCTTCCGCGGTATTTACAATCGTCTGACCAAAGAACTTTGGATCTACGATCAGCGCCGTGAGGAAGTGGAAGACTACAAAATCATTCCTTTCGAAAAAGGCAAAGACGATCAAATTTTGTACGACTATCTGGATAAGGAATCCGCCGATCAGGTTTTGGAAGAGCTGGATCTGATCGAGGGTGCGCTGCCTCCATTTGATGTGAATGAATTCCTGAGCGGAGCGATTTCGCCGGTGACGTTTGGTTCTGCCAAACAGAATTTCGGGGTGGATACGTTCTTGCAGTTCTTTACGAAGTACGCTCCAGGTCCACAGCCTCGTCACACCAAAGATGGCAAGGATATGGATCCTTGCGATGCGAATTTCTCGGGCTTTGTATTTAAAATCCAGGCCAATATGGATAAACGTCACCGTGACCGTATTGCGTTCATTCGTATTTGTTCCGGCAAGTTTGAGCGAGGGATGAAAGTCAAACACTCCCGTCACGATAAGGAACTGCGCCTGTCATATGCCAGTCAGTTTATCGCTGCGGATAAAGAGACAGTCGATGATGCTTATGCCGGTGATATTGTCGGGGTGGGGGATACGGGCAATTTTGCGATCGGTGACTGTGTATATGCTTCTGGCAAAGTTCACTTTGAGGATATTCCAAAATTTGCTCCCGAGCTGTTCGGGAAACTGTCTGTCCGGGACGCTTTGAAACGTCAGAAGATGAACGAAGCCCTGATTCACTTGTCGGAAGAGGGCGCGATTCAGTTGTTCATTGATCCAATCATCGGCCCTCAGGATCCGATTATTGGGGCGGTCGGCGAGCTTCAGTTTGAAGTGTTGTTGCGTCGTCTGCTGGATGAATACAATCTGGAAGTGAAACTGACTCGCTTGCCATACGGCGTGGCCCGCTGGCCGCGCACCGAAGATGGTAAGCCCGTCGCGGATCTCAAAGGCGGTGCAAACATGTTCCGTGATTTGCAGGACAACCCCGTTGTGCTGGTCAATCAGGAATGGGACTTGAACTGGTTGAAGCGTGAAAACCCAACAGTCGAGTTCCACACAAGCATCACTCGCGCGCGGTAAGGCGGCAGCATGATTTTACCATTGGAAATTTCCAATCTGCGCAAAACCTACAAAGGTGGCACAGTCGAGGCGGTGAAAGGTGTTTCCTTCACCGTCAAACCGGGCGAGATTTTCGGCCTTCTGGGCCCGAACGGCGCAGGTAAGACCACGATCATCTCAACGATCACAACTCTTGAAAAACCAACTTCTGGAACGGTGCAGGTCTTCGGCGTGGATGTTCAGAAAGATCCTCTGTTCACGAAACGCCAGATCGGGGTGGTTCACCAGGAAGTTATCACGTCGGGCTTTTTTGATGTGGAAGAAATTCTGACGTTCCATTCTGGATATTATGGACTGCGCAACAATAAAGAGCGCATTCATTTTCTTTTGGAAAAGCTGTCTTTGTTTGAGCATCGGCACAAAAAAGTGAAACAGCTTTCCGGTGGGATGAAGCGGCGTCTGATGATTGCCAAAGCTTTGGTTCATAATCCGAAACTGCTTTTGCTGGATGAACCGACGGCAGGCGTGGATATTCGCCTGCGTGAAGATCTGTGGCGCTTTGTGGAAGAGCTTCGCAATGATGGGATGTCGATTCTTTTAACCACTCACTATCTGGAAGAGGCTCAGCAGCTTTGTGATCGCGTGGGAATCATCAATCTGGGCAGTCTGGTCGAGTTGGGTAACACCAAAGCCATCATTCGCCAGTACACTCTGAAAAAGATCCGTGTGATCCTGACGGAAAGGCATCCACTGCAGTCCGAATACCTGCAAGAAGTTGACGGTAAGGAGTACCTGTTCATCGTTCCTCAGAATAAGACCCTGGGGGAATTCTTAAGTGAAGTCATGATTCCAACGGCCTTGATTCAGGATATTCACATTGAAGAAGGTGACTTGGAAGAAGCCTTCTTAAAGCTTGTCAGCAGAAAAGATGTTCAGGTGCCGCTATGACCGGATTTATTACGATTTTTCAGCGCGAGATCGCGCGCTTTTTGAAGGTTATTGTGCAAACGGTGATCACGCCGTTTATCTCTTCATTTTTGTATCTGTTGATCTTCGGGGTTTCTTTGGGTGAACAAATGCAGGCCCATCAAGGTGTCAGCTATCTCAGCTTTTTGATCCCCGGTCTTATGATGATGAGTCTGATTAATAACGCCTTTCAGAACTCTTCTTCATCCGTGGTGTCTTCAAAATTTTCTGGCGATCTGGAAGACCTGCGCGTGGCCCCGATCACAGATCAGGAAATCATCTGGGCGATGAGTCTGGCCTCTTTGGTGCGCGGGACGATTGTGGCCCTGATCACTTACGCGGTGGGCGCGCTCTTTATGTACTATCAACAGGGCGAATGGCTGCTGATTGCTCATCCGTTGACCACGTTGTTCTTTGTTGTCATGGCGGGATTGATTTTCGGAATGATCGGGATCAGCATTGCGTTCTGGGCGACGACCTTCGATCAGCTCTCGGCCTTTTCAGCGTTCATTCTGTTGCCGTTGACCTATCTGGGCGGGGTGTTCCTGTCCATTGAACACTTGCATCCGTTCTGGCAGGCCGTTTCTAAAGCAAATCCGTTGTTGTATCTGATCAACGGTCTTCGTTATGGCATCCTTGGCGTCAGCGATGTCAACGTCTGGACTGCCGCGATCATCTCGATGATCGGCTTCCTGGTTTTCTTCGCAGTAGCCAAAATCAGCCTGAAAAAAGGCTCCTTCCAGCGCTGGTAAGAGAGTTGGATTGATAAAATATTAGTATCACGATGGGAATGTGTTTCATCGTGATATGTCTTTTCACTGACCTATACATTAACAGAAAATTGTTTTTATATAATCTTCAGACTTGTCGATTATGGATAAGTTGGAGGGCTATATGCTTAGGGGCTCGATCTTTTTGTTTAGCATACTGCTACTGGGCGGTCGATATGCTGGTGCACAGAGCTGTGAAGAGCAGTTAAGCGACTCCATTCGAACAATTGTAACGAACTCAACATCGAGCGATGGTTGTATCTATTACAACCCGCAATATCCAGGTGACTTATACTCTAAATGTACTGCTGGTTCGCATAAAATATCTGGTGGAGCCTCAAGTGGAAGTCCGATTATTCGTGTGGAAGTCAAGGTGACGGATACACACGTATATCTTGGATCTTATGACCCTGTTATCCATGAGGTTGGACAAGTGTATGAGCTCACGGCCTGCTACAATCCATTTATTACGGCTTCGATGAAAGCAAACAGTTGTCCAATTGAAAAGCCGGGTTCTGTGATTTATGCTGATAATCAGGTTTTGATGGAGCAGGTTCCAATTGTAGGAACTCAGTTGGATATGATGTATGTTTCGTCGTATCAAAAAGGTTATGTTAAAGATTTCCATATCAGCTTATCTTTGGTGGACTCAGTTCCGCGAGACTTCGTCGATATCTTTAATATTCAGATTTATAAAGGTGCTACGTTGGTTGATAGTGTCACTTATACTTCTGCGCCAAATCTCACTTATCAGGGAAGTTGGGACGGGCTGGATGAGGATGGAGTAAATACGGTCGTTTCGCAGAAAATGACGGCCATTATTTCCGAGTCATCTACGGCCGGGAATTTTGTAGTTCCGTATGATTTTTATCTTAAGCATTTTGATGCGAAACGGTTCGGACTTGGGGGATGGTTGCCGAGCAACTTTATGTTCTTCGATAAGAACTCGACGACACTTTTTTTTGCTGACGGACGAACAGCATCTATTGATCTTAAAATCCGCTCAACGAATACCTATCTTTATAAAGAAGATGATAGTCGAATGTTTGAGTTTAATTCTGATGGTTTCCTAATTGCGATTCGCCATTCAATGTCGGGAGCTGCAGTTCAGCAATTTATTTATAATTCTAACGGACACCTGTTAAAGATTGTCGATCCTTTTGGAGGGGAGATCCTATTTTCGCGCAATTTAAGTGGTGCTCTCTCTGAGATCGTAGGTCCATTTGGGCAAGTTACCGAGGTTTCGGTAAATGCCAATGGCATGATTTCTTCTTTTGAAAATCCGAAAGCCGAGAAGTATGAGTTTACTTATGGTTCCTCCACGGACTTGTTAATCTCTTTTAAAAAGCCGTCAGGAAGAACAAGTACGTTTTTATATAGTGGCCTAGGTCTTTTGATAAAAGATACCGATTATGGAGGAAGCTTTACTGAACTGCTGTCTATTCTAAATGATGGAACGGATCAGAATAACTCTTCAGTGAAGGTTATTACATCAATGGGTCGAGAAGAGATAATTAGGAATTCGATTGTGAATACTACGAATGCCGGAGAGGATTATTTCAAGCGTAGAACGTTCGCGGCTAACGGAGATAATAGGAGCACTCAACATGCCAAAGGGCCTAGTGGTTATTCTCTCATTGAGGAGTCTGCCGCTGGAACAAAGTTTTTAGATTATACCCTTGATCCGCAAATGGGTACGGGCAGCTTCTATCTAAGTTCTTATTCTGATAGCACGTCACGTTCATATTCGATTTTTAGATCTGTAGATCTCGTGGATTCTACGGATCCATTTTCAATTTCTACATGGACAGACTCTATCTATATCGGTGGCACATCTTATTTAGGTACGTATACATTTGATCCAATGCTCAAAGAATTTGGCTATGTCTCTACTTTAGGTAGGACATCGTCGTTGAAAATGGATATCTATGGACGTCCGACAGATAGAGTGATTGGGAGTTTATTGCCAGTCCAATATACATATTCGGGAAGGCATTTAGCTTCTGTGAGCCAGGGAACTAGGAGTGTTAGTCTTTCGTATTCCAGTGAAGGGTATCTGGAATCTGTTGAGAACTCGCTGGGACAGGTGACTTCCTATATTTATGATCTAGCTGGACGCGTATCCTCGGTAGTTTTGCCTGATGCCAGAGTGCTTGTGTACACCTATGATTCTGATGGAAACGTGAGCGGAATAGAGACCCCTTCTGGGAAGAATCATCTATTCTCATATAATGCTAGCTCCTTGTTAGGAGAGTATGCGCCACCTGCTTTAGTGGGAGTTCCGGCTATTGAAACGGATTATATTTATAATGCAGATAAACAACTGACACATATTAATCGGCCAGACGGAAGTGTAATTGAGTTTGTCTATGACCTCGTAAGTGGTTTGCGTACAGGGTGGGTAACATCAGAAGGTACCGCAAGTATCACATATACATCTGGCGCACGGCCGTATGGTGTATCGCTGCCGTCAGGAATAATGACCACAATTAACTATCATGGAAGGACTCCTGTCGGAACCTATGTTGAAAGTGTGGCGAATGGGTTTATCGGTTCTTATCAGGCAACAATTTCGTAACCACTGCATAAAACGCGTCTAGGAACTGAAATCAATATCCAGCATGCTGCGATTCATGAAAACACAGCGTGCGAACCAACTAATAGAAGAAATCCAAGAGCTGACTCGGCAATATCATTCCGAAGTGAGCTCCGTCAGAAAACCTTGGCCGAAATCCATAAAGTCCAGAATCCAAGAATTATTTGCCCTGGATGTACCAGTTAAAGCAACAGCCCAACAAATCGACATCCCCTATGCAACTATTATGTCGTGGCGATTGTGACCTTCCCCCAATAAACCAAGCCACTTGAAAGTTCGTAAAAGCCTGATATAAACGCCCAAAAAACGGGCAGAAGAAGGTTTTTCGATGAAAAAGAGTAAGTTCACAGAAGAGCAGATTATTGAAATCTTGGGTCAGAGAAATGCGGGGAAGTCAGTGGAAGATCTTTGCCGCCAGCACAAGGTGTCAGATGCAACGTTCTATAAGTGGCAAAAGAAGTACGGCTCTATGAGCACGACCGAGGCCAAACGCCTCAAGGAGCTTGAACTAGAAAATGCCCGAATGAAGAAGCTTATTGCAAATCTGTCCTTGGACAACTTGATTCTGAAAGAGGCTCTGGGAAAAAAGTAGGAAGGCCCTCTGAGCGAAAGGTTCTTGCGCGCGCAGCGATTGAGAGCCATGGAATTACGGCACGGCGGGCCTGCAAGATATTTGAAATCAATCGATACACCTGGTGGTATCAGCAGAAGCCTGATCGCAATGCGGATCTTCGAGTGCGCATGAAGGAGCTAGCGGCCCAGCATCCCGCTTACGGTCATCCAATGCTGCACTACCTGGTCCGCAGGGAGAATGAGGCCCCGATCAACAAAAAGAGAACTGAGCGGATTTACAGAGAGGAAAAACTATCATTGCGGATAAAAAAGAAGCGTAAAAAACTTCGTCACTTACGACTGGCACTCCCGCAGGCCGAGGAGGCAGATTCAGTGTGGTCGATGGACTTTGTCCATGATCGCGCAGCAAACAATCAACAACTTAAGTTCCTAACGATGGTTGACCACTGTACGCGTGAGATGCCGGACCTAGTGGTCCGAAGTAGCTTTAAAGGTGTTGATGTGGCAGCGACGTTAGAACGCCTGAGAATGTTTGGCCGAAAGCCACAAACGCTGGTGGTCGATAATGGTCCTGAGTTTCGCTCTAGGAGCCTGCAGCGGTGGGCAACGTTAAATGGGGTCCGATTGCACTTTATTGAACCAGGAAAACCCCAGCAGAACGGATATATTGAATCTTTGAACGGCAAGTTCAGAGCAGAATGTTTGGATAGAAATCTATTCGACAATTTGGACTTGGCAAGGGTTCTGACGCAGAAGTGGAAAACGGAGTACGAGACCTACAGACCGCATTCGAGTCTTAACGGTCTTACACCTTCAGAGTATGCAAAAAGTAAAGGATCAACAAAGCAGGTAAATAGCGAACTCAAAACTGGCTAGGTCTTAGGGGGAAGGTCAATTGAAGCCCAAGAAAAATATTAAATCTGACTTTCATGCATTAACAGTCCAACCAGGTCCAACTGTCACAGTTGGACCTTCATTAGAAGAAAAAACTAATCTGGGTCTAACTGTGACGGTTAGAACTCCAGAAGGATATATTTTAGAGATACCAGAATCTATTGCCGTAAAAACCATCCTTGAACTTCAGCGAGGTAAATCATGTTTTTAGACCGCAAGGGGCTTCGGGCATTTGTATATCGCGAAAGTATCGACATGCGGTGTGGTTTTGAAAGATTACATTCTTTATGTGTCCATCAAATGCAGGCGATTATGGATCAGGGACATGTGTATTTGTTCTTCGGGAAAAACCGTAAGCGCATCAAAGCTATTTTCTATGATGGGACAGGGCTGGTACTGATTTCAAAACGTATGGAAAAAGGGAACTTTATGTCTTTGGCCGAACTATTGGGGCGATCGGAGGTCAGTTTGTCAGAATTAAAGCTGATTTTCCACGGAAGTGTGATCAGAACACCTATTGTTGACCGCTCTATGGCAGCTTTAGCGCCACAAATCCCAGTGACGCAAAGGGAAGCTGTTGATCTTCCGCAAGGGTTTTTACAAACTCCCGGCTGATGGATGAAAGAACTCGAAAAATTATTGAAAGCGAAAAAGATCCCCGCATATTGCAGGCACTTCTGTCGCAAGCTCTCGAGTTCATTGCACAGCAAAAACTATTAGTTGCCAAACTTCAAGAGGAGCAAGCGCTTAGCCTGCAGTCTAAATTCAACCTAGATGAGCGTATAAAGCTGCTCCGTAGAAGTATTTTTGGTAAATCCACTGAAAAACGAGCTGAAGCCACAGATCGTCCTCGTGACAAAAGCCAAACCGAGGCTATGTTATTCAGCCAAGCGGCGTTCCCTGCTGAAGTGTCACGTGAAGAGCAAAAGAAAAATAAATGGTCAGGTTTACCTAGCTGCGAAGTTGCGCACCATCTTTCAGATGACGAACTTAATGAAGAAGCAAAACTTCGTGGTATCGACAATCCACATCCATCAATGTGGAAAAATACGGGTCTTTATGATGAATCTTTTCAAATACAAATCATTGAAAGATCCTATGTCAAAGAAATCCACAAGAAGTATAAATATAAACTGGATCCAAAGTTCATTCCAGACTCAGATAAAGAAGTTATTATCACTGCCAATGGCCCTTCGGGCCTATTGCCAGGAATGAACTATTCAACTGACTTTGTTATCAGTGTTGTGGCTGATAAATATATCAGCCACATGCCCTTAGAAAGACAGACCCGAGAAATGGAATCGCTGGGTTTAAAAGGGATCCAAAATAGTACTCTCTCAAGATTGTCTGGACTTGCAGCTGCTAGTCTTGAACCTGTACAAGCTGAAATTCTCAAAGAATTGAAATCAAGCGATCTTGCCTTACACCTGGATGAAACCCCTTGGAAAATCCAAGATAAGACTGAAAAAGATGGCTACATGTGGGTGGTAAGCAATCGTTACGGTAGTCATTATTGTTTTAAGCCCACCAGATCAGGACAAGTTGTTAAGGATTTTTTGAGTGGATACAGTGGACCTGTCGTTACTGATGGTTATGTTGGATACAACATACTAGCGAAATTAGAAATTCCCCAAGCATTCTGTTGGGCACATGCACGCAGAGAATTTATAAAAATTGAAGACCACGATCCAACAGTAAAACCAATCTTAGATGATATTGATCGATTATTTGAAATTGAAAGAGAGGCTTCCTCTTTTGAAGACCTTTTGCGGCTACGAAAAGAGAAAAGTCAGTTGATTACCGAGGGTCTTCATAAAAATCTCATAGGAGAGTACTCAAATTCACGCCCTGGCAGTCAGAAAAGAAAGGCTATAGAGTATCTCACAGAAAGGTGGGCCGGATTTATGTTGTTCTTAAATGATAACCGTATTCCTCTTTCAAACAATGAGGCCGAACGTACGATCCGTCATGCTGTAGTCGGAAGAAAGAATTATTACGGATCTGGAAATCACGCTGGCGCAGATACCGCCGCCACACTTTTCACTGTAATTGAATCTTGTAAAAAGAATGACCTTGATCCGCGAAGTTATTTGTCGATGGCTCTGCATTTAGTCGCTGCGGGAAAAGCTCCGCCCACGCCATTGGCACATGCTCGGGCTCTTCGTCAATAGCGCGTATTACGCAGGGTTCACACAATTTCTACGGCATATTTGATGGATAGTGATGTTGTCGACAGTCCTTTATCCTCTTCTACTATCTCCTATCAATATGACGATGATCTCCATATTAAAAAAGCCGGGGATCTAAATTTCACCTATACCTATCCTAATGGCTTACTAGTAGGCACATCTTTGGGGTCGGGTGTTCCGTTTCACTTAGTTTGACCGGGTTCGTTTCAGATACTTTGACCACCTGATTTTTGAGGGTTTATTGGTCTTTCTACTCGCTGTCAATATCGTTGAAAGTTATTCGTCCCTTCATGCGGTGACTGGGGCCTTCAAAAATGCAAATATGGGCATTCTCGAACATCCTGTCGATGGCAGCACTTGCCAGGATCGGATCGGTAAAAACTTGTGGCCATTCTTCAACGTCGCGGTTGCTGGTTAAGATCATAGCCGAATTGTGCTTGCGTCGATCAAATAAATCGAAGATCTCCTCACTCACGTCTCGTGGCATTGTTACGACGCCCCAGTCATCCAAGATCCATAGCTTTGATGTTAGAATTTGTTTGAATAAAACATCGAGCTTATTGTTCTCGCGCGCTTTACGGATCTTTGTCCCAAGTCTTTTTACACTCGTACAAAAAACACTGTGACCAGCCTGCGCAGCGCTCATCCCAAGAGCAATCGCAAGATGACTCTTGCCCGTGCCGGGACTTCCCAAAAACAATGCAATTTCGTTGTTCTCGATAAACTTTAAATCTTTCAGATCCTCGATTTTTTCGCGCGGGAGTTTTTTATTGAAATCCCAATTGAACTGCTCAAAGCTTCTTCGCTCTGGGAACTCCGCTTTCTTAATCCTTTTTTCTACGGCGTTATCTGCCCTTGCATCTAATTCCGTGGATAGAAGCTCACTGAGCCACTTAAGATCCTGGCTGCGTTTTCCTTTTTGAACTAAACCCTCGATCTCTGCGGATGCCGCGGGCATTCGTAACTGCTTTAACTGATCGCGTATCACATCTATTGTCATAACTGTCTTTCCTTTCAGTGGGCCTGGTTGCTATGAACCAGACGTAAATGGTTTTTATACTCACTCATGTCGCGCGCAAACTTACCTCCCACCGTCTGCGCGGATAAAACCTCCTCATGACGAGGAGCTTTGGGTTTTGGCTTTGCCATAATATTCAATAGTTGATGAACTGTTTTTAAATTTACCTGTGATAACTCCAGCGCTGAAAGGCAGGCCTTGTCGATGTCGGCATTGCTGTACTTCTTGTTCAGCGTCAGAAGACCCCATACGCTGCGTGTATCAACAAAACCTTCGCCTCGAGCCAAAATAATTCCTACAAAGCGCTCAACATTGACGCCGATAATTTTTGCTTGCTTCAGATAGTGACCATGATCTTGAAGAGTCTTCTCCCAAGACTCCTTGTAATGATCTTTACAGGCTTTACTTGTGAATTTATCTTGGATGCGCTCGTAAACTTCTAACAGTCGACCGTTGCAGTAGATACTTACTTGAACTGAATTACCAATCACCAAAGCTATTTCGCCTTTGAGTCTTGTGTCTACTCGGTAGTACTTGTTTGCAAAGCGAACATAACCATCAGACCTCACTGTTGAGCGAGTGATGGTTTCCACTTCGTAGCGTAATAAAGGAAGAGGCTTTAACAACGAGGCTTCATCGTTAAGAAACACATCCAAAGGTTTTTGTAGGTGAGTCCCGTGCTTTCTCTCATTGGCGATACTCATCTTTTTATTCATGTGTGACTGTGCGCCGCTCAGTGAATATTGGGACTTATCGTAGGATTCAAAAAGGCGACGCTTCATTGGAACCATTCGCTCCACTTTGCCTTTTTTCTCTGGAGAATAAGGCGGCAATGCCTCGACAACGAACCCGTAGTGCGAGGCCAGTCTTTCAAAGGCCGGGTTCAACGTCGGCTCGTGCTTTGATGCCTCATGAACAAAGACTTTGGGATTATCAGAAGTCACTTTACGAGGGACTCCGCCAAGTTCCTCAAACATGCTTATTAAAACTTCGGCAGTTGTTTCAAAGTCGAGTTTCTCTACAACTCGGGCCATCTCGTAACGAGAATGCCCAAGAACGCCAACGAAAATCCAAATTGTTTTTTTCTTTTTTGTGACAGGATCGACGACGTCAAAGAGCTTTCCCCAGTCCACCTGCAGACATTCCCCCGGTGAGTGAACAAGCTCCATCACATTGCGCGCAGGTGCGGATCGCATAAGTTTGTGGCGGTGAATGTAGCGGTAGAAGTTAGATCGCGGGACAGAGAGCGGAAGCTCTTCAAAAATACTTTGCGGACTCCAGCCAAGTTCAATGCGCTCCTTGATCCATTCGCGCTTGGGATCTAAGATGGCATCCGTTTCAATGGCCTTCTCGCTGCGACCATCGCGCAGCGGAAACAGCGCCTCTGGGTAAGGTGGGATTTCTTTTGAGGTTTTGCAGTAGATTTTCTTCTCTGGGTTTGCGACGGCTACATAGCCATGCTCTATCGCCTGGTCGCGGATTTTTATGACGTAACCTTTGCCTTTACCAGTTGATTTAGTCAGTGCGGTGAGTGAGTGTCCTTCGCGAAGGCCTTCGACGATTTTTCGGTCCACTGTGATTTTCTCCAAGTCCTTTTTTCTGAGTTTCCGCATGCGTATTCCTTGCTGTAGTCTGGTTGTTAAACCAGCAGCTTAGCGCATGGGATCAGATGGAGAAAATGTGCTGAAAACGTAAGCAATTGCCCGGTCAAATTAGGTGGGATTTACTTCCCCCAAAGCCGGTCCACTTACGTGGGATTTGCCCCCCTTGAAACCGGTCAAACTACGTGGGATTGGACAGGGTCGGGTAGCTCACAAATGACAGATACTTATAGTTATAATAGTTACGGGGAGGTTGTGGGTTATATCGCCAAAAGAGGAGCTACCACTTTGTACGAATATTCTTTGGATCGAGATGGAGTGGGGCGTGTCGTTGGCAAGAATCAAGTTATGAATTCCATCTCTGAAGAGTTCGAGTACCTATATGATGATGCGGGTCGACTCGTCGAAACGGATAAGAACTCAGTCTTGTTATCGTCGTATATATATGATTTTAATAGTAATCGAGTGGGGGGCAATATAGGAGCACAGCCAACAACTGGTGTTTACGATGATCAGGATCGTCTTATTACCTACAATACTTGGTCGTTTGTATATAATGCAAACGGAGACTTGCTTTCAAAGACCAATAATACGACAAGCCAAACCACCACCTATGCCTACGATGCTTTCGGCAATCTTAGACAAGTGACGATCCCGCCATCTACTACTATCGCCTATGATATTGATGGGCTAAATCGCCGCATAGCAAAACGGGTGAATGGAGTTGTGCAAAAACGTTGGATTTATATGGATCAGTATAGGATCGCAGCGGAATTGAATTCCGCAGGGACCATCACGAAACGTTTTGTGTATGGCTCTAAAAGCAATGTTCCGGATTATATGATTGCCTCGGGCGTAAAATATAGAATTATCTCAGACCATTTGGGATCACCGAGATTGGTCGTGAAGCAATCTGACGGTTCTATTGCTCAAAGAATGAACCACGATGAATTTGGTCGCGTTACTGAAGACACTAATCCAGGATATCTGCCTTTTGGTTTTGCTGGAGGTCTGTATGATCCCGAAACAGGGCTCGTTCGGTTCGGAGTACGCGACTACGACCCCGAAGTGGGTAGATGGACTTCAAAAGACCCCATCTTATTTAACGGGGGACAGTCAAATTTGTATGGTTACACGTTCAATGACCCCGTAAATTTCATCGACCCTTCTGGAAAGTTTGGGATTGCAGGGGTCGCCTCGGGCTTTATTTCGGGTATGGTTGGGGGGTATATTTCTGGGGGAACAATCCCTGCTGCTTTAGCTGGAGGAGCTGCTGGTGCTGTTGTTGGGTTTTTAAATCCTTTTGCCTCATCCGCTGCCGGAGCCTTTGCAGGTGGTGTTGCATCAAGCCTTGTTGGTCAAGTATTTGGAAATGTTCTGACAGACCAGCCTTATATGAATTTGAATCTTGGAGCGGCTGTCTTTTCGGGTTTTGGTTCAGCAGTTGGCGTGCAGGCAGCTGGAGCAATGGCTTGCGGAAGGACGGGAGCAGCAGTTGTTGAAGGAGGAGCTTCGGGGTTTGCGGAAGTATTTGGAGGAACTTTGGACCAGACCCGCAATTACAGTCCTTTATTTTCTCCCATGATTAGATAAAAATGAATTTTGAGGTCGTTATGCTTGAAGTAATAGCAATTAATATCGGGGCAATGGTCACCATGTTTTGTGGTTATAAATTCGCGGTGAACCATTTGCGTAAGGAATACACAGGACTATTCGATTTACTGATTAGGTTGATACTGATAATCGGAGTTCTCTCTTCGTCGCTTTTCATGCCGATACTGATACAAAAAAGCAGATTGCCTGAAATCCATATCGGAATTTTCATGATTGGGCCATATCTCGGAATTGTTCTTGCGATTCTGACTTATTGGCTAGAAAAGAAGGGCAAGTTGGTTTGGCCTAAAGATATAAAAATGAATTCAAAATAATACTGTGCCATGGCTTGTGGGCAGAATCACAAATCCCGTGCCCAAATCAACCCAGAACCTTAAAAAAGTTCTGGGTTTTTATTTTCTAAAAAACCTATGCAGAAATCACGAGTCTCAAAATTAGGCACGACCGTTTTTCAATCACTCCCTTTAAGAACATCTCTATTTTACTCTTGCGCTTTTTATTCGGATTTGTATGAGGCCACTGTCAAACTTTTGCATATTGTGGAGTGCCCTCGAAAAAAGATAAACGGAGAGCATGAGGCAATGAGAACGGAGCAATGTTGCGACCGTGATAGTCTCGGGAGGGTTACTATGAAAGAAGAGGTTGAGGTTTCAATATATAAGCTCAAGAACGGAGGCTATCAGGCATCATACACAAATCCGTTCAGCAATAAGCGCATTCGCAACAAATTTAAGATGCTGAGTGAGGCCAATGATTTCAAGAGGAAGATTCATGCTCAGTTTATTACGGACGTAATGACTGGATATTCCCATCTGCCGACTAAGCAGTTTTTGGATGCCTACTTGCAGTTGTATCCAAAAGCAAAAATGGTCACTCGCGGTCTTCCTTTTTATAATTCATTTGTAGAAACCTTTGGGCAAATGGCGGTTTTGGACCTTAATAAAACAAATTTGACCGAATGGTTTTCTAAGATTCAAAAGGAACGTGGATATGCCCAAAGAACACTACCCAATATAAAGTCAGCAATGAACCAGTTCTTTTTGTATCTTATGGACCAAAATATTATCAGGGAAAACCCCTTGGATAAGGTCAAAATCAAAAAAGGACCGGCATTGAGAGAAAGAGTTCATTTATCCGAAGAGGAAATCAGAGAACTTCTGGAAAAAATAAAATCTATCAGCCGTAACCAAGTGTATCCAGTTGTCTATTTTCTGGTTCAGACTGGGTGCCGTCTCGGAGAAGCTTTAAAGCTCAAATGGTCTCAAGTTGATTTAAACATGGGAACTGTAGAAATCCTGGAATCCAAGAATGGCGAAGGTCGCCTCATCCATGTTTCCATGCAACTCATTGAGTTTCTAAGCAATCATCCAAAAGACTCTGAGTATGTATTCGTGGACCAAAGAGACGGTTTGGGATGGGACATGGCAAAGTACCGCAAACAGTTTGCCAAGGTCCGCAATAAAATCAATTTCCCGAAATATTGGAACAACCATGGGTTCCGACACGCTTTTGCATATCACTATCTAAGACAAGGCGGAAACATCAAGCATCTCCAAGCCCTCTTAGGGCATCGCTGGCTTGAAATGACAGTCGACCTTTACGGAAAAATAGCCGCAAAGGATGTCGAGAAGACCTGTCCTTACAATTTTTAGACATCTATGATGATGAGTTTGGGCCCAAAAGGGTGAAAGACGTTTCGCCCGAAACAATCCGAAATGTGCGTACACGTTTCTATAGAAACATCCAGATACGGCATGAATGTTTCCATGGAAACATTTGGAAACACATTTTTTGTTTCCACGGGAAACATTGGGAAACTTATTTCTCTGTATCCACGTGCTGACAAAACTGGTCAAGTGCCACTTCCATCAACTCTGCTAGGCTGTAACCTTTTGTGTTTGCAATATCAGAAAGCCGTTTCTTCAAGCTCTTGGGTGCTCTTATGGAAAGAACTTCTTTAGCTCCTGCCGTGTATTTTCTGCGTGGTTGAGGTCTGGCTGGTATGTCGTATTTTGCCATACAATCAATTTCGGCAGATTTTCGTATAAAATCAAGGCAGATACTTCTAGTTACTTACAAATACTTACATATTGCGTTATATTTGAATTGATGGAAAAGACTAAAAGAGTAGCCGTCTATTTGAGGGTATCAACGCAGGACCAAAGCACGGATATGCAGAGAGACGAACTATTGCAGTTCGTGGAAAATCGCGGATGGATACTTTTTCAGGTCTATGCCGACAAGGCCACAGGAACGAATGGAAACAGAGCTGATCTTAAACAGCTTATGCAAGATGCGAGGCTTCGGCGCTTTGATGTGGTTTGTGTTTGGAAGCTTGATAGATTCTTTCGCTCGTTAAAGGATTTGTTGGTCACTATTTCAGAATTTCAAGATCTTGGGGTTGAGTTTGTTGCTCTAAGAGACCAAATAGACCTCACAACTCCTGTCGGTCGATTAACTTTACAAGTTCTTGGATGTCTTGGTGAGTTTGAGGCCTCTTTAATAAAAGCTCGTGTGGTTGCTGGCCTTGCCCAAGCAAAAAAGCGAGGGGTTCGCTTAGGAAGACCCCAGGTTGTGGATGTTTCCCGAGTCCAAAAACTAAAAGGAGAAGGCTATTCTCTATCCCAGATAGCAAAGATACTGAATGTCTCCAAAACCGCCGTTCATAATACCCTTAAAAAATCAAAGCTCCAAATAGTTGAAAAGACTGAAGACGAAGACCTGCTTTTGCCCGGTCAGAAAGCTTCAGATTTATGAACCCCTCCCGGTCAAATTTATTCTGGGCCTTGGGTCCCATCGAGGTCTCGATATGAAAATAGCGGACAAGAGCTTTTCCCAAAGTGCCTTGATTTTGGCGAGGTCAAGTTTAGCATTTCATATCAAAGATGAATCTTTGGGATTTGTGACAGTTGCCTCGCAGTTCTCTGTCTTTTTGGTAGAAGCCTTATCAAGCATGGAGCACTTTAAAACAGTTGTCGTTGATGGCTCTTGTTTGAATCTCATGGATTTTAAAACAACCCGTCTGAATTTGTTGCGGGCTCTTATTAAAAGGCATCCAGAGGTCAGATTTCTTCTGTTTTCAGACGAAGACCTTTGTGTGTATGAACTGTCTTTTCCAAATCTTGTCGTTGTTGAAGAAAAGCTCAGTAAAGAGTTATTGGCCTCATGGGTTGGAATTCATTCAGTGAACTGAATAGGTATTCGGTTAATTGAAGTTGGACTCCCCACAACCTGAATGAACATTCAAGGTAGAGGTATGAAGGTGCAGTTAAAGGAAGTCCTTAAACGACAATTAAAAAGCAGGAATGAGTCTCTGAACTCTCTGTCTCGCCGTTGCGGTATACCTCTTTCAGTTTTGCATGGTTGGGTCAATGGGGTTTTGCCGAGTGCTAAAAACCTTCACCACATTCAAACTCTTTCAAATTATTTGGAAATCCCGATTTCTATGCTCCTTTTTAATACCCGAGAAGACCAATCAAAATCCGACATTCTGTTTTCTTCAGAGTTTGCAGATGGAGAACGACGGTATCGGCTTCTGATTGAAAAGATTCAAAAGTAACGAGGTGTTTGTGAAGTCTATTCTAGCAGTTTTAGCTCTTTTAAATTTATCAGCCTGTGCTTTGGCTCCTAGAAAACCTGATAGCGAGAATACAAAGCAAATTGAAGAAATAAAAACAGCGATGCTGTCGCAGGAATTTGATAAAGCTCGGCAGATTTTACAAAGTTTGCGTGAAGATGATGGATTGGTAACTTATGAGCTATCAATGTTTGGTTGGTCTCCCGAGACAACATATTTTCCAAAATTCATTCTATTGGAATATATCGGCGAATTTGAATCATTGCCCTCAAAGCTTGAGGAAGCCTGCGGCTCAGTGACCGATGCCAAAAACTCACAAGAGATAAAGAGGTCCATTGATTGTCTCAAAGCTGTCAATACAGCCAAAGTGAGTGGAAAATGGGATTATCAGTATAATTCTAAATACAACCACAAGACATATTATCGAGGTATTGGCTCTGGTCCCTGTGGCGATAGCCCTCAAAGGCCAGCTTGTTCGCCATTAGGTACATTTGTAATCGAAGATGCAATCTCCTCGAAAAAGATAGAAAGCGTTGGAGCCGAAGGCTTCTTAAAAGCTATCAGGGAGTCTCGTCTTAAAGAGGCTCATGCAAAACTTGATATAATAAGAAAAGATGAAGAAGAACGACAGGATTTGGAGTTTTCTGAAAAACAAACGGCCAATATTGAGCTTGCTGAGTCCGCAGAAGGTCTTAGGCAAAGTGCTTGCCGCCACAATACGATAATTCAGCTTGCTGAGAAATCACTTAATGACGAGAAAGAGGCTGCCAAGATTAGCGGATTCGTTGATAAGAGCACAATGTATGAAAGTGGAAAACATCTTCAGCACTCAAGACAGCAACTTGAAAGTTTCAAGAAAAAGTACAAATCAAAATCTGGTCAAGAATGGTCTTCTTCAATGTGCGCTAAGTAATGGCACGGAGAATTTGTTGTGAAAAATGCCAGCTTGTTAAAAAGGTGCGTGTCTAAAGCGTGCCATGGAAAAATCATTTCGCTCCTAACTCTTGTTCTAGACTGGAAAGATTTTGGTCTTGGAAGTATCCTAAAATCGAAAACAGACTGAGGTGTCATCACAATAGACAGCGGAGTTTCAAGCTGTATACACAGCTTGTTCGCTTTGGAGCACGCGATTATGATCCGGAGGTTGGGAGATGGACGAGTAAGGATCCGATCCTATTTAATGGTGGGGATACTAATTTGTATGGGTATGTTGCCAATGATCCAGTGAATTTTATTGATCCGATGGGTTTGTGGTCTATCTCAATTAGTTTTTTCCCTGGAGCCGGCGGAAGTATTACGATTGGTAAAAATCCAAATGGCGGTGGTTACTTTGGATCAATTCGCGGTGGAATTGGTGTGGGCGCTGGTATTAGCTGGGACAAGAATGGAAGCAGTCCTGATGGTGGTGGAACATGCCCTCCTAAAGGAGTTTCTACGGGAACCTATGCAGAGGCATCTGCTAACTTTGGTCCGCTAGAAGGAGTCATCGGAACAAGCTCGGGATATTCTCAGTCAAATGGGCCATACTACAATCCTCCGGGTGTCTCTGGCTCGATTACACCTAGCATCGGAGTGGGTGCTGGTGTAAGTGGTGGATTTGAGGTAATTTTTCACTAGAACTTTTACGAGGTTACAGATGAACGAGAGAAAAATCGGCCTGCTTAGATTCACGAAGAAAGACATCAGATATTATGCCTTGGTCGGTATATTAGTCGCCCTTTTGATGTGGACCTGGGGTTACGTGAGTCTTTTAAATAGCGATGTTTTTGAGTTTTCCCGAAATTATGTGACTTCAAATCCTAAGCTCATCGCGGACCTTGGAGAGATAAAGGCCACTAGACTTGGCTTTTCAAATTTCCAGAGAAGATATGCTGCCGGTATCTGGACAGCAAAATTTAATATGGTAGTTGAAGGAGCTGATAAATCAGGCACTGTATATCTCTCGCTTAAGAATGCGGGAAATGGATGGACAGTTGAAGATGAAAAGTTGGAAGTGTCCGAATAGTTTTAGTCGTGCCAACGATTCATTTCCCTCCAGGGAATCCGGGCCTGGGTCGTGCCAAAAAATTCAATAAAATTTGAATCGCTGGCACGATCTGCTCAAATTTGGGTACGTGCAAAATGACCCCGTGAACTTTATCGACCCAGAAGGAAAATTCCCATTGCCATTGATTTTGGGTGTTTTGGCTGGAGTTTTCTATGCTACTGATACGGATACACCCGGAGCTGCTCAGGCTGAAATGATAGGGGTTCCTCTAGCTGTGGCGGGAGGATGGACTGCTGGGGGTGGAGTTTGCAAAGCAACTGATACCTCTATACAATATAGAAGTTATCCGAACTCGGGAGGGGGCGGTGTTGGTTTGTATCGAAATAGCCCTCTGCCGGGCCAATCTAAAAATATTATCCGGGCAGATGTTCATCCGATTAGACCAGGCGGCTCTTCAGTGCCTCATATTGATATTCCTGGGGTTGTTAAACATTGGCCGTGGGGGAAATAAATGAATGCGAGTGTAACGGTAGCGTTTCAAATGATTATTTCTCGACATTTTAATTTTAAGGATGAAAAGATTGCTTGGGAGGCTTTTGATTCTGAATGGAAAAAAGCCGAAATGCTATATCAGGATTTAATGCTTCCTGAAGAAAAAAGTCTTTTAGGCGACATTCTTAGTGAACTTAGTGACGTTATCATTCACATGCCAGGAGATGCGGGAAGGCCCAAAACAATTGATTGGGCTAAATGGATGGATGATGACGAATATTTGAAGTTTCTCATTTCTAAAGAGGCTCTTGGTCTTCCATTGAGTGGTATGGCCTATCAAACAGCATTGCAGGCAAGTATTGGGAGCGGATTTTTTAAACGACCCTACAAAGATTCGGAGTTGTTTCGTTTAGAAATTGGTCGTTTTTTAAAAGGATTCGTCTCTGGCGATGATAAAAAGAAATACCGCATATTTAAGTTTGTTCAGCTTCATCCCGAAGGTCGAGAAAAAGTGATTGTTCAGCGTGGTTTATCGCTACAAGAAGCTATGAACGCAGCTATAACTGTCTTTGACGGTGATATAATTCCTGAAGAAACTCCTTTTTTTGAGGAGGATGTCTAAAGAATGCAATCTTCAGATGTAACTTTGAATCATTTAAGGGTGGAGAAAAATATTAAGGTCAGTGACTAATGGAAGTGACCCTACTTATTTCGATTATAGCAATTTGTATTTCTGCTACGACTGCATGGTTCACTTTTTTCCATAAGGGAAAGGTGAAAATGAATCATCCAAATATATTCGCAATAATTCCACGAGAGGGATTGTCAGTTGCATGTCCCAAAATTTATATGCGTGTGCTTTTGTATTGTACTAGCAAATCTGGCAGAGCCGTAGAGAGCATGTATCTCAAAATTAGCAGAGAAGGCGATGTTCGTAAGTTTCAATATTGGGCTCATGGAGAAAGTAGAGAGCTAGTGCCTGGCTCAGGCATATTCGTCGGGCCACAAGGGTACGAAGCAAATCACCATTTTACCCCTCTGGAAGACAATGCAACTTACGATTTTCAAATAGGAAAATATTCGATTGAGGTTTATGGGAAAGTAGTCGGGGCATCTGCTCCAGTCCCCATGGCAGCTTTATCATTTAATCTCGATATTCCAGAGGCAAATGCCTTGAAAGAGTCGCAGGATGCAGCGGTTTTCTTTTGGTGGGATGCAGAAGGTGGAAACTATATTCCGAGAATTGATAGAAAGCGAAACCATACTCCACCTGTCTAAATCTTAATAGGCAACGAACAAAGTCACAAATCCCGTGCCTAAAACAAACCCAGAATTCTAAAAAGTTCTGGGTTTTTGTTTTTTTAATCGAAGGCAAAAATAATAAATCTCAAACTTAGGCAGGAGTGTTTTTCAATCACTCCTTTAAAGAACACATCTATTTTACCCTTGCGCTCTTCATTCAGATTTGTATGAGGCCACTGTCAAACTTTTGCATATTGCGGAGTCTCTTTGAAAAAAGATACACGGAGAATATGAGGCTTCAAGCACGGAGCAATGGTGCGACGGCAATGGCCTCGGGAGGGTGTTATGAAAGAGGAGGTCGAATTTCAATTTATAAACTAAAGAATGGAGGCTATCAGGCATCATATATGAATCCATTCAGTAAGAAGCGGATTCGTAATAAGTTCAAGATGCTGAACGAAGCCAACGATTTCAAAAGAAAAAATCATGCTCAGTTTATAACCCACGTGATGACGGGATACTCTTACCTGCCGTGGTGATCAGCCCTTAAATTTAATTGTTACGACTGAAGAAAAAATAAATATCCTCCGTTAGAAATCCCGATGGTTCCTATACAGCGACAAATCCAATTAAGGGAGGTCCCGCTGGGGTAAACATTGGACCCGTACCTGCCGATGGGAGTGCGAGCTACCATACGCATGGTGGATACGATCGAAGATATGACAATGGGAATTTTTCACCGGCCGACATGCTCGGTGATGCTCTCAGTGGATTGAGCGGATACCTAGGTACACCGGGCGGCTCCATACAAATGAATACTGGCGGCCGAATTAAAAAGGGACTAACATGTCCAAGATGATTTCAAATTCAGCAATTCTAATTATTATCCTTAGTTTTTGTTCTTCTGTCGCAATCGCTACTAAGTGTTTGAAGGCAAGGACAATGGCAGAATTAATAAATGATTTTCCTGTGGTCGTTCGTGGGAAAATCATAAGCCGAACGCCCATTTCAAAGGATGAGAACATTTTTGTGCTGAAGCTTCGCATTGAGCGATATGTCAAAGGCGACCTAAAGAAAACTGAATTGAACGCAACGGAAGTTCATTTTGGAAAAGGTCTGCCCCGTTATTATGAGGTCGGTAAGGTCTATACCTTTCCAGTCGTATTGAAGGACAATAAGGATTCTTACGAGGTCATTCTCCCCGTAGATGGCTGTCCTGACCTTCCTATTGAATAGGAGACTTATACCCACGTGCCCGAATTATATGAATGCCTCGGGCATAAAATATAGAAATCTCAGACCATTTGGGATCACCGAGATTGGTCGTGAAGCAATCTGACGGTTCTATTGCTCAAAGAATGAACCACGATGAATTTGGTCGCGTTACTGAAGACACTAATCCAGGATATCTGCCTTTTGGTTTTGCTGGAGGTCTGTATGATCCCGATACAGGGCTTGTTAGGTTCGGAGCGAGAGACTACGGCCCCGAAGTAGGTCGCTGGACTTCTAAAGACCCAATTCTTTTCAACGGAGGAGATACAAACCTCTTCGGGTACGTGCAAAATGACCCGGTAAACTTTATCGACCCATTTGGTCTGTACCAAATTTGCTCACGACCTTTGAATGTGGTAGGAGGTTCGAGTTTGCAAAGCATGGACCCTACATTGTCTCATCAGTATATCCAGTTTGAAGATGGTTCAACTGCTTCTTATGGTAACTCGGGAATCAATCCTATAACGGGGCCAGGAACCCAGCTGAACGAGTCTGGAGCTGGTGCAACTTGTAGTAAAAATATAAAGGTTGGCGAAACCGTCGAGAATAGAATGAAGGAATACGCGAAAAAAAGATACTCTCAGCCGTATCATCTGTTGAATAATAACTGTCAGCAGTTTGTCGGAGATGTGATTTTAAATGGGAGTGGGTTGTAATGATGGCTCTTGAGCGGAAAAGTCAATTAAAGGTACTTGGTCTATTGTGCATAGTCGCAGGACTTATAGGTTTCTCGGCATTTTGTATTGAAAAGGGTGGGTATTGCATTTTACCCATCTACGTTCTTCTTATTTCTGGTCTTGGTATTCATCCGTTGATTTTCGCCTGCGTCCTAGGCCTAATTATCTGGCTTTTGATTGGAGTCTTTTCGGCTCAAATATCTTCCAAGATGGCCATAGCCTTTAATTTGATTAGCGCTGTCACGGGATATTGGTGGTTAATAAGCTCGAGGGAAATTGCGCTCCAGTTCACTTCGTTAAATTTTTATGTCTCAAGTATTGTCGCTTTTTCCCTTGTTCAAATTTTGTGTTTCTTTTGGAGCTTACAATTGAAGTCAAATCAAGACGTTAAGTATGCTCGCTTGATATTAACATTATTTATCACATTAAACTTAAGCTGGTCATTTATGACTTCTTTTGGAATCCATTAGTGACAATTCATACGGGACTTTTCTTGAGTAACAAATCCCGTGCCTAAAACGAACCCAGAATTCTAAAAAAGTTCTGGGTTTTTGTTTTTAAAAATCGAAGGCAAAAATCACAAGTCTCAAAATTAGGCACGACCGTTTTTCAATCACTCCCTTAAAGAACATCGTTATTTTACTGATGCGCTTTTCTTTCGGATTTGTATGGGCCACTGTCGAACTTTTGCATATTGTGGTGTGCCCTCAAAAAAAGATACACGGAGTATATGAGGCAACAAAAACGGAGCAATGGGGCGACCGTAATGGTCTCGGGAGGTTTACCATGCAAGAAGAGGTTGAGGTTTCAATATACAAACTTAAGAACGGAGGCTATCAGGCATCTTACACGAACCCGTTCAGCAATAAGCGGATTGGGAATAAGTACAAGATGCTGAACGAAGCCAACGATTTCAAGCGTAAGATTCATGCGCAGTTTATTACGGATGTCATAACTGGATATTCTCATCTGCCGACGAAACAATTTTTAGACGCTTATTTGCAATTGTATCCCAAAGCTAAAATGGTCACTCGGGGCCTTCCTTTTTATAATTCATTTGTCGAAACATTCGGGCAAATGGCAGTTTCAGACTTAAATAAAATGAATCTCGCGGAATGGTTTTCAAAGGTTCAAAAGGAGCGTGGATATGCACAAAGGACTTTGCCAAACATAAAATCAGCGTTGAACCAGTTCTTCTTGTATCTAATCGACCAAAATATCATCAGGGAAAACCCTTTGGACAAGGTCAAAATAAAGAAAGGGCCTGCTCTGCGAGAAAGAGTCCATTTATCGGAGGACGAAATCAAGGAGCTTATAGCAAAGATATTGGAGATTAGTCGGCCTCAGGTGTACCCGGTGTTTATTTCTTAGTTCAAACTGGGTGTCGCCTAGGTGAGGCTCTAAAATTAAAATGGTCACAATTCGATTTAAATATGGGAACAGTGGAAATTCTTGAATCTAAAAATGGAGAAGGCCGCTTGATTCACGTTTCAGCCCACCTCATTGAGTTTTTAAAAGGGCATCCCAGAGTTTCCGAGCATGTGTTTGTAGACCAAAGAGATGGACTTGGTTGGGACATGGCAAAGTACCGCAAACAGTTCTCGAAGATTCGTAATAAAATAAACTTCCCCAAGTATTGGAACAATCATGGATTCAGACACGCATTTGCGTATCATTATTTGCGGCAAGGCGGAAACATTGTTCCGTTTCACTTAGTTTGACCGGGTTCGTTTCAGATACTTTGACCACCTGATTTTTGAGGGTTTATTGGTCTTTCTACTCGCTGTCAATATCGTTGAAAGTTATTCGTCCCTTCATGCGGTGACTGGGGCCTTCAAAAATGCAAATATGGGCATTCTCGAACATCCTGTCGATGGCAGCACTTGCCAGGATCGGATCGGTAAAAACTTGTGGCCATTCTTCAACGTCGCGGTTGCTGGTTAAGATCATAGCCGAATTGTGCTTGCGTCGATCAAATAAATCGAAGATCTCCTCACTCACGTCTCGTGGCATTGTTACGACGCCCCAGTCATCCAAGATCCATAGCTTTGATGTTAGAATTTGTTTGAATAAAACATCGAGCTTATTGTTCTCGCGCGCTTTACGGATCTTTGTCCCAAGTCTTTTTACACTCGTACAAAAAACACTGTGACCAGCCTGCGCAGCGCTCATCCCAAGAGCAATCGCAAGATGACTCTTGCCCGTGCCGGGACTTCCCAAAAACAATGCAATTTCGTTGTTCTCGATAAACTTTAAATCTTTCAGATCCTCGATTTTTTCGCGCGGGAGTTTTTTATTGAAATCCCAATTGAACTGCTCAAAGCTTCTTCGCTCTGGGAACTCCGCTTTCTTAATCCTTTTTTCTACGGCGTTATCTGCCCTTGCATCTAATTCCGTGGATAGAAGCTCACTGAGCCACTTAAGATCCTGGCTGCGTTTTCCTTTTTGAACTAAACCCTCGATCTCTGCGGATGCCGCGGGCATTCGTAACTGCTTTAACTGATCGCGTATCACATCTATTGTCATAACTGTCTTTCCTTTCAGTGGGCCTGGTTGCTATGAACCAGACGTAAATGGTTTTTATACTCACTCATGTCGCGCGCAAACTTACCTCCCACCGTCTGCGCGGATAAAACCTCCTCATGACGAGGAGCTTTGGGTTTTGGCTTTGCCATAATATTCAATAGTTGATGAACTGTTTTTAAATTTACCTGTGATAACTCCAGCGCTGAAAGGCAGGCCTTGTCGATGTCGGCATTGCTGTACTTCTTGTTCAGCGTCAGAAGACCCCATACGCTGCGTGTATCAACAAAACCTTCGCCTCGAGCCAAAATAATTCCTACAAAGCGCTCAACATTGACGCCGATAATTTTTGCTTGCTTCAGATAGTGACCATGATCTTGAAGAGTCTTCTCCCAAGACTCCTTGTAATGATCTTTACAGGCTTTACTTGTGAATTTATCTTGGATGCGCTCGTAAACTTCTAACAGTCGACCGTTGCAGTAGATACTTACTTGAACTGAATTACCAATCACCAAAGCTATTTCGCCTTTGAGTCTTGTGTCTACTCGGTAGTACTTGTTTGCAAAGCGAACATAACCATCAGACCTCACTGTTGAGCGAGTGATGGTTTCCACTTCGTAGCGTAATAAAGGAAGAGGCTTTAACAACGAGGCTTCATCGTTAAGAAACACATCCAAAGGTTTTTGTAGGTGAGTCCCGTGCTTTCTCTCATTGGCGATACTCATCTTTTTATTCATGTGTGACTGTGCGCCGCTCAGTGAATATTGGGACTTATCGTAGGATTCAAAAAGGCGACGCTTCATTGGAACCATTCGCTCCACTTTGCCTTTTTTCTCTGGAGAATAAGGCGGCAATGCCTCGACAACGAACCCGTAGTGCGAGGCCAGTCTTTCAAAGGCCGGGTTCAACGTCGGCTCGTGCTTTGATGCCTCATGAACAAAGACTTTGGGATTATCAGAAGTCACTTTACGAGGGACTCCGCCAAGTTCCTCAAACATGCTTATTAAAACTTCGGCAGTTGTTTCAAAGTCGAGTTTCTCTACAACTCGGGCCATCTCGTAACGAGAATGCCCAAGAACGCCAACGAAAATCCAAATTGTTTTTTTCTTTTTTGTGACAGGATCGACGACGTCAAAGAGCTTTCCCCAGTCCACCTGCAGACATTCCCCCGGTGAGTGAACAAGCTCCATCACATTGCGCGCAGGTGCGGATCGCATAAGTTTGTGGCGGTGAATGTAGCGGTAGAAGTTAGATCGCGGGACAGAGAGCGGAAGCTCTTCAAAAATACTTTGCGGACTCCAGCCAAGTTCAATGCGCTCCTTGATCCATTCGCGCTTGGGATCTAAGATGGCATCCGTTTCAATGGCCTTCTCGCTGCGACCATCGCGCAGCGGAAACAGCGCCTCTGGGTAAGGTGGGATTTCTTTTGAGGTTTTGCAGTAGATTTTCTTCTCTGGGTTTGCGACGGCTACATAGCCATGCTCTATCGCCTGGTCGCGGATTTTTATGACGTAACCTTTGCCTTTACCAGTTGATTTAGTCAGTGCGGTGAGTGAGTGTCCTTCGCGAAGGCCTTCGACGATTTTTCGGTCCACTGTGATTTTCTCCAAGTCCTTTTTTCTGAGTTTCCGCATGCGTATTCCTTGCTGTAGTCTGGTTGTTAAACCAGCAGCTTAGCGCATGGGATCAGATGGAGAAAATGTGCTGAAAACGTAAGCAATTGCCCGGTCAAATTAGGTGGGATTTACTTCCCCCAAAGCCGGTCCACTTACGTGGGATTTGCCCCCCTTGAAACCGGTCAAACTACGTGGGATTGGACAGAAACATCAAGCATCTCAGGCTTTGTTAGGCCATCGCTGGCTTGAGATGACTGTGGACCTTTACGGAAGGATAGCCGCTAAAGATGTCGAAAAGACCTGTCCCTATAATTTTTAAGATAATTTTCTTTTGAAGCTTCAAAAATGGGTGAAAGACGTTTCGCCCGAAATTCAAAAAAAGACACCTGCACGCTTAGTATGGATAACCTCAAAATATCATTTTCGTTTCCATGGAAACATCTGGAAACCTATTTCTCTTTATCCGCATACTGGCAAAATTGGTCAAGAGCTACTTCCATCAACTCAGCAAGGCTATAACCCTTGACCTTTGCAATATCCGAAAGTCTTTTCTTCAGACTCTTCGGTGCCCTAATTGAAAGAACTTCTTTAGCTCCTGCTGTGTATTTTCTGCGTGGTTGAGGTCTATCCGGTATATCGTATTTTGCCGTATAATCAATCTCGGTAGTTTTGTTTGGGGGTGGGGATACGAATCTGTTTGGGTACACGGCCAACGATCCAATTAACAGAATTGATCCGACTGGACTCGACAGCGAAATAGAAATTTATGATAGTGGCCATGCAGTCCTTCGAGTTGACGATCCTAGTTCATCAACCGGATCAAGCTATATTGATTTTTATCCGAACGGAACACCGTCTTGGCCGTTTACTGTAAAACCTGGAGTTCTTGATATTGATAGTTCATATGGTGGCAAAAAACGCGGATCACTAGGCAACTGCCCATCTACTCCGGCTGAAGATAAGCAAATTTTAGAAAGAGCTCAGAATATGTCAAAAAACCCGCCTAATTATCAGACCATTCCGTTGGGAAAAAATAAGAACTGTTATGGTGCTGCCTTTGCGATCCAAGGAGGTTGTAAATGATCTGGTTAAATGTCCTTCTATTGTCTAATCCGGTCATATATTTTGCTCTTTTGGTGTTGTCGATAGCAGGATTTCTGTACTTACATTTTCGTAAACAGACAAAAATATTAAAAATAGGATTTGGAATAATAGCCGGTCTTTTAATTATTCATTTGATAGTGTTTTGGATGACGATGGCACCAAAAGACCCACTTTGAATTGTAACTAAGAACGGGAAAAATGGTTGAGAACGGCCGATTGGTGGCTAAATTTATTTGAGACAGGAAAATAGTCATGTTGAGAGTTGTTTTGTGGACGGTTTTTGGACTCATATGCGGAGCAATCGTTGGATCTAAAACTATTTACGAAAATCTTACGATGGAGTTTTTTTCTTCGTGATAGGTGGGGGACTCATAGGGCTTATTTTAGGTTTGATCCTGAAAAAGTTTGCCGCGAGAAAGATTACATAAGAAATCGTGCCAGAAAAATTGGCTAAAAGCGACATCGGGTCTTTACGCGAACAATCAAAGTGCGTCTGCCCAGCATCTCTATCAGTTCAGGTAGATCGAGAGAAGCCTCTACCACAGAGATAGAGGCTTCCAATCTTAGAAAGAAGTCGGCGCTGGATTCGCGGAAGTTTGCGTTCCGTCGTTCACCACGCTGAAGTTCAGGGAATCAAATTCCTTGTAGCGTTTTCTTTCGTCTTCCAGGCGTTGAGCTTCGATTTTTTCCAGAATTGTATTTTCAGTTTGGACTTCCATTTGTTTGCGCGCGTCTCTCAGGCCTTCCATTGTGGTGGAGTGAGACGTTCTTAGTCCTGTCTGCGCAGTTGCAACAGTCGCAGCCCCTAGTACAGAAACAAGTACAAATTTTTTCATAAAAGTGCCCCTTTGTGAGTCCTCATACCGGGAAACTGTTGAGAAAGAATGGCTTGACGCGCTGCCGGAGTATATTATTCTCAGTCCCTGCCTCTTTGTCATTCCGGTGGGGATGGGGTAAAGAAAGATCCTTCAGGAGTTTCACATGTTTGAGAATTTATCAGATAAAATCATGACAAGCCTTAAGAAGGTCCGCGGTCAGCACAAGATCAGCGAGGCCAATATTGAGGAAGTGATCAAGGAAATCCGTCTGAGTCTTCTTGAAGCCGACGTGAACTTCAAGGTCGTAAAAATCTTCATCGACAAAGTAAAAGAAAAAGCTCTGGGTCAGGATGTTCTGACGAACGTCAATCCGGGGCAAATGTTCGTTAAGATCGTTCACGATGAACTGGTGAACGTTCTGGGCGGCGGCGCGGTTGAAATCAACGTGCGTGAAAACCCAAGTGTGATCTTTCTGGTGGGCTTGCAGGGGGCGGGTAAAACCACGTCGGCTGCGAAGTTGTCTCTTTATATTCGCCAGAAGCTGAACAAAAAACCGGGTCTGGTTCCGGCGGATATCTATCGTCCTGCGGCGATTGATCAGTTGCAGACTTTGGGTAAGCAAAACAACATTCCAACGTTCCCCACCCAAGTGGGCATGAAGCCGGAAGAAATTCTGGAAAAAGCCAAACAATGGGCTCGCGATAACATGGTCGAAGTGGTCATTGTCGATACCGCAGGTCGTCTGCAAATTGATGAAGACCTGATGGGTGAGCTGGGCCGTCTGAAAGAAATCTGGACGCCGCAGGAAATTCTTCTGGTGGCAGACGCGATGCTAGGTCAGCAGTCCGTGAATGTTGCTGAGGGCTTCCACAAACGTTTAAACCTGACGGGCCTTGTGTTGACCAAGGTGGACGGGGATGCGCGCGGTGGGGCGGCTTTGTCCATTCGTGAAGTGACAGGGATTCCTATTAAGTTCCTCGGTGTGGGTGAAAAAGTCTCTGCCTTGGAAGTCTTCCATCCGGATCGTCTTGCAGGACGTATTTTGGATATGGGGGATGTGCTTTCTTTGGTCGAGAAAGCGCAGGAAGTGATCGATGAAAAGGCGGCTCGTGATTCAGCCAAAAAGCTGATGAAAAACGAGTTCACCCTTGAAGACTTCCTGACTCAGATCCAGCAGCTCAAAAAAATGGGCGGCTTTGAAAGTATTTTGAAATTTTTACCGGGCATGGGGGAGTTGAGCAAACAGCTTAAAAACATGACCCCTCCGGATGCAGAAATGAAGAAAATTGAGGCGATCATTCGCTCGATGACTATCCAGGAACGGCAGAACCATAAGATTTTAAATGCGTCGCGTCGCATGAGGATCGCTCAAGGGAGCGGAACTCAGGTTCAAGACGTGAACAAGCTGATAAAGCAGTTTGAGGACGCTAAAAAGATGATGGGCGGGCTGATGAAAATGGGTATGGGTCGAGGCGGAATGAAGTTTCCATTTTAGGGCTTGATATTTAACCATGAACCAAGTACAAACTTGGACTTACTGTTTTTGATACATGAGGTTTAGAAATGGCAGTTGTAATTCGTTTGGCTCGTATGGGCGCTAAGCATGATCCTAAATACCGCGTAACTGTAGCGGATTCTCGTCGTTATGTGACTGGTAAATTCCTTGATATCCTTGGAACTTACATTCCTTCTCCAAAAGGTAACGACAAAAAGGTTGAACTTGATCTGGCTAAAGTTGAAGAGTGGATCAAAAAAGGTGCTCAACCTACAGATCGCGTAAAACACGTGATCAAATTGGCTCAAGCTAAATAAGTTGTTGGCTTCCTATTTGGTTTTGTTAAACTACCAGATAGGTACTATCTGTGGGGGTAAATATGGATAGCTTGAAAGACCTCGTTGAGTTCATGGCAAAATCCCTAGTGGACAAGCCAGAAAATGTCGAAGTTGATGAAATCCCTGGGCAGCAAACCACACTTCTTGCTTTAAAGGTTGATAAAGAAGACCTTGGTAAAGTGATTGGTAAGCAAGGTAAAACTGCTGCGGCAATGAGAACCATCATCCGCGCGGCTGGTACAAAGCTGAACAAACGTTATCACTTGGATATCGTTGAATAATTTAGCTCGATAAAATTTAGAGATAATTCTCAAGGAAGGGGTTGCCAATACGGTAACCCCTTTCTTTTTTGCGATGCCGGTGAATAAGAAGCGGCATCAGGGAAGACGGCGCGTCTTCCCAGTATGATACGGAGACGGAAAATGAAGTTAGTAGGTAAGATTCGCGAAGCTCACGGACTTAAAGGTGATCTTTATGTTTTAGTTTTTTCGGGTGATATTTCCTGGGCAAAGCGTATGAAGTCCTTCGGGTTGAAGGCAAAAGATTCTGATGAGATCAAATCCTTCACGGTCGAGCGCACCAAGCCTTTTAAAAAAGGTCTGATCGTGAAAGCCGGCGAAGTTGCAGATCGCACTATGGCAGAGGGGCTGGAGCACATGGAGTTCTATATCGACGATGAACTTTTGGTGTCCAAGCCTGGAGAAACCATTTATCTGGAAGAAATCAAAAACTTCAAATTGAAGAACCCAGAGCAGACTGTGTTGGGAGAGATCGTTGGTTTCTCCTCTAACGGCGTTCAGGATCTTTTGGTTGTTGAGACGACCACGGGCAAGCAAGCTGAAATTCCGTTCGTGGATCAGTTCATTAAGAAGATTGATTTCAAGCACCAGGCTGTGGTGATGGACCTTCCAGAAGGTCTGCTTGATCTGGAAAATGCTTAAGATAGACGTGATCACTCTTTTTCCTGAGATGATTGAAAACGCCGTGTCTCACGGTGTTTTGGGTCAGGCTTTAAAGGGTGATCTGCTCTCTGTTCATGCGCACACGCCGCGCGAATTTGCCACGGACAAGCATAAGACTGTTGATGATCGCCCTTTCGGGGGCGGTGACGGCATGATCATGCTTTCGGAAACTTTGGAAAAAAGCCTTCTTAAGGTGAAACATAATACTTCCAAAGTCATCTATCTTTCCCCTCAAGGTTCGGTGCTAACCGACGAAAAGGCCCGACAGCTGTCCCAGGCAGAGCATCTGGTTTTGATCTGTGGGCGCTATGGTGGGATCGACCAAAGAATCATCAACACCTATGTGGATGAGGAAATCTCCATCGGAGATTACGTGCTTTCCGGTGGGGAGCTGGGCGCGCTGGTCGTGATTGATGCGCTTTCCAGATTTATTCCGGGTGTATTAGGTCATGCAGACTCTGCGGATCAGGATAGCTTTTCTCAAGGACTGCTTGAACATCCCAACTACACCCGGCCTCGTCAGTATCTGGATCAGGAAGTGCCTGAGGTTTTGCTGAGTGGAAACCATAAGTTGATCGTGGAATGGAAAGAAAAGGTTTCGGCCTTGGTCACTTTAAAAAAGCGACCGGATTTATTTAAAGAATATATTAAAGTGGAGCGTGAGAAGTATCACGCCCTGAAAAAAAAGAAGACTGCCGAGCCATTGAAGGAACTCTTGAAGTTCTGGCAGCAAATGTCCCTGCAAGATCGCAAAGTTTTGGGGCTGCAGGGGTTGAATGAGGAAGACTTCCATGACTGAAGAAACACCTTACGTGCCTCGTCTGGCGATTGGTCTGGTTCACTATCCAGTCCGGGATCGTCTGCAAAAAACCGTGGCGACGAACATCACCAATTTCGATATTCACGACATCGCCAGAGCGGCCACGGTTTATGGGGTGGAAAAATATTACATCATCCATCCCATGAAAGAGCAGCTCATGTTCGTAGACCGGGTTCTGGATCACTGGCGCACGGGGCAGGGGGCGAAGTTCAACCCCATGAGAAAGACCGCTCTAGGCAACGTTATGGCGGTTGAGAGCGTAGAGCAGGCTATGGCTGATTGGAACGTCCCAGAGGCATTGACGATCGCCACCACGGCCCGTACAGAGTGGGCGAAGCATAAGTATAGTTTTGCTGATCTGCGTAATGAAATGCATGTGGCCAAAAAGCCAGTTTTTATGCTATTTGGTACGGGCTTCGGTTTGACAGAAGACCTCATCAGATCCTGTTCAGGGGTTCTGGAGAGCATTAGGGGTGCTCCCCCCAAAGATTATCGGCATCTTTCCGTAAGATCTGCCGTAAGTATCTGTCTTGACCGTGTCATGGGTCCATGGTAGACCCTTGTTTTACTTTTTGTGAAAATTGACTGCTATAAGGATTTTAAGCAATGGCTAAAGAAACAAACCTCGTTCGTCGCGTTAGTGTTAAAGCTGCTAATAAAAACATCCAATCCTTCAACTCTGGTGACACTGTTAACGTATTCGTTAAAGTAAAAGAGGGTGAGAAAGAGCGTGTTCAGCTTTACAAAGGTATCGTAACTAAGATCCAAGGATCTGGTGCAGGCAAGTCCTTCACAGTTCGTAAAATGTCTGCGGGTGTTGGTGTTGAAAGAACTTTCCCGTTTGCATCTCCAGCTATCGATAAAGTTGAGATCGTAAACATGGGTAAAGTACGTCGTTCAAGACTTTACTACCTTCGTGATCTTAAAGGTAAAGCAGCGAAAATCGAATCTGAATTGGTTACTGTAAAAGCAGACTAGTTCAGCGATTGCAAAAGCTTTAAAAATAGAAAACCTGGAGTTCAACAACTCCGGGTTTTTTAGTTTCTGACGCAGTTTAATCTCAGTGACCTTTTTGGATCTTTCTCTATATGATCTCGGCCTTACATCGAGGCACCGCTTGGCTAAAGCTAAAAAAGAAAAAATCGAATTCCCTAAAATCGAATGGCGCGAATTTTCCCCGGCTCCCATTATTGGTGTGGACGAGGTGGGTCGTGGTTGTTTGGCGGGGCCGGTTTATGCGGCGGCAGTGATCTTCAAGTCAGAGGCGCTCAGTGATCTGGTGACGGACTCGAAGCTGATATCCGAAAAACGTCGCGATGAAATGGCGGAGTTGATTTTGCAGGAACACCATGTGGGCATCGGTTTCGCAACGGTGGAGGAAATCGACGAGTTGAATATTCTTAACGCCTCACTGCTGGCGATGAAGCGAGCGGTTGAAAAGCTGGGTGTTAAGAGTGGTCATGTGCTGGTGGATGGAAATAAGAAAATTCCAAATCTGCGCGGATTCGAACAGACCACGGTTGTAAAAGGGGATCTGCGTGTGGCGCCGATTTCTGCAGCCTCCATTGTGGCTAAAGTGACTCGTGATCGATTGATGAAAGATCTGGGGGCGCAGTATCCGCACTATGGATTCGAAGTTCACAAAGGCTACTCCACGCCAATCCACAAACAAAGTATCATCACGCACGGACCGTGCGTTGTCCACCGCCGCTCCTTTGCCGGCGTCAAAGAATACGTCCGCTAAATCCTCATCGTCGCAGGTGTGTGCCCCGTATTGGGCGCATGAGCGCGGACTGCTTTCTGAAAATCACGTTGTAAAACACTATCAGCTTAAGCATTTTCATTTGCTTGGGCAGAGGGTGAAAACACCTTTTGCTGAAGTGGATCTGCTTTTTCGCGCTCCCCAGGGGCATCTTCTAATGGTCGAAGTAAAAACGACGAACCTGATGGACTTTCAGCCATTTCGAGTTTCACAAAAGCAGAAAGCGCGTCTTTTGCGGGCGATGCAGTTTTTGGCAGCCCGTTGGGATGTGTTGGTGGAGATTCACTGGGCCTTTGTCACAAAAGAAGGGGAGATCACGGTCTTTGAGGACATCAGTGGTTGACTCAAACTGCCGTGTTCAGGGGACAATGGGGTATGAAGAAAATCCTGACCGTCTTGATCCTGGTGATGATGCAAACTCAAAGTGCCGAAGCGCAGTCCTTGCGAAACTTTCTGGCAACCTGCGGTTGGGGAGTCGTCGGCGGAGCTGCTCTGGGAGTGGTCAGTTTGGCCTTTGAAGACAAGCCCAGTGGAAGCTGGAACAATGTGGCGCGCGGGGCTTCTTTGGGACTGTATGCCGGGATTGGATACGGTCTTTACACCATGAACAAGCAACCTGCATCCTATCAGCAACCGGACTTCGCGATCATGCCGACTTTTGAAAAAGGGCAGATTGATGGGGTTCGTGTCACCAAGACCCTCTTTGATTTCTAAAAAATATTAGGCCCTGAGCGAAGCGGAATTGGATTAACACAGAATTAGAAGCCGTAAGAATCCAAAGCCTCTGGTGGCAGAGCTGGTTTCGGATTTCCGTCAAACGTAAACTCAAAGTTCAGTTTGAAGTTAGTGTCACCACCTGTGACCTGATCATGGATGAAGGTGATCATCATGCAATCGCCCGGCGGTTTGAATTGGGCAATATAGGCCCAGGACTTCACCTTGTCCTGTGTGGTGGACTCGGCCCAGTTGGCGTCATAAACGAATTTCCCCATCAAGTTGATGAAGCGCGAGGTGAAGCCCGCAGAGAAAGTGTAATCTTCCTGGCGATCGCTGGTGTTGACGGCTTGACCCGGAGTGATCTTGTACTGACGGGTTAACTGCACCTGGAAGAATTGACCCATATCGTTCAGCAAGCGCACGCGTGAAGAGGCATTGGTCACGTTCTGATAGGGGAAGTAATTGAAGATGGAGTAGGTCTGGAAGCGATCCAGGCGCACGTCCAAAGTGGCCGTCACATCCGACCAGGGCTCTTTGACGCCCACTTTGTTTTCCTGGGTGCCGTCATACGATTGAGCCAGCTTTAAATAGCCCACCTGACGGTATTCAGGGCGATCACCAATCCAGCGTTTTTCCGTGATTTTGTTAATCAAAGCCAGGGTCACAAGGTTGCGGTCATAGACGCGATCATAGTAGTCAAACTGCACGCCATAATCGCTGGCAATATCCAGATCGGTGATACTGTCACGAGCCGTGTACGGCGCATCTGAAATGGATCCAGTTCCGAAGAATGGGCTGTCGTCCTGGGACACCCATGGCAGGCGCGAATAGACAACCTCTGGAATGATCTCGTGCTTGTAGCGGGTGGCCTTCGAGTTGACGGTGTCGCCATAAATGCGGCTTAGATTCGTGCGAGCTCCAAGCTCAGTGCGAACATAGCGACGGGCAAGATATTGATCTTCATCAACGTTAAATCCGTAATGGGTTTCGCGATAGCTGATCACCGGAATTACATCCAGACCATCACCAAACTTAATCGGATAATAAAGGGCCGGCATCACGTCCAGACGTTGTCCGGTGCGGATCTGATCCACGGCCGGATCGAAAGAGCCATCATAGATTCTTCTGCAAGTGGGGTCGTCCTGCCATTTGGGATCGTTACAGGTGTTTTTAGGGAAGCGAAGTTTATTCCCGCCAACCATCTGCTCGGTCATGTCGTCATAAGCCTGGCCAGAGCGCGTGAAGTTCACATAGGACACATTGACTGAATAAATAAAGTTCGTGTCACCGATGTTTTCCTGTGTCTGGGAAAAACGCAGCTCAGGAATGCGGTGAACCGCATCGTCATTGCCAGACAGGGGATTTCCCTGAAGCATGTTCACATAATAGGACGTATCCACGCTGTAGTGCTGATCCAGAGTGTTCTTCGTGAAGGAGGTGCGATTTTCCATGGCCGAGTCGCCGTGGTTCATCGTTTCGTTCGGGAAGTCCTTTGGGTATTGCAGGTCGCTGGCCAGATTCAACTGGGCACGGTGAACGATTCCATCAGGCATTTCATAATAGTGATCATAGCGCAGAAACCAGCGTTCCAGTGGATCGTTTTTTTCATCCGGCGTGCGATACAGATTCAGTCTGTCATCTTCAGCAAAGGCCTTGTCGAAGATCGTTCCAAAGTTCAAAGTGCCGCTGGAGTTTTCGCTCAGCAAATAGCGATATTCCACCAAACCTTTAAGACCCCTCTTGGTGTAATCTTTGAGTTCAATGGTGGCATCTGTGCTGCGAGAAATAGCCCAGAAGTAGGGTTGAGAGATGGCGATCCCCCCTTTGTCGGACAATTCAAAACCAGGGGTGAGCAGGCCGGACTGACGATCACTCTTCAGCGGAACGATCAGGTAAGGCAACCAGAAGAACGGAACCGGGCCAAGGCGTAGCACGGCATTCTTGATATATGCATAGCCCCCCAGCTCGGCGCGAATGGTGGATCCCGAAAAACTCCAGGTGGCGGGGCAATTCGTACAGGCGGTGTAGTCTGCTGAGCTGACAATGAATTCGGATTCTCCGGTTTTCTGCAGCAGTTCACCCGAGAAGCTGACCGGGCCGGACTGCACATAGCCGTTATAGATCAGGCCAGTGTTGTTTTCGTAATCCAGGAAGATCTGATCCCCGGCTATGGTGTTCTTGGCATCCATGATTTCCACATTGCCGTAAAGCTCCACCTGGCGGGATCTTAAAGAGACGCGGGCCTTGTCGGCCTTGATGTGCTGTCCCTGATAGACCAGTTGAATGTTGCCTTCCAGATCCACCAACTCCTTTTCGTTGTCACGGAACATGTGATCGGCATTGATCAGAATGCCATGGATCTTCGCTGCAGGCTCTGCGGCCCACAGGGGAGACTCTGTCACCAGGGACAGGAATAAGAATGAAAGCAAGACGATCCAGCGATGAAGCACCAAAGTATTCTAGGGATGGTTTAGGGCCTTTGTCGAGGTGAAACTGGCCTCTTTTTGGACTCAAAATGTCATGAATTCTGTCCGTTAAGATAAGGCACATAACTTAATCCAAGAGGTTTACACATGGAAGTCAAACTCCTGCTCGACGGTGATATCACTGTTGTGTCTTTGAGTGGTCGTATTGAGATTGAAAAAACACAATCCTTTAAGAAAGCCTGCCTGCAAAACTTTTCTGACAGAAAAGTCGTGTTTTGTATGAAAAACCTGCATTTTGTGGGGTCTTCCGGGATTCAGTCTTTCTTCGGTGTGCTGAATGATTTGAACATGGGTAAACAAATGAGCGTGAAAATCGCGGGTTTGACCCCGGATTTTCAACGCCTTTTCTCTTTTTCTGAATGTTCAAGTTTAGAAGTGCATGAAAGTATCGAAGGGGCTCTGCAAAGCTTTTAAGCAGTAGGCCCTTCCTGTTTGCGCAATTCGTTTAGTTTCTGACTGAGCTCAAGGTTCAGGCGCTCCAAAGCCGCCGCAGCAACCTTGAGCTTTTCGTTTTCCTCATTCTTGGCAGTCCACATGTAACGCAGGCTTTCGAGTTGTTCTTGGGCCTGATAATTGTCTTTCTCAAGCTTCTGAATCTTTTCCTGATCCTCCATCACACGAACCTGCAAGTCTGCATGTTCAACCCCCAACTTTTGATTTTGGCGGGACAGTTCGCTGATGCGTTCTTGCTGGCGTTCGATCTCTTTCTCCAGGCGATCCTTGATCTCCTCTTTGGTGCGGCGAAGTGTCACAACTTCGTTTTCCAATGTGTCCTGTCGCTCCAGGGCCGCGTGAAGCTTTATGGACTTCACTTCAAGTTCTTCTTGAGTTTGGTGCAGCATCGCCAGCTCTTTATTCATGCGTTCAATCTGTTCTTCATAGAACTGAACCATCTCTTGAGCTTTTTTCTCGGAGGCTTCCACTTGGTAGCGGGAGTTTTTTGTCACTTCGATGATCTGGTGACGAAGGTCACGCAGAAGAGCTTCTTTGTGAGCGTAATCGCTTTCAAGTTCCTGCAGACGCAGATCCTGAGTGCGAGAATATTCTTTCAACTGAGAGATGTAAGGCTTCACCTGTGTTTTGATGCGCTCATGGTACTTTGCATGGCGAGCCAGTTCCGTTGTCATATTACGGACTTTTTCAGTCAGGGCGCGCACTTTTTCGCCTTGAACCTCTTTTTCACGTTCGAGCTGATCAACTTTCTGGCGCCAGATATTGTCTTTTTCTTTCCACACCAGGATTTGATCTGCGACAGAAGATTGGGACAGGCGGGCTTTGTTGGCCTCTTCGCTGAAACGTTGATTTTCCGTTTCCAGCAATGAAAGGCGGCGCAACGTCACTTTTAGACGGGCCATCAGGTCTTCATTCTGAGAGATTAAGTTTTCAACGGTGGAAGATTTCAGGATCTCTTTGGGAAGATGACTGAAATCATTCTGACGAGGCATCTCGTCAGGCAAAGGAATCTGACCCACAGATTTTTGATCCCGGGTTGAGTCAAAGTCTAAATGTCCCAATTTCGCGGTCTGGAAAGAATCGGTTTCCATAGCCCTCCTCCATGAAGTCTAGGTCGCCCTTCGTCCATTTTCTCAGAATGATTCGACTTTAGTCAAACCAACCCACTAAGACTGGACCAAGGTACTAACAAAAGGGCTCAATATCGAAGCTAAACTGCCGAAAAGAAAGGATATGTCAGTACCAGCGCTTAAAGATTCTACCGCCCTTGTTGAAGAAGTGAAGAAGAAGGAAGAAGGTGCCTTCTTCGATATGAGCGTGGATAAAGCTGATCTTGGTCGGCCGGACTCATTGCGCTACAACATTCTGACCTGGGTTTTAGATGAGCGCTACGACAAGGCCATCGACGAACTTAAAGACTTCCTTGAAAAGCCTTCTGAATATCCCAATTTTAAATCCAAAATTACACGTTTCATCAATCATTCCATCGATTTAATTTACGCAATTAAAGCCAAAAGAAGCTTTCCGGGCATTAACTCACTGACTCGGGCCAAACAGCAGGAGTTGCGGGAGAAGTTTAAAGAACACTTCCGCGAATTGCAGTATGTTCTGAAGGTTGTTGAGAAAATCCAAAGTGATCTGCGAGTGCAGGATGTTCGTTCGACAATATATGTGGTGAAAGCGGCCTGGTTTGCCAGTTTGGCAGTGATCGTTCTGGCATTCTGGCTGGATATCGTCAACGGTCTGGCGAAGACCAGCGTTTTGGTCTTCGACGATGCTTTTGGTAAGTTGGCCAACTTCTTGGCCGAAACAATCGGCTTCTAGGGCACACCGGAATATTCATTTTTAGCTGCGTTACTGCGTCGGTGGCGTCCTATTAGTACGCCTTTCTCCTTGCGTCTTGTAAAAATGAATACTGCGGCGTGCTTGGGTAATCCTGGTTTATTTTTTTAGAGTTTTATAGGCGGCTTCCAGCACTGGGATCGATTGGGCGCCGTTAAGGACTTTGCCATTGATGAAGATGGCTGGGGTCCCCTGGATCTGAGCCACTTCGCCTTCTTTGGCGTTCTTTCTGACGATTTCAGGAATTTCAGTGCCTTTTACGCAAGCTTTCAAATCATCCAGTTTGATACCCGTTTTGGTGGCAATGGATTCCAGATTTTTATCCAAATTCATAGTGCGGATGATTTCATCCTGATTCTCAAAGATATGGTCGTGAGCCTCCCAGCCTTTTTGTGCCAACTTTTCAGAGCACAATGCAGCTGCTGCCAGTCCACAGGAAATACCATCACCACCACCTTTGATGGCTTCATTGCAGGTGCCATCCAGAGGGAAAGGCTTATAGATCAAGCGCACATCTGGATGATTTTTAGCGAAACTATGTAAGACCGGCGCGGCGTGTTTGCAGTGAGAGCAGCGGAAATCGGCAAACTCTACAATTGTCATCACGGGTTCGCCCGAGCCTTTTTGGAAGCTGAGGCCCGTTGTTAGGTCGAAGTTCTGCTGCGGCGCCACCTGCCAGTAGGCAACGCGTTCTTTGGCCATTTTTTCGATATCAGACAGGCCATGGCTTTCAAGGTACATAATATTTGCCAGGAAGGCGAAGGCCGGGATCGCGATCAGAAAGCCCAGAACCCACTTTTCGGTCGAGAAAACATCTTTGATGTCGTTGCTGATATTTTCAGCAGAAACATCGCGAGCTCCCATCCACGTAAAGATGAAACCCAGGATGGAAAGGATGTAAGTGGTAATGCAGAAGATGCAAAGGTTGCTCATCGCAGTGATGGAAATTATACCCATTACGATGGAGGCCAAAACTGTTCCGGCAGAAAGCAAAAGAGCATAGCGGGACGTGCGTTCTTGGTCCTCAACTAAGTTGAAGCGTGTGATCGCCAGGAAGTAGAGCAGAACCAGGTTGGTCATGACTCCCCAAAGAGCAATAGGCACACCCAACAGAGATGAGAACTTGCTGGCACTGACGGCATCACAGTTTAGAACTTCATTAATGTTGCAGAAGGATTCGCCACCAGAAAGGCCGAACTTCACGTCATAGTAATGAAGAGTCAGGTAAATGTGCACACCGACACCGATCAGGGTGACGATCATAGCTAGAAGCAGGGAAGTGTTTTTGCTGGCTGTGTTTTTCATGCTTTCATTGAATCTTAGATTCGTGTTTGAAATCAATGGAAATTATGCAAAAATCTTTGCAGCGCTATCAAGGAAGACAGCTTGAACGACCTACAAAAATGGATTCGCATTAGAAAAGACCTTTACCTGCAAATGGAAAAGCAGGTTCGCCATCGCTTGGGGCAGGACACCCCTGAGTTGATGCGTTATCATAAGGTTTACGAAAAAGAGTTCTCCAAAAAATGGACTGTTTCAACCAAAGAGGCCCTTTGGGAACAAATGGCTGCATCCCAGGTCGTTATGATTGGGGATTTCCATGCCCTTCATCAATCGCAAAAGGCCCAGGCGCGCATTTTGCGGAATATGCCTACGGACCGTAAAGTTATTTTGGCTGTAGAGTTCTTTGAAGCGGCAGATCAGGAAAGGATAGATCGCTATCTGTCTGGCAAGATGTCGGAAAAGGACTTTCTAAAGGCCACTCAGTGGCAGTCCAAGTGGGGGTTTCCTTGGGAGCACTATCGTCCCTTGTTGCGGTGGGCGCAAAAACATAAGGTGCCAGTTTGTGGTATTAACCGCAGCTACAAAAAACGCAACGCAGCCACTTTGAAATCCCGGGATGTTTTTGCGGGAAGAAAGATTGCTGATCTGGTCAAGGCGCACCCTGAGGCTTTGGTGGTTGTGATCTATGGGGATCTGCATTTGGCCGCAGAACATATTCCGGCAGAAGTGGTGAAGATTCTAGGGCCCGCCTTCGCAAAGAAGATACTGCGGGTGTTTCAAAACTCTGAAAAAATATACTTCCAGCTTCTGAATAAGGAGCTGGAGTCCTCAACCGACTTGGTCCGTCTTTCACGCAACATCTTCTGTCTTATGAGTGTGCCACCGTGGGTGAAGTGGCAGAACTATCTGATGTATCTTGAACAGACCTATGATCTGGGGTTGCACGACGACGATGATGATGAGGATGATGATCTTTTGGATTACACCGATCACGTCGGGCGTTATGTGAAGATCATTGCTGATGAGCTGGGTGTTGCCGTTTCCACCTCGGGGCTTTCTGTTTACACTGCCCGGGACAGTGCTTTTTGGAGCCAGGTGAGAGAGCACTATGATGCAAAAAAACTGCGCTGGATTGAAATGCTGATCGCAGATGAAAGTTCTTTTTATTTGCCAGAAATTGGAGCGGCTTATTTGGCGCGGGGAACTGTGAATCACGCGGCATCTTTGGCAATGCACTTTGTGCATGCTCAGATCAGTGGAGAAAAGCAACTTTATGTGGATGTCCCGTCTGATTTTCTGCGCCTGATCTGGAAAGAGGCTGTGGCGTACTTTGGCTCCAAGATGATTAATCATAAGCGCAAAGCCGATACGGTGGCAGATATCAAAGCCAGCTTGTCGGTGCGGGGGCCCTCGGATATCGGAAAAGAGGCATTGCAGCTTGCTCTAGCGCAGAAGATGCATGAGTTGATGGTGATCACCGGAGTTCCGGGGCATCGCTTGCAGGCTCGCCCTAAAAAGAAGTGGAGCTATGTTTTGGCAGCCACATTGTTGGGGGGAATGATGGGAGAGCGTTTGTTTGGTGGCTACCGAAAGAAGCTGGTAAATCCTGCCACATTGGTTAGTTTTTTGAGGAAGCCTTTGGCGAGTCCTCATTTCAATGTTGTCTATTATGAAGTGCTGGAAGTGATAGAGTCCTTACCAGCCCCCTTCCTGAGTAAAAAGGAAAAGCTATGAATAAAGACTCGTGGTTCTATAATAAAAATCTGAAACCCCAAGGCCCGGTGTCTTTGGAGGAAATGCGTCTGCGAATCTACAAAGGTGAGATCGGCCCTCACGATTTGGTCTGTCATGACAAAACAGGGGAGTGGAAGCCGGCCTGTGAGTGGGGTGTATTTGAGCAGACCTTATTTCCTGCGGCTCAGAAATTCATTCCTGGAAGCGATGTTGCCGTGGATGAAAAAGAGTGGGTTCTGCTGGTGCCCTCTGAGGATGGCAAGAGTCTGGTTCAAGAAGGGCCTTATTCGGTTCGCGACATCAAAGACTTCGTGAGGCAGCAAAGAGTGTCCCAGGAAAGTCATGTCTGGAAGTCGGGCTTAAGTGGCTGGTGTAAAATTCAGGATCGACCTGAATTCATTTAGTTCAGAGCGTCCTTAAGGTCTTTGCCCGGTTTGAATTTTGGGATGTAGGCACTGGGAATTTTTACGGTTTCGCCGGTTTTGGGATTTCTCCCCTGGCGAGCTTTGCGGGATGTTTTGGTGAAAGTGCCAAAGCCCACAAGTTTGACCTCTTCGCCGTCTTTTAAGGCCTCTTGAATGGCCTCTAATGTGGCATCAAGGATCTGTTCGGATTGAGTTTTGGTTGTCTTTGTTTTTTCAGCGACCAGTTCCACCAATTGAGCTTTATTCATTGCGTTTCAATCCTTGTCTCGAAGACCGCTAACCTAAGATTCGCTGAAAAAATGGTCAAGTGAAATGAGTGAGTCGGGTCCAGGATGTGATGCGGTAAAACGAGTTCTGTTAAGTGTCATCCTTTAAATTTGCGATGTTTCGTTGGATACTATGGACCTTCATTAAGGAGGGGCTGTGATGCTTTTGGTGGCGTTATTATTTCCGGTGTTTGGTTTTGCTCAGCAAACATTGAATGCCAATCTTTATGATTTGAAATCCAATCAACAGAAAAAACTCTTTACATTGGACATTGCGGTCACGCCCACTGACGTCGGCGCATTCAGTACGCTGGCACAGTACCGGGATCTTGAAGGGAAAGTGGCTGTGACCGAAACAGGTTACGTCAAAGAGGCCGAGATTCAAAGGTACGAAATTCAACAGAATCAGACGGGCGAAGTGGGTCGCTTCCGCGTTGAAAATGGCCGGATCTATTTTGAATATGAAGGCAAGGGTAAGAAAAAAACTTCTGATGAAAAGGTCAGTGGATTCGTTCTGAGCACCTCTAATTTCAATGCTTTTGTGGCAAAAAATTGGGAGCCGTTAAGTCAGGGGAAGGCCTTGGATGTTCGCTTTGCCGTGTGGGATCGGCTGGAGACCGTCGGGTTCACCTTGCAAAAGCGCGGTGAAATGGAAAAAGACGGAGAAAAGTGGATGGAGTTGCGCATGAAGCCCACAAGTTTTGTGATCGCGGCCCTGGTGGACCCTATTCACTTGTGGTATTCACATGCCGACAAACAACTGCGCCTGATGAAGGGGCGAGTTGCGCCGAAGCAGTTGCATAACGGGAAGTGGAAGGATCTGGACGCGGAAGTAATCTACACCAAAGCCCAGAAGACAGTCTCAAAATAATACAGTCTCAATTCTTATCGGTTTTTGCCGATAAGTGAGACATGAAAAATCAGAACTCTTTATTCATTGTTTTTTGTTTGTGTCTGACGGTGGGGATGATGGGCGGATACGCCGTCCTTGTTGGGCATTTCAATGGGCATGAAGAGTATGAAATGCGCCTGGCAAATCTGCAGAAACAGGTGGAAAAGGAAAAATTTAACAACTCTCTTTTGAGTTACCAGTTAAAGGATTTCCAGCAAACGGTGGCGCAGGTGCTGCCGGACGATAAAACACTTCAAGCAAAGTATGAACTTAAGAATCTGGCGGCCGTTGTTCGTGCGCCGGCCAGTGAGGATTCGCTGGATCTGTCCGGAGCTCTTTATGAAAAGGGCAAGCGTTACTTTAATGGTCAGGAGTATGATCGCGCCATTCGTGAATTTAATAAGCTGATCGAAACCTACCCATTGTCTCAGCACAATGTAGAGGCGCGTTTCTTTATCGCTGAAAGCTATTTCCTTAAAAAGGACTATCGCAGCAGTCTGGGGCAGATCGATGAGATGGTGACCCAGTATCCACAGCACGATCTGACAGGCTTTATTCTTCTGCGCATGGGGCAGATCAGTGAGATGAACAGTCAGACGGAAGAGGCCGCGGAGATCTATAAAACAGTCGCTAAAAACTTCAAAAACGAAAACCTCAAGAAGCAGGCGCGTAAGCTTGCGCAAAGTATTGAATAGTCATGAAAAAGATCGTCCGGGTTCTTATTTTTTTGATGGCTTTCCAGATGGAGATTCGAGTGCGTGCCGCAGGCGATGTGATGGAGCAGCCGTCGAAGTGCCTTAATGAGGCCTTAAATTGCGCCCTTCAAGTGACCGGAAATTCTTTTCATTTTGAAAAAGGTGATCAAAAACTTCATGCCTCCGGCGGGTCAACTCTGGTGATGAGCAACCCGCAACAGTGGCGCCTGATCAAAGGGGCCCTGTGGGTTGAAAATGGGCAAGGTCTGGAGGTAGAAACTTTGTTTGCCTCTTTTAAGGCGAGTTTTGGTGAGTATTGGGTGCTGCATTCAGAATCCCGGGTGTTGGTGCGAAATATGTCGGCTTCTTTGAAAGTGACTCTAAGAGACGGAAAGACGCTGGAGATTCCTGAAGGCTTTGAGGTCTGGGTGTCCTCGGTAAACTCTCAGGGGAAATCTGATTATGGAATGATTGAGCCGATCAATATGAAAGAGCACCTGCCTTTGTGGAACTCCCTTTATCGGGGAAATAAAGAGTCCTTTGTTAAAGAGGTTCGTCACTACCGCGAAAACTGGGGTGATTTGGTGCAAAAGAGCAGTCGTCTGTACCGTCAGCTGACAGAGAGGGAGATTGCCTCGGTCGCCGCGAGGGAGCAGGCTGAAGAGGCGCGTCGTCAGCGCAAGGCTGCGGAAGACCGCAGGGTTAAAGAACTCTATCGTCAGCGCGTATTTGAGCGCTAGATTAAGGTCCTGATTTTAATTTACGATCCATGTCAGTTGCAGTTTCTGCCTGGTCCTCATGTTAATCTGAGGTCTGGGAGGATAGGATGTCTTCTATTTCATCATCGGATCGTGCACGCCAGGACGAAAAGATTCGTAAGACTCGGGAAGAGTATGAGAATCGCGAAAGCGAAAATGCCAAACGAAAGAACGCCGAAGTCAAACGTTTGGAGCAGCGTCACCACGACGAAATCAAGAATATCACTGATGAATATGAAACTCGCATCGCCGAGCTCAAAGAGCGCAATCGCGAGACGCTAAATCAGCGCGACTATGAAAATAGTAAAAAAATTGATGAAGTTCGCCAAACCTACCGCGAATCGCTCCGCAATAAAATGGAGGATTCCTACAATGCCCGCGAACAGCAGAGAGCCAGCTATGAAGGGGCTCTGAAGAAGCAGAAGGAAATCAATGAGGCCCAGAAGCAGAATTTGGTGGGACAGCTGAATACTGAAATTTCAGGTCGCGATGAACGTTTTGTTGAGGCAATTCAGGAAAATCGTCAGAAGTCCCAGGAAGCAATTCACAAAAACTCACGCCGCTTGAATGAGGCGCATGAAAAAGAACGTGATGCTCTGTTGAACAGTCATGACGAGACCTTGCGCTCAAAAGATCGCAACAGTAAAGAAATGCGCAAATCCTACGAGGCTCGCTTGAAGCAGAGCGAGCGCCAGCGTGAGGCGGATAATTCCCGTTGGTCTCAGAAATACGGGGACTATGTCGTCAATAGTAAGCAGGAATATGGCGAAAATCTGGATATGAAGCAAATGATCATGAATCAGGAGCGTGAATCGATTCGTGATAAATACGAAAATGCACTGGAAAATAAGTCGGCTCAGATGGACTCGCAGAATCAGGATTTCCGTGATTCCGTCAATGGTCGCATCAACAGTCAGATCCGTTCCCGTGACAGCCAGATTCAGCGTCTGAATGGTCGACTGAACAATGAAATCTCCAAGAACGAAAGGCTGCGGGGGATTGAACGTCGCAACCTGACCCAGGCCTATGAAAAACGTTTGGCTTTGTCTGAAGATCAGCGTGAGGGTGCTGTGGATCAGATGAAGGAGATTAACAATGAGCGCATCGATCGAGTGCTGACGGAGAATCAAAAGCTTTTGAGAAATGCGGACCGCGAGAATAAATCTCAGGTCAACATCATGAACACCCGTCATCGCGAGGAACGTGAGAACCTGATCATACAGCATAAGGATCAGGTGACTCAAGTGGCGAACAATGCGGAGTCACGTGTTAACAAGGTCATTGATTTGACCAATAAGAATCAAGCCCAGTTGGAGCGTTACTATGCGGACTCTTTGGATGTGATGAAGTCCAACTATCAGGACCGTATGGATGTGGTTCGTGAAAAGAACTCAGCAGATCATGCAGCGCTGAATAAGGCTATGACGGAGCGCTTCAGAACAATGGAAGCCTCTTTTAATTCCAAGCTGGAAGAAACCATCAAGCGTTACGAGGACCGTATCGCCGCCATCCAGGATAGCCAATCCCGCGAGTTGAAGCGTCTTGAGAATCTGCATTCAACTCGTTCTGGAGAGCAGGAAAAGGCCAGCAAAATGGAAAAAGAGTCTTTGCAGATGAAGTACGAGGCCAAGATTGCCCAACTGAATCAGTCGCACCAAGATCAACTTGATAGAATGAATAGACGTCACCAGGAAGATATGCAAAACTTGTCTGTGAAGATGAGTTCATACAGCAGGAAGGCGTAGATTCAATGTTAGCAGATCGTCGTGCAAAAATTGTGGCCACTATCGGGCCGGCGACTCGTGACGAAAAAAATCTGGAAAAAGCAATCAAGGCGGGCATGAATGTGGCTCGCCTTAACTTTTCCCACGGCAGTCATGAAGATCACCTTAAAGTTATCAAATCCTTGCGTAAATTATCCCAGGAGCTTCAGGCTCCAGTGGCGATTCTTCAGGACTTGCAGGGACCTAAAATTCGCGTTGGAAAATTTGAAAACGGTTCCATTGAAATAAAACCCGGGGATCGTCTGGTTGTCACCACCGCCGCAGTGCTAGGTAAGCCGGGGCTGATTCCGTCGGACTTTAAAGAGCTTCCGTTGGCCTGTGTGCCGGGAACTCGTATCCTTTTGGATGACGGTCTGATGGAAATCAAAGTCCTTCAGGTGCGTGGTGAAGAGCTTGATGTGGAAGTCATCTATGGCGGTATTTTGAAAGACCGCAAAGGGATGAATCTGCCGGGAGTGAATCTGCCGGTGGAATGCATGACTCCGAAGGACATTGAGGACCTTGAATTCGGCCTTGAAAACAAGGTTGATTATGTGGCCCTGAGTTTTGTTCGTCATGCGCGCGACATTCGACAGTTGCGTGAAAGAATTGAAGCCAAGAACTCCAGTGCAAAGATTATTGCAAAGATTGAAATGGTTGAAGCCATTGAAAATCTGGAAGAGATCTGTCGCTTGAGTGACGCCGTTATGGTGGCGCGCGGAGATCTGGCTGTGGAAGTCGGGCAAAGTCGTTTGCCAGGATATCAAAAGCGTATCATTCAGGTCTGCAACCTTCTGGGTAAGCCGGTGATTACGGCAACGCAGATGCTGGATAGCATGGTTGAAAATCCGCGACCCACTCGTGCGGAGATCACAGACGTGGCCAATGCCGTGTTGGATGGTTCTGATGCATTGATGCTTTCGGCGGAATCCGCCAGCGGGAAGTATCCTTTCCGTTGTATCCGCACCATGCATGAAATTATCACTGAAGTTGAGCGCAACGAAGAGGAATACTATAAGATCTCTTTGGAGAATGAGTTCCTGAGCACGCCTGCGGCGATTGCTGCAAGTGCTTCTTTGAGTGCTTTGAAGCTCAATGCGACGGCGATCATCTGTCTGACGACGTCAGGTAAGACGGCCAATATTATTTCGGCCTTCCGTCCGAAGGCGCGCATTATTTCCGTGACCCAGCATCTGGATGTTCTTAATGGCATGGAGCTTGGTTGGGGTATTCAGACCCATGCGATCAAGCCCTATAAAACCATGGAGGATATTCTGCGTGAGGTGGATCAGTTGCTGGTTTCCCACGGCCTGGGTAAAACCGGTGATCGTGTGATTTTGACCCTGGGGCAGCCGATTGCCTGCGGAGCAAAAACCAACTCTATCTATGTTCACACGGTGGGTGGAGAGAGTGTGGCGAAGTTGCCAAATGAAAAGCTGCCGCTGCGTTGTCAGGAAATTCCAGATATCGAGTAGATTTTTTCTAAAGAAAAGAGAATAAAAAAAGCCAGGTTCCCTCAGGTTCCTGGCTTTTTGTTTTAGCGCAGTTTGCGTTTTAGATTATTCACGATCGTCCAGTTGCGTGCCAGTGGCTCCACGTAAGGCAGTTCCACCATGATGTAGACGCCTTTTTCATCCATAATTTTCTCAGTCAGATACTTCTTTTCAATCAAGGAATTCACGTCGTCAGCTCGGATTAGTTGTCCTAACTCTTTCATGGATTCATTTTGAACATCGGTCAGATCCACCTTGTACAGGCCTTTGTTGTTTGGCTCCACACGGCGGGCAAACAGTAAAATGCCATTCAGAATGCTGACCTCCTGATCCGACAGGGCTGGCAGACGGTCTTTGTCTTGTTTGAACAGCCACTCGTTGTACCAGTCGACGAACGAGAAAAGCTCCTGAGGTTTTAGATTGGTGACTTTCTGCGTTCCATCCCCGCGGTCTTCCTGAGTCAAGTAGCCAAGTTCGGTCAGAGCATTCACCACGCTCTGCATTTTGTTGGTGGCTTCCTGGAAGATCTGAATCGTGTAATTGCGAATCAGAACCGAAGAAAAACTTAAAGCCCCGTTGTCTTCGGGTTTACCATACTTATTGCCGACCAGATTTAAAATTGAAATATATTTGTTCACGATGTGAGGCGGGAAGCGCTCTTCATCAGGATTGGTGTTTTCCAGCAGACGGATTTTTTGATTCGCATCACGCAGTTTTTCATTCAGCGTTTTCATGATTGCGCGAACCCACACCGGCAACTGATCCATTTGTTTGTTCAAAGAGTCGTAGGGAAGTGCGATGACTTCGGAATCTTTGGTGGCCTTCACGTTGGCGCTGCGTGGTTTTTTATCAAACAACGCCATTTCGCCAACCATGGCGCCGGGTTGAATTTCCGCGATAACAACTTCAGTGTTGCCTTTGCTTTTGGTGATAGCGAATCCACCTGTTTTAACGATATACATGGCATCTGGAGCGTCCCCATCTCTGAATAGATAGGTGTCTTTTGCCACTTTCTTTGCCTCTGCCACGAAAACCCCACTCTCAAGTACGTGAATTTTTATTATCTATGGGAATCTTAGGCAGGGCAATGCAGTGCTGGACTTAGGTGGGTTGGATCGGGGTGGGTGTTTCAGACTTAAACGGCCTTCCCTGGGGAAAGCCGTTTAAAATGAAATTAGAATGTCATGGGCTTGCAGTCAGGAGCAATTTTCATTTTGCCCTCTGTGGCTGCCAGTACCTTTTCCGGAGACAGATCCGGGGCGTATTCCTTCAAAACAAATCCTTCAGGTGTGATTTCGATCACGCCGAAATCGCTGACGATTTTCTTGATGCATTTTACACCGGTCAAAGGAAGGGTGCACTTGCTGCGCAATTTGGAGTTTCCTTCTTTGTCAGTGTGTTGCATGGCTACAATCACGTTGCGAGCGCCGGCAACAAGATCCATCGCGCCCCCCATGCCTTTGACCATCTTGCCTGGAACCATCCAGTTGGCGATGCTGCCGGTTTCATCAACCTCCATCGCACCCAAAACCGTCAGGTCCACATGACCCCCGCGGATCATCGCAAAGCTGTCAGCACTGGAAAAGAAGCTTGCTCCCGGCAAAGCCGTCACAGTTTGTTTTCCGGCGTTGATCAGATCCGCATCGACATCGGCTTCTTTGGGGAAAGGACCCATGCCCAAAAGACCATTTTCGCTCTGTAACATAACGAATTTGTCTTTTGGGATGTAGTTGGCGACCAATGTAGGAATCCCGATTCCCAAATTTACGCAGTAACCATCTTCAACTTCTTGAGCGATACGTTGTGCAATTTGCTCTCTTGTTAATGGCATAAACTTTCCTAACCTTTGGCAATCGTTTTTTGTTCAATGCGCTTTTGGTAGTTCGTACCTTGGAAGATACGCTGAACATACACGCCTGGAGTGTGAATCTGATCCGGATCCAGTTCGCCAATTTCCACCAGCTCCTCGACCTCGGCCACTGTGATTTTTCCAGCGGTCGCTGCCATCGGATTGAAATTGCGTGCAGTTTTGCGGAAGATCAGATTGCCAAACTTGTCGCCTTTCCAGGCTTTCACAAGGGCAAAGTCACCGACGATGCCTCTTTCCAGAACATAGTCACGGCCATCAAAGTTTTTAATCTCTTTGCCTTCCGCCACCAGAGTTCCCACTCCAGTTGGAGTGTAGAATCCCGCGATACCCGCGCCACCGGCGCGGATTCTTTCGGCTAAGGTTCCCTGTGGGCAGAACTCAAGCTCCAGTTCGCCGCTCATGTAAAGCTTTTCGAACAAGGCGTTTTCGCCCACATAAGAGGAGATCATTTTTTTGATCTGGCGTTTTTGCAAAAGCAGACCCAGACCGAAGTCATCCACACCTGCGTTGTTGGAAACGCAGGTCAGATTTTTCACGCCCATTTCATTCAGGACCGTGATGCAGTTCTCCGGGATGCCGCAAAGACCGAAGCCGCCCAAGACCAGAGTCATGTTGTCCTTGACGTCAAAGAGCGCACTCTTGGCGTCCTTAAAAACTTTTTTGCTCATGACTAAGCCTTCTCGATGATCAAAGCCACCGCTTCGCCGCCACCGATGCACAAAGTAGCCAAGCCATAGCGCTTGTTGTGCGTGTGCAAAGCGTGAACCAAAGTTGTCAAAATGCGCGCGCCGGAAGCGCCGATCGGGTGACCGATAGCCACCGCACCACCGTGAACGTTGACTTTGGCAGCCGGGATCTCAAGCTCTTTCATTGCCACCTGAGTGACAACAGCAAAGGCTTCGTTGATCTCCCAAAGATCAATGTCGCCCACTTTTAGGTTGGCTTTGGCCAAAGCGCCTTTGATAGCACCCACAGGGGCTGTGGTGAAGTATTTTGGATCATGAGCGAAAGTGCCATGCGCCACGATTTTCGCCAAAGGTTTGATACCGCGTTTTTTTGCTTCAGATTCAGACATCAAGACGTGAGCCGCAGCACCATCATTGATTTTGGAAGCATTAGCCGCAGTGATGGTGCCAGTTTTGTCGAAGGCAGGTTTCAAGCCTGGGATTTTGTCGAAGTTCGTGTTGAACGGTTCTTCGTCCTTATCCACAGTCACAGCGCCTTTGCGACCTTCAACAGTCACAGGAGCGATTTCGTTTTTGAACAGATTCTTAGCCCAGGCATCCTGAGCTTTTTTGTAGGATTCAACTGCGAAAGCATCTTGTTCTTCACGAGTGAAGTTGTGCTCTTTCACGCAGATTTCCGCCGCATTTCCCATGTGGAAGTTATTGTATGGATCCCACAGGCCGTCTTTGATCATGGAGTCTGTCATTTGTGTTGGACCCATGCGGTAACCAGAACGGGAGTTTTCAAGCAAGTGCGGCGCCAAAGTCATGTTTTCCTGGCCGCCGGCAACAGCGATTTTTGTGTGACCCAAAGCGATGGAGTCAGCCGCCAGCATCACAGATTTCAAACCGGAGCCACAGACTTTGTTGATGGTCAAACATGGAGTGGAATTTTTAAGTCCGGCAAAAAGAGCTGCCTGACGAGCGGGAGCCTGGCCCACGCCTGCAGTCAGAACTTCACCCATGATGCATTCGTCAATTTCGTCAGCAGAAACACCTGCGCGAGTGATGGCTTCTTTGATGGCCACAGCGCCCAGTTTGGGTGCTGGTACGGAAGCAAAACCACCTTGGAAGGAGGCTACGGGAGTTCTCACACTGCTCACAATTACGACATTTTCCATTTTTTACCTCTTTAGCTTTTTGTCCAAGCTTTTCTCTTGGGCTTGGGGGCCCTTGCAAATTTATTGTAAATGCCCGCATACTTTTTTATATTTTAAAGGCAGAGTCAAATGCCAGGGTTAAGGAGTCAACGCATGTCAGCGATCAGTTTCATTCTTGTCCACCTCGTTTTTCAGCCACTGATGGCCGCCACATTTGAAGTTCCCGTCTCTGAAGGTGATCGCCTGGTCCTGAAAGGTCTGGAGGCGCAAGTTCAGATGGTGGGGCAACCCGGCACTGCGCTGCGTGTATCTGGGGTGGAGCAATCTAGTGCGGAAGGTTTGTTCACGATCGAAAAGAAAAATAATATCATCGAAGTTCGTATGAATGAATACGACGGCAAAAGAACCTGGCTGAACATCTTGCCGAAGGCCGCTTCACAAATGAAAAAAATCGAAATTATCGGCCCGGCGCTTCCCGCGGACGTTCAATTGCGCGGTGGGTCTGTGGTGGCGCAGAAATGGAACAAAGACTTGAAAGTGAGCCTGACTCAAGGGCGTGTGGCCTCCGTAAACGGCGCGGGGTCTTTGCAGGTCTATGTGCAAAAAGGGGATGTGTCCGTGGTGGATCACCTGGGGAAAGTCAGTGCAGACTCCTATTCTGGTTCCATGACTTTGAAGAGCATTCAGGGGGACGTTGAGGCGTCCCTTTTCTCGGGGCAGATGAACGTTGAAAAAGTGCGCGGCTTCCTGATTGTTTCAGCCCAGCAGTCCACGGCGAAGGTCAATCAAAGCAACGGAACCATTCAGTTTGAAAGTGGCAAGGGCAGCCTGAATATTCAGGGTTTCCAAGGACGCATCGAGGGCCAGAATCAGGACGGCGCTGTGACGATTGGTATGGCGTTGGATTCGGAGGTGGATGTGAAGTCCAAGTCGGGTCGCGTGAGTATTCAGACGCCGCCGGGTTCAGGAGCCAGTCTGAATCTGATGACGGTGGAAGGTGAAATTGTCGTTCCGCCAGAAGTTCGTGTGACGAAGTTGAGTGCAGAGAAAACGGCACGTGGTCGTTTGCGTGGCGACGCGCCGAGAGGAAGCATTTTTGTGCGCAGTCAAGAAGGCACTATTTCAGTGAAATGAGTTGACAGCTTTTCTCAAATGTCTGACAGATGGAATGATCTCTAAAGCACTATCTAGGTAGAACTATGGCAAAAATCGTAAAAAAGAAGCCCGCAGCCAAGGCTGCAGCAAAACCAGCTAAAAAAGCGCCCGCAAAAGCGGCGGCCAAGCCAGCTCCAAAAAAGCCAGCTCCTAAGGCCGTTGTGAAAAAGAAGGCTGATAAGGCCCCTGTAAAGGTGGCAAAAAAGCCTGAGGCGAAGAAAAAACCGGAAGTAAAGCCTGCGAAGGCACCGGTGAAAGCTGCCAAAGAGACCAAGGAAGTTAAAGAATCCAAGGTCGAAGCGGCAAAAAAGCTGGAAAAAAAGGTCACGCCACAGCCGGTTCCTGAAAAAGCGGCGCCTAAAAAAGAGGCAAAAGCCCCTAAAAAAGGCAAAGCTAAAAAGGAAAAGGAAGAGGACGAGCTGGAAGACGATTTTATCGCCGATGACGACCTGATGGGCGATGAGATCGGTGAATACGAAGAAGAGCTCAAAGCCGTCGAGGAATCCGAAGAGGAAATCGAAGTCGACGAAGAGTGGGTTTCTGAAGAAAAGGTCAAAAACGACGAAGAAGTGGTTTTGACTGACGCAGAGGGTCGCAGATACTGCCGCGCTCGCGATTGCGATCAGATAGCTGTCGTGGATGCTTATTGCCGTTACCACTACCTGATGTTCTGGAAGAAGATCCAAGTTCGTAAGAAGATCCTTCAAGATGGCAAGCTTGAGCGCTACGTGGAAGAACTGACGTCCCGTTATCCAGACAAGTTCCTGGAAATGATCCGCCGTGATTTGCGCACGGAAAAAGACTTCCTGGCCGCTATCCAAGAGCTGGAGATTGACGAATCAGCAGTGGATAATGAGTTTGAAGAGGATAACAGCGCGTTTATCGAAGAAGTCAGAGGGATGGGAGAGGGCTCTGGTTCCGGCGTAGAAGACGACGAATACTAGTCGGCTGGTGAAAAAGGCCCAATCGACTGCGTTGTCGGGCCTTACCCTTCACTCCGACGTACTAAAAGTACGCCTCCGTTGCGGGTAAAACCCTCCGCCTTGCGCTTGAACCTTTTTGACCAGCCTTGAAGCTGGGCTTAAAGGAGCATTTAAAAGAATTTTGAAGACCTGCCTGATGAGGGTGGGTCTTTTTTTTGGTTTTTTTGATGTGCTTAGGTGCGTTAATGGCTGTAAATTTTATTGCAAATGGGAAATCTCAACATTACTACTAACCGCGGTTACTCAAATATAAGTCAGAGATAGGGTCTGACGTTTCTACCTGCCACCGTAAAGGGCAGTCTATTTGGAGCGGATATGTTTAAGCGCGCAGCTTTATTTGTTGTGGTTTTGTTCTTTGCAACCTTGTCTCAAGCATTTGAGGCATTTCCTAAAGGGCCGGACGAAGCGTTGACACCGGGCGCCCTTTGTAACCGTCCTAGCGAATACCGATATCCTGAAAAAATCAAATACTGCGAACGTGATGTGTCCACATCTCAAAAAGCAGCTATCTTCCAAAAGTACGATCAACTTGGTTACAGAACTCGCTCTATGAAGCGTCAGGCTTTCAAGATCGATCACTACATTCCATTGTGCGCAGGTGGCAGCAATGACTCCAGAAACTTGTGGCCTCAGCATGAAAGTGTCTATGAGATCACGGACAAGTTGGAAGCTTTGATCTGTGAGAAAATGGCGGCGGGCCGCTTGTTGCAAAAAGATGCCGTGGAAATCATCATTCAGGCTAAACATCACCTGGATGAGGTTCCGACGATTGAAGCTCGTGTAAGAGCTCTCTAATTTACAAGAATATTCTCTCTGTCGAGGGGGCGCCCATGTCTGACGAAGGCATGGGCATTTTTGTTTTTAAGGTCTTTGATTTGCAGATTGAACCGCATTGAACTGCGCAGTGATCCGAGCGTAGGTTCCGTTGCTGATGATGGTTTGTAAGCCTTTTTCCAGGATGGCGGCGTACTTGCTTCCGTCTTTGTGTTTCTTTGAAAAGCTAAGGTACAGGCCTGTGCGGGAGATGACTCCCAAGGGTTTGACCTTTTTGCTTACGGCAGGGTTGTTCCGCAATAGATGGGCCGCTGTCAGGCCCCAAAGAACGGCATAGTGAACGCGTCCGCTGGCCAGCTTTTCCAGCTGGGATCTTTCAGTGGGACCGGGTGAGTGGGTGATACGTTTGTTCTGCAGAAACTCTGTAGGATAAGTGTAGCCGTTGGTGGTTCCGACAATTTTTCCTTCCAGATCATTAAAGTTCGTCGGGCGTTTGGTTTCATTCAGCGCTCCGTAAACAACCATGTCTGCTTCAAAAATAGGTGTCGAATGAAAGATGTACTTCCCTTGGGTTTCGATACTGATCACGGTGTCAAAGCAGCCCAGAGCCTTGCCTTCGTCCACCTCATGCAGACAACGGGCAAAGGGCACGGGGCGGGTGATGACTCGAACTCCCTGTGATTTAAAGGCGGCTTTTACTATATCGGGTGCAAGACCGATGACGTCTTTATAGTCTGGCGAGGCTGATGCATAGGGAGCCCAGTCGTCCTCACCATTGATGATGATAGTCTCAGATCGAGCGGCGAAGGTCGTGCAGAATAGAAGCAAAAAGAGGGCATTTTGAATCATGATAGATTCTCATTATCTCTTGTTCGTGAGAACGAACCAAGTGAAAAAGAATCTTGTTCAAGAAAGCGCAACTATTCTGTTCTGCGGAATTTTGGGAAGCTTTTTAATGCAAAGACTTCTTCCCTTTTCCTCCAAACATTTTGGGGCCTTTGTCTTCCTCAGAGTCGTCCTCGCTCTCGGTTTCTGAGTCTTCGTCGGTGAAGTCATCTTCATCGCGAGGAGGAGAAAGTTCTTCGCTGAGTTCTGCGCGGCTTAAGGCATCTTCGTCCATTTCATTTTCGTCATCATGAAGCATTTCGTCTTCACTCAAACCTAAAAGTTTGTTGGCTTCAGCCTCCAAAGATGAATTTTCAGTTGAGAAGCGCAGATAGATTTTTTTGCCTTGAAAAGGAACTTCTTTCCAAGTGTAGGGGAAGTCGACTTCGCCGTTGTTTTCCAGATACTCCATCATCATGCTGGCTGCTGCATCGACACAGTTGTGGATGCGTGTGATGGCGTCTTGCTGTTCCTGAGAATAGTTCATGGAAACTTCGAAGTTCGCCTGAGCCAAACGACCTTCTTCCAGATAACCAACGCGTAGCGCAATTTCTTCCTGGTAAATGCGGCCTTCGATAAGAAGTTCGGCGTTGCCAAGATACTGGGCGAAGTTTTCTTTGAAAACTCCCAAAATCTGATCTGAGTACTCTTTAGGGAAGGCGGTCCATTTTTTTGAGCTTTTCAGTCTTGGGTTCATGAGCAGATCTCCATCGAACTTCATTTTTTGACATTTCTAAGACGCTCCTCTATAACTCAACTTTTTTGATGACACAAGAGGTAAGAACTCGTGGATAACATCACTCAAAATCCTGAAAGCGTTGAGAAAAATACGGACATCGGCATGGGTCGAGGGGTCTATATTTCCACTTACGGTTGTCAGATGAACGTGAATGACACGGAACGAATGTACGCCCTCTTGGAGATGCAGAACTTCGTTCCTGTGCGCGATCCGAAAGAGGCGTCGCTGATCATTATCAACTCCTGCAGTGTGCGTGAAAAGCCGGTGCACAAGGTCTATTCCGAGGTCGGCACTTACAAACACATGAAGCGTAAGAATCCGAATCTGAAAATCGGAGTCGGTGGGTGCGTGGGGCAGCAGGAAAAAGAGAATTTGATCAAGACTCAGCCCATGATCGACTTTGTCTTCGGAACCGATCAGATCGACAACCTTCCACAACTGGTGGCACAGTCGTTCGCTGGCGAAAAGAAACTGGTCAACTCCCGCTTCCAGCACAGGACGCCTTATCATATTGAAACTCTGGTGCGAAATCCCGGTGTGGCGACCTATGTGAATATCACCAAAGGGTGTGACAACTTCTGCACTTTCTGTGTTGTGCCCTACACACGCGGACGTGAAAAGTCCCGCCCGGTTCAGCACATTCTGACTGACATTCGTCATCTGGTGAAGCGTGGAGTGAAAGAAGTCACGCTTCTCGGGCAGAATGTAAACTCTTACAAGGGTGAAGAGGGCGTTGATTTTGCGGATCTGCTGGCCTTGGTGGCCAAAGAAACCGATATTGAGCGTATTCGCTACACGACGTCTCATCCCAAGGACTTCAATCAGAAGTTGGTGGATGTGATGGCTGAGCATTCTGATAAGATCATGGAATATATCCATCTGCCTTTCCAGGCTGGCAGCACCAAGGTGTTGGAGCGCATGAATCGCAATTACACCCGGGAAGAGTATCTGCAGCGGATTGCCATGATTAAAAAGGGCCTGCCAAATGTCTGCTTTTCGACTGATATCATCGTGGGTTTCCCTGGCGAAACGGAAGAGGATTTCCAAGACACTTTGAATATGGTGACGGAAGTCGGATTTGAGACGATCTTTGCTTTCGCCTATTCGCCACGTCCGTTCACAAAAGCGGCGAAGTTCGAAGATCAGGTGCCTGAAGACGTCAAAAACGAACGACTGAATCGTCTTTTTGATGTTCATGAGGCTATGGCCTTTGAGGCTGTGAAAAAGTACGAGGGCACCACCATGAAAGTTCTGGTGGAAAGTGTGGATCGGGATCACGGAAAAATTCAGGGACGCAGCACCAGCAATAAGCTTGTGCACTTCCTGGGGACGGCGGATTTGATCGGTAAAACGGTCGATGTGAAAATCACCAAAGCCTTCCCTGCGGTGTTTAGAGGAGAGATGGTTTAATCATGAAAGAAGTTTTGGATTTTGAGAATTTCAAAGCGCAAATCGTCTTTGCAAATGAGACTCAGGAAGAGGAAATCTTCCATCAAAATGAGCTGGTGCAACTTTTTCCTTACGGGCTTTCCGTGACCACAGATGCGACTCGCCCTTTTTTGCTGTTAAAGGACGAAGGGCATCAGTACACGCTTCCGGTGGCGGTCAGTGCGATTGATGCCGGGGTTGCGTTGTCTCAAAGCAATCGTATGATACTGGAATCATCTCCGCACAAGTTCACAGCGATGCTTTTGAGTTCTTTGGGACTTGAAATCAAACAGGCTGTCTTTGTTGAAATTAAAGGAGCCCATCAGTATCTGCGTCTTTATATCAGCGGCCATCCGCAGATGAATTCGGTGAAGCTGCGTGCGGATGAGGCCATGTCGTTGTGTTTGTATCTGCAAGTGCCTCTATTTGCGACAAAAAGCTTTATCGGTCGTTCTCGTGTGATGAGTGCTGAGACTGAGGGCGCTGCACAAAAGTTGCAAAATTTTGGTCTGTTGGACAAAGGATCTGGATATTTGAACTAGTTTTTGTAATCATTGAGGCATGCATCATCTGCCTCATTTGATTACGGATCTTGGTTTTATCCTGATGATTGCAGCGTTGTCGACGCTGTTGTTTAAAAAGCTCGGCCAGCCTCAGGTTCTGGGCTATCTGATTGCGGGCTTTCTGGTAAGTCCCCATGTGCCATTTCTTCCGACGGTTGTAGACAAGGCGAGTATTCAAGTCTGGTCAGAGATCGGCGTTATCTTTCTTTTGTTCAGTTTGGGTCTGGAGTTCAGCTTTAAGAAGCTCTTCAAGGTCGGGGGGTCTGCAGCCTTCACGGCCGTCTTTGAAATTATCTTTATGATCGGCTTTGGTTATCTGGTCGGGCGCATGCTGGGCTGGAACAACATCGACAGTTTGTTCTTCGGAGCCATTCTGTCAATGTCCTCAACCACGATTATTGTCCGGGCATTCCATGAATTGGGAATGAAAGGGCAGAAATTTGTAGAGCTGGTGTTCGGGATTTTGGTTGTTGAAGACATTGTTGCGATATTGCTTCTGGTGCTATTGGCGGCGATTGCCGGATCCGGCGCGGTCTCCGGATCGGAGCTGGCCTTTTCAGGTCTGCGTCTTTTGTTCTATATCGCCTTGTGGTTTGTCGTCGGTATTTTCCTGATTCCGATCTTCTTAAGGAAGATTCGTCGGCTTCTGGAAGAGGAAACCCTGCTTCTGGTGTCCTTAGGTCTTTGCTTTATGATGGTGATTATTGCCGCGGGTGTGGGGTTTTCCCCGGCCCTGGGAGCTTTTGTGATGGGATCCCTGCTGGCTGAAACCCCCGAAGGCCATAAAATGGAGCATGTCCTGACACCGGTGAAAAATCTTTTTGCCGCCATCTTCTTTGTATCCGTGGGCATGATGATCGATCCCAAGGTCCTGATTGAGCGTTGGGATTTGGTGATCCTTGTGACCTTGGTGACGATTGTCGGTAAGTTCATCAGCACCTTCCTGGGGGCGATACTTTCCGGACAAAGCAGAAAGAAGTCTTTCCAGGCGGGGATGAGTCTGGCGCAAATCGGAGAATTTTCATTTATCATTGCGTCTTTGGGCGTGACGCTGAAAGTGACCAGCGACTTTCTTTATCCTTTGGCGATCGCCGTTTCGGCGGTGACCACATTCACGACACCTTACCTGACAAAAGTGGCGGAACCCGTGTATCGCTGGGTTGAGGCTCGACTTCCGGAAGGTATTAAAAATATGCTGGACCGTTATCAGGCGTCTTTCAATCGGGAAGGTTCCAACGGTGTGGGCTCTTTGATTCTGAAAACCTATGGCATCAAAATTCTGCTTAATACCGTGATGGTCATTGCCATTCTGGGGGCGTACAAAGCCTTGCTGAACGCAGAGGTTCAGCGCTACATGGAGCAAAGTCCCTGGGCCGGCAGCATTTCATTGTTCATCTGTCTGGTCTTGATGGCTCCGTTCTTCTGGGGCTTGGTGATGGGAGGACCTTCTTTAAAAGCGCAGCGCGAATTTGAAGAGCTGGAAAAGCTGCGGGGTCTTCAATTTGGAATCTTTGTTGGGCGTATTGTTCTGGCCTTGTTGCTTTTAAATGCTGTTGTCATTCAGTTTGTGACTTTGAAGATGGCTTTGGGGCTGATCGTGGCGGTGATTGCGATTGCCGCGCTGGCCGGACAGTTCTGGGTTCGCCGTTTGTATCAGTTTATTGAAAAAAACTTCCTCAAGAATCTGACCGAAAAAGAGCGGAAAGAGCTGATTACTTCAGATGTGGCGAAACATTTTCTTCCTTGGGATGCGAGCTTGGGAAGTTACGATCTTTCAGCAGAGTCGGTGTTGGTGGGGCAGAATCTGCGCAGTCTTTCATTTAAAGAAAAGTACGGCGTGAATGTGGCAGCAGTGTATCGTGGCTCCAAGCGTTATTTTGCGCCAGATGGAGAGTTTGTCCTGTGGCCCTATGATAAGTTGATTTGTTTTGGCAGTGAAGAAGAGCTGCAAAGCTTCCATACGTTCCTTGAGCAGGAAAAGGCGGCGCAGATTCTGAATCCTGAAGCAGTCACGCGGCAAGAAGATTATCGTTTGTCGTCCTTTGTGGTGAATGAGTCCTCCAAGTGCAAAGATAAAACTATTCGCGACAGCGGGATTCGAGAGGCCTACCACGGCATGGTCGTGGGGATTGAGCGAGGTCCGCAGCGGATTTTGGGCCCGCGGGCCAGTTTTGTTCTGCAAGAGGGGGATCTGATATGGCTGGTCTCTGACAAAAAGCAAAGTTAGGTGACAGTTTAAAACTCTTTTCATTGCTTCAGGCCTCTTCCGCTACCTAAAATTTTAGCAGGAGGGGCTATGCCGACCCTGGGCCTTGTTTTATCTGGTGGTGGTGCCCGTGGGGCTTATCAGGCCGGTGTTATTGCGGCGATAGCCCATATCTGCTCGCGCCAGAAAATTGAAAATCCTTTTCAAATTTATTCCGGAGTCAGTGCCGGGGCTATCAACGTGGCCTTGCTAGCGGCACAAGCTTCCAACTTTGTTCCCAGCAGTAAAAATTTGGTCAACCTCTGGAGTAAAATCGACAGTGACAATGTTTTCTACGCCGACTTGATGGCACTGTCCCGTGGGGGCTTGCAGTGGATGACCGAACTTTCCCTGGGAAGTCGGGGTAAAGATGGCATGGCCTTGAGGTCGCTGCTGAGCACTCATCCGCTGAATACCTTTCTGACGGAGGCCTGCAAGTTTCAGGAAATTCAGAAAAAGATCAATGCGGGACAACTGCAAGCGGTGTCAGTGTCAGCATTGGATTATGAGAGTATCGCCACGGTGACATTTTTTCAGGGGCAATCTGATTTGCCGACTTGGGAGCGTGGAATGCATCGAAGTGAAAAGGCGATTTTGGGGGTGGAGCATGTCATGGCCTCCTCGGCTATTCCACTGCTGTTTCCTCCTATTCAGATTCAGGGGCGTTACTATGGCGACGGCTGTATTCGCAATCAGTCGCCTTGTGGTCCGGCCATTTATCTTGGGGCCGAGCGGGTGATTGCCATCGGTGTGCGTCGTCGGCAGGACACGTTCTACAGTTATCACAATAAAGGCGACTCGGAGGTTCCTACGGTGGCTCGCGTGGCTAATGTTTTAATGAACGCGGTGATGATGGATGGGCTGGAGTCCGATATTCAAAGAATCAATCAGGTCAATGACAGCTTGAGTGCGTTGTCGACGGAGGAAAGATCGCGGGTTGCCATGCGTAAAGTCGATGCTTTGTGGATTGCGCCTTCGGTTGATTTTTCGGAATTGGCAAAAAAAAGGGAAGGCGATCTTCCGCGAATCATTCGCTATATTTTGCGTGGACCGGGGTCATTGGATGAATCCAGTGAGATGTTCAGTTATCTGATGTTTACTCCCCATTACTGCCGTCAACTGATCGATATCGGTTTTTCGGATGGGATGAAAGAACAAGATCGTATCGCAGAGTTCCTGACGCAGAATAACCAGGAATCTGTCAGGAAAACGTCAAGATCCGCATAGTACAGGTTGCCTCCTGAGACTTAAGACTTTAGCCTTAAAGTTGAGGTGTTTATGAGTGAATTAGTGCGTGCCCGTGGCAAATCCCCGGTTATTGCTGAAAGAGTCTTTATTGCTGATAACGCCCGAATCATCAGTGATGTGGAAATTGGTGAAGGGTCCTCCATTTGGTACAATGTGGTGGTTCGTGGCGACGTGATGCCTATCCGTATTGGCAAAGAGGTCAATGTTCAGGATGGCAGCGTCTTGCATGGTACCTATGGAAAATGGGGAACCACGCTTCATGATCGTGTGACGATTGGACATCTGGTGATGTTGCATGGTTGTGAGATTGGTCGAGGCACCCTGGTGGGAATGGGTTCCATTGTGATGGATGGCTGTAAAGTCGGCGAACATTGTTTGATCGGTGCCGGCACGTTGTTGGTCGAAGGCACAGAAATTCCGCCGCGCAGTCTGGTCGTGGGGCGACCCGGAAAAGTGAAAAGGTCATTGACGGATGAAGAAGTGGCGCTGCTGGAAAAATCCGCCGATAACTATCTTCTCTACAAGACCTGGTACGAATAAATTATTGTCCCGGTTTTGCTTGAACTGAAGGGGATTTCCGCACAAAATAACAAAAACCTGCCTCTAGGAGCTTTGTTATGGATCGTGAAGTCCCTTACGCATTGACGTTCGACGATATTCTTCTTCTTCCCCGATATTCTGAGATCACCCCCACGGATGTGGTGCCTCGCTCGCTGTTTGCTCGCGGAAAGTACCTGAATACGCCCATTATTTCTGCGGCAATGGATACGGTGACAGAAAACCGCATTGCACGTGTGATGGCTCAGCACGGTGGCCTGGGGATTATTCATAAAAATATGGACATCGAAAAACAGGCCTTGGAAGTCGAGAAGGTTAAAAAGTACGAAAGTGGAATGATCATGGATCCGATCACACTGGGGCCTGATCACCTTGTCGAAGAAGCCGTAACGTTGATGGAGAAGTATTCCATCAGCGGTGTGCCAGTGACGGTGAACGGCGAGCTGGTGGGGATTTTGACCAATCGCGATCTGCGCTTTGAGGAAAACTTTAATCAACCCATTCGTAATCTGATGACTAAAGAAAATCTGGTCACGGCGAAAATGGGAACCACGTTGGATGAAGCAAAAAAGATCCTGCAAAAACACCGCATCGAAAAATTGCCGGTGGTGGACTCCAAAGGAAAGCTCAAAGGACTGATTACGATCAAGGATATCGAAAAAGCCAAGAACTATCCACAGGCGACCAAGGACGAGCACGGACGTTTGTTTGTCGGTGCTGCGGTGGGTGTGGGGGCGGACTCCCGCGACCGCGTGGAGGCTTTGGTGGCCGCCGACGTGGATGTGTTGTGTGTGGATACGGCTCACGGGCATTCCAAAAACGTAATCGAAATGGTGAAGTATATTTCTCAGAAGCACAAAGATGTGATTGTGGTGGCTGGTAACGTGGTGACCGCCGAAGGGACTCTGGCCCTGCTGGACGCCGGTGCGGAGGTTGTGAAGGTCGGTGTTGGCCCGGGAAGTATCTGTACAACCCGCGTGGTGGCCGGAGTCGGTATGCCGCAGATCTCTGCGGTGATCGAGTGCGCCAAGGTGGCGCGCGCTCGTGGAAAAACCATTATCGCAGATGGAGGCATCAAGTTCTCGGGTGATATCACCAAAGCCCTGGCCTTGGGGGCTAATTCAGTGATGATCGGAAATCTTCTGGCCGGGGCTGAGGAATCTCCGGGAGAGACCATCTTGTTCCAGGGGAGAACTTATAAGGTTTATCGCGGCATGGGCAGTTTGGGTGCCATGTCCAAAGGCTCTAAAGATCGTTATGGTCAGATGGATGTGGAAGAAAATGACAAGCTTGTCCCGGAAGGCATTGAGGGCAAAGTGGCTTACAAGGGTTCCGCTTCCGGTGTGATCCATCAGCTTGTTGGTGGTTTGAAGTCCGGTATGGGATATGTGGGCGCACGCAATATCGATGAACTGCAAAGCAAGGCGAAGTTTGTGCAGATCTCTGCCATGGGGCTGCGCGAGTCTCACGTTCACGATGTCAGTATCACCAAAGAAGCTCCTAACTACAGAAGTGAGTCGTAAGTTATGCGTGGTTTTGTTATTCTTGATTTCGGTTCCCAGTTCACCCAGCTCATCGCCCGCCGCTTGCGCGAACTGGGTTTTTATTCAGAAATTCATTCTTTCGAATATCCTACGGCAGAGATTCGCAAAAAAAATCCCTATGGAATCATCTTGAGCGGTGGTCCGAACTCGGTTTATGAAAAAGGTTCTCCGCAAAGAGACGTCGCCGAGCTTCGTAACATAAGTCCTGTGATGGGTGTTTGTTATGGGATGCAGCTTTTGACTCATCAGTTGGGTGGAAAGGTCACGAAGGCGGATCATCGTGAGTACGGCTTGAATTATGTAACATGGTCCAGTCCAGTTCCAGGGGTTCCGCAAAAACAGAAAGTTTGGATGAGCCACGGCGACGTGGTTGAGAAGGTTCCGGAAGGTTTTTCGATCATCGGTATGTCAGACGGTCATCATCCTGCGGCGATGCAGGGGCCAGGCGTTCTGGCCGTGCAATTCCATCCTGAAGTGGCGCACACCGATCATGGTTTAGATCTTCTAAAGTATTTTGCCTCTGGCATGTGTCAGGCTCCGGCAGACTGGGATGCGCCTCATATCAAAGATATATTGATCAAGGAAGTTCAGGAAAAAGTGGGCCCGACAGATCATGTTCTGGTGGGCTTAAGTGGTGGTGTGGATTCCACCGTGGTGGCGACACTGCTGACTAAGGCTTTGGGGGCAGAGCGGGTTCATTGTGTGTTCGTTGATAATGGATTGCTTCGAAAAAATGAATTTGAAGGTGTCTTGGAATCCTACCGCCGCATCGGTTTGAATGTGAAGGGCGTGGACGCCTCGGAAGAGTTTTTGTCTGAGTTAAAAGGCAAGGAGGATCCGGAGGACAAACGCAAGACCATCGGTCGTGTTTTTATCGAGGTTTTTGATAAGAGCTACGATCACAGTTTGCCGATCAAGTGGCTGGCCCAGGGGACGCTGTATCCGGACGTGATTGAAAGTGTGTCTTCGATCGGCGGCAGTGTGACCATTAAATCGCATCACAACGTAGGTGGTCTGCCAGAGAAGATGAAGCTTGGTTTGGTCGAGCCGGTGCGTGAACTGTTTAAGGATGAAGTGCGTGCGCTGGGGGCGCAGTTGGGTTTGCCTCAGGAAATGTTGTGGCGTCACCCCTTCCCGGGACCTGGCTTGGCCATTCGAGTGTTGGGTGAGGTCACGAAAGAGAAATTGAAAATTCTTAAAGAGGCGGATGAAGTTTATATTTCAGAGCTTCGCCGGCGCGGTCTTTATGAGAAAATTTGGCAGGCTTTCTGTGTGCTCTTGCCGGTAAAGACCGTGGGTGTTCAAGGGGACTCCAGAACCTATGATCACGTGCTGGCGTTGCGTGCTGTGACCTCCAGCGATGGTATGACCGCCGACTGGTATCCCTTTGAATTCCAGTTTTTGCGTGAGGTGTCCAATCTGATCACCAACAAAGTCAAAGGTGTCAACCGCGTCGTCTACGACATCACCAGTAAACCCCCCGGCACCATCGAGTGGGAATAATCCAAGGTACCTGCTTACTTTTGCAGAAGCAGCGCATTGATCGCAGCGCTTCTGCAAAACGGTGGTGAACCCTCCTAGGGAGGGTGCTGCAACAGGTATCTTTTATGTTTTTAATGATGTTTCTGTAACTGCTTTTGTTGGTGGGGCTTTGTTAGCCTCGATGAAATGAAAACAAAAGCACTTCAGAAATTTTCTAAAGGTATTACATTATTGATCGTTCTTTCCTGTGTGGCGGCCTTGGCTGCTGCCGGACAGATTCTTTTTGAGAGTTCGGGGATTTCTAGTTTTAAGTTAAAACAGACCGAAGAAGGAATGCGGGTTATTCAGCGAGCCTCGCAGGACTATCAGACCTACCGTCGTTATACGGAAGAGGGCGGGGATGAACTGTTCCTTGTTTCCAGTGCAAAGACTTCAGAACAGTACCTGGACGCAGAGGGCATTTCGGGCAGTATTTCCTGGAGCGTGCGCAAGGGGGATCGCTTGCAGCAGGTGCTGTGGGGAAAAACAGAAACTGTGACGGAACTCACCGTGCATGACAGTTATCCTGTGTTGGTGTCAGGGCAGGTGGGATGTTGTGCGGAAATGACGGGGTATCGACTGTTTAATCTGGAAACAGGTCGTTTGCTTATGTCGTTCAATGATTTCAACTATCGCCAGAAAGTGACTCAACCTTTCTCTTTGGAAGTCCCAAACTCGCCTCTGGCGATTCGATTTATCGGTGTGATTTCTCAAGACAGCACGCGCGATCGTGACTTTGTTGATCCTGTGGCAGGTAAACAAGCCACGTTGTTGATCAAATATGCCAACGAAATGCTTCGTCAGAAAATCCAGGTGGATATGGAAGTTCAAGAAGGTTATGCGCCCAGTGTTTTAGAGGTTCGCTTGGAAAAAGATCCGACAGCTCCTAACAGTGATAAGATCGAATTCCGTGAAGATCAGGCGACCTTGTGGAATGTCGACGGAACGACCCTTCCCAGTCATATTTCCGGAGTGCTTCTTAAAGTCGTCTTGGATGCGGGTCTAGGTCAGAAAGTCATCAAAATTCCAGTAAAAAACGACAGATTGGATCTGAATTCGGCCCAAATTCCTGAGGGAGTTTCTATTCATCCCATCGTGCAGCTCCGAACAATGTAACGCAGTGTGAAAGTTGCACTGGAATACCCCCTTTTATTGAATCAAAAAGGGGGCTAAGATATGAAATTGTCATGTCTTTTGTTCATTTACACGTCCATTCAGAATACTCCCTTTTGGAAGCTGCCTGCCGGGTTAAAGCCATTGCTAAAAAAGCAGCTGCGATGCAGATGCCGGCCGTGGCTCTTACTGACAACGGCAATATGTTCGGTGCTGTTGAATTTTTCTTTGCCTGCAAGGACAACAACGTAAAACCGATTCTGGGGCTGGATGCCTATATTGCTCCCGGATCACGTTTAGAGAAAAAGCAAGATCGTGATCAAGTCAGTTCCGGTCCAAGACGATTGGTGCTGTTGGCGCAAAATAACGAAGGCTATCGCAATCTGTGCAAACTTTCCTCGATAGGTTATCAGGAGGGTTTTTACTGGAAGCCGCGTATCGATTACGAGGTTATTCAGCAGTACAATGAAAACCTGATCTGCCTGACAGGGGGGTTGCGGGGGGAAGTGGCGGAAGCCTTCTTGCGGGAAGGTCCTGATGCGGCCTTGGCAAAAATTCGCCAGTTGAAGGAGATTTTCAACGACCGCCTGTATTTGGAAATGTGTCGCACCGGAGTTTCCGAGTGGGATCGCATTAATCCCTTCCTGCTGGAGGCTTCCAAGATCGTGGGTGTGCCAGTAGTGGCGTCCAATGACGTTCATTACATGACCCAGGATGATCAGATGGCTCAGGAAGTATTGATCTGCATTGGATCAAATAAAACCCTGAGTGATGAGTCCCGCTTCCGTTTGGGGACGGATGAGTTCTATCTGAAAAAGCCTGAGCAAATGCAGGAGCTTTTTGCTGATATCCCCGAGGCGATTTCCAACACTTTGGAAATTGCTGAACGCTGTGATGTAAAATTCAAATTGAAAGACGATCAAGGCAAGCCGATCTATCACCTGCCAACGTTCCCGACGGAAGATGGTTTGTCGCTGAAAGAGGATATTGCCCGCAAAGCGAAAGCCGGATTGTTGGTGCGTTTTGAAGAGGCGGCTGCGCGCGGTGAAGCGGTGCCAGAGGATAAAAAGCCTGAGTACGACAAACGCCTTGAATACGAACTGGGCATCATCGATCGTATGGGCTTTAATGGTTACTTCCTGATCGTTCAAGACTTCATTAACTGGGCCAAGTCCAATGATATCCCGGTGGGCCCGGGACGGGGATCGGGTGCGGGGTCTTTGGTTGCCTATGTTTTGCGTATCACCGATTTGGATCCAATTCCGAACTTCCTTCTTTTTGAGCGTTTCCTGAATCCGGAACGTATCTCGATGCCCGACTTCGATATCGACTTCTGTCAGGATCGTCGTCAGGAAGTGATTCAGTATGTAACCCGCAAGTATGGTCAGGAATCCGTATCGCAGATCATCACTTATGGAAAATTGCAGGCCCGTGCCGCCATCAAGGACGTGGGCCGAGTTCTGGGAATGACGTTCCCGGAAGTTGATGCCGTGACAAAGTTGATTCCGGAAAAACTCGGCATCAACCTGAAAGAGGCCATGGAAATGGAGCCTCGTATCGGTGAAATGATGGAGATGAATCCGACCGTCAATACGCTGATGGATCTGGCGCAAAGAGTGGAAGGGATGGTTCGCCATGCCGGTATCCACGCCGCGGGGGTTATCATCGCCGATGGACAACTGGTTCGTCATGCTCCTCTTTATAAGGGTGCCGATGGTGAACAGGTCGTTCAGTACGACATGAAACACGCCGAAAAAATCGGTTTGATCAAGTTCGACTTCCTGGGGTTGAAGACCCTGACTCATATCAATCACGCCTTGAAACTGATTGTGAAAAATCGCGGCAAAAAAATACTGTCGCAGATGATTCCGATGAATGATCCGGCCACCTTTGAAATGATGTCCCGCGGGGACACCGCCGGGGTGTTCCAGTTTGAGGGTGAGGGCATCACCGATGCCACCCGTAAAATCAGACCTTCTTCATTTGCCGATATCACCGCGATCACATCTTTGTATCGTCCGGGTCCAATGGCGAACATTCCGGACTTTACCGATCGTAAGCACGGAAAAGCCCCTGTGGAATACCTGCTGGAAGACACCCGTGAGGTTCTGTCCGAGACCTACGGGATCATGGTCTATCAGGAACAGGTTATGGGTATCGCCTCTCGCATTGCCGGGTATTCCCTGGGTGAAGCGGATATGCTTCGTCGTGCGATGGGTAAGAAAATCAAAGAGGAAATGGACAAGCACCGTGAACGCTTCATGCAAGGGGCGATCGAACGCGGGCATGACAAACAGCGCTCGAATGATCTGTTTGATTTGATGTATAAGTTTGCCGATTACGGATTCAATAAATCCCACGCGGCCGCTTATTCAGTTGTTACCTTGCAAACGGCCTGGTTGAAGTGTCACTATCCGGCAGAGTTTTTCGCGGCTCTTCTGAGTACCGAGCTTTCCGATACAGATAAAATCGTAAAGTACTCCAAGGATGCGACCAAGCGCGGTTTGATCGTGCGTTCACCCAGCGTGAATTATTCTGACTATCTTTTCGACGTTCATGGTGATGAAATTTATTTCGGCCTGGGGGCGATTAAGGGAGTCGGTCAGAATGCGGTGGAGGCTATTATCGAGGCCCGCAACAATCTGCCGGATAAGAAGTTCACTTCTTTGGATGAGTTCTTTAATTCCATCGATACTCGTCGTGTGAATAAGAAAGTGATTGAGTGTCTGATCAAGGCCGGAGCTTTTGATGGTTTCGGGGCTCATCGTGCTCAGTTGATGGCCGGTTATCAGAAGTATCTGGACCGCGCGATTGGCTTGCAAAAAGATCGCGAGATGGGTCAATCTTCCCTATTTGATCTGGGGCCTTCCACCGAGACTAAAGTGACTCTGGAGGATGTGAAGCCCTGGGCTCGTACCGCGTCTTTGACCTATGAAAAAGAGGTCCTGGGCTTTTACCTCAGTGATCACCCGTTGAAGGGTTTTGACACTCTTTCAGAGCTTTGGACGACATGCAAAGTGATCGACCTGCCGGCACAGATGCCAGCCCCGGGAAGTCCGGAGGCGGAAGCGCTGAAGGCGGCCAAAAAAGACTGGAAAAACCGGGACGCTGGAAAGAAGCGTGTGGTTGTGGCGGGGCTGATCACGGAGCTTCGTGAGTTGATTACGAAAAAAGGAACACGTATGGCTTTCGGCAAGGTCGAGGATCTGACCGGAAGCTGCGAGTTGGTGATTTTCCCGGATTCTTACGCTCGTTTTGAGGCGCAGCTTCGCGATGAACGACCTGTTCTGGTGGGCGGTGGTCTGGAAGTGGAGGAAGGGGCCGCTAAAATCATGGTCGATACCGTGTCCCCGTTGGAAGATATTCTTAAAAAAACCAAGCGAATGGTTTTAAGATTGGATAAGATAGATCCTGATGACTATCCTCGATTGCAGTCTTTGATGAAGGAGTTCCCCGGAACAACTTCAGTCAGCCTGGAAATCGAGATGGCCGAGCTCAATCGCCGTGTTTTGATGGAGATGGAGGAAGCTCAAGGGATCAATGTGAACAATGAATTCTTTGAAGGCGTTCATTCTCTGTTTGGAAGAACTGACTTTATTGAATTGAGGAGCTAGGAATGCGTTTAGCAAGTGTAGTGGCAGCAGCAGGTATGATCTTCGCTTTGGGCTTCGGCGCAAAGGCACAGCACACGGAACTGATCGACAGAACTTACTCAGGGGTGTCCAAGGAAACCAACCCTCAGGTCGCCAAAAAGGTGATCCAGGATGAGGCTTTTCAGAAGGTCTCTGAGGAAATTATTCAGGAACTCATCGGCAGCGAGCGATTTCTTAAAAACAAATCCCTGATTCAGAGCAAGATTATCAGAAACTCTGCCCGATATATTCCCTTCACCAAGCCGTCAGCAATGAGTCAGGCCGGTGAGGAATTTAAAATGTCTGTGGCGATGAAGGTGTCTCTAAAGGACCTGAAGCAGATGCTTCAGGACAATTCCCTGTTGAATGAAAACGATGCGGCTCCGGTGGTGCTTCCGATGATCAGTTGGCAGGACCGGGTGGAAGGTCGCAGCTATCGCTGGTGGCTGTCGTTGGATAAGAATCCGGCGGGATTTCTGTTGAAAGAAGGCCGCTTGCTGGAAGAGGCTTTGCGTGGAGCCTTCCAAAAAAACAATTTCTATCTGGTGAAACCGATTGAAGCCGGTCTTGCTGCCAATGTGCCAGCGGACTTCCAAAATGAAAAAGTGGGTGGCGAGGATGCACAGTTCTTTGCCCAGTATTTCAATGCGCCGGTGATTGTCGATGGTCAGGTGAATTTGACCAAGGGAGAGAATAAGAACTATCGCATTGAGCTTCGTCTGACCGCGATTCAGGTCAGCAATGGCCGTGCTATCGCGGACGTATCCCGTCGCTTTGATACGGATGGTGGTTCTTTTGAAAGTGCCGTGGATAAAAAGCTGCGTGAGGTTTTGGAAGGCACCGCCAATGATCTTGCTGCGCAAGTGATGGAGGCCTGGCAGCGGGGCTCGGTCGGAACCTCTGTGATTCGCCTGACGATCAAAGGGCGTCAGACGCTTCCAGTCTGGGAAGGGGTTAAGGAAAAGATCCGTTCTCAATTGACTCAAGTGAAAAACATCCGTGAACGTCTGGTCAGTGCGGACTCTGTCAGCTTTGAGGTGGATACATCGGTGCCGGCAGCAGAATTGATTGGGAAGCTGGAAGCCCTGGATCTGGACGGCAAAAAGCTGTCGCGTGTTTCTGAAGGGCAAAATGAAATTGTTTTGAAGTGGGCACAGTAAAAAGGAGTTGGCTGTGAAGAATTTCCTGTTGGCAGTTGTAGTACTTTGTTTGGGGGCCTGTACGACTTTTGATCGCACCAACCCGACTTTGCGACGTGAAATCAAGGATGTGAATTATGAAGCTCGTCGTGATGATTCTGCGCCTCGCAAGCGAATCATGGTGCTGCCTTTTTTGGATGCCGGGGATAAAAGACCCCAGGAGCTTCGCGATCAGGCCCGCAGTGCCTTTATCGCAGATCTGAACCGCACAGGCGAAGTGATCGCCCTGGACAGTCGTGAATTGAAGGTGGATCTGGCCAAGAACATGCAAAACGGCCAGTACAAACTTCAGGATATCGCCAAAGAAGCGCAAGCTCTGGGCGTAAGCACAGTCCTTGAGGGGAAAATCATCGACATCCGTATTAAGCGTAAAGCGGATAATGTGGGGGTGGTTCGTCATCTGACCACGGCCTTCGAAGTGGTGGCGCAAGTTCGTGTGGTCACTGGACGTGCCGGACGTGAAGTCTTTAATACCATCAAGACGGTCACGGTCGAGGAACAGGGTGTGCGTGTGGGTGAGCGCGTGGAAACAGACAAGTTTCTGGCGAACAACCCTGACATGATCACAGTGATTGTGAAAGATGCCTTCCTGGATTTCACTCCACAGGTCCTGGCGTCTTTGGACAAGGTCACATGGGAAGGGCGTATCGCCGCGATTAACGGAGATCGCATTTACCTGAATGTTGGACGAGTCTCTGGAATCCAGGTGGGGGATCTGCTGAAGGTCACCGAGGATGGAGATGATATTTATGATCCGGAAAGCGGTGGTCATATTGGACGTGTTCCGGGAAGACTGAAAGGAACTTTGGAAGTGATCAGTTACTTTGGCAACGACGGCGCTATTGCTGTGATTCACTCAGGTTCAGGCTTCCGTGAAAATGATCGGGTTGAGTTGTATTAATTTGTTTTGTCCCTAAGTTTGTCCTGGAAAAATGTGGAACGCCGATGAAAGATTAACAGATCGCAATCCTGCGATTGCTTGTTTGGAGTCGGCCCCTTACTCAGGTATAATCTTTTTCGTGGGAATTCATTTTTTCGTTCTTCTATCAGTTGTTCTTTTTCTTCAATCTTCAGTTGCAGCAACTACGTGGAATGTTCCGGTTTTGTATTGGAGCATGAAAATCGAAGGCCAAGTGGCCATGCGCAAAGGGTTTGAGGAGGAAGTCCAAAAATTCAATTCTTCCGGTGCTGATAAAATCAATCTGCAAAGTTATGTGGCTGGCGAAGGTCGCCGCGGAGTTCTGAATCAGACTCAGCAGATGGATGAGGTTTTAAAGGGCACTCCCAATGTCATCGTCATTCAACCCACGGACAATTCGGCGTTGGCGCGCGGACTTCAGCAGGCCAACATCAAGGGAATCCCGGTGATTGCCTATGATCAGTACATCGTAAACGGCAATCTGGCGTCTTTTCTTTCCAGTGACAATTATCAGGGCGGCCGGGATAACGGTGACTACATCGACAATTTTTTTGAAAAAGGAAAAACCATTCGCATTGTGGTGTTTGAGTATCCTCGCGTATCTTCGACCATGGATCGGGTGGATGGTTTCTTTGATTCTTTAAGATCGCATGATCGCGGTTTTAAAGTGCTGAAGCGCTATGAAGCCGTGGACCCGAGTTCGGGAGAAGCCGCTGCCAAACAGTTTTTGAAGGACTTTCCGGATAAAGGCAGTGTGGATCTGATTCTGACGGTCAACGACGGTGGTGGAATCTCTATTGTAAAAAGCCTTTGGGATAAGAAAAGAACCGAGATCAAACATGCCACTTTCGATGGTGATCCGGCCTCGGTGGAAAACATCAAAAACAAGCGTCTGACAATTATTGATTCCGCCCAGTTCTGTGCAGAGTTGGGACGGGAAACAGCGCGGGCTTTGATTTCTTATCTAAAGAAAAATCGGATTGCGCCCAAAGTTCTGGTGCCCACCTATCCGGTGACGACACAGACTTTGAAAGATTATCCAGGGTGGATGGGGCGTCCGACACCGGGGCAAAAACTTCCGCAGGCTTCTCTGAAAACCACCACCAGCAAAGTTTCTGGTGGTTCCCGCTCGTCGAATCGACTGATTGTAAAAATCGGGGCGGCTCCGTTGTGTCCGTATCTTTGCGAAAAGGGACCGGGTGTTTGGGGTGGTTATATCTACGACATCCTGAAAGAAGTTTCGTTAGAGCAGGGCTTTATCCTGCAAATCGAAAGTATTTCCAACACCCGTGCGGTGGCAAGCCTTCAGGCGCGCAAGTTTAATTATGTCATTGTGCCTTCTTACCTGGTTCGTTATCTGCCGGATATTCGTATTGTCGGTCCGTCTTTGGGGATGAGTTATCTGGGGGCTTTGGTTCCCGGCACCTTTAAGGAGTCCCTGATTGATGTGGATGAGTTGGTGTCTCGCAAAGTGGTTTATGCTGATGTCGGCAGTGGCGAGGGCCCGGAGTTTTTGTCTGGCGGCAGTTCCAGTAAAGTGATCAAGTTGACCGGATCTGATGTGGTGGATCGCATGGTAAAGATGCTGACGGATCGACGCGTGGATCTGGCGCTTGGGGATTACAACCTTCTTAGCTATTCGATGGGCCGCAAGACCGGAGTCAACTTAAAGCTGGTCCCCACTTCGGTGGCGGGATTTAGTTCATTGGTTATGGTCAGCGTTCCCAAAGAACCTGAATTCGGATCTGTTCCCCAGCATCTGAATAACTGGTTTCTTCGTGCCAGAAGCACTGGAGAACTGGAAAAAATTCTGGGACGTTACAGTCTCAAAGACTGGCACCTGCTATCGCACGATTAGTTTTTATGAATTTCCGCGATCAGCTCAAAGGAATGCAGACGATCGCGATGTTCGTACATATCTGAAAGAATCATCAGCTCATCCGCCTGAGTTGTGTTGATAAAATCCTGCAAGCCCTGTCGCACCCGATCCTTGTCGCCGATAATGGCATTGCTGAGTTTTCCAAGAACCAGTTCTTTTTCCCCCGGACTCCAGATGTTATCCATGGCGTCTGTGGGGGGAAGCAGGTTGACCCGCTGATTGCGGATGATCCCCAGGAAACGTTGATACAGTGTTGTCGCCAGCAGTTCTGCTTCGATCTGCGAATCAGCAGCGACGACCTGCAGACCGATCATGACGTAAGGTTTTTTCAAGTGTCTTGAAGCCTGAAAACCCGAACGATACATATGAATGGCTTCCATCATTTGTTCCGGAGCAAAGTGCCCGGCAAAAGAATAAGGAAGCCCCATAACCGCCGCCAGTTGAGCACTGTAAAGACTGGAACCCAAGAGCCACACGGGAACATCCACGCCAGCACCGGGGATTGCACGCACGCGCTCATGACCTGCAGAGGGCGCCAGATAGTCCATCAGTTCTCGCACATCGTCGGGGAAGTTGTTGCCACCGCCACTCATGTCGCGGCGTAAAGCATGCATGGTCAGGCGATCTGTTCCGGGGGCGCGGCCCAAGCCCAGATCAATACGGCCGGGGTATAAGGTGCCCAAGGTTCCGAATTGTTCAGCAATAACCAGGGGAGCATGATTCGGCAGCATCACGCCACCAGAACCCACGCGAATGGTTTTCGTGCCGCCAGCAACATAGCCGATCAATACAGATGTGGCGGAACTGGCAATACCATCCAGATTGTGATGTTCTGCCATCCAATAACGATTGTAGCCCCATTTTTCTGCACGTTGGGCCAGATCCAAAGTGTTGCGAAAAGAATCCGCAATGGTCTTTCCTTGTGCAATAGGTGCAAGATCTAAAACAGAGATTTTAATATCGGAGAGTCTTTTTGTATCTGTCATAGATACATTATAGACCTCTTTGTAGAGAACGCCAAACAGATAGTGGAATGCAAAGAGAATTCGGATTTGAAATAAAAAAGGGGACTTAATCATAAGTCCCCTTTTTTACGGTTTGAAGAAAAAGTCTTACAGACTTTCAGCTCTTCTCATCACCAGATAAGCCACTTCTTGATCAGAAAGGCTGGCAGAGCCTTGAACTTCAGCACGTGCCAGGAAGTCACGCTCATAGTTCATCGCTTGTGCCAAAGCTGGAGTGGGTTCGCCACCTTCAGCCAGGAACGTTGCAGCATCCTGATCGGCGTGCAAGTACACAGCCTGAGAATGGTTGGCAGTGATATCACTCATGAACAAAGACGCTGTGGACAGCAAAAGTCCTGCAAGGACGCCATCACCAAAGTCGCTGTTTCTGTGACCACCATGGCCCGGTCTGTGTTCAGGTCTGTGGTGTGGACGTGCCATTGCGGACTCCATACCAATGCCTGCAATCAGCAAAGCTACCAGTACTAGTTTTTTCATTAAAACCTCCTGCGGTTAGTTAGTAGTTCTAGGTTCGATTTAATAGTTGTCAGTTCCTGATCAATATCAGGGAATTTTTTTAAGATAAGTTGTTTGTAGGCAGAACCCCATTTAATGGCGTCTTCCAGTCGGCTTTGAGCTTCTTCGTCAGAGACCACTTCCGAAGCCACCGGGATGCCATAGCCACCTTGGGCCAGATACCAAGGCAGACGTTTCTGCGCGCTTTGATTGATGCCGGCAATGACCTGCACAAATTCCGGCTCGCGATTTTCACCCTGTAACAGACGACTGATCAGTTTACCCTGAGCGTTTTGTTGAGTCAGGTTGGCGTATTTTTCCAGAATATAGGCATTACCAATATCTTCAAAAGACTCCAACTTTTCATAGACGCGCGTTCTGTCGGCGGCACGGGAATACTGCGCCCACTCGCTCAGATCCCGATAGCCCATAAAGTAGTGCTTCATGTGATTGAAGGCCTTGTCCAAAGAGTCCTTCTGGCTGGGGAAGAAATAACTTTTGCGACGAGCCTCTTTTTCGTCTTTCAGCAAAGACACATCAATCAGCTTGTACATGGAAAGGTTGTGATAAACCTTTTTTGGGCTGGCGGCATAGGTGTCCTGATAGAGGTGAGACTTCGGCAGTGCTGCCCGCATCAGTTGGTCTGTTTCTGAAGCGCAGTTGTTGCTCAGGAATTTATAGTCGCCCGCATAGGACCAGTAGTGCTCCAGCGCATTTTCAACCAGAATTTTCTTTTCATAGTCGTTGAGTTTCAACGGCAAGCTGATCAGATCGCGCCATTGTCCGCGAGTGTATTCATCCACGACTTCGTTCATGGAGAAAGTCATGATCTGAGACGGATATTTCCCGGTCAATCCATCCCAATAGTTCACGATCACGTCATCCACATTGGCGCGATAGCTGAGCACCACATGGAAGGCCACGTCGGCCAAACACTCAGGCCCCACAGTTTTACGGGTCGGAGCACAGACCACCAAGCGCAGCATTGAGTGGCCCCAGCGGCTCATCAGTTCTTCACCCTTGGAGGCAAACAGGAAGTGAACTTCGTAAACCTTTTTGGGGTCCACATCAATCTTCCAACCACCCGTACTTGTGTACAAGTGGCTGACAGGCGCACAGGAAGTGTCGCTGAAAGCGGTAAAGTTGGAAAGTCTTTGGAAGAAAGTATGGAAAGAAGGTTTACGGCAACGGTAACTGGGGTCCGTCAGGAATTGGGTGAAGTTATACGCAAAATGTTCGCCCGGAGAATCCAGTTCATGTACATTTCCCAAGCGCAGTGAAAGTTCATTCTTGCTGCGAATGCGGTTGCCTTTGTAGTCAGAAAGATTCTTATACGAAGGAGAGCCGGAAACACGATAAGAACCGTTCAGATAATAATCGCAAATTGTGGATATGCCATTGCGCTGTTCACGATACTGGAAATCGCAACTGGAAATTTCCTGTTTGTCTGCTTTGTTATCCCAGTGCTCGCTGGCGGTGTCGTAAAGACGGGCCATCTGGAAGATCAAAGCTTTGGCTGCCAAGTCGTGCATGCTTTGATTGGCACAGAGAGAGTTCTTGTTGCTGCCATTCAGATAAGGCAGAAAACCTTTGTGCAGATAGATGCGCTTACGTGGGCGTAGGAAGTCGGTTTTGACCAGATCTTTGTAATCCACATCTTTGCTGCAAAGAGAGCTGGGGAAGGCTCCCATGTCCTTGAATGCGATGTTCTGCGGCCCCACGTACTGAAGGACTTGCGGTGGCAAGCGCATTTCCGTTTTTGCAAGAAATTCGCGGATCAGTGCCGTATTGACCTCAGAGACAGGCTTAAGTGACGCAGCCCCACAGACACTGAAAGAGGCCATCAGACCGATAAAAACCAATATAGAGCTGTATTTCATACTCACACTCTTCCTGCTGCGAAAAACGTCGATACAACGGCGCTTTTCGTGGTTGCACAATGACTCCAAAAAGTTTGAACGGAGTCTTTAAAGCAAGGCTGATGCCAGCAGAGTCCTAGCAGGAAAAATTGTAAATATGGAGTTAATATCCAGAAAAAGTGGAAGAATTATGGAGTGCGTGAGATGTGCTGCGACGTTACGGCGCTGTTATATTCTTCAACAAATTCTTGCATAGATTCTTGAAGACTTTGGGGTCATTGCGCAAGCGAGCCATCAGCAAACCACCTTGGATACTGGAAAGAAAAAGCTCGGCCGTGGCTTCGATATCCAGATCCTTGCGCAAAGATTTTTGCTCGAGGCCTTCTTTGAAAGTTCTGATCAACCAGGCCCGTTGTCCCAGATGAAATTCCAAAATCTTTTTTTTGAGTGGCCTTGAAAGACTGTTAAAATCTGCGGTCAGAACTCCCACCGGACAGATTTTGTGTTCATCTGTGGCGATCTTATTGAACATCACAAAAAGCAATTCAAGCTTTTCCAATGCGGGCAGGGCGGCATTCTTGCGAGCCCAATTTTCATAGTGCGTGCGATAGTCCTGAATCAGGGCCATGCCCAGATCCTCTTTTGATGCAAAATAGTAATGAAGACTCGCTTTACGAATGCCCAGAGCGTCAGCTACCGTTTGAAAGCTAAACCCATTGAATCCAAGGGTTTGCAGATAGTGACGAGCGAGGTCCAGGGCGCGTGTTCGTGTGTCCATTCTTCAGTCCTTGCTTTGCAGTTGACTTCGTTTTATTATCTACCTATCAGTAGGTAGGTAGCAAGAAAAAAGGAAAGGTAAATATGGACCGCAATAAGACACTTCGACCCGTGGCAATTCTGGCAGGCTCTCGCACACCCTTTACAAAGTCCTTTACGAATTATTCCCGCACGTCCAATAGGGAATTAATGACGGCTACACTCAAAAACTTGGTTGATAAGACCAACCTTCGCGGAGCCCGCCTGGGCGATGTGGCTTTGGGGGCGGTGATGAAAAACGCCTCGGACTGGAATTTGTCCCGTGAATCCTTGTTAGGAGCCGGACTGGACCCGCACACTCCGGGATATGATGTGCAGCGAGCTTGCGGCACTGGTTTGGAAACAGCCGCTCAGATTGCCTTGAAAATCGCGGCAGGTCAGATCGAAAGTGGCATTGCGGGGGGTACAGACACCAACAGTGATATCGCCGGTGTTCTGCCGCACGAATTTTCCTGGATCATGATGGAAGCGCAGAAGGAAAAATCTTTACCTGCGCGCCTGAAAAAATTCTCTGAATTAAAATTGAGCTACTTAAAGCCTCGCTTCCCAAATGTGCAGGAGCCGCGCACAGGACTGTCGATGGGACAGCACTGCGAAATGATGGTGAAGGACTGGATGATCAGTCGTGAGGCCCAGGATGAACTGGCTTATCACAGTCATCAGAATGCGGCAAAAGCCTACGAATCGGGATTCTATAAGGATCTGGTGTTTGAATTTAAAGGTCTTGGCAAAGACACCTTTGTTCGTGCTGACACGACAATGGAAAAGCTGGCAAAGTTAAAACCTGCATTTGATTTCTCTGGAACGGGAACTTTGACCGCTGGGAACAGCACGCCGTTGACCGACGGAGCTTCAGCCGTTCTTTTGGGCAGTGAAGACTTTGCGAAAAAGCATGATCTTCCGGTGCTGGCTTATTTGGTGGATGCTGAATATGCTGCGGTGGACTATGTGAACGGAGAAGGTCTGTTGATGGCGCCAGCGCATGCGGTTGCTCGTATGTTGCGTCGAAACAATCTGAAACTTCAGGATTTTGATTTCTATGAAATTCACGAGGCCTTCGCAGGTCAGGTTCTTTGCACACTGAAAGCGTGGGAATCTGATGAGTACTGCCGCAAGCTGGGTGAAGAAAAAGCTTTAGGTTCAATTGATCGCACCAAAATGAATGTGAAAGGCGGAAGTCTGGCCTTGGGGCATCCGTTTGCAGCCACCGGCGGAAGAATTCTGGCAAGTTTGGCAAAGATGCTGGCAGAAAAAGGTTCTGGTCGTGGTTTGATTTCCATTTGTACTGCAGGTGGTATGGGTGTGACGGCAATCGTAGAAAGACCGTAAGTTATGAAAATCTCCCTGACGCAGAAAATGTGGATCGGCTCGTGGCGATATCTTTCCTGGGTATTGCCACGACAAACGGCTTTGTGGGCGGAAGATTTATTTTTAACTCCGTCCCGTGTGCCGCGTCCTCCTTCTGAAGAGGGGTTTTATCAGTCATCCGAAAAAATGATGTTGCCCGGGGGAATTGCAGCCTATGCCTGGGGAGCCGTGGATCATCCCGTAGTCCTGTTGGTGCATGGCTGGAGCGGGCGGGGAACGCAGATGGGTGCCTTTGCTCAGCCGTTGGTTGAAAAGGGCTTCCGCGTAGTTGCTGTCGATGGCCCCGCTCACGGGGCTTCCGAAGGTTTAAGAACCAATGTGGGCGATTATGCTCGCTTTATGCTGGAAGCACAAAAGACCCTGGGACCGTTGAAAGCTGTTGTCGCACATTCCTTCGGGGTGGGTTGCTCGGTGCTGGCGGTTCATCGTGGGATGAAGGCTGAAAAACTGGTTCTGGTTGCAGGACCTTCGCATTATGAGTTGGTGGTGAATAACTATCTTAAATTTATTGGCTTAAGTGGGTTGTCACAAAAGCATTTCTTCCGCAGTCTTGAAGTCAAAGTCGGCATGCCTGCTTCAGAAATGAATGTCGGCCGCATCGGAAATGGTCTGGATGTCCCCGCGCTGATTGTGCATGACGAAGGAGACAAGGAAGTGCGCTATAAGGCGGCCGTGGAAATCCACGAAGCCTGGTCTGGCACAGAGCTTTTGGCAACTCAAGGTTTGGGTCATCGTCGCATTCTTAAAGACCCTCTGGTCACGCAAAAAGTTGCGGAATTTATCTCTAAGTGACGGCTGATCCGGTGTTGAGTTTCTAAACACTTCGGCACTTCTTACACTGGCTTTTAACGTTAAAATCAAATAATTCGAAAAACAGCCAGAGGTTGGTTTATGGTGGTCCCGTTTTACCCTTAAAACGGAGACCTTTATGATAAAAAAAGCCTTGATCCTTGTTACGACCAGTTTATTGTCCGTGGCTGCAAATGCTGGCAGCAAAACCCTGATCTGTCGTATGGGTGATATTGCTGACATGGATATCAAAATCGAATCATTGGCTAACAAGCAGGAAAAGCTGTCCGTTATAGTTTATGCGATGGATGGTGAGACTTCGACCACTTACGTGAACTCTCATTTTTCTGAGGGGCTTTTGTCCAAGAAACTTGCGGCAGGTCAGGTGGAGGCGATTGTCTCTGTGAGCGATCTGGAGGCCGTCTTTGGCGGAGCTTATTTGAACGCGGGTCGCCTGACGATGAACTATAATGCTCAAGAAGATCGTTATGATGTTCTGTTCGCTGCGCAGAACGTGGTTTTCCAGGCGTCTTGTAAGTAGTTTTTTTGTTCTAACCGGCAAGCCCAGTTCCGTTGTGGAACTGGAGCTTCGCTTATGCCAGAGATAATTATATTGGATATGACCTTGCTGCCGTCGTTGTTGTAAGCTGAAAGCAGTAAGGGGCTTTTCAATGATCCAATCACCTGTTCTGTTCACGTCCAACAACAATCTTAATTTTGAAATCCGCACACCACGTGAAGACGAAGCGCAAGCCTCGTTGGATATGATGGTCATTGTGGCAGGACAAAGTCCGTATATTCTTGGCACTCCGGAAAGTTTTGGTAAACGTCCTGTGGAAGGTCAGGTTAAATGGTTTCAAGAAAGTGCCGCCAGCGATTCGGCGATTATTTTGGCGGCCTATCATGAAGGCCGGATGGTCGGGTTTTGCGATGCGCGCAGTTACAAGGACATCAAACGAAAACACCGCGCAGGCTTGGGGATTTCAATTCTTGCGGAATTTCGCGGTTGTGGTTTGGGCCGAAAGCTGATGGAAGTTTTATTGGAAAACATGAAACGTTTTGCTGAAATCCAAATCATCGAGCTGGATGTGATGATGAACAATCATTCAGCCTTAAAGCTTTATGAAAGCATGGGTTTCAAACGAGCGGGCGTATTCCCAAAAGCCTTCATCCTGCCGACGGGCGAAGTTTCGGATAATCTGTCGATGTATCTGGAAGTCTGATTTGTAGAAGATCAAAGAAAAGAAATGGTGCAGGCTGCGGCAAGCTACAAGAACCCGGGTGGCTAGTAGTTTCGCAGACTTACAGCATATCATGGGACCGGATGTATTCAAATTTAACTGAACTTTCAAGACTTCGATGGGTAGAGCGTTGGAGTCTTGATTCAATTGCTTTTCATTTCGCCACAACAAAGGTCGCTATCAAGGAAAGGCTTCGGGCCGCGAAAAGAAATCCGTCACGTGTTGATTGGACTGGGATTGACCCCAAACATAAGTTTTCCAGAAAGATGAAAAAACGCTCAGTTGCCTGAGCGTTGGTGAACAAAATTATTTTTTAAGCTAGTCTTATTGTTCAAAAGATTCGTGTTTTAGCGCCAAGAAAACTGCCGATCGAGTTTTCCCATCACTTGTTGCCAGAGCAATTAGAGCTTGCTGATTTGACCTACCCACTAGTATAGCCGGATTCGAAATGGACGCTGATGGTTTGGGTTCGGTGTTCGTAATTTGCTTTCCGGCAAGATATGCTTTAACAGCTTCATTTAATCGCTCCTCATCATCAATTTTCACCCCGAATTCTCTCAGAAATTTCTGAAGCTCTTCAGGCGATTTGACAGCCTTAAATGATTTCACGGTTTTTACTGGATTCAAATCTGTCTTAAGCTGCTGTGTCCACTCTTCAGGTTTCAGAATTGGTCCAGGTTGGCAAACAGAGCCTGCATTGCTCAAAGTTTGCCCTGATTTCAGGTGGTAATCAGGGCCGCTACCACCATCCACATCAGATTTCCAAAAAACTTCCTGAACAGAAGTTCCGTAGTCGCCTGGACAATTTGCCCAAGTAGAACCGGCTATCGACTGCAAGGGTGCCAAAGCGAAAAACAATATATTCGCTAAAATTAAATTCTTCATATCGTACCTCCACGAAAATTTTATCAAGATCTGTTTGAACGGTCACTAAGGGAATGTAATCGTGGCGAGTCCTAGTCAATTTCTGCAAGCATTTTGCCAGATCGAATATATGCGTTTTTGCCATGTTTGCCCCGCTGAATCAGAAATAGCTCATTACGAATCAGTCAGTCTTGTTAAGGGAAAATCAAAAAGGCCTGTATTTCCGAACTACTCCAACAAACAGGAACAAAACAGAGAACTACGACCAAAGCATGCCTCGTCCATTTATTACGCCGCCCCAAATAGCTCAGATCGAACTTTACCGCAGACAACCAAATCCGTTCCTATTTATGGCAGATTTTGTGTCAACACTTTGGACATCGTAACCGCCAGAGATAACAAGCGAAAACGAAATCAACGGTCTCTTTGTAGGTGATAGATTCGAAAATGAGACTCTAATTCTATGGCATACCTTTGCAGGTAAAAAAGAACTCTAGGAGGAAATATGTTTAAATTTTCATCTTTGTTATTGGCGGCTTCAATTGTCACATCTTTAAATTTACATGCAGCAGAGGAATGGATACATTTTCCGGATCCAACCAAAATAGCCTGTGATGATAATTATGCACATGGGACCTTCAGGGTATATGTTGTAGGCAAAGATAACAAAAAAGAGTTGATTTTTTCAGACAGATTTACTGGAGCAAAGCAAGAAGAGCTGATGCGACAGTGTCGAGCAGCGATATATCAGGCAAAATTGGACGGTAAGGGCTGCTACATGAGGATATCAGATGGCTTGGTTTCTCCAGATCAAGGTTTTTTCATCAGACAATCTCAATAGCAGTTTGAATTTCTGATTATTCTTTTAATTTTTGACCTTCCCCCAAAAAACTGGAGAGTTTGCTAATTCCGACTAACTGGGTTAAAAGCCCAAAGAATCGGAGTAAAAATGCCAAGAGGAATCAGATATTCGGCCGAACAAATGGACCAAATTTTAAAGGAATGCGAGAAGTCCAAGCAGAGCGAAGTTGCTCGAAAATTTGGAGTTTCGGAGGTCACTATCAGCAAGTGGCGCAAAAAATTTAAAGGCATGCCCTCACAAGACATTAAGCGAGTAAAGCAACTCGAAGACGAGAATGCGCGTCTAAAGAAAATGATCGCCAACATGGCCATTGATATCGATGCATTGAAAGAGATAAACGCAAAAAAGTGGTAGGCCCACAGGCCAAGCGCGAAGTTGTGAAGTTTTTGATTCAAGCCAAGAGCTTTACACCACATCGGGCATATCGACTTGTTGGGCTAAGATCATCAACATACTACTACAAAAAAACTTCATCACGCAATGATGCCAGGTTGAAGGAAAAGATTTTAGAGATAGCTCAGTTTCGCATTAGATGGGGCTGTCCGCGTATCTATGAAGTCGTTCGCAGAAATGGCTTCACCGACAACTATAAGCGAGTAGAGAGATTGTATTCAGAAATGGGATTATCAATAAGAAAGCGCCAAAAGAAAAAACTTCGAGGACATTTGCGCTTGGTTTTACCGGAGCCTCAAAAACCAAATCACATTTGGTCGATGGATTTTGTCAGTGAAACTCTTTTTGATCAAAGAAGATTTCGCTGTTTTGCGATTGTAGATGATTTTACAAGAGAAAATATTGTGATCCATCCCGACAGATCGATTCGTTCTGAAAAGATTGTGTCCATTTTTGAAAAATTGAAATTAACCAGGGGGCTTCCTAAGATGATTGTTTGCGATAACGGTCCAGAGTTCATAAGTCAGAACTTAGATATTTGGGCGTATCAGAACAAAGTGGATCTAAAGTTTATTCAACCAGGCAAGCCTGTGCAGAATGCCTACATTGAATCGTTTAATGGAAAATTTAGAGACGAGTGTTTGAATCAACACTGGTTCATGAATCTTGAAGAAGCACGGTTTGAAATTGAAAAATGGAGAAAAGATTACAATGAAAACCGGCCACACAGTTCGCTTCGGATGAAAACTCCGAACGAGTTTGTAAAAGAATATGAAATGAATTTAATAAGTTAACTAAAAAATGGAATTACAGACTTCTCGCGTTGATGGGGGAAGGTCATTTTAAATAGCGAAAAAATTAATAACCGTGTCGCTCTTAGTTTTCAACTGGTCGCAAGTCATTATCTCTTTCGACGATAGCGAAATCCCAATCCGAATAATAACGGCAGCAGCATAAGTATATAAACCCCTAGTTATCAAGGCGGTGTGAATTCCAAAATGCTCCGTTTACTAAAGCGGAGCATTTTTTTCCTGAAATAAAAAATGAAACATCCACTTCAATTTGGTGAAATATCGATAGCAGTATTTAAAGGCTCGCCTTTCCGACCAAGGATATCAATTTCTTCGTCGCACGATTCCGTTTTTGCAATTGCCGGTTTTTTCGTTTTTAGCGTCAGACCAAGATTACGATTTAATTTTTCTGCAATCAATTCACCGTGGGTGATGGATTCTTTTACTTCACAATCATTTTGAATTCGCACTCGATAGCATGGGTGGATCTTGTCGGCTGTTGGATTATGCCGACAACCTATATAGGACCAAATTCTCTGGTTATTTTTATGGTAGTCTTTATAAGGAAAACAGTTCTTAAATTCTATGAATTCCTTTTTCATTTTATTTATAACGCCTTCTTCGCGGTCACGAACCGAGTCTATAGAAATTCCCAATTCCTTTGCAGCTTCATCATATGTATAGATTGGTCTATTTATATAAAGCAACTGAACAATTTCGGTTTGTTTTTGAGTGAATTCCTCTCTTATTCTTTTCACTCGCGGCCAGATCGAATTTTGTTTGACCAAATGTTTGAACTCATTTCGATCTGAAAAACTTAAAATAAGTAGTTTCGTCAAAAGGCCTTCAAGCACGGACTGATAAATATAAAAATCATTCTCAGTGTAAATACCAGCAAACAAAACAGCAATTTGCGGATAAAATCTTCTCAGCCCCAAACATTGATGTCGAAAAATAAATACGGCTTCTTCAGCATTTCGAAAGCCTTTGGCTAATAGAAATGCTGTCGCTTTCATTTTAAACGAAAAGTCTTTCAGCGCCCCGGAGAAATATAAATCCTGCAACAGGGATTGCTTGATATCAGATGGATTTTCACAAAGCATTTCATGAAGCGGCTTTATGGAATATAAATTATCAAATTCAAATTGCTGGCCTAGCGCATGATTTAGCTCTATATCGATTTCAGTTAGTGAATATTTTAACTTAAGCTCATCGCGAGTCGAATTTAAAATATCAATCCAGTATTTCTTAATTTCAGGTTTTTGCCCCTCTTTAAATGCAGATAGCTTTGGTTTTATAGGCTCGGCTTCATCGACATAGAGTCCATCGTTTTTTAAGCTCTGCACAAGGGCGGATTCTTTATCATTGGACCAGCCATAAATCGAATCAAGATCCTGAGGAAACGAATATGGCTTCATATTTTTATGATCGAGCCATTTTTTAAAGGGAGCGGATTTAACAGGCTTATTTCGATTTTCGAAGTCGATTACTATTCGCAGCCGGCCGGTAACGGGATCTACAGAGCCAGTAACGATGTTATCCTCTGGCTCCTTCTCTGGACCAGGAATATCTCTAGAATTCAATTCAGTTCTTAATTTGGGCTGATAGTCCGACTTTAAAAGGATAGCTTTTGGGTCCCTAATAAAACCTGTCGCGCTAATCAAATGCGGCGTATACCGATTTATAACAGTGTTCCATCGTGCAATTAATACATAGTGAGGACGCGTGTCTAAAACAAAAAGCGTTTTATCGGCTAAAGCTATAAGACTATCTATTTCTTCGCTTGATAAAGCCTGCGGCACCTAATCCCCCCTTGAAGAAAAAATGCATTAGACCGCTTTGAAGTATAATCGAACTTTGTCGTAAGAGGGGGTGAAAAAAATTGTTTTGTATTCAATTCAAGAAGTTAAGCCAAAGAATGGCACAAAATTACCCCCAAAAGTCGCACCTTCTTTTAGAGAAAGGAGGAGAATTTAAACTGACTTGGTATTTAATTTTTTTCTATTTTGTATAAGGAAAGATAACGTGAAATTTGCTTCTTGCAACAGAAAACTTAAAATCACCCTATCACATCTAAAAAACAATTCAAGAAAAATTTCAAAACCAGTCTCAAAAAAAATAATCAAACAAACATGCTTGCGCGAGCTTTGTCCCTACCAGGCTGCTTGCAACCCTAAGGCCCAATTCCAACACTAAGTCACTACGACTAAACCAGTATCGAATCCGAATTTAAATCAATAATTCGGACATACCACTAAAACTTTCAAAGGAGTTTTTATATGCAACCTTTAAATGCGACGAACACGGACGAACAAAAAATAAATGAATCAAACACAACAAAAAAAGGAAATAATTTGAATAGCGATTTTAATCAATACTTTAGATTTCTTGAACAAAAAGAAAAAAAGAATTCTTACGTGCTTCTTGAAACCGGTGAATTTAAGGACGTGATCCTAAGCCAAAATGATAAACAACTAAAAACATCAAATCTGCCAAAACGATTTGCCGTTTCCTATGGCTATAATTGGGGTTACCTCGGAACTGGCCCCAGTGATTTAGCTTTAAATTTAGCACTTCACTTTTCAAACAACGATTTAGCGTTTGCCCACACGTACTACCAAGATCTTCTTGAAGACATCGTTCAACATTTACCACTAGACCAAGATGTTCTAGTAAATGCTGGCATGCTTTTAGAGTGGGTTAAAACTCATCGCAGCCAGAAACCTCGCCACAATACGACCTATAGACCCGAGCCATGCGATGAAAACTGCTACTATGATGACGACAATATGCCACGGCTTCGATCTAAAATGGCGACCGAAGTAAAAACAAATGGGAGAAAATATGTCAGACAATAATCAAAAACGCGATGAGGTCAGTACGCAATCAATCGTTATTTTATTGATCTGCTTCTTTATTTGGGGCGTGGCTAAGAATATCGACAAAATCGAATCCTGGGCTAAAGCGCATTGGTTTATTTTAAGCTTGGCGCTAGCTGCAATCATTTGGGGAGCGAAATCATTTTTAAACTGGAAACTAAGAATGAAACACCCGGAAATGTATGAGCGTCAAATGGCCTTAGAAAAAATGAAACGAAAGGAAAAATATGACGAATAGTTCTATTTATGTTGGCTATACACTGGCCGATAAATCCCCGATTTATCTATCTAATAAAATGCGAACAGGACATGTGCAAGTCATTGGAGCTACGGGACGCGGTAAAACCGCGTCCGTAGTGCTGCCTTGGTTTACAAGGGATTTAAGATCAAACAATACTCCGATTTTATTAGATGGCAAAGGTGATGAGGAAATTCTATTGAAGCTTAAAGAAAATCTATCGACGTTAGAATTTTCAAAAATCGCGGTGTTTAATTTATCTGACCATGTAATGAGTCTAAACCCACTTATTGGCGGCAGCGCCACCGAGGTGGCCGATCGGCTGATTAGCTCGCTTGAATTTGAAAGTGAATATTTTAAATCCATTCAGCACTCAGTTGTGCTGCTTATTATCCAAACGCTAAAAGCCTGCGGCTATGAGGCTAGTATTCCGGTACTTTGTGATTACTTAAGTTATCCACATAAAATCCTGGAATTGGTCAAAGACGAACGGAGTTTTCCACAGGATTTAATGTTTGATGTAACAAAGCTGTGTCAAATGAACAAGGACACAAGAGAAGAAAGGCTATCAGGAATTATTTCTCAATTAAAGCCATTTTGTGATTCTGAACTTCGCGAGCAGTTCTTCAGCCACGACAAAGCTAATGAAATTGATCTTGAAAAACTAATCAATGCACCAGAGTCGTCACAATATAAAGCCTGCGTGATTTTGCTAAATACATTGCAGTTTCAAAAAACGGCCAAAGTTTTTGGGAAAATGGTGTTGCAGCTTTTAGCCTGGATCACATCAAAACGAAAAGCCGGATCAAATTTTTGCCCAGTGATGATCGATGAATTTTCTGCTTTTGTGTTTGACGGATTTGAGCAGTTCCTAAATAAAGCTAGATCGAAAAATATTGCCCTTCATTTATCGCATCAGTCATTAGGGGATTTGGAAAATGTCTCAGCGAGTTTTGCCAAAACGATAAATGTAAATACCAATATTAAGATTCTACTTGGTTTAAATGATCCAGATACGGCCGACTATTTAGCACGTCACATTGGGACAAGGACTAGGCAAAAATCCACCGAGAGGGCCACAAAAAGCACCTGGGGAGATGTTGAAACCAGCGGCGAGATGTCACTTCGTGAAGTAGAGCAGTATAAGATCCATCCAAATAGACTTAAAAATTATTCCAACGGCGTTGGTGTTATTAGCCTGCTAGTTGATGGCTATCCGCTTGTAGAGGAGGTGCAATTTGATCGAAGAGCGTAGCCAAAATGTTTCAAAAACGGCCAAACATGTTGTCCTTACTGACAGGGATTTAAAATTACTATTAGATCTTTATGAAAACGTTGTAAGCAGTTTTTATCAAATCCATGAGAAGTTTTTCGCTGGCCGAAGCCATGCGACTGTTATGAATCGGCTAAGGCTGCTAGAGGAAAACGAGTACATTACACGGACTAAGGTGCCAAGAATTAAATCCTGGCGTGGTGATCGTGAAATCGGAGTTGTATTTCAGGTATCGCTAAAATCGATCAGGATTTTACAACGGATGCACCCATCTGTAGTTTTCAACGAACGCCCAAGTATTTTAAATGTTCCGAGTTTGGATCACGATCTGATACTTAATGACATTAAAGATAAACTAGTTAGCCGGTACCCGAGCTGTCAGTGGATTAACGGAAAAAATCTAAGTCCAAAGGATTTACGTAAAATCCCTGATGCTGTCTTGTTAATTAAAAATCAACCGAAGGTTGTTGCCATAGAACTAGAGCTTCACGGCAAAAGCAATCAGCGTTACAGTCAAATCATTACCGAGTTTAGGATGTCTCCCGGGATTGAGAAAGTAATCTACATCACGCCAAATGTACAAATTGATAGAAAAATAATGTCAGTGATTGAAGGCTTTGAAGTACCGGCGGGACATAAACTTAGCACCGGGTTTTTTGAATTCATGAGTCTAGATGAGATAATGTCCCGGTGAAACGATCTATGCCTTTAAGAAATACAGCTCAACTAGGTCAAACAAAAACCCAAGCACTATGTTTGATTGCGAGTTTGGTGCTTAAAAAAGGCTAAGTGGTTGAATCAACAGCCGTCTACCTGATTTTTTATCCGGGGAGGGCTTTGCTTAAATTTGCTGACCACTCCCCCTCTACGATACAAGTATCTGCGATGGGAAGTGGTCAGCAAAGCGCAAAGCAGGAGGGAGTAAAAAATCAGGTAGATAAGAAGAAGATAATAAAATAATAATTAAAGGAAATAAAAAAGAAAGAACGAAAGACGGAAACAAAAGAAATGGACAGCATAATTAAACGAAATCAACTAAAAATGAAAGGTACTACTTATATAAAATCATTCAGTCACATCTATAAAAAAATCCTTAAACCAAAAATTAAGGGAGTATTATGTCAAAAAAGAAATCCCAGTGGGTATGCCGTTTGATCGAGTGCAAACTCCACGCGTTAGATGATCAAGATTATTCTAATGTGCTTGCTGAACTTTGGGAATTGTTGATAAAACAAAGTTATCCGGTCCCAAATGTTTTAGAACCTGCGAAAATACATAGCTCCGAGTTAGTTAAACCTAAAAGGAGTTATCGAAGATGAGAAAACGACAATCAAAATTAAATTCGGCAAAGATATTTCGAATTGCCATTTACACTCGAGTCAGCACCGAAGAGCAGGCGGAAAATCCCGAGGGGTCCATAAAAAACCAGGAGCTAAGGCTTCGGGAATACGTTAATCTAAAAAACTTAGTCGAACCGTTTGGGGAAATCGTCAGTGTCTTTTCAGACCCTGGGGTGTCGGCAAAGGATATGAAACGTCCAGCATTTCAAAAAATGCTTCGTGCTATTGAAAATCACGAAATTGATCTAGTACTTGTGACCGAGCTATCGCGGTTTTCTAGGTCAACCAAAGACTTTGCCCTGCTGCAAGAGTTTTTAAAAGAGCATGAATGTAAGTTCATGTCGATTCGCGAAAATTTTGACACCTCGGGAGCTGCTGGAAGTATGGTTTTAAATTTGATGGCCTCGATTGCTGAGTTTGAGCGAAAGCAAACGGCTGAGCGAGTTTCAAATTCGTTTCTAGCGCGGGCAAAACGTGGACTTTATAATGGTGGTAGTATTCCGCTTGGGTACAGGGCTGGACCTGATAAATCAGGAACACTTGTTATCGAGCCCGAAGAAGCAAACCTTGTGAATCTAATTTTCAATACTTACTTAAAGGAAAAAACGCTTGCCGCTACTTGCAAGTGGCTAACATCAAATAAAATACAGTTGCCTAGAGAAATTCGCGGCGCCGGAAATCCCAGAGCAAAGTATTTAAGATTAGAAAATGTGTATAGAATTTTAGGCAACAAAGCGTATATAGGAATTCGGGTCTACTCTACGAAAACTGGAACTGAGGAAACTAGAGCAGTTTGGCAGCCGATCGTGGACAAAGGTATTTTTGAAAAGGTGCAAAAGCTATTAAAGGAAAATTGTAGTCGTCGAAAAACTCATGACAATAAATATCCTTATTTGCTCTCTGGAATCACGTTTTGCAAGGAATGCGGCGAGCGCATGTCCGGAGCCAGCGCCACAAGTCATACGGGGAAAAAATTCGGCTATTATGAACATCTGGCAACTAAAAAGAACGAAGCCGTGTTAGAAGAAAAACTTTTAAAACACTCGCCTCGACGGGTGCCAGCGGAAAAACTAGAAATCGCGGTTTGGGCCGAGGTTAAGAAATTTGTTTTAGATCGATCTTTTACAGAAAACTTACTAGCTCGAGCCAAAGCAATTTCTGAAAAAACTTCTGTAGTTGATGATTCAAAAGAACTGGCTCTTAAGATTGGCGCATTAGAGAGGCAGATTGCAGTTTTGGCTGAGCGGATTAGCAGATTACCCGAGGACATGGACATTAAGCCTATAGTTGATCAAATGAAAGACCTTCAATCGAAAAAGAGTGGGTTTGTTGAAAAGTCCAAAATGGCTAAGGAAAAAGTCGAGGTTCAAATGCCGCTCAAGTTTGAAACGCACGAAATTTTTAAAAGCGGATTAGAGAATTTAATCAAGAAAGGAGAAAATGACCCCAAGATGAGGTCAGATATTATAAAACTTATAGTTCATAAAATCGAAATCCAAAAGGATGGTTTTGAAATTCATTTCCACGTGGGCCAGGCTCACTATGAAAACGCACTCAAGGGTCAAACCTTGGGTGCGACTTTTTTTGTTTATGTCAAAGGCATAGGCTGGGTAGATAAGTCAGAAATGAACGGAATTGAAATTAAAGGTAGCAAAAAGACAAAGGAAACCCATTCAGTCGTTGCAGGACCGAATAATGGATTTTCAAATTTTGGGAAGCAGAGTCAGAAACTAAATTTTTTCAAGCGTGTGGGTTCGTCTCGCTTGACAAGTGGTGCGAATAACTGGACTCGAACCAGTGACCTCTTCCATGTCAAGGAAGCGCGCTACCAACTACGCTATATCCGCACGATCCAAAAAATCTATCTGAATAGTGCGGATGCGGCAATCATAGATGCACTTGGTCAAGGGTCCCGTTTTCCTGAATATAGGCCTATGCTTTGGGGCTCAGTCCGCAAAGGAGACCCGAATGATCGAATTCTACACCGCTCCCACTCCGAATGGCCGAAAAGTCGCAATCATGCTTGAAGAATTGGGGCTTAAGTACAACGAACACAAAATCAATTTGAAGGACCTTGAACAAAAGCGTCCTGAATTTCTGGCAATGAATCCCAACGGAAAGATTCCCACGATTGTCGACACAGAAGGTCCGCAAGGAAAGACCACAGTTTTTGAAAGTGGTGCAATCCTTTTCTATCTGGCTGAAAAGTACGGAAAGTTTATCGGGAAAGATCTGACGGAAAAAACTCACGCCATGCAGTGGGTGATGTTCCAGATGTCGGCGATTGGACCGATCTTTGGAAATTACTATTACGGTCTGAACACCCTAAAGCCCCACAATCCGGGTTTTATCGAACGCTTTGAAAAAGAGGCATTAAGACTTCTGGGTGTTATGGAAATGCAACTCAGTGATAACGACTATCTGGCGGGGCCCGAGTACACCATCGCCGATATTGCCACCTATCCTTGGATTGCCGGGTTTATTCATGCCCAGCCGAAATGGTTCGAGGATAAAGCGGCCATCAAGGCCTGGGCGACTGGTTTGGCAGAGCGGCCGGCCATCAAAAAGGCGATGGTATAAGCAAAGTTTTTTGCTGATTATGTCTTCAGATTTTTGAAATCCCAGAGCTCTTGATCCATCAACTGGCTGGGTTTCACATTCGACATCGCTGTCTGGATGGAGGCGTAAATGTTCGGGATCTCTTTTTCGAGGTCTCGAACCAGTCTTTTTACGCGCTGGCGTTTTAAGCCATCTTGTGACCCGCACAAATTGCATGGAATCACCGGGAAAGCCCAGGCAGCGGCCAGTTCTTCAATATCCCTTTCTGAAACATAACACAACGGGCGCACCAGAATATTGCGCTCGTCATCGGATTTCAGTTTTGGTGGCATGCTGGCAGTTGTTCCCACATAGAACAAATTCAACAAAGCAGTGTGAACCACGTCATCGCGGTGATGGCCCAAGGCCAGTTTGGTAAAGCCATTGTCATGGGCAAAATCATACAGAATCGCCCGGCGCAGACGGGAGCATAAAGAACAGAAGGTTCCACCCTGAACTTTTTCTTTCACGATGGAATAGGTGTCTTTTTCAATGACGTGCAACTTCACACCCAGACTTTCAACCCAAAGTTTGAACTGAGTGGCATCAAAGCCCGGCTGTTTTTGATCCAAAATCCCGGCTTCGATTTGAAACTTACGCTCAGAACGTCGTTGGATCTCAGTTAAAAGAGCCAAGAGAACGCTGGAGTCCTTGCCGCCAGAAACGCAGACCATGATTTTGTCGCCGTCTTCAATCATGTTGAAGTCGTTGAGCGCTTGCGCGATCTGCTTGCGGATTTTAATCGCTAAGGGGTGTTCAAAGTTGACTGCTTGTGTTGCCATGGCCCGCTGTTTTATCCGATAGCTCAATGACTTGTCGAGCTAATTTCAGGCCCTGAGCCTTCAATGCCTCGATTCCACGCACATAGACCTTGTCGCCGATATTGAACTGAGATCCGTAATTATCTATAAAGTAGATAATTTTCAGTTCCACCCAGTTTTCATTGGCGTCACTGACATAGGCCCACGGGGCTGGAATGCCGCGGATTTCACCAATACCGGCCACCGTTCTTTCCAGAATCTGCTTGGCCAGCTCAATATTTTCCCCATAGGCCAGGCGGAAGATCTGACGGCGGACAATGGGATTCTCCGGTGGAGAGAAGTTGGAAATCTGAGCATTGGCCATAAAACGGTTCGGGAAGGTGATCAACTCGTCGGAAAAACCCACCAGTGTGGTGGAGCGCCAGGTGATCTCACGAACCTGACCTGTGGCTTTCTGAATACCACTCGTAATTTCCAGCCAGTCGCCGATTTCAAAGTTGCGATCAAGTTGTAAAGAGATCCCGGCAAAAAGATTTCCCAGCGTGTCTTGCAACGCCAGACCCAGAATCACGGAGGCAGCGGCAGACGTTGCCAGTAAAGGCCCCAGCTCCAAACCAAAGACGTGAGTGATACCCCAGAACAATAATACGATCGAAAGAATCAGCGAGAAAATGTTCACCAGCAACAGTGGAACACCGTGTTTCATCGATCCCAAAAACAGGTATTGCAGGACAATCAGACGGGAGGTCTTAACAAAAACAATATTGCCCCAGAGGAACGTCAGAAAGGCGATGTAGGGCATAAACTTGCCCAATCGACCCAGTTGGGGTTCTGAAGTTTGCAGAAAAATGAAAGTCAAAAACAGGAAAGCCAAAATGATGTAATGACGCAGCAACGTGCGGAAGTGATTGCGGATACTGCGATGGCGCTCGTCGGAAGCTTCCTTGAGGAAGAACTTATAAAACACCCAGGTGATGGCAATAAGGCAGCCCAAAAGGATAAAGGGCTCCAGCTCCAGAAGTCCGTAAAGTGCCTGAATTTTGATAAACTTTTCTGCCATGTTTTTTAGTCCCTCGTGAACTTCGATTATAGTGACTATTTTTTAGTCTAGTCGAGTCTAAAATTCTTCCTGACCGTAATCTGTCGCAGTCACCCAGCCGATAAGTTCCGTATGAAAAACTACGGAATGACACTGTTATTAGGGATGATGATGACGGCCTGCGCTCCACAAGGGTACGAGGCCATGAACAATATTGCTTCCAATGTCACAAATGACATTGCCTGTAAGGATTCAAAGCTGGAGATGAAGCTTTGGGACGGTTTGAAGGAGCATCTGATTGCACAAAAGGAATTGCCATCCGCCGAAGCTTTAAAGCAGGCTTTGCGTGATCAAGTGCAAAAGCTGGCAGATGAAAACCCCCAAATGCGCCAAGAAGATCAAGAGCGTCTGAACGCCGATCTTGAACGGTTGGTGGTGTCTTTGTTGGAAGAGGCCCCGAAGGGGGAGCGTGTGGAAACACCCGAACAACTTTTGATGCTTTTGTCGGCTATTGACGTCGGCGACCGCTCCACAGTTTTCCGTTCCTATATGCAGGATAAAGTACGTGGGGACTTTGCCCGTTTGAATAAAACCATTGAAACTTTCGACCTGAATTGTCCTTCAGGTGACAGCAGTCAGGACAACGCTTCTTCCGGCGCGCCTTCCACCCCTGATGAAGGGGGCGAAGATCAGAGCAATAATGTGGTCGAAGAGCTCCCTGCAGAAGTGAACCGCGATTATGCCTACCACAAAGCTCAGGCTCTTAATGCCGGAGAATCCCTGGCAGTCTTTGGCGCACGTTGGGCTTTCGCCACGACTTATCAAACGTGCCAAAGCGTGAGCCTTCCAGACATGGACGCGCAAACGCCGGACTTGCAAGGAATCAAGATCACAGGCAAGCATTCGGATGGCGTGGGCAGCAAACGAGAGATTGCCAGCTTGTCGCAAGTGCAAAACACACATCCCTATATCAAGAATGTCACCAGTTATGGCGAAGGCTGCTTTAATGTGAAGTCCAATCCTTTGATCTATGATTACGGTGGAAAACCTTACGGGACCACGGCTGCAGATTCAGCTATTGATATGTTTAAAAATAACGGCGACGGCACCAAGGTTCTGGGGATTGACTGTTCCGGTTACGTTTACACGTCCATGGCAACAGCAGGCTTGCGCCTGAAGGCGGGCCGCGCTTTGAAAGCATCGGACTCCTGGGCTTGGGGTTCTAGTTCTTACGTGGAGCCTCAGAACAACGGTCTGACTTGCCTGAATAAGATCTCTGTGAGCCCGACGACATCTTTGAAGGCGGGGGACATCGTGGCGGTGTACGGTCACGTTCTGATTATCGACAAAGCGGGTGCAGATCCTTTTGGTATTCGCAATGCGAAGACAGAAAGCGATTGCTCCAAGTTGAAATCTTCAGGTTTTGATTTCACCGTGGCACAAAGTTCACCAAGCAAAGGAGGAGTGGGTATTAACTTCTTCGATGCTCGTGTGTATCTGCCAACAAGTTCCAAGATGCAGACAGGTATGGAAAAATACGCTTACTATGCATGTCTTGCGAAGGTGAATAACAAGACCTACACGCCGAACCTGGGAACCCTGTCAGTGGTTCGCCACAAAGGGACGGCCGAGTGCATGGCTCCTCGTGTGAAGATGGCTCGTGAGTCTTGTATCCAGGGCTGCTCCTCCTTGCGTCGCTAATAAATCCAACTGTTATAATTCCGGTTTACAAGCCCCTTTCCCTTGTGGATGGGGGCTTTTTTTATGGGGCTCTGGGGGCCCAAAATAGGCGACTGTCGAGGTCTTGGACAGTCGCCTTGGATTTAAACGCTTTCCCGGGGCGGCCTTAAAGTTGCTGATTGGAGCCTGTGGAATAATTTCCGAGGATGTGAGGTCTTCATGAAACGATTGGTCTTGATAGCGACTTTGTTGGGATTAACTCAAACGGCGCTGGCGAATAAGTACGACTGCAAAAATATCGATTATATAGGTGAAGATTCGGCTTTGGTGGACCTATCCAACGAAACTGTGGCCTCGCTGCAGAAAAAGAAGATCTCTGGAAACCGTATTGTGGTTTCAAAAGAGGGTAAAAAGCTGTACCTGTTTAATGGGGACACTCTTCTCAGAGCTTACCCGGTGGCTTTGGGGCGTTCTCCGTATGGAGACAAACTCAAAGAGGGCGACAATAAGACCCCTGAAGGAAAATACATCGTTGATTTCAAGAAAAAACAAAGTGAATACCATCGCGCGCTGCACATCTCTTACCCAAATCAAGAGGACCTGGCTCAAACCAAAGAGCTTTCCAAAAAGACTGGTCAAGAGCTGAGTCCCGGTGGAGATATCATGATCCATGGTCTTCCGAATGACGAAACCTCACAGACGCTGGTGGGGTTGGCTCATCCGATCATCAACTGGACACGTGGATGTATTGCCGTGACGAACGCCGAAATCGAAGAGCTGTATGCATTGGTTCCGGTAAAAGCGGAGGTGGAAATCTGCCCCGCTCGCGAACGAGGTGCGACCTCGAACCCTCTTAAGATGGCTGAAGACATTGCTAAACAGGAGCCCGAACTAAAAAACATCAGCATCCCGGGTAAAGCGCAGTAACACTTTAATTTTCAAAACACACCCAAGACCCCCGGAGCAATTCCGGGGGTCTTGTTTTTTTAAAGACACTGCGATTTATAGTATTTCATCAAAGCCGTTTCAATCAGGCTACGATCATATTCATCCACTACAAAAACACCCAGGGCGGCCTGGGGATCTTTCACCTTAGCAAGTCCCCGCACGATTTCCGGGGCAAAGAAATCCTCTTGGCTGGCGTCATAAGTCAGAATCTGATCTCGCAAGGGTTGATTGGAATCATAAACCACAATCTCAGTGCGGCCATTGCTAAGAAGACGGAACGATTTGGCAATCACCACGTGTTGGCTCATTCGGGTGGGGCGCAGAATCAGCAAAGTCATGCGGTGGGATTCCAGATTATTCAGAATCTGGTTGCGGGTGAGTCGATTTTTTTTGGCGCTGCGGGCATCATCTCCAATCACCAACTTCAGGTTTTTCGCGAATTCATGAAAGCGCTCTTTCTGATACTGTTCAATGTCGCCCTTCCACGATCGGTACAAGGACTTTCCGGCCCCCAGATTCTGCGTATAACCATACTGCAGACCCGCCCACAAAGGGGATGTGTTTTTCCAGGTCGGGTCTTTCTGGGTGAACACTTTAAAATCAGTGACGGGGGATTCTTCTATTCGCTTTAGATACTTGGTCAGATAGGGCCTGCTGCCGCGAACCATATCCAGAATATCTGAAACCCGGGCTGAGTCCTGCGGATGATTCCATCGCGCCAGATAGAAAAACAATCTCTGTGTGCGCGCCAAGGACCAACAGGCGGCCAAGTCGTAAAGTTTAGTTGCAAAAGGCCAGTTGACGGAAAGATTGTGATACTGGCTGGAGAAAGCCTCCGGCCTGATACGTCGATAGATTTCGTCCGTGGAAACCCGCGAACAGGCCAGATTCTCGACCAAAGAGTCGGAAATCACCTTGTGGGGTGAGGCTCCGGAACGGGGACTCAGCAAAGTTAAAAGAAGGGCGACCGAGACTAAGGGAGATAAAGCTTTTTTGTTCATAACTAAGGTCTAGAGACCTCAAGAGATGATTCCCGGTCAAGTTGCTTTCGTTTAACATACTTTTGGAGGTTTCATGGAAAGTGAGCAATTAAAAAGGCCAACAGGAGTTTACCTATTGGCGATTCTTTTTATTCTTGCTCCTTTGGGGAACATCTTTTTAAGTCTTTGGGGTGGTGGTGCTGTCAGTTGGCAGCATCCTCTGCAGTGGCTGTCTGCTTTAAATTCAATTACAACGCTGGATTGGTTATGGCTGGGGCTTTTGTGCCTGACAGGAATTTTGTTGCTTCGACCGCACAAGGCCACGTGGTCCCTGGCAATCGGTACTTTGATGTTGGTGCTGTTTATTAATCTCTACCGCTGGGGTAACGGAGAGTTTGAGGAAAGTGGTGCCTTGATTCACGGGCAGCTTTTTATTTCGTGTCTGATCACCGCGTTCTTTTTGTTGCTGGCATTTTATTTCCGCTTCCCCTATCTGGATCGTCGTGCGCAATGGATATTTCAAGCTGCCGCTCGCTATGAGTTGCGAACGCCGGTGGATGTGGTGGCGCAGGATATCTTTAGTGGTGTGACAGAATCGGTTTCCTTAAGCGGTGTCCGGGTTCGTCTGCAAAGGGATCTGGAAAAAGCGCAGGAGCTGCGTTTTGTGGATGTGATTTTTCCTGACGTTCGTAACATTAAGGTCAAAAGTCGAGTCGTGGAATATCGCGACAATGTACTTCGCCTGAAGTTTAAGGACCTTACGGGTCGGGATCGGACCTATTTGCAGGACTGGCTGCGGTCTCAACTTGAGACAACGCCGGAAAAGCAAGGTTAAGTCCGGGTTCTTGTTAAGTAATTTGAAAAGTGTACCGAAAAGACTCAAAAGCATGAGGTCGTTATGAGATGGATGTTTAAACCGAAGTCATTAGTAAAGAGTGTTGCTGCATGCGCGTCGGCGTTTACGATGTGTATGGCTCCTGTTGCGCAAGGCGCGGCTGCGAAGGATCAGAGAAAACTGATCAATCAATATTTGAAGGAGACTGGGCTCACTACGAAGAAAATGACTGTGGGTGAATTCTATAGAATGGTTCGCCACGTTTATCCGCAAAAACTGCGTGGGCAGATGGATCAATGGGTGGCGCTGAATCGTCACGAAATGATGCCTGCGGTGGAAGCCTCCAGCTATAAAGACTCCAGCGGAAAAGAACAAGTGCGTTTGACACTGACTCATGCCGGTCAAACGACGACTTTGACTTTCACTGGTGATGAAGACACTCCGCTAAAAGTTAACGGTGTTTCTTTCGGTCGCAAAGAACTGATGAATTATAACAGCTTCAACAAGATCGCCGGTAAAATGGCCAAGCTGGATCCAGTGGTGGCTAAGGCCTTGAAAACCGGCAAGCAAAAGCCTTTGAGCAAAAACCTGCGTCTGACCTACAAAGAGTTCAATCAGCTGACTCCGCGCCAAAGAGCGGAGTACTTCGTGCGTATTCGTGGAGCCATGGAGGCTGCGCAAAGAGTCTATCAGGTGATCTATGGCGCTCAGGCCATGAATGAGATGAAAAACAAGTACGAGTGGGTGTATCAGACGTTCTTCGGTGAGGAGGCTTATGCGGCTTCCAGCAGCCTGACGGGCAAGCCTTGTATCGTGGCAGGTTATAAATCCACTTACGGTGAAAACGGTTCCTGCGGTGGCTCCAGAAGCGGAGCTGAAGATCTGACTCGTCAGATGCGCGGCATGAACGCGATGTGCTCTGGCAACGCGGTGTCTTGTAACCCGATGGTGTATGGCTATGATGGTAACGGCTCCCCGCACTGCGTGAGTCGTTCGGATGTGAAGTATGCCACTCGCGTTTGTAATCAGAAATCCCCTCTTCGTCGCGGTGATATCAAGTCCGAGAGTGAAGACAAGAAACGTATTATTGAATCTTACTTGAAGAAAAATGGTCAGGACATCAATCTGGTTCTGAATGAGGAAGGGAAGATTTCCCAGGAACAGTTTGATCAGATCTCCAAGTATTTGGGTGATCTTGAATCCTTCATCCAGACGGCTGTAGGTGCGTGTGACCAGGCTCCGTTGAAAGACATTCAAAAACATCGTGAAGACCAGGTGTCTGCATGTAATGAAATCAGAACTCGTGCGTTCTCGTTGCAATCCTTCGTGGTTTCTCCGGAACCTCTTCCACCTCCAGGTCCGGTGGCTGGCGACTGTTCAGTAAACAAGCCAGGCTCAGTGACAGGTGCTGACGGTAAAGGTTGTGTGTGCCCTGAAGGCACGAAAGAGTCTGAACCAGAAGAAGGAAACTCTCAACCGACTTGCGTCGTCATCGAAACGGGCGGCGAAGGTGAGTTGCCTGATGGTAAAACTGAAGTTGGTCAGGGTGCCGAAGACAGTTGTGGCTTCTGGTGTCGTAATAAAAACTGGATCATCCCAGTGGGCGTGGGCTTGTTGGCTCTGGGTGCCTTCTGGTGGTTGTTCAGCAAGAACAAGTCTAAGTCCAAGGACAGCACCAATGACTACGTGCCACCAGTAGCGCCGCCAGCTCCAACAGCCACGGCGACAACAACGGTGACTCCGGCTCCAGTGGATCCACCTCCAACGGCTCCATGTCCTGCACCGAACAAGTTGGTTAATAATGTCTGTGTGCCGGTGGTGGTGACGCCTCCGCCGACTCCGGACTCCGAAGGTGGCACCTTGAATGACGGCTCCATCCGCGCAGGCGGGGTCCGCTAAGGAACCACAACTGAATGAATATCGACAGACATCAAGATAAAATCATTCCACAGCGGGCTCCCCAGCAAAGGGAAGCCCCTGTGCCGTTAAGGGAGCCTGTGGTCCGGCGTCGCCGGGCACCGGCAACGCCAGCCCCTTCGCGTGTAAACGGTCTGTTTAAGAACCGTCAGGGATTGAGTTTTGAACAAGGCACGGGTTTTCATGGCGGCCCTTCTCGTCGTAAAGGGGCGCGTCTGGCTTTGTGGTCATGGCTGGCGTCTTTTATCGACGGCCTGATTCTGATCGCCTTAAGCTGTGTCTTTATGCTGATGTTCTCGCTGATGTTGAATACACCTGTGGGGCATGTGCTGAAAGGCTTGTCGCACAGTCGTCATCAGATGATCTTCTTTGCTGAAGTGTTTGTGGTTTTTGCCTGGTTTTATATGATCACCATACGCAGCCTGATGGGCTCAACGATCGGTGAATGGGCGTGTGATCTGCGCTTGGGGCAGCCGCACGAACGATTGCATGTCAGTTATGTCTTCAAGGTCGCCTTACGCAGCACTTTGATTCTGATAACGGGAATTGTGACACTGCCACTTTTATCTGTGGTGTCTGGAAAAGATCTGGCGGGTTCTCTGTCCGGATTACGCCTTTTTTCTTTGAAGTAACGTTAAAACCTCATAGTGCGATGTTTGCGGAAACTGATCCAGGATATAAAGTTCCTGGATCTGATAATCGCATTCATTCAGTGTCACCAGATCCCGGGTCATAGACTCCGGGAAGCAGGACATATAGATGAAGAACTCCGGTCGCTGTGGCAACGACAGTTCTTTCAGTGGATTCAGAAAATTCATAAGCCCGGAACGCGGAGGATTGGCCAGGATCAGATCGAAGTCAGAAAAATCCTGTGTCAGTTTTTTCTGAAAATCACCGCGATAAATCTGCACACGATTTTTAAGATGTGCCAGGCTGGGGGGAAGTTGATTCAGAGAATGCTCCAACCCCTGCAAGGACAGATCATCAATTTCACAAGCCAGCAGACTGTCGGCCTCTGACAATGCCGGGAAGGTCAGATTGCCAATCCCAGAGCCAAATTCAATCACCCGGGACGAGGGCGCCTTTTGCACCCATGAGGCAATCACATCGCAGATCAACTTGTTGGCTTTGTGACTGGGTTGAGTGAAGCTCGCCACCTGACAGTATAGATCCACCGGGACCTCACCCACCCAGGATTGAAACCACGTATGGTGTTCCGGATCGCGCAGTTTGAATTCAGCCCCGGTCCAAACCGGCACTTTGCGGCGCTGGCCAATTTCCACAAAGGCCTGGGCCTGCAATTTCTTTAAAATATTCTGTTCATCCAAAAGGGTTTTGATATCGATATTGGCCAGGTCGATCCACACCCCGCGGCGTCCGTGCGGGGCGATACGCAGCCGGAAGGAGCCTTTCTTAAAGGGCCACTGGATCTGGCGGAAGTCCGTCAGCCAGGATTGCAATTCCGGTGAAAGCTGGGCGCAAACTTCAATATCCAAAACCTCGTGACGGTCCTTGCGATAAAGCCCCAGGCGGCCGTCTTGCAGACTGAAATCCAAACGGTCCCGCAGGTGCGAGGCGCCCGCTGAGAGGGCCTTAATATCTGCCGGAAGGGGAATGTTTGCCCCCTTAAGTAGCTGCAAAAGCTCGGCCTTTTTTCCTTCTATCTGGTCTTTGTAGGGCCTTTCCAGAAGTTGGCAGCCGCCACAGTCCTGGGCGTAGGGACATTTCACCTTGAGGTCTTTGTCAAAGGTTTCGAAATCATGGAAGTTTGGCATTGAATGCTTGCCCCGGCCGGATTGCTGTTATATCAAAACCACATCTTAGCAAAACTTAGGGGGAATGGTGAGAATTTTATTGCTTGCTGGCATCATGATGATCTTCGCCGGAACTGCCACTTTGGCGGTCGCCAGCAACCCTTGGATGCGCGCATGCCGCATTGAAGAAGGCCAATTCTGGGTTCTTAAGGCCGGGTCTGAGGAATACTCCATGTGCTTCTTTGGGAACGCCGCCATTGGAGCCGAGGCCCTATTCATGTTTAAAGCTAAGACGGGTACGACCGAAGCCCTTCAGGCTTACAAGGGGCGCAACGCTTCTTCAGCTCGCGGTGGTGTGTGTGGTTCCTTTGATGCGGAGGTTGTCCAGGGTAAAGACAGCGAAGGTCAGACCTTCAATCTTTGTCAGTTTTCAGATCATTCCCTGATTGAAGAAACAACTTTGTGGATGGGCCCGGGGTCAGACGACAACCAAGGCCTGGATAAAGCGTTGTCTAAGACGTACTAGTTTTTCTTCTGCTCTTCGGGGCGCAGCGAATAGATGCAAGAGCTGGCGTCCTTGATCACACCATCTTCAAAGTGAAGATCTTTTTTGGTAAATCCCAAAGTCACATGCGGATAGAACTGGTCAGGGTTGAAGTCTTCAGCCTTGCCGCCTTTTGAAGTGAAAAGCATGTGAATCGCCTTACGAATCTGGAAAAGACGATCAGACTCAACCACAGCGTAATAAGTGCTGTCTTCTTTGACAGTCCCTTTTCCCACGCACAGCAGGTGATACGGGGCTTTTTGCAGATCCATTTGTTCTGCCAAAGCGTGGATCTCGTTCATGGAGATTTTCTTTTTTAATCGGCTGAATTCCACAGGATTGACGACCGTGATGTGCGCTTCACCCCGGTGCTGCAGGGTTACGTGCTGGTTTTTCTCCACCTCATGGCGCATTTTTTCAAAAGCCGCATAGGGAAGATCCAGGGAAAGGTAACTTTTGGATTTTTCCTTGTGCGAAGAAACTGATGCGACACTTCGGGTGGCCTGTGGTTTTAAGTCTTCATTTGAGTACGAAAGGGAGGAAAGACCATAAGGGGATTTACTGGCGCAGGCAGTCAGTGAAAGCGAGATGATAACCAAGTGAAACGCACGCATCATGATTTCCCTTTTCTTTCGGTTGAGTTGACTTAAGGTGGGCCTCCTTTTAGCCTACACAGACTATGAAAAAAGTGAAAGTTCTTCTTACAAGTGCCTGCATTTTCTCGCTAATTTCCTGCCAGGTGAAGGATACCAAACCGGCAAAATCCAGTTCTGAGACTCCGGCAAAAGCCACCGGAGCTTTTGTTAACGAGCCCAACACACTGGTCACAGATCCCCGTCAGATCACGTTTGCGGGACCTAAGTCGGGCGAAGGTTACTTCAGTCCCGATGGTACGAAGATGATCTTTCAAAGTGAAAGACATGCTGGCAACCCTTTCTATCAGATGTACATTCTGGATCTGAAGTCCGGACAGACCACTTTGGTATCCCCGGGCAAAGGAAAAACCACCTGTGGTTGGATCCATCCTTCCATGAAGAAGGTCTTGTATTCCTCGACGCATCTTGATCCGCAGACAGACAGGAAGGCTCAGGAAGAGTTTGAAAATCGTAAAAAGGCCGTCAAAGCCCGTTACTCCTGGAGCTTTGATGAAAACTACGACATTTTCAGTTCTGATCTGAAAGGGCAGGGTGTTTTGCGCCTGACCAAAGAAAAAGGCTATGATGCCGAAGCGTCTTACTCCCCGGATGGGCAATGGATCGCGTTTGCCTCTAATCGCGCCGGCTACACCGAAAAACTGGATGGTGAGGATAAGAAGCTCTTTGAACAGGATCCCTCCTACATGATGGATATCTACATCATGAAAGCGGATGGTACCGAGGTAAAGCGCCTGACGAACTCCAAAGGTTATGACGGTGGTCCGTTCTTCAGTGCTGATGGAAAGAAAATCACCTGGCGCCGATTCTCTCCAAACGGTTCCACGGCGGAAATCTTCACGATGAATGTGGACGGCAGCAATCAGACACAGGTGACTCAGTTGAAGTCCATGTCCTGGGCTCCGTACTTCCATCCATCAGGGGATTATATTATTTTTGGGTCCAGCATTCTGGGGTATTCCAACTTTGAACTGTTTATCGTGGATGCGGCTGGCACGAAAGAACCGGTGCGTGTGACTTTTGATGAAGGCTTTGATGGTTTGCCGGTGTTCACTCCTGATGGCAACGGTCTGTCCTGGACTCATCGAAATGAAAAAGGGGATTCGCAAATCTTTATTTCCAAATGGGATGATGCGCAGGCGAGAAAACTTCTGGGCCTTGCTGCTCATGACCCGTTGGCGGTCCCTCTTAGTCCTGAAGTGAAAGTGGAAGACATTAAAAAATGGGTTCACTATCTGGCCTCCCCTGAGCTGCAAGGTCGCGGCACAGGGACTGGCGAAGAGAAGATATACACTGAAAAGATCGCGCAGGCCTTTAAGTCCTGGGGGTTGGTCGGGGCGGGGCCGCAAGGTTCGTTCTTTGAAACCTTCGAATTTACTTCAGGGGTGAATCTGGGGTCTAACAATTCACTTGAAGTAGTGGGTTCTTATAAAAAGAACTATGTGCTTTCCAAGGAATTCGAACCTGTATCGTTCTCAAAAACCGGAGAGTTCAAAGAAGCTCCGATTGTGTTTGCTGGATACGGCATCAAAGCCCCTGCCAGTGACAAAGAGCCGGAATATGATTCTTTCAAAGGTCTGGATGTCAAAGGTAAGTGGGTTTTGGTATTAGCGGATCTTCCTGCGAATGTGACGCCTCAGCGTCGTCATTATCTGAATTTCTATTCTCGTTTGCAACACAAGGTGACCGTTGCGAAAAACGAAGGTGCTGTGGGGGTTCTGGTTACCAACGGGCCGGAAAGTGGACTGCCTGAAAAGTTTGGCAAACTTAAATTCGAAGGGGCGTTGTCTGAAAGCACCTTGGGGGTGATTCGACTTTCCACTGACGCGGCTTCGGGGTTATTGCGCTATGCCGGACGCGATTTGATCTCTCTGCAAATGAAGCTGGACAAGGGCGAGATGATTGAAGGTTTTGCGATTCCATCCACCTATGTGAAAGCTCGCGTGGATCTGCAGTTCCAGAAGGCGCAAGGAATCAATGTCGTAGCCAAGCTGCCGGTGTCTGGCGCCACGTCTGCGATCGTGATCGGAGCCCACGGGGATCATTTGGGCTATGGACAGTTCGGCAGCAGCCTGGCTAAAGGGGCCGAGGTTGGAAAGGCGCACGTGGGCGCTGATGACAATGCCTCAGGGGTGGCTGGTGTGATGGAATTAGCCCATCATTATGTGCAGTTGAAGAAATCAGCTGCTCATAAGCTTCAAAAGAATATGTACTTTGCTGTTTGGTCTGGCGAAGAGCTGGGGAACTTGGGATCGTCGTATTTCACCAAGAATGCTGCGAAACATAATATAGCCGCCTATATCAACATGGACATGATCGGTCGCTTCAAAGACCGTGTTTTTGTTCAAGGTTTAGGATCTGCTGACAACTGGACCCGTCTGGCGGAAGAAGCCGGTGTTCGTACTGCGGTGCCGATGATCGTTCAGGAAGATCCGTATCTGCCAACGGATTCCCTGGCCTTCTATATGGCCGGTATTCCCACGGCCAACTTCTTTACCGGATCCCATGGGGAGTATCACAGTCCGCGTGATACGGCGGAGTTGATCAATTATGAAGGTGTCGCTCGCGTGCTTTCTGCGGTTCGCGGATTGACGGACTTGTTGGTGGATACAAAACTTCCGATGGTGAAATATGTTAAGGTTGCCAGCGCCCAGAATCGACTTGAAGGCCGCAGCTTCCGCATTTACCTGGGAACGATCCCGGATTATTCCCAGGAAGGTGTTAAAGGGGTGCGCATCTCTGGAGCCTCCAAAGACAGTCCTGCGGAAAAAGCCGGACTGAAGGACAAAGACATTATTACAGAGTTCGGTGGAACCAAGATTGAGAATCTGTATGACTATGTCTACACCCTGCAGTCTGTGAAGCCGAATCAGGAAACAGTCATAAAGATCCTGCGGGAAGGCAAACCGATGGAGTTGAAAATCACTCCGAAGTTAAAAGAGTAAGTCGTTATAAAGACTGAAAAAACAAAAAGACCTGAAGTGAATTCTTCAGGTCTTTTTTTATGTCTGAATTGTGTCAGGACTTAGAAGGTCAGTTGCGGACAGCGGCTTTTTAAAAGACTTTGCAGTCCTCTGTCGGAGTGTTTGAAGATCACATCGCCATCGGAGGTGTACTTGAACAGCTCGTAGTTCTGAAGACGGCACGTCTTTCCGTTGCGGTCCGTGAAAGTGGAATAAGCACGAGAGTTCCCGGTGGGGGCTGATCCCATCTTAAAGCCTCCGTCCAGTAAAAGCCCCTGATAGTTCAGAATCTCAATGCCCCCGCGATTGGAAGGATGGATGTCGGTGGCGCGGCGAATGGTGGCGCCGCTCATTCCCACAAGTTCGGCGTCCTCATAATCGAAATAGGCCTTGTTTCCGTTGACGGTGGTGATGATCAGGCGGCGGGTTTCATCGTTCCATTCGTAAGTCGGGGTGGCTTGTACGCGGGGAAACATGAAGAACTCACGTGCACCGGTGGTTTGGGATTCATCACCGGGGCCAAACGAATTGAATATCATCAGTTCGCCATCGGCTGTGAAAAGGTAGTCGCGGTAAAGCAGACCCTGAGCTTTGCGGTTATGAACAGAAATAAAACAATTGTTGCCGTCCGCAGAGGGGATCATCTGCATCTGAATACTGCCTCGTCTTTCTACGGCATCCTGGCAGACGGCCGCCTGCTCTTGAGCGGAAGCATGAAGAGTCCAAAGGGTCGATACGAAAAAGATGGTTCCAAGTAGTTTCATGTGCACCTCGTTGTAATAAGCAGAACCCAGTCAAAACAGGCTGTCAGCTTCGGAGGCAGAGCGGCAAGGAAAATAACCAAATCTGGACTCGATTGGCACTAACCGATTGTGTTTTTATAAGAGTCTCTCTAGGAGCGAGGAAGCGGTTCATGTCTTCATTTGTGGAAGAGTTCAAAAAATACCAAAGACAAGAAAGAATGTACACCGGTGGACTTGTTCTGCTGTCAGTCCTTGCTCCTGTGTCTTTTACCTGGTTGATCAATCAAAAAGTTCATTGGCTTTTGGCAGGATCGGCGGCGGCATTGTTTGTGGTTGGAGCTGTTTTGCTTCATCTTCTGCGAGCTCAGGTGGGCAGTAAGTTGCTGAGCAAATACGAAAAGCTGGATGTGGGGTCGGTCTTGGCGAAAAAGATTTCTCCACAAAGTCCCCGTCGTTTTGTGGTGACCAACAGAGGTTACAATCACTTCTATCTGCGCTGCCTGAATACGGGCGAGCAAGTGCTCGTGTCTAAACACAGAGTTCGCGAAGATTTCGATATTGCAAATTGATTTTTCCATTTCACCAAGGGAACCTTTTTTACAAGTGTAGAGGGGGTTTTATGAAAAGTCTGATTTTGGCTTTTCTCCTTCTGTACGTTTCGCTGACAGCTTACGCAAGTGAAGATCTTTTATACGAAGAAGATGTGCCGGAAACGGAGTTCAGTCGTTTCATCTGCGGTTCAGAAGAACTGCAAGGGGGGAGCTTCCGATATTGCTTTCGTGATCCCGATGGGGTTAATCACAGCGATATCGTCTACTTCTTCCACGGCTTGGGCGGGTCAGAGAAAACCTGGCACCGTCAGTTTCTGGGAACGAGAATGATCCAGGACTGGTGGACCTTGCGGGGATACCGGCCTCGTGTGGTCTCGGTGTCCTTTGGATCCCAGTGGTTGATGGTGGACAACAAACGCTATCCCCTGATCACCTACTTCACCAAGGTGATCATGCCCTTTTTGGAAAAGAAAATGGGCGGGCTGCGGGGCGGGCGACGGCACATTATCGGCCAGTCGATGGGTGGATTTAACGGAGCTGAGTTGGCCTTGAAAAAGCCAGGAATGTTTTCCCGAGTGGCGTTACTTTGTCCGGCAATTGCCACCGTGGGGCCTTACTCCAGTGATCGTGAGATCGAGGACTATATCGAGCGCACGGGGGCACGGCGCCGTCTGGTGAATAAGATGTTGCGAATCTCGCGATCCGTCTTCATCGATAAAAAGGATTGGGATAATCACGATCCTTTGCGGCTGATGAAGAATTATTCTTCCAGCAAAAAACCGCGGTTTTATGTCTCCGTCGGTACCAGTGACGGCTATGGTTTCCATGAAGGGTCCAGAGTGTTCACGCAAAGGGCCAGTGCATTTTCCTTCCTGTTTAACTGGGTCCCGGTGCCGGGTGGGCATTGCAACTTTAAAAGGATTGGCACAGCTAATTTCATCATGGGGGATTAGGTTCTATGAGTGACATCGAAGCCTTTAAGTATGAAGAACGTAAGATCAAAGGGGCTGATATCGATCCGGAGCAATACCGGGAGGAGATTCGTCAGCTGATAGAACATATCGTAAAACTTCTGGTGGATCACCCTGACACCGTGACTGTGAGCACCTATGTGGGGCCCAAAACTACCGTGTATCGGGTGAACTGCGCCAAGGAAAATCTGGGGCAGGTGATCGGCACACAGGGCAAGACCATCATGGGGCTGCGGGCTGTTGTGCATGCCATGACGGCACGGACAGGCATTCGTTCGATTGTCGAAATACCGGTTTAAGGATTTTACGGGATGCCTGCAATAAGTTTGTAATTCCACTTGGATTTTGGCTTGCGGCGCATGTATTCTTGAGCCAGTGATGAAAAATTCGGCGGACCGTGAACGATTGCAATCCATTTTGGAGTACTGGCCCTTGGGCTCCATCTCTTCTGTTGATGAAATACTCAACGGTGCGGTCAATCAGGTTTATCGCGTCCAAGCCAGTCTGGGGAACTTTTATTTACGTCTGTATAAAACCAGTGAGCGTGCCCGGGTGGAACGCGAACATGCTCTTTTGGAGTATGTAGCAGCCCATAATCTGCCCGCCGTGCAGACACTGCCATCGCGTTATGGTTCATCTTTAATTGAGCATGACGGTAAGTTTGGCGCTCTTTATTTTGAATCACCGGGAAAACAAATACCCAAATCTGAACTGACGGCCGTGCATGCTCAAGCTGCAGGGAAAATGTTGGCTCAGCTGCATAAGGTCCTGGAACCACTGCCGGATGTGGGATATCGCAAGTATTCCTTGAGCTGGAATGGGCCGGAGTGGGTTGAGCGTCTGACACGTATCGAAACAGCGATTCTGACCCGATCCTCTTTAACTGATGCGGATCAGTGGGTCTTACAAAGACTGCGGGCACAAAGGGAATGGATGCAGAATCCCGCCTGTGTGCATATTTATATTCCCAAGTATCCAGCCCAAGTTCTGCATGGGGATTACCACCAGGGGAATCTTTTCTTTCAGAAAGAAACCGTGTGTGGAGTGATCGATTGGGATCAGGCTGTGTATATGCCACGGGCCTTTGAGCTGGTGCGTGTGGCTTCGTACATGTTTGATCTGCGGCCGGAACTCACCCGGGTATTCATGAAAGCGTATCTGGATTTGAATCCCTTAACGTCAGACGAAATAAATGATGGGGCGAAAGCCTGGGGCAGCCACAACGATCACTATGTCTGGGCCCAGGAAGAGATCTATCTCAATAACAACGAACGGGCACGCGTCTTTATTCCAGACGTTCCATTTGTGCCGTTTCATATTCTTTGGGAAAAGCTTGGTCTTTAGCAGCCCGTCGGCCTGAAGAAGTCCGAACAGGTGATTTCGTGGTATCTTGATGTCACGAGGCTCTTATGAAAGCGGCAGGCTTGTTCCTTCTGTTTTTTCTAAGTCATCAATCCGTTGAGGCACACAATATTGAGGCCCAATCGTGGGTTCTTTTTAAGACTCCCTCCGGAGAAATCCTGGACGCCTTTGAGCCCGACAAGAGATTCTCACCCGCCTCATTAACAAAGGTCCTGACGGCCTATGTGGTTTTCAAAGAAATCAAAGAAGGGCGTTTAAGCTTAAGGACTCAGATTGAAGTGCCCGCATTGGTCCTGCAAACCCGCCCAGGGGAATCGCAGATGCAATTAAAGCCAGGTGAATACATCAGCATTCGAGAGCTCCTTAAAGGGCTTATCGTCGTGTCCGCCAATGATGCGGCCTTGACTTTGGCAAACCATGTCGGGGGCAGCCTGAAGCGTTTCGTTGGTATGATGAACCTGGCAGCCCAGGAGATCGGAATGCAGAACAGTTCGTTTGTGAATCCGACAGGATTATTTGCGTTTGGCCATTACTCCACGGCCCGGGATCTGATGAAGCTGGCACAGGCGATCAGTCAAAAACATCCTGAGTACTTTGAATATTCCTCTTTGCCGGAGCTCACTTACAATAAATTCAGGAAGAAAAATACCAATGAACTTTTGGGCTCCTCGACGGCCGTGGATGGGATGAAGACCGGGTATATCAAAGCTTCGGGTTGGTGTGTGATGATCAGTGCGAAAAAAGCTTTGGCAAAAGGCGGGGAGAGGACGATTGCTGTTGTACTGGGCTCCCCGTCCCATCAAAAAAGAATTCAAGCCGGGCGGGAGTTGATTCGGCGGGGACTTGAGGCGTCCGCGGAACTGGACTAGGTCTTTGTCATTGGAAAGTTTAATCTGATTTTATGCCATACGATCTGTTTTTGTTTGACCTGGATGACACCCTGCTGGATTTCAAGGAATCCGAACGGCTTTCTTTTGCAACTGTTTTACAAAGCTTGGGGGTGCATGATCGCCTGGATGAATTGTATCGCATGTATCAGGTGGAAAATCGCCGGCTTTGGACTCTTTTTGAAGAAGCCAAAACATCCAAAGAACACCTGAAGGTGGAACGATTCCGCCGTGTCTTTGAGGCCTTTAAAATTGAAATCGATCCCCACAAGGCCAGCGACCGCTATCTGGAGGCTTTGCCAGAAACCGTGGTGCTGATGGATCACGCCGAAGAGATCTGTCAGTGGCTGGTGGCCCGGGGTGAAATTGGCATTATCACCAACGGAATGCACGCGGTTCAGATGAAGCGCATTGAAAATTCAAAGTTGGCTCCTTATATCAGTTTTACCAGCGTGTCGGAAGAATGCGGTTATGCGAAACCCGATGTTCGCTTTTTCGAGCACAGCGCCAGGATGGCGAAAAAGTTTCATAAGGATTCTGCCGTGGTTATTGGTGATCGGATGGAAACCGACATCCTGGGAGCACGTAATTTTGGTTTGCGCAGTTGCTGGTTTAATCCGGAAAAGTCGAAACATAATTTTTCCTTTGAACCAGACTACGAAATCACCCATCTCTCGGAAATTCAAAGCTTGCTAAAGAAATAACCCCTTACACATGAAACTTACAGTGAGTTTTCACAATCCTCAGAGGACGAAAAAGAATGTCGTCGCACATAATGTGATGTTTAAGATTGAAATAAGACTTTTGAATGGCGAGCCGTGGAGGGATAATAATCCTTGGAGATTTGTTTGAAGGCATTGGTTGTTTTTTTTCTTTTGGCCTTTACATCCCTCAGTGAAGCTCTGACCCCGCTGAGGGTGGCCTTTTCTTTGGACAAACCCCCTTATGTGATTCGAGACACAGAAAGCGGCCTGGAAGTTGAAATTCTTCGTCGGGTTCTTTTGGACATGGGTTATGAGATGACCCCGATCTTTCAACCTCCGGCAAGATCTGTAAGAAGTCTGGAGCTGGGGCGGGTGGATGCGATGGCCACGATCACCAACATGCCAAAATTTCATTTATCAGAACCCTATATCACATTTAAAAATTTCGCCTGGACCCTGAAAGATCGCAAGATTGATCTTAAAGTCCTGAATGATCTGGGCCGTTACAGAGTTATTGCCTTTCAGAATGCCCGTTATTTTTTTGGATCGCAGTACAGCAACGCTGTAGAGAAAAATTCAAATTACGAAGAATACGCCGATCAGAAAAGACAGCTCAAAATGCTTTTCGCAGACCGCGTGGATGTGATTATCTGTGAAGAACGTACACTGCAGATTAATAAACAAGATATCGAAGACACCAGTACAAAAAAATTGCCTGAGTTGCAGAAGCATGCCCTGTTTGGAGAATCCCGCTATTCTGTGGCCTTTCGCGATGTGAAGTTGCGAGATTCCTTCAATGAGTCCCTGGAAAAATTGGATTCACAAAAATCTTTTAAGGCCATCTACAAAAAGTATACAGAAGAATAAATCAATTCACGGGTTGCTCCCATTTTTACGCACCTCAAGATCACGATTTGGGGTGAATGATAAAAACAAACTAGTCATTAAAATACCCGTGAAGTGCTGACTTAATTCTCTCTCTTAAGTGGTGTTCGATGGAAGATTCGTTTAAGTACGCAAATTGAAATATTGACCCTTGCACCAGAGCTTCCAAGGTCATGGCAAAATCTGCGGGATTCTCGATTCTTCTAAGTTCTTTGTTTTTTATGGCTTCATTCAGCAGGCGTTGCAGAATATGGCGGGTCTCATTGAAATAGACGCCCACCTTCTTTCGCGCTCTGATGTCTTGGGCCTCCGTGCCCAGCCAGCGCAGGTGTTCACCCAGTCTTTTTGAATCCACACTTGCAGCGATTATTCGCAGAAATTCATACAGTCCGTCCAACCCATGCAGATGATCGATTGCTTGAGGATCCATCAGTTTAAGATTCTCATCCCACTTCTGATTTCGCGCCAAAAGCGCCAGTCGTTGTTTATTCTTAAAACGCTTCACCAAGGCCGCAGGGGAAAGTTTGGTGACTTTCGCCACTTGCTCAAAAGTAAATGACTCAAATCCTTCGCGAGAGATCACATCGAAAGCTTTTATTAACACTTCAGAATCACTGATTTTTTTGGTTCTTGCCATATCTCTAGATAGTAAATGGATATTTACCTATTATCAATAAAGCAGTTAAAGGAGAACTCTATGGCTCTGAATCCCTATGTTATCGAGTCCACCTCGTCTGGGGAACGAAGTTACGATATCTATTCCAGACTTCTGAAAGACAGGATTATTATTCTGGGTAACGCCATCACTGATGATATTGCCAATTCGATAGTGGCACAGATGCTTTTTCTAGAGATGAACGATCCGACCAAGGATATTCACTTATATATCAATTCACCGGGAGGCTCAGTCTCTGCAGGACTGGCGATCTACGATATGATGCAATTCATACGTTGTGATGTGGCCACCTATTGCCTGGGGACAGCAGCCAGCATGGGATCATTCCTACTGATGGCGGGTGCTGCAGGAAAGCGTTTTGCGATGCCCAACAGTCGCATTCTTTTACATCAACCGCATCTGGGGGATGGGGGCATTGGTGGTCAGGTGACGGATATCGAAATTCATGCAAGGGAACTGGTGCGAACAAAAAAGAGATTGATAGAGATCTATGCAGCACACACCGGACAGAAGACATCACATCTGGAAGGTGTCTTGGAGCGAGACTATTACTTAAGTGCCGATGAAGCACGGGAGTTCGGTTTAATTGATCAGGTTATTGATCTCCGCAAGCGTGGATCAGATTGAAACAAAGCATCAGGCAAACTTAACATCTCTGTAATGTCGAACACAAAAACACGAAGAAATATCAAGGGGGTCCAGGTTAAGCCGATCAGAAGACTGTCAAAACATGAACAAAGCGGCACGTTTTTCTGGAGGCTTCTGTGAGAGATTTTATAAAGATGTTTATTCTGGGATTTGGTTTTCTGCTGACTCTGCAAGGATGTTTGGACAACGGACTGCCTATCGAAAATCTTCCTTCGATCAAAGATGAAGAAGGTGATGCCGGTGGGGGCGACGATGGCGGCAACACCGAAGAACCACAACCCGAACCTGTAAGCTCCGTATGGCAAGTGGATGATTTTAAGACAACCAACAACGATGCCTGGGTTTCCACCTGTGCCGTGACAAATGATATGTGGTTGCGCTATATTTTCATCGTCGACACGCGAATGAAAATCTGGGGCATCAGTTATGCCTCTGAAGCCTCTTGTTTAAGCCATTCTGAGGGAAGCATCCTTGTTAATTTTGACTATGCTTTACCTTATGTGGTGCCGGTTCAGATGGGCAGCGATCCCAATACCCAGTTCAATAACACTTCAACTGGAACTTTCTTAGGGATGGAGACAGAAGATACTCATCTTGAGGATTTTATTTTCTGGGGCAAGGCAACTTCAGATCGCAATCAAATTGTTATCGCCATTGGATCAGGGTTTATGGACGAGTCTGGCGGAGTTGCTTACGCCACATTAAACGGATCATCTGTTAAGGATGTCGTGTTTGAAGACGTCACGGCATCAGATATTAGCCGGGCACTGCTCTTGTTGGATCGGGTTTCGAATATCAATATCGATGATTATGGGACGGTCCAGGAATAAGAAAAACGGGGAGAGTGAATGACACTGTCCCCGTTCAAAAAATAGCTCTTAGAAGTTACTTTCATCAGCACACATGATTGCAATAAATCGACGACCATCGACAAATGTCCCTGGAACACCTTCTGGATAGGGCTTCAGGTTGCCATCTGTGACATGAATCTGAAGTTCCGGGGATACATCGGATCGTTTCAATTCAACTTTTTTGCCGGTTTTGGTTTCAGTCAAAGACAACTGACCACTTTTGGATAAAGACACTGTATAAAGCTCATCAGAAGAAGATTGACCCAATTTGATTTTTTCCACTTCACCCAAAAGACGGGATTCACCTTTAAAAAGATGCCCCAAGCCCGCAGTATAATGGGCCGAACATGCTTGAGCGGCAAAGCTTTGAGCGGACGCCAAAGTCGTTAAAAGACCTGCAATAAGAAGTACGGATTTTTTCATAGGATCTCCTTAATAAGTGATAAAAGATCCTGGTGCCAATTCCACGCCAATTAATAACCAATTAAACAAGGACTCTGGACAGTTCGGCGTACAGTGTTTAAGCAAAGTACCATTTTTAGCGCCAGAAGCGTTCGCCTCTCCGTTTTTACTGGGGGTGGGGGATATGCCAATGCCATCCAGTCGTATCAATATGAGACGAGTTAAGAAGCCCACAGCGTTGCAATATTTTGAGTTCAAAAGATTCTTGGTTGCTGTATCCATACCCCATTCTCTTTAGAACTTTGATTTTATTATTGATGCCCTCTGAGATGGCAGTGGTCAGGTTAGATTTAATATATGCCTGAATATTAAGCCTGTATTTTCGAATCTTCTGAGCAAATTGTTTGAACACTTTGATACCTGATTCTCGAACCAAGTAGTACCATTGCGCCAGAGATTTTCGGAAGTTTGGAAGTGTTTTTTCATCCAGAACTTTATGGAAATAATCAACGATCAACATTCCCGCATTGATGTTTGTATTGAGCATTTTTAATTTCCCAAGAAGGTTTTGTTCTTCGATGGACAAGTTGGGATTGCGTTCCATGAGGATAAATCTGCGCCCCCCTTCGAGCATCCCGGCTTGAAAGCTGTCATTTCTTTTTTTTGCCAGTCTAAACTCGTCTTTGCGGAGAGTATTAAATGTTTCATTAAGGTTCTGAACTAAATGAAATCTATCCACAGCAATCTCTGCATTAGGACATAGCTTGGAAACAGCTCTGAAATATCCAGCATTCATATCTAAGGCAAAATATATAATTTGGTCCCGAGTTTTCTTAGATAAAGTCTTGAGGCAATTTGCTAGAGCCATAGCATCTCGTCCGCCAGCTGTTGCAATGACTTTTGAGAGCTTAGAGCAGACAAGGCTGGTTATATATTGAGTGGTCCAGCGCTCAGAAAAGGGGCTATTCCTTTGAGTATTTACTATAGTTCTAAAGTGTACTTCGTCGGCACTCATGTGACTGACGTTGAGATCATCAGGGAGTTTGTAGAATTTCTTCATGTGCCTCATTCTCCACTGATCCAGATCCCACATGGTTTTGGAATTCGTGCGGAAATAGCGACTTGTAGCTTCGCAGGTAAGCTCTTCCATGAGAAGACCAGCAACCTCAGCCATAGCCAAAGTCATGTTTGAGAATTGAGGGTGAACTCCCTTCATAGGAGACATTCGAAGTTGCCCTGAACACATGTCGCAAACAGCGCGTAATCTACGATAGTGAACTATCACTTCTTTATAAGCCCCCAGAGGGGGAGCTTTTAGTTTGCGTATTCTGTAGTCTTTGACATTTTTTAAAGAAAATCCACAGCTCTCACAAACACAAGTATCTTTTTTTTGCTGCACCCATAATTCACATGTTAGAGTTGATTTGTCAGTTTTGAAAGACTGCAGTACAACGTCTTGCAGACCTATGGAATCAATGATGAGATCAGAGCAGTCCATCCTTGGAAGCCTCCATTAGTAAAAATTTTAGGGAGATTTTATCAATGAACTTTGAACTTGAAACAACACAGCGCACCGTATGGGAGCTTGCCGATCGAGTGGAGTTTTTAAATCGTATGCGGCCATTACTGAATATTAGTGATGCCGAGGCCGAAGAAATCAAAGAATTGCTTCAGGAAAGAGATTTTGACTACTTAGAGATCGCAGCTTGTCCAATCCCACGTAGTTTGACCGGTTTCAAGGGGGGCAAATCCCACGTAAGTGGACCGGCTTTGGGGGAAGTAAATCCCACCTAATTTGACCGGGCAATTGCTTACGTTTTCAGCACATTTTCTCCATCTGATCCCATGCGCTAAGCTGCTGGTTTAACAACCAGACTACAGCAAGGAATACGCATGCGGAAACTCAGAAAAAAGGACTTGGAGAAAATCACAGTGGACCGAAAAATCGTCGAAGGCCTTCGCGAAGGACACTCACTCACCGCACTGACTAAATCAACTGGTAAAGGCAAAGGTTACGTCATAAAAATCCGCGACCAGGCGATAGAGCATGGCTATGTAGCCGTCGCAAACCCAGAGAAGAAAATCTACTGCAAAACCTCAAAAGAAATCCCACCTTACCCAGAGGCGCTGTTTCCGCTGCGCGATGGTCGCAGCGAGAAGGCCATTGAAACGGATGCCATCTTAGATCCCAAGCGCGAATGGATCAAGGAGCGCATTGAACTTGGCTGGAGTCCGCAAAGTATTTTTGAAGAGCTTCCGCTCTCTGTCCCGCGATCTAACTTCTACCGCTACATTCACCGCCACAAACTTATGCGATCCGCACCTGCGCGCAATGTGATGGAGCTTGTTCACTCACCGGGGGAATGTCTGCAGGTGGACTGGGGAAAGCTCTTTGACGTCGTCGATCCTGTCACAAAAAAGAAAAAAACAATTTGGATTTTCGTTGGCGTTCTTGGGCATTCTCGTTACGAGATGGCCCGAGTTGTAGAGAAACTCGACTTTGAAACAACTGCCGAAGTTTTAATAAGCATGTTTGAGGAACTTGGCGGAGTCCCTCGTAAAGTGACTTCTGATAATCCCAAAGTCTTTGTTCATGAGGCATCAAAGCACGAGCCGACGTTGAACCCGGCCTTTGAAAGACTGGCCTCGCACTACGGGTTCGTTGTCGAGGCATTGCCGCCTTATTCTCCAGAGAAAAAAGGCAAAGTGGAGCGAATGGTTCCAATGAAGCGTCGCCTTTTTGAATCCTACGATAAGTCCCAATATTCACTGAGCGGCGCACAGTCACACATGAATAAAAAGATGAGTATCGCCAATGAGAGAAAGCACGGGACTCACCTACAAAAACCTTTGGATGTGTTTCTTAACGATGAAGCCTCGTTGTTAAAGCCTCTTCCTTTATTACGCTACGAAGTGGAAACCATCACTCGCTCAACAGTGAGGTCTGATGGTTATGTTCGCTTTGCAAACAAGTACTACCGAGTAGACACAAGACTCAAAGGCGAAATAGCTTTGGTGATTGGTAATTCAGTTCAAGTAAGTATCTACTGCAACGGTCGACTGTTAGAAGTTTACGAGCGCATCCAAGATAAATTCACAAGTAAAGCCTGTAAAGATCATTACAAGGAGTCTTGGGAGAAGACTCTTCAAGATCATGGTCACTATCTGAAGCAAGCAAAAATTATCGGCGTCAATGTTGAGCGCTTTGTAGGAATTATTTTGGCTCGAGGCGAAGGTTTTGTTGATACACGCAGCGTATGGGGTCTTCTGACGCTGAACAAGAAGTACAGCAATGCCGACATCGACAAGGCCTGCCTTTCAGCGCTGGAGTTATCACAGGTAAATTTAAAAACAGTTCATCAACTATTGAATATTATGGCAAAGCCAAAACCCAAAGCTCCTCGTCATGAGGAGGTTTTATCCGCGCAGACGGTGGGAGGTAAGTTTGCGCGCGACATGAGTGAGTATAAAAACCATTTACGTCTGGTTCATAGCAACCAGGCCCACTGAAAGGAAAGACAGTTATGACAATAGATGTGATACGCGATCAGTTAAAGCAGTTACGAATGCCCGCGGCATCCGCAGAGATCGAGGGTTTAGTTCAAAAAGGAAAACGCAGCCAGGATCTTAAGTGGCTCAGTGAGCTTCTATCCACGGAATTAGATGCAAGGGCAGATAACGCCGTAGAAAAAAGGATTAAGAAAGCGGAGTTCCCAGAGCGAAGAAGCTTTGAGCAGTTCAATTGGGATTTCAATAAAAAACTCCCGCGCGAAAAAATCGAGGATCTGAAAGATTTAAAGTTTATCGAGAACAACGAAATTGCATTGTTTTTGGGAAGTCCCGGCACGGGCAAGAGTCATCTTGCGATTGCTCTTGGGATGAGCGCTGCGCAGGCTGGTCACAGTGTTTTTTGTACGAGTGTAAAAAGACTTGGGACAAAGATCCGTAAAGCGCGCGAGAACAATAAGCTCGATGTTTTATTCAAACAAATTCTAACATCAAAGCTATGGATCTTGGATGACTGGGGCGTCGTAACAATGCCACGAGACGTGAGTGAGGAGATCTTCGATTTATTTGATCGACGCAAGCACAATTCGGCTATGATCTTAACCAGCAACCGCGACGTTGAAGAATGGCCACAAGTTTTTACCGATCCGATCCTGGCAAGTGCTGCCATCGACAGGATGTTCGAGAATGCCCATATTTGCATTTTTGAAGGCCCCAGTCACCGCATGAAGGGACGAATAACTTTCAACGATATTGACAGCGAGTAGAAAGACCAATAAACCCTCAAAAATCAGGTGGTCAAAGTATCTGAAACGAACCCGGTCAAACTAAGTGAAACGGAACACGCAGCTTATTTGGGCAAGCAAGAAGATCCAGATGCGGCCCTAGTTTTTAATGGGAAAAAAGATATTTACTGGGATATTTTTAACTCAAAAAAATCAAAAGAAATTATCAATAAGATAAGTGAATTAGCGCATCCTCTTACAAAGTTGTCCCACACAAGAGGCCTCACTCAAAGAGACTGGATGAAAAGACTTGAGGCGCTTGGTAGTTTTTAAAAGATTTAAGCGTCCCGGCAATCAAGGCCGAGGATCGAATCTTCGAAAAACAAAGGTCAGAATTACTTGCTCAAATCGAAGATCTGAGTTGCTAGCCTCTCACCCCCATTTAAAACGGGGAGCCGAAGCGTTCAAATCACTGGATCAAAAAACGAATAAGAGAGCCTGCTAGCCACGAAGTTCTAAGCCCAAAATGCGGCAGGGCCTTGGATACATAATCTTCTGATAAGTTATATTATGTAACGATAGGTAGAGGGGTTTCCTAAGAAAAACCCTCTAAGTGCTTATAATCTGGTTCATTCTAGGTACTGAAACGACCCACTTCAGATTCTTATCAATGCATCTTCTGAGGTCATCAGCTGCTGTGGGTTCTCCATGTACCAAAAAGATACGCTCTGGTTTAAATGGGGCTTCTTTCAGCCAGCCAATTAGGCCTGATCTGTCTGCATGGGCTGAGAACGAATCTGAAGGAACCACTTTACAGTTAATTTCCACATACATTCCATGCAGTTTAACTTCTTTGGCACCATTTAAGATTGTATGCCCGCGGGTTCCAGGGCTCTGAAAGCCTGCCAAAAGAAGTATATTTTTGGGATCTGGAGCGAAGGCCTTTAAATGGTGTAAGACCCGGCCTCCTGTGAGCATTCCGCTGGCTGCAACAATGATTTTCGGGCCCAATTTATCGTCGTTCAAAGCTCTTGATTCCTCAGCGTCTTTCACGCAGTGAACTTCAGCCATGACTTCGGCAAACTGTCCCGGACCTAGACGATGGTACTCGGGATATTGTTCATAAAGGCGGGCAACTTCATGACCCATGGGGGAGTTGAAATAGACGGGGATTTGAGCGGGGATCTCCCCGTTTCTTTTAAGTTCAGTGATCTCATAAAGTAGATTTTGTGCCCGCCCTACTGCAAAACTGGGAATCAACAGCACTCCCCTAGATTTGGCAATCTCCAGAATGCATTGTTTGAGGATCTCTTTGGAGCTTACAGGGGAATGATCGCGATCTCCATAGGTGGATTCCATCACAATATAATCGGATTCAGCAGGTGGCTCTGGTGGCGGCATCAGAGGGTCGTTATTTCGCCCCAAATCACCAGAAAAACAGACGCTTTTTTCATCACTGGCAATCAGAACCGAGGCCGCTCCAAGGATATGACCGGCGCTATAGAAACAGCAGGTCAAATTGCCGATCTTAAATTCCTCATGCAAAGACAGGGGCTCAAACAGAGGCAGAGTTTTTTCTACGTCTTCAGTGGTGTACAAAGGCAAGGCTGGAGCATGCTTTGAAAAGCCCATCTTATTGGCATATTCAGCATCCTCCTCCTGGATTTTGGCGGCATCCAATAAAATGATTTGCGTGAGTTCAGCCGTCGGTTCTGTGCAGTAAATACTGCCTTTAAATCCTTTTTTCACCAACAAAGGCAAAGCACCACTATGATCCAGATGAGCATGAGTCAGGATAACAGCTTGAATATCTTTGGGATCAAAGGGAAAATCTGCCCAGTTCAGCTCTCGCAATTCTTTGAAGCCTTGAAAAAGACCGCAGTCTACAAGAATTCGCGTTTCGTTATTATGTATCAAAAATTTCGAGCCTGTGACTGTTCCTGCGGCTCCCAAAAAACCTATTTCCATAATAACAAACCTTTCTAAATCTCGAGGGTTTCCCGATTCCTATGTGGCAGAACTCAAGATGCGCTCAAGCTCTGACTGCAGAAGTTCTTTTTTCTGCAGTATCTGCAACCAATCCACAGGCCAAATGTTAGTACCAAACGCAGCTCCAAGCAACGCTCCAGTAACAGCGCCACAGGTGTCAGAATCATCGCCGCGATTGACAACTTGAATTAGGATCTCTTCAGGAGTTAGGCCTTCCAGGGACTTTTTTAGAGCCCACAGCCCCGCCCCTAGGGTCCAGGCCGCATGTCCGCTGGTGTTAAGTTCGCTCCAGGGAACACTCATGCTTTTGTGCAGGATCAAGGATAATTCAGAAGCTGGATCCAATGAGTTCAATGTCTTTTCAAGGCTGCATGAAACACTGGAGCCCTTCAACAAATCCTTGAGCAGTTGAATGTAAATCAAATCAACTTCAACACAAAGATCATGTCCATGGGTCATCAAACACTGGGTCTTAACAATTTCCTGCCAATCCTCCCCTTCATAAAGAGCCAGGGGGGCAGCTCGCATGATAGAGCCATTTCCATACATTGTGGGATGTTTGTAGCCGCATTCCCGCAATGGTAGGCCTGCGCGGAGGTTTTCAATGCCCTTCTTGGTGGTATTTCCGATGTCTTTAGGAAGTGAGTCCGCCCAGGCAATAAGGGAAGACTTGAGAATTTCAAAGTCGAGGCTTTGAGTGTCCGTTAGGGCTTGCAACACCAACAGCATAAGATCAGTGTCATCTGTGGCTGCACCGGGAGTCCAGTTGAAGGGGCCCTGTCCAATGATGTTTCGATGTTGCATAGGTTCAAGGGATGGCCCACCAAACTCAAGGGTCGCTCCGAGGGAGTCTCCACAATGAGCGCCCCAAAGCATTCCCAGAGATCTATCTTGAAACTCAATCCGTGTCATAGCGTCAAAATCCTTTAGTCGTCGTTTTTACATTTACAAGACTTGTCATTCCCCTTAGTCATGTTTTCCGGGGGGATTCTATGATTTCTAAAGTGCTTGCGAGCAGTGTTTATTTGATAACAAGCTTTGGAGGTCAAGGTCTTATCGAAAAGGGGCTTGATGCAGATGGAAAAATTTTGTCTGTGACTGAGTCTCCCCTTTCCGCTGATTTCAAAAACAAGACCACATGGAAAATTGCCCTGCTTGGGGATACTGGCTGCCGCCTCAAAGGTCAGCAGGTGCAAAATTGTCTGAATCCAGAGGAATGGCCACTAACTCAGATTGTGGAATCTATATCCGCCGAATCTGCGGATTTGATAATTCATGTTGGCGACTATCACTACCGTGAGACCTGCAAAAATCCGCAAAAGTGTGCGCCGCTGGCAGATACTGTCGGCTATACCTGGAATGCCTGGAAAGCCGACTGGTTTGATCCCGCCAAGGCCTTGCTGGGAACTCCTGCCATCTATGTCCGCGGGAACCACGAAAACTGCAACCGAGCCTGGGAGCACTGGCAAAAATACTTAAGTTCTGACTCGCAATTAGAGGCTTGTCGCATTCAAGACAAAACGCAGTTTGTGGAGTTGCCGGGCCTGTTGATTGTCAATGGAGACTTGAGTTGGCTTAGTGATGACCCCAGTAAACCCGATTCAAAACAGCCAGCGCAAATCAAAGCCTATCTGGAAAAGCTAAAGCAGGAGATTCAGAGTCGCAATAAGCCAAACACCGAAGTCTGGGTCCTGTTCCATCCGCCCACCTATGGTGTTGTTCCCTACAAAGAAAAAGTCGAAAACACCGAGGCCGCTGAAAGCACCAGCGAAAAAATCGTGTGGGCCACAGGAACTCCCCGGCTTTTGGAAGCGGTTCAGGCCACGGGCTTTGATGATGTGGTGGATGTCTATCTGTCAGGTCATATCCATAACGCCCAACTAGCCCAAGGGAATCATCCTCTGCAAGTTGTGGTAGGACAGTCAGGAACGCTGCTGGAGCCTGTTGGCGACTATGCGAAAAGCCCTCTTGAGTCCATTCATGGTTCCAAGGTTTTTATTCCTACTTCGCACAAGCGTCAGTTTGGATACATGACCCTTGAATTCAAATCAGGAGAAAAAGCAAAGACTCTGCTTTTCAAGGATCCCCTCGGAAAGCCAGAGTCTCGCTGCCTTATTGAAGATAAAAAGGCGATTTGTGAAAACCTAAAAGATCTTTGAGCAACTCATTGCCTGCGGTTTGGTGTTCATCATCTGTTTCATGAACGCAAAACCTTCGTTGCTGTAGCGTTTTTCTAAGCTCTGATTGTTCGTATCTTTAGCATCTCTCCATGAGGCAAAATCAATGCCGGTTTTGTCTTTAATCTCATTGAGAAATTTAAAGTACTCTTCACCTGATTTAAAGGCGCCTTCACGATACTCAATGACTTCATCAGGAAAAATGATCAAAGGTGCCAGTAGTTCGATTTCAGTGCCATACATCGATGCGATATTTGGGATCATACGCCGTGTGTCCATCTTGACGACCAGCATTCCGCCGTAAGGCACGCTGACAGTTCTACCTTTCACTTCCTTGGTTATATCCTGACCCATAAAGTTCATCGCTACGCCGGGATCATAGGTGAAGGAGATAAAACTCGAAGCTTTTGGATCACGGGCATGAGCCGTCATTTGATCCACAATTTTCACACTGTGAAAGACCTCTCCATTACCCTTAAAGCCAATGTCGCCATTTTTTTCGCGATTGGTTGTCAAAGAGCGCAGGCGACGTGAGTAGTTACCCTGGTTTTTAGTCAGGACTGTTGACATAAAGCCATAGATCTCACCTTTGCCGGTCTGGCGTCTTTGAATCTTATCTGTGTCATATTTCAGTCCACGGAAAGCAACGGTGGTTTTGCTGTGATCTGGATTTTCAATGGCCTCCAGCCAAAGCTTCCAAGCATTGACTTCCACGGGCTCCATTACGGCCCAAGGGAGATAAGCTTCAAGCATCTGACGCACGCCTTTTCGATCGTTCTTCATGATCAGATCATCAAGCTTCTCTTGCATGCTTTCCAGCTGATCCAGAGCTTTGGTTTCTGTTTTCCATTGATCCAGAGTTTTTTGCTGTTTTCGCGCAAATTTAATTGCTTCCTTGTTCAGCTCTTCAATTTGCTGCAGAAGCTCTCCCCGCACCTCATTAACAACCTCATAGCTCAGATTCATATCAGCAGCCAAAGCGTTGGTCAGTCTCACATTCTCCAGCATCCGGGCCTGCAAGGACACCCAACGAGCCTTCGCTGTGGGACTACCTTGACGAACATTATTCAGGAGCTCAGCAATAGCGTGCGGAGACTCAATTTCCGCCATGACTTTAGCACTTACGTCTCCATAAAATACATTGTGCTGAAGACTGCCCATATAGCCTGACGTAGACTTCATCGCTGCAAGGATAGCAAGATCCTTGACCAGCAATTTGGGATTATTCAGAGCAGTTTCGTCGTAGCGTAAACGCAAGATTAGACCTTTTTCTGTGTACTCCGGAACAATCTCGGTGTGCGTAGGAGTATTTACCAAGGCAACTTTTTCTTTTTCCATCTGAAATCCGCGACGCAAACCCTGATAGCTGAATAAATCTGAATGGGCATTGCTGTTCAGTGAGGCCTCAATAAAGTTCTTCTCTACGGCGAAAGCCTCCGAGCCCGCAGTCGCTGCGGAGCCAAAGTTATAGGCCGCAAAGGATGCTGGCGCGGCCAAGTTGAGAGACAGAATCGTCAGAATACAGGGAACAGATTTTCTTACAAAAGAACTGCTTCGCATCTCATACCTCCGGCAGACTCAACAATTTCGCGGAATCGAACGCCGCCATTTTTATCGATTTCCTTCTTCAAACCCAAATTCTTCAAAACAGTTTTCTCATAGTGAGATGCCAGCACCCGACTGGTTTTCGAGTTGAAGAAGACCGCGTGGCGGGTCTTTTCCGCATCAAAATTAACCATCTCAATCTGAACCTCTTTGCCCAGGCTATTGTGAATTTTTGCAAGCTCGGCAGCATAAATCTTATTAGCCTCAACTGAGGTCGTGTTTCCGACCATCAATTGCAATTTCAATGCCTTCTTCGGATTCCAGGTTCCATTAAGAAATTCCTCGCCGCCGACCACCGCAAAACTCACGCGACCGATCTTTTTTGAGATGAGTTCCAGAGCTCCGGAGAATTTCTCTAGCTTATCCATCAAGAGCTGTCGATCAAATGCTGGCTCAGCCTTGATCAAAGCCTCCAGCTCCGCTGTGCTGTTGAGACCCATACGAATGGCAAGTTGTGTAAGCTGCAGCTTGGAGGTGACATCTCTTGAAGGGCGAAGGCTGTCAATTTTATGATACATAGTCTGGACTGCGCGTTCGGAAGAGATCATGCTCAAGTTTGAAACTGGAGCTTTGATGCCGTTATTAATAAACAGGCTTTCCAAGAGCTTCAACTGTCCATTTTTGCGTTTTCCAGAGTCAGCAGCAGCCACTGCCAAGGTCTCATGCACAGACCCGACGATATCGGACACCAACAAGTAAGGCTGGAAGCTCACTTTGGGGCCCAGGTTTTCTTTCAGATAACCTGTTTCCAGCTCCACAACATCAATCTTGCCGCTCCACTTTTTGAACCATTTTTGCGTCTCATCAAAGGGGGATGTTACCTGCCCCAGAGTCTGACCAGTTTTAACAAAGTCAGTTCCATAAGAGGGCTTTTCCAGCTCAAGCAATTTACCATCCTGCGTATAGGTATGTGACGGAGCCACAACATCCCCGACCTTAAGACCTTTATCGATAATTCCACCGGCAGTTCCAATATAGACAACTTTGTCATGGCCGGAATTTTTGATAGCGCGAGCGACAGGGACGACCTCGTCTCCCCACATATTGGAAATAAATCTCCAGCGCACAATACGTCCGTCTTTGGTCTCCAAAAGGACGTCGGAGATATCATGGCTCGGCTGTTCTGAGTTGTAGATTTCATAGTTCGCAGCAAGAGGGTTTGCGATCTTTTCAAACTCTGTTTTTACCACGGCAGCTTTTGAGGTCACAGAGAAGTAGGAGCCGCTTTCCACCACTTTTTGTGACAGCTTTTGAATCTGACTCTTGTCAGGACCAGCAGCTTGCTTGATATCAGGCTGGATTTGCGCCATAGAACCCGCCATGGCAATAACGTTGGCAATGGCAGACTTCTGTCCAATCACCACCATGTCGGCCTTAGGAAGCGTTTTAAACAACTCCAGAAGGCTTTGCTCCTGCTTTCTATGAACAGCATTGGCATTGCCGTAGACTCGAACAAAATCGCTCTTCAAAGCCACCTTGTCCTCATATTTCAGGATTCTTAACTGCGCGATGAGATGCTTGACCCGGTCATCGCCTGAAATACGGGTGAAAGCATAAGAATACTCCTGCGTGCGAGCATCAAAAACCAGATAGATTTTATTATAGTTGGCAGAGCGTGTTTTCACTTCCGCGACAACTTCACGCTGTTCCTGAGAAACGCGCTGACGGAAGTCGCGCTCTGTCCCCAAATGAAATTCCACATTTTTACCAGTCACAGCCGCATCCCAGAACAGGGCGCGGGTGGTTTTTTCTGAAATATAGCGTTCTGCATCCAGTAGAATCGTTTTGCCATCCACATTCGGAATGGAGCGCTTGTTGTATTGAACAGGTTCAGACTTAAGGTCCGAAACAGAAGCTTCACGCTTTAAAGTGATGGGATCGACCTTAAAGCCTTCCATCAACTTTTTGCGGAAGAAGTTATAATTCCACTCAATATCCTTGAGAGTCAGGTTGGAGAATTCAGGGAATTTCTTTTTCAGAGTTGTCAAAATCAACTCATTCCATTTATCTGGATTATTGAGGTCCTGATTTTGGAACTTCTCACGAGCATAGTCTTCAGGCTCAATACGGCGAATGGCTTCAGCGGCCGCCTTTTGTTCGTGATCCATGAGGTAGTCTGCAAGGCCATCTGAATAGAAGTCCAGACGGTCCACTGCCAACAGATAGTCCAGTTGATTCAACTGAGCCCTGTGTTGCGCTGTCATTTCTGCACGAACGGGAATTCCCATTCCGCCGGTAGAAATTAAGAATGCCAGAACCAGAGTATATATTTTACGCATAGAAGACTCCTCACAGAACCATCATGCAAACTCTATGTGCCGGCCTAAGTATTTAATTAAATTGATTTTCTCAGAATGAGATCAAGGAGTACCACCAGAATTGTCACTCAGCTGTCAAGCGGGGAGACGTCTCAAATTGAAACATCCCCTCCCCGTCTTGCGTGGGAACTATTCAAAGGTCCATTCTTTAAAGCCTGCAGCCAGCGCTGCAGGCAGATCCTTGCGATCTATTTCATAAACATTGGCATTGCCTGTAGGGCTGCCGCAAAGTTGGATTCTCATCATGCCATCATTTTGGTTGGTGGCGGAATAAACCTTAATCTCTTTGAGATCTTTTTGCATGTCAGCCACGGCAACAGCTTTACCCTGACCACACTGTAAAGATCCGTCGTACTTGTAGACTTTCACCCGGTCGGTTGTGCTGTGTTTCTCCACGATCACCTCGTTCTGCGAAGGGGCTGTAGCTTTTTTTTGCACGCGACAATTGCCATGAGTACAGGCAGTTACAAGAGCCAGAAATGGGAGTAGAAGCAGGAACTTTTTCATATCTTATCCCTAAAAGTAAGGGGTTTTAATCCAACCAGCATCCACTGCATAAAGATTGGCTTCTCCAGAAATAAAATAAATCCGGCCCGCTTTTTCATCCACTTGAGGAGCCGAAAGTATTCCGCGACCAGGCTCAAAGGACCCGAGTTGCTTTCCAGAATTCAGATCCAGAAAACGCAGAGACCCCTGAGACTCTCCAAAAACTGCGGCCCCTTTATAGGTCTTGATCTGGGTAGCAATGCCCTCTTTCAGCTTGTAGGACCAAATCTTCTCACCATTGCTCTTATTCAGTGCCCAGACTTCGCCCTGAGTGGTTGGATACAACATCTTGTCGCCAATGATAGTCACGGCGCTGTAGCCGCCGCCATCCACACGCCACAGGGTTTCCCCTTTGTCCGTAGAAATGCAATATAGCTTGTCGTCATAACCTGCGACATAGATCTGGTTTCCATCCACGACAGGCGTTGCATCGATATCACGGAAGCGTTTATTGCGATTGAGTTGAGTCTCCCACAAGGTTGATCCTGTTTTTGCATTCAATGCCACCAGGGAACCATCAGAGAAACCTACATAGAGGTGACCGTTATGAAGAGCTGCCTGACTGCCACCACGAATGGAAAATACGGAGGTGTCCTGCCTAGAGTGCAACCACAACTGTCTTCCTGTCACCGCATCCAGGGCGTAAAAAACACTATTACCCGCTAGGAAATAGACAATCCCTTCATCCAAAAGCGGAGCGGCCAGGTTTTCGGATTTCGTCTCAAAGGTCCATTGCACTTTGCCGGTGCTAGCCTCAATAGAATAAAAATTCCCGTCACTGGCACCAACAAAAAGACGATCACGAATCAAAGTGGCACTGGGTTCAGCGCCATTTGCAATCGGGAGTCTCCAGCGTTCCTGACCATTTTTCCGATCATAGGCAACCAGACCATCCAAACCATTTCCCTGAATCACCAAATCTCCAGCCAAAACTGGAGTCATACGGTTGATTTTCCGAAAACCCAGATTGTCCTTCTCCGTCGTACGGCGAACCCAAGCGGCTTTCACTTGATACTCGCGCTGATTGCTATTCAAAGAACTCCACTTATCCAAACCAGAATTCAGTGTGGAGCAACCAAGAGTCGACAAAAACAGGGACAAAAGCAGGATGATCTTCATGGATTCCCCGAATTAAAGATTCTTTTTAGCCTTCAAAAGACGCAGATACTTTTCAGCCTCTTTAGAAGCTGCAAAATCAGTGTTATTTACATCTTCTTTTTTGCTGACCTCAGTGTAGAGCTCTTCCGCCTTTGCCACATCATTCAAGGATTCAAAGCAAAGACCCATACGAAGCTTGGCTTCATCATGAGCAAATGCCAGAGACTTGGAGCTGGCCAGTGCCTGCCATTTTTCAATCGCAGCTTTGCAGTCACCCTTATTTGCCAAAACATTTCCAAACTGCATCAGAACCAAAGCAGTCAGAACATCGTCTTTAGCAAGGCCCGCTTCAATCTTAGTCAAAGCGGCCGCCGCCTCTTCGTTTTTCTTATAGGTCAAGTAAATGTCACTCAAATGCAAAGCCGCCATTTGGGCTGCTTTGGTCTTTGGCGCATCAACAATCAGAGCCTCAAAAGAGCTTACGATTGTACCGTAGTCTTTATCCATGTCGCCCGTGGCTTTTTTAGAGGCATCCACAGCGGGAGCTGCTTTATCTTTGGTTTGCGCTTTCATTTGTTCAGCACGGGAGGCTTCATCAAAAGCACGTTTCTTTTCAGTGTAGGCCTTCTCAAGAAGGAAATACTTTTCCTGCTGAGTCAGTTCTTTCTTTTCTGAAAAATAGCTCATCAAAGAAGCGCCTGCGCCGATCACTACAAAAGCGGCAATCGCCGTGATCACCATTTTTGAATGTGCTGTGGTCCATACGAACCCCTGTCTCAAGGTTTGAGTAACCTGATCCGGGGACTTCAAATCGTCTTTAGAAATCTTTGTGCTCAAGATAATTCCTCGCTGTTAACCAGAAGACCGTCGGGGGCTTCTAAAAGTAATTCTAAGTACTTACGAGAAAAGATTGTTCTTTGGTCCAGGGGTGATGTCAAGTAATTCACTCGGCGCATAAAAAAAGCCCGCCGCAGTGTCGAGGACAGATTGTCCCCGATTTTGCGGTGGGCTTAGCTTCACTCGGGAGAATTTAAAATCTCCGAAGATTGAAAATCTTAGCGGTTGTTCACTTCACGAAGAGTTGTGAACGCACGAGAAGATTTGCCAGGGTGACGCTGCTTCAGGCGACCAATGGTATTGATACGCTCTTCAGCCAAACGATCAGCCGCAGTGTGGGTGCCGATATTGTCGCGCTTGGCGATCTCATAAACCTTAAGCATATTGTCATAAACACGCTTGGTCTTCTCGAAGGCTCGCTCTGGAGAGTAACCCTCAAGCTCAACAAACACGTTCATTAGGCCACCAGCGTTGATCACATAGTCCGGAGCATACAAAATGCCCAGCTCTTTCAACTGATCTCCATGACGTGCTTCTGCCAGAACATTGTTTGCTCCGCCGGCGATCACCTTGGTTTTCAACTTAGTGATGGATTGATCATTAACAATAGCACCCAAAGCGCAAGGAGCCAGGATGTCGCACTCTGTAAAGAGGATTTCGTCTGGACTGACGGACTTGGCCTTGTATTTTTCAGCCACGTTTTTAGTGCGAACAGTATCAATATCAGCAACTGTAATGACAGCGCCTTCATCAGAAAGATACTTCACAAGATTAGAGCCCACATTTCCAAGACCCTGAACCGCAACATGAAGCCCCTTCAAAGAGTCTGTGCCGAATCTTTCTTTTGCTGAAGCCTTGATGCCCATCAAAACACCGTGTGCAGTGTAAGGAGATGGATCACCAGAACCACCGAAGTCCTTAGGGATACCGGTCACCCAAGGAGTTTCCATGTAGATGTGTTCCATGTCCTGAACAGAAGTTCCCACGTCCTCAGCAGTGATATATTTGCCATTCAATGAGTTTACGAACTGACCGAAAGCTCTGAATAAGCCCTCAGATTTCTGCGTTTTTGGGTCGCCAATGATAACAGCTTTACCGCCACCCAGGTTCAAGCCCGCTGCTGCGGCCTTATAAGTCATACCTTTGGACAAACGAAGAACGTCAACCAGAGCCTCGTCTTCATTTTTATAATTCCACATACGGGTGCCGCCCAGTGCAGGCCCCAAAGCTGTGTTGTGAATAGCGATAATCGCCTTCAAACCAACATGAGGGTCGTTACAGAACACAACCTGCTCATGATCACCATGCTTAGAGATAATCTCAAAAGTTCCCAATGTAGGCTCCTTCATTTATTTTGATTGCCGGGAGATCATGGGTCCAATTGAGTAAAAAGACTAGCTTTAATGCGGGGTATAAGGTGAGGCCTCCGCATTTTCAATCAGAGGCCTATATGCTCAATAAAACTACATTTTTTCAGGAGCTGGCATTCCCAGAACATTCAAACCGTTCTTCAGCACCAGACCTACGGCTTCACTCAAAGCCAGACGCGCTTCGCGAACCGCCTCGTCTTTTTCCGTCCCAATCGGACACTCGTGATAAAAGACGTTAAAGCTCTTGGCCAACTCATACAGATAAGTGCAAATAGCCGCGGGCTTGAAATTCTCGGCCGCCTGGGCCACCGCACTGTTGAAACCTGCCACAGACTGCATCAACTGACGTTCTGAAGCGTGAGACAGGCGACTCCAATCCACTTTAGCTCCAGCCGTACGCGGGAACTTTCGGCCCAAGCTGGAAATACGAGCATAGGAGTACTGCACAAATGGACCGGACTCACCATCCAGCTTCAGCCATTCGTTCATATCAAAGACGATCTTTTTGTTGGTATCAATGCGAAGCATTCCATAGAAGATCGCCCCTTTGGCCACCTGACCTGCGATTTTCTCGATGTCCTCTTCGCTCCATTCACCTTTGTAACGACTTAAGTACGTGGTCTTTACATGGTTTTCCATATTATGAACAAGCGCGGTCAAAGGCACGATATTGCCTTTGCGGGAACTCATTGCGCCGTCTGGAAGCTCGACATAGTTGTACTGAAGGTGGAAGCAGTTTTTTGCTTGCTCAAAGCCCAGCAATTCCAAAACACGGAAGACCTGCTTGAAGTGCAAAGCCTGGCGCATATCCACGATATAAACGCTCTTTTCGATATGCACATCTTCAAACTTGTGCTTCGCCAAAAGCAAGTCCTTGGTGGCGTAAAGCCCCGTGCCATCCGACTTCAAAAGCATGCAGAAACCCAGGTTTTCTTCCTCTAGGTTTTTACCTATGGCCCCTTGGGACATCTCAAGTTTGCCTTGGGCGTAGAGCTCTTTCACCCATTGCGCAGAAGGTGTGTCCATCTCAGACTCAAAATACCATTCATCAAATTTTACATCGGCCCAGTCATAGACCTTCTTCATCAGGGCAATGGACCATTCGCGTGTCTCCAGCCACAGGTCATAATAAGGACCGGATTTGCCTTCCAATTGGTGCAGGATCGCCGTTAGCTCCTGACGATTGATTTCCTCCTGCGGAGTTCCGTTTTGATCTTCCAAAAGCAGATTGGCCTTGGAATACATACTGCCCAACCATTCACCTTTTCCTGTTTCCGGAACCGGCTCTTGATTGTGCTTTTTCATGTACCAAAGACATTTGGCCACGTGCGTACCCATGTCGCCCGGGAAAGTCGAAGACACGATTTCACGGCCGCTATAACGAAGCATTCGGACAATGGCATCCCCCAGACACAGATTTCTCATGTGACCCACGTGAAGCTCCTTGTGGGTGTTGGGTTGGGAATACTCGATCATGGTTTTCGGGGCTTTTTCAACCAGTTGCTTCTTAAAGAACGCCCCATTCAGGATCGTTGCTAAAACCTGCTCCCCGTGTGTTTGTTCATTGAAGCGAATATTAATATAAGGACCGGCCGCCACGGCCGTCAGGGCCCCTTGTGATTCCTGTACACCGGCTGCTCCCATCAATTCAGCCGCCACGGCCGCTGCCACCTGCGGGGGAGCCGCTTTAAGATTTTTAGCCAGGATAAAACAGCCAAAGGCCAGGTCGCCAAGCTCTGATTTTGGAGGATTCACCAAAGACTTATAAATGTCGTCTTCAAGAGCGGAAACATCTGTATTTGGATAAGCGCGACCAATCGCGGATTTTAATAGATTTGTCGCAAGCAATCGAATGGAGTCGTGTTTAATCATAGACCTTTCCAGAAGAAAAAGACGCCCGCCCAGGCGAGTGAAACAAGAAGGACAACTATACTGGTATTTCTGTGAAATTTCAGGTCTTTTTTCAAGACTTGAAGCTCCGTTTGTAGGCGATCGCGCTCCAGAAACACACCTTGAAGATCTGCTGACAGCTTTTCGATCTCTTCTTTGCGGGTTTGGCGCTCCAAATCCAACTGCTGAAGTGCCTGCTGATGCAGCACTTGGGGGCTCGATCCTAAGAAGTAATTCGGCGTCAGTCCCGGGATCTTTTCCCGCAGGGTCAAATACCATTGCAAAGCCCGCCAAATATGTGGGGGAGCTTCATCCCCCTGCTTCACCCAGCGAGTCCAGCTGGATGGATCGACCAAAAGAAGTTGCGCCATCTTGCGCTGAGAAAGTCCCAAATCAGCGCGAATTTTCTCCAAATCCCCGATCTGATTCTGGATGACTTGAACCTGGGCCTCGTAATGCATGCGCAAAGACGTCTTTGAACGAGGGCCTATTTCATCCTCGATAAAGCTCTCGTTTAAAGTGGCTTTTTGCAGCGGGTCCTCGACCAGACCCTGGAGATCCTTTTCCATTTAAACCCCTCTGGACTGTTGCATTTCACAATATTTATATTGCTTTACACAATAAAAGACGTTGTATAATACAGATATAATTCCAGATTTGATTTTGGATGGTCAAGCTAAGTTATTGAAACCACGAAAGAATCCTTAAAGGCATAGCCCAGCATACCCTTTTTCAAAACAGACTAAAGCTTATAGCCATAATCTTTAGTGCTATGTTATTGTTTTTACTAATGTTTATTTGGGTGAATATTCGGGCGATTCGTTATGTTGCGTGGCGTTATGCGAAACCCAGACTGGACTAAACAAAATATTTATACATATCATCATCTTGAATGCGCAGCGTTATGAATACCCCTTGTCAAAGGCCCTCATCATTTTGAATGATGAATCATGGCTTCGGCACCTCGGTATCAACTCAACAAAAACAAATATCTTCTCGCACCCGAATCAGAACGTTTGCGAAAGATTCTCACAGATTTTCAAGACAAGGATCCCCGCAACTGTTTGATGATCTGGACGGCTTTGCGAACCGGAGCCCGGGCTCAGGAAGTCTTAAACATTCAAAGGTCGGATCTAAACCCCTACGATGAAAGCATCTTTATCCGGGGTTTAAAGAACTCCAATGACCGGGAAATTCCAGTTCATTCAGCCTTTTTCGAAAGACTTCATCGCTTCGCCGAACAGCAAGGCGGAACCTCGGTTTTTCCGATTTCATACAATCGATTGTTTCAGATCTGGGAATTATATCGCCCTGTCCCAAAGAAGTTTCATTCTTTAAGACATACTTTTGCGATCGAACTTTATCAGAAGACGAAAGATTTAAGACTAGTCCAGGTGGCGTTGGGACATCGAAACATCGCCAACACCATGGTTTATGCGGACTACGTTTATTCTCAGCAGGAGCTGCGGAAACTTATTCTATAGTTACTCTTCGATGCTGCGAATTTCGTTCGCCAAACGATCGAATTGCTTTTCTTCCGATGCGCGGTGATTGGATTTTTCTTTTTTAAAGGCCAGCAAGTCTTTTCTGGTGGGCGCATTATAAGAAGTGCCGGAATTTTCCACAACAACAATGCGCTCACGCATTTTCTCCTGAGCTGCCACCTTGTCGCGAGTCGCTTCCAGATTGCTCTGAACATTATGATGAAGCTCACTTTGCGCTTTGGTGTTTTCACTGATCAAAGCGTTAAAGTCCGAGATCTTTGCAAAACTGATTGCTGGGATCAGGGTCATAACTGCGATAAGTGCTTGCTTCTTCATACTAACTCCTTGCTGGATGCTTCTAGTTAAAGCAAAGCTGATGCCATCCGGTGCACGCTTAAATTGCTTTAGACGACAAACTCCCGACAAAGTCGCTTACAACTGTCTAAGAAGTAGTTATCAATTCTTGTAATGAAACAGAATTAGCCCTATGGTGAAAAGTATATTTATAGGTGTCTCAGAATGATAAAAGCCCTTTTTCCCACCTTCGTTTACTATGCCCCCGTGGCCGGAACATCCGCCAAGGGAGTCACTAAATTAAATAAAGAACTAAAAGCGGAGTCCTTAAAGATTGCTGAAATCGACAAGGAAGGTCAGCTCTGGTCTCAAAAGAACTATAAAGGCGGCTACACTTCTTACGGATCCATGAGCCAGCTTCATCAGTTTTCCTCCACATTTGGTGATTTGCAAAAAATGCTGGATAAGCATGTTCGCAAGTTCGCAAAGCATCTTGAAATGGACATCAACCCTCGTGAATTGCAGATGACCTCTTGTTGGGTGAATATCATGCCAACCCATGTGATTCACACCATGCACATTCATCCACTTTCCGTGATCAGCGGGACATATTACGTGCAAACCCCCAAGAATTGCTCTGCGCTGAAGTTTGAAGATCCTCGTATGGAATCCTTCATGGCTTCACCGCCGCGCAAACACGACGCTAAAGTTCACAATCAGCGCTATTACTCCTTGGCCCCACAAGAAGGCCATGTCGTGCTGTTTGAATCCTGGACCCGACACGAAGTTCCTCAGAACGCGGCCGACAAAGAGCGCATCAGCATCAGTTTTAATTACGACTGGGTGTAGCGATGCCAGAAGCTGCCGGAATCCAGATAGAAAACCTGCATAAGGAATTCGCCGGAAAAAAGGTGATTGAGAATCTAAACCTCAACATCGAAGCGGGTTCATTTGTTTCTATCGTGGGCCCTTCGGGTTGTGGAAAATCAACTCTATTAAGATTGATTGCGGGGCTTGAAACACCTTCTGCCGGAACGCTCAAAAAGGCTTCTGAAAAAGAACTCCATTTCAGCTTTGTTTTTCAGGATCCCAATCTGCTGAGCTGGAGAACTGTATACGAAAATGTGCGCCTGCCTTTTGAACTGAACGTTCATCTTAAAAATGTTCCCGGCAGCGAACAGCACAGACGCATCATGGAGTCCCTTAAAAAGGTGCATCTGGACGAGTCCCAAAATCTCTTCCCGCACCAGCTCTCGGGCGGGATGAAGATGCGTGTCTCACTGGCGCGGGCCCTGGTGAACTCTCCACGCCTGCTTTTAATGGACGAACCTTTTGCCGCTCTGGACGAAAGCACGCGCTTTGAAATGCAGCGTGAACTGCATTCCCTTTGGATGAAGGAGCGAATGACGGTGATCTTCGTGACACACTCTTTATTTGAATCCACCTTCTTATCCGAAAGAATCATCATGCTTAAAGGGGCCGGGGCCCCTGTGGTTTTGGATCAAAAGCTGACTCTGCCAACCAACAGAGAAGAGAACCTGCGCACCACAGAAGCCTTCAATAAGATTGTCGAAGGTCTTTCAGAAAGGCTGCGTGCATGAAGCGCTCTTTGCCTGCATTGATCAGTTTTATCATCCTCACCCTTGGTCTTGAGTTGATTGTGCGTGGCGGGTGGGTGAGTGAGACCCTGCTTCCCTCCCCTTCCATGGTTTTGCAAAGTCTGGCTGAAATGCGCAGTGATTTTATCGTGGCCTTTAAGGAAACGCTTTTGAATGTTCTGGCCGGATTGTTTTTAAGTATCTTCATCGGAAGCCTGGTGGCTTTTGTTTTCTCTTTGTCGGACCTTTTAAAACGGGCAATATTACCTTTTGCCATCTTCTTTCAGACCGTACCGATCATCGCCATTGCGCCTTTGCTGGTCATCTACTTTGGCTTTGGTTCGCCGACAGTGATTGCCTCTAGTTTTATTGTCTCCATCTTTCCCATCATCGCCAACACCCTGATGGGACTTGAAAGCGCCAGTCAATCCCAACGCGACCTTTTTCGCATCTATAAAGCAACTCCACTGCAAACGCTGTGGAAGTTAAAGTTGCCCCATGCTTACAGCTATATCTATTCGGGCTTTAAAATTTCTGCGGGACTCTCGATCATTGGGGCCATCGCCGGGGAATTTGTCGCGGGCGGCGGCCTGGGCGCCATGATTGATTCCGCCCGCACACAGCAGCGGGTGGATATCGTTTTTGGCGCACTGTTGCTGCTCTCACTTATGGGGTTGCTCTTTGTGGGCACCATGGCTTTAATCAACCGGATCATCTTAAACAAACGCCCCTTGGCCACTCGGTCTCAGGAATAGGAGATGCTAATGAAATCTTGGATCGCTCTTGGAGCTCTTTTATTTTCTTTTGCAGTTCAGGCTGCCGACACTCCGGTGGAAATTGCTTTAAACTGGAAGGCCGAACCTGAATTTGGAGGCTTCTATGCGGCTTCGCTGCAGGGTTTATACAAAGCCCAAGGTCTGGATGTGAAGATTTTAGAAGGAGGCTCTGGCACGCCGACAGTGCAAATGCTGGCGAATGGTAAAGTGGATTTTGCCATTGTCAGTGCGGATGAGCTGATCATTTCTCAAGATCGCAATAAGCTGAACAAAGTCAAAGCCCTGTTTGCGGTCTATCAAGTTTCTCCTTACATCGTGATGACTCATGCAGATAGAAACTTTAAGACCCTCAAGGATGTCTTTATCAGCGAGGGCTTTTTATCCATGCAGTCCGGCCTTCCCTACTTTCAGTATCTGGTGCAAAAGTTTGGCAAACCTAAAGTTCGTGTGGTCCCGTACACGGGGGGCGTTGCTAATTTCCTCAACGACAAGACCTTCTCTCAGCAGGGTTTCATCACCACCGAACCACTGACGGCAGAAAAAGCGGGCGCGAAAGTGAAGTCCTTCCTGATTGCGGATGAAGGATTTAACCCTTATTTGGTTGTGCTTGCCACAACCGAGCAGGTCTTGAAAAACAAACCCGACCTGGTCAAGAAAGTGGTCGAGGGAACGCGCGCCGGGTGGATGGCTTATCAAAAAGATCCTAAATCAACCAACGAGCACATGGCGAAACTGAATAAGGCCTTTGATCTGGAGACCTTCAACAAGGCCGCCGAGATTCAAAAGCCTCTGATTGAACCTGCAGGAATCCCCCTGGGGAGTATGAGCGATGAGCGCTGGGAGACCCTGACTCAGCAACTTAAAAAACTCAAACTGATCAAGACCACGCCCAAGGCTGCGGATCTTTATATTAAATAAACATAGGGGGCATGGATAAAATGCTCATGCAGCATTTCCTTGAGATCCTCCACCTTCCAATATTCAGGATTGGCGCTGGATAAAAACATCGCAATGGCATCGGCATTTTCATACCACAGACGATTGTTCTCGGTGATTGCATCAGAGTCGTTGTTTTTTACGGCCGTTAAGAGATTTGAGGCGATCAGAATGTGATCAGTTAAAAGACGGGTCAACTCGGTTCCAGCCGCCTCACCATAATAAGGTTTTATCGCATTACCAATATCCACTTGATTTTGTAAAAGCCTTTGGGTGGTCACACTCAAGTTTGGCAGCTCATGCACCGCTGAAATAATAAACAACCGGGTCCAGGTCGCATGATCTTCCCAGAGCTTGCGCAGATCTTCGCGCAGCTTCACCGGATCGCTCTTCACTTCATGCCCATCCACAGAGATCGCAGGCCCGACCGGCGTTTTCGTCAAAGTGTATGAAGGACCAAGAGCCCACCCCGTTGTGGATGTGAACATCGCGGATATAACCATGCCTTTTACCAGAGTTTTCATTCTATCAAATACCACAAATGCCTCCTTGCTTATGGGTATTCAAACTCTAATTCTTTGAGGCTGGTTATCAATTCGAAGGTTCCCTTTGTGGTGAGTTACAGTTTCCGTTCCACCAAAGGCGTTATTTGCCATTCTGATGTTGACGTGCCCACTGGGCAAACACGACGTTGGCCCCCACCACAGCCAACAAAGAAAGATACACTAAATATTTAAAATCCTCTGTGTTTGGCAGAAGGCTTCCCATTGCAAAAAGGATCAGCGTCGCCAACGTCGTCGTCAGGGAACTCAAAGAATTCAACTCTCCCCGCTGATCCTCTGGTATCAACCTTTGCCTCAACTCAAACTCACCATTGGAGAATCCATAAAGCCCCACACGCGAAAGCAAAATACATCCTAGGAAAACATAGACCGACGCTGGCGTGTTCAGAACAAAAGCCCCCAACCCGACAGCCAAGGTCACCCCTTGAAAGGCCAGATGGCATCTGGAACTGAAAATCAACCCGGTCCTTGCCGCCAAATACGGGAAGGTCAGCGTTGAGATCAGCCCAAACACGGCTCCCAGACCGCGAAACAGGCCAATTTCCACCTCCGGCAAACCCATCTGGTCTTTCAGATATCCCGCCAACAAAACTCCGTGCGGACTCAGTACCGAAAGCCACAGCAGAGCATAGCTCAGAATCAGCCAAAATATCGGATTTCCCAGGGACTCTTTGAGGTTAAAGTGAAATTGTTCCTTCCAGCTCTGAAGGTCTCGGACTTTTCTATTTTGAAGACCGGATTTTTGAATCACATTCCTAAGAAGAAAATATTCCGGGGCAAACGACAAAAGGTTCCAAATTGCGATCAAAACCAGTCCCGCCAAATGCAGATAAGAAGACTGAACTGCAAACAGGATCCCAGCAAGAATGGGCGCCCCGACTTCAGTTCCCAGATCAATTCGGCGCAACCAGCTATTGAAGTGGGTCAGCCTGTCGTGCGGAATCAGAGACGGAGCCAGATCATTTCCCACAGAGATATCCGTAATCAGAGACCCCAGCGAAGCCAGTATTCCGAAGAACGCCAGGGCCGCGAATAATAATGCCACCCCCAAGGGCTCTGGGCCGTATGCATGAACCGCGTTATCTAAGACAAAGAAACAGATCACGCCGCCCAGAACTGCAAAAAACTGAATCCACACCCCGGCTTTAACAACATGTCCGCGCTGCTGGGAATCCATCCACTTTCCCGACCAGGGGGTCAGAAGAAAAGTCCCAACCTTTATGATCAGATAATACAGAGCCGCAATCTGAAGTTTTCCTGGAAACACATGCAGCAATGCAAACGGCACCACAAAATCCCAGGCCTGATCTCCAGAGCGGGTCAACAATCTTCCCAGCAACAGCTGAGTTTCAATTTTCAACAGTCTATCCATGCCTCTTGACATCCTATCCCCCGGGAGGGGATACTAGTGACATGTCACATAAAAAGCAACACGCAAGTCATGAGGATGTTTCAAAAAGACTGAAGCGCGCCAAAGGGCATCTTGAGACCGTCATCAAGATGATCCAAGACGAACGCGAATGCGTGGATGTGGCCCGTCAGCTGCACGCCGTGGCCAAAGCCATCTCGGCCGCCAAGAGCGTTTATATTCACGATCACATCGAGCACTGCCTGGATGGAAACCATAAGGATCTGGATTTGGATGAGATCAAAGAGATCACCAAATATATTTAAGCATCAACCTCTCACCTAAGAGAGGTTGATGCCGAATTCAGCTACAAGGATCTTTCTGCGCCCAAATCTCGCGGAGCTTGTTTGCGTTGGCGTGCCCACTGACGTTCAACCTTGCCAACAAAGTTACGAACTGCTTCTGCAACCTCCTCAGGCTGCTCGATGACCAGCGCATATCCCGCATGATGAATAACTCGGTATTCCGCACCCGTAATGCCTTTAGCCAAGCGACGATAGGCTTCCAGGCTGGCTGGCGCATCTTCATCTCCGGCCAATATCAATGTGGCACAACGAATCTTACCGAGATCTTTGGTAAGATCATTTCCATGGAAGATCTGTGTTGCGGCATCTATTTCCTCGGGCTTCATATGTCGGACATGACTGATCCACTTTTCCCGGCGACTGACCTGCACGGGATCTTTGGTGGCTTTAAAGGTGGCACCAAACCACATGTCTGCAAAATCCTTCACATTGGCTTTCATACCTTCTTTCTTTGCTTTCGCGACGAAGCCGTCCATCTGTCGGATGGTTTCATCACTGTCGGCTTCAGCAGTGGCCCCCATCAAGGTGCAGCTTTTCAAAAGATCTGAACGATGGATAGCCAGTTGCAGCCCCACATAAGCCCCAAGACAATTTCCTACAAAGTGACAGGGTCCCACATTGAGCTGCTCTATAAAGGCAGCCACATCTTTGGCGCTGTTTTCCAGATTGTTCATGGTTGGACCGGCGCTTCGCCCCAGACCCCGATGGTCATAACAGATGACTCTATAGTCATCCTCCAGAATTCGGGTCAGGGGTTCAAAAACTGTGGTGTCCGTGTAAAGCAGCGGACTCAGCACGATGCAGGGGGCATTTTTGGGGCCATGTTCTTCATAGTAATACTCATGACCGTTGACTCTTAAGGTTGCCATAAGACCCCCTTTCAGGTTGCAGCCTAAGACTACTCCCATTTATGACCACCACAAGGTCTGCTGGACGAAAACAGTCCTTGACCAAGCGCCCCAAATTAACTAAAACCTCCTGTTCCCTGCCCCTTACTTTCCCGTGGCAGAACCGAGGAGTTTCTATGAAAATCAAATTAACTGAGGTGCCTGAAGAAGGCCGATCCTACGTCTGGACAAGCAAAACAGGCGAAGCCAATGCGGTTCTGGCGGACATCGTGGGCAAGAATCCCTATGAAGCTGAGTTTTTCATTAAACCGCTCAACTCCAAGGATTACGAGCTGACGGGTCGTATTGTGACAAAATCTCCGGAAATCTGCTCTCGCTGCGGAATTGACATTGATTATCCGGTCAATGAGAAGTTCCACGAGATCCTGATCCCCAAACAAGGCCAACCCCGCAATGGAAAGTATTCCAAGGTCAACCACGTCAGCGACCTGCCTGATGGTGGCCCCGAGTTTTCTGAGTACGAAAACATGGTGTTTGATATGGGTGAATTCCTGCACGAAGTGGTCGCTCTTGCTGCGCCTTTTAATCCAGCATGTCCGGAAACCATCGATGGAAAGCCCTCAGATTGCAGAATTCCTGAGGAAGGTCAGCTCTTTAGCTACGACGAGGAAATGCCTGTCGAAAAGCCCCAGAGCCCTTTTGCTGCCTTAAAGAACTTAAAACTTAATTAAATTGTTGATTTTTATCATTCTTTGGTTAAATTAACGTGCTTCAATTAGAACTGATTCAATAACGAGGTTTGAAATGCCAACTCCTAAGAAAAAAACATCCCGCTCTAAGCGTGACATGCGCCGCTCTCACGATGGTCTTACTGCTCCAGCAGTAGCTGTTGAAAAAAAGACTGGTGAGCTAGTTCGTCCTCACCGTGCATCCAAAGGTGCTGATGGCGCTTTGTACTACAAAGGCAAACAAATCAGCGCAGCGAAGTAATTTCGCTCTATAACAGAATAGGTTGACTCCATGGCAGGAATGTATCGATCTCGAGTTTCAGGGATAGGCTCCTATCTACCAGAAAAGATCCTTTCAAATACGGATCTGGAAAAGATGGTAGAAACCAACGACCAGTGGATCGTTGAAAGAACCGGGATCGAACGCCGCCATATTGCTTCCGAAGATCAGGCAACCTCTGATCTTTGTGTCATCGCCGCGAAACGCGCGCTTGAAGATGCTAATCTGAAAATCGAAGACATCGATATGATTTTGGTGGGCACCGTCACTGGTGACCACCAGATGCCGTCGACGGCGTGCTTTGTTCAGGCTAAGCTGGGGGCAAAAAATATCATGGCGGTGGATCTTAACGCTGCTTGCTCTGGCTTCCTTTACGGCGTCAGCATTGCCGATCAATTTATCCGCACAGGAATGTATAAAAATATTCTGGTGATCGGAGCCGAAGTCCTTTCCCGCTACATGAACTATAAAGACCGTGAAACTTGCATTCTTTTCGGAGATGGTGCGGGAGCATGGGTTCTGTCTCGTGCCGCTGAAGGGGACAAAAATGTCATCGAAAGCACTCACCTGCATGCCGATGGCAACCTGGCGGATCTTTTGATTCTTCCTGCGGGCGGAAGCAAGATCCCTCAATCTCACGAAGCGATCGACAAAGGTCTTCACTTCATGACCATGAAGGGCCGCGAAATCTTTAAGAACGCGGTTCGCACCATGGCATTGTGCTGCCAGGAAGCCCTGGAGCACAACAAGGTGAGTCCGGACCAAGTGGACTGGATTATTCCTCACCAAGCCAACAAGCGCATTATTGAAGCTGTGGCTGATCAATTTAAATTCCCAATGGAACGCGTGATTGTTTATCTTCAGGAAACTGGAAACACATCTGCCGCATCCATCCCTCTTGCATTTGACTGGGCCGTTAAAAACGGAAAAGTCAAAAGAGGCCAGACGATTCTGCTGACCGCATTCGGTGCAGGTCTCACATCCGGCAGTATTCTTTTGAGGTACTAAAACATGTTTACATTTGTATTCCCTGGACAAGGAAGCCAGCAACCTGGCATGGGCCGTTTTTTGTTTGAAAACTTCAAGATCGCTCAGGAAACCTTCGAAGAAGGCTCTGAGGCTCTGAAAATCGACATGAAAAAACTGTGCTTTGAAGGCTCTGAAGCAGACCTGGCACTGACTGAAAACACTCAACCCGCATTACTCTTGGTTTCCACAGCAACTCAAAGAGTCTTAACGAAAGAGTTCGGCATCAAAGCCGTGGCGGCTGCGGGCCATTCTATCGGTGAATACGCTGCTTTGGTGGCGGCGGGTGTGACTCGTTTTGATGAATCCATGCGTGCGGTAAAAACCCGTGGGCAGGCAATGCAGTCCGCTGTTCCGGTGGGTAAAGGCGGCATGGTCGCTGTTCTGGGTCTTGAGCCGGATCAGGTGGAAACTCTTTGCAACTACGTTGTGAAAAACTCTGGCACGGGCCCATTGTCTGCGGCGAATTTCAATTCCCCAGGGCAAATTGTTATTTCTGGTTCTCAGAATGCGATCAACTGGCTTAAAGACAACTTCAAGCCGGAAGTGATTTTTGCGGAAGCTCCAAAAAGAGCGAAGTTGATTCCTTTGTCTGTGTCAGCTCCATTCCACTGCGAAATGATGAAACCCGCCGAAGACAAAATGCGTGAGGTTCTGACCGCGATGGAATTCAAAACAGCCGCATTCCCTATCATTCAAAACTTCCACGCCAAAGCTGAAGTGGAAGGCCCTGTGCTTCGTGAAAATCTGATTCGTCAGGTTTCTGCACCCGTGCGCTGGACTCAAAGCATGGAAGTTCTAAAAGGCATGGGACACGCACAAATTATCGAGTGCGGTGCCGGCAAAGTATTGCAGGGACTGCTTAAGAAGATTGATGCGGATTTCTTCAAAGTCATGACAACAACTTCAATGGAAGATGTGAAAATTATTGAAGATTCGCTGAAAGCTACGAGTCATTAAATTTTCTTGAGATTTACTCAGAGTTCGGCCAAAGTGTGCTGAAAACAACACAGGGTACTGCTTAAAAGGATTTTGCACATGAGCGGAAAATCGCTTCAAGGAAAGAAAATTGTTGTGACTGGCGGCAGCCGTGGAATCGGCGCTGCGATTGTAAAACTTCTGGCGGAAGAAGGCGCACAAGTTGCCTTCACCTATTCCTCTCGCGAAGAGTCCGCACAACAGGTGGCTCACTCCCTTCCTGGAGAAGGTCACTTCTACATCAAAATGGATATTGCCAACGAAGAGTCCGTGAACTCCGCGGTTGAACATATTCTGGAAAAATGGACCGATGTCGACGGCGTTGTGAACAATGCCGGCATCACAAAAGATCAGCTCTTGCTGCGCATGAAGGCTGAAGACTTCGACTCTGTTATCAACACGAACCTTCGCGGAACGTTCCTGGTGACAAAGGCTTTCACCAAACCCATGATGAAAGCGCGCAAAGGTTCCATCGTAAACATCACATCCATCATCGGTGAAACCGGAAACGCCGGCCAAGCCAACTATGCCGCTTCCAAAGCAGGAACGATTGCTTTTGCGAAGTCCGTGGCATTGGAACTGGCATCCCGCAACGTGCGCGTGAACAACGTCGCACCAGGCTTTATCGGCACAGAAATGACAGAAGTTCTTTCTGAAGACGTGAAAGCGAAAATGATGGAAAAGATTCCTCTGGCAAAAATTGGCGAAGGCAGTGACGTGGCTCAGGCCGTTCGCTTCTTGCTCAGCGATGAATCCAAATACATCACCGGTCACACCCTGGATGTGAACGGTGGTATGCATATGAACTAAATTCGCGAGATTATTCGCGAACAAAATCATCTCGCCTACAAGCGACATGATAGAGTTAATGCACTAGACTAGACTTGTAATATAAGTAATATTGAACGCACTATTAGGAGGCACAAATGGCTATTCATCCAAAGGTTAAAGATATCATCGTAGAACAACTTGGCGTAGATCCAGATAAAGTTAAAGCGGAAGCTTCTTTCATCGACGATCTGGGCGCTGACAGCTTGGATATCGTTGAACTTGTGATGGCAATGGAAGAAGAATTCGATCTTGAGATCCCTGACGAAGACGCTGAAAAGCTTAAGACAGTTCAAGACGTAGCTTCTTACCTTGAGAAAAAAGGAAAAGCTTAATTCATTATGAACTCCCGATTTGAACGTCCATCCAAACCACAAAGAAGAGTTGTCGTCACCGGAGTGGGCGCAGTCACTCCCCTTGGTAACACCATTGAGGAGAGCTGGTCAGCCGCGAAACGTGGGCAATCTGGTATCGCTAAGATCACCAAATTCGACACGACAGGCTTCGATGTGACTTTTGCCGGCGAAGTAAAGGGTTTTAATACAGACCAATACATCGAGAAAAAAGAGCAAAAGAAAATGGACGAGTTCATTCACTACTCGATCGCAGCTTCCAAAATGGCCGTGGAGATGGCCAAGCTGGAGTTGACGGAAGAAGTGAAAAATCAAACGGGAGTGATTATTGGTGTCGGTATCGGTGGTCTTGCGAACATCGAAGAAACCGCCATCAAAATGAAGGAAAGAGGACCGGGCCGTATCAGTCCGTTCTTCATCCCTTCTGTGATCACGAACCTGGCCGCTGGTCAGGTGACGATCGCAATGGGCCTAAAAGGTCCTAACTACTCTGTGACTTCTGCCTGCGCTTCAGGCGTTCACTCTATCGGAGATGCTGTTCGCTATATTCGCGACGGCGTGACGGATGTGATGCTTGCGGGCGGCGCAGAAAGCACAATCTGTGGACTGGCTGTCGGAGGCTTTGCCTCCATGAGAGCCCTTTCCACACGCAACGACGCTCCTGAAAAAGCCAGCCGTCCTTGGGATAAAGACCGCGACGGATTTGTTTTGGCTGAAGGTGCAGCGGTACTTTGCATTGAATCCCTTGAGCACGCCGTAAAACGTGGCGCCAATATTCTTTGCGAAATCACAGGCTACGGGGTTTCCTCCGATGCTTACCACATGACGTCTCCAGCTCCGGAAGGCGCTGGCGGTTATGCGGCGATGTCGATGGCTTTGAAAGACTCTGATCTGAAAGCTGAAGAAATCAGCTACATCAATGCTCACGGGACAAGCACACCAGTAGGTGACGGCCTTGAAACAGCGGCGATCAAACGCCTGCTGGGTGATCATGCGAAGAAGGTCTGGGTTTCCAGCACCAAATCCATGATGGGCCACGCGTTGGGTGCAGCCGGTGCGATTGAATCTGCCTTCTGCGTAATGGCAATTCGTGATCAGATGGCTCCGCCAACAATCAACTTGGAAAATCCAAGTGAAGACTGTGATTTGGATTATGTTCCTCACGAAGCACGTAAGGGCAAAATCAATCACGTCATCAACAACAGTTTTGGTTTCGGTGGAACCAATGCTTCCATGATCTTCTCGAAATACGAAGGGTAAAAACATGCTTGTCTATGTTGGCTGCGATCACGCTGGGTTGGATTTAAAACTTAAAGTGATGGCAGCTCTTCCGGACATTCAATGGAAAGATGTTGGCACGCACAGTGCTGACTCTGTGGATTACCCCGACTATGCCGATCAAGTCAGTCGTGAAATTGTTAAAGTAGATCTTGAGAATAAGAAGAATAACATCGTGGATTCACAAAAAGGTCCTGCTTTGGGTCTTTTGATCTGCGGATCTGGCCAAGGCATGGCTATTCGTGCGAATAAGTATTCCAACATTCGCGCGGCTCTGTGCTGGAACGACGACATTGCTCGACTTTCCAGGGAACATAATAACGCCAACATTCTGTGCCTGAGCGCCCGATTTTCTTCCCCGGATGATGCTGTGAAAATGATCAAAACGTTCCTTTCCACTTCCTTTGCAGGGGGACGTCACCAACAGCGTGTGGACAAGCTTGCAACCGACACTGGTTGTTGAGACTTTTAAAATTCATCTATTCGAGTCATAATTTTAGAGATTGATTTACCCTTCTTTCAGTTCTTGAAGGATATCCGTTACGTGAGCCTATGAGCTCAAGGAGTCTTTATGCATTCTACATCCCTGTCTTTGGCCCAAGTCGATCCGGAAGTTTTGGCCGCAATCAACAAAGAATCTGAACGCCAGCAATTTGGTTTGGAAATGATTGCTTCTGAAAACTACACCTCCAAGGCCGTGATGGAAACTCAAGGCTCCATTCTGACTAACAAGTACGCTGAAGGTTATCCGGGCAAGCGTTATTACGGTGGCTGCGTGAACGTGGACACGGTGGAAACTCTGGCTATTGAAAGAGCCAAAAAACTTTTCGGCGTTCAATATGCCAACGTTCAACCGCACTCAGGCTCTCAAGCTAATATGGGTGTTTATCTGGCGGCTTGTAAATCCGGCGACACCATTCTGGGCATGGATCTTTCCCATGGCGGGCATTTGACCCATGGATCTCCAGTGAACTTCAGTGGTTTATTGTTTAAAGCAGCCTCTTACAAGCTGGACCCAGAAACAGGTCGTATCAACTATGACACCATCCGTGCCACAGCAAAAGAAGTTCAGCCCAAATTGATCATCGCGGGGTACAGCGCTTATCCGCGCACTTTGGATTTTGCTAAATTTAAAGAAATTGCCGATGAAGTCGGCGCCCAACTGCTGGTGGACATGGCCCACTTCGCAGGCTTGGTGGCTACAGGCCACCACCCATCCCCGGTTCCTTATGCAGACTACATCACAACGACAACACACAAAACTTTGCGCGGACCTCGTGGGGGCATGATCCTGACGAATTCTGAAGAAAAAGCCAAGCTCATGAACTCTCGCATATTCCCAGGGATCCAAGGCGGTCCATTAGAGCACGTGATTGCCGGCAAAGCCGTGGCATTCGGAGAGGCTCTAAAACCGGAATTCAAAAAATATTCTGAGCAGGTTATCAACAATGCTCAAGTGCTGGCTGAAGCTTTGCTTTCAGAAGGTTTCCAATTGGTCACCGGCGGAACAGACAATCATCTGATTTTGATTGATCTGAGTGATCGTGAAATCACTGGCAAGATTGCAGAAAATTCTTTGGATGAAGCGGGCATCACTGTGAACAAAAACACGGTGCCAAACGAAAAGAGATCTCCATTTGTCACAAGTGGTGTTCGTATCGGGACTCCGGCCCTGACCACAAGAGGTATGGGCACTTCCGAGATGAAGCAGATCGCGAAGTGGATTTCTCAAGTACTGAATAACGCTGACAATGCGGATCTAAAAAACCGCATCCATGAAGAAGTAAAACAGCTTTGTAAGCAGTTCCCTATCTACTAGAAATCCCTCTGCAGATCCGGAACATATATGTGTCACCACTGCTCCCTGCCACATATATGTTCCAGACCATCGTCTTCGCTTAATAAGTCAGCATCTTCCTGAAAAAACAGCCCTTTTCAGCGCGCCAAAACTAGTCATTGGTCAAAAAAATCTTTGGAACCAAGGACTTATCAAGTATACTCAAAGAATGACACCAGGATGGAAGCAACTAGTTAAATATGCAGGATGCATGGTTACGGCGGGAGCATTAGGCTCTTGCTCGACCTTTCACACACCCCTATCGCGCGAGTACTTTGCACCAAACAGCACCAACCATCGCGCCACAGCCTCTGACCACAGTCCTATGATTGAACCGCAGTCCCTGACCTTTGATTGGCCCGTGGACCGCGCGCGCATGACCCGTGGATTTTTACCTAATAAACGTCGTCCGCATTTGGGAATCGATCTCGCGGCTCCGAAAGGCACTCCTATCTTGGCGGCGCAAGCAGGAACAGTGATCTATGCCGGTCGTGAATTCCGTGGATACGGCAAAATGGTTCTGATCGAGTCAGGCAATGGTTGGGCGACGCTTTATGCTCACTTTGACAAGATTCTGGTGGCTGAAGGCCAAAAGGTCCGCCAAGGTGAAGTTGTTGGCGCCATGGGCCGCACAGGGCGTGCTACAGGTGTTCATTTGCACTTTGAAATCCGCAAAGAGCGTGGTCCGATTGATCCACTTCCTTTGTTGCCACAAGTTGCCACAGCAAAACTGTAAAAGCCGATTAACAATAAGCTCTTAAGACCGCGACAGGCGGTCTTTTTTTGCGTTCGGAAATAAAAAAGGCAACCCAGAGGCTGCCTTTTTCTTCGTTCGTAATTTCTAACTATTAATTAGAATACGTTCAAAGTCGTAGAAAGACCTACGTTTGTCAATTCTGGCTTCAGGTTCTCTGGAGCGAACTGCATGTTTGGATACAAGTAGATGTCACGAGTAACCGCAATACCCAAACCAACAGACTGAGTGTACATGCTAGTCTCGAAAGTACCGGCATCATCAGATCTCATGTGGCTGTAAGTGAAAGGACGGAATACTGTACGGAAAGAGAATGTGTCGTTGAACGCATACTCTACGAATGGATAGAAACCGATACCATAGTCAGAACGTCTGTCATCGTTACCGATAACGTCGAAGCTCTGAGCAGAGTCACTGTACAAGCTGTAGTAAGCAGATGTAGAGAAACCTGGCTGCCAGTTAGAACCCGCGATATCGAAGATAACAACGTGGCTCAAGCTCAAGTCACCAACGGATTTGATAACGTCAGTGTAGAATTCTTTCGTCGCGTGGCTGTAACCAACAGAGAAAGAGTTCTGAGTGCCACCGATACGCTGAGTGTTACCCCAAGTGATGGATGGAGTGGAGATGTCAGAAGCACCACCGTCTTTAGCCATTTTCAACATGTCTTCGCCACGGCTCTGGAATGGAGTCAAGATAGACACACCAGTAGACAAGCTCACACGGTTGTTTGGATTTACACGGTAAGAAACACCGATATCACCAGAAATGTTTGTTCTGCCGTCAAGAGCTGCTTCACCAGAATAGTTCGGGCGAACTTTTCCGAAAGGCTCTACCAAGTTACCACCGTTAAAAGTCAGGTCAGCGCTCATGGACCATTTGGATTTAGAACCGGATTCAGCACGCATTTTCGCGTTTGTGATCTCCTGGTCCAAGTCTTTTACTTGTTCGTCTTTAGCCTGAACATCAGACACTTTTACTGTGCTTGTGTTTGAGCTTTGTTCTTCTGCTTGTGCCACAGAAGTCATGGAAGCTGCCAAAATCAGTGACATCAAAATTTGTGTTTTCACTGTTTTTATCCCTTTCGATAATGGTTAATTATGTTTCTTAATTTATTTCCGTCTTTCGACTCAAAATCTTCTTCAACTAATTCGGCCCCCGGGATATCACCTGGTGCCGAAAAGGGCCAAAATGGTCCCAAATTGGAGCCACGTAGCCTATAGAGCAAGTAAGGTGCCACGACTTTGGTCATGCTGCAATAGCATTTCTTGACGGATATCTAAAAAAACTGTCTACCAAACTCGATTTAATTCGATTTGAGCTAAAAATACCCATAATTGGGTGGTGTCAGCGTGATTCATTAAACTTTCACCCTATTCTAATGACACATAGCCCTGAAGTTTCTCCAGGGGCAGATTGCCCCTGCAAACCTACAAGTTGCCGAAAACATCTCGCATTTCAATAATCTTCTAAGGGGGTTTTATGGCTGAACCTGCGGAGCTGGATCGCGAAAGAGCTTTTCTTCATGAGATCGGAGTTTCGCTCAACGGAGCTCTCTTTATAATAGATCGCCTGATTGAAGAACTCAAAGAAGAGGAAGGACGACTGGAAACAGATTCTGAAATTGAACGGTTGTTCAGCAACCTTGCCAGCTCCCTGGTAAAAATCGATTATCAAATCAAGGCCCGACACACTCTGCTTTCCGAACTTTTGAACGAACAGATACAAATAGAAAAAAGGAAGAGATCCATGCAAACCCCTTCCTCTCGTGTTCCATAATTTAATTCAAACAATGTACTTACTGAATGACACCCGATCCGCTGTTGGCGCCGTACTGATTCAAATAACCAACCATACCACGCGCATCTTGTGCATCTGAGCCCATGAAGGGAAGCTCCTGCCCCGGAGCCAACCACTGGTAAAGATCGGTGTGAGCTGCACTGCTGCGCTCAAAGTAAATCCGGACACCTTCCTGAATCACTAGGCGACCATTGCTGTAAACTTTCATCGAAGCATAATAGGGATTGCAATTCGTATCACCACACATCGCCTCGTAACTGATGTTATATCCATCCACCGTCACGCTTCCGTTAACGGTTTCAGTGCCATAGTGATGACTGGTTACCGGGAACTCCGTGTTATTGATCAGGATCGTCGCCATCACGACGCGCGGGCCGGGTTGACCTTCCGGAGTCCAATAGCGTTTTACACCCACGATGTCGGCTTCAAGTCCCTGCGCGGCGGCTTGCTCCGCCGCTTGCTGAGTTTTCACGCCATCCACAACTGTGGCTCCCATACGGTTCTTTGCATAGCGAGCTGCAAACTCGGAATCTTTCTTCGCACACGCCGTCAGCGCCAAAGATCCCATCAACAAAATGGCAAAAAAGAAGTTGGATTTTTGCATAGTCAGCTCCTTGCTTGTCTTTTTAAAATGCAAGGAGCTGACCACTTCAGGTCTTTGCTAAGCCATTGTTACCTGTGACGAATCTCATCCTGAAACGCGTCTCACTTCAAAACACATCCCGGGCGGGTAACAGTTTTAGCCAGGCTTTGCGCACTCATTAGACAAATAAAAAAGGCACCCTCTCTGCGAGGATGCCTTCATTTTTTTCTTCTGATTCTTCGGTCTTATTTCTTCGCCACAAGCTTCAAAGTAAGTTCGAATTCGTCGTTGATGATTTTGTCACCAGCAAGTTCTTTGAAGAAGTTGCCAGAGCCGTATTTCAAACCCCATTTGGTGCGGTCGATTTTCACAACGGCTTCACCGGTTGCAACACCCTTATCAACTGTCACTTTTGCCGGGAACTCGATAGGATGAGTCGCGCCGATCATCGTGAGATCACCTTTTACAATCACTTCACCTTTAGTTTTGGATGGCGCTACAGAAGTGATTTTGAAAGTGGATGTTGGGAACTTTCCTGCATTGAAGAAATCTTCCGTGGACAAGTGACCCACAAGTTTTTTGTTGTAACCTGGATCCTTCACGTCGGAATTTGTGATCGTCGTCATATCAACAACCACGCTCCCCGCAGTCAGTTGACCTTTATCAACAGTCACTTCACCTTCTTTAACAGAGATGCCACCCACGTGCGCATCGCCCATTTTCTTTGTACCCTTCCAAGCCACTGTGCTTGCTTTGGTATCAATTTTGTAAACTTCTGCTGCTTGCACTTGAACCGCGGCCACCATCATCAGAGCCGCAAAAACAGTCTTAAACATTGCAATTTTCTCCTTCGCAATTCCCGTTGTTTAACATCACTGTCAACCATCAAAACTTTCCCGCAAAATGTAACAGAGATCAACACAGAAAAGAAGATTAACACCAAGATCCGGAACTCAAGACTCTGATCGACGAAGTTGAAAATGAATTGAAAATATAAAACCCGCAGAATATTTAGACGTGCTAGGTATTAAGCTCTGCACAAATAAAGAAGGGAGTCGATCGGACTCCCTTTTACGAGGCAGGTTTCCCTTCAGTGGGATCAGTAATCTGAGAAAGACTACTGTGACCTCGTTCATTCTTAGTATCTCGCTTCTGTATTTTTCTACAAGTCCAGAAAAAGTCTTGTAAACGCCCGGCGTCCGGCTTATTCTTCCCTTAAAAGAGGAAAAGACTCATGACATCTCTGGGGCTGGTTCTTTCTGGTGGCGGAGCGCGCGGCGCCTTTCAAGTGGGCGTATTAAATGCCATCGCCGATATCTGTCGACAAGAGGGCATTACCAACCCTTTTCAGCTCTACACCGGCATCAGTGCCGGCGCGATCAATGCGGCCTTCCTGACAACCCAATCGAATGATCAATTTGATGAAAGCACCCGGCAACTGACTGAACTCTGGCGCCAAATATCCTCTGAGCAGATCTTTATCACGGACCCAGTGTCCCTCTCTAAGGGCGGGCTCAACTGGCTTTTGGCATTGTCTCTGGGGGGCCTGAGAAATTCCTCTCCTCATCGTTCGCTGCTGGAAACCACACCATTGCGAAAACTCATTTCTGATAACTGTAATTTTGAGAATATTCAAAAAAACATCGAAAGAAAGAAATTTCGGGCTGTCAGCGTGTCGGCTCTGGACTACTTCACGACCTCGACGGTCAGCTTCGTTCAAAGCCAGGAACAAGTGCCCCTTTGGCGACGTGTTCGCAAAGTGGGAATCAACAGCTCGCTCACCACCGAGCATATTCTAGCTTCGGCCGCCATTCCGCTGCTGTTTCCCCCGGTCACCGTCAATGGACGTTTTTTTGGGGACGGTAGCATACGCAATCATTCCCCTTGTGCACCTGCGATTTACCTGGGGGCTGATAAGCTACTGGCCATTGGTGTTCGCAAGAAACAGGATGTCTGTTATGCCTCACAGAAGGTCAACACGTCAGAGCCCCCCTCTGTTGCGCGGGTTTTAAGTGTTATGCTTAATGCCGTGATGATGGATGGTCTGGAAGTGGACATCGAACGACTGGAGCGTATCAACACCAATCTGGCTAAACTGACAGAAAAAGAGCTGGGATTGATCTCTGTGCGAAAGATTGAACATCTGTGGATCTCACCTTCACGTGATCTATCAGAAGTGGCTTCAGACAAAACCCAGTCCTTGCCTCCGATGATTCGCTATCTTTTGCGTGGTCTGGGAACTTTGCAGGAAGCCAGTGAAATTGCCAGCTTTCTTCTGTTTGAAAAATCCTATTCAGAACGACTTCTGGAAATTGGCTATGAGGACGGGCTGAGGGAAAAAGAGCAGATTCTTCGTCTGCTCTTAGAGTCTTAAATTTCGACCTGAATACCCACTTCGATCACCTGATTTGGCGGAATACGGAAGAAGGCTGTCGGCCGTTGAGCATTTTTGGACATAATCGCAAACAAGCGCTCACGCCAATGTGCCATACCACCTTCTCCCGGACGGTTTGGACCTTTTTCCGCGATGATAGTTTCACGTCCCAAAACAAAAGTTGTTTCGTTGACGTTGAAGTTGATATCCCGCTGACGACAGGCTTCCAGGATGTGCTTCATCTTCGGAATTTCCATAAATCCATAATTTGCGATGATGCGATAGATATTTGGAATCACCTCTTGAATCGAGATCCGATCCCGCTTGGAAACAAAAGGAACCTCTTTTGTCTGAATCGTCAGAATTGCCACACGCTGGTGCAAGACTTTGTTGTGCTTTAGATTATGTAACAACGGCGCAGGCACCCCCCAAGGGTCCCCCGCCATATAAATTGCCGTCCCCGGTGCTCGCAAAGGAGGTTCACGCAACAACTTCTGACAGAAGTCCTCGATCGGCATGGAGCGCTCTTTCAAACGACGGAACAGGATCTGACGTCCCTTCTGCCAGGTCGTCATCAAAAGATAGATCACAGCACCAATCAACAGTGGCACCCAGCCCCCATGCGGAATCTTATGCAGATTCGCACCAAAGAAAGCCAAGTCCATCACCAGGAAAGTTCCAAAGATTGCAGAGGCTTTCAGAAGACTCCACTTCCATTTTTGACGAGCCACTTCGAAGGCCAAAATAGTAGTGATAGTGGTCGCGCCGGTGACAGCAATACCGTAAGCCGCCGCCAGATTGCTGGAGGTTTTAAACGTCAGGACCAGCCAGATCACACCGATGAACAAAGACCAGTTCACAATCGGAACATAGATCTGACCGATCTCCTGACTGGAGGTGTGAATGATGTTCACACGCGGACAGAAGCCCAATTGAATGGCCTGACGAGTGATTGAGAACACCCCTGTAATCAACGCCTGAGACGCGATCACTGTCGCCATTGTGGAAAGCATGACCATCGGAAGCAGCGCCCACTTCGGAGCCAGCATATAGAAGGGATTAGAAACAGCCTCCGGATTATTCAGCAGCAACGCCCCTTGTCCGAAGTAGTTCAATACCAGCGCAGGCAAAGCCACAAAGAACCATGCCAGACGAATGGGTCTTTTCCCAAAGTGCCCCATATCCGCGTACAAAGCTTCGCCTCCAGTCACAACCAGGAAGACTGAGCCCAGCACCAGGAAGCCGGCGGTGCCGTTATTGATCATGAATTCAATTCCGTGATGCGGAAGAAGCGCCTCGAAGATGTGCAGATTTTCTGCCATACCACGAATGCCCAGCAATCCCAGGACTGTAAACCACACCAAAAGGATGGGACCAAAGATGACACCAATTCGCGCAGTGCCATACTTCTGCATCAGGAACAGGGCATTCATCACAAAAACTGTCAGAGGAATAATGTAGGGGCTAAACTGTGGCGCCACCAAAGTGAGACCTTCCATGGCCGACAGAACCGAGATTGCAGGGGTGATCATGCCATCACCATAAAGAAGAGCCGCCCCAAACAAACCAATAATCGTCATCACCCATCGGCGGCGGGAGATGTCTTTGGCGTGCTGACTGCGCACGGCCAGTGCCATCAGGGAAAGAATTCCTCCTTCCCCTTTGTTGTCTGCTCTCATGACGAAAGCCATGTATTTGATACAGATCGCAAGAACCAGCGTCCAGAAGATCAAAGACAAAATACCGATGACGTTTTCCGGAGTCGGCGAAAGGCCGTATTCTCCGAAGCACTCTCGCATGGCATAAAGTGGACTTGTTCCAATGTCTCCAAAGACCACCCCAAGGGCTCCTAAAGAGAGCATTAAAATATTGGCATTTTTATTTTGATGACCTGGATTTTCGATAGAAAAGACCCCGTCTAAAATTGAAGAACTGGCGCTTAGTCTAGAGAAGAAGACCCCAGTTGTCAGCACCCCCCATGAAAATATGACGCGGGCACGCTCAATTACAGGTTCTTCAGTTGCCTTTAAATTAAGCTATTTGTCATCATTAAGGGATATGGTACGGAATGCTCTTTTTCGATCGAAATGGTTTCTGGCAGCCCTCTTAATCCTTGGATTGATCTATTTTGAGGGCCGCGTGCAGAATCGCTTGGTGGACAACCGTCAACCTACGTCGACTTCTTTTTCTCAATAACCGAGTTCGCATCCAGCCCGTACGCTTTCAAGGCTTGAGCGAATTTCTGGAATCCTTGCGCTTGCTTGACCAGCAATGACTTCATAAATTCATCCGTCAGCTGCCCTTCGGCATTGATGATCTTAAAGACATTCATCATGAAGACACGCTCAGGGAAAACGAAGGCATTGCGATATCCGAAAACCCCTTGCAAATGCTCGACCGGGCGAAGAGCTCCGAACAGCCCCCCTAGACCCACGAAGCAAACTGGACGATATTCAAAAGACTCCGGAAACTTCAAGTGATCAATGAAGTATTTCAAGATGCCCGGCATAGAGCCGTTGTACTCAGGACACACAACAATCAGACCATCAGAAGCCAGGACTTTTTCCAGATAAGGATTCAGCGCTTCGGTCGGTTTGCCATACTGAACATCATCATGCAGATGCTGCTTAATTTCGTGCAAGTCGATAATCTCAACATCCTCATTCAAATCCTTATAGATAGACTGGATGATCTTAGACACTTTCAGTGTATTTGAATCCGGACGGTCTGTTCCGGCGATGATATATTTCATGAGTAATTCTCCTAGACAAAGTCATATACCTTTCGCTGTAATAAAACACAAGACTGAAGCTGAGGAGCACCACCATGAATCCGAAAATCTGGTTTATTCTGACTGAAGGACAGGTCACCGGCCCCTTCGATCACGCAGAGATCGAGTCCCACCTGAGCACTGCACCAGAAGCCCAGATTTGGGGACGAGGGCAGTCAGAATGGATGACACCTTCGAAGTGGCGCCAATCACTTAAAGAACAAAGCCAGATCACCACGGCTTCGAATGAACCCCCAGGTCTTTGGAAAATCCGCATCGAAGGCAAAGAACAGCCGCCCATGAAGTATCCGGATCTGATCGCGACTCTTAAAAAACTTCGCGATTATTCTGCGGTGGACATCTGCACAGACAACTCCAAAGTCTGGAAAGAGATCTATTCCATCCCACGTATTGTTGACGATCTGGGAATCAGTCGGCGCTCTCATCCGCGGGTTCCTATGATTGGCACCCTGGCGTGTGAAAGCCCTAAGGGGGAATTCAGTTGTCGGGTTATCTCCATCAGTGAAGGGGGGCTGGGGGTCAACGACGCCCAGAACCTGCAAATCGGCGAACGCTTTAAGGGCACTCTGACCAGCCCCAATCTTTTTGTGACAATCAACACCACCTGTGAAGTTGTCTATGTTGGCAATGACGGATACGCCGGCCTGCGCTTTGTGGGACTACCGGAAGAATTTAAAAGTTCCATCATCGAATATGTTCGAAAGTTTGCCACCGTCTAAGTCCCCTGCAATCTAACATCAGTCCTGACGTGGCGATTTAAGGTCAAATGTGATGTGCTATGAAGAATGCCATCTCTTGCCTTTTATCTTTCCTTAATACTTCTGCTGTCAGCGACCACCTCCTTTGCGGCTCGCAAGACCGAGTGGAGCCTGCATCTGGACAGCAGGATCGAGGCCGTCTATTTCCCGCAATCCTACGGAGAAGACACCAACGATGATCTTTACCGACTGGAACTGAACCCGATCTATCGCTGGAAATATCTGGACTCGGTCCGCTTCACATTCAAACCTCTTTTTATCGCCAACCCCAACAACAAATCCACCGAGGAACAGACCTTCTTTGATCCCGGCGAAACCTTCGTTCGTTATCAGCGCGAAAACTTATCCCTGCAAGCCGGCTACAATATCTTTTCCTGGGGCGTGACGGATGGTTACAACCCTCTGGACATTCTTAATCCCAGACAGTACTTCGACCCCCTGCACAGTCGCAAGCTGGGGCTTTTGTCGCTGGTTTATTCTCAGACCCTGGGAAGCTGGGACTATGAAGTGGTTTTCATTCCGCTGAATCAAGGCTCTCTTTTACCGGGCGATAACAGCCGCTGGCTGCCACGTCAGATCTTCCTGCCACAAACCGCAGACAATGACCTGATCCTTTTGCTGCCGGAAAATCTTCGCTATCACTCGCGCGCACGCAAGAACCTGGGAACCTCAGCTGAAAACAACTATGCGTTTCGCCTGCAACGTCGGGGCGAGTTCATTGATTTTTCACTCAGCGCCTATGAAGGCGCCGCAGGCTTCCCACTGATTGTCCCGGAAGTCACAGGCGCTATCGTGCAGGTGTCACCAAAAACAGTCATCCGTGTGGACCCGGACGTGACTTTGAACAGCTATAACTATCGCATTCGCCAGGGCGGAATCTCTTTTGTCAGCAATCAGATGAATTTTTTGTTTAAAGCAGTCGGCAGCTATACTGAAACTCTGGAAGACAACCCCAACCTGCAAAAATGGACCAATGAAAATATCCTGGGTCTGGAAAGAACTTTTACTTTCGGTGACAGCGGCATGCTGATTGCGATCCTCCAGTATTCCTTTTTGAACACCGAAAAAAAGAACGATTCAAATCTGTCTGTCTCTGAAATCTTCCGCAGTGCCTATATGGCGGGCGGGCGCCTGAGCTGGAAAGAAGTCTGGAGCGCCAACTTCCTGGGACTTTACGACAGCATTCACGGAAGCACTTATCAGGAATACAGCCTGAGTCGCCGTTTCCTGGACGCGTGGGTTCTTAGCGGCACAGCAAGCTTTATCCAAGGCTCTGACGATACACCTTTGGGAGTGTATGGCAAGAACAGCTCGTATTCAATTTCACTGAGCCGCTCTTTTTAAGGCGTCAGCTGCAACACCAGATCTGAAGAATCTGTCGTCAGCAGTTTTTTTACGTTTAACCCCAGGCCTTCAGCGACAGGAATTTTTGGGATCGTCATACGAACCGTCTGTCCCCACAAACCACCGACGATCCGATCTCGGATTGTTGAAGTCGAAAATCTGGTTGAAGGACGGTATCTTGCCACATAAGAATCATCAAACGACGCCACCATCCCCAGACTCGGATTCACAAACTTCGCCTGGGCTACACCCTCACTCACCTTCACATCTATCAAAGACGTAAAGGGCAAAGAGAAATTCATGAACGGAACATACTTTCCGGATTTAGGAGCCTGCATGCGGGCATACAGTTGATTCTTCACCTGATATTGCAGACGCTGCCCCGAGATGCTCACATCTTTATTTGAATAAACATCAAACTGAAACTTCGCAGACTTGGAAAAATTCATCAAGGCCGGCCACACGAAGAACTGCACAAAGCGCGAATTCATCACCGTGGAAAAACCGGGCAACTGACTGGAGTTCACCTGATGCAGCCAGGTGTTGGCACGGTAGGCCTGAGCCAGGACTGTTTTAATAAAATCTTTCGGAAGACGCAAAGACGCCATTTCCGAAGCTGTCTTTTCTGACGGTCCACTAAGTTTCAAAACTGTGCGTGGAGTCTCTGCCGCCCGGGCAAAGGTGATTTCAAGAACACCTTTGGCGCGCAAACCGTCTTCCCCCAGATCCGTGAATTCCTGAACCTTCATTGTCACATCAATATCAGGTCGGGCCACAACCAGCTTGCGGGGCGACGAGAAATCCAGCACGACATTCTGCAAATAGTCCTGCACATATTTCTTCAGCAGATCCCTCTGAGGCTCAACAAAACGGACTGAATCATTAGCTATCTTATCGACTTCGACTCTTAAGATGGAATCAAATCCCTGAGCGCCCTGACACAGGAATTCACTACTGTACTCCCAACTTCCGGGGCTCCAGGACAGATCCACTGCGTTCACCGAAGCACCTGCCTGCGTTCCGGACACCTGAGGTGAAAGATTAATTTCAAACTTACCCTGATTCTTTCTTAAATTCAGCACAATGTCTTTGCAGGAAGCCTGAACCCGGAACCGGCCAATGACACCACCCACATTTCTTTCGATGACATGATCCACTGAGATCTCAGCAATATATAACTGCGCAGAAAGATCCCTGGAGGTCAGAGTCAGTGTACTCTGTCCCGAGCCCAGGGCGGGCTTTTGCAACTGGGTTTTCATTTGTAATGAAAGACCTTTTATATCCACTGGAATATCCTGACTGAAAATATGCTGATCAGGAAATTGCCATTTCGCCTGAAACTTTTCAGTCATGAGGCTTTTCCACTTTTCTTCAATCAAACTTTGTTGAAACTGTCTAGGTAGTTTCAACTCAAACTCTGATTCCACAACTGCAGCGGAAAATGCGGGTATAGTAGTAAAGAATGTGAGTAGCGCGACCGATAGTTTTCTTGTCATCATAGAACTTCGTTTCCTCATCTCGACTGACATCATGTTCTTAAGTTACGGCTACAACAGAAAAATCTAAAGGAACTTTTACCAGCAGAATCGAAAGAAGACAGTCCAATGAAGAATATGAAAATCGCCAAACTATTTTCCAAATTTTCCGTCAAAACTCTCTGCATTTCCACTCTTCTTTTTGTTTTTCTGGTCACCATCCTTGGTCTGTTCGCACTTCCCCGTTTACAAACGCAGTACAGTTTAAAACAATTTCTTCCCAAGGATAATCCCCTGCTGGAAAGAGATGATCACACCAAACAACTCTTCCAACTGTCTGATTCACAGCCTTTCATTATCACAGCTCGAATCACGGCCGATTCCGAAACATGGTTTAATAAGGAAAAGATCCGCAGTCTGGAGGCTCTGACCAATCTTCTGGTCAATTTTCCTGGCGTGAAAAACACGCTCAGCCTGGCAACAGTACAAGGGGCTATCAGCAACAACGACGGTCTTAGTGTCGGCCCCCTGCTGAAGAATCTACCTGAAAATCAGTGGCGCCAGGAAACTCTTAAAAATCCCCTGATCTCACCCACCTTGATTTCACAGGACGCCAGAACAGCCTCGGTGATAGTCAACATCAAACCTCTGCACACGCAGGAACTGCTGGCTCTGCGCCAGAATCTGGAGGTCACCGCCGCGGCGGCAGTCCCCTTTGCCCATGTTGAGATCGGCGGCACACCCGCCGTGCAGACTGATGTCGGGGTTTTACTCCAGACAGAACTTCGTAACTTTGTGGTTCTGGGCTTTCTGTCCTGCTTTCTGGTTTTGGGCCTGATCTTTGCCAACTGGTCACCGCTGATTATATCTTTCATCGTCATAGTTTGCGCCAATATCATTGTCCTTGCGGTGATGGCGCTGGCCGGCTATCCATTTTCGGTTCTATCCACCACGATACCGATTCTGACCACTGTGGATGTGGTCTCTTTGATCATTCACACCCTGCTTAGGTACTCAGAAGAACAAAAAAATCAGCCGCAACTCAGTCATCAGGAACGCGTCGTCTATACCTTCAGGGTATTGCTCGAGCCTAACTTTTTCGCCTCCACCACCACTATGATCGGCTTCCTCAGTCTGCTAGCCACAAAAGTTCCCCTGATCCGGGATTACGGACTGACCGCTGCGGGTGCGATTGCGATCGGATGGATCGTCACAACACTGACCTTGTTCCCCTTGCTTTATTTCCTTCCCGGACCGCAGGCCCGCGACTGGGCCTGGGCCAAAGCGCGTTGGGGCCTGTATCTTTTCCGCCGCTCCGGTATCTGGGCATTTTTAATTATTCTGGTGTGCTCCGCACTGGCAATCAAAGGACAAAGCCTGTCCTGGTCCGCCCGTCTGTTTGATGATCTTCCCAAGAATCATCAGGTGCGACTTTCCACCGAAACGATTGATCGTGAACTGGGGGGCATGATTCCCTTGGATATTGAAATCAAGGGTCCTGCAGATTCGTGGAACGACCCCGCTCTGCTGGCCAAGATGGACCAGCTTCTAGAGGACATCCGTCAAACACAAGGTGTGGGCAGTGCCGTCGGCTTGCCTGATCTGGTGGCTGCAGCCAACATTCACCACACACGTCTGCCAGCAAGCAGATCGCAAACGGCGGAGATCTTCTTCCTGTACTCGCTGTCCAGCGACAGTCCATTAAAAAACTTCCTGAATACGGACTCATCCAACACCCGAATCTCGGTAAGAACCTTTGACTTGCCTTCAAATCAACTTCAATCGCTTGTGCAGACAATCAAGGAAAAGGCCACCACCACCTTCCCCCAGATGCAGGTTGAGGTCACAGGCATGGGATCCACAATTCACCACTTGAACAACGATCTTTCCAGACAACTGATCTTTGGCTTCTGGCATTCGATGCTGGCGATTGCTGTCGTTCTTATTTTTGTCTTTCGCTCGGTGCGCTGGGCCTTGGTGGCCTGCATTCCGAATCTGGTTCCTCCAGCCGCCCTCTTGGGCTTTTTGGCGATCTCTGAAACGCCTATCAAACCCAGCATCGCGATCATCTTTTCAATCGCTCTGGGGCTGGCATTTAACAACACTGTTTATTTGCTGGAACGTCTGCGCGCCCTTCAGAAGAACTCCAAAAGCAAAGAGCTGGAAATTGAAAAGACCCTGTGGCGCGAGGGCAACCCTTGTCTGATTTCAACACTGGTCCTTCTGGCTGGTTTTTCAGTCTTCCTGGCATCTTATTTTGCCATGAACCGAATCTTTGGCTTCTACATGCTATTGTCAATGCTCGCAGGACTTGTGGGCGATTTGATTCTTCTTCCGACAATGCTGAAAAGTTGCCCTTGGCTCTTGACCCCGGTACCTTGGAAAAAGGAGAAAACCATGGCAACAGTCGCAATGATCTTCTTTGCCCTCATGATCACACTGACTCCGACGCGCACACAGGCCCAGATGCCCACCATAGAAAAAGTCGGCGAATCCATGAGCCAACGCCTGCGTTCGCGTGATGAACAGTTTTTGGTGAAAATGAAAATCATCGAAGCAGATGGGTCCAGCAAAGATCGTGAAATGAAGATCTGGCGCTTGAGTCCGGCAAAAAAAGAACACTACCTGCTGGTGCGCATGCAAAAGCCCCAGGACCTGAAAGGCACCGCCCTGCTGGCGACCCTGAAAGGTGAACAAGAGGATAAGTGGATCTATTTGCCTTCAACCAAACAAACACGCCGACTGACAGGTGAATCCGGTCAGGGTGGCATCCTGGGGTCCGAACTCAGCACCGAGGATTTTGATTTCAATCGCGACCAAAGCGCCCAAAGTGCTGTAAAAAAGGAACTCGACATCAAAGGAAAGAAATATCTTTTGATCGAGTCTGACGTCGCCAGCACATCCAGCAACTATTCAAAAATTGTCAGCTATGTTTCCGCCACGGACTTTGTCCCGGTGAAAGTGGAATGTTTCGACAAACAGGGAAAATTATTAAAGGTCCTGGATTTTACAGGATACAAAAATGTCGGCGGAACAAAAATGCGGGCTTCCAAAATCAGCATCAAGAACGTGCAAAACAAACGCGGCACCGTCATCATGCTTTCTCAAGTAAAGCTGGATCAGGGACTGACTGCCGCTCGTTTTACCCCCAAAGCCTTGTCCGAAGACTAAGTCGGCTTTTTGATGTAGTCCTCAAACAAGTTATCCACCTGCTCGGGCGGAAGCTGAAAGGCCACCGCACCGAGTTCTTTCAAATAGACCTCCAAAAGCTGCCTTTCCTGCAGATCCGGAAACTCATTTTTCATGGCTTTCAATAAGAGCGCCTCCGCCTCATGAATCATTTTTCCGAAGCGGGTCCCGGCATTTTTCTCCAGATAATAAAGAACAAACAGATAAGGCATGTTCTTGACGTCTCTTAATATCGCACGCAAGCGGTCGCGAATGCCGACCGACTTTGTACGTTCGATATTAAAGACGTGGGAAATAACGAACTTGTAGGCCTCTTCCAGCACCACTTCCTTTTCTTTACCAAAATAGTAGTAAATCAAGGACCGGGTGACATTGGATTCTCGGGAAATGTCCGACAGAGTCCATGCCAGATGCCCCTTGGCGACCTCCATTTTCAGGATCGCATTACAAACAGCGAAATAGATTTCTTCCTTCGATTGAGTTGCCATTTGGTAATTTTGACAAAAAAGACCAAAACCTGTCAATGGAAGCCCTCACATTCGACAGATTTAGCCCATTCCTGTCAACGCGAGGAAGCGACAAGCGCCTTAAACCGAAATAAATTGCCCCCATTCCAAAGAAGGAGTTTTTTATGTTCGCAGTAAATCATGTTGTTCAGTCTCTGGGCCAAAAGTATCTGAAGACCTACGGTCAAAGAATGACCGTCACACATCAAGACCTTCTCACCAAGCAAGAGAAGAATTTCGCCAGCCTGAAACGGGGACTTGTCGGCACCCGCCTTTATAAAGATCTGCGCCTATCCCACATCCAATCCTATGAAGAGTTCGTAAACCATGTCCCTGTATATAATTATGACGAATACGCCCCTTATGTTGACATGATCGCGGCGGGCCACAATGACATTCTTTTCAAAGACAAGGTTGAATACTTTGGCCTGTCCTCTGGGACGTCCGGTAAAGACTCCAAACGCGTTCCTTATAATGAACGCATGATCCGCATGTTTGTAAAATCCCAGAAGCGTGTGGCCAGCAAACTGAGCACGCTGGAACCTGAAATCAACTTCTTGAAAGTCGGCCGTTTGACTTTCGGTTCTGATCCTTATCTGTATTCTCAAAACGGCTTCAAATTTGGTTACATTTCCGGGATGCTGAGCACCCGCGTTCCAAAGGCTTTGGCCAAGAACACCTTCCCTTGCCGGGAGGTTCTGGCTATTTCCAACTGGGACAAAAAGATTGAAATGCTGGTTTCCGAATCCATCCAGCAGGACATTCAGGTGGTGAGCGGAATCCCAACTTATATTATCAGCATCTTCGAGGCGGTTTTACAGAAGACCGGTAAAAAGACAATCCGTGAGATCTGGCCGAATTTGAAGGTCTTTGTCTATGCTGCGACTCCGATCAAACAATACAAGGAACGTATCGACCGCCTGGTGGGACACGAACTGAACTACTACGGTCTTTATGCCGCGACCGAAGCGGCCATCGGTCTGCCTTATGAAAAATATCAAAATGGCCGCCAACGATATTTCCTGAATCCGGATCTGCTTTATTCCTTCACTCCGGTGGAAGGCGCAAAAAAGAATCTGGGTTTGCATGAAATTGAAATGGGTGTTCCTTATTACATCAATATCGGGACTCCCAACGGCATGATCCACTATTCCATGAAAGACGTGATCAGTTTTGAACGTCACAATGACGATCTGGTGTTTGAATTTGTCGGCCGCAAAAGCACTGGAATGAATCTGGCAGCTGAAAAAGTCAGCGATGACGAGATCCTGGACTGTTATCTAAACACAAAAAATGCCACTAACGTGGATCTCAGACACTTCTTCCTGTCCCCGCAGATGAAAGATGGCAAGGCCTCTTACCTTTGGACTTTGTTTGTTCCTGCCAAAACCGAGGTGAATCCGGAAGTTCTGGCACAGGCTTTGGACGAGGAAATGAAAAAACAAAACGGCGATTATCATGATTGCCGCGAAGTGGGGGTTTTGGGTCCGGCCCAAGTTCACCTGATGAGTGCGGATTACCTGCAGAAATATTTCGAAAAGAACCGTGGCCGTGGCCAGTTCAAAATGAAAACCACGTTTGAAACGGCCGAAGAATACCTGAACTTTATGAGCCTTCATTTGGAACAAGCCGGGGCTGTTCAATGATTCTTTGGATGATCATCGTCGGATTCCTTTCTGCCTTCGCCCTGGGACCTGCCAGCTTCAGCATTATTCGCAGTCTGGTGTCCCGTCGCCAGTGGCCGTGGTCCTCGATCGCGGGATTTCTGGTGGGCGATCTGATCTATATCGTTCTGGCGATGGCTTTGTTGCAAAGCCCGTTGCTGCATGAAATCTGGCTGAAGAATCTGCTGACAGCTCTGACGGCAGGGGTTTTGCTGCTGTACTCAGTAAAAGTACTGACAAGCAAAACACCCCCCCAAAATCTGGAAGTTCCAGCTCAGGGGTTCAGTAAAAGTCTGTTACTGACTTTAAGCAATTTTCATCTGGTCTTAATCTATGCCGGTCTGTTCGTGCAACTGGCGGAACAAAAGACAGCGGCACTGTGGATGGGTGTCGGCGTCTATGTTCTGACCTTTGTTTTCAGCTTCCTGGGACTTTTGTGGGGACTGAAACAGCTTCACGGTCCCTTAAAGAAACTCCTGCGTAAAATTGAAATTGTCGCAGCCTGCGGTTTCCTGGGATTTTCAATTTATCTTTCGTTGGAGATTTTATGAAAAAGATCGCTCTTCTTCTGGCCTTTTCCCTGCCGACGGGTGCCTTTGCTGATTGTGTTTTAAAGAATCAACTTAAAGGTCAAAAGCATTTTATCTGTCAGGCTCCGGGAACAAGCAAGTCTGTGCATGTTCTGGATTTACAGGGTGGCTTTGCAGAAACCGCTTACTATCACGGGTATTTCCTGAGAAAAGAAATCGAATCCGGAGTCCTTAAGGGCGTCCAGGTCCGAACCGAACGGGCTTTTTCGGATCTGGATAACTCCAGCCGAGAAAAGATCGAATTGATCCGAAAGTGTGTCATCAACAATTACCGCGCCAGCGTTTCTAATGAATTTAAAGACGGCTTAAAGAATCTGCACCGTGGTCTTCAGGCTGCCGGAAGCCCCGTGGACTGGAAACATTTTGAAGAAAGCAATTACATGGTGGAGTTTTCCATCTTTGCTGATTCCATGCAACGCCAGCTCGACACAAACCCGCGCAAAGGCTCCTTAAAAGTCTTTGCCTCCTGCGCGCCCTATTTTATTGGCAACACCCTGGCTAAGCCGTTCAAAAAGCTGGCGCAGGGTCTTCGTGCCCTCAAAATGGGTTGCACAGGGATCAGTGCATCTGCGAACAGCTCCAGGGATGGAGCTCTTATTCATGGTCGCAACTTCGACACCGGACTGTTGGGTTTCTATGAGCCCGAACAGGTCATTGTGATCAATCGCCAGAAAAACGGAATGACATCCGTGGGCATTGGTTCTGCCGGACTTCATTACGCTGGCGGTATCAGTGGCTTTAATAACTATGGTCTTTCAGTCAGTCTGCACGAACTGCAGACTGAAGGCACTCGCATCAGTTATGAAAGTGGCTCTTCCGATATTGCACCTTACCTTCTGCACTCAGTCCTCATGAAAGCCCGCACTTTGAATGAAGCTATTGCGATGATTCAAACACGCAAAGGCTTCGGCGCCTGGACTTTCTTCATTTCGGATTCCAAGACTGATGAGTCTGCCTCTATTGAGCTGAGCGGTGACACGGTTGTGGTGGCTCGCCGGACTCAAAAGAAATTCCTGGGGCAAAGCAACCACTTCCTGGGAGGCAAAACCAGCGAAGAGGGCTATGAATACAGCCTGAATAAAACCCTGGAAACCCGTGCCCGCCTGTCTCATGTGGAGCGCACGATGACGGAAGATTTCGGTCACATTGATGCCCAGTGGGTTATCAACCGTCTCAGTGGTCACACCGACGAACTGGTGGGTCCGCGCAGCTTCGGACGCACCACCACCAAACTCTACACCGCGGCCACCCACGTGATGCTTCCCGGTCGTCAGGAATGGTGGATGAGTGTCGCTGAAACTTATCCCACCAATCGGTCCCATTTTGTTGGCTTCCGACTTCTGGGTCCGGATCAAAAAGATCCCGTGCAGATTCTGGGAACCACGAAGGCTTGGGAAGATGCGAAAAAAACTGCCTGGTATGACTCTATGAAATATTATGTTCAAGCTTACTTAAGCAACGAACAGGATCACAAAACCATTGTAGGGCTTGATCGCACGCTGGGACTTTTAGAAGCAGCTTCTTTGACGGCGGCCCAGGATGATGTCTATGAATTCCCGTATGAGTTCATGTGGGCAAGGATTAAAGTCTTGCGCGCAGCTAAAAATATTATGGCCGGACAACGCGAACTCGCCTTCCAGGATCTCTCTGACGCGCAGGAAAAGCTTTCTGAGATCGCAGAGCGCTTAGGGAACGGCCTGCATCCTTACGAGTCCTTCCAGTTGGATCTGTGGAGATTCCGAGCTGAAACTCTAAAACCTCAAGTTCGTCAGTCACGCGCAGCACAGCAGCTTTATCGCAGTCAGGCACGCACGCTGCTGAATTCCTTAATACAAAAATATCCGCGCCAAAGTGAACTCTACGATTTGCAGTGGAGCTTGGGTGAAGAGATGCAGCTTTATGTTGTTCTTGACGCCGAGATCCGCTTGGGAACTGTTGAGTAACCTAGGGCTGGGCGAGGGCGGCTTCGGTCAGGACCCGATCGAGGCTGCCGTCTTTTTTCATGACCTCGATGGTTTTGGAAAAGATCTCTGCCAACTTCCGACCTTCGCCATTGTCATGAAACGCATAATAAACATTCTGCTCTGACAAGGGCTGCGTTTTATCAAAATCAATACCGCGCTCACCACTGAGCTGCAGAGCCCTGAGGCCGGATCTTTCCTCGACCACAAAAGCATCAATCTGCCCCTGCCCCAGTTTGCGCATATTCTGGATATCATCCGCCGCATATTCAAATTTGATTTTCTTATTGGCGATCAATTCTTTTCCATAGGGATAGCGGAACGTCAGACCGACCTTTTTCCCCTCTAAATCCTTCATGCTGCGCAGAGGGGACACCTTGCGAAAGAAGGCATAGTCCACCTTGCGATAAAACGGCGTGGATTTAGCCGAAGCTTTGGGCACATACACATCCAAAGCCGGAAAAAATCCATCCACTTTCGCATTACTGAACGCCAACAGGGTTTTTCCGGTGGGAAGAACCAGGATGTCGACGGTCCGGTTGTTGCGTTTGGCGATTTCGCGAGTGAGAGAAATGAACAACCCTTTGTCAGGATTTTCCACCATCAAAGGAATTGCAAAAGTGGCCAAGACGATGGGTTTTGCCAAAGCCACGACAGGACAAAAAATAAAAAGTGTCGTCACGTTCCGAAGTAAGGACATAATTAAGTAAAGATTTATTGATGACTTTTAGCAAGGGGTTTCCCCGTTCCTATCGTTACAAATTTTAGAGGTTTCTCAAGCCCAACGTGGAATTGCGTTTACCTTGGAAACCTTCCCGCAGAATCACTTCAAAATTCTGCTGTTTAAGGGCTCTTTTTAAAGTCCCCTTGCAGGCATAGGTTGAAACCACACATCGCTCAAAAGTCCCTGTTTTCAGGATGTAATTCAAAAACTCTTCTTCCCACAAATGCGGAGACGTCTTCGAACTAAAAGCATCATAAAGAATGCAGTGGTATTTTGATGGCAGAATAACATCGGCATTCAAGGAGGTCTGGATGTCCGAAAGGTTTTTAAAATGTTTCTTCAAGAAAAACTTAAGCTTTCCGGGCGATAGTTCAGTTTCGCGAATCACATGTTCCAGCACCCGATCGTAGGTTGCCCTGACTTCTGGATGAAGACTCTGGTCCTGATCATGAAGCCACTGATAAAAAAACTCGCGCAGCTCCGGCACGCTTTCATAACTGGTGATCAACCCGATATCCTCGGGTTCTTTTCCCGCCAAAAGAGCTTCCCGGGCGATGACCAATTCAATGTATCCCAAACCCAAACCGACAATCAAAAAGTGAGGATTTGAAATCTTTCGCACGACCTGTGCGATGGGCTCGCCATAGATCATCAGAGTTTCTGCACAAGCGCCGCCAGAGTGGTGCATGGATTCACCCCGGTCCTTACTGGCATCCACAGACTGAAGCAGACGCAAACTCGGGCTTGCGTCACCCGTTATTTCAATTTCAAACCCAATATCGACCCATGACTTCATTTGATTGACTTCCCGCAGAAGAAAACTGTACAAGTGCCTATGGAAAAAGGCTGGTTAGGGCTTCCCTATCATACTATCAGTGAGCACTACAATAAACTCTTTGGAGAAAAGGTTTATAAGGTGCCGGTGTCCGTCGTGGACGACTGTCCGAACCGACGGGGCTTAAAGGGCATGCAAACCTGCGTCTTTTGTGACGTCTGGGGCTCTGCCGCGAATGCCGAAAGCCTTTCAATGGAGCTTCGTGAGCAAATCGAAAAATACCATGGCCATATCAGCAGAAAATATAACGCCAAAGCGTTCCTGATCTATTTCCAGGCTTACACAAACACTTTCACCAAAGTCTCGGCCCTTCGTCATAATTTTGATGTGGCACTGTCATACCCTTGGGTGAAGGGTTTCACTGTGGGCACCCGCCCGGACTGTCTTTCCAAATCAGTTTTGGATTTATGGCAGGAGTATCACGAAAAATCCTTTGTGGCGGTGGAACTGGGTGTACAGAGCTTCTTCAACGACCAACTGGAATTCATGCGCCGCGGGCATTCTGCGGAAGATTCTATTGCCGCCATTCATAAGATTGCAGAAAGCACGAAAGTGGATCTGGGAATTCACTTGATCTTCGGAAGCCCGACAGAGACCGACGAAAAGATTATTGAGACTGCAAAGATCTGCAACGATCTGCCGATCACAAACGTGAAGCTGCACAACCTGCACGTTCTAAAAAACACTCCCCTGGAGGAGATGTACCGCAAGGGCGAGTTCAGTCCGATCGACAAGGACACCTACACTCGCCGTGTGGAACTGTTCCTGCAGCACCTTTCCCCACGTTTGGCATTGCACCGTCTGGCGGCTTATTCTTCTCGTTGGGATGAACTGGTCGCGCCTGATTGGACGAAGAACAAGATGGGCACTCATCAGCACATCATTGACGTCCTTCGCGCTCACGGTGCTTATCAGTCTCAGAATTTCCAGCCGGCGAACGAATCCGAAATCCTTTTGCAAAAGCGTTTGTTCGAAAAATCGCAAAGATCAGACGCAGTCCATGCTTAGTTTCCGCGCAATTTAAGATTCTGTAAGATCAGTACAGGTAAATTTCAGCTTTATTGGCCCAAAACATGGGTTTTAAACCTCGACCAAAGTTTTACGACGTAGAATTACATCCTCTTGCTAGTTTTGAGTGCAGACAGATCGAGTCAAGGGGAAGTGTTTTTCTGCTTATTTGATGGGCAACGTCACAGAAAAATCGGCGTTATTTTTAAAAATGTGCTTGAAACCTTCCCGAAAGAATTACAAGATCGGAATTGAGATGGATACCCGGCATATGGATATGTCACCAATTAGAGACCACTAGATCTAGTGGCAAGCCGAAAGGCAGCTAAGGGGGATTTAAGGGAAACAGCTAAGGATTAGCAACTTCGTTCTCACTAAATTACCACACAACTTTATATATGCACTAACCAGACCTAAGTCTTTACGAGGGGTGAAGATTTTGGGGCGGGATTTTTTTGCCCAAACGGAACTGGGCAGAGGGGATACAGCCATGTTGGAAACAACAGCTCACATCATGAGAGTTAAAAAGCGCGATGGCACACTGGAGCCAGTGGACGTAACGAAAATCGTTGAGCGCGTAACCAAGAACTGCCAGGGGTTGACTCAGGTAGATCCTTTGCGTGTTGCCACTAAGGCCATCAGCGGTCTTTATGACGGCGCCTCTACAAAAGAGCTTGATAATCTTTGTATCCAGACAGCTTCTTTGCTGATCGGTGAAGATCCAGAGTATTCCCGTCTGGCAGCTCGCCTTCTTTCCACTTATATTGACGAAGAAGTTCGTTCTCAGAAGATTCAATCTTTCGCAGACTCTGTAAGCTTTGGCTTCCAGGCAGGTCTTCTGGCTGAGAGCACTTTCAAATTCGTTGAAGCCAACAAAGCAGCTCTTTGCGCGGCGATTGAACCTTACAGAACAGACCGTTTCGAATACTTTGGTCTAAGAACTGTTTACGATCGTTATCTATTGAAAAACCCAACAACTCGTCAGGTGTTTGAGACTCCTCAATACTTCTTCATGCGTGTTGCCTGCGGTCTGGCTCAATCTGTGGAAGAAGCCATCGAATTCTATCGTTTGATTTCCTCTCACGATTACATGCCGTCCACCCCGACTTTGTTCAACTCCGGAACTATGCGTCCACAGATGTCTTCTTGTTATCTTTTGGATTCTCCAAGCGATGACTTGTCTGCCATCTACCAAAAATACACGGACATCGCCCTTCTGTCCAAATTCGCCGGCGGTATCGGTGTGGCTTACTCCCGCGTTCGTTCCCGTGGTTCTTTGATCAAAGGAACAAACGGTCACTCTAACGGTATCATCCCTTGGCTGAAAACAATGGATTCCTCCGTTGCGGCGGTCAATCAGGGTGGTAAACGTAAAGGGGCAGCCTGCGTTTATCTTGAAACTTGGCACGGTGACATCGAGGAGTTCCTTGAACTTCGCGACAACACGGGTGACGAAGCAAAACGTGCGCACAACCTGAACTTGGCAAACTGGGTTCCAGACTTGTTCATGAAGCGCGTTGAAGCTGATGCGATGTGGTCTTTGTTCGACCCGAAAGTGGTTCCTCATTTCGTGGACACTTACGGTGAAGAGTTTGAAAAGGCTTACGCAGAAGCGGAAGAAAAGAAACTTTACATCAAACAAATCAAAGCTCGCGACCTTTACAGCCGTATGATGAAAACATTGGCTCAGACTGGTAACGGCTGGATGACTTTCAAAGACCACGCGAATCTGAAAGCCAACCAGACTGGCGAAGCTGGAAATGTGATCCACCTTTCCAACCTGTGCACAGAGATCCTTGAAGTGACCTCTGACAAAGAAACTGCGGTGTGCAACCTGGGTTCTGTGAACCTGGCTCGCCACGTGGAAAACGGTCAGTTCAACTTCGAAAAACTGGCTCGTTCTGTTCGCACGGCTGTGAAATACCTGGACCGCGTAGTTGACATCAACTTCTACCCTATTCAGACGGCTCAGGACTCCAACCACAAATGGCGTCCTGTGGGCTTGGGCGTGATGGGTCTTCAGGATGCATTCTTCCTGATGAAACTTCCGTTCGATTCTGCTGCCGCCCGTGATCTTTCTGCAAAAATTCAGGAAGAGATCTACTACAATGCGCTGGTCACTTCCTGCGAATTGTCTGAAAAACATGGTCCTCACGGTGCTTTTGAGCAGACCAAAGCCGCTAAAGGCTTGTTGCAATACGACCTTTGGGGTGTGACACCTTCTCAACCAGAACGTTTTGAGAAGTTGAAAGAGAAAATCAAGAAGCACGGCTTGAGAAACTCTTTGATGATTGCGATTGCGCCAACTGCAACAATCGCGTCTATCGTGGGTTGCTACGAAGCGATCGAACCACAGGTTTCCAACTTGTTCAAACGTGAGACTCTTTCCGGAGAGTTCATGCAGATCAACAAGTACCTTGTGAGTGACTTGAAAGCGATGGGCATCTGGAACGAAGACGTTCGCAACGAAATCAAGTTGCAAGACGGCTCCATTCAGGACGTGGCGATGATTCCTCCACAAATCAAGGAATTGTACCGCACTGTTTGGGAAATCCCGATGAAGTCTTTGGTTGATATGGCTGCCGATCGTGGCGCTTACATCGACCAGGCTCAATCCTTGAACTTGTTCCAGGAAAGCCCGACCATCGGAAAACTTTCCTCCATGTACATGTATGCATGGAAAAAAGGTGTGAAGACGACTTATTACCTTCGCTCTCGTCCTGCGACCAAAATCGCAAAAACGACAGTGAAAGCTTCCAGCAACTCTGCAAATCCAAATGCTTCTGAAAGCATGATGGATGCAGCTCCTGCTCAAGAAACTAAGAAGTCTTACTCTGACGCAGAAGTGATCGCATGCTCCCTGGAAAATCCAGAAGCCTGCGAAGCTTGTCAGTAGTCGCGGCTCACCCGCGGAGAGAGGTCCGCACCCGCGGACCTCTGAACCAGCAGCATTAGCTGCGGAGTGCTGACTGGGGTAAAACCCCAGCAGCTGAACTGGCGGCGGTAGCCGCGGAGTGCTGACTGAGGCAAAGCCCCAGCAGCTGAACCAGCGCTTTAAGCGTGTAGTACTTTTTGGAGATTTTTATGATTCTAGATCCTGGCTTTAATCTGACTTTGCGCCCAATGAAATACCCTGTTTTCTACGAAATGTACAAAAACGGGATCAAAAACACCTGGACTGTAGATGAAGTTGATTTCTCTACAGACCTTGTGGACTTGCACTCTAAAATGACCGAATCAGAAAAACATCTGATCCGTCGTTTGGTGGCTTTCTTCGCAACGGGTGACTCTATCGTGGGGAACAACCTGGTATTGAACCTTTACAAGCACGTGAACTCTCCAGAGGGTCGCATGTACTTGTCCCGTCAGCTTTATGAAGAAGCCTTGCACGTTCAGTTCTATCTGACACTTTTGGACAACTACATTCCAAATCCAGATGAACGCGCTGAGGCTTTCGCCGCTGTTGAAAACATCCCGTCCATCAAAAAGAAAGCGGACTTCTGCTACAAATGGATTGATTCCATCAACGAGCTGAATGAGCTAAACACGATCGAAGATCGTCGCCGCTTCCTGATGAACCTGATCTGCTTCGCAACTTGCGTGGAAGGTTTGTTCTTCTATGCAGCGTTTGCTTACGTTTACTTCCTGCGCTCCAAAGGTCTTTTGGCCGGTTTGGCGTCTGGTACCAACTGGGTCTTCCGTGATGAGTCCATGCACATGGCTTTTGCGATCGAAGTTGTTAAAACAGCTCGCAAAGAAGAACCAGAATTGTTCAACCAGCAAATGGAAGACATGGTTGTGCAAATGCTTGAAGACGCCATCGAGTGCGAGATGGAATTTGCTCACGACGTACTAAACCTGGGTGTTGCAGGATTGTCTGCGAAAGACATGAGACAATATCTTGAGTACTGCGCTGATCAACGCCTTGAAAGCTTGAACATTGCTCCACGCTACAACGTGAAAAATCCGTTCATCTTCATGGAACTTCAGGACATGCAAGAACTAGCCAACTTCTTCGAAAGACGCGTTTCCGCCTACCAAACAGGCGTATCCGGCGCCGTTGCCTTCGACGAAGCGTTCTAAGCGGCTCTGTCGTGACCGACTCCGCCGAGGAAGCTGGACTCCGGCTCCGCCGAGGAGGCTGGACTTCGGCTCCGCCGAGGAGGCTGGAGCACCGGCAGGTGCGCAAGCTGGACTGCTTTAAGGAACATTTTTGAAAAGCAACATTCTTTGGATCTTATTTTTTCTAATCTGCATGGGGGTGGGATTTCTACACGGAGTCCTGCCCCAAGGCATTTCTAGATCCTATTTTGTCAGTCCAATTAAAGTTCAGGTTTTGACCACTGATGAAATTCTTTTTCCCGAAAGTCTGCGCCAGGAATTGGAAGAGGAACTGCATGTTCGCTTCTCAGTGACTGTCACTCGCGACTGGGAATCCATGCTGGCGAATGTGGTGGCCAGCCCTTCTGCTGATTTGATTTTCCTGCCTTCTTACTGGGCCAACACCCTGGCACATCAGAACCTTCTGGCCAATACGGCAGGAAATCGTGGTGAGCTTTTACAGCGAGTGGCTTCGGATTTTGTGAAAAGTAAAAAGCCTGAAGATTTTTACTTTTTGCCTTTTTACTGGATCAAAACCGGCATCGATACGCCGCTGGACGAAACATTCCTGGACTTCCTGAAAAACAAAAAGGAAAGTTTTCTTTTCTTGCTGGCGGACGAGGATTTGTTGTTAAAACATTTCCAGGTCTGGAAGGAGCAGGGACTCTGGGATCAGGTTTCACAAAAAAGAATCCTGACTTTACAGCTCGATCAACTTTCAAAAACCAGTGATGAAGGAGCTGTCGAAACTCCTTTGAATCGTGAGTTCAAAGAAAGCTCCCATCCCTACTTGAGTGCGCTTTTGATCTGGGGAGCCGCCATTCCGGTCAACTCCACACAAAAAGAACTGGCTTTGGAAATTCTCGAAACCTTGACCTCCACAGAGCATCAGGAAAAAAGTCTGTTGAAGACTCCGTTTAATTCGACTTTCTCCAATGTGACAGCCACAGAGATACCGTTACACCGTCGCGCCGATTTTATCCGCGACCTGCAGTTAAAAGACACTCTGATTCTTGAATCCAAGGATCAGGAAGCCCCTCTTAAACTAAAAAACGACTTTAACTTCACCCTTTAGGGTTTCATTAAAGTCGTTGTCTGTTCTTTCACTGATAAGATTCTATTACTTGCTAAGATTGAATTGTGGGGCTCCACGGGCCTCATTAATAACCACGTTCCCGTCCGCATCGCGGGCCTGCAAATAAAGTCGCAAAGCGTGAACGGCCGGAGAGGCCAGTGACGTGATATTGACCAGAATGTTGAATCTTCCATTGCGACAGGTCCCGTAGCCAGAATTCAGTGGCGTGTTCGAATTCAGATCTGTCACCGGCAATGGCGTACTGCCATTTAGAACTATGATGGAGTGTGAGGGATAGGTGGACACGTAACATTCACCTGTGACTTCGGCCTTGGTGTCCGTGCTGGTCATGTTAATATTGGGATTATACATCTGCAGCATCAGTTCTTCAGACTTGGGTTCTTTATTGACGGTGTGAGCGCTGGAGTCGTCTTTTCGGTCTGTTAATAGAGAATCCCCCTGGATCGGCTGACAAGCCGTCACGAGCAGACAAAGACCCGAAAGTCCTGCTAAATACCGCACTGAAGATCTCATAAATCCCCCACTCAAAAAGGATACCTATCTTCATCGGCAAACTAAACCATTGGCATAACCCCTATCTCACATAGAGACAGTCTCCAGCAATTTTTTCTAATTTACCCGTCCTAAAATGAGACTAAAAGGTACCTGCTCACTTTTGCAGAAGCGACAAGTCATGCATTTTCCTTTTAGCATTTAATTCGAAAACACGATTCTAGGTGCCCGGCGTTCGGCTTTTAATGCGCAGCTTCTGCAAAAGTGAGCAGGTACCTTTTTCCAGCAGTTGTGGATCCAGAAACAGGAAGTAGGTTGAAACCATGACTGTCGCAAATGGCATCAGCCCCATAAAGATCCCAATGCCCGCATGGAAGGACAAACCCACCAACAGACACAAGTAACGGGTGCGGTGCCAGACCACCATCGCCGGGAAATAGATTTCAAACAAGATGGTCACATAACCAATGACAGGAATAACCCAAGGGAAGTGCCGCAGGAATGAGAAATCCATCGTGGTCATTTGCGGATTGGCGAGCACACTCCATAAAGCGGTGCCGTCCCACCAACTGCCACCTTTGAGTTTTTCCCAGCCCGTGTAAGCATAAATTACGCTGATCTGAACCTGCATCATGCGGATCATCGCAGAACTCAGCACATCCGACTGCCGGAATTGGGTTTTCTGCAAAATCACGTTCTTAATACTCAACCGTTCGCAGGACTGCGTGAAAGACATATAGAACAGGAACAGCGCCCCGATGATATCCGCACCAAAATTCACCGCGTAGTTTCTTTGCAGGAAGCCTGCATTGATGATCCAGGTGATCCACATCAACCAACGGCCACCGATGCCCAAGGTCAACAAAGCCAGGCAAATCACCAGCACCAAGTTCATGGCAAAGTTCATGGAGTCTGGCCAGAACATCCACATGAACAGCGGACGCCCTAACTCTGGCATCACTTCCAAAGCGCGAACGCGGGGAATCCAACTGGAGTCCGTGTAAAACTCCAGATTGTAGAACCGCGTGATATTCATATAAAGCAGGGTTCCGCACAGCATGACCCGCATATAGGCCAATCCCAGCAGATTTTGCGGGGCAAACCAGAACTGATCCCACTGAGCCCAGAGTTTTTTGATCATAAGCTCTCCTCGTCCATCCCGCCCTGGCAGGACACGGACTCACGCACGGACTGCACTTCTTTGGAGAGATCCTTCACACTTTCATCCTGAAAACGAACGGCCTGATCCAAGAACGGAATGGTCTCGATCACATGTTCCATATCAATAGAAGCTGCGCCCGGGTACTGACGGCACAGCCAAGGCCCCATCAAAAGGCGCAGTCTTTTCGCATCCAAAACCATATAGCGCATCAAAGCCCACTCACGCTTGTGGGTGATATTGGGAATATTGCGTTTGTCGTTTTGAATAGGGAAAAAACCCTCGACAGGTTCACGCTCTTCCTGAGAAGTCTCGCCTTCCAGGTTTTCAGATTCAGGGTAATAAACGGTGTATTTGAGATACATCGGGTGCGCGGGTTCCGGAGAAAAGAAGTTCCAGCCCGCGTTCAAACCGACGGTGTTGGCATAAGGGGTCACCACATTCGCGGTGACCCGCCCAAAGTAGGCTCCTACATTGGGCATGACCAACATCACAAAGATATTATAGACAATCCACAAGCTCAAAAGAGCTTTAAACAGAAGCTTCACCTTCTTCATCAATATCGTCCGCCTCACCTAAGAAAGGCAACTCCTCGTCTTCGTCAGAAGATTCGTCATCAGAGTCAGCGAACAATTGGTCGTCTGAAGCCTCATCCTGATCTTCATCATTATCAAATGCTACGACAGCCTCTTCCAGGTCGGAATCATCCTCACCGGTGGATTCCATACCTTCTTCAAGAGCCTCCATAGCTGTCTCTTCAGATCCTTCTGCAGAGACCTCTTCGCCACCTTCACCGTCTTCCATCGAAGCTTTCGGTTTCTTGGTGAATGCCGCGGCCTTCTTTTCGGCAGCCAAAGCTACCAGAGTCGTACCTGCTGCCAAAGCCTCGTCGTACTTCGTCAGCCAGTTTTGATCACGAGTGGACACAGGTTCTCCGAATGCCAAAGCATCACGGATGTTTTGCGCACGTTCCTGATCACGTTTTTCCGCCTGACGGCGTTTTTCTTCCTCGAAGAAGTTGCTGGTTGTCGCAATATCTTCAAGTTGTTCTTGAATCTTCATCAATTCTTCTTCCCCTTGAGAATAAGAACCGACAAAGGTCTCGGACATGGAATCCGTGATCATTGCCAAAGTTGGTTTTTCTTCAGCCTGCTGTTCGTCGATACCTTCAGGCAGCAACTCGTCGATCTGAGACAAAGTCGGAAGCTCTTTCAAGCTTCTTAGGCCGAAGATTTCAAGGAACTTCTTAGTAGTTCCGTATTGCATAGGACGACCCGGCAATTCGGATTTACCTTCAAAGCAAACCAGATTTTTTTCCATCAAAGCGCGCAGCAAGTGTCCGGACTCAACGCCACGGATTTCATCAACTTCTGCTTTAACTGTTGGCTGCTTGTAAGCCACGATAGAAAGAACTTCCAAAGCCGGCCCCGAAAGCTTGAATTGACGAGCTTTCAAAGTGCGCTTCAGGAATTCCATATTGTCGATTTTAGTGCGCAGCTGGTAACCACCCGGAACTTCTTCCAAAGTCACCCCACGACGGCCGCCGGCGTATTCCACCGCCAGTTGATCCAGGGCGCGGCGGATTTTGTCTCCGCGGATGTTGGTACCCTTGAAAAGCAATTTTAAGGACGCCAGACTGACCGGACGATCAGACGCAAACAGAACGCTTTCCACGATGCTTTCCAGGCGCTCTTCTTCAACGAACTCGACTTCTTCAATTTCAGCGGAATCAAAGCCGTCAAGCTCAGTGCCATCCACGGAAACTTCGTCATCAGAAGCCGCTTCCATTTCAGCGACTTCGTCTTCACTGACTTCAGGAAGGAAACCTTCAGTTTCTTCTTCCTCTTGCAGGAACAAAGAGGCTTCGGTATCCACGTCTCCGGCAGAAAGTTCATCAGAGGAGTCCTCAGCGTCGGACATTTCCTCGGCTTCAGCATCCACCATTTCAGAATCTTCGGAGTGATTTACTTCATCATTCAACAATTCGTCTTTTTCTTCAGACATGGTCCCCTCTTACACTTCCGTCACGTCATCTTTAAATAATTCATTTTCTGCAGCCAAGATTTCGTCGTCCGTGGCGATATCGTCAGCACCAGCGCCTTCAACCAGCTCTGTGCCTTCTGCAAGACCAGCACCCAATTCCATTTGGATCTGACTGTTTTCTTCCAGCAGATCTTCGGCATCTGTCAGGATAAACTCTTCGTCAGCTTCGATTTTCTTTGAATCTTCCATCATTTTGGCCGCCACCTGATCAGCACCCATGGAGTCGTATTCTTCCACACGGCTCAGGACGTCTGTTTCAATCGGCTTTTTCGTATCCACCCAGATGTCAGAATAGGCCTCGGACTGATAAAGACCGACAAAGCCCATTTTACCCAACTCCAACAAAGACAGGAACGTGATCAAAGCCTGACGAGCGCGATCTTCTGTCGCCGTCACAAGCTCCATCAATGTGGTCTTCTGACCCACGATCAGACGGTCTTTGATTTCCAGAACACGGCTGGAGATGGACTGAGCTTTCGCCGCCACCTGGTGCACTTTCTTTTTCACGGAACGAAGCATTTTGCGGTAGCTGGCGATCAAAGAGAACAAGGCGTTGTCCTCCAGGACAATTTCTTCTTCCTTTTCATCCAGGGATTCACGCATACCGCGCAGCCACACGTCACGACCCACCAACGGGCGCTCATAAAGAAGCTTCGCGGCCTCCTGGTACTTTTGATACTCAAGAAGCTTTTGCACCAGCTCTTTACGTGGGTCTTCGGTTTCAACAATTTCGCCGTTTTCATCATACTGAGGCAAAAGCATGCGGGACTTGATCTGAATCAGGGTCGCAGCCATCGCCACGAACTCGCCTGCCACTTCCAAATCCAGTTCTTTCATCAATTTGATGTAATCAAGGTATTGCTTGGTGATCTCATGGACTTTGATGTCCATGATGTCCATTTCCTCTTTACGGATAAGGTAAAGAAGCAGCCCTAGAGGTCCCTCGAATTTAGGCAACTGTACTGTAATACTCATGAAAGATGGTCCCCTCTACCAATTTCATTTTGAGAACGTTCTGCATTCGTTCCACAAGCCAAGCGGCGACAATTCAATCAAGCCGCTTGTGTTAATTCAACAACTTTTTAGATACCCACTCCGCCCATCGCAAGACCGATCAGGCGCTCAGAGCTCCAAATAACCGGGCCCACCAAAAAGCGCAGGACACCCGTTAAAACCAGCACCATCAGCACCATGCTGGTGATGTGCTCGTTTTGCTCCAGCTTATAATTCAAACTGGCTGGCAGGAAACGCGCCAGCACCTTGCCACCATCCAAAGGATGCACCGGCAACAGGTTGAAGAAAGCCAGGAACATATTAGTCACAATAAACGTCTGCAGGATGGTCACCGCCCCTTTGGCATACATGCCGAACGAGTAGTACTTCGCGACCAATGCGATGACAAAAGCCCCCACACACGCCAACAGGATGTTAGACAGTGGTCCCGCCAAAGCGATCCAGAACATATCCACCCGGGGGTTCTTCAGATTGCGGGAATTCACCGGCACCGGCTTTGCCCACCCAAAGAAGATCGGCGAAGAGAAGATGATCGCCGCCAAAGGCAGGATAAAGGTTCCGATCATGTCCATATGCGCCAAAGGATTCATCGTCAGACGACCCATTTGTTCAGCCGTGTTATCACCACGCAGACGCGCCACCCATCCGTGTGCAAACTCGTGGAAGCACAACGCAAAGAGGAAAGGAATAAAGTAAACGCCGATCTTGGCACCAATTTCCATCAAATCCATAGACCCTCACGCTAAAACACACCTAGACCCTTGTCTAGTGTAGCGAAACAGTTGCACATTTAAAGTGCAATCAGTCTAACACAGCTCGTTAAAATTATCCCTCTTGTCCTCTCAAAATCTTGAAATCATCCCCCAAAACAGATACGGTCATCCCCGCTTTTCATACACGTTTTAACAAGAACTAAAGCCACTGCCTTGGGGCCCTACCTCAGTCTGACTGACCCAAGTTCCACAGCAGTAGGTCCCAACGGGACCACGTCCGCGAGGACTGTCCGAAGGGGCAGCCTGAGGTAGGGCCCCAAGGCAGTGGCTTTCGATCGAAGGGAAATTCAATGTCTGATGTTCTAAATGCTCGCCCCGCTCTTACGACACTTTCTGAAGACGAAGTGGCTTTCCGTGATGCGGTAAGATCTTTCGCGGAATCTGAAATCAAACCTCACGTCACTCACATGGACGAAAAAGCGGCCATGAACCCAGAAATCCTGACGAAACTTTTCGAAATGGGTTTGATGGGTATCGAGACTCCTGAAAAATGGGGCGGCGCTGGTTCCACCTTCTTCATGGCCTGCCTGGCGGTTGAAGAAATCGGTCGCGTCGACGGTTCTGTTTCCGTTCTTGTGGACGTACAAAACACTCTGACAACCAATGCCTTCCTGAAATGGGGCACTGAGGCTCAGAAAGAAAAATACCTTAGCCAAATGGCGACCAAATCCGTGGGCGCTTATGCCCTGTCTGAATCCTCTTCCGGCTCTGACGCCTTCGCCTTGAAATTGAAAGCCGAAGACAAAGGTGACAAATGGGTCCTGAATGGTTCCAAATTGTGGATCACCAACGGTAACGAGGCCAATATCTTTATCGTGTTCGCGAACATGGCTCCAGAAAAGGGCTACAAAGGCATCACGGCGTTCATCGTTGAGCGCGGCTTCAAAGGCTTCACCGTAGGCAAAAAAGAAGACAAGTTGGGTATCCGCGCTTCTTCCACTTGCGAATTGTTGTTCGAAAACTGCGAAGTTCCAAAAGAAAACGTTTTGGGCGAAGTCGGCAAAGGCTACAAGATCGCGATTGAAACACTGAACGAAGGCCGTATCGGTATCGGTGCGCAAATGATCGGTATCGCTCAAGGTGCCTACGAAGCGGCTTTGGGTTACGTTAAGGGCCGCGAGCAGTTCGGTAAGCCGATTGCTCACTTCCAAGGTGTTCAGTTCCAGTTGGCAGAAATGCGCACGGAGCTGGAAGCAGCTCGTTTGATGGTTTACAATGCCGCTCGTTTGAAAGACGCGGGCCAGGACTTCATCGAGGCAGCAGCAATGGCGAAGCTTTACTCTTCCCGCGCGGCAGAGAAAATCACTTCCAAAGCCATCGACTTGTTCGGCGGTAACGGCTTCACAAAAGAATATCCGGTTGAGAAATTCTGGCGTGACGCTAAGATCGGTCAGATCTACGAAGGAACAACAAACATGCAATTGCAAACGATTGCAAAAATGGAATTGGATAAATAGTTTTTATCTCTATCAGGTTCCGAAAAAAGCTGGCGAGGCAAAACCTCCCAGCTTTTTTTTATTTTTTGTTGCAAGGCTGCAACCTTAAAAACATCTCTGATTGTCTTACCAAATTCAAATTTGCAAAAGCTTAAACCACCAGCCTAGAATCGCACAAAAATTATGTTCCAGGAGATGGTTTATGAAGTTTCTGATTTTCGCTCCCGCCTTGTTAATGATCGCCCTTTCATCGCAAGCCGCCAGCGTTTCCGGTCACGCCAACAACCGGCCGATTTCACTCAGTCTGCAAGAGGATCAGACCATCACCAAACTTTCCGGTCACGCAGACGGACAACCGCTGTCGTTGGAAATTCTTAAATCCGAAAACGGAAGTGTGATTTCGGGATACGCCTATGGGCAGCGGATGTCTCTGAGCCTCTCTGTCACCCCTGAAGGGCAGACAATCAAGGGATTCGCCCGAGGCACCCCGGTCAAACTGGTCATCACCAAAGAAAGCGACATCATTCGGGTCGTCGGGCATGCCAACAACAGCCCCGTCTCACTGACCGTTGAAGGCTCTGCCTCTTTGGCAACAGCGCAAATCAACACTTTGTTGCGCCTGCCACTGCCATGGGTTCCCTAGGTTATTGACAAACCATTTGCGCCTGAATCTGGGTCACAATTTCGCTTTTTCCGCGCAAAAGTTTTAAAGGCACTTTCTTTAAGTCTTTGTAGGCTGCTTTATTAAATTCAGGTTTTTTTGAAAACTCACCGTAAGAGTGCGAGTCCACTTCCAGCACGAAGTCCCCAACTCGCATTCCCGCCCTCTGCGCCGGCGATTTCTTATCAACAGTGGTGACCTGGTACTTCAACTGCCCATTTATCGAAACCGGTTCGACGGCAAAGCCCAGCCTGGGAAGGCACCCGGGGGGACCGGCTTGTTTATGCTCCTGCACGCGGCTCTTGAGGGTCTCCAGACCTGTGATCCATGCCTTGGTGGACTCTTCAATAGCCTTGCGAAGAGCCTCTGATCCGACCAATCCACGCTGGCGCATCCAATAAATATCCTGTGGCCGCTCACCATAATTCTGCGCATAAACTGTCAGGTAGTAATCGCCAACTTTTTCATTCTGCTCTGAGCGTAGTGAATAAAACTTTCCATCCATGAGAACCTGCACACTTCTTTGCGAGGAGGTCGGGATTTGCTCCGCGGGAGCATCCCCTTTTTCTGTTTCTGGCGGGAGTGGGCCGACGTTTTCAAACGGAAATGCAGTCGCAAAACTGACCTCGGAATAGCTCATGCGAATGAAAACATGGGCGTCAACTTTGCCGGGAACCAGTTTAAATCCCAACGCCTGCAACTGGCTTTCGGTCTCTTTTTTAAGTTCTAACAGAAGATTCTTTTGCGTCAGTTCTTGGGACTTGTTTTCCAGCTCCACAAAGACATTCCAACCCGAAACACCTCTGCCCTCCGCCCAGCGGCCCCCACTGGGAATGGAACCTTCCATACGGGGAGCTTCCTGATTTTCAGGCTTTACCGAGGCAGAACGACAGGACGTCAATGACAATAACAACGTCAGCACTAGAATAAGCTTTAACATAACCCCTCTTAAGAACTTTATTCTGAGCAGAGGGACTTTTCTGCGGCAAGAAGTTTGCAACAAAAAGCCCCTTATCAGGACGTTTTCCCGCTTCAATTCACAGCCCCGCTACGCTAAGATCAAAAACATGAAAATCATCCTTGCACTTCTTCTGGCATTCCCTTCGATGACCTTTGCCTCTGACAAAGTCTTCCGCCTGCACTTGGCGACAGAGCCCGGCAGCCTGGACCCGAACAAACAAAAAACTTCAGCGTCCAGCTACTTATTGGGAAATCTTTATCGCAATGTTTTCACTTTTGATGACAAGGCCGGACTGGTTCCAGACCTTGGCAGTTCATGCTCCCGCGACAAAAAACAGGTTCTGACCTGTAAACTGAAGAAGGATCTGCGATGGAGCGACAACTCGACTTTGACTGCCGAGGACTTCCTGCGCACTTACAAAAAGATTCTGGATTCAAAAACGGCGGCTCCCCGTGCGGATTTACTTTTTAAAATTAAAAATGCCCGGGACATTTACCTCGGTAAAGCCAAAATGACTTCTTTGGGGATCACGACCCCTGACGCCCTCACTTTGCGCTTTGAATTCCAGGAAGCCGATCCGGATTTCGAGTACAATCTGGCAAGCTTCCTTCTGGCACCGACCAAGAGCGATCTTTCCGCATACTCCGGTCCCTACAAACTGGCAGAATGGAAAAAAGGACAAAAGATCATTCTTCTCCCCAACAACAGCTATCACGGAGGTCATGCTTCACGCCCTCAGGTAGAGTTTCTGTTCATTGAGGAAGACACCGTGGCCCTGCAGCTTTATGAAAAGAATGAACTGCAGTTCCTGCGCCGCTTACCAACTCTGTTTATCCCCAGCCATAAGAAGCGCCCGGATTTTCATTGGATTCCGGTCACACGCCTGGATTATGTAGGGTTTGGGCCTGAGCTGAAAGATCGAGAGGATCTGCGCAGAGCCTTTATTTATTCTTTAAACTACGTGGAACTGCAGAAGATCTTTTCGTCTGAAGGGCGTCCCGGCTGTGTGGGCGTTCCGGATTCCTGGTTCCCGGAAAAAGCCCCCTGTTATGATTTTGACCTGAAGAAAGTGACAAAGGGTCTTTCCAACAGCACTTATACTTTCATGTTTTCCAGCCTTGGCGGCGAAGATCACAAGCGGGCCACGGAATGGATGCAGAATCAGTGGATAAAGAATGCGGGGCTTAAAACCCATCTTGAAGCCAAAGAGAACAAAGTTTATCTGCAGATCCTGCAGAAATCTCCACCAGCTTTGTTCCGCAAAGGAGTCTCTCCAGACCGCCCGACCTGCCTGGCCGCACTGGAAACATTTGCCCCGGAAAGCCCGGAAAATTACTTCCGCCTCAAGGACCCTGAATACGATCGCATTTTGTCCTCACTTGCACAGGCACGAAAAAGTGCTGAGCAGAAAAAATGGTGCCAAGCCGGAATGGACTTCCTGATGCAGCGGCACCTGTGGATCCCTTTGGGTGGAATTCATTTCTCGATGCTGGCAAAGCCGGAATTTACCGGCTGGAAAATCAATCAAATGAATCAGCTGGACTTGTCGAACCTGCACTAAAGACCCTATGATAAACATCTATGAATGAAGCAACTCAGTCCGTCGATATCCACAAAGACCAGATTATATTCAGCGAAGGTGATGAGGGTGACTGTGCCTATATTATCGAAAAAGGTCGGGTTCTTATTTATCTGACCAAGGACAAAGAGGAAATCCCTCTGACGATCCTGGGTGAAGGCGAAATCTTTGGTGAAATGGCTTTGATCGACAACCAGAATCGCTCTGCTTCCGTGAGGGCGCTGGAGGACGTGCGCCTGGCGATCGTCACCAAACAGCAGGTTTTAGAGCGCGTTTCCACAGCAGACAAAGTTGTCCAATTGCTGATGCGAGTCCTGCTAAAGCGTCTGCGCCGCAAAAACATGGGCGGTCCGGCACGACTGTCCGAAGTTGAAATCGACAATTCCGGAGCTGGCACCGATGGCACCCAAAGTGCCTTGGATCAGATCAAACTTGAAAATCAGATTTTCCAGGCCTTTCAGAACAGGGAGTTTGAACTGTTCTATCAGCCCATCGTAAACCTAAAGACCAAAACCATCACAGGCTGTGAAGCTCTTTTGCGCTGGAATTCCCCGCAGCACGGTTTGGTGTCGCCTAATTTGTTCATTGATATCATCGAAAATTCGTCCATGGTGATCCCGATTGGCCACTGGATCATCAATCAGGCCCTGAAGGATCTGCGCACCATTCAGGATCAGTTGCGCTTAAATAAAAAAGAGAAGATGTCTGACGATTTCATGATGAGTATTAATATCTCCGGTCGCCAGTTCACACATTCTGACTTTGTGAACAATCTGGAAGATTTACGAGAAAAGCATGATCTGCAAACTCAGAATATCAAACTTGAGATGACTGAAAGAATCATGATGGATGGAGCCATTGCCCTGGACGCCCTGAACCAGTGCCGCAGCCTGGGATATGCCATTTCCATTGATGACTTCGGGACCGGATTCTCGGGTCTGCAATACCTGACTCAGATGCCGATCAGCTTCCTGAAAATCGACCGATCGTTTGTGATGAAAATTTTAAGCGATCCAAAATCCAAAGCCGTGGTGAGTTCCATCATCCACTTGGCACACGCCATGGATATCGAGGTCATCGCTGAAGGTATCGAGCACCACGAAGAAGCTCTGGTTCTGGAAACTTTGGGGGCTCGCTATGGTCAGGGATATTTGTTCTCTAAACCTGTGGATCTGGGCCGCTTCCTGAAATTGATCTAATTCCTCTGACTTTACCAATCCAATTCCATAGATAGCCAAGCTTTGCTTGGCTATCTTTTTATTGTCTCAAACTGAGATCTTCCAGATCTGAGAATATTTCCTAAAGTCCATTAGACCTTCGCCGATAAGTCTTATGTCTTAAGACAATTAACCAGCTTAAGATTACATCTGGAGGTCACTCGATGGCTGACAAAAATTTTTCAAAACAGATTCCAAACAATGTTGTTTCTCTTGAATCCGCTCGCTGCTGCGGTGAAGGCTGCAAAAAGAAATCCGAAAAAGCAGGTTTCTGCGCTGAGCACTTTGACTGGTTTAAAGCCGGTCTGATCACCAAAGAGGGCGCCAAGGCGCCGGACTTCGACAAGAAGTACTATCACTACACGGCGGCCAAAAAAGTGGCTTAAAGCCGTTCCTATTTCGAATTCTTCCGTGAAGCCGGGTTTCCCACCCGGCTTTTTTTTATTCGACGACAGGCAACAAAACAGCCTCAGAGCTTAAAACAAGATTTAAGGGATTTGAATAAGAAAGGCGCCGAAGATCATCAGGCCGACAAAGAAGAACTTTATTCCAATAGAAAACGCTTCGCGCAAGGACATAACTTCTCATCGGCCCTCTCCTTTGCTACCATAAGTCCAGTTCAAAAAACGGGAGTCAGCACATTGAAAAAAGCCGCCCTTATCACCGGAGCCAGCAGTGGCATCGGAGCCGCCACCGCCATCGAATTTTCCAAAAACGGATACTTTGTCTATCTGATGGGACGCAATAAGGAACGCCTTCAGGACGTGGCCTTGAAATGCCGTAGCGGGGCTTCGATTGTGTCCTGCGATCTTGCCGACGAGGCCGCTTTGAACAAACGCCTGGGCGAGGTTCTGGGGGCAAAAATCCACCGCGTTGAATGCATCGTGAACAGCGCGGGAGTTTATGAGGCTCACTCCACTGAAGAAGGCAGTGATGAAATCTGGCGACGACAGTTTGAAGTGAACATGCTGGGACCTTTGCGCATTGTGCGCGCCTTCTTCCCCTACTTCAAAGAACAAGGTGGTGGCAGCATCGTGAATATTTCCTCAACGCTGGGCCTGCGCCCGCAAGGACCGACCTCCTCTTACTCGGCCGTGAAAGCGGCTTTGATCAACTGGACACAAAGTCTGGCGGCGGAGGGGGGACCGCACAAGATCCGCGCCAACTGCGTCTGCCCCGGGATCGTGGACACACCCATTCACAGCTTCCACGGCCTGCCGGTAGAAAAGAAAAACGAAGTCGTGGAAAAGATGAAATCCCTGCAGCCACTGGGCCGCATTGGCCAACCCGAAGATGTCGCCAAAGCCGCCTACTTCCTGGGATCTGATCAGTCCGCCTGGACCACCGGAGCGGTCCTTGCCGTGGATGGCGGAATCAATCTGTGATTTTAACTTTAAAAAGCCCCTTCAGCTCGGCGCACTTTTATTATCAGCCCCAATGGGATGACAAAACCAATCGTGCGGAATTTGGTCGCTGCTTCACACAATATGGGCATGGACACAATTACACTCTGGAAGTGGGCTTTAAAGTGGCGGAAACCCAGTGGGAACAGGAAAAAAGCCATTTACAGGATATTTTATCCCAACTCACCGGCCAACTGGATCATGAGCACTTGAACTTTGTGATCCCAGAGTTTAAAAACACCATCCCAACCACCGAAAATATTGCTTTGTATTTTCTGAATAAACTTAAAGAGCAGGTCAAAGTCGAAAGCCTTTCTTACCTTCGCCTTTATGAAATGGATACGATCTGGACGGAGATCCGCTTATGAGTGACGACAATAAAGTGCGCCTTTCCAAACTGATGGCTGAACGCGGGATTTGCTCACGTCGAGAGGCGGATGACTATATCTCTCGCGGTCTGGTGCGCGTGAATGGCGAAATCATCAGCCAGTTGGGAACCAAGGTGGATCCTGATGTCAGTATCACTCTGGAAGCTCAGGCTTTAAAGCAGCAAAAGCGACTGGCGACGATTCTTTTAAACAAACCTGTCGGCTATGTCTCGGCCCAGCCCGAGCCGCCTTATCAACCGGCCATCAAGCTGATCACGCCACAAAATCAGTTTGGCAATTCGAAGATGCGTTTAAAAGAAGAACATTTCAAGGGTCTGGCTGTGGCCGGGCGCCTGGATATTGATTCACAAGGGCTGCTGCTTTTCACGCAGGATGGTCGTATCGCCAAACGCATTATTGGTGAAGAGTCCAAACTGGAAAAAGAATACATCGTGCGTGTGGAAGGAAAGCTTCCACCGGATAAATTAAAACTTTTAAATTACGGCCTTTCCCTGGATGGAAAAAAACTAAAGCCCGCCAAGGTGGAATGGCTGAACGAAGATCAGCTGCGCTTTGTTCTGCAAGAGGGTAAAAAACGTCAGATTCGCCGCATGTGTGAACTGGTGGGCCTGAAAGTCACGGGCCTGAAGCGAGTGCGCATCGGCAACATCCGTTTGGGGAAACTGCCCGAGGGTCAGTGGCGCTTCCTGGAGGACGATGAAAGCCTGGATTAAATTCTTAGGGCTGCTTCTGCCGCTGTCTTTAGCCCCCTCTGCCCAACTTCAAGCCAATCAAGGAGAGGCCTTTACCGTCTCTATCGAAAACGATACGCGCCGCCTGGGAGGACCGAACTCGGACAATGGCTACACCAATGGCTTTCGTTTCTCCTACCTTTATGCGGAAGACACCGTGCCTTCCTGGGTGCCTTTTTTAACCAACTGGACACCAGAGCTTCAGGAGGAGTTTAAAAACTCCACCACCAACTTTGGTATTTCGCTTAATCAGAAAATCTACACACCAGAAGACATCAAGGAAACAAAACTGATCACAGATGACCGTCCCTATGCGGGTTGGCTTTATGTCGGCTTGACTGCGAACTATAAAACTGAAATCCGCAGTCACACCCTGGAACTGGATCTGGGGGTTGTTGGTCCGGACTCTCTGGGCGAAGAATTTCAGAATAACTTTCACGACCTTATTGACGTGGACCGCGCCTATGGCTGGAAGAACCAATTAAACACAGAACCCACGGTGCAACTTTCGTACTTTCAAAAAACCCGCTTCGTCGATTATCTGGATAAAGATGCCGGACGCATGTTTGATATCATCCCGTACATGGGGGCGTCCCTGGGAAATGTGCTGATCGCCGGCCACGTGGGTGTGATTGGCCGCCTGGGTATCAACCTGCCAAATGACTTCGGCCCCACCCGTCCCTCCGCTTCAGACGGCGACATGATTAAAGATCCCCGCGAAAGCAAAACCCAGCTCCCCTGGAGAGTTTATGGCTTTGCTGCGGCCCGAGGAAATGTCGTCGGCAGGGATATCTTTCTGGATGGAAACACCTTGGGTGGCAGCCACAGTGTCACCCGCAAAACGCTGACAGCCACAACAGAGGTCGGCTATGGTGTGCAGTATTACAACCTGAGTTTTATCTGGCGCTTTGTCACCACTTCGCCCGAGTTTGAAGAACGTGAAAACTTCCACAGCTTCGCGTCCCTCACTCTTTCCTATTATCAAGATTTAGACTGACAAGCTCTTAGGCTTTGCGAGCCAGGAAATCCAGACGTAGATCCTCGAAGTATTTGATTTCCTCTTCAGAAAACCCCGCCTTGGTGCGCAGAACACGATTGATCGGTTCGACCCGCTTCGGTAAACGCACACGCAGTGAAGCCATGCGCTCTTTGAAGTCCACCGCCGCGTCGATCTTGTTTTCCCGGCAGATTTCGCGATACCAGACGGAACCGAAATTCACATGCCCGATTTCCTCAAAGTTGATCTGCTTCACAATCTTTTGGATGGTATCTTTTCCGGCAGTTCCTTCCAGGCGGCGGATCAAAGTATCCCCCGCGTCCAGTCCGCTGCCTTCCAGATAACGATGTACAATCAGAATTCGATCCAACAAAGTGTCTTCAGAACTGACCGCCCGCCACAAAGCAGAATGCACAGGCCAATCCCCCCACTTGTACCCCAGAGCCTCAATCCCCTCCAGACACATGCGTAAATGCTGGGCTTCGCTGACCGTGACGGCGACAAGCTCCTCTTTAAAGCCTTGGGGCGCTTCCGGAAACTCCACCAGGGTACGAACCCCCAGCTCCATAGCCTGAAGTTCAATGCTGGCCAGATCGTGTAGCATACGGGCCTGTCCCTCGGGGGTCGCAAAACCCTTTTTGGGAGGGTGCTCTTTGGGGTGCAGCAACAAAACGTCGCGGGCCGGGTCCTCGGGCATATCCGTCCACGGCTGCTTCAATTTAAAAGCCGCCTCACATGCTTGTTCGATCGTATCTATTTTTTCCCAGACATCGGGGATGGAAAAACTGAACATAACCCCTTTTACATCCCGCTCCCATTCTTGCCAAATATATACTGATTTGCTGCAATATATTTCCCAAGGCGAAGAAGGAGACATATGGGTAAATCATGGAAAAACGCCGGTAAGGTTGAGAAAGCTCAACAAAAAGGCCAAATATTCACCAAACTTGCGCGCGAGATCGCAGTTGCTGCAAAAGCTGGTGGCCCTGATCCCAATGCCAATGCCCGCCTTCGCATGGCGATTGATGCCGCTAAAAAAGTTTCCTGCCCGAACGACACGATTGAACGCGCGATCAAAAAAGGTGCGGGTCTTTTGGACGATGGCAAGGTGATCGAAGAGCTGACTTATGAAGGCTACGGCCCTCATGGTGTGGGTGTTATCGTGGAATGCCAAACCGACAACAAACACAGAACAGCTCCGGACATGCGCCATGCTTTTAAATCTCACGAAGGCAACATGGGTGAAACAGGTTCCGTGGCATGGATGTTTGACCGCGTGGGTCTGATTGAAGGCACCAAAGACGGGTCCTTCGATCCAGATGAAGAGGCGATCGAAGCTGGCGCCAATGAGGTTTATGCGGACGAAGGAACTTATGAGTTCTTCACTTCCGCGGACGACCTGGACGCTGTTCGTGAAGCATTGATGAAGCGCGGTTGGAAGATCACCAAAGGTGAATTGTCCTACAAAGCCAAGAACATCACCGAACTGACGGACGAACAAAGAAAAGACGTTGAGGAGTTCCTGAACTACCTTGACGACATGGACGACACTCACCGCGTTCACGCGACAATCTAAAAAATATTTTAATTTAATACGCCTTAAGAAAGAGGAGACCATGGGTCTCCTCTTTTGCTTTAAGCCCAGTGCCAGGACACATCGTCTGGGATTTCTGCATATGTGCTATAATAAACAAAAGCTCCCGTTTCAAAAAGAGGTCCTTCAACACAAAGGAGGCCATTATGAGACACAAAGCTTTATGGCTTCTGGCCGCTTTGCTAATAATCCCGCATCTCACTGAGGGTGCGCCTTTTCAGGCCGAAACCAAAGACACGACAGGCAGCAGCTCCATCACCTTAGAAGAGCTTCAGCGAAAGCCAGCCACTTCGCAGAAAGATTCTCCTTTACTTCCCTGCGCCGGTGAGGCTGCAAGGGATAAACTGTCAGACATGGCCAGATTGCAAAGCACCGATAAAAGTTGTCCGGAAGAAGGCGCAATCAAACGTCATCCTTTGGCTCCCTCCAATGTCCCGGATCCCGGAAGACCTTTGCGCTTCCAGTAGGTGCCCAGAAAAACAAAAACCCACAGTTGGAGCTGTGGGTTTTTGTTTATTTCAGATTCTTTTTAAATTACTGCTGCAAAGCTTTTACGATGTACGAGATGTTGGTCACATCCTCACCACGGCAGCCCTCATCAGAGCAACGGTTGCTGACCGTGCATTTGTTTTCGCGGTCATAGACAAAGTCCTGCGCCCCACGAACCAGGATTCCGACAACTTCATTGGTTCTGGCATTAAAAACGGCAGAACCCGAGTTGCCACCGTAGGTGTCCAGATTGGCCTGGAAGTAAGCCCCATTCTGAGAACGCACTTTGGCGCCATCAGCAATCTTCGTTGGCAATCCGGACGGATGACCCACAACGTAGATATCATCACCGGCTTCAACAGGTGTTGTTTGTAAAGTCAAAACACGGTGACCACGCACCGGCCGATCCAAACGAACCAAAGCATAATCCTGTTCACGAGTGTATTCGCGCGCCACGATCTCTTTGCAGGAATAAACATCTTCCTCAGCCACAGACAAAGGGGCTCTTCTTTCATCAATCATGCGATAACCAAACACGAAAGCATATTTCGCACAATCCGAGCTGCTGATGCAGTGACCGGCCGTCGCGATCAGATCTTCCCCCACAAGGGAACCCGAACAGTTGGCCGCCGCCGGCTGATCAAAGAAGGGCTCTGAAGAACACAGATTCATCTGTTTTCCGTAAATTTTTGCGTGAATTTTAATTTTGCCTTCAGCGCCTGGGACCAAAGAACTTTTAGGAATCAAAGCCACCGTCGAATCCGCGATTTCACGGATGTCAGAACGTTGAACCTGGTAAACATCGACTCGATTATCTTCACCGTAAATGACTTTGGGAGTGATATTGACAAATCCAACTGAAAACGTTGCTGCAACAGCGACAGAAAGCGCCGCGACGAATGAATTCCTTTTCACGATTTCCCCTCTGAACGACCCTCATGGTCATCCACCTCTTTTAGTCTGTGTAAAAATACAGGGAAAAACAAACTATTTTTTTGTTTTTAACAAATAATCGAAGGCCGTCGCATAGAGTTTGATTTGCTTTAGCATCGAATGAAGACCGTTGGCGCGACTCGGGGATAGGTTTCCTTCAAACCCCAAAGCTTTTAAAAATTCCGGCGGCGTCGCTAAAACTTCTGCCGGCGTCACTCCGGAATAAACACTCAGAACCAGTCCGACCAAACCCTTCACGATCAAAGCGTCACTGTCCCCTTGCAGAACCATCTGCCCCTGATCGTTCAAGCTGGCAGACAGCCAGACCTGAGACTGGCACCCCTTCACCATGTTCTGCTCGATCTTCAAAGACTCGGGCATTTCCGGCAGGCTTTTTCCCAACTCGATGATTTTCTTATAACGATCCTCCCACTGAGAAAGAGCGGAGAAATCGGCAATCACTTTGTTTTGTTTTTCTTGAATGGTCATCTTTATTTATTCACTTTTCAGTTTCGGCAAAATGGTGAAAAGCTCTTCTTCCAAAGACTGCCCTTGTTCACCGATCAATTCGTGGAAAGCCTTTTTATCCAAGTTCGCCACGATCTCAAAGCTCTTTTTATAAAAGCCCTCTTGATCATCATAATACCCGTTCCAAAGCTCGCGAGACGTTTTTTCTGGCAGGACCCAGGACTTTTTTTCGGCCGCTGTGCCGTCAAAACGGTTGTGATAATCAAGTAAAGTCATAACTTGTCTTGGGGAGAAATCCAGCATCGCCAGGGCCTCTTCCAGCAGGGCCAGCTCGACATACCAGAGATAATTGCTGAACTTTTCCCAGAATTTCAAACCCATCTTACCATAAGAGCTTTTGCAGAAGAAGGTCGTGCAGACCACCCCGCGATTGCGCCAGACGTTGCAGTTTTGTGTTTGTTTATTGTAGTACGGGCACAGCCAGTCTTCGCGCTGACCGAAGTCACCCTCTTCACGGTTGTTGAACTCGACCTGGTACTTGACCGGCGCCACCATCCCGATGGGCAGGGCATATTCGCGACGGGCGATCTTATCCCGCAGAATGCGATGAGCCTCGGTCGCCGATTCATCCAAAAAGGTCGCTCCGACCAGATAGTTGGCCAAAAAAGGATGGAAGGTGCAGCACTTCAGATCCTCGCGATAGTGAATCTTGGCCTTGTTGCGCGGGCGAGCCATGGCACAGGTGTCACAGGTGGCTTTCTTCTCTTCCGGAGAAAACTGCAGGATCTCTCGCGGAAGTATGTTTTCATATATGCGGGGAAGCTGATATTTCAATAACATGTTTTATGCCTTAAGGACGGATCTTGCAGCGCTCAACCACACGCTTTTTTAGATCTTTCAAGGGCGCAAAACGAACAACATCCGCATCCCATCTCCAGACAAAGTCACGGCAGTTCACAAAGTAAGGGAATGCCACCACGCCTTCGGCTGTGTAGTTTTTTTGAATCATAATTTCCGGCATCAAAGCGTCCATCAGAAGATCCACAGACGATGTCTTCAGAATACCGGCCTTTTCCAGCTCGACAGCCACCTCAATCGGTGTCACAAAGCCGACCTGACCTGACTGCAGGCGTGTGTTCAGAATCATAAAGCTTGTGTTGGAATAAACCACGCGGATGAACTGGTGAAAGCGGATTCCTTTGTTGGCATACTCCTGGGAAATCTGCTGATAGACCTCAGCATCCTGCTCGCCGTTGTCACCCAGGAAGATGACGGTGTCAGGACGAACCCGGTTCATGATGTCTCTTAAGGAATAAAGCTTATGAACGTCGGAATCGTAATTGGTGCGATTGATGTACTGACCTTCAGGGAATCCGCCATTGACCAGGAATTTGCGGTGGGTGCGGCCCATCAGCCAGTTCGGCGCACGGGATAGATACACGATATCCAGATCGGGCTGATCCTGATCGATCAACTGATAAAGTTCACTCATGCCCAGAAAGCGGCTCTGGGAATCAAAGGCAAAACGTGCGGCCTCAGACAGATCCTTCACATGCGCAAGTTTGATGGTGTCGTCGATATCACTGACTAAAAGAGTTTTGGCCTCAGCCGAAATGCCAAGAAGAAGCAGGACAAAAGCGATCCATGTTTTCATTGTTTCAACCTCCCTCAAAGCAGGAGGTTTTATAACATATTAGGCCCTTGGCATAGGGCCTTTTCAGGAAACCCTGTATTAAACACCCTGAGCGTCGAATTTCATGACAAATCGCTCGGGCGTAGCGTCGATCTGGAAGACGCCATCGCCATCTTTGTAGGACAGGCGGCCATTTTGCGTGTGGAACTGGTCAAACAGGGCGCGGGCCTGATCACCGCGGGCATCAAAGTACGCCTTCCCAGGAGCAATGCGAGCCAGGGCGGATTGATGGATGTAGATCGAGCACTGATAATTGTTTTCACCTTTGCGGGCACAGATGAAGTTCAAAACCTTCTGTGGAGCTTCCAGCACCTTTCCCCGGCCAATCATGGAGTCTTGCTCAGGACGATTCATGGTTTCAAAAAGAATCTGCGGCGAGCTGTCATTGGAGCCATCGTACATGACCGAGGCGATATTCACGATAAACTGCATCCCGACAAACTGGCCTCGAGTCCCTGCAAAGGAGGTGGAAACCGAAAGCATCATCAAAGCAAAAAGAAGAATTCTCACAGACACGTCCTTGTTGTTGTTTTTTGAGTTCTTCTCAAAGCTTAAGCAGTGTCTAAAAGTTTATCAACCGCATTCCCCTTCATGTCACCTGTCGAAATCCTGCATACCCCTTTGAGACGCCCCATCTTGAGACTTATTTCACGTGTATTTTCAATATCTTACAGTACCAAAAACCACCCTCGCCCCGGCACCCCCTGGCCTGCTGCTTGCTCTATGTAAAAGTAACGAAACAAACCTGATTACAGGGGGACTTATGAAGACAATCATCACTATCGCAATCCTGGCTTTCTCTTGCTCTTCCTTTGCTTGGAGCAGCCGTGATGCCGCTTCTAAAGAGTACACCTTCAAATACAAGCTGGCGGGGCAAAGCCTGGAGCTTAAAAAATCCGCAGGCAGCTACGAGGAAGCCTATGAACAGGCCGCCCAACAGTGTTTCAGCTTCTACAAAGGCGCTGGCAAAGTTTCCGAAGACCGCGGCTTGGATATCATCGACGTCTGCGCGAACCCACGTTCTTAGTTACGACCAAAGACGCAGCGCTTCTGCAAAAGGCAGCTGGCGTCTTGCCGTGGCCCCGGAGGTCGCTTATATTAAACGAGCAATCTAAGGAGCGGTTTTATAATGGGAATTCTTAAATCCATCGGTCAATTTCTAGTTGGTAAAGATCCAGACATCTTTGATGAAAAGGGTCAGGTCTCTCACAAACTTCCAAAGAAAACTTGGGAGATGTGGCACAACCGCACGAAGACTCACCCTGAATACAATTGGCGTAACCACACCGGCATTACCGGTGCGGCAAAAAAGAAGAGCAACTAAACCTCTTTGCCATAAAAACAAAAAAACCCAGCCTGCGAAGCTGGGTTTTTTGTTTTTATCCCGCCATTCTTTTTGATTCTTCTCCGCGCACCAACAAATTCAACATCTCCACCAGTCGGCGCAACTCTTTGCTTTGCGCATTGAGATCCTCTGCCGCGGCTGATGTTTCTTCGGCGGCAGCTGCATTGGCCTGCGTGGCTGAATCCAATGGGTGGTGGCGGTGGATATCTGCGCCAAACCTTGTGCCTGCTCGCGCGAGGTCACCGCGATTTCTGAATTCACGGCAGCCAGCTTTTCAATCGCATCAAAGACCTGCCCCATCACTTTATGACTGCTGCTGGCCAGTCGCGCCCCCTGTCCGGTCTTTACCGCACTTTGTGAAATCAACTGGGCAATTTCGCGCGCCGAGGTGGCACTGCGCTGGGAAAGACCCCGAACCGCCTCAGCGACCACGGCAAATCCACGCCCTTGCTATCCGGCCCGAGCCGCTTCCACGGCGGCATTTAAAGCCAGAAGATTTGTCTGAAAGGCGATATCGTCGATGATTCCCACGATCTCCTGAATCTGCCGGGAGCTGACTTCGATGTCCGCGATAGATTTCAAAAGTTCCTGAAGCTGAGACGCTCCTTCCTTAGAGAATCGCATGGCCATGGCACTGAGATCCCGCGCCATTTCGGCGCGATCAGAGGTCAGCGTGACCTGACTGTTGATCTCCTCCAAAGAGGCCACTGTTTCTTCCAAGGACGCGGCTTCCTCAACTGTGGCACTGGATAGCGCCTGACTGGACTTTGACATCTCTGCAGCAGCTGCCTCGACATGCGATCCGGACTCATCCAATGTCGCCGAGAGTTCGGCAAAGTTTTTATTTAATTTGCGACTCAACAGACCCCCGAAAATCAAACTGCCCGCGGCAAAAAGACCCGCAAACAGCCACATCGTGAACAGTACTTTTTCACGCATGATTTCGGCCTCTGCGATGGATTTCATATTAGCCTCTTTGAGCACCGTCCCCATACGCAAGAGGATCTCGGTCAGCTCGTTGGCTTTTTCAACGGTCCCGGCCATTTCCTTTATCAGCACACTGTCTTCGACAGAGCCCACGCGGGACAGGATCGAACGGTAGTCCTTCTGCAAGACTCCCCACACCCGCACAAAGTCTTTCAGATTCTTTTGATTCTCAGCCACAAGACCGATGGCCTGCAGTCCCTGTATAGTCTGATCCATCTCAAGAAATCTTTTTTCCAGGGCCTGGGTTGTGACCTTTTGTTGATCTCCGGCATGAGCTGAGATTTCCTGCCACAGGAGTCTGGCAATGGCGTTGGAGTGAATCCGCGCATCCCCGATCATCTGCGTGATGGGAATTCTTTTTGCGCTCAATCCTGTGATGACCTCATCCAAATTTTGAATTCCCCTTAAGGCCACCACCGAGGTCAGAATCAAACCCGCTACGGGAACTGCTGATAACAACAACAGTCTGCCATTGAGACTTTTCAGAAACTTCATAACTCACCTCTTGTAATGTCCCATCTATCGGTGAGTCTGATTTATTACTTTTTAGAAATACACAAGGTTCATGACGGCGATCAGGCTGAGCGGAATCTATCCTGAAGAGCGCTCACGATTTGCTCAGGACTCCCTTGCGCTTTGACGACAAAGATATCATCCACCTGCCGTCCCCACGTATGCACCCGGGCTGACTTGATACTGATCCCCAGATCACTCAAGGCCCGGGCCGCAGAAGCCAACAGTCCCGACTGATCGGCCGCTTTGAAACTCACGACCCATTCTTTTTCATCCGCACTGACCAGTTGAATGGAATCAAATTTTACCATTGGAGCAGGCTTGCTTTGCATCGAACTGTTTTCAAGTATCTTGATCAAAGAGGCCACGGGCCGCGAACTGCTGACCTGGAACCAGTCATAAACCCCCACCTTCGGCAAAGTTTGAATGGACGCATGACGAATCCCCAATCCCAGGGAATAAAGCTGCCCGACATAGTCACTGAGCAGTCCCTGACGATCTTCTTTGTTGTGGAAGCGAATCCACAGATCCCCTTTTCGTGTCTTGAGCACCAGGGGTTTTAATGAAGTGTCGCTGCTTTCGGCTTTTTTCAGATCTGTGACCAGCTCTTTTAAAGAAACACTTTCAAGCAACTGCACACCCAGCTCTTCCACCACCTGAGCATCCACCTGCAACTTCTTGCTTTTCTTTAAAGCCGCAAAGTCGAAATAATTTTGCGCACGCTTTGATTGAAGACTTAACACTAAGTCCTTTAAAAGTTTGGCTTTCCATTCATTCCAAGCCTCGGGATTGGTGGCGCGAATATCAATGGCTGTAAATAAAGCCAGACGCAAAAGACGGGAACCCCCGACTCCCTTTTCACGCAGTTCTTGCCAGACCTTGGGGTCCTTTGGATCTTTACGGAAGGCCGCCTGAGAAAGCTCCAGGTGATTTTGCACCATCCACTTCACCTCAGCAGTGAAGGCTTTGCCAAATCCGTAGGTTTTAAAGTCGCGCTCCGTGAGCGTCACCCCCAGATCGGAATGATGCTCCGGGCTTTCCATGCCCTTGGCTAAATCGTGATACAAACAGGACCAACTCAAGATACGCCAGTCTTCGATCGTAAGATCTTTTGCAATAAACTTTAACGGCCCCAGACCTGAGGGCTTTTTATACACGCGCTTGACCTCGCGACAGGCCTGCATGATGTGGGAATCCGCGGTGAAGCGATGGTACTGATCGTGTTGAACATAGCCCACCAACCGTCTGATTTCAGGCACCAGTTTATCGATCAACCGCGAACGAAACACACTGACCAACAGCTCATCCGACGCTTTCACATTCAGAATCTTATCAAGCACCTGCCCCCGGGGTTTCGCCGCTGATTTGACGACGGAATCCGGCAGCAATAAATCCAGATTCTCGCGGACCTTTTTCTGAACCAAAACGCGGGAACTCTTATGTAACGCAGTTAAAAAATCCTCGAACTTTCTAAAGGTCTGACTTTCAATTTTTTTCAGATCTTTTTCCGAGGCCTCAGCAACCTCCACAATCCAGTCCGAATAGAAATGCACGCGGGACAATCCACGCTGCAAATCCCGCATAAAATCCTTATGCGACTTAAAGCCCATCCACTGAGCCATATCAAACTGTGCCGCTCCGGAAAGAACATCCCCATATCCATCCAGATGAAGCTTCTGGCGCAAACTTAGGAAATAACTTCGATAATACTGAAGCACATTCAGGGCATGACCGGGGTTGGTGAACTTTTCCGCGAACAATTCATAGATTTGCAGACCCTGCTCCAGATCGCGCAGGCCTCCTGGACCAAACTTGATATTCGGCTCCAGATAGTTGGTGATGGAATCATAGCGCTTTTCGCGGTTCTGACGCTCTTCTTTTACGGCCCGCAAAAGTCCCCGGCGGTATTGGTTTTTCTTGCTCCAAATGCGCTTTTGCTGTTCGAAAAGTTTTTGAGCCGCTTCGGGCGTCCAGGGGCGTGCTTTCAGCAGAGCCAGAATATCAAAGGCCTCGACATTCTCAGTCCAGTCCGCAGGATTGTGTGGCATGCGATAGCGCAGTTTGAGTCCTTGTTCCTGCAAGGCATCCACCAAAGAGCGCACCTTGCCCTCATCACCGCAGAACAAAACATCGATGTCAGATTTGGGGCAGAGTTCACCCCGCGCCCAGGAGCCGATAATAATAGGATGGCAGTCTTTCCACTCAGGCCGGGTTTTGAAAAGCTCTTCCAGCCGATCCCCCAACCACGAAGACAGGTTCTCGGACGAAAAACAAAACACCTGACGAACATCTCCGTCAGGTGTCATCAGCGGAGGCACCAAAACCTCCTGAGCTTGATTCCATTGTTCTGAATTCAAAAAAGACTTCTGCGCCATAAAAATATGGTAAACGAAGCCCCACCGAAAACAAACCTTAAGTTACCAATCTGATCAATGCGCCCGATCCATCTGCAGTATTCAATCGGGCTATAAAGGCTTCAGACAAGGCGGGAGGAAGGTAAGCGCGGAGGCCTACTCAATGTAGGCCGCACAAGCGTCCGCCCGACCAACGCAGGATCAAGCCTTTATAGACTGATTGGAGACTAGTTCTTTCCATTTGGCGATTTGGTTCATGGCCTCTAGCGGACTCATCTGCATCAGAGGATACTTTTCCACCTCATCCAAAAGGTTTTTCAGACTTTCAGAGATCTGAGAAGCCCCGGCAAGATCCATATCCATGGCTGGCACTTCGACTTCCGCAGACAAAGAGTCCAACAATGAAAGCTGGCTGGAGGCCTGCACCCGCTTGGACTCAATGTCTCTCAACAAACTTTTTGCGCGACGAGTGACCGTTGCTGGCAAGCCCGCCAACTCGGCCACCTGAACCCCGTAGGACTTCAGAGCCGGGCCTTTCACCAAAGTGTGCAGGAAGCGGATTTCACCGTTTCGCTCGGCCACCGTCATGTGGGCATTGGTGATCTGACCAAAACTTTGATCCAAAGAGGTCAGCTCATGATAGTGAGTGGCAAAGAACGTCAGAGCTTTCACCTCACTCAGCAAATGCTCCAATATCGATTGCGCCAGACACATTCCATCAAACGTACTGGTTCCGCGCCCCACTTCATCCAGAATCACCAAGGAATCCTTGGTGGCATTCTTTAGCATCGCGGATGTTTCAGTCATCTCGACCATGAACGTGGATAGCCCCTCGGACAACTGATCACTCGCCCCGATACGGGTGAAGATCGCATCAAAGATTGGCAATTGAGCCTCATCACAAGGAACGAAAGAACCCATTTGAGCCAAGATGGCAATCAAAGCCACCTGACGCATCAACGTGGATTTACCGGCCATATTCGGGCCCGTCAGCAGCAAGCAAGAGTGCTGGCGAAGCTCAATGTCGTTGGCCACAAAGTTTTTCTTCACAGTTTGTTCAACCACCGGATGGCGGCTGGCCTTCATTTTCAAAGACCCATCGGCAGAGAAACTTGGACGAACATACTTTTCTTCAAGACTTAACCAGGCCAGACTTGAAACCACATCCACTTCGCTGCACTCATGCGCCAATCCCAGCAAAGCCGGACACTGGGACAAGATCTCTTTGCGAAGAGCTTCGAAGAATTCAAATTCTAGGTCCGCTCGTTTCGTGTTGGCGCTGAGAACTTTTCTTTCAAGTTCAATCAGCTCTTCCGTGCAATACCGCTCGGCATTGGTCAGGGTCTGCTTGCGCTGATAGTTCGCCGGAACTTTGTCTTTGTGAGAGTTGGTGATCTCGATGTAATAACCAAAGACGTTGTTGTAGCGAATCTTCAGGCTGGAGATTCCGGTTTTTTCTTTTTCTTCCGCTTCCATGCGCGAAACCATGGCCTGCGCATTGGTGGATAGTTCAATCAACTCATCCAGCTCTGTGGATACACCATTACGGATCAAATAACCTTGTTTGGTTGTCAGTGGCGGATCTTCAACCAAAGTGCGCTCAATTTTATAAGCCAGTTCGCGCAAGGCCTCAAAATTCGCAGTCCCGCCCGTGGCGTGAACCAAAACCTCCAAAGAACTGATACCGGCATGCACGCTTCCCGCCAAAGCCAATAGATCACGGCCGTTGCACTGAGGTTGAGAGATTTTACCCAAACGGCGCTCGATATCGCCCATCTGTCCCAGAATCTGGCGCACCCGCTTTAATTCCAGAACATGACTTCGCCAGAATTCAACGTTTGTCAGACGCTGCTCGATCGCATTTTGATCGCGCAACGGGAAGCTCAACCACTGACGAAGCAAGCGGCTGCCCGCAGATGTCTGAGTGCGGTTGATGGCATGGAACAAACTGCCCAGGCCTTCGCCCTTATAAGTAGAGAAGATTTCCAAATGACGTTGTGTTGTGGCGGTCAATTCCAGACGGTGCTCAAGATCACGCAATTCAAACGGCGACAAGGTCGCCAGCGAATCGTCGCCGGACATGTTGCTGACATAAGAAACCAGACGCGCGGCAGACATGGGCGCTTCATTTTTCAGAAGCGGATGAAGAACATCAGCAATGTCTTCATGATGACTGATCAGAATTCCATCCAGACCCGTCAGCAGGGACTCATCTTCTTTGCTGATAACAATCTCCGCCACAGGAAGAATCTGCAAAAAGCGCAAAAGCTCTGCCGTTTTTTTGGAACGGAAGAAGAAAGCCTCGCCCGTCGTTGTGTCCAGGAAACTCAAAGACTCAGCATCAAGACTGGCCAGATAGTGCGGCTTGGTTCCGTCCAAGGTGTCTGAATCGTAAACCATTCCCGGCGTCAGAACGCGGGTTACACCGCGCTTAACAATTCCTTTGGCTGTTTTCGGATCTTCCAGCTGATCACAGATGGCAACTTTAAAACCGTGCGCCAAAAGCTTGTTGATGGGCCCCGCGATAGAGTGGTGCGGGACTCCGCACATCGGAGTTTCATCCTGGGATTTTTTATTTCTTTGAGTCAGCGCGATTCCCAAAACCGGTGCGGCTTTGACAGCGTCGTCAAAGAACATTTCAAAGAAATCCCCCATGCGGAAAAGAAGGATTTTATCTTGGTGGACAGACTTGATGTCCCAGAACTGTTTCATGAGCGGAGTAAGATTCGACATAGGCCAAAAAAATTAACGAAACCTCGGCCCTATTTCACCCTAAAACCTCCATTGACGCACTCCCCCAAAAAGTACCTGCTCACTTTTGCAGAAGCGCTGCTCCAAAATTCGATTTTAACCCTCTCTGAGTCAGGGATTTATTGACGTTTCTGTGCTGCCTAAGAGTTGCACAACACCGGGATATGCCTAGAAAAGGGGGACTTTCCCTTGGAAAAGGGCACCTGCATTTTCCTCTGTACCCGGACGAAATTCTTTTTGAGTCACCCGATCAAACTTTGAGATGGGTCAACGAGGCTCCCAACTCTTATGATACAGAGGTTATAGCGCAAAGCTTACGCAAGGGAGTCTTCGATGTTGCGACTGATCGGCGGACAGGACGTCCGAGAGAGTTACTCCTAAATCCATATTAAAAAAGCGCCGCGAGAAGTGTCGCGACGCTTCTGCAAAAGTGAGCAGGTACCTTTTATTCCAAGGCTTTCATTAGCTTGGTGTAGATTCCGTCGAAGCCGCCGTTGCTCATGATCAGAATCACGTCGCCCTTGTGGGCTTTGGACTTCAAGGCGGCCACAATATCATCGGCCGTATCAAAGTCAGCGGCTGTCACCTGGGACTTCTTTAAATCATCCACCAGCTCGTGACTGGAGAAACGATTTTCCTCGTCGATCTTGCTTTGATCAAAGGCTTTGGCCAGCAACACTTCATGCGACCCCTTAAAGGCTTCGACATAGTCTTTCTGGAAGACCTTACGACGAGACGTCGCACTTCTGGGTTCAAACACCGAGAACACCTTGCGCCCCGGATACTTCTTCTGAATACCCTTCACCGTCTCACGCACCGCTGTTGGATGGTGGGCGAAGTCTTCGATCACTAAAATTCCGTTCGGTTCGCCCAGAATTTCCTGACGGCGCTTGACGCCCTCGAAAGATTCCAGCGCAATTTGAATGCGGTTTTCCGAGAACCCCAGCATCTTGGACATCGCCACCACCGCCGTCGCATTCAGAACGTTGTAATCGCCCGTGATCTGCATGGCATAAGGGCCCAGGATTTCACCTTTGTGATGAACTTCAAAGCCCAGACCATTGGCATTCTGGAACATGATCTTCGCACGGAAGTCCGCCTCGGCGCCAAAACCGTAAGTGAAAGAATTTTTGCATTTCGCCAGCTTACGAAGCTCCATCACGTTGGCATCTTCAGAACAAGCCAGCAACGTGCCTTCGGCAGGAATCAGATTCATCAAGCGAGCAAAGGATTTCTTCACATCATCCAGGTCTTTATAGATATCCGCATGATCGAATTCCACCGAAGTCAGAATCACATGCTTTGGACGATAGTGAATGAATTTGGGAACCTTATCGAAGAAGGCCGTGTCGTATTCGTCCCCCTCAATAATGAAATAATTGCCTTCCGGATTTTTAAAGGACTGAGAGAAGTTTTTCGGAATTCCACCAATCAAAAAGCCCGGTTTCACTCCGGCATTTTCCGCCACCCAGGCCATCATCGAAGTCGTCGTGGTTTTCCCGTGAGTCCCCGAGATCACGACACTTTCGCGATTTTCAATGATAAATTCGCCCATGGCCTTAGGGAGTGACGTGTACGGAATACCGAGCTTCATCAGCTCCTGGGCCTCTTCATTGCTGGCGGAAATCACGTTACCCACGATCACAAAATCCGGCTTCGGGTGTAGGTTTTCGGCCTTATAACCCTTCATGATGTTGATCCCCAGATTTTCCAGTTGTGTGGACATCGGAGGATACGGATTGGAATCACTGCCGGTGATTTTAAAACCGCGGTCTTTCAAAAGACCGGCCATCGATGCCATCGCGGTTCCGCAAATGCCCATCAAGTGAATGTGACTGCCTGGTTTAATATTCATTTTAAAGTCCACTTCTTCTGTAGTTTTCAACAATCCAATTATGGATATCCGGACGAAGTTTGCCAAAGGCTTTGTTGTCGGCCCCATAAAGAACGCGATTTGAAAGGATACACACACTCAAATCCATCTTCGGATCATACCAGACCGAGGTCCCGGTAAAGCCCGTATGACCAATCGAATCCAGCGAAAAATACGTCCCGCAGCTGGCCGAACCTGGTGTCGGCATCATATACCCCATCGCCCAGTCGCCTTGTCCTTCCGGAAGCGCGCGTTTGGCAAAAAGCTGAGCCGTCTTCTGACGGATGGAATAACGGGCAATCCCCAACAAGTGTGATCGCAGGTGCAACGAGAACCAACCCACATCATCGATGCTTCCGAACAAGCCCGCATGGGTAGAAACACCCCCCAGGGCCCAGGCATTCAAATCATGGACTTCACCCTGCACCAGTTTACGCCGCACCGGACATTCCTCAGTCGGAGCATACAAGGAAAGTTTGTTGGTCACTTGATTGTCCGGATGGAACTCCAGCGTCGTTCCAAGATAGAATTTATTTTTAATGTCCGTCCAGACATCATCCAGGGACTTATCATAGATTTTTTCAATGATATAACCCAGCACCAGGAAACCTACATCCGAATAAATGGCCGTTTCCTGTTTTTCAATTTTCAAACCCTGCAGGATCGACTGCAGTTGTTCGCGGCGCTTTTCCCGCGAAAGCGACGTGTTGATTTCCTGATACAGCGGAAGCCACCATGGCAAACCTGAACTGTGAGTCAGAAGCTCGGTGATTTTCGTATCTTTATGTTGAAACCACGGCAAGAGATCGCTGACTTTGGTTTCAAAATTCCATTTGCCGCTTTCAAATGCCTGCAACATCGCCTGCGTGGTAAAAATCACCTTGGTCAGGCTGGCCAGATCGTAATAGGCATAGGTGTTACCCACGGCCACATCACAGATAATACGTCCTCCCTGATAGGCTCTTACCATCACTCCCGGAGTCGTATCACGGATGCGCTCTTCCAACTGCGAGATCAGATTTCTTTCCAAAACAGAATATTTCATTACGGACGTCCTCCGGTTTCAATCTGTAACAAGACCCGACCACTATTGACGGTCAATTCACAGGATGTGTTAAAAGGAACGGGTCGCTGCACTGGGGCATGTCCCGCCTCAAGGCCCTTGAAAAGAGGAATCTCCAGATCCTCGGCCCAACGTTTAAAGACTTTATTCGTTTTATCCTCGCCAGTTCCCCCGGGTTCTTCGCCACCGAAGAAGTCCCCCAGAATCAGCCCCTGGCATTTTTTAAAGATTCCCGCCTGACGGAACTGCTCAAACATACGATCCACGCGGTAACCACGCTCGCCGATGTCCTCGACAAAAAGAAGCTTCTTGTCGGCATTAATCTGCCATGGTGTTCCCAAAGTGGACTGCAACACCGTCAGATTCCCCCCGGTGATACGGGATTTGATCGTTTTAGCTTCGCGTGCCGCCTGATTCAGGGGCTTAAGTTTCTTAAACTCAATTTTTTTGGTTTTTCCAAAAAGCACATCATGAATTTCTTTTTCATGTTTGGCAGACACCAGGTTGCGCCCCAAACGATCCAAAAGTGGCGCATGCAACGTGGACCAGCCCCATTCCTGAGTCACAAATGTGTGTAAAGAGGAAATATCACTGATCCCAATTAACAACTTGGGAGTCTTTGGTTTTTTGAGCTTCGCCAGATAGGGTAACAAACGATTGCTGCCATAACCGCCCCGCAAACACCAGATCACCTGGGAATCCCTGGACTCAATCGCAGCCTTCAGAAAACTCCAGCGCACCTCATCTTCATGCGCATGCAGAAAATGCGGCTTGATGATGCCTTTGGGAATTCGCGGCTGAAGCTTCCACTTTAACAAAAAATCCCGGGCACCTTCGACCTCATGAGGCTTTGACGGATAGCCCGGAGCGACCACATCAATGACATCATTTTCATTTAAAAACTTCCAACTGCCTGTCATCCGCTACACCCGTTTGATAATATCTTTGATGGCTTTTTTATGTTTTTTTCCTGTGAAAATCTCGTCGATTTCTTTCGGCTTCAGCAGCTTACTGATCTGATCATCCACCAAAAGTTTGTCTTTTAAGTGCTCTCCATAAGCCAGGGAGTGACACAGACGCTGCACCAACGCATAGGCCTCTTCACGGATCATCCCCTTTTGAATCAGGGCCAGCAAAACATGAGAACTGAAAATCTGACCTTGAGAACTTTCAATATTGTCCATCATGCGCTTCTTATTCACATCCAGACCATCCAAAAGAATTGTCATACGATGACACGCATAATCCGCGACGATGAAAGCATCCGGGAAGACAACACGCTCAACTGAAGAATGGCTGATATCGCGTTCATGCCACAGGGCCACGTTTTCCAGGCCAGCGATCGCGTATCCACGAAGCAGGCGGGAAAGACCCGTGATATTTTCCGCACTGATAGGATTCTTCTTGTGCGGCATTGCGGAAGATCCCTTTTGCCCCTTGGTGAAACCTTCCGTCACCTCTCCCACATCACTGCGCTGCAAGTGGCGAAGCTCCACGGCTAGGCGCTCCAGTCCCGTGCCAAAGATCGCCAAAGCTGAAAGCATCTCGGCGTGCCGGTCGCGGGGAATCACCTGCGTGGCAATGGTTTCTGTTTTTAACTTCAACTTTTTTGCCACCAGATTTTCAATTTTCGGCGCCTGACTGGAGTACGTACCCACAGCTCCACTGAGCTTGCAGATCATCATATTATCCAAAGCCGCTTTCACTCGCTTTTTATTGCGCTGAGTTTCCGCCAGGAAGCCGGCCATCTTAAATCCGAAAGTGGTGGGCTCTGCGAACATGCCATGCGTGCGCCCTGCACACAAAGTTTCAGCATGACGGTTCACCAGGGTCTTCAGGGATTTTTCCAAAGCCTCTATGGATTTCATCAGCACCACACCGGCTTCACGAACCTGCAGACTGAAGGCTGTATCCAACACATCCGAAGAGGTCAGGCCATAATGGATGAACTTCCCCTGAGGACCGACATTTTCAGCCAGATTGGAAACAAAAGCGATCACGTCGTGTTTGGTTTCACGTTCGATTTCAGAAATTCTTTTAACATTGAAGCGGGCCTTTTGTGCAATCGTCTTAGCCGCCCCTTTGGGAATAATACCCAATTGCGCCTGCACTTGCGCCACAGCGATTTCGACTTCCATCATCTTGCCGAATTTGTGATCAGAATCCCAAAGAAGGCCCATCTCAGGGCGAGTGTATCTTTCAATCACGAGTTCTGTTCCTTTCGCTTCTTTTCCTTTTGTTCCTTGAGCAGCTTTTCTTTCCACCAGCTCACGATACGGCCTTGGATGGCCTCATGATTGTCAAAATAAGAGCCCCAGTGATAGTTCGGCCACACTTCCGGTCCATCCAAATGCAAATTCCCATAAGAACTGCGACCCCGTCGTGCTTTCTGCTTTTCGCCGAAAACCGGGAACCGAGAAGCCCCCAACTGGGCATAGGTGTAATAGTATTCCTGCGGGAAGCTCAGGATCTGAGGATCAGTCAAAGTCATACGCTCTTTAAGATGGCTCTTCATGCGTTCACTGCGAACGGTCAGATAGTCTTTGTTGAACCTTTGCACAGTGGGGATTCGCATCCAGACATCAAATTGTTCTGGCAGCGTGGTTCTTTGCAACACCATCATATTTTCATGAGTCCACGGAGAGTCCACATCACCAATCATCACAGTATGCAAAGGCAGACGATCCCGCTCAAAGCACGCCTGCAGACCCACTCGGTAACGCACCCAGCACCATTCAGGCTCCAAGGCTCCTTCCGGGAAGAAGTATTTGCCCAGGCGTTCATTCAAAAAATAACTTTCTTCGCTGGTCAGCATCCACACAATTTGCTCTAAACGGAACAAACCTTGTTTTTCGCCGGAAAGCTCCAGACCCGTGATGGACTTACCACCACCGAATGAAACGTCCATGATCTGGTGCGGGCGGATGACATCCACCCCTTTGCTGGTCAGCCAGCTTAAGGATTTTTCCAAACCGTTGCGAGTCGCATGACGAACCAGGAAAGAGGAGGTCAACGGTGTCAGTACCCCCAGACGGGCCCCCTTGGCGTTAGAGGTGTAAGTTGTCCCCGACCACTGATGCGCCAGATGCAGAATCCAGCTTGAATCAAAGTCAAGAGCATCAATGTTCTTGTAAAGATACTTTGCCGCCTTTTCGCCCGCGCCCCCGATCAGATGCTCCTTCACAGCCGGCGCCAAAGTGGACTGGTCAATTTTATACTTTGTAACCGGCCCCTTAAACTCAAAAGGGCCGTCCTTCAGCCACAGAGTAAATCCATTTGGAACTTCATCAAACGGATCGTCGGAATACATTCTTTCGGACTGGGATTCTGAAATGCGCTCGTTGCGGAAGAAACCAAAAGGCCCTTCCACATCTTCTGAAGGCCACACACCCAGTTTGCTGGATACATCAACAAGAGTTGTTTTAATTCCCTCTTTCGCCAGAGCCGCAGCCAACCAATGACCCCGACCAAAAGCTGAAATAAGGATAACGGGACTGCCAAGTTCCATCGCCGCAAATGTCTCCTGTTTTTGAAGTGAAATTGAATCCTAAAGGCTCTTAATGATTAGAAAATCACGAATTGATAAAGTCAAAGGTGCGCACCGCATCCAAAGTACCTCCGGGGCTTTTTCTTGTGATTTCCCGATGGCGGACCTACAATACGCTCATCAGGAGGAACTCATGCGTCTTTTAACTCTCCTTGGCCTCATTTTCTGCTCTCACCTTTCATGGGCAAACGAGTCCGCCGTTGCGACAAACTTCTTCGATCTTTCTGCTAATTCTTTAAGCGGAAAGAAAATCAACTTTTCCACTTACCGAGGCAAAGTCGTCCTCGTTGTGAATACGGCATCTCAATGCGGCTTTACGCCGCAGCTTAGAGAACTGGAAGAAATGTACAAAAAATACGCAAGCCGCGGTTTTATTGTTCTGGCCTTCCCCTCCAATGACTTCAAACAAGAAAAAGGCACCAACGAAGAAGTGCAAAGCTTTGCTGAAAAAGAGTTTGGCGTGACCTTCCCTTTCTTTGATAAAGCCCCCGTCACCGGCAAAGACAAGCAGCCCGTGTACCAGTTCCTGACCACGCAGAAGCCGGGACTTCTATTCAAGGACGTCGCCTGGAACTTTGAAAAGTTTCTGATCAACCGCAAAGGACAGGTCATTGAAAGATGGAGTTCCATCACTAAGCCTTCCTCTGAAAGTATCACCAAGGCGGTTGAAAAAGCGCTGAATGAGCCCTTATAGATGTCTCACCCTGAGACAAACTGCGATATCTGGACTTCGTTTTGATACTTTACTTTGAAGTTTTCCCCGTTTTGATTCGATAATATCAAGAGGGGGAACTTGTGAAAACCACAGCTCGATTACGTACATACAGCCTTCTTGCAATTCTTTTTTCCATGGCCGTGGCCATGCCCCAAAAGTCCCTGGCTCAGTCTGATCAAAAAACATACTTGCTTTCTCAGGTTGATGTGGATGAAGCCTATGATCCGTTTACCGATTACAGTGAATTTGAAGAAGAGTCTGACGAAGAGGCGGACATCAACTTCTTCCGCAACGGACGATTCTTTACTATCGGTCTTGCTGGCGGTATGCGTGGTTTTACCGGCAACTTCGCTGATGCCTATTCAGCGGCGCCCACTTTCGGTATCTTTCTGACTTATTTCTTTGATCTTCGTCTGGCGATGTCCCTGGGATTCCAAACTGGCGATCATGCCGTGAAATTCAAGGTCCTGGGCAAGACCGACCCTTACGAAGGCAATGTTTCCATCACAGCGGTTAATTTTGACTTGAAGTACTACATGAACACCCAGAATGTGACGCGTGGTCTGGCCGATCTAAATCCCTACATCCTGGGCGGTCTGGGTCAGTTTTATCGCACCTATACCATCGCGGGTCTTGATGGCTTCAGCCGAGACTCCACCATGGGTTTTGATATCGGCGCGGGATTGGAGATCCCCTTGATGCGCAAGAAAGCCTATCTGGGTCTGCAAGGAGCTTATCACTACGTGAACTTCAGTGATGAAAATAAAAACTATGTCGATGGCACCGAAAAACTGGAAAAGAATCTGGCCGGGGACTTCTATAACTTCCTGGTTATTCTAGGGATGAATTTCTAGATTCCAGCGTGCTACAAATAAAAAAGGGACCTTCAAGGTCCCTTTTTTAGTTCCGGATTCACAAAGCAAAGACACCGACAACCTGAAGCAACAACCCCAGCACAATCACGATAGGCCCCGCCCACTGCAAAATAAACAACCAGTGAGGATACATGGAGTAGCTGACAAACTTGTCCTTATCGACAAAGCCCAGCTCTTTTTCCTTGTCTGAAATACCCTTATTAAAGGCAATCAGGATTCCCAAGGCAACCACCGGCAACAGCCAGTTGATCAACAGTGAATCCAGATTTTCAATTAACGAGCGCCCGCCTACACGAACGTCTTTAAAGACTGAACTCGACAAAGCCGGAAGCACCGTCAACAGCAAGGCGATCGCCCCGGAATACCAGGTCGCTTTACCGCGCTCCATCTTCTTCTGCGCATCCACCCAGTTTGAAACTACAACCTCCAAAAGGCCGATACTTGCATTCAAGGCCGCCATATACAGACACACGAAGAAGGCCAGTCCGAATAAGACCCCTCCAGGAATACCCAAAAGATACTTCGGCAGAACCTCAAACATCAAAGCCGGATCTGTCAGCGGAACATTGGATGCCTGGAACGCCACCGGGAAAATCATCACCACCGCAATCATAGAGATGATCGTATCCACGATCGTCACCCGAAAGCCTGCGGTCGGAACGTGATCTTCCTCACGCATATAAGAACCGAAAGTCACCATGGTCCCAAAGCCCACAGACAAGGTGAAGAACACATGTCCCAAAGCATGATTCAAAGAGGACCAGGTCAACTTGGAAAAATCAGGATAAAAAAGGAAGCGCAAAACTTCCGGAGTCGACGGCAGCGAAAAAGACCGCATTACCAGAATCACAACCAAAGCCACAAAGAGGGGCATCGTATAGCCGATCCATCGCTCCAGCCCCTGCTGAACCCCTTTAACGACCACCACAACCGTAATCAGAATGTGGGCACTGGCCAGCATCAACTGCAACCAGCCATTGGACATCAGGGCTGCCAGATTGGTTTTATCGACGACCTGATCCGAAGTGGAAAACAATGAAATCAAAAACTGAGTCAGAAAATGCAAAACCCAGCCGCTGATCACGGAATAATAAGACAGAACGACGATACTGACTAACACGGCCAGACGCCCGACCCAACGTAAAGAGCGCACGCCGGATTTCTGTCCCATCTGCTGGGTCGCCACGATCACAGAACGACGTGTGCCTTTTCCCAGCATCAGCTCGGCAATCAGAAGCGGAGCTCCAATTGCCAGGGCCATAAAACCATAAAGCAAAATAAAAGCACCGCCCCCGTTTTCCCCCACGACGTAAGGGAAACGCCAAAGATTCCCCAGACCGCAGGCAGAACCCACGGCCAGAAGGTAAAATCCATAGCGTGTTTTCCAGGAGCCGCGTTTACTGGCCATTATTCCCCGCCACCACTGCCGCCACGGCGTGATTTCATACAGAAGATACGAATCGGCATACCATGCAGATCCCAGCGTTCCTTGATGTTTTTAATCAAGAAGCGACGATAAGAATTTGTCACCCCGTCAGGATGATTGGCAAAGGCAATAAAGGCCGGCGGTCTTTGATACGTCTGAGTCAGATAATAGAACTTCACGTTCGTGGTGCCCCAAACCGGAGCCGGCGCCTTACGAATCGTTTCAAAGAAGAAGTCATTCAGCTCAGCCGTTGGAATACGCATGGTCATCTGATCAGCCACACGCTCGATCATCTCGAACATTTCCTCCAGACCATACTGGGTCTTGGCGCTGGTGAAGACAACATTCACATCGGTAAAGAAGTGGAACACACGCTCGACTTGTTCGCGGAAGGTCTTGCGATACTCCGGAATCTCTTTACCACCCAAGTCAGACTTATTTGCCACCAGGATCACACCTTTGTGATCTTCCAAAATAGACTGCATGATGCGCGCATCCTGATCCGTCGGTCCAATTGTTCCATCGACAACCAGCAGGATCAAATCCGCTCGGCGAATGGCTTCCTGGGATTTAAAGGCAGAAATGATCTCCAGATCCTCTTCACGCTTGGCAGATCGGCGCAAACCGGCCGTATCCACCAAAGTGTACTTTTTGCCGTTGTAGATGAACGGAGAATCCACAGAATCAATTGTTGTACCCGCAACATCGGACACGATCATGCGATTCACACCCAGGATCGCGTTGCACAAAGAGCTCTTACCCACGTTGGGCTTACCAACGATGGCGATATTGATGCCCTCTTTCACCGTCCCCGGATTTTCAGGGATCTGCTTGGTGATCCATTCCAGAACATCTGCGACACCGCGACGCTGTTCGAAAGATGCAGAAATGATATCCACGCCAAACTCATAGAAGTCAGCTTTTGCCATATCCGCTTCGGCATCGCGATCCACCTTATTGATCACCAACAAGAAGGGCTTCCCAGTCTGCTTGGCCACACGGATGATGTCACGATCCTCCGGCACCAGGCCCGCACGACCATCCATCACCGCCACAATCAGATCCACGGAATGCAGGAATTCGGTCACTTGTTCTTTGATCAGTTTAGAGAAAATATCACCAGCTTCGGTGATACCTCCCGTATCGATCAGGTCAAACTGCTTGCCCCAGATATCCACCGGTTCAATGATGATATCGCGGGTCACACCCGCCTGGTTCTTCACCACGGCTTTGCGCGTGTCAGTGATAATGTTAAACAGTGTGGATTTACCCACATTCGGGCGACCGATGATCGCCACTTTGGGTGCAAACTCAGTCCTTTGATTCAACGACATAGCCCAGCTCCTTCATCATGCGTTTATTGGAGAACCATTCAGGCTTACTCGCCACATTCAGGTCCAGGAAGATTTTCTCTCCCATCAGTTTTTCAATTTCTTTGCGTGCTTCCATGCCGATTTGTTTGATCATGGCAGCGCCCTTGCCGATCACCATTGCTTTGTGGCTTTCTTTTCCGACAACGATCTCTGCAAAGATCTTCGGCACTGGCTTGGCATCTTCCTCGAACTTCACAATACGAACTGCGATCGAGTAAGGAACCTCATGGTGAAGAGCATCGAAACATCTTTCACGGATGATTTCTGACGCCATTTCACGCACATTTTCATTGGTGTAAAGTTCGGTATCATAAAGTGGTGCCGGAGATTCCGGCAACAACTCCATGAACTCAATCAGAAGTGCTTCCCGCTCTTCCTGATCATCCTTGGAATCTTTCACAGATACAGAGAAGGCTTTACCTCCGGCATCCTCGACCATCTTGCGAAGAATCATCACGCGGTGAGCTTTTTCCTCAATATCTGTTTTTGTGATGACGGCAACCCAGGGTTTACCGCTTTTGGAAACCATTTCGATCACTTTTTCTGCGTCCTCGGGGCGCTCTTCATCCACAGACAAAACCGCCAGCAAGGCATCAGAGCTTCCAATAACGTCTTTGGCTTCCTGAGCCAGGAATCCATTGAGTCCCTCGTCCGCACGGATCAATCCCGGCGCATCGACGAAGATGATCTGACCTTTGTCAGTACTCCAGATACCCAGAATACGACGGCGTGTGGTTTGGGGCTTTGCAGAGACGATGGAAACTTTCTCGTCCACCAGGAAGTTCATCAGCGTGCTCTTCCCTGCGTTCGGTTGTCCAATCAGACCTAAAAATCCGGCTTTGTAACTCATTCTAATTCGTCTCCTTGTATTTCATCTCAAGAGCGTTCTTTGCCGCCATTTGCTCGGCGTTTTTCTTACTGCGACCCCGCCCTTGAGCCCAGATATCTTCTTTAACTTTCACACACACCAGGAACTCGCGGTCATGCGGAGGTCCTTCCTCAGCCAAAACCTCGTACCTTGGCGTTTCTTTCGAGGACTTCTGCACCAGTTCCTGCAAGCGGGTTTTATAATCCCGCTCGAAGTCCTCATGTCGACACACCCGATCCGCCAACGGAACAAACTCCTGGCGGATGAAAGTGCGCGCCACCGTGAAACCACCGTCCAGGTACAACGCCCCGACAATGGCTTCAAAGGAGGAAGCAATCAGACGCGGCTTTTGTGCACCACCCGTCTGCGCTTCACCTTTTCCAAGCTGCATCAGCTTGTTGAGCCCGAGCTCCAATGCCAACTCAGAAAGAACTTCTTCATTGACGATGCTGGCTCTTTTCTTCGACAGCCCCCCTTCGGTGTCTGTCGGGAACTTTTCATAAAGAAATTCACCCACAACTAGATCCAAAACCGCGTCACCCAAAAACTCGAGTTTTTCATTGTGCTCAACACAGTTACGCAGTTCATTGGCAAAACTCTTGTGCGTCAGGGCGCGCTCCAGCAGTGCCTGGTTCTGAAACTGATATCCCAGACGCTCTTCCAAAGACTTTCGGAATTGATCGTTCATGTCAGAACCTCGCCCACCAGATGACCTTCCATGTGTTGTTTGTTGGAATGATCATACCCTGTGATCTTAACCTCAATTTCCTGTCCCGCCCAGTGATCCAGGAAACTCTCGGCTCCCGTGATATCCACCGGCCAATAGTCATGGCTCAGACCCTGGCCGCCTTTGGCAGCATTCTTCAGAACCAGAACTTTTTTGGTTGTGCCCACCTGAAGCTGAGCCTGCTCGGAATAACGAGCAATACTCAAGTCACGCAGACGCGCAGCCCGCTCGGCACGAACATGCGGATACACTGACACATCCATCGCCGCAGCCCGCGTGCCCTGACGTTCACTGTAAGGGAAAACATGCAGCTTGGTCCATGGCAGATCCTTCAGGCAGTCATAAGTGTCTTGAAACTGCTCATCTGTTTCAGTCGGGAACCCGGTGATCACGTCCATCCCGACAAAACTGCCGGGAACACGGTCTGCAATCGCGCGCAGAGATTTTTGCACGTCGGCTTGGGTGTACTTGCGCTTCATATGGAACAAAACATCCGTATTGGCACTTTGAATGCTCATATGGAAGTGCGGACACAATCGGGAATCCTGATACAGATCCAAAAGACGCTCGGAAACCTCCACCGGCTCAAGACTTGCCAAACGGAACCGAGGCACCTTTGTCTTTGCCAGAAGATTTTCGATCAGGTCTTCCATCACGTAGGTCTTGCCACCGACCTTGTCTTCGTAATCACCAATGTGAACACCGGTCAAAACGACCTCGCGGGAACCCTGCGCATAGAGATCATTAATACGATTCACCAGATCCGCCACCGGGATCGAGCGACTCTTGCCACGAGCATACGGAATTATACAATAAGTGCAGAAACTGTTGCAGCCGTCCTGAATCTTCAGGAACGTGCGCGTGTGTTCTTTTTCAATACCACCGCCGGCTTCCAGGTCCTCTTTTTTGAAGATGTTGGATTTAAACACCCTCTCAGTCAGCTCCCCACGGAAGTGTTTGCTCAGAAGATCCGGCAAAGACCCTTTGTGAGAGTTCGCTACAATCAGATCCGCCCCCGGCAAGCTGGAGAAAGACCCGGTGTCGACCTGGGCCGCACATCCCGTGACCACCACTGTGCAAAATGGATCTTTTACCTTCAAACGACGGATATAGCGGACAGCCTCTTTCGTGGCCTCTGCGGTCACAGCACAGGTGTTCAAAACATGAATACGGGCGTTTTTTTCACCGGACACCACCGGGGCAAAACCACTGGCATTCAGATTCTTCTGAATCAGTCCCGCATCATATGTATTCACCTTACAGCCGAAGGTATGGACCTGATACTTCATAGAGTGATCCATCCGCCCCCCACCAACTGCTTGTCACGATAAAACACCGCCGCCTGGCCGGGAGTCACCGCTCTTTGTGGTTCAGAGAATTTTAACTTAAAGCCCGTGGCGGTCTTATGAATTTTCGCTTCAGACCCTTTGTGCTGATAGCGGATTTTCACATTCATGACTTCGCCATCCTGAATTTCATCCAGAAGCTTCGGATCCACAACATCCACTTCGTCGGCGAAAAGATATTTTTCATCGCCCACCCAGACCGTGTTGTCTGTAGCATCAATTTTAATAACAAAAAGCTTTTCATGGTGATCCATGCCCAAGCCTTTGCTTTGACCGTAGGTAAAGTTATGAATTCCGTTGTGAGGCGCCATCACCTCACCCGTCGGGTAACGCTTCAAAAGGCCTTTTTTGGAAGCCAGAATTTCCGGTTTCACCTGACCTTTGATAAAGTTCTGATAGCCTTGTCCACCCACAAAGCAGATCCCCTGAGAATCTTTTTTACGTGCCGTCACCAGACCACGGCTTTCAGAATAAGCGCGCACTTCCGGCTTCTTCATATCGCCAACAGGGAACAACAGTTTCGGCACCAGCTCCGGATCAATCGTGAACAGGAAGTAGGTCTGATCTTTCCAGTCATCCGTCGAAGTGTGAATGGATGACTTCCCATTTTCATCAGTCACAATCTTGGCGTAGTGACCTGTGGCGATGTAATCGCACTCCAGCTCTTTCATCTTTTTAACAAGATGGTCGAATTTCAAATAGGTGTTGCAGTTCACACACGGAAGCGGTGTCTGACCTTCCAGATAGGCTTTCAAGAAAGGATCAATCACAGCGGCGCGGAATTTCGCTTCGCAGTTGATCACATAAAACGGAATCCCCAGGCGGTCTGCCACAGAGCGGGCGTCGTCCACATCAATACTGGAGCAGCACGTGCCATTGCCTTCTTCGATATCGCAAGTGGAATAGTCCCAGACTTGCATTGTTGCCCCAATAACCTCATACCCCTGTTCGACCAAGAGCGCAGCCGCGGCGGAACTGTCCACGCCTCCGCTCATAGCAACAAGGACTCTCCCTTTAGACATGACAAGAATCTCCTTCGTCGTCGTTCAGTGATCGCAAGCGATCCACCACTGTTTTCAATGTATCTACAAATAAATCCACTTCGCTCAAAGTGCTTTCCCAACCTAGGCTGACACGCAAACTGTTCTGCGCTTCACCACGACTCAGCCCCATGGCCAACAAGACCGGGCTGGGTTCAGGGTTTCCAGATGAACAAGCCGCCCCTGTGGATACGGCAAAGCCTTTGATATCCAAAGACATCAGCATCGTTTCGCCATCAGCCCCTTTCAAAATCAGGGAGCTGGTGTTCGGCAGACGTGGACTTTCCACGGCGGTGATTGTCACATCAGAGATCTCAGCCAGAATACGAGTCTCCATATGATCGCGCAGAGCTGCGATGGCGCGGGCTTTTTCCTCAATCAGGGAAACGCGTTTGGCAACAACACCCAGGCATCCAATCCCCAGAGTGTTTTCTGTACCGCCACGACGGTGTCTTTCCTGACCGCCCCCGTGAATCAGAGAACTCACGTTAGAGCCTTTTTTAGAATACAGAACCCCGGTGCCTTTTACGGAATAAAACTTATGACCCGAGAAAGAGGCAAAATCCACATTCAGCTCATGCAGATTCACAGGAACTTTGCCGAAAGCCTGCACTGCATCCGTATGGAAGAGAGCGCCTTTTTTGTGCGCCATCTCGGCCATCTGCTTGATCGGGAACAAGGTGCCTGTTTCGTTGTTGGCAAACATGACCGACACCAATGCGGTTTCTTCGCTGAGGTGCTCTTCATAGAATTTCAAATCAATCTGCCCCTGACGGTTCACGGGAATAAAATCCACGCGCGCACCAAGAGCTTTCAGATGCTCCATGGTCTTCATCACACTGGGATGTTCCACGGCGGAGCACATGAAGTGTGTGCGACCACGCTGTTCAGGCGTCAGAAACTGAGCTGTCTGGTGGTAGTCAAACAGACCTTTTAAAACGGTGTTGTTGGCTTCACTGCCGCCAGAGGTAAAAATGATCTCCAAAGGATGAGCCCCGACGGCATCAGCCATGGCTTTGCGCGCGTCACGCAGAATATTTTTCGGCTGACGACCGCTCCAGTGGATAGAGCTTGGATTCCCCCAGGCCTGCGCAAGTTCTGGCAAAGCAGCCAGAACTTCTGCACACACGGGGGTCGTGGCATTGTGATCGAAATAGTGAAGGACTTTGGTTGATATCATAAGCGCACGGAACCTATCATAGTTCTTAAGTATTGAAAACTTCTAAGATAATTTGCCAATTCCGGGTGTCCAGCGCGTTAACATTTCAGGAAAATTCTACACCCCAAAATACCCCTTCCCCGGGGGTCAACTGGACTAGACCTCAGTTTTTACTCAGGTTTTCGTAAAGAATTCCGATAAACACAGTGATGAGTCATCACCTATGGTTTGAACATTTTAAAGAGCAACTTCAAGGACTTACCGAAGCCTTTGAACAAAGCGGAACGCATTTGAGCCTTCTGGCCTACGCCATTAAGGAACAACGCCTCAGCTCAGAAGCCTATCTTCAATGGGCCATGACTCACCATAGACTTCCTTTGCTTCAGTCACGATTTTTTACAGAAACTCCCGTGTCCCAGGAAATGTTCGCGAAGTGGGCGACCCATTATCCGTGGTCTGCGGAGTGTCTGCCTGTGGCGGAGTGGGATGGATCCCTCATCGTAGCATGTCTTCAGCCGCCGCAGGATTTTCCTTCTTTCCCGTCCAGCATCCTGGTGCTGGCAACTTATGAAAATCTGGAACAGGTCTGGACACAACTGCATCCGGAAAGACAAGCGACCCCTGCTGCCGACGCAGCCCCGGAAGGCATTGATCTTTCCTTAAGCACACCGAAAAAACAAAGCTCTGACAGTTTCTCGTTTGATGATCTGGGCGTGGCCTCTGAAGGATCTTCTCCGAATTTTGAACCTTTGTCCTCTGATGAACTTTCTGTCGAAGGTGCTCCGGAAGAAAAACTTGACGGTCTTTTCGATGGCCCGACCGTGATTCGTCTGGAGGCTCTCAGCCCAGCCCCGGCAGGGACACCTGCAGCGGAGGCTTCAACTTCTGCCAAAATCGAATTGACACCGGAAATCCCCGAAACCGAGCAAAAAACAACAATCATGCCTTTGCCAGCAGCCTCCACGACTCCTGTCGTTGAGGAGGTTCCGGCTGTAGTGTCGCAGCCCGTTGTCGCGCAAGCACCGGAAAGCTCTGCTCCTAAAAAAGCAACACCTCCACCGCCGCCAAAATCCGAACTGCCTCCTCCATTTGAGGACAGCTTCAGTAATCGCCCTGTTGCCATCACACCTCGTCCGGCGGGAGTGGCTAAACCCACGATCAATCCCGTGGCCACAGGTCACTTTGCCCTGGATAAAATCAAAAAGAAAAATGCTGCGGCTTTGAATGAAAAAGTCAAACTGGTCTTAAGCGAGATGAAGGCTCATTTTGAAAAATCCATGATTCTGACTTTGGATGAGCAGGAAACGCAGATGATTGCCTTTGCCTGGGATGAAAACTTCAAAGGCATGAAAGACACTTCCATGCGCTTCCCGCTGCAGGTGCCCAGCATCTTCAGCATTGTGGCTTCCACGCAAAAGCCTTACCACGGATACATCTCCCTGAATGAAACCAACGAAAAGTTCTTTGAAGGCTGGAATCAGGGCCGTATCCCCGATCATGTCACCATCACACCGATCATTATCAATGAAAAACTGGTGGGCATGCTGATGGGATTTGCGGAAAAATCAGCCTACAACAAGGTCTCTCTGAATTTAGCGGAAAAACTTTCAACCGACTTCACCAAGGGTCTTCAGGCGGCATAATTTATGATGCTTCTTTTGCATCTTCTCTTGAACGTCACACTTGCAAACTCCAACTCCTGCAGCCAACACAATCCCATGAGCCCCGATGTTCCAGCCTGCCCAACCACTGGCAGCAAGTTGTTATCGGAAAATTATCCCATCATGGCCGCCACGGTTTCTGACGACGCTGGCGGTTCCCGCTATGTGAAAGAATACGTCACCAAGGTTTTAAAAGCCCAGCCCTCCAAATCCCCGCAGTTCTTTCTGCACGTCACAGATCAAACCTGGCATGAGGTGGTGCGCGAAATAAAAAAGCAGGCCCCTGACGAAGCCACAGCCCAGCGTTGGATTGCTGGCTTAAGCCGGGTGCAAACCCGCCACCGCTGGAACTGGCAACAGGACTACTTTGAAAGCTTCTTCGACAGCAACACCGGAAAGCCTGTGCTGCGCGAAGTACAGGGATATGGCCGCCACGGCAATGCCTTTAAGGATCTGGTCAAACAATCCAGTGCGGATTGCTCCATCAACGCTGGCAAACAACTGAGCAACGACCAATACAAATCAGGACACAGCGGCGGCAATATTGAAGCCGTCAACGGCCTGTGCCTTGTTGGATCCGACCACTTTGAAGGTGATGAATGGGACAAGTACGCAAAAGTCACCTGCGAAAATCCGGCGACTGCTGTAAAAACACCTTCTGATTTCCTCAATGTCGGCCACACTGATGAGTTCTTTAAAACACTCAAAGACCCCACCCAGAAGGCCCCTTGTGATTTCAGTCTGGCCTTTGCCAGTCCGAAAAAAGCTCTTGAGATTTTGAAGAAAAATCCTCAGGGACGCGCCTTTGATTTTTCACATCTAAGCCCGGATGAAATCATGGTGCGCCTGAGACAAGCGCCTTACAACCGCATCTGCAGTGAGTTTTCCTACATCAAAGAAATGAAAAGTCGTGGCAACAGACCCGGCAACGGCAAAGAAAAACGTGTTCGCGGAGTTTCCCAGTTCCTGTTTAACATCATCCTTCCCCCTGTCTCCGCAGGAAACTTCGTGGCGTCCCTGAAAGACCCGGAGTCTTTACGCATGGAAGAGTATCTGGAGCAGATAAACGAAGACGGCATTTCAGACCCCCCACTGGATCGCGGTCGCGACCGACGACAAGAACGCATCGATCGCCTGAACCGGCAGCGTGCCCTGCTTCGCCAAGCCGGAATTCTGAAGTCTCAGAGCGATTCTTCCATCCTGAAAGACTGTTACAACATGACGAACAAAGACTTGGCGGACATGTTTGAAGACGACTATGAGATGAAAGAATTTAACGAATCTGTGGAAGAGGCGACTCAAAAATTCAAAAAGGAACTGCTGGCAAAAGTAAAAAAATCCTATCCACAATGCAATCCCAAGACGGTGGAATTGCCGGACCTGTTCCTAGGTGACATGAACTACGACTCGGAGAAACCCACCTATGCCATAGGGACCGCGGACTCGGTTTTCCCGAATCCCACCAATGGCGAGATCGTGGAAAGTACTTTCATTTTGCCAGAGCCCGTCAATCCCGCTTTTAAAGCGGAAATTGATAAGTCCATAAAAGATCTGGGTCTGAAAACTGACTACATCGACACGCATTTTGCCCACACACTCAACGGAAATCTGCACTGTTCAAGCCATGCCATGCGCTATTGCCGACCTCAAGGAGGCCAGAAATGATTCGTCTTATCCTCATGATCAGCCTGGCCCTTGTGGGAGTTTCAGGAGCCCAGGCTCAATCCAAAAAACTGATGTACTCCTGCGAGCTTCAGGACATGTGGCTGCAAGGGCAAAAGCTTTCCGCCGGCATTGACATTCAGGATCTGGATCATGCCAGTCTGAAAATTCAGTCTTCGACCGAAACGGTGACCTGTCCCCTTGAAATTGAAAGCGTTCAGGATGCCTCTCGCGGACGCATTGCCAAGGTCATCTTCCTGATGACTCCGGAATCCTGCTCTCCTCCCGAAAAGTCCTTTAATCGCAATCTGCGCCGTCGCATCGAGCTTCATATTGATGCCCAGCCCGGCGGCAAAGGTGATGCCCAGCTTTCCTGGCGTCATCGTGGAAATCGTTCCCAATGCAAAGAGGTTGTGAACAATCTGAAATCCCATGGCATCGGTAATAAATTTCATCCCGCCTCAGCAGGCACCAATAAAACCACCGCCGGAACACGATAAACGCTTTTAAATCCAGTACGGCGGGAAATTAATACGCTCTCTCAGCCCCCGCCTTGAAATCCTCTGAAAAACCGGTTACTTCCTTGGGTCATGAAATACCTGTCCTATGTTTTCATAGTCCTTCTGTTTCCTTCCCTTCTTTTTGCCCAAGGCACACGCATTAAAGTGATCAGCGTCCATGATGGAGACACTCTGACGGCTGTGGGCGCAGAGGACCCAACCCTGCGCTACAAGGTTCGCCTGATGGGCGTGGATACTCCGGAAGTTGATTTCATGAAAGAGACTCAAGGCGAAGTGGCTTTGGCCGCCCGGGACTTTCTGAGGTCTTTGATTCCTGCTGACGGCATCATCACTTTAAGCGACGACAGCCAGGTCGATAAGCACGGCCGGATCCTGGGGCGACTTCTTGTTGGCAATCAAGATCTGAATATGGAAATGCTAAAAAACGGCTGGGGTATGATTTATTTTATTTACCCCTTTGAAAAGCGCATCGTCAGCGACTACAGCCGCGCCTCTAAAGAGGCCTATGACAACCGCCGCGGCGTTTTCTCAAACGACTATCGCCAGACGCAAGAGCCCTACCAGTTCCGCATGAAGGTGCAAAAACAAGTTGGCAGAAACCCCGTGGGCGATTTGGAATTAAAAAAGATCCTGCCACCTGAAGACATCAACAAAATTCCCGTCTGGAAAAGAGTCTTCTTCCCTAACTACGAAATGGCCTATCAGAACGGTTACAACTAAACCAGGCGAGTGGTGATTTTTCTTTCGGTGTCAGATAATTTTTCGAAGACGACTTCGATCCTTTGCCAGTTCAAAGGCAAATAATCGAAGTCCAGTCGATTGGCCCACTCAATGACAATGAGTGAATTCTTTTGCGCAAATAAATCCCAAAAACCCGAACTTTCCAGATCATCATCGTCTTTCAGTCGATAAAGATCCAGATGATCCATGGCTTTGCCCTCGGCATTCTCATAGCGCAGATGAATGGCAAAGGACGGTGACTGAACATCTCGCATTCCCAAAACAGAAGCCATCATCTGCACGGAGGTGGTTTTGCCAGCCCCCACATCACCACTCATCAGCAAAATGCAGCGATCATTTAAATGAGGCAGGAACTCTTGCCAAAAGGCTTTAAGTTCCTCCAGATTCTTCACAATTCTTTGGGAATTCAAAATAGTGGACATGTTACTTTAAGATTTTCCTCATCTTACGAACAGATTCTTCCATGCCATACTCCAACGCATAACACACCAAAGAATGTCCAATATTTACTTCCTGAAGATGCGGCAACTTATTGATAAGCTTGGAGTGTTCGTAATCCAAACCATGCCCCGCATGAACATTCATCCCCAGATAATGAGCCCACTCGGCCGCCTCGCACAAACGCTTCCATTCCGCGTTCTTTTTGGCTCCTTTGAGTGCCACCCATTTACCCGTGTGGAACTCAACAGCATCCGCACCAGCCTCATAGGAAGCCTCAACCTGCTCGATGGAAGGCTCAATAAACATGGAAATTTCAATACCGATACGCTGAAGCTTTTCAACCATCGGAAGCATTTTTTTAAGGCCTCTTTTCACATCCAGACCACCTTCCGTGGTCAGTTCCGCCCTTTTTTCAGGAACAAAGCACACCCAGTCCGGACGATACTTTTTTGCAAAGGAGACCATCTGTGAAGTCGCTGCCATTTCCAGATTCAATGGCACCGGGCACTGCTTTGACAGGAGCTTTAAATCCTCTAACTGGATATGGCGACGGTCTTCGCGCAGATGAATGGTGATCTGCTCTGCACCGCCCTTCACGGACTTTTTAACCATATCCAAAAGGTTTGGATACGCTGTTGTTCCACCACGCACCTGACGAAGGGTTGCCACGTGATCCACATTCACACCAAGACGAATTTTATTTTTCATATTTTCTTCAGGGTGATCCGGCAGGATCACCCCCCTTTTAATTAAGACAGTTCTTTTTCCAGGAACGAGGCAATTTCTTCTGCAAACTGAGTGATCTGGGTCTTATCAGAGCCTTCCACCAGAACGCGAATCACCGGCTCTGTCCCGGAGAATCGCACAAACACACGACCTGTCCCCGCCAGCTTCTTTTCAATGGCGTGAATCATGTCATTGTATCCGGCAAGTTCATTCAGCTCCGCACGGCGTTTTACGCGGCAATTGATCAGTATTTGCGGCACATCTTCAAAGACGTGATTCAAGTCACTCATCTTTTTCCCTGTTTGCTTCATCACTGCCAGCACACTCAAAGCCGCGATACAGCCATCCCCTGTGGTCGTATGATCCAGGAAAATAATGTGCCCGGATTGCTCGCCTCCCAGGTTGTAACCGTTCTTGCGCATCTCTTCGACAACGTACTTGTCACCCACGCCTGTTTTCACAAGCTTGATACCGGCCTCATTCATACGCTTCTCAAGACCGAAGTTGGACATTTGTGTCGCCACCAGAGTGTCCCCCTTAAGAAGCCCGCGCTCTTTCATATGAAGCGCACAGATTGCCAAAATACGGTCTCCGTTAACGATCTCACCCTTTTCATCCACCATGATCACGCGATCCGCGTCACCATCAAGGCTGATACCAACATCCGCACGGTACTGCAAAACAGCTTCCGCCAACTTTTGCGGGTACAAGGCACCGACCTTGTCGTTGATATTCACGCCATTAGGATCATCACCTAGCTGAATCACTTCAGCTCCCAATTCCTGGAACACGGAGGGAGCCACTTTATAAGAAGCTCCGTTAGCCGTATCCAGAACAATACGCATCCCATCCAGAGTGTACTCCAGAGGGAAAGTGCCCTTCACATAAACAATATAGCGTCCCTGAGAGTCTTCGATGCGACGTGTACGACCGATCTCTTTGCTTGGAGGCAGATGCGGCGTCAGATCCTCTTCCAACACCAGACGTTCGATCTCGCGCTCCATGTCTTCAGAGATTTTAAAGCCGTCAGAACCAAACACCTTAATCCCATTGTCGTGGAACGGATTGTGAGAAGCCGAAATCACAATACCTGCCGCCGCACGCATGGTGCGAGTCAGATACCCAATCCCCGGTGTTGGCAGAGGTCCCACCAACTGAACGAAAATACCCATGGAATTCAACCCAGAAGCCAAGGCTTGTTCAATCATGTAACCGGACAGGCGCGTGTCTTTTCCGATAACAACTTTACGAACGGCGCCGGGAGTGTGCTCCACTTCCTTGCGCAGCAGATAGCCGATCGCCTGACCGATCTTTACAACCATATCCGGCGTCATGGGCCACTGATTTGCAGTGCCACGAATACCGTCTGTTCCAAACAATCTTGATTTTTTTTCCACTTTATTGGCCTTTTTGTTCGTCACGAGGCTTTTCCTTTATAGACAATACTTCAGCTTGAATTTGATTGGGTCGGACTCCCAAGATGCGAACCCCCAGAGGAACTTCGATCTTACTTAGCGGAATATCCACATTCACCACCCCTTCGCCACGCTGGGAAATATCCAGAGTGATATTTTGCGAAAGAGAGCTTTCCAAAAATTTCTTTAACGAAGATCTCGGTCCAGAAACCTTCACCTTGATATGATCCGTCGTCTGAGCCACTACATGAGTGCCCGGCGCGGTCACCAGATCCACATCAATATTTTTACTTAAAACAAAATCCCGGCGCCCCAAAATAGTCAGCCACAAAATCAGGGAAATGAAGAGCGCGACGACTTTATAACTGAAATTTTCAGTAATCACATTCGACCAGCGGCGTCTCATGAAACCTCCCCCTGCTGAGAGAAAGCTTTGTACTTTAGTCCGAAGGTTTCATACAGGGCTTTACGGATATCACCGAGTTCGACGTTAGGACTTAAATGGCCCCCTTGAACAATACCGATGGATTTATTTTCTTCAGAAACAACAAAGACCAGAGCATCCGTTTCCTCGGTCAAACCGATGGCGGCTCGGTGTCGAGTTCCCAGATTTTTATCCAAAGCCGGATTTTTACTGAGCGGAAGGAAACAACCGGCGGAATGAATTTTACCATTACGAATTAACACAGCCCCATCATGCATCGGACTTTCCGGATGGAAGATGGAGGCCAACAACTCGGCCGAGACTTTGGATTCCATCTCAGTTCCGAATTCAATATGGTAATCGATCACGATCTCACGTTCGACCACCACCAGCGCTCCGAAACCTTTTTGCGCCGTCAGAATGATGCCTTTGGCAATTTCTTCGATCACTTGCGTTTCCTGAATCGTGGAAGCGTCACTGAAGAACGGATTACTGCCGATATGAGCCAGGGCACGACGAATCTCGCCCTGGAACAGAACCACCACGATCACAAACAAATTAGAGAAGAACTTTTCCAGAATCCAGTTGAAGGTGAAAAGTTCCAGCCAAATACTGAGGATATAGCCGATGGCCAAAACCCCCAGACCCGAAAGCATCTGGATGGTACCAGTCCGTTTGATCAGGACCAGGATACGATAAACCACCATCCACACCAAAAGCATGTCAATAGCATCCTGCACCCGCAGGTGCTGGACGATAAAGACAAGATTGTCGATGAATTGCTGCAACATCAAGATGCCTTTATAACTGGTTGTCGTTAAAAACACCTGCCGACTAAAAACGTCGGCAGGTTCAATGTTCAGATATTTTTTAGATCGTTACCGGTCCGGTATTGCCTACCGGGTCGCCGGAAGATCCTTTCTTTTCCGCGGCACTCATGATCGCGGCATTGGTGTCTTTTTTGGTGTTGCGGTATTTTTCGATTTCCGCAACTGCCGCACCGTTCACCAGCATGTCCACCTCGTGGCCGTCGATGGTTTCGTACTCAAGCAAGGCCTGAGTCAAACGCTCCAGCGCGTCCTGATGGTCACGCAGAATCTGGATAGAGATGTCGTAGCCAGTCTTGATGATCTTTTCAACTTCCGCATCGATCTGCTCGGCCTTCGCTTCAGAATATTCTTTCTGCTTGTTGCCGTAGTTCATGCCCATGAAGACCGGGTTGTCGCGAGTTTCGTAAGCCAAAGGCCCCAATTTGCTCATACCCCATTCGCACACCATGCGGCGAGCGATCTCTGTGGCACGCTCGATGTCGTTACCAGCACCTGTCGTAATATCTTTAAAGATCAACTCTTCCGCCGCACGACCGCCAAACAAGAAGGCAATCATGTTTTCAGCTTTGGACTTGGACAAAGACACACTTTCTTTTTCAGGCAAGGTCTGGGTCACACCCAACGCCATACCGCGAGGGATGATCGTCACCTTGTGGATCGGATCCAAACCGCTGAGTTTTTTACCAACCAGCGTGTGTCCCGCCTCATGGTATGCCGTGACCTTTTTATCTTCATCAGAGATCACCATCGAGCGTCTTTCCGCACCCATAGTGACCTTGTCTTTGGCTTTTTCAAAGTCTTCCATGTCCAGATACTTTTTGTCAGAACGAGCCGCCACAAGGGCTGCTTCATTCACAAGGTTCTCCAGATCCGCACCCGAGAAGCCTGGCGTCCCACGTGCAATTTTAGACGCATCCACATCAGGACCCAATGGAGTCTTACGCATGTGTACGGCAAGAATTTGCTCACGACCTTTCAGGTCTGGCTTATTGACGATCACACGGCGGTCGAAACGACCTGGACGAAGAAGTGCAGGATCCAGAACGTCCGGACGATTGGTCGCAGCGATCATGATCACACCTTCAGAGGATTCAAAACCATCCATCTCAACCAGCAACTGATTCAGAGTTTGCTCACGCTCATCGTGACCACCACCCATACCAGCACCACGATGACGTCCAACCGCATCGATCTCATCAATAAAGATCAAACATGGAGCATTCTTTTTACCCTGTTCGAACAAATCACGAACACGGCTGGCACCGACACCGACGAACATTTCAACGAAGTCAGAACCGGAAATTGTGAAGAATGGAACGCCCGCTTCACCCGCAACGGCGCGAGCCAGCAAGGTTTTACCAGTTCCCGGAGAACCTACCAGCAAAACCCCTTTCGGGATACGGCCGCCCAGTTTGGTGTATTTTTTTGGATCTTTCAGGAAGCTTACGATCTCTTGCAGATCCTCTTTGGCTTCATCCACACCTGCAACCTCTTTGAAGGTCACGCGGTTTTTATGCTCCGTCAGAAGGCGCGCGCGAGACTTGCCAAATGACATAGCCTTACCGCCCCCGACTTGGATCTGGCGCATGATGAACAAGAACATCGCCACAATCAGAATCAATGGCAACCAGTTCACAATCAAAGACTGGAAGAAGCCGCCACTGTCTGCACGCTCGTAGTTCGGAGTGATCCCGTGCTGTTGCAGGAATTTGTATCCTTCATCTTGCGTGTTACCGATGATGGCAAAGTGGGTTCCGTTATACTTCTTTTCAAAGTCAGGCTTCATCTCGCCGATAATTTCACTGGTATCCTGACGGAAAGTGACAGTCGCCACTTCACCGGCTTTTACGGCCTCAGTAAATTTGGAGAAATTGAAGTCAGCAATCGCTTTTTGATGCTTGCTCTCATAGGCTTGGAATAAAAACACAGCCATGATGATCAGGAAGAACCATAGAGCCAGCGTTTTCTGGGTTGATCGCATTTCAGTTCCTTTCAGTCGAAGGTCTAATTACCCCTCAAGGGTAGCATGATTACCATCTCAAAAAAAGAAACTTTAGAGTGAGAATTCAGTCCTCTCAAATCAGGACTGGACCTTGATTTGCTCTGCGTTAACTTCCCATTGGCAACCTGCGACTTTAAATGTGATCACTTTTTGCGACTTGTCCAGGCGCTTTTGAATTTCTTCGAGGTGAGACTGGGAAAAATCTTTTTTCCCCAGCGAGTACAGGTACTGAGCCAGCAGCCTTTTTTGCTCAAAAAGACTCAATGTGAGGTAAAACGCCCTCTGCAACCCCTGTGACTTATAAGCCTCATTTTGGCTCAAAAGATCTCCCCACGGGCGGTTTTCAATCTCCTGCGCAATGGTCTCTAAAGACCTCGCCAAAGCCGCAGTCGAGCCTCTGGAGCGTTTTTCAAGCGCTTTCAGCCAATCCTCCCGCACCCAGTTACGCAAGGGGTCCAGGGACTCATTACTTGGGTCTTCAAAGCTTCGCAGCTTCTCTTCGCGCAGGTACTTTTTCAGTTCTCGCTTTGAAATCTCCAAAAAAGGCCGGAACAATCCATCACGCAAAACATGCATCGCGGTAAACCCCTGTGCCCCTGTCCCACGAATCAGTCGCATCAGTCGGGTTTCCAAAAGATCGTCCCGATGATGTCCAGCCGCAACAATCTCAAATCCCTGCTCTTTCTTCAGGCGCTCCAAAGCCTCATAACGCAGGTCACGATACTCGGCTTCCGATTTAGCCAGCTGTGAAGCCTTTAAAGGATAAAAGTCCACTGCCAGTTTTTTGCACAACTTTTCACAGAAAACCTGGGCCTCTTTGCGATACTCCTGATTGGAATCCTCGCCATGATGGAAATAACAAACCCCCAGAAGTTCCTTTTTATGAACCTTGGTCAGAGTTCGCAACAGCGCCACCGAATCCGTGCCGCCGGACACTGCCACCAGAATCTTTTTGTCCTTCAGACCGTGCAGCTTGATCAACTTCCAAACATGATGATCCAGATCCTGTTTTGCTCTTGTCAGCTTCACCTAAACTCCCGCGACAGCGACTGTCTTGATATTCACAAACTCCAAGATTCCGAAATGCCCCAGCTCCCGACCATAGCCGGATTCTTTCACTCCGCCAAAGGGAATGCGCGCATCGGATTTCACATAATCATTCACCACGACAAATCCGGCCTGCAACTCTTTTTCAATGAGCTCTTTTCCTTTTTGAATGTTTCTGGTGAAGACTCCCCCACCCAAACCAAACGGAGACGAATTGGCAATTTCCAAGGCTGTCTTTTCGTCTTTGGCTATAAAGACTGAAGCCACGGGGCCAAAGACTTCCTCTTGGTGAACGTCCGGGTTGTCCTTTTCAAAAACCACCACTGTTGCAGGATAGAATGCCCCCGGCCCCTGCGGAGCAGACCCACCAAGCACCACCTTCCCGCCCCAGGCTTTTAATTTTTCCACCTGATTCACAATGGTTTTTTGAAACTTCACCGAAGCCAAAGGAGCAAGCTCTGCCGCCTTCATTTCATTTGTAAAGTGATGTAGAAAATCTTTGGCCACCTTTTCATGCACAATAAAGCGTTTGCCGGCCACACAGCTTTGTCCACAGTTCACCAGGCGCGCCTTTGCACAGGTCTTAGCCGCCATCTCGACATCGGCATCCTCCAAAACCAGATAGGCATCACTGCCACCAAGCTCCAAGACAATCTTTTTCAGATTCTTGGCCGCCTCCATCGCCACAGCCTTTCCTCCCTGACTGCTTCCCGTAAAGGTCACACCGTGCACAGCGGGATGTGCAATCACCTGAGCTGCAACCTCATGATTCACCTGCAAGTTGCGCAAAAGTTTATAGTCCGCCGTCAGGTCGTTAAAGATCTTACCAATCAGCTCGGCCGTTCCCGCGGTTAAATCCGCATGTTTAAGAAGAATCACATTGCCTGCCATCAAAGCCGGCGCCGCAAATCTTAACACCTGCCACAGTGGAAAATTCCAGGGCATCACACTAAAGACCACCCCCAAGGGCTGAAAGCTGACCTCTGCATGAGCGTAGGGCGAAGACACCGCCACTTGATTCTTAAGCATGCCTTGAGCTTCTTTGGCATAGTACTCACAAGTCACAGCGCATTTTTCAACTTCTGCTTTCCCCTCAGAGATTAATTTACCCATCTCTTGGTTCATGACTTGAGCCAAATCTGTCTTATGGGTACGCAAAGCCGTCGCCAGTTTGTGCAAAACTTCCGCGCGGTCCTTAAAAGAGACCTTACGCCAAATTTGAAAGTCTTTGGCCGTCTGCTCGATTTGCTTTTCTGCCTCGGCCCACGAAAGATGCTGATAGGATTTAAGGATATCCCCAGTTGCAGGGTTCACGGTTTGAAAACTGCTCATGACAACCTCCGAAAGATTTAAGGTTGCCACATTTGCAGGACTCACGCCTCTCTCGGCGCGTCGGATGAGATTTTACAAGGTGAAAAAGACTTCCTGGAAGGACATGATAAGGCCTCCGAGGAAAGCCATGGTCATCGTTCCCCATGCCAAGGACTTATAGAATTTGCCAAGCTGCATGGCGCCTCGAGCATAGGCTCTTTCCGTGGCCAGAGCGGGAATAGGCATTAGCACCGTTCTGATAAACTGGTGACAGCAAGCGCAGAATAAAGTCACAGAGATAAGGCTGAGAAGAAGTTGTTCCATACCAAACTCTTCGGCAGGACAGTGTCTCAACTTGAGATCTACTTAGGTCCAGCTTTAAGTGCTAGGCTTTTTCCTCTGAAGAGTCAGCATTGTCTTTTTTGATAATATCAATTTCAGCTGTGATCTTGAACTTGTGCGTTTCTGCAAACTTAGAAGCTTCTTTTACGAAATCAATTTTCTGAATGATTCCAAGAATTTCTTTTGTCACTCTTTGAGTAACTTCTTCCTTGGATTTGTTGGCTCCCTGAATCAGTAAATTCAAGGCCTCTTTGGGAAGTTTTAACTCGGACACATACGCGCGCAAGCTTTCTTCGGTCATAAAAGCCGCACTGACGCCTGCGGTGAAGACCTTCTTCACCGTATCACCCAGAAGACCTTTGAGGTCCCCGGACTGATCTTTGTCGTCTTTTTTGCTTCCATCAGTTGCCATAAAGTTGTTTCACCCGCTTGTGATAGCTGCTGATCATGTTCGGCAAATTCACGCTGACCAAGGCATTGGCGATCGGACCGGGAACAAACATGCTGAACGTGGCTTCCACAGAATAAGTCGCTCTTGTTTTACCAGCTTCATCTTCCAGCTTCCAGGAACCCACAGAGGTTTTAAACACATCACCTGAAGCAAATTCCCACGTGATGCCTTTGGGAGCTGTTTCTGTCATCCATAGAGAATACTTGAAACTTTTAATAACAGCCACATTGTATTCCACCAGCTTGCGATTGCCCTCCGTCTTAAGCACGGTGCATTTTTTAACTTCTGGCAGGAACTCGTGATACTTTTCGTAGTCAGAGATAATTTTAAAGAATTGTTCGACTGTACAATTAAAAACTTCTGTTGTGGATGCTTTTGCCATAGGCCTTTAGTGTGACTATTTGTTTACAGCGAGTCAACGCAGGCCTAGACCATAGAATGATTATGTTACATATGCTTAGAAGTTATCAAAGTACTGCCGAGTCATCTACTTTTTCTTAAAAAGAGCTTCTGCAGCAGCTCGCAGCGCGGCTTTTTTATCTTCAGCCGAATTGGCCCCTTTGCGAGGCGTGAAGTAGTCACAGAAGTTGGCACGGTCTTTTTCACGCACCACGTCCGCCTGAGTCTCACGGCATTCGTTGTAAACCTTGGGATCGTAGTGCTCACAGTTTTTACAAACATGCACATCCGAACGACATTGCGGGCACTCATCACGGCGGCCGACGTTCCCTTGGAACGTCAGCTCTTTGTTGCAATTAAAACAATGCAATGTTGTTGCCATATCTACTTGCTCGGCTTGCGATGCAGATCATGGAACGCTTCAATGGTTCGAATGGTCCCTGTCTGAGAACGCATCACCACAGAGTGGCTTTTCGCCTTTCCGTCAGGAAGGAAGCGAACACCCTTCAAGAACGGTCCGTCCGTCACGCCAGTAGCGACAAACATCACAGAGCCCGAGGCCAATTCATCCACTGTGAACTTCTTATCCAGATCCTTGATACCCATGCGAGTCGCGCGCGCACGCTCCTCGTCGTTTCTGAATTTCAGACGACCCTGGAAGTCGCCCCCCAGACACTGCATTGCGGCCGCGGAAATAACACCTTCTGGCGCTCCACCAATGCCCATCAAAAGATCAATGCCAGAATCCGGCCATGCAGCACCGACAGCGGCTGACACATCCCCATCCCCGATCAAGTGAATGCGTGCGCCGGTTCGGCGAACTTCCGCAATCAAAGCCTCATGACGTGGGCGGTTCAAAATCACGACAGTCAGATCATTCACCGCTTTATCCAAAGCCTTGGCCACAGCATGAATATTTTCCGTCGCGGATTTATCGATGTCGATGGAACCTTTGGCCGCCGGACCGCAGGCGATTTTGTCCATGTAGGTGTCCGGAGCATGCAGGAACTTACCTCTTTCCGCCACGGCGATCACGGAGATGGAGCCCACTCCACCTGTTGCACAAATAGTCGTACCTTCCAGTGGATCCAAAGCGATATCCAATGCCGGAGCATCGCCACCCGAGGTGTCACCGACTTTTTCACCGATATAAAGCATCGGCGCTTCGTCACGCTCACCTTCCCCGATCACCACAGTGCCATCCATGCGGATGATGTCGAAAGCTTTTCTCATCGCATCCACGGCGGCGGCATCAGCGGGTTTTTCTTCACCGCGGCCCACCCAGCGAGCGGAAGCCAGAGCGGCTGCTTCGGTTACACGTACGAATTCTAAAGCCAGGTTTCTGTCCATGGTTCTTTCTCCAGTTCGTTATTCACAATGGCTTTCATATCTGCCGGAAGTCTTAATAGTTTTAAATCCAACCCCAGTGGGACGTGGATGGTTTTTGCGACCGAACACACCTCGCCACCACGTCCACGCAAACGATACTGGAACACCAGTCGATTGCCTTCGGTGCGGGCCTGAACCTCAATCTCCAGATCATCGCCGAAGAATGTGGGTTTCACATGTTTTACCTGCGTCTCATAAACTGCAAAATGACTGGCGGACCCGGGCTTTTGATAATCCAGCAAACCTTTGGAATGTGCCCAGGCAACCCGGGCTTCTTCATAAAATCTCAGGTAATTGCTGTGGTGAACAATCCCCATCAGGTCTGTTTCGTAAAACTGCACTTTGTGACGATGAATAAACATTGATTATTTCTAGTCTAAATTGCTACCTTAAGTCTAGCAATTCTACGGAATGGAGAGCTTGTGGCCGTTACAGAGTTTCAGAAGAATCTTGCAACCAGAATCACTCTGAGCCGAGTGTTTTTTGTGCCTGTTATTGTGGCACTGATGTGGCCGAACACGCTGCCCTGGAATATTGCCGCTGCCTGCTGCTTCATTCTAGCCTCCATCACGGACTACTATGACGGCTACTATGCCCGCAAGTACAATGCCGTCAGCAATTTCGGGAAGTTCATGGACCCGATCGCTGACAAAATCCTGGTCACTAGCGTTTTGGCCATGCTTTTGGCCCAAGGCAAAATCGACGCCTGGATGGTCATCATAATCCTAGCCCGGGACAACTTTATCGGGGGGATCCGCTCCGTTGCCGCGGCAGATCAAATTATCATTGCCGCCAAACCGGCTGGCAAGTGGAAGACCGCCATGCAGATGGTCGCCATTCCTATTGTAATTATTGGAAATATGGACCCGATCGTGCCCTATTTGGACAAAATCGGCTACGGAGTCTTGTGGGTCAGCGTCATTTTGAGTATAACCAGCGGTATTGAATACTATTTAGGTTATCTTAAGAGTCGCAAGACCGACTGAGCGAAAACACGTATGTTAATGCAATACACCCCCAGCAACTGGTTCTTTATCTTCCTGGCGCTGCTATTATGCAGCTTCGTGAAGCTTTCGTCTGGGAAACCGCAAAGTCCAATCCAATACGCCAGCGCCTCTATCATCTCTGCTCTTCGTTAAAACTGAACCAATTGCTGACCAGTATTTAGCTCCAGACTCACAATAGCCTCTAAAGCCCCCAACTGCGCATTGATGACCCCCGCACGGGACCTAAATAACTCGGCCTCCGCATCCAGAACATCTGTATTCGTCCGCACACCAACGCGCTGTCCTTGACGGGCCAGACGGACACTTTCTTCAGACCTTTGCACGTCACTGATTCGCGCCTCATAAACAGCACAATGGTAAAGATATCTTTTGCGCCAGAAATCAAAATCACGTTGAGCTTTCAATTCAGCCAGGCGCACGGATTTGCCTGCCTGATATCTCTGTTCAACACTTTGTTTGGATCTTGAAATCGATGCTCCATCAAAGATGTTCCAACTCAGCGTCACCCCAACCTGATACGCCTCCCTGAAGCTCTCATAGTCATCAAATCGATCGTTGCGATTGTTGTAGTACTGATACTGCCCCACCAGGGCAACACGTGGCACCCAGTACCGTTCTGTCGCCGCCTCCTGGTAGGCAAAGCTTTCCGCCTTACGACGAAGTGAGCGCAGATCCTTGCGCTCGGTCAGATCGGCCTTTTTGAGTTTTGCCACCAGTTCTGGTGTCAGTATCGGCAGCGTCCCCTCCACGTCTGTTAAATCCTGCTCTCTCCCCAAGGCCTCACTCAAACGCCCCCGACTTAGCTCGACATTGTCCAGAGCATTTAAGAGCTCCGATTGCACCTCACTCACCTGCACTTCAACCCGCAGCACATCGTAGTTGGTGGATGAACCGACCTTCGCAAAAAGACGGACATTTTTTAAGTGATCCTGCAAAGCCCGCACACTTTTCTCTGCCACGTTTTTCAATTCTTTCGCGGCCACCGCCTTAAAGAAAAGCAGCGTAACTTCTCGTTGCAACTGAAACCGGACCCATTCAAGCTCGTCTTTGGCAGCTTCCATGAAGGCATTGGCCCCGAGATACCTGTTCGTGCTTGAAAAGCCATCAAAGATGGACCACTGAGCCGTTAAAGAGGCACTTGTCGTGGGGACGATTTGAGGAATGGAAAAAGAGGAGTTTGCGATGTCCACATCAATCAATGCATATTTTTTATCAAACAAATAACTGGCCTGAGCAGACAAGGTGGGAAAAAAGCCGGAAAAGGATTCATTCTTTCTCCAACCGGCTTCATGATATTGCGATTCAGATCTTTGCAGTTTGGGTGATTGCGCAAGAGCCTCATTCAACGCCTCTGACAGACGAAGACTTTCAGCCTGCACGCGACCGGATAAAATCAAAGACAAGCTGAAAACAAGCACACTTTGGAAGTGGATTAGATTCATAGAACATCCCATTTTTAATCAGCTCAGAACCCGTAATATCCTTCAAACATTGGATAATCGCTGCCGTGCAAACTTCGCTCTCTTTTAATTGCGGCTTCAACAATCGGAATGAGGTTTTTATGCTTCTTGTTTAATCTAAAATAAAGTGGCACCGTGACTGAAAAATCCTTCACTTGCTCCAAACTTATAAATCTTTTGTTTGTTTTTTTAAAATCCGAAAAAACGGCATCGCTCATAATGACGTAATCGCATCGTTTATGAAGAAGCATATCCAATGCCGCATCTAAAGTATTTACACCGATAGTCCTGAGCTTGTTTTGTGCAATAAAATCTTCAATGCCTTTGACGTTCAAAGGAAGCACACCTTGAAGAGAAGATATATTCTTCTTATCTATGACCTCATTCTGTCTATGCACCAAGATGTAACGAACTAAAATGAACGGAAATGAAGTCTCCACAAGATTACTGTAACCGTCCGAAGAAAGTTTGATTCGAGCCAACTCCCCATCCATATCCCCCTTATCTGCTAGAAAGCTGCCTCTTTCGATCGGAAGAGACGTATAGATGACCTCGATATTGTCCCGGGCTAATGCATTTTTGATAAAGCGCATGATTTCTTTATAAGGTGTAGAATCGAGATGTGTATCCGAGGCAGAAATTTTCAAGACGGTACGAGAGTCCGCCTTGACACTAAGGCTTAAACCTAAAATGACTGCTGCCAGGATATTAAGTGTGGATTGGAGAAACCCAGGAATCATCATGCTTAAACCTACACAACAGTGCAAAGTCCTTCAATCGATTCTCAGCAATCATGTCAATGTTTTCAGATTACAAAACAGGTGGGTTGCGTTCGCATCCAAAAGCGCAGACGAACGCGAATGTGATCTGTCAAGAACTCGAACAATTTACTTGAGTTTCTCTTCTATCGCCGCCAGTCGACGCTTCAGCTCCTCGTTCTCTTTCTGCAGGACCAAGACTTTACTTTCAAGAGTGTGGATCTGATCCTTGTTCATCTCGCACTTGCCATTCACCTCGCGGACCGCCTCGATCAACGGCGCCACAAGCTTTGAGTACGCCACCGACTTAAAGCCTTTGGAATCTGTTTTAACCGCCTCCGGGAAGACTTTTTCAATATCCTGCGCAATCACACCGACATCATGTCCCTGCTCGAAGTTCCAGTCAGGATATTCATCCTGACGCCAGTCAAAAGACACACCTTTTAGGTTCAGAATTTTTTCAAGGGCCCGTTCAATGGGGACTATGTTCCTTTTTAGACGCTCATCTGAAGCGTTCACGTAAGCCCCAACCCCGGCCACTGTTCCATTGGCGTGAAACTTATAGCTTGGGTTGATGCCGACCCCCACATTGCCTCCAAGGATCGTATGACTGACGTTGGGACTGCCAGCAACCCGATATGAGTGCAGAATCGTTGCTCCGGCGGAATAAGCGTCGTTCATGTTACGAAGAGCGACATTGCCGTTTTCGTCAGAATAGAATTCGGTCCAACGCATGTTTGCTGGCGCGTTGGGGTTGTACAACTCAAATGCCGACATCTGTCCCGTGGCTGAAGTGGCGCGAATTCTTCCCACCGAATCAAGTTGCGCATTAGGGGTCTTGGTTCCAACTCCAAAACCACCGCAGACAACCCAAGAAGCTCCAAAACTGGAAAGATGCGAACAGTCATTATAGTTGCCAGAGGCATCCGAGTTCTGCACCGTGATCGTGGCAAGTCGATTCCCCGCACTGCCCCAACCCGGTCTGAAGACGTAGCTTGCATGTGTGCCTGCTGTCGGCACACCACTGAAGTACATTCCGCCACTGTTGAAAATAGTGGCACTGCTGCCATTGTCAACGCGGATATTCCCGCTGACATGAAGGGACTGTGCTGGGGAGGCTGTTCCCACTCCCACATTCCCCGCGGCGGTCACAGTCATTCGTGCGACACCGGCAGTTTCCAATGACAAATTGTGAGAGCTGTTTGTGCCAAGCACCGCTGTTCCTGCCACCGTGTTACCACCAATAACAAAGGCATCGGTGATTCCATAACCAGCCACAGTGGTCGGATTGGTTCCAGCGGTCACCCGCCCTTTTGCATCCACCGTCACTGACTTATAGGTTCCTGCCGTCACTCCACTCCCCGCCAAAGTCATCGCGGTGGAACCCGCTGCGGAAGTCACATCCCCAGTGAAGGCCGGCATCCGCGCCGCCGCAAGAGTGCCGCTAGTGATTTTTGAGGCATCCAGCGCAGGAATATCCGCAGCCAATAAAGCAGCTCCACCCGTCACCCGCCCCTTGGTATCCACTGTGACCTTGGGATAAGTTCCCGCCGCCACTCCCGTGGTTGTCAAAGAGGGATTGGGATAGGTTCCGGCAAGATCCCCTCCGGCACTTCCACCTGGTACAACCCCTGAGATGGTAATATTCGAGGCTGCCGTCAGGCGCCCCTGCGCATCCACGGTGAAGCCGGGAACCTGAGTCGATGATCCATAACTACCAGCCACAACCGTCGTGTTCGCCAGTTGAATCGTTCCCGAACCTGTGATCGTCCCGCCGGACAACCCCGTGCCGGTGGCCACACTTGTCACGGTCCCACCGGATCCCGCTGCTGAAGCCAGCACTTCCCAAACACTGCCCGTGTCGCGATAAATACGTTTGCTGTCACTGGCAACATACAACCGACCCGCAACGGCCGCCGCAGGCTTTGCCGCATCAGTGCCTGATTGCAAGCTGGGTGTCCCTCCCAGGTTTGTCACCGCATTGGTAATTCCATATCCAGCCAGACTCGTTGGCAAACCCGATGTGATCTGACTCCAGGACAATCCCAGATTCTGACATTGAAAACTTCCCGCCACTGAATTCCAGTACGGAGCCTGGTTCACCGAACAATTAGCCGAGCCCACTGCGCTGTTAAACGCCGACTGTGTCAAATAGGAACTCAATGTCGTCGCAAGACCACTCACATCACTTGTGGCGATGGCCGAAGGGGTCCACTGCGCCCCATTGTATTTTAAGAAATTCCCCGCCACCGGGGCACTGTTTGAAACCGCAACCCCTTGTAAAGCGCTGACCGCTGGAGCCGGATAGGTTCCCGACAGATCCCCGCCAGCAGAACCCTTCGGCACACGAGAATCCGACAAACGAGCATCATCACCGGCAGCCACGGTTCCGGCCACGGTCCCAACTTTTAAAGTCAGCGCGGGAGTTGAAGTTCCATTTGAGATCGTCAGATACGTGTTCGTGGAACTGACTTGCGTGACCGTTCCACCATTGGCCCCACTAATTCCTTCGCAAATAAAATCGGATCCATCCCAAGAAAGAAAAGTCCCCGATGAACAAATCGGAAGGATATTTTTAAGCACAAATTCTGATGCACTATGAGCCCCCAGCTTCGCCGCACTGCTAGCATATGCCGCATAGGGAATAGAGCGAATCAACGAATCCGGTGAAATCGTCTTCCAACCTTCACCGTCGTGAAACTTTACACGCAAGCGCCGCCCTTCATTAAAGGCCGGACTGTAGCTGGCACCACCATCACACACAAAGGTCGCAGAATTATTAAAGCTGTCCAGAATATTGAATCCGGCATCTGCAGGATACTGCTTCGCCCCCGACCCAATGGCCACATCAAAAACCCCTCCGGAGTTCACCATATTGATGCCGTTAACTTGCTCACGATAGAGCACACAAAGTCCATCGGGGCTTGTGACTTCAAAGTTAAAGCTGACGTTGAAAAATTCAAGGGGCTGGCCAGAACTTTTTAAAATGCGCCCCTGGTAAGTCAAAAACTGAGGAGCCCCGTGTGCCAGAGATGACACAAGCAAACCCAACCCGACAATGACCCGACACGTTCCAAAAAAGTTCATATCTATAAGATCGGGAGGCCTATGAACTCACTAAAACCATGAAATATGAAAAACGAGTCGCATTCACGAATGAAATTACCTAGCCGCAATGGTTTCTTAATGAAGCCAATTCGTTTTGAGATCACAAGGTGCCTAAGCGTCACCCGAGAGCAGAGATATGACAAAATGCCCCCGACAGCTGGAAAAATAACAAAATAAGACCGAAGATGAAAAGTATCTTCAACGACTCTCTTGAGAGGATTCAACATGCCCCCCGCACACATTCGTTTCTTGGAAATGGCCGTCAACCTTGCTGCCGAGAATTTGCAAGAACACCACGGCCGCCCTTTTGGTGCAGTTCTAGTCAAGGACGGTGAAGTGATCGCCACCGGAGTTAACGAAATTCTAAGCACTCAAGATCCCACGGCCCACGCGGAACTTTCTGCGATTCGCGCGGCCAGTCAGGTGCTTCAATCACCGCGTCTTGATGGTTGCGTGATTTATGCCAGCGGCCAGCCCTGCCCTATGTGTCTAAGCGCAATGCATTTGACAGGCATCAAAGAAGTGTACTTCGTACTTTCAAATGCAGATGCCGAACCTTATGGACTGTCCACGGCAAAGATCTATGAAGAAATGCAAAAACCTCTGGGTTTGCAGAACATCAACGTACAACAACATTCAATCACTGGCGCTCGCGAACGCCTTTATGAAGGCTGGAAGCGACAGACTAAGAAATAGGAATCTCTTTAACCTTATCCTTGCGGCGAACATACAGAACTTTATCCACTTCTGCCACGACCTCATTTTGTTCATCAAAGAGCTGCACCACAAATACAGGTTCGACCTTATAGGATGCGGCTGCCTGCTCTACAATCGACTTCAGTTCGTCCTCCGTCACGGAGAAGCGCGCGCGAATGCGTCCTTTGCCGGGCTTTTTAAAACGAATCGTCGCAGACTTGTCCCACACAATGTAGTCACGTCCCAGCTTCTGAATAAGAATCAGCATGATAAAGGGATCGGTCATCGAATACATGGATCCGCCAAAATGAGTCCCCACGTAATTGGCATTCCAAAAACGCAACTTCATTTCAACATCGATATAGTCAAAATTGGGCGCCACCTTTTTCACACGAACACCAGCCCCTATAAACGGAGGCCAGAAACTCATAAATCTGATTACCCAAGGACGCATCATTTTAAAATTCTCCCACCAGAGAATTTTATTGAAAGCCTGCAAATATTGTCAGCCATTTTATTGAAAATTAGGACCGGCTTAAAAAGCTCTTAACTGCAGCAGTCGATAACTTAGCAACACAAACATTATAATACCAGAACCCACCAGATAGACCTGCCGATCAAAATTACCCAGAAGGAACAACGACGCTGCCAGCGCCATCACTGGCAGCACAGGGTAACCATACCAGGACCACGGAATATAAAAGGCCCTTTTTCGTTGCGGCTCTTTGCGCCGAAAATAGATCACAGCACTATTGACGATAACAAAAACCACAATCGTCACAAACGAGGACACGCTTGCAAGGACCTCGATCTTTTCCAAAAGAAGAAATACCAGCGACACAAAAAAGATGAAAACAGAAGACAACCAGGGACTTTGCCTGCGGGGCAGAATCATCGAAAATACCCGGGGAAGATCTCGTTCACGCGCCATTCCCAATGCAATTCTGCTGGCCGCCAGTAAAGAAATCATCACCGTATTGGCCGTCGCAAATAAGGCCACACCCCCCAGAGTTCCGGCGGCTTTGACTGAATATGGACGCAAAGCCTCACTGAAGACAGCATCAGAAAAACTCAACGCCGACACATCCATCAATGCCAAAGCAGACAGACTGACCAGAACATAAAGAACCGTGGTCAGGGCCAAACTTCCCAATATGGCCTGTGGGATAATCTTTTCTGGATTCTTGGTTTCTTCAGCCAGATTCACAATACTTTCAAACCCCAGATAGGCAAAGAATATCAGCGAGGCCCCCGAAGCCACCCCCCAGGACAGCGGTGCCTTCAGCGCCTCACCAAAATCCGGCTGATGGGTTCCATAATATATAAAAACCAAAAGTCCTGAGATCTCAACCAGGGTGAAGGCAATATTCAGCCAGCCCGACAGACGGACCCCCCAGATATTAATCAGCGTAAAAACCGCAAGCACCCCTATGGCACAGATGATTTTAGGAACACCCCAAAACACCCCCATATAGGCGGAAAAGGAAAGCGCCACCGTGCTGGCCGAAGAAATAGCGGCAAACACCATCAGACAGCCGCACAGAAATGACAACACTTTATGTTGAGGCAGGATCTCCCGAAGATACACATACTCAGCCCCCGCTTTCGGAAACAAAGTGGATAATTCAGCGTACGATAAAGCCGTTAAGAGCGCAGCCACGGCTGCCAGCACCACGCTGAACCACAACCCCTGCTGTGCAACTCCCGCGGCCTTGCCAATAAGTGAATAAACCCCCGCCCCCAGTATCATCCCGGTGGAATAAAACGTCAGCATCAGAAGTCCCAATGACTTCCGCACCTAGTACCCCTCCTCGATTTCCTGCTTTACACTCATAACGATTCGATCTTTGGCATAGATATATTCTGCAGGATATGCAACCCCACCGTCAGTCCGCAGAGAGGCCAGAATCCGCGCATAAAGCTCTGCCGCATGCAACCCCTGATCCGCGACGTTTTTGAATTTCGCCCTCACACTGGAACTTCGTCGGCTTATATTGTAATAAATAAGATCCATCCGCCGCTCGACCTCTATAGCCACGCAAGACAGATCCACGGGAACACCACACTTGCGATCCGCGGGAACGAAGTCTGTGACCTCTTCGGTTAGATCTTCAATCCGCCCCAAATGATGAGCCGCCAAATTTTCCAGACGAGTCGACACATATAAAATCTTGTTGGCGTAGTGCTCTTCACGCTGTTTTTTGTTTTTAAGATAAGTGTGCGTCTGCGCCGCCGCATTGGCATAGGCTTTATAGGCCACCTTGTGACCCGTAAGATCCGAAACAAGCAAAACCTTATCCGCCTCGGTGATTTGACCTGTGTTCAATAGCCGATCCACCAAAGCCAACACCTTTTGTTGTGCCTGATCCATTGCAAGATCAGCCTCCCGAGGAGTCGCGGCAATTAATTGAAGGGACATAAACAGGACACCGACGGCAATGGTAAAGCGAACCATAGTCACCTCCTGGACACAGTACAATTCATAGCGAGGCTTGGGCCAAACGAAGAATCCCGATCGTGCTATCTTTCATGGTCCAGTTCGGGCTTGTTAAATACCTGCATTTTGTTTCACAATAAAAGTTATGAAAAGACTACTGATGATTTCCGCCCTGACTTTATTTGCCGGCTGCTCCAGTCAGCCCAAGATCACGACAGAAGAAGCCGAAGCCCGTCTTCCCAAGGCGTCTCCACCACCTGGAGGCGGAACCAAGACCTATGGAGGAACTCCGGCTCCCAATGCCATTGAGCTGACACCCGCGAAAGACGCCCCGACCGTGGTCGAAGGAAAGAGCTGCGACACTCCGCTGGGTACGATTCCCGATGGTGGCAAAGCCACTGGATACCTTCAGGCCGTCGTCCCCGCCGATGATATCTGCATCTCGGATACGATCACTTGTAAAGATGGAGTTTGGTCAGGACAGGCTGTTCACCCCACCTGCAAAAAAGAAAAGTCCAAATAAAAAAGGCGCCCATGAGGCGCCTTTTTTACTTTAAAGACTCAATTCAGAAAATGCGTGGGTGGTTTCGTCGTAATACCAAAGTTGTCCACTTTCCAAATCAAAGTAAACTCCCAGAAGCTGCAGACCACGATTCTGCACAGCCTCTTCAACAAAGGGGAACGTGCGAAGATTCTGCAAAGATGTCACGATGGATTCCTTTTCACACTCTTTACACAAAGTATCCACATCGGCGTGAGGAGCACGACTTAGAACCTTTTCGCGTGCATCACTGGCAATGGTCATCCATTGCGCCACAAAGCCGTCTTTTTTCACATTTTCAGTTTGGAACAGGGATCGGATGCCCCCGCACTGACGATGCCCCAGAACCACAATGTTTTCGACTTTCAGGTTCACCACGGCAAACTCGATTGCCGAACTCACCCCGTGAAAACCAACCGAGGATTCAAAAGGCGGCACCAGATTGGCGACGTTACGAATGCAGAAAATTTCCCCAGGCGAGGATGAAAATAAAATAGCAGGGTCAACACGGGAGTCACTGCAGGCGATCATCAATGTCTTGGGACTTTGCCCCGTGGCCAAACGACTAAAGACGGAGGACTCTTCGTTAAAAAAGCGGTCGTGAAATCGGCGGAAGCCGGCATACATCTTGAGGATTTCTTTTTTCACTGGCGATCCTAGCGTTGAAGGTAGTTTTTTATTTCTGTACCACCGGAGGAGGATCATGAAAAGGACAAATAAACGTCAGAGAAAGGAAAAATGAAAAAAAGGGGGCATTAGCCCCTGCTTAGCGTCACCTATTCGAGATGAGCCAAACAGGACAGCAGAGTGGAGTTTTGCGCCTCAATATCTGCAGAATCACCGAACAATTTAACCTTTAGGGATGAAAGAAATTCCATCATAGAAGCCTCCTTTTTCTGTTATTGCTTCATGAACACACAATAACAGAATCCCCCCGCCGGGAGTGAGGCCATTTATGGAAAACAGATATGCACCAAATGCATACTTAAGGTCTTAATATGTCTAAAATATAGACACCCTCAGAACCTAAAAATCCTGCAACCCCAGAATCTCCTTGCAAGATTCCATATGCCGCTCAATCTCAGCCAAGGATTTTTCCAACTTCAACATTTCACGCTCGTCCACTTCAGCTTCCATCGCGGCCAGGACAATGGGATGTTTTTTCAACCACTGCCCCTGCTTGGAAGCATAGTTTTCCGGCACCCCAGAGCGAAGAGCGGCCATGCGCGCATTGCTGTCCTTGAGATACTCAACAATGAACTTCAGAGTCTCCAAAGTCAGAAGCTTGCGGTGTGCTTTAAGTCTTGATGAAAAGCCAACTTGCCTGATTCTCATGATCAGCTTTCACGCGGGCGAACTTCGATCATCTCAACATCAAAGATCAAATTGGAATGAGGCCCGATGTGCGGTCCCTTCTGGCGATCACCATACGCCAGGTGCGCGGGCACAAACAAAGTGCGCTTACCGCCTTCTCTCATCCCCATCAAACCAATATCCCAGCCTTTGATGACCCGCCCCGAGCCGATGACAAATTGAAAAGGCCTGCCATGATCATAAGAGGAATCAAACTTGGTTCCGTCCTCAAGCCGACCTTCATAGTTACAAATCACCAGCGCGCCTTTAACAACCTCAACGCCGGTTCCAACAACAGTGTCCGTAATTATCAGTTCATTCTTGTCCATGAACGGAAGCCTACAGTGCAGACACGATCCAGTCAAAAGAAGTCAGAGTTTGGGCGCCGGAACTTCATAATGAAGCTCCACAAAGGGGCTGCGATCCAAGACAGCTTTCAGTTTCATTGGAGGATGCATGGTCCGAGGAAGAAGCGGGGCTCCGCCGGATAGGGTCACCGGTGCAATATTAACAACAATCTCGTTCAAATATCCCTGATCGTAGAACTGCCCCACCAACTCCCCACCTCCCACAAGCCAGATGTTTTTCCCGTTGGCCACCGCTTTCATCTCTTCATAGACGGGCCTTACATCACCTTTTACAAAACGCACGTCGGCCTCAGGAAATAGAGGCAAATGACGGGTTGTAAAAACCCAGGAGGGGATTTTATACGGCCAGGCTTCGGGTTTTTCTTTCTTCAACAGATGATCGTACAACCACATATAAGTGGTGGAACCCATGGCGATGGCACCGACATCACGAATAAAGGATTCAAAATCCGGAGCCCCGGCGCCCCCGTCAAATTGAAAAAGCCACTCCAAAGAGTTGTTCTGATCAGCAATAAATCCGTTTAAACTGGAGGCACCATAGTAGACAGTTTTCATACACTAACTCCCCCCGTAGGCTTGCAGTTCTTTTTCCACAACATTCACCAGAAGTTCATCGTAAAAACGCATCACATTTCGATCCGAGCCACAACCATTGTACATAAAGCTGAAGTTAAAAATCCGCCCGTCAGAGCCCTTCACTCGCCCCACCATGGTGATGACATTTTTCATGTATCCGGTTTTGGCCTTCACCCACTCGATACTTTTGGAGGCAAGCCCCCGCTTCTTCAGCGTTCCATCAACCCCGGATATTGGCAACGAATCCATAAACACGGGTCTGAGTTTTTCATCCGAAACCACACTGGACAGGATTTTTAACATATTCCGCGAAGAAGTACGATTGCCATGATTTAATCCCGCCGGGTTCAGGAAGGTGAAACTGCCTTTGGGGAAATTCATCGCTTGCAGCTGTTGATTGATGATCTCGACACCTTCCGAAACAGAGGCCCTGCGACGATGCTTGATTGCTATCTGTGTGGCGAGCATCTCTGCCACCACGTTGTTGGATTCCTTATTCAAGTCGGCCAACAACTCCGCAATGGTTCTGCCTGAATGAGATGCCACCGTGACAGCGTCCGCTGGGGCCTGCCCCAGCTTTACCTGACCAGTGATCTGAATACCTTTTTGCTTCAAATAATATTTCAACGCATGCCCGGACCACTTTGCAGGACTGGAAACATTCTTTTCAAACTCATACTCAGTGTATCCACGTCCCAGCGTTCCTTTGACGAACAGAACCTCCTGCCCCGAAGACAGTTTTCTTCTTTCTGCAATCACGCCATTGGCAGACCCTTTGACTGTTTTGATATGCCCCACAATTTTAATGTAGTCGTTGGCAGGAATCATTTGCAGCTTTGCATTCTTGCCAAGCGCTCCCGGCCGCACGACGATTTTAAATGAATTCCAATGAAAACTCATCGCCCCGATGCGTGCATCGTGAAGGGCATCGACCCGGTCATAGTCGCGACTGTCATAGCGAACCTGATCAAACAAGGATTCATCCACAACCAGATCGCCTTGGATTTTTCTGATTTTCTTCTGTTGGATTTTAGCTGCCAGATCCATCATCCCGGCGACTCCAAAGGAAGGATCGCCTCCCCCCACCAGGTAAAGATCCCCTTTATACAGAGCCCCCCGAACCGCCCCCGCCAGCTTCACCGTGGTTTCAAAACGCTCTTTTGCGCCAAAGTTGCCTAAGACGCCCACTGAGGTGATGAGTTTTGAAACGGAGGCCAGACTCATGCGCTGATCTGAATTTATATCGACCAAGGTCTTGGGCGCTTTATCAGCGGTGACAATCAATGCTGACAAATCAGAAAGAGAGATCTGGTACTTCTGGGCGGAGCGAGCGACTTCGGCGCTGTAGTCCGACGCCCAAGCAAGTGAACCCAGTTGCAACGCACAGAAAAAAGAAACAATGCTTTGCCGGAACATACTTTAAGGATACGCACACTTGTGATTTCGCACAACCCTCGTTTGCCGGTTTTTTCGTGAGTATCTTTCGTTTCATCCACAGTCAGCTTGTGAACTCTTTATCGAAGGATTCCTGACGAGGTCATCGCATCAACTCTATCGATATACATCAGTTTTAACGTGAATAAATCTCCGGCACTAAGTCCGCGATCATCCGAGTGGCGAGAAACGCAGTAGCTCATCACTGAGTTCGGGTCGTACTCGGTATAGCCAAAGCCCCATTTCAAGCCCTCTTGCTTTTCACCACCGATGCTGCATGTGGAGTGGGGATGGTCATGTTCGTGATACAATCCGGCGATATGACCGAATTCATGGATCACAGTGGATTTCCGCAGGCCTCCGACAAAGAAGTGAATGTTGCCCGCTACATTTGGAAAATCCTTAGAAACACGGAAGAGCTGATATCCAATCGTAGCACTGCCCCGAGTGCCCTCCAGCCATCTCAAAACATTTTTGGGGCGGAAGTTAATGATGACGTTATCTTTCTCGCCGGGCACACAATCTTGAAAACCCACAAAGTAAATACCCGTGCGCGCTGGGGTGAACTCATCCTCAACCCAACGGCGCACTTGGGCTTTATCCTCGGCTTTCCATCTACTTCTGCTGTAACTGTCCCTGGAGTTTTCAACAGGGTTCGCGAAACAGACTTTCACGGCATCAGGAGTCCAACGACGCCACGTAACCATGCCAGCCGAGGCCTCATGCCCTACAGAGAATAGAATTAGAAATAGGAGCAATACTTTTGTTTTCAATCACACCTGCCCGATCTAGTCCATTGGTGTGATGCAAGCGATTCGCCAGACTCAAATGAAATATATTTGCCAATAAAGCGAGCTCCGACTCACTCCTTAGACTATGGGTTACAAATATCGTCAGGGATGGGTTTTAACGTCGCATGTTCGCAAGATGTTCGGAAACATTTACCACCCCCAACACTGGAAATCCCGTCGGGGACGGGGCTTAATCACCCACACTGAAATTCATATTCATTTGCGGGCCCGGCGTGGTGGACTTTGAATTGCCCGTCTTTTCGAGATTGGTATTTTTAAACTTCACATCACTGAGGCAGGTCTCATACCCGGCTTCACCCTGTTTGATTGTGCGACCGGTGACATCGGTGCAGCTGGATGAAAAAGTGACTTTAGAATTTGATTTCTGAGAAACCTCTGCAGGCATTCCTTCCATTTCCATAGCTTGGAAACCCTCAGGAACAGGAACTTTCACGGCGGCCTCTTCAGCCAAACTGAAAAAAGGCAAACCCAACACTGCTGCTAATAGCAAAAATTTCTTCATGCCATGACCTCCACACCTATGAAGCAATCATAACCTGAAGAGGACCTCAGCGCCCGTAAAATTTTCGACGCATATCCTTGGTGATCTCTGAGATCTTCTGATTCAGGGCCGTTTCGAACAACTCTTCGGCCGAGATTCCATAAAGATGGCCAATCTTTTTAAAAGACTCCACCGGAGGCATGGATACATTTCGCTCCCAATTTGAAATAAACTGAGGCGTTGAGTACCCGAAATGTTCTGCAACCGCAGCCTGGGAAAGATTCGCAGCGAGGCGCTTGGCTTTTAGAATTCGTCCAAATGTCTTTTTCTCACGCATGCCTTATTCAAACTAGATTTCTTGACACGATCAAGAAATCTTAACGTGCAGGTCCAGGATTCCCCGCACAAAAGCAGTGCGAAAAATCTATCCAATGTTCATTCAGATTCGTTCTCCCCCAGAAGAGAAAGCTGCTGCGGATTGTAGGATTTTAGTGCTTCTCTCTCCTCAAACTCAAACTCCACCACTTCCCTGCTATTACGTAAAAACTCCACAGTCTGCTTCGGCGACAACTGCGCTTCCATCCAAGGATCCCAAGCATCTTCACGCAAAAACAAAGGACATCGATCATGCCCCGCCTCCAGAATGTCGGCCGGCGGTTCTGCAGTGAGAATCGCGAAGGATTCGAAAGTTTTTCCTGTGGCCTCATCTGTCCAGGAATCCCAGATGCCAGCGGCCGTCAAAGGCTGGCGGCTCTTTGCAAAAATACCGATGTTGTGTCCAGCAAATCGCCCGGTTTGAACGGATTCAATAAAGAACGACATCGGCACCAGACAATGATGGGATCGAAAAGGCTCCCGCCAAGAAGGTTTGTTAAGGACCTCTTCAAGGCGAGCGTTGTAAGTTGCAAACTTTGGCCTTCGCGTTTTCGACCAGGAAGGTATAAGGGAGTAGTTCATCAGCCGAGCCTCACGCCCGGATGGCGTTAAGACCACGACCGGAGCCGGCCGATGGGGGTAGATGATTTCTTTTGGGAGCACAAAAATCTCAGGCAACGCAATTCGATAAGTCCGTTCAAATAAATTGAACTCCTCCAAAGCACCATATCTTGCGCACATTCTCTGCGTTCCTTTCATACTTGTGATTTAAGAAATATTTGACACCTCACGAGACCAGATTCCCAGGGGCAAATAAGCGATCAACGCCACCTCAAATAGGTTGGATCTGGGCATCCCAAAAAATCCTTTTATGACCGCCCGCGAAAACAGTTCTAAGTTGTGAAAAAATAGTTCAAGATTGATCTTCCATTCGATGCGCGGGTGGTGGAATTGGTAGACACGCAGGTCTCAGAAGCCTGTGGGAGCAATCCTGTGGGGGTTCAAGTCCCCCCTCGCGCACCAAATGTCAAGTTCTGCGAACCAAGATTCCTTTTAAAATTAAGTACTGCCCCCAAGGGGGAATCCGAACGGCTGAAGCCAACCCCTTTCAGGGCCAGCTCACGCTCAAAATGTTCATCGTCCACGATCCAATGGATCTTTACCGTTTCTGTTCCGACTTCCACTTTGTGGATGAACTTCTTAATCATCTGCCGCAGTTCATTCGGCTCGATTTCCTTCGTCACGAGTTTTCGGTAGTGGGTTGAGAACTCCTCAAACTTACTCAAATCCACCACACGATCTAAGCTTGTTCTGCCTGTTGACCTCAATGTTTGAAGCTCGCTTTCGTGATTTGCTTTGATGTCTTCAAGGCGTTCCATTTGCTTGTAGATCGGAGCTGCCGACACGGACTTCGGAAGTTCCGATAATCTTTCTGCAAGCCCATCAAGCTGACTACTCAATCCATAAATTTTAGCCTTAAGCCGTTCTTCATCCTTGCGATGGGGATTCTCGGCGTGTTTCTCACGAACACGATTCAAGATGTCCTTCATAAAATCAGGTCTTAAGATCAAGTCTTTGAACTTTTCCATCACAAGAGGCTCAAGCTTCTTTGCAGGTACTCGGTGCGGTTCACACTTAAATAGCTTCTTCGATAAGGTTGAATCTCTTTTTGTTGCCCAAGCGTGTTCGTAATAGGCCACCTTGCCATTTCTGCCTGTTGCAGATTTCCCAGGCATAAAGCTTGAGCAGGTCTGGCAATGGGTGATTCCCGATAAAAGATACGGTCTACGGTTTTCTTTTGTCGGCTTAAAGCGTCCCTTGTTCTTTTCTAGGACTTTTCCAACCCGGTGAAACATTCCTTCGTCAACAATGCCAGGCCAGACGGCTTTTGCTTCTTTCGTTTCTCCTCGATGTGTATAGACCTTTATGCCGATATAGACTTTGTTCCGCAGTAGAGCTTGCAGATTATCAACCGTGAAATGCCCAACACGTTTAAAACTGCCGCCGCCTTCACGCTGCTTCTTGATTCGGTAGCCGTTGTCATTAAGCCAAATCGCAGCACGCGAGAGTGAACCTTCCCTAAGAAACGTCGCAAAAGCGACTCGCACGATCTCGGCCATTGCCTCATCAATTTCAAGATATCCTGGCCTCTCTGGAATCGTTTTATACCCAAGCGGTACACAGCCACCGTTATAAAGACCTCGAGCCGCACGAGCTGCAATGTTGGCCTCAACTCGCTCGCTGGTTTGCCTTCGTTCAAACTGAGCAAGATTCATCAGTTGCAAGATCACCATCTCACCTGCGGCCGTTGTGGTGTCGAAGTCTTCTCTAAGACTCGTGAACCCGCAGTCATGAAGCTTCATCAAATCCCACATTTCAATAAAGTCTCTGGTGTTGCGCGAGAGTCTTGAAAGCTCAGTCACCATCACAAGGTCAATTTCTTGTGCCCTGACTGCGCGAAGTAATTCTTGAAGCTTTGGGCGTCTCATATCCTTGGCTGAAATCCCGGCGTCAACAAAAACACCCTTAATTTCGCCAAAGTTTCCAAGACTGTTCTTGTATGTAACAGCCTGACGCAAGCGATCTTCCTGGTTACGAATAGAGCCCTCAGGGTTCTCGGCCTGTTCTTCCGTTGAAACCCTGATATAGAGCGCGATTTTGAAATTCTGATTTTTCGTTCCGTAACTAGCCATCGGTTCCTGTCCTTTGCTTGCGGCCATTATCCGCAGGTTTGGTTTCAGGAGCTTCAGACTGATTCTCTAAGAGCTGGCAGAAGTAACGATAAACCAACTCTGCCACCTCATCAAGCCTTTGACTGTATTCCTCAACTGACACTCGCATGGGGACGATCTCGACATCTTTAACATCCCATGTCTTTTTCATTTACTGACCTTCGTTTTGACCTCTGGTTCCTTTTCCCCTCAATTCCTAAATTCAATAATAATCATCAATAAACCTTAAGAACTTCCAGCCCTCCACCTAACTCACTTTTGCCGCCGTAAGCACTGGCCACCCTTCATCGTTGAGGGAGGGTGGCCAGTGGTGGAGGCGGCACTTCCACTTAACCCACTTTGGCGGGAAGTTCCCTCTGGCTCTCAGCACTTAGCTTTGTTTGGATTTCTTCTTTTTTATCTTGAAGGCTGCTCACCCCAAAACCAACTGGGTGAGCAGGTTCAAATAGCTTTTCTAACTCAATCGTTTGATCAAAATATCTCACCGTGGATGCCTTGGTGTTTTCCAAAACATCGTCCACCAAGGACCATAAAAACCATGGGCCATATTTGCCATTGTACTTGGTCCAAAGAGTTTCTAGGTGTTTGCCTAGAGACTCTGAAGAAACAAGATACCAAACTGCCTTGAGATTTCGTTTCTCAGCGTAGGATCTAAAAATATCACGGTAGCGATCTTTATTTTTATGATGCAGCTCAAGTTCGATTGCGATGGACTCCATAATGCCTTGATAGCTCACGCCCATGATGCCATCTGGTACGGACTGACTTTTGATTCTCTGAAGACCATATTTTTTCGCCATAGCAGATCTGATCTCGTGTTCTGGAATCCACGAGCGCGCTATTCCAGCATCCTCAAGCAAAAGTCTTAGCTCAGTGAGTTTGACGTCGTGACCAAGCGACAATCTGTGAAAGTGTCTTTTGGGATTCAAATAGCCAATGGCCTCAGCTCCTTTTGCTGTGAGAGCCCAGGCGTTCTCGTAGTTCGTAAGCCCCTCAATGCGTTCGATGAATTTTGCCTTCTCAAGTTTTCGGAGTCTCCGAAGTACCGTTGTCTTAGCGATGCCTTTAAAAACGGTTTTACTCAGTTGTGAAGTCGTTAAAATCGCGCACCTAGAGATGGTGGCAAAAATCTCTAGGTCTCTTTTGGTGAGAAGCATAGACCTCCCATCACCTTACAAAAAGTCATCTAAGGCAGCGTTTGCGGCAGCACTTGCAGACCGCTCACGCTTTTCTTTGATGACTTCTAACTTTCGTATTTCCTCAAATCGGAGTTTTTCAGCGTTCTCAAACTCAATTTGTTTTTGGCTTTGCAGCTTTGTCTCGAGCTCTTCTTGGATCTGTGGCTCTTGTTCTGCGACATCAAACGGAAGTGTCTTGCTCTCACGGGTTCTTGATTCAGGCCGAAGAAATGAAAGCGCCAGGCTCCCTAAGAGAAAAACAGCCACGCAAATCACAGACGCTAGAAATCCATAGACAATCAAGTTATGAATCCCACTCACAAGACGCCAAATCGGTGCTTGAAGCCTATTGCTACCGTTAAACAGCATGCCGTAATAGATGAGCTGGCTTCCGACCAAGAAAACCAAACAGCCGCCCACCATGCGACTTCCGAAGGTCATCATGCCTCCGCTTTATGAAATTGAATTTCCTCAAAAGAAAAGTCTGAAAAAGCCAATGCGCCCGAAAAACTGGCCTCTCATAATACGGTAAAACGACACGAGTTCCTTAAATTGCGCACGTCATCTCAAAATTAACGGCAAGACACAGGCATTTTTAGGTTCCATTACGGCCGAAATTAACGAGCGAAAATATTTTTATTTGTCTGAAATCCTTAAGAAAACTCTGATGCGAATGAGCATGACAAACTAATTTGTGTTGCATATATGTAACATCGCATGAAAACAAAAACTCGCAGGACATTGCAGCAAATCATTAAGCCCGATGAAATCGCACACGAAGCCTACGCTGTCCTGGTGCAAAAGCATGTTGCTTCGCGAAGGCTCTCAAAAGAGTTTCTATTAGATCGATTGCAAGAGCGGGCCGTTTACACGGAGTTTCTAAAGCTTTGTATGGAGTACGACTATAAGGGCGATCTCCAAAGTCTCAGAGAGGGCCTCGCCGTCGTCATCAAAGCCATAGGCCCCGGCAAAGTCGCAAAGGCGACAGGTCTTAACCGCGTGACTCTCTATCGAATGCTAGGAGAAGACGGGAACCCGAGTCTCAATAACCTAACGGCTCTCTTACGAGCGTTGAACTTAAGCCTCTGGATCGTAGATAAAGAGTTTTACGGTTTGCGGGAGCAAGTGCGGCGTCGGTCGGGACGCCCGTTCAAAGGCAAATAAGAGGCTCCTGAGTCTTTTGAAGCGCTCAATGGTATCCAGAATACGCGCCAAATGTTCCGCAGCTGATGCATCAGGGGCATTTCCTTATTGACCGCCGATCTAGAGCTGGGATATGTAGTTAGGAATTTTATTTGCATCCCCTTCTGCGAGACACTATGACTTCCGAGATCCCCGCATCCATCCAAAAACAAGTCGATGAAGCTGCTTCAATTATTCGGAAGCATCTCGGACGACACCTGATAGCTACTTATCTATATGGATCTGCTCTTGATGGAGGCCTGAAACCTGAGAGCGATATCGACCTATTCGTTGTCGTCAATAACTCGCTGTCAGAATCTAATCGCAAGCAGCTCATGACTGAAATGCTGTCAGTTTCTTCATATCCTGCTGCACATGGCATTCGACCTATTGAAGTCACGGTCGTCGATGCTCGAACTCTTAAACCTTGGGTTTACCCACCAAAACGGGAGCTTCAACTCGGAGAATGGCTCCGTAAGGACATCGAATCTGGCTCATTCGAATCTCCAAAAGCTGATCCGGACCTGGCGATCCTGATCACCAAGATTAGAAAGTCCAGCATCGCTCTTCACGGCCCATCTGCGATGGAAATCTTCGACGAGGTTCCGGAGGCGGACCTCAAAAAGGCTTTGCTAAGTACCCTCCAGCAATGGCAGTCAGTAAACGAGCTCCGGGGGGATGAGCGAACCATCGCCTTGGCGATCGCTCGCATTTGGTTTACGGCCTTGACCGGGACCATTACTTCGAAGGACAAGGCCGCAGAATGGCTCATTCCGCAGGTGCCGATACATCATGCCAAGCTCCTCACTGAAGCCCGCAATGGATATCTAGGAATAGCGCCTGATCGTCTCGCCGAGAAGCACCAGGAATTACTCAACTTTGTCACGTATGCTCAAAGCAAACTCGAAAAAACTCTAAGCGGCGATACGGCGAAGCGGCTCTAATTTATATTGCCGATCAGTACGAGAGCATGAGCCTTAAAACTTCAAACGTCGATATTCTCAAACTTTTCCCATCAAAATCATCCGAATAATGACACTTGTCAGTGAAGCAAAGGCCGCTCGGATGAGCGGCCTTTTGCATTTGCAGTTTGCGTCTTTTGAAGCGCTTTTCAGATTTTAGGCTGCGGTTGATGTTGTGTCGGACACTGCCACGTTTGGTGTCTGCTGCAGGGCTGACTCCTCGTGGAAAACTGCCGTCATCGTCGGCTTCTGTGCCTCCTTCTTTTTTAGCCATTCCTTCTTTTGTGCATGAACGCTGCCGTGGCTGCATTTCGCAATCCGGCCAATTTCTCGGTAAGAAAGACCCGCGTCCAGCAGTGATTCGATCAACGTTGAGTTGCGTTTGCGCTCCCTGCCGATCCGCTTGCCCTTAGCTTTCGCATTGGCAAGACCATTTCGCACCCTCTCGGCGATAAGATCCCGTTCGAGCTGGGCGATAGCGCTCAAAATCACAAATACGACATGGCCTAGGCTGGTGTTAAGATCAATTTTCTCCGTCAACGAAATGAAGTTCGCACTGTGTTTCTTAAAGACTTCCAGTGCTTTCAACATATGTGAAACTGACCTAGCGAATCTGGAAAATGCAAAGACAACCACAGTTTCAATTTCACCGTTTTCGACAGCTTTCATAAGGCGGTCTAAACCTGGTCGAGATGCCTTGGTTCCGCTTTGATTCTCATCGGCAAAGAGTTCGTAGTTCTCGATCTTGTTTTGCTCACAAAAGACTCTCAAAGCGCGGATTTGTGACTCTAAGCCAGTTTTTTGATCTGCCGTCGAAACTCGGGCGTAGAGGGCCGTTCGGCGTTTAATAGGGTTATCCGTTGTTTTCATGAGTGCTCCTTAAAAGCCCACCAAGGGCAGGCTTAGCTTTAGAAAGTGCAACTCAACTGGACAATTCAGTATGACGTAACCAAGCTGAAACTATCGTCTAGAACAAAAACGAACTCGACGTCGTTCAGCCGTTGAAAGACCGGCTATACGAAAATCACATCGTCGCAGCTCCTGAAAGTAATTCTGGATTGCCACGGTCGTTTTTCCGTATTTCTCGGCCAGTTGTTTTCGGGAATATCCTTCGATCCATCGCAGTCGCGCCAGCTCTGCGAGATCAAGTCTTGGCTCCCGCCACTGGATTGGGTAAGTTTCTACCCTAACCAGTGGTTCTCCTATCCTCGGATGGCGGGCACCACTAAAAAAGCCGCCAACAGCGGCTTTTTTTGTTTTGACTGACGGGTCCTTTCTAAGGCCCCCAAAGACCACCCCACACGAGAAAACTTTACCAAAGCCCCCTAGGACAAGTTTTTACTACGGACCCACGGTGCTCTGCACTTCAAGGAACTTCGCCGATTCTTAGGAACTCCCCCAAAAACCCGTCATCTCGCATTTAATGGCCCCTCGACAGACTTCTGAGCCCTGCTTGTATATCTTTCTTAAGTGCCTAGATTCATGGAAGGTTCCAAAATCGGAATATCGCGGAAGGACCCGGAACAAAATGCAAACTGATCCGGCCTCCCCTAGATGACTTCGTGAAAATCAGATATATAAAAGCCACTCATTAGGGAGCATCGATATGACCAAGAAGCACCACTATAGAGACTATATCCTGAAGGAACTTGAACGCCGTCAGCGCAAGAATCCGTCCTATTCCCTTCGCGCCTTTTCCAGAGACCTGGAAGTGCCCTGTTCGCGCTTGTCAGAGATTCTAAATGGAAAGGTCGGCCTGTCTGAAAGCCGCGCCGTAAATTTGGCATCAAAGCTGAACCTGTCCCCTTCGGAGCAGGAATTTTTCGTGGATCTGGCTTTATCAGAACATGCGCGCAGTGCTGTTCTGCGCGACCTAGCGGCCCAGCGAGTGAAAGCCCGCGAGGAAGCTTTCGGAAAAATTGGGGAAGAGCAATTTGCGGTAATTTCTGACTGGTATCACACTGCGATCACTCAAATTCTTCTGCTTAAAGACTTTGATCCATCCATCGAAAATATCGCTCGCCGCCTGGGACTGACACAGGATACAGTCGAAAAAGCACTGGAACGCCTGGATACACTGAAGCTTGTCATGAAAACTCCTGAAGGCCGATGGGTAGCAGACGACAGCAAATACTCTTCCAGCTATGGCGGATCCTCAGAAGCTGCTCGCAATTACTTCCTGCAGATGCAAAACAAAGCGGTCGAAGCCATGAGTGCTGAAAACAAACGCCGCTGGGACATGGGTTGCACCATGGTGCCCACCAATCGTGACAAAGCCAAAGAAGTAGCACAAAAAATCCGCCAGTTCCGACTGGAGCTGATGCAGGATCTGCAAAGCTGCGAAGACAAAGATTCCTTGTTCGCACTTTCAACGAGCTTCTTTGAAATGACCGACCTGCCTGCGCATTAACCCCCAGGGCGAGGGCTTTGCCCCGCGCCCTCGAGTTAACTTTTCTGATCCGCAGGAAAAATCACCGTCACCTTGCCTCCCCAGGCCTTGCGTGAAGAAAACTCCAGACGGCCCTGATGAAGGCGCACAAACTGATTCACCAAAAACAGGCCCAGACCATAACCTTCCGCCGAAGTGGTTTGACCTGATGGCTTGCTGCCGGCATGACTTAGAATCTTCTGCATTCTTTCCGCATCAAAGCCGGGCCCCTGATCGATAACACTCAGATGAACCTCGCCGTTTTGAACCTCTGAATTGACTTCAATCACCGAGGACCTGGGGGAATGTTTGATGGAATTACTAATGATATTTCTTAAAATCGCCTCGAACATTTTTAAATCCACATGAACCACGGTTTCATCGCGCAGAGAATTGCCGGCGACCGTAAGATCTTTTTCGTTCAGGGCTGGCTTCACCTGCCCTATGGCGGACTTTACCAAATCCGAAATCTTTGTCGGTTCTTTGCAGATTTCATAAAAGTCCCCCTTTGTGGCGGTCCAAAGAAGAATATTACGCACCAAATCCATTGAGGATCTGGCAGTTTCAGCCAGCAAATCCCAATCCTGTTCGCGACGGTGGGCCACCAACAAAGACATACCCGACAAATTTCCCAACAGGTCATGGGACAACAGGGACATCAGGCGCTGATTAACCTGGGTTGTGACTTTTAAATCTGTGACCTCATTAAAGACGATCAGATGCCCGGGCCCCGCAGGAAGAACCTCCCCTAAGGGCTGACAGGTCACTTCAAAATATCTGCCCTTAGCTGTGGCGGCACTTTCATCCGTTCGCAGCTCCAGCGAAACATCCACGGGCTTCTGGTTCAAGGGAGGAATGCCCTTCATCAAAGACGCGGGCAAAACCTCTTCCAGCAGAGCCCCGACACTGGCTATGGACAGATCAAAAAGTTCGGCAGCACGGGTGTTGAACAATGCCACCCGCTGTTCGGAGTCCACCAGCAACACTGGGATTGGCAAAGCCTCAAACAGACGATGACTGCGCTGAGACAAACGTTTTACAACCTGTTGCCGTCGCAGAATATAGTAAAAGGCAAAAGCAGACACAATCTGAGTCAAGATGGGCATCCCCAAGAATCTAAAACGCGGCAAAAACAAAAGACCCGACACTGTCCAATCCCACGTAGTTTGACCGGTTTCAAGGGGGGCAAATCCCACGTAAGTGGACCGGCTTTGGGGGAAGTAAATCCCACCTAATTTGACCGGGCAATTGCTTACGTTTTCAGCACATTTTCTCCATCTGATCCCATGCGCTAAGCTGCTGGTTTAACAACCAGACTACAGCAAGGAATACGCATGCGGAAACTCAGAAAAAAGGACTTGGAGAAAATCACAGTGGACCGAAAAATCGTCGAAGGCCTTCGCGAAGGACACTCACTCACCGCACTGACTAAATCAACTGGTAAAGGCAAAGGTTACGTCATAAAAATCCGCGACCAGGCGATAGAGCATGGCTATGTAGCCGTCGCAAACCCAGAGAAGAAAATCTACTGCAAAACCTCAAAAGAAATCCCACCTTACCCAGAGGCGCTGTTTCCGCTGCGCGATGGTCGCAGCGAGAAGGCCATTGAAACGGATGCCATCTTAGATCCCAAGCGCGAATGGATCAAGGAGCGCATTGAACTTGGCTGGAGTCCGCAAAGTATTTTTGAAGAGCTTCCGCTCTCTGTCCCGCGATCTAACTTCTACCGCTACATTCACCGCCACAAACTTATGCGATCCGCACCTGCGCGCAATGTGATGGAGCTTGTTCACTCACCGGGGGAATGTCTGCAGGTGGACTGGGGAAAGCTCTTTGACGTCGTCGATCCTGTCACAAAAAAGAAAAAAACAATTTGGATTTTCGTTGGCGTTCTTGGGCATTCTCGTTACGAGATGGCCCGAGTTGTAGAGAAACTCGACTTTGAAACAACTGCCGAAGTTTTAATAAGCATGTTTGAGGAACTTGGCGGAGTCCCTCGTAAAGTGACTTCTGATAATCCCAAAGTCTTTGTTCATGAGGCATCAAAGCACGAGCCGACGTTGAACCCGGCCTTTGAAAGACTGGCCTCGCACTACGGGTTCGTTGTCGAGGCATTGCCGCCTTATTCTCCAGAGAAAAAAGGCAAAGTGGAGCGAATGGTTCCAATGAAGCGTCGCCTTTTTGAATCCTACGATAAGTCCCAATATTCACTGAGCGGCGCACAGTCACACATGAATAAAAAGATGAGTATCGCCAATGAGAGAAAGCACGGGACTCACCTACAAAAACCTTTGGATGTGTTTCTTAACGATGAAGCCTCGTTGTTAAAGCCTCTTCCTTTATTACGCTACGAAGTGGAAACCATCACTCGCTCAACAGTGAGGTCTGATGGTTATGTTCGCTTTGCAAACAAGTACTACCGAGTAGACACAAGACTCAAAGGCGAAATAGCTTTGGTGATTGGTAATTCAGTTCAAGTAAGTATCTACTGCAACGGTCGACTGTTAGAAGTTTACGAGCGCATCCAAGATAAATTCACAAGTAAAGCCTGTAAAGATCATTACAAGGAGTCTTGGGAGAAGACTCTTCAAGATCATGGTCACTATCTGAAGCAAGCAAAAATTATCGGCGTCAATGTTGAGCGCTTTGTAGGAATTATTTTGGCTCGAGGCGAAGGTTTTGTTGATACACGCAGCGTATGGGGTCTTCTGACGCTGAACAAGAAGTACAGCAATGCCGACATCGACAAGGCCTGCCTTTCAGCGCTGGAGTTATCACAGGTAAATTTAAAAACAGTTCATCAACTATTGAATATTATGGCAAAGCCAAAACCCAAAGCTCCTCGTCATGAGGAGGTTTTATCCGCGCAGACGGTGGGAGGTAAGTTTGCGCGCGACATGAGTGAGTATAAAAACCATTTACGTCTGGTTCATAGCAACCAGGCCCACTGAAAGGAAAGACAGTTATGACAATAGATGTGATACGCGATCAGTTAAAGCAGTTACGAATGCCCGCGGCATCCGCAGAGATCGAGGGTTTAGTTCAAAAAGGAAAACGCAGCCAGGATCTTAAGTGGCTCAGTGAGCTTCTATCCACGGAATTAGATGCAAGGGCAGATAACGCCGTAGAAAAAAGGATTAAGAAAGCGGAGTTCCCAGAGCGAAGAAGCTTTGAGCAGTTCAATTGGGATTTCAATAAAAAACTCCCGCGCGAAAAAATCGAGGATCTGAAAGATTTAAAGTTTATCGAGAACAACGAAATTGCATTGTTTTTGGGAAGTCCCGGCACGGGCAAGAGTCATCTTGCGATTGCTCTTGGGATGAGCGCTGCGCAGGCTGGTCACAGTGTTTTTTGTACGAGTGTAAAAAGACTTGGGACAAAGATCCGTAAAGCGCGCGAGAACAATAAGCTCGATGTTTTATTCAAACAAATTCTAACATCAAAGCTATGGATCTTGGATGACTGGGGCGTCGTAACAATGCCACGAGACGTGAGTGAGGAGATCTTCGATTTATTTGATCGACGCAAGCACAATTCGGCTATGATCTTAACCAGCAACCGCGACGTTGAAGAATGGCCACAAGTTTTTACCGATCCGATCCTGGCAAGTGCTGCCATCGACAGGATGTTCGAGAATGCCCATATTTGCATTTTTGAAGGCCCCAGTCACCGCATGAAGGGACGAATAACTTTCAACGATATTGACAGCGAGTAGAAAGACCAATAAACCCTCAAAAATCAGGTGGTCAAAGTATCTGAAACGAACCCGGTCAAACTAAGTGAAACGGAACACCGACACATCAGCCACAATATACAAAGACAGCGAAAACAACATCAGACGAGAATAGAGAGCTTTATTTCTTCCAGCCTGACGGACCCCGCGACTGCAGATAGAAATCACAAAGCCCAAGAGAACATAGGAATACAACACATGAAGCTGCCCCAGCCATCCCAGCCTCCAGCGAATTGCCGCAATACCAAAGGATTCAAACGGCTGCACATCGGTCATGACCAACCGATGACCTTGTGGAATCAAACACGCAGCGATGATCAGCAAAGGAATAACAAAGAACCAGCCAATGCCTCTTGTTGAGGGAGCCTTCTGAGGCTCGCGGAAAAGTTCTTTGGCAAACCAAAGCCACAGCGCTGGCAACGGAGTGATAAAGACAAACCGCAGGCGGGCAAAAACTTCTTTGGTTTCAACAGTGACACTGAAGACCATCAGAAGGTTCATGATCAACCAGCCGATGTACATAGCCATGATGGCCATATAGATCTTCACCGCAATATTCTGACGATACTCCAAGCAGGCCCCGGCAAAGAACACACACAGCATGGCCCCAAAAAAATAAGCCATCATCAGAATCTGGGCATTAAAAGCAGAATTTTCCAAATTAACTCCAAAGAAGCTAATTTTCCGAACCCTAATCACGATAGTCAATCAACGGAGATTTGTAGAGTTTTGAAAAGAAAAAACCCCTATGATTTCTCACAGGGGTTTTGATTTTTTGCTTCAATATTTTCTTGGTAGAAAATTTGGAGCGGGAGACGGGGCTCAAACCCGCGACCTTCGCCTTGGCAAGGCGACGCTCTATCAACTGAGCTACTCCCGCAGTATCGTTTCGAGAGAACCAAAATTACAGTTGCCTCACCCTATTGTCAACGGGTAAAAATCAAAAAAATGAAGACTTTATTGTACGGACGCATCAAAAAATGGGTGATTTTTGCTCTTATAGGCTGTTCTGCTTATTTTGCAGGCTATATTTGGGGGCAAAGCCAAAAACAAAAGCCTCCGACTCCAATTCCGGTTCTGACAAACCCTCAATAATGCCTACCCAATCGTCATCTAGGTTAACTGATTAAAACATGACTCGCCCCCGAAAAGGCCCCATGAACTAACTTTAGTTTAAGGAGACCGCATGAAAGCGTTTTGGGAAATCATCTTTTGCCTGTTTGCCACAAACTCGGCTCATGCCGCCTTGTTTTCACAACTCCAGGGAGCCTACCAGGTTCTGGGTTGCGAGAATCTGGGGGCCACACCGCACACTTCGGTTTGCCAATTTGCTCAAGTCACCCTCCGCAGTGAAGCCTTCTTCACCACGATCACCTTTATGGACGACGGATCGCAAGAGCACAACACCCTAACCCTGACCCTTCCCGGCAGCTTGAAAGATCAACCAACGGCCCGCTATTGCGAAAAAGGCGACTTCTTTGGGTTCTATAGCAACGAGGGCCGACTGGGGGGCCAGGTGGTGATCCTGCGACGACTTAAAAATGGTCTTTACCACCTCTCTGTCCATCTGCGCTCGGATCTTACGAAAACTCTGGACGTGATTGAGGTCGACCTGGACAAGCTCCCCTAAGACAGCGTGGTCTTAAAGCGATTCCAACTGACTGTGATCGCTAACAGAGCCATGGCAGACAAAATCAGAATATTAAAAACGATCAGACGCCCATCTCCCCCTTTAAGCATTATGTTGCGCAAAAGTTCGATAAAATAAGTCAGCGGATTGATGTAAGAAAACACCCGCAAGACCCACGGCATATTTTCAACAGGAAACACCATCCCCGACAGTAGCACTGAAGGAAACAGATATAAAAATCCCCCCATCATTGACTGCTGCTGAGTTCGGGCAATGGTTGATATAAACAATCCAATCCCCACTGTGCAGCAAACAAAGACAAAGGCCGACAAAAGCAACAACCACAAACTGCCGCGCAAAGGCATTCCAAACAGCACCATCGCCACACCGACAATCAAGGGCAAATTGCTCATCCCCAGCAGAACAAAAGGAACTGTTTTTCCCAGAATTACTTCCTCGGGCTTTACCGGAGCCGAGATCAAAGTCTCAAAGGTTCCCAATTCTTTTTCACGAGTGATCGACATACTGGTTAATAAAATCGTGATCAGACACACCAGCATACTCATCACCCCAGGAACCAAAAATAACGATGTACGCATGGCGGGATTGTATAAAACCCGCACATCAAAACGCAAAGGTGGGTTGAATTCATAAAGGGATCTGACGATGCCGGAAAAGTATCTTTCAATCCCCTGCGCCCGTGTGACATTGGTCGCATTGATAAGAAGTTGAAGCTCCCCCTGACCCCGTCCGACAGGGGCATCCAATCCCCCTGCGGGCGCCACCATGACGGCATCCGCTTCATCGTTTTGAATCTGCAAAAAAGGATCGATCGATGTCGTTGTTGCCGGAACAAACCAGCCCGATGCCAGAGCTTTACGATGAATCTGATGCAGGCTTGTATCACCCGGAGCCCCCACCACACTTAAGCGGATATTCTTGGCCTCGGTGGAAAGCGCCACACCGAAGATCGTCAGCTGCACACAGGGAGCCAGAAAAAGTAATATCCGCATCCGCGGATCGCGCAAAGTCTGGCGAAATTCCTTACGCACAAAACCCCACAGTGTTCTCATGGTTCCACGTCCTTTTTAAACTTCCGGGTCGCCAGGCCAATCATCAGGAAGAACAAAAAACACATCGCCAGAAAACTGGGCAGGACACTTTGCAGACTGGCCCCTTTTAAAAACAGATCCCGGCTTAAAGAAATAAACCAGCGCGCCGGCAATAACATGGTCAGATAATAAAAAAACCGCGGCATGTGCTCGACCGGAAAAATAAATCCCGACAGAAGGATCGTCGGCAGAAGACCAGAAAGCATCGCCATCTGCATACTGAGCTGCTGCTTGCGCGTCACAACAGAAATCAACAACCCCTGCGCCAGATAGGTCGAAAGAAAGATCAAACACGAAACTAGATACACCACAAAATTCCCTCGAAAGGGCACCGCAAAAACAATCTGCGACATCAGAAACACAAAAAACACCGCCACAAGCCCCATCACCGAGTACGGCAATAGTTTACCCAGAATGATTTCCACGGGCCGCACCGGGGTTGACAGCAAAAGCTCCATCGAGCCGTTTTCCCATTCCCGGGCCACCGTCAGCGCCGTTAGTAGAATCGACAGGATAGCAATGATGGCCGCGGCAAGTCCGGGAACCACGAACCACCGGCTGTTGAGTTCGGAGTTAAAAAGAAAGCGCGAGCGAATCACAATAGGCTCACGAAAAGGCCCCAACTTATCCGTCAGAACTTTTTGCTGTATCCCCCCAAGATAGCCCAAAATTGAACCCGCAGAAGAATTGTCGGTACCATCAATCAGGATTTGCACAGAACTTTCCGATCCAGGCCTCAAATCTTCGACATATCGCGGGGGGATCAACAAGGCGGCATGCGCCCTCCCCTCATCCAAAGCCTGCAGCGCTTCGGCGGGACTGTGCACGGGAAGTAACTGAAAATACGACGAACTGGCAAAGCTCCTCTGCAGTTGCCGTGAGCCCTGTGATTTACTGCTATCAAAGACAGCCAACGAGATGTGGTTCATATTAAATTCAATCGCATAGCCAAAAAAGATCACCATAATCACCGGCATACCCAGGGCCAGCGCCAAAGTGAACGGATCGCGGATAATATGGAACACCTCTTTTTTTGCAATCGCCTGCACGGAACGAAGTCTCATCTTCCCTCCACCTGCTCAATAAAGACGTCCTCCAAACTGATCTGATCCGGATCTTTGTCAGGAAAGCTGTTTCTTTTTAGCGCTGCCGGAGAATCCAGAGCAATCAACTCTCCAGAGCGCATCAGGGCAATACGCCCACACTGTTCAGCTTCATCCATGTAGTGAGTTGTCACAAAAACCGTTTTACCTTCACTGGCCAGACTGTCGATCAACTTCCAAAACCGCTGACGAAAAGCCGGACTGACTCCCGCCGTGGGTTCATCCAGAAAAACGATCTCAGGATCGTGCAGCACTGCCGCCACCAGACTGACCTGCTGTTTAATACCCCCCGGCAGATCCCGCACCAACGTGCCTTCCGAAGATCTAAAACGAATCATGTCCAGAAGTTTTTCTTTTTGCCGTTGAAACAAGTTGGGGTCCATCTTGCGCAAGGACGATGTGAAATCCAGATTCTCCTTCACGGTCAAGTCATCATACAAAGTGAATTTTTGCGACATATAGCCGACCTTTTTCTTCACTTCAAAGGACTCGGTGAGCACATCCAACCCACACACAAAAGCCTGCCCCGCACTGGGCAGAAGAAGACCGCACAACACCCGGATTGTGGTTGTCTTCCCCGCCCCATTGGCCCCTAAAAAGCCAAAGACCTCCCCTTTTTTCACAGAGAAAGAAAGCCCACTGACGGCATAGAAGTCACCAAACTGAACCGACAGATCGCGAACCTCAACGGCCTTCATGGAATGTCCTCCAAAGCATCGTACTGCAGAAAGATCTGATCAAAACTTTTGCAACTTTCTTGCTTCAACAACGAATGAGGCTCGCCCTCCAGCAAAGTTTTACCATTAAACAGCAGATGCACCTTTTGACACTTGAGGGCCTCATCCATGTAAGAGGTTGTTACTAAAATCAGCAACCCCTCGGACCTCTGCAATTCATACAAAAGCTGCCAGAAATCCCGACGACTGAGTGGATCCACGCCATTGGTCGGCTCATCCAAAAGCAGGACCTTGGGTGATGCCAGTAAAGAGCAGATCAATCCCAGCTTTTTATACATGCCTCCGGAAAGCTGCGAAGCCAGGCGATCTGTGAATTCTTCCAGACGCGCCATTTGCAACAAGGCCTTGCGGCGCTGATCATAGGCGCGGTCTGAAATCTGATACAAAGTGCGAAAGAATTCCAGATGCTCATGAATACTCAGCTCCGGGTACAGGCTTTGTGTCTGAGGCATGTAAGCGATGCTCTGGCGAAGCTCTGCCAGGGGAATCTCTGTCCCCTGAAGCAAATACTGAAGGCGGCCCCTGTCTGCGCGCAACAACCCAATCAGATGTCGAAGCAAGGTGGTTTTGCCAGCACCCTCCGGACCAATAATACCGTGAATCAGCCCTGGCTCGAAAGACATATCCACCCCGTGCAAAGCTTGGGTCCGTCGAAGTTTTTTGTACAGCCCTGAGACCTGCAGGGAAACGCCTGAGGCTGTCATCGGTCTTTTTGCCATTCCAAAGTCATTCCAGGCTTCAGAATGCCGTCTGGATTATTGAAGCGAACTTTAACAGCATAGACCAGACGTGTTCGCTCCCGGCGGGTTTGTACGTTCTTAGGCGTGAATTCGGCTTCGGGATTAACGTAGGTGACTGTGCCGGGGAATTTTTTGTTATTCATTTCCGGAAGTGTTGCTTCAATTTTTTGCTCCAGCTTCAAAGAGGCGATTTCATCGTGAGGAAGATAGAAGTAAGAATAGACTTCCTCCAGATCACCGATGGTCAAAAGCTTTGATCCAGGCCCCACCATTTCACCGGGCTCAAAGTAAGTGGTTAGCACCGTTCCTTTTAACGGTGTCACCACCGCGCACCAACCCTTGCGGGTTTCAATATCGTCTTTCTTGTTCTTTATTTGGTCGTAACTTTCCTGCGCGATACTGCCGCTGCGATAAAGTTGTACTGCCCGATCAAAGTTTCGCTTCGCCAGGTCGTACCCCAGCTTGATCTCCTCGCAAGTCAGCCGAACCAGCATCTGATCCTTTTGTACGGTCTGACCTTCTTTCACCAAAAAGGCCTCGATCACAGATGAAACCCTAGCTGGAATGTCCACCTTGGTGACTTCCACCGTTCCGGCATAAGAAAAAGAACTTTTAAAAAGAAAGACTTTAGCCAGATAGGCCAGAAGCAAAACCACCAGAATAACAATCAGAGGCAGAATCTTCTTTTTGGACATCCCTCAAGCCTAGCCCCAAGGATGATAAAGGCAAATTTGATACGATGAGGCTTGAAGAAAAACAAAAAGCCGGGATCTCCCGGCTTTTTGCAGAATTGCTTATGATATTTCCCGGCAATTAATTGCCCGGAGCAAACCAGCAGCGTGGACGCGCACCCACAGCATCACGTGGAGTGTAGCAAGAACCTGCTTTGTAGTCAGAGTTGCTCAGCTTTTCACTTTCTTTAGCAACACACAAGCTGCCCGCGAAGTAAGTGTCCAAACGGCACTGAGTCGCAGGATGTCTGTCATCTGTGCGAGTCACTTCTTTTTTATCTGGAGTGCCAAATGTTGGTGGGGTTGTTTCTTTACGCAAAGCCTGGAAAAGGTTTGCGACAGACTGACCCGCCAAGGAAGTTCTCAAGCAGATCAGACGATCTTGCTCTTCCGGGAACTGAGCCGTACATGCCGCCTCAGCCACTGGATCCAACTCAAGGTCCTTCAGGATCGCGGCATTGTCGTCTTCAGCAAAGAAGCGACGAAGACATTTCAAGCCTGCGAAATAGTCAGAGCCACCTTCATTTGTCGCCCATGCGCCACCGAACCAGCTTTGCATTTTTGGTGCACCACCATTGTGATGACCGTACTCATGACAAATAACCAAGGCGAAACCTTCAATCGTTGTCGCCGGGTGACGAGCCAAACCACCGTACATGTTCACAACTTGCGTATTGCCTGATCTTTGGGCAGACGCATTCACAGTTCCGTCATTCCAAAGACGGTTGATTTTCAAACGATCACCCATTGCTTCCACGTCTTTAGCGTAAAGCCTTTCCATACGATCGATGACCTGGTTAAATTGTTGTTCTGTGATACCGCCCACAGTGAATAGACCCACTGGGATGTTCAGATTGTTTTCTGGTACAAAGCCAGAGCACAGTTCACTTACTTCCTTGGTAGCTGTTTGGTTCGTGAAGCCTACAGTTGCAACCAATGCAACAACGGCTAACGCACGACGTAGTGTCGTATTTGTCATGACTTTCCCCTCCTTGAGTCTAGACGTATGAAAAATCGTATCAACATGATGCGGACAAACTCAAATATTTTAAATATGTTATGATGCACCACACCTTGGTCGAGATTTAACATTACAACCCTCATCTTTGATTAAAGATCCGCAATTCATGTGTCGAAAAGAAAGAATCAATAGTTCTTCCATGATTGAAGGAGCCGATTCATGAATTCCATTACGACCTGGTTCCGCGGCTTACGCGGACGTCTGCTATTCTCTGCCACTCTTCCGGTTGTCGCCTTTGCGATTCTTACGGGGATTGCATGGAAGTCGATGAACAATCTTGGCGGTATGTTGACTGACGCTTACACCAATGTCATCCCAAACATGGATGCGCTTGGACAGATCGGGATGCAACGCGCACGCATTGGATACTTTATCTGGGCAGCCTTGGCCAACGATGAAGATCCCAAGTCACGCGAGAACTTCATCAAAAGAGCGCGCGGCGCTTTCGATGAATTCAAAAAGTTTGAAGCTGTATACTCCAGCAACAGCTTCACTCCAGAAGCCGAAAAGAACTACGCCAAGACAAAAGAGATCCAGAGCAAGTTCTATGCATTGACAGATCAGATGATCTATCTGCTGGAGGCAAACACTACTGGAGCCAACAAACAAGTTCATAAGGCTATGAATGGTGGCGAATGGCATATCATGGCCATCACCTATCAGGACATGATTGCTGCCAACATGAAAATTTACCGCGAGGTTTCGGCGGCCAATGATAAGCTTCAACAAGAATCTCGTGCGCACGAAGTCCAGCTTTTGTGGCTGATTTCTGCATTCTGTTCTTTCCTGGTGTTTGGTATTCTTATGTGGATTGCCTACCGCGTTTCCAACACTGTGGGTTCTATCGCCACGGGTCTTTCCGAGGCGGGCCAGCAGGTTTCCAGCGCGATCACACAGTTGACAGCGGCAGGCCAGACTCTGTCTCAATCCTCCACAGAAGCTGCTGCTTCTTTGGAAGAAACCGTGGCGTCTCTTGAAGAGATGTCCTCTATGGTTCAAATGAACTCTGATAATGCCAAACAAGCGGCGGCCCTGTCCCAGTCTTCCAAAGACGCCGCCGAACAAGGTCAGTCTGAAATTCAGCTTTTGATCACTTCCATGAACGACATTTCCCAATCTTCCAAGAAGATCGAGGAAATCATCAGCGTCATCGACGATATCGCCTTCCAGACCAACCTGCTGGCTCTGAATGCAGCCGTTGAGGCTGCCCGGGCCGGCGAACAAGGCAAAGGCTTTGCCGTGGTCGCTGAGGCCGTTCGCGCCCTAGCTCAACGCTCCGCATCCGCAGCCAAGGACATCAACACGCTTATCAAAGACAGCGTGGAAAAAGTCGATCGAGGTTCTCAGATCGCAGACCGCTCGGGCGATGTCCTGAACACAATTGTGAACTCGGTTAAAAAGGTCTCTGACCTGAACAATGAAATCGCAGCGGCCAGCTCCGAGCAGACCACCGGAATTCAGCAGATCTCCAAAGCCATGAATCAGTTAGACCAGGGCTCTCAGGCCAATGCGGCCTCCTCTGAAGAAATCGCGGCTTCTTCTGAAGAAATCAGCGCTCAAGCCCTTCAGATGCAATCCATGGTGGTCAACTTGAACGAGGTTATTGCTGGAGCCCATGCCCACAGTGAACCTCCCAAAGTCACACCGAAAAGCCAAAAATCCACCCCAACAGTGACCCCGAAAGCGGCCGCCCCTAAAAAAGTGATACCTTTCCCGAAACAGCCGGCTAAAGCCGCAGCTCCAAAAGTGGAAAAAAAGCCACAGAGCAGCACCGTTATCCCGTTCGATGAAGACGAAGGACGCGGTAAAGTCGGAACCACTGACGGCTTTTAAAGATTTGCTCCCACAACGGCCTTCAGCTAGTATGTGGGAGCATGAAAATACCCTTTAATATCCCACCTCGAAGTTCCAACGAGGAAAACTATATTTCTCAAGCCATCGCCGCGAAAAAACTCAGCGGCGAAGGTCAGTTCAACAAAAAGTGCGCTGAGTGGCTGAATAAAAACATCCCAACTCTGATGACGGTGATCACTCCCTCCTGCACTTCCGCCCTTGAAATGGCGATGGTGTTGGCGGACCTTTCTCCGGGAGATGAAGTCATCCTGCCCTCTTTCACATTCACCTCCACGGCCAATGTCGTTGCCCTGTATGGCGCCACACCCGTGTTTGTTGATGTCGATCCCCAGACAATGAATATTGATGTTGATGCCATTGAAAAAGCGATCACGCCGAAAACCAAGGTGATCATGCCCGTTCACTATGCTGGCGTGGGTTGCGAGATGGATCGCATCATGGATCTGGCAAACAAACACAATATCTGGGTTGTGGAAGACGCGGCTCAGGGAATCTTTGCTTCTTACAAAGGCAAGAACCTGGGAGCCTGGGGACACATGGCAGCCTTCAGCTTCCATGAAACCAAAAATATCGTCTGCGGTGAAGGGGGAGCTTTAACCATCAACGATCCCCGTCTGTTGGCACGTGCAGAGATCGTGCGTGACAAAGGAACCAACCGTCAGCAGTTCTTAAATGGCCAAGTTGATAAGTACACCTGGCAGGACAAAGGATCATCCTACCTGCTATCAGAGCTGGCCGCAGCATTCTTGTATGCACAACTTGAGGACGGCGAAAAGATCACAAAAAAACGCCTGACGATCTGGAATAAGTACTATCAAAACCTCGCTGACCTGGAAAAAGCCGGAAAACTTCAGCGCATGACGGTCCCGGGTGAAGCCCACCCCAATGCGCACATTTTCTATATGTTGCTCCCAACCGCACAAATCCGTCAGGATCTGTGGTCTTACCTGAAAGAACGCGGCATTCAGTCCACATTCCACTATGTGCCACTGCACTCGGCTCCGGCAGGATTGAAGTATGGCCGCGTAGCGGGTTCCCTTGCTGTGACTGAGGATCAGGCTGCACGCCTTTTGCGCCTGCCGATGTACGCTGATCTGTCTGCGGAAGACGCACAGACCGTTTTGGACGAAGTTCATAATTTCTTTAAGGAGACCCGATGAAAGGCATTATCCTTGCCGGCGGAGCTGGCTCTCGTCTTTACCCAATGACCCGGGTGATGACCAAGCAGCTTCAATCAGTTTACGACAAACCCATGATTTATTATCCCCTGAGTATTCTGATGCTGGGGGGGATCAAGGACATTCTGCTGATCACTACTCCGGACGATCAGCCGTTGTTCAAGCGTTTGTTGGGCGACGGCTCCCAATTCGGGATCAAGCTTTCTTACAAAATCCAGGAAAAGCCCAACGGGCTTCCTGAAGCTTTCGTACTGGGTGAAGATTTCATCGGCAATGATGATGTCTGCCTGATGTTGGGGGACAATCTGTTCTATGGCGATCTGACCTTCTTCCGGGATGCGATTCAGGCACAGAAGAATAAAACCAATGGTCTGAATGGCCGTGTGTTTGCTTACTACGTTGCCGATCCATCGGCCTATGGCGTGGTTGAATTCGACAAGAACACCAAGAAAGTGAAGTCCATTGAGGAAAAACCCAAGGTTCCCAAATCCCATTATGCGATTCCGGGACTTTATCTTTTCGACAACACGGTTGCCAAACGCGCCAAGGCCTTAAAACCCTCCCCGCGTGGCGAGACCGAGATCGTCGATCTGATTTTGGCTTACCACAACGAAGGCACCCTGGGTGTTGAAATGATGTACCGGGGCCTGGCATGGCTGGACACAGGCACACCTCGCTCATTGCTGGATGCGGCCTCATTTATCGGCGCCATCGAAGAACGTCAGGGCATGAAAGTGGCCTGCCTGGAAGAAGTCGCTTACCGCATGAAATTCATCACTCTTGAGCAGCTTCAGTCCATAATGGCGGAGCTGCCAAAGTGCTCTTACCGCAGCTATCTTGAAAAAATTATCTCTGAGGAACTATGAGAAAGACTGTCATGCTGACCGGTTGTGCCGGTTTTATTGGATCTAACTTTGTAAAAACCGTAGCCTGCCGCGAGGCTATCAAGGCGGAATACGACTTTGTAATCGTGGATGCATTGACCTATGCCGGCCGCCTTTCCAATATCGAGGCAGAACTGCAAAACCACAACAACCTGACCTTCGTTCAAGCAGACATTCGTGACACACAAAAAATGCACGACCTGTTCACAAAGTACAATTTCACCGGGGTTTTAAATTTTGCAGCGGAATCCCATGTGGATCGCTCGATCGAAAATCCGAACATCTTTGTTGAAACTAATGTTCTGGGAACTTTGAATCTCTTAAAAGAAAGTCTGGCGGCTTTTGAAAAGAATCCGAACTTCCGCTATCTTCAGGTTTCCACGGACGAAGTCTACGGCACACTGACCATGGAAGATCCGGCCTTTACCGAAGAAACACCGATTGCCCCTAACAGCCCGTACAGCGCGTCGAAAGCCAGTGCGGACCTGATGTGCCGGGCCTTCTTTGAAACCTACAAACTGCCGGTGGTGATCACTCGTTGTTCCAACAACTATGGCCCCTTGCAAGTTGAGGAAAAATTCATCCCTTTGATGATCAAGCGTGCCTTGGCGAATGAAAAGCTGCCCATCTATGGCACGGGCATGAACATTCGCGACTGGATCTATGTGGATGACCACAACGAAGGCGTGTGGCTGGCCTTCACCAAAGGAAAATCCGGCGAAGTGTACAATCTGGGTGGAAACTCTGAAAGACAGAACCTGGATGTTGCCAAGATGATCCTAAAGCATCTGGGTAAGCCTGAATCTTTGCTCAGCTTCGTCACGGACCGTAAAGGACACGACTTCCGCTATGCGATTAACTACTCCAAGGCCCAGCGCGAACTGAATTGGAATCCCACAGTGCGCTTTGAGGAAGAAGGACTGGCAAAAACAATTGAGTACTTCAAAAATCTATGGGCGAAATAAAAGTCCTGCACTGTATCCAGTCCCTTTCCTGGGGGGGACTGGAAATCTATACAGCCGAGCTGATTCAAAAGCTTGCCGAAGCAGGCGTTGATCAGCGCGTGTTCTGCTCAGCCCACTCTCGCGTGGCCGAGGAGCTTCGTCATACCAACGTGGAACTGATCACCTTCCCGGAGAAAAAGCTTTCCAAACTGAAAGCGGCCGCGCTGATTCGAAAAATCTGCCGTGAACACAAGATCACACATCTGCACTCGCACACCCGCATAGACATGTGGTCCTGTGTGCTGTCGCGCTGGGCTTCATCGCATCCGAAGCATATCTACAACCTGTACATGAACGCTCTTCCCAAAAAAGATCTGGTTCATCGCTGGCTTTTTTCCAACGTCGATGCTTTGTGCAGTTCCTCTGAATGGGTTCTGAGTGAGGCGCGCAAGAACTTCCCTATTGATCCGAAAAAACTGCGCCTGATGCGCTACGGACGCAAGACTGAGGACTATCACACAAATCCCGAACAACGGGAACAACTGCGTCTGAAAATGGGGCTTGGTAAAAGTGATCTGGTCTTTGGAACACTTTGCCGCATTGATGCCGGCAAAGGCGTGCGCGAACTGGTGGAGGCCCTGGATTATCTCAGTGATGAAGAAATCAAAAAGATTCACATGGTGATCGTGGGTGATCCGACAATTCTGGGGCGCACATCAGAAGGTCATCTGACTTATGAAACCCAGTCTATCGAGCTGGCGGACTGGATCACAAAAAAAGCCTCAGAGCCCCGCTTAAAAGGACACCTGCATCGCGTGCCCTTTCAAAAAAATTTCATCCCTTACATTGATATTCTGGATGTTTTTATCCTGGCCTCTTACAACGAGACCTATTCACTGAGCGTTCTGGATTCCATGCTGATGGAAAAACCTGTCATTGGAACAGATGCCGGAGGCACGACGGAACAAGTCGGTCAAAATGAGCGTGGTTTTCTGACAGCCCCCCGCAACGCCAAAAGTCTCAGCGAGGCCTTGCGATATTACATCCAGAACCCGGATCAGGTACCCCTGCAAGGCGCCAAGGCCCGTCAGTGGACCCTGGCGCAACATTCGTGGCAACAAACCCTTACCAAAACCCTGGCCTTGTATGATGAGCTGGGAAGGAATTAGTCGTGGCTAAAGTCTATGATTGTTTTTCGTTCTTCAATGAACTGGATCTTTTGGAAATTCGCTTGAATGAACTTAATGACGTTGTTGATGTTTTCGTTTTAGTCGAAGCCACCCGCACCTTTCAGAACAAACCTAAGGACTTGATCTTTGAAAAAAACAAAGAGCGTTTTGCCAGGTTTTTGCCGAAAATCCGCCATGTCGTCGTGGATAAATACCCGACCTTTTTCACCCGCTTTCGCCGCACCAAAACCTGGGATTTTGAGCGCAATCAAAGGGACTTTGTCAGTAAGGGTCTGACGGACTGCCAGCCGGACGATTTGATCTTGCTGTCTGACGTGGATGAAATTCCACGCAAAGAAGCTATTGAAAAAGCCAAGTCGTTGCCTTACCTAAAGGTCTTCCGGCAGAAGATGTTCTATTACTATGTAAATTGTTTTGTGTACGACTATAACGAACCCATCGAATACTGTGCAGAGGGCTATATGCCATGGCATGGAAGCATTGCGGTTCATTATAAGGATTTCACAAACTTCGAAGATCTGCGCACATCACGCAATCAGAAGAAAACCAAGCGCAGCTTCATCGAAAACGGTGGCTGGCACTATAGTTGGCTGGGCGGAGTGGATCGAGTTCTGCAAAAGCTGGACGCTTATTCCCACCAGGAGCACAACACCGAAGCCAACAGATCCCCGGAAAGAATTCGCGAATTGATTTCTTCCGGCGGTGATTTGTTCGGAACAGGCATTAAAACAAAAATCGTCGATCCTCTGGCGGACTGCCCGGACTATCTGCGCACTCACCTGCAGAACTATCCGGACTTTGTCCTAAAATAAGACGGAAAACCTAGGGGACTCCCAGAGCGCGGAGTCCTTGCACCACGGCCACAACGATCAAGTAAGCGCCGACGTTAAAGACCACCAACTGCATGATCGCAAACTTCCACGATCCCGATTCGCGGATCTGCACGCCCACTGTGGACATACACTGCAAAGCAATCAGGAAGAAGATCATCAAACCTATCACAGAGCTGACAGTGAAGATCTTTTCTCCGGCCGCATTGGTGGCCGTGCTCATTTGTGTCAGCAGGGCCTGTTGTTGAGTGTCCTCGTCTGTGTCCGTGATATTGAAAGTCACCGCCATGGACGAAACAAACACTTCACGGGCGGCAAAGGCTGAGATCAATCCCACACCCACACGCCAGTCCACACCCATAGGGGCCACCACAGGCTCGATGAACTTACCCATCTGACCCACATAGCTGTCTTCCAGCTTTTGATGAGCATCTTCTGTTTGGTAATTCGGGAAAGTTGTTCCCACCCAGATGATCACAGCGAAAGTAAAAATGATCGGCCCGGCACGTTTCACATAGGAAAGAGTTCGGGTCCATGCCTGACGAAGAAGAACACGCACCTTCGGACGGCGATAAATCGGAAGCTCCATCATAAAGAATGAAGGCTCTTTACGTGGGATGAATCTACTGACCACTCCAGCGGCAATCGCCCCCACAATGATGGATCCCAGGTAAAGTATCGCCATCGCAAGTCCGGCATAAAGAGTGGACTGTCCATGGAACAAAAACGCGATACACAAGGCATACACCGGCAAACGCGCCGAACAACTCATCAACGGGATCACAAAGGCCGTAATCAGGCGATCTTTGGTCGACGGGATGTTTCGGGTCGCAATAATCGCAGGCACCGCACAGGCAAACCCTGACAGCAACGGCACGAAAGAACGACCACTCATTCCCAACGCTGAAAACGGACGATCAATCAAAGTGGCCGCTCGCGCCAGATAGCCGGTGCTTTCCAGAAGGCCGATAGCAATAAACAAGATGAAAATCTGAGGTACAAAAACCAGAAAGGCTGCAAAACTTGCCACCACGCCGTTAGCCAGGAAGTCCGCCCACAAAGTGCCAGGCCCCAGTGCCGCGACCTGTTCACCCATGGTTGTAAACCAGCCATCAATGGCATCCATAAACGGTGCTGCCAGCCAGAAGACACTGGCAAACAAACCACCCATGATCAGAATGAAGAACGCAAATCCAAAAACCGGATGCAACAAGAAGCGATCCAGCTTTTCCGTCGTGGCCACAATACGATTCAAACGCTCTTGCGCATGATCAGTTTTATGTCGCAAAGCCTCTTGCGCAATACGCTCGCATTCCTTCAGTTTCTGTTCTTGCAGCTCAAAGCCCCAAGGAACCGGGCGCGACGGAGTTTGCGAGGAACCCAGCTTCTGAGCGGCCGCCACAATTTCACGAAGACCGCCAGCCAGCAGACCATCAAAAGCCATCACAGGACAGCCGAAGGTTTGACTTAGATAATCGAAATCGATCTCAACCCCTTCACGACGAAGCAGATCCGACATGGTGATCACCACCATCATCGGGAAGCCGGTTTCTTTCAGTTGCATCACCAGTTGCAGGTGGCGGGAAATTTGTGTTCCATCCACCACGACAATGATGCCATCGATTTTTTTCACTTTCGGATTTTCATAGATTGAACGCAACGTCACCCATTCATCGGCGGACTTCGGGTGCAGACTGTAGGTCCCCGGCGTATCCATCGCCAGCAGGCCCTCACCCAGATGAGGCGCCAGATGGCCGATGGAAAATTCCACTGTTGCCCCCGGATAGTTCACCGTCTTAAAGCGTGAGCCTGTCAACCAGTTGTACAGGGTTGTCTTACCGGAATTCGGCGCGCCCACCAGAGCTATGCATTTTTCTTGAACTGCTACTTCAACATCACTTGAGCGCATGCGGCTTCCTCACTTCTCAGGGCCAGAAAGCTGGTGTTAAAACGAATCAATAAAGGACCCCCAAATGGGGCTTTACCCAAAACCGTGATCAGGGAGCCCACTCGAAGCCCCATTTCATGCAAACGCTCACGCAAGACGTCCTCACCGGTAAATCCAGTGATCTCAACTCGTTGCCCGGTTTTGATCGCAGTATCGTGTAACTTCATACTTTCCTCTGTCTGTGTACCTCTTTGTTAAGAGCTTGCCGACCTAAAGGGAAGTCCTTTAACCCGCCCCTGGGGCGTTGAAAACTAAATGAAAATGATTCCGAGCTCCACTCGGACGCCCTATCTTAGTCCGGTTTTTAGGACCTTTGGTTAAGTTCCAGCCTTCAAAGCCGATCCGAAGTCTATATGGATTTTAGTATTAAGACTTCAATCGGTATTAGCAGCTTGATCCTTCTAACCCACCTTCCTGCAGCGGCTTCGCAGTTGTTTTATTCCCCTGCGCTGTGCTCCCCTGAAAACCTTACCATCTTTGTGACAAACACATCCTCAGAACCGCAGCGAGTCTGGACTCAGGTGAGATTCAACCACGAACTTGATGAACTTCATCACGATCTGGACCCCAAGTCTCAGATCAAAATTCGCGGCACGGAGTTCCTGCCTGAAACTAAGGGCTTTTCCATCAAAGCCTGGGATAAAAATGTTGTTCAAGTCAGCAGCACTTGTGCGGATTCCTTCAGCACTCCCTTGAATGATACGACCTCGCCTGAAGTGACTCACTGGCTGCCGTCTTCTGTGCAAACCGTAAAGCTTCATATTATGAACCTTTACTTGAAGTCCAACTCGGTGCAATTGAAGGCCTTCAACCGCCTGGGGGCTGAGATCGGAACCCGTGAAATTCAACTGAAGAACTATTATGATACAGAGACCTTCAAGTGGTCCCTGGGACAAGAGATTGCCCGTATCGAAATTCAAGGCCAGGAGCGTCTGCACTCCGTTCTAAGTTACGACGCCGGTACTTCTGAGAAGGTCAGTCCTGCGCTGGCGATGCAGCCAGTGCGCCTGTCCGTAGACCTTTCAAAAACCTATTTCCTGGTGTCCACCCGAGATGCCCGTCCTGAGGAAGCCTTCGTTATTGCCTTGGATAAACCTGAATTAATCGCCACCGCCCGGGAGCAGATTCGCAATCCCGCCTTGGAAAAAATCGTGGTGGCGGGCATTGAGTTGGGCCATGGTGGTTTTAACCGGGCCTTCTTATCGCGCGACAAATCGCCTTATTCATGGTCTGTGAATCGCGTGGATGCGTTTGCGGACTTTGCACATATCGACTGCGATGGCAGTCCCGAACTGACAGAAGAACGCCTGATGCAAAAGCTCAACGAAGGCGGTCGTATCTGTTTCTGGCGCTATCGTGTGGTGAAAGAAATTTCAGCTGAAGAGGTTTCTTCAGGGAAACTTAAGCCTTAGCAGGAGCTACGGTGGAAGCCCCCTGCCCGCGGGTTTCCTCCACGTAAACTCGCACGCTTTTAACCCCGTACTTCTTAAATTCCAAATAGAATTCCTCGGCCAGCAGGCTGGAAAGTTGTTCCACGCTGGTGTTGGTGACAGGCAACAACGTCACTTCATTTAAAGGGAAAACATAGAAACGGTCACGGAAGGTGACCTCCAAAGACCGGTCCGTCTTTTTAAACTTCATGTCTTTTTGTTTTTCCGGCAACAGTACAATTTCGTCCCACTGATCCAGACGGGCCTTGATGTATTTCTTAAAGACATTGAAATCCAAAAAATAACCATCAGCATGCAATTCAGCCTCAGACGGTGTTTTGATGTCCACTTTGACTTGATAGTTATGACCATGCAGACGCTCGGCGTGCGTTTCGTCAAAGATCAGAAAGTGCGCGGCGGAAAACTTAAAATTTTGCTTCGCCAAATGCAATGTGGTCGTGGACATAATCACCTCGGAATGACTATAGTAGTAGCATGAAATTCGAACTCAAGCAGCATTTTCAAATTGAATCCGCCCGATTCCTGCCTCACCTTCCGGCAAGTCATCCGTGTTCTCGCATGCATGGACATAGCTTTAAGCTGATCCTGACATTGGTGGGCGATTTGGACCCGCAAATTGGCTGGGTGATTGATTATAATGACATTCAGGCCGCGATGAAGCCTCTTTTAGAGCAGATTGACCATCGCGTTTTGAACGAAGTTCCGGGCCTTGAAAATCCCACGTCCGAGCTCTTGGCAAAATGGCTTTATGACAAAGCCATTTTGGTGCTGCCAACTTTGACGAAAGTCACTGTGGCAGAAACACCCCTGACAGAGTGTTCCTACCCGGCTTAGTTTCTTATGAAATCAGGCTGGCGTTCACGCGAACGGCCGGCCCCAGATTCAGATTCTTTTCATACTTCTGACGGAACGCCGGTGGATACAACATCACCACCGTGGATCCCATGCGGAACATACCCAGTTCCGAGCCTTTATGAACCGGAATTTCCGGAGAATACTGTTTATGCTGGAAGATGTGCGGGCCTTTTTGATTGCCACGGATGGTCTCATCAAAACTCAAAACGATGTGCCCCACGTTGGTGGCCCCCACAAAGACAACACCCACCGGCCCCAGATCCGTTTGAATCTCGACCAGAACACGTTCGTTCACAGAGAACAAGTTCGGCACATTGGTGGTGCTCCACTCGTTCACCGGCCATAGCTCGCCTGGCATATAGCGAACATCGGTGATTTGCCCATCCACCGGGGAATGCACGCGGTGATAGTCTGTCGGGCAAAGATAGTAGGTCATAAAGAAGCCACCGGCCCATTTTTTTGAGCAGTCCGGATCTTGCGTGAACTCACTGAGTTTGTAGGTAAGCCCTTTTGCCTGAATCAGAGTGCCATCATCAATAGGCGCCGCTTGGGTGATTTTACTGTCGGCCGGGTGCACCGCCCAGGAAGACCCCACAGGTCGGATGCCCGCCTTCAAACGACGGACAAAGAACTCCCCAATGGAAGGATACTCGTAATAAGGCTTTTCCGCCTCGTTCAGGTCGATGTTGTACATCCACGCAAAGCCGCGGATGGACAGGCGAGCCCACAAAGAAGGCCCCTGCCAGTGCATGAAATAACCGATCCAGCGGCTGAGGCGACGTTTTGGAAGAATTCTTGTAATTGCTGACATAGAAATCTTTATATCTAAGACGGACCCCTTTGTCACCAAAAGGACTTTCAAGTATGATAGTTCTCAAAACACACCCCCTTTTGGTCCTTAACAGGGACCCGGAGTCCAAAGCAGCATGTCCAAGATTTTCCAGAATCTCGAAATTCCTATTGATCAAGACCTTGATGAAAAGCTCCAGTGGCTGATGCCAGAACACGGCCCCTATCGAATTCTGCGCCAAAGCGTCGATGCGCGTCGCTCACACTCCCCGCACTTTGTTTATACGATTGAAGTTGCGGAAAAAGGTGAAACCCTGTCTTTGCCCGAATTTAAAATGGAGCGCATTGAAAATCCCAAGGAAAAACCTTTGATTGTGGGCACCGGCCCGGCGGGTTTATTTGCAGCTTTGCGCTTTGTGGAACGTGGCGTGCCTTGTGTGTTGTTTGAGCGAGGTTCTGACAGTGGCGAGCGCATCAAAGGCATTAACCAGTACTGGCGCTACGGCAAGCTGGATCCACGCAACAACGTCTGCTTCGGCGAAGGTGGCGCTGGACTTTATTCTGATGGAAAATTGATCACCCGTATCAAGTCCCCGCATATTCCTTATGTCATGAACCGTTTGGTTCAGTTCGGGGCTCCTGAAGAAATTCAATGGCTGTCAAATCCTCACGTCGGATCTGACCGAATTCGTCGTGTGATCCCAAAACTGCGCGAGTTCCTGCGCGCCAATGGTTGCGAAATTCATTTTAACACCCAGGTCACTGAAGTCTTGCTGGAAGGAAAACAGGTCGTGGGTGTGCGCACAGAGCACGGAACTGAATTCCGCTCACCTCATGTGGTTATGGCTACAGGGCACTCGGCCGAAGATATGATCAATCACTTGCGCGACATCGGCGTCAAACTTGATGGCAAGTCATTTGCCATGGGTCTTCGTGTGGAGCATTCTCAGGCGGCGATCAATAAGATTCAGTATCGTCAGTTTTCAGAACACCCGAAACTGGGTGCTGCCAACTATAAGCTGGCCCATCACGACAACAAGTCTGGCATTGGGGTTTACTCTTTCTGCATGTGCCCGGGCGGCTATGTTCTGTCTTCAGGCACCGAAGCTGATGGGATCGTCTGCAATGGAATGAGCAATTACAACCGCAACTCGCCTTTTGCCAATGCCGCGATTGTGGTCAGTATTGATCACGACAAAAATTTCGGCGACGACGTCTTTGGTGGCATGAAAATGCGTCGCGAGCTGGAAACCCGCGCTTATCAGGCGGTTGTGAAGGCCGGAGGCACACGCGAACTTCCTGCACAGAATCTTTTGGACTTCCTGTATGGAACCAACAGCAAGACTGGCCCACGTCCTTTGCGTGCGGGTTCATCCCCGTCGGGAGCCTTGAATGTCCGTCTGGACGAACTTCTTCCTAAAAACATGCGCGATCGTCTGCGCGAAGGTTTTGAAAAATTCCAAAGCAGCATGAAGGGCTTCTTGGTAGAGGACGCGCAAGTCTATGGCGTCGAGTCCCGCACAAGCTGCCCGGTTCGTGTCACCCGCGACGATGAAACTCTGGAAAGTGTTTCCCACAAAGGACTGTACCCCGCAGGTGAAGGTGCCGGCTACGCCGGAGGAATCACTTCCGCCGCCTGCGACGGAGTCCGCATAGCCGAAAAAATCATCGCCCAACTCTAGGAAAAGGTGCCTGGTTGTTTTTTCTGGCTACAGCGCAGCAGTACTATATATATTCAATAAAAAGCCCACAGCCCTCAAACTGTGGGCTCTTTTTTTCGAACACTCCTACTGATGCATTGTAGCCAGAAAAACCGGGTGGGCCCTTCTGCGGAGGTGTGCCCGGCAGTCACCTTTTGTCTTGGCGTGGTGCTTGCAAATACCCTCTTCGTCGAAAATGAAGGGGGATTCATGACACTCAAACCACTAATCGGAGCCATTGTGACTCTGATGATCGGAGCTTCGGCGTCTGCGGCTCCGCAAGAAACCAAGCAAACCGTACTGACCCGTACCACTCAATCCGGAAACATTATCAGAGGCGAACTTTCTGCCAACGTGTACAAACAAGAGCCCTATCAGGCCAACTACACCGAGCAAGTTCCTTATCAGGCTGAAGAAACTTACTACGTCGATGTTCCCTATCAAGCCCAAGAAACCTACACAGTTGATGTTCCTTACCAAACCACCGAAACCTACTACGAAAACGTTCCTTACACGGAACGCGTGTCCTACACCGACTATGAAGAATACTGGGATACGGAATATCAATGCCGCAACGTCACCAAGTATCGTCAGGAATGTTCCAACGAACGTCTTTGCGAACCCGGTGGCCGCACCTGCCAACCCATCACCGAATGTGGCACCAATGCTCGCGGTGAACGCATCTGCAAAACGCGCAACGAGTGCACCGAAGGGCCTCGCGTCTGCCGTGATGTTCCAAGCTGCCGTCAGGTTCCCTACACCGACCGCGAATGCAGCCACGAACGTGTTCGCAAAACTCGTCCTGTAACCCGCTACCGCGAAGAAACCCACTATAGACAAGAACTGCGCACACGCACCGTGACCAAATATCGTCAGGAAACCAGAACTCGCACAGTGACCAAGTATCGCTCTGAGGCCCGCACTCGCACAGTCACAAAGTACCGTGAAGAAACACGTTGCTGCGTAACAAAATATCGTGAGGTGTTCGACCATCAGTACACTCAACCAGTGTCCGTGATCTTCCCGCAAGAGGCAGCTTTGCTGGCTGATGAGTCTGAGAAAATCAAACTTGTTCTGAATGGCACAGAAGCCAAACCGGAAGTTCAAGTGACTGTACAGTCTGAGATCTTCACTTATGTTGTGGCTGAATCCAGACAAGAAGGCCGGGAGAAAGTCTTCGTGATGAAAACAACTCCGAAGTGGAATGATGCCAACGCAGGCACCGCAACTGTTTCTGGCCTGAAACTTCAGTTCAATAAAGGGCAAGGTCAGATTACTTTCAAAGAAACAATCGGTTCTGCGCGAATGACTTCTGTTTATACAGTAGTCATTCGTGATCAACAAAGCCAGGCCGTGGTCTTTGAACAGCGTGCGGAAAACACGGCGGCCAAGATCGTGACCATTGCGACTCCGGGCCTGGCTCGTGAAGGTCAATACAGCATCCTGCTACGTGTAGAACGCCATGGTTTCAATGTGGCCTCCGGCGCCTTGAACTTTGAGCAAACGGCCGTCTATGAAAAGAAAGACCTAGACCAGGACGAAATTCAGAACCTGAAAAATGCGTCTCAGGTGCAGATCCTGCGCATTGAAGGCTCCGGGGCTGAGCGTGTGGTGATCATCCGCGATCAGACTCCAGCAATGGAAGAAGTTCAGTCCCAGTACAAACTGGTTGTTTGGAAAAAACTGACCAATGGCAAAATTGAATGGTTGGGAGAGAAAAACTTCACTCGTGAAGCCATCACTTTGGCGGGTGACGAGCTGGGGATCGCCCTCAAAGCGATCAACCTGAACCCGTCATCTTCCACAAAACTGTACATGGACCTTGTGGTTCGTCGTGACAGTGCCCAATACCTGGGTGGTCAGAAAGTTCAATTTATCGTGAATAAAACCTTCTAACGGTCCTGAAGGTTACGGCCCCGTTCCTCCACCTATAGGAGCGGGGCCGTTTTTATTTTTGAAACACTACTATGAGACTTCTCCTCGCAGCGGGAAACCCTCCCCAAAGTCTCCCCAAGAAGCATAAAAACAAAGGGAGCCCGACTCACCATCAGACTCCCCATCTCTCCTCAAAACACCTAACGCACTATTGCCAGAAAAAACAACCAGGCACCTTTTACTAGAGGTTGCGGCGGTATTGGCCGCCCACTTCATACAACGCCTGGGTCATTTGATACAAGCTGCAATGTCTTGCCGCTGTCATCAATGCCGCGAAGATGTTGCCCCCATTCAAGACTGTGTTCTTGAGGTTCTGCAGTTCTTTTTCGCCTTCGGTAGCATGGCTGTTCTGGAACTTGTGAACATTGTCCAACTGGGCGTTCTTTTCTTCGTAAGAAGCACGTGCCAGTTCAATCTTCGGTGGCACATAGTCTGCTGCCATCGTTTTTGGATCGATGAACGTGTTCACACCGATGATCGGCAAAGTGCCGTCATGCTTCAGTCTTTCATAGTACAAAGACTCTTCCTGGATTTTAGAACGCTGGTACTGAGTTTCCATCGCACCCAAAACGCCGCCACGCTCATTGATCTTCTTGAATTCATTCAAGACCGCTTCTTCAACCAAGTCGGTCAGCTCATCAATGAAGAAGGAACCCTGCATTGGGTTTTCATTCATCGTCATGCCGAACTCGCGGTTGATGATCAACTGAATCGCCATCGCACGACGAACGGATTCTTCCGTCGGCGTGGTGATAGCCTCATCGTAAGCATTGGTATGCAAGCTGTTGCAATTGTCATAAAGAGCAATCAAAGCCTGCAGTGTTGTTCTGATATCGTTAAAGTCAATTTCCTGAGCATGCAAAGAACGCCCGGAAGTCTGGATGTGGTATTTTAACTTCTGAGAGCGATCATTGCCCTTATAAAGATCACGCATCGCCACGGCCCAAATACGGCGGGCCACACGTCCCAGAACAGAATACTCCGGATCCAGACCATTACTGAAGAAGAACGAAAGATTCGGAGCAAAGTCGTCCACTTTCAAGCCACGCGCCAAATAGTATTCAACAAAGGTGAAACCATTGGAAAGTGTAAAGGCCAACTGAGAGATCGGATTCGCACCGGCCTCGGCAATATGGTAGCCCGAAATACTGACAGAGTAGAAGTTACGGATTTTACTCTTAACAAAGTATTCCTGGATATCACCCATCATCTTCAGGGCAAAGTTGATAGAGAAGATGCAAGTGTTCTGACCCTGGTCTTCCTTCAAGATGTCAGCCTGAACTGTACCGCGCACCTGTTGCAGCGTCCATGTCGCCAGATCATTCCATTCTTCCTGAGAAAGTTTGCGACCCAGTTCTTTTTCTTTCTTTTCCACCTGCTGATCAATCGCGGTGTTGAAATAGAAGGCCAGAATCATCGGAGCAGGACCATTGATGGTCATGCTCACAGATGTATTTGGATTGATCAGATCAAAGCCTGCATAAAGCTTTTTCATGTCATCCAATGTACAGATGCTGACACCGGACTCTCCCACTTTACCAAAGATATCCGGACGCTGATCAGGGTCCTGACCGTACAAAGTCACAGAGTCAAACGCCGTGGAAAGGCGATGAGCCGTTTCACCCTTGGTCAGATAGTGGAAACGACGATTGGTTCTTTCCGGCGTGCCTTCTCCGGCAAACATACGCTTGGGATCTTCGTCCGCACGCTTCAGCTGGAACACACCTGCCGTGTACGGGAACTCACCAGGAACGTTTTCCAGTTTCAAATAACGGAAACGATCGCCCCAGTCTTTAAACTTAGGCACCACCACACGACGGATTTTTGTTCCCGACAAGGATTCGCGCACCAAGGGCTGACGAATTTCTTTGTCACGAACCTTGAACACCAGCTCGTCGCCGGAATAGGTTTCGATCAGACCTTCATAGTTTTTAAGCTGATCGATTTCTTCCTGGGTGAACTCGGCTGACAACTCTGCCTCGACCTTTTTCACCGTCTCTGGTTCTGTCCCCAAAAGCGGAGCCACTTTTTGCAAGCCGCCCAATTGGGACGCTTTTTCGGCCAAAGTTTCCGTGCGTTTTTTGTATTTGTGAATTGTGGAGGTGATTTCCGCCAGATAGTTCTGGCGATCTGCCGGAATAATCACATGTTCTTCCGCAGACAGGATGTTTTCCTTGTACTTGCTGTCGATCACCCACTGACCGGGTTGTTTTTCATTTAAGATATCAGCCAGTCTAAAGAACAACTTGTTCACGCCGCCATCATTGAACTGAGACGCCTGAGTCAGGAACACCGGCACCTGAACTTTTTCATCAAAGATTTTTCGCGAGCGTTTGTATTGTTTCGTCACATCACGAAGAGCATCCAAAGCCCCACGACGGTCGGCCTTGTTCACCGCCACCAGGTCAGCAAAGTCAATCATGTCGATTTTTTCAAGCTGAGACTGCGCACCGAAGTCCGACGTCATCACATACATAGACATGTCGCTGACTTCCGTAATCGCCATATTGCCCTGACCGATACCGGAGGTTTCCGCGATGATAAAATCAAAATCCAACTGACGGATGAACTTTAAGATATCCGGCAAAGAGGAGGCTATTTCACGCCCCGAACCACGGGAAGCAACAGAGCGCATGTAAACGTGGTTGCGGGACAAAGAGTTCATACGAATACGGTCGCCCAACAGGGAACCACCGGTTTTGCGCTTGGACGGATCCACGCACACCACGGCAATCTTCTTGTCTGGATAAGCGTTCAGATAACGCTGAACCATTTCATCAATCAAAGAGGACTTCCCCGCCCCACCCGTTCCGGTGATCCCCAAAACCAGCGGCTGGCGGTCTTTGGCTTTAAAAGACTCCAGACCGAAATTACTCAAGGAAGAATCCTTGTGACCATTTTCGATCGCCGTCAAAGCCACACCCAATTCCACAGAAGGAATGGAGTCGCCTTTGAAGATATTCTTTTTGGTTTTAAATTCTTTTTGTTTTGCCAGAATGTCGAAGTCACAACCTTCCACGATCATCTGGATCATGCCTTCCAGACCCAAACGACGTCCGTCGTCCGGGTGGAAGATTTGAGCAATGCCGTAAGCCTCAAGCTCTTTCTTTTCGTCATGGACGATCACACCGCCGCCACCGCCGAAAATACGAACGTAACCGGCCCCGGCTTCATCCAGAAGGTCCTTCATGTACTTGAAGTACTCCATGTGGCCCCCTTGATAGGAGCTGATGCAGACGCCCTGAGCGCCTTCCTGCAAAACAGCCTTGACGACGTCACTCACTGAGCGATTGTGCCCCAGGTGAATGACCTCCGCGCCCATGTCCTGAAGGATTCTGCGCATGATGTTGATACTAGCGTCGTGGCCGTCAAACAAAGCGGCGGCAGTTACGATACGGATCGGATTCTTCGGTGTGTATGCCATGTGTCTTATCGACCTTTAAATTCAGCTTTACGTTTCTCAATGAAGGCGCTTGTGCCTTCTTTCACATCTTCAGAAGAGAAGAGCTCAGCAAAGATTCTTGCTTCGTTCTTTTGCGCCTCTTCCACGTCCATGTCCCAGGCCTGATTGATAGAGAACTTCGCAGAACCCACGGCAATCGGCGCCTTTGACAAAATCGCTTCGACCGTTTTCATCACGGTGTTCATCAGCTCTGCCTGTGGAACAACTTTGTTCACCAGACCCAAGGCTTGAGCTTCCGCCGCCGTGATCATGCCGCCTGTATAGGTCAGCTCACGGGCGCGACGTTGACCGATGGCACGAGCCATGCGCACAGTCCCGCCAAAGCCCGGGATCAATCCCAGGGAAACTTCCGGCAAACCAAACTTGGCATTTTCAGAAGCATAGATAAAATCACACCCCAAAGCCAGTTCACAGCCGCCCCCCAGGGCAAAGCCATTCACTGCCGCAATAACAGGGATTTTCAATAACGTCAGTTCATGGAAGATGCTTTGACCGCGTTCAGCGAAAGTCAGCGCTTTTTCTTCATCCAGCGCATTGATTTCTTTGATATCCGCACCAGCCACGAACGCTTTTTCACCGCTACCTGTGATGATCAGCGCGCGCGCATCGGAATAGTCCATCTCACCGATTTGACGAAGGGCTTCACCCATTTCATTCAAAACCGTGGAGTTCAAGGCGTTCAAAGCTTCCGGGCGATGAATCGTCAGAAGCCAGACAGCGTTGCTTTTTTGTTCAAGTTTAATTGTGCTAAAAGAGAAATCCATTATCAGTCCTTGCTAAAAATTACTTCGCAGAATAGTCGTAGAAGCCACGACCTGATTTGCGACCCAACCAACCCGCTTCAACGTATTTCACCAATAGCGGGCATGGACGGTATTTGGAATCACCCAGACCTTCATGCAACACGTTCATGATCGCAAGACAAGTGTCCAAACCGATAAAGTCTGCCAAAGTCAATGGACCCATTGGCTGATTGGTTCCCAACTTCATCGCGTTGTCGATCGCCTCAACAGTAGCAATACCTTCATGAAGTGTGTAAACAGCTTCGTTGATCATTGGCATCAGGATGCGGTTGACGATAAAGCCTGGCATGTCTTTCACGGACTCAACAAAAACTTTGTCCATTTTTTCCGCCAGAGCTTTCACTGTCTTGAAGGTTTCATCAGAAGTTTGCAAGCCACGAATGCCTTCCACCAGCTTCATCAAAGGCACTGGATTCATAAAGTGCATACCTGCCACTTTTGTTGGACGTTTGGTCACGCCTGCAATTTTTGTGATGGAGATGGAGGATGTGTTAGACACCAAAAGCGCTTCTGGTTTTACGATCGCATCCAGATCTTTGAAGATTTTAAGCTTCAAATCGACGTTTTCAGTCGCGGCTTCGATCACGATATCGCAATCCTTTAGACCAGCAGTTTCCTGGACAGTTTTAATACGTCCCAAAAGAGTTGTTTTATCAGCTTCGGTCATGGCGTTTTTCTTAATCAGGCGATCACAGCTGCCAGAGATCGTGGCCATGCCTTTTTCCAAAGCCGCCCCACTGACATCCATCATCACGACATTGAAACCGAACTGAGCCGCCACCTGAGCAATCCCATTACCCATTTGACCCGCACCAACAACACCAATAGATTTAATCTCCATAAAAACCTCACTCTGCGTTATAAAAACAAAAACCAACCCCGAATTCGTACTTCACTTTGGTCCTGACGTCAAAAGTTCTCACTTCTGGTCTTGAGAGGACGTCCTTCGCCCCCTCACAATAGAGAAATGCGTTCAGTCTTAAGCCTGTCCCTGTCGATCATTTTTGCCTCCTCCAGCACTTTTGCGGCTTTAGCCACCGACGCTACGTCGGCCGTCTCTTTTTACCGCAACAAAAACAGCGCCTTTCCCTCTGGCCAGGTGAGTCGAAGCTCTCTGGAAAAAGCCCTGATTCGTTCGGAGATGGACGCTTCTTTCAAGGTCGCCTGGGATCACAAAGAATACACCATGACGGGGGATCGCATTCTGCGCGATATCCAGGTCGCCCGCTTTGTCGACACGCGCTACCCGATCAACCTGCTAAGCCTGAATCGCAGTGATGCCTCGATCGTCAAAGGGGTGCCTGGAAAGTACACACTGGAAGTTCTGGAGTGTGATGACTACTGGGCGCGAGTGCGCGATAAGAAAACCAACTCGGAAGGCTGGGTGGCATTGCAGCACCTGACTTCACGCCATGACGATGCCGGTGTTTATGTCAATCTGATCGACACCTACATTCGGGCACAACCTTCCAGCGACAGCAAAGTGCTGACCACCCTGCCCCGTCTGCAACGAGTGACTCCGCTGCTGACCAACGATGGTTTCCTGCGCATTCGCTATAAAAATCACATCGGGTATGTCGATATCACCCATTTTGTGAACCGCGCGGATTTTGCCACTTTGGCTTACCATCCTAAGAAAAACTGGATCACGGTGGCCTTTCGCAATAACAACAAAATCCTGACCAAAAAAGGTGAAAACGTTCCCATGAGCGAAATCCTGGGCTACGTCACAAGCCCTGTGCGTGGAGTCGTTGTGCGCCCGGATTCTGCATCCTACGGCCCGCCTCTGCGCGCCCGTGTGGAGATTCAAAAACCGGAAGCTCATATCTGGGGAGTCAGTCGCATCGACGGTCACGGCGAAGTCTGGTGGAAAAAAACTGACCTGCTTTTGCCAGAGGTAAAACAAGAATCTGCCTCCAACATTCTGACCGAAACGCTTTTGAAAAGAGAAATCTATTCCATCGCCTTTGAAAGCAAAACCTCTGTTCGGGGACTGGTTTCTTCAGAAGGCGTCTACCGCACGGACGACGGCCTGACCTGGACCGCCATCCCGCAATTTGGAAAGCAAAATTATCCCGTCAGCATCCACCCTAGCGGCGTATGGTTCGTCGGGTCCTTCAAAAGCACCAATCAGGGAAAAAGCTTTGAACCCTTCATCCGCTGGGACAAACTGGCGCAAGCCATTGAGTCAGCGTATCACCGCAACCCCAAGATTCTGCGTCTGACCCAGATTGAGTCCTTGCCTAACTCACAAATTCAGATTCATGTGGATACCGGAAGTGCGCGCGTGAAACTGCGCAGCTCGTTGGAAGGCAACACCTGGAATGTCGTTCGCAACTAAGCTCTTCAGCAGAGCTTAGTTCCACGCCCCCGCACACTTGTTCTTCACAAGCCTCTTAGAAATTATCCACGGCGAAGTACGGTTCCATGACTTTTCGAACCTTTTCCTGCAACAGCGGACGCTGATCCAAAGTGTATCCTTCCGGACTGATGGGAGGCAAAACCTCCAAAGTGATTGTGCGACTCCATACGCCCCAGTTCGGAAGGAAAGAGCCTTTGGGCATAATCGCCGCCGCCCCTTTGACAATGACTGGAACGATGGGGGCTTTCGCGTTAATGGCAAAGATAAACGGACCCGATTTAAAGGAGCCCAGCGTCTCGGTCTCTTGGCGTGTGCCTTCTGGTGCCAAAGCAAAGCGTTCGCCCGCACGAATGCGCGCTTCCGCCGCCTGATAAACTTTAAAGACCTCGTCCCGGCGATTGCGCGCAATAGGCAGGATGCCCGCTCGTCTCATCCCGGCACCAAAAACAGGAATCTTGAACAGCTCAATTTTAGCACCAAAACGGAAGCTTCCCAACCAGCCATTCATCGCAAAAATATCAAAAAAACTGGTGTGATTAAAGACGTACAAAAATCCACCTTCCGGGCGATTTTCTAGGCCTTTCACGACCACTTTCACACCAAACATGCGACAGCAGTTGCGAGTCCAAAATTCCACAATGTGATCTTCAATCTTGCGATTATTAAACAGGATATTGACGATCACCATGGCCCCTGCGCACAACACCGTGTGAATAGGCAACAACACCACGCCGATCAATGAACGAGGATAAGACAACAGCTTTAAAAACATAATCAGCTCGGGTCCGGGAAAAGACGTTTACGGGCCGCCGTACGCTGACGCTCTTTATAGGCCTGATGTTCTGAAGGCCCGGACAAGATGCGCTCGTGAGCGGCGTGATCCATGATCTGCACCTCAAACGGATAGAAGAAGCTAAAGGCCTCTTTGCCACCCTGTGGTTTGATATGAATCAGTTTACGGGAAATAAATTTAATAAAACGGTAGTCCTCGCCCGAGAAGAAATTTTCTTTGCGCAAGAACTTCACGTTGTCGCCTTCCTCCTGAAGTTTCTGATCAAAGGCCTCTTGAATGCTTTTTTCATCCAGAGTGTCCAATCGATGGGAAAGATCATCACAAACCTTCATGAAAAGACTGACGGGATACAGATTGTTGGAGCTCTGATCCGGCATGATGTGCGGGAAGCTGATCACATCTTCCTTCACCAGAAAACGCACGACCTGGAAGGTATCAAACAAATTACGGGTCACAAAACGGACCCCGAGCTTATCAAAGATCTTCATCGCCAAAGCATCCGGCTTGGCCAGAAGTTTGATCACCGTACTGGAAGAGGTTTTAAAAGGCTTTACTTCAAAACCCAAAAGCTCAATCGGATCCAGGTGGTCCCCCGGACTCTTCAGGAAAGTGCGATGCGTGTTGCCGTCATGCAGAATACAATCCTGAAACGGCGTCAGAATCTGGGACTGAATTTCCTCGGCAAAAGAACTGAACAGATCATTTTCAGCGTGCACAAAAACGTGCATGCAGCGAATGATCGCGCAGGCCCAGCGTTGCAGGGTTTGTTCTTCCGGGTTCTGAGAGCTGGCATAGATTAACAGTTGGCGAATATCACCCAGCTGTTTACGGTCGCGAAAGACCTCCGGAAGCTCGGCCTCCTGAAAACCCAACTTTTCCAACATCAACACCAGGGCGCGGCGATGGTAGTACCAAAGCTTTTCCTCATCGGTTTGTTGGTTCAAATCAAAGCCATAGCTTAACAAAAAGGAACTGGCAGCCTCGAGAGAATGAATATTCAGCCTTGGAATATCAATGGCTGAATGTCCTCCGACAACGGAGTCCAGTATAGATGAGTCGAAAATGAAACGTTGAGGCATCCCCCTATCTTAAACTCGACAGGGGGCGAGGCAAGACGCGCCGCTTATTGCGTAATCAAAGAGCAAGAGTACAGGCGGAAGGAACCCAGAGTCCCGCTGGCTGGAGAGTAACCGCTCACCGCCGTATAGTTCTGATAGTACACAGTACCCTGCGCGATGCTGTTGTCATAAGAACCTTGGAAAATGATCTCACCATAACCGTCTCTGAACTTGACCTGGAATTGACGCGTATTGCGATCAATCATGCCTTCAGAGGCTGCGTTGAACTGAACCACATAAGGTTCAATCACCTGACCGTTGTAAACCTGTTTGGCGTAAGAATCGAAGATCTTGATTGTCACATTCGAGCTGCCCGCCACAATGTTCCCTGTGCTGTCGAAGCGGAAGGTCGCAAAAAGATCTATTCCTGTTTTGTCGTAGATGTTACCGCTGATGGAACCTAGATTTTGCGGATCCAAAGTCGCGGAAACAAAGCTTTTCACTTGCTGTTCAAAAGTGGAAGCAGCGTAAGGGTCAAAGATCTTACCTGCGGTGCTGGTGTTGCAGGAGCCATTAGGCGCAGTCGTCGTACCACCTTGTGATACTCCGCCTGTGGCTGCTCCGCGACCTGCTACTCGGATGGCGCTTCCGTCTTTCTTGGCACAGGCACTGAGAGAAAGAACCGCCAAAAGCAGCACACCCAGCATTTTGTTTTTAAAGAAAGAGTTAGTCATAATCGCCTCCTGCCTATCACTAAGGCAAGAGCCGGGCCAGGCGTGCCCGGCTTAAATTTGAGATGGCGCCGCAGCTTCGTTTCACGCTGAAACGAATAACACCCCTGGGCCACTTCTGGGAATCAGTCGCCTAAACTTTAAACAACAAAGGCATGGTTCATGGAACCATGCCTTCAATGAATCTCAAATTGAAACAGTTCAACTACTGCACGGCTTTTAAAGCCGTCAGCACAGCGATTTCCGATTTCAACCACGCTGCCGCCCCGGAATCCACCAAGCCCGCCTGCAACAAGCGCAAAGCCAGCGTGGAGGGGTCCGCTTCCGTGACGATATTTAAGGATGGATCAATGTCCGCCAGAAGCTCATTGATCTTGTTTTCCTGCTCCGCCTTGGCCTGAGCCACCTTCAAAGTCATATTAAATCGCAGACCCTTTGAAGATAAGAGTTTGGCAAAGACCGCTTTTTCTTCTCCGTTGAGGTAATAATAAGGCAAGACCACCTGTTGAGCCAAACCGGCCCCCACGCGCACTGACACCGTCCCCGTTGTCGCAGAAACCAGATCCAGATAAAGCTGCGCCAAGGACTCCACATCGGACTCAGTCAGAACATTCTCTGCCAACAACGATGTCATCAGAACTTCTTTGCCGGATTCATCTTCCACTTTCTCATTCAAACGAGGCAAAATGGCAGCCGCCGCACTGAGCAGAACTTTTTCGTTAGGCGTCTTTAAGGATTCCATAAAGCGCACGATCTTGCGCTGTTGCTCCTGGGTCAAAGTATACTCACGCCCCGCCAGAGTCTTACCAGAGGCCAGATAAGAACTGTTCTTCAGCGCCGCAATCTGGCGATCCAACCAGTCTATATTGATCTGCCCCTCTTCGTTGCGCAGAAGACCGTTCAACAGGGCCGCATAACCACCGGCGGCCTGCAAGGACCGCTGACGATCCGCCTTGAAGGTCTGATCCATGCCAAAGCGCGCGTAAATAACCTGACCGTTTTTTACTCCCGTCAAGGAAGCAAAAGACGCTGCCGGCGCCCCATTTTTTGTGCTGTCGAACAAAGCCTGAGCAACAAACGACATGTCTATGTTCGCCTTGGACCATTTCACCGTATCTTTTAAAACCGCATCCAGATCATTGACAACATCAGGCTGATCACCCGGTAGCAGGCGTCCCATGATTGACGCAAACAGGACATTCACCAAACCATCCCGTTCATCAAGGCCATCAAGATACTTTCGCTGCAAAGGATTGCTCCCGGCATCAAATCGTTCACACCCGTAAATTTGCAATCCTTGAGAATTGGCAACTGCAATGTCGTCATCTGTACAATAGCGCGAGATCTTTTCATCCAAAGCCGCATCATCTTCAGCATAAGCCCAATCCATGGCCATCTTATCATAAGCCAAAGGGGCATGTTTCAAACGTCCTGACATCAGGACATCATCAATGCCACTGACATAGTCCATGATACTTGTCGTGGTCTCAAGCCCCTGGTGAGCCAGATCCTTCAGATAGGTTTTTGCTGCTTCATAGATCTCTGAAGTGGACACTTTCGCCGAAGAAGAACCCGCAAAGTTATGACGAAGACCCAAAGCATGACCCAGTTCGTGGGCTACGGTCGAACGCACACTGTCTTGGGCCAGACGCAGACGTTGAGAATCACTGGCTTCGCGAGCCAGCTTGTTGAGAGCCAGTAGGGATTGCGAAAGGTCACAGGCCACGGCCCCTGCCGCAACCACGGGAATATCACCATTCAGCTTCACCAGATCCGCAGACCCCACACGCGTGAAGACGGACGGCATAAAGACCTGAGCGCGCAGAAGCTCGCCGGTCAAAGGATCCGATTGACCGATGGCGTAGGCCGCACCGGAATCCAGCCAAGGGATCCAGCGCAACATGATCGTGCGGTCTTTCGGTGCGGAATGGGCGGGCACTTTGGTTTCCACCTGGATCACATCCCGGCCAAACACTTTATTCCAGTACAGCGCCCCTTCAATCACCGCCTGCTCGTAATCAGCAGGAACGGCATCAGAAATACGCACAACAATGGGGCCCTTTTGTGAAGACAGGTCCCACTTGGTGATCAAGTTTGTCATCTCTTTGCTGTAACCAGGTTTTGCCACCTTCGTCACAAAGAAACCTACGCGACGGGATTTGTCGTATTCTTTCTTTTTAAAGTTGTCGCCCAGATCATAGGTGCGAATCTGAATATTCATGTTGATGGTTTCTTCGCGTGCTTCCCCGTTTAAGCTCTTATCAGAGTTCATGCGCATCACATCGCTGCGCACCTTGGAAAGCTGGGTGAGTTCGATGTTCTTTTCATCGTACTTGATGCCCGTCACGAAGGAATCAATCACCGGCAAAGAGCTTAAAGAACTTTCAGTCAGGTCCACATTGCCACGAGGGGCATCCACATCATAAGAACGCTGAAGGACAAAGGTTTTTAATCCTTGCCCCCAATCAAAGGTCACAGAACTTTCGTCTTCCGTGATCACATCAAAGCTCTGGATCAAGTTCACAGTGCGGATTTCTTCATAGATGCTGTTATAGTTTTCACCAATCAGCGCAATTTTTTTGCCGGACTTCTCAAAACTGACAACCAGCGGCTTCAGGTCATACCACTGAGGTGTCGAGCCTGAAGTGATACCGGAGGCGATCAAAAGAAAGACCTTCCCCAAAGCGTCTTTTTGGATTTTGATGCAAGAGGCTTTATCGCAAAGATCCTGCACGGTCGGTTGACTGAAGGACTGCATCACATTCGTGGGAGCCTGCTTTTCACGGATGATCTCTTTTTCGGTTTTCGTACAAGCGGAAATCGCCAAAGTAGAAATCAAGGCGCTGACAACCATGATGTGCTTATTAAATGTCATGAAGGACCCTCCCGCGAACATACAATTTGAGTGCTTTTATGCCAAACTCTTGCCAAGATCAAAAGGCATCTGAAAAAAAGAAAATTTGCAATGTTCATAACTTAGACAACGAGGACCCATCATGAACGCCACTGCTGAAAAGAACTTCTTCGGTCATCCGCGAGGACTTTTTACACTGTTTTTCACAGAAATGTGGGAAAGATTCTCATACTACGGGATGCGCGTTCTTCTAGTGCTTTATATGACTCAATACCTTTTCATTCAGGCTCAGGAAGGCAAAACTATTTGGGGGTATGAAACAATCAAAGCCATCCATGAGTACTTCTTCGGCACACTATCCCATCAGGCTCTGTCCTCGCAGATCTATGGCCTTTACACAGGCTTTGTTTATTTTACACCCTTCTTTGGGGGAATTATCGCCGACCGCTTCATCGGCCAGCGCCGCTCTGTCTATATCGGCGGCTTTCTGATGGCCATTGGCCACTTCCTGATGGCGGTGGAAAGCCTGTTTTTCCCAGCCCTGCTGTTCCTGATTGTGGGTAACGGCTTCTTCAAACCCAACATCTCCACGCAAGTTGGTGGCTTATATGCCCAAGGTGATACCCGCCGCGATGGCGCCTACACGATCTTCTATATGGGGATCAATCTGGGAGCGATTCTTTCCCCTTTGATCTGCGGCACTTTGGGGCAAAAAGTGGGATGGCACTGGGGCTTTGGCGCTGCCGGGGTGGGAATGCTGCTGTCTCTGGCCATTTATCACCTGGGTGGAAAGCACCTGCCTGAGACAGAACACAAAGTCTCCATCAAAGAAGTAGAGGCCGCATCTCACGAACCCCTGACCAAAGAGGAATGGACTCGCACCTGGGCCCTGACCTTCCTGTGCATGGTGACGATCTTCTTCTGGGGAGTTTACGAGCAACAGGGTAACACATTGCAATTGTGGTCCGACCAAAATACAGACTGGGTGTTCTTCGGCTGGGAAATCCCGTCGACCTGGTATCAGTCCTTCAATCCGATCGTGATCGTCCTTTTTGCTCCACTGCTGGATCGTGTCTGGGCATGGCAAGCCCGCCACAAAAACGCCCCTTCCACAGTCACCAAGATGGCCCTGGGATGCGCCATTGGTGCTCTGGCCTTGGGAGTGATGTACATCGCGGCTCAAGTGGTGGGAACAGGACAAGGATCTGTGTTATGGCTGTTCGGTTCCACCTTCCTGCTGACGATGGCAGAACTGTATATTTCTCCAATTGGGCTTTCCTTGGTGACCAAGGTCTCCCCGGCTAAAATCGTGTCCATGATGATGGGAGTCTGGTTCCTGTCGTCGTTCTTCGGAAACTATGTCGCAGGCTACATCGGGATGTACTACGAACAGATGGGGAAAGATCACTTTTTCCTGCTTCTGGCGGGCTTGAGCCTGGTTCCTGCGATCTTGTTCTTCCTCTGTCACAAATTCCTGACCCAAGCTTTGGGGAAAGAAGTCTAGATTTGTATTTACACAAAGCCGCTTGAAGTCCTCACCCGACGTCGGAAAATGAAAGGGAGGACTTCAGGAGGTTTTATGGAATATAAAGTCATCTGCCCCTATTGCAGAGAGAAGTTCTGGATGACCATCTATCGCGAGGACGGCGAAGATCAGGAGTTCATTTACGACTGTGAGGTGTGCTGTCACCCCATCGCCCTGCACGCTTACTGGGACCAGTCTCAGTTTCGATTCAAACTCAATGTCGGTCGCGGCAGTGGGTATGACGAAATGCCCATATAAAAAAACCGGACTCCATTACTGGAGCCCGGCCCTCACAGATCTCTTCTTTTCTAAAATCTATTTATAGAACTTGCTGTTGGCTTTGGCCATGTTTGTCAGCGGAGTCGCCGGCTTCAAACGAGCCGCCTTGCGACTGGAAGCATACATTGCCAACTGATCAGCCACATACTGACTTCCGATGCTATCAGCGTATTTCAGCAGTCCCCCACGGAATGGTGGGAAGCCCGTACCCATGATCATCGCCAGGTCCACTTCATGCGGAGTTTCAACGATGCGATCCTCGATCAAAGCCAAAGAACACTCGTTGACCATGGCAAACACACCGCGCTCGATGCACTCTTTAGAGTCATAAGGATTGGTCGGCTGACCCAGGCCCAGAGCTGCATAAACAGTCTGATCAACTGCACCACGCTTTCCGTCTTCAGTGTATGTATAGAAACCTTTGCCGTTCTTGCGACCCAGGCGACCGGAGTTCCCCAGAGCTTCCATGCAAGGCGCAAGTTCAATGCGTTCGCCGAAAGCTTTTTTGAAGATTTTCAGAACCTTCAAGCACACATCCAATCCCACTTCGTCCATCAATTCAAATGGACCCATCGGCATACCGAATTCTTTCACATAAACCTTGTCCACGAATTCAATGCTCATGCCTTCTTGAAGCAGGAACGCCGCTTCACCCATGTACGGCAGAAGCAGGCGATTCACCAGGAAGCCCGGGCCGTCTTTTACAACGACTGGCATTTTACCCATTTTTTTGGACAGCTCGTAGATTGTCGCAATGGTTTCATCAGATGTTTTTTCCCCACGAATGACTTCAATCAAAGGCATCTTATTCACCGGATTGAAGAAGTGCATCCCGGCGAAGTATTCAGGACGCGGATGACCTTTGGCCATCTCTGTCACAGACAAGGAGCTGGTGTTGGTCGCAATGATCGCGTCAGGGCGCATTTGACCTGCACACTCACCGATGACTTTTTGTTTGATACCCATGTCTTCAACGATGGCTTCCACCACCACATCCAGATTCTTGAAGCCGGAATAATCCGTCGTCACAGACACCATGTCCATTTTTTGCTGGAACTGATACTTGTCGATGGATTTTCTTTTCACCAGCTTCATCCAAAGATCGCTGGCGTGTTTAAGACCTTTCCCCAAAGCATCGGTGTTTAAATCCTTCATGCGAACCTGGATGCCCTTGTCGGCCGCCACGTAGGCGATACCGCCCCCCATGGTGCCCGCCCCCAAAACACCCAAACCTTTCACTTCTCGAGGTTTCACATCGACACCCGGAACACCGTTTTGCTTTTTCACCATCTCGGTCAAATAGAAAACGTGGATCAGATTTTTAGAAATATCAGTCACGCCCAACTTACAGAAACCTTCACGTTCAATGCGCAAAGCCGCTTCACGATCAGACATGCCGTAAGTTTTTTGAATCACTTCCAAGGCCTGAAGTGGCGCTGGGTAGTGGCCTTTGGTTGCCTTCAAAACACCTTCACGGGCTTTTTTAAAGACAATTCCACGCCCCAAGGCACTTTCCAGAATGCTGTTCACAGCTCCCTTGGGCTGGTACTTTTTACGACGCTTTTTCCCGCCATCGGCAATAATTTCTTTCGCCCATTTCAAAGAGAAGGACTCCAGCAAATTGGCGTGAACCATCTTGTCAACCAGGCCGATTTTCAAAGCCTTCTTGGCATTCACAGACTTCCCGGCCAGGATGATATCCAATGCCGCCTGCAAACCAATCACGCGAGGCATGCGCACGCAGCCACCGAAACCAGGCAAGATGCCCAATTGAATTTCCGGCAAGCCAATCTTCGTGGAAGAATCCTCAGAAGCAATACGATAGTCACAAGCCAAAATGAACTCACAACCACCACCCATGCAGGCACCATTCACAGCCGCAATCGTCGGCATGGGCAGGTCTTCCACCATGCTGATAACTTCCTGCCCACCTTTTACAGCAGCTTCGAATTCCTCAGCCTTGGTCATACTTTTGATTTCTTCGATATCCGCACCCGCAATAAAAATCTTAGGCTTATTGGATTTAAAAATAACCGCCTTGTATGAGGACTTCTTCAACTCCTCAACAACTTCCTTAAGGCGCATCATCACGGGCGTGGAGAACTTATTAACTTTCTCCCCGACCAGATCAAACTCAACAACAGCAACCTCACCCTGAGGAACAATTTTAATACTTTCCTGAATCGACATTCTGAAAACTCCTAAGTTGCAAATCTAAAAACATTCTAAATCTAAAACACCAACCATCAGTCCTTGTGAACTTTGCGAAAGAAGCTCTCCCGAAGCCCTTGGGACAGAGCCTGGATCTGTGCTCAGAGGCAAGTTCCGCAGCAGCTCATCCCAAAGGGAAGGCGTCCGCGAGGACTGTCCGAAGCCTATGAGCGCAGAGCCGGGCTCTGTCCCAAGGGCTTCGGCCCCGAGAGCTTCTTTTAGCCCTCGTTCTCAAGGATCATGGATCCGCCTTGACCACCACCGATACACAAAGTCGCCAGACCAAACTGCGTATTTCGGCGTTTCATTTCTTTGGCCAAAGTCAGAACAATACGAGTTCCCGTCGCGCCCACGGGGTGACCAAGTGCAATCGCTCCACCGTTGACATTTAGAATCTCATCACGGATTTCCCCGACTTTGGAAGACAATCCCAGTTTTTCCTGAGCAAATTTGTCAGAATCAAATGCCTTTTGGCAGGACAGAACTTGTGCGGCGAAGGCTTCATTCAGCTCCACCAGGCCGATATCCTTCATCGTCAATCCCGCACGTTTCAACGCCACAGGTGAAGAGTACACCGGGCCCAAGCCCATGCGTTCTGGCTCCAGTCCGGCAAATCCATAAGAGCGGATGGTTGCCAGCGGTTTATAACCCAAAGCTTCGGCCTTTTCACGGGACATCAAAAGCACCATCGCCGCCCCGTCAGTGATCGGGCAGGAATTTCCGGCTGTGATGGAGCCTGTCGCCTTATCGAAGAATGGTTTCAATTTCGCCAAAGCCTCAAGCGTCTGACTTTCACGAGGCCCGATATCCTCAGAGATTACTTCTTTATATTCAGGAGCCAGATATACCGGAGCAATCTCTTCACGCATGCGGCCCTCTTTCATGGCTTTGGACGCCAGCAAGTGAGAACGCAGAGCAAACTTGTCTTGAGTTTCTCTGGAAAGACCCCATTCTTTCGCCAGAATTTCGGCTGTCTGGCCCATGTTGATACCGACAAAAGGATCTGTCAGACCCATCATCACAGAGATCACCGGGAAGTATTCATCTTTCATGTTTCCAGAAAGCAAAGCCTTGATCTGTTTCATGTCGGCTTTAAACAGGGACCACAACAGTGGCAAAGCCTGCTTCGGACCTTTTGCCGCAAACAACTTTTCAAAAATCTCCTGAAACTTCTTCGGAGGAAGCGTTGGCATCTGAGACATGTTTTCAGTACCACCGGCAACAATCACATCCATGGTGCCTGATTTGATTTTTTCATAGCCGTTGGAAATGGATTCCAACGCAGAAGCACAGTTGCGGTGCACAGTGTAAGCGGACGTCTTCAAAGGGATGCCGGCATTCAACGCCACCACGCGAGAGATATTGACTGCATCGGCAGGATTTCCCGTGTTGCCAATAATCACTTCATCCACAAGATTCACATCCAGATTTGTATTTGCGATCACTTGTTTCAGTGCAACTTTACCCAGCTCTGCCGGGTGGACCTTCTTAAGTTTTGTTCCCGCTTTTGCGAAAGGTGTACGTAGACCTTCTACAAGAACAACATCACGTGGTGATTTCATCAACTGACTCCTTAGTTGTATAACCCATTAAAATGATATGTCTTTTCGGCAGTTCCACCAAATAGTAAAAGGGCCCCATCTGGGTCGGAGCCCGAAGCAAGACTCTGCAGACTGTTGGTCTAGGCACAGGAAAGGCGCGTCCCTGCGGGCTTTTCGGTCAGAACTAGAAGTTCTGCTCTAAAAGCGAGCACTTTTCGCTCTGATAGATTTTTTTTACGAACAAGGCTCGCTGCGCCAATCAGCCCATTCATTGACCCACCTAGCCCCCCTCGGTAGAGTAAAGGCACTTGTAACTGGACTCCCCCTAACCCATTGAAATGGGTCGCAAAATCCTTCTCTGCGGGAGCCTGGCAACTGTCCCGAAAAACGGGCAAGAAAAAGGAGCATCCTTGGAAACGAAAAACGATATCAAAACCGGCACGACGAACTTCGATCAAGAAGCTTTGGCCTATCACCAGAAGGGCAAACCGGGAAAAATTGAGGTGATCTCCTCCAAGCCCTGCGCGACGGAAAAAGATCTTTCTTTGGCGTATTCCCCGGGCGTGGCCGCTCCCTGCAAGGCTATCGCAAAAGATCCTTCCAAAGTTTATGATTACACCTCAAAAGGCAATCTGGTGGCGGTGATCTCCAACGGGACTGCGGTTCTGGGCCTTGGCAACATCGGCCCTGCTGCCGGAAAACCGGTGATGGAAGGCAAGGGCATCTTGTTCAAACAATTTGCCGGCATTGATGTTTTCGATATCGAAGTGGCTGCAACAGATGTGGATGTCTTCTGTAATGCCGTTCGTGTTTTAGAACCCACTTTCGGTGGCATCAATCTGGAAGACATCAAGGCCCCTGAGTGCTTTGAAATCGAAGAGCGCCTGAAAAAAGAAATGAACATCCCCGTCTTCCACGACGATCAGCACGGAACCGCGATTGTTTCCGGGGCAGCGCTGTTGAATGCCTGCGCGATTACAAATCGCAAAATGGAAGATATTCGTATCGTCGTAAATGGGGCCGGTGCTTCTGCGAATTCTTGCGCGCGCATTTTCATCGCCTTGGGCGCACGTCGTGAAAACATCATCATGTGCGACTCTCAAGGGGTGATCTACAAAGGCCGCACGGCAGGCATGAACAAGTACAAGGAGTTCTTCGCAGCGGAAACTGAAGTGCGCACACTTTCTGAGGCCTTGCGCGGTGCTGACGTGTTTGTCGGCCTTTCTGTGGCAGGTGCACTCACTCCGGAAATGCTGAAGGATATGGCCAAAGATCCTATCATCTTTGCCATGGCCAACCCAGAGCCGGAAATCACTCCAGACAAAGCCCGCGCAGCCCGTCCGGATGCCATTATCGCCACGGGCCGTTCGGACTATCCGAACCAGGTGAACAATGTTCTGGGCTTCCCGTCCATTTTCCGTGGGGCTTTGGATACGCGCTCCACCCAAATCAATGAAGAGATGAAGCTCGCCGCAGTTCATGCTTTGGCAAAACTGGCGCGCGAAGATGTGCCGGACAAAGTTTCTGCCACTTACGGCGGCAAAAGCTTTAAGTTCGGTCGCGACTATCTGATCCCAAAACCGTTCGATACACGTGTGCTTTTGCGTGTAGCTCCGGAAGTGGCGAAAGCGGCGATGAAATCCGGCGTGGCGACGCGTGCAATTGAAGACTGGGATTCTTACCTTGAAACTTTGGAGGCTTTGCAAGGTCCAAGCAAGGTTTTCATCCGCTCTGCGATCAACCGCGTGCACCAGAATTCTGATGCCAACGGCGGCGAACTGCCACGCATCGTCTTCCCGGAAGGCACCAGCACCAAAGTTTTAAAGGCGCTGGCCACTTTGGTTGAAGAACGAATCTGTCAGCCGATCCTTTTGGGCTATCCTGACCGCGTAAAAGAAAAAATCAACGCTTTGGATATTCCGCTGCTGAAAGATGTGACGATCATCCACCCGTCTGCCTATCCGAAGTATTATTCTTACGTAGAGAAGCTTTATTCTTTAAGACAACGTAAAGGTGTCAACCTCAGTGAAGCCGAACGTCTGATGGCGGACCCTAATCACTTTGCAGCCATGATGGTTCGCATGGGCGATGCTGACGGCATGGTCAGCGGGGCTTCCATCAACTATGCAGATGCGGTTCGTCCCATCCTGCAATCCATCGGCACTTACAAAGACGGTGTTCCGGCGGGCTTGAACTTTGTTCTTTTGGAAGACAAGTTCCTGGTTCTGGCAGACACGACCGTGAACTTCAACCCGTCAGCTGAACAGTGTGCGCAGATTGCCCTACAGGCTGCACGCATTGTGGAATACTTCGGCATCCAGCCGCGGGTTGCGATGTTGAGCTACTCTAACTTTAGCGGCGCTGACGGCACACCTAAGAAAATGAAACGTGCGGCGGAACTTGTGCGTGAAATCCGCCCTGACCTAATGGTTGAAGGCGACATGCAAGCCGACACAGCCGTGAACCCTGAGATCATGGAAAGACTGTTCCCGTTCTCTGGCCTTAAAGGTGGCGCGAACGTGCTGGTGTTCCCGAATCTGGAATCAGCTAACATTACTTACAAACTGATCCAGCAGGTTGGAAAAGTGGAAGTGATCGGACCTTTCCTGACGGGCATTCGCAGATCCGCCAACGTTCTGCAAAGAACGACGACCGTGGATGGCATCGTGAACTCTGTGGTCTTCACCGCATTGGAAGCGCAGTTCATCAAGGAAGTTCTGAAGAACCGTGAAAAGAAATAGTCAGACCGGCTCTGCATCAGAGCTCGCCAGACTTTTTCTGAAGTTGGGGGCCACCTCTTTTGGCGGCCCCGCAGCTCATATTTCTATGATGGAAGAAGAGTTCGTTCACCGCAGGCAGTGGCTCTCGCGTGAGGACTTTTTAAAACTGCTGGCGCTGGCCAATCTGATCCCCGGTCCGAACTCTACCGAGCTTGCCATTCATATCGGCTATCGCCGTGATGGCTGGAGGGGATTCTGGATTGCCGGTGTCTGTTTTATTCTGCCCGCCTTCTTGATTGTTCTGACCTTGGCGTACTTTTACAGTCTTTATGCAAAACTCCCTGAAACAGAATCCTTCCTACTGGGAGCCAAGGCGGTCATCCTGGCCATCATCCTTCAGGCTCTGGGACGATTTGCCCTGAACCTTTTTGACAAAAGAACCTACCGCGAACTTCTTCACTTTAAAGATTTAAAAACAAGAGCCTCCCTTTTTATGGCGTCCGCCGTGGGCTTGACCGTGGCAATGCACCAGCGCGGCACTTCTGAAATTCCGCTACTTTTTGTCGGGGGCGCGCTGGCGTGGCTGATTCTTTCTCCGGAAAAACGGCTGTGGAATCTGGCTCCACTTTTTTGGGTGTTCTTTAAAATCGGATCCGTTCTTTTTGGCAGCGGCTATGTCCTGCTCAGCTTTTTGCAAACAGAACTTTTAGAAAAGCGCGGCTGGATCACACAAACCCAACTGCTGGATGCCGTGGCCGTCGGCCAATTCACGCCGGGTCCGGTCTTCACCACAGCCACCTTCATAGGCTACCTGGTGCAAGGCCTTTGGGGCGCCGTTGTTGCCACTTTGGGCATTTTCCTTCCGGCCTTTGGATTCGTGGCTCTTAGCATCGTTCTGCATCGTCGTCTGGAAAGTTCCGACTGGCTTCAACGTTTTTTAAAAGGCGTGGTGGCCGTGTCCGTGGGGCTTCTGATTTCGGTCTTTATTTCCCTGGCTGCGGGGACACTCACCGGATTTTTCAGCTGGACCTTATTCTTGCTAAGTCTGCTTTTGCTGGCTCGGCGCCTTCCCAGTGCGGCTCTGATTCTTGGGGGCGGCCTGCTTTCGTTGTTAGTACAAAATTTAACTTTGTGAGCCTGTGCGACCGTGCTAAAATTAAGACCAAGGGAGGGTTTTCCTGATTGAATAATCAAGCCCATGTAAAAGACCAGGATAGAGCCATCGTCATTGGTGTCGGTCTGAAGACCGAACCCCTTACTGAAATCAAAGAAAATCTGCTGGAACTTGAAGAGCTGGTTTCTGCCGCAGGCGGAGAAATCGTAGGATCTCTTATTCAAGTTCTGCCGCAGTGGAATCCCGCGACCCTGATCGGAACCGGCAAGGTCGAGGAAGTGGCCGAAATGGTTCGCGACAGTGGTGCCACCATTGTGGTGATGGACCATCAGCTTTCCGGGGTTCAACAGCGAAATCTTCAGCAGATCGTCAAAGCCCGCGTGATTGACCGCAATCAGCTGATCTTGGATATCTTTGCTCAGCGTGCGCAGACTTTTGAAGGAAAACTTCAAGTGGAACTTGCACAGCTGCTGGATCAAATGCCCCGCAACGTCGGCGCCTGGTTGGACTCCCTGTCTCGTCAAGGGGGCGGTATCGGAACTCGTGGGCCCGGGGAAACAGCCCTGGAAAACGACCGTCGTCGCATCCGGGAACGCGTGGCACTTATTAAGAAAAAACTTGAAAGTGTGCGCCAAAACCGCGCGCAACACAGGCAATCTCGTCGTCGTCACGAGATCCCGTCCTTTGCGCTGATCGGCTACACCAACTCCGGAAAAAGCTCTTTGCTCAACCGTTTGACCGGTGCCCAAGTGATGACCAAAAATCAGGTCTTCGCCACCCTGGACCCGACAACACGTAAGATCTTTTTGCCCGATGGCCCGCCCGCCGTCGTCACCGACACAGTGGGATTCATCCGCAAACTGCCGACACAGCTGATTGAAGCCTTTAAAGCAACACTTGAAGAGTCCTCTGAGGCCGATGTTTTACTGCATGTCGTGGATTTGTCTTCTCCCAATATGGAACGACAAATTGAAGTGGTTGAAGAGCTGATTAAGGAATTCAACTGGCAGGACAAAAAGATTATTCACGTCTTTAACAAAAGTGATATCGCACCTTTGGAAAGACAATTTAGAGTCAAAGCCTATCCCCGCGTGTTTGTCAGCGCGCTGACCGGACAAGGCATGGAACAGTTGAAAAAACTAATGGCGCAGATCGTGAGCGAGATGCAACAGGATGTTCAGCTTTATTTCCCAAGATCAGAAGAATACAAAATCTTCGATCTGGGACGCGAAGCCCAGATCCTGCGCAAGGAAACTGCCACCGAAGGAACGGTCTGCTACACGCAACTCACACCTTCACTGCTGAATCGCTGGAAAGAGTATCTGGTGAAGTAGCTCACAGACTATTAAGGATCACTTCCTTTTAAATCCCAGGATGAAGGTCCTGGGATTTTTTTATTTTTAACTTATTTTTTCCACAATTGGTCCGATAAGCCCTGAAGTGAGACACTGGGCCCTTCTTATTATCTTCAGCATTTTTAGCGGAGCAGCGACGGGGCTGGCCAACACGCCCATTTGCGTGAATGACAAGGGTGATACACGCGGACTGACGAACCAGGACATCAACCGCGCCCTGCTCAGCTCTAAAGATGCCCTTTATGCGGCTTTTCAGGCCGAACGAAAAAATCCTGCATGTGAACCGACGGGCTCATCGGGAACAAAAGCGGTCAAAGGCACTCTCACCAGTCTGGCAAGCACCTTGTCCCGCACTTCAGTTCCCCAGATAAAGAAAACCTGCATCGAGGCTTCTCTGCAACGCGAACCCGGCAACAATGGCTATAGCTGCCTGAATGGTCAGCCCAAGAAGTTTTCCAACTCCGGAAGTTCCGCACCGTGCCTGAACCGCACCACAGTGGACTTCCTGCATTTTGCGATTAACAAAGCCACGGCCTGCATCTCGGACGGAAGAATGCCGATTGATCCGCGCATTATTCTGAAAAAGATCAACAATGAAACCGCCTTTAACTTTTACATCGCCTATCCTGGTGGCGTTGGTATCGGGCAACTGGTTTCAGATCCCGTCAAGGACATCGCCGGATACACAAAAAACGGTCAATTCATCAAAGGCAATGCCTCCTATATTTTAGAAGATCTGATGAATAGCTCTCATCCCGCCTGTGCTGCCTTCAAAAGCATTCTTCAGAAAGACCTGCAAACGCCTCCAGCTCACGGTGGCGCCACCAAAAACTACTGCACGTGGGTTTCTCCGGACAAGGGATTGGCGCGCAGCCTGATCTATGGCCTGGGCTATTATGTGCATGTGCGCGACAAAGTGATCAAACCGGCCCTGGAAAAACGCGCCAGCAAACTGGCCAACAACGCCGAGGTGCTGAACTACCTCACACTGCACGCCTACGGACCCGATGGACCTAGCGGCGCCAAGTCCCTCATACGCCAGCTTCGCATCAACAACAGCACTCCTCCCGGCGAAGCTCGCGCCAAGATCGAAGGGGCCAGCGACTATCTGAAGTCCACCGAAAAGAAAATGGAAGAACTTTTGGATTTTCTGCAACCTGAACAAAAAGAAAAACACAGCAAGAGTGCCATCAAGGGGGACACATGCGTGCAATAACCCTGACCTGCGCTCTGCTCTTTATCCAACCCACTTGGGCTGGACTTAAAGTGCGGGCTGATTTCACCAGGGAATCCCAAATTTTGATCAGCAAAGCCGAAAAAGAGCCCGACAAAAACAAGCGTGCGCTTTTGTTGGGAAAACTAAAAGCGTCGCTTGAAAAGACTCTGGATCAATACGAAAAACAAAGTCCTCTGGGGGGCAGTGAGCATGAAAAAGAAGTCTCCCGCTTCCTATACACCCTGGACCCGGCATTTGACCTTGTGACTGAAAAAAAGAAGGACGCCATTCGCTGCGAACAGGCGGCCCAAGCCGTGCGCTCAAGCAACAGTCTGGGAAAAGAGGACGGCGCTGAACTGACGACTGACGCCAAAGAAGCTCTTCGCTGGATCGAAGTTCTTTGTAAATAGGTTGCCGCCCCCTGCCCGCTTTACATTCTTTTAAGATGTGACTGAAGGGCGTGCAGAAGAGTCTTTGAATCAATGGGCTTGGTCAAATGGTCAGCAAATCCCGCTGCAAAAGTGCGCTCTTTGTCTTCCTTCATCGCGTGGGCAGTCAAAGCGATGATCGGCCCCTGAAAACCCAATCTGCGAAGCTCTGATAACGTGCCATACCCGTCCAATCCCGGCATCTGAATATCCAGCAGAACAAGATCATAATGCTGCTTTAATGACTGCTGAAGGGCTTCTTCGCCACTTTCAGCCTCATAGACTTCAAGCCCCGAATGACTCAGGATTCTTTTAATGAGTTCCCGATTGTCCGGCGAATCATCGACAGCCAGCACCTTGAAGCCTGCAAAAGGACTTTGCTTTATGACGGACGAAGTCTCGACAATGTCCCTGCGGGCGACAGCATTTGCATCTTCACCTTGAAAAGTAAATTCAAAGACACTGCCCTTTTGAGGTTCACAGCGAACGATCCTGACGTCACCCCCAAGGGCATGTGCCAGATTTCTGGATAGTGCAAGCCCCAGACCGGTGCCACCAAAACGACGGGTCGAGGTGATGTCCGCCTGCGTGAACGGCTGGAACAATCGATCCGCCTGTTCTTGCGTCATGCCAATACCAGTATCCTCTATGACAAAGACAACCTTCTTGCGTGTTGCATTCACGGATTCAACACGCCCCAAAATTTTTACAGAACCTTCCGAGGTGAATTTAATCGCATTGCCTATCAGGTTCACCAACACTTGACGGATTCGGACCGCGTCGGAAACAACAACCAAATCCGCAATCTCGGCCAGATCGAAATTCAGGTAAATATTTTTTCTGGAGGCATGATCCAAGAACATGGTCAGGACTTCCTGAACCAACTTCTTAAGCCTTACCGGAGCCATGTCGATTTCAAACTTACCAGCCTCAATCTTGGATAAATCCAGAATATCATCGATGATCCGAGTCAACGACAAACCATTACGATGAATGATCTCGCTATACTTTTCTCTTTCTTCCGGCTCCAGATCCTGAGTTCCGATGATTTCCGAGAACCCAAGGATCACGCCCAAAGGAGTGCGAATTTCGTGGGACATATTCGCCAGAAAGGCTGACTTTGCATGATTCGCATTTTCAGCAGCAACCTTGGCAGACTGCAGAGCACGTTCTGCCATCACCCGATCGGTGACATTATTAATAGCCAGGACAAGGCCCTCAATTTGATCGTTCACATCGTAAATGGGCTGAAAGACAAAATCGACAAAGATCGAAATCTCTTCACCGTCAGCACGACGATCATGAATTTCAAAATTCTGTGCTTCAAAGATTTTTCCCGTCTGATAGGTTTCATCAAGTCGTGCCAGAACCTGGAGTTCTTCCATCTTGGGAAATAAATCCTTGATCCTTTGCCCTTGGACATCACGCCCGCCCAGGAACAGCTCGCGGTAAAGATGATTCGTCATCGTAAAACGATGCTCAGGCCCCTCCACAACAGCCATGGCAATCGGAGCTTTTTCCAAAATAGAACGCAACTTCCTGCGTTCCGCCCGAACCTCTTGATTGGAACGAGCTAAAATTTCGTCGGCTGCACGATTTCGCAGCACCGATGTTGTCGTATCCAGAATCGTGCAAAGCATTCCCGAAATTTTTCCTTCAGAATTAAACAGCGGGGAATTGCCGTAGGTATAATAGTTTCCCTGGGGTTTACCGTCGACTTCGATATCAAACTGCACATCGGATTCTAAGACATTCCCTCCGGCCTCGACCTGTCTGACGATGGCATGCACCTGATCCCAAACCTCGGGCCACACGTCATGAAGTGCCGCCCCCAAAGCGTGTGGATGGCGATGTTTTAAAATGGGGATATAGGCGTCATTGTAAAACACACGGCGCTGAGGTCCCCATGTGCAGTACATCCCAACAGGACAACTAAAAAGAATGCGCAAGGAATTGATAAGGCCGGCATCCCACTTTTCAATGGGCCCCAGCTCAGTCTGAGACCAGTTAAAGCCTAACGTCGCCTGCACCATTGGACTGGTGCTGGCAAGCTTCCCGAATGGATTGGCTTGATTCTCTGGCGTCACAGCCTATTTTGCTTTGTTTTGCAGTCGGACTTCGCGACGTTTTTTTGCCTGCTCAAAGCGACGTCTGTCGTCGTCAGTTTCCAGAATCAAAGCTGGAACCGCCGTGGGTTTTCCCATCGAACCTAAAGCCACAAAAGTCAGGTAGGCGGAAGCTGTGTGGAAAGTCTCTCCTGTCTTGGGGTTCTCTGCATCCACCCTGACCCCGACCTCCATGGAAGTGCGGGACGTGTAGTTCACACTGGCCTTCAAATTCACCACCCATCCCTTATAGACAGGCGCCACGAAGTCCAGTCGGTCAATACTGGCTGTGACAGTTTCCTTATTACAGTGTCTTTGCGAGCAGATAGCGGCACAGATGTCGATCCAGGACATGATCGTTCCGCCGAAGACGCTTCCCAGAGAGTTGGTATGGGAAGGAAGAACCAATTGGGTCATGACCACTTGAGATTGGGATACAGGTTTTGCGTCAGCCAAGGTGCAGCCCCTTTCTAAAAAAACAAAGCGCAGGTCTGTGTCTCCACATCCTGCGCCTTAGAGTCAATCTAATCAATAAAGATTAGATGCCGCCCATACCAATATCGGAATTACCGCCACGGTTCAAACCGCCACCTGGTAGAGTCGTAGTACCTGCAACTGTCGCAGATCCAGCTGGGATCGTTTGAGTTGCGTTGTTGTTGAATGCAGTCGCGGCAGCTGCACTTTGGTTGTTGTTTTCAGCGCGAATTTCGCTTTCAACAAAGCCAAGGTGAGGCAAGCACCATACGATCAACTGTGCACGAGACTTCACATTCATTTTTTTGTAGATGTTTGTGAGGTGAAATTTAACTGTTTTCTCAGTTACAAAAAGCTGGTTCGCAACTTCCTTGTTGGACAAGCCTTTAGACACAAGTTCAGCAACTTCTGCCTCTCTATTTGAAAGACCTTTTTGAATCAGGACATCTCTGAGCATCCTTGCTCCCTCCCGCTAGTTGTTTTTAGTTTTTAAATCCGTCTAAACCTTCAACGCCACCCAGGACTCATGTCCAAAAGTAGCCTCGACCACCTGTAATAAAGTCTGACAACAAAAACTGAAAATCGCAATAGCTTTGGACTCTAGTTTTAAAAAACTAGACCGATAAGCATGAGGATTTTACATAGTTTACAACCTTCAGGAGATATTATGTTTCCCACAAATACAAAGTTTTTGGTCGTTGATGACTTCGCAACTATGCGAAAAATCATTAAAAAAGTGCTAAATGAGCTGGGCTACACCAATGTTGAGGAGGCTGACGACGGTAAAACCGCCCTGCCGATGATCCAGGCCGCTCATGATGCAGGACAGCCTTACGGCTTCATTATTTCGGACTGGAATATGCCAGGAATGCAGGGCATCGACCTTTTGAAAGCCTGTAAAGCCGACCCCCGCACTAAGTCTGTGCCTTTCATGCTGGTGACAGCAGAGTCTGAACAAAAGCACATTCTTGAGGCTGCCAAAGCCGGTGTGTCGGACTATGTCGTAAAGCCTTTCAACTCAGCGACTTTGAAAGCCAAAATGGAGCGCGTTTGGGCTAAACACAACCCTTCAACCCAGGCCAAAGCTTCCTAAGCCTTTGCCCAGGAGAATTCAATGTCTGCTGCACCAAAAGTAGAGGCTCTCAATCCCCTGTTCGATAAACGTCTGATCAACGCTTTTGTTGATGGCGTTATCAAAACCCTTAAGACCATGGCGCAGACAGACGCTTCGCCAGGCAAACCCTTCATTGAGCCTCAATTTGTGCTCAAAGGGGAAATTGCCGGCATGGTCGGTATGGTGGCACCCCCACTGAAAGGCACTTTGCTGATTTCCTATGGCAAAGACAGCATCTTCCACATTCTGGAAAATATGCTGGGTGAAAAGTACACCGCCATCAATGGCGATGTTTCCGATGCCGTGGGTGAGATGACCAATATGATCTATGGTTCCGCTAAAACTACGCTGAACCAACTGGGTTATAATTTTGAAATGGCCATTCCGACTGTCATCTCCGGTGATTTCAAAATCACCCACGCTGACAAAGGCGCGACCCTGGTGATCCCTTTTAACCTGACTAACGGCTCCACATTCTACGTCGAGATTTCGGTACAACAATGAGTTCCACTTCAGGCAAGACGGTTGATGTTCTCATCGGGAGTCCCCGTGACTCCTTCTGGGAAACCATCACCGCCACCCTGAAGGGCTACTATCCCTACCAGCTCAAGCACTTCCGTTCCATCGACGAAGCCCTGGACCACGACAGCTCTGACGGCTTTTCTCCTATCCTGGCTCTGATTGACGGACAGGATGGAACCAACCTGACCAGCGAATGGATTCAATCCACCAAAATGAATTTTCCGGACTGCCCGGTGATCGTTTTGCATTCTTCGCTGGCTCCGCTGGATTTCGAGGTTCTGAAGAAAAACGGTGCGGATCAGATCATGCACATCAACTTCGATCGCGAATTCATTTCGGACATGGTTCTACAACTGGCCCCCATCAATATGGAAGGCGATCAAATCCCGATCACGGCCCTGATGCCCGTGGATTTGCGTGACATGGATGCCGACACTCAGATCAACTTTGATGTCTATGTCCATCTCCCCGCCAACCATCGCTCGGTCCTGATGCGAAGAGCTGGGGATGTCGTGGATCAAAAGCATCTAGACAAGTTCAAAAACCTGCGCCAGCAGATGTACATCAAGAAAACCCAGATGAACCAGTTCTTTGAGTACGCACGCACAGTGATGAGCATGCGTAATGTTCCGTTTCCAATTTCAATGACCGAAAAGTTCCATCGTTCGAAAAAGGTGATCTATCAGATCATGGCACAATTCCTGAGCGGATCTGCCACGGATTATTCAGAAGGCAAAGAAATTCTGGAGAAATGCAAATCCATCGTGGCAGACTTTGAGCTGACCAAGGACCTGAGCGTGCATGAAATTTTCGATGAAATCTCCCGCTTCTCAGGTAACAACCGCACACTCTATCACGATTGCATCTGCCTGTCCGCTTATGCGGCCTACTTTGCCCAGCTTCTGGGGTGGCCAGCGGAAAAACGTGAATCTGCCGCCATTGCAGGACTTCTGCACAACATTGGACTGTCCAAACTTCCTGCCAGCGTCGGCTGCAAGCCGCTGAGCCAATACAGCGACGAAGAAATGGCCGAATATCATCTATATCCCGAGCGCTCAGTCAACATGGTGAAAGCCAAGAAAGTACCTTTGCCTTTGGAAATTGCCGAAGCCATTGGCCAGCATCGTGAAAGCACCAATGGCCAGGGTTTCCCTAAAAAACTTCAAGGGGGCGACATTTCAGAATTGGGTAAACTTTTGGGCTTTGCCTATCGTTTCCATGAGATGACGGCTCTGCAGGAAAATCACAAAGCCAAAACAGCCAACCAAGCCATTGCCGACCTTCGCGATGCTGCCATGAGTGGCAGTGGCGAAGTGGATCTGCTATTGACAACATCCCTGTTCAAAAAGTGGAAACCCGCGGCCTGACCCTGCGTGTTGCAAAGACTATTCGAAGCTGACGTCGACGTAGTCCTGCAGATCAAACACCTCGCGCAGGTCCGCCTGACCTTCCGACCATTTGATGGATTTCAGAACCATTTCCGCTGACACCATCCCCTCATAGACATAGAGCAGAACCACCAAGGTGCCCAGGATCCAGCGGATCTGAGCTTTTCGGGGACGAGGAGTCCCCTGCACCACCCGCGTTTCCGCCACCCAGTCACACAGATGCGTGCGATCATAACGGAAAAAGGCCACCGCATAAACCGCTGCGGAAAAGAAGAAACTCAATCGCCCCACCAGGGGACGCAACAGACACTGGGACCAATGCAGCTTCTCGGTGTAGTTTTGCGAAGGCACAACTTTCAATCCCATCAGCCACTTCCCCGGCGTGGCCTGCATCAGAATCAGAAAGACACATTCATAAACTGCAGGGATCAAATAAAGCACCAACAACTGATTCAAGCTGACCAGCACCTCATCATCCGAAAAAAAGAGCCTGAAAAACACACCAACAAACGGCAGATAAAATGGCAAGACCACCAGTTGATCTACACTGTAGGCAAAAAGCCTTCTCCAAGTGCTGGGAACATATGCCTCTGTCATCATACTTCTTTCTTTAAATACGTCTTTAACCACTGCAAGGCCTCATCACGGCTTTGCAGCGATCTTTCCAACTGCAGTTCAAAGGCCCGCTCCAGACAGTCGCCAATCGCCTTGCCGGTCAACAAACCCTTTACATCCTCACCGTTTAAAAACGGCCGAGGCAGCTGCCTTTGCCACAAGTCCCACTGAGCAAAAAGCTCTTGTATCTGAGCCACATGCTGGGACTCCAAGAGTAGAACTCGCAACGCAAACACCACTCCGTCGCGGGTCATCTTTTGCAGTTTTTTACCCATATTCAGGTTTAAAAGGGCGAGGGCATCCTGCCACACACCCCAAGAATCTTCGATACATCGTCTTTCGCGACTGGACAGTCTCAGTAGGTCCAGAGCCTGCTCCATTTCCACTGAATCAGCTTTGCGCACAAAGAGCGCCAGGGATTGCCAGGACTCTTGAACCAAAGAGCATGACCACCAGGAATTATCGCGCACCCGGAACGCAAACAGTTCCCGCATCAATCCGGTTTGCACCATGACTTCCAGCCCCCGTTGCGCGGCCTGGGTTTTCAAAAGTTTATTCATTTCGTCGCGGATCCGCTCGCCACTGACCTTCCGAACCAGGGCCGCCATGCGAGTCATCGCCTGAGTGGTTTTATCTTCGATTACAAAATTTAATTGCGCGGCAAAGCGCGCGGCCCGCAACAAGCGAAGGTGATCTTCTAAAAAACGCCCTTCAGCATCTCCCACGGTTCGCAAAATACCCGCCTTCAGGTCCGCCTGCCCGCCGACATAGTCCAAGACCTGATCCGTTGAAAGGTCATACATCAGGGCATTCACAGTAAAGTCCCGTCTTTGGGCATCGTCCATCGGTGTAGAGAAAACAACGGACTCGGGTCGTCGCCCATCCAGATAGGCACCGTCGTTGCGGAAGGTTGCCACCTCAATGTCGGCCCCCTCCACCAGAACCCGCATCACGCCAAAACTTTTTCCCACATTGACGGTCTTTTTGAACAAAGCTTCAATCTGCTCTGGTGTGGCATCCGTGGCCACATCCAAATCATTGGCCTGAATCCCCAGAAGCGCGTCGCGCACACAGCCCCCGGCCAAAAAGGCCTTGTAGCCATGGGCCTGCAGAGTGTGGTAGATTGACTCCACAGCGGACCAATGAGGGTGCGAATGAATTAGTTCCTGAACTGATTTCACCCTGACAGTGTAGAAAAAGACCGGCCCGAAAGAAAGAGTTTGTTCTTGTGACGCCACAGGAGATGAAAAGTCTGATAGATGGAACTTTAGCCGAATTGGGGTTTTCCCATTTCGGTCTGACGCCATTGAGCAGACCCCTGAGCTTTGAATTTTACAAAGAATGGCTGCAGGAAGGACTGCATGGGGACATGACCTATCTGGCAGAGCACGCCCCCATCAAAGAAAACCCCCAAAGCAAATGGCCCCGGGCGCAAAGCGCCCTGGTGTTTGCCATGAGTTACTTCCCCCACCCCGAGAAAAAAGCGGAATTCCCTTTAAAACAGGCCCGAGTCAGCCTGTACGCGCAGGGTATGGACTATCATTTCTGGTTCAAGGATCGCATGAAGCAACTGTGTGCGAAACTGCAGGACCAGTTTCCCGAGGAAGAATTTCTGGCCTTCACCGACAGCAGTCCGGTGCTGGAGAGGGATCTTGCCAAACGCGCCGGACTGGGGTGGGTGGGAAAAAACACCTGCCTGATTCATCCCAAAAAAGGCAGCTTGTTTTTTATTGGCGAAATCTACACATCCCTGAAGTTGCAAACAGAGATCGAGCCATTACCGGACTTCTGTGGCACCTGTACACGCTGCCTGGATATCTGTCCCACCGGAGCCCTGCTTGAGCCGCGCAAGATGGATGCACGCAAATGCATCTCCTATCTGACTATTGAATCACGCCAGGTGCCACCGGAAGATCTGCGTGAATCCATTGGCGACTGGTTCTTTGGATGCGATCTGTGTCAGACCGTCTGCCCGTGGAACCAAAAAGTTTTCAAAGGCCAGCTGTCGATAGAAAAATCACTTTCCCTTTCACACAGCGAAGAACATCTTCTGATTGAAGATCTGCGCTATATTTTAAGCGCCTCGGGCAAGAAAATAGGCAAAGACTTTCTGGGAACTCCGCTGGCCCGGGCAGGTTCGTTCGGACTTAAGCGCAATGCCCTGTTGGTGTGTGCCAACCGCGGCCTGAAAGAACTTCGACCCGAGGTGGAAGCTCTTCTGAGGCATGAAAAATTAGGTGAGCTGGCTCAATGGACCTTGAGCCGAATTTCAAATTAGAGACCGAGTTTTTTCAATAGATCATCGATTTCGGATTGATTCATTTTGGCCGGGGCTACTCCGGTCCCCACGCTGGCGCTGACAGATTCACCAAACTGACTGGAAACCCAGCGCAGACGTTCGATGAAGGCCTGAGGGATGGTTTCACGCAACAATCGACCTTCCTGATGAATACGCCCTAACAGGGTTTCCAAAGTCTCTGTGGCATCCAACAAAAGCGCCACGCAGATATCGAAAAATTGCTCATTTTCCTGAATCTGTGATGCCTTGTATCCCACCGCTTTGCAGATACCGGCGTAGTCCGCAATCATATGCAATGCATGATCTGGAGGCGCCATCAAGGCCAGACTCTTGGCCCCACCCATGATACGATCGACATTGTTGCCATAGTCTGCCAGCCTCTGTACCTGAGAAAAATCACCTTCAATACTTTCGAGAAGCTCGATAAGCTCTTCAATCAAGGACTTTGACTCGGACACAAAATCTTCTACAATTTCTTTATCAATCGCCATTCCATTAACGATAACAATCGAAGGATACCCAGGCAATGGATTATGTTTCTATTCGTGTGAGCACCCTGCGTGGTGATCAAAAAATCGACTTCAATGCCTACGTGAAGATCAACGACAAGATGATCCTCTACCTTCGTCGTGGAGACAGTTTTGAAGGGGAACGCTTAAAGCGCCTGAAAGATAAAAAACTGCGCAAGATGTACATCCTGACCGACGAGGAAAACAACTATCGCAGCTATCTGCAAAGAAATATTGAAACTGCCTATGACGGCACAGGCAACAAGGATATTCAAACCCGTGCAGACATCATTCAGGGGTCCCAACAAAGCAACGCCGAAGAGGTCTTTGAAAATCCGGACAACGTGGCTACCTACAATGACGCCAAAGACGCCGCCGGCAAATACGTCAACTTCCTGCTGACAAATGCTCAGGCCATGTCGGCAGTCATGAACATCGAGAACACGGATAAGACGATCTCTCACCACGGGGTCACCGTGGCAACCCTTTCGATTGCTCTGGCGCAAAAACTGGGTATCACAGATCCCAAGAAGACCCAGCTTTTAACCTTGGGAGCCTTGCTGCATGACTATGGCCACCACGCCTCCCCACTGAACTTAAATCAGCCTCTGACTCAGATGAGTGCTGCGGATACCGCTCTTTGGAAAAAACATCCGGAAGAGGGTGCACAAAAAGTTCAGGACAAAAAACACTTTGATCAGACCGTGATCAACATCATCGGCCAGCATGAGGAGACAATCAATGGTTCCGGCCCCAAGGGTCTGCGTGAAAAAGAGATGGATCCGCTGGCTGTGCTGGTGTCGTCCGCGAACGCTCTGGATCGTCTGATCACCTTTGAGGGTGTTGCCAAGAATGAGGCCGCTAAAAAGTTGATGATCGAGCACGTTGGAAAGCACCCTCTGAATCATTTGCAACATCTGAATGACATTCTCAAAGGGCTGTGATTTTTTACCAGAAAAAGGTTTTCACCAGGGCTTAACAGGAGTAAGGGTTAAACATGACCTTTACTTCCCTGCGCCAGAACTGGCTTAATATCGTCAGCAAGTTTGAGTATCAGGACACCTTACGCCTGGTTCCATTTTTGATTGCAAGCTTAATCGCCGCCCTGACTTCTGTGCTTTATTCACAGGCCTTTTTCTGGAGCGAAGAGGTGGCCCTCAAGGTTGTTGAAAACCTGCACTGGAGTGCTTCACTTGTCTTAACGGTCTCTCTGATTTATCTGAGCTGGTATTTGCCCTATCGATTTTCCAAACAAGCCGGTGGCAGTGGAATTCCACAAATGCTGATTGCCAATGAACTGGACCCGGCATCTGACAAGACTTTGATTCGCTCTTTGATCGGCCTTCGCACAATTTTTATGAAAATCATCGCTTCCATCGCCTGTGTTCTGGGAGGAGGCGCCGTCGGACAGGAAGGCCCCACACTTCAGATTGCCTCGGGCCTTTTTTATCGCATTGGCGAAAAGTCAACCCGGTGGATCCAACAAGTTTCCATGCGCTCCTTCATCCTGGCAGGGGGCGCTTCGGGGCTTGCCGCCGCATTCAACACCCCCCTGGGCGGTATCGCCTACGCACTGGAAGAACTCAGTAAAGATTACTTCAATAACTTCAAAACTTACGTCATCTGGTCCGTCATAACGACGGGGCTTTTGGTTCAGACCTTCCAGGGAAGTTATCTGTATCTGGGATTCCCAAGTATTGAATCCATCAGTTGGGAAACTTACCTTTGGGTTATTATCACCTCGGCACTGACCGGAATTGCCGGTGCCAGCTTTGGTTCGGTTCTTTTTTCCATTCATAAGAAAAGAAAATCCCTGACTTCGTTTATCAAACTCAGCGTGCTAAATGTGAGTTGTGGCGTTACTTTCTGGCTTTGCATCGTTTTCATCAGTCACCATTCTATCGGTGGTGGTAAGACCTTGATTTTGGACCTGCTGTTCCGTGATTCTTCTGCAGAGGCAAAAGATGTCCTGGTACGATTGGCGGGGCCGCTCTTGATGGCTCTGGCCGGAGCTGCTGGTGGTCTGTTTGCCCCCTCACTATCGATTGGCGCCGTAATGGGCTCTTTCATGGCACAAGTGGCCTGGCCTCACAATCATCATCTCCTGATTCTGACCTGCATGATTTCATTCTTGTCCGGTTTTATGCAAACACCCTTCACTGCGTTTATTCTGATCTTTGAAATGACCGACCGCCACTCAGCCCTGTTCCCGATGATGCTCAGTGCAGCCATCGCAGTGGGCGCCTCTCGCATGTTCCACAAGCACTCCTTCTATGATCTGGTCAAAGAAGACTTCCTTCATGATCGCCAAAAAAAAGAGCCTCAATAAGAGGCTCTTTGCTCTGTCCATCCATGCATCGCTTCCACTAAAACACAAATCCTACGGTTAGCATTGGGAACAACTCATCTTGCTTCAGCTTTTCCATTCCCGGAGCAGTTTCATTCTTCTTGTATTCGATTGAACGATAGGTCAATTCCACGCCGACAATCAGCGCACCAGTGACATTCGTCAGATAGCCAAGATCCCCCTGGATCCCAGTGCCCTCTTTGTTGTCGCCCAGTTCAGCACTGGCCAGATAATGTCCCTTCACGTAAAAGCCGCTGGATCCCACATAACCCAGGGAAGCCCCCATTGCGTGCCCCTCTGTGGTGTCACTATCTTCCTGCAAATTTCTGATTGTATAAATGGCGCCCAGATAAACACCGTTGCCACCTAAATATCCCAACTTGATATCATAGATGCTCGACTTGGCTTCACTTTTGGTGCCCGGAGTGATCTCGGCTGTCGTGTTGTACATAAATGCATTTGCCGTCAGCATCACACCACTGGAGGTCGCCGCTTGAGACACCCCTGAAAACAGACTGACTGCCACTACCAGTGTCAAAATCAACTTACTCATTCAGACTCCTTCCTAGAGTTTAAGGAACGTCTTTGAGTATACCGTCAGCCACCAGGGATAAAAACTTTTTTTCCATTTCTTCAGATGATAGTGCGGGCGCGGCCTTCAGGCTTAAAGAGGCCATTTCAAGAAGTTGCTTTTTTGAATACTTCCTATCTTCTTGTAATAAGTCGATGAAAAGAGCATCCACCAGGTCCAGTGGTCTTTCTCCCACAGTGGCCGTCGCAGAATTATAGATGAAGGCGTACATACCTTTGTCTCGCTTCAGGATCTGATTTTCGCGGGACAAAGTCACTATCTGCAGGCTGGGGTTTAAGGCAACAATGCCGGGCTCTGAAAGACTTTCGCCATCAAAGGGCTGAATCTCGATCCACGCCTGCACCCACTCCCAGTGAGCGGTCTCCAGAATCTCTGACTGCCCTGGAAACTTCTGACGAAGAAAACCGACAAAGTAACGCCAGTGATCCTGAAGCAGCCAACTGCTCCAGTCCATGTTTTGCAGATACTCATCACGCAAGCGATCCGCCGCCAGCCCCAAGTGCCCCCGAGTTTTTGGAAAAAGCAAAGCAAATAGACGCCATTGCTCGGCCGTGAACTCAAACGCCTGCCCCGATTCCACCTTGAAGGGACGCAGCCATTCCAGCGTTCGCAAAAGTTCGGCATCATAGATGGCTCGCACCTGATCGGGAATCTGCGGCTCATGGGTTTGCACCACCAGCTTTTTTGATTCTTTAAGGGTTTCCAGTTGATGACGGCGTAAAGCCCCGACTCCGACAATTTCCACATCGCGCAGGACAACCACCTCTTGCGAAGGCAGCTCCCCATTCCAGGGGAAAAACAAGTGACAGATTTGATTCTCATTGGTCATTTATATTTCAATCCTAGAAGCACACATGGCCAACGAGCAAGAAATGTTGAGTTTTACTCGGTTGTTTCCCTATAAATGCCACACATATAAGCAACTGACTCGTTGAGTCAAAAAAGGTCGTCGAAATACTATTGACCGGGTTATTCTCCCATGAAAAAAGGTGGGGCATGAGAATTCTGCTTTTCGTCCTCATTCTGATTTCAGGATCTGTTGGCTTTTCTGCGCGCCCTCTTTCGGGCACGATTGAGCGCGATATTACAGGCACTTACCTGAGAGCCGATTCTGCTTGCGTTCGTTATCTTGTCGAATCCGAATCTCAAGATACGGAAGCCAACATTCGCCGCCTTTCCACGGGTGACACTGTGACAGCTTCCGGTGTTCTGGATCCAAACAGCTGCGTGGCGTACATCGAAAGCGTGGATTATGTTGGCTTGAAGAAGATGCTGGGCTACTGGCACAGCTCTGATGGTTTGCTGACTGTGCGTGACTTTAATTCTTTGAGCTTCTATCCGATCAGCGTAAAAGACTTCCAAAAAGGACAGGACTACGCAATCATCGACCCGATCACGTATCGTTACAGCGTCACTCCCTCCACGGGGAAAGACTGGGTTGTCTTCCTGTCTGACGCAACGTCCACCACCTTTGCCACTATCCGCTTTAATAAATCCCGTGCTACGATGAAAATCTATGATTCCGAAACGGGCAACGTGACTCGGACTCTTCACCTAAGTAAGTGGGGCGAATTGAAATAATGAGCTGGTTACATTCCATCGACAAACATCTTCTTTTCACCAAAAACGATAAAGAGGATCCGCGTCTCGGTGAATGCGTCCAGCTCCTTACTAAAGGCGACCTAAGCAAACTTCCTGAATACAATTTTGATTTTGCTATCATCGGTTTTCCTGACGATGAAGGCATCGGCCTGAATGGTGGCCGCGTCGGCGCTCAGGTGGCTCCGCGTGAAATCCGCACATACCTTTATAAAATGACCCCGCATTTACAAAGCACCCGTCTGCCACAGATCCTGGATTTGGGGGACTTGATCGACAAAGAAAAATCTTTGGCCGAACGTCACGAACGTGCGCGCGAAACCACGCGAACTCTGGCTCAAACTGGCAAGCGTTGGATTTCCCTGGGTGGGGGGCACGACTATGGCTATTGCGATGGCGCAGGCTTCTTGGACGTTTTTAAGGACGAGGCCGTTCTGATCAACTTTGATGCTCATATGGATGTGCGCCCAACCGATAAAGGTTTTAATTCCGGCACTCCTTTCCACCGCGTGCTTTCCGAGTTCCAAGGTCATGTGGACTTCGCAGAGGTCGGCATCCAAAATCAATGCAACAGCAAAGCTCATATCCAATGGGCCAAAAATCACGGCGCCGAGGTTTTCACTTTGGATGACGTGAACGAGCGCGGTTTGCTGGATGTTTTGCAGGGTTATCTTAAAGGCAAAGAGAAAAAGAAAATCTTCCTGAGCATCGACATTGATGCCTTTACCTCCAGCGAAGCCCCGGGATGCAGCCAGTCCTGGACCACCGGGCTTTTCACAAAAGAGTTTTTAAAAAGCTATCTTTGGATGATTGAAAACTTTGATGTGCGCGGGATCGGTATTTACGAAGTTTCCCCTCCTCTGGATCAGGACAATCGCACCAGCAAGCTGGCGGCGTTACTTGCACACAATTTTATTTTTGCAAATCTAAAGAAGAGCTAGATCATGAAACGCGGTTTTGGCAGCGACAACCACGCAGGCATTCATCCTCGCATTCTGGAATCATTGCTTGCTGCCAACACTGAACACGCCCCGGCCTATGGCACTGACGAATGGACCGAAGCCGCCGTGGCGGAGTTCAAAAAACAATTTGGTCCGGATGCTCAGGTGTTCTTTGTCTTTAATGGCACGGCCGCCAACGTGACAGCACTGCGGGCTTTGGCGAAGCCTCATCAATCGGTTTTCTGCTCTGATGTCGCTCACATCCACGTGGACGAATGTGGTGCCCCGGAATACATGGTCGGCTGTAAACTACTGCCCTTGTCTTCAGTGAATGGAAAGCTTCAGGTGGAGACTCTGGAAAAAGCCTTCATTCGCCGCGGAGATCAGCACTACTCCCAGACCCAAGTGCTAAGTCTGACCCAACCAACTGAATTGGGCACCACCTATTCTGTGCAAGAACTGAAAGATCTGATTCAATGGGCGAAGGCTCGCAAGCTGTATGTGCATATTGATGGCGCCCGCCTTTCCAATGCCGCTTTTTTCCTGAAGAAGACTTTCAAGGAAATCACCACGGACCTCGGCGTGGACATTGTCTCGTTCGGGGGCACCAAGAACGGACTGATGATGGGCGAAGCTGTTGTGATCCTGAATAAGGATTTGGCAGCGGATTTTAAGTACATTCGCAAACAGTCGGCGCAACTGCCTTCGAAGACTCGCTTCATCGCCTGTCAGTTTGAAGCCTACTTCAAAAACAATCTGTGGCAGGAGATCGCGGCACATTCTTATGAAATGGCCTTGTATCTTTACGAGTCCTGCAGGAACATTCCTGGCGTCAGCGTGCGGGAGTTCCCGCAAAGCAACGCTGTCTTTGCGACGATACCCAGCCACTGGGTGAAGAAGCTTCGTGAACATTATTTTTTCTATGTCTGGGATGAAAACACTTTTGAATGCCGCTGGATGACCTCATGGGACACCCAAAAGCAGGACATCGACGGTTTCGTCCAGTTACTTAAGGAGCTTTCCCAATGAAATACCCACCGGTGCACTATCATTCCTATCTTGGTCTGGATCCTTTGCTGAATTCCCAGCATCCCAAAAGTGTGGAGTACGGAAAGCCAGCCCACGACGAATTGCTTTTCATCATCGTTCATCAGACATATGAGCTATGGTTTAAACAGATTCTTTTTGAATTGAACTCGGTTCTTTCGACATTCCAAAAGCCGGTGGTGGCGGAAGCTGAAATGGGTATGGCCAGTGCGCGCCTGGAACGTATTGTGAGCATATTGAAACTGATCATCGGTCAGATTGATGTGCTGGAAACCATGACTCCACTGGATTTCCTGGATTTCCGTGACATGCTTTATCCTGCTTCCGGGTTCCAAAGCTACCAATGGCGTTTGATTGAAACAAAGCTGGGTCTGCGCATGACAGATCGCCTGGCTTACAACCAGTCCCCGTTCTATAAATCCTTAAGCGAATCCCAGCAGACCGAGATGTTGGAAGTCCTGAATCAGCCGTCCTTGCATGATTGCGTGGAAAAGTGGCTGGAACGAACACCGTTCCTGCAGGGTGAAAACTTCAACTTCTGGGAATCCTACAAAGAAGCTGTGAACAAAATGTTCCAGGATGACATCAATACCGTGAATAAGAATCCGCAGCTGACAGAGGACATCAAAAAGAAAACCGTGGAAGGTTTGGAACAAACCCTCAAAAGCTTCGACGCCCTGTTTGACGAAAAAGCTTTTGAAAAGCTGCGCGCCGAAGGACAGTTCCGCCTCAGTCACAAGGCCATGCATGCAGCCCTGTTAATTCAACTGCACCGCGATCAACCGATCTTGCAAACACCATTTAGAATCATCCGCGCGCTTCTGGATATCGATGAAACGATGACAACCTGGCGCTATCGCCACGCTTTGATGGCAATGCGAATGCTGGGTCAGAAGATCGGCACCGGTGGCTCCAGCGGTCACAAATACCTGGCCGATGCCACGGCCAAACACAAGATCTTCGGCGATTTCTTCAACCTGACCACGTTCCTGATCCCAAGATCGCAGGTCCCACCTCTGCCGAAATCCATCGCCGACCGCATGAGCTTCCATTATTAAAAGGTGCCTGGTTGTTTTTTCTGGCTACAGCGCAGCAGTAAAAGATAAAAACTAAAAAGCCCACAGGCACAAGCACTGTGGGCTTTTTTTATAACCAGAACGCCACCTGATGCGACGTAGCCAGAAAAAACAACCAGGCACCTTTTACTGCCGGGAGCTGACCTCTTTTAGTAAGAGATCCCTCAAATCTTCGGCTGCCATCTTCTGCCGAACCGATTCTCCTCGGCGCTGCACGCTGATCTTACCTTCTTCGACTTCTCGATCACCGATGACCACGACATAACAGGCCTTGCTTTGCCACGCTTCGGCCAACTTTCTTTGCAGCGATTCCACCCGCCCATCGACTCGCACCCGCAAGAAAGCATTATGTAACACGCTTCGCACATCTTCGGCCGCGGCCACATGTCTGTCTGCCAAGGGGACAATCACCACTTGTTCAGGCGAAAGCCACAACGGAAGCGCTCCTTGATAGAGTTCCACCAGTAAGGCCACCATGCGTTCGTGCGAACCAAGTGGCGCCCGGTGCAAAATCAAGGGCCGCTCTTTTTCACCGGACTCATTGATGAAGGATAAATCAAAGCGCTCAGCACTGATAAAATCCAATTGAACAGTGGAGGCACTTTCCTCTTTCCCGAGCACTGACTCAATTTGAATATCGATTTTCGGTCCATAGAAGGCCGCCTCGCCAGACTCCTCTTCAAACGCCAGTCCGCTTTCCAGCAGGACTTCACGCAAAACATTTTCCGCCCAGTCCCACTTTTCCGGCATCGAAACATATTTATCCCCGCTGCGATCCCATTTCGACAAACGCAGACGGTATTTTTTAATGCCTAAAATCTCATAAGCCTTTTGATACATTTGCAGGACTTTCAGGATTTCCTCCTTCACCTGGGACTCACGCACATATAGATGAGCATCGTTCTGACAAAGCCCGCGCACGCGCATTAGACCAGACAGTGCGCCCGACCCCTCATAGCGATAGACCTGCCCATATTCAGCCAACCGCAACGGCAAATCACGATAACTGCGCAGTTTGGCCGAAAAGATTCTATGATGATGGGGACAGCACATCGGGCGCAGTCGATATCTAACACTCTCAAGATCAATGGCGGGGTACATGGATTCTTCATAATAAGGCAGATGGCCCGACTGGAAATACAGATCCTCTTTGGCGATGTGGGGACTGACGACGCGCTCGTAACCCGCCAGAAACTCCAGTTCTCGCATGAGCTTTTCAAGCTCATCACGAATCACCACCCCCGCAGGCAACCACAAGGGCAACCCCGCACCAATGGCCTCATCCACCTGGAAGTAATTCAGCTCATGGTTTAACTCTCGATGATCTTTTTGGACAAGGCTCACTCCGGCCTGTCCATTTTTAACGGAAGACATAATAAAACAACTCCTCTGCCAGCACTTTAGGCAGACGTAAAAAATTTATGAAAATGACATTGGTTTTTTCGAAGCGCGCCCACACAGGGCCGCAAAATAGAGCTTGAACCCCTACGGGGTGGTGATGGTGAGAGCTAGAATAAGGTTCGCCGATTGGCTAAAATTCATAAAATCAGGCTAACACAAAGCATCCATATCCGACCAATTAGTAATTTTTAGAGCTGCCATAAAAATTTAACAGGTGCCTGATGACTTTTACGCCCACGCCGCGTTAGAAAAAGTCACCAGGCACCTTTTTTCTTTTCTCCGACCTTGCCAAATTCCGCCAAGGACTCACATTCAATAGGTATTTTTACCTTTTGAAGGAGTTAGTATGGCCAAGCAGGTGCAAAATTTTAACGCAGAAATTAAACAACTTCTGGATATCGTGATCCACTCTTTGTACTCCCACAAAGAGATCTTCCTCCGTGAACTTCTGTCCAACGCGTCTGATGCGATCGACAAACTCAAGTTCAACTCCCTGACTCACCCCTCCCTTCTGCCTGAAAACTGGCAACCACACATTCGTCTAGAGCCCAACAGTGAAACCAAGACCTTGAAAATCATCGATAACGGAATCGGGATGACTCAGGAAGAAGTTGTTGAGTTTATCGGAACCATCGCTCGCTCTGGAGCCAAAGCCTTCATGCAAATGAATGCCGAGATGAAGACCAAGCCGGAACTGATCGGTCAGTTCGGTGTAGGCTTCTATTCCGCCTTCATGGTCGCAGACCGCGTGACCTTGCACACACAAAAGGCGGGCTCTAACGACGGCACCGTGTGGGAATCCCAAGGAGATGGCACCTACACTTTAGACAACGTTCCTCGTCCCGAAGGCACAGGCACGACCATCACCCTGCACATGAAAGCTTTCAAGGAAGAAGACGAAGTTCAGGATTTCACAGACAAGTGGGTTCTAAAATCCCTGGTGAAGAAGTATTCCGACTTCATCGCACATCCGATCAAAATGCAGGGTGAAAAGGAAGACGAGACACTCAACTCACAAAAAGCCATCTGGTTGAAGTCACCGTCTGAAGTGACCAAAGAGGAATACAAGGACTTCTACCAGCATCTGACTCAAGACTGGAACGAACCTCTGCGCACCGTTCACTACAAAGCTGAAGGCACGATGGAGTTTAATGCCTTGCTTTACATTCCGGGCAAAAAACCATGGAACTACAACATGCGTGACATGGAATACGGCTTGAGCCTTTACATCAAACGCGTGTTCATTATGGCCGATTGCAAAGATCTTCTGCCGCCATACCTGCGCTTTGTAAAAGGCCTTGTGGACAGCAGTGATTTGTCACTGAACGTGTCCCGTGAGCTTTTGCAACAAGACCGCCAAGTCACACAGATTCGCAAAAATGTGACGACTAAGGCGCTGGCCACGTTGAAGGACCTTTTGACAAAAGAACGTAGTGCCTATGAAGACTTCTGGACCGAGTTCGGCGCCACTTTGAAAGAAGGCATCCCTTCCGATCCGGCAAATAAAGAAAAACTTCAGGATCTGGTGCTGTTCCATTCAACGTCCTCTGACAAGATGACAACGATGGATGAATATGTTGCGCGCATGAAGGAAAATCAGAAGGATATTTACTATATCACGGGTGATTCCCTGTCTCAGGTGTCCAACAGCCCTTACCTTGAAAAGCTGAAGGAAAAAGGTTTTGAGGTTCTTCTGCTGGTAGACCCTGTGGATGAATGGGTTGTTGATGCCATGAGCGAATTCAAAGGCAAAAAACTGCAATCCATTATGCGCGAAGGCCTGGACCTGGACACGGCGGAAGAAAAACAAAAGAAAGAAGAAGAAAAGAAACAGGCCGAGGTCACCTTGAAGCCAGTCTTGGAGTCCATGAAAAAGACTTTAGAGAACAACGTCAAGGACGTGGTTCTTTCTGAGCGCCTGACCAATACACCGGCCTGCCTTGTGGCATCTTCTTCTGACCCATCTGCACACATGCAAAAGCTGATGTCACAGATGGGTAAAGAGTATGCTGGTCAAAACATCAAACGCATTATGGAGATCAATCCGAATCACCCGGTCTTTGAAAAAATGTTGAAGGCCTCTCCTGATCAACAAACAAAGTGGGCCGAGATTTTGTATGCACAGGCTTTGCTAACAGAAGGCTCCAACCTTCCTGATCCGGTGAAGTTCTCGCAACAAATTGCCGAGCTGATGGTTCAGGCCGCTGACAGCACCAAACACTAAACGCCCAAAAGCTCCCCAAAGAATCAGGGGAGCTTTTTTTTCGCCCAGCGAACCCAACTCAAGGGGATATCGATCTTCATTTCGGATCTGTAATTTCCACCAAAGAAAGATTAAGAGACGGCAAAGGAGGTGGGGCCTTTGTATAGAAGAAGCTTAAAGGCGATTAACTTTCCTTAACACCTTCCGATCTTTTGCTAATGCTGAGATATTTTTATTACTTCACATTATTTTGCGCACTTTTCACAGCGTCGAAAGACTGTGAAGCGAATCAGGCCGGAATTTTTCCAAGCACAAGACTCAGCGCCTATCAAAGCAACTACTCTGGCGAACCGGGCAAGTCCTTTGCTGAAACAGCCACCGGCCTGGGAGCGGGCCTCACCGTGTTTATGGATGGAAAACGCCTGATTCCCTACTTTGGCTTCAAGGTTGGAAGTATGGCGGGAACCCAAACGTTTCTCGATGGAACGACAGAAGTTTCCAGTTCCTTTAAGTACTACAACTCCACGGCGGAAGCCGGCCTTCAAGTGTTCGTGATTGAACGAAAAAAAAGAGGCTTCAACACCTATTTTTCTGCTGGCGGAGTGCTGGGATACAATTTTGTAGCCCTTGGAAAGACGGTGGAACTTGAGAACATTCACCGCAGCGATCAGTCATTCTCGGTCGGTTATGCTGCCGGAATCGGCTCTGAGTGGATTTTAACCAGCGCCAACAACAACAAATGGAACTTCAATGCCGAAGTTCTCTATAAAAGCGAGAGTGCAACTCTGTTTAAGTCCAAATACGATCTTAGCTGTATGGTTTTTTCGATCGGCCTTGGCTGGTAGCCCTGCTCGCTTTTTCTGACGTCTAGAGTTCTTTCAAAAACTGAAGAATCTCCGCCGCGTGTCCTTGGGCTTTGATCTTGCGGAACTCTCCGACAAGTTTTTGATCTTCATCAATCACAAAGGTGCTGCGCTCAATACCCATCACTTTTTTGCCGTACATGTTCTTTTCTTTGATCACATCAAAGAGCTTGCATAGCTCTTCGTCTTCGTCTGAGAGAAGTTCAAACTTAAAATCGTACTTGCAGATAAACTTATCATGCGACTTCAGGCTGTCGCGGGAAACACCAAAGACCACGGTGTTTTGCTTTTTAAACTGCGGCAGCAGTTCGTTAAACTCAATCCCTTCTGTTGTGCATCCCGGTGTGCTGTCCTTTGGGTAGAAGTAAAGAACAACCTTTTTCCCTTTCAGACTGGACAGACTTAAGGTCTCTCCGCTGGAAGATGGAATTTTAAAATTTGGAACTTTCTTACCCATTTCAACTTTAGCGGCCATGTGGAGCTCCTTCTACTGGTTCTATTTGCTGAGGTATTGGTTGCGGGATCGGCTCCGGAACAAGCATTGAGGGGTCACTTTCAACCTCAGGCTGGGGCTCCTGCGGCAATCCCTCTTGCGGTGGTGCTTCACCTTCCGGCCACCCATCGGCGCCGGGCTCGTCAGGAGTGATCTCTCCCCCCTGCCCTTGCTGTTGCTGTCCTCTTTGCAACATCACATCCGGATCAATCCCGCCCGGCAGGTCCCGTGGTGGTGGCATTCCCAAACTAGGAGTGCCGCTGACCGGCTCCAGCGGCTGATTCACTCCGGGAACGGCAACGGGGCCTGTCGGCGCAATCGCGCCCGGAGCCCCCGGTTTTGTCGGAGTCCCCGCTGGTGTCGGTGTCACCGCAACAGGTGGCGCTTCTGGCGCATACAGCTCTGTTTCCAGAACCGTGATCTTACCCTCCATCGGGACATCTGCTTCGATCTTGCGAATGTCCGTGAGATTTTCATACACTTTCCCGCGCAGCTTGATCAAATTCTTTCCGGACTTCTGATAGTCATACACGTCCAGACGGATCATTTGTTCTTTGCTGCGATCCTGCGCCCAGTCTTTACAGTTTAAGCTTTCCAGTTTATCCCGACCGCGCAGTGAACAGTGAATCTGCTTATTCAGGATGCTCGCACCCAATCCAAGAACCTCCTGCAAATTTTCGGGATAGAAAATCAGATTCAATTCACCATCTTTGGGGACATCAAAGCTGGCAAGACGTTTGGCCTCAGTTTTTTCACTGCACTTTTCAAAAATCTCGCCTTTCTGCGGATAACCGGCCAGCCCCAGAACATCGCGCTTCACCAGATACCGATCGCACCGGAACAAAGACTTGTTCGTCAGCTTGATATTTTGGGAGGCCAACAACGCTCTTTGGGCCTTTCCAAAGGGTGACTTTCCGATGGGAGGACGTGCTGCGGTCAAAACCCACCATGCTTCACGATGAATTCCGTCCGCTTCGGAAAGATAGCGCACCATCCATTCCAAACTTTTATCTTTATTTGCAGCCTCATCTGCCTTCGGAGTGAGCACTTTAACCACTTTCTGCGGTGTTACCACAGGCGTTTCCTCTTCCTTCCCGAAACAGGAAGTCAGCAGAGACAGAGCGATTCCGAAGATGATGAGGCGGCGAAGTTTCATACCACCAGTTTTGCAAATAGGCCCTGTGAAAACAAGAATTTACTTTACCTCATTCGAATCTTTACTCTAAACTTTCAGAGAATCAAATTGATGCAACTTTAGCAGGAGGTCTCCATGGAAAGAATTTGGCTCAAGAACTACCCCAAAGGTGTTGCGCACGAGGTGGATCTGACACGTTACAACTCCTTGGTGGATGTTTATGAAGAGGCCATCCGCAAGTTCAATTCCAAAAAAGCCTTTACCAGCATGGGAGTCAGTCTCACCTTCTCAGATCTGGACAAGAAAGTGGATCAGTTCGCTTCCTTCCTGCAAAACGAACTGAAACTTAAAAAAGGCGACCGCATCGCTATCCAGATGCCAAATTTACTGCAGTTCCCGATTGTTGCTTTCGCGGCTTTGCGCTCAGGCTTGACCATCGTGAACACCAATCCGCTCTACACAGCCAAAGAAATGCGCCACCAATTCAAGGACTCTGGCGCCAAGGCCATTGTGATTTTGGCCAACTACGCCCACCTTCTGCAAGAGATCATCAAGGAAACTGACATCGAAAGCGTTGTCATCACTGAGATCGCGGATCTGTTCCCGACTCCGAAAAGAATTTTGGTAAACTCGGTAGTTCGTTATATTAAAAAAATGGTTCCACCGTACCATATTCCACAAGCCTACTCTTTCCGTCAGGCCATGGAACTGGGTGCGATGAAACCTTCTTCCAAAATTCCGACCACTTTGGAAGACATCGCCTTCCTGCAGTACACAGGTGGCACGACAGGCGTGGCCAAAGGTGCCATGCTGACGCACAGAAATGTTGCGGCGAATATGCTGCAAATCTGTGACTGGATGACTCCGAAACTGCGCGAAGGAGAAGAGGTCGCGATTGCCGCCCTTCCGATGTATCACATCTTCGCCCTGACTCTGAACTGTCTGGGTCTTTTGCGCTACGGAAGCGAAAATGTTCTGATCACCAACCCCCGCGACATCCCTGGGTTCATCAAAGAGCTTAAGAAAACTCCGTTCACGGTGATGGCGGGCGTGAACACTTTGTTCAATGCTTTGATGAACAACCCGGAATTTACAACCATTGATTTCAGCCGCGTGAAAGTCAGCGTAGCTGGTGCGATGACTTTACAAAAATCTGTCGCTGAAAAGTGGATGGAGCTGACCAAATCCGTGATTGTGGAAGGTTACGGTCTGACAGAAGCCTCCCCCGTGGTGTGCTGCAACCCTATCGACGGAACAGACCGCGTAGGAACCATTGGCCTGCCATTCCCAAGCACGGACATCATGCTGGTTGACGACGACGGTAAAGAAGTTGCTTTGGGCGAGCCGGGCGAACTGGTGTGCCGTGGACCTCAAGTGATGGCCGGTTACTGGAATCGTCCTGATGAAACAGCTCAAGTTCTGAACAACGGCTGGTTGAAAACCGGCGACATCGCAGTGGCAGATGCCGACGGCTTCTTTAAGATCGTGGATCGCAAAAAAGACATGATTCTGGTTTCAGGCTTCAACGTTTATCCAAACGAGGTGGAAGAAGCCATTGCTTCCCATCCAGGAGTTCTGGAAGTGGCGGCCATCGGTGTTCCTGACGAACATTCCGGCGAAATCGTAAAGGCGGTTGTCGTGAAAAAAGATCAAAACCTGACAGCAGAAGATGTGATTGCTCACGCCCGCAAGAGCTTGACGAACTACAAAGTGCCTCGTCTGGTGGAATTCCGTGCGGAATTGCCGAAAACAAATGTCGGTAAAATCCTGCGCCGTGCTTTGCGCGACAATCCCAAGTAATTCAACTCAACAGTTTAGAAAAACAAAACCCTGATAAGAACACTTATCAGGGTTTTTTATTTTCTTAGAAACTAAAAGCTTACGCTTTTTTATTCCAGGAAGCACACCAGCCTTGGCCGTAAACAAGTTTACCAGCGAAGATAGTGCAGGTGCCGACTTCTTTGCCGTTACGAACTTCTTTTTTAGCGTAGAAGCCGCAACCCATGCAGTCGTTACCTTTGGCTTCTGGAGCTTTTTTAAAGTCCTCAACGTACTTTACCGCTTTTGCCACGGAATCATTTGGGTCCACCATCGGCATACCACCTGCCGCTGCACCGCCCGCTGCCGGAGCGCCACCACGTTTTTTCTGAGCTTCAGCCGTGGAAGAGAAAACAGCAGACAAAGCCGCTGGTGCAACCACAGCAACGCCAGTGATCTTTGCAAGAGTTGAGAAGAAACCGCGACGGTTCATTTTAGATTCGATCATAGATGCCTCCATCATTTAGTTTTCAACTAAACACTACTATCTTTCACTTGGTTTTCAATTGAAAAACGCGAAAAAGTATGCGATGGCGCATATTTCCTTTAGCTAACCTACTAAAATCGCAGCAGAATGAGGCACTGCCTGCCACAAAAAGCTGCATTGACTGAAGTTCAAAATACTACTTTAGGCGGGTCGCCTCGTGCTTATGACATAGGCACGCACGGCGATTAAGGACATGGGCTGTGATCAGTAAAAAGCTGCCGACGATGGTAACCACATCGTGCTCCATCACCTCCACCCATTCATGGGGAAGGACCGACGCTGCTGCCACCATCGAAAGCCCCAAGACACCCAAGGCAAAGACCCGCGCCTGCTTGTGGTGTTTATAACCCGACCAGAAGGCAAAAAGTCCCACCGGCAGAATCACCACCGCCATGGTCAAATGAACCCACTCAGAATGGAAAAACTCCCCGAATACGGGAAGCAACAGCACCAGCAGCGGCGTCGCCAGACAGTGAATGGCACACAAGGAAGACAGGAAGATGCCGATACGGTCCCAGTTCTCTGTTTTTTCTGCAAACTCCTCATGCTGAGTGTGATCCACCTCGCAGCAGGAATCTTGTTGAGCTGAGGGTTGGGTAAGAATTTGTTCGTCCACGCAAGACCGCCTTTGGTGTCACTGTTTTCCCCTAAATGCAAATCACTGTCAACTAGAATAGCCCCCCTTGCGTTTGTACCGGGAAAAGAAGATAAGGGGTCATGACGTCCTTTGTACCTCCAATTTATGAGCTTGGCCCTGATTTTTACGACGAAGTGCCACCTGCCCAATTTCCGCAAGCTATTTTGCGCTATCGCAATCAAAGCGCCGCAGAATCCGTGGGTTTAGGTCACCTGACGGCTGAACAATGGCAAACACACTTCTGGAAGTTTGAAAGTCTGCCTCAGAACATCAAGGCCCCTTTGGCTTTGCGCTATCATGGCCACCAATTTCGCAGTTACAACCCGGACCTGGGGGATGGGCGAGGTTTTCTGTTTGCCCAATTCCAGGCCGGAAACCGTCTTTTGGATTTGGGCACCAAAGGCAGCGGGCGCACTCCCTATTCCCGAGGTGGAGATGGCCGATTGACTCTCAAGGGAGCCTTCCGGGAGATTCTGGCGACCGAACTTTTGGAATCCTATGGGGTCAACACCAGCAAAACTTTTTCAGTCTTTGAAACCGGCGAAAGCCTGCAACGACATGACGAACCTTCCCCGACCCGCGCCGGAGTTTTAGTTCGACTCAGCCACAGTCACGTCCGTTTTGGAACTTTTCAACGACTGGCTTTTTTAAATCAGGCCGAGAACATCAAAAAGTTACTGAACTATTGTGTGAAGCATTTTTATCCTTCACTGGGTGGATTTGCTGACACAGAACAAGCCGCAGCTTTTCTGCGCGAAGTATCCTATGCTTCAGCAAAGACCGTCGCCGCCTGGATGATGGCGGGATTCGTTCATGGAGTTCTCAACACCGACAACATGAACATCACCGGCGAAAGTTTTGACTACGGACCCTATCGCTTCCTGCCAGTTTATGATCCGGCGTTCACTGCCGCCTACTTTGATCAGACCGGGCTTTACTGTTTTGGACGTCAGCCCACAGCCGTTCTGTGGAACCTGCATCAACTTGGGGCCGCCCTCAAGGTGGCCTTCCCGGATCTGCCCGTCGAAGAAATTCTTGAGGATTATGGAGATGCCTTCAACTTTGAGTTTCAAAGAAGACTTTTACTGCGCCTAAATCTGCACAACCCTTTAGAAGAAGGTGCCGCAATTTACGATCTGAACGCGGAACTGGTCACTCACCTTTTTCAGTTCCTGGATCAGGAAAAAGGTCTGTTTGAACAAACACTTTATGATCTGCACTCGGGCGCAATCGCAGAACGCCTGGAACGCTCGCCGCAAAAAGAGCTTTACCAGAAAGAAACCTTCAAGAAGCTACAGGATTCCCTGTCTTACTTCGAAGTGGCCGATGCCACCAAAGCGCAACACCCCTACCTGCAAACAGGTCATGCGTGCTCATTGATTATTGATGAATTGGAAGCGCTGTGGAAGCCCATCGCCGAACGCGACGACTGGGCTCCCTTTGAACGGAAGCTTCAACAGATCCGAAGCTTCCGGGGTCTTTACGGCTGATAACCGGCGATACGGGCCAGTTTCGCACGGAACCAGGCCTTGAAGTCTTCAACGAAACCAAACGCCGCTGGCACGATCAAAAGTGTCAGCAAAGTCGAACTGATCAAACCGCCGATGATGGCCACCCCCATGGAGGTTCTCATCGCAGAGGCTTCATTCAGACCAATCGCGATGGGGACCATCCCGGCAATCAACGCCAGGGAGGTCATCAGAATCGGACGCAGACGCGTGCGGCAGGCTTTGATAATCGCCTCATTACGCTCCATCCCCTCGTGAATCAGATGATTCGTGTAATCCACTAACAAGATCGAGTTCTTCGCCACGACACCTAATAACAGCACAATCCCGATCAGCGAGAAGATATCAATGGTCTTACCGAAGATCAGTAATGCCAGGAATGCACCCGTCATCGCCAGTGGCAATGCCAGCAAGATCGTGAATGGAGTGATAAAGCTTTCATACAAGCTCGCCAGAACCAGATAGATGAAGATCACACCAAGGAAAATCGCCAAGAGCATATTTTCAATCAGCTCTTTAAAGTCATCGGCTTGCCCCTGGAAGCTGAAATCAACCCCTGGTGGCGGCTTGATTTCATTCTTGATGACTTTTTCAATTTCAGCCGAAATCGTGCCCAAGGCTCCACCTTTGGCAAGGTTCCCGGAAATCTGAATGTAACGGCCTTTGTTCTGACGGTTAATCTGTGAGAATCCAGAGGCGTTTTCACCTTGTGCCACTCGAGAAAGTGGAATCATGTTGTAGTTCGCATTAGGAACAAAGGTCGATGCAAACTGCGTGCGCAGATCACGGTACATTTCCTCAAAACGCACACGGATTTTATAGTCGATCCCGTTTTCACGATAAATCGCCTGTTCGTTCCCTTCCGTGCGATTACGAAGTTCCGCTCCGGCCGTCACCGTGGAAACACCCAGCTTTTCGGACTTGGCACGATCAAAGACAACATGAAACTCCGGCTTACCAGAACGGAAGTTGGTATCCACATCCACCAAACCCGGGATCTTTTTAAAACGCTCAACCAATTTGACCGCGTATTCGTTCAACTGATTCAGATCCTCCCCTTGAATATTCACATTCAAAGGTTTTTGCCCAGAGTTCACGGCATCAATGTCCCCCAGGGACACCGTCGCCTCTGCGGCAAAATGCGGAAGTTTCTTACGCAGGGACTCTTTGTAGTCCGTGGTGTTCATGCTTCTGTTTTTTCTTTCTACCAGACGGATGAAGATGGAACTTTTGTTGGATTCGTTATTCGTGTTCCCCACAATGGTCATAACCATGTCCACAGCCGGGTCTTTTTCAAATAGCGCTTCCACTTTCTCGGTGAAAGCACTGGTTGCCATCAAAGACGATCCCACCGGCAACTCGATGTTCACCATGAACTCCCCGTTATCCGGCGATGGCAGGAAGGTTGCTGGGATGAAGGCCAAAGTCCCCATGGACATCACAAAGACAACAGCTCCACCGGCAAGCACTTTCTTCGGGTTCCCCAAAGTGTACTTAAGCCCCTTTTCATACCAGTTTTCAAGCCACGTCTGGAAGCGGTCAAAGCCCGCCAGCATACGCCCAATGATACCATCACCTTTGACGTGCTCATTCGGGTGAGCCATATAAGCAGACAGCATCGGTGCCACCGTGAAAGCATCAAACAACGAAATCAGCATCGTAAAGACAACCGTCAAGCCAAACTGCTTGAAGAATTGACCGACAATCCCCTGCAAGAAAGAGATCGGACCAAACACCGCAATAACAACCAGAGTCGTGGCAATGACGGCCATGGCCACCTCTTTGGTTCCCTCCAGTGCGGCATCCTTCGGTTTTTTACCCATTTCCAGATGACGGAAAATATTTTCCCGCACCACGATCGCATCATCGATCAAAAGACCCACAGCCAAAGACAACGCCAACAAAGTCATAAGATTGATGGTGAAACCCATCGCATACATGATGACAAAACCACCCAAAAGGGAGTTCGGCAGTGCCATCGCCGTGATAAAGGTCGAACGCGCAGACCCCAGGAAGAAGAACACCACGATCACACACAGGATAATACCGATGATGATGGATTCTTTCACGTCATAGACGTTCAGCTGGATCGGGCGAGACGTATCACGCACCATCGTCACCGCACCCTTCATGCCTTTTTCCTTCAGCATGGCATTGACCTTTTCGATGTTCTTCTTAACAGCCTCGGCAACGGCCACCGTATTGGCACCCCGCTGTTTATAAACATTCATCAACAGGGCCCGCTCTCCGCGGATGCGCCCCATGGTCTTCTGGTCTTCCAGACTTTTCACCACCCGGCCCACATCCTTGACCAGAATCGCCTTGTCAGATCCGACGAAGTTGACATTCACTTCTTCGATCTGCTTCAAAGATTCAAATTCACCATTTGTGCGCAAGGTTGTTTCATCCTTGTCGTTTTCAATCTTCCCAATTGGAATGTCCTTGGAGGTGTCAATCACACGCTGAGACACCTGCAGCATCGAAATTTTACGATCCTGCAGTTTGTTCTTATCCACAAGAACATGGATTTCCTGCTTGCGGCCCCCAAAGATGTCGACCTGCCCCACGTCCTTGATGCGCTCAAAGCGGGGTTTGATAACTTCGTTGGCCAGATCATAGGCTGCCCCCTCGGGAAGATCCGAAGTCACCGCCAGGGTTACAATGGGCTGATCGGCCGGGTCAAAACGACGAATCACCGGTTCATAAATATCCGCCGGCAAATCCCGGCGGATATTCCCAATACGATTACGGACCTCTTGTTCGACTTCTTTGATGTCTGTTCCCAGCTGGAACTCGACAACAATGATGGCCACGCCATCCAAGTTGTTTGAGGTCAAAGTTTTCAGACCGGATATACTGCCGACTTCATCTTCAATCAGTTTTGAAACCTGCTTTTCCAGATCCAATGGCGAAGCACCAGGATAGGTCACCTGCACAAACAAAACCGGGAAGGTCACATCCGGGAACATATCCACAGGCATCTTGCGCAAAGAAAATGCCCCCAGAATCAACATCAGGATCACGATACAGGAGATAAAAATCGGTCTTCGAATCGACAGACTCGGTAAATTCATAAATTAGTTCCCCTCGCCACTGCCAGATTCATCGACGGCGATGAACAAACGGGCCTGGGCCTCCATTTTTCTTTGTTCGGACTTCAGCTTGGTCAAATTCAGTTCCGCATCGGCGGCATCTTCTTCGGCATTGATCACGTTGGCTGTGATGGAACGGCCTTTGTTGAAAAGGTCCGTTTGCGCCTTGGCGGCATCTGCCTGCAGTCGTGCAATCTGTGTGGCCGCATCAATGCGTTTATTCATCTCAGAATAGCGGCGGTTGATTTCAACCCACGCGCTTTCACTGTCCAGCATTTTTCTTTCGCTTTGCAACTTTGCAGCCAGCGCATCTTTACGTGCGGCAGATTGAGCCGCATTTTTCACGTCCGTATCAAACAGATAAATCAGATTCAAACCGACCTTCCAGGTTGGCAGTTCCGTGTCTGTCCACTTGGAGGCCGCATCGCCGACAGTCTTCCCCACCTGAAAGTTGTTGGTGTTATAAGCCCCCGACAAAACCAGATCCGGACGATAGCCGTCTTCAGTTTCTTTGGCGACCAGGGACATGGCCTTGGAATTTAGTGAGGCCAGATACGCATCCAGCGCCACCACACGTGCACCTTTGCCGTCCACCATGGAGCTCAAAGTCCGCGCCTGGGAAATATTCCCCGTGATCTCTGGGATGGGTTCAGAATCCCCCAGTTCCATAAAGTCGCGGATTCTTCTTTTTGCTGCCGCCATATCATCTTCTGCGGAAATCAGCTGCAACTGACGAGCTGACACCAGAGCCTGCGCAGAAAGCAGGTCGGCCCGGTCACTGATACCATCGTTCACACGACGACGTGTCCAGGACTCAATCCGGCGGGCTCTCTCCAAAGAGGCTCGACCGATACGCAGGTTTTCATTCTGATAAACATAGTCCCAGTACGCCGCTTCCGCGTCGATCAGAAGCAGTTTCTTCTGAAGATCGTACTTCCCGACCTCGGCGGCCGTCACAGCATCCTGACGCTCCCAACGAAGGCTGGTGGCATTGCCAAAAGAGTCTTTCCACAACGACTGCTCCAACCCCACACCCAGGCTGCCATAAGCAAAACGTGAAAAGGCGGGATTCAGCAAAGTTCCTTCATTTTCGACCTCACTGGCACTTGCCGTGATACTGACGTCGGTCCCGGTAGAAAAGCGCTTCATCAAGCCCAACTTAAGATCTTTTGCCGTGGTTTGAGTTCCCCCCAACTGCGCAAACTGCCCTAAGGGACTTTTGTCATTCAGATATCCCACCCCGGCTGTCAGCACGGGCACCAGTTCAATGTCTCCGGAAGTCTTGCGGTCTTCTGCCGCTTCCTTAGAGACATCCAGAGCCTGGACGGATTTGTTTTTTTCGATAACGACTTTCAGATATTCGCGAAGATCAATAGAAAAGACCTGCGGATGCCACGCCAGCACCAAGAGGCCTAAAAGGGCACACTTTTTCATGTCCAAAATCCCTTCCGAAATGGAAATATGACAATCAAAAAGTAATTTAGCGGTTTATTCAAGGCAACGGATTATTCAAAGGCAACGGGGGTGCATAAATAAAGAAAGGCCCAAGGATTTCCCTTGAGCCTTGCGAACACTTCTTTCGTCGTTCGGGTGACTATTTGGATTCGGAGGATTCCTGACAATCAGCGCAGCCACCTTTTTTCATGCCACACTCTTTGCCAGAGCACTCAGACTTCTCAGACTTCTCAGCCTTCGCACCACCACAGCCACAATTTTCATGCTTGTGCGCCTTGTGGGAACAAGCTGCCAAACCAAATACCAAAACAGATGTAAGTAAAAGCATTTTCATTCTATGCACTCCTCTTTATGCTGAGTCTTCAGCTTAGCGACACCCCCTGTATTTCCGCAAGAAAACCCCGGAACACCCCCCTTGAACTAGCCCCATCGGACCTGCGCAGAGTGCCAACCTGCGGCTTCATGCTATATTTTTTCTGCAGTGAGAAATCCAAAAACCATTAAAATTGCGCAAAGTTAGAGCATTTAAACGTCCCATTAGGAACTTAATGCGCAGCATGCAAGTCGAACCAAATCCTGACGAATTGTTTTGTTGAAACTGCCTTCGATCTGGGGCTTAATGAGTCCAATTCGCGGAGGGGGAACCGAGAATGAAACGCTTTAAAGGGAACACAGTGAGCTTGCTTGCGGTCATTTTTTTGATCGCATTCGTCGCATCACCGACCTTAGCTGCCACCACCGCCCCGGCTCCGAGCAATGAGTTCTTCACTGTTGATGAAGACAACCTCGAAACAGACACCACCCGCCGCAACGAATACTCCTTTATGGAATACTCCCCAGAACTGGGCCCGTCTCAGTTTATTCAAGGGGTTAAAAAGCTGGTCGTGAATCTGCTGAAGTGGACTTTGCATGCCGAAGCGCCACCAACTCCAGAAGAAAAATACATGCGCAAGTTGCACTTCGGTCGCTGGATCAATGATCCAACGGACGACACGTGTATGAATACCCGAGCTAAAGTGCTGGTGCGTGACTCTAATACCGACGTCACTTACCGCGGCAACAAGCAGTGCGTAGTTGAGTCCGGCCTCTGGAACGACCCTTATGCTGGCAAAGAAGTTGTTTCAGCCCGCGAAATCCAGATTGACCACATGGTTCCTTTGAAAAATGCGTACATGTCCGGCGCTTGGCAGTGGGACTATAAGACCCGTTGCTTGTATGCAAACTACATGGGCTACAAGAATCACCTGATCTCTTCCGATGCCAGCCAGAATATGTCCAAGGGCGACCGTGCTCCAGACCGTTATTTGCCGGCCAATCTTTCTTACCGCTGTCAGTACGTGCGTGACTGGCTGGCTGTAAAGCTGATCTGGAAATTGAACATGACCATGGATGAAGTGCAGGCCATTCACGAGGTCGTGAATAACTATGGCTGCAAAGTTTCTGACTTCCGTTTCACGAAATCTGAACTTGAGAAACAGCGTGAATACATCAACGCCAATCTTGATTTCTGCATGATCAACAAGAGATGACCTTCGACATCCTCTTTGAAGACGACTACTTTTTAGCCACTGCCAAACCTGCGGGCCTTCCCTCACAACCCACTGTCGACAAAAGCCGTCCGGATTTTTTTACAGCTCTGAAGCAGCAGTTGCAACAGGAGCGAGGCAAAGACTTCTATTTAGCCCTTCATCACCGTTTGGATCGGGACACCTCGGGTGTAATGATCTTTGCCAAGACCAAGGAAGCCAACGAGCCCCTGGCGAACCTCTTCAAGTTTCACCGCATTCAAAAAACTTATCTGTGCCTGACCAAACGGACGCAAAAAGCGACCGATGCCTGGGAAGTCGAAAACCATCTGGCTGAAATGCGCGATGCAAAGCTAAAAAAAATGAAGATGGTGCGCGTGAACTCCGGCGGCGACAAGGCCCATACCCTGTTCAAAAAATTGGAAGTCTTTCCGACGGCCCTTTTGGTGCAAGCTCAACCCCTGACCGGACGCATGCACCAGATCCGGGTGCATCTTGCCGACCGGGGCATGGGCATTTTCGGTGATGATATTTATCCAGCACCGCAAGAACCCAAAGCACCGCGACTGATGCTGCATGCTCACTCTTTGGAGTTCGTGCATCCGTTCACTCACGAACAAGTGCGTATAGAATGTGCAGTTCCTGAAGACATGCTTCAGTTCATGAAGACGTTGACGTTTGCTGCCAAAAATGATTGAGTTGATCTTCGCGTGCCCCGGTGGCGAAACTGGTAGACGCACAGGACTTAAAATCCTGGGCTTCGTTTAAACGGGCGTGCCGGTTCAATTCCGGCCCGGGGCACCACTTCCTCTTCTTTTGCTTCGGACAGTCCTCGCTCTTGTTGTTTTACGTTTCATTTTGTTGGTTTAGCGGTTCGATGGTTTTCTTTTGCCTTCGTCTTCACTACAAAGGCCTGCGGAACTCGCAAAAGAAGAGGAATTGGTGCCACGCATTGGGGAATCTCGCGCAAGAGAGAAGGAATGGCGCTCATGGTTAGTACTGGCAGGGCTTAGCGGATTCTTTAATCCAAATATCATCTTCGGCCACAATTTTGATTGTGTCGCCATCGCTATAAGGCCATCGTGAAACTTTGAATGTATCTTTAATAATAGCTCCCAGAATCAACTGATCCGTTTGAATCTCATTTACTGAGCATCCGCTGCAGCTGCTTTTTGTATTGCCCAAGAAAGAAGTATATCGATTGATTTCGTAGGAAAGTGCTCCAGAGCAATAGATACTCAACTGTGATCCCGATGCTGAACGCCACTCACCAACTAAATTCCGCGATTCAAGCGAATTACTTCAATTTTAGAAATTGAGTCACTCTTAAGACAATAAGAAAGTACTCCCTCCGATCACTAAAGGAATAACACGAGTCTTAAACCGAATAGGTTCGAATTGGATTCACGCTCCAATCGGACGAACCAACGAGTTTAGCGAATCCAACAGATTCTTCATTGCCATTGAAAAGCAGAATGCTAACCTAACAACAATGCCTCTGATAAAAAAACTTACTAGTAGAACAGTTTTCCTTTTTGATGGTTTGGGTGCCCTGTTAAGTTTGATCTTAACCGGGATTTTTCTTCCATTTTTTTCTGAGCAAATCGGGCTGCCTCGTCCTGTTTTGTATATCCTGGCCTCTTTCCCTTTGGTTTATGCGATCTTCTCTTTGGGCTGCTACTATCTCGCCAAAGAAACAGCCCGTTGGATGTTGAAAACTATCATCTCGGCCAACATTGGCTACAGTCTTATTTCCGGAATTATTCTTCTTACCTATGCCGATATTACAATTTGGGGACAGGCCCTCTTGGTTGCCGAAATATTGGTGATTCTTGCTGTCGTCGGCATTGAATTGAAGGTTCTGGCGCGTGCCGGAGCCACAGAAATTTAGGACTGCACGACCAGGAACTGTGCGCATTTAAAAATGCCCCTCGCTTAGCGCCCCCCAAAGCTGCTGAATTTTTTTCAGAGACACTTTAATTCAACTGATTTCTCTCGCTCTGACGATGGACTTTTTGCCTCTGTCTTTGAGCGGTGTTAAGACCCTGCCTCAGGTCAGGGGGATCACATATGAGGCTTTATATTTCTGCATTTTTGGTACTTTGGAGTCTCAACTCCGGGGCGATGCCGGAGCTTCCCTGGTGGGCAGCCAGCGCCGACGAGGTTCTACAGGCCCCCTGCAAATCCCAACGTGCACCGACAGTCGAATTTATGGAAACCTCTTTAAGGAAAATGCCTGGGCCCACCCAATCCAAAACTCTGCATGGCATTTCTTTTAAAAATGAAAACAGCTCCCTGCTGCAGCTTTTCTCCGACCTGCACACTTTTGACTTAAGCCTTCGCGGCAAGCCCGAACTGCGTTTTTCCAGTTCTTGCAATCAAGTTCTCTGCGCCATGAAAGAGATCTATGGGGAAAAAGAAGGCGTGCAGTTGCTGTTCTTGTTGAAGCAGTTTGGGTTCAACGGGTCTCATTTGCGCACTACGAAGGCTTCGGCGTGGTACGCCAGTGAGCTTGATGAGATTTTGCAGGCACTGCAGGATTACCCCCTGCATCTTTACCCGGTGGCCTACAACAAGCGCCTGGTTCACTTCACGCGCGGCCAGCGCTATAGTTTTGGTGAAAATATCATTGCCAATGCCAGCATGGAAATTTTTGATCGCTGGAACGAGCTTCCCTTTGCTGAGCGCCAGCAGACCCTCCTCCATGAACTCGGACACACCCTGGCCTACCGCCAAAGACTGGATACTTCCGCAGACTGGCTCCGCATCGCGGGGTGGAAGGAAGTGCAAAAGAGCTATGAGGGACGCAGCTATAAAGACTATGTCCTGGAAAAGCCCGAAAAGGCCGTTTCTGAATATGGCACACTCAATCCATCTGAGGACTTTGCCGAATCCGTGGTCGCCTATCGTTTTAAAGGCCGCGACCTTCTGAACCAGCAGCCGGAAAAGTATCAGTACTTAAAAACCAAGATCTTTGCCAATCAGGAATTTTTGTCGGAAGATCAATGCCAAGCCGCCGTGCAACTTCCCTAGGAGCTCCGATGAAAGACAGCATTGAAATGTCCGTGAAACTTAAAGCCAGCGCCGGGTGGATCTGGAATGCATTGACCGACCGGGGCGAGCTGGCAAACTGGTGGAGCGAGGACGTTGTCCTAGAACCCAAAATCGGCGGTTCATTCAAAGAGCCTTGGGAGGATGACACCGGAAAACGCCAATTGGCTTCCGGCAAAGTGATCGCACTCAAAAAAGAGCAGTTCATCGTCTTTACCTGGAAAGAGAAGACATGGCCCAAGGACGCCGTCACAGAGTGTTCCCTGAAGATTGAAGATACAGGGAAAGAAAGAATCCTCACTTTGACTCATACAGGCTGGGAAACGCTGCCAGAAGCGCTTAAAAAGAACGCCATGAAGGATTTTAAACTGGGTTGGAGCTACCACCTCAAGGAGCTGAAATCCTATCTGGACGACTAGCGCCCTTGAAAGGATTTCCAAACACAATCTTGACTGGCAAATACCCGAGCCGATCGGTATATCAGGCGCAGAACCTTAACAAGGATTTGATATGAAGACTTTGGTGTTTGCTCTTACAGCCCTTTTGTCCTCCACAAGCTTTGCCGGCCGCTCCTGCACTGGCAAAATCGAAGATTATTTCCGTGCACAAGGATATCAAACTCGCCAGGCCGAATTTCAAAAGGCACTGGAAAATGGCGACAAAGTTTACTACGTTCGTACAAACCTGCAAGGCGGCGATGCCGCTCACGAAGTTCTAGTGGATTTCCACTGCAATATTCTTGATGTCCGTGAGCTTTGGTCAGAGTAAGTTTTCCTGAGGCAGGGGTAACATCCACTCCTGCTTCATGTCCTCGCTAAAGGCTTCGAAGCTTCGGGGGTCCCGCCCCAGAAGCTTCGGCAGACCCGGCACCACTTCGGCAACCGCACCTTCGCGCGTGGCCCGGTGCAAACTCAAAAGGGCCTGCTTCACCCATTCGGCTTCCCCGCTCTTTTGCATAAGTCGCAGCCACGCCTCTTCGGTGACGGGCACGTAGGCCAGTCTTCTCTTGGAGTAGTGAGCTATCAAAGACACCGCTTCTGCATTGGAAAGCGCTCTTGCACCCGTTAAATTAATGATTTTTCTATTATAGCCCCAGGGATCACGCAGAATATTTGCGGCGGCTTCCGCCACATCCCGGGCATCGACAAAACTGGTGCGCCCCTCGCCTTGAGGCAGATAGAGAATTCCCTGCATCAGGGCCTCATGGTGCATCTTTAAAAAACACTGCATAAAGATGTTGGGTCGCAGAATAGCGTGGCGGAGGCCACTATCAAGCAACACCTCGTCAGCCTCCCCTTGAATCCGCTGATACAGGTACTTGGAAACCGAGGACGCTCCAAACCCTGACATTTTCAGAATGAACTGCACCCCCGACGCACGGGCTGCGGCCACGACATTCCGAGCCTGCTCAAGCATATTGTCACAAAGGGGCTGGATAAAAACCAGAACATCCACATTTCTCAGCGCTTGCTCTAAAAGATAACGATTCTCAAGGGGAAACTGCATCCCCCGAACCCCGGACGGCAGGCGCTCCAAGGACCGACTGACCGCCACGGCGTCCACGCTCTGACGAGCAAGGACCCTTACCAACTCGCTACCAATGGTACCCGTGGCCCCCGTGACCATTATTTGTAGTTCCATAAGCGCCTCCAATTTCTATTATGCCAAGTCCCAGAGCCCCTCAGATGTGTTTCTTAGCAAGAGTCCGCTTGACTCCCCCACCCTTTGAGGCTCTAAATACTTAAGTGAATTTTTTTGCCGAGAACCTGAAGGTCTTTAAAAAAGTTTTCTTGCCCCTGTTCGCCCTGGTTGCCCTGTCGAACAACATCGATCAATACCTAAATCTGAAGATGGAAAATGCCCTGCGCAATCCCTTGGGAGTCCAAACCGAGGTCATTTACTATGGTTTTCTTTCCATCCTCAGCAGCATTTTCTTTCCGGTTCTGCTGGTGAGTGTGGCGCTGTTTGCCTTTGCAAACCTGGAGAACCTGCAAAAAAGCCTGCATGACTTCTGGGGACGCTATCTAAATCAAATGTATATTGAAACCTTAAGATCCTGGGGCAAGACCCTCCTGTGGTCTTTGGCGCTGATCCTTCCGGGGGTCTGGAAGTACATTCAATACACGATGGTCCCGTTCGTGGTAACCTCTTCGAAGGAGTACGACGAAGGCCGCCTGGACGCCTTAAAGGGTTCTGCGACCATCGTACGCCGTCATTGGTTTAAAATAATCGCGATCCTGATTCTGTTTCACCTTTTGATTCCGGGCATGCTGACAACTTTGTTTGATGCCTATCGCCTGATCTGGAAAACTCCAGTACAAAGCCTGATTTTATCGGCGCTGGACACCTATCTGCTTTTGTTATCGACTCATATCTTGTTCAATATTTTTAGAAGTGAGGTAAAGCGACATGACGCTCATGTTTAACTGGAAAGACATCAAAAACAGAGGCAAGGGACTTACTTTCGATGACGTTCTGATCGTTCCGGCACGATCCGACGTCAGATCACGTCGTGATCCGCGTCTGACTTCAAAAATCACCAAGAACTTCTCGATTGAAACACCGATTGTCAGCGCCAACATGGACATGGTCACTGAATACGACATGGCCTTTGCCATGAACCAATTGGGAGGCCTGGGTATTCTTCACCGCTTCCTTTCCATCGAAGAACAAGCCGCACAAGCCCGCCGCCTGAAAGAAAATGGCGTCAAGGTCATTTCCGGAAGTGTCGGTGTAGGAGAGGAATTTAAAACCCGCGCCAAAGCCCTGGTCGATGCCGGCGTGAACATTATCACAATCGACATTGCTCACGGCCACTCGGTGCAGATGATGGAAACCATGAAGTGGTTGAAAGACCAATACCCGCAAGTGGATCTGATCGCGGGGAATATGGCGACTCCGGATGCGGCACGTGACCTGATCGAAGCCGGTGCGGATGCCATCAAGGTGGGCATTGGCCCGGGATCCATGTGCACCACTCGTATCATCACCGGCTGTGGCGTTCCTCAACTGACGGCCATTGCCTTGTGCGCCGAGGTCGGTGATTCCTACGGAGTTCCCGTGATCGCTGATGGCGGCATTCGAACCTCAGGTGATATGGTGAAAGCCTTTGCAGCAGGCGCCAGCACTGTGATGTTGGGAAGCATGCTTTCTGGCACCATTGAAACTCCGGGTGAAATCAAAAACGGCAAAAAGCAGTACCGTGGCATGGCGTCTCGTTCCGCTCAAGACTCCTGGCGCGGAGGTGTTCCAGAGGGTATGGCCCCGGAAGGCGAATCCACTCAAGTCAGTGTTAAGGGACACGTGAAAGATGTGATCCTGGAAGTCACCGGTGGGATTCGCAGCGGCATGAGCTACATCAACGCCACGAGCATTGCTGAAATTAAAGACAAAGCCCTCTTTATGGAAATGTCTTCCAATGGTATTTCTGAATCTCGTGCACATGGAGTGAAAAACTAAGAAGATGGCGGATCAGGATTCTCGACCCATAGGTGTCTTTGACTCAGGAATTGGCGGATTGACGGTTCTTAAAGAACTGGCACTGCAATTCCCGCATGAGAGCTTTCTCTACGTCGGAGACACGGCTCGCCTGCCCTATGGGTCTAAATCCCCTCAAACAATCCGCAAGTATTCAGAGCAGATCATCCAGTTCCTGGAAAAACAAAACGTCAAAGCCATCGTCATTGCCTGCAACACGGCCTCCAGCCAGGTTTCAGAAAAAGAGATCGATGGCATTCCCATTTACAATGTGATTGAACCCGGCTCTCAACGCGCACTGGAGCTTTCCAGTGGCAAACGCATCGGTGTTCTGGCCACCCGGGCCACCGTCAACAGTCAGGCCTACACAAACAAGATTCATGCTCTGGATCCTTCCGCACAGGTCTTTGACCAGGCCTGCCCGTTATTTGTTCCTCTGGCAGAAGAAGGCTGGGATTCCGATCCAGTGACGAACCTGATTGTCTTCCGTTATCTGACCCCGCTGATGCAGCAGCATATCGACACCCTGATCCTGGGCTGCACGCATTATCCGATTTTGAAAAACTCCATTGCTCGGGTGACTGGAAGTTCAATTGAACTGGTGGATTCTGGCGAAGCGATTGCCCGTTGGTTGTCCCGCGATATGCAAAGTGGACGCTTGGGTAAAAATCAAAGCAGCGAAACCCGCCAGATCAATATCATGACCACGGATTCCTCGGCGCACTTCACAGAAATGGCGCAAAGAATTTTGAAGCCCGCCAAAGCGGACTCATTTGCTGTTGTTGACGTCTAATTAGCTAGTACGCTGCAGAAGTTCATGCGACAGCGTACTAGATACAAACTTCCAGAGGAAGTTCCTGAAGATTATAAACGCTGGCCATGGAATATCCGTAAGCACCCGAATCCATCACCGCCAGGAAATCACCTTCTTTCACAGTGGTCAAAGAGCGATCTTTTGCAAAGAAATCCGAAGATTCGCAAATGGGGCCGACCACGTCCACAACCATCGCCGAAGTTCCTTTGCGTAGGGGTTCAATGCGATGGCTGGCTTCATACAACGACGGACGAATCAGATGATTCATCCCCGCGTCCACGATCACAAATGTCTTTGCTGAAGTTTCTTTAATATACTGAACCTGAGTGATCAGCACCCCACAATGCGCCACCAACCAGCGCCCCGGCTCTGACTGCAACTCACAGTTCAAGTCGTCCAAAGTCTCCAGCGTGATTTTAGCATATTGTTGCAGCAGGGATTCTTCCAACTCCAGATCCACGCGATCATAGAAAATACCCAAGCCCCCACCGAAATCAAATTTCTTGAGTTCCGGAAAATCCTTTTGCAGATCCAAATAGACTTTCTTAAGTTTTTGCAGAGCTTCCTCATAGCCGGAAAACTCGAGCATCTGAGAGCCCAGATGCAGACTGACACCCACCAAAGAAATAGAATCAGAATAACTTTTCAAACAGGAAGTCAGCGCCGGGATCAACGACAACTCCATCCCGAATTTATTATCCTTTAGGCCGGTAGCAATATAGGGGTGCGTCTTAATATCCACATCGGGATTTAAGCGCAACGCCACCTGCGCATTTTTACCCATCTCACGCGCCAGTGTCCCAATGCGCTCAAGCTCCGGCAGGCTTTCAACATTAATCTGATAAATGCCCAACTTCAGGGCCTCACTGATTTCAAACTTTGTCTTACCAACACCGCTATAAACAATATCCTGAGGCTGAAAACCGCATTCCAAAGCTCGCTTGATTTCACCCAAGGAAACCACATCCGCCCCCGCCCCCAGGGACTTTAGCTTACTCAGCACTCCGGGATTGGAGTTGGCTTTCATCGCATAGAACAGACGCACACCTTTTAGAGCCCTCGTCATGGCTTCAAATCTCTGAGCTATAAAATCCAGGTCATAGACATAGATAGGCCGCATATAATTTGCCACCAGAGGACTTAAGGGCTTTTTCATAGGGCCTAGGCAGAGTTCGTTATTGATATATTCCAAGTGAAACCTCGTTGGTTTCGTTATGATGACTGATTCACCAAAGTTTGTCATGAAAACTTGTGTTCTCTCGCGTAACAGAAGAATCGTTTTGACGTTACCAGCAATGAGGATGTTAAGATGGTGGGCCAAAAGGACAGGCTCGTTATGAAAACTTCCATTTTTACTTATACCTCCAAAGGCCTCCCCGTACCGGCTTATCACTTTGAAAACAACGGCCCCGAAGTTCTAATTCTGGGCGGAGTTCATGGTGACGAAGTTGAAGGGGTTATTGCCGCGCAAGAACTTTTGAAGCATTTTATGCAAGCCTTCCCGTATAAGCTGAATATGACTCTGGTCCCTCAGTTCAATCTAGAAGGTGTCATCTTCAAAACCAGAGGCAATGGCAACGGCGTGGATCTGAACCGAAACCTGCCTACAAAAGACTGGTCCCCTGAAGTGAAGACTCCGCGCTATCATCCAGGGCCTTTTGCAGGAAGCGAAAATGAAAACCACGGTCTGATGACTTATCTGGACCAGAAAAAGCCAATCTATGTTCTATCCCTGCACTCCTGGCATCCGGTTTTAAATGTGAATGGCGACTGCCGCAAGGTGGCCGAAGTTTTGGCCAAACTCACGGGTTACAAAATTGATGACGATATCGGTTATCCCACACCGGGCTGCCTGGGAACTTATGCGGGTCTTGAAAGAAACTGCCCGACACTGACTTATGAAATTGAGCGCGGACTGGCCGCTGAAAAAATCATCGAAATCCATGTTCCGGCCATCTTGGAATCCCTGAAAGTATTGGAATAGTTTTTAAATAGAAAGAGAGATCTCATGCAACAAGAAGTCACCCAGATTTTTGCTGACGTTCAAGGCGGAAAAAGCGTTGATCAACTGAGCACTCAGGAGCTCAAGGCCGTCTTTGAAACAATTGAGGGCCTGGACGCCGGTCGCCTGCGCGTAAGTCAAAAACAAGATGGTCAATGGATCACCAACGAATGGATCAAAAAAGCCATCCTGCTTTATTTCCGCATCCAAAAGATGGAAGCCATGTCAGCCGGGGATCTTGCTTTCTTCGATAAAATTCCAACAAAACAATGGAGCGAAGAAGATGGCGTGCGTGTCGTTCCTCCGGCCGTGGCCCGCAAAGGATGTTTCATCGAAAAAGGGGCCATCTTGATGCCTTCTTACGTGAACATCGGTGCCTATGTCGGCTCCGGCACCATGGTGGACACTTGGGCCACCGTTGGCTCTTGCGCGCAGATCGGTAAAAATGTGCATCTTTCCGGCGGTGTGGGCATTGGCGGGGTTTTGGAACCCATCCAGGCCTCTCCAGTGATCGTTGAAGACAACGCCTTCATCGGCAGCCGCTGCATCGTGGTCGAAGGGGCCGTGATCGAAGAAGGGGCTGTATTGGGCGCCGGAGTCACCATCACTGCCAGCACAAAGATCATTGATGTCACGGGTTCCGCCCCGGTGGAATACAAAGGACGCGTTCCTGCCAACTCGGTGGTCATCCCAGGGACACAGATGAAGGAATTTGCCGCCGGAAACTACGGTGTTCCTTGCGCACTGATCATCGGTAAGCGCAAAGCCAGCACCGATCTGAAGACATCCTTGACTGATGCTCTACGCGATCATCAGGTCAGCGTTTAATTTTTTTTCAACTTATCTCATTCGCAAAGCATCGGACGGCTGCACTTCTGCAGCCGTTCTTGCAGGAATATAAGATCCCCACCATGCAATCAGGGCACTGACGATCAAAACACCAAAGACCAGCCAGAAATCCACCAACGCGGGAATCGACGAGTCATAATAAATATCTGAAGGCAAAAACTTGATGGGATTGTATTGGATATACAGACTGATACCTGTTCCCAACACTGTACCGGTGACAACGCCAATCGAAGCCAGGAAAAAGCCGATTTGTGTAAAGGTCATCACCGTCTGACGTGCAGAGAATCCTATCGCACGCAAAATCGCAATATCGCGCTTTTTCTGCGACAACAACAAGGCCAGGACGCTCATGATGGAACTTGCCGCGATCATTCCCGCCAGCCCCAGGAAGATACCGATGGTCAGTTTTTCCAGTTTCAAAGCATACAACAAGGCCGAATTGCGATCCATCCAGGTCTCAACACTGACGCCCTCAAACTTCGCCAGATCATCGCGAACAGACAGGACATCTTTTTCATTCGCAAGCCAGACTTCAATACCGCTCTTGCGCATACCTTCGGTGGTCAGCGCATTCAAAGCCTCACCACGTTGATAATAAATATACTGACTGTCCAAGTCCGGCAGACTGGTGGTCACAATTCGTTTGATACGAACGCGCTCAAACTTGGGGGTTTCCCCTGGAGGCAACAGCAATCCCGAAGGTGACACCACCGTCAGGAAATCCCCCTCAAAAACACCCAATGACTGCGCCAGATCCACCCCGACGACAACCTCACCTTTGCCAGGAACATCCTCGGGATCCCAGAAATAAGCCGGAGAACTACGGTCCTCATTTTTGCGATCTACCTTTTGCAGCTGTTCAATAAAGTGTTCAAGACTTTCGCGGGTCACCCCACGGGCGATTCCACCCCTGAACTGTCCATCCTGGCTGCGAATGATGACGTCCATAGACTCATAGACGTAGGCTCGATTCGCAGGATTTTCCTTCAAACGCTGAAACACCGGATGACTTTCAAGACCCTGTGAAGTCCCCACCCCGGCGACCTGAATATAGAGATGAGGCTCCAGCCCCAGAATGCGCTGGCGAATGCTGCCGTTCATACCATTCATGACAAACAGAACAACCAAAAACGCGGTCACGCTGATACAAATGCCCACCATGGAAAGCCAGGCAATTCGGCGCACCAGCGCCCCGGCTCTTTTGGAAAAAATAAAATGACGGAATAAGTGCCCAACCAGCATCCTAGAATCATAAGGCGGTCAGGAAGCTGCGCACAAGCTCGTTAGTGAGTTTTTCCGTTGGTTTTAAACATGGCGGCAAGCTTTTCGCCGACATAATTATTCACAATGCGCTCATAGACCCCGGAATCACGCATCTTCTTGAGTTCGCGATCAAAGTCATTGCGCATTTTTTGATCACGAAATACCACATAGGACTTATTCGGCTCTTCAAAGATTGGAAAGACCTCAATATCTTCCAACACCCCCACCTGGGGAACCATGGTTTTTCTGAACCAGGCAAAGATCGAACGATCCATGATCAACACATCAATCTTCTCGTTCCAAAAGGCTTTATACTGCTCGTCCTGCTTGGCAAACTCCACATACATATTTGGCAAAATGCCCGATGCCCGTGGAGAAAAATGCCGCGAAAAATCTTTCCCCAAATCCTTCCATGCGTTGACCCAAGCCCCCACACGGAGCCCCTGCAGATCCTTCACTGACTTGACTGGAAGTTTTCTGGCTTTAAAACTCATCGCCACATTGTTATAGATCACAAACGCCTGGGAATAATAACGAGATCCATCACTACCTAAGGGAACACCGACAACAACATCGAAGCTGTTTCCGTGTTTCGCCTCCGCCTCGATGCGATAAGGGGAAATGGACTGAGGCTTCATTTGATAGCCCATGCGGCTTAAGACCTCCCGAGCCAGATCGACTTCGATTCCTCGCAACTGCTCGTTTTCTAAAAACGCATAGGGCGGTCGGGCTTTGCCAAAAGCCACTGCCAGCGTTTTTTCACTTTTGGCCCATACAGAAGAGCCCACACACAAAACTGCGATCATTTGAGCCAATAAACGCATCGTTTGCATGATTCACCATTCCCCTGCTCTGACGAGCACAGGTCTTATCGTGCAAACTTCTTTATTGCTGAAGAGTAATTAAATTAATTTGATAATTCATATTTGCGCCCCAGATCGGGACGCATGGCTATTTCTGACTCGCTGGAACGCGAGCATCTTCTTCTTCCCTAACTTCCTTCACACTACTGCGCATGAAGAAACTTTTTTGCATGGCTTTCAAAACCACCACTGTCTCATTTAAGGCCTGCACCAAACGCACACTGGCACCTGGCAATTCACCCTCAACCTCTTTCACGGCTGGTCCCAGGGCACGCGTCATGACTGCCAGGTTCTGGGTCATCACCGCAAGGTCTTTGGCCATGGCAGGATTAGCTTCGTTCAACTCCGGCAAAATTTTATTGATCTCCCGAGTCGTCACAGCAAGATTACCCACCAGCTTTTGCACCCCATCATCGTGAGTTGCCTGCTTGGAAAGCTTAATTACTTCCATGGACATCGTATTAAGATTCTTCACCAATGGATCCATACGGTCGATCACACGAACCAGGCTCTCGGCACGGCTCTTGTCGGCAAACGCATCCACCAGAACCTGCACGCTTTCCAGGATACCACCCAACTTGCTCAAGTAAGAATTCAGATGTTTTCCGCTCATCAACGTCATCAGATCCACTGTCTCCATGGACTTAATGGCACTCTGATCAGGGATCACGTCGTACTCTTCCCCGCCAACGGTCAACTCCAAAACTCTCTCTCCGATGATGAAGGGACGGATCAACTGCACCGTGCTGTTTTCACGCACACGATTTTGGAATTTTCCCAGAACATAGAAGCTCACACGAATGCGGTTGTCACTTTCAAGCTCGACAGTTTCAACCTCACCGGCACGAAGACCGGCCATCTGCACCAGCGTTCCTTGGTGGATTCCGTCGGCATTTTCAAAAGTCGTCGTATAGCGCACCTTGGGTTCAAACCACCCCTGCTTGATCGCGGCACTCACCCCTGTCAGGATCACCCCGCAGATGGCCAGCATCACGAACAGACCTGCCACTCTTTCAAACTTGTTGAATTTTACTTTCATAGATGAACAACTCTTTTCTCCGGATCCACCGCCTGGAAGTACAATTGTCCTTCATCCAGATGAATGATCTGATAGTTGAAAAGATTCATGAACTTTTCATCGTAAGAACTGATGAAGACATGCTTCAGCAGGCCCTCCTTGCGCAAACGATGAACATGATCGGCAAAAATATAAACACTGTCCTGCCCCAGCCCGACACTGGGATCATCCAGCAACAACATTTCCGGTTGCATGACCACGGCCCGCATCAGGCATGTCAGTTTACGAATACGCCCCGGCACGTGCGCCGGTCTTTCGTGGGCAAATTTTTCGATTCCGAATTCCTTGATCATCGCTTCCACACGAGCTTTAGATTCTTCCGGCGTCAAAATCTTATGATACAACAGGGGGAGCATCAGATTATCATACAGGGTGCGGTTGTTAATCAGACCACCATAGTCAAAGGAGTAGCCAATCTTCAGACGGTATGGCAGGAATTCTTCAAAAGACATGTCCACCACATTTTCACCGTTGATCAGATACTTCCCGGATTGTGGGATCTGCAAGCCTGCAAGAATCTGCAGCAGCGAACTTTTACCAGCCCCCTCTTCGGCCTTCACCCACAAAATTTCATTCATGGGAAAATCGAATTCCACATTCTGGACGATAGGTTCCTGTCCTTCATGAGTAAAAGACACGCCTTCAAATTTAAGACTTTCGATTTTCATCAGACCACCCCTAAACTGCGAAGTTGATTTAGATAAAACAATGCTGTGACCATAAGATTAAAGACGACCACAAAGATGATACTGTTCACCACCGCCTGAGTCGTCACCTGCGGAACCTCATGGGGACTGCGCTTCACGGACAAGCCCTGATAGCAGCACACCACAAAGATAATCATTCCGCTGAATCCATTTTTTAGAAGGAAAATAAGCACGTCTTCCTTGGCAAAAGCACGCATCAAAGAATCCGTGTAAAAGGCCATAGGCAGATCCTGAATAAAGCGCGTCACCAGGAAACCGCCGATCAAGGCGATGAAATTAAAATAAAAAGCCAGCCCCAGAACGCTGATCACTCCACCCAAAACCCGCGGGAAAACAATGAAACTCAGCGGGTTGATGCCCATACTCTCCAAGGCTTCGATTTCGCGATTGGCGCGCATGTTCCCGACTTCCGAGGCCACAGCTGTTCCTGAACGCGCAATCACCACCAGCGCCACCAACAGGGGCCCTGCCTCACGCACGATCATCACGATCAGGAAATTCCCGATCATCTGGGTCCCACCCAGCATGGAAAGATTGGAAACGGATTGCAAAAGAATGATGGATCCTGTTCCCAGCGCCAGGACTGAAACCAGCGGTAATGCCTGCCAGCCAGTGAAATAAATCTGCGCGGAAATGACCCCCACGATCTGCCGGAAGCCTTGAGCGCGGTCCATGATTGTGGCGCGAAGAGAAAGATAGACCATCAGGAGAACACGCGCCGTGTACTCCAGATTCTTTGTTACAGATCTTCCTAGCGAGTCAATATGCGCCAGTAAAGAAGTCATGATCCACCCTCGATTTCCTAGGGACTTTATCGGATCAAAACAGGAAAAGGATATTAAGTCGAAGGTCTGGTTTTAGTAGGCCCAGAGAGAGTAAAAGAAGGATTTCAGGGCCTCAAACCCCGACTCCCAGACAGAAGACTCAAGACGTCCCCCGATAATGGCGTGTTTTTCGATGTATATGTTCTCCGGAAAGGTCGCCCGGAAAGTCTGATAAGAACGATACATGTGCAGGCGTGAGGTCACCAGAAGAATATCCCGGCACTTCAAAGCCTCGACGATGGGAAGACTTTGTTGAGCATTTCCATAGGTGGTCTCTGACCGACGGTCCAGAACCACATCATTTTCACTCAAACTTCCATAAAAGGGCCACACCGGCATGATCTCGCGCAAACGCGCATTGGAATACACACCCGAGATGACCAGCTTCTTGACGTTCTGATTAGCCAGAAGATCAAACCCCTCCCGCACCCTGCCTGCACCGCCAGTCAATACGACGGCACAGTCTGCGGTGGGGGTCTTGGTCCATGACTGAATTTTCTCACCCTGCACTTTGTGATACTCATCCACAAAGCGATAGAGCACCACTGCACTTAGCAGCAGCAGTGCCCAGAAAGAGCGGGATTTCAACAAGGACTTAGCGATGCGCAATGACTTCAATCTCCACGTTCACGCCCTTAGGCAAAGCTGCCACAGCAACAGTGGAACGCGCTGGTGGAGCTTCTGTGAAAGCTTTGGCATAAGTCTCGTTCACAACCGCAAAGTCCGCCATATTGGTCAGGAAAATTGTGCTTTTCACGATATTGCTGTACTTCATTCCAGCTGCAGCCAATACCGCCTCGATATTTTTTAGAACCATTTCAGTTTGGGTTTTGATATCGCCGGTGAACACTTCACCCGTCTTTGGATCAATCGAGATTTGACCGGAACAGAACAAAAAATCACCCATCTGAACAGCCTGAGAATAAGGACCCACGGCCTTCGGTGCATTGTCTGTGTGAATTACTTTTTTCATGAATCTCTCCTTAAGAGTTTATTAGAAATAGAAAATGATTCCCGCGCTGAATGGACTGTCAGCGATAGTTCTGAAGCGTACGTTGTCCATTGAAACAACACCCACACCCCCTTCGAAGGTGAAGGCCAACGAATCCAAACCTGTAAAGAAGAACTCGCCGCCAAACAAGGCATTAAGTTCAAAGCCGGACTGTTTATCCCCGTTGGTTTCCTCATTCAACACACCAACAGAACCACCCATATAGAAGTTCATGTTATCTTCTTTGAAGACCACACGGCGAATACCCGCGTTGAAGGCAAATTTTGAGTAGTCCTTCTGCGTGTCAACACCAAGACCTCCCGCCAAAGCCATGTCCGGCGCGAAGTAATAAGTTGCCGCCAGCTGCGGCAGGTTCAAAGCCGAATGAGTTTTCACACCCACCCCCAAACGGTTGGTCAACTCTTTCGCCTGACCTTGAACGGTGAATCCTACTGTCATCAAGCACAAAGCCAACGCCATTTTTTTAAGCACTTTTCTCTCCTCTGTTTTGGGATATTTAGCCTTTTTATTAAAGGCAAAACTGGGAACCGGGGCAAAGGATTTTACTTCTTACAACGGGTGTCAATTCCTTGTGTCCTTGCGACTTTCGTGGGAAACGGAGCACATGAAACTCATTTTCTGCATTCTTATATCTTTCTTGGTTCTTTCTGAGGCTCATGCCGTCGTCTATGGCGATCATTGGGTGGCTTTAAGTCCGGAAGAAAAGGAAATGCTCGAAATCGCCATCGAAGAAGCCGCTCTTCCCAGCTACTGTCCCCGCCTTGGTGAATTTGCCGCCAAATCCCGCTGGGAACGCCCGGCTCTCGAGGCGGAGGCCGACTTGATTCTGGTTGATAAAAAACGTCGATTGATTCATCTCATGCAACAGGAACAGATTCTGGCCACTTATTCTACGGCTCTTGGCGGCAGCCCCGTGGGCCACAAAAAGAAAGAAGGCGACGAAAAGACGCCCGAAGGTCGCTATATCTTCGAAGTGAAAAATCTAAAAAGTGAGTATCATTTAAGCCTGGGCATCAACTATCCCAACCGTAAAGACAAGGCCGACGCTTTAAAGAATGGGATCAAAGATCCTGGTGACAGCATCATGATCCACGGCCTTCCCAATAGTTGGATTAAACGCAAACTGATCCGCCACCCCCGCGATTGGACGAAGGGGTGCATGGCCGTCACCAATTCTGAGATTGAAGAAATCTTTGCCCGCATGCCCTTGGGCGGAATGATTGAAATCTGTCCATGAATAACGCCCGTCAGATGAGTGAATCCGCAATCGCCGCCAAAAAGTCAGAGGAAAAAGCATCCGTCTTTTGACTCTCCCGCTCCCAGACTTTTTCTTTCAGAAAGCGGAACCCCACACCGGTCTCTTGCATAGTCGTTAAAACAGCCTGATCAATTTTTTCGGCAAACATCACTATCTGCGCTTCCACCGGCACTTTGTCAGCAGGGACCTGGTTTGGGAACCCCTTGCCATCAAAGCGCTCATGTGTGCAGACCATCGCGGCCTTGATTGCCTCGCTGATCGGCACTCCTTTGCCAAGACATCGATTCAAAGAAAGCACTGGGTGATATCCAAAGGATTGTGGCAACTCGGAGCTATCCCCCTGCTTGCCGCCGTCTCCCAAGAGGTACCGACGCACAAGACTTTCCTCGACATCAAGCAGCCCGACATCCGTCAATAGACCCGACATCAGGGCCACCCGCGGATTCCCCTGTCCACTGCGCTTGGAAATAAGTGCGGCATACGCCGCAATCCACGGCGCCCGCCACAAACGATAGAAGTCACCACTCAGGGACTCCCGGAACAGATCCCAAAGATCCTCCTGACCTTCGAAGGTTTTCAGCAGCTCCTCCCCAGCGGACTGCAGCGATTCATAAGCGGCAACAAAAGACTCCTGGGACGAGGATTTAAAATCAAAAAGCAAAATTTCATTCAGTTGCAAAGAGGCCTGATAAAGCGCCAAAAACTGAGCCCGGGCCCGCATTCTCATGCCTTTACCAGAAGTGTCATAGTAGCTTGCAATGTATTGAGAATACCGCTCACTGTCCTTCTGCAGGATGAAAACCCCGTCTGCAGCAGAGACTCTCTGATAACGGTCATCAGATAAGACAGAATTTGAATGAGTCACAGCCACATAGCGCTGATTCAAGGGCTGCCGGATGAATACCGGAAAACTCAGGGTTGTCATCGGGAATAGATCACTGATTTTTATATCGAAATACTGAGCCCGACAACGTTGTAGACACAGGTATTCGAACTTCATCGTTTGAAAATATTCCGCCTGCGACAGCGGTGTTATGCGGGTGTTCGCCGTGCCCTCCAGATTTTCCCGTGATAAGGACGGCGCCATCACCGTCACCAAACGAGAGCGCGGGAACGCATGCAAAACCTGATCAACCCGGACTGCAAAATCCTGCAAAGATTCCTGATCCTCCTGACTCAGAAGAATCAACTGCGCACGCATCAGGTCCAGCGTGGCCCCTTTGCTAAGGTCTGAAAAATCCATGTGCTGAAATGTCAGGAAGTAGCGCGACACAATGTGCTTGGCGCGATTCAGAATCCTTTCATTTCCAGAAAGAATCAGAAGCTCCAGCTTTTGTCTGAACATAGGAGGTGGCATTTTAGTGTCTAACATCGCGTCTTTAAAAGCTTAATGAGTAATCTTCCACCTGCCAACAAAACTTTTACGGGTTGACAATTTCACCCCTCCAACGAATCCTATCTGGACCATATCGAGAAAGGATCATTCATGAAGCACCTTATCGCAGGACTTGCCACCGTTCTTTTGTCCTTAAATGCCTCGGCCGCCCTTCTGACTTCCGAAGGCAGTGGTGAGAAAATCGAAAAAGTCACTCTTTCCAGTTCAGCAACGGCTCAGGTTGAAAACGAAGCCGTAAAATTAACTTCCGTCGGGGCCGGACTTCGCGCGAAGAAAGTTGTTTTCGTCAATGTGAAGGTGTACGTCGGTCAGTTGTTCGTGAGCACCCCGGAGAGTTTCAAAAAGACTGACTCAGAAGCCCTGACATCCCTGAAAGATCAAAAGGCTGTAGCCATCCAGCTTCACTTCTTGCGCGATGTGGATGCGGACAATGTGCAAAAATCCTTCAAGGAAGCCTTGAAGGCCAACAACGTCAGCCTTGACGATGCCGCAGTAAAACAATTCCTGGACTCTGTCTCCAAAGGTGGCGAGGCGAAAGACGGCAAAGCACTGACAATCTTGGGTGCAAAACTGAAAGACGGTTCTGAATCTGTGTTCTACGAAACTACTTCAGGAAATGTTTCTGAAATCAAAGGACCTGCTGGTTTCATCGAAAAGGTCTTTGCGATCTGGTTGGGGAAACCATCCGACGATGGCGTTGCGAGCTTGAAAAAATCCATCCTGAAAAAGTAGTCACACCGGGGGCAGGTTTCGGCCTGCCCCTGCAGAATAAAGTACCCCGAATGACTTGGCCCCTCTGTCGCCATTCAATCTGAAGCTCCCTCCTGGACAATAGAAATTGTATTTTGAAATAGAGGGCCTAAACAGGTGCTCTTACCCCTGATGAATGTGAAAATAAGAAGAATTGGAGCGGAACATGAAAGTCTTCCTTTTTGCGGCCTCCCTGCGCAAGGGATCCTACAATAAAAAACTGATTCGAATCGCCGCCGAACATCTTCGCACATTACCCTTCTGCGAGGTGGACTTGTGCGAATTTAACGACTTCCCCATGCCGATGTACGATGGCGACCTTGAGTCCTCCCAGGGAATTCCCGAGGGCGTGCAAAAACTGGCGCAGAAAATCCAATCAGCCGACGCCATTGTCATCTCCAGCCCGGAATACAATGGTAGCATTCCCGGAACGCTTAAAAATGCGTTGGACTGGGTTTCCCGTATCAAACCACTTCCGATCGCCAAAAAGCAGATCCTGCTGATTGGGGCCTCGCCAGGGTCTTTAGGGGGCATTCGCGGGAACATCCACGCAAGAACCCCCTTCCACATCCTTGGAACTTACCTGTACCCAGAATACTTTGGCTTGGCGAAGGCGGATTCCGCGTATGATGAGAAAGATCAACTCATTGATGCAAAACAAGATGAGCGCTTAAAAAACTTACTTCTGGATTTCATTCACTATGCTGCGCGCAAGGAAACCCCATTTGAAGCCTTAAGTGAATTTGTTGAAGAAAGACTGCAAAAGCCAAAATGAAGGCAGCACCTTCATTTTCGAGCAAATAATTTTTAGGGCACAACTCCCGAAAAGAACCGCAAGATGTGGCGTAGCACTCGATGCGACACGAGGTGTTCCAAAAAAGAAAAGGAGAGGATCAACCTCTCCTTTGAACAACAGCCAGCAATAGTTTTAAATATTTTGAAATTCTCAGCCCGCATTGCGAGGTGGGTCGACGTGAACCGTCGGCACGACCGCTGCGGGTATGGCCTTCATACTCGGAGCTTCCACTTTTGCAACCTGCTCTTCTGCTTTTTTGCCATCACCCAGATTCAGCATAACAACTCCCAAAATAATCAGGGAGGTCGCCAATACTTTCTGAAGCGGAAGAGGCTCGTTGAAAATAACCAAGCCCAGGAACGCCATTAGCGCCGTTCCCACGCCTGCCCAGATGGCATAGACGTTACTTACTGGAAGATACTTTAAGGCTACAGTGAGGCTTATAAAGCAGATTCCATGACATGCTACTGTGAGCACGGATGGGAGCACCTTTGTAAACCCCTCTGAGTACTTCATCGTGATCGTTCCAAAAACCTCAAAGATAATTGCTGCTGCAAGATACACGTATGCCATAAGACACCCTGTCGCATCTCGACCCTTTCTTTTGTCTATTCAATTTTTGTTTCCCCGTGCTCGGGTGAATCCCCGAGAGATCTTTTTTTGAACCAGTCGACAAAAAAGACTTAAAAAGCGAACAGGAAAAGATTCCTGTATTTGATATAACTAGAATACCACAGCTCTTTAAAAAAAGCTCTCATGACTCGACCTCAATGAGATTAAACAGTCTTTTCGACAACTTAGACATGAGACACAGCGAATATTTTTAGCCCATATTTTGTTTGATTACACATATTTATGTTTATTTGTTTTCCCATTTTGAAACAAAAATGGGCCTACAAAAGCCCAACTCAACGTCTCCGATTGAAGTGAAAATAAAAGAAAAGGCGCTGGCAGAGTCATCAGCGGTGTCAGTCATCATCCCAGCCGGTACTATTCAGCAATCCATTTTTGCGTCTGATTGAGGCGATAAAGCTCAAATAGGTAGATTATTAAGCACGCAGCAGAGTCCTCAATGTGGGGGCCTTGAGGAATTCACCATATCGATAGGGCAGATTCTGAAATCGAGTTGAGTTTCAGGCAAAAAAAAACCCGGCTTACTTTCGTAAGTCGGGTTCGAGTAAAAAAGAGCTGGCATCGTGCTACTCTCCCACATGGTCGCCCATGCAATACCATCGCCGCAAGAGGACTTAACTTCTGAGTTCGGAATGGGATCAGGTGTGGCCCCTCTGCTATAAACACCAGCAAAGCGTTTATTAAGTCAAAGTGGTTAGCTTCTTACACTAACCTTTCTGTTCTTTGCAACTTGCTTCCAACACAAATGGAGAAGTTACTTCTTTTAGTTACAATCGAATGATTGATTTAATTGATTTTTAGCGATTAACGGTTAGTCCCATCAATCACTCTCTTACTTATTCAGAGAGCTAGTCTCTCGTTCCTTTAAAAGGAAGTCTTTGAGACGAAATCTTCGTCAAGCCGAAGCCTGAGAAGAAAAAATTTAAAAAAGCCTCACGACCTATTAGTACTGATCAGCTCAATGTGTTACCACACTTACACCTTCAGCCTATCAACCTCGTAGTCTCCAAGGAGTCTTTAGGGGGCCGAAGCCCCAGTGAGATCTAATCTTGTAGTTTGCTTCCCGCTTAGATGCTTTCAGCGGTTATCAATTCCGAACATAGCTACTCTGCATTGCCGCTGGCGCGACAACAGAAACACCAGAGGTTCGTCCATCCCGGTCCTCTCGTACTAAGGACAGGTCTACTCAAATCTCATACGCCCACAGAAGATAAGGACCAAACTGTCTCACGACGTTCTGAACCCAGCTCGCGTACCACTTTAATTAGCGAACAGCTAAACCCTTGGGACCTGCTCCAGCCCCAGGATGTGATGAGCCGACATCGAGGTGCCAAACTCCATCGTCGATATGGACTCTTGGATGGAATAAGCCTGTTATCCCCGGAGTACCTTTTATCCGTTGAGCGATGGCCCTTCCACGCGGGACCACCGGATCACTTTGGCCTGCTTTCGCACCTGCTCGACTTGTAGGTCTCGCAGTCAAGCCCCCTTATGCCAATGCACTCGACGCCTGGTTTCCAATCAGGCTGAGGGGACCATCGCGCGCCTCCGTTACTTTTTGGGAGGCGACCGCCCCAGTCAAACTGCCCACCAGACAGTGTCCCTCTGCTCGTAAAGAGCAGCAGGTTAGATTTCAAAGGTGCCAAGGGTGGTATTTCAAGGTTGACTCCACAATGGCTAGCGCCACTGCTTCAAAGTCTCCCACCTATCCTACACATGCCAACTCTAAAATCACTGCCAAGCTACAGTAAAGGTTCACGGGGTCTTTCCGTCTTTCTGCGGGTACTCGGCATTTTCACCGAGAATTCAATTTCGCGAGGCATTTGGTCGAGACACCGGAGAAGTCGTTACGCCATTCGTGCAGGTCGGAACTTACCCGACAAGGAATTTCGCTACCTTAGGACCGTTATAGTTACGGCCGCCGTTTACTGGGGCTTCGATTCTCTGCTTCGCTTGCGCTAACAAATCCTCTTAACCTTCCAGCACCGGGCAGGCGTCAGTATGTATACTTCGTCTTGAGACTTTGCACATACCTGTGTTTTTGATAAACAGTCGCTACTCCCATTTCTCTGCGACCCGAAAAAGCTTGGGGAGTAAATCCTTACACTCTCGCGGGCACACCTTTTCCCGAAGTTACGGTGTTAAGTTGCCGAGTTCCTTGACCAAAATTCACCCCATCGCCTTAGGATATTCACCCCACTCACCTGAGTCGGTTTACGGTACGAGCTAATAAAACTAAACTTACGAAACTTTTCTTGGATGCATGGCTTTTCACACTTCCGGGACAAGTCCCTCGCATTCACACCTCAGAGTTACGACCAGCGGATTTGCCTACTGATCCTCCTACATGCTTACACCTCAATCCAATAAGAGGCTGTGATATCCTACACCGTCATTCCTTAAGCGCGATTTATTAGGTAACGGAATATTAACCGTTTTGCCATCGACTACGCCATTTGGCCTCGTCTTAGGGCTCGACTAACCCTGGGAAGATTATCTTTACCCAGGAATCCTTGAGTTTTCGGCGCCCGGGTTTTTCACCCGAGTTCAACGCTACTTATGTCAGCATGATCACTTCTAGTTCGTCCAACTGTCCTACCGGTCAATCTTCATCCTACACTAGAACGCTCCCCTACCACTAAAATATAAAATATCTTAATCCAAAGCTTCGGTAACACGCTTAGCCCCGTTGTATCTTCCGCGCAGAGTCACTAGACTAGTGAGCTATTACGCTTTCTTTAAAGGATTGCTGCTTCTAAGCCAACCTCCTAGTTGTCAAAGTAACTCCACAACGTTCTCCACTGAGCGTGCATTTAGGGACCTTAGCTGTTGGTCTGGGCTCTTTCCCTCTCGACTCATGACCTTATCACCCTGAGTCTGCCTGCCAGGGAACATATCTATGGCATTCGGAGTTTATTTGGGTTTGGTAATCCGGTAAAGACCCCTAGCCCATTCAGTGCTCTACCTCCATGATATTTTTTACCTGACGCTATACCTAAATATATTTCGGGGAGAACCAGCTATCACCCAGTTTGATTGGCCTTTCACCCCTAATCACAGATCATCAAAAGAGTTTTCAACCTCAACTTGTTCGGTCCTCCACGAGGTGTTACCCTCGCTTCAACCTGTCCATGATTAGATCACCGGGTTTCGGGTCTATGCCTGCATACTAAATCGCCCTATTCAGACTCGCTTTCGCTACGGCTCCACCTGCAACGGCTTAACCTCGCATGCAAACATAACTCGCTGACTCATTATGCAAAAGGTACGCTATCGCCCACTTAAGGGGCTCTAACTGCTTGTAGACTTACGGTTTCAGGTTCTATTTCACTCCCCTCTCGGGGTTCTTTTCACCTTTCCCTCACGGTACTTGTTCACTATCGGTCACTAAGGAATATTTAGCCTTATGAGGTGGTCCTCACAGATTCCCACAGGATTTCACGTGTCCTGTGGTACTCGGGATGCCGCTAGGGCCTTCGAAGTTTTCGAGTACGGGGCTATCACCCTATCTTGCCAGACTTTCCAGACTGTTACTCTAACTTCTCCGGTCCCACATCGCGGTCCCACGACCCCTCCTTCAAATTAATGAAGAAGGTTTAGGCTGTTCCCCGTTCGCTCGCCACTACTGGGGGAATCTCGGAATTGATTTCTCTTCCTGAGGGTACTGAGATGTTTCACTTCCCCTCGTTCGCTTCAAACAACTATGTATTCATTGAGTGATACCATAAATGGTGGGTTTCCCCATTCGGAAATCTCCGGATCAAAGTGTGTGTGCCACTCCCCGAAGCTTATCGCAGCTTACCACGTCCTTCATCGCTTCTTAGTGCCAAAGGCATCCACCGTAAGCCCTTTGTAGCTTAAAAAAATGGAACTAACCTCGCTAAAAATCAACTAAATCAATCTATTCAATTGTCAAAGAACAAAAACTTGTTCACGTAAAACTCTAACTTACACCGCATTCAACCGTCAGTAGAACTTGGTGGGCCTGGGAAGACTCGAACTTCCGACCCCACGCTTATCAAGCGTGTGCTCTAACCAACTGAGCTACAGGCCCGTTAGGCTTCACTCTCTCAAAACTAAACAGCTAGATAGATTTTTGGGACTCACTTACTCGGGAAGAGTAAGTTGACCTAAGATTGGGTCATTTTAACTTATCAAGAACAAGTCTTGATGAAGATTGACCGGATAATCCTTAGAAAGGAGGTGATCCAGCCGCAGGTTCCCCTACGGCTACCTTGTTACGACTTCACCCCAATCATCGACCATACCTTGGGCGCCTGCCTCCTTGCGGTTAGCGCAGCGACTTCTGGTACAGCCGACTTTCATGGTGTGACGGGCGGTGTGTACAAGGCCCGGGAACGTATTCACCGCGGCATTCTGATCCGCGATTACTAGCGATTCCAACTTCATGATCTCGAGTTGCAGAGATCAATCTGAACTTAGATAGCTTTTAAGCGATTTGCTCTACCTCGCGGCTTAGCTTCGCTCTGTGACTACCATTGTAGCACGTGTGTAGCCCTAGGCATAAGGGCCATGAGGACTTGACGTCATCCCCACCTTCCTCCGGTTTAACACCGGCAGTCCATCTAGAGTGCCCAACTGAATGCTGGCAACTAAATGCAGGGGTTGCGCTCGTTGCGGGACTTAACCCAACATCTCACGACACGAGCTGACGACAGCCATGCAGCACCTGTGTACCGACCCTTGCGGGCGACGACATTTCTGCCAATCTTCCAGTACATGTCAAGCCTAGGTAAGGTTCTTCGCGTTGCATCGAATTAAACCACATGCTCCACCGCTTGTGCGGGCCCCCGTCAATTTCTTTGAGTTTTAATCTTGCGACCGTACTCCCCAGGCGGGATACTTAACGCGTTAGCTTCGTCACTGAAGGGGTCAATACCTCCAACAACAAGTATCCATCGTTTACGGCGTGGACTACCAGGGTATCTAATCCTGTTTGATCCCCACGCTTTCGGATCTCAGTGTCAGTGTTCGGCCAGTTACCCGCCTTCGCCTCCGGTATTCCTGTTGATATCTACGTATTTCACCACTACACCAACAATTCTAGTAACCTCTCCGACACTCAAGCTTCGCAGTATCAAATGCACTTCTGGGGTTGAGCCCCAGGCTTTCACACCTGACTTACAAAGCCACCTACATCCGCTTTACGCCCAATGATTCCGAACAACGCTAGGATCCCTCGTCTTACCGCGGCTGCTGGCACGAAGTTAGCCGATCCTTTCTTACAGGGTACATTCATTGTGTTATTCCCCTGCGACAGAGCTTTACGACCCGAAGGCCTTCATCACTCACGCGGCGTCGCTGCATCAGAGTTTCCTCCATTGTGCAATATTCCCTACTGCTGCCTCCCGTAGGAGTCTGGACCGTGTCTCAGTTCCAGTGTGACTGATCATCCTCTCAGACCAGTTAAAGATCGTCGCCTTGGTGAGCCATTACCTCACCAACTAGCTAATCTTACGCGGACTCATCTTAGAGCGAAAAACCTTTGACCCCTTGAGCCGCAGCTCTTGTGGTCTTATGCGGTATTAGCTAATCTTTCGACTAGTTATCCCCCACTCTAAGGCAGATTATCCACGCGTTACTCACCCGTGCGCCACTAGGTATTGCTACCCCGTTCGACTTGCATGTATTAGGCACGCCGCCAGCGTTTGTTCTGAGCCAGAATCAAACTCTCCAGTTTAAATTCTGTTAGAAGCAAACAGCTAGCTTTTACGCTATTGTTTGTTCGAATATTTTTTGAAATTGTGAATACTAATTACTCAGTATTCAAAGAGCCCAAAAATCTATTTTATCTAGCTATTCAGTTTTCAAAGAGCGAATTTCTTACTCGTCGTTAATGTTTTGTAGCGACGAGGTGAGTGTTTTATCGAAGACCGAAGTCCTTGTCAACACCCTTTCAAACATTTTTTCGAAAATTTTCAAAAAGAACTTTTTCGAAAAAATATTTAAATCTCAAACCACCCAAACAAGCAAATCAGTTAATTGAATACAAATCAATTAATCGAGCGGCTGTATGTGTTTGCTTTCAAACAGAAGCGGCGATGAGGTCTCGATTTATAGGCCTATTCGGACCATCTTGCAAGAATTATTTGTGCAAATAATAACAGCAAAACGCACTATTTTTGCCCACTTACCGTGCAAAACAGCGTTTTTGCTCAAAAAAACAGCAAAATCACCCACCCCAAAAGTATATTTCATATTTAGATTTTAAAGAGCCTTCCTCATTTCTATATAAAAACCACCCGTTCGAAGCCCTTTTTCGTGCTTTTACCAGCATCTTCTCCATTTCCCCCACCCTTTCCCCGCCTGCCGAAAACTCAAGGGATCTATGACTACCCCCCCTCCCACCCCTTCTCACTGGAGAATCAGGCCATTGCTCATGCAGCAGCAACCATAAGTTTGAACTCTGCTTCAAGGAAAGAAATTATGCACATCGTGAGTTATCAAAGCACGATCAAGTTCGTGCAAGACGATTGATACCCTTTCAAATAAGACGCTTGTCAGAATACAACTCAGAATAAACTTCCCCTCATGGAAACTATTCAAAGAAGGTCAAAGTTTAGCGCCAAGAAAACAGACTGAAAATAGTCTAACCTGCCAGATCCTCTGAGGGCCGCAGCGGTGTTGCATCTGAAGTCGTTCGGCAACAAGAACTACAGCTCTTTTTCGTTTTGTCTTTATGCCCGCTCCAATTTTGGTTATCCCCACGTCACAAAACCTTTTGGAGGAAATATGCGTATTCTATTGTATCTTGCTCTTATTATGACTGCGGCTATCAGCCAGGCCCAAACCGTTAAACTGGATGCTCCTGAGCTTTTGAAATATCGTTGTGAAAAACAGGCAAATCGTTCTGAGCTTTTGGTTCCGAACGTACAACTGGTCATTAAAAAAGCCATCACGACTCAAGTTATCTTGCGTCTGGTGGAAGCGGACTGCATCAATGGAAAGATCGTTCCTGCGGCATCTAACACATTCTATAAGCCAAGCCTGAGGGACCTAAATGGTGAAAACGCCATCACCGCACAACCTAGAATGGTGCGCATTGATTCCTATACTTACCAAGGGACTTTGGAATTCTACAACGATCAGCTTTATTTCAGGGAGCGCCAGTTCCTTTTGAATGTTCCCGTGGATGACGGCTCTTACACCGTGATTGTGATCATGACGGAAGAGGGAAAAGCGCAAGTTTATCCGAACTAAGTCTTTTCACCTAAAGATCACTCGGCCTACGGGTGATCTTTAGAATAACGGAAAGGCCCGGCGAATCAGATGGCCTTTTTCATCCAGCTCAACAGCTCCTTGAACGGCCTGTCTTTCTTCGCCGTAGTGCCAGACATCCAGCAAAGTTCCCTCTCGCAGACTGCCGTCGGGCCAGAATGAAATACCGCCAGAGGTATTGGCCACCCGCACGCTTTGCCCCTGCAAATTGATTTGCATAGAGCCTTTGACAGGCATGGACTCAACAGTTCCATCTTCATAGAATGAAATCCGGGAAAGAGAGGCCGACGTCCCCTCGCCCTGCAAGGTGACTTCCTGGCCGAATACACTCACAGAAACAGGCTCTAAAGAATCAATAGAGAAATGAGCGAGGCTTCCGTTTTCATAAAAACCGATCCAACGGTTTTTCAGACTGACAGATTGCCAGAATCCTCCCACCCCCAGAGCGCCTCTTAAAGTGCCGTTATCGTGATAAGTGGCCTGCCTTAAATTCACGGCCCAACCGTAGTAGTCCGTCACGCCAAAGCCTACTTGCTTTACCAGTTTCAGAAGCTGCAGGCTGTTGTAGGTCGAAATTTCCGATGAGCTTAGGATCTGATTGAAATAGCGCACCCGCGGAGAAGAAGACTGCCCATTTTCGATTCCCTCGCGATAAATCAACTCGTGCAAAACCAAACCGGCCTTATCCTGTTCGGACAGACGATTCCACAAACGCAGATCCACCAGATAGCGCTTATCCCCCGGCATAATCAAATCTTCCGGGCGCTGAATGGCGATCTGGCGGATTTCACATTCTACCGGAATAATCACGGCGCCGGAATCACGGATCGGCAGGAACTTTCCTTCAGAGAACCACTGCGTTTCTTCCGCAAAGCTCGCAAACCATTGCATATACTGAGCGGCACGCGTGGGGTTCACGGCCTTAAGACGATCCAGGGCAAAAAGCACCTTTTCCTGATAAGTGGCTCCCGGTCCCAAGTTCACAGAAATCTGTCGTTGTTGCTGGCCTTCGTAATAGTCCAAAAGCTGAACCTTTTCAGAGGAGGCACATTCCAGAACATTTCCACCATTACCGACCCAATCACCACCGGCAAAAGTCAGAGAAGAAAAAAGAATAAGGCTTAAGACAGACAACATGCCAGACTCCTATTCGTGCTTGTTTAAGATGGGGAAGCACTGCAAAGCCACGCGATAAAGATCCCCACCCTGAGATTGCTCATCAAGCTCAAAGACTTCATCACGGAATTTCAGAACTAATTTTTTTAACTTCTTAAAACGCTTTTCATCCAAAGCCACCGTCACAAAGGAATAATCCCGCTCTTCAACAGGAATCAACGGCAGTCTTTCTTTGGCCATATCCAATGTATTCAAATGCGCCTTTTGCAAAGACTTGGAGGAAATATCATGCGAAGAGTACAGACTTTGATGCTGGCGTTTCCAAGCGCCTTCTTTCGGACGCTCGATCACATCCAGTTCTTCCAGATTCTGAAGACAAACCTCCACACGTGCCTTCGCGATCCCGGTCTTCTGCGCAATCCAAGTGGCGGAGCTTTCAAAATCGGGCAAGCGGAAAACGGCCAAAATGACAAAGTACTCCCGCTCGTCAAAAAGAATCGCGTATTTGCTTGCATCCAGTTTATAGGCCGAGGTCGCAGGTGGCTTATTAACGCCCAGACTTAAAAGAAACTCTTCCTGTTCATCGGGAGCCAGTTCCAGCTTCAACATCACGCTGGCAGCATCCTGCAAAGGAACCATGCGCTTGCCCTTCATAATGGCCGAAAGCGTCCCCGGATTCATTGATAAAAACTTGGCAAAGGACCTAAGGGAATACCGTCTATTCTTGGCTCTTTTGACCTCGAACAGCTCATGGAGCTTTTTGGCAAAATACGGAAGTTCCTGAATTTCTGTCATAAATAGAAGCGAAGGATTATAGACCCACCGAGGCATGATCAAGCAAATTATGTTTTTATTCGGCCTTGAGTGTTGCGCCTTAGATATTTTGCAACATCACGCCTCTGAATATTGCAGGGCTATAATTTAATTCGCATAACAAAGAAGTTCTCGGGATTTTTTTGATGGACTATCCCCGCCTCTCCCGAGAACATAATACCCCTAGGAGAAAGCAAGATGGCATTTTTCAAAAAAATTCTAATTCTATTTTCTACTTTAGCAACTGTGGGTTGCGTCACGACCTCTCCCAATGAAGAGTCCACCTTTGGCTTTCTGGGGAACAACAAGGAAATTTCATTGGGTGCTCAAACTGTTCTGGGGCACGCCATCGGTATAGCCAATCTTCAAAGTGTCCAAACTTCTTTAGGACCCGCTTATGTTTTTCAAGAGGGTCAAGCTGGCAATCTTGTCCGGGGGGTCTGCTATCGAGGGGCCGACAAAACTCTTCTGGCGTTTGAATCCGGCGAGGCTGGCGGTCCCGAAGGAATCGTCACCGCCATCCGCTTGATCCGGGCTGGAACTCCGTACAAATACAGCCGTCACTGCTCCCCTTCCAAAGAGGTTCTGCGCTCAACGGCTTTTGCGGATAAAACCAGCTTGATGATGAGTCGTGATCGTCTGGAGAAGAAACTGGGGTCTCCGGACAAGTCGGCCAAGGATCTTCTTTCCTACAAGTACGTCAGCACTCGCAAATACGGAACTCAGAAAGAAGACACGGTTTCATTTGTAAATATCAAGCTGACCAAGCAAGTGCCCCGGGAAATCAGCGTTTCCCGAGCCATCGAAATTTACTAGAACAATTTGGATTCAATAGAAAGATACAGGAAGACACCGCGCTCGTGCTCCACCGCCGAAGGGCCTAGCCCCAATAGCGCGCCGATGCCCGGCACCACTTCTGTATCTTCTGTTACTTGGAAAGCAGAACGAATACCAGAGACGATATAGTAAGTTGTCTCGGAACCCTTTTGATCCTGACCGGTCACAACTTCGTTGTTATTCACAACAAACTCGCAAAGCAAATTGGTTTTGGGAGTCACATTGTAAACCACGCTCGTGCCGAAGTTATAACCAAAGATCGAAGCGGTCTGCCCCAGATCGTTCTTGGCATCCGGAGTGAAAGTAAATCCCGCATTCCAGTGATTTGTCCAACGGTCATTGATGTTAATAGAGACGGACTGGTTGAATTGGACACCGACCACGCCGTTACCAAAGCCTTTTTTATAGTCCCCTGTCGGCGCGATCAAAGACAGTCTGGGAGCTATGGCAATTAAATCCGTGTTCAAAAGTTGATAGCGATAGTTCAACAGCACATCACCAATCTGAGTTTGATCATCTCCGGCAGCATCATGAGTTTTCATCACCGGAATCACATATGAAAACTGATGCGTTTGACCGCCCATCGGGATTTCGTTGGTGAATGAATAGCCCCACTCATGCACGGGGTCCATGTACTGATACGTCTGAATAAACTGCACAACTCCCGGATCTTGATTGTAGGCCTCTTCAATCAGGAAGGAGTTATCTTTCACGGCTTCCTCTGCAAAACTGGAAGCTCCAATCAACAACAAACCGGCTGCAAGCATGACTGACTTCATTCAATTTACCTCTTTCACAAGAAAACTCTGACAGGCAATCAGCTTGGGTTCAACTGAATTTTACCAAACCTGTTTTCGCGCGCGCTCGGAAAGGAAGTCGATGAACAGCCGCACCTGTGGAGCAATTACTTTACGGTTCGTGAATACAATATGAAGTCCCAGCTCCGGCAGGCTCCAGTCCGGCAACACCTGAATCAGCGCCTTCTTCTTTAGTTCTTCCTGCACCAGATGACGAGGCAGCATGGTGATCCCCAGCCCTTCCTTTGCGGCCTCTAAAAGAACCAAAGTTTCATTTGAGCTAAAAGGACTGTTGAATGTCAGCTCTTCCTGACGATCGTCTTTACGCATGATCAGGCGGGTGCTTTTAAAGTGATCATGAGCCACTAAGATGTGCTTACGCAGTTCTTCAATTTTTTTTGGAGTTCCGTTTTTCTTGAGATACTCTGGAGCCGCCACCAGACAGGAATGACAGATTCCCAGTTGTTTGGAAACAATGCCCGGATCCAGATTGTTGGTGATGCGAATTGCAAAATCCACTTTGGATTCAATCAGGTTCACCTGGCGATCTGTCACCACCAGATCAATAGACACCTGCGGATACTTTTCCAGAAACGGCGCAAAGAGTTCTTTGTATTGAGCTGTGGCGAACGACACGCTGGACGCAACCCGAATGGCACCGCTGGGTTTACTGGCGGTCGATCGAGAACGGACCTCGATATCGAAGGCAATGTCCTGGATCTGCTGGCACTTCGCAAGATAGGCTTCTCCACTGGGAGTCAGGGCCACATTGCGGGTGGATCTTTGCAAAAGTCCGATGCCGACCCAATCCTCCAGCACACTGATATAGCGGCTGACCATCGGGCGCGACATATTGAGATTGTCCGCAGCCTTGGTGAAGCTTCCGGTCTTGGCGACCTCTATAAACACATTTATTGCCGTTAATCTGTCCATTGTTTCATTATATGAAACATACTATTGCTATTAAAGCTATTTATCAGATCGAAATAAGAAACTATACTGATAGCGATTTAAAACACTAGAAAAGGAGTTTTTATGATTCTCGTTACAGGTGCCACTGGCCAATTGGGTCAACTCGTCATTCAGTCCTTACTTAAAAAAGTCCCGGCAAATCAGATCGTGGCTGCGGTTCGCAACCCTGCCAAAGCTGAAAATCTAAAATCATTGGGCATTCAAATTCGCAAAGCCGACTACAATGATGCGTCCTCTTGGCCGACGGCTTTTGAAGGCATCACCAAGCTGCTTCTTATTTCGGGCAGCGAAGTCGGGACTCGCGTACAGCAACATAAAAACGTGATCGATGCAGCGAAAAAATATGGCAAGCTGGAACTGCTGGCCTATACCAGTATTCTACATGCTGACACGTCCTCTTTGATTCTGGCGCAGGAACATAAGGAAACTGAAAAGCTTATCAAAGACAGCCGCATTCGTTATTCCCTGCTTCGTAACGGCTGGTACACCGAGAACTATGTCGGAACTGTAAAATCTGCCGTCGAGCATGGTGCTGTGTTTGGCTCTACCAAGGAAGGACGTATTTCCTCAGCCTCTCGCGAAGACTATGCCGAAGCCGCAGCACAAGTGCTGACGATGAAAGATCCTCAACCTGTTTATGAACTGGCCGGGGATACAAGTTATTCACTGAGTGAGCTTGCTACAGAGATCTCTAAAAAATCCGGCAAAGAAGTGAAATATAACGATCTGCCAGAGAATGATTACAAAGCTGTTTTGGTGAAAGTCGGATTGCCTGAGGGCTTTGCGGGCGTTCTGGCGCAATCCGATGCTGCCGCCGCTCAAGGGGGCCTTTTCGATGAGTCTCATCAGCTCAGCCAACTTATCGGAAGAAAAACCACGCCGATGGTCACGACTTTGGCGGCATTTCTTAAATAGCCTTCAACACCTAATGGCAAGAGGGGAATTTCCTCCCCTCTTGGGGCTTCAATCGCTAAGCTCAACTCATGCTGTATCAAACTCCCCTTTTAAAAATTCATTCTTTGTCTGAAATCACTGGCTGCGATATTTACGGTAAGGCCGAATTCCTGAATGTCGGCGGAAGCGTGAAGGATCGCGCGGCCCACGGAATTATTGAACAGGCTGAACGCGATGGATTGTTAAAACCAGGTGGCACCATTGTCGAAGGGACCGCTGGGAATACCGGAATTGGTCTTGCCATTTTAGCCGCGCAACGTGGATATAAATGCGTGATCGTCATGCCGAACAACCAGGCGGCAGAGAAATATCAAACACTGAGCGCGCTGGGGGTTGAGCTGATCACGGTGGCCCCCTGCCCGTTTGCGGATCAAAATCACTTTTATCATACGGCTCGTCGTATCGCTGAAGAACGTGGGGCTTTTTGGGCGAATCAGTTTGAAAACACGGCGAACTTTCAAAGCCACTATAAGACCACCGGTCCTGAAATTTGGAACCAGACCGAAGGTAAAGTGAATGCCTTTGCAGCAGCAGCCGGAACTGGCGGAACCATCGCAGGAGTTTCTCGATTCTTGAAAGAGAAAAATCCCAATATCCACATTCGACTGGTGGACCCGATGGGATCGGGCTTGTATTCGTATCTGACGACGGGAGAAATTAAATCCACTGGTTCTTCGATCACCGAGGGAATCGGCATTATGCGCCTGACTGCGAACTTCAAAGAAGCTCAAATCGACGATGCGGTTCAGGTGAATGATGGAGAGATGATTTCGATGCTTTATCATCTGGCCCAGCATGATGGACTTCTGGTTGGAACCTCTGCCGCCCTGAATGTCTATGCCGCTTACAAGTATGCTTTGGCCAACAAAGGTAAAAATCTGGTTATTGCGACAGTGCTTTGTGACTCGGCTCTTCGCTATACCTCTAAGATTTTCAACGACACTTTCTTAAAGGAAAAGAATCTGATTCCTCAGAAAATAGAGTCTATCTGAGATCCTGTTTAGTATTAACGGGCTATTGCGTACTAGCGACCTTCGGAAGTTAGTGACTTTTGCTGCCAAAAGAAGGATTATGTTACGACTTAGCGTACAAAAGGACTTCCATTGGCGACAAAGAAAATTCCCAAGAAATATCAACCGAAAGGTTTTGAAATCCTGCATGAGGATCTGGATATTATTGTCGGCAATAAAGCTCCGGGTATTCTGACGGTCGCTGCCAAGTGGGAGCGGGAAAACACTGTTCACAATCTTTTGAACCAGTTCGTGCGTAAGGGAAATCCGCGATCCAATAAATGCGTCTATGTGATTCACCGTCTGGATCAGGCCACCTCTGGAGTCTTGGTTTTCGCCAAATCTGAAAAGGCCCAGCAGTTTATAAAAGACAACTGGAAAGACAATGTGAAAACCTATTACGCCATTGTCCATGGTGTGATGAAAAAGAAATCCGGAGTCATTCAAAGTTATCTGAGTGAAGATGAAGACTATGTGGTGCACTCAAGTTCGGACTCCAGCGAAGGCAAGCTTGCGATCACTGAGTACGAAGTGCTGAAGGAGACGGACAAGTTTTCTCTTCTGAAAATCAATCTTTTGACGGGAAAGAAAAACCAGATCCGTGTTCACCTCTCAGAAGAAGGGCATCCCATTGTAGGTGATCCCAAATATGGCCAGGGGAACACTTCGTATAAGAATCTCTGTTTACATTCTGCGGAATTGGAATTAACTCATCCTCACAGCAAGACACGCTTAAAATTTAAAGCAGCTGTACCAGCTTGTTCCGTTTCACTTAGTTTGACCGGGTTCGTTTCAGATACTTTGACCACCTGATTTTTGAGGGTTTATTGGTCTTTCTACTCGCTGTCAATATCGTTGAAAGTTATTCGTCCCTTCATGCGGTGACTGGGGCCTTCAAAAATGCAAATATGGGCATTCTCGAACATCCTGTCGATGGCAGCACTTGCCAGGATCGGATCGGTAAAAACTTGTGGCCATTCTTCAACGTCGCGGTTGCTGGTTAAGATCATAGCCGAATTGTGCTTGCGTCGATCAAATAAATCGAAGATCTCCTCACTCACGTCTCGTGGCATTGTTACGACGCCCCAGTCATCCAAGATCCATAGCTTTGATGTTAGAATTTGTTTGAATAAAACATCGAGCTTATTGTTCTCGCGCGCTTTACGGATCTTTGTCCCAAGTCTTTTTACACTCGTACAAAAAACACTGTGACCAGCCTGCGCAGCGCTCATCCCAAGAGCAATCGCAAGATGACTCTTGCCCGTGCCGGGACTTCCCAAAAACAATGCAATTTCGTTGTTCTCGATAAACTTTAAATCTTTCAGATCCTCGATTTTTTCGCGCGGGAGTTTTTTATTGAAATCCCAATTGAACTGCTCAAAGCTTCTTCGCTCTGGGAACTCCGCTTTCTTAATCCTTTTTTCTACGGCGTTATCTGCCCTTGCATCTAATTCCGTGGATAGAAGCTCACTGAGCCACTTAAGATCCTGGCTGCGTTTTCCTTTTTGAACTAAACCCTCGATCTCTGCGGATGCCGCGGGCATTCGTAACTGCTTTAACTGATCGCGTATCACATCTATTGTCATAACTGTCTTTCCTTTCAGTGGGCCTGGTTGCTATGAACCAGACGTAAATGGTTTTTATACTCACTCATGTCGCGCGCAAACTTACCTCCCACCGTCTGCGCGGATAAAACCTCCTCATGACGAGGAGCTTTGGGTTTTGGCTTTGCCATAATATTCAATAGTTGATGAACTGTTTTTAAATTTACCTGTGATAACTCCAGCGCTGAAAGGCAGGCCTTGTCGATGTCGGCATTGCTGTACTTCTTGTTCAGCGTCAGAAGACCCCATACGCTGCGTGTATCAACAAAACCTTCGCCTCGAGCCAAAATAATTCCTACAAAGCGCTCAACATTGACGCCGATAATTTTTGCTTGCTTCAGATAGTGACCATGATCTTGAAGAGTCTTCTCCCAAGACTCCTTGTAATGATCTTTACAGGCTTTACTTGTGAATTTATCTTGGATGCGCTCGTAAACTTCTAACAGTCGACCGTTGCAGTAGATACTTACTTGAACTGAATTACCAATCACCAAAGCTATTTCGCCTTTGAGTCTTGTGTCTACTCGGTAGTACTTGTTTGCAAAGCGAACATAACCATCAGACCTCACTGTTGAGCGAGTGATGGTTTCCACTTCGTAGCGTAATAAAGGAAGAGGCTTTAACAACGAGGCTTCATCGTTAAGAAACACATCCAAAGGTTTTTGTAGGTGAGTCCCGTGCTTTCTCTCATTGGCGATACTCATCTTTTTATTCATGTGTGACTGTGCGCCGCTCAGTGAATATTGGGACTTATCGTAGGATTCAAAAAGGCGACGCTTCATTGGAACCATTCGCTCCACTTTGCCTTTTTTCTCTGGAGAATAAGGCGGCAATGCCTCGACAACGAACCCGTAGTGCGAGGCCAGTCTTTCAAAGGCCGGGTTCAACGTCGGCTCGTGCTTTGATGCCTCATGAACAAAGACTTTGGGATTATCAGAAGTCACTTTACGAGGGACTCCGCCAAGTTCCTCAAACATGCTTATTAAAACTTCGGCAGTTGTTTCAAAGTCGAGTTTCTCTACAACTCGGGCCATCTCGTAACGAGAATGCCCAAGAACGCCAACGAAAATCCAAATTGTTTTTTTCTTTTTTGTGACAGGATCGACGACGTCAAAGAGCTTTCCCCAGTCCACCTGCAGACATTCCCCCGGTGAGTGAACAAGCTCCATCACATTGCGCGCAGGTGCGGATCGCATAAGTTTGTGGCGGTGAATGTAGCGGTAGAAGTTAGATCGCGGGACAGAGAGCGGAAGCTCTTCAAAAATACTTTGCGGACTCCAGCCAAGTTCAATGCGCTCCTTGATCCATTCGCGCTTGGGATCTAAGATGGCATCCGTTTCAATGGCCTTCTCGCTGCGACCATCGCGCAGCGGAAACAGCGCCTCTGGGTAAGGTGGGATTTCTTTTGAGGTTTTGCAGTAGATTTTCTTCTCTGGGTTTGCGACGGCTACATAGCCATGCTCTATCGCCTGGTCGCGGATTTTTATGACGTAACCTTTGCCTTTACCAGTTGATTTAGTCAGTGCGGTGAGTGAGTGTCCTTCGCGAAGGCCTTCGACGATTTTTCGGTCCACTGTGATTTTCTCCAAGTCCTTTTTTCTGAGTTTCCGCATGCGTATTCCTTGCTGTAGTCTGGTTGTTAAACCAGCAGCTTAGCGCATGGGATCAGATGGAGAAAATGTGCTGAAAACGTAAGCAATTGCCCGGTCAAATTAGGTGGGATTTACTTCCCCCAAAGCCGGTCCACTTACGTGGGATTTGCCCCCCTTGAAACCGGTCAAACTACGTGGGATTGGACATACCAGCTCATTTTAAATCTTTAATCAGTTACGACTACTGATGGAATTCTCGCAAATCTGTCCCGGCCTGAGACGAGTCTTCACTCGTACGTGGAACACTAATCGCCCTTTTAACGGATAAAAATCTGTAAAAAAAACCGTGATGTTCCGATAAGTCTTCATATGGTTAATGACGGTGATTCTATCCGGAACGTAACATGGCTTCTGCGCAAAGCATTTCTAGCTTTTGCCCTGCCTTTTTATCTGGGGCTGTCGGCTTGTACAATGCAAGTGGAACTGTCCGAGTCAGACTCATCCCTTCCTATTTTTACTGCCAAGCCTGTTACATTTACTTCTGATACGAATGCTGTTTTTGAATTCAAGGCCAACTCCTCAGCGCCGATTGCTTACAGATGCTCTTTGGATGAACAGGAGTGGTATGACTGCACCAGTCCTCAGGTTTTTTCCAGCCTAAGCTCGGGCCTGCATACTTTCAAAGTTCTGGCGACGGACACTAAAACCAATACTTCTCGCCAATCCGTGACAACTTGGACTGTGGATACAGACATTCCTGTTCTTACCGTCACCCAGACGCCGACATCTTTAAACAATTCCACTTCGGCGACGTTTAATTTCGAAGCCACAGATGCCACTTCCCAGATTGCGGGTTATCAATGTCAACACACCACGCTGGCTCAACCGACGGCACCGTTTACCAGCTGTGCCGCATTGGTTCCACTCGTGAGCCTTTCCGAAGATACACACACATACAAAATTAGAGCTGTGGACACGGCTGGAAATACCTCTGCCGAATACAGCTATACTTGGGTGGTGGACTTAACCGCGCCCACGGTGCAGTTGACAGCCAAACCCTCCGCTGCAACCACGGATACCACGGCCACCTTCAGCTTCACTCATACAGAAACTGGGGGCGCGGCCTTCGATTCTTACCAATGCAAATTGGACTCTGGAAGTTTTGCAGATTGCAGCAGTGCCATTTCCTTCAGTTCTCTTTCGCAAGGACCTCACAACTTCACTATTAAAGCCTCTGACACCGTCGGGAATGTTAGCATTCCGCTAGTTTATAACTGGATTGTGGATTCCGGCGTGGTGACTCTGGCTTCATTCACGATTGCCAATGGTGCCGCGACAATTGGTTTTGCTTATACGACGACTCAACTTGCCGCCTCTTCTTCTTTTGCGGCGATCACGGGAATGAGATTTTCAGAGCTGGCTAATTTTGCTGACGCGACCTGGGTGCCTTATGCTGCTGCAGGAACCGTTACCCTGAAGAATCCTGGCGGCACTAAGACCATTTATGCTCAAGTGCGCAATGCTGCGGGAACGGTCAGCAACAGTCTTTCAACAACAGTGACTTTGGATCTGGGAAATCCTCCATTGGTGTATCTGACTTCTCCGGTCGGTGGGCAAACTTATGCTCCGGCCAGTCCTGTGACTATTGCCTGGTCCTGCTCTCCGGGCGCGGGGCCTATTCAGTTGGCGACAAATCCGATCAAGTCTTTGCAATACACTGTCGATGATGGCGTGAGCTTCCATTTGATTGCCGAAAATCTTCCCAACAATCTCAGTGCGACCACGGGAAACTATTCGTGGGTGATGCCCGCAACGACTCCGACCGGGCAGACTGTTTCGTCGACCACTCCCCTGAAAATTCTGGTGACTTGTACATCTGAGGCTGGAGTTGTTACCAGTGCGATTTCCAATGCCGTGAACTCCAAGTGGTCAGTGCTGATTGGCGAGCCTGGGAATTTGAACAACGGTGTTCATATCAATGCTGCAGATTTAACCGCAAACACAGCCACGGGTCAGTATGGCATGTTCGCAGATTCACAGAATCGTTTGTACTTCACTAAATTTAACAGCATTTCGACCGTCAATCCTGAAACCGGATTGGTGTCCACCTGGATGGGGGACCCGTATTCGCAGACATGTGACTTCGCCAATGGAAAGTTCAACAGTCCGAGCATTCTCGACATTGATGAGTCCGATCAGATGTTGGTGTTTAGCCATATCTGTTCGGCGATGGCGCGCATCCGTATTTCTGATAAAACCATTCTTTGGAGCAAGCAGCTTCCGACACTGAAATACAACAGCGCCGTGCTGAATAAGGAACAAACGGCAGCCCTTCGTTATGTGAAAACAGGGCATTTGATTTATTTCTCGGACGAAGCCTTTTGGATGATTGATATCAACTCTGCGGGGAAAAATCCTGTTCTTCTTCTGGGAACTCCGGGACTTTGTGGCACTTTGGGAGCCGTGGATACGATGGCGGATGCCTCCCCGATTCCTTGCCCGACTTCGGATCTTTATTTGACACTGATGCGACCTGATTTGCAAAAGATCTGGATTCAGGTCAATGGTAAAACTATCGAGCTGCAACACCAGGGTGCTTATGGCAAATACAAAATCGCCAAAGACGCTATGACGGATAATTCGTGGGGCTCATTCTTTAATCGCTGCACACAGGTGGCCTCGCAGTCGGATAAAATCTACTGCCTGAGAACTCAGTATGAGGGCAACAAGCTTGCTTACTTTGATCTTTCCAGCGAAACATGGTCTGTGAGTTTCAACTTGGACAAGCACTATAAAAACATGTCCACTATCTATTATCTGGGGGCGGCCAAGGATTTTATTTATGCCTTCTCGTCCACCACCAACGAGCTGTTCAAAGTTGTGGATGATCAAGGGACCTTTGGGAATTCCTTGGTGGCGGGACAGCCTTTCTTCACTTTTGGTAACGGCACAGATCCTTCTAAAACTGCTTTCACACAGATTTCCAGCTTTAGCTACGAGCCCACCACCCAGTATCTTTATATTCGCGGTCCGCGCCACTTAAGACGTCTGCATGTGGATACGTCGACTCCGGGATCAGAAGCCATTGATAAGATTGCGACGGGTTTCCATGGCACTGCCGGAAACAGCTCGGCCTATGCCTCACTGACGGTGTCTTCGACGGGTATTGCGGCCTTCTCGCAGATTGCAGGGACTCCGGCCAATTTGTGGAGTTCATACAATATGACCACTTGGGATAGCAACACTTTGGAATACAGCCTTACTGTTGGACCTTATTACTACCAGGCCACTCCGGCCGCTTCGGACTACCCGGCTTCTAATGTGGGTTCATTCAATGCCTCTGGGACAAGTTACAATCTGCGTGCGACCCGCAAGCTGGGAACCTTCCTACCGAATGGGAAGCTCTATTTCTATGGATCTTCGGGGTTGTTGGATGAGACTGATCTGTGGATTTTTGAATCCGACAGTTCCACCGGAAAAATCAAGCCTGTGGCCGGAGGCACGGGGCCTGCGAACTATGTCGGCACAGATCATGGTCAGGCTTCGTGGGGCGCTTACTTGAGTGACATCTATGGCATGCAAGCCAATGCCGATGGAGATCTGCTGGTCTTTGATGGCTGGCGACTGCGTAAGATCACGGTGGCTACGGAAGCTGCGGATCCTAAGATTTATGATCTGGTGAACTTCCTGACTTTACCGGGCAAGCCGAACATCACCAAGTGGACTCACGCTGTGCATGACAAGACCACGGGATGGAGCTACTTTGTGACCGCCAACAGTACGACCTTAGGTCAAACAGCTCAGGTGTGGGCGGCTCATCCCAATCAAGGCTTCGTGGAGATTTCCACGCAAGGTTGGGTGCTTCCTTCTGAGCTTCTCACCTATCGATCGATTAATTTGGAAGTGACTCCTCTCGGGTTGTTGTTGCTGGATACGAGTAAAAAGCGGGTCTTGCGGACGGAACTGTTGGCTACGCCGCTATAGCTGACTCTCGGTTGCGACTGATCAAGCGGGTATATCCGAAGCCGGAGGCACTTCCTCATCCCCCTCGACCAGACTCGATAAAGCCTTTACCAAATCATGTATTCCCACCGCCTGGTGACTCATCTGATCAGAAAAAGCCGAGACCTCTTCTGCGGCCGAGGCATTTTGTTGGGTGGCCGAATCAAGCTCATTAATGGCTTTGCTGATTTGACTGAGCCCCATCGCCTGCTCTTCGCTGGCATGAGCAATCTCCGTATTTATCTGCGAGACATTTCCGATAGTCGCAAGAATCTTAGTCAGGACTCCGCCGCTGGAGTCGGCTCTTGCTGTTCCTTCCCCCACCTTTACGGCACTGTCTTGAATAAGCCCGGCGACATCTTTAGCGGCGACAGCACTTCTTTGCGCCAGAGAGCGAACAGCCTCCGCGACAACCGCAAAGCCTTTCCCCTGCTCTCCGGCACGAGCGGCTTCCACCGCCGCATTGAGAGCCAGAAGGTTTGTCTGAAATGCGATATCATCAATGACGTTAATGATCTCTTCGATTCGTTTGGAGCTTTGCGCGATTTCACTCATTGCCGCCATCAATAGTTCAATCTCCGTCTTTCCACTCTCAGCCACCCGTCGTCCTTCTTTGGACAATTCCGCAGCATGCTTGGCTCGCTGAGAGTTCTGGGTGACAATACTATTTAGTTCTTCCATCGAAGCCACCACTTCTTCCAACGAGCTGGCGGATTCCACGGCGCCGCTGGCGACTTGCTGACTGGCCGATGTCAACTGCTGACTTCCAGATGAAATGGTTTCAGCCGACTCTGCCAAACTGCCCACCGTCTGTTGCAATGCCTTGGTAAGACTGCGAATCATGATCACAGCAAGAATCACAACCGCAACCAAAAGCACCATGATAACCGCTAAAGTAAACCCAAAAGAGCGGAGCATCTGCGTATGCAGCGTCTGAATTTGACTATCAACCTGATGAACCTCAAATTTCACAATGCTTCCCAGTGAGTTCAAGGCCTTGGTTATCATTTGGTAAAACTTCTGAGGGTCTTCATTATAGTTCCCTTCTGTCGCTTTATTTACAACCTTGGCATAAAGTTCCTGCACTAAACCCCACTCTGCAGACTGCTTAAAGGCATGCAGTTGCTCCTTGGCCTTTGGGGAAATCATCATGGCTGGTGAGTCGAGATTGACATGAATCCCTGAGCGCAAGCTTTCTAACTGTGAAACTTGCTGAGCGGAAAGAGATCGATTGGAGGATAGAACATTCAACATACCGGCACGCAGCCGTCCTCCGTATTCCTTACCCATCTCTAACATCGCCAAACTAAGAAGACTCATTTCCATACCATTCAGAGTTTCATCTGAAGCAACCAGAATATCCGTCTGAATAAGTTGAGCAATCAGGTTCGTGATTTGCCGGGTCGCCTCTGGTGGCTCTATCGACTTTGAGCGCACTTGGTCTCTGAACTTCGCGAGATCCATTTGAACGTCTGCAAAAATGCGGGCTGCTGTGCTTTCAACTTGAACCTTCTGAAGTTGGCTGGCGACAGCATTCCACTTGTCGAGAACACGTTGATGCTGCTCTTCCAACTGAGACACCGTGATTTTTCCGCCCAGATAAAGCGCCGTTTGCGCCCGCTCAATCTGAATCTCGTGAATAAGGTCTGAATTGACCTCGATAAATTTTCCATTTTCAACCAACTCGTTGGCCTGCCTGAGAATGCGCCAATCCCCCAAAAGATATAAAGCTCCGTAAATGCAAGAGGTCACTAACGGCAACCCCACCAAACCAATAATTTTCCACTTCAAACTTAAGCGCATACAACCTCTGGCAGAGTAGATCTGCTCCGATAAATGCGTAGACCCGAGAGCTTCTATTCACCGATGCTAGGATCCCCCTATTTTTGACACAATCTTAACAGCGACAAATTCGTACCTTGGTCTCACTACAATAGAGGGAAAGGATGATGGGGATCATGTGGAGATTTTTATTCTGAGTTGTGCAAGCAGAGTGTAGCTATAGGTCCAAGAAGAAGTTGTTCCCAAAAAGCGGAAAAAGCAGAGTTTTCAGTATTACGTAGCTCATTTTAGCTTCGGGAACTCCCGCAGGTCCCATTAGCTACGCTGGCGCTTTAGAGAACTACAGAAAAAATACAGACTGGTGGATCATCTTTGATTCCTTCGACCTTCCATATTCTATTGGCTCGGCCCTATGGATTTCTGGGAGAACTGGATTGACTGTCGATACAGTCACAGAAGCTCTTGAAGGCCTTATTGTCCTGGGACTGCTAAAGCGGACCAATAAGGGCTTCGAGAAGGCTAAAGAGACCTTGGTTTTGCCAGATTCCAATCAGTCAAAAGCAAAACGCATGGAAGACCACGCGTTAATATCCCGACAGGTACTAAATCACCTCAATGAAACCGCACGTGGCGCATTAAGATTTGCATCATTCGCGTCAAACATTCAGATTGTTGCTGAAATGTACGAGAAAATTAACCAAGCTATTTTTGAAGCAGATGAGAAGTCGAAAGCGCTCTCCAGAGATCAAATTGACAATATCTATCTTGCAAGCTTCACAGCCGTTACCGCAACCCAGTCCCACGATGGGAAAGGAGCAACAAATGCTTAAACTAACAACACTGATCTTCTCTACTTTATTTGCTTCAGCTACCTTTGCTAGCACCCACGGCGGCGGCGTTCTTATGAAAAACTTCTCTGCTCGTCCAAGCTATGACCTCTTCGGCGGCACTGGTGGTGGTGGAGTTTTGAAAACCCTGAAATCGTATTCCACATGGGACAGAAAGATGGGCTTGTGAAGTTTGCTTACGGCCATCTTGAAGGCAACCAATGGCAAGTTCAGAAAGTTCAAATATCTGAACTGGATTTGATCCCAAACGCTAATGTTGTCGAGGCACTTAAACAATCGCTACAAGATAACAACTGGGCCCAGATCAAGTAATCCCTTGAAAAAGGCTGATCGTAAAGTCATTAATGAAATCAAAGAGACGTTAATAGAGATTCCACTCACCAAAAACCCTCGCCAACGCAGCCAAGGTTAATCTATGGACAGAGTATTCCCCAAAGCTCCTACAATTAAACCCGAAGTCTTATCCCAGCTTCTTCACTCCGTAACTAATCTGTACCGCCTTGCCCCTTGGAAATGGATGACCGATGAAGAACTTTTCGGAGTCGAGATACCCGAGACTAAAGAAATCTATTTCGTTTGCATAATGGGCAATGCCCAGCAGACGTATGGGATCTGCATTTATCGTGGATTTGACGGGTTCAGATTTTATAACCGTCTGTTAAGTCAGATTGATGACTTTGATGATCCTGAGTTCCGACTTCGTCAACATTCACTCCTTGTTGAGTTTACTGAAAAGAAAGTCATGCAGCCTGAGGACCTGACAGTATTTGAAAGCTGCAAGTACAAACCTGCATCTAACAAAGCCTGGCCATTCATCCGAAGCATTAAGCCCGGATGCCCGCCTTGGTTCATCAACGAAAATGAAGCCGCTGGTCTTGTCACAGCCATCGAAGTCATTCCTCAGATGCTTGAAAACGTCATGGATGATCCTGACTTTGCCTTCGGAGAGTCAGGTCAGACGGTTCCAGTTTTTGTTAAGAAAGCGCGTGGATGGAAAATCGAATGGATGGGGCCTAGGAAACTCGGGAACCGCGAAGGCTTTGATCCTGAGGGTGATTCCGCGCGAATCAATGAACTACTTCTAAAGAAGGTACAACAAAAAAATCTTGAGATCGTAAACTCTGTTTGGGAGGTCACTCAGTTCTATTTACCATCCCCTGTCGCCGCAAACGATCGGCCTTTCTATCCAAAGATGCTTGCCATTGTGGAACGAGGAACCGGGTTTGCCGTCGGCGTTGAGATGATTTCGCCAGAACAAGATCCAATGCTTGCGATGAAAGATCTGCTTATGCAAAAGATGTTAGAGCATGAATATATTCCGGCGGGCATCACCATGGACGACTATTGGCTTAAGATGAATCTGGATCCCATGGCGATTAAGTTGGATGTTATGACGTTTGTTTCGGAGCTGGAGAGTATGCCGGAGTTTAAGGAGCATATTTTTGGCAAAAGTGGTGCTCTGTAACCAAACTCTCAGTTTCTGAGAAAAATTCAGGTCCCACCTTGACAATGCAATTGCCCGTCCCATATTTGCCTTAATTTCAGCCATAGGGAGGGGCTCCATGGCAAAGTACGATAGAAATAGTGGTAAAACTTGGACTGCATCAGAGGTAAAACAAGTAAAAGAATTGGCGAAGCAAAATACGCCAACACGCGTGATTGGATTAAAGATTGGACGAACAGAAGATGCTGTTCGCACCAGAGCATCGCAAGAGGGAATATCCCTTAAGCCTACAAATCAAAGCCCATACAATCGACGTAAGTAATGCTAGAGAGCACACCAGAAGGCGAAAAGCCAAATAAAGACGACATCAGAAAAGAACTCGAAGACTCTTTATCGACAGGCAATGGGCCCAAAATTGCCAGATTTGCTCTTGCTGTTCTTAGCGGAGCTGAGGTTCCCCCAATAAACTAGGAAGCTTGATAATTGAGTCTCTCCGTGTCAAAAGAACAAAGGAGAGCTTATGAAGAAGCGATTTACCGAAGAACAAATCATCAAAGCCCTGAAGCGCTGGGAAGCCGGCGAAAAGCCCAAGGACCTGTGCCGCGAACTCAGCGTTCACGAGCAGACTCTGTACAACTGGAAATCAAAATTTGGCGGAATGGAAGTTTCCGAAGCCAAAAGACTCAAGGAACTTGAGCAGGAAAACCTGCGACTGAAGAAACTCGTGGCCGACCTATCTCTCGACAATCAAATTCTGAAAGAAGTGAATTCAAAAAAGTGGTAGGGCCCAAAGCCAAGCGAACTGCTGCAACGATCGTTGTCGATCAGTTCAAGGTTTCAAAGGCGCGAGCCTGCCGTGTTTTGGGCCTGAATCGATCCACGCTGGACTATGAGTGCACACAGCAGGACGATTCTGCACTAAGAGAACGTATGCTTGAGTTAGCTGCAAAACATCGACGCTACGGCTCACCACGATTGCACTGGTTTCTTCGTAAAGAAGGCCTCGTTAAGAATCACAAGCGCACAGAGCGAATCTATGGGCTCTTGGGATTGCAACTTAAGAATCGTAAGAAAAAGAAGATGGGATCTGTCTTGAGATTCCCGCGACCCAAGGCCGCTGCACCCAACGAGGTTTGGTCAATGGACTTTGTTAGCGACAGAATTGAATCGGGACGACGGATTCGCTGCTTTACCCTGGTGGATGACTTCACCAAGGAAAGTCCTGGCATCCTCGTTGAGCACTCGATTTCGGGAAGTCGCATCACTAGGTATCTAGATAGCCTTGGAGTTTTACCCAAGCGTCTTCGCTGCGACAATGGCCCAGAGTTTCAGTCGAAGGCGTTGCTTGAATGGGCATACCTTCGTGGAGTTGAAGTTGAATTTATTGAGCCAGGAAAGCCCATACAGAATGCGTTTATTGAATCATTCAATGGCCGCTTCCGGGACGAGTGCTTGAACGACCATGCCTTCATGAGTATTGATCATGCACGCTTCATCATCGAGAGATGGAGAAAAGAATACAACGAAGAACGTCCACACAGCGGAATTGGAATGAAAACACCAAAACAATTTGCATTGGAAATGCAGGCTATGCTACCCGCATAACACGTCGAGACTCAAAAATCCCTCTTCCAGATAAAGGGGGAACCTCACTTGTGACTCTAAAATCGTTCAAATTGACCAACTGTTTTACCTCCGATTCAGGACGGATAAAATTCAATTTCTCCGTTGCTCCTGACACATCAACACCCGCCAAGCGAATGTATCTGGTCATGACCTTTTCGTCGGTCCATCCACAAATCTTCTTCACCACTGGTGACGTAATCCCTGCGTTCAGCAGATGAGTCGCAAAGCAAGCTCGCAGAGCATGGAAGTTCACGGACGTGATGCCAATGCCTTCACAAAACTCGCGAAGTATTCTTGCCGCCTCTCCCCGTCTCCATTGATTGATTCGTGGAAGCACATGTTGATCCGTCGCGGTCGCACGAAGCTTTACTAAAAGCGCCTCGCACTCGCTGTTGATTGGAACCTTCCTCCAGTAGCCCGCTTTCGTGGACTTAACTAGCTTCATTCTTCCATTGTAGGATTTTGAAACTGTTAAGAGTCTATTTTCCATGTCAACATCGTTCCACTCCAAAGCCATTAACTCCCCGGACCTCATTCCGGTACAAAGAGCCATTGCCCAAACTGGATACCACTCATGGTCCATCCCCCTTGCCACATCCAAGAGCTTTTGAATCTCCACCAAAGATAAAATCTGCGGTGGCTTTTCATTGACCATACGGCCAAGCTCAATTCCTACGGAAGGTGAATGGTGAACTCCTCGGATGATTCCTTCTTCGATTCCCCACTTAAACACGACACTGACCGCCGATTTAACTGTCTTAAGGCGACCTTTAGAATAGCCATCATTCTGCATTACCAAAAGCGCATTGCGAATATCAGCTGGAGAAATCTCCTGGCAGGTTTTATCCAAAAGCTTTTCGGTGAACTTTCGTAAAGCTGCCACATTATCCCAAATTGTCGTTGCCTGTAGTTTTCGGGAACCAAGAATTCCTTTTTTATGGGCGAGTTCCCATTTTTCAATTGCCTCGCCCCAAGTGATTCCAGAACCTTCGCGTCTAGCCAGCTCCGCCGAACATTCAATAAGTAGCTCTCGCTCAATAGTTTGAGCTTCTCTCATTGTCTTAATTCGGTTTCGCATTTTCTGAACGCGCAGTTCAGGAACGAGTTTACTTCTGATATTTACTGATACTTCATAGTAGGTTTTGCCATCTAGTTCTTTTGCTCTTATCGCCATCTTATCCTCCGTTTATCTGGATTGGAGGCTTCAATAAGACCGTCGATTTCTTCACGGCTAAAGTAATTGCGTCCGCAATACTTCCTTGGCTTTAATTGTCCCCGGTGCGCCATCACACGGACCGCACCTGGGGTGATTCCTAGATACAAACCAACTTCATCAGTTCTAAGCCATCTTTTAATTATCAAAGATCTAAGTTTAAACTCGGCATCGTCTCGCTGAATTTCCAGTGGAAGTGCCAAAGCTTGGTCTAATATATTCATACATCTCTCCTTGGGTTCGGGCAACTTATGAACCCAATTTTTGGTAATTCACCCTGCGAGTCAAAGATGCAAATCAAAGAGGGTGGTTTTAGTTGTGACGGACTGAAACTTCCCCCTTGAGAAGCTTGCCGATAAATTGATCCATAGTAATTTTGCCGTTGGTCTTCTGGTACTCCTCATGAGCAATATGAAGACGATCTTTTTCACTGAACGTCTGATTCTGCAAATTCTGGATATGATCCGAATTAATTAGTGATAGACCTAGACTAATAACTTCTGAGTCTCTAACTTTACGGCCGAATGTCTTTTTGTTGGCTTTGTCCTTTAAAGACTGAAGAAGCTTTGCAGCGTCAGCGTCGAGCTTCTTCAGAACATATTTACGCTTTAGCTGGGATGCCTTTTTCTCGGATATTTTTTCAGCTGTTTTTTGTTCTTCCATTTTTACCTCCATTAATTTAGTGGGTATTCCGAGTTTTTTGTGGGTAGCCCGGCGCGCACGAATTGAATTCGCTTAATTTATGAGCTTCGATTTTCGGATGAGAAATCCATCCGATTCACACCAGTTGTTCGAGCAGCTTCTCGGTCTTGTGCCGCCGTGGTCAGTCACTAACGTCAACCTTGATACCGTAAATCGTCTCGTCGAGGTTGATGTCGAGTGGTCGAAAGGCCACGAGCCGGAGTGCCCCGAGTGCGGGCGATCGTGTTCGATCAAAGATCACCGCGAGGAGCGCAGGTGGCGGCATTTGGACACGATGCAATTTCAAACGATCATTCGCTCACGTGTACCAAGATCAGATTGCAAGGAGCATGGGGCGAAGACAATCAACGTCCCATGGGCTGGTCCGAACTCTCGCTTCACTCTGCTTTTTGAGAGGCTCGCGATTGACGTCATGATTGCCGCCAAGAGCCTCAAAGAGGCGGCAAGGCTTTTAGGGCTTTCGTGGGACCAGGTCCATCACATCCAAAAGCGCGCGGTCGAACGCGGTCTTGAGCGTCGCAAGCTTGATGAGATCAAACACGTCGGTATCGATGAGAAAAGTTTTTTGAAAGGTCACAAGTACGCCTCACTGATGACCGACATCGGTGGTGCACGCGTTCTAGATGTCGTCGAAGGCAGAACACTTGAGGCCACAGACTCACTCTGGCAGAAGCTTCCAGAGGAGACGAGATCCGGCATCGATGCTGTTGCGATGGATATGTGGGACGCCTTCATCACGTCAACAAAGACGAATGCGCCCCAAGCCGACATCGTGCACGACAAGTTCCACATCTCAAAATACTTGGGCGATGCGGTCGACAAAGTGAGGCGCCAAGAGCATCGGGCGTTTATGAAAGACGATGTCGAGACACTCAAAGGTGCGAAATATCTGTTTCTGAAAAACCCCGAGAACATGAGCGATGCCGAGACCTCTCGGTTCAACGAGCTTCGCATGGATAAACTTAAATCAGGGCGAGCGTGGTCGATGAAGGAGATGTTCTCGGAGTTTTGGAGCTACACGTATCAAGCTTCGGCGAGAAAGTTCTTCGACCGATGGTATTGGTGGGCGACGCACTCCAGGCTTAAACCGATGAGCGACGTCGCCAAGCTCATGCGCCGGCATCTCGACAACATCTTGACCTACTTACGCCACCACATCACCAACGCGATGATGGAGGGGTTCAACTCGAAGATCCAATCCATCAAAGCCAATGCTCGTGGCTTCAGAAACTTTGCCAACTACCGAATCGCGATCTTGTTCTACTGCGGAAAACTTGAACTCTACCCGGCGTAAGGGCACAAGAACCTCGGAAGAACCAATTTAGTTAATTGATTTTGCTTGATCCAAAATTAGTATCTTCAAATTAAAAGGACCTTTGATCTCTGAGAACTCCGGGACCTTCTTTAGTTTTTCACGAAATCTATCGGCAGTGCTTAAAGCGCCACTAGAAAGCCCTTTCTTCACTGCTGTATCAACAGATGAATCCTCAACTACTTGGCCAAAGACGTTCGTTTTCCTTGGAACCAATCCATCGAAGTAACCTGCTGTGAAACTCGCAATGAAGTCGCCTGTGAAATAATCTGCTTCGCGAGAGTGATACTCGCCACCTAGTCCAGGTTGACCGTTGCTTGCAACTCCGACACCTTTTAGTGAGAAGATGTGATCCCCCTGGACGACACGATTGAAGTTAATAAATATTCTTCGACTATTGGGCTCTAGATAAGATTCACCAATAAATCTAAGCCCGCGGGTAGATCCCGATTGCGATTGAGCCACCACTGGTGCCTTTTCATCTGGGAAGGCAATCACTGAATGATCTACATAAAGATCAAAACTATCGCCAACCTTCAGCACTCTAAAGACTCCAACTGATCCTTTAATTGGAACAACCAATTCCGACGCGGTTGATTGCCTTGCCAAATTGGCCAGATACTCAGACGGAAGGTTGCTCTTCACTAACTGAGGCTTTCGACTCACCCCTCGTCCTTTATTTGAAGTTTGTGCAGGGACCGGAGAAGGTTTACTTTCTCCAACTATTGGAGCAACAAAGACCTCTTCGCCGGGAAGCTCCGCTGCGAACCCCAAAGATACTAGAAAAAAATAGATCATTTTGAACTCCCTTTATCGACAAGAACGGGGCTTTTCAGAATGACGCGTCCTTTTGTTTGCATATTTTGAGATACTTCATTTGGCTTGCTGCCCACCATCGACGGTCGACCAAATACATTTCGTATATCCACTAGGTCTTGATGCTGACTCTTTGAAGGAATCACATCGAAAACAAAAACGTTTCTTTCTGGCTCGCACTTGGCAATCATGTTTGTTGGAAGTGATGAGTTGAGCTTTAAATTCAGAAAGAGGGTCTTTTTATCACTTGGGGAAATCTGGGCCTTTAAGTCTTCACCACGACCCACGAAAACCTCCACTAGAGCACACGGGAATAACACTAGAGAGCCCAATCCCGGCGCCAGGTAAATTCTCATGACTTGGCTACGATCAAATCTTGTGGACTGAATGCGCTCAACTTGTGCCAGTGATTGTACGACGAACAATAAGTTAGTTACGAATAGGAGCTTCTTCATAAGAATCCACCTCCAAACCGTATGGGTTATCCTGAGTCCGCGAAACTGTTTTAAGTTTTATGGAGACTCCGATAAGATGATCTTGCTCGTTCATACGTGATCGTTCCTTTACCAGAACCAAACCGTGATAAACGCCAGAATCATCAAGGGTCATCTTTTGAATCTGACCACTGATACGGATGCTATCGCGCTCCACTTTGTTTTTAAGATCTAATATTTCAGCTCTTTTAGTCTTCCAAAGATCTTCACTCATCATTGTGGTTGTTAAACCGATTCGTTTCATAAAGTTCTCAGAATCAAAGTTGTAAACGTTGAAAAGGAACTTTTGGATAAACGTCACAGCTTCAGTTTTATAGATAGGATCTGCTTGGTCTGTGACTATTCGAGTTCCATTGCCATCAATTCCGATAATCATCGGGCGACTCGATTTAGATAAAACTCTTAAGTTCACTGCAACCGAGATCAGACAAAGTACTGATGTAGCGATAAACAAAATAAATTGCGAATTACGCTTGAAGATTTCGCGACTGTGGATTTTCATGTCGTTTTAGTCCTTTCTTTTCAAATTGATGACGAGCCTTGCGAAGACGATCTGCTTTGCTTCCACCGGTCCAGCCTTGTTCTGTGAAGTTTTTATTATTGCTCGCGCGACTTCTTTCAAAATAAGATGATTTTGAGGACCTATTCATCGGAAGGACCGAGGATGCCCCGCCGAGAGCGGCGCCCCCTGTCCACTTAGCTATTGTGATGGCACCGCTTGCAGCCTGACTAATCGCTCTGCCTGCCGGACTTTTGACCGCGAGACTTGCAAAACTAACTGGTGCGAGTCCTTTAAAAAGTGTGATTAAGAGTTCGAGGCATTTCGCTCCGAATGCATCAGTTTGCGCATTGACCAGACTTGCATGAACCTGATCAAATCCATACCAAATGATGGGCCATGAACTGCCGACGATAAGAAGCCCCATAAAGATTTCAAGCCCAAGTCCCACACCAAGAAGCGCACTTAGCAAAAATACAATCGGCGCCATTGAGCACATCAAAAGCATGAAAAACACATGGAGATAATAAACAACCCAATACAGTCCGGCGAGAATCACCTCGATAATCCGATCCAAGCTAAAAGGAATGGAACTGAGTTCCCATCCAGGAGCGCCCCCGGTGAAAGATACCATCGAATCGAATTTCGGAAGATACGCTTCAGGAATAGAAAATAGAACTTCCACGATAAGAGGAAATGCAGCAACCAGAGCAAAGTAGATCAAGGCTCCCTTTAGCGCGGTAAATGCCTTTGATCCATCTCCCATGATATTCGAAAAAACCACCTTCCCCAGGAACAACGGTAAAATGAAAACCGTGGTAGTGCGCGCGACCGAATCAAACACCTTCACGCAAATATTATGTAACTCGCTAAAGTTTTCCATTTACGGTCTCACTTTTACGAATACGGCGTTGCCGATCAGAAAACTCCGCCCATTGACGTGAATCTTCACTTTCCTTTTCTAATTGGCGAAGCCTCGCATCTTCATTCTGCAAAATGAGAGTCTGCTGGTTTCTTTGCACTTCATTCAAAGCTACATTGGTCTCAGTTGTGTTGAGGGCGATTGCGCCTTCATTCCCGAGAATGGCGATGCGCCCGATCAGACGCTTAAATCTGCGAATATAATCAGTCGTGCTGCGGATATTGGATTCGAGACGTCTGGACGACCAATCAGGTCCATTTAAGACTGATTGTGTACTTCGACTGACATAGCGAAGGTTTGCACTTTCCTTACGGACTGCTTCAGACCTTCTCTGAATATCTTTTGCTCCGGTTTTAATGTCTTCATCAGGAGCCAATTCTTGCGACAATTCAGATACAGCATCTGCATAGGCGGCAACTTCAGTGGCCTTCTTAGCTTGCTCTCCAAGAAAATCTAAGAATGCAAAACTCGTTGACGAAAATAAGAATACAATCACAAAGAAAGGCATCTTACGATCTCCTCAAGACGAAGACTGGGACAAGCCTTTCTAAGCTCCTGGTATTTTCGTCTGTCTTCATCTTTCGATGTATAAGACCAATATTCCTCTGCACTCAGCCTGATTTTGACCACTCTTTCGCCATGGAAGTCTTTAAATAGAGCCTCTGAGAACTCCCCTTGTTGACGACGCAGTGATTTGATTTTTTCAACGCTCTCTGAAGTCAGTTGGGTTCTAGCAATAAACGATTCCTCATCGCCATCTAAGGAAAAGAAAATCTTATTAGGTGAGTTATCAAGAATCCCAGTGTCACCATCAACGACGACGTGAGCGGATTTCTGCGCAACTGTGATAAATCCGTGTCCTTCCTTGCGAACGTTAGCAATAGAGAGATTGAAGAATGAAAAACACTTTTTAATAAAGAATGGCGTCTCATCCGCAATGAAGACGATCCGCTTTTTACGTTCTGATGTTTTAAGCATTTCAAGATTGAACTGCGCCATAACTGCGGCGAGTCCCCCTTGAGCATAATCTGGGTCAAGAGCCTGGCTAATTTTTGAAAAATTGAAATACAATAACTTGGAATCCATCCAGTCATTAACGACCTTATGATTAGAAGTGGCAAACGCATTGCCATATACCCCCGAACCGACCCAACGACTGAACAACTCTCTCCTCGGCAGTTCCTGCATTTGGCTGACAAAGTCTTGCAATGAGTAATCACTCCTGTCGCTCTCTGCATACAGACTAATAAATCTCTCCAAATCTGACTTCATGGTCTTCGATAGTTTGGTTTCCCCTTCTTCAAGAATGAGAACCTCCAGAAAACCAGCCATAATCTGAATAGCTTCTTTTGTCGGCCCTAGTTCTTTGATCACATCAAATGGATTGATACCTGTTGGTTCATTCAATAGGAGTGTTTTCTCAATACCGCCAAGCATTTCAGTCTCGCGGGAATGACTGCCTCCAACGTCAATTTTTATGACTTTGATACTAGGGTCATAAATCAAAGCGCGATTCAGAGCATTGGTTAGCACCGATTTGCCGGTCCCAGGTCTCCCAAAAATGCACCAAGAAAAAGACTCGTAAGTTGGATCAAAGACATCGAGATAGGTCAGTGACTCATCCTTTCGGTGAAGTGCCAGCGATTTCTTACTGATCCTCATCTGCGACAATGAATCCCCACGACTGATTAGGGGCATATAAGTTACAAGCACTGAGTCCTTTTCTAAAATGCTGAAATGCGGACTCGTGCCCGGATAAAAGCTTTTGAAACTTTCCAAAGCTCCAACGCTTTCAATATAGATTTCGCCCAATGGTTCTAGTCTTCGCTTAAGCTCTTCGCGATCTGCGCGTAAATAGTCTTCAGAATTACGAGCTACCAAACATTGCCATTCGAATCTAAAGAGCTTCGAACCATTTAGACTAATATCTTCTAAGTCAGATTGAGCTTCTTCATACTTCCGAGCCTCTTGCAAATCGTTGCCGACAGAATTCTGTTTTGATCGTCTACGCAGAAACGTTTCCGCTGTGCTTTGGGGAACTGCCTCTATCGTGCAACAAATTGTGTAAGGCAGAGCAAGGCCGTCTTTAATGTGTGAAAGAGTCGAAAGATCCATCCCAAAGGCAGACTGTTTCACTAGCCTCAAAACACTAACAGCCTCACTGCCAAGATCTAAGGTCTGAAACGAATGATCCACTTCATCGCCGATCTTTGGCAGGATAGACTCAATTTCGATTTGAGAAAGCGATCTAACCTGAACGCCATGTGATTTCAGAATTTGGAAATCCGTCAAAACCGAGCTTTCGGTCGGCCCCTTTTTCTTAAACAATAGTGAGAGGTCCGTTTTTGCCGGTTTCTCTAAAAACACATAGGCACGATTTTGAATAAAACCAATGGATCTTAAAGCTTCACTGCGCGAGTGCTCGTTCTTAGAATCCACAGTGTATTCGGATTTTAAGTAAACTCGAAGAATTCGGCCTTCAGGTAAATCTCGCAAAATACTTTGCAGCATAGCCTCGGATTTATCCAAGCCATAGACCTCCTCATCAAAGAGATCCACCTCAAAGCCCGCAATCAATGCGCCATTATCCAGAGTATGAATCGTCAGATCTTTAAGATGACTTGTTTCGACGATTTTTTGAAACATGATTTACTCCATTCGTTAATACGTACTTGAGAGCGTCGCGCAGAATTTTGCGACGAAATCTGAGGCGAACCGGGATCAACATCACCAAAACGGAAATCGTTAGCATCAAAGCCCACAACATCGACTTAACTCCAAGAGCTTTACTGACCAGCAAAAGAGCCAACAAAAGAATCCCAGCGCCCGAAATATCGTTATAGGAAAGCCCCAAGAAATAAGATTCATCATTGAGGACTCGTGAGGTCTTGCGCTCTCTCATCGAAACACCTCTTTCAGCATGTCAATGATCGCCGGTCCTCCGAATGTCGCTGCCGCACCAATCACACCACTCATAAGAACCATTCGACCGAGATTTGCCATTCCAATGGACATAGCTATGCCACCCAAGACAATGCCGATGACCGCCGTCACTTGTCCGACTGAGATAACAATGCTTTGTCCTCTTTGCGCAGCCTCCTCAAGACGAGAGGCGACTGCCGGATGACTTAGAAAAATTATTAGTGTTGAGCAGGCGAGGTAATAAAAGTACTTAAGGCGTTTCATATTTGCTCCTCTTCTATTTGCTTACTGGGGGAATGATTTCGAACATCTCAACTTGGCGATACCAAGTGTTAGACTGATTCGGATCTTGCACCCATTGATCTAGCTTGTATCGCTTCCACTGCCCGGGTTCGACCAACCCAGAAACTTCTTTTGGAATAGGAGACGAAAACAGCGAGTTCCCCTGCTGGACTAGTTGGGGTTGCAACTGTTTTTGGAAGTGATCGAGTTTCGTTTTTAGTTGCTGATTTTCCATTTGCAGCTCTTCATCTTTTGAAACATTCATATATGTACTCACGGCTCCAGCAATGGCCGCCCCTGCCCCCGCATACATGGCAGTGTAGGTCATGCGATAATCACTTTTAGTTTGAGCAATTAGAGCACCCGCTGCCGCACCAAATGCCATATCCCGTAAAACTTTGTTTCTGGTCGAAGTCGCACATCCAACAGTCATGCTCAGAGCGGAGAGCCAAAGGCTCACCACTGCTAAAAACTTTAAAGCTTTGATTATTTTGCCTGGCATTTTCCTTCTCCTTGACCGATGGAGATACAAAGAGATTCCACATTTCCATCAAGCGCATTGGCGCCATCTATTCCTTTATCGCCAGTCTTACCTTCAGGACCGGGGCTGGAGCCTGAGCATTCTGAAGAACTTGGATCACCACCAGGGCCACCTAATCCCCCCAACTGACCCGGACCACCTTTACCTGGAACTCCCGCAAGTCCGCCTGTTTGAAATGGCTCAACTACGAATTCAGTTTTTTCTTGTATCTCAACTAACAAAGCACCTGAGTTTCCGCCTCGTCCTGCTCTACTGCCATCACGTCCTTTAACACCAGCTGCACCAGCGCCACCGTTATCTGGATTACGCGTACACCAGCATTTCAGAGGCCCGCCAATTCCGATGCCTCCCACGCTAGCTCGCGCACAATCATGGGCACCACCGCGTCCAGCACCGCCCGTTGCCGCTCGAATATCCCAGGGCTTTCCATCAAGGCCGTCGCCACCATTTTGACCGCGCAAATTTACGCGCAAGTGGCCCACGGCTACTTTTGCTTTAATGTCTACGACTCCTCCGGAAATACCATCAGTCTCGAGAGGAGCTTTTGCCCCAGCCAGAAACGAATAGATCTCTACATTGTCGGAATAAAACTTGTCTGCTTTTACTGTGAGCTTAAAACCATTCGTCTGAATTTTAGATTCGTTACTGAAAAATACTCTAGAAGCGTCGATGCTTAAATCCTGTTTAAGCTCTGTCGATGCCTCAATGGAATAGTCCCGAGGAGTAAGTCCCACATACTCACCGATCAATACTGGCTTTTCGCCATCGTATGAAAAAACACGGAAATTATATTTTGGGTTCTTCCGAGGTTCTTGTGCCCTTACGCCGGGTAGAGTTCAAGTTTTCCGCAGTAGAACAAGATCGCGATTCGGTAGTTGGCAAAGTTTCTGAAGCCACGAGCATTGGCTTTGATGGATTGGATCTTCGAGTTGAACCCCTCCATCATCGCGTTGGTGATGTGGTGGCGTAAGTAGGTCAAGATGTTGTCGAGATGCCGGCGCATGAGCTTGGCGACGTCGCTCATCGGTTTAAGCCTGGAGTGCGTCGCCCACCAATACCATCGGTCGAAGAACTTTCTCGCCGAAGCTTGATACGTGTAGCTCCAAAACTCCGAGAACATCTCCTTCATCGACCACGCTCGCCCTGATTTAAGTTTATCCATGCGAAGCTCGTTGAACCGAGAGGTCTCGGCATCGCTCATGTTCTCGGGGTTTTTCAGAAACAGATATTTCGCACCTTTGAGTGTCTCGACATCGTCTTTCATAAACGCCCGATGCTCTTGGCGCCTCACTTTGTCGACCGCATCGCCCAAGTATTTTGAGATGTGGAACTTGTCGTGCACGATGTCGGCTTGGGGCGCATTCGTCTTTGTTGACGTGATGAAGGCGTCCCACATATCCATCGCAACAGCATCGATGCCGGATCTCGTCTCCTCTGGAAGCTTCTGCCAGAGTGAGTCTGTGGCCTCAAGTGTTCTGCCTTCGACGACATCTAGAACGCGTGCACCACCGATGTCGGTCATCAGTGAGGCGTACTTGTGACCTTTCAAAAAACTTTTCTCATCGATACCGACGTGTTTGATCTCATCAAGCTTGCGACGCTCAAGACCGCGTTCGACCGCGCGCTTTTGGATGTGATGGACCTGGTCCCACGAAAGCCCTAAAAGCCTTGCCGCCTCTTTGAGGCTCTTGGCGGCAATCATGACGTCAATCGCGAGCCTCTCAAAAAGCAGAGTGAAGCGAGAGTTCGGACCAGCCCATGGGACGTTGATTGTCTTCGCCCCATGCTCCTTGCAATCTGATCTTGGTACACGTGAGCGAATGATCGTTTGAAATTGCATCGTGTCCAAATGCCGCCACCTGCGCTCCTCGCGGTGATCTTTGATCGAACACGATCGCCCGCACTCGGGGCACTCCGGCTCGTGGCCTTTCGACCACTCGACATCAACCTCGACGAGACGATTTACGGTATCAAGGTTGACGTTAGTGACTGACCACGGCGGCACAAGACCGAGAAGCTGCTCGAACAACTGGTGTGAATCGGATGGATTTCTCATCCGAAAATCGAAGCTCATAAATTAAGCGAATTCAATTCGTGCGCGCCGGGCTACCCACAAAAAACTCGGAATACCCATATTTTGTATTGTCCTTGATGGGATGCGTGTACTGACGAACAGAGTCTGTTTCAAAAATTCGTTTTCCAGAATCCTCGATAACAACTTTTGTTACTTCAGTAGGCCATGACACCATAATTTGGTACTGGTGCGGGATATCTAGCTCCTGCAAACTGAACTTGGCATCTCCATTGCCTTGGCTGCGCGTCGATTTTTCAACCACCGGCGCAGTCTGCATAGTGGCTTCTTTTTGAATGTCCCCGCAGCCAACTTGGCTCGCGATAATGGTAGCGGCCAGGATTTTAAGTCCTGAGATTTTAGTTTTGGGCAAAGCACGGCCCTTGGCGATTGCAAATAGCATCGTCCCCTCCTCGTAGTGGGTATTTTGGTTTGTTTACGAACCCATCCCTTGAAGAGAGACTGCAAAGCGTGCTAAGAACCGCCTTAGCCATTCACGTGGCGCCTTGCCTGTCCTTGTCTTCCATTGCCGTGGAAGCCTTCAAGGATGGGCTTTTTCTTTTCTGGAGTCTGAAATACCCAGCGTTAAAATCTTTGTAAATATATTTTTCAAAATAATTACAGATAGTTACGCTATACGTATTCATGAAATTCTATGTTTGCTTATAGAATTATATGTTTTTAACTTGAAACTTATGTGCTTAAAAAGTAATCAAACGAACAAATTATGAGAAAAACGCTCAGCCTTGCAGAAAAGATCGCCCTGCTTGCAAAGCACTCTGGCGTAAGCCAAGCTGCAATTGCCGATGAAGTAGGAGTTCCCGCAAGCCACGTGAATCACTTTTTCCGTGGCAAGGGCGACGTGCGCTCTGAACTCTTTATCGAAATCTTGAAAACTCTGAATATCGACGTTGAAGCAATCATTAACAAAGAAGTTGCTCGCCTCAACAATTTGGATCTTGAAGAAAAGAAGAGTGCGGGAGATACCTTCGAAAGATTGGTTAAATCTTTCGATAAGACAGAGCGCGAAGCCATCGTTGAATATATTGATGGCTTCGCAGTTGCTCACCTTGGCGCTAAGGCCAAGAAGCAAACTAAAATTTTGAGAGAGTTAATTTAACTGGGGGATACTTTGGAGATTCAAACGCAAGTCATAACAAATGACGAAGCTCTAAAGCTCAAGTTCAGGAAGGACTACAAGTTCCTTCGCTTTTACCTCCTACCCTTTTTGTCGGACTTTTCAGCAGATGTTCGCTGGATGGCAGAAAAGGTTGGAGTTAATGTTGAACAAGCTTTTGAATATCAGGACCTACTCATCGAGTCAGGCTATTGGGCACGTTTGCCCAACGGGGGCCTTTCTGCGAAAGAAAATTACGCAAAATTCAAGGCGTATTTTGACGAATTCTTAAATACAGCAGAATTCATGACCCTCAACGCGAATATCAGCACACGAATTACTGACAACGGTCAATGCTGGTACGAGACATTTACTATTGCGACAACAAAAGAGCTTGAAACGGAATTCATTGGGAAATTGGACTCTCTTTTGAAAGAATTCAGATCTAAGTCAGAACAAGTAACTGGCGACATCATGATTTCTTGGTCTCAGATTTACACTCATGCCCTGAATGGCACGAATGCCAACAAGGAGGTACAACAATGAAATTCACTTTAATTATCCTTACTGTCTTGGCTCCGTTCTTCGCACACGCTGGTGGCGGAGGTGGACTTCGTCCAGGTATGGAAGCAATGACGATGCAAAATCCAGAATATGTTTTCAATCTAGGCGAAAATAACGGCGTGGTACAATTTGCCCATGGGCAATACCAAGGCACGAAATGGAATGTCGAAAAGCTTTCATTGGCCGTCAACGAATTACAACTTGATCCATCTGCTCTTTCTGCGCTTAAATCGTCGAAAGAATTGAAAACTTGGGTTGAAATCAAATAGGTATTTGTGACTAAAGTAAACCAGAACGAACTAATCAATCAAATCAAAGAAACGTTGAAGGATGAATACCATCCTTCGCGTCTTTTTTTGTTTGGCTCGCGTGCCAATGGAACTGCTAGAGCTGACAGTGATTATGATTTTGTGATGGTTGTGCCTAACGCTAAGAAGTCCTCAATTGACGAGATGAGTAAGGCTAGAGAACTTATCTATAAAAAACATAATGTTCCTGCTGACATCTTTATTTACTCTGAGAAAGAGTTCGAAGACTGGAAGGATGAGTTCAGTTCAATTCCTGAAACTGCGTTAAACACGGGGAAAGAAATAGAACTATGACGGTAACAACACCTAAGATAGTTCAGCAGTGGTTTAAGTATGCTCGCAACGATCTGAATATGGCAAAAGCCTCTTTAGAGCTGTCATCTAGCTATAAAAACATTTCCGCTTTTCATTCCCAGCAATGTGCTGAAAAAGCCGTTAAAGGCTACCTTGCCTTTAAAAAGATCAGATTTCATAAAACTCACAACATGACTGAACTACTTGATCTGGTTAACTCTGTAGATGCCAAATTAGCCAAAAATATTTCAAAGGCTAAAACGCTGACAATCTATGCGGTGATTTACCGATATCCAGATGCTGAGCGGAAGCCGATGACTGTCGCTAAAGCCAAGGCTGCATTTAAGATCGCTGACCACGTTCTTAATATGTGTATTGAGGCACTGAAAGCCTAGGTTGATTGACCTGACCGGGCAAAACTAGTTAGGTCAGCTCTGGGCTATCCGGGTCAAACTCCCCGATAATGAGTCCTTATGTTGCACTCCTCGCCCCGATAGGGGCTAACCGAGAGCTGGTAAGGAGCTTGGCCGCTTCCTTGATGCTCTTGGCGGCGATCATGACGTCGATCGCCAAACGCTCGAAGAGAAGCGTAAATCGAGCGTTCGGTCCCGCCCACGGCACGTTGATCGTCTTCACGCCGTGCTCGGGGCATGCGCTCCTGGGGATGCGCGACTTGATGATCGTCTGGAATTGCATCGTATCCAGATGGCGCCAGCGGCGTTCCTCGCGGTGGTCCTTGATCGAGCAAGAGCGACTGCACTCCGCGCACTCCACTTGATGCCCGGAAGGCCATTGGACTTCGATCTCCACGCGCCTCCCTGCCATGTTGAGATCGACATCGACGACCGCCCACGGCGGGATAAGACCAAGCAAGAGACTGTAATGCTGCTGTAAATCGGATGAAGCTTTCATAGTAAACTTGAAAGCCGAAAAGTCGGGCAACCTCAACTCATGCGCCCTGCGCTACCCACAAAAAACCCGGAATACCCTCTATTTCTATAGATCCCCAAAGAATCTCAATTCCCAGTCGCTAATTCAGCTCCCAGGGAGTTCCTTATTAGTTGTGCTTGATATCATTTGGATTAAACCAGCATCGTGGACGTAAACAATTTGCATCGTTGGATAGATGTCTCAAGGGGCGTTTAGTGCTTGCGCAAAGGGCCCCTTGTCGATAGGTGTCTAGACGACATTGCGTCGAAGGGTAAGCAGTGTGAAGGGTTTCATCGGGGGCCTCTGGGGCTTGCTTGATGATAGAAACCCGTTCAGCTTGTCTATCGTGATAGTAGTGAACAAGTTCGGCGAAATTGATGCCAGCAGACATGATCCACTGACAGCGCCTGGGATTGTTCTTTTGAGCACAAAAAGAAGTCGTCTCTTGGGGGTATTCAATTACTAACAGATCGGGATTGCGGCTTGCAAAGTGGTCATAGACTTTAGGTAAGCATTGGGTGGCGGAGAACCAATCAGACTGTCCCTCGCTGCTGGACCAGTCGCCGTTGATCTTATCCAGAATCCGCGCTTTTGGTCGCCCACCAAGATAGTGTCCAAACTCATGGCATAGAGTTAGAGCAATGACTTGGAAGCTGGCCCCTTCGGCCCGGACCAGTCCTCCCCAAAGCATTATCGAAAAGACACCGTCATAGTAATTCGATCCAGCGCCAATAGGACTCATGTTCCAGTCAAACAGCCATTCGAATTCAGCCTTGTAGTGCGTTCGGCCGATGACTGCCTTGTACTCCTGAGTTAAAAAATCCATTAACTCCCTAGTGGCATCATGCTTTGTTTGGTCTTGAGATAGCGGAGGAAACTGATAGATGGGCGCTCTTGTGTAGTCAAAGCTATATGCCCTTACCGGCATCGGAACAATAACGAGGCCTGCGATAGTCAGAAGCGCAAGCCTGATAATGAACATCAAGATTTGTTTGGTCATTTAAATCATTCCCACAAGCTTTGGTAGTACAGATTGAATTTCTCAGGATTTTGCTTCAAAGAGCTCTGAGACAGGCAAGTCAAATTTGCCGCAGAATCCGCACTTATGACCAGCCCCTGATAGGTATACTTTCTTCCCCAGAAGTCGGGTTTATCATTGAGGCCCTCGGACTCAAGATCCACGTCGAAGCGCAGCCCCTTAACCTTTCCAGATACTTTTTCTGGATAGAGATGCAACGTGCTTTTAGAAATTGAAGTCTGGAGGGGATGAGAGCTACTAGAGGACAGCAATCCCAAAAAACCGTTGCCTATGCTCTTAACATCCAATTCATTGAATTGATTCTGTTTGATGTAGTATGTTACCTCGCCCTGGGTGTCTTTGCACTCCAGCGAGAGAAGTTCTCTTCGGCCCTCGTCCTGATATTTCAGCTCAGGCAGTTCTGCAAGAGAACGATCGGCTACTTTAATTCTATTTCCATATTTCTCAGAGGGACTCAGCTTCAACAGAACTTTGGATAGCTCAACCATCCAGCCGGCACTTTGACCTTGTCCTTTGAACTGAATTCCCTTGTCGTTCTCTAGCACCGTGTGCTCTTTATTTATATTTAGACAGCAAGGGCCGGGCACGGTGAATGTGGCTCCTAAATTAGTGCCTTTAAACGTACTGAAAAAGTCACTGATGCGCAGATCTCCATGCAGACCTTTCACTTCCAAAATCGAATAGGACTCCCCAGAAAACTTTAAGCCAGCGGTGAGACCAACACCAAGTTCGCTAAACTCAACCGGAAGATGAAGGATTGTTTTATTATTGCGTTGAAGAATCAATCGCCCCTCCACCTCTTTATTTACTGTCAATAGAACGCCCGCTTTTGAGGGAGTTTTGAACACAACACGACCGGTATAGGTGTCATTGGCCGAGGCCTCATAGGATGGGAGAAGAAAGGCGCAACCCAGGAGGATCGTAGCAATGTGTATTTTTATTTCGTTGAGTGCTTTCATAGCCATCCTATCTTTTAGGTTGGCCAGGAGTATCATCGATTTGCTCTTTATTTTCCACTGTAGAGATTTAGACAAAGTGACGATATTGGGCAGTTTTGATGTTGGTGGGTCGTCGTTGTCTCAAAACGCTATATTTTTGTTATCGAGAATGGTCCACATGGATTTCCGCGAAACCAAGAATAATAAAAGAGGGTTTTTCCTGTCTTCTAATGTAAAATTTTTCAATGTTGAGAGGAGCTGCAATGAAGTCAATAGCAACCATTGGCCGGGGGGGCGTGATATTAATATGCACTGTCGTCATGGCTCTGCTTTTTCAAAATTGTAGTAGTTCCTTCTCTACAGGCCAAACCTTGGTGTCGTCTTCTGATGACTCTCAAGAGACTGGAGGGGGATCCGAGCAAACTCCCCTTGGTTCGGATTCAGATTCTCTTAGAGTAGTTGGAAAATCTTCCGCCAGCGCGGGCGTGGACTGCTCACTTTCTGATGCTTCCTTAGAATACGAAATTAAAAACGCTTCGAGTAACATTCTTCTTTGTCAAGAGTTTGCGCTAACGACTCCCTCACGATACGGCGAATCCTACTCCTGCGATTCTGCGGAAAAATTCTCATTTCCTGGAAGTTCTTGGAACTATGATAGTGCCAAACAAATTTGGACATATAAAGTAGGCCTGAGGAACAGTTCAGTCTATGTTCCGGGATCTTACAAGTTGGTTGTTAAAGACTCAGGGGGAGTAGATCACGGATCTATGGCGATACACATTGTCAGACCCGGCAGGGAAAATTGTCATGCAGGCGACGTAGGGGTTCCATCAAATCCTCCACCTCCTCCTGTTGCTTCCCCCGCCCCTCAGCCGGATCCATTGGGAAGTTCTTGTGTTTCAAAAGGCCATCTTATCTGTGTAAATACGAACGTACCCAATAAAGTCTTTGTGAAAACCACCTACACTCCAAATCCAGAGACCGTTTATGCTTTCAGGTTTGCGACCCCAGCAAGTGGACAAAAGGTGGGTTCGGGAGTAGGAACTCGAGTCTCAAGCTCTCCGATGACGAAAATGGTGGTCATTTCTGAGGTTCCGGGGGACGTGAGTGTGGCCAATAAACCTTCGGGGTGTGTCTCCTCTTCAATTGAAGTCTCTACGGTGCGGTACGCTGTTAACTATCCCGAGGCAAATCCTTCTGTCTATTGCAGGCTTGCACCAGGGAAGATCTACTACTTCAACGTGGTGTCGAAAACACCGAACTCAGATAAGTTAACCTGCACATCCAGATCAAATTGTGGTTTTTCTTTCACTATTAAGTAGCTGGTCGGCATTGTTGCGGAATGGAAATATTAAAAGGGCGGTTGTTTGCAAGGCCTTGGAAACTTCGCTTCAATAAGCGACCACGTCACTAAAGCTCAGAGCAGCTCGGGAAGACTTGTGGCCCACTCCAAACGCCGTTCAGGCATGTTTTGATTGCAGGAGTACAGGGGACCTCTTTGGGTGAGGTCGGTTGAAGGTAACCGCTGATTACGCTGCCGTGAGGAAAGCCGTCGCAGCTTTTTGTCAAGTTCTGGCGTGCGTCCTCATCGTGGCAGGAAAGAGCAAGAGGTGACGCCTTTTTTGCGGAGTCAACTTGTGTTGGTTTTAGGGCGCAACCGAAAAGAGCCAAAGAAGACAAAATTAAAAGGAAAAATGGAATTAAAATAAGGCCCCCGGATTTTTAAGTAGGACCGAGATAGCTTGTTGAGGAACAAATGTCAAGAAGAGAGTTTGCCGAAATTGAGGGCAAGGTTCTACATGGCCTTGCCCTCGCATGAGGTCTTTCGTTTGAAAAGAAGGTCGGAATTCTGTTAATTATTGAGTTCTGCGCTAGTCTTGATCGAGATGATTTGAGGCTCTCCGTTTATTGTCCCCACCAAAATCTGACTAGGCTCCCTTCTGGAAACATACATCAACTTTTCCAAATTTACTTCACACTCAGCAGTGGATGCGTATGTGCGAGAATAGTCCCCAATCTGCAGAGTTCGGCCGCCAATACTTTTGCTGCAAATGACGAAATTTAAAGGTGTCGTCGAATAGATACTTTTTCCAGATTCACTTAGAACATGTATGTACTTTCTTAATTTGCCGAAGGTCCCTGTGCCTTGAAGTAGCTTCATATCTGTAGCCATTGAGATCAATCTATTTTCGTTTTCCAATTCTCTCTGGCTCTGCTCGGACCTGCGGATAAGGGTTTGATTTAGCCGATCAATATTCTGCTCTCCCTGGCCTTCGACCTTTGCTTCTGCCATGCAGCATGCAGTAACATAGGCGTCATCAAAAGCTCCGATGAGTCCAAGTTTCAGGCCACTTTGAATTGAAGTTGGTTTGTGTTTGTACAGAAAAAGCTGGGATTTGCCGTCTTATCTATAGTCTATAGTGGGGGGGGCCTGTGGAAAGAGGCCCGGGGAGGACTGTGCCTTAAAGATTCCCTACGCAGCCCTTCAAGACCCGCTGTTGTTCATTTAGTTTTCAGAGTGACAAAGATAGGCCGGCTAGCGAATTTCCCTAAGTCTAAGACATATAAAAGAGGGTTTCCTGAAACCCAATGTCTATGCTCCCAAGGGAACTACGCTCAAACTCCCCGATAATGAGTCCTTATGTTGCACTCCTCGCCCCGATAGGGGCTAACCGAGAGCTGGTAAGCGTCGCTACGCTCCGATGATTAGGCTGGTTCTGTCGCTACCCCCCGGCCGTCATGAACCGAAATAGGTGGCCGCCTTAACCGAAATACGCAGCTTACGTTTAAACAGAAACACACTGACGATTTTGAAAATCTTTTTCGGGTGGAATTTCGGCTTCACTATGCTGACAAAAATGAAGAGCTGACCGATATCCTCAAAAAAGAAATCAATGAAGAAAAGCTCAAAGAAATTTTATTCGGTCTGGTTCAAAAACAGATTCGGTTTCCATCTCAACTTAAAAAACTTATCGCAGGAGGACTATATGAAAAATAACTCAATCAATCTCGGTTTCAATGCCGAACAATGGCAAAGCCACATGAGGACGGCTTTTGAATTTTCTGGCAAAGCAAAAACTGAACTTTCAGCATTTCTAAAATCAGACATCGCAAATGCTATTCATAGCATTTTTTCATCTGATTCTTCGGTCGTTAAGAATCTTAAATCCGTCGGGAGGGAGTCATGAAGTTCATTCGCATGTCAGATATTGACTATGTTGAGCCACCCTATACCGAAATCCTTAGGAATGATTCGGACCATCGGCATACAGGTTGTGCTTCTATCGCTATACTCAACAGCCTTCATTTTTTGGGACTCTTGGAAGGAAAGAAACGAAGTGAGGTTTTGCTGGAACTCAAAGACACTCTTCAAGAAAATCCCGATGACCTGATTGTCAGTCGGGACCATCTCAAATCGTTTTTCAATACAACGGACGTCTTTAACGATGTTCAGTCGGCACTTTTCTTTACGAAGGACATCGCCCTGGCTGACTTCGTTGAAACCCTATCGTGGGGTGCTATGGCTTTCGTTGTCGTCGCCACAGCCAAAGGCACTCCAACAAGCCCCCTTCATTGCTCGGTCATCTATATAAAGGAAGGAAGGCTTTTAATTGATGGCTGGGAAGCTGACCTTGAAACTCTGGCTCGGATTCTGTTTCAAAAAGAAAAGAATTTTGGTTTTTATCTATGGAGGGACGATGGATAGGCACTATTTTTTGTCTCAATATGAGACACATTGCTTGGAACGAACCTTTGATGAGCTGATTTTAATGTATCCTCTTGTTTCCCCAGCACAAATCAGGGCTGACATGGTTGAAATTCGTGAAAACTGCCCCGAAGCAGAAAATATGGACTGATTCTCGCATTATAGGTATTTCGTAAGTTCATTGACGGTTAAATTCTTGCTCGTGGTTAGTGAGAGCCGTTTTTGAGCCTAAATTTAAAAATGTGTTTAATAACTAAACAAGGAGAAACCCTATGAAAAAGATGATGATTACTATTGGAGCTTTATTGATTTCCGCTTCTGCCTTCGCAGGTAATGGAATTTTAGATGGCAAGTCATACTGCCGAACGATTGTATCTGATGGTAGCTTTGGACAACCCGCAGGTGAAAGACAGCATTGTGTAAGTTTTGATTCTGGTGTCGCAATGGATAATGCTAATACATCATTTGGCAATCCGCCTGAGTATTCAGCTTACTCAGTAAAAGGCAGAATCGTTTCTTTCGGAACTTCTAAATATGTTCTTTCCAAAGATTTGTCTGATATAGTTACTATTTCAGGCTCTGCTGTTGAAGGAACCGTTCTTACTCTTCAAAAATAAGTTTTAAAATAGCTTAATTTAAAGAGCTGACTCAAAAGGTCAGCTTTTTTTATTTTACGAACCTTTTTTCTCTTCTCGCTTCTTTCGCTCTTCATCAAGATTTGCCACTTCGGGAACATGACTTCGCCCGATGTCTGCTAATGTTTCGGTCGTTCCTTCAAGTTCGCTTCCAGCCAATCCCACATAAAACATCGTGGTTTTTATATCTTGATGTGAAACGATTTCCATTACGTCAATGGCACTCATTCCTCTACGAAGCATCGTGGTTATAAAAAATCCACGAAGCCCATGGAATTTTGTTTGAGTGATTCTGACCTTCCCCCTAAGACCTAGCCAGTTTTGAGTTCGCTATTTACCTGCTTTGTTGATCCTTTACTTTTTGCATACTCTGAAGGTGTAAGACCGTTAAGACTCGAATGCGGTCTGTAGGTCTCGTACTCCGTTTTCCACTTCTGCGTCAGAACCCTTGCCAAGTCCAAATTGTCGAATAGATTTCTATCCAAACATTCTGCTCTGAACTTGCCGTTCAAAGATTCAATATATCCGTTCTGCTGGGGTTTTCCTGGTTCAATAAAGTGCAATCGGACCCCATTTAACGTTGCCCACCGCTGCAGGCTCCTAGAGCGAAACTCAGGACCATTATCGACCACCAGCGTTTGTGGCTTTCGGCCAAACATTCTCAGGCGTTCTAACGTCGCTGCCACATCAACACCTTTAAAGCTACTTCGGACCACTAGGTCCGGCATCTCACGCGTACAGTGGTCAACCATCGTTAGGAACTTAAGTTGTTGATTGTTTGCTGCGCGATCATGGACAAAGTCCATCGACCACACTGAATCTGCCTCCTCGGCCTGCGGGAGTGCCAGTCGTAAGTGACGAAGTTTTTTACGCTTCTTTTTTATCCGCAATGATAGTTTTTCCTCTCTGTAAATCCGCTCAGTTCTCTTTTTGTTGATCGGGGCCTCATTCTCCCTGCGGACCAGGTAGTGCAGCATTGGATGACCGTAAGCGGGATGCTGGGCCGCTAGCTCCTTCATGCGCACTCGAAGATCCGCATTGCGATCAGGCTTCTGCTGATACCACCAGGTGTATCGATTGATTTCAAATATCTTGCAGGCCCGCCGTGCCGTAATTCCATGGCTCTCAATCGCTGCGCGCGCAAGAACCTTTCGCTCAGAGGGCCTTCCTACTTTTTTCCCAGAGCCTCTTTCAGAATCAAGTTGTCCAAGGACAGATTTGCAATAAGCTTCTTCATTCGGGCATTTTCTAGTTCAAGCTCCTTGAGGCGTTTGGCCTCGGTCGTGCTCATAGAGCCGTACTTCTTTTGCCACTTATAGAACGTTGCATCTGACACCTTGTGCTGGCGGCAAAGATCTTCCACTGACTTCCCCGCATTTCTCTGACCCAAGATTTCAATAATCTGCTCTTCTGTGAACTTACTCTTTTTCATCGAAAAACCTTCTTCTGCCCGTTTTTTGGGCGTTTATATCAGGCTTTTACGAACTTTCAAGTGGCTTGGTTTATTGGGGGAAGGTCAGCTCAATCTAAGGGAGTTCCCTGCTTCGCGATCATTGGAAGCAGTAATATGACTAGAAACGCATTCGGTAGCCCAACCCTCACACCAGACTTTAATTATGAGGCTGATGTCATTATTTGGGATTCTGCGAACTCTATCGTCGACAAATACTTTAGCCAATCATTCTCAGATGAAAGAATAACTGATGCAAATATGTCCAATCAGATATCATTAATTTACAGATCTGAAGACAATTTCGGGCGCACCGAGCTGGATCGCCTACTAGAAATACAAGACACATTAGCAGACTATCTCGGAGATATGCGCATTTTAGAATAATGGTTCTTCATGACTAATTTTTATCTTTTTTTCGCTTCTTTGTTACCCGGTAGAAAGAGCCACATGATTTCGAACACCATTTTGTATTAGATCTACCAATAAAGAAATTTTGACAGCTTTTCAAATGGCATCGCTTTAAATTTACAAATCCATTTATAGTTAATTGCTGGGCAAATGCATAGGCTGCCATTTTTTTAGCGTCAATTTCTTCTTCTGTATCAACAACAAAGTTCCAGTGAGGCAGAGGTTGCCCGCGGCTTGGAATAGCAGGATTTAAAAAATGAAAAAAACGAAGTCCTTGGGTTTCGCCTCTTAGGTCTTGTAACATCTGAGTGGTGTTCTGTCCGAGCAGGGGTGACACAGTCTCGAGAGGAGAATTTAAGTCAAAGACTCTGTTGAAGATGTCATTGCCTGTTCCCAGTGTTTTCTTCTCAGTTCTTGAGCTTTATGTCTAGCTCTTTCTCTGCGCTTCAATAGTTCATACCGTCCTTGATGATGAACTGAATTTGGAGCAAAGCCTCCGTTCCCTTGGTTTGGTCGGTTGAAGTTATAATCGTTAATGGCTTTGCCGATAAGATCTCTTGCTTCCGTTTCATCAGCATACTGCTCTTGAAGATTTATTTCTTCGCGCTTCAATGTTCCAATCACTCTTTCAGTTCTGGCGTTGCCAGTGGGTCTACCGATGCCGCTTAGCCACAACTTCAATCCTTGGACCTCGATGTTAGTTTTTGTATAGGCTGCAATATTGGCACTGCCATGGTCTGCGACAACAAAGGGCTTGAGGTGACCACTCGGAAGTAAGTCAATTTTCTCGATGGCAACGGCTTCGGTGACGACAGTAACAACTTGGATCTGGGTGATCTGATGGTAAAGACCCCAAGATAAAATCTTTCTTGAATACCAGTCTAGAAGAACCAGACAAAACATAAATTTCCCCTTCACAGTTACCCAGGTCCAATCCATACCCCACAGTAAATTCTTCTGCCAGGGCTCGTGCAAAAGCATATCTGCTGGTGGTACTACTGGCCTTGGCTTTTCTGGTACAAAGGGGTGATTTAACCCGTGTGACTTCATGATCTCCGCTACTTTGGTTTTTCCGACGAAAGCCTTCGCGGTTTTTTCAAGATAATAAGCGATTCGTCGGCAATGCCAATCGGGGCGCCTCTTCGCGAGAGCAATCACTCGCTTTTCTTCAAGAGGTGTGATCTTATTTTTGCCACCGCCCCCGCCATGATTTTCTTTGGCGGGATCTTGTTTCCAACGGTAATAGGCTCTTGGATTTAGTTGCAGGTATTTGCAAACAGCAAGGAGCGACTCGCTCTTGCGAGCCTTATCGATAAACTCCACCAGAGCCTCGCGGTGCGCCTTGGTCAGGTGGCGATTGTAAAGGGGGCCCTCTAGTCCTAATAGCCGCTTTTTTTTAAGGCCTGCAACTCTATGGCTGTCTCTAGAAGGGCTTCCTTGAGGCGTTCGGTTTCGGCTTGAAGCTTTTCCACTACTGGATCTGCTTTTTGTTTTGGACCGCGCTTTAGGTCTTTGAGACCCGCAATACCGGCCTGTAGAAACTTTTGCTTCCATCGAGACATCTGCGCCGGTGCTATATTTTCTCGCCGACACACGACGCCTTGTCCGACTCGTTCTGCTTCCAAAACCAGTTCCGCCATTTTTTCTGGCGATCTTCTTGCGCGCTTTTTCTTTTCTTTGATCTGACTCATTGTGACTCCCTTTTATCATGGTTTGCTCTCCTTTGAGAACAGGGGTCACCTTCCAGATTTCAGCTATTTACGCTGAAATCGACACATTTTTTTGACTTAAATTGCCCTTTTGACTGTGTCGAACGAGCTCGGACAGCACATGCGCAATGCGGGCATTCGTCTGATTTATCCTAACTTGTTTGGAAAAATTCCTGATTTAAAGGATGGTATTTTACTTGAGGTAGGTTTTGACCAAACTACACCAAATGAGGCGATTACAATTTCCAGCTGGGTTATGGATAAAGCTATTGAGGTTAATCTGGATGTAGTTAATAACCTGGCTGTGGGTGTAAAATGCTATGTTCCTGAATATACGTTTGTTGAAAAACTTCAGACGATTTCAACGAAATATCGTCAGCAGCAAGACAACGGGCAGATGCCAATTAACTTTATGAGGCACTATTACGATGTCTTTCAATTATTGAAATTGGAGCGCGTGCAGCAGTTTATCGGTAGTGAAAAGTATGTCGCTCATAAAGAGCTTCGTTTTCGGGCTGCTGACGAAAAGAATTTAACAAAGAATGACGCTTTCATTATTTCAAATGCTGAAACTCAAAAACTTTATCAGCAGTCCTTTGAGAAAACGAAAGGCTTGTACTATAAAGGCCAACCGAAGTTCAGTGACATCTTAGAATCATTTAAGTCTTTTTTGTCAAAGATGTAAGAAGAACGTCTCCTTCTAGTCAGTTTAACGTCGTTTAGGTCTTCTGCTCTTATATTGAAAGCGTTGCGATGGCGGAGACATTTGCCGTTCTAACCAACGTAAATTATCAAGACTCACTCTTGGATAAACCACTAATTCTTTTCGAGCAACTGGTGGCGGAGTAGGCTGATACTGAATTCGTTTCGCAGCCTCTATTATTTCAGGATTTTCGTGAGCGAACATGTTGGTGTATAGAAATGCCATCAGGTCTGAGAACGTGTTTCCGTTGAGAGATTCAGTGTGAAGAAGTATAAAATTGTGCCGTGAATATTCCAGTACGTAGAAGTTACCCTTAGAGCTTTTTGGCAATAGACACCAAAGAGGTAGGTCCTGACCAAAATCAAAAAATACGGGGACACTACATTCAGACCATTCTTTTAAAAGTGGGGATTCGTCAATAAATGAATGAAGTTTGAGAAGTGGAGAATTCTGGTTTATCGGCATAGCATATTTCAAAAACAGATCAAATTGTGCTTTGTCTTTTTGACGTTTTAATCCATCAACAACCCACACCAACTTATCACTATAAAAGTTATTTCGAGACTGGCGCTCTTCTGGTTTTAAAAATGAATGCTGAAATTCAAGAATATAGCCATGCTTTGTTTTTACATCTGCGATATGCCACTCGCCGGAGGCATCATCTTTATGACGAATTTCCTGATTTTCCTTTGGAAAGTTATTTTTCCAGGATCTGTGCCATTCCGTTTCGTTTTCCCACCAATGATCACACTCGCAATCAACTTTGTGGCGCCAGTGGTTTATTCTTTTGATTCCACATACCGGGATCATTGGTTGCCCGCAACCAGTGCAAACTCCAACTAATCCCTTTTCAGCTTCTTTCTTTTCAGTATTTACCAATGCAAATTTCATTAATCTAACCTCATTGCTTTTTAACTTTCTTGTATGCTGATCCAAATTGTTGTAACAGGATGTTTATATAAATCGTGTTACACTTTCAAGATGGTGATTTTATGAAAAAACCGTTACAACCTAGAAATGAGTTTGCTGAGGCGTTCAACAACAGTTTTGCTCGATATCAGGGGCATATTCAAATCCTCACTGGTTACGACGAAAAGTTTGGATTTATTTATAGAAATACAGGTGATCTAAGCTATTTACTTGAAACTGTAAATCAAGCTTTAGTAAATCGAGATTCCAAAGATGCATCGTTTGCTCATCAATTTGGTCTCTCGTTAGTAAATTGGCTGGAAAGATTTTTAAAAAAAGGATTTACCACTGTGCTGTCCGAGCTCGTTCGACACAGTCAAAAGGGCAATTTAAGTCAAAAAAATGTGTCGATTTCAGCGTAAATAGCTGAAATCTGGAAGGTGACCCCTGTTCTCAAAGGAGAGCAAACCATGATAAAAGGGAGTCACAATGAGTCAGATCAAAGAAAAGAAAAAGCGCGCAAGAAGATCGCCAGAAAAAATGGCGGAACTGGTTTTGGAAGCAGAACGAGTCGGACAAGGCGTCGTGTGTCGGCGAGAAAATATAGCACCGGCGCAGATGTCTCGATGGAAGCAAAAGTTTCTACAGGCCGGTATTGCGGGTCTCAAAGACCTAAAGCGCGGTCCAAAACAAAAAGCAGATCCAGTAGTGGAAAAGCTTCAAGCCGAAACCGAACGCCTCAAGGAAGCCCTTCTAGAGACAGCCATAGAGTTGCAGGCCTTAAAAAAAAGCGGCTATTAGGACTAGAGGGCCCCCTTTACAATCGCCACCTGACCAAGGCGCACCGCGAGGCTCTGGTGGAGTTTATCGATAAGGCTCGCAAGAGCGAGTCGCTCCTTGCTGTTTGCAAATACCTGCAACTAAATCCAAGAGCCTATTACCGTTGGAAACAAGATCCCGCCAAAGAAAATCATGGCGGGGGCGGTGGCAAAAATAAGATCACACCTCTTGAAGAAAAGCGAGTGATTGCTCTCGCGAAGAGGCGCCCCGATTGGCATTGCCGACGAATCGCTTATTATCTTGAAAAAACCGCGAAGGCTTTCGTCGGAAAAACCAAAGTAGCGGAGATCATGAAGTCACACGGGTTAAATCACCCCTTTGTACCAGAAAAGCCAAGGCCAGTAGTACCACCAGCAGATATGCTTTTGCACGAGCCCTGGCAGAAGAATTTACTGTGGGGTATGGATTGGACCTGGGTAACTGTGAAGGGGAAATTTATGTTTTGTCTGGTTCTTCTAGACTGGTATTCAAGAAAGATTTTATCTTGGGGTCTTTACCATCAGATCACCCAGATCCAAGTTGTTACTGTCGTCACCGAAGCCGTTGCCATCGAGAAAATTGACTTACTTCCGAGTGGTCACCTCAAGCCCTTTGTTGTCGCAGACCATGGCAGTGCCAATATTGCAGCCTATACAAAAACTAACATCGAGGTCCAAGGATTGAAGTTGTGGCTAAGCGGCATCGGTAGACCCACTGGCAACGCCAGAACTGAAAGAGTGATTGGAACATTGAAGCGCGAAGAAATAAATCTTCAAGAGCAGTATGCTGATGAAACGGAAGCAAGAGATCTTATCGGCAAAGCCATTAACGATTATAACTTCAACCGACCAAACCAAGGGAACGGAGGCTTTGCTCCAAATTCAGTTCATCATCAAGGACGGTATGAACTATTGAAGCGCAGAGAAAGAGCTAGACATAAAGCTCAAGAACTGAGAAGAAAACACTGGGAACAGGCAATGACATCTTCAACAGAGTCTTTGACTTAAATTCTCCTCTCGAGACTGTGTCACCCCTGCTCGGACAGAACAGCGGTGCAACCCAACACACTGGCTTCGTTGATGCCCTTTCAATTTGAAAATAACAAGATTCCAACCTCAGTCGATATCACGGACAGAAATTTTTTAGGTACTGCTGCAGACTTGATGAAGACTTACTTTAAAATAAGCAACAATGAACATTTGGTTTGGGCATTGCGAATTGGAAAATCAAAAGATAAAAATAACTATGTTCGTTCAAGCCGATTTAAACTCGAAGACGTCATTAAAAAATAATGGCCGATTCATTTCAAATGCCATCATATTCAGAACTGAGCGGATTCTAAAGTTTGCTTAAACTGGGCAAAAATGCGACCAGCGGGTCCTCCCCCCATAATTCTTCGATCAAAAACCATAACAATTGGCATTGTCAAACGAACCTGTACTTCATTTCCTACGACAAAGGGCCTTTTTTTAACGACACCAAAAGAAAATGTAATGGGCCACGGCCATGTTGTCATGACTAAGTCGGCTCCTGCTTTTGAAGGAGAGTTAACCCAACAAGCACAACCTCGATGCCTTGCCCATAGAAATGGAAACCAATAAGGCGCGTTGATTATCATTAAACTAAAGGGTCGCGGAACATATTTCAAAACACGCATAAACATGCGGTATCTTAAATTGTTTGATTCATCACAAGAGGCCAATTGGCGAAGCTCTTCGGTAATTTCAACGAGTGATTTTTCTAGCGTTTTTTCAATGGGCGTTGCAAACGCCTGTCCGGGAAGATAAGGCAGACTCTTTTCAACAGCGACACTAATATCGACTGAGCGGAACTGATAGAGTCCTTTAAAAAAAGGAGGACCCAAAATAGCCCGATTTGCTTCTGGATTTTTTTGCATCGTTGAAGCCGCAGCTTTGATGACCAATGCCGTAAATGATGGCGCGGCAGTTTCATTAATTTTGGCTTTTTCCCTGAGTGACTCGAGTAAAGTCGCATCAATTTCAGATACCATCGTGACCATATAGGACGGGTTAAGAACATGATTCATAACCCATGAACTCTTTTCCGCCCGCCCAACAGATAGCTTATCAATTTCCATAGAGGATAGGAAGAACAAAGTCCGAATTAGTTCATCCTAAAATTTAGTTTATCTTTGGTTGTTGTTAAAATTGTGTGATTTGAATTGACCTTTGGCAACGATTTTCAGTGATTTGTAACTCTGACGACGAGTTTTTGATTTCTCGATGGTACTTTTCAAGATTTTGAGCGAACAAGTCCATCGCAGCTTTGATTCTCAATCTGCGGACTAACAAAAAAGCGGGACAGTAAAGTTACTAGGGATAAAAAATTAATTAACTCTTATTTATAAATCTTGTTGATGCCTTAGTTCGTACCTTAAAATCGAATAAAATATCCTTAATGGTTTTGCCTGACAAAGGCTTCTGATTTTCATAGGAGTTTTTTAAATTGGAAGAATCCCTTGCATCGAAAATCTTATCTTATCTTTTCTATGATCAATCGGTTCAAAAGCCAGTCTCAAAATACTTCATCTTAATATAGGGAGCTGAACCCTTTGGAATGGGACGACCTATATGGCTCTGCCTAAATTGGTAGGGCCATTTTTGCGTTCAGAGCCTTGCAAACAAGTGTTTGACGGCATTACTTAAGAAAGGAAAATTTGCCGCGAACTGAATCGAAAGTTTTTCCTTTGTCAGTGAAGGTTGACCTTCCCCCTAAGACCTAGCCAGTTTTGAGTTCGCTATTTACCTGCTTTGTTGATCCTTTACTTTTTGCATACTCTGAAGGTGTAAGACCGTTAAGACTCGAATGCGGTCTGTAGGTCTCGTACTCCGTTTTCCACTTCTGCGTCAGAACCCTTGCCAAGTCCAAATTGTCGAATAGATTTCTATCCAAACATTCTGCTCTGAACTTGCCGTTCAAAGATTCAATATATCCGTTCTGCTGGGGTTTTCCTGGTTCAATAAAGTGCAATCGGACCCCATTTAACGTTGCCCACCGCTGCAGGCTCCTAGAGCGAAACTCAGGACCATTATCGACCACCAGCGTTTGTGGCTTTCGGCCAAACATTCTCAGGCGTTCTAACGTCGCTGCCACATCAACACCTTTAAAGCTACTTCGGACCACTAGGTCCGGCATCTCACGCGTACAGTGGTCAACCATCGTTAGGAACTTAAGTTGTTGATTGTTTGCTGCGCGATCATGGACAAAGTCCATCGACCACACTGAATCTGCCTCCTCGGCCTGCGGGAGTGCCAGTCGTAAGTGACGAAGTTTTTTACGCTTCTTTTTTATCCGCAATGATAGTTTTTCCTCTCTGTAAATCCGCTCAGTTCTCTTTTTGTTGATCGGGGCCTCATTCTCCCTGCGGACCAGGTAGTGCAGCATTGGATGACCGTAAGCGGGATGCTGGGCCGCTAGCTCCTTCATGCGCACTCGAAGATCCGCATTGCGATCAGGCTTCTGCTGATACCACCAGGTGTATCGATTGATTTCAAATATCTTGCAGGCCCGCCGTGCCGTAATTCCATGGCTCTCAATCGCTGCGCGCGCAAGAACCTTTCGCTCAGAGGGCCTTCCTACTTTTTTCCCAGAGCCTCTTTCAGAATCAAGTTGTCCAAGGACAGATTTGCAATAAGCTTCTTCATTCGGGCATTTTCTAGTTCAAGCTCCTTGAGGCGTTTGGCCTCGGTCGTGCTCATAGAGCCGTACTTCTTTTGCCACTTATAGAACGTTGCATCTGACACCTTGTGCTGGCGGCAAAGATCTTCCACTGACTTCCCCGCATTTCTCTGACCCAAGATTTCAATAATCTGCTCTTCTGTGAACTTACTCTTTTTCATCGAAAAACCTTCTTCTGCCCGTTTTTTGGGCGTTTATATCAGGCTTTTACGAACTTTCAAGTGGCTTGGTTTATTGGGGGAAGGTCAAGGTCTCCGACATGCACGCCGCTTCCTCTACGATTTTGTAACCTGACGAAGTAACTTTTTTCTTTTCGTCTTCAATAGCTTTTCGGCACTCGTCTACTTTCGCTTTCACATTTTCGATTGAGGTGCTGGTGTAGTCGAATTCGTAAGAAGGAATGCCTTTATATCCGGCCGAAGCCGTAGACCCAAAAATTATAAGCGTTAACAAAACAAGTGTGTCTCTCATCGTCGACTCCTTCTTAAAATCTAAACGTCTGATGAATATTTCATAAAACCTGAAGGCTGACTAGCAAACTAATGTCACCTTGTCGATTTTTGGTCATTTGCAGCGAGCCTTTTGTCAAAAACGAATATATCCGTTTTTGCAATGTTTGGGGCCAATGAACCTAAAATCAACAAGGATAATTTAAATGATCGCGTCCACGGGGCACCAACGGCATCCAGTAGCTATTTTGTTGGGAACTTAACGGGTCCTCAACCATCGCAGTTTAAAAGGATTGTAGGCCGTTTTGCCGCAACCCCCCAAAGCTTTGGTTACCATTCGTTGACTGGCTATAAAAGTGCTACCAGTATTTACATAAATAAACGAGGAGTTTTCAATGAAATCATTTTTTTCAATTGCAGTTTTAATTTTACTAATTAGTAATTTTTCTTTAGCCGATATTTATGTGTCGAACTCATCTAATAAGAAATTTTTTTCTTTAGAGCACTTTGAAACAACCCTACAATTAGGAATGAAACATGGGAGAAATGGCTTAGTAATCACGGGACACACATTAGATCTAAATGCACCCCATCCAGACCAAAATCTATTCATTTCAACTCAATTGGCTAGTGCATCCAGTATTGATCTTCTAAATTTAAGTCTAATGCTAAAACAGAATAGAATAAATTTATCTTGTTATTTAGAAAAAGGTAAGACCAATGGTGACTGCATAGCAGTTTTAATTGACGTAAAATAACCTCTTCCTAAGTGAAATTTAAAAAACTACGAAATCTCCGCAAAACAGAGCGGGCGGAGATTTTTTCCGCCCCGAGCGTCTATAAAAATGCAGAAATCAAATTTCCGGGGGCAAAACTGCTTCCGTTGCAATAGGTTCTGATTTTTTAAGCTCCATTAAATTGGTAGCAGTCGCAGGTAAAACAAGCATGCTGTTGGATTTAACTATTTTTTTCGTCCTAACGTGCGCATTAATTTCTCTGCGATTCAGTCGCCGTGGGTAGTGAACTTTTTAGTTTCAACGCCGTTTTGGATTTTAATTCGATAACAAAGATGAATTTTATCAGCCGTAGGATTGTAACGGCAGCCGATGTAAGACCAAATAACGATACGCCCACCAAGGCAGACGTTTCTACGGGCGAGAAGAGGGAATACCATTGCTATCATTGCATTGATGGTAAACGCCTTCACAAACAGAGTAAGATTAAACAAGTAAATATATCGTAAAATCAAATCTGGCGGAAAATGAAGGAGCTGGTAAAGGGGATCCAACTCCAGGATAAAGTGGTCGACTCGATAATGGAGCACTTAGTTGCTGCAAATAAAAGCCATAGGGGCAAACAGGGGAGCTTAAGCAAAATACATTAGGCCGACTAACAGAGCTATCAAAGAAAGAGGATGATCTGTTTAGAGGATAGGAAGAACAAAGTCCGAATTAGTTCATCCTAAAATTTAGTTTATCTTTGGTTGTTGTTAAAATTGTGTGATTTGAATTGACCTTTGGCAACGATTTTCAGTGATTTGTAACTCTGACGACGAGTTTTTGATTTCTCGATGGTACTTTTCAAGATTTTGAGCGAACAAGTCCATCGCAGCTTTGATTCTCAATCTGCGGACTGATTAAAATTGTCGAAGTTCATATCGAAGTGTTGTTGAGCGAAGTCGTCTTCGAAATGATCTTTAACTTTTGGCGGCCCTCTGGCTGGCTTTAGCGGCGGCGGTTTTGTGTCAAGTCCCATGTGTTCCAGGATTTTTCGAATCACTTTGGGATCTTCGATAGCAGCAATGATTTTCATCCTGCCTCCGCATTTGGAGCAAGTTTCGACTTCAATGCCAAAGACCCTTGCCAGCAATCTTGCCCAGGGAATGTTTTTCTTCTTTTGCTCCAGTATATTAGAGTCAATAATTTCTGGTTCTTGACCTGTGACTTTGAGTTCCGGAGGCTTTGGAACAATTTGTTTTCGATGTTTATAATGGGGCGCCAATACGCCGTGAAAACGGGTCAAATGAACTCTTGGCCGTGGAACTAGTGCCACGAGCCGCTCCATCAATTCCATTGGTGTAAGCTTCATGGCAGTAGTCCCATCATCCCAGGGCTTTTTGAACTTGTAGATCACGTCACCCTGATCGTTGGTGGAAAGTCGTTCTTCAGCTATAGCAGGCCTTGCGATATATCGGCATACTTTTTCGAGTCGATCCCGCTCATGGGCTTTGGTGGCAACTCCTGCGTGGAGGCTAAAGCCTGAGTTCTTGGCGACAAGTCCACGGGTAGCAGTGTGGTCATTGTCGGTGACAGACTTCAGCACCATTGCTTTCTTACCCTTACTTTTGCCAGTGGCAAATCTGTAGGTCACTGATGTTGCTTGAAGCTTAGAGAGCGTGTCTTCGTCGGGAATTGGGATTTGGAAGCCGCCATCATCGTCATCGCGGATGATGATTTTTTGCCGCTCCAGGTATTTTGTTAATTTGTTGATAATTTTCGTTAAGACACCCTCGATCTCTTTAACTGTCGGTGGACTTGCCACCCAGAAGTCGACGGGTTCGTTTTTGTCGTTCAGCTCATAGGAAAGCTTGAGCAGCATGATTTTGAGCTTTATCTGGCCGTGAACGATGTAGATCACACAAGAACCAAAGCTGCTCACCCGCAAACAAATGGTATTTGTGAGAGGTTCCACAAGACAATACTCAATGAATTTTATCAATAGCTTTTAGAAAAAAAATCTATAAAAGTATTGAACAACTTCAAGAAGATTTAGATCTGTGGCTAAAGGAATACAACAAAAGGAGGACGCATCAAGGAAAAAATTGCAATGGTAAAAGGACCTGCGAATAAAAGAAAGTGACAAGGTTATCAAGGCTCTTAAGAAACTTCTTATAGAGGAGTACCCAAAATCTCGAGTTGGATCACAGAAGCGAAAAGCCATAGTCTATTTGCAAAAGTGTTGGCCGGGTTTTGAAATGTTTTTAACGGATATCAAAATACCACTATCAAATAAAGAAGCCGAGCGAACAATACGTCATGCATTCGTTGGTCGAAAAAATTATTATGGATCTGGTTCGCACTCAGGGGCTGAAACAGCGGACACACTTTTTACTAGTATTGAATCATGCAAAAAAAATGATATTGATCTGACCTGCCCGGCTTAAATCGGTCCAAGTTCTGTGATAAGATCTGGGCCAAGAAAGGACCCAATCATGGCACGAAAGAGATTTACACCTGAGGAAATCATCCAGAAGTTGCGAACTGCAGAAATTGAGCAAAGCAAAGGGGCAACCCAAGAAGAGGCAGCCCGAAAGATTGGCGTGACGGCAGTCACCCTATCGAGATGGAAGGCTGAGTTTGGTGGTATGCGCGTTGACCAGGCAAAGCGTCTAAAAGAACTCGAACAAGAAAATGCGCGCCTAAAAAAGATCGTCGCCGATCAAGCACTTGATAATTTAATATTGAAGGAAGTTTCTAAGGGAAACTTCTAAGCCCGGCGAAGCGCAAGGATGCGGTTCGGATGGCAGTACGGGAGCTGAAAATCAGTGAACGTCGGGCATGCAGAGTCATCGGACAAATCAGATCTACACAACGATATGAACCAAAGCCGAATCACGAGCAAGAAAAGCTAGAGGCGCGAGTCATCGAGCTTGCCTCTGAATATGGCAGATATGGTTATCGTCAAGTAACTGATTTACTGCAAATGGAAGGTTGGTCGGTGGGCAAAGATAGAGTCTATTCAATATGGCAACGAGAAGGCCTCAAGGTTCCTCAAAAGCAGCCAAAGCGCTCGAGGCTCTGGCTTGTCGATGGATCTTGCATCCGTCTGCGGCCAGAGTTTAAGAACCATGTTTGGTCCTATGATTTTGTTTCTGAGCAGACGTACGATGGCAGAAAGTTTAAAATCCTGAATATCATCGACGAACATACTCGCGAATGCCTAGCTTCGTATGTGGCGAGACGAATCAGATCTCAGGACGTGATCTTGATTCTTGCTGATCTGTTCTTGAGGCACGGAATCCCCAAGCACATTCGGTCGGACAACGGGCCGGAGTTCATTGCAAAAAAACTTGTTACATGGATTAAAAGCCTTGAGGTTCAGCCATTGTTCATTCAGCCTGGAAGTCCATGGGAAAATGGTTATTGCGAATCATTCAACGGCAAGATGCGATACGAACTTCTGGATGGGGAAATCTTTTATTCTCTATTGGAGGCAAAGATCATAATCGAGCGTTGGAGAGTTCACTACAACACGATCAGACCCCACAGCAGCCTAGGTGGGCGACCTCCAGCTCCGCAAACTTTTCAACCAACACTCAAACTACTTGCGAAGGATTTATTAACACAGTAGGTGGTAGCAAAACTCCCGGCTGGTCAGATCCACGTCAGTATATCAAGATGGCTCTTCGATGGAGCGCTAAAGGTGATGAAAATATAAGAACTCCACTTGCGCGGACCAAAAATACGAAAACGCTTCAGTTGACCTTGGCCCCTTCTTTGGAGCGTTTGAAACCTCACGTTTGAGAAACCTCTCTTAATCTTTCTTCGTACTGTTTGGCAAACATTTCTGGAGTTTTATTTTTCAACGCTGAGTTGGGTCGTTCCGTGTTGTACTCGATTCTCCATGCTTCGATGACCTCCTTGGCGTGATAAATGGATTCAAACCAATTCAGGTTCAGACACTCGCCTCTGAACTTGTCATTGAACGACTCGATGAATGCATTCTGGATCGGTTTTCCTGGCTGAATAAACTTCAATTCCACTCCGTTTTGGTATGCCCACACATCCATCGCTTTTGACGTGAACTCGGTTCCGTTATCCACGATGATTGACTTTGGGCATTTACCTTGTGCTTTGAGAATACTTAGAACTTCAGCAACACGATCACCAGGGATTGAAAAATCAACATGAATCGCAACAGCCTCATGAGTGAAAAGATCCTTAATGTTGAGGGTTCTAAATCTTCGTCCTGTTGCTAATGAGTCAGAGACAAAGTCCATGGCCCAAATTTGGTTCGGTCCCGTTGGCGCAACGAACAGTAGTCGCTTTCCTGAACGCTTCTTCTTTCCCGATCTTCGATTCATCTGAAGTCCCAACTCTCGGTAGATCCTAGCAATGCGCTTGTGGTTGTCCTTAAAGCCCATACGATCACGCAAGATAAATGAAATCCGTGGCCTGCCATAACGGACCTTGGCTTGCGCAATCTCAAGCATTTTGGCTTTCAGTGCGTCGTCATTACGATGTCGTTGTTGCTTGTAGAATAGTGTGGATTGTTGAAGCCCCAAGACTTTGCAGAGTGATCGTTTGCTGATTTTCAATTTGTCTTTGATAGCTTCAAACACCTTGCGCTTTTGCTTGGGGCTTACCACTTTCCCTTGATAATCTCTTGGGCGGCCTCGAGTTCCACGGCCTGCTTTGCAACCACACGTTGCAAGCGCACGATGGTAGCCTCTAGCTCCTTAAGTCTACGAATCTCAGAGCCCTGCATGCTGCCGTATTTTTTTCTCCGTAACCCCTGCGTAATACGCGTCTTCCGTCCGATCCACCGTCCTGTCATGCTCGGGGCATGAGCGAAACCAATAAAATCATCGAAGAAATCAAGCAGATCAAAGAACAATACCAAGCCGAGGTTGGTAGCGAACGTAAAGCCTGGCCCAATGCCATCAAAGATCGAGTTAGCAAGCTGTACGCCCTTGGTATGAACGGCAAGGCCATATCTGTGGCCATTGATATATCATACTACTCGATTCTGGAATGGCGGCCAGAGGGACTTCCGGATAGCCGCGGCCGCAAGGCCGCCAGTCATTTTCATAGCCTGCCGGTGGTCAAAAAAACTAAAATTGGGACCGTCACAATACCAACTTTATCACCGGATCATAAAGTTGAGATGGTCACAGTCACAACTCCAGATGGATACCTAATCTGCCTCCCAGAACACAAGGCTGTATCCTTTCTAAGTCAGCTTCGGGAAATGTGATGTTTGTTGACCGAAAAGGACTCCGAGTTTTTGTGTACCGCGACGAGATTGATATGCGTTGTGGATTTGAGCGATTGCACTCTCTGTGTGTACATCAAATGAATGCCATTATGGATCAAGGGCACATTTACCTGTTTTTTGGAAAGAACAGGAAGCGGGTTAAAATACTGGTTTATGACGGCAGTGGCCTGGTGCTGATTGCAAAGAGGATTGAACGAGGTCGGTTCATGTCATTATCTGAGCTCCTCGGTCGGTACGAGATTTCGCAGGACGAGCTTAAGTTGATTCTTCATGGCAGTGTTGTACGCAAACCCGTCGTTGACAGATCATTGTCGCCACAAAGTCCAGTGACGCAAAGGGAGTCTGTTGAACTCCCGAAAGGACTCAGCCAAAGTCATCCATAGATGGCACAAGATGATCTCAAGAAAATAAAGAAAATCCTCAAAGAGGAAAGCCCAGAGCTGGTTGCGCAGCTGATGGCGAATCTTATTGAGCATAATCGCAAGCTTGAAGCTCGGATTGAGGCCATCGAAAAGCAGCGGTTTGAGAAAGAGCAGTCGGCATTTGCAATGGAGGAGCAAGTAAAGCTTCTTCGTCGCAGTCTTTTCGGTAAATCCTCTGAGAAGCGCGCCGAGGCTACAGACCGTCCCCGCGATAGAAGCCAAACCGAAGCACTTCTATTTAGTCAGGCAGCTTTCCCGGCGGAAGTATCCCGAGAAGATCAAAAGAAGAATAAATGGGCCAACCTGCCAGAATTAGAAATTGCTCACCACCTTAACGACGACGAACTCAACGAAGAAGCCAAATCACGTGGCATTGAAAACCCACAGCCTGCGATGTGGAAAAATACTGGCCTGTACGACGAATCCTTCCGTATTCAGATAATCGAACGCTCTTACGTCAAAGAAGTTCATAAAAAGTACAAATATAAGCTTGATCCCAAATTTAACTCGGATCCGGACAAAGAAGTCATCATCACCGCCAATGGCCCCTCCAGCCTATTGCCTGGCATGAACTATTCGACTGACTTTGTGGTCAGTGTCGTGGCTGATAAGTATATCAGTCACATGCCTTTGGAACGGCAAACCCGAGAGATAGAGTCCCTTGGTCTTAAAGGGATCAAGAACAGTACATTGTCACGCCTTAGCGGGCTTGCAGCAGCAAGCCTTGAACCTGTTCAGACGGAAATCTTGAGCGAGCTAAAATCAAGCGATCTAGCACTTCACTTGGATGAAACCCCATGGGGTATCCAAAATAAGAACGAAAAAGACGGATACATGTGGATCGTGAGCAATCGCTACGGCAGTCACTATTTGTTCAAACCAACTCGTTCTGGGCAAGTCGTGCAAGAGTTTTTAAGTGGCTATACTGGTCCCGTGGTTACCGATGGTTATGGCGGTTACAACGTACTTGAAGAAGCTGGCATTCCTCAGGCATTTTGCTGGGCGCATGCGCGCCGAGAATTTATAAAAATTGAAGACCATGATCCCACCGTAAAACCAATACTGGATGACATTGACAGGTTGTTTGAGATTGAGCGAGGGGCCACGTCGTTTGAAGAACTTCTGCGTTTGCGAAATGAGAAAAGTCGCGCCGTCGCCGAAGATCTTCACCAAAAACTTTTAGAAGAGCACCCCAAGTCCCGTCCGGGAAGCCAGAAGCGCAAGGCCATTGAGTATCTTACCAAGAGATGGAATGGGTTTACGTTATTCTTGAGGGATCAGCGTATCCCGCTGTCCAACAATGAAGCTGAACGCACCATCCGTCATGCCGTAGTGGGGCGCAAGAACTATTACGGATCTGGAAATCATGCTGGCGCGGAAACTGCTGCTACGTTATTCACAATTATCGAATCCTGCAAAAAGAACGACCTCGATCCGAGAACGTACCTTTCAATGGCGCTACACATGGTGGCCGAAGGAAAAATCCCACCAACACCCCTGGCACACGCACGAGCCATCCGTCAATAGCGCGTATTACGCAGGGTTTACTTTTCTCCAAGCGTAGAACGTATGGGCTGCGATGCCATGCTTGCGGCAAAGATCTTGGGTTGATGCCCCGGCCTGGCCTTCGGCCAAAATCTTGGTGATCTGTTCTTCTGAAAATCTGGATTTGCGCATTTGCGCCCCCTTCATGCACGTCTTTTACGCGCTTTGTTGGGAGGAATCAAGTGCTCCAGTTTTTGGGGCCAAGGTCACAGTCAATAGTGTGAATTACGCAGGGGTTACAGTATTATTGCAACCTCAAAAAGAAATGATCGACATTTTATGAGTTATGCCGTAACCACTGCATAAAACGCGTCTAGGAACTGAAATCAATATCCAGCATGCTGCGATTCATGAAAACACAGCGTGCGAACCAACTAATAGAAGAAATCCAAGAGCTGACTCGGCAATATCATTCCGAAGTGAGCTCCGTCAGAAAACCTTGGCCGAAATCCATAAAGTCCAGAATCCAAGAATTATTTGCCCTGGATGTACCAGTTAAAGCAACAGCCCAACAAATCGACATCCCCTATGCAACTATTATGTCGTGGCGATTGAAGCCCAAGAAAAATATTAAATCTGACTTTCATGCATTAACAGTCCAACCAGGTCCAACTGTCACAGTTGGACCTTCATTAGAAGAAAAAACTAATCTGGGTCTAACTGTGACGGTTAGAACTCCAGAAGGATATATTTTAGAGATACCAGAATCTATTGCCGTAAAAACCATCCTTGAACTTCAGCGAGGTAAATCATGTTTTTAGACCGCAAGGGGCTTCGGGCATTTGTATATCGCGAAAGTATCGACATGCGGTGTGGTTTTGAAAGATTACATTCTTTATGTGTCCATCAAATGCAGGCGATTATGGATCAGGGACATGTGTATTTGTTCTTCGGGAAAAACCGTAAGCGCATCAAAGCTATTTTCTATGATGGGACAGGGCTGGTACTGATTTCAAAACGTATGGAAAAAGGGAACTTTATGTCTTTGGCCGAACTATTGGGGCGATCGGAGGTCAGTTTGTCAGAATTAAAGCTGATTTTCCACGGAAGTGTGATCAGAACACCTATTGTTGACCGCTCTATGGCAGCTTTAGCGCCACAAATCCCAGTGACGCAAAGGGAAGCTGTTGATCTTCCGCAAGGGTTTTTACAAACTCCCGGCTGATGGATGAAAGAACTCGAAAAATTATTGAAAGCGAAAAAGATCCCCGCATATTGCAGGCACTTCTGTCGCAAGCTCTCGAGTTCATTGCACAGCAAAAACTATTAGTTGCCAAACTTCAAGAGGAGCAAGCGCTTAGCCTGCAGTCTAAATTCAACCTAGATGAGCGTATAAAGCTGCTCCGTAGAAGTATTTTTGGTAAATCCACTGAAAAACGAGCTGAAGCCACAGATCGTCCTCGTGACAAAAGCCAAACCGAGGCTATGTTATTCAGCCAAGCGGCGTTCCCTGCTGAAGTGTCACGTGAAGAGCAAAAGAAAAATAAATGGTCAGGTTTACCTAGCTGCGAAGTTGCGCACCATCTTTCAGATGACGAACTTAATGAAGAAGCAAAACTTCGTGGTATCGACAATCCACATCCATCAATGTGGAAAAATACGGGTCTTTATGATGAATCTTTTCAAATACAAATCATTGAAAGATCCTATGTCAAAGAAATCCACAAGAAGTATAAATATAAACTGGATCCAAAGTTCATTCCAGACTCAGATAAAGAAGTTATTATCACTGCCAATGGCCCTTCGGGCCTATTGCCAGGAATGAACTATTCAACTGACTTTGTTATCAGTGTTGTGGCTGATAAATATATCAGCCACATGCCCTTAGAAAGACAGACCCGAGAAATGGAATCGCTGGGTTTAAAAGGGATCCAAAATAGTACTCTCTCAAGATTGTCTGGACTTGCAGCTGCTAGTCTTGAACCTGTACAAGCTGAAATTCTCAAAGAATTGAAATCAAGCGATCTTGCCTTACACCTGGATGAAACCCCTTGGAAAATCCAAGATAAGACTGAAAAAGATGGCTACATGTGGGTGGTAAGCAATCGTTACGGTAGTCATTATTGTTTTAAGCCCACCAGATCAGGACAAGTTGTTAAGGATTTTTTGAGTGGATACAGTGGACCTGTCGTTACTGATGGTTATGTTGGATACAACATACTAGCGAAATTAGAAATTCCCCAAGCATTCTGTTGGGCACATGCACGCAGAGAATTTATAAAAATTGAAGACCACGATCCAACAGTAAAACCAATCTTAGATGATATTGATCGATTATTTGAAATTGAAAGAGAGGCTTCCTCTTTTGAAGACCTTTTGCGGCTACGAAAAGAGAAAAGTCAGTTGATTACCGAGGGTCTTCATAAAAATCTCATAGGAGAGTACTCAAATTCACGCCCTGGCAGTCAGAAAAGAAAGGCTATAGAGTATCTCACAGAAAGGTGGGCCGGATTTATGTTGTTCTTAAATGATAACCGTATTCCTCTTTCAAACAATGAGGCCGAACGTACGATCCGTCATGCTGTAGTCGGAAGAAAGAATTATTACGGATCTGGAAATCACGCTGGCGCAGATACCGCCGCCACACTTTTCACTGTAATTGAATCTTGTAAAAAGAATGACCTTGATCCGCGAAGTTATTTGTCGATGGCTCTGCATTTAGTCGCTGCGGGAAAAGCTCCGCCCACGCCATTGGCACATGCTCGGGCTCTTCGTCAATAGCGCGTATTACGCAGGGTTCACGTTATGCCTCTAAAAAACTACAAAATTGCGGAATTTAGGTGAGTAGTTACTAGTTTTGATTAAAAATAAAAGCATCTCTTTTAAAAAAAAGCAACCTATGATTCGGCCTAATTAATAAATATCATTCACATTCATTTTTTAGAATTTGTAATTATATTTGCAACACGAAGAGCATTTGCAGCTATGGTGAGTGCTGGATTGGTGCCACTGCTTGTTGGAAAGAATGATGCATCTACGACATATAAATTTTCTAAATCGTGTGCTTTGTTGTTAGCATCCAAAACACTCGTGGTTGGATCATTCCCGAAACGGCAGGTTCCACATGAGTGACCAAGCATTTCATTTTTATGAGCGAATTTAATCAATTTTGGGTTTAGTGCTGAAAGTTTATTAAGTAATATTTTGCGAAAATTTGTTATCCGCTTTCGTTCCGAATTATGAATATTATAATTAATAACAAGTTGATCGCTTTCATCTATAAAAATTTTGTTGTTTAGATACGGCCAATCCTCAAGGGTGGCTGCAAAAATCATAGCACCTGAAAACATATTTTCAACAATAGGTAATGTAATAGATTTAGTCAGATTAAGAGTTTTTGATATAAACTTTTTCCCCTGAAGTCTGTTCTTTAAAGACAAATCCTCTAATATAGCATTTGAAGAAGGCGGTCGCCCAAACGTCTGAATATTTCCGTACTTGACACCTTCATGAATATAAAAATCATTCAATCCAATTTCTTTCTGCTTTCCAGAATTTCCTAATGCAGGATTTATTCTTAAAACATAGAGATCAATTAGATGCCTCATTAGATTTTTCCCAACTAGTTTAGATTTATTTGCAAGTCCTTCAGGATAATGAGGTGATTTTGACTTTAATAACAGTTTCGCTGAGTTTATAGCACCAGCTGCTAATATAAATCTATTAGCTCGAATCACATATCTTTTTCCCATATAATTTATTAGGGCTGAATAGACAGTCTTATCATCAGATTCAAGTTTGACAACTTCACAATCATGTAACAACTGCGCTTGATGTTTACTTAAGGCTGGCTCTATAAATACTTTCCATGCATTATTTTTACAATTCTTTGCGCACAAATAGCCCTGACAAGTTTCACATTCATCCACATTTTCATAACCCTTTGGTAAAATATAGGGATTGAGTCCATCTTTTTTTAACTGTAATACTATATTCTCAGCCGCATGACTAAGCTTAGGAGGAGATTGATAATTGAAAAATTGATTTTTTTTATAATAATCAACACTACCTTTCACTTTAAAAAAACCTTCACATTTTTCGTAATATGGCAAAAGATCATCATATTCAATTGGCCATTCATCAGGAGCGGAACTTTCACTGTTATCGCCATGAAACAATGAAGGTTTAAAATCCTCTGGAAAAAATCGTTCCAGAACCATACCATAAATACTTGTAGAGCCACCAACTCCCATTCCCAACATGGGAAATAGATGCTGCTTATGTCTTGATGAAATATCAAGAATGGATTCAAAGGAGCGCCCTGTTTTTCTACAGAGAACTTCTCTTTTTATTGCTGTCGTTGATTCGTTATAAAATGTTTCAGTAAAAGCTCCAGTAATTATTTTACCATCATTTGGTTCAAGTCGGGATCCTTTTTCGCAAAATAAAACACTTTGACCCTGTTGAGCTAAACTATATCCAATGGCCGCTCCACCCATACCTGTTCCAATAATAAGATTATCCCATACTTTTGATTTTATCTCGTCAAAATTAAAATTCATAATTATCCCTTTGGGTATTTTAATAATTGATTTCTATATGCAGCTATATTTTTTTGAAGTTTGTGATTTTTTATCTCCATCTATATAATCCACTAAGTTGCGATACAAACACCAAATATAAAATCCCCTTTTTTTCGTGTAACCAAAGGTCTGTGCATAATAAATTTCTGACTGATAAGCTCTTCTTGAAAAGATTTCGTGGTAAATCTGTTTTGGGTCGGATGTGCGAAAAATAATTTAGGATACCATCTTTGCAACCATTGTTGAGTAACTTCTTCAAAAAAGAATTTACCATCTTTTTTTAATACGCGATGAATTTCACTAAGTGCCTTTTGCCATTCTACAACATGATGAAGTGCCGCAAAATTCACAACCGCATCAAATGAATGGTCGTTAAATTCTAGTGCTAAAACGTCTCCCTCTATGATTTGCAATCGATCAGAAGAAATATCAGATAGATTTTTGTATGCCCTCTTAATTGACTGTGAATCTAAATCAATAGTCACGATTTTTTTAGGTTTAAAAATATCTAATATAATTCTTGTGCTATGTCCTTCACCGCAGCCGATTTCCAAAACATTCATGCCCTCTAGAGATCCACCTAGTTCATATAGAATTGGTGCCTCTATGTGCCTCAAGATCAATCTTCGAACTAAATTATTCATAACAATTTTTTCAAAACGATTCATTTTCATATTTTATAATCCTTTTCTGAGAATTATTGCAGGCTCATAGGCACAAGGGAAAAAGAATCCAAAAAAGGCAAAGAAAATCAATCTAGGACTTAATAAAATCTTTTTTTTTGATTCAGGTTTAAATGCTAAGTCTATCTCGTATCCAAGTGACTTATTAAATTCGTCAAGAAATCGGTAATTAACAAAAGGAATAAGAGTGTCCATATAGGATCGTTTGAATGATTTTATTAACGTAAAGCTGATGAGCTCCCTTCCTAATTTCTCTAAGGAAGTTGGGGTCATTAAGATACGATGAAATGGTTGATGTAGCTTCATAGAGTACTTAGCGATTTCATTAAATTCAATATCACTTGAATCAGCAGTTCCAAAATATAGAATACCATTTTGAAGTAATAAATTTGCACAATCACTCATAAACTTTCTGGGATTTTCAACATGCTCAATGACGTCATTTGCAATAATACAATCAAATTTTTCATTAAAAATTAATTTTGAAAACTTTTTAACATAGGGATCATATCCTGTGACTGAAGTATATCCCTTTTTCTTAAGGTATGAGACAAATATTCCATTACCACACCCCATATCAAGTATTCTATGATTCTGTTTTAATCCCGCTTTTTGGAGTCTTTTAAGCAAATTTGAAAATCGAAATGTAGCAAAGAAATCTAGGGTTTGATAACTGTTAACTGGGTAATCTTGATATATATCAGCAAAGTCTACCTGATTTAGGCTATGAACAGTTAAACAATTGGTACATTTCCAAAGTTTGAACTTATTTATTAAAAATCGAGTTGTATTTCCCGGCGCATATACATGGCTTAAATGATCTTGAGTATCATGAATAAAACCACAAACAACACAATTTTTTAATTCGATTTCTTTATCACTAACTGTCGCTATCTTACTTACACTACCCATAAAGTTCCCACCTCTAAATGTTATGAGGATAGGCAGTATAAAGCCCGAATTGTTAAACCCCAGCATCTAGTTCTCCTCGGTTAATGTTAAAATTGTGTGATTAGACTGGGTCTTTGGCAACTAATTTCACTGATTTTTAAAAATTGTGACATGTCTTTGATTTATTGAGGGTGTTTTTCAGGATTTTGAATACACGAATCCATTGCAGCTAAACTTTTTAGTCTGCTGATTGATTAAAATTGTCGAAGTTCATTTCGAAGTGCTGCTGAGCAAAGTCTTCTTCAAAATGATGCTGAACTTTTGGTGGCCCCCTGGCTGGATGCAGTGGTGGTGGCTTGGTTGCCAGGCCCATGTGTTCAAGGATTTTTCGAATCACTTTGGGATCTTCGATGGCTGCGATGATTTTCATTTTGCCGCCGCATTTGATGCAAGTCTCAACGTCGATGTTAAACACCCTTGCAAGTAACCGTGCCCAGGGAATGTTCTTCTTTTTTAGTTCCAGTTGCTTTGGATCGATGATGTCATGTTCTTGGCCGATTACTTTTAGTTCCGGTGGTTTTGGAACGATTTGTTTTCGGTGTTTGTAATGGGGACCCAGCACTCCATGATAACGAGTCAGATGAACTCTTGGCCTTGGAACCAGTGCCACAAGGCGCTCCATCAGTTCCATCGGTGTTAACTTCAGCGCCGTAGTTCCATCATCCCATGGTTTTTTGAATCGATAAATCACGTTGCCACAATCATCCGTTGATAAGCGCTCCTCACTCACAGCAGGACGCGCAATGTATCTGCAAATCTTTTCTAACTTATCCCGTTCATGGGCTTTAGTAGCAACCCCTGCATGCAGTGAAAACCCTGAGTTCTTCGCGACAAGGCCCTTTGTCGCCGAGTGATCAGTATCGGTCACGGACTTCAGCACGATCGCTTTTTTGCCTTTGCTTTTGCCTGTGGCAAATCTGTAGGTCACAGATCCTGCTTGTAGTTTAGAGAGTGTGTCTTCATCTGGAATCGGGATTTGGAATCCACCGTCGTTGTCATCTTTGATAATGATTTTTTGTCGTTCCAAGTATTTGGTAATTTTTTGAATAATTTTTGTAAGTACCTCTTCGATCTCTTTAATTGTCGGTGAACTTGCTACCCAGAAGTCGATGGGTTCGTTTTTATCACTCAGTTCATAGCAGCCATCGACAAACAGTTGATGGAAGTGGATGTTTAGGTTCAGACTTCCGCCGAATCGCTGGATCAGTGTGACTGCACCTGATTTGGAGTTCTTATTAATCAGGCCGCAGCATAGATTGACATTTGTTTAAAATTATCATTTTATTTAAAGAATGAAAAATGATTACAGAAAATTAGATCAAAAGTCTCAAGAAAAGATTCGAATTCAGGCCATAAAATTAATCCTGCCGGATTTCACCGGAACTGACCACCCAAATTTCACAGGTTTGACCACCCCGATTTCATGAGGTCTGACCAGGTCAATTGCATCATTTGACCACCCCCATTAACGCGGATCGTTGGGCTTTTTAAGAAGCTTCAGATACACCTTTGGACTTCCCAAAGGAGGTATCGGTGGCCAAAAAGAAGGGTCCCAAAATGATCGAGGATTTGGTACGGCGACGAGCCAATGGTGATGGGTTTCAGACCATCGCAATAGATTTAAGCATTGCCAGGAACACCGTCAAAAGCCGCCTTAAAGATGCCGGGGCATACGAGGTTGGTGATGCCCAGAGGCTATTGTTGGAGGGATTTAGCTCAACCACCGTGCAGATATTTTCTCCACACTGGAGTTCGCAGGTCGTATGGGAAGAGGCCCTTAAGGAAATTGAGGGTGGCACGCCGATTAAAGAGTTCTGGGAAAATAATTTAGGCGCCAACCCCGCAGCAGATCTTCGCAATGTTCCCTATGAGACATTTTGGCGGGAGTTCCGCCGCCGTCATCCCAACATCAACGTCCACTACCATAAAAATCATGAGCCGGGACTCCGTACGGAAATTGATTATAAGGGCGATACCCATGGTCTGGGGTATATCGACAAAGCAACCGGGGAATTCATAGCCTGCCGATTGTTTGGCCAGGTTCTCTGCAATAGTCGTTTATTTTTCCCTTATGCCACCATTAATGAAAAACAATCCTCTTGGCTTGCGGGCATCCGCGAGGGGTTCAAATACTTCGGTGGGGTTACTCAGGTATTGGTGGTGGATAACACCCGGTGTGCTGTGAATGCGGCGGACTGGTTTGATCCGGACATCAACCAAGAGTTTTACAACTTCTGTAACCACTATGGCACAACAGTGGTGGCTGCGCGGCCTAAACGACCAACCGACAAAAACCTTATTGAAGTTCACCTCGGGGTCTTCTGGCGGTGGGTCCGTCGTCGCCTGCGACAGCAACAGTTTTTTTCTATAGGAGAACTAAACCGCTATCTCTTGGAATGTGCCGATGAATTCAATGAACGCTACCAACGAAAATATGGTTCTTCGCGAAGGGAAAGATTTGAACAACAGGAAAAATCCACTCTAAAACCCTTACCTGTCAGGACCTATGAAGCTGGCGAGTGGAAGAAGGCCAAGCTTCACGAAGACTGTCACATACAGCACAAGTACAATTACTACTCAGCCCCTTACCAGCAGCGTGGCAAAGATCTCGATGTTCGCGTCACCTTGACTCATGTTGAAATATTTTATCAGCAAGAGCGTATCGCCATCCATCAGCGCCGACCGGACCACCAGCGAGGTAACTACTGTACCGACAAATCCCACTTACCAGAGAAATTCCAAGCCATGGAAGAGATGAGTGTTGCCCGCCAAATCAGAGATGCTGCCAGGATTGGCCCAAGCACTGGCAAGATTATCAACACACTTCTAACTGATGTGTCACACCCCCTGATGTTCCTTCGCCGTACGATGGGAATCTTGCGCCTTAAGGGCCGCTATGGTGCCGAAAAGCTGGAAAGGTCTTGTGAGATTCTCATAACACACGGACGAACTAAACCAACGGTCAAAGATGTCGAGCGAATGCTGAAAAGCCCCAATCTCGGCAATAAACCCAAAGCAGTGCCAATAGAAAGAAAACCAAATCCTCATCTGCGCGGGCAAATGAGTTTTACAACAGAAGGAGCTAATAACTATGAGTCAACCACTCAACATGACAGATCAATATCTGACGGAACTGTCTCTTAAGGGTATCCGTGAGACACTGAGTCTTCGGATTAAAGAGGCCCTTGATGCGGATCTTGATTATGAAGGATTTATGAACCTGATTCTTTTTGATGAAATCCAATATCGCAAAAATCTTCGTAGGCAGCGACTCCTAAAGGCTGCGGGATTCAGATCCCAAGCAAGTCTTGAGGGGATCAATTATTCGAAAGTCCGCAACTTCGATAAGAAGACTATCCAAGAGCTGGCCACCATGCGCTTTATTGACGACGGCATTAACGTCCTCATTTTTGGTGCCACAGGGGTCGGGAAAACGTACCTAGCAACGGCCATCGGTAATCATGTCTGCCGCAACAGCAGGTCCGTTGTGTTTTTGAAGATGAACTTGTTGTTAGAGAAAATTGCATTGGCTAGAGCCGAGGGAACTTATTTGAACTTCCTGAAAAGAATCCATTCCGCAGACTTGTTGATTGTTGATGATTTCGGAATTAAAGCGCTGACGGAACAACAGTTCCAGGATTTCTACGATGTCCTTGATGAACGGGAAAATGGCAAGTCCACAATCGTGACGACACAGCTTCCTTCAGAAAACTGGAACGAAGTAATTCAAGACCCTTTGGTTTGCGAAGCCATTTCGGACAGACTCACCGCACGAGCCTTTAAGATTCTAGTAAAGGGTCCCAGCAAAAGAGGCGATGCCGCTAAAGGATTGACAGATCATTCGGAACATGAAAATTAACCAGCGTCCCTACGGTCCGCCAACCACCTCAAGGGGTGGTCAAACTTCGTGAAATTCAGGTGGTCAAATCGGTGAAATCGAACAATCCGCAAGGGAGCATCACAAATTAGTGTTGCCATTTTTTTAGAAGTTAAGAAGCAAGTTGTTTCAAAATGGTGGCGCACTTATCAAAAGCAAGGCTTATCTGGTTTAAAAATGAAATCACGAGCTAATATTACTGATAAATCTAAGGTAAATGCCGATCAAGCTAAAGCTGTGAGAAAAATCATTTTAGATAAGACACCAGATCAGTTAAACTTTGGATTTATGCTTTGGACCCGAGAAGCCGTCAGACAAGTTTTAAAAAGAAACTACAATATCGAAATAGGATTATCAGCCGTTGGTCGTTTATTAAAGAAAATGGGATTAACCCCACAAAAGCCAATGAAAAAAGCTTATGAGCAATCAAGTGCCGCTGTTCGTAAGTGGTTAAAAGAAGAGTATCCAAAAATCCAGGAACGAGCAAAGGCCACTAGAAGCGAGATCCAGTGGGGCGATGAGATGGGAATCAGATCCGATGATCAAATAGGAAGGACTTATGGACGTCGTGGTCACACGCCTGTTGTCAAGGTCACGGGAAAACGATTTAGAACTAATATGATCTCATCAATTACCAATCGTGGAAAGCTCAGGTTTATGGTTTTTAAAGAACGATTTACGGCTTCAGTATTTATTGATTTTTTAAGACGATTAATTAAGGGGATAAAGAATAAGATTTTTTTAATTGTTGATGGACATCCAGTTCATAAAAGTAAAGCTGTAAAGACATGGATACAAGAAAATGGGAATAAAATTGAAATATTTTTGTTACCAGCATTGTTCTGTCCGAGCAGGGGTGACACAGTCTCGAGAGGAGAATTTAAGTCAAAGACTCTGTTGAAGATGTCATTGCCTGTTCCCAGTGTTTTCTTCTCAGTTCTTGAGCTTTATGTCTAGCTCTTTCTCTGCGCTTCAATAGTTCATACCGTCCTTGATGATGAACTGAATTTGGAGCAAAGCCTCCGTTCCCTTGGTTTGGTCGGTTGAAGTTATAATCGTTAATGGCTTTGCCGATAAGATCTCTTGCTTCCGTTTCATCAGCATACTGCTCTTGAAGATTTATTTCTTCGCGCTTCAATGTTCCAATCACTCTTTCAGTTCTGGCGTTGCCAGTGGGTCTACCGATGCCGCTTAGCCACAACTTCAATCCTTGGACCTCGATGTTAGTTTTTGTATAGGCTGCAATATTGGCACTGCCATGGTCTGCGACAACAAAGGGCTTGAGGTGACCACTCGGAAGTAAGTCAATTTTCTCGATGGCAACGGCTTCGGTGACGACAGTAACAACTTGGATCTGGGTGATCTGATGGTAAAGACCCCAAGATAAAATCTTTCTTGAATACCAGTCTAGAAGAACCAGACAAAACATAAATTTCCCCTTCACAGTTACCCAGGTCCAATCCATACCCCACAGTAAATTCTTCTGCCAGGGCTCGTGCAAAAGCATATCTGCTGGTGGTACTACTGGCCTTGGCTTTTCTGGTACAAAGGGGTGATTTAACCCGTGTGACTTCATGATCTCCGCTACTTTGGTTTTTCCGACGAAAGCCTTCGCGGTTTTTTCAAGATAATAAGCGATTCGTCGGCAATGCCAATCGGGGCGCCTCTTCGCGAGAGCAATCACTCGCTTTTCTTCAAGAGGTGTGATCTTATTTTTGCCACCGCCCCCGCCATGATTTTCTTTGGCGGGATCTTGTTTCCAACGGTAATAGGCTCTTGGATTTAGTTGCAGGTATTTGCAAACAGCAAGGAGCGACTCGCTCTTGCGAGCCTTATCGATAAACTCCACCAGAGCCTCGCGGTGCGCCTTGGTCAGGTGGCGATTGTAAAGGGGGCCCTCTAGTCCTAATAGCCGCTTTTTTTTAAGGCCTGCAACTCTATGGCTGTCTCTAGAAGGGCTTCCTTGAGGCGTTCGGTTTCGGCTTGAAGCTTTTCCACTACTGGATCTGCTTTTTGTTTTGGACCGCGCTTTAGGTCTTTGAGACCCGCAATACCGGCCTGTAGAAACTTTTGCTTCCATCGAGACATCTGCGCCGGTGCTATATTTTCTCGCCGACACACGACGCCTTGTCCGACTCGTTCTGCTTCCAAAACCAGTTCCGCCATTTTTTCTGGCGATCTTCTTGCGCGCTTTTTCTTTTCTTTGATCTGACTCATTGTGACTCCCTTTTATCATGGTTTGCTCTCCTTTGAGAACAGGGGTCACCTTCCAGATTTCAGCTATTTACGCTGAAATCGACACATTTTTTTGACTTAAATTGCCCTTTTGACTGTGTCGAACGAGCTCGGACAGCACAGTGGTAAATCCTTTTTTTAAAAATCTTTCCAGCCAATTTACTAACGAGAGACCAAATTGATGAGCAAACGATGCATCTTTGGAATCTCGATTTACTAAAGCTTGATTTACAGTTTCAAGTAAATAGCTTAGATCACCTGTATTTCTATAAATAAATCCAAACTTTTCGTCGTAACCAGTGAGGATTTGAATATGCCCCTGATATCGAGCAAAACTGTTGTTGAACGCCTCAGCAAACTCATTTCTAGGTTGTAACGGTTTTTTCATAAAATCACCATCTTGAAAGTGTAACACGATTTATATAAACATCCTGTTACAACAATTTGGATCAGCATACAAGAAAGTTAAAAAGCAATGAGGTTAGATTAATGAAATTTGCATTGGTAAATACTGAAAAGAAAGAAGCTGAAAAGGGATTAGTTGGAGTTTGCACTGGTTGCGGGCAACCAATGATCCCGGTATGTGGAATCAAAAGAATAAACCACTGGCGCCACAAAGTTGATTGCGAGTGTGATCATTGGTGGGAAAACGAAACGGAATGGCACAGATCCTGGAAAAATAACTTTCCAAAGGAAAATCAGGAAATTCGTCATAAAGATGATGCCTCCGGCGAGTGGCATATCGCAGATGTAAAAACAAAGCATGGCTATATTCTTGAATTTCAGCGTAAGCGCCCCATGACGCCTTTTTGCCGGACCTCTTAAAAGCACATAGTCTGAACTTCACAAGGAGGTTCAGTATGAGATCAATATCCAAACATTCCGACAAAGAGATATTCTGGCGGGACCAGGTACGATCATTCGCCAGGTTTCACGGATCGCAGGCGGCGTTCTGCAGACACCACGGGCTCTCAGTCAGTACATTCCAGTATTGGTACCGCAAGTTTCATCAAACAGATCGCGAAGTACAGATCATCGAGCCATCGCCATTTATTGAGGTTCAAGTTGAGTCCCCCCCTTCAAAGCACAATATGCCCGATGCAAAGTGGGTTGCAGAGCTGATCCTGCATCTTCAGGAGGGCTTGCGATGAAATCCCCGAAAGAGTTTAAAGGAGTCTTTCTTCACAGAGATCCCGTGGATATGAGGAAAGCCATCAACGGCCTCAGCGTTATAGTGCAAGAAGCTGGTATGGGGGATCTAATGGGGCCTTATCTATTTGTCTTTTGCGGTAAGCGCCGGGACGTGATGAAGGTTCTTTATTTTGACAGATCCGGATTCGCGCTTTGGCAAAAGCGATTGGAAAAGGACAAGTTTCCGTGGCCCAAGAAATCCTCTGTGGAAAACGTGCAGTTATCCACAGAACAATTTACTTGGCTACTTGAGGGCTACGATGTCTGGAAGATGAAGCCGCACGCGGAGTTAAAATTTGAAAAAGTTTGTTGAGAGCTTTAGCTGAATGCTTGATACTCGCAAAAGGCATGTCAAAGTCGGAAACACTTTCTACACCAGAACAAGAAATGGCTCTGCGAATTGCAGATCTGGAAAAGCTTTTAAAGCAAGAGCGTGAAAAGAATAAAAACTTTGAGAGTCAGGTCAGTTGGTTGACGGAGCAACTTAAAGCTTTAAAGCGCAATCAATTCGGAGCAAAGTCCGAGCGCTGGGAATCCCAAGAACAGTTAAAGTTTAATGAAGCCGAAGTGGAATCTCAAAGTCCTACCCCCGACAAAGAAGACTACACAGTTGAAGTGCGAGGGCATACCAAGAAGATTCGGGGGCATAGAAAGCCCCTGCCGGAGAATCTGCCCCGCGAGATTGTAAAAGTCGAACTTCCAGAGTCCGAACAAATCACGGAGCAAGGTGAAAGGCTCAAAGTCATTGGCTGGGAGATCTCTGAGAAACTTAGGTACGAGCCGGCCAGGATCAGCGTGCTTGAGTATCACCGGGCCAAATACGGTGTTGGCAGTGGTGATTACGAAAAGACCGCGCCGCCGGTTCCTTCAGTGATCCCAAAAGGCATTGCTACACCAGAGTTATTGGCCGCTATCGTTGTAGGTAAGTATAGCGACGGCTTGCCACTTTATCGTTTAGAAGAGATTTTCGCCCGTCAGGACGTGGAGTTGAGCCGTACAACAATGGCTAGATGGATGGTGCAAGTAGCTCAAGCCCTGATGCCAATCAGAAACGTCTTATCCGACCGGATGTTGAGTGCACACGCCATTTCCTGCGATGAGACGAGTGTTCAGGTGTTAAAAGAAAATGGCCGTTCTGTCGAGAGCAAATCGTGGATGATTGTGCGGGCAACTCCGTGTGAGAAAAGCAAGATCGTATTGTTTGATTACAGCCCTTCTCGTAGCGGCGAAGTGATGAAGAGCCTCTTTGCGGGCTACGAGGGGCGCCTATTGTGTGATGGTCTTGATGTGTACAACGGTCTTGAAAGTGAAACATTGGTTCGCTTCGGCTGCCATATGCACGCGCGCCGCCGGTTTGAACAAGCGGTCAAAGATGGTGCTAAATCCGGAAAAACCATGGCGGCTCAAGTGATGGACATCTACAAAAAGCTTTATGACTTCGAAGAAAAAATACGAGATCACGCACCCGAAGAAAAAGTCAAAGCGAGATTGAGAGATCAAAAACCTCTGCTTGAGGAAATTAAGCAAATCGCGGAATCCAATATCGCAAAGGTTCCAGACAAGAGCAAGCTGGGACAGGCTTTCAAGTACTACTTGAATGAGCATACGTATCTGACGAGGTACTTAGACGATGGGTTGATGGAGCCAGACAATGGGTTCGCTGAGCGCGCCATCCGCAAGTTTGCTATCGGCAGAAACAATTGGCTTTTTAGCGACACGCCCGATGGCGCGGAGGCCAGCAGTATTCTTTACAGTCTCGTGGTGACAGCAAAGCTCAATGGCGTCAATGCTTACAAGGCCCTCTGTAAAATCTTGACTGATGTTCCTCTGGCCAAAACCGTGGAAGATTATGAACGTCTCGCCGACGCCATCTTAACATCCGAGGCACCGGTTTAACAAAAAGGCGTCATGGGGCGCTTACATTTCAGCATTCATTTTTAAAACCAGAAGAGCGCCAGTCTCGAAATAACTTTTATAGTGATAAGTTGGTGTGGGTTGTTGATGGATTAAAACGTCAAAAAGACAAAGCACAATTTGATCTGTTTTTGAAATATGCTATGCCGATAAACCAGAATTCTCCACTTCTCAAACTTCATTCATTTATTGACGAATCCCCACTTTTAAAAGAATGGTCTGAATGTAGTGTCCCCGTATTTTTTGATTTTGGTCAGGACCTACCTCTTTGGTGTCTATTGCCAAAAAGCTCTAAGGGTAACTTCTACGTACTGGAATATTCACGGCACAATTTTATACTTCTTCACACTGAATCTCTCAACGGAAACACGTTCTCAGACCTGATGGCATTTCTATACACCAACATGTTCGCTCACGAAAATCCTGAAATAATAGAGGCTGCGAAACGAATTCAGTATCAGCCTACTCCGCCACCAGTTGCTCGAAAAGAATTAGTGGTTTATCCAAGAGTGAGTCTTGATAATTTACGTTGGTTAGAACGGCAAATGTCTCCGCCATCGCAACGCTTTCAATATAAGAGCAGAAGACCTAAACGACGTTAAACTGACTAGAAGGAGACGTTCTTCTTACATCTTTGACAAAAAAGACTTAAATGATTCTAAGATGTCACTGAACTTCGGTTGGCCTTTATAGTACAAGCCTTTCGTTTTCTCAAAGGACTGCTGATAAAGTTTTTGAGTTTCAGCATTTGAAATAATGAAAGCGTCATTCTTTGTTAAATTCTTTTCGTCAGCAGCCCGAAAACGAAGCTCTTTATGAGCGACATACTTTTCACTACCGATAAACTGCTGCACGCGCTCCAATTTCAATAATTGAAAGACATCGTAATAGTGCCTCATAAAGTTAATTGGCATCTGCCCGTTGTCTTGCTGCTGACGATATTTCGTTGAAATCGTCTGAAGTTTTTCAACAAACGTATATTCAGGAACATAGCATTTTACACCCACAGCCAGGTTATTAACTACATCCAGATTAACCTCAATAGCTTTATCCATAACCCAGCTGGAAATTGTAATCGCCTCATTTGGTGTAGTTTGGTCAAAACCTACCTCAAGTAAAATACCATCCTTTAAATCAGGAATTTTTCCAAACAAGTTAGGATAAATCAGACGAATGCCCGCATTGCGCATGTGCTGTCCGAGCTCGTTCGACACAGTCAAAAGGGCAATTTAAGTCAAAAAAATGTGTCGATTTCAGCGTAAATAGCTGAAATCTGGAAGGTGACCCCTGTTCTCAAAGGAGAGCAAACCATGATAAAAGGGAGTCACAATGAGTCAGATCAAAGAAAAGAAAAAGCGCGCAAGAAGATCGCCAGAAAAAATGGCGGAACTGGTTTTGGAAGCAGAACGAGTCGGACAAGGCGTCGTGTGTCGGCGAGAAAATATAGCACCGGCGCAGATGTCTCGATGGAAGCAAAAGTTTCTACAGGCCGGTATTGCGGGTCTCAAAGACCTAAAGCGCGGTCCAAAACAAAAAGCAGATCCAGTAGTGGAAAAGCTTCAAGCCGAAACCGAACGCCTCAAGGAAGCCCTTCTAGAGACAGCCATAGAGTTGCAGGCCTTAAAAAAAAGCGGCTATTAGGACTAGAGGGCCCCCTTTACAATCGCCACCTGACCAAGGCGCACCGCGAGGCTCTGGTGGAGTTTATCGATAAGGCTCGCAAGAGCGAGTCGCTCCTTGCTGTTTGCAAATACCTGCAACTAAATCCAAGAGCCTATTACCGTTGGAAACAAGATCCCGCCAAAGAAAATCATGGCGGGGGCGGTGGCAAAAATAAGATCACACCTCTTGAAGAAAAGCGAGTGATTGCTCTCGCGAAGAGGCGCCCCGATTGGCATTGCCGACGAATCGCTTATTATCTTGAAAAAACCGCGAAGGCTTTCGTCGGAAAAACCAAAGTAGCGGAGATCATGAAGTCACACGGGTTAAATCACCCCTTTGTACCAGAAAAGCCAAGGCCAGTAGTACCACCAGCAGATATGCTTTTGCACGAGCCCTGGCAGAAGAATTTACTGTGGGGTATGGATTGGACCTGGGTAACTGTGAAGGGGAAATTTATGTTTTGTCTGGTTCTTCTAGACTGGTATTCAAGAAAGATTTTATCTTGGGGTCTTTACCATCAGATCACCCAGATCCAAGTTGTTACTGTCGTCACCGAAGCCGTTGCCATCGAGAAAATTGACTTACTTCCGAGTGGTCACCTCAAGCCCTTTGTTGTCGCAGACCATGGCAGTGCCAATATTGCAGCCTATACAAAAACTAACATCGAGGTCCAAGGATTGAAGTTGTGGCTAAGCGGCATCGGTAGACCCACTGGCAACGCCAGAACTGAAAGAGTGATTGGAACATTGAAGCGCGAAGAAATAAATCTTCAAGAGCAGTATGCTGATGAAACGGAAGCAAGAGATCTTATCGGCAAAGCCATTAACGATTATAACTTCAACCGACCAAACCAAGGGAACGGAGGCTTTGCTCCAAATTCAGTTCATCATCAAGGACGGTATGAACTATTGAAGCGCAGAGAAAGAGCTAGACATAAAGCTCAAGAACTGAGAAGAAAACACTGGGAACAGGCAATGACATCTTCAACAGAGTCTTTGACTTAAATTCTCCTCTCGAGACTGTGTCACCCCTGCTCGGACAGAACACGCATAAGCTTGGTATCATCAAATGCCGTGTCTCTCTGAACCGATTGAAATCCGTCAATTTTCAATTTATCTACAAGAGCCTCAAAATATTTTCTTCGAGCTTCGATTTGAGCATCACTCTTCTGGTTTTTACCAACTGGCAAATCTAGATCTTTTGGTGGATGAATATAAATATCAATGTCTTCTGAAAAACGATCAATACACTTCCATCCTTTAGAAAGAGAAGTACCACCTTTTAACTCATACTCAAAACCAAGCTGATTCATCCCCCATAAGGCGTGCATAATCCAGTAATCTTTTTGGTTCTTCCGAGGTTCTTGTGCCCTTACGCCGGGTAGAGTTCAAGTTTTCCGCAGTAGAACAAGATCGCGATTCGGTAGTTGGCAAAGTTTCTGAAGCCACGAGCATTGGCTTTGATGGATTGGATCTTCGAGTTGAACCCCTCCATCATCGCGTTGGTGATGTGGTGGCGTAAGTAGGTCAAGATGTTGTCGAGATGCCGGCGCATGAGCTTGGCGACGTCGCTCATCGGTTTAAGCCTGGAGTGCGTCGCCCACCAATACCATCGGTCGAAGAACTTTCTCGCCGAAGCTTGATACGTGTAGCTCCAAAACTCCGAGAACATCTCCTTCATCGACCACGCTCGCCCTGATTTAAGTTTATCCATGCGAAGCTCGTTGAACCGAGAGGTCTCGGCATCGCTCATGTTCTCGGGGTTTTTCAGAAACAGATATTTCGCACCTTTGAGTGTCTCGACATCGTCTTTCATAAACGCCCGATGCTCTTGGCGCCTCACTTTGTCGACCGCATCGCCCAAGTATTTTGAGATGTGGAACTTGTCGTGCACGATGTCGGCTTGGGGCGCATTCGTCTTTGTTGACGTGATGAAGGCGTCCCACATATCCATCGCAACAGCATCGATGCCGGATCTCGTCTCCTCTGGAAGCTTCTGCCAGAGTGAGTCTGTGGCCTCAAGTGTTCTGCCTTCGACGACATCTAGAACGCGTGCACCACCGATGTCGGTCATCAGTGAGGCGTACTTGTGACCTTTCAAAAAACTTTTCTCATCGATACCGACGTGTTTGATCTCATCAAGCTTGCGACGCTCAAGACCGCGTTCGACCGCGCGCTTTTGGATGTGATGGACCTGGTCCCACGAAAGCCCTAAAAGCCTTGCCGCCTCTTTGAGGCTCTTGGCGGCAATCATGACGTCAATCGCGAGCCTCTCAAAAAGCAGAGTGAAGCGAGAGTTCGGACCAGCCCATGGGACGTTGATTGTCTTCGCCCCATGCTCCTTGCAATCTGATCTTGGTACACGTGAGCGAATGATCGTTTGAAATTGCATCGTGTCCAAATGCCGCCACCTGCGCTCCTCGCGGTGATCTTTGATCGAACACGATCGCCCGCACTCGGGGCACTCCGGCTCGTGGCCTTTCGACCACTCGACATCAACCTCGACGAGACGATTTACGGTATCAAGGTTGACGTTAGTGACTGACCACGGCGGCACAAGACCGAGAAGCTGCTCGAACAACTGGTGTGAATCGGATGGATTTCTCATCCGAAAATCGAAGCTCATAAATTAAGCGAATTCAATTCGTGCGCGCCGGGCTACCCACAAAAAACTCGGAATACCCATCTTTTTCAATCAATCGTGGGTCGATTTTATGCTCACCACCGACAACTTCAATTAGCGTCTTAAAATCTTCTCTTTCGTGAATGAATTTACTCATGGCTATAAACCTCATCTAAAAACTTTTTTGTACGAGGTCTTCCATATTCTTTCGCTAGAGAGAGAACCCTTTTTGTATCAAAGTTTTCTTTATTCTTTTTTAAATTTTCAAAAACTGAAACTTCATCTTCTGCTAATTCTTTTAAATTATTAAGCATATCAACAAGAAGATACTCTTTTGACAATTGGTGTGGAAATTTCGGCACTCGTTTAAAAAAGAATTTTTTTCCACCAAGCTCAAATTCACCAAAGCGCTTATAATTATAAACCACGTTGTGCCCGTACAATTGGGTCAGTCCAAGGCCCAATTGGTTATAATTATTAAATGAGTTAACTAAAAACCTATCGTCCTTTAGAAAAGTCTTCACAAGAGATTGCTCATCCGGTGGAACCGCTCCAAATGCCGAGGCTTTGGGTCTTAAATAAAGGCCACCCGACACCTTAACTACTTCGTTTTTCTTTACTAAGCGATCAAGATAACGATCTACTGCTGTAGTATAGCGAGCAAGATCAGATCTTCTGTAAACCTGCCCTTGCTTCATCTTATTTAATAAAAGTTCTTCTTTAGCCACTCTCATACCCCTAATATATCATATATCGGCAGAATTGTAAGAATATTTAGTAAAATTTCATGCATAATTGTCATATCTATTTAATTTTATTAGATTTTGTTCAATGTATTGAACTGACACATGATATCCAGCCATAAGTAATATGTGCTTAAAGACTGTCCTGTCCACGCAGGGGTGACACAGTCTAGAGGGAAGAGTTTAAGTCAAAGACTCTGCTGAAGATGAAGCGTTCTGTTCCCAGTGTTTTCTTCTCAGTTCTTGAGCTTTCTGTCTAGCTCTTTCTCTGCGCTTCATAAGTTCATATCGTCCTTGATGATGAACTGAGTTTGGAGCAAAACCACCGTTACCTTGATTGGGTCGATTGAAGGTAAGCGCCCCATGACGCCTTTTTGTTAAACCGGTGCCTCGGATGTTAAGATGGCGTCGGCGAGACGTTCATAATCTTCCACGGTTTTGGCCAGAGGAACATCAGTCAAGATTTTACAGAGGGCCTTGTAAGCATTGACGCCATTGAGCTTTGCTGTCACCACGAGACTGTAAAGAATACTGCTGGCCTCCGCGCCATCGGGCGTGTCGCTAAAAAGCCAATTGTTTCTGCCGATAGCAAACTTGCGGATGGCGCGCTCAGCGAACCCATTGTCTGGCTCCATCAACCCATCGTCTAAGTACCTCGTCAGATACGTATGCTCATTCAAGTAGTACTTGAAAGCCTGTCCCAGCTTGCTCTTGTCTGGAACCTTTGCGATATTGGATTCCGCGATTTGCTTAATTTCCTCAAGCAGAGGTTTTTGATCTCTCAATCTCGCTTTGACTTTTTCTTCGGGTGCGTGATCTCGTATTTTTTCTTCGAAGTCATAAAGCTTTTTGTAGATGTCCATCACTTGAGCCGCCATGGTTTTTCCGGATTTAGCACCATCTTTGACCGCTTGTTCAAACCGGCGGCGCGCGTGCATATGGCAGCCGAAGCGAACCAATGTTTCACTTTCAAGACCGTTGTACACATCAAGACCATCACACAATAGGCGCCCCTCGTAGCCCGCAAAGAGGCTCTTCATCACTTCGCCGCTACGAGAAGGGCTGTAATCAAACAATACGATCTTGCTTTTCTCACACGGAGTTGCCCGCACAATCATCCACGATTTGCTCTCGACAGAACGGCCATTTTCTTTTAACACCTGAACACTCGTCTCATCGCAGGAAATGGCGTGTGCACTCAACATCCGGTCGGATAAGACGTTTCTGATTGGCATCAGGGCTTGAGCTACTTGCACCATCCATCTAGCCATTGTTGTACGGCTCAACTCCACGTCCTGACGGGCGAAAATCTCTTCTAAACGATAAAGTGGCAAGCCGTCGCTATACTTACCTACAACGATAGCGGCCAATAACTCTGGTGTAGCAATGCCTTTTGGGATCACTGAAGGAACCGGCGGCGCGGTCTTTTCGTAATCACCACTGCCAACACCGTATTTGGCCCGGTGATACTCAAGCACGCTGATCCTGGCCGGCTCGTACCTAAGTTTCTCAGAGATCTCCCAGCCAATGACTTTGAGCCTTTCACCTTGCTCCGTGATTTGTTCGGACTCTGGAAGTTCGACTTTTACAATCTCGCGGGGCAGATTCTCCGGCAGGGGCTTTCTATGCCCCCGAATCTTCTTGGTATGCCCTCGCACTTCAACTGTGTAGTCTTCTTTGTCGGGGGTAGGACTTTGAGATTCCACTTCGGCTTCATTAAACTTTAACTGTTCTTGGGATTCCCAGCGCTCGGACTTTGCTCCGAATTGATTGCGCTTTAAAGCTTTAAGTTGCTCCGTCAACCAACTGACCTGACTCTCAAAGTTTTTATTCTTTTCACGCTCTTGCTTTAAAAGCTTTTCCAGATCTGCAATTCGCAGAGCCATTTCTTGTTCTGGTGTAGAAAGTGTTTCCGACTTTGACATGCCTTTTGCGAGTATCAAGCATTCAGCTAAAGCTCTCAACAAACTTTTTCAAATTTTAACTCCGCGTGCGGCTTCATCTTCCAGACATCGTAGCCCTCAAGTAGCCAAGTAAATTGTTCTGTGGATAACTGCACGTTTTCCACAGAGGATTTCTTGGGCCACGGAAACTTGTCCTTTTCCAATCGCTTTTGCCAAAGCGCGAATCCGGATCTGTCAAAATAAAGAACCTTCATCACGTCCCGGCGCTTACCGCAAAAGACAAATAGATAAGGCCCCATTAGATCCCCCATACCAGCTTCTTGCACTATAACGCTGAGGCCGTTGATGGCTTTCCTCATATCCACGGGATCTCTGTGAAGAAAGACTCCTTTAAACTCTTTCGGGGATTTCATCGCAAGCCCTCCTGAAGATGCAGGATCAGCTCTGCAACCCACTTTGCATCGGGCATATTGTGCTTTGAAGGGGGGGACTCAACTTGAACCTCAATAAATGGCGATGGCTCGATGATCTGTACTTCGCGATCTGTTTGATGAAACTTGCGGTACCAATACTGGAATGTACTGACTGAGAGCCCGTGGTGTCTGCAGAACGCCGCCTGCGATCCGTGAAACCTGGCGAATGATCGTACCTGGTCCCGCCAGAATATCTCTTTGTCGGAATGTTTGGATATTGATCTCATACTGAACCTCCTTGTGAAGTTCAGACTATGTGCTTTTAAGAGGTCCGGCAAAAAGGCGTCATGGGGCGCTTACGATTGAAGTTGTAATCGTAGATCGCCTTGCCAATGAGATCTCTTGCTTCAGTCTCATTCGCATATTGCTCTTGAAGATTTATTTCTTCTCTCTTCAAAGTTCCAATAACTCTCTCAGTTCTCGCGTTGCCAGTGGGCCTGCCAACGCCACTCAGCCACAACTTTAAACCTTGAATCTCGATGTTGGTTTTTGTATAAGCTGCGATGTTTGCACTGCCGTGATCAGCGACAACGAAGGGTTTGAGTTGGTCCTTCGGGAGAAAATCAATTCTTTCAGTGGCCACAGCTTCTGTGACGACAGTTACGACTTGATGCTGGGTTATTTGGTGATAGAGTCCCCACGACAAAATCTTGCGTGAGTACCAATCAAGCAGGACCAGGCAGAACATGAATTTGCCGTTAACTGTGACCCACGTCCAGTCCATTCCCCAAAGCAAATTCTTTTTCCATGGCTCGTGTAACAGCATGTCCTCTGGTGGGATGACTGGCTTTGGCTTTTCACGAATGAAGGGATGACTAAGCCCATGGTCTTTCATGATCTCGGCGACTTTGGTTTTCCCTATGAAAACCCTGGCTGTCTTCTCAAGGTGATAAGCGATTCTGCGGCAATGCCACTCAGGATATTTCTTGGCAAGAGCCACCACGCTCTTTTCTTCTAGCGGAGTGATTTTATTTTTTCCACCACCACCGCCATGATGATCTTTCGAGGGGTCTTGTTTCCAGCGATAGTAGGCTCTTGGATTTAATTGCAGGTACTTGCAAACGACCGCAAGCGGCTCCTGCTTGCGAGCCTCGTCGATGAACTCCACCAAAGCCTCTCGTTGCGCCTTGGTGAGGTGTCGGTTGTAAAGGGGACCCTCTAACCCTAGTAGCCGCTTTTTTTTAAGGCTTGCAACTCTATGGACGTTTCTAGAAGGGCTTCTTTGAGACGCTCTGTCTCCGCTTTGAGTTTTTCTACTGCTGGATCTGCTTTTTGTTTTGGACCGCGCTTGAGGTCTTTGAGACTTGCGATTCCGCCTTGCAGAAACTTTTGTTTCCACCGCGACAACTGCGCCGGTGCAATTCCTTCGCGACGACAAACGACGCTTGCACCCACTCGCTCTGCTTCCAATACCAGCTCTGCCATTTTTTCTGGCGATCTTCTTGTTCTCTTTTTCTTTTCGACCTGACTCATGATGACTCCCTTTTAACATGGTTTGTTCTCCTTTGAGAACAGGGGTCACCTTCCAGATTTCAGCTACTTAAGCCGAAATCGACACATTTTTTTGACTTAAATTACCCTCGAGACCGTGTCGCACGAGCCCGGACAGCACAAGACCTTTACTCGAGATCTAAAACAACAGAATCTATATAAATAGATATTAATTTATTATACCACTCAATGAGGTTTAAAATGATTTTGAAATACAACTCTTTTGTCGGCCAGTGGGTTGACGTTAAGAAAAAAGAAAAAGACAAAAACGGCGAAAATGTTATCTGGAAAGGAAATTTAGAATCAGTTTCTGATAACGGATGCACTCTTTGGAATGGACAATCCAGCGCAGGAGGATTCTCCAAGTCTAAGACATATAAAAGAGGGTTTCCTGAAACCCAATGTCTATGCTCCCAAGGGAACTACGCTCAAACTCCCCGATAATGAGTCCTTATGTTGCACTCCTCGCCCCGATAGGGGCTAACCGAGAGCTGGTAAACTCGCTTTACTTTCCTAGTAAGTCATTGTCAGCGACATATCACATTCGAATTTTAGATACAGGACTTATTGCTTTCTATAATAATGATAGAAAGGATCTTCAGTACTATATCTCATCCGGATTTTCGTTAAGGTATCACTTCAATTAAAAAGAGTTCTATTATTTCAAGAGTCGTGGCCCATAGGTGAGCCAAACATAGAAAGCAATCGAGTTAAAGAAAGGTTAGGAACTATAAACCGGCATTTTTCCCCTACCAGCCCCCCAGGAGGTTCGGCCCGAAGGGCCTCCTGATGGAGTTTCGACTGCAAATCTTATGATTCAATGATGCCGGGGGCTCCGGGAGCTCTCGCTAGTGAACTACGAACTACGAGCCATCTGATATGAACCACACAACACAAACACCTTCTAATTAATTGTATAAACAGGCCTGACATGTAGGGCCCCATAAGGCCTAAGGCATAGAGGTCCCACTTTTTCTAGAAAGAGGGTCCCCTCTGTCACGGTTCTAACCATTATCTACACAAATTGTCGCCTTCCCTAAATGAGACAACCAGGCTGCTCTATATCGATTTTGAGCTGGCATTTGATATGCACTCTCTTTCTTTGTGAATCAAGAGAACAAAAAAGGAGTTTTTATGAAAATTTTAACTTTATTGACCATTGCACTCTCAGCTAATTTTGCTTTTGCTCAAATTAAAAATGAGAATGAAATCTATGAAAGAGCACTTGAGCAGCGCTACGGAAATGAAATTTCTGGCTATAATGACGAGATCAGAAGACTTGATGCCAAAATTGCTGACTTACGAGCCTATCAAAGAACCCTTCCCGCAGACAGAGCCTCAGTACACAAAAATCTTTCCGCTCAGATATTAGATCTACAAACTCAAAAGCGGGATGCAGAGGAAGGCAAAAGAAGGTTGCGCGCAGACACTGTACATCACTTAAGAACAAATCCAGCAGCATATAATGAAGCCTATAGAGAGGCGGCAGCGAAGAACAATCCATCTCGCTCAGATTTGAAGGGTATTGAAAAAATGGAGCTTAGAAGGCCAGAGTTTACGTCGCGGGAAATCAGAGAAATCAATGAGAACCCTAATAATCGAGATTTCATTGCTCATCGCCGGGATGGATCTTTCACCAAATTTACTTTAGATAGCAACGATAAAAAACGTCTTGTACACGCATTTGCTGATAAATCTTTTTATAGTGAGATAAACAACAGAAACACATCACTCGAAGAAGCCTATCAGAAAATGAAAGTGATGAGTTTTGGAGAAAAATTTCCCACTTATGAGCAATTTAGACATGATGTAGGGCAACTCAATAACCTTTCAAGACAACTCGACAACGCGAGCGATGTATCCCAGGTCAAAAAAATTCTTAACGATTTCGAAAGAATCAATAAACCATATACACTCACATTAGCGAACTTTATGAAGCTGGAAGCGAAGGGCTATAGCATTGGAAAATGGTATGGAGAAATGAAAAGCGTACCAGGTGGCTGGCGACGCGACGATGGTTATTTTTTGAAAAACCCTCAGGGAGATCAAGTTCTGTTTACCAATTCAGGTAAACTTGAGGGCATTATTAAAAAGGGATCTCGATTGCCTCGAGGAAATGTCAAGGTTGCTTTAGCTGCATTCCTCTCTGCTGCTGCTTTGTCTGCCCAGGCCGAATCGTTTGAATTGGGCAATGAATATGATTCCGAAGCTGAGACAGAGCAAGCTCCAATAAACTTCAACGACCGATCCTGGGCTCAAGAAGCCCCAGCACGCGGAGTACGATAGTGCTTAAAGGCTCAATTTGTGAAAATATGTTCTGCCTTTGGCATTTATAATCCTGATCTGCGCGCAAAAAATAAATCGCAAAGAAACGGCACCGGAATTATTTCCAGTGCCGTTTTTGGAATATAACCGGGAGCCTCAAAATGTTGCTCAAAATCCTCTTAGAACTGACCATTTCAACATCCTTCGCTTTTTCACTTTATCCTGAGGCGTTGCCTTTACGGACTCCCCCTGTAGATGCCTATCCATCCAGAACGGCACTCACACATTTGGCGGAAAGAATTTGTAGCGGTCTAAAAAATGATATTAGCTACATGCAAAACGGACTGCCGTTAGATATTTCATCAGCTCTAAACAGACAAACCTCTAACTTAAAAATCGAAGGGTTAGGAACTATAAACCGTGTTTTTCCTCTACCAGCCCCCCAGGGGGTTCGGCCCGAAGGGCCTCCTGATTGGGCTTGGGCTGCAAATCTTATGATTCAATGAACGCTGGGGGCTCCGGGAACTCTCGCTAGACCTCACTGTTGAGCGAGTGATGGTTTCCACTTCGTAGCGTAATAAAGGAAGAGGCTTTAACAACGAGGCTTCATCGTTAAGAAACACATCCAAAGGTTTTTGTAGGTGAGTCCCGTGCTTTCTCTCATTGGCGATACTCATCTTTTTATTCATGTGTGACTGTGCGCCGCTCAGTGAATATTGGGACTTATCGTAGGATTCAAAAAGGCGACGCTTCATTGGAACCATTCGCTCCACTTTGCCTTTTTTCTCTGGAGAATAAGGCGGCAATGCCTCGACAACGAACCCGTAGTGCGAGGCCAGTCTTTCAAAGGCCGGGTTCAACGTCGGCTCGTGCTTTGATGCCTCATGAACAAAGACTTTGGGATTATCAGAAGTCACTTTACGAGGGACTCCGCCAAGTTCCTCAAACATGCTTATTAAAACTTCGGCAGTTGTTTCAAAGTCGAGTTTCTCTACAACTCGGGCCATCTCGTAACGAGAATGCCCAAGAACGCCAACGAAAATCCAAATTGTTTTTTTCTTTTTTGTGACAGGATCGACGACGTCAAAGAGCTTTCCCCAGTCCACCTGCAGACATTCCCCCGGTGAGTGAACAAGCTCCATCACATTGCGCGCAGGTGCGGATCGCATAAGTTTGTGGCGGTGAATGTAGCGGTAGAAGTTAGATCGCGGGACAGAGAGCGGAAGCTCTTCAAAAATACTTTGCGGACTCCAGCCAAGTTCAATGCGCTCCTTGATCCATTCGCGCTTGGGATCTAAGATGGCATCCGTTTCAATGGCCTTCTCGCTGCGACCATCGCGCAGCGGAAACAGCGCCTCTGGGTAAGGTGGGATTTCTTTTGAGGTTTTGCAGTAGATTTTCTTCTCTGGGTTTGCGACGGCTACATAGCCATGCTCTATCGCCTGGTCGCGGATTTTTATGACGTAACCTTTGCCTTTACCAGTTGATTTAGTCAGTGCGGTGAGTGAGTGTCCTTCGCGAAGGCCTTCGACGATTTTTCGGTCCACTGTGATTTTCTCCAAGTCCTTTTTTCTGAGTTTCCGCATGCGTATTCCTTGCTGTAGTCTGGTTGTTAAACCAGCAGCTTAGCGCATGGGATCAGATGGAGAAAATGTGCTGAAAACGTAAGCAATTGCCCGGTCAAATTAGGTGGGATTTACTTCCCCCAAAGCCGGTCCACTTACGTGGGATTTGCCCCCCTTGAAACCGGTCAAACTACGTGGGATTGGACAAATCAGGTAAAAGCCAAAAATGAATGCCGGCTCGCTTGTTGGTTTTATTTATTTATTGATTGATTGATTGATTGACAGTTGGGCGATGACTAGCTGAAAGAAAGAAAGAAAGAAAAAAAGAAAAAAAGAAAAAAAGAAAAAATAACAGACAGAATAATCGAGACTCAAACACTTCCCTTGCAGCAAAGGGAGAAATTTCAGAAAAAGCCAGATTGATAGAAGATTTCAATCATTGATGTGTTATACCCAGGGCTCCCTAAGCTGACTACCTCTGACTGAAAAGAAAACTCATTGCAAATTCGCAAGAATCACATCCGATGCGGCAATTGAATTTTTCACAGCAAAAGAAATCAGACCCGCAGGATTCGATCTGCACCGGAATAGATGGGACCTATGCGCAGGGTCCCCCGAGATACCCACCTCTGACTGAAAAGAAAACTCATTGCAAATTCGCAAGAATCACATCCGATGCAGCAGTTGAATTTTCACTGCAAAAGAAATCAGACCTGCCTGCTTCGATCTGCACCGGAGTAATGTGAGCAATAAGTGGTCTGCGGTGAAATTTTCGTGATTGATATGGCTTAGTGAGACAGTGTAGCCAATTATTTTTTCTCATTCTTAGACTCAAATTCTTCCGGAGTCAAATACCCAAGAGAAGAATGCACCCTCTTCTTGTTGTACACTTCCTCCAGGAAGTCAGGGACATTTTCCAAAACGTCCAAGATCGTCTTGTAACTGTAAAGGTCAACTTGCTCAACTTTCAATGTCCTCATAAAGCTTTCAGCGAAGGCGTTGTCGTAGGGATTGCCCTTTGCTGAACAGGAAATCTTGTATCCAGTGGTTTCAAGGAAGCTCGTGTATTTTTCGCAAAGATACTGAACACCGCGATCTGAATGGTGAATGACGTTGGTAGGGCTGTCCCGCTTTTTTGTTAATCGGACTTTTGACGCGGATATTTAAGGGATGATTTAATCTCGATATTGCGTCAAAAGGAGTTGAAGTAAATGGAACAAGATCAGGGTAAAGCACGTCGGCACTACACGCCAGACCAGAAATTCAAAATCGTAAAAGAGCAGATGACGACAAAGACCTCTGTGTCGGAGATTTGCAAGAAGTATGATATCAGTCCCGCCGGGTTTTATCGCTGGCAGGAACAGTTTTTAAAAGCTGCTCTGAATGGGTTTAAAAAGCCTGACTCTGGCCCCACTAAGGCGGAGCTTCGTAAGATCGAGGAACTTGAAAAGAAGAACTTACGCCAACAAGCCATTATTGCCGACATCGCCGGTGAAGTTATTGAATTAAAAAAAAGTCTTGGGGAATCGGGCCTTCTGTAGAGATTCCGAGGCATTTAAGATCCGTTGCGGCCGCTGACATTTCTAATTTTCAGCAGCGAACGGATCTTTCTTTAGAAATTATTTTAGAATTATTTGGTATAAAAAAATCCACCTATTACGACTGGCAAAAGCTGCCGAATGTCGTTTCAGAAAAAAAGCCTGTCCTAAGTGCCGCAAGCGTTCGTCCTGATGAGGTGGCGGCAGTGTTAGCGTATCGAGATCTACATCCGGATATTGGCTACCGCAAGTTCACCTGGCAAATGGTCGACGAAAATGTGGCCTTTTTATCAGAGAGTAAAGTGTACGATATTTTATCTGAACACAATCGACTTCAAGGCTGGAACCGAGTCGAAAATAGCGGCACTGAAAAAGAATACCGCCACAAGCCCAAGCATGTTCACTATCACTGGCACACGGACATCGCATACGTCAAAGTTGGTGGAGTTTTTTATTTTTTAATTATGATGCTTGATGGGTACTCAAGATACTTGCTCGACTGGGAATTAATGACTGACATGCTGGGTGGTTCAGTTGAAGGCTTTGTTCAGCGAGTGAAAGACAAGTACCCCCATGCCAAGCCAAGGCTGATCAACGACAATGGCAGCCAATTTATCAGTCACGATTTTAAAAGACTTTTACAGAAGCTCGAGATCCAGCAGGTATTTACGCGCAGAAATCATCCTCAGACCAACGGAAAGATCGAAAGGCTCAACGGCACGGTCAAACAAGAAGCTCTTCGCCCAGGGCAGCCTAGCGACTTTGCAGAGGCCTGGGAAATACTGAACAAGTACAGCTACGAATACAATCACCAGCGGCTGCATGCGGGAATCAACTTTTTACGCCCAGCAGATATGTTTTTTGGTCGCGGTGGTCTGGTATTAAATGAACGCCGTGAAAAAATTGAAAATGCCAGAGCAGATCGAAAGTCAAAAAATCGGGAAGAAAAAATGAAAACTCTACACTAAATTATTGCGTCAAACTTCCGGAAAGAAAAAAGCTAGACAGGGCGGCCGCGCTGCTCATGCGCCATCTTGAGGGCGGCAAGAGTTAGGTTGCCATCAATACTTTTGGATAAAGACCAGCCAATAACTTTGCGTGAGTACCGGTCAATAATTACTGCCAAATACACAAATCCATTTTCGATGCGAATATAGGTGATGTCTGCGACCCAAACTTGGTTCTTTCTTTTGACCTGAACACCTTTCAATAGGTTTGGATAAACTTTGAAGCCATGATTTGAGTTGGTCGTGTGGACGTATCGTTTTTTGACCCGGATCTGAAGTTTGAACTTTTTAAGGACATTTCTCAGACGGTATTCGCTCACTTCGACATTCTGCCGACGCAGGTACTCCATCAAAGTTCGATAACCAGACTTTGGAAAATCAATCCGAATATTCTCGATATAGCCTCGAAGATCTGCATCAAACTCCTCTTGCTGCGAACGGGATACCTTTGGGTCGTGATAGTAAGATGACATCGACAGACCCACTACTTCCGCGGCTTTCTTTTTTGATTTGAGAGCCTTATGATTTCTGTCAATCCACTCGCACTTTTCACGGACACTGAGGGTGTCTGCTGCCGGAGTTTTTTTAAAAGGTCATTAATCAGAATTTGCTCCGCGAGCTTCTTCTGGTATTCAACGATTTCGGCCTCAAGATCCTGAATTCGTTTTGCTTGGTCGTAAGAATATCCCTGTTCCTGAAGTTCTTCGACTTGTTGACCTTTGGCCTTCTCATCAAGCTCCGTTCGTCAGCGATAGATTCGCCCAACATCGTGAGCGAATCCATTTTCAATCGCCAATTCCTTCGCGGACTTCTTTCCTGCCAAGTATTCTTGCACTACTGATCTTTTGACCTCATCCGGCCAGATTCTGCGCTTCTTTGCCACTGCTGATTCTCCTGATTCCATCTTATCGGAATCTTGTTATGAATCAGCTACTCTGTCTCAAATTGATAGCCTTATCGACTCCAGTATTTTCACCGCAGACCAAAGCCCTCGTTTGCCACAGCGCCAACTCCGCTTATGTACAGGAAACATACTGACCCTAGATAGATCCGGTCTCATGACGTTTCCTCTCTAAAAAATTATCTGCAGTGGAAAACTTAAAAAAGACCCCATATTAGTCTAGCTTTTTTTCTCTTATCGTTCAAATTGGCATCCCAACTTTTGTTCCATTTTTTTTATATGACTATCAACATTTCCCGGCACCGCAGAAAATTGCAACTGTTCAAGAGACCACAATGAATGCTCGATGTCTTTTTCTCTTTGCTTTAAAAGCTCTGCGCCGCCGTTTTGCTCGATGTCGGCAACAACATCTTTATCTCTTAACAAAACGAGGAACCGAACATTCTCACGGATCGCTTCAATATTTGGCTTGAGATATTTTTTTGTATCTTCTAAAATGTAATCATCTGAAAATTCAACTTCGTTTTTTATTGCGGTCCCCAATTTCACTTTGCATTTCGCTTCCTGAGTGCTTAGTCCTTGATATTTGAAAATCATCCCATCAGCTTGTTTTTTCAAGTCATTTAGAAGCCTCTCATTTACATCTCGATTCTGTGTTGCTTGCTTGAATAAAACCTCCCCTTTCTGCAGACTATCCTCATAAGATAGCGCATAACCAGCCGCACTGAACACAGTTGTCGCAGAAAATAGCATTCCACAAAAAAATGAAAATTTACTCATAACGTGTCTCCATTCAAATGAACTTAATTTTACAAAATCACCCTGACTAGCATTTTACAAAAGCCATACCAGACCAAAAGCGAAAGGAGGACCACTTAAGGAGCAATTACTGTCTGGATATAAAGCAAAATGCCGTAATTTGTCGCCCCCCACACCCTCTCCGGTTTTAAGCGGGGTTTGGCCATCTGTAGAAGAATTGGTCAGTATTAATAGACCGGTTATTGAGGTATCCGCATCTTTGAAGGATCTTCCTCATATAACTCGTTTCATTGGTATATCCATATCCCATTCTTCGAAGAACTTTGATTTTGTTATTGAGACCTTCAATGACGGCCGTAGTTAGTCTTGAAGTGATATACCCTTCAATATTTTTCCTATATTTTCTAAGAGTACTGGCAAACTTTAGAAAAGGTTCGTATCGGGTGTTTCGGCATAGTTGGTACCACCTAGTTAAAACTTTGCGGAAGGCCGTAACATTTTTTTGATCAAGTGCTTTGTGAAAATATTCTACCATCAACATTGAACATTGAATTTCCTTATTCGCTAGTCTGAGTTTATCGATAAGCTTTAGTTCTGATTGTGATAGATCGGCATCACGAGCCATCAGAATAAATCGACGATGAGGCTCTAGCATCCCTTGCTGGAAAATATCCTTTCTGCTACGTGCTTTTTTGAATTCAGATTTTCTGACTTTATCAAAGGCCTCATTAATTTTTTGTGCTAAGTGAAAGCGATCTATCACAACATCAGCATTGGGACATTGAGCTTTGATTGCATTAATATATGGATCATGCATAAGTCTAAGACATATAAAAGAGGGTTTCCTGAAACCCAATGTCTATGCTCCCAAGGGAACTACGCTCAAACTCCCCGATAATGAGTCCTTATGTTGCACTCCTCGCCCCGATAGGGGCTAACCGAGAGCTGGTAACGTGGTTCTGGGGTTCGGTGGTGACTTTGCTGCATTCGTTCTTTGATCGCCTGGCGGCCCCGATACGTAATCCGCTGAAGATCGAAGATCGAGTGGCCTTCATTGCTGAAAAAGCAAATGCAGAGCCGCGGATGGTTCGCGAACTGAAAGAACTCTTTGTGGCCCCGGCTGCCAGCAATCCCTTTTTATTGGCAAGAGAGCTGTGGCTGGATCGTGCGTTTATTATTTTTGTCGCGTTCTATCTGATCTTTCAGCTGATGGTGGTTGTTCGCTCAATCTATGAAATCTCCTTCTTCTGGGCTTTCATTCCGTTGTTTCTGCTTCTGCCATTCTTCTTGTTTTATAGTAAGTCAGTTACATCTTTGGTGTCTGGGTACAAAGAGCCCGACGACCGTGTGCTGGCAATGACCAGTGCAATCACCAAGGTGAATCGAATAGTTTATGGACACACACACCACACCCGGCATGAGATCATCGGTTCGGTCGAACACTTAAATAGTGGCTGCTGGTCCCCCGCATTCCTGGATGTTGAATGTACAAAGCCATTGGATCAAAAAACTTTTGTATGGATATCCCCAGGTGAAAGTGGGACAAGGCAGGCAGAGCTTTTCAAGTTCGTCGATGGAAAGTCAGAGCTCTTATTGAACCCGGGCCGCTCTGTAAATTAGTGCGGCGCAAGAAGATTTCATATTGTCAATCCCAGGACCCTATGCAAACCTTTTATTGTTCGTTTAAACATGGATGGAGAGGTATATCATGGCAGAAGTACTTGTAGTTACAAGCAAAGTAAAAAAACTTATCAAAGAAAAAGGTCAAATGAACACATCTGCTGAGACTATCGACGTACTCAGTAAGGCAATTGAGCAACTTTGCCTAAAAGGTGTTGAAAGCGCAAAAGCTGACGGTCGTAAGACTGTTATGGCGCGTGACATCGTTATTGACCACCTTTAATTCGGTCAAAAGCCTTTGCAAGGCGCTTATAAAACCCACGGCTTGTAACCGTGGGTTTTTGTTTTTTGGTGCTTAGATCATTTTCTGCAAGTCGTCCCAAGAGATGATTTTTACGCCCAGAGTTTGAGCTTTTTCAACTTTAGAGCCGGGATCATCACCCACCACCAAGTAGTTCAGCTTAGAGGAAACAGAGCTGAGAATCTTTCCGCCATTCTTTTCAATCAGGTCTTTGGCATCATCCCGCTTCACGGGCAACGTTCCAGTGATCAGGAAGCTCATTCCGGACAAAGCCCCCTCTTGAGAGCGCAGGGGTTCTGCGATCTTCACTCCCAACTTGATCATGGCATGGACATCATCCACCAAACGTTGATTGGAGGTCCAATCACGAATGGACTTTGCCACTTTAGGGCCGATCTCTGGCACCAGAAGCAGCTCTTCCTCACTGGCGCCAAGGAACTTTTCAATAGTCAGGAAGTGATCGGCCAGATGTTTTCCGGTCTGCTCTCCGACGAAACGAATTCCCAGGGCAAAGATGAATCGTGCCAGTGTTGGATGTTTGCTGGCTTCGATGGATTTGATGATGTTCTCTGCGGACTTATCGCCCTGGCGATCCAAAGACAGGATGTTTTCTTTGGACAGGCGATAGAAGTCTGAAAAGCTGGAAAGCAGTTTATTATCGACCAGAGTCTCAATCAAACGGTCACCGACTTTGTCGATATTCATCGCACGTCGAGCCACAAAGTGTTTCAGTGATTCTTTGACCATGGCGATACAAAGTGGATTCACACAGCGGGTAACGACCTCACCCTCGGCCTTCACCGCCTTGGAGCCGCAGGCAGGACAATTTTCAGGAATCAAGAACAGCGTGCTTCCCTTGGGGCGTTTGTCCTTCACAACCTCGACAACTTCAGGGATGACATCCCCGGCACGTTGGATAACCACCGTGTCCCCGATGTGAATATCTTTACGGGTGATCTCGTCTTGATTGTGTAAGGTGGCGTTGGTGATGGTGACGCCGCCGACTTTGACGGGCTTCATGATCGCCACGGGGGTCAGCGCCCCTGTGCGACCAACTTGCACCACGATATTTTCAATGGTCGTCAAAGCCTGTTCAGGTTTAAACTTGGCGGCCGTGGCCCATCGAGGGCTGCGTGCGACAAGTCCCAAGTCCTCTTGCAATCTCAGAGAGTTGACCTTGATAACGACGCCATCGATATCAAAAGGCAGAGTGGGCCGAACCTTCTCGATGTGGTGATAGTACTCGACCACCTCTTCAGGTCCTTTTGCAACCCGCAGAAGGTCTTCCTTGTATTTCAGAGTTGTCGGTATGCCGTGTGCAGCGAAGTACTCTTGGATCTCTTTTTGTGTTTCAAAAGCAACCCCATCGGTGGCTCCCAGGGCATATCCAAAGAACCGCAAAGGACGGGAGGCTGCAATTTTTGAGTCCAATTGACGAACTGTTCCCGCGGCGGCGTTGCGAGGATTGGCAAACGTCTGCTGGCCATTCTCCTGCTGCATTTCATTGAGCTTGGCAAAGTCCTGCTTGAACATCAGAACCTCTCCGCGAACCTCAAAAAGAGCCGGCGGATCTTTATGACGTAATTTTAATGGAATACTTTTGATGGTTTTGATGTTCTGGGTGACGTCTTCGCCCACGGAACCATCACCGCGTGTGATCGCCCTGACGAAGTGACCATTTTCATAGATCAGCTCCATGGACAGTCCATCGAATTTCAGTTCGCAGAGGTATTCTATGGGCTCGTCGGTATTGAGAAATTTTTTTATGCGTTCATCAAAATCAAAGATGTCCTCGGGGGAATAACTATTCGCCAAAGAAAGCATGGGCAGACGATGCGGGGCTTTTTCAAACCCCTCTAAAATGCTTCCACCCACTCGTTGAGAGGGAGAATCCGCCAGGTCCAGACCTTTCTCTGTTTTCTCAAGCTCTAACAGCTCGGAAAAGAGTTTGTCGTATTCAAAATCCGTAATGGTGGGCTTATCAAGAACATGATAGCTATGGTCGTGTTCGGAGATGATCTTCTTAAGCTCTTCGTGGCGTTTCTTGGACATGCCCTCTTTGTACCATGATTGAAGGTCCAGTCACCAAGAAATTGCACGTCCCAAGAGTGACGTGTGTTGCCGTTTAAGATAGCTTGTATGTGCCATCTCAAGGAGTTTTTCAAATGATCGATAAAGAAACCATTGAGCATATTGCCAAACTGGCCCGACTTCATGTGACTGAACAGGAGGCGCTGGAATACAGCACCCAGCTGGCGAAAGCCCTAGGGCATTTTGAAAAGATATCCAAGGTCAACACGGCCGGTGTTGAGCCCCTGATTACACCCACAGAAATTGAATCCTATTGGCGGGAAGACGTCGTAAAACAGGACTTCTCTGCTGAAGAGATGACAAACAACGCGCCAGCAAAATCAGGAAACCTTTTCCAGGTGCCACCGGTAGTTTAAGGAACGTTATGGATTTAACTTTTGCCACCCTGTCCGAAATTGCCGAGGCTGTGAAGAGCAAACAGATCAGCGCCAAAGAAGTCACAACGCACTTTCAAAGTCGCATCGATTCGCTGAATGGAAAACTCAACGCCTTCACCTCGCTGAATGAAAATGCATTGAAAGAAGCCGAACTTCTTGATGCGCGCATCGCCAAAGGTGAAGATGCGGGCGTTCTTGCGGGAGTTCCTTTTGGTATCAAAGAAATGTTTTGCACCAAAGGACTTAAGACGACAGCGGGTTCTAAGATGCTGGAAAACTTTGTGCCGCCATATGATGCCACGGCGGTGGCTCGGTTAAAAACTGCTGGTGCCGTTGTTCTGGGAAAATTGAATCAGGATGAGTTTGCCATGGGGTCCTCCAATGAAACGTCTTTTCATGGAGCTGTCAGAAATCCATGGGATCTGGAAAGAGTTCCGGGAGGATCATCGGGTGGTTCTGCGGCGGCACAGGCGGCGCGCTTAGTGGCGGGCACACTAGGCACTGACACCGGTGGATCGATTCGCCAACCCGCCAGCTTTTGCGGCATTGTGGGTGTGAAGCCCACTTATGGCCGTGTCAGTCGTTATGGCATCATCGCCTATGCGTCTTCATTGGACCAGGCCGGCCCCATGGTCAGCACGGTCAAAGATGCGGCCCTGACTCTTGAAGTGATTTCAGGTTTTGATGCGCAGGATGGCACCACTTCTCAGAAAGCCGTACCCGCCTGGAGTCACAACCTCAATGCCAATATGAAGGGCTTAAAGGTCGGGCTGGTCAAAGAATATTTATCCGCCCAGGGTCTGGAAAGTCTAAGACATATAAAAGAGGGTTTCCTGAAACCCAATGTCTATGCTCCCAAGGGAACTACGCTCAAACTCCCCGATAATGAGTCCTTATGTTGCACTCCTCGCCCCGATAGGGGCTAACCGAGAGCTGGTAAAAATAAGGCGCTCGATGTGATTGATAGTGGGCTGAAAAAAAAGGCTTATCAGCCTCAAGTTTATACAATGTACGCCTCCCTGCTGGATGCGAAGTCAGACTATTTGGGTGCGGCACGAGTCCTGGAAGAAGGCCTTGCCAAATTTTCGAAGAATGCCACTTTGCTTTTTCAACACGCCTTGATGCTGGATCGACTTGGAAAGAAAGATGTGATGATCGCACAAATGAAAGCGCTCCTGACTCTCGAGCCAAATCACGTTCAAAGTTTGAGCTATCTGGCATTTACGTTGGCAGAATTGAATCAGAATCTGCCTGAGGCCGAAAAACTTGCTCGACGGGCTTTAGAGCTTGAACCCGCAGATGGCTATGTGCTGGACACTTTAGGCTGGGTGCTCTTCAAACAGAAAAAGTTTGCGGAATCCATCAAGGTTCTAGAAAAAGCCCATGAATATCAATCTTCAGCCAGCATCATCGCAGAACACTTGGCCGATGCCTATTCGATGCAATCAATGAAGGAAGAGGCAAAGGCAATGTACCTTAAAGCCGCCACACTAGCTGGCGATGTCTCCAAAGCAAATGTTATCCATGACAAACTTCAGAGGCTGGCGTCGCCATGAAGAATTCCAGACCGAATTTAATCTGCAACCCGTCGAAGTACACAGGACTGCAGGCCGTAGTTGAAAGTCTTCGGAGTCCGGATTCCATAGACTGAAAAACGGTAGTCAAAGATTCGTACTAGGCTCAAAGTACTACCCTGAGCTCTTTTTATCTGAAACATCTCTAAAATATGCTTGGTCCCCCAAGGTGAATGCCTCGGACCGACAGCTCCCCCGGCTTCACGGAAAACCTCATAGCTCGAGTGCTGGAACAGACTGTCGTCAATCACAGTTTTATATTCAGCCGGACCGTCGACTCTTCCTCCATGCTGGTCCGGAGGGGCCTCTAGATTGATGACTAATGGCTGCTGGGGTCGAGATAGATTTGTGACCGTGACTGCAAAACCTCGTCCTGAACTCAATACACTGACCTTATAGGAAAGCTGATCAAAGGCTCCGACCCGAAATTCATCGGAAACTTTTTGGCTGCGAGGATACAGCCATACTGGGACGACTAAAGGATTCCCTTCATCACCTGCAATATTTTCTGCGGTCTCTGCACTCCAACGAAAGGACAGGGGTGCCAGAGATGATTTTACAAGTGCATGTACGGCCAAGGGGGCTTCTGCGCAGGTGTTTCCCTGATAGTAGGTTTCGCACTTGCAAGTGCCGACCTGTGTATACTCGCCATCAATTTTCAAATCTGACGCCACAGAAAATAGCGGCATTGTGACCAACAACAATATCGTGGATATGCGCTTCATTGGAACCTCCTAAGATCGAAGAGCGTATATCAGGATTCTTGTGATGCGTCAACTTTATAGACTCATGTTGGTAAGAGGCTCTCAAGAGCTTGCGGACTATGATGTGACGACCCTGCAAATATAAATTTTTCACTCTGTGACGCGAATTTGGACAGAGCATCGTGCTCGTCAGGCCAATGTATTCTCCAATATCACCATATTGATTTTTGCAAATCTGACCGGGATGGTCAGATTTGCCCAGCAGGACTTTTGCTTTTACTTCTGTTTCCTTGTGATTTGCAGGAACATCTCTCTGCCTCCTGAGGTGCTATGATGGTCTCTGACTTCTTGATGAACCGCTCGGGAATATTATTTTTTTTCGAGCATGGAGTTGGAGTTCCTGACCTTTATAAGAATAGCGAAGTAACAGCTGTCCTTCTTTTGTCCGATTGGTAGTTACGGTTCGTCTATCAGACTTGCCCAAGCAGATAGATGCTGGACGAACCTCTTTTTGAGTAAATAATTTTTAACCACTTATTGAGTTTGGTTAGTCTAAGAAATTTGGTGGAGCCGATCGGGATCGAACCGACGACCTCAACACTGCCAGCGTTGCGCTCTCCCAGCTGAGCTACGGCCCCACATTCTAACGACAAAAATGTATTGTAGACATAAAACTCTTCGATTGAAAAGTCAAAAGTTCCTCTTTATTCGACCTTCAATAGCCTGCCCAAGTCAAAATTCTCCGATCCGCCATCGCGGTAATTGAATTTACCGAACCTTAGCCCGCAACAGATCCTGAATATGCAAAATACCAACGGGCTTGCGTGGCTGAATGGAGTCCTTATCCAAAACAAAAACCATTTGAATCTGAAACTGCTCCATTACAAAAAGTGCCTTTTCAGCCAGCTCATTTGCATCGATAGTGCGGGGGCTTGTCGTCATCAGATCTTTGGCAGACCCCGTCAATGGGTCATTTGATTTTTCCAACCGGCGGCGAATATCTCCATCTGTGATAACTCCAACCAGGTCCCCTTTTTCATCCACAATGCCCGCGGCTCCGCGAACATCTTTGTGGGTCATGATTGAAAATACTTGTCGTACGGGGGTCTCAAGTCCCACTGTTGGCAAGGCGTCCCCACTATGCATTACATCTCGAACCCGGGTCAAAAGACGATAACCAAGGCTTCCCCCTGGATGAAACTCTGCAAAGTCCTCCGAACTAAAACCCTTCTCGGCCATCACCGCCATCGCCACAGCGTCACCCATCGCCAAAGTTGCCGTGCTACTGGCTGTTGGAGCTAACCCCAACGGGCAAGCCTCCTCGGAGACATGGACACTCAGCGTGACCTGCGCGGCTTTGGCCAAAGAGGAGTCCGGTTTACCGGTGATAGCCACAAGAGGAATGCCTTTGCGCGAAACAAAACGCAAGATTCCAGCAAACTCCGGGGATTCTCCACCATAGGAAATTGCTATAACGAGGTCATTGTTTTCAACCAGGCCCATATCCCCATGGGAACTTTCCGCGGGATGTAAAAATACCGCGGGCGTGCCTGTTGAGGAAAAAGTACTGGCTAGCTTGCGGGCAATCTGTCCTGACTTGCCCATTCCCGTCAGGACGATTTTGCCGTCACACTCCTTGATCATCTGGACCACTTTTTCAAAGGAACTATCGATTCGGTCTTTCAGGCCCAGAATCGCCTGAGCTTCCACTTCCAATACCTTAAGACCTTGCTGAATCACTTTGGACATAGTACCAAAAACCTTTCTACTTCTTCTTCAGACTTGCCTTGACGAATTGTGTGAAGAGAGGATGCGGTGCCAGGGGTTTGGACTTAAATTCCGGATGGAATTGCACGCCAATAAACCACGGGTGATCCGGAAGCTCCACGATCTCCACAAGATCACGCTCCCTACAGATACCCGAAGCCACCATCCCATTCTTTTCAAACAGCGCCTTAAAGTCTAAGACATATAAAAGAGGGTTTCCTGAAACCCAATGTCTATGCTCCCAAGGGAACTACGCTCAAACTCCCCGATAATGAGTCCTTATGTTGCACTCCTCGCCCCGATAGGGGCTAACCGAGAGCTGGTAACTGGTAAAATAAACAGGGTTTTTCGTCGCTTTCGGTAATTAGGCAATAGCACCCCACTCCTGGTCAGATTAATTCACCAAGTTGGATCGCGTTGATCTATTTCATCGATGAAAAAGTCATCAGAACAAGGCGGACCACGAGATTCTATGACCTCTAACGGTCGAAACGAACTTAATTCCCCAAGACTTTCTAAGATCTTTTTTGCAGCGGCTTTATCCTTAATAACAGCAATCTGCTCTAACCTGCCGGAACACCTTGGGCAGACTGTCACGTCAATTTTGAAAGTACGCTTCAACATCTCTGCCCAACGAAGACGCTCTTTTTTTACTTTTTCAACCTTCGCAAAATTATTCACAAGATAAGATTCGTTTGTTCCCTTTTTCTGCGATGGTCGTTTGACGATCAAATCCCGATCTTTAAAGTTCGGAGCAAAACAACCATGATACCTCACCATATTCATGCGTGGCGGGGGAATCAACGCCACCAATCTTGCAATAAAATCTAAATGCGAAAAACTAACGTGTGTTGTGCCATCACGCCAAGGGGATTTCATTTTGTAAACCAGCTGATTAGGAAATCCTTCCGACAGCCTTTCTGTTGCAATAGGCCCACGAGCCATATATCGAATCAGCTGTTCAAGCCTTTTGCGATCTTGCGCTGGAACACTCACACTGGCATTTAAGCTAAATCCGTCGATCTTCGCGGAATAAGGATCCTGACCTTCGGGATCCACTTCTATTTTTTTAACTCCAAATCTTTTGAGCCCCGTCCCTGCTCGATCACCGAACGCAGCTTTTTGTGTGATGGAAATCGACTGCATCTCGCCCAACGATTCCTCGTCAAAAAAAGTTTGAAAATCTTCTGCCAGCCCCATTTTCTCGATGGCGTTTAAAACCTTCTTGCGGATTTTTATGGCGACGGAACAAAGTTCCACAAAACTCGGCTCTGCCAACCGATGGAACCGATATCCGCCTGACGTTTTATAAAACACTCCGTCAGGGATCACTGTGTGAAAGTGAATGTTTAAATTTAGCGCTGAACCAAATCTTTGAATAAAAGTCACAGCCCCACTCCGGGGCTCTTTAAAACCTGCAGCTTTGGCGCGTTTCCTTTGAAACGATTGAATTTCATTAATATAAATTTTCAAGGCCTTATTCATCAGACTTTGATTTCGAGCTATCAGTAATCGCATTTTAAATGGAAAAGAGAAAACCCACTGCCTGGTGGGAACTTCCGGGATCACGGCATCAACTAGATGAGCCGCCTCATCATTCATCCGCCGCGCACAGCAACTGGGGCAAAAACCCCTGCGCTTACAAGAAAAAGGAACAATGCCGGAGTACCGGCATGCATAACAATAAGTTCTAACGAATCCGTTTTCTGGAATTCCACACTCCAGAAAGTCATCGAACTCATCACGTATAAAATGAGGTAAGGTTTTGCCGACTTTTCTTTGTTCGTTTACGAAAATCGGCCAATGGGTTTCGATGGTCCGATACAATAGATTTTGCTCCGGCCTGTGGCGCCGATAGGATTTGATTTTTAAACTATTGAGAGCCGCCACCATGGGCGAAATTCAAAGCAAATTTATTGCCGACACAAAAAGTACACGGTTAAGTATTCAACGACTTCACCTAATTACTGAAAAACCACCATATAAACGGTTGAAAATATTAATTTTCATGATTCACCGCCACTAGGTACGCTCTAGATTCTGGATACTTTTTCACTGATATACACTTCCCAACTTTTAGGGATTTAATTGTATTGGGGTGAATCACAAACTCCTCCACTTCCCTAAGCGACTTATTCCCCGTCGGAACATCCAGCCAAAGCATCTTTGAAGACTGCACCGTCTCCTTCCAAGCTTTGCGGGTTCCTGCCATCGCAGAGATCATCTCCGCACTCTCCGGACGCTTCTGAAGAAAGGCATACAAGGTTGATGTATTCCCCATCAGGCGGCCTGCAAACTCAGGGCTAATTCGCAACAAATCACATATCTCTTGGTGCGCAACCATCACCGACATTTTCGAACTTCTCGCACGATCCAGGAAACCAATGAAGTCTTCCTGAGCTAAATCTGCAAACTCATCAATAATCACTGTGAACGGACGACGTTGCTCTTTCGGAACTTCGGCATCAACCTTTGCCGAAACCATTTTTAAATCTTGCAGGATAAATCGACCTACCGACTTCGCCGTCTCTCCATACCTGCGGGAATCCAAAAACACAAAAGCGATCTTTCCATTGGATACAGTATCGTACAAATTAATACCTGGATCTTCCGAAGTGATCATATCTCCAAAATCAGAAAGAACCAGCGACTCGATCTGAGTTCGCAACCCCTGAAGTGATTTATAGTTATCCTGCGAATTGAGAAAATTGTAACAATCTTCCAATGCAGCCTTAGCCCGACGCTCGCACTCAGGCACCTTCAATGACAGACTTTCCAAAAATTCAGAGCTACTTGCCGCCTCCAAAACGGTTCCCAAATGAAATCTGAAAGACTGCTTATCGCGCAGATAACAAAGACCAATCAATACCTTTAAAAGAAAACTGGCGGACTGATTTTTATAAAATTCCTCAGACCAATTTAGCGACAGCATGATTTTATCTCGCAGCTGCGTTGGCGTTCCGTCATCAATCAAATTATAAGGAATAGACAACTTCTGATCCGACAAAGAGAAAATCTGAAGATCCTCAATTCGGTCGTTGTCGGCAACAAACTTTGAAAACTTCATGATCATCTCGATGTCACCTTTCAGATCAATGAACAGCAACCCCTTCCCCTGCTGAATTCGCTGTTTGATGATATGAGAAAGCAAAACTGTCTTGCCATACCCTGATGCTCCAACAATATGAACGTGGTGATTGAGCTGACCTTCTGTCAGTTCCTCCTTGCGCCACAAGGAACCACTGACCTTGCCAATGACAACGCGATCAGCAGAAGAAGGCTTAAGATTGCCACCACCACCGGACACCAAATCTTGAACGGCATTAAGCTTCTTCATGCTTAACCTCATCATTTCTAAAGAAGAAATCTTCAACGGTCACGACTTCAAAAAGTTCCCCATAGATCCGGGTCTCTTTAAGCAAAAACTTTGCGACAGTATCTTTCGCACAAACAAACTGAACCCGATCAAAAACCTTGTGTTGCATATTGGTCGAACGCATAAGTTGAACATATTTTTTGATTTTGTCTTGATAACGACTTTTCGCCTTCACAGCGATTTCAAGTTCAAAGGCAACGCGCACACTAGCCGAAGTGACATAGATCGCATCGGGAATATATTGAACGGTCAGACCACCAGCTAATTCTGTCGAAGACTTTAGTTTACGATCTGAAATCCAAGAATTTACCTTTCTCAAGGACTCAAGATACAAACGCGCACGTAAAACGCCACGGTCATGCAAGAAGGTCCGTTGATCAAATCCCCCACTCGGTTTACTCACAAACTTCTCGGGGTTAAATTGCGACAACGCATAGTATGCTTTGAAGGTGGTAACGTAGTATCTCGTGCTTTCAGAAAAGGATCGCATCGACTTCAAAAAGTTTGCCTTTTCAAGTTGGCAAAGTCGCTTCCTCGCCCACTCCGAACTTTTCGCCGATTCATTCGTTAAGGTTATCTTAAAAAACTTCTCAAACACTTCCTCAACACCTGCGAATTTCATATCCATGATAAATTCTAAAATTTCAAAATCCCTCTCAGTTAACACAATATTCTTTGCTGAGGTTCGTTTTTCTGTGATCTCTGGGAATATCCCACTCATTGCTAATTGCACTCATTCCTCCCTAAAAAGTTTAAATCTGCCCGCCCTGTTGATAGCCAATCTTTGGCTATTGGTTTTGCCTGCCTTGTGAGCTCCGCTGCTGACCACCTGATCTCGTAGAGAGCGGGTGGTCAGCAGGAATAAGGAGCGAGCAAGACAGGCTAAACCAAGTCACATCGCTGACTTACAGGGCGGGCCTTGTAACGCGGGCAACTTGGTCTTGGGATGTGCTTAGGGATGAGTGGTTTGTATCAAAAAAATCGTATAGCCAACGTATAGCCAGATATAGCCAAACAGGGTAATTCCCCGTAATTCGCTGTAACGGTACACGCGCGAAGAGACCCGTAACTTATTGAAACCACTTGATTTGAATTTTCAGCTATTTATGATTTTTGGGAGGCCTTTAACAATTTCCTAGGAAAGGAAATTGGGGTGAGTAACGGGGCTTGAACCCGCGACACTCGGAATCACAATCCGATGCTCTACCAACTGAGCTATACCCACCACAAAGGAAGATCTTTTATAGGGCCTTGCCGAACAAAGTGCAAGCAAGAAAATGACCCAGAATCGAGGATTTTAAAAAGTCCTAATAATCACAAGGACCTACGACAACCTGCGCCTTACAAAGACTGCCGCCTTTTTCGGCATCTAGAACCGTTTCTTCGGCCCACTCCCCATTGGCGTTGCAGCGATGACGCACGCAAGACACCCCTGGCACGGTCACCAAACAAGCTTTTTTCTCTTTCTTAGGATTATTCAGGCAGGTCCATGAACACTCATTGAAGCGTCCCGCCGGTCCTTGGCAGATGGCCCCTTCTTTTGCGTCTAAAGCCCTGGCTTTGGCCACGCGCTGTTTTTCAAGCTTCTCTTTTTTCTGGCGTAACTTTTCAGCTTCGCTGGCTTTGGCCAACTCTTTCAGATCCAGCGCCGTCACGGCCGTGAGGCGTCCACGTGGGATCTTTTTTCCTTTAAGCAGGATATCGTAGGCAATTTCCCCACCTTCAAGAACACCTTGGAAACTGACTTGCTGACCGCCTTGGACTTGGACACTGTCCTCTCCGTTCAGCGCAGAAAACTCCATGGAGCCTTCAAACATCTTCACGCCAGCCAAGGCCCTAGATGGATCCACACTTAAAACATAATCCCCCGGCGGGGCAATGAACTCAAAAAGATCCGAACGCAAGGCTATATTATAAGCCGCCTTGTCCTTTAAGCTCTGCTGCCAGCGCAACTGCCCGGTCTTCAGAATAACCACCGGCGCCTCACCACTTTCCCAGGAAATCACCGGGATCGTCAGTTCCCCCGCCCCCAGCAAAGTGATCGTTCGCTTTTCATCAAGTTGTACCTTAACTTCCCCATCCAATGAGGTCTCAAGAACGGCTTTTTCCCTAAGAGCCACGGGTTTTCGCAAGGACAGGCGCTTGCCGTCCTTCCCGGTCAACCACACCGCACCACGCACCTGACTGACTGCCGGATACTTAGGAGCTGCGGCCGGAGCTTTCAGTGCAAAACCCAAAGACATCAAAACATAAAAAAGAACTTTAACTGTTGGAATTTTTCTGAACACGCTCGGCCTCCCACATCTTGGCGAACTTCAGGAAGATGGAATAAGAGGCTCCGACCGCGATAATAAAACCCGGGAGTCCATCCATGAATCCGCGTTTCACGATATAAGTTTCAATGAATTTCGAAAAAGGCTTCGTGAAGAACTTGAAGTAGGAAAACTTCTTCCCCGACGCCATTAACTGCTTAGCCCCCAAGGTCGAATAACGATCATTGGTCACCACCTGATCGCTCAGGCTGTCAAACACCCAGTGATGCAGATCGCGCTTCACCTTGAGCTTTCTTTTGACTTCAACTTTTTCATGAACATCAGCGGCATTCCACTGAGACTGGGACTTGTTAAACAAGCGCAACTGATAATCGGGATACCACCCGCCGTGAGTGATCCATCGTCCCAAATGATAGGACTTGCGCGGAAACAGATACCCGGCCTCACGGTCCAAACTGGCAAACTTCTGGCAAAGCTCTTCGGCCAGTTCGGGACTCAAGGCTTCATCGGCGTCCAAAGATAAAACCCAGTCATGTTTTGCCTGAGCCGTGGCGAAGGCCTTCTGAGGGCCGAAACCCTTCCATTTTTCCTGAAAAACCCGGGCGCCGCATTTTTGAGCAATCTCAACGGTGCGATCCGTCGAAAAGCTGTCTACCACCACCACATCATCAACAAACGGCGCAGAACGAATGCAGCGCTCAATGTGCGCCTCTTCGTTCAAAGTAATGATCACAAGAGAAATCGGCAATTTTATCACCTAATCAGAGTCTCTTTGGATCAAAGTCTTGTCAAACGATTCGCGACTCGCTACGATTTTTTGAATCGAAAGGTTTTTATCCATGAAATTTGCTAAATACTTCGTTTTTGCTCTGTTTTTATCTTCGCAAGCGCAGGCGTACTTGAGCATTGCTGAATCCGCGGAGGTTCTGGCTCCGGGCAAGTACCAACTGGGTGCTGAACCTCAAATCCTGACCAACAAGGGCGGCGGAGCAAACTTCAACGTCTTCCTGGACACCTCTATCAACGAATCCACCAGTGCCCGTATCAGCATGGGGGCTGGCGCCGTGGACTTTAACGCCTTTGCCAGCCTGAAGTGGATTCCGATTCCTGACGTCGACAATCAACCGGCCATGGGCTTTCGCGTAGGCGCGGGCCTGGCTCGCGATGAAGACGAAAATCTTCTGCAACTGCAAGTCGCACCTTTGGTTTCCAAACGCGTGGACACGGATTACGGCCTGACTGTGCCTTATGTGTCAGTCCCCTTCACGTTCCTGAACACCAAAGAAGAAAACATCGTTGCCAGCAATATCGCCATCGGAACTGAGTTCCATTATGTCGACTGGAATGAAGTCAACCTGGGCGCTGAATTGGGTGTGGACTTAAATAAGTCTTATTCCTATATTTCTGTGTTCGTCACCTTCCCATTTGAAAGTCACAAAGGATTCGGTAAGTAAATATGTTGTCATGGTTCTTTAAGGACGATACCGGTACCGCTGCAGATCTTTATGTAGATCTGGGAACAGCCAATACATTGATTGCAGCGCGTGGAAAAGGGATCATCCTGAATGAGCCCTCACTGATTGCATATCAACAGACAAGCCCGGGCAAAAAACGTGTGATTGCTGTGGGATCTGACACCAAAGAAAAGTTGGCAAACAATCCCGGCAACATCTTTGCACAGAAACCGATTCGTGACGGAGTCATCGCTGACTTTGAAACTTCCGAAGTCATGCTGAAGCACTTCCTAAGCCAACCGGGTGTGAAAAGCGCTTTTTCCCGCCCGCGCGTGGTGGTGTCCCTGCCTTATGGTGTAACAGAAGTGGAAAAACGCGCCGTCATTGATTCGTGCAAAGCTGCTGGCGCCAAAGAGGTCTTCCTGATTGACGAGCCTATGGCCGCCGCGATCGGCTCAGGACTGAACGTCAAATCCGCCGAAGGCAATATGATCATCGATATTGGCGGAGGAACTACAGAAGTGGCCGTGATTGCTTTGGCAGATATCGTCTATTGCGAAGCTGTCCGCGTGGGCGGTCACCGTTTGGATGATGCGATCATTGACTACTTTAAAAAATACAAAAAGCTCAATATCTCTGAGTCCACAGCCGAATACCTGAAGATCACCATCGGCACCGCCGTTCCTAAAAAAGACATCCGCAGCGTGACCATCACGGGCCGCGATGCCGACACGGGCATGAACCGAACCATGGAAGTCAGCTCAGAAGACGTGGGCCTGGCAATGAACGGTTGCATTCAGGAGGTTATCAACGCCATTCACAAGGCTTTGGAACACACTCCCCCAGAGCTGGTGTCAGATATCATCGAAAGAGGCATCACCCTGGCTGGTGGGGGCGCTTTGATTCGTGACTTTGATCTGCGCATCCAAAATGAAGTTCGCTTGCAGGTTCGCGTGGCGGAAAATCCGCTGACAGCAATTGCCAAGGGCGGCGAAGCAGTCCTGAGCGACCCAGAACTGCTGGATAAAATTCAACTGGAAGTTTAATAACTCACAGGGGTCGTTTTCGGCCCCTTTTTCATATCGTCACGCAACAACTGCAAAAGACGGAAGGCCGCAGGCCCCTGCTGCCCTGAGCCGATTTTCTGACCTTCATATTCAACCACCGGAAGAACATCCAAAGTCGTTCCGATCATCATCGCCTCGGCGGCGGACAGAAGATCCTGCTCACTCAGATCCTTTTCCTGAATCGAATTAAGCACTCCTTCACCCACAAGGCTTTCCGCCAGTTCAAACGTTCGCATCATCGTTGTGCCCTTTAAAATCTGACGAAGCTTCGGACGAAGCAGATTTTTATCTTTATCAATCAGCACAATGTTTTCCGTGCTGCCTTCCGTGATGAAGCCCTGCCCGTCAATACCAATGGTGAAGTCAATCTTGCGATCCACACTTTCTTTTTTCATCAGAACATTGGGGAGATAGTTACAAGTCTTGATTCTAGCCATCCAAGGGTCTTTCGGGGCGATATGACTGCGCCCCACTTTTACACCCTTCAGATACTTTTCATCAGAAAATGGAGTGAAAGAAGTCACTATCAGATACATTTGCGAACTGATCGAATCATACGGGTTTGTGGTAAAATAACCCGGACCTCGGGAGATATAGAGCCTTAGCACCGCAAAGCGCGCGCCGGAAACTTTTGTGGTCTCCAAAATAATTTCCTTCATCTCGGGCAAAGAATGCGGCAGGGACAGACCAATCTGACCCGCCGAGGACTCTAGGCGCTCCAGATGTTCCTGCAGAAGGAAAACCTGCCCATCAACGACCTTGATTGCTTCAAAAACCCCATCCCCGCGATGAACCAGGTGATCGTCCACCGGGACCATCATCAAACCAGGATCTTTCACAATCCCACCCAGCCAAGAACTGTACATCGCAAGATACGTGCCCTGAGCAGCATACTGGCGCTGCAAAAGATGCTTTTGAACTTCAGAGGGAGAAAGTACCGGCAATGTCATAAGATCCTCGCTTTCGAGATGATTTTCCCATTCTATTTTCTTGGCGACGACGACGGTAGTTTTTTTGTTTTTAATTTGACCTAACTCAAGGGAGGTCCTGACAATAAGATCTTACGGAGGACTTCAATGCAAAACCATCTTCTAATTCCCCTTTTGGTTCTGAACCTGACAGCATGTGCGTCGTTCACTCGCGACCGCGCTCCGAATCAAGAAACCAAAGTTTACCTGAAAGATGCCCAAGGCAATGTGAAAGAGGCCCCTTCCCAGGCAACCAGCACAGGAGGCGCAAAAGAAATGACGCCAGTTCAGGTTGGTGACGATGCCGAAGCACAAGCCCATGCATCCGAAGTGAAAGAGGCTGTTGCCGCTGCTGCTCAACATATTCACGAAACCCATGGAAAGACACCTCGCGAGGCGGGTCCGGTTCCGGCTGAAAAATCCCTGGGTTGGCTGAAGAACGGAAACACTCGCTTTGTAAAAGGAATGTTCCGTAACGATGGTGCCTCAGCCAAAGACCGCCGTCGTGTTGCCACTTTGCAGCGACCTCACGCTGCAATCTTTACCTGCAGTGATTCTCGAGTTTCCCCCGAAATCATTTTCGACCAGAAATTAGGGGAAATTTACGTGATTCGCACGGGCGAGCTGATCTTGGATAAAAACGTCCAGGAAAGCCTTGAGTATTCTGTAGGCACACTGGGCACCAATCTGGTGGTTTTGATGGGTTCAGACTCTTGCGGCGACATGGTGGCAGCCGAGGGCCTGAACAATGATCTGCTAGAACGCTCTGCAATCCTGCGTGACGCTGTGGCCTCGGGTGAGGTAAAGATTGTGAAGGCTGTCTATAGCCTTGAAGCTGGAAATGTGGAGTTTCGATAAATGAACGACAAACGTAAGATTCTGATCACCTGTGCTCTTCCCTACGCGAACGGATACATCCATCTGGGTCACCTGGTGGAATATCTTCAGGCCGACTTCTGGGCCCGTTTTCAGAACATGAGAGGTCATGAGTGTGTGTTCATCTGCGCCGATGACACCCACGGAACCCCGATCATGGTCAAAGCCCGCGAAATGAAGATCACTCCAGAAGCTTTGATCGCTCAGAGCTACAAAGAGCACACTCAGGATTTTGCGGACTTCCAGGTTCAGTTCTCACACTTCGGCTCCACGAATTCTGAAGAAAACCGCCTTCTTTGCGAGTATTTCTACAAAAAAATGCAGGAAGGCAACCACACCCGCACGCAGCTGATTCAGCAGCTGTACTGCAATCACGACAAGATGTTCCTGCCAGATCGCTTCGTGAAGGGCACTTGCCCTAAATGTGGCGCCAAAGAGCAGTATGGAGATTCCTGTGATGTGTGTGGATCGACTTACTCTCCAAGCGACCTGAAGGAAGTGCATTGCTCCATGTGCGGCAATGCTCCGGTGCTTAAAGACTCTGAAAGCATTTTCTTTAAGCTGAACGACTTTAAAGCTTACCTTGAAGAATGGATCCCAAAACACTGCTCTAGCGAGATCTCTAAAAAGATGCTGGAGTGGTTCAATGAAGACCTGAAGGATTTGGATATTTCACGTGATGAGCCATACTTCGGCTTTGCGATTCCGGGCACGAACAACAAGAAGTTCTTCTATGTGTGGGTGGATGCTCCGATGGGATACATGTCCACAACCGAGCAATGGGCGAAAAATCAAGGCAAGACCCTGAAAGACATCTGGCAGGACCCGAGTCGTGAGATCTATCACTTCATCGGCAAGGACATTGCCCGCTTCCACACAATCTTCTGGCCGGCCTTCTTGAAAGCTGCGGAATTCCGTTCACCGAATCAGGTCTTTGTGCATGGTCACTTGATGGTCAATGGCGAAAAGATGTCCAAGTCCAAAGGAACATTTATTGCCGCAAGAACATACCTGAATCATCTGAACCCGGAATATCTGCGCTATTACTATTCCACAAAACTGAACAGTTCTGTGGATGATATCGATTTGAATCTGGAAGACTTCACGGGCCGCGTGAATTCCGAGCTTGTGGGTAAAATCACGAATCTGGGATCCCGTGGTGGCCAGATGCTGAAAAAGAAAATGGACGGCGTGATGAGTGAGCCGGACGTTGAAGGCAAAAAGCTGATCGAGCATGCGCAAAAAACGGCGGAAAGCATTGCGGCCCATTATGAAGCCCGTGATTTCGCCAAAGCGCTGACTGAGATCCGCGGTTTGGCGGATGATGCCAATAAGTACTTCGACGAAAAGGCTCCGTGGAAAACCATCGATACCGATCCGGCAGGAACCAAACAGGTCATCACAACGACTTTGAATATGTTCCGTCTGCTTGCGATTTATCTGAAGCCGGTTCTGCCATACTACAGCGACAAAGTGGCAAAACTTTTGAATGAATCCTCTTACCAGTGGTCTGACCTAAATAAAGTTCTGACCAACTGCCCGATCAATGACTACGAACACTTGGCAACTCGAATTGAGGCCGACAAAGTCAAAGCCATGATTGAAGAAGGCAAGAAGATCAACGAAGAGCTTCAGGCTGCAAAAAAAGCCGCCTCGACAGCGGCTCCGAAAGCAGCTGCCCCGGCGGCATCTTCGGCGACGGGAGCTGAAGGTCGCCCGGCAGAAATCGAATTTGCTGATTTCGACAAAGTCGATCTGCGCATTGGCCAGGTGATCGAAGCGGAAGAGATCAAAGAAGCCGACAAGCTTCTTAGACTTAAAGTGGATATCGGCGAAGGTCAGATTCGCCAGATTATTTCCGGCATCAAAGCTGCTTACAAACCAGAACAACTGGTGGGGCGCAAAGTTTTGGTGTGCGTAAACTTGAAACCTCGTAAAATGAAGTTTGGCATGTCTGAAGGCATGATCCTGGCGGCGGGAACTGGTGGCAGCGATTTATTCGTTCTGTCAGCAGATGATGGCGCACAGGTTGGCCAGAGAGTAAAATAATGAGCCTTTCAGCTCAGGATAAAAAATCCCTCGAAGAAATTCATCAGCTTTTCTTAAAGCTGGAAAAGTCCTCGGGGGATTTTTCTTTTGTGGCAGCCACACTTCAGGATCTGAAAAGTAAAATCGCCAATCTGGCTTCATCCGACAATCCCGATGTGACGAGACTGGCTTCGCTAGAAAAGCATCTGGTTGGCAGCATGACGCTAAAACATTTTGTCAGCTATGCCATCCCTTTCGAGCGACTGCTACACAAGAATCTTCAGGACGATGAGTTTCTCGTCATTGAAAATGACAAGACGGATTTTGCCCAGGAAAAGCTTCCTTTGGTGTTTGTGTTGGATAATATTCGTTCGGCCTTCAACGTGGGCTCTATTTTCAGAACCGCCGAATGCCTGAGCGCGGAAAAAATCTATCTTTGCGGTTACACTCCCCTTCCCACCCAATGGAAAGTGGAAAAGACCGCCATGGGCACTCAAGAATATTTGATCTGGGAAGAAGCCCCGAAGCTTTTGGAATGCCTGGAAGAGCTTAAAGACGAAGGCTATCGCATTGTCGCGCTGGAAACTGCTGCCAGTGCCACCGACCTTTATGAAAAATTTGATTCTGAACCAACAGCTTTTGTTTTAGGTAATGAAAGATTCGGTCTGGATCCTGAAGTTTTAAAAGTGATTGATGAAGTTCGTATAATCCCCCTGCGCGGCCGCAAGAACTCCCTGAATGTGGGCGTGACGGCAGCCGTTGCCGGTTTTGAATGGATGAGACAATGGCGCCTAAAATAGAAATAAATCCCATTGGCACCTTTCACAGTCCCCAAGTGCACCCTTATGAAGCGGGCCGCCAGCCTGATGAGTTTCATTCGGCGGGCTATATTGAGCTGCAAGCCGGTCACAACTTTGAACAGGCCCTCACGGGGCTGGAAGGCTGTGAACGCATCTGGGTGGTGTTTTTGTTTCATCATAACGATCACTGGAACCCGATGGTGCTGCCTCCACGGGGCAGTCAGAAAAAGCTGGGTGTCTTTGCCACCAGATCCCCTTACCGCCCCAATCCCATTGGCATTAGCTGCGTAAAGGTCAAATACATCGACAAGTTGAAAATCTATGTGGAGGGTGCGGATCTTTTGGACGGCAGTCCGATTTTGGATATCAAACCTTATGTGGCCTATGCCGATTCTTTTCCGGGAGTCGAACCGGAATGGCTGAAGAACGCCGAGAAGTTTGTGGTGGATTTTTCTGTTGAGACCCAGCAGGAACTTCAATGGCTGGAACTTCAGGGCTTGCAACAACTTCGCGGCTTCCTGCAACATCAACTGGAATTTGAACCGGACAATTCCCGCAAAAAACGTGTGAAGACTGAAGCTAAAGGTTTCGTGATCGCCTATCGCACCTGGCGGGCGTATTTTGAAATTCAAGAACATCATGTCAGCGTGATGAAGATCTTTTCGGGCTATTCAGAACATGACCTGGCCGTGTCCGAAGACACCTATAAGGACAAAGACCTGCACCGGGAATTTATGAAGCTTTTTCCGTCGAATCAATAGGGTCTTTGCTAGCGGCAGCTTCCCAGATCTGAGTTTTCACGTAGCGATACAGCGGATAAAATCCAAAGCCCCGCGCCACGCTTCCCAAGATAAAGACCGCATAGTAGCTGGTGACCTTTTCACCGAAGATCCACAGCACTTTGCCGCCAATATAGGTCCCCAGAATGATCGCCAGAGAATTTAAAAGATTGTAAACCGTCAGCATTGGAACTTTCTCTTCCTGCTTCAGATCCTTAAAGAAAATCAAAGACAGCCCCACTTCCACAAAGGCCCAGGCCATGCCACTGATCAATTGCAGGAAGAAGATAAAATAGGGCTCTGCACTGATGGCCCACATCGCTGGCAACGGCACAATGGCTCCAGCACCGAAGATCAATAGATTAAACCCCGAAGCATTGTGACGAAGGCGATCAATCAAAGTCAGCGTCAGAATTTTTCCGACAAACAAAACCCCAATCGCGGTCATATAGGCCCCATAGTCCATCTTGACCTGAGCCAGCATATAAGGAGTCACAAAGGGCGACGAAACAAAAACGGCCGCTTGAAAAGGAGCCAGATAAAAGAAGAACTGTCTTTTGCTGGAGTTTGCCCAGAACACTTTCCACGAAGCACGAAAACCAATCTTAGGTTCTTTGTTCCAATTCGGATCGAAGTACTGTGATGAAAGAATAAATGACGACAAAAGACGACAACCAAAGGCAAACACAAAGAGCATCGTAAACACGGACGAGAACGGACCGATCTCCACTTTGTTGTGAAGGGCGACTCCCCCGCCGATAAGTCCCAACAGAATACCGATCTGAGAAACGCGGGCCCTTTTAGCAAAATAGCGACTGCCCTCTTCCACTTGCACCAAGCGGCCCATCCAGTAATTCCAGGCCGGTCCGGCGGCAAACCCAGAGCCCCAATACAAAGAGAGAATCAAAAACAGCATCCAGAAATTCGGAGCTTTGGTCGCAGAGAAGTAAATCAACGGCAGGAAGGTCAAAGCCTGCAATGTCGCCGAAGCCACCACCCAGTTTTTATGTGAACGCATGCGCTGCAGTCCGCGCGGAGTGATCAACTGCAAGAAGGCCCCACTAACGATGGGTAAGGTCGACAGAATCCCGGCAAAGATTTCACCCATGCCGATAGATAAAGAATAAGCTGGCAAGTACGTCTCGCCAGCTCCAATCATCAGTGAACATAAGAAGGCATCAAAAAGACTGAGCCTTAAGCTTTTCTCGCGCATGAGTGACTTTAATGGCCCCTTCTCATTTTTTTGCCTGTTTCCATCTCGGCTTTGCAGGCTTCAGAGAGTTTGTCTTTATTTTCGTGCATGCACTTCACAATACGCCCCTTGCCCGCTTTCACATCACCACAGAACTTTTCAACATCATCATGACAGGCTTCTTTGACACCTTTCATGTGTGTTTTCATTTTTTCGTGCTGCGCTTTGCACTCGGCAGAAAGTTTGTCTTTATTCTCGCGCATGCACTTCATCACACGCCCCTGGCCAGGTTCGACATTTCCGCACAGAGTTTCACGATCTTTCGCACAGGCATTGGAAGTGGCTTCTTCTGCGTGTGACATCCATCCAAAACAAAGCATCACTGTAACAACAATCCATTTTCCCATTAAGGACCCCCATTTTCTAAATGGTACCAGCACCGGGAAATCAGAGACAAAGAGCTTGAGGTCCTATGGCCCTTTCTACGAGGTCTGGACCTAAGTGGGATCAGACGAAATGAATCGCCCCCATGGCCAGGGTCGCAAAGAAGCTCGCAACAATTAGACACCACAGGTAGCTAAAAAGGATAAAAACACCGTCTTTTTCCATGTGCCCGATTGCGCACAGGATGATACCAACAGCAGGCACGGTGTTAGAAAAAGGAATTGGCAGGGGTAAAGACAGCAAAACGGCGTTACCGATAAATACGATCAGATTCCCTAGGCGAAACACCCAGAAATCATGCAGCACCGTCAGGCGCTCTTTCACTATGCGAGAAACATAGGTCCATATTTTTTCCGCCACCTCAGAAACCCGGATCACCACATCTGCAGAGATCTTCAGATGCTCAAACCTTCTCGGCAGCCACGGGGCCTTCCGGCGAAACAGAAAAATCGCCACTAAAGAAATTAGAATCCCCAAAGGAGTCGAAAGTCCAGGAATGGGAATCGGCTGCATAAACGGCAGACACAGGAAAAGAACCAGCACCGCGTGCCCCTCTTCGCCCAGCAAATCGAAAACTCTTCGCAAAGTGAGGTCGCCTTTAGAGGCTTCTTCCTGCAAAAGATCCATGGCGGAAATAAATCGACTTTTCAAACTTGCCATCCCTCACCTAAGCTCTTATCACTAGGTTTTCATTATTACTTAAAAGGACCCACATGGACTGGAAGATTTTTGCGAGCACCTTTATCACGATATTCTTGGCTGAAATGGGAGACAAGACCCAATTTGCGGCTCTTGCCGCGTCTTCACAAACCAAGTCCACCATGACCGTTATGGTCGCCGTGGTCTTGGCCTTGGGTCTTGCCGGGGCTTTAGGTGTGATTTTTGGGAAGTTCTTGGGAACTATGTTAAGTCCCCAAATTATGAAATATGTCTCTGGAAGTTTGTTTATTCTAGTCGGGATCTGGGTTTTGGCAGCAAAAGCCTAGTACCCACAATATTGGACTCGATCCGTATCGAGTCCAACATCTGATTTTGAAATTCTAAATCGCACCGTCTTACCAATCAGCTCTGGCGAGTTCACACTTTGTTTGAAGTTCACTTCCAGATATTTGCGACCATTTTCCTCAATCACTTTCCCAGCCCCCAAGCCCGGCAAACTGACAGCCCCGGTCGTAGGATCCAGAGTCACTTTAGAGTGAATTCTTTTATCAAATGTCACACCCGACCAATCAAACTCCCTGTAGCGGATATCAAAACTTAGATCCTGATGCAGATAGAGCTCCTGCTGTCCTATCAAAACCGCTGAAGGATCTGTCCAAAGCTTAATGCCCGCTGATTGCAGACGAATAAACTCCAGATCCCCTTGAGAACAGTCACCCGTGGTTTGATAAAACATGTCGTGTGGGATGGTTTTAAGTTCCTGTGCGGGGCCAATGTAACTGCCAATGCCACCGCAGGATGAAAGTGCAAAAACAAATAAACTTCCGGAAAGTACAGGGATGAGTTTGTGCATATAAACACGTTATAAAACTCATCTGAGTCTCTGTCACATTAATGAGGCAAGAATAGCCCCAAGTCCTGTTAGGCAAAAGAAAACCCCACAGTTTTTGGCTGTGGGGTTTTAATATTATTCAGAGGTAAGTCCAGCTACAGCGCCTGAGGGCGCTTGCGCCTCCTCGGCAGAGCCGGAGTCCAGCTACAGCGCCCAGAGGGCGCCTGCGCTTCCTGCGCTGGAGCGCGCGATTAACCGCCGATTGTAGCGATCAATTGAGCGATCAACAAAGATACGACGGACATAACTTTGATAAGGATCGCAACGCCAGGACCGGAAGTGTCTTTGAACGGGTCACCGACAGTGTCACCAACAACCGCTGCTTTGTGAGCATCGGAACCTTTTGGATGACCTGGAAGGCCGCCTTTTTCGATGTATTTCTTAGCGTTATCCCATGCACCGCCCGCGTTCGCCATGAACAAGGACATAGTTGCACCGACAGCCAAGCCACCGGCAAGAAGACCTGCCAAAGCTTGAGGGCCCAAGATGAAGCCGACTGCCACAGGAGCAAGGATCGCGATCATACCTGGCAAGATCATTTCGAACAATGCAGCTTGAGTTGCAATGTCCACGATCTTAGCTGGTTGTGGTTCCGCTTTACCTTCACGAAGACCTGGGATTTCTTTGAATTGACGAGCGATCTCTTGAACGATCTTCTGAGCCGCTTTACCAACCGCTGTCATTGTCGTTGCACCCACCAGGAATGGAAGGATCGCACCCAACAAGATACCGATCAGAACGCCGGAAGAAGTCAGATCCAAGGACATTTTAGCAAGACCTGCGTTCTCACGAACGTGGTTTACTTCCATGTTGAACGCAGAGAATAGCGCCACAACTGTCAGGATCGCAGAACCGATCGCGAAACCTTTACCGATAGCTGCAGTTGTATTACCAACAGCATCCAATTCGTCAGTGATCGCACGAACGTCTTTGCCCAGACCGGACATTTCAGAGATACCACCCGCGTTGTCAGCGATAGGACCGTAAGCATCCACAGTCATAACAACTGCAGTACCTGCCAACATACCCACTGCCGCCATTGCGATACCGTACAGACCCAAAGCCTGGTCAGCAACGTAAGCCGCAACAACAACGATCAACATTGGGATCGCTGTGGATTCCATACCCACTGCCAAACCACGGATCACACCAGTACCCGCACCAGTCAAAGCTGCTTCAGCAACCAAACGGATTGGACGAGCCGCTGTGTAGTACTCAGTGATCAAACCGATCAAAGCACCACCGAACGCACCCGCAGCCAAAGCCACAGTCACACCCTGATTGATGCCGAACATCGGAAGGATGATGTAAGAAGCAATCGTCAAAAGAATTGGCGGGAAGATCAAAGCATTACGCAATACAGTTGCAGGCTTGCCGTTTTTGAACGCGCGAGCTGCGAAGATTACGATGATAGAGATCAAAAGACCCAAAGTGGACAACAAGATCGGCAATGCAACACCGGCAATACGCACAGTCTCAGCATCCGCACCTGTCATCAAAGCAGACAGACCTTCTGCAGGGATTGTCAAAGCAATCGCCATAGCAGATACGATCGCAGCAACCATGGACTCATAGATGTCTGCGCCCATACCAGCCACGTCACCGACGTTGTCACCAACGTTGTCGGCAATTACACCAGGATTACGAGGGTCGTCTTCAGGAATGTTTTCTACAACTTTACCAGCGATGTCGGCACCCACGTCCGCCGCCTTAGTGTAGATACCACCACCGATACGCGCAAATAGAGCGATAGAGGAAGCACCAACCGCGAAGGAGTGAAGGATTGTGCCCAGGTCTTTAGAACCCTGGAAACCAACATACAAACCGCCCAAACCGATCAAACCAAGACCCGCAACGGAAAGACCCATCACGGCGCCACCATCAAGCGCGACTAGCAATGCTGCTGCTTTAGAGCCGCCTGCTGCTGCCTGAGAGGTACGAACGTTGGCATAAGTAGCCGCCTTCATACCGAAGAAGCCCGCAAGCAAAGACAAGAATGCACCCAGGATGAAAGATCCCGCTGCGATTCCGCCCAAGGCGAACCAAAGAGCCAAGCCTACGACGATTGCGTAGACGAAAAGGACCTTGTACTCACGCACAAGGAACGCCATAGAACCTTCGCGCACGTAGGACGCGATACGATTCATTGTCTCATTGCCCGCTGGTTGTGCCTTCACGCGAAGGTACAGAGCCAAAGCAACGATCAAACCAACGACCCCTGCAATTGCAGGAGAGATCAGTAAAGATTCACTAAACATGTTGCACTCCGTTTATGATTTCTCGTTTTAATTACGAAGGCTTAGAGTTACCTGATCTCATTACACCGAGTCAATCTAGGAGGGGCCCGTACTAAAATGAATTCGCGCCGCATTAGGAACATTTATGCCCATTGTTTAGGCAAAATTCACCATTCAGAACCCACCCCACTAAAAAAGGTACGCCGTACCCTTTAGTAATGCATTGCACTCCAAAAAGGTACGGCGTACCTTCAGGGCAGATGAATGAGCTGAGTGATGAGGAACTGTTAATTAAGCTGTCCGAAGGGGAACGCAAAGCCCTGGACATCCTCTATTTAAGACACTCGGGTCGAGTTCTGAGCTACGCCCTTAAACGTCGCCTGCCACAGGAACGCGCCGAGGACCTGCTTCAGATCGTCTTCTTGCAGCTTTACCGCAAAAAACACCTCTATGATCCCAAACACTCGGCCCTGGCCTGGCTTTATGTGATCACCCGAAGTGAGCTAAAAGACTATAGAAATCGCGAAATTAAAGATTTCCTCGAATGGGAAGAATCCCTGTCACAAACTGAAGCCCCGACTCCTAATATAGAGGACAGCCAGGAGGCGGCGGTCTTGCTGAAGGATCTTAAACCCCGCGAACAGGAAGTCATGAAACTCCGTTATCTGGACGAGATGGAGTATGATGAAATTGCGGCTTTGCTGAAAGAATCAGAAAGCAATATCCGTCAGATTGTTTCACGCAGTCTGAAGTTTCTGCGAGGCCATAAGGCGAAAGGAGTATCCAAGTGACAGACTTAAAAAAAGACTTTCAGTCGTTTGCCGAAGATAGCTCCCCTGCTGGATCCTCTTTTGTTTTAAATAAAATCAACTCCACTTTGGCGCAGGAACTGCCCTCGGCCTGGAAAGTTGCCACCAAACTGGGCTTTGCCCACGCCGTGGGAACGGCTCTGACCATGGCTTCGTGTTCACAGTTTGGCCTGACACTCTTTAATACCGGTCACGACCTGATGCACACCTTTATGGATGTCAGCCCCTTGTTCTGCCATTCCATGTGTGGCGCATACTATCTGGCTGTGACCTTCTTACTTGCCCGCTTCTTCTTAAACCGCGAAGAATGGCTGGTGCTTCTGCGCACGCGCGTGCTCAGCATCGCCAGCGTGGCTTTAGTTTCTTTAGGAGTCTTTTCAGCCATCAGCCATGAGGTCACTTGGGAAAGTGCGGTCTTGTGGTTGTTCGGTGCGTCTTTGGGCGCAGAACTGATGACCGTCAGCAAACGCAGCTTTAAGGCTTTTCTAAAAAGTATCTAAGCCCTAGCCTCTTCTCCGGAGGCCTTGGGATTGATTCCTCGCTTTTATCCCCAGAAATCTTAGACAGCATTGAAATATCTGCCTGTCTAAAATCCTGACAGTCGCCATTCGGCACCAATTCGTTGTATAAATGCGAAGATTTTTATCGAGGTGGTTATGAGCTTACGAACAACTTCTATCTTTGCACTATGTTTATTTTTAGGCGCTTGTGCATTTAAGAAGGACGGCGCAAAAGAGCCAAGTTCTCCCACTTCCAACTCAGATGTGATTGAAACTGTCGAAAAGGTTTCCTTCACTGGTGAGCTAAATGAATCCAATGTTAAGATTAATTTTATTGAGGATGAAGAGCCTGGTCTTTATCGTTTAGAAATCACGTGGCCAGAGGAAGTTCCGGCGATGAAGGTGAGCGTTGGCAACACTCCCTATCAAATTTTAAAATCAGGCAATCGCTTCACAATGCCCATTGGATATAGCACAAAAACCAATATTCACCTTGTGGCACTCAATGCTCTTGGCGGCGAAAGCTCTACTTTTACAGCCGAGGCAACATCACCCAAGGATATCCTTATCTCAAATGAAGAATATCTAGATCAGGACTCCGTCATTTCTGCCAATCGCATCTACTTGCTTGAAAATGGGCGCATTATCACAAACGGATACGATCTATCTCTAAATGCAAATAAAATTTATGTAACCTCTCCAAGCTTAGAGTCAAAGTCGAGAATGCATTTCCGAGATGCTCACATTCTAACAACAACGCCGAAAAACGTTGCCACTAGTATAGAGTTCCTCAAAGGATCACATATCAAAATCAAAGCCCAAAAAGCCGTCGGTCACCTGCGTGTGGCGATGGTTGGCTTCAATGGTATCGATGGCAAACCCGGCTCCAATGGCACGGCTGGAACTGTTGGCAAAAAAGGCCGCGATGGCGACATCAAGGACTTCAGCGAGTATTGTGTAAACGACGACGGCCGCCCTTGCCTTGGCTCCTCACAAATATCCTGTACGGCTAACCCAACCAACGGGGAAGCTGGTTCCCCCGGATCTCAGGGACAAGATGGCGAATCCGGAAGCGCCGGTGGCAACAGTGGCATCCTGACTGCCATCATCGACGATCATACCCAGTTCAAACTTGAAGTCGCGCAACGTCGCGGCCTTGGCGGACGCGGGGGAGCTGGCGGCAAAGGCGGACAAGGCGGTCCAGGCGGAGCTCCAGGCGATAATCCCTTAAAAAAATGTAAAAGCGCGGCAGTCGGCCCCCGCGGAACCAACGGCGCAGACGGAAAGCCCGGCCCAGACGGCAAAGCGGGCCTACTTGACGATGTCATCACCAATGTCAGCAATTTTTCACGCTACGAAATAGACTAGATATAACGCGCTGTAGACCCTAAAAAGATCCGGGAACTTTCAGAGTGATTTCCAAAGGAAAGTGATCGGAACTCAACACTGTATGGTGGACTTTGGCTTTGACGACTTCAAAGCCGCGCACGAAAACGTGATCCAGCTTTAAGATCCGACCATCATCATCCAGATCCAGATGCTCCAGCCCCAGATCACGGAAGATGCTTTTCATGATCATATAGCGTTTGAAATTCCAGGTATTAAAATCCCCAGCCAGAACAATCGGCCCGTCAAACTGGGAAATCCGCGAAGCGATTTCATACAGTGATGCCGTGAAGGCGTTTAAGGTCACAAAGTTTAAAACATGTGTGCAGACGAAAAGGGCCTTCTTATCCCCGAACTGATATTCACTGAACAGGGTTAGCTTCGGCGTCAGCCAGAAAAGCTCCCGCGTCTTGGCGCGGATAAAATCCACGGACTGCGGAGTCAAACGTGAGCCGATCGCCACCCCGGTACTGGAAAGGTCTTTCTTATAGTGAAAGCTTTGCGCCAGATGCCACTCGTATGAGGAAAAATCATTCCTCCAGATCTGTGGCATTTTCTGATCCAACAAGGCTTCCTGCAAAAAGATAAAATCCTTGTTCTGCCCCAGTCGTTTGAAATCACTTTCAAACAAAGCGGCGCGCTGCCCTTTATAGACGTTCCAGACGAAGATATCAAACTGCGAAGGCGCCGCTGGAAGACTCACTCCCTCGCCGATCTTCAACAGAACTTTTTCTTTCGCAGGAACTACAAAGGGCACCATCTCGTTTACTTCACCTTGCTTAAATAGGCTTCATCCACTGTTGCTACCTGCAAACTTTGCGCTTCCTGGCGTTCTTGTTCAGCCAGAAGCGTCGACAGGTAGCGTTCACTGTAACTTGGAATAATCACAACAATGTTTTTACCACGATTTTCTTCTTTGGCCGCCTGACGAAGACCCGCCGCAATCGCTGCGCCGGAAGAAATTCCCACCGGAATGCCTTCGGCCTTAATCACCTCGCGAGCTGTCTTGATGGACTCCTCGGACGACACTTGCTCGACCCCGTCCACGACAGAGCGGTCCATCACACTGGGCACAAATCCCGCCCCCAGGCCTTGAATTTTATGTGGGCCGGGTTTACCGCCGGAAAGCACCGGGCTTTCCACGGGTTCAACCGCAATCATTTTCACACTTGGTTTTTTGGACTTTAAGAAAGTCCCCACACCGGTGATGGTGCCCGAGGTGCCGACTCCACTGATAACCATATCCACCTTGCCATCCGTGTCGTTCCAAATTTCCGGACCGGTGGTTTCTTTATGAATCGACGGATTGGCGGGATTATCAAACTGCCCGGCCGTCCACGAGTTCGGAGTCTTTTCTAAAAGCTCCATGGCCTTGGCAATGGCCCCTTTCATCCCCAACGGTCCAGGAGTCAGAACGATCTTGGCTCCCAAGAGCAACAGCAAGGTGCGACGCTCTTGCGACATGGTTTCTGGCATGGTCAACGTCAGATCATACCCTTTGGCCGCCGCCACAAAAGCCAACGCAATCCCCGTGTTGCCACTGGTGGGCTCGATGATTTTCATTCCGGGTTTGAGCTTTCCACTGCGTTCGGCGTCTTCAATCATGGCAAGGCCAATACGGTCTTTCACAGAGCCCAACGGATTAAAAAATTCGAGCTTCAGCAAAAGTTTTCCAGGCAAACCCTTTCCGATTCTTTGCATTTCAATCAAGGGGGTTTGACCTACGGTTTTTGTGATATCAGAATATACTTTCATATGTTGCCTGTCTTGGATATGGAGATAACGACCTATCTTTTAATGATACTCCCAACGGCCGGGCTGACAAAGTTGAAGTTTGTAAAAGTTTGTTTTCATTTCGTTAATACGGGGGGCCCCTATGGCAACTGAACCTTTCTCCAGCTCTGTGACCAGCTATTGTTTCCGTTTGAGACCCGGACAGGACCTTAAAAAAGAGCTTATTTATTATTGCCAACTGCATCACCTGCACGCGGCCTGCGTGGTCAGTTGTGTAGGAAGCCTTAACAAGGCCCACCTTCGCTTGTCTAACGGCAAGGATGTCGTCGAATTCCAAGGTCCGTTTGAAATCGTCTCTTTAAGCGGAACCGTCAACAGCACCGCAGCCCACCTGCATATTTCCATCAGCGATTTTGAGGGCAAAGTCCTTGGGGGGCATCTGATGGATGGATCTGAAATCTACACCACAGCCGAGATCGTGCTGCTGGAAAATCGCGATCTGACCTTCCAGAGAGAAAACGACGGCCACACCGGATATAAAGAGCTGCTGATTCAGAAGCGAGGCTAGCCTCGATAGGACAAAATTCTCATTTTGAGAGCGCAACACCTTTAGTATTGCAATTGTATATACATGTATATACAATTGCCTTATATGTTTATTTTTGAAATCACAGATGCTTTCAATGCTGCCAAACTTAAGTTCGCCGTTGTCGGAGGATACGCCCTAGCACTCCATGGCCTGGTTCGAGCCACAATGGACGTTGATTTTGTGTTAAGCCTCACAAAAGAAGACTTCGAGCTAGCAGAAAAAACTTTGCAAAAAGTAGGACTTCAATCCCGCATCCCTGTCAGAGCCCAAGATCTGATTAGTATGCGACAAGAATACATCGAAAATCGCAACCTGATTGCTTGGTCCTTTGTGGACTATAAGGACCCTTCTCGGCAGGTGGACATTCTGATCACAAAAGACCTTAAAACAATGGAAATAGAAAAAGTATCTGTCGGTGGACGCAAAATTCCTGTCGCCAGCCTTCACGAACTTCTTAAGATGAAAACTGAATCCGGGCGCCCCCAGGATCTGATCGACATAGAAAATATAAAGGCCAAATTGCGTGAAAAAGGTTAAAACCTCATCAAAAGAAAAGTCGCAGACGATTTCTCCCGAATCAGCCCTAAGATTCCTTGAGGACATGCGAGTAATGTCTTCTCAAATCGATGAACCCACAGTGGCTATCAGTCTGCGGGTTCCGGAAAATATTTTAAGAAGTATAAAGTTAAAAGCTAAAGCAGATGGCAAGAAATACCAATCTCTTATGATCGAGTATCTTCGTAAAGGGCTCTTGGAAAATTAGCTTTTTTTGTTAAAGCTCTAGACACCCGTCCTCAGCTTGAAACATTCAGGCATTTTTGCTGGAATTCTTTTTGGGCTTCAGGATAATAAGTCCCAGCGGAGGACTTCATGAAGAAGTACATGACAGCATCGATGCTTGCTCTATCACTGATGATGACCCACAACGCACAAGCCGACAGCGCCCTGGGTGTGGTGCTCGGCGACCCGACGGGCTTTTCAGGACGAACAAGCCTGGACGGGCAACACTCCCTCGAAGGGGCCCTGGCGTATTCGACCGGACATCATTCCGGACTGCATGTGCACGGGACATATTTATGGGATCGTGCTCGCGTGTTTTCTGTCGAACGCAGCGGCCCGATTGAAATGTACTATGGCTTAGGACTGCGTTTGATTTCCATTAACAGTGGGAAGCATGATGGTGAAATTGCTATTGGCCCGCGCGCTCCACTGGGATTGGTGTACAAGATCAACAATCCCAATCTTGAGTTCTTTGGCGAGCTGTCCTTGGCCTTAGATGTTGTGCCCGACACGGATGTGGATTTGGACGCAGGCATTGGCATACGAATTCGCTTCTGACACATCACCCACATTCAGGACCGCCACCAAAGTCGCAATTGAAAAGCAGAATATTCCTCTTGGATTGACCGAGTTTATGTAGTCATCAAAACTTGGAAGTAAACAAATCAAGGAGGATTTATACTATGAAAAAATACGGCATCGGCGTATTGACGGCCCTTTTGCTCCCGGCCTGCGCCACAGTTAAAAGCATGGACGAGGTGACAGCTATTCAGACCAAGCATCAGGAAGAAGCTTACAAAGAAGCCAAAGACGCCAGCTTCAAAACCCACAACGGAAAGTTCAGCAAGGTCTATAATGGAAAGATCAAACGCATCGGCATCCTGACCACTTCTTTAGCATGGGACGACAAAGGCTGGAGAGAAGCCAGCCTTAAAGAGCGCACCTACTTCATGGGCCCTTCTGCAGCTCTTGCAGACTATCGCACGGTTTCTGATGCCGTCTTGAATGAAATCAAAACACAACTTGAAAAGCAAGGTTACGAGGTCCTGACTCCTGCGCAGTTGGCTGAAGCATCACCCACCTACAAAGCCCTGCCCGACCTTACTGCCGTTCAGGCTTTCAGCCCAACTTATGGTCAAGAATTCCAGGGCGTTCACGCTACCGGTTCAAAATACATCGACCGTCTTGCGCGCGAAGGAAAGATCCTGTCCCAGATCCAAAACGAAAGCAAAGTGGATGCTTTTATTGACTTCGGCTATAACGAACACAACAAGACTGCCACCGAAGCTCGATACAAAGATCTTGATCTGCTAGGATCTGGCGGCCAGGGAACGATTTACTTCAATATCTGTGTTTCGAATGAAAAAGCAAAAGAGCACGGTATTAGCTTCGGTCTTTTTGGAAGTCCGAATCACTGCGGCTCGGCCCAGGTTGAAATCGTCGCGGGCAGATATCTTCCTTCAACAAACTACGAAAAGTCAGAGCATTTTGCTGAGGCGAAAAAAGTGGGTTTTGAAGGCATGAAGGCTACCTACACTTCTGCAGCCAGAGGACTGATTGAAGCGTTGGATGAGGAGTTTTTGAAGTAGATCTCATTGTGGAGGCTCCGAAGGGGCCTCTTTTTTTGGGGACAGTTTTAGACTGCCCCCTATTGCGCCCGACACGGATGTGGATTTGGACGCAGAAATGAACATCAGGATTCGCATCCAACAAAGAATCCCGACTCGTGGCAGCAAAAATACATATAAACATGCTATTTTTTATTGCGACTTAATTCGGGGGCCAATAGATTGCTCGGATGCAATACAATCATCCGATAGTAATTCAAGGTGGCATGGGGATCGCGGTTTCTGACTGGCGTTTGGCAAAAACAGTTTCTCAAACAGGTCAGTTGGGCGTGGTTTCCGGGACGGCGATTAATTCCGTGTTGGTGCGCCGCCTGCAAGATGGTGACCTTGAAGGACATTGTCGCCGCGCTCTGAAGGCCTTCCCTTCTCAAAGCATCGCGCAAAAGATTCTGGATACTTACTTTATCGAAGGCGGACGTACAGCTCTTCAGCCCTACAAGCGTCCCCCGATGTTTTCTGTTGAATCCCCGAAGTTTCTTCTTCAATTGACCGTCGCAGCCTGCTTCGTGGAAGTGTGGCTGGCGCGTGAAGGCCACAACGGCGTTGTGGGGTTGAACCTTCTGGAAAAAGTGGTTCTACCAAATCTAGCGTGCCTTTATGGCGGACTGCTAGCGGGCGTTGACTACGTTATCATGGGGGCTGGGATTCCTCGCGAAATCCCAGGGGCGTTGGATTTACTAAGTCAAAACCAAAAAGCGGGATTGAAAGTCCCCGTGGCTGGTGCTGCCGAAGACACCATGACTTATTTCGATCCTCAAGAGGTCATGGAAGATACGGTGCTGGCTCCGTTGAAGCGTCCGTACTTCTTCCCGATTGTTTCGTCAGCGATCCTGGCTGCGAACTTAAAGAAAAAATCCACAGGCCGCGTGGATGGATTTATCGTCGAAGGTCCTTTGGCTGGTGGGCACAATGCGCCTCCACGTGGACCGATGAAATTAAACGACAAGGGCGAGCCTATTTATGGCGAACGCGATGAAGTGTGTTTGAAAGAAATGGCGGCGCTGGAGCTTCCGTTCTGGATGGCAGGTTATTATGCAACTCCGGAAAAACTGCAGGAAGTTCGTGCGATGGGAGCTCACGGGGTTCAAGTCGGAACTCTGTTTGCTTTCTCGGAAGAATCCGGAGTGAAGCAGGAGCTTAAACACAATGCGCTTAAAACTATTTTAATTGAAAAAGCCCCTGAGGGCGGCTGGATCTTTACCGATCCAAGATCTTCACCAACAGGCTTCCCGTTTAAGGCGGCTCGTCTGCCGGGAACTATTTCTGAGGAATCCATTTACGCCAGCCGCAAACGCATTTGCGACTTAGGTTACCTTCGTCATGCGTATCAGAAAGAAGACGGCAGTATTGGGCAGCGCTGTCCGGCTGAGGTGAATGACTATGTCAAAAAAGGTGGCTTGCTTGAAGATACTGTCGGACGCAAATGTCTTTGCAATGCCTTGATGGCAGATGTGGGCATGGCGCAGATTCAAGCCGGTGGTCAGGAAGAAATCTCCTTGCTGACAGCCGGGGATGACTTAAACAACGTGGCGCGTATGCTGAAAGATGGAAAGACATCCTACAGCGCACGTGAGGTTGTAAGTTATTTGTTGGATCTTGAAGGTCGCACTGAAACATCAGTACAGGCACATCCGACAATATAAAAAGATCTGATTCTAAGTATCAGATCTCACGTTGCGATAACGAAGCTCTTTGGGTCTCTCGTTGTCTATTATTGAAATCAACGTGACCTCACGATCATTATGGTTAACGACCCATCTTACAGAGTATCGACCACTGTAGATGGGTTTTCCTCGAACACCCGATTTTTCATGAACTATCCCCTGATCAGGGAAAAGTGTGAGGTCTTTAATTAGCCCTATCACTTCAATTTCAAATTCTTCAGATTTTTCAATCGCGAATTCAACATCATAATTTGCATCAATATTCGACTCAATAATGTAATCAACTATGAGTGCAAAATCCTCATTAAACAAATCGGTTAGAATCTCGATATACGGAGGAACTTTCAACCAACGTCCTTTTTATATTTAGCTCTTGCTGATGCCTTCGCCTTACTCATTGTTTCAGAAAGACTCTTACCAACGTCAACTCCACGAACAACTCGTCCTTCTGAAGCAGCCAATAAACCTTTATGAATACCTCGCAGCTCAGCCAACTCAAGCATTATACTTTCATAGGTTTCAGCATTCAAAACCACCACTGACTTTCCACCTGGGCGATTCACCTTCACAACTTCAGTATCTGCCACATCAAGCCACTCTTTCAAATTAGCTCTAAATTCGGTTCCACCAGTAGACTCCATAGATCCTCCATGGATTTAATGTACATTAATTGTACATTTCCATCAACATCCCCCGAAAATAAGGGCTATAGATGTGTAAATTATATGTAAGTAGATGGCGGGTCAACAGTGAACTCGCTCGAAAGAGCCTCTATGCCGGATTCGACATAGCCGAGCATCTACTCAGCTTTTCTTATTTTCCCAAACTAAGAATCAACACCTAAAGAACTTCTCAAAAGAGCACAAAGATTCTTTGAATAAACTCGCAATAAGATTACAAGTCGCTCACACCCCTCATTTAAAAACATGAGGGCACCGATAGCTTGACGTCTTTAACCTTCAATTCTTTGAAGTTGACCTTCCCCCAATAAACCAAGCCACTTGAAAGTTCGTAAAAGCCTGATATAAACGCCCAAAAAACGGGCAGAAGAAGGTTTTTCGATGAAAAAGAGTAAGTTCACAGAAGAGCAGATTATTGAAATCTTGGGTCAGAGAAATGCGGGGAAGTCAGTGGAAGATCTTTGCCGCCAGCACAAGGTGTCAGATGCAACGTTCTATAAGTGGCAAAAGAAGTACGGCTCTATGAGCACGACCGAGGCCAAACGCCTCAAGGAGCTTGAACTAGAAAATGCCCGAATGAAGAAGCTTATTGCAAATCTGTCCTTGGACAACTTGATTCTGAAAGAGGCTCTGGGAAAAAAGTAGGAAGGCCCTCTGAGCGAAAGGTTCTTGCGCGCGCAGCGATTGAGAGCCATGGAATTACGGCACGGCGGGCCTGCAAGATATTTGAAATCAATCGATACACCTGGTGGTATCAGCAGAAGCCTGATCGCAATGCGGATCTTCGAGTGCGCATGAAGGAGCTAGCGGCCCAGCATCCCGCTTACGGTCATCCAATGCTGCACTACCTGGTCCGCAGGGAGAATGAGGCCCCGATCAACAAAAAGAGAACTGAGCGGATTTACAGAGAGGAAAAACTATCATTGCGGATAAAAAAGAAGCGTAAAAAACTTCGTCACTTACGACTGGCACTCCCGCAGGCCGAGGAGGCAGATTCAGTGTGGTCGATGGACTTTGTCCATGATCGCGCAGCAAACAATCAACAACTTAAGTTCCTAACGATGGTTGACCACTGTACGCGTGAGATGCCGGACCTAGTGGTCCGAAGTAGCTTTAAAGGTGTTGATGTGGCAGCGACGTTAGAACGCCTGAGAATGTTTGGCCGAAAGCCACAAACGCTGGTGGTCGATAATGGTCCTGAGTTTCGCTCTAGGAGCCTGCAGCGGTGGGCAACGTTAAATGGGGTCCGATTGCACTTTATTGAACCAGGAAAACCCCAGCAGAACGGATATATTGAATCTTTGAACGGCAAGTTCAGAGCAGAATGTTTGGATAGAAATCTATTCGACAATTTGGACTTGGCAAGGGTTCTGACGCAGAAGTGGAAAACGGAGTACGAGACCTACAGACCGCATTCGAGTCTTAACGGTCTTACACCTTCAGAGTATGCAAAAAGTAAAGGATCAACAAAGCAGGTAAATAGCGAACTCAAAACTGGCTAGGTCTTAGGGGGAAGGTCAGAAGTAAATACGAAGGAGCTTTTTAGTGACGTGTTCGAATAAAATTATCATGACGTTGGCGGGACTTATTCTAGCAGGCTGCTCTTCTGGGGGCGGTGGTTCTGATGATGGATCCACGACGGCGGTTTTGGCAACAAAACCATCGACAGTGGTGACATCCCTTTCCAATAAGATCTCTGAGGTGGGTGCCAACATGGACAGTGCTCTGAACGGAGCTTCCATGGCCAGCATCAAAACCATGAGCACCGTTGATACCAAGTGCGGAGTTCATGGCGAGCCGCTGTTTCAGCCTTTGAAAACCAATCAGACTGATTGCGACGCAACGATGTCCGGGTACTGGGATTCAGAAGCATCTGAATGTAAGATGTCTTCTTCCGACGCCGCTTATACTGGCATGAAGTTCTTCTGCTTTATCGCGAAGGACACGGGCTCACCGGACAGTTTACAAGGGGCCTTCGGTCTATTTGGGAACATCAGCTGTTCACTTGAAAAGCAAGGTGTTCAGTGGGATGGAGTTCAGCGCACTATCGAAATGACGTTGTCCGAAAGTAACGGCTGCTTCCAACCAGGACAGCTTTCAGATGGTCCATGCAACGGGCAATCCAGTTGCACCATGACTGTGGATGTGACGGCCAGCACGCTTTCTGGACAGTACTATGACACCTCATTGGATCTTGAGATTGGCACCATGTACTATCGTGCCAAAGTGAAAGTATCTGATGGCATCACAGAACTGGCAGTTTCTAACAACGGTCAGGGTGTGGTCGACAATGAAGACGTTTATTCTGTGAAACTTGATGAAACCAACAAACGTTTTGCCTATGATGTCCAATCCCACGTAGTTTGACCGGTTTCAAGGGGGGCAAATCCCACGTAAGTGGACCGGCTTTGGGGGAAGTAAATCCCACCTAATTTGACCGGGCAATTGCTTACGTTTTCAGCACATTTTCTCCATCTGATCCCATGCGCTAAGCTGCTGGTTTAACAACCAGACTACAGCAAGGAATACGCATGCGGAAACTCAGAAAAAAGGACTTGGAGAAAATCACAGTGGACCGAAAAATCGTCGAAGGCCTTCGCGAAGGACACTCACTCACCGCACTGACTAAATCAACTGGTAAAGGCAAAGGTTACGTCATAAAAATCCGCGACCAGGCGATAGAGCATGGCTATGTAGCCGTCGCAAACCCAGAGAAGAAAATCTACTGCAAAACCTCAAAAGAAATCCCACCTTACCCAGAGGCGCTGTTTCCGCTGCGCGATGGTCGCAGCGAGAAGGCCATTGAAACGGATGCCATCTTAGATCCCAAGCGCGAATGGATCAAGGAGCGCATTGAACTTGGCTGGAGTCCGCAAAGTATTTTTGAAGAGCTTCCGCTCTCTGTCCCGCGATCTAACTTCTACCGCTACATTCACCGCCACAAACTTATGCGATCCGCACCTGCGCGCAATGTGATGGAGCTTGTTCACTCACCGGGGGAATGTCTGCAGGTGGACTGGGGAAAGCTCTTTGACGTCGTCGATCCTGTCACAAAAAAGAAAAAAACAATTTGGATTTTCGTTGGCGTTCTTGGGCATTCTCGTTACGAGATGGCCCGAGTTGTAGAGAAACTCGACTTTGAAACAACTGCCGAAGTTTTAATAAGCATGTTTGAGGAACTTGGCGGAGTCCCTCGTAAAGTGACTTCTGATAATCCCAAAGTCTTTGTTCATGAGGCATCAAAGCACGAGCCGACGTTGAACCCGGCCTTTGAAAGACTGGCCTCGCACTACGGGTTCGTTGTCGAGGCATTGCCGCCTTATTCTCCAGAGAAAAAAGGCAAAGTGGAGCGAATGGTTCCAATGAAGCGTCGCCTTTTTGAATCCTACGATAAGTCCCAATATTCACTGAGCGGCGCACAGTCACACATGAATAAAAAGATGAGTATCGCCAATGAGAGAAAGCACGGGACTCACCTACAAAAACCTTTGGATGTGTTTCTTAACGATGAAGCCTCGTTGTTAAAGCCTCTTCCTTTATTACGCTACGAAGTGGAAACCATCACTCGCTCAACAGTGAGGTCTGATGGTTATGTTCGCTTTGCAAACAAGTACTACCGAGTAGACACAAGACTCAAAGGCGAAATAGCTTTGGTGATTGGTAATTCAGTTCAAGTAAGTATCTACTGCAACGGTCGACTGTTAGAAGTTTACGAGCGCATCCAAGATAAATTCACAAGTAAAGCCTGTAAAGATCATTACAAGGAGTCTTGGGAGAAGACTCTTCAAGATCATGGTCACTATCTGAAGCAAGCAAAAATTATCGGCGTCAATGTTGAGCGCTTTGTAGGAATTATTTTGGCTCGAGGCGAAGGTTTTGTTGATACACGCAGCGTATGGGGTCTTCTGACGCTGAACAAGAAGTACAGCAATGCCGACATCGACAAGGCCTGCCTTTCAGCGCTGGAGTTATCACAGGTAAATTTAAAAACAGTTCATCAACTATTGAATATTATGGCAAAGCCAAAACCCAAAGCTCCTCGTCATGAGGAGGTTTTATCCGCGCAGACGGTGGGAGGTAAGTTTGCGCGCGACATGAGTGAGTATAAAAACCATTTACGTCTGGTTCATAGCAACCAGGCCCACTGAAAGGAAAGACAGTTATGACAATAGATGTGATACGCGATCAGTTAAAGCAGTTACGAATGCCCGCGGCATCCGCAGAGATCGAGGGTTTAGTTCAAAAAGGAAAACGCAGCCAGGATCTTAAGTGGCTCAGTGAGCTTCTATCCACGGAATTAGATGCAAGGGCAGATAACGCCGTAGAAAAAAGGATTAAGAAAGCGGAGTTCCCAGAGCGAAGAAGCTTTGAGCAGTTCAATTGGGATTTCAATAAAAAACTCCCGCGCGAAAAAATCGAGGATCTGAAAGATTTAAAGTTTATCGAGAACAACGAAATTGCATTGTTTTTGGGAAGTCCCGGCACGGGCAAGAGTCATCTTGCGATTGCTCTTGGGATGAGCGCTGCGCAGGCTGGTCACAGTGTTTTTTGTACGAGTGTAAAAAGACTTGGGACAAAGATCCGTAAAGCGCGCGAGAACAATAAGCTCGATGTTTTATTCAAACAAATTCTAACATCAAAGCTATGGATCTTGGATGACTGGGGCGTCGTAACAATGCCACGAGACGTGAGTGAGGAGATCTTCGATTTATTTGATCGACGCAAGCACAATTCGGCTATGATCTTAACCAGCAACCGCGACGTTGAAGAATGGCCACAAGTTTTTACCGATCCGATCCTGGCAAGTGCTGCCATCGACAGGATGTTCGAGAATGCCCATATTTGCATTTTTGAAGGCCCCAGTCACCGCATGAAGGGACGAATAACTTTCAACGATATTGACAGCGAGTAGAAAGACCAATAAACCCTCAAAAATCAGGTGGTCAAAGTATCTGAAACGAACCCGGTCAAACTAAGTGAAACGGAACACCTATGAAGGACGCTTTGACCGTATCGATGCCGACGGCTGCGGCGGAGGTTCCTGCGGTTGGAGCCGACACTATCGTGTTCTGCTGGATCTGCTCGATGGAACCAGCGAGATCATTCCAGAGGGCATTGAAGGCGTAATTTCTGATATTTATGACAATAGCGGGACCTATTACTCCAGCATGAGCACGATCAAAGGCTCCATGACCACGGGATCAGGACTGACGGGAATTCAATACAGCGCCTCGAACGCCAGCCTTGCCCATGTGGTTGACGCCAATAACCTTACCCAAAACACTATCAGCTGCTTTGCCTTGGATGCAGACCCCGCGGCGGGCGCCTGCGCTGGCAATGCCGGGATCACCAAGGGCACTGGCACTTTGGCTTTCTTCCTGCCGGGATCCACGTTTAAGTCAGAGACAACAGCTGCGGATAAGTATCTGGATGGCGATGTTTGGTTTGCAAATCTTGCCGGTTTGAACTTCACTTCGGTGAGTTTGGCGCCGGAGCAGTAGTACGTTTTAATGACGGGGCCCTTCCATGGCCCCGTACAATTTATGTGCCACTCAAGCGGACTCATGCCAACTCATAAACCCGATCAATCAGATATAAAGGAATTGCCACTAACTCAAATACTGCTGGAGAATCCATCCCCACAACACTTGCCTCAACGAGCTCACTCCCATATGGCAACAAGCTGATTCGCAATGCACGAGGCAATTTTCTTCGTTCTGCCATAAATAAGATTAAAGATTTCATCTTCCCAGAAACATCTGATTTAACTTCCACAGGCAGAGTCACTCCTTGCTTGGATATAACAAAATCCACTTCCGCCTTCTGCTTCTTTTTATCTCGAAGCCAGTAGTAAAGCTCTGACGATTCGAATCCATCTATTTTATAAAACAAGTGCTGCGCCACAAACTGTTCAGCTAAAGCACCTTTCGCCAAAAAGTCTTGCCCCATATCAGCCGAAAAGCTTTCCCAGCTTACGCCTTGTAAACATCCAGCCAAACCAACGTCCAAAAAATACGTTTTAAAGACTGATTCGTCAGCGCCGGCGGACAATGGAACCCCTGATGCATTGGTATGAATTACTGGTATTATGACACGAGCTTGTACCAGCAGTTGCAGTGCTGCTTTTAAATCACGAGATTTTTCCTCTCGATCTATTTCGCTAAACTTAACCTTTTCTCCAAGATGCCCGGGCACAAAGTTAAAAACTCTTCTAACTCTATCAACCTGGCTATGCTTTGCGTATTTGGAAAAATCATCCTGATAGGTCTGCAGAATGGATCTCTGAACCCTGCGAACCTCAATAAAACTATTCGTTAGTGCGTACTCCTTTACAGCCTCGGGCATGCCCCCAACAAAAAGGTATTCCCTATAGCGCTTGATCAGTCGAAAGTGAACCGCCTCTAGTAATGAATTCGGTGCTTTATTGATATAGTCCAGCAGTATGTTGTCTCCCAGAGCCTCTAAAAACTCTGAGAATTTCATCGGACCAAGAAAATAGTATTCCACCCGCCCCACAGGTATTGATACTGATTCTTGAGTTAAAGCAAACTCCAATAAAGATCCAGCAGCTATGACAGGCAGCCAAGGTCGTTCCTCATAGAAGTATCGCAGTACAGATAAAAGTTTGGGTTGATCTTGAATTTCATCCAAAAACAGCAATACACCAGGCTCAATCCTCTGATTGCACACAACTTCGATCTCTTGCATGATCGCAGTAAGTTCAATGCCATCAATATGCAATGACTTTAGCTGGTACTTCTCGAGATTAAGCTCAACCAGTTTTAAGCCTTTGATCTGAGCAAACTGCCGTACCAAGGTCGACTTACCCACTTGACGAGCCCCCCGCAACACCAGCGGTTTTCTGTTTTTTCTGTCTATCCAAGCACTTAAGTCAGTTATCGCAAATCTATTCATGTATCTATATTACCTATTTTGGTCAAAAATAGCTATTGTTTTATATTATTTTTGGTCAAATTTATGGGTTTTATTGGCCATTCGAATGACAACATGTGTATCAGTGCGAAGCTGTTTGAGTGGGAGGAGGAATATATGCACTATGCTCTGGATCAGAAAGCTTCTTTGTCTTGGATGCAGACCCTGCGGCGGGCGACTGCGCAGGCAATGCCGGAATCACCAAGGGCGCTGGCACTTTGGCGTTCTTCCTACCGGGATCCACATTTAAGTCCAAGACAACAGCTGCGGACAAGTATTTGGATGGCGATGATTTGCAAATCTTGCCGGGCTGAACTTCACTTCGGTGAGCTTGACCCCGGAGCAGTAGTTTAGCTGTCATTGCATTGGAGTGAGGCTCGTGATAAGCCCCACTTTGTCCTAAAGATCTCTATAGAGATTCAACCGACTTTGGATCTCTGCCCTTAAGTCCTTTTGAATATGTTTGAATCTATCGTCGACAGAAATCTCCGCCCACAGGGCCTCAACCTGCTGTTGCACCAAGGACACCATAGAAGTCATTGTCCTCACGAAGATATCTTTTCTCTTTGCAAAACCCAGTTCTTCCGCAAGCATCTCGAAGTTCTTCTTCTTCATCTTTACGGGACTACGTTGGCCACCGATTGAAAAAGCGAAATCAGAGGACATGTTTTTATAAATACTTGTGCTTAGCAGGTCATACATCGGAGCTAAGCGAGTTTCACCATCAACGTACAAGAACGACAAATTTTTCGAATGAGAGTCGTTATTTCCAATCAATAGATTGAAGGCCAACCAGCTCAGGGCGGTCTCTAAATCGTTGACCTTATCATCAGAAATACTTTCTATCGCCTTATAGTTTTGAGCAAAGTCCGGACCGCCATCTTCCTCATACTTTTCCGCTGATGGATAACCTTGGGCCTGACACAAATCAAACTGGTGCAGTCTTTCAACCTGCCCTTTATCTATTTTACGGTCATAACGCTCGACCAAGAATAACAAATGCTCCTTACCCACCAACTTAACTGCTGGAACATTCAGTTTGCACAGTTGGGCAAGTCGCATACAAAGGTATTCATTTTGTACCGAATTTAACACGCCTGGAATTCGTGATGGGGGCTTCAAAATATGAGTCGTTGGTCTAGAATCAGTAGGAAGAAAAATCTCATCCCCCTGAACAATCACAGGGATCTTATCCTGCGCCCCAGCCAATGAAAATCTTCCTTTGTGCTTAACAAGACTATGCACATACAAGCTGTCTTTATTTTCGATGACTTGATCAATCTCATCAAAAGAGATCTTTTCCAGATCACCTTTTTCTGCAACATCCGGAGGAACCTCAAAAGGAGTAATTTCAAGCGCACCAGCACAATCAAGCCCATAGTTTTCCAAAAGTTGATAGGGATCTTCGAAGCTCTTTTTAAGAATCTGTTCAAATGTTTTTAGAGTCTCCCCTTCAGGAAGAAGGTTATCAAAATACGACTTGGTAAGGCGATTGTTGAACTGCTCTTCTTGCAAAGGCAAGGCTGGAGATAGCGCGAACCTTTCCTTACTCTCAAGCCAGGTCACCGTGTAAGTAAACCCTAGCGTGTCATCTTCTTTCTTTTGCAGAACTCCGACATGCAGCTTCTTATAAAAGACATTCAAGGGCTTTTTCATTTTCTCTTTACCTTGATGTAGATCTCGATATTGCAAAGCTTTAGTATTTTAAGAAGTGTTGAAAGCTTAATGTCTGACTTTTGATTCTCGAAATTCAAAACAGCATAGCGAGAAAGATCCGCGTACTGACCAAGCTTTTCGCTTGTAATTCCCTGCTCTTTACGTACCTTTCGAACTTCATCCGCGAGTTGAGATGAGCTCGTAATACGCATATATTCCATCTGACCTCCATAAAGTTGCCTGTAGTAAACATTTTATGGCATTTAATGACAAAGTCCATCAAAAGTGGTCTAGAGGCAACTTTTTTAAATGATTAGCCACACCTTCAGCTAAAGATTAGGCGTAGGCCCTACTGCTGTCAGAGTGTGTAAGAGCTCCAGACGCTTAATCCGCATATTCCAGTGGGTCTTTGCCCCACAGATCGACCACCAAAGAACTGCATTTTAAGTCGAACCATTCATTGAACATCTTTAGCGTCCGTTTTTTTGGCCAAAGTTTTTCGTCCATGATCCAACCTGATAACTGAAGTTCGAATAAGAGTTCCCACGAGTGCTCTATATATGTCTCGAAATCGGCATCATCCAGCATTTCTGGAATCAAGTAGCTCGTCGCATCTGCATTCAGCTCTTCAACGGTAGGAGGCGATTCTTTCTCCATGTCCGTTCGATCTGGTAAGGTTTTTGTCCATTCAATATAAGGCTGTTTTAGGTTTATTATCAGAACGGATCTGTTGATGGATGGAAAGTCTATCATTAAAATTCTCCTAAAGAGCGTTCCCACTCGTAAGCGGTTCTACAAATCAGCTCAAGATTATCCCGCTTCGGTGTCCAGTTAAAGGCTTTGCGAACTTTGGAAGAGTCCGCCACCAACGTAGCCGCGTCCCCAGCCCGTCTGGGCTGTTCTTCGACCTTGAAGTCCACCCCGCTGACTTTTTTTACCGTGTTGATCACTTCGCGGACCGAGAATCCATGACCGTAACCGCAGTTGAAGATCTCGGATTTCCCGCCTTCGTTTAGGTACTGCAATGCAAGCACATGCAAGTCTGCCAGGTCTTCCACGTGGATGTAGTCGCGAACACCAGTGCCGTCGGGGGTTGGGTAATCAGTTCCAAAGATGCCAACAGAGGCGCGTTTGCCGCAGGCGGCTTGACTGGCTACTTTGATCAAATGAGTAGCATTGGCGGTGCGTTGACCGTTACGCCCATCTTCAGCTGCACCTGCGACATTGAAGTAACGAAGGCAGACGGAGCGGATGCCGTACGGTTTTTCGCAGTCACGGAGGATCTGTTCGCTCATGAGTTTTGAGGAGCCGTAGGGGTTGAGAGGTGCTGTGGGGGATTTTTCAGTGATAAGGCCATCGGTAGTGGCATCGCCATACACAGCCGCTGTTGAGGAAAACACAATCTTTTGGACCTTGTTTGCCGCACAAGCCTGCACCAAAGACAGGACACCCATCGTGTTGTTTTCATAGTATTCCATCGGCTTTTCAATGGATTCCGGGACGATGAGTTTAGCTGCGAAGTGAACAACAGCTTCAACGGAGTATTTGTTAATAACTTCAGCCAGAGTCGAGCTATTGCGGACATCTCCTTGAATAAACTCTATCCCCGCAGGAATCGCCTCGCGAAAGCCCGTAGTGATGTTATCTAGGATAACAACTTGATGCCCAGCCTTCAAAAGAGCCTGTGCCGTGTGTGAACCGATGTATCCGGCACCGCCGGTGACTAGAACTTTCATAACCAACCTTTTAGACGGGCGATAATACCTCCTTGGGAGGTAACTCGTCGACAATGACGTATGACGCGCCCCGATTAAGCCAATCAAAAAGAAAAAAAAACAGGACTTAGCTCGTTAAGAATTGCTATCGTTCTCTCCAAGTTCTTCGGAGAAGATTTATGGTTTTGGTTTTTGGAAAAAATGGTCAGGTCGCGACAGCCCTATCGCATCACCTCACGGAAACGCCGTTTCTTGGAAGCGACACGGCAAATTTCCTGGAGCCTTTATCCGTGCTAAAGAGCCTTGAGCTCATCAAGCCCAAGATCGTCATCAACGCTAGTGCGTATACTGCAGTAGACAAAGCCGAGTCCGAAAGAGACGCAGCCATGCAGATTAACGGAACCACTCCAGGCCTAATTGCAAATTGGTGCAAAGAAAATGATGCTTACTTGATTCACTACTCAACTGACTATGTGTTCCAAGGCGATGGAGATCATTCCTGGACTGAAGACTCTCCAACAAATCCGATCAATTGGTATGGTACCACAAAGCTTCAGGGTGAAAATGCTATCCGAGAATCTGGGTGTAAAGCATATATCTTCAGAATTTCATGGGTATATAGCCCTTGGGGCAACAACTTCCCGAAAACCATCCTTAGACTGGCAAAAGAGCGCGAGAATCTAAATATCGTAAATGACCAATGGGGCGCACCGACGGACGCTAGAGACGTCGCAAAAGTCACAGCCAATCTTGTTAAGAATCTAACAAAAAACAATGTGTCCGCGGCACCGGGACTTTACCATCTGCGCTTTGAAGATTTTCAAACCTGGTACGACTTTGCGGTAAGAATTATTGAACAAGCTCGGGCAAAGGGCGAAGGTTTAACTCTTAAATCGCTAAATCCGATCAGTAGCGAGCAGTTCCCCACCCCTGCGAAGCGTCCAAAAAATTCACGTTTGGACACCAAGCACCCCAAAAACTTATTCACCTAAACAAGATTGCTCCTTGACAGAATCCATTGCAGCGTTAAGTATTTTCCTTTTTAGAAAACGGGAAATTTATCATGAAGATTTTAGTTACAGGCGCCGCCGGGTTTATTGGCAGCGCCTTTGTTAGACATGCTATTAAGAAGTCCGATCAAGTCGTTATCATTGATAAACTGACTTACGCCGGACACATGGAAAATCTTGAAGGCCTGATTGATGGCACAAACGTCGTTTTCGAGCAAGGTGATATCGCTGACGACAACTTTATTGCATCAGTCTTCAAGAAATATGAATTAGACTGTGTAGCTAACTTTGCAGCAGAGTCTCACGTCGACAACTCCATCCACTCTCCAAGAGAATTCATCGAAACAAACATCATCGGCACGTTCACCCTGCTCGATAACAGTCGCAAATATTGGATGAACCTTTCAGAGGAAAAAAAGAAAAGCTTTAGATACCTGCAAGTATCTACGGATGAAGTTTACGGAACGCTAGGCGATTCTGGAAAATTCCACGAAGAGCTGCCATACCAGCCAAACTCCCCTTACTCTGCATCCAAAGCGAGTGCTGATCACCTAGTGCGAGCTTGGCATCACACTTATGGCTTGCCAACAATTACCACCAATTGCTCTAACAACTATGGCCCTCGCCAATACCCTGAAAAGCTAATTCCGGTTATGATCACCAAAGCCCTTCAGGAAGAAAAGCTTCCAGTCTATGGCAATGGAGGCAATGTTCGCGACTGGATTCATGTGGAAGATCATGCCTCTGGCGTATACCTTGCCCTAACAAGAGGCATCCCAGGGGAAACTTATTGCTTCGGTGGAAATTCAGAAAGACGTAACCTGGACGTAGTTAACGCAATATGCGCACAGCTGGATAAGATATCCCCTCGAGCCAATGGAAAAAGCTACAGCGATCTGATTTCTTTCGTACAAGATCGCGCGGGTCACGACTGGAGATATGCCATTGATGATAGCAAAGCTCAGGCAAAACTTGGATTCGAACGCCAATACCAAAGCTTTGAAGATGGTCTAGCAGCAACAATTGACTGGTATCTAAAGAACACACAGTGGTGCAAACAAGTTCTTAGCAAGAAAGAGGCGCAATAATGAAGGGTATTATCCTTGCGGGCGGCAATGGCACCCGTCTTTTCCCAACTACAAAATGCGTATCAAAACAGCTTTTGCCTGTATACGATAAGCCGACCATCTATTACCCCCTCTCCACCCTAATGCTGGGGGGAATAAAAGATATTCTGATCATCAGCACACCACGCGATATTCCTCTGATCAAAGACCTCTTGGGTGATGGCTCGAATTTTGGTATTCAGCTTCAGTATGCAGTTCAAGAAAAACCTGAAGGGATTTCCCAGGCTTTCCTAATTGGCGAGCATTTCATCAATAACAGTCCAACTTGCCTAATCCTGGGTGACAATCTTTTCTACGGACACAGTATGCCTCAGCAACTATCGAACGCCGCGAAAATTCAAAAAGGTGCCCGAGTTTTTGCTTATCACGTCCATGACCCAGAAAGGTATGGCGTTGTCGAATTTAACTCTGAAGGAAAGGCTCTTAGCATTGAAGAAAAGCCCAAACAGCCGAAATCAAATTGGGCTGTCACTGGACTTTACTTCTACGATGGAACAGTAGTTGAGAAAGCAAAGAGCCTAAAGCCATCCGCACGAGGAGAGCTAGAGATTACAGACCTGAATCGAATGTATCTGGAGGAAGAGTCTTTGTCTGTTGAGAGACTTGGGCGAGGGGTTGCTTGGTTAGATACGGGAACGCCGGAATCCTTGGTTACGTCTTCTATGTTTGTTCAAACTATCGAAGAAAGACAGGGGTTGAAGATTGCTTGTTTGGAGGAAATTGCGTTGATTAAGGGGTTTTACAGCAAGGACGCACTTTCTAAGGTAATTGAAACTTACCCTAAATCTGCTTACAAAGATTACCTAACCAAGGTTGTTGAAGGGAAACTAATGTAATGGAGACTATTGAATTTCCCATTAAGGGCTTAATACTTATTAAGTTAAAGACTTTTCATGACGATCGCGGTTTTTTTACAGAAAGATTCAATTTAAAAAAGTTCAATGACTTAGGCTTACCTACGGAATTTGTTCAAGACAACTTTTCCCGTTCGAAGTACGGTGCTTTGCGCGGCCTCCATTATCAAACAGATCCCGCACAGGGAAAACTTGTTACTTGCCTAGCTGGTGAGATTTTTGACGTTGCTGTAGATATTCGCAAGGATTCTCCAACCTATGGGCAACACGTTTCAGTTACTCTTCGCGGAGATGAACCAAGCTGGCTCTGGATTCCGGAAGGGTTTGCGCATGGATTTTGTGTGACATCAAAAGATGGGGCGGATGTACTGTACAAAGTGAACCAACCATGGAATCAAGGGAGCGAAGGTTGTTTCGCTTGGAACTCACCAAAGCTTAACATTCAATGGCCGATATTGCCGCAATTAGTTAGCTCAAAAGACGCAGACGGTTTAATATTTTCATAGAAGATTGAAATAGAAAATATAGAGGATTTCCCAATGAAACTACAACCTAACTTTGACCTAACTCGGATTACCTCACTATCACAACAGTATCGCAAGGCACTGCCATTTAACTACTGTGTTATAGATAATTTTTTCTCTTACGACTTTGCTAAATCTCTGGAAAATGAGTTCCCGGACTATGAGAATCCCAAGTGGCATGTCTATAAAAATCAGATTGAAGATAAAAAAACTTTGAATAACTGGAATGACTTTGGAATAGAAACTTACAAAGCATTTGGATATTTATGCAGTCCTGATTTTACAGATGCTCTTTCCCAAATGAGCGGAGTAAAGCTATACAGCGACATGGGACTACATGGAGGGGGGTGGCATATACACGCAAGTGGCGGAAATCTAAACCCTCACTTAGACTACTCACTGCACCCTAAAATGAAGCTGCAGAGAAAGATGAACATCATTATTTACCTAAGCGAACCCCTAAAAAAAGAACATGGTGGTCAGTTAAGTTTATATTCTCACGACAATGCAACATCAAGACACGGCAACTTAATTGAGGAAATTGATCCCATTTTTAATCGAGCAGTTATATTTGATACTACACAAAACTCATGGCATGGCATGTCGCAACGCCTCACCTCACCCCAAGGCATTTACAGAAAAAGTCTTGCTGTATACTACTTATGTGATCCTCCAGAAAACGTTGATACTCGCGATCGAGCTTTATTCGCACCAAGATCTGAACAATTAAACGATGAAGAAGTTCTTGAGTTGATCAAAAAAAGAGCCAACTCCTCCACGGCATCAACTGTATATCGCAAATAGGACCAAAAAGACGAAAATTAAAACTTTAATCAATTATCAATACATACTGGAGTCATAAGTTTTTTAAACTCCACTGACTCACGGATTTCAGTTGCAAACTCTATTTTAAGAGGATTATTTTCAACTAGATCTTTTTTAACAAAGGGAAAATATCCGCTCTGAAACAACGGTTTAGAAAATATATGCGTGGGGTTATGTGGCAAAAATAAAAAACTATATCCCCACTTAACTGCCAAAGCACGCCGATGCTTTATATCTACTAAATTGGTCTCTAAATCAAGATAACTAGTAACGGCATTTATTTTCAAACCCATTTCTCTTGCCAAGTTTGAAAACCCAATTTCCATATTACGTATAAGAGCATCTCGACAGCGATAATACACAGGACATAATAAAAACTTATCTAAAAATCCGCTCTTAAGAGCATCGTTCTTAAAAAACAGGAAAAAGGATTGAAGATGATATCCACTTTGGTACGAGTCCGTCAGACCTATCATATCTAACTCACGGCCCCTAAGTGCAGAAAATATATTATCCATACTTGAAAATGGTCCGATAATACTGTCATTAAAAATTATAACTTCTTCATATCTAGAGAATTCATATCCCCATTGTTGGTGAATATGCGCAAAATCTACCCACGATCCAAAATCGGACCCCAAGTTTTCCCGCTCTAAAAACATATCGCAGCCAAGAAACTCTTGAATTACTTTCTGAGATTTACCACTAAAAACAGGATTTATAACAATGACATAAAAGCCGTTCGACTTAATTTCATTAATATATGAAATTAGATATCTAGGCACTTTACCAATTGTTGGCTGAAACACCGCCATAATTGCAATTCTTTTTACATTTTCAGGGACTTTCTCCAGCATCATTTCTGGATAAAAACTATGCCCTCTCTTAGGAACTCTTTGCGCACGACCAAAATCCGAAATGAATCTCAGAACCTGAGTAACCCATGCGCGAACCTTCGGTTGCAACACTCTGGGAATAAAAGCATAGAATAATTTTCTAAATATGTTTTTCATCATGAATAATTTAAATTAAAGGAATATCTATCTCAATGATTAACGTCTGAATAATAAAGAAACTCTCTTCTTTATCTTCCTAAAAGGACTCAATATTTTCCAAAAGAACGACATCTTAATATTTGAAAGCTCAATAGACAGGCGTTCATTTTCCATCTGTAAATTTCTAAAATTGAATTCCATCATTGTATTAATATCATTTGTCTGACGAAGTTGCTCTATTTCCCTTACTCTCATCGGATCAAGAACCCCAGTCATTTTTACATAATCCCTTGATTTAAAGAAATCTCTAACATTTGAATCTGGTTCATTAATGCAATCAAAAAGAACATGCAGTGCAAACTGCGTACTATAATGCTGGGGAGACATATCAAGTATCGCTCTCGCCAACGAATACTTCATATTTCCTCCGCTTTCTTCAAGATACTTGCTTGCCTCTGGAAACACCTTCAACAGATCTTCGACTTTTTTAAATCCAAGAAAATTAAACAGCAACAAATATGTCTCAAAGCATGTTCTAGAGCGCGAATCAGGTCGATTTCCGCTAGTATTGGCCTCGTTATTTTGAATTCTGAATCTAATTAGCTTTTCGGGAAGTATGTGTATTTCGTATTGGAGACACAAACGAATCCACATGTCAAAATCACCCAACTGCCCTAAGCCATAACGATACAAGCCACAGTCGCTATAACACTGCTTCCGGATCATCACGCTAGGGTGACAGAGAGCATTTCCTATATCAAAAAAACGACGTAACCACTGATGTCGCGTCCTATTTTCTTGGTTAAAAATGCTATAGTAAAAGTGTTCTTTGTCTTGAAATTCGCCGCCATCTTCATTGATAATGAACGCGTTCGTGAACACGGCTCCGACATCAGGATTTGCCCGTAAAAAATCAATTTGTTTTTCTAATTTATCCAACTCCCAAATATCATCAGAGTGGTGAATTGCAATAAAATCACCTTGTGCGACCTCTAAAATTGCCTTGTTGATATTATGTATTCCACGCATTTGCTCGCTGTTTCTAAATGCTCTAATTCGTGGATCTTGATACCTGCTGATAATATCCCAGGAGTTATCTGTGGAAGCATCATCCCAAATAATCAATTCAAAATCTTTATAGGTCTGGTTCAGGGTACTTTCAATGGCTTCACTTAAAAAGTCCGCATGATTAAACGAAGTTAGAATCACAGATATGCTAAACACCAGTCACCTCAAGCTATCGGTGGACAATTTTTATACTGAAATATATCTAAAGCATCTCTAGCAACTTCTTCAAAGCGAAGTACATCCTCTTTACTCAAGATATCCAAATACCTTCCAACACTGCTACGTTCAATAGGCATTAAGGTCTTCTGCTTCCACTCCAAGGTCTCCACAGGCTCTAACTTCTGCGACCTATTGGCTAAATAAAAGGATGCCATCTCATTCTGAAATTCAATTCCTAAGAAGTCACATATATTGTGCAACTCTTCGTCAGTTTTATTAACTAGATCCTCATACCTAATCGTCAAAAAAACTGAACTACATTTTTTCAGATCTCGTTCAATCTTCAATACATTATTTCGCCACTGACTTGCTATCTCTTCTATCTTTTGCGGCAACTGAGGAGCATACTGACTTTTATAAGTGCGTCGCCCCATATCAAGATACGAACAAGCAACATCTCTACCATCACGAACAATATGTATGTATTTAGCGCCCGGATACAGTCTGTTTAATTCTTCAATGTGATTTAAATAAAAATTATTCTTATCTCCCCAATAGAGGACCTCTTTAGCTATTTTTTTAGCATACGAATGATATATACAACTCGACAACTCAGAATAAGAAGAAGGCTTATTCTTTGCAATTTGGGTAATAACGTCGCTCTTATTGAGCCCCCAGGTCTCAAATTTTTTCGTTCCGAATAGGTCGTTAACATAACTAAGAACAGCAGAGGAACTATTACTATCAAAAGAGTTCCAATCTCCATATTTATTGCTTAGCCAAACTAAAAAACCGGCTTCCGGCGGAACTACAACATCTCTATGAGATGTTAAAAGCAACCTCAACAAAGTAGTACCTGACCTGGGATTCCCCAAAATAAATATAGGTGAGATCATCTTATCTATCATTTCTTGAGCACCCTTCTCAAAATCTCAGAAATTTCCACGACGCACTCGTATGTTAGTCCAACAAATAGTGGCAACGACAATACACGCATAGCAATTCCTTCCGACACTGGACAAGACTTGCTTTTCCCATTCAACAAAAAATTTAGGGTATTAAGAGATGGATAAAAATAGCGCCTTGCAAAAATATCTTTACTCTGCAAGGCTGCTCGCACTGCCATCATTGCGTCGTTAGACTCAAAAACAACGGGATAATAAGCATAGTTATACTCCAATCCTTCTGAAGCTTTCGGTCTTTGTATATTCAGACCTTCCAAACATTCATCATACCACTCTGAACATGCTCGACGGCTCGCAATGATTGCGTCTACATGCGGCAGAACAGACAACCCCATAGACGCATGCAACTCGGATATTTTTGCATTAATGCCCAGGTCAATATAATTATCTTCTCCGATATGACCAAACTTACTCATTAAAAATAGCCGCTCGGCAATGTCTGGATTTTGGGAAACAATGGCGCCACCTTCGCCTGTATGAAACAGCTTTGTCGCATGAAAACTTAGTGTGCTACAATCACCATAGTTAAGAATTGAGTTACCATTTAATCGAACACCAAAAGCATGAGCAGCATCGTAAATAACTTTTAAGTTATACTTCTCCGCTATTTGTTGGATACGCTCCACATCACATGGATATCCATAGACATGGGTTGCCAAAATTGCTGAGGTCTTTTCAGTAATTGCTTCTTCAATTAAATTAGGATCGATACAAAAAGAATTCGGGTTAATATCGACAAAAATTGGAGTAAGCCCTTCCCACAAAATAGAGTTTGTAGTCGCCACGTAGCTATACGGGGTTGTTATGACTTCCCCTTCAAGACTTAATGCCTTGATAGCCACTTGCAGCGCCAGAGTTCCATTTCCCACAAGCTGAAGGTGCGGCACTCCTAATTTCTTCAAAAGCCGCTCTTCGAGTTCTTTGGTCATCGCACCATTGTTGGTCAATTGCCCTGAATGCCAAATATCTTGCAAATACCTAACGTAAACATCAATTTCCGGAAGAAATGTTTTAGTAACTGGAATCATTATTTATACACCACATAAAGGACACTTGAAGCCTTTAAACCTAACTTGTTAAATAGCTTCCTTCCAAAAAAATCCTTACCCAAAAGTTCGACCCTAAACCCTTGCGCTCTAATTCGCTCAAGATAGCCAAAACGATTGTAAAGACGAACATGATCATTCTGACCAAAGCGTCTCCACCGCTCCTCCTCATCCTTAACCGTCGGATCTTCAATAGTACGAGGTAAATCGGTTATAATTGGCGCCATAAGTATTCCCCCTCCGCCAACTTTAGTAATTCGGTACAACTCTTGGATTGCTGCTGCATCATCATCAACATGTTCCAAAACATGGCTGCATATAAAAAAATCGTAACTATTTTCGCCAAAAGGCAACTTCATCAAATCTACTCGATGAGAGACGTCTTCCATCATCAAGTCAGCTGTTTCATATCTTCCGTACAAAGCTGTCTTCTTTAAGAAAGTAGACAACCCAGCTTCAGGTGCAAAATGAATAAGTGCCTTCCTACTGCAATCTCCATCTTGGCTCTGTTTTGCTCGCAGCCAATATGCATAAAGCCTCTCTCGATCTGAGGCCCCACACTGCTTGCACGAATAGGTTTCAAGAGCAGTCATCTCGCCTTTGCCATAGTGTACATATCCAAACTTTTCTGCATTTTGTCTATAAAAGTCGGGCAAAGGATTAAGACCTTTATTCTTCGACTGACATAATGGGCCGTAGGTTCTGACAAAGAGAGATTCAATTAATTCTTTCAATTTAGAACTCAAGCTAGTCATAATATTTGCACCTGAATCGAGTTATGAACATATGCTCTTGTCCAAATCCGTGCCGCTGCACGTCTGTTCATTTTGAAAACAATTGCATCATCTACTACATCTAAAAACTCTGCTGTTTGATCCACTACAACCGGCGTAGTCAACTGAACTTGAATACTATGGGTGCCTTCATGCAAAGGCAAAGTTGTTTTATACGTAACGATGTAATTTCCATTAGGTTCACAATGCAGCAGCTTCTCACCGATGAGCCTCATTCCCGCGCCTAATATAAGATTTTTTTTATCGTCTTGAATGTAGTAGTTGGCCGATATCTGAGTATCGCAGAAAGACTCGAAGTAAATTTTTATCTGAACCTCCTGATTGAAATCTGCTGCTACAACTGGCTGCCCATCGGTATCAAGCATCTCCACAAAGGTGATTTTCGCGCTCCCGGTGCCATATCGAAAAAGGGCAACCCTTCGCTCGAACTCTACTGATCTTTTAAACTCTACCAACGTATTTTTAGAACCTTCACATTCCCTTGGCTTCATTATTGCATTACCATTAGGTTCAGCTAGCATTGCATTCTGGTGGTTCATCTCCTCTCGCATTACTCGTATATAGAGCTCGGCAATATCTGAAGCTTTTGAAAAACCTTTTACTTCTCCACACTCAAGATAGAGCGCCCGCGAACATAAGCTTTTTATACTTCCAATATCATGACTTACAAAAAGGACTGTTGCTCCCTTTTCCTGGATTCGAGTAAGAGCTGTCATACACTTTGCCTGAAAAGCCATGTCGCCAACTGCCAGTGCCTCATCAACAATCATAATATCAGGCTGGGAAACTATATTTACAGCAAAGGCCAAGCGAACATACATCCCACTAGAATATGTTTTCACTGGTTGATCTATAAAGTCACCGATATCGGCAAAAGAAACTATCTCATCAAATTTCTCATTAACTTCATCTCGACTTAAACCCAATAAGGCACAGCTTAAAAAAACATTCTCCCGCCCCGTAAACTCAGGATTAAATCCAGAACCCAGCTCCAACAAGGCTGCGATGCGCCCATTAGTTTGAACACTACCGCCAGTAGGACTGAGCGTTCCACAAATCAACTGCAATAATGTTGATTTGCCAGATCCGTTTCTTCCCACAATCCCAACGGTTTCACCTTTCTTTACCTCGAAAGAAACGTCCTTCAATGCCCAGAACTCACGATAGTACTGACGAGGACTTCTGCCAAAAACACGTCGAAGTCGTGGAAGCAAAAACTGCTTAAGACGATCCCGCGGGGTTTCATATATCTCAAAACACTTGCTAAGACCTTGGACTTTAATTGCCACATCCTCAGAGGACATCCGCAAACCCCTTCCTCGTTTTCTGAAACCAAGCAAAACCCGCCCAAGCCACTACTCCGGCCAAAAGTGTATAAGCGACCAAAGGCCACATATTCGGAACCTTGCCCCAATATAAAACATCCCGAGTACCTTCAATGACCAATATCAACGGATTAAAATATAAAAATATCTTAGCCTTCTCAGGCATCGCCGACGCAGGATAAAAAATAGGACTCAAAAACATTAGAACCGTAATGACAACCCCAATAATTTGACCGACATCCCTAAGAAATACCCCCAAGGAAGAAAGAACCCAACTTAAACCCATGATTAGTAAAACAAGTGGCAATAATACCAGTGGCAGCAGAAACACCGTTAAATGAGGAATCCCAACAAAAAGCACATACCCCACAAACCAAACACATAAACTAATTATAAAATGATAGAATGACGAAAGTATTCCCACAATCGGCAGTACTTCTAACGGGTAAATAACCTTCTTTACGTAATTTGGATTACTCAAAACCAAATTGGGCGCCCGAGCAATGCACTCTGCAAAAAAATTAAATACTATCAGTCCCGAAAATAAGACCAATGCAAACTCGGCCTTAGACTCACTACCCCCACCCCAGCGAGCATTAAAGACTTCACTAAATACGAAGGTATATACAGCCAACATAAAAAGGGGATTGAAGAAAGACCATAGCAGCCCTAAAACGGAACCTCGATACCGCCCCAGAATTTCTCTTTTTACAGATGCCCGAATTAATTCACGATTTTTCCACAAGCTGGCAATCAAAACCCGTGGACTGACTGAGAAATTTTGCATCCAACAAAGATAACTTTGCGATATTCATTGTCAATCTTTTCCAACGATACGGAAATCACATCCTACAGAAGAACTTTTACGCCCACCAACAGTAACACGGCAGCTAAAGACCTCTTCAACCAAACACTGGACAACTTTGACGCCAGGAGACTTCCTAAGATGACCGCAGGCAATGAACCCACCAATAAGGCAAAGAGCATTTTTCCATCAACCATTCCCGCAAAAAGGTACCCCGCCCCCGCGACCATCGCTAATGGAATCGCATGTACAAGATCTGTAGCGACCAAACGATGTGGGTTCATTCTTAAGGGGTACAGATACATTAGAGCAACACTTCCCAGCGCGCCAGCACCCACTGAAGTTAGTGCCACAAGAAGCCCAAGCACGCCCCCCGCAACAACCGTCAAACCTGGCTGTAACTTTTTAAATTGCTCCGGCTCACGCAATCTAAAGTTGCTTCCAAAGGACATCAAGAGAGGCGAAAACCAAAGCCCTAATGCCGTAATGAGAATGGCCGCCCCAATAGCCTGGGCCAACCAATCCATCCGAGCAATTTTTCCGCCATAACTTACAAGAATTGCTATTGCGATTGCTACAGGAAGACTTCCCATCCACAATCTTTTGGCCACTTGCCAATCAATATTTTCTCGGTTTCGATAGTGAATTCGAACACCAACTACTTTTGTTATCACCGCGAACCACAAATCCGTTGCGATGGCAGTTACTGGCGATACGCCAAAAACCAACAATAGGATCGGCGTCATAAGCGCTCCTCCACCTACTCCTGTCAATCCCACAACAAATCCCGTAAGGGCTCCCGCGACTGAATACGAAACATCAAACATTCAAAAAACCTTTACGCATAGCTACAAAGTGAGGATTCAGAACACTCTCTTTCCCATAGCTCAAAGGGCGCCCGGCCAAATCCACCACGACACCGCCGGCCCCCTCGAGCACAGCCTGCGCAGCAGCCGTGTCCCATTCGCTCGTTGGCGAAAGACGCGGATATATATCCGCCTTCCCTTGGGCGATCCGACAGATCTTTAGCGAACTTCCCGCCTGAATAAGCTCCACAGGGCCTAAACTATCTATATATGCTTTTGTTTCAGCATTTAGATGACTCCTGCTTGCGACAACGCGGCAAACCCCACCATCTCCAGCCATCACAGATATCGACTTCATGCTCATTACATCTTTTCCGAAGAATGCGCCTAACTCTGGACCTCCCCAATACAGCTCACTCAAAGCCGGGGCATACACCACCCCCAAGCAAGGCCGCCCATTCTCAATAAGAGCGATATTAAGCGTAAACTCTCCGCTACGACTCAAAAACTCTTTCGTCCCATCCAAAGGATCGATCAACCAAAACAAATCTTTATTCTGGATTTCCGCCCACGAGCGATCATCCTCCTCCGACGCTAAGGGGCAACCAGGCAATACATCCTGAAGCCCCTCTTTTAGCGCGCGATGCGCAATAAGATCAGCCTCTGTCACCGGGCTACCATCTAACTTACGCTGACCAGAGATTTCATCTTCACTATATATTTCAAGAATCTTGCCCCCAGTCCGCACGGCCAGAGGCAGTAGCCGCATAGCGATATTTTTTAGCTCAATATGTCGCATTTTGACACTTCCTACGTTTTGAAATTAAATAAACACTACAAAACACCAATTCGTCATTGGAAAAAATAAAATGCAGCATATTGCGACAAACAAAGATAATACACTATATGGTCTCGATGCCGGAAAAGTATGGGACACCGAACTTGCTCATACGCATCTCGAGAGCTTAGGCGAATCCGACTCAAAGCGCACAACAGAGCGAAGACTCCATAAGTTAGAAATTCTGCCGCCTTCACTGACGGAAGATACTCTGCAAGACGAATATCAGCATCCAGCTTATAAGCTAATTTTAAAATGGGCTCTAGAGCAGGCACGAAAGCAGCGACGCAGGGTTTTGTTTGCCCAACTTCACTCGCTTCCCACAGGCTGCCCATGCCTTCACGCAAATGACGCCAGAGGGGCGCGATTCTGGGTTCCCATCAAGGAAGCATCGCTTGAGTGCCTTAATGAGGCGCTTACGGCGCTACAACACCATATCGACAAACCCCTTGCAATTTTCCCACATGGAGAACTCACCTCGCTAAGCCGATACCTACCAAATACATCACTTACCCAAGTCTATCCACAGATTTACCCGACTCCTTTGCCAAAAGAGCTTCGCATCAACACTTTAGGAACACGAGAATCCACACTCTCACAACACCTCAAGAAGCTCGAAGCCGAGAGCATTCATATTATTCGTGAGGCTATTGCTGAAGCGCAGAATCCCGCAATGCTATACTCCATCGGCAAAGATAGCGGCGTCATGCTCCACTTAGCACGAAAAGCCTTTTATCCGTCCAAACCGCCATTCCCCCTGCTTCACGTCGACACTCGATGGAAATTCCAAGAAATGTATGCGTTCCGCGATTTTATGGCCCGCGAGAGCGGGATGGATTTGCTGGTATACACCAATCCGGACGCCATCGAAAAAAACATCAATCCCTATGACCATGGATCATCTCTACACACTGACATCACAAAAACGGCGGGGCTAAAACAAGCCCTTGATTACTATAAATTTGATGTCGTTTTTGGAGGCGCCCGTCGCGACGAGGAAAAATCACGCGCTAAGGAGCGGGTTTTCTCATTTCGAACTGCAACACACCGCTGGGATCCAAAAAACCAACGCCCTGAATTGTGGAATCTATACAATACTCGAAAAGGCCCAGGAGAAAGTATCCGCGTTTTTCCTCTTTCAAATTGGACAGAGCTAGATATCTGGCAATATATTTACCAAGAAAACATCCCGGTCGTTCCACTGTACTTCTCCAAACTGCGTCCCGTGGTAGTTCGCCCGGAAATGATCATGCTTGTTGATGATGATCGCTGCAGACTTAATCCCAATGAAGATATTGAACTTCGCAAAATTCGTTTTAGAACCTTGGGCTGCTACCCACTGACCGGAGCTGTAGAGTCCAGCGCAGAAACCATCGAAGACATACTGCTGGAAATAATTCAGGCACGACAGTCCGAAAGACAGGGACGAAAGATCGACACTGATAGCGCAGGCTCCATGGAAAAGAAAAAACAAGAGGGTTACTTTTAATGGAAACTATGACTCTTAACGACTGGCTTACCCAGCAAAGCAAACAAGATCTGCTGCGATTTATAACATGCGGAAGCGTCGACGATGGCAAAAGCACCCTCATAGGAAGACTCTTGTGGGAATCAAAACAGATTTTTGATGATCAGCTTGCTGCGCTAGAATCCGACTCAAAACGACATGGAACACAAGGAGCCGAGATTGATTTTGCCCTTTTGGTCGACGGCCTTACCGCCGAAAGAGAACAAGGAATCACGATTGACGTTGCGTACCGATTCTTCTCAACCCCTAAGCGCAAGTTCATTGTCGCAGATACTCCTGGGCATGAGCAATACACACGTAACATGATTACTGGCGCCTCGACTGCTGATGTTGCTATCATACTTATCGACGCAACCCTTGGGCTGCAAAACCAAACACGGCGACACGCTCGCATTGCCTCCCTTATGGGAATTCGGCAGATTGTTTTAGCGATCAACAAGATGGACTTACGTCATTATGATCGACAGGTTTATGACTCAATCGAAGGTCAATTTCTTGAATTCGCAAAAGAATTGGGTTTTGATGGCATAACGGCAATTCCCCTATCAGCACTGAAGGGTGATAACATTACCACCCGCTCCAGCCAGACATCTTGGTACAGCGGCCCCACTTTGATGGGCTATCTGGAGACAGTTAAAATCAATCAGACGCAAAGCCAACACCTGAGCTTTCCCGTTCAATGGGTCAACAGACCCAACGCAGACTTTAGAGGATTCAGTGGAACCATTGCATCTGGCCAGCTAGCTACCGGGGACAAGCTTCGAGTTGCAGCCTCCGGACAAGTCGCCGAGGTAATCCGCATTGTAACTGCAGATGGCGATATCCCCCAAGCAAACCATGGCCAAGCCGTAACAGTTGTACTAAATAAAGAAATCGACATTTCCAGAGGGGACATTCTAACAAAAGCGGATTCACCGATCGAAATGACTGATCAGTTTGAAGCAACCCTTATCTGGATGCACGAACAGACGGGCCTCACTGGCCGAACTTATGATCTTAAGCTTGCTACGCAGTGGACAAGCGCTTCAATAACAGCAATCAAACACCGCATTGATATCCAAACTGGAGCCGCCCAGGCATGTAAAACCCTCGGTCTTAATGATATTTCTGTTTGTAACCTAGCTTTGAGCAAACCCATTGGTTTTGACACATACAAAGACAATAAAGCACTCGGTAGCTTTATTCTTGTGGATCGATTCAACCAGGCCACCGTAGCTGCAGGCATCATTAATCACACATTGAGACGCGCACAGAATGTTCACCATCAGCCGCTAAGTATTAAAAAATTGGATCGCGAACGACTTAACGGACACAAAGGAAAAGTCATCTGGTTTACCGGGCTATCTGGCTCCGGAAAATCCACACTCGCTAACGCCCTTGAAAAAGAGCTTCATCTCCAAGGGCGGCGTACATATATTTTAGATGGCGACAACATACGCCAGGGCCTCAATAAGGATCTCGGCTTTACTGATGCGGACCGAGTTGAAAATATTCGGCGAGTAGCAGAGGTTGCAAAACTGATGATGGATGCGGGACTAGTTGTAATGACTGCCTTCATCAGTCCATTCCGCGCAGAGAGGGAAATGGCTCGCGACCTCATTGGCGAAGAAAACTTTATCGAGGTTTATGTGAATACTCCTCTTAGCACCTGCGAACAACGTGATCCCAAAGGTTTATATAAAAAAGCCCGCTCCGGACAACTGCCCAATATGACGGGAATAGACAGCCCTTATGAAGCCCCAGAACATCCTCAATTGATAATTAACACCGAGAACAACCTAGATATAAATTCCATCCTAAAAGTTATTTCTGAGCACCTCTAAAACGGTGCTCGCAACGGAGTATATATGAATAAAAATATCAAAATCCGCTATAACACAGAAAAAGATAAAACCGATGCTTCTCTTCCTGCTTGGAGAGTTTTAATTGATGGCGTTGAGCACTTAGCTGAATCAATTCAAGTAGACGTCCCCTGCTGGACAACTAAAGATGAAGTCCAACCGGGCCTTCTCAAATGGCATATTTCATGTGAGGGTGAGGTTGTCTGGAGTGAAAAGAAATGCTTAGTCCAAAGACACTCTGCGGCTATTTAAAACAAAGATAAACAGAATCAGTGAACGAGGGATCTCACCGAGATCCCTCTCTTGCACTATCTTCGCTCTTAATATCCGATCTTTAGGCTTTTACCAAATGCCCTAAAAATTTCTCGAAGTTTTGTATGCTTCGCAGACTCGCCAATCAGGATTTTTATAAAAATCTTCGACAGCACCCACCAATGACCGAGGAACCACTGCGGCGCCATCCAAAAGTAGCTCTTCGTCAACCATATGGAGTTCCTAAAGATATAAAAATACCTCGTGGGAGAATAATTCATCGGCCAAAACACAAATGGCCCAAGCCTAACAGCTACGGGGGCTCCGAGCCTATGATCCGTCTTAACAGAATTTACAACTAGCAGCTTATAGCCCGACTTTTTGACTCTAAAACAATACTCCTGATCAATACAGTCGATAAAGAGTTCATCTAAAAAAAATCCGACTTTTGAAAACACATCTTTTCTATGAAGCGTTCCAGATGTAATAGCAACCAGCCCCTCTTCAGCTGGCCCCTTCTCTCCACGAGCACCATGGTCCCTTGGCGCAAGCAACATTACTTTCTCGAAATCAGCATAAGCATCAGCAGCTCTTACCAAATCAATAAAAAAATTATCTGGGATCAAGGTGTCATGATCAAAGGTCGCGATCCACTCAATAGGGTAATCTAAAACTTTGCGCACGCCCTGATTTAATGCTGTGGCAACACCCAAGTTGGATTCATTATAAATAATCTTCAAATTAGAAAAATCTTGTGTCAACTTAAGGAACTTTTCCGAATGAGCAGAATCAGAAGCATTGTCCACAACAAAGACTATGCCAGCCTGCCGACAAATAGCGGCAACATTCGTGTAGAAATCATCCGGTGGATTATAACTTGTGATAACCGCACCAAACTTCTCAGAGCTGGAAGCCTTATGAAAGTTATTCGACATTTGCAAACACCCGACTCAAAAGATGATTCTGATAAAAATCTTTTTTCACCTGGTAAGAGTATTTGTTCTGAAAAAGGCTCTGCACACTCTCGTAAAAAGTGCCATTTATACTCTTCTCTAAACCTGATATTGCCTGGACAAATGCATCCGCACTATCACAGCAATATATACCCTCTACGCCTTTCCATTCGATACCAACAAGAGACTCTGGAGTCGCCAAAATCCGTTTGCCAAACCTCATCGCATCGAGAACCTTGGTTTTCATTCCACCTTGCACGAAAATCGGACTAACAACTGCGGTCGCATTTACATAAAAGGGACTTAGATCCTCAACCGAACCAAAAATATCAACTTTTTCAGCTCTGGGAAATTCCACTTGATCCATGCCCTGTCCAACAATAACCAGTCGATAAGATAGTGCAGGCATAACCTTCTCAACAAACCACTTAATACCTTGCAGATTTGGACCAAACTTCGATCCGCAAAACAGAAGATACGGTTCACTAATGGGTACATTAGGATAACTGCCTGAAACGTCCACAGTGCTAAGACTAATAGGGACTATATGGTCGGCCCTTCGCCTAAAATGTTGGTTTAAAATCTGGCTGTCTGTCTCCGTAAGACAAATTAGCCTATTGGAATGCTTCACAGCTTCCATCTCGTTATACTTCGCTGCATAAGCCAAAATACGCCTGACCACCCATGGCGCCTGGACGCTTGTCATCTGATAAACAGACTCTATGTTATGAAAATGTGTGAAAACTGCAGTCTTAGGACTTTTCTTTCGAATTGTGCGTGCAAGTCGACCATAAAGCGAATGATCAATAAAGACCATTTCGTATTGCTTCTGTGCAAGCAGTTTTTTAACTCGTCGCTCTGTCCACGGATACATAGAGCCTGCAAACCGCAACATTCCGAAAAAGATTCTTAGCACTTTTTCAAAGGGACTCACCTCTTTCGGCCTAACAGAAAACGTTTCCACATCAGCCAATGCAGACAATATCTCGTAGTTACTTCGTGTTACGACAGCACCACCGTCCTGAAAACTCATGCACTGAGGATCTCTGCCGCAGATAAATAAAATCGCCTTACGTCCGACGCTTCTTGCATCAGTATGATTCTTCTGTTCTTCCATAGCGCCCGAGAACTCCATCAAAAATGGCCTTAAAAACAATTTTGTTTATCTTATATCCACTATTCCCACGGATTGCTCTTTTTCCAGCAATCACAGCTCTGGTTAAAACATGGTATATACAAAATAAATAGTAACCTATCAGAGGGAACCACTTTTTCGCCAACAATATACGGTTTCTAGTGATGTAATAGTACGCAGTAGGGCTGCCTAATCCACCCGAACTTGCAGAAACCTTGTGAAAAGCCGTTACCCTTGAAGTTACAAGGCACTTGTGCCCCAACCTCTTAGCATTCAGGCAAAGATCGACATCCTCGCAGTAAAGAAAATATCTCTCATCAAAAACATATCCATTTTTTGCCAACATGCTTCGTACAAATTCGCCTGGCAAGAACAAAGCACTGCCCTCAATGTAACCTGTGTCCCAGATATCCCTCTTAAAATTAATAGGTAACATATCAAAGCCATATAAAATCTGAGGCCAGCGCTTACCGGCAAAAAGAGTCTGCTCTCTATTTTCAAAGCTTTTAACAATAGGACCAACCAAAGCATCATCATTCGCGATAGAAATATGCTTTAGCTCTCGAATACCCTGAATAGATATTTCTGCATCGTTATTCAGTAGAAAGTATGAACTCACATTAAAATGCGATGCAATTTCTATCGCTCGATTCATCCCGCCAGCAAAGCCTGAGTTCTCAGAGAGCCCCGCCAGGACGACGACTGACTTATTTTGAAGACAATAAGAGCGACTGATGATCCCGCCATTTTTGCCGAAGGCGGTGCTCTCTTCTAGTTTAGGAAAGCGATCTAAAGCTTGTGCTAAAAACTCAAACGATCCGTCATCGGAACCATTATCAACTACTACCACCAAATGCGCCAATTCACAGTCCGATATCAGGCCTTCAAGACAACGCAAGGTCTCCTGCGGCTGCTTCCAGTTAAGTATAAGTATCGCGGACTCGAATATATTCACTGCGAAAGCTTAATGTACCATGTTCATACACGCATTCTATAATGCGACGCATATATCGTTTAAACAATTAATGCTTTTTAGAGACAAAATTATGACTATGCCATTTAAATACTCTAGAGGTCCTGACCTTCCCCCAATAAACCAAGCCACTTGAAAGTTCGTAAAAGCCTGATATAAACGCCCAAAAAACGGGCAGAAGAAGGTTTTTCGATGAAAAAGAGTAAGTTCACAGAAGAGCAGATTATTGAAATCTTGGGTCAGAGAAATGCGGGGAAGTCAGTGGAAGATCTTTGCCGCCAGCACAAGGTGTCAGATGCAACGTTCTATAAGTGGCAAAAGAAGTACGGCTCTATGAGCACGACCGAGGCCAAACGCCTCAAGGAGCTTGAACTAGAAAATGCCCGAATGAAGAAGCTTATTGCAAATCTGTCCTTGGACAACTTGATTCTGAAAGAGGCTCTGGGAAAAAAGTAGGAAGGCCCTCTGAGCGAAAGGTTCTTGCGCGCGCAGCGATTGAGAGCCATGGAATTACGGCACGGCGGGCCTGCAAGATATTTGAAATCAATCGATACACCTGGTGGTATCAGCAGAAGCCTGATCGCAATGCGGATCTTCGAGTGCGCATGAAGGAGCTAGCGGCCCAGCATCCCGCTTACGGTCATCCAATGCTGCACTACCTGGTCCGCAGGGAGAATGAGGCCCCGATCAACAAAAAGAGAACTGAGCGGATTTACAGAGAGGAAAAACTATCATTGCGGATAAAAAAGAAGCGTAAAAAACTTCGTCACTTACGACTGGCACTCCCGCAGGCCGAGGAGGCAGATTCAGTGTGGTCGATGGACTTTGTCCATGATCGCGCAGCAAACAATCAACAACTTAAGTTCCTAACGATGGTTGACCACTGTACGCGTGAGATGCCGGACCTAGTGGTCCGAAGTAGCTTTAAAGGTGTTGATGTGGCAGCGACGTTAGAACGCCTGAGAATGTTTGGCCGAAAGCCACAAACGCTGGTGGTCGATAATGGTCCTGAGTTTCGCTCTAGGAGCCTGCAGCGGTGGGCAACGTTAAATGGGGTCCGATTGCACTTTATTGAACCAGGAAAACCCCAGCAGAACGGATATATTGAATCTTTGAACGGCAAGTTCAGAGCAGAATGTTTGGATAGAAATCTATTCGACAATTTGGACTTGGCAAGGGTTCTGACGCAGAAGTGGAAAACGGAGTACGAGACCTACAGACCGCATTCGAGTCTTAACGGTCTTACACCTTCAGAGTATGCAAAAAGTAAAGGATCAACAAAGCAGGTAAATAGCGAACTCAAAACTGGCTAGGTCTTAGGGGGAAGGTCAGTCCAAACGTGCATCTTGTTCGACACCAGATATTGCCACTCATTGTAGTCTCCTATTTATTCTATTTGGGGCTTTGCAGTTATTTCACCTTTCGTCCAGATTGGGACTTCCTTTCCTACCATCTGCCGCACGCTTTGCAGTTATTCAATCTGACAACTTTTAAGAATGGCCCCTTTCTTGCCGCCATAAACGCCGGGATGCCACCCTTAGCACATTGGGCACAGGGGCTTCTGATTTATGTGACAGGTAGATTTAGCGCGGCCAATTTTATTAACTTTATGGCCTTCATTGTGCTGCTGATTTACGGCTGGAAGAGGCTGAATTTCCAAAAAGAGCGCTTGCTGCTTTTTATCATGCTAACCTTAAGTATTCCTCTGGTTCATATACATGTGACCTCAGGCTATATTGATTTTTGGTCTAACGCTGCGCTTGCGATTGCAGCCCTAGAAACTCTGCTCCTATGTGCTAAATCCAGCCCAAACATATCCCCGAAGCCAACCCTATTCGTAGTAAGCATGTCGATGGCCTTCTTTTCAAAATTTCAAATGTGGCCCCTTTGCCTCGTCATGTCCTTTCTTTATTGGCTGCTCTATTGTAGGAATGCCAACTTCTCTTTGGCAAAAAAAACGGCGTTAAGCTTAACTTTAATTTTTATTCTCGGATCTTGGCCTCTGAGAAATTTGTTAGTTTTTAATAATCCGATGTATCCATTGGCTATTCCAGGACTTACCAAGGTCTTTCCAAACTATAAGTTAGACACCGGACGAATCGAAGGACAAATGCCGCGGAATCTGCTCACTGTTCCACAGCCACTACGTTTTGTTGTTTCTGTCTTTGAGCTGTCGCGACTTAGCTCAGGCAGCTCTATGCCCTGGAACTTAGATCAGTATGCGGAAGGTGGAGAAAAGAATTTACATCACCGCTTAGGCGGCTGGGGCCTTATTACAATGGTAGTTTTAAGCACTCTGGTTTGGCTTTTTTTGCGACGTGAACGCACTGTAGGATTGGTGCTGATAAGCCTTGTTGGCTTAACCAGTTTGACTCCACAGTCACACGAACTTCGGTACTGGCTTTATATCCCTTTAGTACTGGCTTTTCTATCAACACTGAGCTTTTTTGATATGAAGTCAAAACTAGCCAGAACGATATTATTTTCACTGATCTTTGTTAACTTTATATTCGTCACAAGCAAGGTTAGACCCAGATTAAACTTTGCCCCTGCGACTGCATATGTTCCTGAAGAGGCAAAAGTGTTCTGGGAAAATGCGTTGGTCCAAGAAGAGTACAAGTTGTGTAAACTCCCCAATACTATTTTCTTTTCAGGTCCACGGTTTAATGATTTTATTGTAACTGATTGCCATTAAAGATGACATTGTTGGAGACTAAAATGTCAACCCATTCCATTGCTGTTGTAATTCCGAGCTATAAAGTCAAAAGTCACATATTGTCCGTACTAAAAAATATTGGACCAGAAATAGATAAGATTTATGTGGTTGACGACTGCTGTCCTGAAAATAGTGGTGCGCATGTCGCTACACATAGCAAAGACCAGAGAGTTGTTGTCTTAAGAAATGAACAAAATTTAGGTGTGGGCGGTGCCGTTGTGAGAGGCTACCTACAAGCCGCAAATGATGGAATGACCATTGTTGTGAAAGTCGATGGTGATGGACAAATGGATCCTCTGCTTATCCCCGACTTTATTGCACCAATTATCCGGGGTGAAGCTGACTACACAAAAGGCAATAGGTTCTATGACCTCAAACATATTCACAAAATGCCCACCATACGCATTGTAGGCAATGCGATCCTTTCTTTTATGGGTAAGATTTCAACCGGCTATTGGGATATTTTCGACCCCACAAATGGATTCACTGCAATTCATATTGATGCCGTGAAACGAGTGTCCCTGGAAAAGGTAAGTCGTAGATTCTTTTTTGAGACCGATCTGCTATTTCGGTTGTATTTAACTCGCGCGGTGGTTCTTGATATCCCGATGAATGCCGTTTACGGCGACGAAAAAAGCAACTTAAAGATATCGAAGGTCATTATTGAGTTTCTTTTTAAACACATGCGTAACTTTTTAAAAAGAGTTGGATATTCTTACTATCTCAGAGGAATGTCACTTGCTTCCCTTGAGTGTTCGATTTCACCGATTTGACCACCTGAATTTCACGAAGTTTGACCACCCCTTGAGGTGGTTGGCGGACCGTAGGGACGCTGGTTAATTTTCATGTTCCGAATGATCTGTCAATCCTTTAGCGGCATCGCCTCTTTTGCTGGGACCCTTTACTAGAATCTTAAAGGCTCGTGCGGTGAGTCTGTCCGAAATGGCTTCGCAAACCAAAGGGTCTTGAATTACTTCGTTCCAGTTTTCTGAAGGAAGCTGTGTCGTCACGATTGTGGACTTGCCATTTTCCCGTTCATCAAGGACATCGTAGAAATCCTGGAACTGTTGTTCCGTCAGCGCTTTAATTCCGAAATCATCAACAATCAACAAGTCTGCGGAATGGATTCTTTTCAGGAAGTTCAAATAAGTTCCCTCGGCTCTAGCCAATGCAATTTTCTCTAACAACAAGTTCATCTTCAAAAACACAACGGACCTGCTGTTGCGGCAGACATGATTACCGATGGCCGTTGCTAGGTACGTTTTCCCGACCCCTGTGGCACCAAAAATGAGGACGTTAATGCCGTCGTCAATAAAGCGCATGGTGGCCAGCTCTTGGATAGTCTTCTTATCGAAGTTGCGGACTTTCGAATAATTGATCCCCTCAAGACTTGCTTGGGATCTGAATCCCGCAGCCTTTAGGAGTCGCTGCCTACGAAGATTTTTGCGATATTGGATTTCATCAAAAAGAATCAGGTTCATAAATCCTTCATAATCAAGATCCGCATCAAGGGCCTCTTTAATCCGAAGACTCAGTGTCTCACGGATACCCTTAAGAGACAGTTCCGTCAGATATTGATCTGTCATGTTGAGTGGTTGACTCATAGTTATTAGCTCCTTCTGTTGTAAAACTCATTTGCCCGCGCAGATGAGGATTTGGTTTTCTTTCTATTGGCACTGCTTTGGGTTTATTGCCGAGATTGGGGCTTTTCAGCATTCGCTCGACATCTTTGACCGTTGGTTTAGTTCGTCCGTGTGTTATGAGAATCTCACAAGACCTTTCCAGCTTTTCGGCACCATAGCGGCCCTTAAGGCGCAAGATTCCCATCGTACGGCGAAGGAACATCAGGGGGTGTGACACATCAGTTAGAAGTGTGTTGATAATCTTGCCAGTGCTTGGGCCAATCCTGGCAGCATCTCTGATTTGGCGGGCAACACTCATCTCTTCCATGGCTTGGAATTTCTCTGGTAAGTGGGATTTGTCGGTACAGTAGTTACCTCGCTGGTGGTCCGGTCGGCGCTGATGGATGGCGATACGCTCTTGCTGATAAAATATTTCAACATGAGTCAAGGTGACGCGAACATCGAGATCTTTGCCACGCTGCTGGTAAGGGGCTGAGTAGTAATTGTACTTGTGCTGTATGTGACAGTCTTCGTGAAGCTTGGCCTTCTTCCACTCGCCAGCTTCATAGGTCCTGACAGGTAAGGGTTTTAGAGTGGATTTTTCCTGTTGTTCAAATCTTTCCCTTCGCGAAGAACCATATTTTCGTTGGTAGCGTTCATTGAATTCATCGGCACATTCCAAGAGATAGCGGTTTAGTTCTCCTATAGAAAAAAACTGTTGCTGTCGCAGGCGACGACGGACCCACCGCCAGAAGACCCCGAGGTGAACTTCAATAAGGTTTTTGTCGGTTGGTCGTTTAGGCCGCGCAGCCACCACTGTTGTGCCATAGTGGTTACAGAAGTTGTAAAACTCTTGGTTGATGTCCGGATCAAACCAGTCCGCCGCATTCACAGCACACCGGGTGTTATCCACCACCAATACCTGAGTAACCCCACCGAAGTATTTGAACCCCTCGCGGATGCCCGCAAGCCAAGAGGATTGTTTTTCATTAATGGTGGCATAAGGGAAAAATAAACGACTATTGCAGAGAACCTGGCCAAACAATCGGCAGGCTATGAATTCCCCGGTTGCTTTGTCGATATACCCCAGACCATGGGTATCGCCCTTATAATCAATTTCCGTACGGAGTCCCGGCTCATGATTTTTATGGTAGTGGACGTTGATGTTGGGATGACGGCGGCGGAACTCCCGCCAAAATGTCTCATAGGGAACATTGCGAAGATCTGCTGCGGGGTTGGCGCCTAAATTATTTTCCCAGAACTCTTTAATCGGCGTGCCACCCTCAATTTCCTTAAGGGCCTCTTCCCATACGACCTGCGAACTCCAGTGTGGAGAAAATATCTGCACGGTGGTTGAGCTAAATCCCTCCAACAATAGCCTCTGGGCATCACCAACCTCGTATGCCCCGGCATCTTTAAGGCGGCTTTTGACGGTGTTCCTGGCAATGCTTAAATCTATTGCGATGGTCTGAAACCCATCACCATTGGCTCGTCGCCGTACCAAATCCTCGATCATTTTGGGACCCTTCTTTTTGGCCACCGATACCTCCTTTGGGAAGTCCAAAGGTGTATCTGAAGCTTCTTAAAAAGCCCAACGATCCGCGTTAATGGGGGTGGTCAAATGATGCAATTGACCTGGTCAGACCTCATGAAATCGGGGTGGTCAAACCTGTGAAATTTGGGTGGTCAGTTCCGGTGAAATCCGGCACTTGAGCTTCCTATCGGGCTATCTCTATTACTATTTGGATTATTTTTTGGCGCCAACCATTGGATTCTGTCATACAAGACAGGTGCGCTTTCATCCGCAGGAACGGTAATGCTTTCTGCAATGCCAATAATAAGTGGTCTACAGTTTATTCTTGCTTTTTTCGCTGCCGACATATCCAGTATCCCCAAACGGCCGATACAGGGACGCCATCGCATTCAATCAAAGTTCAACTCTCTGAAAGCTTAAGTTCACCGGAGCTCATTATGTTTAAAGAAGTCTGTATCGTCTGTTCTACAAAAATGAAGCCAGGCCTAACCTCATGGCACAAAGTATGCCCTTGTTGCGATTATGAGTCTGCCGACCTAACTCCAAACATAAACACATCAGTCGCTCACGCAAGCATCGATGAAGGAGGGCGAGAATCTGCGCTATTTACACTCAGAAAGTCGAATTTTTCAATTCTTGCAAAGGCTCTAGCAAAACTTAAGCCTTCACAATCCACATTGTTGGACGTCGGGTGTGCACACGGATGGTTCCTGGAGGCAACAAAACCACATTTCTTAGTATCGGGTATTGAACCGGACTCAGCAATCGCCAATTATGCATGCTCAAAAAAATTGCCCGTTTTGGAGGGGTACTTTCCGGATGCCCTTTCTCTTCCTCAAAAGTTCGATGTAATATCTTTTAATGATGTCCTCGAACATCTTCCCAACCTAAACGACACAATGAATGCCTGTAGAGCACATTTGAATAAGAATGGTCTGCTACTAGTAAACTTACCAGATACTGATGGCATCTTTTATCGTATTTCAAAAGCATTGTTCCACCTCGGAATCCAAGGTCCATTTTTTCGTATGTGGCAAAAAGATCTTCCATCGCCACACCTCCACTATTTTAACCAAAAGAACCTTAGAAAATTTTTAACAATGAATGGTTTTGATGTTTTGGAATCTGGCCATCTGCCATCCTTGACAGCTAGTGGCCTCTGGAGTCGCATAAACTACACATCAAATGGCAGTTATTTGGGGAAGCTTATTACTTTACTGTCAGTCTTGATTATTTTACCTTGGCTGCGTTTCTTACCTAAAGATATTCATTTTCAGATCGCGCAAATCAAGTGACTGCCACGCCGCACCAACAGCACTTTCATCAAGACATAGCATGTCTTTCTCGTTAACGTAGAATTTTTAGGACTCAGAGAATGAGAATCAAGGAATCCAGCTCTACAGCCATAGAACTTAGGTCAGGTGACCAGCTTACCCCTCCCTTGGTATCTATAATCACCCCTGCGTACAATTCTGAAAAATATATTTCCTCAGTCATAGATAGCGTCTTGGCACAAACATACTCCAACTGGGAGCTTTTGATTATCGTTGATGCTAAGTCAAAGGACCGCACATCTGAGATCGCAACCAAGGCTAGCCAGCAAGATTCACGCATCAAAGTTGTACTAGATCCAGAATGTAATTCTCTCAGCGCCAATCGCAACAAAGGCCTGGATTTGGCACAAGGACTTTATATCGCCTTTTTAGACTCTGATGATCGCTGGCTTCCCTCTAAACTGAGCACTCAGGTCCAGGAAATGCAAAATGGCCAATTGCAAATCTCCTATCACAGCTTTGCAGTTATCGATGAAGAAGGGCACACCTGTGGGCCAAATAGACAAGCAAAGTATGACGTTAGCTATCACGACCTCTTAAAGAATAATTGCATCGGTTGCCTAACTGTTATGGCGCACCGAGACTTTATAAAGAACAAAAGAATGCACGAAGTCCGCCATGAGGATTTACACTTCTGGCTTCAGTTACTTGAAGACGGAGGAACGGCAAAGCCCATTCAGATACCACTAGCAGAGTATCGAATTCGTAAAAACTCCGTCTCTGAAAATAAAATTCAATGTGCAATATGGAGATGGCAATTATATAGGAAACTCAATCTTCCCTTTTATAAGAGGGCCTACTACATGACTCTCTATATATTTTTTGCAGTCTACAAAAGAATATAAGAATTAATCCCGTAGAACTTTCCGATAGAAGATGCCTCGAATTAGTTGCCCGGCAAGCCTAATCGGAACTCTCACCAACAAGTTTCTCATCAACTCAAAGTTAGAAAGAAATCCGAGCTTCGCAAAATTGCGCTGCGCGGCGAGCTCGCTTCGCAAATAACGAAATCCGCCCCTACGCAAAATCATGCCATTACCAGTCCTAGCATAAACTAAAACTTCCTGTATATTAGCCCCAACAGCTCCTGCCAGAAGCATTCTCACCCACAAGGCATAGTCCTCATACAAAAAATCATTCTGATAGTAACCCGCTTTTACGACTGCACTTTTACGGTACATAACCGTCATATGATTAAAAGGGTTTCTTAACTTAGCAAAGGACCAAATATCCTCTGATTTTTCAGGCACAACTCGAATACCTGTAGTTTGACGTTCATCAGCTTCGAATTCGGCGATCCAACTCCCAACGATGTCCAAATCAGGGTGATCCTCAATGTATTTTATCTGCTTTGCGAATCTACTCGAAACACAAACATCATCACTATCAAATCTCGCAACCCAGTCAAAAGAACAGGACTCCAACCCCCTATTTAAGGCAGGCCCTAATCCAACATTCTTTTCCAATCGAACGATCTTTAACGGAAGGATAGCCTCAAACTTACGAATGATGTCTTCATGGGATGACAAAACAGGACCATCAAGAACTAGGACCACCTCTGTGGGCAATACTGAATTTTGGTGCACGCTCTCTAATGCACGATCAAATGCGGCGGGATCATCCTTTACATATACAGCCATCAACAAACTGAAGTTCATTTGGATCCTTATCGTTAAACCAAATACCGTTATTTAAACACTATCTATAGCAAAATTCCTTTTTCTGTCCAAATATGCAATGATAAATTCTGACACAGAAAGTGAAAATATCATGCCTCAAATCGAAGATAATGAACCCTGGCACATCAGAATAGGCCATACTCCGATCTGGTACTACCTACGCTCTAGCTTCGTTGCCGCTCCCGCAAGCTCTCCATTACAAAAACCTAGTTTTCGAATTTGGGACCTCATGCTTTCACCACTTCTCACAATTTGGTTTCTATTGTGGAAACAGTGGCAAGTCGAGAGCGTTGTATTTTCCATGAACAGACCAGATTGTGTCGACTTTTATCGCTTCATCAAAAAACAGCAGTCGACGGTTCTGTTTTTGAATTGTGAGTCTGCCGATGACAAATTAAAGGATTACTACGCGACCTGTGACTTTTGGAACGCTATGAGATTGAGCTTTAGGATTGTAGCAAGACTTCAAAAAAAGAGAATCCGTCAATACACTTCGCAATTGCAGGAGTCAGGATACAAGATCTCCAAAAGGCAACATAATCTAATCGCTTCTTGCATCGGAGATTACTATTTCAATCGTTTATTGGGAAAAATTCTCTCAAAAAACCTAAGGGTCTATTACGTTGGTGCGGTCATCCCCCAAACTGAAAAATTTGAGAATCTTCTGCAAAGCTATGAAATACAACACGGGGTCATTCACTCTAAGCATTACAACTATAATAATGTTCCAAACGTTAGAAATGGCCTAATAGTTTATCATCAGCAGTATCTGAATATATTGAAGGAAATCGGGTATAGCGGACCGCTAGAAGCAATTCCCTTCAAGAGCATCCACTCACTGAGAAATGAGGATATTCGCTTGGATGTGGTTTTATATACCCAACCATCCTTCTGGCCCAGCCCAATAGTAAAAAGACTATTTCAAGAGCTAACTTCCAGAGGCATACAAACGAAGATAAAAAAGCATCCTCGAGACTACGAAAGTTACGATCTTGACGAGTCAGCATTTATAAATGCCGTAACCCCCAATCAAGTTTTATTACCAGTAGTCTATAACAGTACTATTGTTGAGAATTACCTTATTCACAAGAAAGACATCGCCGTTTTTGACCCCAACAAAACCCTTAACTTAAAAACTGATTCCTGCTTTCAATCTTATGTTCGTTTTCAAGAGGGGTCTCAAATATTTTACAGCACTGATCCAGAGAATCTTGTGGAAATAGTGGAAACCTATATATCAAACAATAAAAGGGAGTAATCTTTACTCCCCCAACAGCTCAAACTTTAAAGGGGTTCCTCGTTTGATATCTCTAGAGGCTTTTGAAGATAAAACCTTATCTAGATATTTCGGCGCCAAACCAAGACCTGGTCGAATGACCTTAGTATTTTCTGAAGTAAACGTCTCACCTTTTTTAATATCTTTGGTGGCATAGATGGAACGTCTAAATACCAAAGACTTCTGTTCGTTGCCCGTTGGTGCATAGTTCACAACGCCCAAGGCTTGTGCTGCTCTTTCAGTTTCAACGACAAGAGAAGCTAATTCCGCTGGTTCAAGTGAGAATGTGGAATCCACACCACCATCCGCACGATTTAATGTGAAGTGCTTCTCAATGACAGTAGCCCCCAGAGCCACACTTGCAACCGACACTCCGACACCCATGGTGTGATCAGACAAACCGACCTGACAACCAAACATTTCTCGCATATGGGGAATAGTCAAGATGTTGCTATCCTTCGGGGTCGCCGGATAGGTACTTGTACATTTCAACAAAATCAAATCTTTACAGCCTGCAGATTTCACACAATCGACCATGTCCTGCAAATCTGACAAAGTGGCCATTCCAGTTGAAATAATCAGAGGCTTGCCTTTAGAAGCAATCTTTCTAATTAAAGGAAGATGTGTATTTTCAAATGAGGCCACCTTAAAGCAAGGCACTCCCAAGTCATCCAAGAAGTCCACAGCAGTATCGTCAAAGGGCGTACTGAAACACAACATCCCATGTTCTTTACATCTATCAAATATTGGTTTGTGCCACTCCCAGGGAGTATACGCCTGCTTGTAAAGATCATATAGGGAGCTACCCTTCCAGAGACTCTTTTCATCAGAAATAAAGAACTCGTCAGTCTTAATATCAAGGGTCATCGTATCAGCTGTATATGTTTGCAGTTTTAGAGCATGTGCTCCGGCCTTCGCCGCAGCATCCACTATCTCTAAAGCCCGATCCAAACTCTGATTATGATTGCCAGACATCTCCGCAATAATAAAAGGGGTCTGTCCAGGGCCAACTTCACGATTTCCGATTTTAATTGTCTGATTAAAAAACTTCATCGCCCAAGCCTACCATGCTAACCTAGGGAAATGAATATACTTTTTCGATGCGATGCCAGCACTCAGATCGGACTGGGTCACCTTATGCGGTGCCAGACTCTTGCGCAATCTTTCGAAAGCGAGGGACACAAGTGTTTCTTCGTTTGCAAAGAGTATCCCGAACAACTTCACAGGATGGCCTCGCCACGATTTGAAACTTCCGTAATACCCAGTGATTTCGGACAAATAGATGATGCCTTGGCCTGTAAGGATATATGCAGGAAGAAGAATATTACCCTGGTGGTCGTGGATAACTACGGACTAGATTCCCAATGGGAATCTCTGATTAAAGAGACCGCCCCGATCTTATGCATAGACGACTTAGCCAATCGGAATCATGACTGCCGCATTCTCATTGACTCTAACTTTTACCATAATGCCAGCACTCGCTACCAAGGTCTTGTCCCATCAGACTGCAAACAATTGCTTGGCCCAAGATATGCCCTTATCAGGGACGAGTTCTACAATTCCAAAAAGGTCTCCATTCCGGATGCCCCTCAAGCCTTACAAGTTTTTTGCTTCTTTGGTGGCACTGATCCTACCGGCGAAACCTTACGCCTCTTGGAGGAGCTAAACTCCGGAAAACCCATCGAAGGACTGCACTTTCAGATTGTCTTTACAAAAGCTAACAGTAAATACGCCGAGGTTAGATCGTTTTCAGACAACAACCTTTATACCCTTCAGCTATCACCTACTTCAATTGCTGAGCTAATGTCAGAATGTCACCTTTATCTAGGCAGCGGGGGGACTATCACTTGGGAAAGAATGTGCCTCGGATTAACAGGTATTGTAATATCCGTTGCAGACAATCAAGTCAGATCTGCTGAGGATCTCGCAGCAGAAAAACTTCTCTACTATGCAGGCAGATCCCAAGATATTCAGTACTCGAATATTGTTGAAGAGCTGCTAAAGCTAACATCCAACAGAGACAAGATTAGAATGATGTCATCTCATTGCCAAAGCGTTGTGGGGAAAATCCGGGCCCACGAGATTCTAAACATTCTTAGAGAATAAAAGAATGTCTCCCTCTTGACGAGTTCTTACGAAGCCGACCTTTTCCGCAATCCTTATGGACGCTACATTGGAGGATTTTATTCGCGCTATTACCTGGCTCCCATGAATCAGCTGAACTCCAGTCTTTAAAAGAAGACTGCCAAGTCCTCGCCCCCTCTGCTCTGGCGCTAAGGTCCATGACATTTCGACACAGGTTTCACCGAAATCAAATCTAACGGTACCTACGGGAATACCCTCAGATTCCGCTATATAGATCTTTCGACTCTCGCTCTGCAAAGACTTTTCAAGCCATGCTAAATGCCCATGCCATGGAACCTCATCCTGCTGTATGGACTGCATTCGTGTCAGATGGTCGTTTCGCCATGAAAACAGCAACTGCGCATCTTGCATAGTGGCTTCACGTAAAATCATTAAACCTTCTTCTGCTCAATATGCTGATTAATTTTTTTCAACTCAGGATGTGCCATTAAAACATCTTTTATTCCGTTATAGTCGACAGCCGCACAGCCATAATCTTCTATTAGTCGGGTCATCAGTTTAAAGTCATCAACCTCGTCTACTGTCAGCCTCCATGAGCTAAGATCTATATCCGACACAAAATCTAAAATCCTGATTCTACCGCTGATATTTTGGTTAATATATGGAGTGACATGCTCACGCTGTGATTGCTCTATTGCCTTCTGGTTCGCGTCCTGCAGGTCCTCAAATGAGAAAATCTCAAAGTCAAAGCCTCTGGGGAATGTCCTTTTCAGGCAATTCGACAAATAGGTGTGCGGGCTACCTGTCTTTTCAAACTGAACTAATGCTTTTGCAATCATTCGCCCATCAATTAGCGGACAATCCGAAGTGACACGAACGACAGTATCGAAATGTGCTTTCGCAGCGGCACCATAGAATCGACCTAGGACATCAAATTCATCCCCACGAAAGCAGGATACTCCCAAACTTTCGCAAAGATTAACAATAGGGTCGTCCTCCCGATTCACTGTCGTAGCGACAACTACAGGGACACCCGCCCACGATAGCCTATCAAGGTGATACCGAAGCAAGGGCACACCTTTGACCTCCTTGAGAACTTTCCCAGGAAGCCTGGTACTTGTCATTCGGGCTTGGGTGATAATGCCAACCTTCCTAGCCATGGAAAGCCTTGACCTTTTCTATAGTATACTCAAGATCCTCGTTAGTAATCCCATGGAACATAGGAAGACTTAGCGCACATTCATAATACTTTTCTGCAAACTGAAGAGTCTGTTCTCCATACAAGTTCTTATAATAAGGCATTGTATGAATTGGAATATAGTGCACCTGACAATAGATGTTTTGTGCCTTCAAAAAATTATAGAGCTCTAAACGTCTTGGAGTCTGAATTGTGAAAAGGTGGTAGGCATTTTTAATACCTTTATCATCGTGCTGCATCTTCAATGGTAGATCTTTTAGGGCATCACGATACACCTGTGCAACTTGTCGTCGTCTTTGCAGATTTCCGGCCATTCGCTGAAGTTGACTAACCCCTAATGCACAAAGTACGTCTGAAATCCTGTAGTTGAAGCCTAATTCTTGCATCTCATAATACCAAGGACCATCGAATTTAGTCATCTTCTCGGGCGATCGAACAATCCCGTGGGTGCGCAGAACTCTTAACTTTTCATACAATTTTGGATCGCGAGTACAGATCATACCTCCTTCACCAGTTGCCAAATGCTTCACTGGATGAAAAGAGAACACCGATATATCTGCGTAAACTCCATTTCCAGAGAACTGCCATTCCCCTTTGGAGTCCAAAAATTCCGCACCTAAGGCGTGGCAGGCATCCTCAATAATCCAAAGTCCGTGCTGATCAGCTAGAGCTCTTAAAGCTTCGAAGTTTACTGGGTATCCAGCGAAATCCACGGCGACAATGCCACGATATGTCCCTCTAGGGGAAGCCTCCAGCTTTGCCTTGAGCAGTTCATAATTGATACAAAAGTTTTCTGGATCAATATCAACAAACTCGACATCGCCACCACAGTACCGGATGCAATTGGCTGATGCCACAAACGAATTAGCTGTACAAAGAACCTTGTCCCCTGGGCCGACACCCAAAGCCATTGCCGCCAAATGCAATGCTGCCGTTCCATTAGTTACAGCGACTGAAAAAGGACACCCAATATATTCAGAGAAACTTTTTTCAAAAGTATCAACCATCGGTCCTTGTGTCAGAAAGTCCGATTTCAAAACCTGTACGACGGACTCTATATCCTCCGGAAGAATAGTCTGACGTCCATAAGGAATAACCGCTTTATGTGACATGAACTACACCTCGAAATTCGGATCTACGTGCTTCTTGATAAGCACTCGAAGATCTTCAACTGTGATCCACTCGTTATTTTCTCCGGAATTATACTTAAAGCCCATCGGAACCTTTTTCGCAGAGAAAGCCTTAACCCATTCGGCTTCATTCCAAATAGGCGTTGCTGGCACAATCACATAATACTTGCCGCAGTCGTAGGTATTTAAAGAATCCGTCTCCGTAATCATCTCTTCATGCAGCTTTTCGCCGGGGCGAATACCAACAACGTCGATCTTACAACCTGGTGCCACTGCTTCGGCAACGGTTGTGATCTTATAGGACGGGATCTTAGGCACATAGAGTTCGCCACCCCATGCATGCTCAACCGCATGCATCACCATATCAACACCCTCTTGCAGAGTGATATTGAATCGAGTCATCTCCATGTGGGTGATTGGCAAAACTCCGTCTTTACGTTTTGACAGGAAGAACGGTACAACAGAGCCCCGCGAGCCCAAAACGTTCCCATAACGAACCACGGAGAACTTAAGATCACGCTTTCCCTTGAAGTTGTTGGCTGCAATAAACAACTTATCGGAGCAGAGCTTCGTGGCACCATAAAGATTAATCGGGGCCGCAGCTTTGTCGGTGGAAAGAGCAACGACTTGCTTTACACCGCAATCCATTGCCGCATTTACAATGTTCTCTGCACCAATAACATTGGTTTTGATGCATTCGATAGGATTGTATTCCGCAATTGGAACCTGCTTTAATGCAGCGGCATGGATGATAATATCAATCCCCTCACATGCTCTTCTAACTCGTTCAGCATCACGAACGTCGCCGATAAAATATCTAATTTGCGGATACTTGGAGGGAGAGAAAACTTGAGACATCTCAAATTGCTTCAGCTCGTCTCTAGAGAACACGACCAGCCTTTTAACTTCTGGATACTTCAAAAGAACATGCTGTATAAATTGTTTTCCGAACGACCCCGTTCCACCGGTCACCAAAATGCTTTTTCCATCCAACATCTTTTCATCCTAACTTCTAAAAACACTTACAATCTTAACCAAACAACACCGAGCGCTCTCAAGCCCCGCCACAACCCCGATAGGAACGGCAATTTGCAAGAGAAGTGCATCCAACATTTTGACTTCGGATACCCAAGACAGAGCCCCCACATACGATAGGAATATTACCGCATATTTAAATAGGATCCACTTATAGCGCCTAGTCATAGAATCATACTGAGCACTTATCGAAAGTATCGTGTGCGCGAGTATAATCCCAGCCCCAACCCAAAGAAATTTAATTGCGTCAATATAGCTACTTCCGAACACTTTCAAAAGTATTTCTTTAGGGAAAATTATAATTATCAAACCACATAATGCCGCTACTAAAACTGACAAACTAGAAACTTTCAAGAATCTCTTGATAAACTTCTCATGACTTTCACGCAGGGTGTGCGCAAGCACAGTATAATTCGCGGCCAAGACCACAGCACCAACCGCCGTTGCCGGCTCTACTAATTTAAGTACCAACTGAAAATTTCCAAAAACCTGTGGGGACATTTTCTCCGCCACCATCGCTGGGACTATCCGCATCTGAATTCCACCGAGAATAAGTACACCACTCAACCAGGCGCCATCTCGCACAAGATGTAAGTACTTTCTCAGATCAAACATATACCGCAAGGAGAAGCCGAGATTTTTTTGCAATTTAAGCTGATAAAGACTGACTAGAACTCCCTGTATCGCTGAGCTACTGACCAAAATTCCCATCGGCATACTTAACAATGCAAATAATGTTCTAACTATATTGAAAGAACCTACAACCATCATTTGCGCCTTTTGGGTTAACTCGTTCCTTAGGCGGTAATCTGCGACAATCTGAACATATTCATAGGCGCGAGAAAGAAAGCGAACATTGGCCAACAACAAGAGCCACCAGAACCTGCTATCCTCCAGAGAAAGCGCACAGACGACAATGCCTAGGGATGAAAGCCCCCAGACACCAAAAGACTGGAAATACCAGATAGAGGACACCATCTGCTCATCTTCTGGATGCGCAACCAAATGGTTTCTGATGTGATTCGGATGCAGGAGATTTATCACCTCCAATATACCAAGATACGTCAAAATAAGCTGATAATATCCAAAATCACTGGGACTATATTTCGCTGCGATGATCGACGTTGCAACAAAAGAGGTCAGATAGCGAACTCCGATATTCGCTTTCCCCCAAAGAGTGTTTACTATGATCGATCTACGAGCATCTTTAACTTCCAAAAACTACCCCTTTAAATCAGAGCAATTGTTGGATTTAGCTCTCATATATAGCAGGAGAGCCCACATAAAGATCAATACCATCCGCACCTTGGCATGCTCGAAGTTAGACTCAGTCAACCCACCAAAAGCAAAGCCAATCAAAGCGCCAAAGATCCCAATTGCAACAGCCTTTTCGTAAACAGAAGTCCAGGTTGATTTAAAGATCTTCCAGGCTTGCCCTACAAAATAGAAATAAATGAATAGGTAACAAATCAACCCAACAATCCCCGTCCCCGCCAGCATATGCAGGAACTGATTGTGCGCATGCCCTGTAAACTGATCTTCCGGCAGACCTTGCATTGCATAGTATTTGCCAAGCAGGTCATAATTCTGGCCATAACCCGCGCCAAACCAAGGGTGATCTTTGAAAATCATCCAATTGGTCTTCCAAAGAATTATGCGCTCGCTGTCATAGTTATTCTGATAGTTGAAGGCAAACATGATGCGATCATGGAACTTCGGCCAGAACATGAAAAGCCCACCGACAAAGACGATGGCCATCCCCAAGACCGCTAATGCCAAACGCCAGCTCAAGGCAATCGCTATAACCAACACACCCGCAAACAGCGCTATCCACACCCCACGAGTCATGGTCAAGACCAAGGTGATACCCATCACAGCCAATGACAGGAACCACGCATAGAATTCCTTACGATTGTTGGCCAAAAGCTGCTGCCAGCGATATAGGAAAACCCCTGAAAGAACCAAAAAGACGAGACTGTAGGAGTGGGCCGTGGTCATTGGGTTGTTCAAGATCCCACCAACGCGATCTTCCCCCTTCACGGCAGAAACCACCCACGACAAAATAGAAACGAAAACACCAACGCCAAGGACGACCTTTAAAGTCTTTTCAAGGTCTAACTTCACATACTGATAAGCCGAAACCATCAGATACAAAATTAAAATCCAACGCATTTCCCCCAAGCGCTTCCAAAGAGGTCCGTCAAAGTGACCATTCAGAACAAATCCCAAAGCAATCACGCCTACCCAAAAAATCCAAAAAGCTTCCAGATTCATTTTACTGAATAGCTTCCATCCTTCTGGACCCTTTTTGCGAATCGCTTGAACCAACAAAGTCAGAACCGTCAATGTCACAAAGATGTCCATACCGGACTGGGTGGTCAATGTTCCGATCAAGGATAACAACAACAGATAAATCATTCGGAAAATCTAGCACTTACCCCCCACAAGGGTCATGAGGGAAGAAGCTTGCGGCGCGGCGCGCAAGCTTGAGAAAGGGTAGATAACTCGACAATCCAAGATCAAATCCTCACGGATACCCTCCCCACCACGTCTAAAGCAAACTTCCCTTTTGGGAAGCTGTGATAAAAAAGCTGCGCCAGTACGCTATAGCAAAACTCCTCCGCCAGGATGGCCCAACGGCTCGAAGTCACCGAGTCTAGAGTGAGCGAAATCCTACATTATCACATTGAGCGATTCACCATAGACAAGCTGTTGGAGCTGCTGGCTAAGATTCGGCCCGAAGTGAAAATACGGGTCGCTTAGCGCGTCCGACTATTTTCACGGCACACGTGAAAATAGTCTTGACCATTTTCACGTCATACGCAAAAATGGTCAAGACAGGAGAGGGATATGCAACGCTATCTTTACGATGATATCAAGTCTTTGGCCCTATCCAGAAACAAGATGGCCTTTATTTCTGGACCTCGCCAGGTTGGGAAAACGACGCTGGCCAAAAACTATTCACAGGAATACGATCAGGCCCTTTATAAAAATTGGGATGAAAGTCAATTTCGACGTCTTTGGACCAAGTCTCCTAATGACATCAAGAACGAGTTTGATCTCGAAAAATTAAAACAAAAAAGGCTTGTTATCTTCGACGAAATTCACAAATCCAAAGGATGGAAGCAAAAACTTAAAGGTCTTTTCGACGAGATCGGCAATGACCTAAACATCATTGTCACGGGAAGCGCACGCCTGAATATCTTCAAGAAAGGCGGCGATTCACTTATGGGGCGATATCTGAACTTTCGCCTTCATCCCCTTTCATATGGCGAAGTCACCGTCTCAAGACCCACTACCCCTGAAACTTGGAAAGCAAACCTCTTTATAAAGCCTAAAAAAGACCTACCGCAAGAGCCTCTTGAAAGGCTTCTGGCTTTAAGTGGGTTTCCTGAACCTTTTTTTTCCGGCTCAGAAAAAATCCTGAGAATTTGGAGACAAAGCCGTAACGAAAAAATTATTCGTGAGGATCTTCGCGACCTCAGTCGCCTACCAGAGCTTAGCCAGGTGGAAATGCTTGCAAGCTTATTGCCAGAAAAGGTTGGCAGCACTCTAAGCATCCAAAGCCTGCGTGAAGATCTCGAAGTCGCCCACGGCACAGTAAGTCGGTGGCTAAAATATCTTAACGAACTTTTTTATTTTTTCGAAATCAAGCCCTGGAGCAAATCAGTTCCCCGTTCTTTAAAAAAAGAGGGCAAAATCTACCTTTATGATTGGACCGATGTCTGCGATGCCGGGCCTCGGTTTGAAAACATGGTTGCTTGCCATCTCCTGAAAGCTTGTCACTATTGGACTGATACTGGAGAGGGACATTTCGAGCTTTATTATTTACGTAACAAGGATAAGCAGGAGATTGACTTCCTTATTGTTAAAGACAAAAAGCCCTGGCTATGTATCGAAGCCAAAATTAAGGACACGCAAATAAACAAAAACGAAGTTCAAAAATTTCTGACTCATCTTAAATGTCCCTTTATTCAGGTGGTCAGGCAGAATTCCGTCTGGCGCGCCGAAAATAATATGCTTGTTACCAGCGCAACTTATGCTCTGAGCGAGCTTCCATGACTTCAGTGCGCCAGACTACCGCCCCCGCCCGAACAGAACCACACGAATTGTTTTTAGGAAGATCACCAAGTCCATCAACAGATTGTAGTGCTTGGCATAATAAAGCTCGTACTGCAGCTTCTCGCGCGAGTCATCGACGCTGGCCCCATAAGGATATAGCACCTGCGCCCATCCAGTAAGCCCCGGCTGCATCATGTGGCGCAAATTATAGAACGGAATTTCTTTTGCCAACATTTCATTGAACTCGGGACGCTCTGGACGGGGTCCCACAAAGCTCATGTCCCCTTTAAGGACATTCCAAAGTTGGGGCAGTTCATCAAGGCGGGTCAAACGGATGAACTTACCTACGCGGGTGACACGGGCATCATTCTTCTGCGCCCACTTCGCCCCGTCTTTTTCGGCATCCGAGCGCATGGATCTGAACTTATAGATAGAAAACAACTGCCCGTCTTTGCCCGTGCGGATTTGTTTGTAAATAATCGGCCCTGGGCTTTCAAGCTTCACAAGAAGAGCTGTTAAAAGCATGAACGGCAGTGCAGGAACAAAGATCACAATGGAAAGAATAATATCAAAGATGCGCTTTACCCGAAGCGCCACCGGGTGACTGATCGACTCGAAACCTTCAGAAGAAATAAACCATTCCGGATCCAGGAAATAAACAGGCACCTTCAGCCAGTGCTTTTCATAAAAGCGTCCCAAGTCCATCACTCCGTGACCGGAAAACTTTGCTTTCATCAATAGCTGCAAAACATCCACACCCACTTGGGAAGATCGCACACCCACAACCACACCGGACCACAGCTTATTAAGCTTTGCATCCAAATCTGCGACAGAGGCCGTGATGGGATTAAAGAATTCAATATTTCCTTGAAAACCCAGTCTGTGACGGTCGCCTTCAAAAAAGACTTTATCTTTTTCATCGATTAGAACCAGCCAACTGAATTTACTGCGAACGGAATCCAACATCCCCAGAACCATCGTTCGATAGAACATCGATCCCACAAAGAATCCAAGGATTGTTCCCAACAAGACGCCACGACCAAACAAACCTGCTCGATCAATCGAGAACAAGTAGTTCACAAGAACGATGATCACAGCCGAAGTCAGCATGGCAGCGAACTGACGGAAGATCACAGCAAACTTTGATAGCCCCTGATCTAAATCGTAACCACCGAAAATGTACAAAGTTAAAACTGTTACAAGTCCTAAGAACAGCAGCTGTGGTTGGAATAAAATGTCTTCAACATTGGCCCCCAAACGAAGATGACTGATGACAATTGCGATCACCGCAAAGAACAGGACATCAATGGCCAAAAGACTCCACTTGTACTTGCTATCCAAAAAAGGACCGAACGACTTCATAAAAGATCAAGCTTCTCAATAAGTTAACTTTAAAGAGAAAACCTAGCATTTCATCTAGACCTCGTCATGAGGGAAGCACCGATGGTGCCATGCGCTAACGCTCTAAGGAACACGACTAAACTGAATGAGCGTCCAAGTACGAAAAACTTCCTTGCGCACAGCTTCACAAATATAAGGGGCCGTCTTTTGGTGATACCACCAAAGCATGCGCTTTCTTTTGTCATCTTTCGGTTTTCTTTTCCGCATTACTTTATTGGGCATGCTTTTGCGTGCCTTTGTGGCCTTTTACCTGAATATCTGGCAGTTCACGGAGCTTTCTAAAATCTCGGAAACCTTCGGGGCCTTTTTGTATGGCTGGCATTTTGACTTGGCTATTGGTTCGGTCATTTATCTTTTACTGTATTGGTTGATTCTGCTGTTTAAGCTTTCACCCAAAGCCACGAAACGCTGGAACTTCCTGTTCCTTTGGATCTATATCGTCTTTATCGTGACAGACAGTCTTTATGCCCGCGAAACCGGCCGCCATCTGTCTTACGAGGTCTATTCCCTGTTCACCGTTGAAGGCTCGATGCTGAATCTTTTCGGCCGTTATTGGCTGGCCGTCCTGGTGTCCTTGCTTTCAACTTCGTTCTTGAATCTGTGGCTGGCCCCAACCTACAAACCACAAAATGGTATCACCGGTCGCCTTTTTGCCATGCTGATGGTGGCGGTGATCGCCGTGGTGGGGTTCCGTGGATTTGAAGGCATTCCACAAGATGTGTCCTGGGCCTATCGCGCTGGCGGCGGCCCCCAGGGCGCCGTGGTTGCTCTGAACGGAGCTTATGGCATTGTCTGGGCGGCGCTGGGAGGCAAAAAAAGCAGCAAGGAATTCATTCATTCGTCCGACCATCTTAACACTGCGGAAATATATAAAAACTGGCGCACCAAGCGGGGCATTGCAGAGCCGATCGGGAAATTTGATGGCAATGTCATCATCGTCTTCCTTGAAAGCTGGTGGGGCACAGACGTTGGCAAGATCGACGCAGACGGCATCGAAGTCCTTCCCTTCTTCAACAAACTTCGCAAAGAATCTTTAAGCACGGAACTGTTCCTGGCTGGTGGCCATCGCACCACCGAAGGGCTTTTTGCCTCTTTGTGCAGCCTTCCCAATCCTTTGGGAAAAAGCATTATGTTTTCAGAAATCGAAAGCAAGGATTTCACCTGCCTGCCTCGCCTGCTGACAGAAAAAGGTTATAGCTCGGCCTTCTTCCAAGGATCGGATCAATTCACCAGTGGGACGGCTTTGCTGGTTTTAAAAAGCGGCTTCCAGTCTTCTTACGGAAAACGGGAAATCCCCAACGTCGAATCGCTGGAACAAAACGCCTGGGGTGTTTTCGATGAAAGTCTTTACAACTTCGTCGATAGCAAGATGAATGAATTGCCAGAACCCATGCTGATTGGTGTGAACACGAACTCCACCCATGATGACCGCTTACCTGCCAAGGCCGATCGCCATCGCTATAAGACCCCGCACTATTGGGCCGATCATGAATTGCAGGGCTTTTATGAAAAGCTTAAAAAAAGAAAATGGAAAAAGGACTGGGTGTTGGTGCTGGTCGCTGACCACACCACCTATGGCGGAGCCAGCATCTTTGAACACTACGCCATCCCGTTTTTGATCAAGTATCATTCAATCGACAAAAACAAAAAAAGCCCGGTCGAACACAAACTTTTGCCAGGAGCCTATTCACAACCTGACATCGCTGCGACATTGGCAGATCTGACCGGCACCAAGGCACCGGAATTTATCGGACGATCTTTACTGCGCCCAAAAGACTTCAGTTCTGGCGCAAGCATCTTCCATCTGGGGCAATCTGCATGGTTTGATGGCGACTGGAGTGTTGTTTTCAACATCCGCATCCCGGGTGAAAAGAAATGTTTTAACTGGAAAAACGACATGAGCTTTGCCCATCCTCACCCCTGTCCGCCTGAAGGCGAAAGGATGTATGAAGAGGGCCTCAGCTATATCAAGGAGTCGCAGGAAGAGCTATTCCGGTAGCGGCACGCCCCCTTGCGACGCGGCGCTTCTGCGAAAGTAAGCAGGTACCTTTTCGGAGGGGGCTTTCGTATAATTTGGTATGCCTATGCAAATCGCTGATCTTGAAACAGCATTACAGACCTTTCTAAAAAAGCACCCGAACGTGTCTGTTCTCGGCTATTTTGGCTCCTACGCCAAAGGCCATCCTCGTCCTGATAGCGATGTTGACATCTGCCTTGCCGAAGATCGCCCAATAAACGCCGAAAAGAAGATCGAGTACATCAACGAACTGACTCTTCTATTAAAGAAAGAAGTTGATCTGTTGGATCTGAATACGGCCAATGGAGTGATCTTGAAAGAGTCCCTGCATACAGCAAAATGGGTGCACAAGGAAACGGCCGTTTTTGCCCAAATTATGAAAAGAATGCTTTTTGACCAAGCCGATTTCCAGCCCTACTATCAGCGCATCTTAAAAGCAAAAAGAGAGAGGTTTCTAAAATCATGACCATAGAAGTCCTCCATCAAAAAATTGAATCCCTGAGAAACTGTATCGAACGAATCGAAAGCAAAAAGCCTTTTGCCGCGGATGACCTTCGTAAAGATTTTGATCTTCAGGATATTATTTCTATCAACCTTGAAAGAGCTGTACAGGTTTGTGTGGATTTAGCTTCGCACCTTCTGGCCGAAAGTGGCGGACGTACACCTACTACGATGGCTGAATCCTTCGTACTTCTCGCGGAGGAGAAAAAGATCTCGACGGAGGTTGCACAGGCCTTAGTAAAGTCCGTCGGTCTTCGCAACCTTTTGGTACACGAATACTCAAAAATCGATTGGGATATCGTCGCCAAAGTTGCCAACGACCACTTGGATACCTTCAGAAATTTCGCAAAGGAAATACTGCAACCTTAAAACTAGAGATCGGCCGTTGTTCTTAGTTACTACTCCGGTTGCTAAAGTTGGGCATGCTCCCGACATGAGATATAAGGAACAACAATATCCAACTTTATGGGTTTTGAACTACATTTAGATCAAAGATCTTTTGCTTCGTAACGTTCGAAGAAATGGTACCGACTTTACCGTTCAAACCGTCAGACCCATTTGCTCCGTCCGCACCTTTAGCTCCTTTTTTGCCGGCACTTGGAACTTGAGCACAGACTCCGTATGTTTTGCCTGGAGCGCCCCCATTACCACCTTCGTGACCTGGAGCTCCCAAACCGCCTTTACCACCCTTACCCACTTGTGTTCCCACCTCTAGTGAGAATTCGCTGAAGTCCTCAACGGTTACAAGCAGATTTCCCGTGTCGCCACCCGGTTGCCCATTCTCACCACTGCTACCCGGAGCACCAGGTGCACCGTCTTGTCCGTTGCCTGCTGCGCGCACACAAATAGGTTGCGCGGGGCTATCTGGGGTCTTTGGAATTCGTCTGGTTACTTCATCTGAGCCATTGGCACCGTCAAGATTGGGATTTCTTTGACGGGAAATTCTTGCTTGTCTTTCAAGTTCTTCCCCGCTTTTTCCATCACGGCCGTTGAAACCAATCAAGGCAACACTCAGCGTGCCCACGGCTTTTTTGGCCGCGATTGTGATGCTTGAGTTATATATTTCGAAGAGATCGCTTCCTATGTTTTGGGCGCTCTGTGTGCGGATTTTGGCGTAAGACGGAAACAAATTGAAGGCCTTATTAGGTGCATCTTCTACAAACAACTTGTTTACAGAAATATTTAGATGCCGCCCGTTGGTGATAATTGCTCCTCCAGACAAAAGGTAAAGTCTGTTGGCATCTAAGTTAGTATTTTCAGTTAAATAATAAGGGTCTGACACAATAATATCTAGGGGAGCTTTGCTAGTAACAGCATATACCGAAATCGGCGAACCGAATGAGTCCATTGATGTAATTTCAATGGCTGATTCTGTCCCCTGCCCCACAGTCGTTTTAAACGAACTTGCCTCAGCTACAATCGACTTTTTTCCATTTATAACAACTGCTACCTTCGGGATGTCCGAAGGCCACGTGATAGTCATTTCGTAAGAACCCATTTCAGCTTCATGGAAAGACACCTGAACATTCTCATCCGTAAGTTGTCCGTTAGATGCGTTCTTAGCTTGCTCTGACTTAATTTGTTCCACAACGTCAACCGCTGGTGGGGCTTTAGCAGCCCCTTTTGATTTTTCCCCGTCGTCCTTCTTAAACGCACAGGCTGACAGCGCTAGAAAACTACAAAGAACTAAGGATGTATAAAATCTCATAAAGCGTCCTTTATAACCAAAAAAGAGATTAGACCGCATAGTTATAACGGAAGACCTGAAAACCATAAACTGTCAGGATTTTATACAGGTAGAAACTTCACGAATGCCTAAATTTAGAAGCAGGCCATGGTATTTACCAATCCCTGCTTTCCATAAGACAAAATAAGGCTATCTTGAGTGACCAAGGTGTATCGGTTTTTACGAGCTGTTGCGACGATGAGGCGATCTGCCGGGTCGCCGTGAAAACCTCCGGGTGTCCAATCCCACGTAGTTTGACCGGTTTCAAGGGGGGCAAATCCCACGTAAGTGGACCGGCTTTGGGGGAAGTAAATCCCACCTAATTTGACCGGGCAATTGCTTACGTTTTCAGCACATTTTCTCCATCTGATCCCATGCGCTAAGCTGCTGGTTTAACAACCAGACTACAGCAAGGAATACGCATGCGGAAACTCAGAAAAAAGGACTTGGAGAAAATCACAGTGGACCGAAAAATCGTCGAAGGCCTTCGCGAAGGACACTCACTCACCGCACTGACTAAATCAACTGGTAAAGGCAAAGGTTACGTCATAAAAATCCGCGACCAGGCGATAGAGCATGGCTATGTAGCCGTCGCAAACCCAGAGAAGAAAATCTACTGCAAAACCTCAAAAGAAATCCCACCTTACCCAGAGGCGCTGTTTCCGCTGCGCGATGGTCGCAGCGAGAAGGCCATTGAAACGGATGCCATCTTAGATCCCAAGCGCGAATGGATCAAGGAGCGCATTGAACTTGGCTGGAGTCCGCAAAGTATTTTTGAAGAGCTTCCGCTCTCTGTCCCGCGATCTAACTTCTACCGCTACATTCACCGCCACAAACTTATGCGATCCGCACCTGCGCGCAATGTGATGGAGCTTGTTCACTCACCGGGGGAATGTCTGCAGGTGGACTGGGGAAAGCTCTTTGACGTCGTCGATCCTGTCACAAAAAAGAAAAAAACAATTTGGATTTTCGTTGGCGTTCTTGGGCATTCTCGTTACGAGATGGCCCGAGTTGTAGAGAAACTCGACTTTGAAACAACTGCCGAAGTTTTAATAAGCATGTTTGAGGAACTTGGCGGAGTCCCTCGTAAAGTGACTTCTGATAATCCCAAAGTCTTTGTTCATGAGGCATCAAAGCACGAGCCGACGTTGAACCCGGCCTTTGAAAGACTGGCCTCGCACTACGGGTTCGTTGTCGAGGCATTGCCGCCTTATTCTCCAGAGAAAAAAGGCAAAGTGGAGCGAATGGTTCCAATGAAGCGTCGCCTTTTTGAATCCTACGATAAGTCCCAATATTCACTGAGCGGCGCACAGTCACACATGAATAAAAAGATGAGTATCGCCAATGAGAGAAAGCACGGGACTCACCTACAAAAACCTTTGGATGTGTTTCTTAACGATGAAGCCTCGTTGTTAAAGCCTCTTCCTTTATTACGCTACGAAGTGGAAACCATCACTCGCTCAACAGTGAGGTCTGATGGTTATGTTCGCTTTGCAAACAAGTACTACCGAGTAGACACAAGACTCAAAGGCGAAATAGCTTTGGTGATTGGTAATTCAGTTCAAGTAAGTATCTACTGCAACGGTCGACTGTTAGAAGTTTACGAGCGCATCCAAGATAAATTCACAAGTAAAGCCTGTAAAGATCATTACAAGGAGTCTTGGGAGAAGACTCTTCAAGATCATGGTCACTATCTGAAGCAAGCAAAAATTATCGGCGTCAATGTTGAGCGCTTTGTAGGAATTATTTTGGCTCGAGGCGAAGGTTTTGTTGATACACGCAGCGTATGGGGTCTTCTGACGCTGAACAAGAAGTACAGCAATGCCGACATCGACAAGGCCTGCCTTTCAGCGCTGGAGTTATCACAGGTAAATTTAAAAACAGTTCATCAACTATTGAATATTATGGCAAAGCCAAAACCCAAAGCTCCTCGTCATGAGGAGGTTTTATCCGCGCAGACGGTGGGAGGTAAGTTTGCGCGCGACATGAGTGAGTATAAAAACCATTTACGTCTGGTTCATAGCAACCAGGCCCACTGAAAGGAAAGACAGTTATGACAATAGATGTGATACGCGATCAGTTAAAGCAGTTACGAATGCCCGCGGCATCCGCAGAGATCGAGGGTTTAGTTCAAAAAGGAAAACGCAGCCAGGATCTTAAGTGGCTCAGTGAGCTTCTATCCACGGAATTAGATGCAAGGGCAGATAACGCCGTAGAAAAAAGGATTAAGAAAGCGGAGTTCCCAGAGCGAAGAAGCTTTGAGCAGTTCAATTGGGATTTCAATAAAAAACTCCCGCGCGAAAAAATCGAGGATCTGAAAGATTTAAAGTTTATCGAGAACAACGAAATTGCATTGTTTTTGGGAAGTCCCGGCACGGGCAAGAGTCATCTTGCGATTGCTCTTGGGATGAGCGCTGCGCAGGCTGGTCACAGTGTTTTTTGTACGAGTGTAAAAAGACTTGGGACAAAGATCCGTAAAGCGCGCGAGAACAATAAGCTCGATGTTTTATTCAAACAAATTCTAACATCAAAGCTATGGATCTTGGATGACTGGGGCGTCGTAACAATGCCACGAGACGTGAGTGAGGAGATCTTCGATTTATTTGATCGACGCAAGCACAATTCGGCTATGATCTTAACCAGCAACCGCGACGTTGAAGAATGGCCACAAGTTTTTACCGATCCGATCCTGGCAAGTGCTGCCATCGACAGGATGTTCGAGAATGCCCATATTTGCATTTTTGAAGGCCCCAGTCACCGCATGAAGGGACGAATAACTTTCAACGATATTGACAGCGAGTAGAAAGACCAATAAACCCTCAAAAATCAGGTGGTCAAAGTATCTGAAACGAACCCGGTCAAACTAAGTGAAACGGAACACCTCCGGGAAGCCGACTTGATTCGACTGCTATATCAACGGAAAGCGGCACAACCTCAATTTGCATATTTGCAACAGCTTGCTCAAGCCAATCCTGACAAGGTTGCGTCAACGCCAAACGCCCTTTAGCCTCAAGCATCGCCACTTCCCAAAGAGAAATGGCAGAGACTGCCAACTGATGCTCACGAAACGCCTTCTCAATCGCTTTTCTCGAGGCAGATTTAGCCATTTTTTCATGCCCTAGGCACACCCAAATCCAAGCATGCGTATCTAACAGGATAGAACTATTTTTCATCCGCATCCCATTTTTCATTCAGAGAACCCACGATATCGCCTTTGATCTCTCCGGTGCCTGCTAAAATGCCAAAGGGACTATCCAGCTCAGAAACATCCGCGTCGGCATCAGCAGGAACGAGCTTCGCAACTGGTTTACCATGCTTGGTAATAGTCACTGCCTGACCGTACTTCTTCACACGGTCCATCAGCATAAGGCATTCTGCTTTAAATTTTCCTGCGGGATATTTTTGAGTCAAAATAGCCTCCAAATAACTATGGTCATTATAACATGGTCATATTTAATTGAAAAGCATCAAGGAATTCTTAATTGCTTCGTGATATCATATATTTAAATTTTACCATTAACCAGAGCGCCAGAAGGTACGCCGTACCTTCTGACAAAGCATCGTTTCTGCAAAACTGGGGTGGTCCCCCCTGTGGAGGGTGCCCCAGCAGGTACCTTTTATTTGAGGCCGAGTAGGAAGTCGAAGTCCTCTTTACTGAGGGCTCCTCCGGCACCGGCAAGGTCCGTGGTGGCTTCGGCTTCAGAGAACAAGCTTTGGAACTTGCGGTTTTTGCGTTCCTTTAGAAGCTCCATTTTTTCTTCCAGTGATTCGTGCATGATGTATCTGAACACCTGCACGGCCTTTCGCTGCCCCAGACGGTGCGCCCGGTCTGTGGCTTGATTTTCCACCGACGGATTCCACCAAGGCTCTAAGTGGAAGACATAGCTGGCTTTGGTCAAATTCAGACCCACACCGCCTGTTTTCAGTGTCATCACAAGTACGGCCCCACCCGGAGTTTCGTTAAAATCCTTTAAAATCTTCTGCCGTTGCTTGGTCGGAATAGCCCCATGCAAGACAAACACCGGAATGCCCACCGCCCGCAAAAGCTTTTCGGTTCTTTCAAGCGTTTGCAGGAACTGAGTGAAGACCAGCGCACTTTCGCCGGACTCGATAATCTCCTGCAGGGAATCCATCAGGGCCTCTAATTTTGGCGGAGTTTTATCGTACTTCACTTCCGGCAAAGCCCCTGGATCAGAACACGCCTGACGAAGGCGCAACAAGGCCGTAAGCATCTGAAGCTGAGACTGATTTTCGCCCACCTCTTTGATTGAGGATTGAATGCGCTCGTTGTACGCGATCGCAATGTCGCGATAGATTTTTTTCTGTTTTTCTTCAAAGGCAATACTGACTTTGGTTTCCTGTTTTTCAGGAAGCTGATTCAGAATTTCTTTCTTGGATCGACGAAGGATTAGTGGTTTGGTTTTAAGTTTTAGATCCTCCACGTCTTCTAACAGAACCACATCTGTGTTCACAAACTGACGGCGGAAGTCATCGTACTTCCCAAGACTTCCCGGGACCACCAGATCCAGCAAAGAATAGAACTCGCCATAGTGGTTTTCCAGCGGAGTCCCCGTCAAACACAGCTTAAAGCGTGCATTGAGCATACGTGCGGAACTTGTGCGTTTAGCAGAGATATTTTTAAGATTCTGAGCTTCGTCGAAGATCAGAACATTCCAATTGTACTGACTTAGGAATTCGCCGTTTTCCATCAACAGACCATAGGTCGTCACAACGACCAAGGGCTCTTTGGCCTCCAGGCGTTTTCCAATACGATCATGGTCTTTGCTGGTGAAGATTTCAAACGGCAGGCCTGGCGTGAATTTCGCCACTTCACTTTCCCAGTTATAGACCAGGCTTGACGGCACAACGATCAAGACCTGTCCCAGTTGACTCTGCGTTCTTAGATATTCCAAGAAACAAAGCGCTTGCAAGGTCTTCCCCAGACCCATGTCGTCGGCAAGCAAAGCCCCCATGCGAAGGGTGTACAAATCCAAAAGCCACTGGAAGCCTTCGTGTTGATAGGTCTTCAGATCCGCTTTGACCGTGTCAGGCACCTTCACCAGGTCTGTGCGTGGTCCCAGGTGATCATAGAAGTTACAAATCTTTTTCCATTCTTCATCGCCACGGAATTTATAACCTGATGCGCGCAAAGCCAAAAGCTCCAAAGCCTGATGCTTGGGCAATTGATAGTACTTGTCAGTCCACGGCTTTTTGCCGGATTCCCGTTTGCCTTTTTGCAGCTTGTTCCAGAATCCTTCCAATCGGCGCAAAGACGGAATCTCAGTCCGAGGAACCAGATAGAATCGGCCGTTATATTCAATAACGCCACCGCCACCCAGGCTTTTGAGTTGTTTCGAATCGATCTCCTGCCCCTGCAGGAAGAAGCGCGGATTGAGCTCAAACCAATTCAACATGCCTTCATCAAGCTTGCTGACGATCTGGAAATCCACGACAAATTCGTCTTTGGCCAGTTCTTCCAGACGCTGACCGCGCACATACAGACGAATCCCATGATCCATCAAAGGCTGCAGAAGTCCCAGCGACTGTGTGGGGGTGACATCTTCCTTCCCCCAGCTTGGCATAAAGAAATGTCCTTTTTCCAGCATCGGATCTTCTTCCAGCTTCCCGTCCCAGATTTTAGTTAAAATCCCGGTGCGCGCCCGCTTAAACGCAGATCCTTGCGTGGAAAGCGCCATGTATTTTAGTATCTCATAAACAACGCGGAACTCACGTTCAACAGAGCCAGAGAAAAGATACTCCCCTTTGGGACTGTAGACGGCCTCCCGTTCAGCCAGCATTTTTAGGATCTTTGCAACGTAGTCCTCAAACACACTCAGAGTGCTTTTGGAGCACAACTCGTCCAGAGGTTGGGTTTTGTTTAAACTAACACCGTCCCCGGTCACAATCAGCGAGTGGATTTTTGAAGACACCACTTTCAACAGATTCTGCGGACTGCAGGTCGTGCCATCCGTAAGTTGCTTGTCGAAATGAAGGCTTAATGTTTCAAGTGTCAGATACTGCAAGGCTCCCAGATGCTTTAAAAGCTTCAGGTCCCATTCACGTTTCTTGAAGCTGGTTGATGCCAGGGTCTTGACTTCACTTTGCAGAAGAAACCCAAGCCCCTCCTGCAGCGTGCGCAGAATCAGAATAACAGGCGTGCTAAAGCCATTCTGAGAAACACTTTGGGTTTCAGAAAGATGGAATACTTTTTCAATAGTAAAGCCGGCATCATCTTGATGGTGCAGATTTAAAACACTTCCATTGGCACCCACATCGTGACTGCCTCCTTCAACCTTCACCGGAAGGGCCCGACTGCGCAGGAACTTCATGAAAGACGCCGTCTCGCTTTTTCCTTCCACATTCAAGTGCGAAAAATGCAATGGCTTTTCCGTACCCAGTTTGCGTGAATAGAACTGCTCGACAGCTTCGAATTCTTTTTTCCAGCCGAAGGCCACCAGATGGCCCAGCCCAAAATCGATGGCAAAGTTATCAAAGAACGCATAACGTTCTTGAGGTTTCTTGGCGCGCAAAACAGCCGAGGTGCGAACTTCTTCTTCCCCGCTGAACTCGACCTGCCATTGAAAGGCGTGTTCTGCTTCGACAGAAATGTTTTTTATCTGCAAAGCCTTCCCCAGGTCTTTCAGATCCTGCACGAAAAACTTCAGATCCCCTTTGTTCACACGGCGGATGATGCGATTTAAAAGCTCTTGCATGACCGCTTCAATATCCAGCAAATCACGACTAAAGAAACGGTGCGGATCACTGGGAAGCAGAGGCCACAAAACTTCAAAACTTTCTTTACGCGCAGGGGCTGGCAGCAGGTCTCGGGGCACAATCGCACGATAGGCGTGGCGCAGGATATCCTTACTGCTTACAGCCACTCCGTCGCTAAAATTATAACGAAGAATCCCGGCAAGCTGGTGCTGATTCTTACTGTCAGCCCAGTACACGGTTTCTTTTTGTGGGTTGCCTCGGAAGGCCTGCGGCAGTCCCCACACAGCTCCGGTTGAACCATCCTCACTGTCAGCTACGTGCGACAACTCGTAAGGCATCGAAACTTCCGGCAGGAAGTCCTCTAACGGCAGCGCTTCGTCCAGAGAAAGAGGCTCTGTCACCAGCGACAATGATTCCAGCTTCAAATCCAACGGGAGACCTTTGGCATCGCCTTCTCCGCGTTCGGTTTTTTTCGTCTCTGTCAGATCCCAGAAGTCTTCGCAGAAGTTACTGACTTGAAAACTATGATTGCGCAGGAATCCGCGATCCACAGACAAGGCCCACCAGATCAGTATCAAAGCGGCCCATGCGTGCTGACAGATATCGTCGGCATCCTTGCGGCTTTGTGCGCACTGGGCACAGTGGAAGGTCAGCTCTCCACCCTCACCATCTTCGGTGACGCTGACATAGGACTTTTTAAGGGAACTTTCTTCAGCAAAGACAAAGTGGATCTCCAGACCTCCGTCATCGGCTTTTTGTATGCGATGACTGTCCAGGGCAAAGGACTTCAGTATCTTAAAAGCCTTTTCGGCAACGGGCATTTGTTCAAGGGTCGCAAGATCCTTGGGGCTGACTAAATGAGAAATTTTTTGCAGTGTTAATCCGAAAAAGGCCATCCCTACAACTTAGCAGAAGTCGCAGAAGAATAAAATTCTTTATACCACTGAATGGTTTCTTTTAGAGTGTTTTGCAGGTTTCGCTGTGGTTCCCAGCCTAGATCCTGCTTTGCCAGATGCGAATTTAGCTCACCGTGACGGGACGGTGTGGATTTTATCTCTTCATTCAAAGAAAGTTGTGCCTTTGCACCCCATTCTTCTGCTAAAATGCGCGCCACTTCGCCGACGGCGTGAACTTCAGAAGGTCCAAAATTATAGCTAGCCGCAAGCTTTGGACCTTTTTCAATCAAACCTTCCGCCAATGCCAAAAGACCCTCGACCTGATCCTGAACGGCGATCCACGGACGCAGGGATTGAGGATTTCTTAGCGTAAAGGCCTCGCCTGCGACAAACGCTTTTACAGCCTGAGGAATCAGGGCCTGCTCAGTGAAATCCCCGCCCCCTATGGCTGATCCCATACGGGCTGTGGCGATGGCGATTTTATGTTTGTTGTATTTTTCCGGCGCAAAAAAAGTCTGACGATAAGACATCGCAATTAATTCGGAACAAAGTTTTGCCGTGGGCAGGATCGCAGATGCCGCAACACGGTCTTCTTCCGTGTAAGCGTCCTGAGAAGTTTTGCGTGCATAGACCTTGTCAGAACTAACAACCACGACAGCACGAACCGAGGCTGTTTCACGCATCAGCTCCATCAGCGTTGCCGTGCCCAGAGCCGCCTTACTGAGGGTTTCCAGGGCCCGGGCTTGCGCTTCCTGCAAAAGACCGGATTCGCCTAAATGAATGACAACATCCGCCTGCGCAAAAGACAGAGCCTCGCGCAGAACGGCTTCATCGCGCAAATCCCCAAAAGTCATGGAGATCTTCTGTCCCAGATTTTCCAGATCAAAAAGATTCGTTTCGGTTGCCGGGGCCTCACCAAAACCAAAAACCTGCGCGTTCTTTGCAAGCAAGGCTTTCACCACCCAAGTCCCTAAAAATCCTGTTGGCTGGGTGACGAAAACGCGTTTATTGCTCCAAAAGCTTTTTGTAGTGGTCATGCAATAGTTTTAACGGCTAATAGCCTTTCAATCACTCACTTTTTGGCCGATTTTCAGACAACGCTTTGACCTTCCCCGCCCCAGACGCCTTTTAAACACGTACCCAGGTTGCAAGCCCCCCCCTGAAAGAGGAAAAAATGGACAAAACCATCAATATAGGTAATAATAAACCAATATGAAGGCCCGACTGCTTTTCTACCACAAAGCTTGGGTTCAGGGCCGATTTGTGATCGAAATGACAATTCATGATGTCGGTCGGTCCAAGAAATATCCTCAAGGGATTAAGTACGGGTTGATTTGTAAAGATATCACGAGCGGACACTTTGTTTTATTCGATAATCACCACCCAAAGGGCCCGCACTATCACATAGGAACGCAAGAGTTTACCTATGTCTTTTCAACTGAGGACCAGCTCATTGAGGACTTCAAACAGAACGTACTGTACGAATTGGGAGTTAAACTATGAAAACACTTATCGTCTCAATCAAAAGCCCGAGCGAAGCCCTGAATGATTTCAAGGCAGCCTTGAGCGCTGCCCGCAAGCATAAGCTGAAACAAGACCATTTTGAAATCTCATTCGACAACAAAAAAGACTTTGACCGCTTCGCAAAGAATATTGCTCTTCTGTCGACGATCATCATCCACAAGCCCAAATCTGTCTATGAACTGGCAAAGATCGCGAAAATGGATGTCTCCAACCTTAACAAGATCATTCTTTTCTTGGAAGAAGTTGGAGCAATTAAAATACGCGAGTCCACACAAAATGGGCGCAAAATAAAAACTCCTCTTGTGGAGTACAAGCAAATTCAAATAGACTTAAGCGCCGCCTAGAAGGTTTTGCTCAACGCCCTGATTGCGATGGTCCGGGTGAACCCAGTGCGCCAGCACTTTTCCTTCATAGCTCCAGAAAAAGCCGATGGGATCTGTATCGAAAATAGCGACCTTCAACTGACCTTTACCTTCAGTAGCCTTCATTTTCAGCAGAGTTTGCGCCAGGGATTCCTTATTAATGGCCCCTGAAGATGCCGAAGGCGTGCAAAACTCTTCGTAAAGACGAGCCAGAAGTGAAAGCTCCACCAGGCTAAACATACTATCGCGAACCAGATATTTTTCAGTTTGAAGTGATGACATCCCTAAAGCCTAACGACTCGCCCTACCCAATGCAATCCCAAGAAGGACGCCCCAGACGCAGTGTAGCCAGAAAACTGGACCACCGCACGGAGGGCCGCCAACAGGCGCCTGTTATTCGGTGGCGGCGATGAATTTGGGTTTGGGCCTTGAGTGAGTCGCTTCTTCCATGAAATGCGCCATGACTTCAGCGAGCATCAAACTGACGTGGCCCCCAGAGTTTTCTATTTCAGGAATATCGGCAATATAAAAACGATTTTTCGAGCGCACGATATAGGGCACCAGTTCGCGGGTGCGGGAGTTTCTGGACTCTGCCAACGTTACGAACTTTGAAACATCCGCTGGCAGAAGCTCAACTTGTTCATAAACGCGGTTGTCGCGACTTTTTTTGAAGGTCCCACCTTCATAGACGATCTCGTCAAAAAAACCACGCGCATCGGGCCTTGCCGAGCGAAGGAAGCGCAATCCAAGGTCTGTCTCTAAACGTGGACCCATTTGCCAGATATTGTAACCGAACCAAGCAACGCTCCCCCTGGCATTCATAAAGTCTTCAACGAATACCCGGGGAACGCGATGGTCAAAATGAGTTCCGATATAAATATTTTTATCACACAGCCCGATCATCCCCCGCTGGTACAGATCAATGGGAGCCTTGTGGATTAGCACCCCTTCATAAGGCGACAACAGACGCTGCAGAGCGACTGCGAACGCGCGGCCGGACTGCACCTGAGCTTCCCCTTCTGGATCAAAGAAAATCTGCAGACAAGAGCCTTGTTGCTTTGGGGTCATTTCTTTAAAGGCCATCGCCCCAAGAACACCCACCGCCGCTAAAGCGAAGAGAATTTTTCTGCCTCGGCTTAACATGATTCACCTGCTTGAAAAGGGATGAAATCACGCTATCCAAGCTTCTTTTAAAACTCGAGTTAAGATCATGTAAGTAAGTTTTCGACAGATAGTTCGACCCCCGCAACGAAATCGCATTGTAAACTGACAAAGACCTCGCTATGCTAATTTTCTATGAACAAGTTTTTGGCTTCAGTCTTGATTCTCAGCGCTCCCCTGTTCGCCAACGCCTTTGAATTGGCGCAGGGCCTGACTCCGCCGGGGCAGCAGCGCACGATCTTCAGTTACAGCGGCACTTTTTATGATAAGGCCGAGTTCCCCCAGGAACGCGCCAACATGTCTTATCAGTCACTTAATTCGTTGGTGCCTGTCTATAAGACGGATTCCGAGTCTTTCAGTGTTTCTTTTTCCGGCGATCAGCTTAAAGTCGATCCTTCGCAGAATGGTTATTCAGAGCTTTACGATATCAAATTCGGGGCAAGCTACACCCAACTGCTCAGCGAAAAACGCATGTGGTCTGTGATGATGAATTATGGTTCTGCCAGCGACAAACCATTCTATGACCCCACCGTTTCAACTCTGGGTCTGACAGCAATGTACTCTTACCCCAGCGACGAAAAAAGCAGCTGGCTGCTGCTGGCGAACTATTCTAACAACCGTCCGATCCTGAACAACATCCCACTTCCGGGCTTTGCCTGGTTCTATTTCCCCTCGAAAGAATTCCGCCTGGTTCTGGGGGCGCCATTTGCCTCTCTGAACTGGCAGTTCGCCGACAAATGGGGCGTCAACTTCTTCACCCTGGTTCCGTGGATCATCAAGGGCTCTGTGTACTATAAATTGAATGACTACGCACAAGCTTATACGGGTTTGGATTTTTCTCAGGTGACCTATCTGCCCTATGGCCGCGAAAACCGCGCCGACAGATTGTTCGTAAACCCTGCGTAATACGCGCTATTGACGGATGGCTCGTGCGTGTGCCAGGGGTGTTGGTGGGATTTTTCCTTCGGCCACCATGTGTAGCGCCATTGAAAGGTACGTTCTCGGATCGAGGTCGTTCTTTTTGCAGGATTCGATAATTGTGAATAACGTAGCAGCAGTTTCCGCGCCAGCATGATTTCCAGATCCGTAATAGTTCTTGCGCCCCACTACGGCATGACGGATGGTGCGTTCAGCTTCATTGTTGGACAGCGGGATACGCTGATCCCTCAAGAATAACGTAAACCCATTCCATCTCTTGGTAAGATACTCAATGGCCTTGCGCTTCTGGCTTCCCGGACGGGACTTGGGGTGCTCTTCTAAAAGTTTTTGGTGAAGATCTTCGGCGACGGCGCGACTTTTCTCATTTCGCAAACGCAGAAGTTCTTCAAACGACGTGGCCCCTCGCTCAATCTCAAACAACCTGTCAATGTCATCCAGTATTGGTTTTACGGTGGGATCATGGTCTTCAATTTTTATAAATTCTCGGCGCGCATGCGCCCAGCAAAATGCCTGAGGAATGCCAGCTTCTTCAAGTACGTTGTAACCGCCATAACCATCGGTAACCACGGGACCAGTATAGCCACTTAAAAACTCTTGCACGACTTGCCCAGAACGAGTTGGTTTGAACAAATAGTGACTGCCGTAGCGATTGCTCACGATCCACATGTATCCGTCTTTTTCGTTCTTATTTTGGATACCCCATGGGGTTTCATCCAAGTGAAGTGCTAGATCGCTTGATTTTAGCTCGCTCAAGATTTCCGTCTGAACAGGTTCAAGGCTTGCTGCTGCAAGCCCGCTAAGGCGTGACAATGTACTGTTCTTGATCCCTTTAAGACCAAGGGACTCTATCTCTCGGGTTTGCCGTTCCAAAGGCATGTGACTGATATACTTATCAGCCACGACACTGACCACAAAGTCAGTCGAATAGTTCATGCCAGGCAATAGGCTGGAGGGGCCATTGGCGGTGATGATGACTTCTTTGTCCGGATCCGAGTTAAATTTGGGATCAAGCTTATATTTGTACTTTTTATGAACTTCTTTGACGTAAGAGCGTTCGATTATCTGAATACGGAAGGATTCGTCGTACAGGCCAGTATTTTTCCACATCGCAGGCTGTGGGTTTTCAATGCCACGTGATTTGGCTTCTTCGTTGAGTTCGTCGTCGTTAAGGTGGTGAGCAATTTCTAATTCTGGCAGGTTGGCCCATTTATTCTTCTTTTGATCTTCTCGGGATACTTCCGCCGGGAAAGCTGCCTGACTAAATAGAAGTGCTTCGGTTTGGCTTCTATCGCGGGGACGGTCTGTAGCCTCGGCGCGCTTCTCAGAGGATTTACCGAAAAGACTGCGACGAAGAAGCTTTACTTGCTCCTCCATTGCAAATGCCGACTGCTCTTTCTCAAACCGCTGCTTTTCGATGGCCTCAATCCGAGCTTCAAGCTTGCGATTATGCTCAATAAGATTCGCCATCAGCTGCGCAACCAGCTCTGGGCTTTCCTCTTTGAGGATTTTCTTTATTTTCTTGAGATCATCTTGTGCCATCTATGGATGACTTTGGCTGAGTCCTTTCGGGAGTTCAACAGACTCCCTTTGCGTCACTGGACTTTGTGGCGACAATGATCTGTCAACGACGGGTTTGCGTACAACACTGCCATGAAGAATCAACTTAAGCTCGTCCTGCGAAATCTCGTACCGACCGAGGAGCTCAGATAATGACATGAACCGACCTCGTTCAATCCTCTTTGCAATCAGCACCAGGCCACTGCCGTCATAAACCAGTATTTTAACCCGCTTCCTGTTCTTTCCAAAAAACAGGTAAATGTGCCCTTGATCCATAATGGCATTCATTTGATGTACACACAGAGAGTGCAATCGCTCAAATCCACAACGCATATCAATCTCGTCGCGGTACACAAAAACTCGGAGTCCTTTTCGGTCAACAAACATCACATTTCCCGAAGCTGACTTAGAAAGGATACAGCCTTGTGTTCTGGGAGGCAGATTAGGTATCCATCTGGAGTTGTGACTGTGACCATCTCAACTTTATGATCCGGTGATAAAGTTGGTATTGTGACGGTCCCAATTTTAGTTTTTTTGACCACCGGCAGGCTATGAAAATGACTGGCGGCCTTGCGGCCGCGGCTATCCGGAAGTCCCTCTGGCCGCCATTCCAGAATCGAGTAGTATGATATATCAATGGCCACAGATATGGCCTTGCCGTTCATACCAAGGGCGTACAGCTTGCTAACTCGATCTTTGATGGCATTGGGCCAGGCTTTACGTTCGCTACCAACCTCGGCTTGGTATTGTTCTTTGATCTGCTTGATTTCTTCGATGATTTTATTGGTTTCGCTCATGCCCCGAGCATGACAGGACGGTGGATCGGACGGAAGACGCGTATTACGCAGGGGTTACGATTGTTCTATGATGAAAAGAAATTCTTCGTGGGTATCAAATCCCCACTATCAAAATCCATGTTCGCAGACTTAGAAATGGGCCATTCGTTCGACCGTCAATTCTTCCAAGCCGAAAACTACGAGATCAACCCCAAGAACAAGGTCGACATCGGCAACGCCTACTACGCCAAACTAAGCCTTAGATACATCATCTTCTAAAGCGATCAGATGCGCCAACGACGCACTGTAGCCAGAAAAAACAACCAGGCACCTTTTAGGAAAACCGTTCAAAAAGGTGCAGATGCAAGGCGGAGGGGTTCCTCTGAAGCGGAGGCGTGCTTCCTGCACGTCGGAGCGAAAGAGGTCCCCCGACAACGCAGTCAGATGCGCCTTTTTCAACGGTTTTACCCGAAGCGGCCGGTGATGTAGTTTTCGGTTCTTTGGTCTTTCGGGTTGGTGAAGATTTGGTCGCTGGCTCCGAATTCGATCAGATCGCCCAAATACATGAAGGCGGTGAAATCGGACACGCGGGCTGCCTGGTGCAAACTGTGGGTGACAATAGCGATGGTCACGTCTTTGCGCAGTTCCTGAATCAACTCTTCGATGTGACGAGTGGAGATCGGATCTAAGGCTGATGTTGGTTCATCCAAGAGCAGGATCTCGGGCTCTGTCGCCAAGGCGCGCGCGATACACAGGCGCTGCTGTTGACCGCCGGACAAGGCCGTTGCGGAAGAGTGCAAACGGTCTTTGACCTCGTTCCACAGACTGGCTTGCTGCAGGGACTTTTCGACTTGTTCTTCGATGAAGCTTTTCTTTTTAACCCCGCGAACCGTCAGGCCGTAGGCGACATTGTCGTAGATGCTCTTAGGGAACGGATTGGGTTTTTGGAAAACCATCCCGATACGCATGCGCACTTCCATCGGATCGATTTCTTTACCCAGAATGTTTCTTTGATCTGGATACAGCAGGATCTCACCATTGTACTGGGCATTGGCATACAGATCGTGCATGCGGTTGAAACAACGAAGCAGCGTGGTCTTCCCGCAGCCTGATGGACCGATCAATGCCGTCACGCGGTTTTCATAGATTGGCAACGTGATGCCATTAAGCACCTTTTTATCGCCGTAAGAAAAAATCAAATTCTTTACTTCAGCCCGCAAATTCATCTGCTGCATAAACTACCACTTCATCTTTTTACGGAAACGGGAGCGCAGATAGATCGCCCCACCGTTCATAATCAAAGTCATCACAAGCAAAACCACCCCTGTGGCCGCCGCGTTCACATGGAACTCGGGCTGCGGGCGTGACAACCAGTTAAACATCTGAATCGGCATCACGGTGAATGGATCCATGAGCCACTTAAAGTTCACATAAGGGAACTGCCCGTCAATCGGAGGCGTTGGCAAAAACGCAATAAACGTTAGCGCCCCAATGGTGATCAAGGGTGCCGTTTCCCCGATTGCACGCGACAGGGAAATAATCACTCCGGTCAAAATCCCGCCGGAAGAATATGGCAGAATATGATAGCGCACCGTCTGCCACTTGCTGGCCCCCATGGCGTAACTGGCTTCGCGAATGGTGTTAGGGATCGCGCGAATAGCTTCCCGCGTGGTCACAATGATAATAGGCAAAACCAAAAGCCCCAGGGTCAAGCCAGCGGTCAGAATGCTCTGCCCCAATTTTAGCTTATACACGAACAAGCCCAACGCCATCAGACCGTAGGTGATCGATGGGATTCCGGCCAGGTTGATGATATTGAGCTCAATGATTTGAGACACCCAGTTTTTCTTAGCGTACTCTTCCAGATAAACCCCGGCAGCCACCCCCAGCGGGATGGCACAGAACGCGGTGGTGATCATGATACAGAAAGACCCCACCCAGGCTGACAAGATCCCCGCTTTTTCAGCAAAGCGTGAGGGGAAGTTTACAAAAAACTCAGCATTAATGCGTGGAACACCGGTGATCGCCAGATCGACGATTAAAGCCAGCAACGTCACCAAAGCAAAAAGCAACGCCAAAAGCCCCATCATAGCAAACACAAAGTCCCACAACTGACGGCGCTTGATATTGGCTAAAAGATCCTGACGGGATTCCACTATTCTTTCTCCTGGAACTTTTTGCGCAGCCAAAGGCCAACGATATTAAAGCACAAAGTCAGCACCAAAAGGCTTAACCCTGCCACATAGATGGATTGGTAACCAATGGAACCGTGAGGCAAGTCCCCCAGACTGACTTGAACGATAAAGGCGGTGATCGTCGCCGCAGGCTCTGTCGGGTTCAGGGTCAGATTCGGCTGCATACCCGCGGCAATGGCAACAACCATCGTTTCACCCAAAGCGCGCGAGATCCCCAAAACATAGGCCGAAGTGATTCCCGAAAAGGCCGCAGGGATCACCACCCGGAAGGCTGTCTGCATACGAGACGCCCCCACGGCAAAAGAGGCCTCACGCAAATGATTCGGCACTGAGCGCATGGCATCTTCGCTGAGACTGCTGACGTAAGGCACGATCATCACTCCGATGACGATCCCGGCACTGAGCACGTTAAAGCCACTTAAAGTCGGAATGATTTTTTGCAAAAGAGGTGTCACAAACAGCAATGCGAAATAGCCGTAGACCACTGTCGGCACGGCCGCTAAAAGCTCTAACATAGGCTTTAGAACTTCACGCCAGCTGGGGCGAACGTATTCACTTAAAAAAGCTGCCGCGACTGTCCCCAGGGGAATCGCCACGGTCAGCGCAATCACCGTGGAAAGCAAAGTTCCACTCAGCAAAGGCAAAATACCGTATCGGGCGTTTTCAAAAAGAGGTGTCCACTGCGTATCGGTCAGGAATTCTTTTAAAGTCACATGCTCGAAGAACGGCAGACTTTCCACCACCAGAATCCCCACGATTCCGATGGTCACCAAAACCGAAGAGGCCGCCGCCAGAAACAAAACTGTTTCAATGGCACGTTCCCGTAGACGACGCATCCGCCGAACCGGATGGTCAGCGGATGTGAATTCAGAAAGTTTTCTAAGTTGGCTTTTACCCACGATGGTTAAACTACAACGAACCTTCGCGCTTCATCAACTCTTCAATTTTAAGACCCACTTCAGAGTGCCCCCCGAAGACAGTTCCCACCTTGTTCTTTTTCACGTGCTCTTTCACGCTTTCATAGGCTTTTGCAGGAAGCGGAACATATTTAACCTGGGGCACGATCTCAAAGGAGTTGTTCAGATAGAAGTTAACGAATTCCTTGATCTCAGGCTTTGCCATGGATTTTTCACTGACATAGATAAAGATTGGACGAGACAGTGGGAAGTAGGTGCCATTTTCAACGGTTTCACGACCTGGAAGCACCGCTTCGTTTTTCTTAGGAGCCTTATCGCCCCCCACAATAGCAACGACCTTCAGCTTCGAGCGGTTTTCTTCGTAATAAGCCAAAGGAACATAGCCAAGTGCATAAAGATCGTTGGAAACCCCGGTCACCAGGGTGTTGTCATCTTCGCTGGCCGTATAGTCACCACGAGAGGACTTGGACTTCCCGACGATCGCTTCTGTGAAGTAGTCAAAAGTTCCAGAGTCTGAACCGGCGCCGTAAAGTTTAAGGTTTTGTTTCGGCCACGCTGGGTTGACGTCACTCCATTTGGTGATCTTTCCTTGGGCCGCTGGCTCCCACATCTTTTTCAACTCAGCCACGGTCATGGACTTGATCCAGGTGTTTTTAGGATTCACCACCACCGCTGTTGCATCGTAAGCAATCGGAAGCTCTAGGAACTTGATACCAGCCTTGCGGCAGGCTTCCATTTCGGAGGTTTGAATAGGACGGGAGGCATCTTGAATGTCGATCTCGCCACGGCAGAATTTTTTGAAACCACCACCCGTTCCGGAGATCCCCACGGTCACACGCACTTTCCCACGCTGAGCTGTTTGAAACTCTTCAGCCATTGCTTCTGTGATTGGGAACACCGTTGAAGAACCGTCGATCTTAATAACAGGAACCTGGGCAGAAGCCACGGACGCACCGATAACAAAGAACAAAGACGCAACCAAGTTGGTAAACATAGAAATCTCCTATGGATTTATAGGCCAAAGTCTAGCACCGTGTCGGAAGACTGTAATGTTAAGGTTTTATTATGATTTTAGCCGTTTCGCGTTACAAGAATCTTGGATTAGACTGAAACCTATTTATGAAAATAGCCGACCTTTTGAATGATAAGAACACCCTCCTTGAAAAGATCAATCAAACGATCCCCAACAGCGTTTACATATTCGATCTGAACGAGGTCAATATGGTGTGGTTCAATGACCGGGTGAAGGACCTCTATGGCTACACCCTGGCAGAGATCCGGGCTCAGGGCACAGAATACTACGCCCGGTCTATGCACCCGGATGATGTCCCGGTCCTGAATGCCGCCATCGAAAGATCCCGAACTCTGAAGGAGGGCGAGGTCATTTCCATCGAATATCGCTTCAAGGACAGCCAGGGCCAATACCACTGGATCAACGATCGCATCACCCCCTTTTCACGCGATGAACGGGGCCAGGTCAACAGCGTGCTGGGGATCGCCACGGATGTGAACGACCGCAAAACGTACGAAGAGAACCTGAAAAAGACCATCGAAAAACTGAACCTGTCCCTGTCTGCCGCCAACATGGGAACCTGGGAATGGGACATCGAACAAAACCACCTGCATTGGGACAGTAAAATGTATTCCATGCACGATGTTCCTGAAAATTCTGAATTAGATCCCATGACCGAGGTTTGGAAGCGCGGATTCCGTGAAGACATGGAAAACGTCAACCGCAAGGTTCACGAGGCTGTCGCCAATCACCAGGACTTCTATGTCACCTATCGCGTGACCTATGAAAACAAAGAGGTCCACCATATCGAATGCTATGGCAAATTCATGACCTCCTCGGGAACTCCGCGCATGTACGGTGTGGCCTGGGATTCCACTGAAGAAATTCAAACTGAAATGCAGATGGCTGAAGCCAAGGCCAAGATGATTTCCTCGACAAAAATGGCGGCCTTGGGTGAAATGTCCGGAGGCATTGCCCATGAGATCAACAATCCGCTGACGGTGATTCAGGCCCGCGCCTTCCAACTTCAGCAGATGGTCGATTCTGGGAAGATGGACCCGGTCAAAATCAAACAGGCCTCAGAAAGTATCAGTCGCACCGCCGACAAGATCGCCCGCATCATCAAGTCCCTGCGTTCGTTTGCCCGCGAAGGGACTTATGACCCCTTCGAAGTCGTGCCAGTCAAACAGATCATCGATGAAACTTTAGAATTCTGCCGCACACGTTTTTACAACCATGGTGTGGAAGTCGAGGTGCTTCCCATCGACCCTGATCTGGAAGTGGAATGCCGTCTGATTCAAATTGAACAGGTCTTACTGAACCTTTTGAATAATTCCTTCGATGCCATTGCCAATCTAAAAGACAAGTGGATCCGAATTCAGGTGGAGGAAACCGAGGATCATGTTGAAATCCTAGTGATTGATTCCGGCAACGGCATCCCCGACATCATCGCAGACCAAATCATGCTGCCTTTTTTCACCACGAAAGAAGTTGGCAAAGGGACAGGTCTGGGGTTGAGCATATCTGCGGGAATTATAAAAAGTCACAACGGCGACCTGCACCTGCAGCCCGATACTCCGAACACGACTTTTGTGATTAAACTGCCACGCTGGCAGGAGGAAGACTCGCTCGACTACTGACAGCGAGAACACACACCGAAGAAATCAAGCCGGTGCGCCACTTGTTTGTAGCCCATGGCCTCAACCATCTTGATGTGTTGATCCAGATCGCAGATGTGAAGTGGCTCAACCCGCTGACACTGGCGGCAGATGACGTGGTGATGATGATGACCTGATTCCAAGGTCAGCTCAAAGCGCGCCACCCCATCGCCGAATTCCAGGCGCGACACTAAATTGGCCTCTTCAAATTTTTTCAGAATGCGATAGATCGTCACCAGATCCATACCATCGGACTTGTCGTCAATTTTTTTGAAGATCTCATCGGCCGAAATCGGTTCAGGATGATGAAGCAGGATTTTCAGCAGCTGACTGCGCTGCTGGGTGAGCTTCATCCCCGCCTTACGAACCCGCTCATTGAGCGAGTCGATATCGATGTTCTTTCTTTCGTGGCCGCACTTCGTCATAACTCAAGGAAATACACCACTTTGCCCCCAAAATCCACAGATTTAGCGGCGACGGTCCTCCAGTGCATTTAAACCGTAATAGGTGTAACTGAGGGCTGAAATGATAGGCACAAAGAAGAAGGCCAGCGGGATATATGAGAGCAGTCCTAACAAAAGCCCCATGCCGTAAAGTCCGGCAGATTCCTCATTTTCAATACGTCTGCGCTCTTCTTTCGAAGCGTAGTCCTGGAGCACATCGTACAGAAATACTTTTTTATTAAGCCACGCTGTCAGAAGCACAGGCACCAGAATCTGGCATCCGGGCACAAACCACAACGGCAGCGTCATCACAAAGCCCACTGCAAATATCGCCGTCGCCTTCAGCGTGTTCCAAACACTGCCCACGACACTGCCACCCCGGCGCTTTTCGAGGTGTTTGTATTCACCATCACCCACCCACTTCAGCACAACAGGCATCACAAAAATAGAAACGATCAACACACTTAAAACATAGGCCAGCGGCAAAAAGACCAAAATCAGAAAAAGAACCGCCATCCAAAATGCCAGCTCGGTAAAACCGGTCACACTTTGAATCCATTGAAAGCCCCACAGATGCGAAATCAGATGCGCCAACCCTTCGGTCCACGTCGACCAAAATACCAAAAACAGGATCAACAGCCCCAGTACCGTCACCACCGGAGGCCCCATGATCAGTAAAAACATGCGAATTTTCAAAAGTGCCTCAAAGGACTGACGAAGAGCGCGAAAAATGTTGTTCATATTCAGATTTTTTCCCTTTCCGTCGTGTGTGGCAAGTGCTTCAATAGAGCCACTATGCAGAAAATCATTCATCTCTTCCGTCACGGGCTGACCGACTGGAATCATCAGCGCCGCTTGCAGGGACACACTGACATCCCCCTGAATTCCGAAGGCCAGAATCAAGCTCTGGCTCTGCAGGATTTCTTTCAGCACAACCCTGTGGATCTTTTCGTCAGCAGCGATCTGAGCCGCGCCCGCCAGACAGCCGAGATTGCCAACACACAGCTGGCGCACCCGTTGTTTATTTCGTCTCATTTCCGCGAAGTCTTTTTGGGGGACATTGAAGGCTGGACCCGTGAAGAGGTGGCCGAAAAGTTCGGAGCTCCCGCCTGGGAAAACTGGCTGGCCATTCAGAATCATGATGGCGATTTTCGTTTCCCTGGCGCCGAATCATCCAATCAAGCCATCCAACGCTTTGCTGCCGGCCTGACTGAACTGTGCAAACAAAAGGACTTCAAGGCCGCTGGCCTTTGCACTCACGGTCTGATCATGCGTCGGTTCCTTCATTCATTGCGACCGGATTTGATCGAGGCCCTGCCCACTCCGAACTGCGTGGTTTACACAGTGAAGTGGGACCCCTCGGCAGAAAAGTTTATTTTCTAATGCAGATCATAGCGAGTCAGATCCAGATAACCGAAATTGACTGGATCTGTCTGGCGCATATAGCGACCTAGATCGTCATAGACGCGCCAGAATTTATCATTGCCCCGACGAACACCATAACGTCGCACCAACCCCTGATAGTCCTTTGCATTCCTGATATTTCGGGTCTGCAGTACAAAGGCTGGAAGTTCGTTTTCCTTCACCTCAAAGATCATATTAGGATAAGAACCCCAGAATCCTTCACGGATGGTCAGGGTGTCATTCTCAGGATCCATGCGCAAAGATTCACCCAGAATCCACGAGATATTTTCGTGCTCTTTATTGTGAATGATCGAAAACACTTTCTGATTGCCTCCGACCCCGTTGACTTTTAAGAGAGCCAGATCCGGGAAGTATCGGGCAAACGGGCTTTCCTTGTGCGCCTTCACGGCCGCGATCTTTCGCAGCTCTACATCAATACCTTCCACCTTCCACAAAGGTTTCATGCTGTCGGGAACTTCCAGACTTTTCCAGTTCACAAAATCAAAAGGCCCACGAACTTTTTCGTTCATGTGGAAGAACAAAACTTTTTCCACAAACTGTTTCTTGGTTTTATTGTCCTCGTTAAATTTGACCCCGGTCGGTTCGGCGGAACCCACCGTCGGGAAGATGTAAGACATTTTCACCTGGGCCAACAACCCACGATACCATGCCCTGCGATAAGAAAGACGTTCCTCCGCAGGCAGGAAGGCCAGGAACAGCTCTTCCGCCTCCATACGAATCATGTCCATGTAAACACGGGTCAACAGTTGGTGGCTGATATTTCCGAACACGTCAAAATTGACAACCAGATTATACACCAAGCGTTCCATCAGTGGATAATCCATGACGAACACTGTTTTTGACAAATCCCCCACGGCCCCGGTTTTCACCACCGCATTGTCGTCGTGACGGAAAATCGTCAAAGCCGCGTTTGGATTGACACCATCCCCGTTCCAGATATCTTTCAGTGAATAACCATCAGGACGAAGCTTTTGCACCTCGGCCGTGCGAAGTTTGCGATAGGCTTCCCGGTGGTCCACCAGTGTCTTGTAAAACACTGCTGTTTCCTTCACGTCCACATCGCTGCCCCAGACTCCGGGAAGCATCAAAAGCTTTGCGGCTTTGTCTTCGTAGTCCTTGGAAAGAACCATGTTATCAGAGTTCGGATCCAGGAAGAAGGCATAGAACTGCTCTTGAATCGAATTCACGGCCATACTGCCATTGCACACCGGGCCCTTGATAAAGGTGCTGACATGATACTGAGAATCGTCCAGCAGGAACTGATAGCGGGCTTTAACCGGAATATCCTTAAAGGCGATAAACGGATTTTCAGCAACTCCGGGCTCATAACTTGGCAACGTCGTCACAGACCACTTTTCCTTCAGGAAAATCTCTTTGAAGCGCGCCATCTTCTTGGCGCTCAATTCATAGGGAATGTGGGTTTTCAGAACCAAACTGCCGGGGAACTTACGCAGGCAGTACCAGAACTTACCGTCCCCTGGCGAATCATTAGGTCGGCGTGTGGCGATTTCATCAATACCCTTGGAACAACGAGTGCGAGAACGAACCAGCCGGAAGAACTCATCGTTCTTTTCCGGGAAATAGAGATGCGCCAGGAACAGATGTTCATACAGATAGCGGCTGACCAGACGCTGACGGTCGTTTTCTTCATTTAAGAAGGATTCCCAGTCCGCAACCACCCGACGAACCTGGGGCGAAGGCTTTTCCTGCTGTTCCAAGCTATTTTTGTCCGGGCCTGGAGTCCCATGTTCAACCCACGTTTTCAAAGTCTTCAGCTCTTCATGACTTAATGCCGGTAAGCCATAGGGCATTCCAAGTTCTGGGGTGTTTTTGGCAATAGCCGGGAAATCATTCATGGATTGAGCGCAGACCTGAGAATCCGCGACCTGCTTTTTAATAGCTTTTCCCGGCGCCGCATTCCGCAACTGAATCATTTGGAAAAACAGATTCTGTTCAGGGTCTTTGCTGGTGCTGACGTCATAAAAGCCGCGTTCCTTCCACTGGCTGCCATGGGCATCAATCCAAAGACGTGAGGGGGTGACACTTTTAAGTCGTGTGCCATCATAGACATTGAGTTTATTGGCCCCTCGCTGGAAGCCCTCATAATTTTGCAGGTTTAATTGGCAGGGAGCATTAAAACAGCTATGGCAAGCCAGACAGCGATTGTCAAAAATCGGCTGGATTTTACGGCTATAAAAGTCCTCTGTTATAACCTGGGACGATTCCGCCCCCGCAGTGAGAGAAATCACTGAAATAAAACAAAAGACAACGACTTTAATAAATTGCATATTCCGGGACTCCCTGTGTATTCTGCAACTATAAGGCCCTTTCTGGGCCAAAGGAAAGACAAAGTAGAGGTCGTTTATGCAAAAAATTCCGTTCCAAGTCGTGCAAAATTCCATCGATAAAATCTGCAGCATCACGGAAGAAAGTGACCTCGAAAAAGCATCTGAGCATTTGTTTGAAGTACAGCCGGACCTTGGGGGCTTCTTTATGGAGTTCATCGAGGATATGAGCGAAGGCGCCCAGGACCTGGGCTTCATGATGGCTCTGATCCTGAATCGTTCCTTTGAAGAACAGTATCAGTCTCTTCGCGCCATGACCGAAGACGAAGTGGTTCAAAAGTTCGAGAAAAACGAAGCTGAATTTGAAAAGTATCTGCAGATCAACGATGACATGATCGCAGACCTTCAGGAAAAAGCTGCTGCCGGTGGTCAACCGGAGATCTTGAACTACATCATTGAAGAACTGTTCATGTCCCCGGAGCTGGAGCCATCACTGGACGCCAACGAACAGGTTCACTTGTTCATCATCTGTAAGTTCTTCGTGGATTGCCTGAACGATCTGGCAAACGAAAGCACGCCGGAAATGATCCGCCACTAAAAAAACAAAAGGCGTCTCACAAGAGACGCCTTTTTTATTTAGATTCTTGCAGACACCTGCGAGCTCTTCACCGGAACCGTCATTCCCATCATGCCACGACAGTGCTCCGCGCACTTGACACAAATATCAGCACACTTCGCCACGATGTGATCTTCTGGGAACTTCCCACACTCGGCAGCGGCTCTAATGCAGGCCTCGTAACAAAGCTCTGCCCCCTGACTTGCAAAGTCGACCTCTGCAATCTGCATACGTGCGTGCAAATCACAGGTGTCAGCGCAAAGCTGTAAAAGCAGTGCCAGATCGGTCTGGGCAAACTTTATCCCCTGCTCCTGCACATGATTTAAGGTTTCTAGGCAACAGCGATACGTGGTGAAACAAAAATTAATGCTTTTTGCCGTATCACTATCCTGCAACGGATTCATTCTCATGGAGGCCCCCTATGATCGTGGTGATTTCTTCTGTGACGAACTCTTCTGTGACTCGCGACTTTCAGATTCCTCTTCGCGGTGATCCGCAGAGTGATCCATCTGTTTATTTCGACTGCGCTGATGCTGGGCCTTTAAATCCCCATCAAAGCGCTTGCTTGTTTGACTGAAACCTTTGTTTTTATGATGACCAGACATTTCCAGCCTCCTTTGTTCAAAAGTTCACAAACTCAGAATATCAAAGCTTGCTCACGCAGGCTCTGCACAACAGAGAAATCCTCTCTGGATCTGATAAAAATCAGCAACTCGAACTCAAGGCCCCTGTGACCTGACAAGACAAAATCAGACATGTCCCCGTTTCCTTCGGACAACCTCAAAGTTGTCCGGCATTCTTACGTGGACGAACATTATTCGTTGAAACTTTTCCGGCGGTGACACATTCAAAGATCATCAAACAAACCATAAAAGGAGAAAACCATATGAAAAATGTATTTGCTTTGATCAGCCTGATGTTCTTGTCTAGTGCCTCTTTCGCACACACCGCAGAGACTTCCTGGGAAGTTTTAATGCAGGATAGAACACTCAAAGTCGACGCACCCGTTGTCTTTATGGGCCACGCCGTTGATTACACCTTCGTATGTATTGACGGGAGTATGCTGAGAACCAAAAAACCGGTTGCGCAAAGAGAAACCATCTACATTGGCAAGAACCGCTCCAAAGAAGTTATTACTGGTTATAAATACCTTTACACACCGATCAACTACACTCGCACCATTTCTGAGTGCACTTACATCGGCAAAAACCGTGAAGTCTGCAAGGACAAAGTTGTTTCCGGCACATACCCGACTACTGTGAATGTGAAGGTTTCCAAACTGGTCAGCCCTCGCAATGACACTTACAAGTTCCTGTTCAACAAGTCTTTGACGGTTCCGTCTTGCTTCTAAAAAATTTGAAAAATCCCGGGGCTTGCGGCGCAGGCCTCGGGTATTTTCTTCCTTACAGTCCTGAAACTTGCCAATGCTGCCCGGGCGTCATACCTCGTCTGAAATACCAAAACAAAGGCATATCATGTCAGCTGCGTCCACACTTCAAGATCAGGTCAGTCAGGATATTGGATTGTTCCTTCGGCGCCACAAAGACCCGCGCAAAGGTTTGTCCTTGCTCGCAGCCAGATCCCAGATCCACACCAAGACCCTCAGACGGCTGATAGACAAAGAACACAATCCTGGCTATCAAACGCTTTACAAGCTTTACGCTTGCCTGATTGGGACTCCGGATTTTGATCAGATTCTGCAGACGGCCCCCAAGCTGGTGCAGGAAAAACTAAAGCGCACAGATCCACAAATCAAATCGTCTCCGCTTTTTAAGTACACCGTCAGCACTGAGCAAGAATTACTGAAAGATCCCTGTTTTTCAGAGCTCTATGTTCTGGCTGAAACCCGCCCCTTTGATCACGCCTATGTGCGCAGCCGTTTCGGCGAGTACGGCGTGCAGGTTCTTCACAAAATGCTTCAGATGAATGTCGTAAGGCTTTTAGAAAACGGCCGCTACGGCCTGGGAATGAATCGATCCACCTTTTCTGCACAGACGATCAAAACTGTGGGGCTGCGCCTGACGGAACGCTATAGCAAACCCTCGCGTACCGATGAAAACCATGCCAATTATATGAACCTTTTCTTTGAGTCGATTTCAGAGAACACTTATCGCAGATGGCTTGAGATCGACAACCAGGCATTCAAAGAAAAAATCCGTCTGCTGGAAGATCCCGCCTCGCGCGGACCGATCCCCGCATTTATGTTTAATATTATCGACACCCTTCAGGAGTCCTGAAAAATGAAACTGGTTGTATGCGGCCTTGTTCTTTTAATAACCCTGTCGTCCCTGCCTTCCTTCGCTCGAGGAGGCGGCAGCGCCGGTGGCAATGGGGATTCTTCCCCACGCAAGGCTCCCCGTTTTAAATGGGGGTGAGAGGCTAGCAACTCAGATCTTCGATTTGAGCAAGTAATTCTGACCTTTGTTTTTCGAAGATTCGATCCTCGGCCTTGATTGCCGGGACGCTTAAATCTTTTAAAAACTACCAAGCGCCTCAAGTCTTTTCATCCAGTCTCTTTGAGTGAGGCCTCTTGTGTGGGACAACTTTGTAAGAGGATGCGCTAATTCACTTATCTTATTGATAATTTCTTTTGATTTTTTTGAGTTAAAAATATCCCAGTAAATATCTTTTTTCCCATTAAAAACTAGGGCCGCATCTGGATCTTCTTGCTTGCCCAAATAAGCTGCGATCTCTAAGTAGTCAAAATCTCTTTCCTGAAGCAATTCTTTGATTTCTTCGGCCTCGGCATCACTAATATTCAGTAATGGCCGCATACGATTTAAAAACTCCACTCGATCGGCAAGCTCCCATACGGTGCGCTGTGTTGTTTCAAGTTCAAAGTTCATTGATAAAATCTCCCTAAAATTTTTACTAATGGAGGCTTCCAAGGATGGACTGCTCTGATCTCATCATTGATTCCATAGGTCTGCAAGACGTTGTACTGCAGTCTTTCAAAACTGACAAATCAACTCTAACATGTGAATTATGGGTGCAGCAAAAAAAAGATACTTGTGTTTGTGAGAGCTGTGGATTTTCTTTAAAAAATGTCAAAGACTACAGAATACGCAAACTAAAAGCTCCCCCTCTGGGGGCTTATAAAGAAGTGATAGTTCACTATCGTAGATTACGCGCTGTTTGCGACATGTGTTCAGGGCAACTTCGAATGTCTCCTATGAAGGGAGTTCACCCTCAATTCTCAAACATGACTTTGGCTATGGCTGAGGTTGCTGGTCTTCTCATGGAAGAGCTTACCTGCGAAGCTACAAGTCGCTATTTCCGCACGAATTCCAAAACCATGTGGGATCTGGATCAGTGGAGAATGAGGCACATGAAGAAATTCTACAAACTCCCTGATGATCTCAACGTCAGTCACATGAGTGCCGACGAAGTACACTTTAGAACTATAGTAAATACTCAAAGGAATAGCCCCTTTTCTGAGCGCTGGACCACTCAATATATAACCAGCCTTGTCTGCTCTAAGCTCTCAAAAGTCATTGCAACAGCTGGCGGACGAGATGCTATGGCTCTAGCAAATTGCCTCAAGACTTTATCTAAGAAAACTCGGGACCAAATTATATATTTTGCCTTAGATATGAATGCTGGATATTTCAGAGCTGTTTCCAAGCTATGTCCTAATGCAGAGATTGCTGTGGATAGATTTCATTTAGTTCAGAACCTTAATGAAACATTTAATACTCTCCGCAAAGACGAGTTTAGACTGGCAAAAAAAAGAAATGACAGCTTTCAAGCCGGGATGCTCGAAGGGGGGCGCAGATTTATCCTCATGGAACGCAATCCCAACTTGTCCATCGAAGAACAAAACCTTCTTGGGAAATTAAAAATGCTCAATACAAACATCAATGCGGGAATGTTGATCGTTGATTATTTCCATAAAGTTCTGGATGAAAAAACACTTCCAAACTTCCGAAAATCTCTGGCGCAATGGTACTACTTGGTTCGAGAATCAGGTATCAAAGTGTTCAAACAATTTGCTCAGAAGATTCGAAAATACAGGCTTAATATTCAGGCATATATTAAATCTAACCTGACCACTGCCATCTCAGAGGGCATCAATAATAAAATCAAAGTTCTAAAGAGAATGGGGTATGGATACAGCAACCAAGAATCTTTTGAACTCAAAATATTGCAACGCTGTGGGCTTCTTAACTCGTCTCATATTGATACGACTGGATGGCATTGGCATATCCCCCACCCCCAGTAAAAACGGAGAGGCCTGGTCTCTACCCGACCCTTTTAGGCTCCCTGTCTACAATCTGGACACTGAAAGTATGTTACTTTTCAGTTTAGCCATCGGCACGCTTTGCATGTTTAGGCTGATCGGATAAGTGTCATTGCTTGAAATAAAAAAGGAGTCTCCATGAAAACGATCTTTGCAACCCTGGCGCTGCTCAGTGCCTCCGTCAGTTTTGCCTCTCAGAGCGAAACTTCGCAAAGAGCCACGGAAGTTTTGCTCAATCAGGCGGCCACGACGTCGGTAAAAGTTCAGGGTGACTCTGGGAGTGTGGAAAAGAAGCTTTCTACGGTCCTAGCCGAAGCCCTGATTTCCAGTGATGGCTCGGCGTCTCTGACATCCACTTACTGCACAGGCAACAGCTATGACGGCACCGATGAATGCACTCTTTCCATCACCAGCAAAAATGCCGATGGGAAAATTCAGGTAATCAAAGTGTCTTTTGAAACATTCAGAGATAAAAAAGGACTGCCGGACGCTTTGGTGACGGCTCCTTACGTGTTTGTTTCCAAATAATCCACGCATCTTGACAGGGCCTCTAAAAGACTCATCTTTGTTGCCGGAGGTCCTCTATGCAATCCACCCCATCCTTGGCGGAAACCACCACGTTTTCTGTGGTTCGCCGTACCTGGCTTAGCCGCCGCCCCCGCTTTCGCGCCAGTCTGATTGCCGCTTGGTCCGTCTTTATTCTTATCGTCACGGCTGTGGCTTACTGGAAGGATATTGGTGGGGTCTCGTCTTTGATGGCTGCATCGAACGAAGGGGTCTTGCAAAAGCATGAATACTGGCGCCTTTGGTCGGCGCTTTTTGCTCACGCGGACCTAGGACATTTAGCCTCGAACGCTTTGGGAATCTTCGTTCTGGGATATCTGCTGACAGGTTACTTTAGTTTGTGGTTATTCCCCATCGCCGCTTTAGCTGTGGGAGGCCTTGCGAATCTGCTGACATTGCTCAGCTATGAGCCACAAACCCGCCTGATTGGAATCTCCGGCGTGGTGTACTGGATGGGTGGCGCCTGGTTGGTGCTCTACCTGCTATTGGACCAGCAGCGCAGCCTGACCCAAAGGATTCTGCGGGTGATGGGCGTGGCTCTGGGGATCTTTATGCCCGCCTCGGCCTTTGATCCGACTATCAGTTACCTGTGCCATTTTTATGGATTTATTCTGGGATTACTTAGTGGCGGAATTTATTACGCCGTTAACCGGAAGACGTTCCTGAAAGCTCTTATTATTGAGCAGGTTGTTGAGGAATCCCCCTCCGAAGACAATCCCCCCGAAGCGGTTCCCCCATCGTTTTAGGGCAAAAAAAAGAGGCTCCCCGACAAGGGAGCCTCTTTGAGTATCTAAGCTATAAAAGCCCGACAATTACCAGTTGAAGCTGGATTCGTCGTAACCCCAGTTAGCAAGAGCTTTTTTGTACATGCCCTTCATGAACTTTTGAGCCTGGTGAGGTTTCAAACCCAAAGCCGCAGCAGATCTGTTTGTTAGATCTTGCATACCTGCTTTGTCACCCAGGGAAAGATCTTTAGCAGCAGCCAAAGCGTCAGAGAACTGAACACCGAAGACAGCTTTGAAAGTCTTGTCCATGTCTTTTTCAGAAGTAGTGCCACGCTCTGCAGCCGCTACCGCCCAAGAGTTCAACGCAGAAGCAACTGCAACTGCTTTGTCTTGCTTGAAGCCGTATTCTTTCATCAAACGATCAGAAGCCATTTTAACAAGCTCTTTGTTTGCATCAGAGTTCAAAGCAGCAAAGTTTGTGTCTGAAGCAGAAGAAGCAGTTTTATCGTTGATCGCTTGACCGTAGTTAGCTTCACCGGAGTTTGCATTGTACAATACGCCGTTTTTACCCAACCAGTAAGTTCCGTTGGAGATATCTTCCCAGTAGAAACCCGTTGTGCCGACACCGATAGTTGTACCACCGATATAACCAGCAAATTCACTTACGTTAGCATAGTACTGGAAACGACCCAAATCGTCGTACACAGCTGCCTGACCGTTGGAATCGAATTTTACATACCAAAGATCGTCAGAACCGTAGCCACCTCTGTTGTAGTGTGGGTCGTCAGTAACTTTGATACGCTGACCGTTGGACTTCAAGAAAGTACAACCAGGAGAAGCCTCCTGAGTCTGGCACACATCACCGTACACAGTTTCGTATGGGTAGTAGATCACTTGGCCGCCGCCGCCACCACCGCCGCCACCGCCACCGCAGGCAGCAAAGCCAGTAACAACAACTGTCGCTAGAATTCCACGCAAAACATTTTTCATGATGGTTTCCCCCTTATAGGTTTTTTAAATTGCGATCCTTAAAAATCGTCTTTTGTTTAATATGTCAAGTTAACCCGTAGCAATTTATCGCCACAATAGTAGTCGAACGAGTGTGCTCCCTTGGCTCCATCGAACACCGGCGTTTCCAAAGGACGACAGCCTGTTCCTGACTTCAATCTCAAGCGAGCTGGTGACACCAGTTCAACCGCAGATCCATCCCTTGCAAAAACCGGTACCAACATTCTGACACCACGGCTGAGGCCTGAGCCCTCCGTTGTAAATAGTGCAGGGATCTTCGTTGTCGCATCGCGCGCATCCCGCAAAGTCAGCGGATAGTACGAATTAGACATAAATAGGTCAGGGAAGAACGTGTAACGCTCATAACTGCGGCTGATCACGCGTTGCGTATTCAGGTCATGATACTGAATTTCAGAGTTTGTCAGAACGAACGCACCCTTGCGCTGAAGCCCTGAATAAACCGCACGAACCCACAAAGCGGAGTCAAATTGGGACCGCTCGGCCTTCAACTGCTGATCCAACAGTTCCCAATTTTTATTATCGAACACCGACAAACGCTGCTGACGATCCAGGCCTTCACTGAACCAGAAGCTGCCAGCAAACTCATCTTTCTGATAGTCCAAAGAGTGAACTTTATCGACACGCGTATCTAAAATGTTTCTGTACGTGTTCTGGTTGGCGAAAAGATCCAGCTCCATAAAGTTTTCAACCCGCCCGTCAATAATTTCAGCGATGGCGAAGTTATACAGGTAAGAAGGTTTGGCCTCGGTGCCCTGGTTCTTCGCTAAAAGAACAGGAACACGGCCTGCCACCACCTGATCACGACGTGGCTCGATCACATCAATGATCTTGTAGCCATTGTGCTCTTCCAGAGCTTTTAGCTCGTTCTTTTCATTGATATAATAGAAACGCGTCTGCGATCTTTCGATATTATCCGGATTTTCCCAGCGATCTTTCAGGCTGCGCTTCTTGGCTGGGTCTTTACCCGCGCCCACCCACGCCGGACGTTTGGTGCCGCCCACTTTTTGCCAGTACATCGCAAACGGAATCTGCGCCACTTCGCTGGAGTATTTGAAACTATCAAGAAGCTTCATGGACTTATCAAAGAAGAAGAAGCTCATAGGCGAAGGCCCCGGCTCGGTCGCTTCGCTGCGATCTTCAAACACGCCCAAAGCGTATTCACTTTGTCCGTCATTATTCAGATCCAGACGAACCAGAATCTGGGCACGCAATTTTTCTTCAGCTTCCATACGGATTTTTGTGCCACCCACAACATTGTAGGTATCAGAGCCGTTGTTCGCGGCCACCCACAGTTGCCAGTTTTTCTCATCTCCAGCTTGCACGAAGTAATGTCGCTCTTCAGGATGGTTATCCAGATTCTCATCGATCGGCAGGAAGGAGGTGCGGGTTCTTGGCATTCCCGACAGCTTGAAGGCGTTTACATCCGTACCCACGGCGTCTGAATTGATCGGAACAATGATTTCGCTTTCCAGAACATAGCGACGGGCTTCCTGACCAGAAACACTTACGTCCACGGTCAAATCCAGCTCACTGGGAATACGGGACTTGGATGGATCGCTGTGATCCACAATACTCATCATCACCACAAACTTACGCACTTCCCCCTGCTTCCAGACACCAGGGTAAGGTGCAGACTCTTTCACGGCCGTGATCCACGGACGAGCGGCATCAGCATGAGGCTTCAGGAATTGGGCATTCATCTTCACTTTGCCGATTTCCACGTCCTGCCATTTATTGACGAAGGACACCTCGTAGCTCAGGTCTTTGCTTTTACGATCCCACAGGATTTCGGTTTTTTCCTTATCCGCAGGAATGATCAGCGGCTGGGCTGGCACTTTCAGGGAACGTTCTACGTCCATATTACCGGCAACAGCAAATTTGCGATAAATTTCCCTTTCCGGGCTTAACGTTTGTCCATTCTGATGAGACCCGCCTTCCATCAAAGAAAGGTTGTTTTTCACAGGACGGGACCCAAGGACCAAACGAGCGTATACATCTTGAGCCGGAACTCCGCGCGCTAAAAGTTCAGCCACAGCGGCCGCAACGTAAGGCGAAGCCTGAGATGTTCCAGAAAGGAATTCGTAACCCAACGTCGAACGGAAACGCACCGGACGTTTGCTTTCAGGATAGGTGCTCAAGATGTTCACACCCGGCGCCACGATATCCACGCCGGAGCCGAAGTTAGAGAAATGCGCAAACGCGCCGTCCGGACCGGAGGCGCCCACGCAAATCACGTTGGGATAGGCACAAGGGCGCAACAGCGCACGAGTGGAGTCATTTCCCGCCGCCGCGACAATGATCACACCACGGGCTTGGGCTTCAACAATGACTTTTCTCATAAAGTCAGAGTCTGCGGCTTGCGGCCAGCCCATAGAGAAGTTAATCACCTGCGCACCGGAGCGCATCGCATAGATCACACCACGAGCGACCATGTCGCCAAGACTTTCCTTGATGTGAGTGCGACCCTCTTCCAGTGGAGAGTCATAAATCGATAGCGGCTTCATAGGTTCGCTCGGTTGCACACCGATCACCTGCACCGGCAAAATCGAGACGTTTTCGCTTAAACCGCGCACACCGATATTGTTATCCACTTCCGCCGCCACGATACCCGCCACGTGCGTTCCGTGACCTTGGTCGTCGCCAAAGTCAGGACGGCCCATGATGCCTGCGGCATTCACGCCCCCCAGTAAACTCCAGCCCTGACAGTCCAGCGGATAACCGTTCTTGTCCTGATCCACTTCCGGATTATTCAAATCCATCCATTTCTTTTCACAAGTCACGCGATCAGAATCCTTCACGCAGGCTTCAAACTTCGCCAAAGCCCGGCATTCTGATTCATTGCGATGAATGACATTTTTCAAGTCCGGGTGAGTCTTTTGAATACCGGTATCCAGTACCGCCACGATCACCTTTTTAGATGCCTTGACGGGAACTGGCAGACGCACATCCTCCTGAGGACGCGCCGGGATCTTATATGTGTGCAAGGGATCCAAATCGATCATCTGTGGAACACCCTGATTGTTCAGGCCCCACTGCATCGAAGAAAATGGATCGGCCGCCTGCACCTGCTGAGCCACACTGAAAGAGATTAAGGCCAGAATCACGTGTCTCATCGGAAGCTCCCCAGCGTCTTGTCCAACTCGATTGGAGAAATACGGGTCTTCGTCGCAAACATCTGGATCAGACCGTTGGCATATTCGATATGCTGCTTCGGATCCCCTAATGTGTTGGAGAAGTATTCAATGTCCCCGTCCTCATCACCCATACGGAAACCGTTGATGCGAACGAAGTAGATGTAATTTTCTTTACCCAGGAACTTCAGCAACTGTGGCAATGGAATTTGTTCTTCCAGGATGTAAATCACATTGGTCATCCACTGCGTCTGGGCTTTTTTATCCTTTGGATAAGCCGCTGACAGCTTCATCAGACGTTCCAGCCAAGGCAGCATGCAGTCAAAGTAACTGCCATTCACCCAGGTGCCGGTGTAATTCATGGACTTTTCTTTTTTGTGACGATCTTGTTCTGCCTGACATTCGTCGATGAATTTGCGTTCCCCGGCTTTGAAGTCGCCATTCCCAAGGACTGTCAGCATGTCCTTGTAAATTTCTTTATCATGAGGACGAGCCTCACGGCCCAGCTTTTCACTGATCTTCTGGAAGAAGCGACCGATGAACTTGGCTTTCGGCACGCTCTTACCGTCCTGATCCGGTGCCAGTACCAGATCCCGAATCTTGTCCAGACCCGCAGGAAGAATAGAAAGATTCGCTGTGATACGATAGAAGTCCACGGCCGTCACATTGGCAAAGGCTTCAGGCTCAATCAGGCGATAAGACGCCACAGGTGAATTCTTCAGTTCACCCTGAACTTCATCAATAAGTTTCAGGAACTTCTTGCGGTTTAAATGCCAGCCACCCCAGACGTGTTGAACCACGCCCACAGAAGGGTACTGCTTTCCGGTGGTGGTCAGGTCCGCTTCGGTGTTGACGGTTCTCCAGTAGGCTTTGCCAAAGGGGGTGTTCGCCGGATTCGGATCATCACTGCGCGCCAGATCCACGCGGCCTTTAGGCGCCCACTTGTTGAGCAAACCTTCCACCCAGTCAAAGGCAAAGCCCAAAAGATCGCGCCCCTTCAATTCCCCGCGCTTATTGGAGAACAAGGTCACCTCTTCGTCTTTTGGATTCAACTCCGGCGCTTCTTCGCTGCGGGGGTAGCGGATTTTCAACAAATGATCTTCGTTGAAGGAATTCACACGCATCGCGAAGAACTTGGATCGCACCTCGCGCGTTTTTAGATTGTGATCGATTTCAAACTTACGATGCTGGAATTTTGCGTACAACAATTCCGGATCATTGCTCTTGAACAGAGCACGCAAAGCCGGCTTCAGGTTGTCACGAGTTCTTTTGAAGTCCTGCACGAACTTCGCATCCGAATTTTCAGAATCAATGTATTCAGCGTACTCGGGATTGTAATCAATCACGAAGGCATCCGTATTCAGATCCGCCCATGTAGTGTTGGAACGAACACGCAGAATATTAATGAAATAGTTTACGTCCAGAGTCATTCCCAAAGCCTTGCTGGTCTGAGAACGCACATAAACCTGCACACCTTCTTTGGTGCGCATGAAGCTTGTCTGGCGCAGGATCGCACGGTTGGCGTCCACCCCGACGGCCACGGTATTGAGGAAATTCAACGGGGAAATCCCCATCAGAACATCCAAAGAAGACGAGGTCTGAGCATAAGCAGACAACGCCACGGAATCCGTGATGGTGAAGACTTCACCTTCACGCAGATCGGCCAGGAAGGCATCCAACGGCTGACGAGTCGGCGCATCGGGAGTCGCACCTTTAATAGGGTCTTTTTCATCCAGGACACTGGAAAGTTTCGTCATGAATCGCGGGATCAACATGTCCTTCCAGGAAACCTTGGTGCCTTCCTGAATGGACGTCAAAGGACGCACGTGGGTATAGTCACGCATCACCATGATGTTGGCGCCTGCCATTGGTGTGACTTTAGGAACCCCATCCAGAGTCATAAAGTAACCCAAACGACCGGCAACACTGACGTTATCCACCAATTGAATTGGCGCGGAACTTCCGAAGTAAGTCCCTGTTGTCACGTGCCGAGTGGCTCCGAAGTTGAAACCACCCACCGGACCGCCCCAAGCTTCGACCTTTTGATATAAAGGCTCGTAAGGGCGCTGACGGATGTGTTCGATCACTCGTTGGGTCATTTCGTCACGGCGGCTTTGATACAAATCACCGACAGACAAAAGATCCAGCTTTTCATTGATATGATTTAGAACCGTGCTGATCGCCGCGGATTTGGCGCGGATACCCATGTAACGTTCCAAATCCCCATCCTGGAATGGCGATTGACGATCCCCGTGGGCAAAACGCTGCGGATAGCCCGGAACGAACTCCTGAGTCACCTTCCCGTCTTTAACCAGACCAGAGTGTGATGTGATATTCAGATCCGGCTTCGGCCAGCCGGAAACATTCTTAAGATTAAACAGCTCCAAGGCATTGTGAGCACGGTGAATCAGTTTTGCCAGTATCAGGTCTTCAAGTTCCTGCGGATAAGCCCCGGCACGCACGATCTCGACAAAGTCATTGTATCGTAGTTCCGACAGACGACGCACCAACCAGCGCACATCCTCATAACTTGCGGCAGAGAAGGATTCCGCCGACGGGTGATTGATGATCACGTGACCGGAAAGAACAGCCCCGAATTTCGCCGAGAAACGATTCACACTTTCTGGCAAGTCCACCAAAGCAAATGGCAGAATCAACGCACGATAGGCGCGATAGCGGGAATAACGCTGCACCGCTGGCAATTGATTAGGATTGTTTGGATCTGGAGCATAACCCCATTGGATATCAAAGTACTCTGCCACGGCTGGCTCCAGCATCGCGTCGGCAAAGACCACAGAATGGTTTTGGGTGTTGTCTTCTGTCACCCAGCCACGACTGTCAAAGTCAGAAATCATGGATTCCTGGGCATTTTTCAGGAAGGATTTCTTTTCTTCCTCAGACTTAAAGAATACACGCAGGTTGCGGTAATACTTTGGAGACGGAACATAGTAGCCGAGTTTTCTGAGCAGGGCTGCACGCATCAAAGTTGTGTGGGTCAGACGGCTTAAGCTTAAACGATAGAACAGGTTTGGGTTTTCATTGGACTGAACACGAGACATGTAGGTGAAAGGCAAGGCTGCTTCTTCAGACAGGAACTGCACTCCTCTTGCAGAGGTCGGATAGCTGCCCGGCACGTCTTCAACGCCCGGATAGACACGGTTTTGCCACATCTTGTTTTCAGCGGGATTCAGAACGCTCAGGTCCTGCCCCTGATTCGCCAAAGCTGCAGCCTGACCGACATCCAAAGCGGCACCCGTCTGACTGATAAGGTCCATGGCGGGCTTCTTTACCGAGTTCAACGGCAATGAAACGCTCTCGGCACTGGCGATCGAAAGAGCCATCAGGCATAACGCACAGACTATGACTATTCTGAGGGACATGGCGTATCCTTTTTTGTGGTGTCAAAGAGACCTTAAAAAGATCCCCGTCACCGGTTGAGCAAATACCGCGCCAGAAAACGGCAGCCGTTTTGAAACAATTACCCGTTCAATTGGACCTGAGCGACAAAGACCGCAGGGGGGCTGCGGTCTTTGTGAAGCATTTATAGCCTCGCTCAGTTTTTTATCACTAATCGACCCACACCAGCTTCGTGGTCATGCGCTTGAAGGTCGCGCTGTCCACCCAGTAGGAACCCGTGTCTTTGTCACAGATAACCCCTGGCTTATAGTTGCAGCTTGTGCCCCAGGAGTTGCGCACCAGGTAGTGACACTTGTTATTGATCACTTTGCGCCCGACAACAGAGGACGCATGCCAGCCGCCGAAGATACCACCAACTGCGGTGATGTGTTTGGCGTTGTATTCAAAACCCACCACCTTGTTCGCATTCAGCTGTCGATTGAGCTTCGCGATCAAAGTTTGTTCTGGGTCGTAGTTGTCAGAGGGGTGCTTGTCAGAAGAGTTGCTCTGTTTGCTGGTGTCCCCGCCCGTGCGGACTTTAAGATTGCCTGGCACCTTCACCTTGGCAGCACCACAACCCGCATCCATCAACTTAAACAACACATCCTCGAGGCGAGAATCCTTGGTGTTGATCACATAGCGTTTTACATCGATTACACTGAGCTTACCGAAGAAGTAATCAAACAGATAGTCCACGCGCTTTTGGCACATCTCATCGTTGCAGTCGTTTTCACGAACTTTCTCCATGTAGCGAACCAGATCACCCGTGCCTGCCATCGACACATATCGAGGGACCAATTCAAACGTGAAGTTTCCGTTCTGAGGCAGCGCCTGCGTGCTGCACGCATAGCCATTTTTTTTGATATCCTTTAAAGCTCCGGCGATGAAGCCGCCTTCTGCAACCGCCGTATCCCCATTCAGAATACTGCGAAAGAAGCGGCCCGCGCCGGTGATACGGCTTGTATAGTTTGATGACGTGTAAATGGCAGACAGTGGAGTCCCCATCTTCTGGCTCAGAATATCATTGGCAGCATAGCCATAGCACCACCCGATATTTCCCTGATCCGAAGGAGTCATGAAATACTTCTTCATCTGCGGGGCCATGTACTCACGCACATCTTTCGGAGAACAGGCCGCCAGATCTTCCGCGTCTGTCGATGTGGCATAACCTTTTTCCGGCATAAAAACCAATGCCGAGGCAAAGGTGAGCAAAAACAGGAGGGCTGCTTTTATAAGTCTCATTCGACGTCCTTTCTATTATGACGTCGAAAGCTAGAGCAATTCACAATCCAGCGTGTAGGGGTGTTTAAATCCTGCTCAGCTGTCAAAGACCTGAACAGGTGACCTTAAATGGTAACCCTTTAAAACGAAAAACGGAGACCTGAGGCCTCCGTTTTTTGGTCTGTTCTTACTGATGATCCCTGAGGCTTAGAAGTTAATCCCCAAGCCCACGGTGCCATAGAACGTGTTGAGTTCCGCCTTTTGATTCAAAGACGAATCTTTAAAGCCGTAGCGTTTCATACCGAAGCCCGCCTCTCCGAAGTAGCGCTCTGACCACAGAACCTTACCATGGAAATTCAGGGACATGGGCGCATTCAGGGTCACCTTTGAGTCCATGGAGCTCATATAGTAAATGAACTCCATATCCACCCATTTAGGATAACGCATGAATGGCAACAGATTAAAGAAGTCATCAAACACCTTCGGCATGGAGCGCGCCCAGAAGGCCCCCACTCCCAACATCGGTGCTTTCAACTTATCAAACGTCACGTTCTGATAGGACAACATACCCCCAACGGACTCATCACGTCCCCAAAGACCTGGAGTCGCGCGGTATTTTAAATCCAACGTCATCACACTGAGCGGAGCCGTATTCCCGGCCGTATCCACTTTCAGTTGATTAAAGGACTGGAAGTACTTGGCACTGACACCCCAGCGCTGACGGGACAGCCAGTAATTGGTCCAACCAAACAGATCCTCGAACCATTGATTGTAGGCCACTTCCCCCATGATGATAAATTCACTCTTGGCCTGAACACCCGTGAAGCGTCCGGACACCTCACGCGGATAGCCCTTGTAGATTTCATAGTAGGACTTGTACGTCTTGCCATCCATTTCCACAGTCAGATAAGAACGGTTGATCTGACCTCGTTCTGTCGCCCGGAAGTTCCATACAAAGGAGGCCGGATCCTGCGGGTTTTCCTGGGCAGAATTCTGCTCACTGGCGATCTGCGCGACGGGTTGCTTGCGGCCTTCCAGCTTGATTCCATCAATATAGGTTCCCGTGGGTGCCCGCTTGCTCAAATAAACGCGAGACTGCGCCCGAGGGATTTCAGACAGTTCAAATCTTTGCTTGAACACGCCCCCGCCCTGACCTGGCAGATAAATTTTTGGATCGTCTTTTTTAATAGCCGCCGCCCAGAATTTACGAGGATCCCCGATCGTCGCCTCAAACCCCAAAAGCTTGGTCAATGAACTGTACTGGTCCGGATTCAGAATCACAGAGCGGCCGAGCGGTCTTGTATCATACCCGACGATACGCAAGACCCCGGGCTTTTTGGTGTCAGAGATATCCATCAGCTCCAGTTTGTTCGGCAACGTCACGAACTCATAAGACTCACCCGTTCCCAGTTCTGCGAAGAACGAACTGGGCATGTCCGCCGCCACGGGCACAGAGTTCTTCAGTGCCGCCTCTTCGTTATTCACCAGCACACGCGGAGTCACCGCATCAGAGCGAACCTTCCCCATGATCACATTCTTACCGGAGGATTTTGTTCCATAACGTTGAGAGCACATTTTCGTGGAGTTACGGCCATCTGTTTGAGTGACACAGAAACGGAATGATTCTTTCTGACCCCAGAATGGAGCTTTCGCGCTTTCCACATCAACAATCGCAAACTGAGATCCAAAGATTCCAGATCGCGCCACGTCTTTGGCGGCAACCCCTTTTTCAACCAGAGCTTTTCTCCAGGCATCCAGCTGCTTCTGCCATTTTGTGCGATCTTCCTGCGTGAAGGAGTAGCTCCACAAAACAGTTCCCGTGCGGGAAATCATCTCCAGGGTGCCGTGGCTCATCAATTTTTCGGGCCATGCCATCACCAAAGTCACTTTACCCGCTTCACTTCCGCTGAGCACCTGAGACAGTTGTGAATGCGTCTTACCCAGTGGCAGTAAGGCAAAGAAGAAGTTTTTTTCATTGAACTGCAGATTTCCCAACTTCAGGATCTTTCCACCCGTCAGGTCGTACTCCAACTCCAGCGGAGGCAAAATCACACCATTGTCTATCTGATCGAAGTAAAGAGGCTTATTAAAATCCCGGGTCGCCGCTGTTTTTAGCAAGGAGCGTTGAGGGGCTGGCACTTCTTCCGTGGAGTCCCCACTTTCAGAGGCTTCCACCGCCGGCGTGGTTGGAGCACTTGGTTGAGGTGTTTCCTCAGACGTCTGTGCGTGTACAAAGGACGCAAATGCCAATAAAACGATCAAAACCAGATGCTGCGCACTATTCACGGTTGTACCTCTCTGCTGAGCTTTAATTTTATTGAATACGAGGTTTTGTAACAAGCTAAAACATTGGACTGTCTGGCTTTTTCAGACTATTAAATCCTCTTTGCAATATGAAGGAGCCCTATGTCTGCCGCTCGTACGATCTACCACATGAGAGTCACAGAGATCATCGACCACACCCCTACAGTGCGGGAATTGGTCCTCAAAACTGAGACTCCCAATGAATTCAACTTCAAAGCCGGCCAATTCGTGATGCTTCACGTCCCTCAAGGGGAAGCAAAACCAGCGCTGCGTGCATATTCCATCGCTTCTGACGACCGCACTAAAGACGGCTTCCGTCTTCTGTTCAAGTTCGTTGAAAACGGACTTGCCTCGACTTTTGTTTGGCAACTCAAAGGCGGAGAACTCCTAAACTTCACCGGCCCGTTCGGAAAAGTCTTCTTCCAGGAGCCTCCGACAGAGCAAATTGTTTTCCTGAACACGGGCACAGGGCTATCCCAACACATCTGCTACCTGCTTTCAAAAAAAGAGCAGTATCCAAACCTGCGCTACCGCATGCTGTTTGGCGTGCGCACAGAGAAGGACATGTACTATCAAAAAGAAATGGCGGCTCTGGAAAAAGAACTGCCTGATTTCAAATTTGAATTTGTTCTGAGCCGTCCCCAGGACGACTGGAAGGGCAAAAAAGGTTACGTGCAGAACTTTATCTCTGAATTTGATTACAAGAACATCCCCACCACGTTCTACCTTTGCGGTAACGGCGGCATGATCAAGGAAGTGAAACATCAGCTTCTGGAAATTGATGGTTTTGATAAAACCAAAATCTGGGCAGAGGCCTTTGACTAAAAACCGTGCGGCCTTAGAACTGATCTTTGCCGGAGTCCTTTGGGGCTTCGGCTTCGTCGCCACAGTGTGGGCGCTGGAGGCCTTCACTCCTGTTGAGACTCTTTTCCTGCGCTTTGTTATTGCCGGGATTGTCGGAGAACTTCTTTACCTGATTGCCAAAGGCCCCAACTTTGTCAGCCTGCGCGAGGAGCTGACCCGCGCCCTGCCCGCTGGACTGCTGTTGGGCGGAATGCTTCTTTTGCAGACCATAGGTTTAAAATACACCACCGCCACCAAGAGCGGTTTTCTAACTGCCCTGTATGTTATTTTAGTGCCTCTGTTTAATGCCTGGTTCTTTAAAACCGCCAGTTCCTGGCGTCAGTACGCTTTGACCTTCTTGGCATTAGTGGGCACTTTCATCCTGGTGGGCGGAAAGATCGACAACATCAACACCGGGGATCTGTGGACTTTGGCGTGTGCGGTGTTTGCGACATTTCATATCATCTATATCGGGCGCATATCCCACCGCGTGGGCAATGCCTTTCGCTTTAATAACTTCCAGTCCCTGTGGTGCCTGTTGGCGCTGACGCCGTTGTTGTTGTCACAGGAACAAATGTTTGTAGGCACACCAACAGCCAAACCTTGGCTGGGAGTTTTGTGCCTGGGACTGGGCTCCAGCATCATTGCTTTTTATTTGCAAATTCGAACTCAGAAAATTCTGTCCGACTCTACCGCCAGCATGATCTTCCTGCTGGAATCCCCGTTTGCGGCGATGTTTGGTTTTTTGATCCTGAACGAACGCCTGTCACCACTGCAGATCTCGGGCGCCGTTCTGATCATGGCCGCCTCTGTCCTGCAAATTCTGTGGGACCCGTCCAAGAAAGAAACCTAGGAGCGAGGACAGGCCCCGACAACGCAGTCAGTGGGGGCCTTTTTCAACAACCGCCTAGTGAGAGGCTTCGATGTTGCCTTTTTTCAGGGACCACAAGAACGACGTCAGGATAATAATCCCACCGCTCAGGCCTGTGAACCATTCGGGAATGTGCAGGAACGGATCTGCCAACATGATCATGGAAAGCAAACCGATGGCATAGAAGGCCCCGTGCTCCAGGAAGGCAAACTTGGTCAGTGCCTCTTTTTCCACGAACATGATCGTCAAACTACGCACGAAGAAGGCTCCGATACTAAGACCAATCATAATGATGAACAAATTGTGCGTGATCGCAAAGGCTCCCACCACGCCGTCGAAACTGAATGACGCATCCAGAACTTCCAGATACAGGAACATCCCGGCACTGGCCTTGTGCACGTCGTGCATTTGCTCATCAGAGGCCTCCAACCAGGAACCAATACCATCCACGATCACGTAAGTGATCAGACCGGCCATCCCCGCCATCAGGAACGGCAAGGCTTCTTCTTTGGGCAGGAAGTTCGTGATCAAAATAAGAATAATCAAACTTAAGCAGACTTCGATGGCTTCAACTTTGCTGCCAATATAACGAGTCGGCTTTTCAATAAACGGAATCCAGTGCAAATCCTTGCTGCCGTCATAGAAGTACTTTAGCGCCACCATCAACAGGAAGCTTCCTCCGAAGGCTGCCACCTGCAAGTGAGCATCGAGCATCATTTTGGCGTAATCATCCGGCTTCGTCGCCGCGATCACCAAGGCTTCCCACGGATTTACATCCGCCATGAAGGTCACAATCAATAATGGGAAGACCAGGCGCATCCCAAAGACCGCGATAAGCATCCCCCAAGTCAGGAAACGATGACGCCAGACCGGAGTCATTTCCTTTAGAACAACAGCGTTCACAATCGCATTATCGAAAGACAATGAGATTTCAAGAATCGCCAGAATGGAGGCAATAAAAAGAGCCTGAAGACCGGCTGTCACCGTACCACCGTAGTAGTGACCCACGAAGTAAGACGCAATCAGACCGATGAAGGTAAAGACAAAGGAACCTGTAAAGTATTTCATTCTGACAGATTTCCCCGATTCCGCCCTAAGAATCAAGGGCGGTCGTTGAAGACATGGCTTGTCAAAAATGAACTCGGTTTATTTCAAGAGAGGCTTCAGGAATTTGCCTGTTTCACTGGCAGGGACCTTAGCCACTTGTTCTGGAGTTCCCGTGGCAACGATATAGCCGCCGCCTTTTCCTCCATCCGGGCCCAGGTCGATCACATGGTCCGAGGTCTTCACCACTTCCATATTGTGTTCAATAACCAGCACGGTGTTCCCCTGGTCCGCAAGTTCTTGAATCAGCTCCACCAATTTGCGAACGTCATCAAAGTGCAAACCCGTGGTGGGCTCATCTAAAATGTACAGCGTCTTACCCGTGCCGCGACGGGAAAGCTCTTTGGAAAGCTTCACACGCTGAGCCTCACCCCCGGAAAGAGTGGTCGAACTCTGACCCAAAGTCATATAGTCCAGCCCCACCCGATGCAAAGTTTCAAGCTTGCGATAGATCTGCGTGTGGTTGCGGAAGAACTCCAAAGCCTCGCCCACGCTCATTTCCAGGACATCGGCGATGGATTTATTTTTGTATTTTACGTTCAAAGTCTCGCGGTTGTATCTGCGCCCCTGACAAGTATCGCAGGTCACAAACACATCACTAAGAAAGTGCATCTCCATACGGATCTGTCCGTGTCCCATGCAGGTTTCACAGCGTCCGCCTTTGACGTTAAAGCTGAAACGTCCCGGTTCGTAACCGCGCAGTTTTGAATCCGGCAAGTTTGCAAACAGATCACGAATCATCGGGAACAGCCCCACATAAGTTGCTGGAGTCGACCGCGGCGTTCGCCCGATGGGTTTTTGATTGATATCAATGACCTTGTCGATGTACTCAAGACCCTGAATCTTTTTATAAGGAGATGGCTGTGCCAGCGCCTTATAAAAGTGCTGCGCCAAAATCTTGTATAGAGTGTCGATGATCAGGGTGCTTTTTCCTGACCCGGACACCCCCGTCACTGTGGTGAAGGTCCCCAGAGGAATTTCCAGGTCCACATCGTGCAAATTGTTTCCACTGGCCCCCAAAAGCTTCAGGGTGTGACCGTTCCCCTTGCGACGTTCTTTGGGGACAGGAATGCGGATCTCGCCACTGAGGTATTTCCCTGTTAATGAATTCGGGTTGGCCGCCAGTTCATCCGGCGTCCCTTGGGCCATTTTTTCTCCGCCCAAAATCCCCGCACGTGGCCCCAGGTCCACAACAAAGTCGGCGTAGCGAATGGTGTCTTCGTCATGCTCGACCAACAAAATGGTGTTCCCACGATCCTTCAGCTCACCGATAATATCCAGCAGTCTGTGATGATCCCGCGGATGCAGCCCGATGCTGGGCTCATCCATGACATACAGACAGCCGATCAAGGCCGAACCCACTTGCGTGGCCAGACGAATACGCTGGGCTTCGCCCCCCGACAGTGTGCGCGAAGGACGGCTGAGGGACAGATATCCTGTGCCGACTCGAATCAGATAATCCAGGCGTGCCAGGATTTGTTTCACGATCTTTTCCGCGATCAACTGGTCTTTGGTTTTCCATTCCAGTTTCGCGATCCAGTCCCGAAGCTCTACCGCACCCAAATCAGACAATTCAGCAATGGTTTTTCCGCCCAGACGGATATTCAGGGCTTCCGGCTTCAAACGACTGCCGTGACAATCCGGGCAGTCGTTCAAAACCATTTCTTCGCCTTCTTCATCGTCTTCGTCCGAAGTTTTTTTACCTTTGTATTTGTAAACGACTTTGTCGAGTTTTTTACCACCGACTTCACCGTCAGAGAATTGCTCCTCTTCTTCCAGATCTATCGTCCCCAGTCCGTTGCATGTCGGGCAGGCCCCACGTGGGTTGTTGAAACTGAAAAGTCTTGGTTCGATCTCCGGGAAGCTGAAGCCGCACTCGGGACATGCCGAATGCAAAGAATAAGACACACGATCCCCGTCCAGAGTTTCAATGATCACGCGGCCATTGGCCATGGAAAGTGCGGTGTTGATGCTTTCAGAAAGACGCAGCTTCAGGCTGTCTTTCAGAATCAACTGATCAATCACCAGATCAATATCGTGGGTTTTGGTCTTGGCAAGCTTGGTGGCCTTATCAAGATCAATCATCTTGCCGTCGACTTTGGCTTTGACAAAACCTTTCTTCGCCCAGCGTTGGAATTCAGCTAAGAACTCCCCTTTTTTTCCCGACGCCATCGGAGCCAGGACATAAAACTTAGTCCCCTGGCTTTTTTTGAACACCTCTTCGATGATCTGCTGCGGGGTTTGACTGCTTACTGGAATATGGTGGGTCGGACATTCCGGAACACCCAGCTTCGCATACAACAGGCGCAGGTAATCGTAGATCTCAGTCACCGTGCCCACGGTGGATCGAGGATTGGTACCGACAGATTTCTGATCGATCGCAATTGCCGGAGAAAGCCCCGTGATGGAATCCACTTCCGGTTTTTTTAGCTGTTCAAGGAAGTTTCGCGCATAGGCCGAAAGACTTTCTACATAACGTCTTTGTCCTTCAGCATAGACCGTATCAAATGCCAGCGAGGACTTCCCACTGCCACTTAATCCCGTAAACACGGTGATCTTGTTGCGCGGGATAGTGACACTCACGTCTTTGAGATTATGCTCTTTTGCGCCCTTAACTATGATTCCATCTTCAGCATGCGACATAACCCCAAAGTCTAAGCCCGAGCCTTCCAGAAGGAAAGCCGAGAAAAGGTGCCTGGTTGTTTTTTCTGGCTACGGCGCAGCAGTCCGTAGGAAAACACAAAGAACTCACAATAACTTGCACGACGGGCTTTTTAATTAACGAAGGACTTCCCCTGATGCATTGTAGCCAGAAAAAACAACCAGGCACCTTTTAGAGGCCGAAGCCGCATTTGGATTTTAGGTAAGTGTCAAAATCGGAGTCTGAGAAGTATTTGAAATGGGCGGCGGAGGATTGACGCTGGTCCGGCCACAGGTCTTTGGTGGGAACCTTGCATGTGCGCCCTTGTTTGCTGATCGTGGCTGTTCCGTTTTTCTGCAAACGAGGTTCATCCCCGCGAGCATCCACCCGCACAACAACACCTGAACCACGATAGGTCACTTTCGGAGGGTCAAGTTTCGTGCCCCCCTTGGTGATCGGACCATCTTCGCTCATCACTCCACCAATCACTTCACGAGTCTGCGCATTGAAAGTCACGGTCTCACCCGTCGGCAACGTCACGATTTGTCTGTTCCCTTCCACACGGATGTGCGGAAGCGTCTTGCGCGGAAACACCATCATGTAGGTTTCCTGAATATGGCTCAGGGTCGAATTCGGGGAATCACTGATATAAAACCCCAGATCCTGCCGGGCTCCCCCCTCGTATTCAAAGGTCCAAATTCGATCACGGTTTTCCGCTTTGCTGGGCACAATGCGATTGGGGCCCCGATTGAAGAGCTTAAATTTGCTTTCCGCCGGATCCCCCTGACTTGTGCAGGAATCATATGTGCCCACCGTCCGACACGTCACTGGGCGAACTCCATAAGGATTCACCGTGCGCGTGGGAGGGCGCAACGTCGGCGCATCAGCCGAAGATCGGCCTGCAAACTGACTGACTTTGGGAACAACCGCCTCTGATTGTTTGACATCACGGGAATAGAGCTTTGAAACTTCACAATCTCGGCAAGGACCACCGGGTTGCGCCTGTTCTTTGACGACCTTATTACCTTTTTCGATCTGACGAGCCACTTCGGCAGCAGTGTCTTTATTCTCTTTTTCCTGCGCACCGGCCGGAACCCTTAAAGCTTCCGTCTTGCGAGTTGTGCGCACACGATCGGCTTTTTCCACTTCTTTGGTGGTCTTGTCCTGAGCTTCAGCCTGTTCGCCTTCATAAAGCTTCATGCCGGGATTGGAAGGGTTGTAATAGACCCAGGCCTTTTCGCCTTTTTGTTTGCCGTCTAGCACTTCCACATTCAGCCCGTACTTACCGGAGCTGAACCTTTTTACTTCCTGAATTTTAGCTTTCGTCCCCGGAGGCAAAACAAAACGCACGTTGCGCGTGGACTTCAGAAAGTTGGCTGAATAACGAGCATTAAAGTAGCCCTCAAGCTCAACAAGCCCGCCACTGCTAATACCCAAAAAAAGAGGTGCGAGGATAATGACTCCCCACCTTTTTAAAGCCAACTTCATATAAGTCCTATCGGTCGTTCCAAAACAAGACTTAAGAAAACTGACCGTGACCGTTAATATTTTAATTCCAAAATGGCTTTTGCGGATCGAATCAAATATTCGAACGTTTCATCACTCGACTGATCGAGCTGGAATCCCCCATTGGATTCCAGGTCGATAAAGCCATTGAGCAGACAGCGAATAATGCGAACCTTATGTATGATCTCCTCCAGACTTCGGTCTGGAGTTTTGAGATCACTGGCCTCAGTCGCCAGTTGGACGATTTTATAGGCCTTCTGCAGCAACTCCTTGTTCTGAGAAGCAATGCCAAACTGAACACATTCGAACTTGAACGGATTCTCTTTCGAGAACGCCCGGTACGTTTCAAAAAAAACCCTGAGCTTCTGCTCCTGTGGGACTGACACCAAGGATTCTGCCAAAACCTCGGCAAATTCAATGGTGGCCTTCATGGAGAGTTCATTGCGCAAACCTTCGAGTCCGGAGAAATAATGATAAATAGAGGGGGACTTGACCCCGACCTTCTTTGCAATTCCAGCAATGCTCAACTCATGCCAGTGCGCCTTGGCCATGGTCTTTTCTATTTTAGCCAAAATATAGTCTTTATCGATCTGGTCTTTCTTTTTAGGCCTGCCCATACGCTCTTTGTATCACATCAAGATTCCCTCACCCTCGCTCAACCTGCTCTCGCAAAAGGATCAGGCTGGATGGTGGAGGTCGATCCGATCGCCTATTTCTTTAAAGGTTATTCCGTGCATGTAAGCAAAGAACTGGGACAGACAGGCCTGGTTCTGGATCTTGGCGTATTTGCCATGGATGTGCCGGATGATGTTGAAGCAAATAAAGACTTTGATACCAAGTTCGATGGATATGGATTTAAGTTGAATTATACCGGAGACCAGCCGGATGGATTCTTCGCAGGCATCTCTGGCGGGATCAACAATCTTTATGCTACAGAAAAAGTGTCACACGAGGAACAACAAGAATCCGTCGGCTCTGTTGGAATTCAAGCTGGATATCGCTTTGGCAATGAAGGCTTTTATATTCAACCGTGGATCGGGATCAACTACCTGCTAAACGACGTGACCTTTAAGATAAACAACAAAGAGTACGACCAAGAGCGCGTGCAATTCTTCCCAACGGTCCATTTGGGATATCAATTCTAAATATAAAACAAACCCTCGGATCCGACCTTGTGTCGGATCCGCCTTATCAGTTTACAGGTTCTTTGCCTGACAAGCAGGACACACCCCATACAGCTCAAGAATATGATGAGTCAGTTTGAAGCCAAATTGATTAGCAACTTTTTCCTGAAGACCTTCGATCGCTTTGTTTTCAAATTCGCAGATCTTACCGCACTTCACGCAAGTCAAATGATCGTGGTGACCTTTCGGGGTCAGCTCATAGCGCGCCGGCAAGCCGCCCATACGAACTTCCGTCACGAAAGACCCTTCTGTCAGCGTGCGCAGGAAGCGGTACACAGTGGCAAAACCAATATCTGGATGTTCTTTGTTGAGTTTTTCGTAAAGCTCTTGAGCTGTGACGTGGCGACGCCCTTCATGCAGAGCTTTTAAAATCGCCATACGCTGGCTGGTAACCTTGAGGTTCAAGGCGCGAATGATGCGCTTCAGCTCCCCCTCGTCGAACTCCTCAGAGTGAACAATGATGTCGTCGTCGTGTTGGCGCGGAAGGAATGGAACAGAATCTTTACCCATAATATGGTCACCTCAGGCCCCTAGTTATAGGGGAGCCCTTCAGATAAGTCCACATAATCAAGAATCATTATCAATTGATTTGCGCTAACCTTGCTTTTTCTGTGGAAACTAAAAACTACGTAATTTCAAACCCTTAGAAATGTGAGAAACCGCATTATGTGGGTGCAGGCTTTCCACATGGCTGAATTCAGCCACATAGTCCAAGATCGCAGGCTTCCCGTCCAAGGCATCCTTCACCCGACGAGCCGCGTCCTCACAGAACATCAGGTTCTGGCCGTTACGAAGAGCAAACTCCTGCTCGTCTTCACGCTTCACGGCCCCTTGCACTGCCGTTTGCAAAGCCTCCTCCACCACGTCGATCAAGTCACCGTAATGGAAGTCCGGACCGACTTCAGCCTTCACGCGGGCAAAACTGCGCTGAGCATGTGGAGTCGCCACAATCCCCTGCGGAGTTCCCAACCACGCATGCACAATATCGAAATCCAAAGTCTGATCATTGGAAAACTGCTGTTTGAAACCATCCTGAATCAACTGACGCGACAAAGCCGCCGAAGCCGGGCAAGTGCTGGAATAAGTCACGATCACTTCCGCAAAGTAGCTGATTTTACCGTCTTCATTGAACGCTGACAGAACCACCGGATAAGAGCGCCAAGCCTGGTTATTACTTTTTAAAGCCTTACGCACCAAGGGAGCCTCGAACTGCACCTGAACCAGCGCCCGCGTGGAAAGATCCTCGTGAGTGCGCAGAAACTCGGACGTCACCTGCCCCAGAAGGCCCAGAGTCAAATCAGACTTGGTCATCATTTCCTGGGACAACAAATACAATCGCGACATGTGAATGCCACGGGAAGGTTTTTTGTCCAGACTGACTTTGGCGTCGACTCGTGCCGGAATACGATACTGGCCATCGGCCTGTTTCAGGATCACCGGAAGCTCAATAGCCCCCATCCCCACCCAGTCAATCGGGGCAAATCGTTCAGCATGAGTTTCTTTGGCTACGTCAGGAAGAGTTTGTTTCGTCATAAGCTTATATCCAATTCACCCCCTTCTTAGCGCAATTTCCTGCAAATGGCTCTGAATTTTGCCATTCACGAAGCTTTTTCAACCAGATGCGCCGCAAGAGTGAGGTTAAAGTGATGCCGCTGCCAGCAAGAACGGATATATTGAGCCCTATGCCAAAAAAGCAACTGATCCTCGCAAGTACATCGAAATACCGCCAAGAACTTCTTTCTCGTTTGGCTTACGCTTACACGGCCCAGGCCCCTCTGATCGACGAAGATAAAGAAAAAGACCCGGCCCTGGCACCGCAGGCTCTGGCAGAAAAACTGGCGGATCTGAAAGCCGCCAGCCTGCAAAGGCACGACGCGGTTGTGATTGGCGGAGACCAACTGGTGTCCTTCGAAGGCCGCATTATCGGCAAGGCCCACACCGCTGAGAAGGCCGTTGAACAACTGATGAGCATGCAGGGAAAAACTCATGAATTAATCACCGCCATCTGCATTTACGACGGTGACAAAAAGATTCCCTACACGGACATCACGCGCATGCACATGAAGAAAATGTCCCGCGAGCAGATTGAAAAGTATGTCAGCCTGGACAATCCCATTGACTGCGCCGGAAGTTATAAAATTGAAAAACACGGAATCATGCTGTTTGATAAAATCGAAAGCCAGGATTTCACTGCCATTCAAGGATTGCCCTTGATCGCCCTGAACAAAATATTAGAGAATCTAGATCTATGAATGAAACACAGAAAAAACTTTTTGAAGCCGCCTGCCAAGTTCAACGTAAAGCTCACGCCCCCTACTCTGGCGCACTGATCGGGGCCTCCGTCCTGATGGGCGATGGCCAGATTTTCACAGGCTGCAATGTGGAAAATGCGTCCTACGGCGGGACGGTCTGTGCCGAGCGTGTGGCCATCTTCAAAGCGGTCAGCGAAGGCGCACAAAAACTGATCAAGGAAATTTTGGTTGTCAGTGATGCAGAAAAGCCCTGGCCACCTTGCGGATTCTGCCGCCAGGTGATTGCAGAGTTTGCCAATGAACACACAATTATTCATACCGCAAATCTTCAAGGTAAGGTGAAATCATTCCAGTTCCCGGAGATTTTCCCGGAAGCTTTCACACCAAAACATCTTGATTAGGGACGCAAAAGGGGAAAAGACATGCCACTGCTTTGGGTGATATTTCTTTTTTCCTTATCTGCTGAGGCCCAAAAAGTTCGCTTTGCCTCGGACCCTTATCCGCCCTTTATCTATGAGGAAAATGGGGTCCCGAAAGGGACTGCCCTGCCTCTGCTGGCGAAAATGCTTGCCATCAAAGAATCGGATCTGGACGTTAAAATCATCCCCTGGAAGCGGGCCCTCAAAGAAGCAGAGAACGGGGCCGTGGATATTATCGGCCCGATGCAAGTGGACCCGAAAAAAACCTATCTGACTTACACAAAACAAGTGATCAAAACAGAAGAAGCTCTGTGGACACTGGCCAGCAACCAGTATTTATCACAGCTGCGCTGGGAAACACCTCAGGACTTGCGCTACTACAGTATCGGTTATGTTCTGGGTTACGAATACGGGGAACCTCTGGGAAGCTACCTGAAGGCCCCCAAAAGCCGCAAAGTGGAGGTGCAAAGTGTCGCCCAGGGATTGCGTAAGCTGTACACCGGAGAGATTCAGCTGTTCGTCTGCAACACGGACGTCCTGGCCTTCTATGCTCAACAGGAAGGCATCCCGCTGAAATCCTTCAAGCGTGTGGGTCGGCCGATCATCGAAGACTTCGGTGTTTTCGGTATTTCAAAAAAATCCCGGTTAAACAAGGACGTGCAAAAGATCAATGCGCGCGTCCCTTCACCTTGATTTAGCGGAAGTTTACAAAGTAACGATAAAACTCTCCGGACTTCCCCTGAAGCTGACTTTGCAGCTCCTTCAACAGCTGCACGTAAGGACGGAATTCAGGCTCCTCCTGCTGCGCAAGCAGACGCTCTGCTTTTGCCAGATTCTGCAAAGTATAGGATTTGCGAAGCTCCAATCCTAATTCGTTCGTGGAAGAACGATTCGGGTCTACAGAGAATTGCACACGCACACCATAGTGATCCGAAAGCGGTTCGCGCTGGGTCCCGCGCATGTTCACTTCACCGGATTCCACGCGCAAGGTCGTGGAGGATTCACCGATATTGGAGTAAAAGATATAGTCAAAAACCTGATCCGTCAGCATCCAGCCCCGTGGATTCCCTGCACAATAAGTACAGTAACCCTTCTTGGGATAGCCGCCCATGGCGTCTTCCATCGCATCGCGAGTGCCTAACGTTGCCAGCACCAAGGCCCGCTCCAGACTGCCAACATTGGCATTAAAATCACCTGACAGAAGCATTTTCATATCCTGATGCTGCAAGCGCCACTTCAAAATATCCAAGACCTGTGTCACCCGCACGGCCGGAGACGACGGATGCAAGTGCGTGTTGATGAAATAAAAGTCCTCATCAATCCCAAAGAACCCGGCCTTCACCACATGAAAAGCCTTGCGCACATTTAAAGCCTCGCGCACGGAATCCAGAACACCGCCTTCGTTGTTCACATCAAATGCCTGCGTTTGTGTACCCTTAATATCCCCCATAACCAGGGACATCACACCAATGCGAGAGTCGCGGTTCGGGGCACTGATGCTGTATTGTCTTTTTAGATTTCTTTCGATCAGATTGATCTGCGGCTCGTTCCAGACTTCCTGCAAATGAACCACCTCACACTTGGGGATGGCCTGTAGTAAGCCGGTCATGCGCTCGGTGCGGCCTTCAATATCCTTGGCATAGATAGGGCCGTAGGCATTGAAGTTCTGCAAACAAAAGCGCGGTGGACGAGGGTCCGGAGCCCAGTAGCTTTCCGCAAAGGCCTGAACGGACATCACCAAGGCGCTTCCCAGAATCCATGCTTTCAGTTTCATACAAACCTCGTTTGGTAGACTTCAATTAAAGGAATCCACATATTTCAAAGCAAACCCAGTGCCCACCCAAAAAACACCAGGGCCCGGATAAGCCCCTAAGAGCGTCTAAAAGATCGACACCGAGCCTTGCATTGTCATTGGTGATCTGAACTGACCGAGCACCACTGCGATCCAAGGCCGTATTACAAAGTCAAAAGAATGTCCTGAGAACAAAGATGAATGCGAATGTCCTCCAACAGACATCCCGAGGACAGTGTCGTCCCCTTAAAGGGCTTTAGCTTTTCCAGAAGCTCTGACAAACCCGATGTGTTTTGCAGCGACTTCATGATCTTGAAGCCTTCATGCGGCAGATCCGCATCACAAGAGGACGGACGAAGCCAGGTTAAACTCACTCTCAGAAGCTCAAAATTCCCCGTCAAAGGCAACATCTCCAGATAGTGAGAATAGGCCCATCGAATCCCGGCAGGATCCTCATCCTGACTCCAGGACAAACTCCAGCCACGCTCTTCCCGCAGCATCAGACTGCACAACTGGGCCCCTTGAGAGGTCGCTTTGCCTGAAAGTTCTGACCGGATTGCCTGCATCAAACCATGCAAATCGGAACAGGAATTCTGCTCGGCCCGAGCTTTCACCTCGGCCAACCAGCTATCGACGTGCATCAGGTTCACACTCATCCCCGACAAGGGATCAAGCTGTCCATCCTGGCGCGAAAACCCTGCCGCCAGATGAAATAAGAAACCCCGTCGAGAGGACGGGGTTTCTTGCAAGACAATTCGAATGGGAATCTCTCTTACGAATTGCAGCATTTAGTTCAACTGCAACGCCTGAGTGTTCATAGTCACATGAGACTTGGAACGGAACTGATTGATCCAGGCCTCAAACATGCCGTCGCCACGGCGTTTTTGAAGCATTTCAACAGACATTGGTTCAAGGGCCGTCTTCACTTCTTCCATTTTTGATTCTTTCAACTTCAATACATATTTCGCATTGCCGTCACGAACCAAGCGCTTCAAAAGAGGCTGAGCTTTTGTCAGCTCAAAAACCGCTTCCGTTGCCACAGAACTTGTGATCTTTGGGAATGTCTCGGAATCCAAGGAAACAAGACCTGTTTCCTCCCACGTCGCCTTCAGTTCTTTCAACTGCGCGTTAACTGCGGCTTCGTCACCCTTTACCAAAGCTTCATCCAAAGCCTTAATGGCGGCTTCCGCTTTTTCTTTGGTCATCGCTTTGCTGGCAGCTTCGGAATCAATCTTCACAAAAGTGACATTGATTTTGGAACCGCGGATGTCCTGAAGCTTCTTCAACTCCACAGACGTTGGCTGTGTCACCAGCTCAAACAAAGAACGCACGCGCACATTGGCAATATCCTTGCGCACTTTGCTCTCAAAGTTGCCTGGAGTGGAACGTGTGGACTCCAAGTAACGGGAATAGAATTCTCTCTGGAACTGACCATTTTGCTGGAAGAAAGGGATGTCCTTCACGATAAAGTCACGAACTTCTGCATCTGTCGCCAGAATGCCGTTCTTTTCAGCAGCTTGAGACACCAGTTCCATGCGAACCAGGTTTTCCAAAGCTTGCTGGCGCAAAAGTTGACGCTGAGAGCTAAAGTCCATCTGACTTCCAAACAGGTTTTGGTAATACTGTTGGATACGGTTTTCTTCATTTTGGAAGTCCGCCACAGAGATCAACGTGTTATTCACACGCGCAACGGAACCAATTCCCGCACCCATTTGGCCGGGCATGCCGAAGAAGACAAAAACCATAATGATAGCTCCGAAAACCACCATCGCCGTGATGCTCTTTGTGGAGAGTTTTCTCTTCAACTTATCTGCCATACTGTCGCTCATAACTTCATCCTTCCTGAAACGAACTTCAAAAACGCCGATTCATTACCCAACTATTTTTATTTTTTTTCAAGGGGAAATTGTTGAATTCCCTGAAGCTTTTGACTAGCGTTGGAAATATTAGACAGGGACGCACTAAAAAACCGTCCCCATCCATATTGCAACAAAGAGGAACCGGTTTTGAATTTCTTCAACTTTGATCTCAAGAAACTTGTGATGATAGGGATTGTTTTGGCATTGCCGCTTATTTCTATCAACATGCAGCAGCGTCCGCAGGAATCCAACTGGTTGGCCAAGCCCTTCAGCCTTCTTGGAAGTGCAGTGTCAGAGACCTTCTACGGCTTTAGTTCCGGCGTCAAAGGCACCACGGCCATGTATCTGGATCTGATCAACATTAAAAAGCACAGCGAGCAATTGACCAGCACCAACAACGAGCTGCAGGCCCGTCTGGAGAAAATGAACGAGCTTTTGATCGAAAACGACCGCCTGCGCGGACTTTTGGCATTCAAAGAACAAACCAAGATGTCCCTGATCGCAGCACAAGTGATTGGACGTGATCTGGTGATCGACCACAACACCATCACCATCAACAAGGGAACTAAGGACGGATTGAAGGCCGGTCAGGCCGTCATCACCACCGGCGGCGTTCTGGGTTATATCTTTAAGCCAGACACTTTCACCTCCCATGTCATGCTGATCACTGACCGCTATGCGGTTGTTGACGGGATTGTACAAAGAACCCGCGCCCACGGGATTGTCGAAGGCAAAAGCCAGTACAGTAGCACCCTGCAATTGAAATACGTGGAAAGAACTGAAGATGTACAGGAAGGCGACCTGGTTGTCACCGGAGGTCTGGACAACATCTTCCCTAAAGGTTTCCCCGTGGCTGTGGTTGAATCCGTCGAAAAGAAGACTTTTAGTGTCTCCTTGAAAGTGGATCTGCGCCCGGTTGTGGACCCTTACAAAGTGGAAGAGGTCTTTATTATTTCTCAAGGAAACAACGAGGACTTTGGCGATAAGTATGCGCCTAAATCCGCCGAAGGCACCGAATCCGGTGCCTCTGCAGAAACCGTGGCCTCGCCCACGCCAGCCCCCACCGCTCCAGCGGCCAGCCCTGCTCCCGTGGCCACACCTAAACCTCAGGAGAAGAGACAGTGAAAATCCGCTGGAACGTCCTTCTGAATTTTTTGGTTTTCTTTGCCGTGCTGATGCTGTTGGCCGGCTTTCAGACCACATTTTGGTTTCAGCTTTTCGGGAATGTCCCTTCCCCTCTGCTGTGGCTGAATCTGATTGTATATGTGATCCTTTATCGTAAACCATTCCCGGCGATCTTCACGATTTACGCCATGGGCTTCATTTTGCTCACATTTACGGCCATGCCGTTGAAGATGATGTGGATCAGTCTCATCATTCTCTTTACCTTGGTCTATGGAATCAAAACACGCGTCTTTTGGTCCGGCTCAGGATATTATACGATTATGTGTGCCTTCTCTGCCGTGGCTTATCACCTGATTTATTTCTTTACTTCGATGGTGATAGAGAAGAACCCTGCAAGCTTTGAGATTGTAGACCGACTGGTACAAATTGTTCTGACTCCTTCTTTCGCGTTCCCGATGTACTGGCTGCTGGCCAAGATCGACAAGATCACACAGGACGAATTAATGCATGAGCCCGGAGGATTGGAACTATGAGTACCTACGTCAGTAATCCGGACGAGGCAAAAGAGTATCAGAGCCGGTATAAGATCTTTTATATCGCTATCGGTTTTGCCCTGACCATTTTCACAATGCGCCTGTGGTATCTGCAGATTATTTCTGGAAATGAGCTGCGCGAGTTCTCTGAGAAAAACCGTATCAAACAAAACAAAATCACCGCTCCCCGCGGACTGATGCTGGATCGTGACGGCAAAGTGCTGGTGGAAAATCTGCCGGGCTTTGAGGCCATCTTGTCGCCTCAGTATATTGAGAACCTGGATGAGCTGGCAAAAACCGTCGGCCCGGTTTTGAGCATGGAACCTGAAAAAGTCGTTTTGAAGGTTCAAAAAAGCCGCCGCCAGAACGGTCCGTTTGCGCAAATTCGTCTGAAAGAAAATCTCAGCCGCGAAGAGGTCTTCCGTCTGAAGCGCATGCGCCTGGACACCCCGGGGCTGGAGATTCGTGAATCCATCGTGCGTTTCTATCCTTTGCGTGAAAACGGAGCCCAGCTCTTTGGTTATGTGGGAGAGATCTCCAAACGCCAGTTGCCAATTCTGAATGAGCAATACAAAGGTGTACTGAAGTTTGATCAGGGCGACATTATCGGGAAAAGCGGACTGGAAGAAACTCTGGAAAAAGACATCCGGGGATCTGACGGCGTCAGCTTTATTCAGGTCGATGCCCACGGTCGTGAGGCTGTGACTCAAACTCCGAATATTTACGGCGAGCAGATCAAAGACATGATCCCGGTTCACGGGAACAATGCCATTCTGACGATTGACCGTGATATCCAGGAAGCGGCCTTTAAGTCGTTCATGAACTTAAATCGTATCGGTGCCGTCGTGGCCATGAAAACCAATGGAGAGATCCTGGCCTGGGTCAGCACTCCATCCTTTGATCCCAATGAGTTCTCAACCGGTATCTCCGCCCAGACGTGGTCCAAACTGATCAACGACCCGTTCAAACCTTTGCGTAATAAAGTTATCCAGGATCACAACGCTCCGGGATCGACGTTCAAACCTTTGGTGGCGGTTCCAGCACTGCAGGAAAAAGTGATCACCCCGACCACGATTGTTTCCGCACCGGGTGTGTTTTACTTTGGCCGTCGTCCTTACCATGACCACTTAAAAGGCGGTCACGGCAACATCACAATCTTTGAAGCTCTGGAAAGATCTTCGAACGTGTTTTTCTATAAGATGGGTATCGCGCTGGGTGTTGATAAGATGTTCGACTACATCAGTCTATTGGGTATCGGACAGAAAACCGGCATTGAGCTTTCCCGTGAAGTGTCCGGCACCATGCCGAATTCAGCATGGAAGAAGGCCACTGTTGGTGAAGAATGGCAACCCGGGGAAAACCTTTCCACGGCGATTGGTCAGGGCTTTGTGAACGTCACCCCACTTTCCATGGCGATTGCTTACAATGCTATCGGCACAGAAGGAAAGGTGGTTAAACCCTTCCTGCTCAGAAAAATCATAGATCAGGACGGGAAAGTTCTGCGTGAAAACTTCCCGCAGGTGGTTCGTGATCTGCAACAGACCCAACCCAATGGTGTGCACATTTCGCCAGAGACCTTTAAGACCGTCAAAGAAGGCCTCAGACGCGTGGCCAACGGTGATCGCGGAACAGCAAAGCACTGGAAAGTTCCTGGCGTGCAGATGGCGGGTAAAACCGGTACGGCCCAGGTCATGGGCTTCTCGGCCGACCAGATCTATGCAAAATGCGAAGGGCGTCCGATCCATATGCGTCACCACGGCTGGTACATTGCGTTTGCACCGGCAGACAACCCGGAAATTACCATTGCGGCTTTGGCGGAGCACTCCTGTCACGGAAGCACCGGGGCCGCACCGATTGTTCGCGATATTGTTCAGGCCTATTTCCAAAAATATCACCCTGAGGTGATCGAAGCGGCATTAAAAGCCAAGGGCGGCAAACGAGCACAGGCTCCGGTGGCTGCGCCAGAAACTGTTGAAGGAGAATAAGAGTGTTTACCTCTTTGCATGTAGAAGAAAGAACTCTCTTCAAAAAGTTAGATATCAACCTGATCATCGTCATTCTGGCTTTGAACGTGATTGGCCTGATCAATCTTTGGAGCGCCACCCACGGTCCGACGACTCAGGATGTGGCTTCGCTGTTTATTTCACAAATCATGTGGCTGATCGTCGGCTGGACGGTCTTCCTGGTCGTGACTATCGTTGATTATTCCGTCGTGATGCGAATTGCCGCCATCGCCTACTTCCTGAATCTGGGGGCCATTCTTTACGTGACCTTCTTCGGTAAGGTTGCTTTGGGGGCGCAACGCTGGATTGATCTGGGATTCTTCCGCTACCAACCGTCAGAAACCATGAAACTGGCATTGATTATGGTTATGGCCAAAATCCTTTCCACCCGTTCGACCTTTGGCAGCGGTATGGGATTAAAAGAATTGGCCCTGCCATTGATTGCCCTGCTGATCCCTTTTGGTTTGGTCGTTGAACAGCCCGACTTGGGGACGGCGATGATGCTGGCAGCCATCGGTGGATCCATGATGATTTTTGCGAAGATCCGAAAATCCATCCTGGCCACAATCATCGCTTTGGGCATTATTGCCATTCCGATTGCCTGGAAGTTTGTTCTGCACGATTATCAGAAGAACCGCGTGTTGACGTTCCTGTCCCCGACCAGCGATCCGCGCGGAACCGGATATAACAGCATCCAATCCAAGATTGCCGTGGGTTCGGGCCGCTTCTTCGGAAAAGGCTTTATGAAAGGGACTCAGTCCCAACTGGAATTCCTGCCTGAGCGTCACACCGACTTTATTTATTCTGTACTGAGCGAAGAGCACGGCTTTGTCGGCTCGATCGCGGTGATTGGTTTGTTCTGCTTCTTGTTCATCACCGGAATCCGCATTGCCTCCAATGCCCGGGATAAATTCGGAGCTCTTCTGACCGTCGGAGTTCTGTGTTACATCTTCTGGCATATGTTTGTGAACATCGGAATGGTTATCGGTTTACTTCCCATCGTGGGGGTTCCGCTGCCACTGCTGTCCTATGGGGGATCTAGCATGCTGACCACCATGGCCGGGCTGGGTCTGATATCGAGCGTGGCGTACCGCCGCTATCTGTTCTAGAATCGTTTTTAGATGCAAATCATCAAGCGCTGAGCCGACAACTCAGCGCTTTTTTTATTTCCTCAATCAAGCCTTTTTATCCTTGGTTTCATCGCAATTTGCGGTGTCTTATCCCGATTGTCTCAGAGCGGGAATTCATCCCATATCGACTAACCACTGATCAGACAGTGTTCATACTTTGATTGACACCCCCCGTTGCCATTTCAAATTCATCGCACCTGACACCTGATTCATTCCAAGACTTGATTCATTCCATGCACTTAGCTTTTCGGCACGACCCTTGAACTATTCCTCTGTAACAGGAGGACGCGGATATGAAAACGAAACATCTCAAAATCGGAATCGCCTTTGTCACCGCTTCGCTCACGTCGGTTCTATTTAACAACTTCTCTTTCTCCAGCTGGCACCATGAAGTGCCTGCTATAGAAAGCGTGAACGAAGCCTCCCGCATCGCTCACGCCAAAGAGCTTCTGGGTCGCGATTATACTGGCAGCGACGCTCAGGCACTGGAAGGCCAACAGGCGTTAAATGAAGCCATCTATCAAAAGGTTCAAAGCCAGCTTCCACCAAAATTCAAATACCAGGCCCGCGCCATTGCCCGCACGGTGATTGCCGAAAGTGCCAAATATAAATTGGACCCGGTGTTCGTCCTGGCTGTAATTAAAACGGAAAGTAAATTCAATCCACTGGTAGTCGGCCGCCACGGTGAGATCGGTCTGATGCAGATCAAGCCCGATACGGCTGAATGGATCGCTAAAAAATTTGATCTTCCCTGGAATGGCAAAAAGACATTGCAAAGCCCTGGAGCCAACATCAAGATTGGTCTGGCGTACATGAACTATCTGCGTGGCAAGTTCAACAACAAGGCCATGAAGTATGTCAGCGCCTATAACATGGGACCCACGAATGTGCGCCGTCTTCTGGCAAAGAACGTCAAGCCTGCGGAATACAATTCTCGCGTCATGAAAAACTATGGTGAACTGTATGCGAAGATGAACAGCTCTGAAACAACTCACCAGCGCATCGCCGCGTTCTAAAAAATCGATAAATGTTGATCCATGCACAGCCCTCAGGAGCTCCCTGGGGGCTGTGTCCTTCGCGGCTGTTCAGATGTTTGACAGACGCCCAAGCTCGTCCCTTTTGCAGGAATTTATACATCATAGATGGGCTAATCTCGCTTTAAACCACCCGTCAGATTGGAATAAGTTTCGCAAAGCAGTCTAGCATAAGGAGATCGCAAGCTTTTTGGGGGATAGTTCCCAGAAAAACTTTCGAACAAAACACTTTATGAAAAAGAAAATAGCAGCACTACTTTCATTGTTGATGTTGGGAAGCATCGCGCATGCGGCCCCTTACTATACCGGCGTTGGCTGTAACGAGACTGGCGACCGCTGTATCTTCGGAAAACCCTCCAAACGCGTGCTGCAGTGGTCGCGCAAGGGCACAACTCAGGAGCTGGGCGAACGCTGCGAGAAGTTCATAGAAAGCATCGATGCCCGCAAGAAGGACATCGCCTCCAAACGCGCTTTTGAATTGGAATACAAAAAATTCACCTACAGCTGGTCCAGCGAGATCGACAACAACGGTCGCGCCAAAATCATCTGCAGCGTTGAACTGCACTCCGAGCTTGAGAACGTAAAAATCATCGGCCAAAAAGTGAAAAGTCTTTTCTGGGTTTGTGAAAACAAAGACGATGCTGGTATCTGCAAGAACTACGAAAGTGATTGCGAAAGGATCCGCCAAGAGGCCCTGAAAGGCGAAAATGTACTGGATGCCACCATCTACCGTGGCGGCTCTTTGCTCCAGGGCAATATCTGCGATATCTACACAGCGACAGTAAAATAGATCCCCCAACCTCTGATGTTGGAATCTAAAAAGCCCTTCCCGAAGAATCTGCCTCCGCTTGGGGGACAGATCAGAAAAGAAGGGCTTTTTTTTATTTTTAAAAATCCATTTACGCCGCCGAACGAGCCCGGCTGCGCCCGTAAGCCACACATTCATCCAACATCTGAATATAATATGTCAGGGACTGGCGCAGATTGCTTAAAACCAGCTGTTGCTGATCCGGCGGCAGATGATTGATCTTCTCCATAGCCTCTTCCACGTGACCAATATCCTCCTCTGCATGGACCCGCAGAAAATGGGCCGCTTTAGGTCCGAAACTGGCTTCCACTTTCTTCCCAATCTCACCGCCAAAGCGTGCGGCCAGCGCCTCCAAAGCCAGGATGTAACCAAAGAACGCCATCGGTGAAGAGTGCTCAATATGATAGTACTGGGTTTGATACATCGCCGAGGCCGCTGACATCTCGGGCCAATCAGACATCTTACTGCCCAAACCCTTCATATCATTCACCAGAAGCTTCTCATGGCCTTTTTCCTCAGCGGTGTGAGCCAGGAAGCGCACATGATATTCCTGTGCTTCCAAGGGCGTGCGGGCCGCTGACAGAGCCAGCAAGCGCGTGGAGTGACTGACAAAGTAGTAAGTCTGCGCCACCCAGGCCGAATAACAGGCCCGGTCGCTCCACGGGAAGTTATCGATTTTATTTTTGCACTCTTGCATCAGGGAATTGAGCTCATCGGAAACATTCAATTTCATAACAGGCCTCTTCCGCAGCGATTAAGCCGCTTTTTTGTTGGACTTGATTTCTTGATTCAGGAAAGGAATGTGGCAGTTCTTCTCCGCCCACAGTTGATCGGTCAGGGCAGCCATTTTGGGATCAGCCAAAGGAGTCACTCGCCCCTTCTGGGTCATCAGCACTTCGCACTCGTAGTTCATCTTGCGAACATATCCAAAAAACTCTGTCCCACTTTTGCCGGATTTGCGGCGGACATTCAGATCTTTTCGACCTGTTCCGACCAGGCAATCCCAGGGCGAGGCATCCATCACCCGACTTCCCAGTGCAATAATTATCTCGGACCAGTTCACATCCGAGTTGCGGGAACGGTATTCCGGCAGCACCGTCAGGTACTCCATGCTCATCAGAGTGTTGATCCCACGCGCACGGAACTGCGCCAGGATCAGGTCGTTGTACGCCTTCATATAGTGATGATCCAGATGCGCCCTGGAGCGCAGATCAAACACACTGTACAGATGAAAACCCACAACCCGATCGTCGCGATCCCCGTCCGTAATACACACTATGATATCGTTGCGATGAAAGTCGTCCGCATTCAGCGGCTCGTTCACAGATCCCAAAACCTCACTGTAGACGGCACACCAAGCCTCATAGATCTTATTGCTCAGCTGTGCCGTTTCAGAGTTTAACTCTCTGGGATTAAACAAATGGTATTTGAAATTCCCCATGCACTTCTCCTTGCATGGGGTGTTCTTTCGGAATCTCTGTAGTTAACTTGATGGTGTTTACCAAACCAGTACGTTTGAATTTGAGAAGTTGAAATTATTTTGAGTTTTCAGTTTTGTAACATTTCGACTTTTTCGAGAACAATCACCGCTGCCACCTTTTTATTTCGATACAGTGGACTCATTCGGCGAATTTCCATCGTCTGAGACAAGCGGTCTGCTGAGCGGATCTCACGCAAGACGTGCTTGGGAATGTCCGGTGCAAAGGTTTCCTGAACTTCGCCACTAAAGACTTTCCCCGCCTCTTGAATAATGCGCGTGGTGATCTCTTCATCCCTTGCAAACAACGCCCACCACTCATTGGTGTGCAGTTCTTCCAATGTGTAAGAGCAGAAATCAAAGAATGCAAAATTTCTGAAAAGCTGAATGTGGTCTGTGGAATATATCTCCACAATGTCTTCATCCGTTATGTGGCTGAACAAATCTGCACGGGGAACAAGCCCCAGTCGACGGAACGCACGCCAGGTGAAAGACAAGCTGTCATTGATGCGATAGCCTTCGGCCAATTGAGAATGGCAAAGCTCCTGGTAAAAACGCAATGTCTCGACAACTTGTTTTTTACCTGCCGTAGGCAAGTTGGAAAAGTAAGGCAACCCCGGCAAATATGGGACGATAGCCTTCCCCTCTGTCGCCAACATACGACAGATATCCTCAGAGATTGTTTTGAACTCTTGGCTCAAAATTTCATCAAGATTGCCATCTAACAAAGAATCTAACTGCATCACGTCCTCAATTGCCTCAAAAAGATACAGCGAAATCATATTAAAGGTACTAACTAATGTCCAATTCAAAGAAATTTTTGCCCGCTGAGAACGCAATCCTTACAAACTTCTCATGTTACTAAACAAGAACATAAGAAATAAAAAAAGAGACCTCAGGTGAGGTCTCTTTGCAAAATTTCATCTCTTGCTTGAAGTAACGAACTAAACGTTCTTGTTCAAGAACTCAAGGATGGCGTCTTTAGGGTGGTTGCCTACCAATTGCCCTACTTCGCTGCCACCTTTGAACAACAACATCGCAGGAATACCGCGGATGCCGTATTTGCCAGGAACACTTGGATTTTCATCCACGTTCACTTTTACAATCTTTACTTTCGCACCCAACTCTTGAGCCACTTCTTCCAACTTTGGAGCCAAGGCACGGCAAGGTCCACACCACTCAGCCCAGAAATCAACAAGGACCGGCGTTGTAGAGTTAAGAACTTCAGCGTCAAAAGATGTATCGGTAACTGCCTTTGTAAATGTGCCCATGAATGGCCTCCATTATCTAAACTAAATGTGATCCCGAAAACTCTATCGTCAAGGCCGACGAGGATCAATTACTTTTTAAAGAGGGCTTTTGTGAATTCCTGTCTTAACCTATCAATTTCACTAATATTTTCCCTATCCCAAGACTCTTCCAATGTCTTCTGGCGACGACGCGCTTCAACTCGTGACACCGTGCTTTTCGGAGCGACCTTCACATCTTCAACCATTTTTGCATATTTATTGATCTTCTCTGACAGACCACTTTCAGCTTTCTTCAGACTTTCCAGCGCCCTCACGCTGACTTCTGCCAGGCTTTCTTCGACTTCCGAAGACGGGTTTGATAAAACCTCATCCACCACTTGAGGTGTTGTTTCCTCTACTCTTTCCACCTCGGGCACACCGCCCCCGAACAGTTCTCGTTCGAAGGCCTTCATATCCACATCAGGAAAAGCACTTTCGGAAGATTCGGCAACAGACCGTTCAGAGTCCGCCGCCTGCATCCGATCACCAAAGCGGAAGGCGATCTTTTCGCCCTGCTCTTCGCTACTTAATGCCCCTTCTTCAGAATCCTCATGAACTCTTTCAGTGCGCAAAGAAGCACTGTCGGCAGACTCTTCCGGGGTTGTGCCTTTGACATAGATTGCTTCCCCTTCCGGGGAGTACTTACCAGAAACAGTCGTGGCTGACTTCTGCGGGCTTTCCACATGCATCGCCTTGTTCAGACGATCCAACAATAAGGCTTCATCATGCCCCAACATGCGCCCGATCACCTGCACCAGGCGTAAGGGCGGAACCGGGGACTCCAAAACCATGTCCACACGGATCTTGATCAGATCCTGTGGGTTCGGCTTGAAGTTCGCAGGGAAGATCAGAAGGGACTTCCCCTGCCAGCGGGCCATTTCTTTGAGGCGCTTACCAACCCCCAAAGAGCTGACCTTGGCGCCCTTACCGGCACCAACAACAAGATCCGGATTGAATGCCAGCATTTGTTCTGCCACGGAATATTCGCTGGTAAGACCTATCACGTCGAATCCCACTTTTTTTAAAGTGCCTTCAACCGACATCAGGTCCGCATAATCCTCATAAACCAAAAGAATCTTGTTCATGTCCCTATTGTCAGATAAGGATTCTAAAGGGTCAATAAGGCTTCTTCTGGACAATGGACGCGATGACGTCGTCCTTGGGGCAGTCTAGAATAGGGACAACACGGAGACCACTTTTGAGCATCTTTAACGGAAAAAAAGCCGCGCAGTACATCTTCTTTGAAATGCTTCCTAGTTTTATTTTGGGGCTTTTGGTATTTATATCAATCATCCTCATGTTTCAGGTGTTGCGTCTGACCGAGTTTGCGCTGGTGCATGGCGTGGCCCTGAAAACCATTGCCGAGATCATTGGCTATGTCGTCATCTCGATGCTGCCAATCCTATTCCCCATGGCCTTGCTGTTTTCGGTGCTTTTAACTTATGGCCGTCTTAGTCAGGACTCTGAAATAGTCGCCATGAAAGCCAGCGGTCTTCCCATGGGCACCTTGCTTCTTCCTGCTCTGATACTGGCAACTTTAGTGGGCATTATCTCGGCCCAAATGTCCTTTAACATCGCCCCTTGGGGAAATCGTCAGTTCGAGGTGCTGTACTCTCGCTTGGCCAACACCAAAGCGGCGGCCGTGATTAAAGAGGGCACCTTTTCAGAGGGGTTCTTTGACATGGTCATCTATGCCAACGAGGTGAACACCGACAAGGGCCTGTTGAAGAAAGTCTTCATCTACGACGAAAAAAGTGGCGACGTCCCGCTGACTATTATCGCCAAGGCAGGAGAGATCGTTCCTGATCCCGAACGCCCGGGACATGAAATCCTGCTGCGCCTGAATCAGGGCGAAATTCACCGTCAGGCCCAAACCCACACCAAAATCAGCTTTGACAACTATGACGTGCGCTTTTCAGAACCTTTGAATCTGGAAGAAAAAGCCAAATCCCCGCCCTCTTTGACTCTGCAGGAGGTTCGCAATCGCCTGAAGGAAAACATCGAGGACCAAGAGCTGCTGCGCACTCTGCAAACTGAATATCACAAGCGCTGGGCGATCTCTGTTCTGTGCATTGTCTTTGCGATGATAGGTGTAGGCCTGGGCACCACGACAAATCGTCGAGCCGCCAAAGCCGGTGGCATGATCATGTGTATTGGTATCATCATCTTCTATTGGATTTTGTATGTCGCCGCCGAAGGGGCCGCTCGCAGCGGCACACTGCCAGCGGCATTGGCGATTTGGACACCGAATGTGATCTTTGCAATTTTAGGTGCGGAAACTTTAAGAAGAAATTGGAACTAAGCTAGAACAAGGTGTGCCGACTAAAAATAGAGCGATGCAGTAGCATCCTTACTACCACGGTCGTCCCTGACCACATCGCCCCTCCCTTAACTCAAATGGTAGGGGCAATATGCAGAGCTTGCAAAAGGTTTTTTCACAAGCTTTCATTTTTTTCCCAAGCATTTTCATAACTTATGATACCCACTACAGGTAGTGCGATGATTCTATAATGCTGCTACCCCTACTGGGGACATTTGTGCCTCATTATTTTCTGCGCCGAAAAACATGAGTAAATCTTGAGCATCGCGGACCATCTGCGCACCGTCCAACAACAAATCCAAACCGCCCAAAAAGTGCGGATCCAAAGGATGCCCTGGAACAACCCACACCGGTCTCCCCAACTGCAGCGCTTGGGACGCAGTGATCAGAGTTCCACTTCGTCGTCTGGCCTCTACCAACAAGCTTGCCTGTCCTAGGGCGGCAATCAGGCGATTGCGATGATGGAAGAGATGCTTGTGCATTCTTTGCTGATGGTCATATTCACTTAAGAAGCAGCCACCCTGCTCTGTCACAAGAGACATCCACTCGCGTAAAGACGACGGATAAATTTCACCCAATCCTGACGGCAGCACAATGACCGTGGTGCATCCTTTGCGCAGGGCCACACTGTGAGCCTTTTGATCCACTCCCCGCGCCCCACCACTGACTATGCAAGGCTTCACCTGGTCACAAAATGCTGCCAGTTCTTTTTCCATCCACAACAAGGAATCCGCCGCAGGCTCCCGGCTCCCCACGACGGAAAGAGTCCTTTCATTCAGCCATGCCGGGGCGCCGATATAACTCAAAGTTAACGGCGGATCCGACATGCGATAACACATAGAGGGATACAGCACTTCACCATAAACCACGAACTGCACCCCCTGCATCTGAAGCTTCAAGGTTTCTTCGCAATGTCTTTTAAATAAGGAATGATTCTTCAGCAGAGCTTCATGCAACTCGGGCCATCGATCGCGAACTGCCACCATCACTTCGGGGGCCTGCAAACGCCCCTCCCGCGCCAGCATCTGATACATCAGGTGGATTTCATCCCGGGCCACAGCATAGGCCGGATGGTTCTTAATAATCTGTGATAAAGAATAAAGATCGTTCATACACAAAGGGCCCTGCAATCTGCAGAGCCCTTTGTGATGTCCTTAAAAGTCCAAATCAGAATCTTCAGATCCGGTCTCCGGCGCCGGTGTGGCCTCCGGAGTGTCTGCTGGCATTTCATCAAATTCTTTTTCAAAGTCCGAATCCACTTTGGCCGGAGCTTCAACCACCGGAGTGGAATTCATCGCCTGGGTGACAGGCCTTCCAACATAATCCCCGACAACCACATTGTCAGAGGCTTTCACCACATATCCGGTGGCAAAGTTCGGAGACACACGCACAATCTTCACCGTTCCGATCACCCGATCATTCATGACGGCCTGGCTCTTCTTGTTACGCACACGTTCGTCGGCAAAAATCGCCAAAGACTGACCTTCCTGCAGACCCTGCCCCGAACCGCCATCCAAGAACACCAATGTGTTGTTACCAAAGATATTGCGCTTACGATCAAACTGACCACCGATAATTTTAGCTCCCACCCCCGAGGTCAAATCCGAAGAAGACGGGTCGATCATCGGCAGGCGTCCGGGCGTCAACAACGCCCCGACTTCGATCGGCTGCAGGGATTTTTTCACGATCGCACGATAGATGTTTTGCTGATCATTTACTTTTTCAAGAATCTCGATCTGCCCTTGCAGTTCCACCATTTGACCTTCGCGGTTTTTCACCTGCGGGTCAGCCACTTTCGTCAGATTTTTCTGCGCGACAAATTCCTTGCTACTGGCGTCGTCCAACTGCACATAGATGAACTGGTACTCACCGGCGGTTTTCATGTCCATTTCCGTCGAAGTCACACGCCCCACTCCCGCAATCGGAGCGTCTGTCATGTAGTACTCCAAATATTCCGGCGCTGTCGGGAATTGGTTCTTGGGAAGCTCCACCTGAAGCTCCACCTTGGCATCCTTCAAAACTCCCATGCGGTACTGCGGAAGACTGTCCGGAAGACTTTTCAGCAGAGGCGCTCTTTTCTTAGGGCGCGGAATGCTGGCTCCGGCCGCAGACTTACTGACATCCGTGACGGCCGCCGGAGCCGTGACATCCTTCGCCACCGCGCCTGCGTCTGCAAGATCCAGCGTCGGCGCTTCATCGGCCGTCCCCGGGAAGAATTGAATGTTCATCAACGGGTCGATCTCATGCGGATTGGCGATGGCGCCGTTGTTCAAAGACCAAATTTTAGGCCAGAAGTTCGGATCACCAAAGAAGGTGGTGGAAATTCCCCACAGCGTGTCGCCCTTTTGAACCTGGTAAATTTCAGATTCACGGGCCCCCACAGCTTTTTCCCAAAGCTCAACAGACGTCGGCTGCTCATTGTAGCTCTTGTAAATACGATGGAATTCCGCCTCACGCGAGTAATCCGGCTCAGACCCAACAGAGGTCGCTTCAAGACTCGGAACCGGGGCTGGAGAGGACTCGACAGTGGCCGCTGGCGGTGGTGCCACCTCGGCCGGAGTCCCCGGAGACACTTCTTCAAAACTATCTTCAGGCGCCGCCACTTCGGGGGCTGGAGGCGCAGGAGCGGCCGCACCGTCCTCGGGAATTTCCTGGAACTCAGGCACAGTGGGTTCCACTGCTTCTTTTTGCTGACTTTCCAGAACGTCCAAAGGATCTGACTCCCAGGTTGCATCCGGGGGATTGTCCTGAGCTTTCGCCACAAGCGCCGTCAGGATCAGTGCCATCATTAAAGAGAACTTCTTGTTCATCACTCTTGCATCCTTGCCGTGAGAATTACTTCAGAACTTTCAGCTCAGCGTCCGCGCGGAACGATTCTGGGCTGCCCGGGTATTTCGCGCGCACTTCTGCCAGCGCCTTGCGTGCAAATTCCGGCAGATTCATTTTCTTGTAGGTCATAGCCTTGGCATACTTGGCCGCCGCGACTTTGTTACTTCGAGGATACTGCTTTTCAATCTGAGAGAAGTACTTGATCGCCTGGGCATAGTTGGCGTTATCCACGGCCATACGCCCTGCTAAGAACAGAGCATTGTCAGCATAGGCACTTTGAGGGAATCGACTAAGAAGGCTTTGCAAACGGCTTTTTAAAGCGATTTCATCATTGCCGTCATAAGCGCTTACCATTTCAGCATACAGAGTGATGTCACTTTCTTTCGAAAGGTCTTTCCCTGTCAGCTCCACCAGAAGAGCTTCCTGAGCCAAGTCGCGATTTTTTGTCTTGGAGCTTGCATCCACCGTCTTTGCTGTGGACACCAAAGGCAGGCTTAAAAGGACCGTTGCTGCTAATAGTCTAAGTTGCTTCATCTCTCGACACCTCTTGATCTTTTCTTAGTATGACACGCCTTGAGAAGTGCAAACAAGCAGGAGTTATCCACATAAAATGTTGAGTTATTGTAATCCTAGACCTTAGACCTATTTATTTTCAAGGGTTTCAGCGATTTGCTTGAAACGTAAGCACAGCATAAGTATATGTTTTTATTAAAATAAACCACATTAATGCTGTGTAATTATGCGTTTGAATTTCAGATCTTAAAATCCGGCCTCCGAAGACGCACGGACCCAATGACAGACTATTTTAGAAATCCAGCGCGTTATGAAATTTGCTAAGTGCCTGGAACCATGATCATTCTTGCCACCCTTGCTTTTTGCTTAAGCATCGCTTGTCCACCCACTTTGCTGATTAACACGTCACATCTGTCGCAGAGTTTTCAACAAAAGTGTGTTCGACTTCTGCCGAAGAATTCACTGGAACAGCAATCGCTTTCTTCACTTCTATGTGGAGAAAAAATCACAGACCCTGAATTGCAAAAAAATTTGCAGCGAACTTCACTGATTCACATCTTTGTTATTTCCGGATCTCACCTGATTTTGCTTGATGAACTCTTAGGCACTCTGCGAATTCCACTCTTTGTAAGATTCATCTTTCTGGCGCTGTATTCTCTTGCGGTGGGTTGGCAGGCGCCCGCCGTGCGCGCCCTGCTGGGGCTTTTCACGCGCAGTTTTTTACAACATCGCCGCTGGTGTTTTCCGGCGGATTTGACGGTCTTGATCACAGGACTTCTGGCGCTGATTTTATTTCCGGACTGGTGGAATTCTTTGTCGCTCGTGATGAGCTGGTGCGCGGCCCTGGCGTTGTGCTGGCCTTCTTTACTGCGGGTTCGCACAGGAGTGGGGCGGGTTTTTCTGTCGCAAATTTGCATCTTCCTGTTTATGTGCGCCCCTTTGTGGGGGCTGGGAAGCCTTCATCCTTTAAGTTTGGTGTACAACCTGATTCTGGCCCCGGTGGTTTCTTATCTGCTGCTGCCCCTGGCTTTTTTGGCCACGCTGATTCCAGCACTGGTGGGGACCTTTGATCATCTCATGTTGTTTTTCAAAGATTCCCTGGCAATCCTCGCAGAGCCCATCCTCCTGAATAAAGGAACCCTGCCCCGGATTGAAATTTTGTGGTTGTGGATTTTATTCTGGCACGTCTTCATGCATTTTCTGCGTTTGCGCCTCTGGCAAGGGCGGGACTCCCGGTGAGCCTTTTGATATTTATTCTGATCACTCTCAGCGCCACACCTGTGCAGGACTTTTTCACGCGGCCCTACTTCGTGATTTGGAATGTCGGACAAGGTCAGTGGCTGACGCAAATCACGCCGGAACGCTGCCAGCACTTTGACATGGGTGGTGAATTCTTCCCCTGGAAAAGGCTGCGACAGATTTGCGGCAACAAAGATAACGAGATCCATTTATCGCACTGGGATTGGGATCACATCGGCGCTCTTGCCAAACCCGCTTTGGACCGGACACTGCCCCGGCGCTGCCTGGCATTGCCCCCTGTCGGGAAGACATCCAAATACAAAAAATCTTTACTTGCAGACATCAGCCCCTGCCTTTCCCCTGCTTCGGAACTAAGAATCTGGACGTCCTCAACGCAAGAAAAAGACAGCAATGCTCGCAGCCATGTTCTGCTGCACCAAAATATTCTGATCCCTGGCGACTCCCCCCAGCGGCAAGAAGCCCTGTGGAGCCAGCGTCCCTGGGTGCGCAAATCCCGGGTTTTAATCCTGGGTCACCATGGCAGTCGCACCAGCACCTCGGAGAGGCTCCTCGCAAGCCTCCCGAACGTACGCCTGGCCATCGGCTCGGCCCGCTGGGCCCGCTACAAGCACCCACACCCTCAGGTCCTTAAACGCCTCCGCCAGCATCGTCTGCCTTTTCTGCGCACCGAGGACTGGGGGCATATCTGGATTGAGGGGGACGAATCCCAGACTGCCGCAGGAAAATAAAAAACCCGCATCTTTGTGAGATGCGGGTTTGATCTTCTTTTAAAAAGAATTGGCCGGAATTAAGCTTTGTAAGGCTTGTATTCCATGTGCAGGTCGCGAGCTACCGGCTCGTAAACCACGTGGCCACCGTAAGTGTTCAGACCTTTCAACAAAGCTGGGGATTTTGCCACAGCGTCTTCAACGCCCATAGCAGCAATCATAGAGCCGTATTTCAAAGTCACGTTGGTCAGTGCATAAGTGGAAGTTCTAGGAACAACACCTGGCATGTTTGGAACACAATAGTGAATCACGCCGTCAACTTCATAAGTTGGGTTCGTGTGAGAAGTCGGACGGCACGTTTCGATACAACCACCTTGGTCAACCGCAACGTCCACAACCACGGAGCCTTTGGACATGCTGGAAACCATTTCTTTGGAAACCAAAGTTGGCGCCTTGTGACCCGTGATCAGAACGCCACCGATAACAAGGTCAGATTCTTTTACGGAATCTTCGATGTTTTTTGCGTTAGAGAACAAAGTCATGCAACGGCCTTGGAAGATATCATCCAAATACTCAAGACGTGCTGTGTTCACATCAAGAATAGTTACGGAAGCGCCCAAGCCCACAGCCATTTTCGCCGCGTTCGTACCAACAACACCACCACCGATGATGGTTACTTTGGCAGGTTTAACACCAGTAACACCACCCATCAGGATGCCTTTACCGCCGTGATTTTTTTGCAAGTAGAAAGCACCGATTTGAGTCGCCATACGACCGGCAACTTCAGACATTGGAGTCAACAATGGCAAAGAGCCGTTGTCCAACTGGATGGTTTCGTAAGCAATCGCCTTTACTTTGCGCTCGCAAAGAACTTTCGTCAGCTTCGCTTCAGCAGCCAAGTGAAGATAAGTGTAAAGGATCTGATTTTCTCTCATCAGTTCGTATTCGTCAGGAAGTGGTTCCTTCACCTTTTGGATCATGTCCGCTTTTGCGTACACTTCTTTTTTGGTGTCGATGATTTTTGCGCCCGCTTTTTCGTACTGCTCGTTGGTGATGCCAGAGCCCACGCCCGCATCTTTTTCAACGATCACCGTGTGACCTTCAGTCACGTACTGGCGAACACCTGCTTCAGTCAAACCAACACGGTTTTCTGAAATTTTAATCTCCTTAGGAACACCGATAATCATGATCTTCTCCTGTCAGGCACAAAACGCACCCTCAATATTTGATTTTTCCGGTTGTGAAACCCAGCAAATATGCCAGATCGGTAATAAAAAGCAAGTTGGGCCGCGAAAGGTGCCTGGTTGTTTTTTCTAGCTACGCCGCAGCAGAACCTTTAATTCTAACCCTGAGGTTGGGACCGGAGAGCTCGTGGGGCTGATGCGTTGTAGCCAGAAAAAACAACCAGGCACCTTTTCGGGACGTTTTTTGGCGCTGATTTTGAGGGAACGGGAAGTTTCTACTGTCTAAAATCCTGACAGGGGAAATTCAGCCGGAAATCGTTTACTCTCCTCCGGATTTTAATTAGCTGGAGAAAAATATGAAATTTGTTGGACGTCTATCTCTCATGCTCCTTCTGTCTTCCGGAGCCTACGCCCAGAACAACGCCGCAGCAACTCAGTGGCGTATCACTCAGCCCGCCTGGACAGAAGCTCACGAGCAGCAGTTCGGCCAGTTCGTCGCCCGTCTTGGAGACGCAGTTGAGCGTCGCGAGTGCGGCAAGGTCGACACCTGCCTTAAAAGCACTGCGAACCTTTATTATGGCACCGACCCCGCAGGATTGAAGTACTACTCCGACTGTGCGGATCTTCCCTATTATCTGCGCGGCTATTTTGCATGGAAAAACGGTCTGCCGTTCTCTGTTTCTGCGGAGATCAAACCCAGTCCGTTGAATACCGAAAAAGTCAAAGACGTGCGCTACACTCCGCAAGGAAATATGGTGACCAAGCGCTATGACGTTCTGACCAAGAACGGCGTCTTCAAAAACACCTACCCCAATGCGCTGGAAATTCTGAACAACATCGTTCCAGGCCTGACTTTCTCGGCCTCTTTGCGTATGGCTGGCAACGAAGATACGGATCTGTTCACGGACTTCTACCCGACTCGCCTCAACCGCCAGGCCATCCGCCCGGGCACGGTGATTTATGATCCCAACGGACACGTCGCGATTATTTATAAAATCTCGGACGATGGTCGCATCTTCTATATCGACGCCCATCCGGACAACTCTTTAACGATGGGGATGTTCACTCCAAAATTCGTGCGCAGCAACCCCAATCAAGGCGCGGGCTTTAAAAACTTCCGCCCTCTGACTTTGGTTGACGCCAAAGTGGATTCCTCGGGTGCCTATGCCGGTGGAAAAATCGTGGCAGCCCGCAACTCTGAATTGCCATTGTATGGCCAGGAACAGTTCTATGGAACTCATCCTGATTCTGCCGGCTGGAGCAAGGGGAAATTCATCTTTAACGGTCAACAGGTGAATTTCTATGACTACGTTCGCCTGGCCCTGACCGATGGTGAAGCACATATTGATCCCCTAAAAGACATGGCTCAACTGACAGATGACATCTGCGTCAGCTTAAAAGACCGCGTGGATGCCGTGGATGCGGCCCGCACCTCGGGCGTTTCTGCCAAGGCCCACCCGGAAAGACTGCCACTGAATATCTTCGGCACCGAAGGCGAATGGGAAAACTATGCCACCCCTTCACGCGACGCGCGCTTGAAAGTGGCCTTCATGGATTTGCTGGCTTCGACAAAAGCCAATATTGAGCGCTATAAAAAACGGGACCGTTCTATCCGCTATAACGGTGGCAACCTGGCCCAGGATCTGTTCAACGTTTATGCGCAAAAAGCTCAGGCTTGTCAGTTCTCTTACACAACTTCCAACGGACGCACTGTGATGTTGAATCTGGAAGCCGCCCGCCAAAGACTGTTTGCCATGAGCTTTGACCCGTATCACTGCATCGAACTTCGCTGGGGCGCACGAATCCCGCAGGAACTGGCTTCCTGTCAGGACGATGCGAACAAACGTCAATGGTACGAACGCGAACAGTGGTTGCGCAATCAGTGGGAGCGCCGCTATGACGCGCGCATGGACTATTCTCTGAGCGAGCTCACAGGTCCTATTCCTGGAGTCGGCCTTGCAACTCCACCGGACATCGATATCGTTGGTTACTTGAAATCCCAAAGATAAAAAAAACCGGCTCTGAAAACAGAGCCGGTTTTTTTAACAACTCATTAAAAATTTCAAGCGCGCAATGAACCACTGTACGACTGCACTCAACGGCGATATAACCATCGCCATGATTCTCAGTATGGTTTTTGCTCTTCAACTTCAATGTGGTGTTCAACAAATGGGTGACTCTGTTCTGAGTTACGGAACCCTGATTTACACCTCTCAGGAATCCTCCACCCCAGCCCTGGCCTATTTTGAACAAAAGGGGCCGGCGTTTGCCAATCATCCCTTCTGTCTCTTTCTGCAGGACAAAATGAACACCCAACAGACATTTCAGATTCGTCTGGATGAAACTGGCAAAAGAATCCTAGGAGTTCGTTAGAACCTTGATCCGTCAGAAGGTTCGGGTGGTCGTGGCCCCGCAGCGATTATAGCCTGAGATCGTCAGACTGCGCGAAGCCCAATCCGACGGCCAGGAGCTGGTACTCAGACAGTCCACAGAGGTTCCACCAAAGTTACACTCCAACGAACCCACTCCCGCCCCGTTGTCAAAGACGATGAGGGCATCGGCAGCCTCTTTGGTTTTATCGAAAATGAAGGTTGGAACATAACCTCCACGGACATCACACATCTCTGAAACCATATCACTGGAATAGTGCTGACCATAGGCTGACGCATCAATCTTAAGTCCCAGTCCGGTCTTGTCGGCGTAGCTGTTTGAGGCGATATTTAAAATGTACAGGCGCATGTTTTTCGCCGAGGCGTAAGATGACTTTACCGTCAGCGACACATACAAATAACCATCGACCTCCGTGAACAGGCCATAGTACGAAGCCAACGCATAATCGTCCGACGGCACAATCCAAAGATAGTCAGCAGCATTGCTCATGTACGAAGGCTTGGTAAGTTTAAGCGTGATACTTTGACCAGGAATCAGTGTCACAGGTGTGCCAGCGTTGGGATAGGTCAGGATACTTGTGCTCGTGCTGGAATTATCTGTGTTGGCCGTAGTCCCGTCTGACGACGTCGAAGCCGAATCCGTCGAGCTGGGTGCACAGTTTTGAAAGGTCAATGTACAAATTGTCAGGACAGCAAAGACCATCACACTGCCCCAGATCTTCTTTTGATTCTGCATACATCCCCCCCCGGAAACACAGTCCTCATACAGTACCATCATTCTTAACGGCAAATGTTGAGAAAAAATGGAATAAGGCCTGTCTGTCTCATTTCAAAACACTTTGACTAAACACAGCCAAAACTTGCCACAACGAAGTTCAGACCAGGCTTCAGGGGCTCGCGGTATTTATGATTTTTGGTTCTTCCGAGGTTCTTGTGCCCTTACGCCGGGTAGAGTTCAAGTTTTCCGCAGTAGAACAAGATCGCGATTCGGTAGTTGGCAAAGTTTCTGAAGCCACGAGCATTGGCTTTGATGGATTGGATCTTCGAGTTGAACCCCTCCATCATCGCGTTGGTGATGTGGTGGCGTAAGTAGGTCAAGATGTTGTCGAGATGCCGGCGCATGAGCTTGGCGACGTCGCTCATCGGTTTAAGCCTGGAGTGCGTCGCCCACCAATACCATCGGTCGAAGAACTTTCTCGCCGAAGCTTGATACGTGTAGCTCCAAAACTCCGAGAACATCTCCTTCATCGACCACGCTCGCCCTGATTTAAGTTTATCCATGCGAAGCTCGTTGAACCGAGAGGTCTCGGCATCGCTCATGTTCTCGGGGTTTTTCAGAAACAGATATTTCGCACCTTTGAGTGTCTCGACATCGTCTTTCATAAACGCCCGATGCTCTTGGCGCCTCACTTTGTCGACCGCATCGCCCAAGTATTTTGAGATGTGGAACTTGTCGTGCACGATGTCGGCTTGGGGCGCATTCGTCTTTGTTGACGTGATGAAGGCGTCCCACATATCCATCGCAACAGCATCGATGCCGGATCTCGTCTCCTCTGGAAGCTTCTGCCAGAGTGAGTCTGTGGCCTCAAGTGTTCTGCCTTCGACGACATCTAGAACGCGTGCACCACCGATGTCGGTCATCAGTGAGGCGTACTTGTGACCTTTCAAAAAACTTTTCTCATCGATACCGACGTGTTTGATCTCATCAAGCTTGCGACGCTCAAGACCGCGTTCGACCGCGCGCTTTTGGATGTGATGGACCTGGTCCCACGAAAGCCCTAAAAGCCTTGCCGCCTCTTTGAGGCTCTTGGCGGCAATCATGACGTCAATCGCGAGCCTCTCAAAAAGCAGAGTGAAGCGAGAGTTCGGACCAGCCCATGGGACGTTGATTGTCTTCGCCCCATGCTCCTTGCAATCTGATCTTGGTACACGTGAGCGAATGATCGTTTGAAATTGCATCGTGTCCAAATGCCGCCACCTGCGCTCCTCGCGGTGATCTTTGATCGAACACGATCGCCCGCACTCGGGGCACTCCGGCTCGTGGCCTTTCGACCACTCGACATCAACCTCGACGAGACGATTTACGGTATCAAGGTTGACGTTAGTGACTGACCACGGCGGCACAAGACCGAGAAGCTGCTCGAACAACTGGTGTGAATCGGATGGATTTCTCATCCGAAAATCGAAGCTCATAAATTAAGCGAATTCAATTCGTGCGCGCCGGGCTACCCACAAAAAACTCGGAATACCCTGATTTTTTAAAACGAAATCTTTTCTCTCTTCATCCGTGGCGGCATAACAATAGTCCACAAAGGTGTCCAAAACACTTTCGGTTTCCGCATCCAGGATGGCAAAAGCTCTTTGATTTGTGTTGGGATCCTGATAGTAGACCTCTAGGTAATTGCCCACTTTGCGGATGGAACTGACCTTGGCGATAGGAATGGGGTGCGACTTGAGATTTTCAGTAAGTTTTGTCTCGACAACACTTCCACCTGCCGAACCACCGGTGGACTCAAGGACCCTGTCTGCTTCCGGAGATGTCTTATTCACAAAATAAATCTTCTGCTGTTCATTCCGGACCAGAGTCAAAATTTCATAGGCCGCCGCATCCGTGAAAACAGTCTGACAACTTCCGCTAATGTCACAACTGCCAAACCACTGCGGCTGACCGAAGACCCAGGGTTCAAAATAGTACATACGGTCCTGAACAATCCCGTGATATTGATTGCTGGAATAGCTTAATGTGCTTAATCCCGACCCCAGCCGATAAGACTTCAGGGTTGAGTTCACATTCAAAATGAGAGAACCATCCATCACCCCTTCAGTGAACACCGTCCCTGTCCCGGCCAAAACCCGAACCGGCAGAAGTTGATCTGCCTTAGTCACGTCCACGATCACAAGATTGACGTCCTGAGTGATGGAATCAAAAAGAAACACCGTCAATAAATTGTCCATATCCATGCGAACATTACCGACATTCGCTGCCGCTATCGCCGTAAGATCCCCCCCGCTCAGGGGCAATTTTGTGTAGGCATCGTCAAGGTAAACAAAAAGATCCACCAATTTGCTGTCAGACGGATCTGCCAAAGCGATCTTGCGAACCTCAATCAGATCCACAGCACTGCCCGGGAAGACAGGAGAATTAATTTGATAACGATAGTTGCTGTCATCCAAGTATCCCAGTCTCGGTAAGAGCGGGGCCACTTCCCCACTGGCTTTGTCGATCTGATAAGCGACAGGTTCATAAGCCGCATCCAAACAATGAAGATTTATAAAGGATTTGTGAGGGAAGACAGTGCATGATTCCAGTCCTGCGGGAAGATCCGCGACGTATTGATTGGCCTCCGCTTTGGCCGAAACAAACCAAAGCACCTTGTCCGGCCAAGCCCCCGGGGATGCCGGGGACTTCACCACTACGGCATAACCATTCCCCGGAGAACTGGGATCTGCCGCAAAGAAGTCAATGTAACCTGGAATGCTGGCGACATAGTCAAATTGTGACTGATCTTTACTGATATAGATTTCGGAAATATCGCTGTTATCCGCTTTGGCTCTGAAATCGATGGAAAGAACTTCCGTGAAGACGTCCTCTTCGGGCCTCAGGCTGTTCTGCGAACTGCCTTCACGCATATTTAAGTCCAACGTACACGCTGAAAGCAAAGAAAAACACAGGAAAAGAGCCGAAAGATTCAGTTTCATACGATAAACTATCGGCACTTTTGACGGGAGCTTAACTATAAAGGGCCTCGCATAAGACCCTCTCCTGGTAAATTGTTTGCTTGAATACAAGGAACAACGAGTTTATCTCAGACTGGCACAGTCCATCCGGTGTAGCGCTGAACTTCCTCTGAAATATCAGCCCCCAATTCGACGTGACGATAACTGTTCGGAGAATCCCAGATCTTGCGTACAAGCTTGTTCATCACATCGTGACCGGCTTTATACAGCACAACATGCCCCATCAAAGGCATTTCCAGCGTCACCAGATCCCCCAACGCATCCAGAGCCTTATGGCGCACAAATTCATCCGCCCAACGAAGTCCATCCGGATTCACAACAGTTTCACCATCCAACACCACGCAGTTATCCAGACTGCCACCTTTGGCAAGACCGCGGGCTTTTAATGCCTCCACGTCCTTCATAAATCCAAAGGTGCGCGCATTGGCGACATCACGCCCAAAGGATTGTTCGTTGATGTCCAGATCAATCGTCTGTTTGCCAATTGTTGGATTCGGGAAATCAATGGTCACAGTCAAACGCAGGCCGTGATAGGGAACCACATAGGCATGCTTATCACCTTCGCTAAAGTAAATCGGCTCTGTAATATAACAATACTTGCGCGGCTGATCCTGCTCCACAATCCCCACGGCCAGTAAGGCCTCCAGGAAAACCTTGGCACTGCCATCCCCAATGGGAATTTCGGGCCCGTCCAGTTCGATGAACAAGTTATCAATGCGAAGTGCAGAGAGAGCGGATACACAGTGTTCAATAGTCGCCACGGAAAACTCAGGACCACCGATCGTTGTCTGGTGCGAAGTCGCCTGAACATTGCGAGCAGTGACTTTCAAAGAAGGACTGCCGGGCAAATCGGTGCGAATAAAGTAAACGCCCGTGTCAGCAGGAGCCGGTCGGAAAGTCAGCGTGCAGGGATCGCCGGAGTGAATCCCGATCCCCTGAACAACGGTCTTTTTACGAATTGTTTTCTGTAAGAACATCTTGCCTAGACTGTACCGTAACTGTCAGACCTTCGCAATGCGGATTTGCCCGACGGTATCCCCACGCCAGTTGGTGATGACCGGCATTGTGTGTTTCGAGAGAGCCTTAAATTCATCTTCCGAAAGTCCGCCCAGCTTCAATAACAGCGACGCTGTCGCCACCTGAGCGGCACGACCGGCCCCATCAGCAGCCTTCACAGCAAACGCCACCTTCTTTTCTGGCAGAACTCCACAAAAGACCCCTTCTGCTCCACCCTTAATCACGGCACGCCCCTGTGACTTTTCAATCACAACTGTGGCAAAATTGTCACTGCCGGAAATATAAAACGGGTGTGTCTTTACGGCGTGTAGAATTCGCGCTGCGGCCGCTCTTCGCGCCGGAGCTTCCTTGGGATTTATGAACGTGGACATTCCCACCGCCATGGCTTGCAAAGGCACAGCATAAGTCGGGATACCGCACCCATCCACTCCATAGGGAACCTTACTGTGATCCACCCTCATGGTTTCGGTCAGGACTTTGCGCAGGCGTTTCTGCGCATTGTGATCGTACTTCTCATAACCCGTGGGATCCTCTCCCAAGTGCAAACATGTCGAAATTATGCCTGAATGTTTTCCGGCACAGTTGTTACAAAAAACTGTGGGTTTGTGGTTGTGACGAATCATCTCGTGGGCACTCTCCTCGTGATAAGGCAGATGCGGGCCACAGACGAATTGAGATTCCTTCAAACCGGCTTTCTCCGCCCATTGAGCCAAGGCCGCTAAATGCTCTTTTTCTCCCCGATGAGATGAACAAGCCAACGCAATATGTTTGTCTTCCAGGTTGAATTTGTCAGCCGCACCGGATTCGATCAGCGGCAAAGCCTGCAGCATCTTGATCGCACTGCGAGGCATGGTTAAAAACTGGGGATGACCCCAATACTGAATGACACTGCCGACTTCATTCACGACCACAATCATCACCTGATGCAGGCTTTCCACAACAGGACCACGCAGCACTTCAATGACCAACGGCTGTTTTGATGCCATAGAGTTTCTCCCCAAAAAAGCAGCTCAGGATTCTCAAAACAACACAACTCCCAGAGAGAATACTGCAACACATCGCCTGAATGTCATAGGCGAACCGCGAATTATTCTATCAGGATACCCGGGCCCCCAAAATAAAAACTTCTTAAAGGCTCAAAATACGACAAACAACAAAGCCGACGATACGCCGGCTTTGAGTCTTCATTAGGCAAGGCCCATGAGATTAAAAGATTTTTCGAGAAATTACGTCACCGATTATTTGTCTGCTAAAACGGAGCTTTTTGCGAATTCTGTGATCACGCGTCCACGCTGAGTCTTCTGAATGAAGCCTTCCTGAATCAGGAACGGCTCATAGACTTCTTCCAATGTGTCACGCTCTTCACTTAAAGCTGCGGCAATCGTGTCGATTCCGACCGGACCACCGGCGTACTTATCCTGAATCAAGCTAAGAATACGGCGATCCATCAGGTCTAGACCGTACTGGTCCACTCCTAATTGATTAAGCGCATAGACCGCAATGTCTTTGGTGATAACGCCATTGCCTTTGACCTGGGCATAGTCACGCACACGCTTCAAAAGACGATTGGCCACACGCGGGGTGCCGCGAGAACGCCTTGCCACCTCGTCGGCACCAGCTTCGTCGATCTCCACCTTCAGGATTTCTGCTGAACGCATCAGAATCTGGCGAAGAGCATCCTTATCATAGAACTGCAGGCGCTCAACAATCCCAAAGCGATCGCGGAATGGCGGATTCAAAAGCCCCGCACGGGTCGTCGCCCCCACCAAAGTGAACGGCGCCAGTGTGAACTTCATCGAACGCGCTCCCAGGCCTTCGCCGGTGACGATGTCGATGTAGTAGTCTTCCATTGCGGTGTAAAGATACTCTTCCACATGACGGCTTAGACGATGAATTTCATCAATAAACAAAACCGAGTGCGGCTTCAACGACGTCAGAATCGCCGCCAAGTCACCCTTTTTGTCGATCGCCGGAGCCGAAGTCATTTTGATTTCAGCCCCCATGTCATTGGCGATGATCTTGGACAAGGTGGTTTTACCCAGTCCCGGAGGCCCCGCCAGCAACACGTGATCCAGAGACTCGCCACGATGTTTGGCCGCCGCCACGAAAACTTTCAACTTTTCCTTTACGTCATCCTGACCCGGGAAGTCCTCAAAACGCTGCGGGCGCAACTCATTTTCCCAGGACTTTTCACCCTCGACCGGATCCCCTTCCAGAATGCGACTCATGACAAGCCTCCTGACAAGGTCTGAAGTCCTTTACGGACACCGTCTTCAACGCTGATATCCGCTGGCAAAGTGGAAACAAACTGATCCACCACCTGGGATTTATAGCCCAGATTCAAAAGCGCGGAGGTGATCTGCGTGTGGCCTTGGGATTTTTTCTTCGCAGGGCTTGCCCCCTCTTCGATGGACACCAACTTGCCTTTGAGAGTAAGAATAATTTGCTCTGCCGTCTTTTTGCCGACTTTAGGCAAACCGGACAGGGCCTTGGCATTTCCAGCCTCGATCATTTCCTGAATCTGGGCCGGGCGTCCCCCGGAAAGAATGCTCAGGGCCATTTTGGGGCCGACGCCATTTACTTTCAACAAAGACAGGAAAAGATTTTTTTCCTCTTTGTCGTGAAAACCGAACAACTGCAACGCATCTTCACGAACATGGGTGTGAACCCATACGATGATGTCGTTCCCCAGAAGATCCTGCAAATCCCCCAGCGTGTGCGCCGACGCCAGAATTTCGTACCCCACCCCTTGCACATCAATCAAAGCGGAGTCATTCATCACTTCAATAATTTTACCGCGCAGATATCCAATCATAAACTCACCGCTCTTTGCATAATCGCTTTTTTCTTTATCTCAAAGGCATGGTAACAGGCCATGGCCAGGGCGTCGGAGGCGTCAATGCGGCTGATGGTTTTTAAGCTCAGCATGACTTTCAAAATTGCCTGAACGTCCTCTTTGGAGGCTCCGCCATTTCCGGTGACACCTTTTTTCACGGACCGTGTGGCATATTCCTGAACTTCCGCCCCGCCCAGTCCGGCTTCATACATGATGACCCCGCGGGCATGCCCCAACTTAAAGGCACTGTCGGCGTTTTTGCCCAGAAAGATTTTTTCGATGACCACCTGCTGGGGTTTGTACTTTTCCATGACCTCGCGGAAGGCGGACCCCAGCTCTTTCATGCGCAGCGGAAACGCTTCATCAGCGTCCATCACAATCACACCGTGATTGACGTGCTCAATCTTTCCGTTGTGAACACGGACAACACCAAAACCTGTAATGCGAGAACCGGGATCGACCCCAAGAATGATCAAAGAATTTTCCTTTTTTATATTTCCACTATGGCGTCGTAGATATTGCTTAGTCAATAAATCTGCTTTAGTATCAGTCTATGCCCAAAATTGAAGCAAGCACCATCGAAAAGTACCAGAGTCTCCTTGAGAAAGATCCGAATTCTCAGGTTTTTGCACCTCTGGCCGAAGCTTATCGCGAGATGGGAATGCTGCAAGAAGCGCGTAAAACGGTGACTTTGGGCGTTCAACGCCATCCGCTATTTGTCGGCGGCCTGGTCACTTACGCCAAAGTGATGCGCGACTTGGGCGAACTGGGAAAAGCTCTTGAGGCCTTGAAAAAAGCCACTTCCCTGTCGGCCGAAAATATTTTGGCGCACCAACTGACGGCGGAAGTTCATCTGGCTCAGAAAAATCCGAAAGAGGCTTTAAAAGCCTTTAAAATGGTGCTTTTCCTGAATCCGAACTCAAAAAGCGCCCAAAAAGCCGTCCAGAAACTGGAATCCCTGACGGCGGATGAGTATGATGAAGACGTCTTTTCGATGACAAAACTTCCGGAAGTGAAATTGCAAGCGGCTCCGGTTTCATCCGAGCGCCCGCCTGACTTTGCCCCGGAAGAGGTGGTGATCCGCCCCACTCCGGTGACCACCAACAAGGCCTTGGAGCGCATGCTTTCTTTGATCGACGCCTTTATTGTGCGCAATGACTTGGAAAAAGCCCATGCTCTTCTGAAAGACACCCGTCTGGAGTTTGGCGACCACCCGGAAATCCAACGCCGTATGAACACCCTTCAGGTTCGCTATAACGACTCTGATGAGGCCATTCCGCTAAAACCACTTCTGCCACGCGAACAGCTGATCCGCGAAAAGAAGCTGGAAGTCCTTGAGATGATGCTTCGCAAAATCGAAGACTACCGCGCCCAAGGTTGACCGCCTACGTCCCTATAAGTCATGATGCCTTTCTGATCAGCCATAAAGATAAAAGGCTGATCAAAAAGGTCCCAATGCAAGGCGGAGTAGTCCCTCGCAGCGCAGACGTGCTTAATGCACGTCGGAGCGAGAAGGCCGCCCGACAACGCAGTCAGTGGGGCCTTTTTCATCAGCCGTGAGGAAGGATTTATCATGTACGAAACGTCGGACTTTAGAAAAGGTCTTAAAATCATGCTCGAGGGGAAACCCTATGTGATCGTGGATTTCCAACACGTAAAACCAGGTAAAGGGAATCAGTTCACCCGCACCAAACTAAGAAACATGCTGACTGGCCAAAACTTGGAATCCACCTTCAAGTCCGGTGAGAAGTTTGAAGTTCCTAACGTGGAAAACAAAGAGATGTCTTTCCTTTACAAAGACGACACGGGTTACAACTTCATGTCTCAAGAGACCTTCGAACAGATCGCCATGTCTGAAGAAGACCTGGGTGATGCGAAGTACTATCTGACAGAAAACCTGAAAGTGGTTATCTTGTTCTATAACGAGAAAGCTGTTGCTTGTGATGTGCCAAAAGCCGTGAACCTGACTGTGGCTCAAACGGACCCAGGCATCAAAGGGGACCGCGTTACGGGCGCTACCAAGCCTGCCACTATGGAAACGGGCCTTGTTGTTGGCGTGCCTTTGCACATCAGTGAAGGCGATGTTCTTCGTATTGACACCTCCACAGGTGAATACGTCGAGCGCGTCAGCCAAAAATAAGTAACGCTCAGTATTAGGTCTCCGCAACCACTCAATTTTATCGCAAAATAAACGAGTTAAGCTGCGGAGGCTTTTTTTGTCCACTTATGTTGAATTAGAAATCCAAAGTCTTCTCAGACACGCTGATGATCTCAGCGCAGTTGCCACACAACTTATCGGCAATATCGAGTCCTCGCCGGACCTTCTTACTCTGGACAATATCAACGCCCTTTCTCGCTTCCTGCTTCAGTCACGCCATGAACATCTTTTGATTGAGTTCGTTCTTCGTCACATTGAAAACGAATCCTTCCCAATTCCATGGCCCTATTTTCTTGAAGCGCTAAGTGCTTTCTCTGACGAGCTGAATGAAAAGGCTGTGCGCGCTTTGCAGGACGGAATCGAAGAGGACCAGGCTCAAAGCGAAGCCTCACGCTCGTTGGCTCTGCGCCAGACTTTGCAGACTTTGGGCGAATGGCGCAGCAATCGCAAATATAAAATCCACAAAGACTATCTGAACAACAAACGTTCTTTGCTGGAGCAACTGATCACCCTGCGCACACAGCAACTGTATGAGCAGGAAAAGTCCCTGCTGCAGCGTCTGCAAAAACTTTATCCTGGAGACAGCGATATTCGCCGCGAGGTGAATGAACACAAACAGCGTTATGCTTTGGAGATTCTGTCGCGCCGAACACCACGTTCACGCAAAGTCAGTATCAACACCGAAGAATATTCCCCCCGGGAACCCGAAGTTGAACAGGCCCTGCAGGCACTGATGCAAAGTATGCACGAGCACGCCGAGAAGTATCCGGAGATGGCTTTTGATTTTGCCGTGGCCGCTTATATGCTGGACAGCTTCGAGGATGCACTGTCTTTGCTTTCTTTCAGCGAGGAAACTGAATCCCTGATCTGGTTCCGGCTTGAGATCCTGTTAAAGTGCCGCCGCTTCGTGGAACTGCTGACCGATCTTGCCAAAGTAGAAATACTGTTTGCGCATGATCCGGAAACTTTCTTTGCCACTGCTTATCTGCGTGCGCAGGCGCTGTGGGGCCTGGGACAAAAACACACGGCGATAGAAGTTCTTGAAGGACTTCTGGCCGCCCGTCCACACTATCGCGCCGCCAGCGCGCTTCTTAGTATCTGGAGTGGCCAGTGAAACGTGTCTTTTGGATTCTTATCACTCCGCTGGCTGTGATTCTGGTGCTCTGGGCTCTGATGGCCCAGGTATTGGCTCCGAAGATTGAAGCCTGGACGCTGGAAAAAATCCAAAGTTATTCCGCCGCCAATCTGCCGGTGAAAATCCGTGCCGAGAAACTTTCTTTGCGGTTCCTGCGTCCCTCCGCCGCCCTGGAAGGCGTGACTATTGAAGGACAAGGCGAACTGGCCGAGGTTCTTCCCAGTATCAGGATCGAAAGTGTTCGCACTTTTGTGGACATGTTCCATCTGCTGGGTGGGCGACTGACGTTGTCGGCAGTGGTCGTGGACTCTCCTCAGGCGCAAATCAATCTGGATCCGTTGCTTAAAAAGGACTCCCCCTCCAAAGAGCTGCCGATGGATCAGATCTTTGCCGTGTTAGAGCAACTGCCACTGCAGCGAATTTTCCTGCAGAACATTCAAACCCAGGTCACCTCCAAACAGCTTAAGCTGAATGCGACCGTACAAAGTGGCGATCTGCTTCTGACCAATATGGGAAAGAACCTGACGGCCAAGGCCAACTTGCCAGAACTGCAGGTGAAGCTGACTGGTTTTGGGGACTTTGCCGGCTCACTGGATACTCACCTCTATTTGACCCGTCAGTCTTTGAAGATCATTCAACTGGGCGTCCGACTGGGGCAGTCTGAAGTGTTGGCCCGCGGCGAGCTGACCAACTTTGCCCGTATTGCCATCAAACCTTCCGGCGTGATGGATCTGAGCGGAAAAATCAACCTGAGCGATATCTATACCGAAATGAAGCGTCTGCGCCCGGACATCAAGCTGCCGGCGATCGGTGGTGAACTGATCACGGAAGTAGACACCAAGTTCAACGGCTTTGACGACATCCGCGCCAAAGCCGAAATCAACACCCGCTCTGTCACGCTGGAAAAGCTGGAACTGGGTGACGCCCGTATTCAGGGTGAATACCACAATGGAGTCATTGGACTTTCAGAGATGGAAGTGCACCACCCGGCGGGTGAAGCCACTCTGACAAAATCGCAGTTACAGCTGGATGGCAATTACGGATTTAAGTCTTTGGTGACGGTTCACAGCCTGGATCTTTATAAACTTTTCCAGAATCTGGATCTGGCGAACATTCCCGTCGGTCTGGAGCTGGAAGGTCAGCTTCCCTGCGAAGGACAGATCCGCCCCACTTTTCAGGTGACCTGCTCTAACGCTTCCCTCAAGGGGAAAAACCTTTGGGTGAAGACTGACATCAAACCCAAAACCCCAGACCTGGTGAACATTGATGCGATGTCTGCCAAAGGCCAGGTTCAGGTGACTTTGGATCAGGTTTCTTACGCGGCCTCCGTGACCATGGGTGACAGCGCCGGAAGTTCTGATGGTGTGATTGATTTCCACAAAGGTTTTAAGATCAACTTTAAAACCGACAAGCTGGATCTTAAAAATGTGCGCAATCTGGCCAACTTAAAATTGGTGGGCACAACCAGCATCGAAGGATCCACCTCCGGGGACTCCAATGCTGCCGTCTTCAATATGAAGCTCAATGCACGCAACTTCGTGTTTGAGGATTTCATGCTGGGAAATCTTTTGACCCGTCTGCGCTACAGCAAAGGCATCTTATTCTTCGAAGACATCGCCGGCGCACTGAATCGCACGCAATATTTGGGCGAGCTGGATGTCAACCTGAACAATGAGACTTTGGAAGGTGACTTCAGTATTCCCACGGCGGAACTCGGCGATGTGGCCACGATCTTTGAAAAGATCTACCGATTCCCTCTGCCCGTCTCTGGGGCTGGCGCTGCCAAAGCCCGTGTTGATGGACCTTTGAACTTCTGGAAGCTGAATTACAAACTGGAGTCCGCCTTCAAGGATGTCACCATCGGACCTGAGGGGTTCAATCAGCTGCTGTTCAATGCCTCAGCCAAAGACGGAAACATCAATGCTGACAAAGTGATCCTGCAAAAGGCCAACTCCACTTTGACTCTGCAAGGTGGCATCAGCTCAGATCGCATCATGAATCTTTATGCTGATGGAAAAAACTGGCATCTGGAAGAATCTGACCTTATCAGCAAGATCAACTCCAACATCACCGGCAATGTGAATTTTGCTGCCGAGATGAAAGATTCCGTCAACAACCCGCAGGTTCTGCTAAAAGGTGCGATCACTGACACTCTTTTTGAGGACCAGGAAATTCCCAACTCGAACTTTATTGTCAGGGTCAACCGCAACAGTTTGGGCGGACAATTCACTTTCTTTGGGGACAAGGTCCGAGCGGACTTCCAGATCCCCATGGAAAAAGGAAGATCGCCGCTGGTTTTGAAAGTAAATACCAACAAATGGAATTATTCGACAGTTCTGGGGTTGATCGGCGGCGCAAATCTGGCCAGCGAATATGACTCCACCCTGACATCAATGGTGGACCTGCGCTCAGAGCAAGGCGACATCCTTAAGGCCAGCGGTAAGATTCACATTGAAACCTTCAATCTGAAGCGCGGTCCTTTGAATTTCACCAACAATGGGCCCATTGACATCACGGCCGACAACGGTCTGGTCAACATCCGCAACTTCACACTGTCAGGTCCCAATCACTTGCTGCAGATTCGGGGCTCTAATTTTTCCGCTGAACGGCTGAATCTGGGTGTGGCCGGTCACACCGACCTTCGCCTGCTGCAAATCTTCACTCCGTTCCTTGAGGATATGGGTGGATTGCTGCACATTTCAGCCAATGTTTCCGGCACCTTGATGAAGCCGGAAATTCTGGGCAATGCCAACGCCCAGAATACTTTCATTAAGATCAAAGGCTTCCCGCATCCCTTTGAACGCCTTTCCACGGAAGTCGTCTTTTCGCAGAACCGCATTCTGATCAATGCCATCAAAGGCCAGATCGCGGGCGGCACCCTGACCGGGGATGGCGGCATCATGATCAACGGGATCAAGGATATCCCCACCACCATTCGCGCCCGTCTGGATGGCGTGACCTTCAACGTCCCGGACAAGGTCCGAAGCAGTGGTAATGCCGATGTGCTTTTGTCAGGCCGATGGTTCCCGTTCACCCTTTCGGGTACCTTCCATGTTTCCAGCGCTCTGGTTGAAAAAGAGTTCACCGAAGACGCCGGAACCGTGGCGGGGGTTCGCCAAAGTCAGTATCTGCCAAAGCTGCTGCGTGACGGACAATTTGAACCCATTTTGCTGGATCTGCAGATTCTGTTAAATCGAAATATCGTGGTAAAAAATTCTTTGATCGATGGTTCGGTCACAGGACAGCTGCAGGTCAAAGGGGCTCCGACCAATCCGGTGCTTCTGGGTAAAATCAGCATGGAACGCAAATCCAAGATCATCTTCAAAGACAAGGTTTTTGATATTCAAAGCGGCGTGATTGACTTCAATGATCCTGATGAAATCAATCCGAATCTTTATATCTCGGCCATGTCACGCATCAATGAATACGACATCACGCTGCTGGCGCAAGGACCGTCAAAAAATCTGACCATTCACCTCAACAGTGTCCCACCACTGTCAGAGCAGGATATTATTTCCCTGATTGCCCTGGGGGTCACCTCCTCGGCCATGGATCAAAACCTGCAATCCCGTCAACAGGCCGAACAACTGGGCGTGGAAATCGGGGGCGCGGTCCTGGCAAAACCTATCAACAAACAACTTGAAAGCACGCTAGGTCTGAATCTGGCTGTGACGTCCCAGTATGATTCCACCCGCAATATCAGTGTTCCAAAAATCACCTTAAGCCGTCGCCTGTCAGATAAAATGAAGGTGTCCGGCAGTCGTCCCGTGGGCGACACACAATCCTATGACATCAAGCTGGAATATCTTCTGAACAGCAACGTCACGGCCATCGGTTCATTTGAAAGTCGCGGATCGACAGAGGAAAGCACGAATGTTCAGTCCACTCAACAAGAGTCCCAAAGTATTTTCGGCTTGGATCTAGAGTTTAAGCGGGAGTTTAAATGATATCTTCACGCCTAAGATCCCCTGCCGTGTTTTTACTAGCGACGCTGACTCTGGGCTGGAGTCCGTCGGTCTGGGCTTTAAAAAAGCCTTTGAACATATCCAACCTGCCCCAGGATCTTCAAGAGGATCTGACCAGAAGATTTCCGCAACTGGGCAAAGAGCGCCTGACCCAGGATCAGGTGGACGATATCATACGCCAGTTGCAGCTGAAGCCACAGATCAAACGCGTGCGTGTTCTGGATGATGGCAACAGTTCTCCCCTGCGCCTGGAATATGAGCTGACCCGCCGGGTGGCCAGCGTGAAAATCGTGGGCAATAAGAACTTCTCCACATCGGAAGCAGAAAATCTTTTTGGGGTTAAATCCGGAGACGTCTTTGATCAGCAGACGCTGATTGAAGGAGGCGAAAAACTGCGTCAGGCCTATCGTGATCTGGGCTATTACAATGCCGTGATTGACATCGAAATGCCGCCTGAAACTGCCGACACGGTGGGCGTGCTTGTGCGGGTGAATGAAAACAAACGCTCTTTGGTGCGAAATATTATTCTGATCAGCCCCAACGAGGAGCTGAACAAGAAGGTCATGAAGGAAATCGACGGTTCCCTGAATGATCCTTACACAGATGCGACCCTGGCACAGATTCAGAAAGCGGCACGCGAGTACCTGACTGAAAACCGCTACATCCGGGCGGATCTGGTGGGCCCCACCACGGAATTCAGCGAAGATGACAGCGAAGTCGTGCTGACTTATCGTTTGGAGAAAACCGAAAAATACAACTTCGACTATCAAGGGGTTCGTTTCCTGGCGATCCGGGAAATCGAAAATGCCCTGGATCTGGATAATTATTATTCCGCCAGCCCCTCTGTGGGCACCGAGCTGGGGCAGAAGATTCGCGCTTATTATCTGGCCAGGGGTTATGCCCGGGCCGAAGTCAAAGTGGACGAAGCTGAAGCACGTAAGTTCCAGAGGAAAGTGACCTTCCATATTGAAGAAGGCCCCCGGGTCAAAATTCAGAAATACAATCTGACCGGGCGCTTTAATCGCAAAGACAAATACTACATCAACTTTATTGAAGCCCACAGCTCTCGCACAGTGGAAAGCGGTTACTACAATAAAGAGGACATCGACACCGGCTTGAAAAATCTGATTCTGGAACTGCAAAACAACGGCTATCTGCAGGCCAAGATCCTGTCCACGCGCACCCAGTACAACAAAGAGCGCGACGCCGTCACCATCCACATCAATCTGGATGAGGGCCCTTTGACGATTGTGGAGTCCGTGACCTTTGAAGGAAACTCGTCCTTCGGGGACGAGGAGCTGCTGCAGGCCACCCGACTGCGCGCAGGTCCCTTGCGCCTGACGCAGATCGAGGACTCTATCGCCCGCCTGAAGAACTTCTATAAAGAGCGCGGCTATATCGAAATGCTGCTGCTGAATGAACGCGGCGATGTGGTGACTTATGATGAAACCAACACCAAAGCCAATCTCAACTTCAAGATCTTCGAAGGTCCTCAGGTTCGTGTGGCGTCGATCATCCTGGAAGGCAACACCTTCACCTCGGACTATGTTATTCACAAGGAACTGGAGTTTAAAAACGGCGACCTTTTAACCCCATCAAACCTGGAAGAGTCCGTCGCGCGCTTGCAAAGAACCGGCTTCTTTGGCTCGGTCGAAATCCGCACACTGGAGGAAAAAACCAACGTTGCCAACCGCACGGTTTTGGTCAAGGTCAGTGAACGCGATCCGGGCGTCTTTACGTTGGGCGCCGGAGCAACCAACGAACGAACTTTGACCCTGCGTGGATACACGGGCGTGGCCTACCGAAATCTGTGGGGCACTGGGCGCGGGGTTTCACTGCGTCTTGAAGGAAACTATAACGTCGCAGATATCAAGTATCGGGAAAGCCGCGTGGTCTTGGGTTACCTGGAGCCTTACTTGTTTGATTCCCGTGTGCGGGGACGTGTCAATGTCACTCGCTCCAGCACGGTGACAGATTTCGATATCAAACAGGTCTCTGACGTTCGTTCGACCACTTATTCTTTAGAAAAGGATTTCACCTCACGGATTCTGGGAATCTGGGATCTGTGGTCTTTGGCCACCATCCGTGACTTCGGTTTGGATGATTCCTATCCATACGACACAGTTGAACAAAACATCGCAACAACCGGCCCCCAACTGGATCTGGACTTCCGTGACAATCCGTTTAATCCGAGCAAAGGGACCTTCACCCGTTGGAATGCGGAATATGCGAGTCCTTCAATCGGTTCCAGCCCGACAATTGAATACTGGCGTACCACTTTAAGCTTCACGCACTATTGGACGGTCGGTCACCTTTCCAAGCAGCCGGTTGTCTGGGCCAATCAAGGGCGTGCCGGGTATATGAAAAACTTAAGTCCTGGGGGCGGTGTACCTTGGGATAAAAAGGGCTTCACTTTGGGAGGCCAAGCCACCGTGCGTGGCTATGAGGCCGGAACTCAGGAAGTCTTCCCGAACCGTCAGGATCTGGGGCTGACTGAAAGCGATCCGACGTACTATCTGACTTCGGATTCAACCATGTATCTGATTAAATCAGAGCTGCGCTTCCCGCTTTATGAAAGCTTGGGGGGAGCCGTTTTCTATGATGGTGGGTCTGTGAAAATTGAGGATTTAAAATTTTCAGATCCTTACCGGGACTCTGCCGGATTCGGAATCCGATATAACACGCCGGTGGGTCCTTTGAGCCTGGAATGGGCCTGGAAACTGGATGCGCGCCCGGGGGAAGAACCTTGGCGCTTCCACCTGTCTATCGGGACATTCTAAAGAGCCCAGGTGCAATCGGCCATGGCAAAGATTCCCTGAACCTGGCCGTTTTTACGTAAGGGCTCTAGCTCCAGGTTTTTCATTTCCACCTGCAAGCGTTCCAAGGACAGACGTTCTTTCAGAATGTGAGGCTCTAGCACCGCCAAAGGAGCCTCACACTGCCCTGCCAGCACAGCGTTGGCCTTCTTTAAGATCCGCAAGATCATCGCCTCTTCACGATCATACAGATGAACCCACTGACGGCAGTACAAGTCTTCGATGGTGTAGCTGGTGAACTCAAAGAAATTCAGTGATCTAAAGAACTGGGTGTGCTTGTCAGAGTAGAATTCAACCATCTTGTTAGGTTCCGCCCGCAAGCGCCCCATTGTCTGGGGAAAAATGCTATAACCATAATAGTCCAAAGCCGTTTCCACAAAAAAAGGCATGTCCTTTAAGCGGCGCCCCCGGGAATACACACGCTCACAAATCTCCAGGTACTGACGAAGCAGTTCGATGGTTGTGCCTCGCTGAAACTCATTCAACTGCAAGAAAAACGGCAAAGAGTCCTGATGGTAAGGGCGCACGGCCCAACCCTCTTGCTCAATAAACGCACATAATTCCTCTGCATATTTTTTAAAACTATCGACCGCAGACGGGGTCTTGGGACTCATAATGCACCGCAAACTTGCTATAAAACAATATATTATTTACATTTTTGACATAAAAAGAGCTCCAAAATGGAGCCCCTTTACTTGTGCCCTTGAATGATCTCGACTTAGCGAGCCTTGCTGCTTGCAAATTTGCGACGCAAATCCTGAGTCACCTCATGAATCGTTGCATTCAAAGTCACTTCGAACAAGTCATCAGCAGAGACTTTATAAAGCTCTCCCAACTTTTTCAAAGCGTTGATTGGCGGGTGAGAAACACCTCTTTCCCAGTTTGAAATAAACTGTGGAGTGGAGTATCCTAATTTGTCAGCCACGTCTCTTTGAGAAAGACCTGCAGATACACGTTTTTGCTTCAAGAAATCAGCTAGCATATTTTTTTGTCTCATGCGTTTCCACCTAACGATGATTTATTTATACATAACAAAGCGTTTGTGACAAGCCTTTGCTTTCAAAAATATCTCATCAATATAAATACATTATAGCTTATTTGATCTAAAGTACTTCCTGTTTTTTTGCAATTTCTAATCTTTTCTGTGTTTGAGATATGAGCATTTTATTGTTTTCTTACAGATAAGATATGAGAGGATGTGAGAATGCCAAACATTAGCAACTCCGCTTGGTCAGAAAACTTTCACATTACCAGTCTTTTGGTTAATCCCATGGGACGCTTGGGTCTTTATGGATTACTGAATCTTCTGCAGGAAACCGCTTGGATGCATGCGGAAAGTTTAGGCTTTGGCATGCAGGACATGGAAAAAGACGGCCTGTTCTGGGTGCTCACCCGTCAGACACTGCAGATGAAACAGTGGCCCCGCTTCGGTGAAAATCTTCAAGTGCAAACCTGGCTGCGCCCGCCGGAAGGCGCCTTTGTCAGCCGTGAATTCGTGGTGCTGAACCAACAAGGCCAGGAAATCGGCCTGTGTTCCACGAGTTGGCTGGCACTGGATCGCCAGAGCAAAAAAATTCTTCCTGCACAGAATCTGCGTCCCTGGGAAAGCCTGACCCATCCACGTGCCACGGGATTGACGCCTGAGAAAATTCCAGTGCAGGGAACTTATGAAAAAATCGCCAAGTACCGCGTGCGAAACTCCGACCTGGACATCAATCAGCATGTGAACAACACCAAATACGCGCAGTGGATTCTGGATGCCGTCCCCTATGACCTGCACCGAAAACTTCAACTGAATAGTTACTCGGTCAATTTTCTGGCCGAAACCCATTTGGGTGACGAGGTCGAAATTCACCGCAGCTGTCAGGCACCGAAACCGGAAACTTCAGACGCCGGAGTCACCAGCTATCAGGGGTTGCGTGTCGGCGACAACAAAGTCCTCTTCACCGCCCTGCTGGGATGGGAGAAAAAAGTATGAAACCTTTAAAGCCTTTCAGCAAAACCGCCCTGACCGAAAGTATTTCTGTCCACGGGAATATCTCCTCACTGGCTGACAACCGCCTGCTGGTCAAATTCAAAATCTCCGGCAACCTGGCCCTGATCCTGTGGCCCAAAGCGACGCCTCAGATCCACCGGGAAGACGGCCTTTGGAAGCACACCTGTTTGGAGGCTTTTCTGGGAACGGGGTCCTCTCCGCGCTCGCCTTATCTGGAGGTCAACTGTGCTCCTAATGGCAACTGGAATGCTTACTCTTTTAGCAGCTACCGCGAGGGTATGCAGCCGGCAGCGGAAACCCGTGTGCGCCTTCAACACCATGAGCCGGAACAGCATGAAGCTCTGTTTGAAATCGAAATTGACAGCCAAAAGCCCTTTGACTTCACCTGCCTGGGCCTGACGGCGGTGATTGAGTTTACGGATGGCTCGCTGAGCTACTGGTCCCTGTCCCATCCGGGCTCAGATCCTGACTTCCACAACAAGGACGGCTGGACGGCGCTTTCGACGCATTGAGCGAAGCGGTCCACTGAGCGTGGCGGTTTCTTGACCCTTTCTGGAGCCCAAGATAGCTTGGGCTGTTTCAATTTTCTAAATCCAGAAAGGACTTTCTCATGAAGAAACACACCGTTCGCGTTTACCCATCCAAAGAAAAATTGGATCGCAAAGATCAACTTGCTTGGAAGATTGCTGAAATCGCTTCTGACAATGCCCCTATCAAAGCTGACGTTGTTGACATGGTCATCAACCGTATCATCGACAACGCCTCTGTAGCGATTGCTGCTGCCAACCGTCGTCCGGTGGCTTCTGCTCGCGCCATGGCGATTGCGCATCCTCGCGCCCACGGTGCAACTGTTTTCGGTATGCCAAATGATCAGAAATTTGACTGTGAATGGGCCACTTGGGCGAACGGCACTGCTGTTCGTGAATTGGACTACCATGACACTTACCTGGCTGCTGACTATTCCCACCCTGCTGACAACATCCCTGCTATCTTGGCAGTGGCACAGCAAATGGGCAAAAATGGTAAAGACCTTCTGAAAGGTATCGTGACTGGTTACGAAGTTCACGTGGACCTGGTTAAAGCGATCTGCCTTCACAAACACAAAAAAGATCATATCGCTCACTTGTGCCCGGCAACAGCCGCAGGCATCGGAACTTTGTTGTCTTTGCCAACTGAAACCATCTATCAAGCGGTTCAACAAGCGGTTCACGTGTCCTTCACGACTCGTCAGTCCCGCAAAGGTGAAATCTCTTCTTGGAAGGCCTATGCACCTGCTCACGCTGGTAAACTGGCTGTAGAAGCTGTGGACCGCGTTATGCGTGGCGAAGGCGCTCCATCTCCGATCTACGAAGGTGAAGACTCTGTTATCGCTTACATGCTTGATGGCAAAGATGGTAAATACGAAGTTCCACTTCCAGAAGTGGGCGAAGAAAAACGCGCGATCCTTGAGACTTACACAAAAGAGCACTCTGCAGAGTATCAGTCTCAAGCCTTGATCGACTTGGCTCGCAAAATGAAGCCAATGATCAAAAACTTCGACGACATCCAGTCTATCGTGATCCACACGTCTCACCACACTCACTACGTGATTGGTACTGGCGCAAACGATCCACAAAAAATGGATCCAAATGCATCCCGCGAGACTTTGGATCACTCCATCATGTACATCTTCGCCGTGGCGTTGCAGGACGGAACTTGGCACCACGTGAACTCTTACGCTCCAGAGCGCGCTCAGCGTCCGGACACTGTGGCTTTGTGGCACAAAATCTCCACTGTTGAAGACAAACAATGGACTGCTTGGTACCACGAAACAGATCCAGACAAAAAACGCTTCGGTGGCCGCGTAGAAATCACAATGAAAGACGGTTCCAAAATCGTTGATGAGCTTGGCGTAGCTGATGCTCACCCAGCGGGCGCTCGTCCGTTCAAACGTGCGGACTACATCCGCAAGTTCGACATTCTGACTGAAGGTATCATCACCAAAGCAGAACGCGATCGTTTCATCGGCCTGGTTGAAAATCTGGAAAACCTGACTGCAGAACAAGTTCAGCAGTTGAACGTTCAGATCCCAATCGAAAAGCTTGTGAACAACAAACGCGACAACAAAGGGATCTTCTAGCGAAGAACTTGGAGCGGACACGGGAAGCCAAGGGCTCCTGCCCTTGGCCCTACGGGCTGACGCGCAAAAATAGCATCCTGCTATTTTTGTCCTGCCTCGCTGGGGCCGGGCGTTCGCCCGGTTCGCGCTTCCTGCGCCCCCAGAGGTCCCTCCAAGTACAGCTTCCCACTCCCTTCAAGCTCATCGCTCTATAAGTTCATTTTGTTGACGCTTATACTTGAGCACTACTTGAAATGGACTGTGATAGGATGAACTGCTGAACCGGCGCTGCCGGACATTGAGAGATAGGCACTCTAAAAACTTTGTGTGTTTAGCTCTGAATCGAATAAAACATAAATGGATACACGATACCCGAGAGCTGCTTGGGGATGGGGAGGGGGCTTAGCCTTAAGCTCTTCACCAAGTTCCGCAGCAGCTCATCCCGAAGGGATGGCGTCCGCGAGGACTGTTCGCAGGGGAAGGGCTTAAGGCTAAGCCCCCTCCCCGTCCCCAAGCGGGTCGTGAGGAAGGATGAGGTTTGTATGTTGTTTCCTGAAATTACTCCTGCGCAGAAACGTAAGAATTTTAGAGAGGCTTTGAAGTCTGGCAAGCTTTTGCAGATGCCGGGGTCTTGGTCTCCGTTGGTTTCCATGGCGATTGAGAAAGCGGGCTTTGATGGGGTTTATATCTCTGGGTCTGTGCTTTCCAATGATCTGGGTTATCCTGATATTGGTCTGACTTCTTTGACTGAGGTGGCTCAGCGTGGTCGTCAGATTGCCCGCACGACAAAACTTCCGACCATTATTGATATCGACACGGGTTTTGGTGAACCGATGTCGGCGACTCGCACGGTTCAGGAAATGATTGAGATGGGTCTGGCGGGTTGCCACATTGAGGATCAAATCAATCCGAAGCGCTGTGGTCACCTGGATGGTAAAGGTCTTGTGACTCGTGATGAAGCGTCCCGCAAAGTGGCGGCGGCGGCTCGTGGTAAAGCGCTGGATGAAAACTTCCTTCTGATCGCTCGTACGGATGCCCGTGCTGTTGAAGGCTTGGATAAAGCCATTGACCGTGCGAAAGCTTACATTGATGCCGGTGCGGATTGTATCTTCACCGAGGCCTTGGAAAATGAAAAAGAATTTGAAACTTTCCGCAAGGCTGTGAATGTTCCGCTTTTGGCGAATATGACTGAGTTCGGTAAGGGCCGTTTGTACACTTACGAAGAGCTGTCCAACCTTGGCTACAACATCGTGATCTATCCTGTGACGACGTTCCGTCTGGCAATGGGTGCGACCGTGGCGGGCTTGAATGAAATCAAAGCCAAAGGCACTCAAGAAGGTCTTTTGGACAAAATGCAAACTCGCAAAGAACTGTATGCACTTTCTCGTTACGACGAGTACAACTCTTTCGACACCAGCATCTTCAACTTCACGCTGAAGTAAGAATGAAAAAGGGAGGCTCAAGCCTCCCTTTTTTTTGACCGTTCCCACTGTTTCTTTCAAACAGTGTATTTAAGAACTCCTCGCAATCTGTAATAAACTTGTCCTTTGACTCAGAGACGCGGACACCGTCGCCTAATTTCTAAAGACGCAAATTCCGACCAGAGTCTTATTTGTTTTTACGCCGAGGTCGGATGCGCAAAACTCCTCTAAGATGACTCAATGAAGAAAGAGTTCTCCTTACAGACCAAAATTTCCCTTCCTATTCTGACTATCACATTCATTGCTCTGGGACTTCTGACTTATTTTTCAGCCTCTCAAAGTTTTCAAAGTGCACGCAGCGACGCTGAATTTAAAGTCAGTAAATCTGCCGAGTCCTTCGCCAATGCCTTTAAAGCCGAGCTGGATGCAAGCCTTATGGTCGCCCAGCAGCTCGAGGCCTATCTGGAGACTCTTCGCCAACAAAAATCCAAACAGCGCTCCGAAGTCAACGCGGTCTTAAAGGCCATGCTGGAACAAGCCCCTTCTGTCTTTGGGGTGTGGGCCACTTTTGAACCCAATGCCTTCGATGGACAAGACGCACACTATCTGGGACAGCCCGGATACGAAAAGGTGGGCGGATTGAATTCCGTCGTTCACGGCAACTAGGCGGCGCTCAGCACCTTGACAGTGGCATTCATCACTTCAGATTTCTCACTGATGTTGGCGGCCGCTGTCACTATTTCACCGGCTTCAGAGGCGTTTTTCTGGATCACCTGATCCAATTGATTAATCGACACGTTGATTTGTTCAATTCCGGTGGACTGCTGCTGACTGGCGTCCGCAATTTCCTGATTCAACGCCGCGACTTTTTCAATGCTGGCGGACATTTGCTTTAGAACTTCACCATTTTCCCGCACCATGACGGTGCCCTGCTTGACCTGCGCCACGGATGCGGAGATCAAGTGATTAATATCTTTTGCAGCCGAAGCCGACCGCTGCGCCAGTGATCGCACAGCCTCTGCCACCACCGCAAAGCCCTTGCCATGCTCTCCGGCACGAGCCGCCTCGACCGAGGCATTCAAGGCCAGCAGGTTGGTCTGAAATGCGATGTCATCGATGATGTTGATGATCTCTTCGATTTTTTGTGACGACGACTCAATCGCCGTCATGGTTTGGACAAGCTCCAGAATTTTTGCCTCTCCGGTCTTGGCCAGCTTCGCGGATTCACCGGAAAGCAAGGCCGCATTTTGTGCATGGCCGGTGTTCAAACGCACCATTGAGGTGATCTCTTCCAACGACGCCACCGTTTCCTCGATGGAGGCCGCTGCCCGGGTCGAGGCTTCCGCCAGTAGACTCCCAGTCGTGTTTAAGTGCTCAAGATCCTCGGAAATACCATGAGAAGACTCGGTCAGCCCTGAAGACAGGGTGGAAATTTTCCGCTCGGATCTTTTCGCCCCCAGATACACCACGGACATCAGCAAAAGAAGACCCAGCAAAGAAAAACCCAGCTGCTTCCATAAGGACGAGTATGCAGCCGCCAGGATCGTTTTTTCTGGCGTGCGAATCACCAGCGTCCAGCTTTGCTCAAGATTATAGATGGGCACCGGCACCACCAAAACCACTTCTTTGCCGCGGGGACTGTCGACTTCCAAACTGCCAGACTCATGACGTTGGATCAAAGACTGAAGATCCGCATCGGCCTGATACGTCTGCATCACTTCCGCCTGTTCTGGACCTGCCACCACCATCATCTTATCCGAAAGCAAAAACGATTGAGAGTCGGCAAAGGGACGTACTTCTGTCACCAGTTTTTTGATATTATCCAGACTGATATCAATTCCCACAAGTCCCTTGGCTTCGCCCTGCTGCACGATAGTGTAGACAGCCGAGGTCATGACCAGCTCTTTGCCGTTGACGGTGTCCTTGTAGGGTTCCACCAGCATACTTTGTTTTCTTTGAATCGGCTGGAAGTACCAGTCCCCCAGATCCGGCGTTTCTTCATTCAGCAACGTCTTGTAGACGATCTTGTCACCCTGACGGACCCACCACGGATACACCCGTCCGGTCTTTTCATGCATCGGTGAGTTCATGTACTGGGCATCTTTGCCATCGTAGGCATCGGGCTCCCAAGCAGACCAGGTTGCCAGATACTGAGGATCGCTGCTTAAAACCTCACGCAAGGTCATATAGGCCTTGTTGCGATCCTGAAGATGATTCTGCACATCCATGGCCAAACTGCGCCCCACAACCTCGGCCTGCGCAAAAGATTTATCCAAATAGGTTTTGATCTGCTGAGAGTACTTCCGCCCCATCTCCAAAGTCAGAGCGTGCGCACTTTCTTTTGCATCCTTGAACGAATCCTGAACGGACAGTGCTGCAATACCTCCCAAAACCAAAGCTCCAACCACGGCAATGGGCAGGGTCAATTGTTGAGTGAATGAAAGTCTTTTGAATCCGCGAAACAACATGCTACAACTCCTGGGCTGTCTGAACCCTGAAAGATTCGGAACAAACCCGCGAGAGACAAAGAGGACCTATGTCCAGATCCTCTCTGAACGCTCTCTGAAGTTTGCGACTCCTCCCCCGATAAGGTGAGTTTTTTAGTGCCCACCGGCTGTGAGTTTCAGTCCAATGATGGATATCAACAAAAGACCTAGGAAGAACAGACGAGCTGGCGTGGCCGCCTCATTGAACAACATGATTCCCAGAACCGCAGCGCCAAGAGCACCGATACCAACCCACACCCCATACGCAGTCCCGATAGGAAGAACCGTCGCCGCACGAGACAGTAAAAACATACTGCCTGCCAAAGCAAGCAAAGTTAAAAGACTGGGTGTAAGCTTTGTGAAACCTTCGGTGTATTTAAGGCCGATGGCCCAACCGACTTCAAGAAGACCTGCGATTGCCAAAATAATCCATGCTACTGTGTTAGACATACCAACACTCCTTTCGTTAGAAAAAAGCGTCGTCTTGTCCTGACCGGGTACGTCGCACATCGTCCGGGCACATCAGTTGCGAAAACTGAAATACGGTAATATTTAATCGCAAAACACGGAAAAAGTAAAGACGCCGTTTAAGTCTTTCCCTCTAAATTGCCTTACTAAGTCCAGAGATCGCGCCAATTCCCCCACTGGACAAGCCCGATACCCTATACTCTTTCTTGACCCGTCGTCGACGGCAGACTAGGTTGGGCCCATGCAAAAACTTAAAGTATTTCTCTCTGACAGTTTGAATCCGCATTTGAATCTGGCAACAGAAGAATGGATCTTTCACAACCTGGATCCTTCCCAGCAGATCCTGTTTTTGTGGCGCAATGAAGAAACCGTTGTCATCGGGCGCAATCAAAATCCCTGGTCCGAATGCAACCTGGCGAAAATGAAAGAGGACAAGGTTCATCTGGCTCGCCGCACGACCGGCGGCGGAGCCGTTTTCCATGACCTGGGCAATACCAACTTCACTTTCCTTTCACCGAAAGAATCCTATAAGCGCGAAAACAATGTGCAGGTTATTTTCAACGCGCTTAAAAAGTTTGGCATTGAGGGGGAAGCCTCCGGTCGCAATGACCTGCTGATCCCGTTCCACGATGGACCGCGCAAATTCAGCGGCAGCGCTTATCGAGAAAAAAAGGACCGTGCCTTCCACCACGGCACTTTGCTGATGCATACGGATTTGGCGCGATTGGGGAACTATCTGACTCCGAACCCCAAGAAGCTTCAAGCCAAAGGCAAAGAATCCGTCCGGGCCCGCGTGGCGAATCTGAATGAGGTTTCAGCCTCTATCAACCACGACAATCTTGTCGGCCCGATGATCGAGGCCTTTGAAGGCTTCTATGGCGCCAAGGCTGAGATTGAGTCTTTGACCATGCAAAGTTTGCAGCAGATTCCTGAATTGAAAAGTCAGTACGACCAGCTGAGTTCGTGGGAGTGGCTGTACGGCAACACCCTGGAATTCAGCCATAAGATGGACGACTATCTGTCATTGGGCTTCTTTGATGTGCACTTCAAAGTGGAAGACGGACAGATCAAGGATTTGAAGTTCTATACGGATTGCCTGTATCCCACCGTGATTGAAGAGATCACCGAGGCTTTGCGCAACAAACCGTACAAGGGCGAAACTGTCCACGCCGAGATGTCCGCTATCATCAAGGCCCATCCAGATCTTCAAACAGGCTTAAGTGAACTGCGCGACTGGATTTGCAAAAACATCGAAATCTAAACCGCTAAACAAACAGATCCTGGCGGAGAGACCGTCAGGATCTTGTCCTTGATCGGGTTTATTACAACCTCTCTGATTCCATTTTTTATTTCACAGAAACTGTCTAAAGCTCCTGCAGAAAATACGACTTAGACCTGAGTCCATTTTACATACACCCAATCCACATTAATTCGACTTAATGTTTTCGACCTTTGTTACGATACAAACTGTATGAAAACAAAAGCCACCGCCTCCATCCAATTCCTTGCGGCCTTTTTTCTCGTTTCTGGCTTAGCCGCATGTATGCCCCAAAACTCTGATGTTCTCAGCACGGTTCCACCCGGCTCTGATTCAGATTCTGAAAGTTCGTTCACTGATCCGGGCAGCAAGGATCCCTCCTCGCCGACTCCCCCCACCACGCCCCCCGAACAAGGCGGCACTATCGAGGACAGTGCAAGGTCTTTAAAGATCCATGCCTTTGCGGATATGAACATCGACACCAGTGGCACCTATGCCAGCAGCACTATTTCGATTGTAAAATCCATGATCGCACGCCAGCCGGCGGCCATTTTGGGTGTGGGTGATTATATCGACGGCGAAAAAAAGACCTTGTCCGACAGCACCTACGTGAATATGTGGAACTCGTTTTCAAAAAAGGTTCTCTCCCTGATGCGCACCGCGGGTCTGCCGTTTTTACCGACACCGGGAAATCATGATGCCTACTACAGCCAGGAACGAAAAATCTATGACAGTTTCTGGAGCGAAAACAAACCCAACGTGGAATATGTCGATGATGACAATTTTCCATTTTATTATTCCTTCATCAAAGAGGATGTCTTCTTTGTCTCTTTGGATGATGCGAACTACTCAAAACTTTCCAACCGCACGGCTCAGTTGAACTGGCTCAAGGCACAACTGTCTTCGGCCCGCGCCCAAGGAGCTCGCGCTCGCGTGGTCTATGGACACATCCCGCTTTATTCGATCGTCAGCAGCAAGGCCAACAGCTCGACGGTTTATGAAAACGGCGTCCTGTCTCAAGAACGCCGCACAGCGGGATCTTTTACTCTGGAGTCCATTCTTTTAAGCAATAAAGTGGATCTGGTGATCTTTGGACATTCTCACGGATTTTATTCCGGGCATTACACCTATGCTGATGGAAAAAAACTTCAAGTGGTGTCCATGCCGTGTGCCGGAAGCGCTCCCCGATACCTCGTCGGAACAAACATTAGAACTCCGCAAGGTTACGTCGAACTTGTTTTCTCTGAAACAAATCAGCTTTCCATTCGTTACTACAACTCCTCAGGGACACTGCAAAGTCTTAGTTCGCTTCCTGCCTCTCTGACTTTGGATGCCAAAAATGGAGTGAGGTACGTTCGCTGAAAAACCTTGCAATAAAATAACTTGGTTTTCGACATACCGGGAAATAGTCTCCGTCCCCATTATACGGAGACTATCCCATGTTTGCCTCACTCATGTCCCTTGTTCTTTTCAGTTCCAATGCCCACGGCTATCTGGACCCGCAATTTGATAAACATGCAATCAGAACTTATAATATCGAGGTGCCCGGCAAAGCCCTGCGCGAAAAATGTTATCTACTGCAAAGATTCCCCGGCTTGGAAAACAAAATCAACAAAGACGAAGACAGCCTGTGCGCAATGAATCTTTATGCCTCGTATGGCGATCATCCCAAACTGAAGACCTTCTACAGCTGTCCGAAAGTGAACAGCACCTCCGTGGCGGTGGAATACTATGAAGTCCCTGCCAGAATGACAGAGGCACAGTTCCAGAAAACCATCTGCCCTCTTTCGCGCTCTGAAAAAAAGAAAATGAAAGCCCGTCTGGGATATCCGGACAAAGAGGCGAAATTCAAGTTTGCGGCTCCCGGAGTTTCCGTAGGAAGTATTCTGGGATACTCTCGTCTGGCTCAGCTGTTTAAGTCTGTGGAGGTTCCGGCCAGCGTTCTGCGCACGGTGGATCTGGACACGGTGTTAAATCACGCCTTGGCCGGTCGTTATCTGGGACTGCAAATGGGTAACACATATCTGAATCAATACTGGTACGATCAGATCGGCCATCTGGTACGCGCCAAGCACGGCAATGTGTCCCAGTTGCCGGATGTCTATACCAAGCCGCCCCACGGTCTGGGCATTGTACCGGCTTCGTTCTATAAAGATGGCAAGCGCCGTGGTTTATCGACCAACGGCACTGCCTACTGGTCAACTCGCATCCTGACTGAAGACAAGCGTCAGGTCTTTGGCGTGCTGGCGGAAAATCCGGGCAACGAAGAATTATATGCCGAAGCCTTTGGCCTGAAACAGGACAAAACCCGCATTGATCAGTTCCGCAATAGCAGCGTTTTCTGGCCGCTGCTGAAGGACCCGCGACCGATTTCGCAAATCCTAGGCAGCACCGAGCTGGCCAAAGCCGGTCAGAAAATGCTGGGCATGCAGGAGACATCTGACATGCTGGTGATGGACTTCCTGCTGGACCAGGCTGACCGTATCGGCAATATCCACTACAAGCGTCGCCACTTCTTTAAAACAGCACAGGGAAAAGTGGATGATATTTCCGACAAAAAATACCGCGAACTTCTAGCCAAAGCGCCCCCCCAGCTGACGCCGGCTGAAGCTGAAATGTTGAGCGCGATCAAAGAAACCGGAGTTTCCTTGAAAGTGATGCTTTTGAAAGACAACGATGGCGGTTTTGATATGAACACGGCAAAGAAATATCACCTGATTGCCGACACCAAGAAGGCCTCTGCCACCTATGACAGCTGGAAAGGAAATCCCGATCTGTACCTGAATGCCACCATGGTGGTGCGACATTTCAGCCCGATGGTTTATAAGGGCGTCATCCAGTTGCACAATCAGGTCTTCGGCAATCCAGAATCCCAAGTCGCCATGGAGACCTTCTTCCGCAACTCTTTGCAGTTCACCGCCGCGGAATACACGATATTCAAGAACAACCTGTTAAGTCTGTACCGGGCGCTTTATGACAACTGCAAAAAAGGAAATCTGCATCTGGATTTGGATCTGAAGAACTATTTTTCAGCAAATCCACAGCCGATCCTGACGACGACTCCGGGTGTGTGTGAAGGGCAGTTTTAAGTTAGAAACGGGATCAGGGCGATCACTGCCGGAACAATTTGCACCAGGGCCGCCCGCCACAAGCGACGTGACGACAGAATCAATACCAGGCCCGCCGCGATAATAGAGACCAGACCATAGATCACCAGCGTGGTGCCTGCGGCGCGAGTGATCTCCCCTGTTCGCAAATGCAGGCCGAGCAAAATCGCCACAGCCAGGAACAGATTGTAGAACCCTTGATTGAAGGCCATCAGTTTAGTGGTGGCAGCTTCGGCTTCCGTGACACCGAAAGTCTTATTGGTTCTTTTACGCCCCCAAAGCAGGCTTTCCAGAGTAAAAATGTACACATGAATAAGTGCCGGAACGAGGGCGAATGATAATTCCATCGTTAAAGTGTGCTCAAACCTAGGGGGATCCGTCAATCCCGCCGCTGCGCAAAGCAGAGTCCGTGCACCAACTCTTGACCGCCTTCTGGGGCCGCGCTAGCTTTGGTCGTTAATCATTAGCAATATAACGCACCGATTCCTGAATGTATTAGGAACCGCCTGCGCGGATTTCGCCGGAGGAAAAATGGCTGAGTATATCAATCCAGATTATGTTCCAGAACCAGAGAAGATGAACGTTAAGAAAGGTCTTGATGGCGTTGTGATGGATACGTCTTCCGTATCCAAAGTAAACCCTCACACCAACTCTTTGATCTACCGTGGTTACCCGGTTCAGGATCTGGCAGAAAACTGCTCTTTCGAAGAAGTGGCTTTCTTGATGTATAATGGTGAGCTGCCAAACGCTGCTCAGCTTGCGGATTTCACCAAGAAAGAACGCAGCTACCGTGAAATCTCCACCACTTTGTTGAACGTGATCAAAGCGCTCCCACAAAAGTGTCACCCAATGGATTCCATCCGCACGGCTGTGTCCTTCCTGGGTGCTGAAGACGCTCGTATCTGGGATTCAACTCCTGCGACAAACATGGACAAAGCCATGATGTTGCTTGCGAAAATCCCAACGATGGTGGCAGCGGACTACCGCTTCAAAAAAGGTTTGGATTTCATCCCACCTAAGTCTGATCTTTCCATCGCTGAAAACTTCTTCCACATGTGCTTCGGTAAAGTTCCACAAAAAGAAGTTGTTAAGGCATTCGACGTTTCTTTGATCCTTTACGCCGAACACAGCTTCAACGCGTCCACGTTCACTGCGCGTGTTGTAACTTCCACTCAGTCTGACATCTACTCTGCAACTGTTGCAGGCATTGGTGCACTGAAAGGACCTTTGCACGGTGGTGCGAACGAAATGGTTATGCACATGATGAAAGAAATCGCTGACCCAGCAAAAGCAGAACAGTGGATGCTGGATGCATTGGCACAGAAGAAAAAAGTCATGGGCTTCGGTCACCGCGTTTACCGCTCCGGCGACTCTCGCGTTCCAACCATGAAGAAGTATGCGCAAATCATGGCTGACGTGACTGGCGAACAAAAGTGGATGCAGATGTATGCAGCCCTTGAAAAAGTCATGGTTGAGAAGAAGAAAATCTATCCTAACTTGGACTTCCCAGCAGGTCCTGCTTACTACATGATGGGCTTTGAGATCGACTTCTTCACTCCGATCTTTGTGATGGCTCGTACGACGGGCTGGTCTGCTCACATCATGGAACAAGCTGCTGACAACCGCATCATCCGTCCTCTTTCTGAGTACGTGGGTGCAGAACAGCGCAAAGTGACTCCATTGAGCGAGCGCAAATAGTTTTTAACCAAAAGTTAAAACGAAAAAAAGGGAGCCTCTTGGCTCCCTTTTTTTTTACGCACAGTTTTTGCAAAAGTAAGCAGGTACCTTAGTTGAAGGCAATCATTTTGGCGTCAAAGTGCAGACGCTCCTGATTGTATTCCGCCAGAATTTTTTCCGCCCGAGCGGCCAGCTCTCTGTCCTGAGCCGATGCGTACTCCAAAACTGTGCGCGTGGTATTCACCGCCAGTACGTAATCGCTCTTACGCATCAGATTCTGGAAATCAAACTCGTAAAGTTTTTTGAATTTGTTGCCGGACGAACGACGCATCTTCATCAGATTGGTCACAGAGCTTAAGTGCCCCAGAACACGCTGCGAGTACTCGACTTTGACAAGATCAAGGTCAATGCCCTTTTTCCAACGCTCCAAGCGCCCCATCGAGGCCACTTCCAAATAGCGCACGATTTGCTGATCCAACGCCTCTGCTGAGGTGTTGGCGCGCTTCAGTCCCAAACGCACCGCTTGCTGTCGTTTTTCCTGCGCCATTCTTTGAACAGATGCGCCCTTTGTCGGCTGTCTCAGTCTGAGATTCATTCGCTCAAGTGAAGCTAATGAAAGCTCAGCTGTAAAAACAGTCAGGGTCACAAAGAAAGCCGTCAGTATTCTGCCTAAGAGGATCGTTTTACTTGTCATGCCTCAGAATCAATACAAGCTCCGTGCCGTGGATTATTTTGAGACAAAAGGGTTGCCAAAACAGACCCGGATGCATGAAATAAAAACCCGGTTTCCAATTTCCAACCTCCACCAGGGAGACTTCATGACAAGACTTGTGTTGTTGCTGGCATTACTGGTCACAGCCTGCGCACAAAATCCAAAAAATCGCGACACTGGTGTCACCCAGATAGCCCCTGTGGCAACGACCTATGTTTCCGCTCTGCCCTCCCGGGGGATTGATTATTCTGCGACCCTGCGCCGTATTGCCTTTAGTTCCTGCGCCAATCAGGACGAACCTCAGCCGCTTTGGAAAACCATCAGCGCCACAGAGCCTGATCTGTTTCTTTTTGCCGGCGACAATGTTTACGCCAGCAGCCCGTACCAACAGCCCATCGCCGAACAGTACCGCAAACTGGATTTGATCCCGGAATACCGCACCGTGCGCGAAAAGGTGCCCTTCATGGCCACCTGGGATGACCACGACTTTGGAATGCGCGACGGTGGAAATGAATGGACTGGCAAGGATGCCGCTCGCAAGGACTTCGTGAACTATTGGACTTACACCCGCAACAGCATGCCCCTTGAGCAGCGCGGAGTTTACCACAGCAAAATCATCGGCCCCAAAAAGCACCTGGTTCAAGTCATAATGCTCGACACCCGCTACTATCGCAGTCCCCTGAAAGAAAAAGCCGGCTTTGAAGGAAAGGCCATGCACTACGAACCCAGTCTTGATGGCACTGTGCTGGGTGAAAACCAGTGGGCGTGGCTGGAAGCCCAGCTCAAGCGTCCTGCACAAGTCCGCCTGATCGTCAGCAGTATTCAGGTCATTGCTGAAGATCCGCCGTTTGAAAAATGGAGCAACTTCCCCAAAGAACGTCAGCGCCTTTTTGATTTAATCAAAAAAACCAAGGCGAAAAATGTCGTCATTTTCAGTGGGGATCGTCACATGGCCTCTATTTCCAAGCTGGAACTTCCCGGCTATGGGCCTTTGTACGACATCACAGGTAGCTCCATCAATCGCGCTAACAACTATCGGGACGCCGACCGGCACTACATCGGCCCCGTGTACAACAAAGAAAACTTTGGCTTGGCCGAAATCGACTGGAAGCGCAAGTCAATGAAAGTGGACATTCGCAATATGCAAAATGAGGTTGTGAATACGGTCACAATAAAGTTGAAGTAAATTTATTCATCCGTTAGATGCCAGTTCACAGAACCATGCTCTTCACGCGAACTGCCAAAGAGCGTGCGGGCCCAAAGAACAATTTCTTCGACGGCCGTTTCCAGGTGAGCTTCATCCACGACGATGCTGGGAATATCCAATCGGGCAATTCGATTGCGACTGTCATCTGTGGGACTTTCAACGAAGACCAGACCCTTTAATATATCAGTCCGGAGACTGGCCTCGGCCAGAAACTCAGCACCCACGCTGACACCCACACCGAAAATTCGGTTCTTATCAACCTCGCCATAATCTTCCAAAAAGTGCAAAGCTGCCAGGATATCCTGCAGCCGCTTAAAGGGCGATTCCCAGGGCTGCGGAGCCGTTTCGTCATCTCCGAAATAGTTATGATCCATGACCAGGGTGACAAACCCCTGATGACTGACTTGCCGAGCCAGATAATCCACCACCTGAGCTGTGGCTCCGGTCATGGCCCCCTCAAAAAGGCAGGCGGCCAGAACATCCTCATTGGATTCAGGAAGATAAAGAGTTCCCTCAAGAAGACGTCCCTGCGATGCAAAGTTGACTGTGAGTTTCATAAAGAACCTCCGCGGCTTTTTCCATTTAAGCACTCTCCGCAGAGCTTCTCTAAGCGTCCGGCGCAGCTGTGCAACAATACAAGGTTCTCAAAAGCCCCTCTGCATTCCGGCACACGCTCAACGTCTGGTAAGAAGTTAATCCAAACTGATCAGATTCAAATTGATCATAAAATTCCTGGCAATGCGATAAGCCCGGTGTTTGGCTTCATCTGCCTTCAGCCCCACAAAATATTCATCCACCGTCGCCACAAACAAACGCAGCCACTGTTCGAAATGTCCGGGCTGTAAATTCAGTTTCATGTGCGGAGGAAAGGGTCGGCCCCGATAGGAGTCCTCCCCCAAAAGAAGATCGGCCCAGAAATTATACAGCTTGGGCAGATGTTCATCCCAGTCAACTTGCGCCACATCCGTAAAGATCGGCCCGATATACCCATCAGCCCGCACCTTGGCGTAAAAGCTGTCCACTAAAATTCGGATGTCATCACGAGACTCAAGGGGTTTGCGTTTTATTTCCATGCTGGACCTTTCTTTTACCCATAAGGTTACCACAAAATTCCCGGCCGCCCGACCGCTCACTTAAAAATCAAGATATCGGTAAAACATCCAGATCTTTAGAGCGAATACGTCGCAGTTCTTCCGGAATCGACTTCAAAATCGCCTCACCCAGGGCTTCGATCAATTCGCTCTTGTAGTGTTCGCGACGGTACACCAACCCTATTTCACGAGCCGGAATGGGGCGCTCAAACTGCACAATCTGACTGCGATCCCCGACTTGTTCTGTTGCCAGATAAGGCAGCAACGTGTAGCCGCCGTATAGATCCACCAGATTCTTCAGGGTCTCCAGACTGCCGCTTTCAAACTTGTAGCGTCTTCCTGCGCCTTTATTCTTTTTGACCGAACACAAGTCCAAAACCTGATTACGCAGACAGTGGCCCTCTTCCAGCAGCCAGATGTCCTCCATGCTCAGACTTTGATATTTGATTTTCTTCTGGTGGGCATATTCATGATCTTTTTCACACAGCACATAGAACGGTTCATAGTACAGCGGATATTCGAACATCTTGGCCACCTGAGTGGGGGTCGCCAAAATTCCCACGTCGATCTCATCATCATCCAGAGCTTTTAAAATCTGCTCCGTTTGCAGTTCCTTGATATTCAGTTCGACCTCTGGGAAAAGCTCTTCGCACATCGGCAAAAGTCGAGGCAACAGATAGGGTGCGACCGTAGGTATGACACCAATAGACAAAGAACCTTGCTTAGCCCCTTTGGTTTCCTGCTGAATAATGCTGCCGATTTTCTTGGCCTCAAACAGAACTGTCTGCATTTGAGAAATCAGTTTCTTACCCATTTGAGTCAAAAGGATCGGCTTTTTGGAGCGATCGAAGATCACAATCCCCAGATCCTCCTCCAGCTTCTGTATTTGCATGCTAAGCGTAGGTTGAGTCACAAAGCAGGCCTGAGCCGCCTTGGCAAAATGTCCGTACTTATGGACAGCCATGACGTATTCAAGCTGCGTCAGAGAAAAGTTCACTTTTGGGCCCATACAGCCTCCTGGAAGGCATTATGCCGCAATAGACAAAATCTATCAATAGATACTTATAATCGATTTCACTAAAAGAGGTTGATCCCTTATTCTCAAAGACGAAAGATGTCTGCTAGCAATTAACAATGCTGGTGGACCTATAACTTGGCCATTGGCCCGAATACAAACCACTTTTATTCAAGGAGAATAAATGCAAACTCTGATCAACACGCAAGTGCCAGAATTTAAAGTTCAAGCTTATCACAACAACGACTTTAAGACTGTGACTCACAACGATCTTAAAGGTAAATGGTCTATCTTCTTCTTCTACCCTGCGGACTTCACATTTGTTTGCCCGACTGAGTTGGGTGACATGGCTGACAAATACGCTGACTTCCAAAAATTGGGCGTGGAAGTTTACAGTGTTTCCACAGACACTCACTTCACTCACAAAGCTTGGCATGATGCTTCTGACACAATCAAAAAGATCAAGTACCCAATGCTTGCGGACCCTACCTTCCAATTGACTCGCGCTTTCGGCGTGCACATTGAAGAAGAAGGTCTTGCTTACCGCGGTACTTTCCTGGTGAACCCTGCTGGTAAAATCGTACTTGCAGAAGTTCAGGACAACGGTATCGGCCGTAACGCTGATGAGTTGTTCCGTAAAGTTCAAGCGGCTCAATACATCGCTGCAAACCCAGGCGAAGTATGCCCAGCTAAATGGACTCCAGGCAAATCCACATTGAAACCAGGCTTGGACCTAGTAGGTAAAATCTAAGATTTTACCCAGAAGCGAGTCCCCGCGAAAGCGGGGACAAGCCCACCCCGAACCGCAAAACAGAAATTAGCTGAAAGCATCAAATGCAAGGCGGGAGAAGGAAGGCGTACTCCTCGTACGCTGACGCCGACCAACGCAGTCAGTTGGTGCTTTCAGGTAATTTCCCCCGAACGGAGGCCAATATGTTAGATCAAGGTCTAAAAGAACAACTTCAGTCCGTCTTCGCCAACCTGGAAAACACTGTCGAACTGGTTTATGAAAACAGCTCCCACGAAGACAACAAAGAACTTGTTGAGATGCTTCAGGATGTCGCCAGCACTTCGGATAAAATTGTTGTGCGCAAAAACGAATCCGGCAACTCCCCGGCTCCTCTGTTCCATATCGAGTACAAAGGAAAACCGACAGGCATTTCTTTTAAGGGCATTCCAGGTGGTCATGAATTCACCACCTTGATTCTGGCAATTCTCAACACCGACGGCAAAGGCAAACCGCTGGACAGCGTGATTGCGGCTCGCGCAAAACGTCTGAAAAAGAACATCACCATTCAGTCTTACATCTCTTTGACCTGTGAAAACTGTCCGGACGTGGTTCAGGCGATCAATCAGATCGCGCTGGCTCACGGAAGCATCAAGCACGAGATCATTGATGGAGGCTATGTTCAGGACGACATCCAGAAGCTGGGCATCCAGGGGGTCCCAAGTCTGGTGGCCAACTCCAAGATGTTCCACTCCGGCCGAATTCAGTTGCTGGATCTGATCACGAAACTGGAAGCCACCTTCGGCGTGGACGACAGTGCCGCTCCGGCAGAGCCTGTGAACGCCAACCTGGGACACTTTGACGTTCTGGTTGTCGGCGGAGGTCCTGCGGGGGCTTCTGCAGCGATCTACACGGTTCGCAAAGGTTTGAGCACTGCGATGATCACGGAAAAAATCGGCGGTCAGGTTCAGGAAACAAAAGGCATTGAAAATCTGATCTCTGTGACTTACACGGAGGGGCCGCAACTGGCTGCCCAACTGAATCAACACATTGCCAGCTACCCTATTAAGGTATTTGAAAACCGTCGTGTGAAGAAAATTCTGACCGAGGGCAAAACAAAAACGATCGAGCTGGAAAGTGGCGAACACATGACCGCAGATTCTGTCATCATCACCACCGGCGCCAAATGGCGTGAACTGGGTGTGGAAGGTGAAAAAGAATATCTGGGCCGTGGCGTGGCTTACTGCCCTCACTGTGACGGTCCTTTTTATAAGGATAAAAAAGTCGCGGTTATCGGCGGCGGCAACTCGGGCGTTGAGGCGGCGATTGACTTGGCGGGTATCGTTCGTGAAGTCGTGGTCTTTGAATACAATGAACAACTGAAAGCCGATAAGATTCTAGTGGACAAACTAAAGTCCCTGCCCAACGCTTCGATCATCACCAATGCCAAGACTGAAAAAGTCATTGGCGACGGTCAAAAAGTTCAGCAGATCCAGTACCTGGATCGTGGCTTGAATAAAACTGAAAAAATGGATCTCGATGGTATCTTTGTACAGATCGGTCTGGTTCCCAACAGTCAGTTCCTGAAAGACACAGTGGAGCTGACGAAGTTTGGTGAAATCATCGTCGATGAAAAAGGTCGCACCTCAGCCAAGGGCATCTACGCTGCTGGTGACGTGACAACGACGCCCTACAAGCAGATCGTCATTGCCATGGGTGAAGGAGCCAAAGCCGCTCTGGCAGCCTTTGAAGACCGCATGTATCACTCTTGATACAAAAGGGCCCCTCCGGGCCCTTTTTTTCTATTCTGCGTAATAAATCCCCCCCACTTGACTCCGATAGAGGCTGACCTACGATAAGACTCCAAAACAGGAGTCCATTTAATGAAGACAGTCTTTAATGTGCCTTTTTTTACTGCCCTGATTTTCGCCCTGAGTGGCTGCCAGTCTTTAAGCAAGAAAGATACTGTGAACGCCGACTACATACCACGTGAAGTTCTTTTCGGAAATCCGGACATCACCGGTATTAAAATCAGTCCGGATGGAAAATATGTGGCCTATCTTTCAACGCACAAAGGTGTTCTGAACATCTGGGTTCAGGAATTTGGAAAGCCGCAAACCGCGAAGCCCGTCACTCACGACACCAAACGCGGGATCTTTCGCTACAACTGGACATACACTCCGGGCACTTTGATCTTCAGTCAGGACGTGGCGGGCGATGAAAATTATGGCCTGTACACTTTGAATGTGGCCAATGGCGAAATTAACGAAATCACCAAGCCTGGAAAAACAACCTCCCAGATTGCTGAAACCAGCCATCTTCGACCTAACGAAGTCGTGATTATTTCAAACGAACGTGATCCAAAGTTTTTTGACTACAAGATCCTGAACCTGGCTTCCAAGGCGACCACGGATCTTTTTACCAACACAGAAAACTTCGCTGGTATTCTGTTTGATAAAAACTTCCGCCCGATTCTGGCCAGCAAATCCAACAAGGACGGCTCCTCCACACTTTTCCTCTGGGACCAAAAAAACAAAAAATTCACAAAGAAAAGTGTGATTCCGTTTGAAGACAGCATGACCTCTTCAGCCGTGGACACATCCCATGACGGCAGCAAGGTTTATCTGGTCGACAGCCGCAAGCGTGACAAGGCTGCATTGGTCGAGTGGGATCTGAAATCTGATAAAACAAAAGTGCTTGCTTCGGACGAACGTTCTGATATTCAGAACCTGCAGATGCATCCGCAGACAGGAAAGCTTTTGTGGGCGTCATCTTATTACCTGAAACGAGACATTCAGTTCTTCGACAAAGAATTCCAACGGCATTTTGAAAACATTGAGAAAAAACTCAACACAGAAATTTCTGTGACCTCCATGAGCTTGGATGGAAATCACTGGGTGATCTTCGCCGATTCCACGGACAAACCTGTGGCGTTCTATTTTTATGATGTCACAACCCAGGCCTTAAGCGAACCCCTGTATCACACCAAGTCCCTAATTCCATACGCCGATCGCATGAGTCCGATGGAGGCCGTCGAAATCCCGTCTCGTGACGGATTTCAACTGGTGTCCTATCTGACCCAGGCCCGCAAACCTGCGGGAAAATCTCTGATCCTGTTTGTTCACGGCGGACCTTGGGGCCGCGATGATTACGGTTACAATCCTTACCATCAATGGCTTGCGGATCGTGGCTACAATGTCCTAAGCGTCAATTTCCGTGCATCGACTGGTTTCGGGAAAAAGTTCCTGAACGCTGGCGACAAACAATGGGGTCGCAAAATGCATGACGATCTGATTGATGCCGTAAACTGGGCCGTTAAGAATGGCTACGCTGATCCAAGCCAGGTCGCTATTATGGGAGGGTCTTATGGTGGGTACGCAGCCTTGGCGGGCGTGACCTTCACGCCGGACACCTTTGCCGCAGCCGTGGATATCGTGGGCCCTTCCAACTTGGAAACATTGCTAAATACGGTGCCCCCCTACTGGGAAAGCTTCCGTGCGAATTTGTACAAACGCGTAGGGGACCCTACCACCGTCGCAGGCAAAAAGCTTTTAAAAGAACGCTCTCCTCTGACTCATGTGGATAAGATCAAAAAGCCACTTTTGATTCTTCAAGGAGCTAATGATCCGCGTGTGAAAAAGAACGAAGCAGATCAAATCTATAACGCTATGGTGTCGAAAAAGATCCCTGTGGAATACGTGCTCTTCCCGGATGAAGGCCATGGTTTTGCCAAAGCGGCGAACAACATGGCGGCGAATGCCATCACGGAAGAGTTCCTGCAGAAATATCTGAAAGGGCGCCTGGAGCCGATCGAGACTCACGTTAAGGCCTCTTCCGCCCAGTTCATCACAACGCCTCAATAAAGAGCCAAAAGCAAAAGCCCCGGGTGACCGGGGCTTTTTTTATAGTTCGCACAGTTCGATGGAATGGCCATCCGGGTCCAAGACAATGGCCTTCTTGCCGTCGGGCATATCTGTCGGGTCCAAAATACACATGGCTCCGGGAACTTTCACAAGCTCCTGCACGGTCTTTTCCAGGTCCGTGATCTTAAAGCCCAGCTGCAGGCTCGGAATCTGAGACCTCTGCGGGTTTTGGATATTGTACAGGGAAAATTCCACGCCATTGTGAACGGCTCTGTGGACTTCACTCCCCTTATCAACTTTTGACGCTGTAAATTGAAAGCCGATAATTCGATAAAAACCCAACATGCCCTGTAGCTGCGTGGTGTTTATTGTGATAGAAGTGAAAAGTAAACTCATCTGCCCATTATCCGAATCGAGGCCTTATGAAACAAGAGAAAATTTATCTGAAAGACTATAAAGCCCCCGCCTTTGCGGTGGATTCTGTAAACCTCGACTTCAATCTAAATGAGGACTTTTGTCGAGTTGTGGCAAAGAGCCAGGTTCGCAGAACCGAAGCTGGCGCTGCGCTCCGCTTAAATGGCGAGGAATTGAAGCTGGTCAGTATCAAAATCAACGACCAAGCGCTTAGCAAAGACCAATATCAAATCACGGCAGAAGAGCTGATTGTTCCGTCAGTTCCCGACAGCTTCAGCTTGGAAATTGAAACAGAACTGCAACCGCAAAACAACACATCTCTGGAAGGGCTTTACAAGTCCAATGGGATTTTCTGCACTCAGTGCGAGGCTCAGGGCTTCCGCAAGATCACCTTCTTCTTTGACCGCCCGGATGTGATGACTTCCTATTCTGTCACCATCGAAGCGGACAAACAAAAGTACCCGGTTCTGCTGTCCAACGGAGATCGCATCAAAATTGAAGACCTGGGTAACGGCCGCCACAAAGCCTTCTGGAAAGATCCGCACAAAAAGCCGTGCTATCTTTTTGCCTTGGTGGCAGGCGACCTTGGGGTTATCCGCGACACCTTCACCACTGTGAATGGTCGTAAGGTGAACCTGGAAGTCTATGCCGCTCATGGCAAACAAGAGCGCTGCTGGCACGCGATGGATTCCCTGAAGAAATCAATGAAGTGGGACGAAGAGGTCTTTGGCCTTGAGTATGATCTGAATGACTACATGATTGTGGCCATTGACGATTTCAATGCAGGCGCCATGGAAAACAAGGGACTGAACATCTTCAACTCTCGCCTGGTTTTGGCAGATTCCAACTCGGCAACTGATGTGGATTTCCACAGCATTGAATCTGTTGTGGCTCACGAATACTTCCACAACTGGACTGGCAACCGCGTGACTTTACGTGACTGGTTCCAGTTGTCTTTGAAAGAAGGTTTGACGGTCTTCCGTGATCAGGAATTCTCTGCTGATATGACCGATCGTGGTGTGCAGCGTATTGAGGACGTCGATGCCTTGCGTGCCGGTCAGTTTGCCGAAGACGCGGGCCCGAATGCCCACCCGGTTCGCCCGGAATCCTGCATGGCCGTGGATAACTTCTTCACCATGACAATTTACGAAAAAGGATCTGAAGTCATCCGCATGATGCAGACTATTGTGGGTCGCAAAGGATTCCGCAAGGGCATGGATGAATACTTCCGTCGTCATGACGGTCAGGCTGTCACCATCGAGGACTTTGCTTCGGCCATCGCGACTCCCAACGGCAAGGACTTCACTCAGTTCCGTCGCTGGTATCATCAGGCGGGAACTCCTGTAGTCACAATTCAGGAAAGTTTTGATGCTGACAAAGGTGAGCTGACTGTGACGCTGGAACAAAGCTGCCCAGCCACTCCAGGCCAGCCGCACAAAGACCCATTCCATATTCCATTGATGATGGGACTTTTGGACAAATCCGGCAATGAACTGACACTGAGCTGCGATAAGATCACAGTGAACAGTGATGGTAAAAGCCTGATTGAACTTAAAGAGCAAAAAGAAGTTTACACTTTCAAAGGTCTGAAAGACCGCCCGGTTCTTTCAGTGCTGCGTGAATTCTCGGCGCCGGTAAACCTGAAATGGGAAGCCTCTGAGGAAGATTTGTACTTCCTGATGGAAAAGGACACAGACTCTTTCAATCGCCGTGAAATGGCTCAGAAGATCTCTTTGCGCTTGCTGCGCAACTTGATCGGACAAGCCCGCAACAAGCAGACTTTGGCCGTGGACCCACGCTTTGTAAAAGCCGTCAGTGCCACGATTGCCGATGAATCCATGGATCCGTCCTTCAAAGCCAAGATGTTGCAGCTGCCAAGCTACGCCGTCTTGGCACAGGAAGAATCCGTTCTGGATGCCGAGGCCTTCTATCAGGCCCGCACAGCTCTTCGCCAGGCTATCGCCAAAGAAAACCGCGGCGCTTTGCTGAACATCTATCGCAAGTTCCATAATGTGGAACCGAAAAGCCGTGACACCAAGGTCTTTGGCCATCGCTCTTTGAAAAATCAGGCCCTGGCTTACTTGGCAGAACTGCATGACCCGGAAATCATGGAAGCTGTGAATAAACAGTACTGGGAAGCACAGAACATGACGGACCGTATGACCGCCATGATGATTCTGGCAGACTCCGAATCTGCTCACCGTGAAAAAGCTCTTCAGCACTTCTATGAAGACTGGAAAGATGATTCCGTGGTTCTGAATAAATGGTTTACCGCACAGGCGACAACCAACCGCAAGCAGGTTCTGGAAGACGTCAAAGCTTTGACGAAGCATCCGGCGTTCAACATCACAAATCCGAACAACGTCTATTCATTGCTGCGTGCCTTTGGTGCGAATCTGGTTCGTTTCCATGACCCTAACACCAACGCTTACGAGTTCTATGCTGACAAGATCCTTGAGATCGACACCAAGAACCCGCAAGTGGCCGCCCGCCTTTGTGCAGCCTTCAACTTTGTTCAGAAGCTGGAGCCTGCCATGAAAGAAAAAGCCCTGACTCAAATCAAACGCATGGTCGCAGTGGAGTCCTTGTCCAAGAACTCCCGAGAACTGCTACAATCAGCCCTGTCCTAAAAAACAAAAAGGGAGGCTACAGCCTCCCTTTTTTTCGCAACGCTTCCGCAAAAGTAAGTACCTTAGAATTTGGTGCGGCAGTGCTGCAGGAACTCTTCACGCGTTTCCATGCGGGTTTTAAAGTGACCACGCAAATCCGCTGTCGAGGTCGTGCTGGAGGTGTCTTCAATGCCTCTCATCATCACACAATAGTGCTTGGCATTGATATGAACCGCCACATGCTCCGTTCCCAGGATGTACTGCAAACAGTCCACGATCTGCTTGGTCAGGCGTTCCTGAACCTGAGGACGTCTTGAAAAATACTGTACAATGCGGTTGATCTTGGAAAGACCAATGACTTTTTTATTGGGGATATAAGCCACAGTGGCAAAGCCATCAATGGGCAAAAAATGGTGTTCGCAGAAAGACAAACAGCCGATATTTTGAACCACGATCATCTGATCATAGTTCATCTTGTTTTCGATCACTGTCATTTTCGGGAACTTTTTCGGATCCAACCCACCGAAGACTTCATTCACGTACATTTTCGCCACTCGGCGTGGCGTTTCACGCAAACTGTCATCCTCCAGATCCAATCCCAGGGTCTGCATGATATCAGTGAATTTCTCCGTGATCCGATCGATCTTTTCCTCATTGGTCAGACCGTTATGCACCATGGGAGTCGGACGCACGTTTTCCAGAATTTGTTTCACAGTCGGAGATCCGTCAGACAGCAAAGCGTCCTCTTTATTCTTGGCTGCTTTCTTGGATGTCTTCTTTGTTGTTTTCGCCATGCGACCACCTTGTTGGAAAAGCCCACTTATGCCCTAAAAATAGCAGAGACGAAAGAGGATTCTATGTTTTTTGCAGATTTTGACTGGAAAGCCACTGACGAAGCAGCTCTTTTTCGCTGGAATTCAGGTCTGCGAAATGAACGCGCAGGATTCCGCCCTGCAAGTCAATCACCTTGGCGGCACACTGAATATCATTGATCTCGGAAAGCTGAACAGAGACCGTCTGTCCCTTTTGGTAAGACACCCCCTCCGGGACCGCGATGCGGGCGCCGGTATAGGACAGATCCACAGTCTGCGCTTCCACACGCCCCTCTAGGAGCACAGAGGTGGCCACCACGTAACGGTCGCCCGTGGGTGCAAACCAATTCTGACGGCGATCCAGATAAGGATAACGGAAGAACGAAAACACAGTCCCGACAATAAACACAACAATAAGGCAATCCAACAGTCGTGCTGAGCTGATGATGGGGTCTACCGTATTAAACTCCTGAATCAGATGATAAGAGGTGTTCACGACAAAGGCCGCACACAGAACAACCCCGAGAATCCATGAGGATTTGTGACGAATCATCAGCGTCACTCCCGCACCGAAAACGAAAATCCAGCTGAGCCAATTCAGAATAGACACGCCAGATCTTTGCATCATCAATGCATCCAACATCGGCGTCAGGATCAGCACCGCCGCAGCCATTTCAACCGTCCGAGGACGTTGTAGTGTGGTTGTTTTTGTTTCCATGGAAAACTTATCGGCCAGTATCCGTTCCAGATATAGATTTTTATTGATTATCTCGCTTCCTCACTTAGAATTTCTCATTGTGAGACACATTAAATATCTTCTGCCCGCCTTCATCTTTGCAGCGATTCTTAAAACCGAAACAGCTTCGGCCTACCCCGACTTTATCGGCTATTCGTACTCCTCCTGTATCACCTGCCATTACAATGGTCTGGGTGGCGGAGCCCTGAATGATTACGGCCGCGCCCTGTTTGCTGGCGAAATCACCTCACGTGCGGTCTTCCCTAAAACGATGGATGACGAAGAAATCTCAATGAAGTCCGGATTCTTGGGAAGTAAGCCACTTCCCTGGTGGTTCCGTCCCGGCCTGAAGTACCGTGGCTTGTGGCTGAAAACCTCGCCAGGCTCCAAGGACACTATCGAGAAGTTCTATAACATGCAAAACGACGTGAACCTGAACTTCTTCCTTGATAAAAAACAAACCTACGCCCTGATCACCACCGTCGGCTATACAGGTCAGGAGGCATACTATGGAAAAACCAACACATGGTTCATGCGCGAATACTATCTTCGCTGGAAACAAAGCAACAACCTGTGGATCTATCTGGGGCAAATGGACAAAGCCTTCGGTATCCGCAACGTGGACCATTCGGCGGTGAACCGCAAAGTCATCACTTTGGGACAGTTTGACCAGTCGCAGGGTGCTATTGCTCACTTCACCTATCCCGACTGGGATATTGCCCTGAATGCCTTCTTCGGAAACGCAGCCCAGGAAGACAATGCAAAGCAAAAAGGCTATTCCGTCGCCGGCGAATATCAGGTTTATGAAAAATTCAAAGTCGGTGGTTCTTTCCTTATGTCCGAAAGTGACCTGGAAAAATGGAAGCTTGCGGCCTTTACAACTCGCATGGGCCTTTCTAAAGGATCTGCGATCATGGCCGAGGTTGGCTTAAAAGAACGCACACCGCAGATCGGCACAACAGACCCCGAACTGGGCACCTATGCGCTGGTACAAACGCTGGTGAGCCTGGAACGTGGATACAATCTTCTCTCTGTTATTGAGCACTCAAAAAGAAGCATCACCGAGTCCTCCGACGAAAGCATGAAGTGGTCTGTCGGAGCTTTGATGTTCCCTCTGCCCCGCACGGAATTGCGCGTGATGGGCGTTAACAACAAGACTTATCCATCTTCTGGTGGCGCGGAAGATCAGTGGTCCTTGCAAGGGCAAGTGCACGTTTCATACTAGGAGCAATCATGAAAAAAACACTTCTTCCCCTTCTTCTTACACTGGGCCTGCTGACTCAAACTGCTTTTGCCCAGGAGGAATCTGACGACACCGTTGGTGAAACAACCGCAACTGAGACCGCAGCAAAAAAACCATCCCGTGTCCGAGCCCAGCAAAGCTGGGGACTGAGTCTTTCGACTCTTCAATGGAATGAAACCTTGCGCGTGCAAGACGGAATCAACATGAGTCGACAGCCCGCCAACTACAACGCCATCACCGTCACTCTGATGAAAGAGATCACTTACTACCGCTGGGGCTGGAGCATGGGCGCTTTTATCGGATCAGGTCGCGCCAACGGTGGTATTGCTGGCGAAGGCTATCTGCAGGACAAGGTTGCCTTCACCACCTATGGAGTTTCTCCACGGGGATTCTATCGCTTCTCCGGACGCATCAATGCCGGGCTCACCTTGATGGGCATGTACAAAAATATTGACTGGCCAAGTGAAACATCCACGCAAATTGTCGATGCCGGACGCAGTCTTTATGTCGGCGGACTTTTAGATCTGAATATTAGACTATTTAGAAAGTGGGACTTTTATTCTGGCGTTGGCCCCCTGACAGAGGGGACCACGCTTTGGAAAATCGGCGCGAACTACCGCTTTTAGGATTTAACCGGCACAGCCACATTCAAAGTGATTTCGTCTTCAACGCCAACACCCATGTAGTTGATGTCCTTGATGCCGAAATCGCTTAGTTTCAATTTAAACGTGGCCTTCAGCACCTTGCCTTCAATCTTGTAAGATCCCGCGATATCTTTTTCCACACCACGGATTTTAATCTTACCCGTTCCTTTACCACCCTTACCCGTGGCGGAGATCAAAACCGCTTCAGGATACTTGCTGGTCTCCAGATACTTTTGTGTGTGCTTGTCCCGGACTTCCACGCCTGTTTTCAGGTTTTTCAGATTCACCACGATATTTTGCGCAGAAACCTCGTCCCCTTTAACAGTCGCCTCACCCTTAACATCGGACGTCTTGCCTTTAAAATCCCCCATCGGATTCAAGACAACATCCACGACCACACTTTGTGCCACCGCTGCAGTTGAAATCCCCATTGTGACAATCAACGCTGTCAAAAACTTCATATGTAACCCCTCCACCCTTACTGGTGATTGTTGTATCAACGTACTTAGTTGTTATTAATTTTCAATGCTGTTAATCCAGTCGGCAACGGCCTGAACTTCGGCCGCCGTCAACGTGTTATCCGTCGGCATATTGGCCGGACCGGAACCGGTCGTGGCACCCTTTAAGCGATAGTACAAGCGAGATCCCGCCAGATTTTTCGCCCGCACCCAGTTGTTGGCCAAAGCTTTAGTCTCGGTCATGTTCTTCAAATTCGAACTGTGTGTATGGCAGGTCACGCACTTCGCATCCAGAAGGGCTTTTACCGGCGCGAACTTTGGATTTTCGGTGGTCGTATCATCCTTGCCTTCGTTCGCAAGACTTGGATCATAGATCACATTCTCAATCAAATTATTGGTCGCGATATAACGGGACATCACATTGAGTTCGCTCTTGGTCAGGACCGCAGCATCATCCGTATGTCCGCCATAGACGACATACTCATAAACCTGACCACCCGAAGGTGCGACTTCAACACTCTTGGCCGTGTAGGAAAAATCATCCGGAGTGCCCACTTTTTGAATGGTTCCCGTCTGCACCACACCATTAATCAAGAGCGAGATTTCAGTGGTCTTAGTCCCGAATCCGGCGGCAATCACCATTTTGTCACCCGACGATGGCAAATTGGTTTCAATAAACGCATAATTTGAAGCATTGACCGCCGCATGAGTCGCACGCACTTTGCCATCAGCAATAGAGATAAAGGCATCTTCCTGGTTGACTCCTGAGGTCACCGAGATGATTTTGCCGGTCGCTGAACGGTCGACCGCCACAACGACAGAAATCTGGTTGGCCATAAAAAGAGACTTATTTACAAACGAGGGGTTTCCTGGCTTTGACCAGAATGACAACTCTTCGGCATTCAGAAGCTTCGGCAGCGCTTTCTGGTCCAACGCCGTCTGCGAATCAAATAGCCCCTGCTCGTACAAAACCTGGTCCTGCAACGCAAAGTCACTGCAGTTCTGAAAACCCAGAACCATTGCCAAAACGGCAACAACAGCAAATGTCTTCTTGAATCCCCCAAGTTTCATTCGTACGCTCCCCACGACTACTTATCGGACACACAGACTATATCAAAAGCCGTTTTGTCTGTTTTTCCCCTTTCACAGCAAAACGGCTCATTTTAAGACACACCACTTTACTGCGGTGTATTCGTATCAACCCACTTATCGACGATCGCGCGCATGGATGAAGACATCACACCACTGCGTGGCATCGGATTTCCGGCATCGTTAACACGTCTTTTAATCGCTGCTGCCTTGGACTTGGCTTGATTGTAGTTGCTTAAGTCCAGACCTCCGTCTGCAGAGGTCCCAGAGTGACAGCTCAAGCACTGGGTTTTAAACACATTCACTTTGCTGTCCGTGCCCACCAACATGCTGTAGGTGACCACAGCCGGGGTTTCATCCACCGGCACAACGACATTGGATCCGATTCCACAAGTCGCGGTTGATTCAGCCTTTTCAATGGAGGTGAATTGCAAGGCAAATTTATCTGTCGTCTTAGCCGAAGACACAACCAGCAACTGGGCGTTCCCCACTGGAGCCAGATTCAAAGCAGTCCCCGGACAAACAACCGCATTGATACTGCGGTAAACAGTTGCTGAATCGAAAAGCACATTGTTGACATAGAAGAACACCCCACGCACACGATACTTCGCCGTGCCGGAAGTGATGGAAATCGTTGGATTGCGCACGGCATATCCGACTTCAGTCCCGTTCACTTTTGCCACTTGAGCGTCTAATGAGATCTTCAGAGGGAACAACGCCGCTTTGGCCGGCATGTCCGCCGCTGTACTCATGTTCCATTCCAATTTGCTCCAGACGGATGAATCCGCCTTGCTGTTCACGATCGCGGCATTGGCCTTGTAATTGGTGACAACAGACTTGTCTTCACCATCCACGCCCTTACAACTCAGGAAAGCGGACTGGGCCGTTTCCCACTCGCTCTTCAAACTGGAAATTGTGCCGTTGTGAGTAGCACCTGTGTACGGCGGATTGTGTGTTTCGCTGATCGCATTCAGGGAAACCAGCTGATAGCCTTTGTCTTTAAAGACCTGATAGGACATCAACGAATTCTTGGAGGCAAAGGCCGGTGCCTCGTGCTCACCATTGTGACAGCCGGCACAGTTTTGCTTCAAGAATTGATAATAGCCTGAACCGAACTTGGCAAACAGCTGATCCTCACAAAGATCTCCTGTGCTGACATCGCCGTCGGTCTCTTCCTCCTCACCGGGAGTCACGTCGCCCCCAGCACTGGAACTACCCTGGCTGACCAGCTTCACTGACTGAGCATCGATCTCGAAACCTTCTCCCAGGCTCTGAGCGCAGTTTTGAAAACTCACCACAAGGATGAGTCCCCCGATTAAGGCGCCTGATATCTTCAAGGCTTGAAGTTTCTTCATTCGCTTCCCCTTAAGCTACGTGAAGTTTAACAACTTTTTCAACGTCATCGGCCTGCAGTGTGGCCGGTGCAAGTTGCTTGAACATCCCCATTTTATAATTCAGATTCAGATAGTTCGCCAGAATCGCAGCAGCCACATAGTCCGGGCGCGAGCCCACCAACGTGGTGTTGTCCACACTTTGATCGGCCAGATAGTGACCGATCTGTGTCCCACTTGAAGTGACCTTGCCTCTTGGATCGAAGGCGATAATGAACTGCAAAGAAGACGTGTAATCACTGGACCAGATTGTGGTGGCACTGTCAGAAATTTCTGACACGCAAGCCCCGTCCGTTGTCACCATCAGGAACAACGGCTTTTGCATCTGACTTGCCAGTTCCAGCATACGACCAATCTGAACCCCGGCATCGAAATCCTTCTGGTCCGCCGCTGTTCTGACACCTGGAGCATGATAGTCGTACCCGCCCAGTGTGATCCGGCCGTGCGCGATATTGCCATTCAAAGCATTGTAAACCACACCCGCAGTCACAGCGGTGGCATTGTTGGCAGCGGTGCCTGTGTTGATACTATAAACTCTTTGCACCATCGCATCTTTGCGCGGATCAACACCACTGGCGCCACCGGCTTTGATGATGTCGGCAGACTTAATACCCGCCTCTTGCAAAGCCAGTTTCAGACCATCATCTTTGGAATTCAGACGCGCGATCTGGGACTGGGTCATCTTACCAATAAATGAACTTAAAGTTCTTTTTTGAGCCGCGTTCAAAAGCCCGTTATCAGCCAAAGTGCTGGAATAGTTCAAAGCACCGAACATGTTGTCCAGACTTGCAAGCTCCAGCATGGTGTTGGGCGACGTAAACACAGGGCGAAGGTTCTCAGCACCAGCCCCCTGATGCACGCCGGGTAGAACTTTTCCAATCAGACCGGCGCGTTCCAACGGACCGGACAAATCATAAAAAGGCCGAAGCGCCGCCTGACCTGCGGTGTCGTTCGCGGTGTCTGTACACAAGGCCACCAAACGGGTTTTACCCAAAGTCGCTGCCGAGGCCACAGACTGAATGCCTTTATGTAAACGGGAACTGGAGGCAAAGTCAGCCCCCATCACTTTTTCAGTCGCAAAACCGGCTCTTCCCAAACCCAGCTTGCTATAAGAGCTTAAAAGACTTCCACCTTTATCTTTTACAACGAAGTTCCCATGCAAAGCAGCTCCACCACTCAAACTTAAAGTTATAAAGGGCATCATTGGCGCTACCGATTCATCGGCCTGTGCACGGCTGGTCATACCCAGAATGGAAGTTACTGCTCCTGGCACCGCCACGCGGGCCGCAAAGGACAGAACACCTGTTTCCAGCAGTTCCCTGCGGGAAAGCTTCAGGCTGGAGATATCTGTTTTTTCATCCAGTACTTTTTTTAGTTTATCGTTTTTCATCTTTCCCCCACTGTCCCCAAAAACTTACAGAAGATATGAATCCGGAACGGCCAGCATTCCCGTACAGATGAACACGGCGAGCTTGTCAGATTCGGCCGCCTTGCTCATCGCAGATGAATCCAGCGTGCTGAAATATTCATCCACCGCCTGTGTGATCAAAGTCAGTTCCTCTTTCGATGGCTGACGCATCCAGAAGCGGTCAATCAGGGAAATGTAAGTGTTGATGGCACCCAGCTTCCCATAACTTGAAGGTCCCTTGGTAAAATCAATATACTTAAACAGATCCTTCGTCCCCTTCTTTTCCTTGATCACAGCTTGCTGGCAAACCACCCCTGCCAGCGACGTGATCGCAATGATTGAAGGGGAATTCACCTGACTCAGATCGTTCTGAGACACCAGCAAATTCCGACGATAGTTGATCTCATCATTCACGGTTTTCATGTTGATATCCGTGCGGGAAAGCCCCAGCAGTGACATCATGGATTCCAGGGTTTGCTTTGCATCCACCGGAGCCCCGTCGATATCTGTTTGCGCTTTTGAATTGCTGGAGCTGCCATTAGGAGCTTCCTCGCCACCGCCATTCGAAGTCACCTCTTCAAGACTTGCAAAGTCCACCTGTTTGGCGCAGTTCTGGAAAGACGCCGCCACAAACAGAAAGGAGAATGTCACACCAATCACAGCACCAATTTTATTTCTTGCTTTCATGGCTTATTCCCCTTTCACCACGCCGCAAACTGGATCCAGCGCGACTTCCGCGTACAGATTCTTGAGGTTGTAACCAACGGCCTCAAAACGATCCCCCAAGCGCACCAGCGTGGAGTATTGAGTGGCTTCCAACTTCTTCAAACAAACGCTTTCATACACACGTTTAGCCATGCACTGGCTGAAACGACGGGAATCAGAAAGCATACGACCAAAATCCTTAACGCCGGAACCGCCTGCAGAGGCAGGACCGCGCCAGCCAAAGAAGGAGGACTTACTGCCCAAAGTGGCATTGTTCACAAAGTTATCGCTGTTCACCACGAACCCATAGGGATAGCTGCCTTTGTTCATTTTCACAGCCACACCCGTGGCGGAATCAAAGTTGTTACGAGGGAACTGGCGCAACTGTCCCTTAGCCTGCAAGTAGGGCGTCGCCAAATTGATAGGCGCAGGGCGCCCCTTATTGATCAACTTCCCCAGAAGGCGGGCTTTTTCGGCGTCAGCCACACGAGCTGCCGTCAACTTGGCATTGTAAAAAGCATAGATCAAAGACTGATCTTTCTTGACGTCCAAATTACAAAGCAGGAAACCATCTTCCCGAGTTTGTGCCGTGCCCGCGGTCGTTCCCAGTTTATTCAGACATGTTGCTGTATATTCAGCCACATAATCTGCCGCACGATAGTTGGTTTTAATTGTTGCCAACAATGTCTGATTGGCGGCAACCGCGCGATATTCTGCCATCAGTGCATTAGCGACCGCTGGGTCGCGGATGGTATCCAAGGTTTTACGTGTTGTCTCTGTCGCAACAGCCACGGTATTCCCACGGCTCACCAAATAGTCCACACGTGCTTTGAACCATCTCGAGTTTTCCTGGCTGTTTGCCAGTTCCGGAACAATCTCATTCAGTGTTGGCGTGACATAGTCTGCATAGTACTTGTTATAGTCAGCCAGAATGCCCTGTTGAATGTAGAAGTCGCCGTTCATCTGGGAATATGTTCCTGTCGCACCCCCATGGGTGAAATTCACATACTCCATTTTCGCGAAAGCGCCGCGCATACCATCCATTACTGAATGGCAGCTTTTGCAGCTGGTAAGATACTTGTTATGATCCCCCGCCGGGAAACGCTCGACATCGCGTCCGACGTATTGATCAGAGGCGCTGGAGTCCGCCGCTTCAGCCATGGAAACACAAAGGAACTGTTTCAAAGAAAATTCCACCGCACGGCGATTGGTACCACCACTCAGATTTCTTTCCGCAAAAGTGCGTGTGGTGAAAATACCAGCAGGCTCTGGATGGGTGCCCAAAGTCACCACCTGCCCACCCTGGAAATTTGCCTGAGTAAGAGCTGTATCCCAGAAATTCTTCACCAGCTTCTGACTGCTGTTTTTAACCAGCACACTTTTGTTGGTCATATCCAAATAAGTGGATTCAACAGGTGTATAGTTGTTCTGATTGATGAAGCGGGTTCGTTCATCGGTGTCATTTGCGACGCCACGAACCTCATAAGAATAGTTTGCTGTCAAAACATCCCGAAAATCCGCGTTATCACGAACAACCCCGACAATTAAAGCCGAGAAGTCGTTGAACGGAACTTTGACGGATTCATCTTTATTAGAAAGACGGAGTGAAAGATTCTTTACCTGGACATTCAAAAAATCCGGAGTTGTCGTGATGTAATTGGCTGCCGCACGATCGTTGTTCTGAGAAATGTACTCAACAACTTTCTTCAGCTCAGGCTTAGTGGAAGACACCTTAACGCCAGTCATTCTTTCGTAGAGTCTTTTGGCCTTTAACATGTCTTTATCAGCTGCGTTCGCATTTGCCACAGACAACGCCGACGCAACTACAACCAGATATTTGTAGCCCCTCATACTCAATTCCCCCTGAGTGTTTACATTATCGTCTAATTCAGAAAAAATTGTGATGGCAGCGTGAAAGAATTTTCGCACGATGGTCCAGTCAATAGCTTCGACAGCACATCATCATGAGACACTTTTTCAGGTACATTACCTGTAAGTGTTTGATCCGTGGTCGACACTGTATTCAAAGTGAGACACCCACCCTGCCCATGAGGTGGGGAAAAAGTGTTCGGCCTTAATCTGACATGACATTTTACGCGGGAATTTTGTTTCACTTCGAGAAAAATACCGCTGGCTTCCAAGCATGCCCCGCCAATTTTTGAGGGTTCTTCAGCAAATTCCAACCTTTGAAATTTCAAGTCAAATGATCTTGCCTTTAGTTCCAATCGTAATTGTCGATAAGATCAATATGAGATTCTTGATTGCAGCACTATTGATGACATCTTTGGTTTCACCAGCTTGGGCACTTAAAACAGTCGTTGTTAAGAATGACCGGGCCTTGATTGATCTTGAAGGCGAAGACCTGCAGATCGGCGACAAGGTTGGCGCCCGTGACAGTGCTGGTAAAGCGCGTGCACTGCTGGAAATCAAACAAATCAAAAACGGCAAGGCCGTTGCCGCCATTCTTAAAGGCAAAATGAGTCAGGAATATTCGCTCAGTAAAATTGGCGGAACCAAATCAGCCGCATCTCCCACGACGACCAAGGCTTCCGGTGCAAAACCTTCCCACAGCAAATCAGCGTGGGGTGTAACAGCAGGATATGCCATGAACAGCATACAAGCAAAACCTTCAGCTACGACCTCCGTATCAATGTCTGGAAGCAGCTTTAATCTTTCTGGGTTCTACCAAACTGAAATGAGCCCTAACTTGAACGTACGCATTTTGGGAGGGTACGAGACCCTCGTTGCCGAAGGGAAAGCACAAACCCCAATGTGCAATGACTCTGTAGACTGCAAGGTGGATATCGGATATCTTGGTATTGAGGCCATAGGCCAATATACCTTTCTAAGAACATCAAAACTTAATGCTTGGGCTGGAGCTGGACTATCCTTTCTTTTCGGGATCAACAAAACCAGCAATGTTTTTAAAGCAAATACGAATCAAACTATTATAGCTGCTCTTGGGGTAGACTATAAGATTAGCCAAAAATATTTTATCCCCCTGCAGTTAGACTATGCTTATTATCCAGACAACAATGTTTCCGCTGCAAACCAAATAATTCTTCGTGCGGGTTGGGGTATCAACTTCTAATTTACCTGCGCACTGCCTGGAATCAATACGATTCGCTTCCTGATCAACTACAGTGCTTTTGTCTAGCTTTTTTCTTTCCGGAAGTTTGACGCAATAATTTAGTGTAGAGTTTTCATTTTTTCTTCCCGATTTTTTGACTTTCGATCTGCTCTGGCATTTTCAATTTTTTCACGGCGTTCATTTAATACCAGACCACCGCGACCAAAAAACATATCTGCTGGGCGTAAAAAGTTGATTCCCGCATGCAGCCGCTGGTGATTGTATTCGTAGCTGTACTTGTTCAGTATTTCCCAGGCCTCTGCAAAGTCGCTAGGCTGCCCTGGGCGAAGAGCTTCTTGTTTGACCGTGCCGTTGAGCCTTTCGATCTTTCCGTTGGTCTGAGGATGATTTCTGCGCGTAAATACCTGCTGGATCTCGAGCTTCTGTAAAAGTCTTTTAAAATCGTGACTGATAAATTGGCTGCCATTGTCGTTGATCAGCCTTGGCTTGGCATGGGGGTACTTGTCTTTCACTCGCTGAACAAAGCCTTCAACTGAACCACCCAGCATGTCAGTCATTAATTCCCAGTCGAGCAAGTATCTTGAGTACCCATCAAGCATCATAATTAAAAAATAAAAAACTCCACCAACTTTGACGTATGCGATGTCCGTGTGCCAGTGATAGTGAACATGCTTGGGCTTGTGGCGGTATTCTTTTTCAGTGCCGCTATTTTCGACTCGGTTCCAGCCTTGAAGTCGATTGTGTTCAGATAAAATATCGTACACTTTACTCTCTGATAAAAAGGCCACATTTTCGTCGACCATTTGCCAGGTGAACTTGCGGTAGCCAATATCCGGATGTAGATCTCGATACGCTAACACTGCCGCCACCTCATCAGGACGAACGCTTGCGGCACTTAGGACAGGCTTTTTTTCTGAAACGACATTCGGCAGCTTTTGCCAGTCGTAATAGGTGGATTTTTTTATACCAAATAATTCTAAAATAATTTCTAAAGAAAGATCCGTTCGCTGCTGAAAATTAGAAATGTCAGCGGCCGCAACGGATCTTAAATGCCTCGGAATCTCTACAGAAGGCCCGATTCCCCAAGACTTTTTTTTAATTCAATAACTTCACCGGCGATGTCGGCAATAATGGCTTGTTGGCGTAAGTTCTTCTTTTCAAGTTCCTCGATCTTACGAAGCTCCGCCTTAGTGGGGCCAGAGTCAGGCTTTTTAAACCCATTCAGAGCAGCTTTTAAAAACTGTTCCTGCCAGCGATAAAACCCGGCGGGACTGATATCATACTTCTTGCAAATCTCCGACACAGAGGTCTTTGTCGTCATCTGCTCTTTTACGATTTTGAATTTCTGGTCTGGCGTGTAGTGCCGACGTGCTTTACCCTGATCTTGTTCCATTTACTTCAACTCCTTTTGACGCAATATCGAGATTAAATCATCCCTTAAATATCCGCGTCAAAAGTCCGATTAACAAAAAAGCGGGACACTTTTACCCAATAAAAAAGGCGGCTTCCCAGCCGCCTTTTTTCATTTCAACCATTGTTGAATTATCTTACTTGATGGACATCAGGAGTTCTGCTGTTTCCTTAATCCAAGGAACATAGGCATCCACTCTCGTAAAGATAGACATGATGAAGCAATCAGGCGTCAATGGAATAGGAAGAGAATCCCCACGGCTGACCACACCCATCAAATAGAGCTGGCCGTTTTTCTCGATGTACGCCGGACCACCGGAATCACCACTGCAAACGCCCTTTTTCAAAGACTGATCCAACATGATTTCAGTGCTGCCGTAAAGAGGCTTCTTCACCTTCAGACTTGTTGTGCGCAAAGTGCCTGCTCCTCTTTTTACACCCCAAGACCAATTCAAGCCGTAACCAGCAACCACTACACGTGAACCTTTTTGCAGTTCATTGAATTCCTTGTAGAGAGGAGCTGGCGCATATCCGGCAGGTACATCACCTTCAAAGCGCACCAACGCGATGTCCGCTGTGTCTTCGGTACGATCTGGGTTGTAAAGCTTGTGTTGCACTGCTTTGATGGCTTTGCGAGATTTGGCCTTATCAAGACCTTTCATTTCCTGACCGAAGAAAACAATCAAATCATTGGAGTTTGGATCCACACAGTGAGCCGCCGTCAACACCAGTTGCGGAGCGATCAAAGTCCCGGTGCATAGAGCTCCGACTTTCGAATCATAAAGCCCTACCGTCGAGCGTGCCACGATACTGCCAGCAGAAACAACATCTCCGCCAATCACACCATTCTGAGCTTCCGTGGCTTGTACTTGAGCAGAGTTCTGCTGACCGCAAGCCGCCAACATAGCTGTTGCCATCATAGTCATCGTTATCTTTTTGAGCATGTATTACCCCTTGTGATTTTTTCGATGGCCTTTTCTATCAAAGCTTGAGGAAAAAGGGGGAACTAAGACCACACCCTGATCTTTTTTCCAGAACCTTCCCTATTTACATTGGCCGCCATAAAAGGTCCCCTGTATCAATTTTAGACACCTGTCTAAGCTTCAGAGGCCATATAAAAGGTCTGGCACCGTCTCATAAATGGAATCGCATTTGCATCTTGGGGCAACGGACCATGGCCCCTAAAAATGAGGACTACAAAAATGCCAAATCGGTTGCCCACATCCAAGATGCTGATCCCGCTTTTGCTGACCCTACAGGCGATGACTGCCCATGCTGTCACCGACGCCAATCCGCAGATCGCCAATAAGCATCTGTTGAAAAATGCAGTCCGTGTTCAGGTCACTCAACGCGGGATGAAATACTTCGACAACCGCCTGAGTGAAATTCTGGGGAATCTGGGCGTGAAGCTGGATGAGGGCTATTTCCCGGCAATGACTTATACTTTTGAAAAGCCCCTGAAGCCTGAAGACATCATGGCGTCCAATCCGGAAATGGTGAAAATGTACAACCAGGTGCGTGGTCTTCTGACCCAGTGGCTGGTGGGATTCTCAATGAACGATCACCAGCCGCAAATTGAAATCGGAGAATCCGGTTATATCGCGCAGTTTTCCCGCTTTGGTCTGGTGACGGATGAACGCCTGATGGATTCCCTGGGAAAACGTGACGGTGCGATACTGGCCATTGAATTGGAAGTGAAAAAAATGACCCTGGCCACAAAGTCCGTGGTCGCCTGGGACACACAAAACGAATTCCTTGGTAAGATCGGTTTTGAAGATGTTTCTTTGGAGGCTGGTGACAAGGAAATCCCTTTGCGCATCCGCATTCCTTTCTACATCCGCATGAATGCCTATGGAACACTGGATTTCGAGGCTTTGGAAATTGACAACAACTTTGATAAAACGTCGTTGGCTTTGCAGTATAAAAAACTACTGGTTCCGACCTTTGCCATCGAGGTGAACGGCAAAAAGTTCTATTTGAACAATGCTGAAATCGAAAAGCTTTTTGCCGCTCAGGCTCCGATGATTCTGGAGAAAGTCCGCGAAAACATCGGTGAATTTGCACGCAAACAGCTGCCGGAAATGCTAAACCAAAAAGCCAAAGAGTTCCTAAAAGGTCCCTTGGAACAAGTTCAGGACATGGCAGCTCCTGGCCAGGAACCCACCGACACTCGTCCGGCTTTCAAGTGGGGCTTGCAGCTCCAAAATCTGAATCTTAAGAAGTCCCTGAACATTGATCTGACCACCTACGTGGAAGATCCGGTCAACAGCCGCAGCGCTCCGGTAGCGGGGCACGCTTCCCGCGGGGCTCCCTCATTCGGCGCCGTGGCTCAGGAAAATTATGACATTGGCCTGAGTGTGGACCGATCCCTGATCAATCGCGTTCTGCAACTGGCATTTGAGCGCAGAAACTTCGAACAGATCAAACAATCCGATGGTTCCGTTTTGAAACTGGTGGCGACACCGTTGATTGACTATGTAAAAACTCCAGCTGGTGTGGCTTTGAAGCCTACTGAAACCTTCGTCAAATTAAGAGTTTCAGTCGAAATTAAGCCCGGTTCGATGTTCCTAAAAAACATCATCGTGGTGGACTTCGATATCATTGCAAAATTGCGCCAGTTAGAGGATAAGAGCGGCATGCAACTGCTGTTGCACTCGATCGATACAGATTCCATGTATCTGGATGACAAGTACATCTCTATGGCGGGCAAGCTCTTCAAAGGCAAAGTCCGTGACGGTGTCAAAGACGAGTTGAAAAAACGCAGTGCAAACTGGAGAAAAACAGAAGAGTCCCTGCCTGGTGGCTTGCCTCTTCCTCCACAGATTTTAGGAATTAAACTGGATATTAATCGCGTCATGATGGATCCAAACGGTCACTTAGTGATGTATCTGGATTACGCGAAAACAGGAGCGAAATAACATGCGATCCCTCAAACTTATCATCATCAATGCTTTGACTCTGATTATCGGTCTGGGCCTCATGAGCGGTTCAGTCTCTCAAAGAAGTGCCGAGGCTGCGCGCTTTGAGTCCATCCCTGCTCTACAGGTCAACCGCCTGGGCAACTACCGCGGGCAGTATCTGACGGTGCTTTATGCCGTCGGCTCACGTCCGTTTATCTCTACGGATTCCTCTCAGATTTCCATCTCTCAGGTGAAGGAAGCCCGCACGGTTTACATCTCTGCCGACACAATGAGCCTGCCTTCTGTTCAGGTTGAAAAAGAAGGTTTCCGTCCTTCGTACAATATCGTGGTGTTTGTGGTGTCACCTCAGGCCAACTATAGCTGGGTGAACGCGGACGGATCCATCCCTCAAGGCATGACTGCAACCAACAATCGCATGAGTTCTTTGATCAATGCGATCAACAAAACAGATGTGGACAGCTTCATCTCTTCGCAAGGCAATGCAGGTGTCCTGCAGGTGAATCTGGTTAAATAACCCGATTTCCGCCGCACGTTCCGGAAAAAGAAAAAGGCGTCATCTTCATGACGCCTTTTTTATTTTCTATCGCAGGATATCGACAGCAGCTCTTTGACCGGACTCCAAAGCCCCCTGCAAGGTTCCGGCAAAACGTAAACTGGTGTGCTCTCCGGCAAAGTGAAGATGACCAGCCAACTCGGGTTCCGCTGCGGCTCCGCGATACTTCATGTACTGGCCCGGCTTAAACACGGCCATAGAGCCCAACGACCATTTGCGCTGGCGCCAGTTGATCATCTGCTGGACCCCACTGAGTCTGGCGGGAACTTCCCCATAGAAACGCTCCAGATCCTTACGCGCTTCATCGGTTGCCGCCGCACCGGCCCTCAAACCGGAACTGCCACCTCGTTGCCAGGTCAGCAGACCCTGTGTGCCCGGCTGGGAGCGTCCAGAGTCCCAGATTTTTTCCGAAAGGAAATCCCCGGTGAAGTTGCCCAGATTTCCAGGCGTTGACGCCACTGGATTTCGCCAGAACGGGGTTGCAAAGCCCACCACCCCTTTGCTGTGAGTGGCGTATTCCTGATGACGAATGACGTCTTTCTTCAATTCAGAAAGTTCCAAATCCATCAGGCCTTTGACTTCACGCAACTTTGAAAAAGGCAGCGTGCAAATAACATTGCGAGCCCGGAAGACTTCTTTTCCCCGAGGTCCCTGGAATGTGAGTTTGAAGATCTCCTTTTCATACTCCACTTCCACCAAAGCCATGTTCATTTTCATTATATGGTCCGGAATGACACCGCCGGCCCGATCCGCCAGAACCTGCATCAAAGACGACAGGCCCCCTTCCATGCGATACAGGGTTGAGGAACTCAGCAGTGAACTGCCCTCGGCATCAAGCGTGGAAAGAAAGTGCAATGCAGACTGATCCTTGGCATCCACTCCGAAGCGATTCACGGCTTGCACCTCGATCAGATCACTCAACACCGGATCCAGCTCGCTGGACCATGAATTCAACAGATCCTTCAGTGACAGGCTGTCATAGTAAGCCGAGCGTTCAAACTGAAGCGCATTTTTATAACTCAGCACCACATCCTGGTCGCGGTACAAATCCAAGCGCACACGCCGCAGGGGATTTTGCAGCGTCTTCAGGCGCGGAATAAGATCTTTCACACGATACTGGCGCCCCTGAAAGGAAAACAAGTGGGCTTCGGTTCCCGCTGGAGTGCGGATTTCCCTCAGTGGCAGATTCAGTTCTTTGGCCAGCGCAATCACGGTGGCGTGGGAACCATCAACGAACTCGGCCCCCAGCTCGGCCACCGGGCCTTCTTCGGGAAACACGGACACCGACTGAACACGTCCTCCGACACGTGAGGAGGCCTCAAAGATCCGGAACGGAACTTTGCGTTTCTTCAGTTCGAAGGCGGCTGACAAACCTGCCGCGCCGGCCCCTAAAATCACAACCTCATCGCGTAAGTCCCGGGTGTCCCCCATAAAGAGGCGCTCAGTGGTGGCACAAGCCCCTAAAGCCATTGCGCCGGACCCCAAGGCCGAGATTTTCAAAAACTCACGACGGGTAAAAGAACTTTTTGCCATTGCTCCCCTCACCTGAATAGAATGGCAACACTTTGGAACAGAATCAAATCAATCTCATAAATCTGGATAGAATGTTGGAGTCTCTGGCCCAGGATAACTGGGCCACAGCAAACGACATTTTTCCCTCTGAATTCTGCATGGCGCTCGCCCAAGAGTGTCATCGCCTGCACCACGAAGGAGAGCTGACCAAAGCCTCCATCGGGCATGCAGGCAGCAAAACGATCAACGCCGAAATCCGCGGCGACTTCACTCTGTGGCTGGAGGAAAACACCGCCTCGGAGCTGCAACAAAGCTTCCTCGATCAGATGGAGCTTTTAAAATCGAAACTCAATCAGTTTTTTTATTTAGGTCTCAAAAGATTTGAATCTCACTTTGCACTGTATCCTCCGGGCGGAGGTTATGATAAGCATATTGACAACCATCGTGGTTCGGGTGCGAGAAGAATAACCTTTGTTCTTTATCTTAACCCAGACTGGAAAAAGGGCGATGGTGGCGAACTCAGCTTGTATGAGCCTGACGACGAAAATCAGCTTATCACACAGATTGAACCTCGCCTTGGCACCTTTGTTTTATTCCGCAGCGAACTTTTCCCGCACCAAGTGGAGAAAAGTCATTCACACCGGCTCAGTTTGACCGGATGGTTTAGGAACGATGCATCATGAAGTCTCTTTTTACTGAAGTTGTTTTCACCCGTCTGCATGCGCGAATCACCGTTTTGGTGTGCTCGCTGATTGCCGCGGTGCTGGGCTTGCTGGGGCCTTTTTTCCAAAAAGAGTTCATCGATCAGCTGACCGGCGTTGAAAGCCGACTTCACTTTATCCAGTTTGATCACACATTAACTTACATCATCGGCGCTTTTTTCTGTGTTCTGCTGGCCCAAGCCTTCACTCAACTGACAAACTTCCTGAGCGTGCGCGAAGCGCTTTATATGCAAAAGGTCTTCGCCAAAAGACTTTATGACAAAACCCTGCACCTGCAGGTCGACACAATGAGCGGCCGCCCCGTGGGTGAAATCGTTTCTTTGTATGCCACGGACGTTCAGGGCGCCACCGTTTTTCTGGATCAGACTTTGCCCGCGGGCGCCTCTATGCTGTTCCCTTTGATTCTTTCACCCTTCGCAATTTCTTTGCTTTTTGATGTTCCGCTTTGGCCGACCATCTTGCTGATGCTGGCGATTTCCTGCCTGAACACATTCCTGGCCTTCCGACAGTCCAAGTTCTTTTTTAACTTCAAACAACTGGCGGCAGAGCGTATCGGCCTGGTGAACGAATGGATCCAGAACATCCGCACCATTCGTATCCTGAGCTGGACCCAACACTTTGAAAAAAACATCTTCGCCAAGCGTATCGTGGAAACACGCAACCGCGTTTCCATGGTCACCAACGGTCAGGTGATGAACTCCATTTCAACATCCATCACTTTCTTCCTGAATGCGGTGGCGTTGGCGACTTTGGTGTTCTACTCCAATCATCAATTAACCAGTGGCGAGCTTCTGGCCCTGCTATGGATTGTCGGAGTTTTTCTGACCCGACCGTTCCGGCAAATGCCCTGGTTCTTTACGTTCGCATTTGATTCCTGGACCTCCCTGCGCCGCCTGGAAGACTATTTTTCGACCCAGAACAACACAACTGAAGACCGTTCAGCAAGCACTCCACTTCCGCAAGGACAGGAAGAATATGCTTTGCAGGTGCGCGGCTTGAACCTGACTGTGTCCCAACGCCGCATTCTTCGCAATGTCTCCTTGGATATCAAGAACGGAGAGTTTGTGGCGGTTGTTGGCGAGGTTGGCGCCGGAAAATCCATGCTGCTTCTATCATTGCTGAAAGAAACCGGGGCCCGTTTTGACTTCTATCATCTGGCAGGAAAGGACGCACAAAAAATTTCCGTCGACGAAGTGCGATCTCACTTTGCCTATGTCCCACAGGAAGGTTTTATCATGAACGCCACCTTGCGCGAAAACGTGGCCTTCATCTATGACATTGAGGCCGAGCGCGACCCAATGGTGGAAGAGTCTCTGCGTCTGGCGCAATTTGATCTGAACACCGAACGGGTGGAAAAAGGTTTGAATACCGAGATCGGCGAGCGGGGCGTGAATCTTTCAGGAGGCCAAAGACAACGTGTCGGTCTGGCCCGCGTTCACTATCACGAAGCTCCCATCATGCTGCTGGATGACTGTCTAAGTGCCGTGGATGTCGACACCGAACAAAAACTTTTTGAGCAGTTGTTATTAGGTGCCTGGGCAGACCGCACGCGCCTTCTGGTCACTCACCGACTGAGTGCCTTAAACCGTGTGGATCGCATTTTGTTCATGGAAGAAGGACAGATCATTGATTCTGGCACGTTTGAAGAACTTCTGGCACGCAATGAAAAGTTCCGAGCCTACACCACGAGTGTCGCCAAAGAGGCCGCAGACAAAAAAGCGGAGGTGACACATGTCTAATGCACCGATCAACCCCAAATATCTTTCTGATGGCGACACCAAAAAAGGCGGCGGATACAACAAGACCATCTACGCCACACTGAAGTACGCCTACCAGCCGTTCCTGGTCCGCATCATCGTTTGTCTGTGCCTGGGAATTGTCGGGCGCGGGCTGCTGCTGGCCAATACCAATATCATCGGTTACTGGGTGGACACGATCACCGGGAAAGAAAACATTCTGACTGGAATGACTTCCGGTCAGATCATTGCCCTGCTGACAGGCATGGCCTTGACGGGCTTCGTGCTGACCTTATCCTTCCGGGTCAGCTTTTCGCGGTTGTCAGCCCAGGCTATTTCCTCGTTCTATGACGAAGTGACGTTACGCACTTCTCGCCTGCCGATGAGTTTTTTCGACAACACTCCTGCAGGCCGCATTATCACCCGCTTTTCCAGCGATTACGGCAACGTCTTCCGTCTTTTCGGCGGCCCCTTGGCCGAGTTCATTTCAATTATTTTCGATCTGATGATGATGGTGGCACTGATCACTTTGGCCAATCCTGTGTATCTGGTCTTCGTGGTCTTTATCGCCATCATGAACTATCTGGTCTATAAGCTGAATCAGGAGAAATTGCGCACGGCTCGCCGGGAGCTATCTGCCAGTCGCTCACCCAGCATTGCGCACTTTGCTGAAACCACACAGGGTGCCAGCACCATTCGTTCCTTCCGCCGGCAAAAATCCTTTAGTGAACGCTTCGAGCGTCTGGATCGATATTTCCTGACGCAAAAATTGAACACCACAAAAAGTCTTCTGAGCTTTTCATTGCAAATGAACAGCCTGACAGCCTTCCTTCTGCTTATCACCGGCGTATCCGCCTACTTCATGGTGGAAAAGGGTTGGGCCACTGTGGGGTCCGTCGGGGTGGCCTTTGCCTTTATTGCACTTTCCGGCAACACCGTTCAGATGTTCTTTGAATGGTTGACGCAATTTGAAGAAGCCATGATCGGCGTCGAACGATTGGATCAGTACATGCGCATGGATATCGAGCGCGGCTCGCTGCTGCCCTCATCCGCCACCTTTGCCACAGGACATCCGACCTACTCTCCCTCCGTTGAAAAGTATCTGGCAAACCGTCGTCTGACCGAAGACCGCAATGCGTCTGTTCAGGTGCAGGACGTGTGGTTCCGCTATCGCGAAGACCTGCCATGGGTTCTGAAGGGTGTTCACTTTGAAGTGCACGCAGGAGAGCGCCTGGGTATTGTGGGACGCACCGGGTCCGGCAAATCCAGTTTAATTCAGGCACTGTTTTATCTTTACCCGATCGACAAAGGACAGATTTCCATCAACAATCACCTTCCCAAGCTTTCAGAGCAGGTCTCCGGCGTGGATCTGAACCTGTATCGAAAGTCCATGGCGTTTATCGCGCAGGAACCGATCCTTTTCCAGGGAACCCTGCGCTTTAATCTGGACATCGACGGTCAAATTTCCGAGGAAAAACTTCTTTCTGTTTTGGAGCAAGTCGGTTTACGAGACTGGGTCTTAAGTCAACCCGGAGGACTGGATATGCGCATTGAAGAGCGCGGCAAAAATCTGTCCCTGGGCGAACGCCAGCTTCTATGTATGGCCCGCTGTCTTTTGCAACAGGCCCCGATAGTGATCATGGACGAGGCGACCAGTTCCGTGGACCCGCAGTCCGAAGAAATCATGGTTCGCGCCACGGAAGAGTTCTTCTCTGACAGAACACAGATTATTATCGCGCACCGCCTGTCGACTCTGGCTAAATGTGATCGAATTTTATGGTTACAGAATGGGGAAATTGTCGCCCTGGGGCCGACAGCGGAAGTCCTTCCTCGCTTCAAAAACACCGAATTAGTCTAGGCCCAAACTATCGCGTTCTTCCAAGGCGTGCGATCCGCACGCCTACGACGCCGCAACGCCAAGTCTGAGGGTTTTGAAACGGCTTCTAAAGAATAAGTTTGCTCCAGCCGATGTTAGAGGGTATTTGATCGGGACAGCGATATCCGTTTTTCAACCAGGTGGGGCCCATGGACAACAACGAAAACCACAGCCATGAAGACGTCCAAGAACAAGACACTGTGATGTCTCTTTCGGACAGTTGGTCCGCCCTTAGTCCTGGCGAACGTCGTGAGAAATTCAAAGAACTGCCTCGCACCGAGGCGGAAGAACTTTTCCTCAGTCTAAAGACCCACGACCAGGCCGAATTGATCGAGGAAGCAACGCACCTCGAAAAAAGGTCCTGGATTCGCCTGCTCGCACCCGATGACGTAGCCGACTTGATTCAGGAAATGGGACATGACAGCCGCGAGGACATTCTGTCTTTGCTGGACCCGCAAACCAAGCGTGAGGTCACTGCCCTGCTCGCATATGCTGAAGACGCCGCCGGGGGCTTGATGAGCTCCCGCTTTGTGCGCCTGCGCCCGGATATGAGCGTGGATGAGGCCATCAGCTACATTCGCATTCAAGCCAAGACCCACGTTGAAACGATTTACTATGCTTACGTTCTGGATTCAGAGCAGAAACTTCTGGGTGTGGTTTCTTTCCGCGAATTGTTCCAGTCCTCGCCGGAAAAGAAGATTGCCGAGATCATGCACACTGACGTGTTGAAGGTTCCAGTTGAGATGGACCAGGAACAAATCGGTCGTATTTTCTCTCAACAGGAGCTGATGGCGGTCCCGGTTGTCGATGAAAACGGCATCATGAAAGGTATCGTCACCTTCGATGACGTGGCGACAGCCATTCAGGAAGAAGCGACCGAAGATATCCACAAAATCGGGGGTGTTGAATCCCTGGATGCACCGTATTTGAAAATCTCCATGCTGGAGATGTTAAAAAAGCGCGGTGGCTGGCTGATGATTCTTTTCCTTGGGGAAATGTTTACAGCGACTGCAATGGCCTTCTTCGAGGACGAACTGTCCAAGGCCGTGGTTCTTTCCATGTTCATTCCGCTGATTATCAGCTCAGGTGGTAACTCGGGCTCTCAGGCGTCCACTTTGATTATTCGTGCCATCGCTCTGCGCGAGGTGCGTCTGCGCGACTGGTGGCGCGTTTTAGGTCGTGAAATCCTCACCGGGGCCTGCCTGGGTCTGGTGCTGGGAATGATCGGCTTTATTCGTATCATGTTGTGGCCGAACCGCGAAAGTCTGTATACGGTTCACTACATGCAAGTGGGCATGACTGTCGCCGCGAGCGTGGTGGGGGTTGTGTTGTGGGGAACCATTTCCGGCTCGATGTTGCCTTTTGTTCTGAAGAAGGTGGGCTTTGACCCCGCTTCGGCTTCGGCTCCGGCCGTTGCGACACTGGTGGACGTTACGGGTCTTGTGATTTACTTCACGGTGGCTTCGTTCTTCCTCAGTGGCATTCTGCTGTAGGTTTCTGATATGAAGAAAAATGCGACCGTGCAAAATTATCTGAAGCACATCTCTTTTCTATTCGCGCTTCCGACTTCGAAGAAATTCGATGCGGTGACCCTGGAAGAATATCCTTTCGATGCTCAACTGCTCAAGGCCAGCAGTCTGTACCAGCGAAGTCGCCAGCTGTATCTATCTCTGGATGGAAAATACAGCGCGAAGGTCTGCTCCACCATGCGCTCCTTAAGTGCTCAGGATCTGTTTAAAGACTCTATCGAATACAGCCCCATCTTAAGTGAAATACTCTGGTTCAAAGATCATGCGGCCGAGGTTGCTGATCCCGAGGCGGCCGTCAAGTCCCTGATGGCTTACAGCGAGATCTCGGTGTTTCACGAACAAAATCACCGTATCTTGTGGCGTCTGCTGCCGCCGGCTCCGAAAAAACAGAGGGACTTCTGTCGTTATTTGAACTTTGCAGAAAGCCTGGTGGTCACTTTGGATCTGGCCCTGGGAGATGAGCTGGGCACAAAAGTTTCAAATTCATTTGAACAGGTTCGTGCCATCTATCGCCCTGGCGGTGTGGATAAATGGTCTCAGCTTCCGCCACAAGAATACCGGCAGTACCTGTATGCCCTGCTGACTGCAACGTACTTACTTTTGGAAATGGTTCACACCGAAGACATCGAATCTGCGGTGAATTATATCCTGCCTGGAAATAAACCCCTGGTGAAGGCGGCGACGAAAAGAGCGCTGGAACTAAGTGATCTTTTCATTCACAACACCAATCAACAGTGGCAGACGCTTTTCTGGAAGCAGGCCCAGACTCGACTGTCCGGGCTGCACAAAGCCTCCAAAGAGGCCGTCTGGCATCTGCCCGAGGACCCTCTGGATCTGCAAGACGAGTTCCTGCTGGCCGAACGCGTGTTTAAGTTCTTTGGCCTTTAAACGCAGAAAATCCTATTCTTTGACTACTTAACTTCATCGTAAGAAATCAGGTGGCACCCTTTGGCAGCCACTGTGATCAGATAGAAGACATCCCAGCTTTCACCCTCATCATTGCCGCCGCTGACGACCACTTTATAGTCAATGGAATTGTCGCCGTTATTCACTGTGAAGGATTCAAGCGAACTGTCCCACTCATGCCCCTGGATGCCGGAAGTATTTGCGGAATAAACGCCTTGGGCAAAACCCTCTGCGAACATCTGGCATTTGGCAACATCCTTTGCGGTCACCGCCGCAAAACCCGTTGAGGTCACTAACATCATAATCAATCCGGAAACGATCGCTTTCATGGGCCTCCCCTTTTTTTTGTTTTAAAGTGGCCTTGTCTTACCAAGCACGATCTATCCCTTCCAAGGGTCCGCTTTGGATTGTAATTATTCTGTTCCGGAGAATACCGTAAAAATAGAAACGGCCGCGAGTTCTTGTCTCACGGCCGTTTTTTTTAGAACTTCTTTAATTTACTACTGTCAGGACTTCATCATCCCGGCGGTCCAATCGCGGATCATGGCCAAAGTGCCCTGTCGCGCATTGGCGAACTGAACACCGTAGGCTTTGTTTGCCTCGCACCAGACGACCTGACCCTGCACCTCGATGACCTCGTGACCATCCGGGCTTTGAATTCGCATGGTAACCAGTCCGCCTTTTTCCAAAGCCTGGTCGGTGTTGAAGGACAATCCTCCTTCGGAAATCGTATTCACCGCGCCGACCAACTCACGGTCACCGACCTGAACACGGATCTCAGAACTCATCTTAAAGCGTTCATACTTCCTGCGCGACTTCGGATCTCGGGCGCGCAGAACCTGCCAAAGGATCAGCGGAATCAGCAACAGACCCACCACCACTCCGGCAGTACCGCCCCCTGAAGAGCCACCACCAGACCCGCTGCCAGGACCCTGTTTAATCACGCTTTGAACCAGACCACATCCACCAGCGGCAGAGGCTGCCTCGGCTGCTGGTGAACGATCTGCCGACTTATAAACAGGCTGAGAAGCCGCCGCCGTCGCCATATTTTGTGCAGCACTCATCAAAGTCACCGCATCGACGCGCGCCTTAGAGGACACCACGCCATTCAAACTGTTCACCTGATCCGCAGAGCTCATCACAAGTTGCTTGATTTGATAACCGGACAAACTAGGGGCCTCACGCATCGCCAACGCCGCCATGCCTGCCACCAAAGGCGCTGCCATACTGGTTCCGGACATTTTCATGGTGGCGTTACCAGGAACGGTACTTTCGATGTATTCTCCCGGACTGCCAATATGCACTGAATAGCTGCCATAGTTCGAGAAGCCCGAACGATCATCCCAGCGACTTGTCGAAGCTACCGCGATGTTACTGGGAACATCGTAGCTGGCAGGGTACATCGGGCTGGTGTCATTGTTGCTGCCATAGTTACCGGCAGCGGAAACCACCAGCACATGTCGTTCATAAGCGTAGGCAATCGCATCCTGTAAGGAATGGCTGTAACCAGACCCACCCCAGGAGTTATTGATCACGCGTGCACCATTGTTCACAGCATAGTAGATGGCGCGTATCGCATTGGCCGTCGAGCCGGCACCGCCTTTGGCCAGAAACTTCAGCGGCATGACTTCAATTTTTGATTCATCCAAGGGACGCGCAAAAATGTTCAATCCTGCGCCGACGACAACTCCGGCGACGTGAGTGCCGTGATCGTCATCATCATAGAAATTAGCTGTGTTGCTGATGAAGTTCCAGCCATTGATGTCGTCGACATAGCCATTCTGGTCATCATCCACGCCCGGACGTCCATTGGCTTCTATTTCATTGCGCCAAAGGGCCCCGGTTCCCCCCTCACTGACGGGCTTAAACACGTCGTGATTTTTATCCAGGCCTGTATCGACAACGGCCACGATGATCTTGCCTGTGGCAGAAAGAGGCTTTTGATAAGCCCAGGATTCAGACACACGCGTGTCTGCAGAGGATTGAGAATAAATCGTCGGATTGCTCGACGCATACCCCGAGGCGACGGCGTCTTCATAGGAAAGACGCTCTACCGGCCCGTTAGGCTCGACTTCACTCTTTTTCAGAATATAGTTCGGTTCAATGTACTCGACATCCGGATCGTTTCTGAGCTCTTCAACATCCGCAGCCACCTTCATGGAAACCTGAAAGATGCCCAAACCCGGAAACGTGGATTTCAGATTGGCCTTCCCCTGCAACTTGGACTGCGCCAAGGCCGGCCCCCCCGAAGAAGCCTTAAACTTGATGAGATATTCGCCAGGAACAGCCTCAGGAGCGTCCTGAGCCCCCGCGGTCCACCCCACCAAAGTCACCGTCAGAAATAAAGATCTTAGAATCGGCTTCACCGGTTCTCCTTTTTCATTTCAGAGAACTCTTCGGCCAGAAGTCGAGGTGGATTTAGACAAATTATTTTTTATTATTCGTCTCACCGTGAGACAGCGTCAGAACTTGCTGCGTTTCGACTTAGCTGATATCTATTTGTTGCCGATAGGCATTAAAGAACAGGACATCTAGGTATGAAACAACTCCAGAAGATCTTCTTGCAGGGCCTCGTTACATTTTTGCCAATTGCGCTGACGATCTATATTATTTATGCCGGCGTCGCAATTGTGGACAGCTTCCTTGGGGATGCCCTTCGCCAGATCCTTCCGGTTTATATCCCCGGCCTAGGCTTCCTGATCACGATCGTCCTGATTCTGCTTTTGGGGTTGATGCTGAACAATCTTCTGGCTGGCGGTATCTTCCAAAAGCTGGAACAAAAACTGACCAAAGTTCCTTTTATTAAAGCCATCTACAGTCCTCTGCGAGATCTGATGAATCTTTTCTCCAAAGGCGGCGGTCCGGGCGGACTGCAAAAAGTTGTACTGGTGGACTTGAGCGAAGGTGGAACCACCATTCGCGCCATGGGGCTTGTGACTCGCGAGAACTTCAAAGACGTGCCTGCGATTGAACAAAACGCCGGTGATCGTATCGCCGTTTATATTCCCATGAGTTATGGTTTGGGGGGATTCACCCTGATGGTGCCCCGTTCGCGCATCACTCCGTTGGATATGCCAATTGAAAAAGCGATGAGTCTTGCCATCACCGGCTGGGTGAAGGCTGATAAAAACGAAGGCGAGAAGAAATAATGTCTGACTCCATTGAAAACACCCTGAGCAAAGCCCGTAGAATCAACCAGGATGTCAGCCGTTATGGTGTGTTTGCGGAAATCGGTGCGGGTCAAGAAGTTGCCCGTCACTTTTTCCAAGCTGGCAAGGCGTCTCAGACTATTGCAAAAACAATCTCCGCTTACGACATGATTGTCAGTGATGACATCTATGGCCGCGAAAAAAACGGCCGTTATGTCTGCGAGCCTCGCTTAAATAAGATGCTGACGCACGAGTATGATCTTCTGGTGGATCGTTTAAGCCCCACCCGAGGCCCGCAATCCCGTTTCTTTGCCATTGCCAACACTGTGGCGACAGCGTCTTCAGGCAGCAACAAGCAGTCCCACGGCTGGATGGGTGTGCGCTTTCAGACCGAACCCGGCGGCCCTTCCAATGACATCATCCTGCATGTACGCATGCTGGATCGTCATCGCCTGCAACAACAAGAGGCTTTAGGCATTTTGGGCGTCAATCTTTTGAACTGTGCTTTTTACCATCTGCTCGAAACTGAAGAGTTTATTACGCATCTGGTGGAGGGCCTTAAAGACGATCAAATCGTGATCGATGTGATCAAGTTCCACGGCCCGGATGTGGAGCATTTTGATATGCGCCTGATGAATCTGGAGCTGGTTCGCAGAGGTCTGGCTGAGGCGATCTTATTCTCTCCACAAAATGAGATTCTCAATATCTCGGACGCGGTTTATGGCAAATCCCTGCTGATTCAGCGCGGAACCTTCCGCCCGGTCACAGTGACCCACTTGGATGTTTTGCAAAAAGGTTTGCAGCAGATCAAGGGCGATGTGTTGAAATCAGAAGGTAAGGATCTGGAAGTTCTGCCTTTGATGGAACTGACCATGCACAATCTGACTGCCGATGGGCATGTGAACGAAAAAGATTTCCTGGCCAGGGTGGAAACCTTAACCAGTCAGGGTCTGCATGTTCTGATTTCCAACTTCTTCCTGTTCTATGGACTCAAGCGCTTTATCCGTCGCTATAATCCGCACTTCATGGCTTTGGTTGTGGGTGCCAGCCACCTGAACAAGCTTTTCACCGAAGAGCACTACCGCGATCTGCAAGGCGGCCTACTGGAAGGTTTAGGAAAACTACTGGAGCAAAAAACCAAACTGTACATCTATCCGCACAAGACACCAAACTTATGTCTGACGACGAAGAGCTTCTTCCCTGCCCCGCACTTGCGCCATGTTTACGCTCACTTCATCGAAAATCAGCAGATCGTCGATATTTCCGGCTGCGATGAAACCGGAGAGTATTTGCATTCTATCGATGTGATGAAGATGATTGAAAAGGGTGACCCACAATGGGAGCGACTCGTGCCCCCGGGCGTTCAGGATTTGATCAAGTCTCAGAAGTTATTTGGCTTAAAGTAATTATGGCTGGGTGGCCCCTAGTGAATCCACCCTAACAACAGGGCACCCAAGGTGGCGCCACCCACCAGCACCCACAGTATCACGCCTTGCAAGAAGGGCTTGATCCCCACACTCTTCACCGTTTCCCGCGTCAGGCTGGCGCCGATCAGGAATAAGGTCACAACCAACAGACGTTTGGAAACGGCGTTCACCACCTCACCGGCAGGTTTTAAAACCGGAATCCAGGTCACGATGGCTGCGGCAACCAGGAAGCCTAAAATGAACCAAGGGCGTTTCGCCTTGGCCTTTTCCCCCGTGGCATTGGTTTTCTTTGAGTAGACATAACCAATAACAAACGCCACCGGAACAATCCATAAAGCCCGCGCCAGTTTCACCGTCGTTCCCACCTGCAACGCTTCAGCCCCATACTGCATGGAAGCTCCGACCACAGAGCTGGTGTCATGAATCGCCAGCGCACTCCACAGACCGAACTGATGCTCCGTCAAGCCGAAGAAATGCCCCAAAGGCGGAAAGACAAACAAGGCCACGGCATTCAACAAAAAGACGGTCCCCAAAGCCACCGACACTTCATGATGTTTGGCACGAATCACCGGCGAAACAGCAGCAATCGCACTGCCCCCGCAGATCGCAGTTCCTACAGAGATCAAAACAGACGTGTCCTGTTCAGTCTTCAAAAGACGCCCCAGCAAGATCCCCAGACACAAAGACAACGAAATTCCCACGACGGTGTAACCTACCCCCTGCAGCCCCACACGCCCAATCACGTGCAAGTCCATCCCGGCCCCCATGCCCATCACGGCAAGGCCCAACAAAGAGTGAGTGATTTTACGGGTGTGATCCAGATAAGGATTTCCAAAAGCCAAAGCAACCAAGACCCCCGCAAAAAGGGCCACACCGGAAGACACAAATGGAGCCAAACTAACAAGAGCGACCAACGGAATCAGGATTCTCGCCAACATATTCAACCTCGCGAGTCCCTACTATGAAGTCGTTTTAGGATCCATACAAATAAAAAGGCACGCTCAAAATCAGAGCGTGCCTTAAAATAAGAAATAATAAAGTGCCCTTAGAAAGTGTCGCAGCGAACGACACCAACACAGTAGGAGGCATGCACACTGTCACCACACTGCTTACGAGCATTGTACTCTGCTTCGATCAAAGACTTCCCCTCGCCTTTGAAGGTTTTTTGATACCCGGTATCAGTCAACATACAAATAGCACCTGCAATCGGGCGCTCCTGGCGTGGGTCCGAACACTTCACAGCCGCTTGACAGTAGCTGGGATGAACCGACTTCCCACAGGCTTCGCGAGCCGCAGCCTCTGCCTCTATTTTTATGCGGCCTTTACCCAGGAACACTTTGTTATAGCCAGTATCGGTAATCAGGCAGGCTACCTCCTGCGCAGGCTCCGGGAATGGAGGAGGACGTTGGCCATATTCCAAGTTAGCCAGGCGTTGATTGATTTGAGAAAGATTGGCTTCAAGCTGATAAACCCGGGTTTCCAACACACGGATACGCTCTTGAGAGTTGCGATCCTGAGCGCCAGCATTATGCGCAAAGAAAAAACAAGTTGCGGATAGAAGAAGTACCAAAGAATTTCTTATAGCTGACATCATGAAAACCCCCGTTTTTTGTACCTTCTTCACCCCATCAAAGAAGGTACAAAAATCCAAAGCAATTTTAAGGCCAACCCTTTCGGTGTCAGTGTGACGCCAAAAAAAAAGCTCCCCGAGGGGAGCTTGCAGAGAAATTCTATTTGGAGGCTCGAGCGTTCAGGAACTCGATCAAGCACTGCACCGGCTGACCGTTACCGCCGCTGGCAAGCAAGGCCCCTTGGGCTTTGTCCGTCCACGCATAAACATCCAGATGCGCCCATTTTTTTCCGCGCACGAATTTTTGCAGGAACAAGGCCGCCGTGATCGCACCACCGAAGCCGCCGCCGGAGTTTTTGCAGTCCGCAAATGGCGAAGACAGATCACCCCAGTACTTTTCAAACAATGGCATACGCCAGTTTAAATCACCCGAACGCTGTCCGGCCTTGGTCAAAGCCGTCGCCAACTCATCGTCGTTAGAGAACAACCCGGCAATCTCAGCTCCCAAACCCACCTTGATGGCTCCGGTCAATGTTGCCACGTCAATCACGATCTCAGCTTCATCAGCGGCTTTCTGCGTGCAGGCCACATCCAAAACATCGGCCAGAACCAAGCGACCTTCCGCATCGGTGTTGTCGATTTCAACCTTCATCCCATTGCGAGCCGTGATGACATCACTTGGACGGAAGGACTTTCCATCCACCGCGTTTTCTGCCAAAGCCAGATAGAAATCCAGCGGACCTGGATAGTTACTTTCAGCCGCCCATTGAGCCAGGGCGATCACACTGGCCGCCCCACCCATGTCCTTTTTCATCAAGCGCATTGCGGAAGAAGGCTTGATATCCAAGCCGCCGGTGTCAAAGGTGATCCCTTTACCGACAAAGGCCACCGGCTTCAGTGAAGACTTCTTGGTTGGGCGGTACTTCAAGTGAACCATGCAAGGCCCGTGTTCAGCCCCCAGACCGACCGCCACGTGCAGTCCCATTTTTTCCTGAACCAGTTTTTTGGTGTCCCAGACTGTGATTTTGGTATTTTTCGGGAAGCCCAAACGCTTGGTCGCCATTTCCGCAAAAGATTTAGGATTTAGATCATTCGGAGGCAGATTCACCATGTGACGGGCCACATTGACAGCACGGGCACGCAGCATCGCATCCTTAACGACGGCTTTATCCCAGGCACCCAAAGATTTTTTCAAGGCCACCTTTGGCAGGTCTGCCAACTGTTTACCGTCAACAAATTGGCGGAAGCTGTAGGCCGCCATATCCATTCCCGTCAAGGCCCCTAAATCCTGAACCCCTTCGGTTCCATGGAATTCGATTTGTACTGCCTTGATCTGCTGAGCTTTAAATTGCGCCACCAAAGAACCGAACTGATCACGCGCCCAAGTATAAACCGCTTCATCAATCAGGCCATCATGTCCAACAGTCGCTTTTTTGCGCGGGCGCAGAATCCACACCGGCCCCTGCGCGCCAACGAAAGAAACGACTTCCTTTTCACTTTGTTTTAAGGCCTTGGACTGCCACTCCAAGGAATGGGTCCCGATCAGCGAAGAAAACTTCGCAGTGTCATCCACCCCTAAGAAATAAACGTATCCGGTGATTTCATTTTTTACTTTAAGTTCTTTTCCGAAGTCGAAAGTTTCAATCCAAGAATGGAATTGAAGTTTGCCGGATGACTTTGCTGCTGGAGCCGCTTTTTTTGCCACTATCTGCCTCACTTTTATTTTTATGCGAAAGAAACCCCTCGGTTTCTGCCAGCATACGAAGCGATGCGGCAGAGTATGTTTTGAGGTGGCTTCTAGGGCGGTATGTTCCGTAAAATCATAATATGACGTGGACCGAGACCACAAACCTAAAATTTTGCTTACTCAATGCAGAGAACCTGTTTTTGATGTTTGATGGAACTCCGTCCAAGGACGTCTTGAATCTGAAAGAAACTCAGTGGCAACGCCTGTCCACTTCCGTTTATGAAAACAAACCCCTGAAAAAGACCCTGGAAATTGCAAAGGCCCTTAAAGACATCAATGCCGACATTGTTATGCTGTGCGAAGTGGGTGGTTTGGAGTCTTTGAATAACTTCAACCTTCTCTTTATGGATGATACGTATTCACCTTGTCTTATTGAGGGAAACTCTGAACGCAATATCGACGTCGGCTTTTTGATTCGCAAAGGTCTGCCCTTTTACTTTGACCTTCAGTCCAATAAAAATCGTCTGATCAACTATCTTTACCCCCATGAAAGAGACAGCCTGAATGCAGGTTATCCGGTCAAGGGTGGCAAGATCACCACAAGCCACAAGTTTTCCCGGGACGTTGTCGAGTTGAAACTTTTCAAAAAGGATCAGGACAAACCCTTCCTGATCATCCTGCTGACTCATTTAAAATCCCGCCTGGATCCCGAGCGCATTGATCCCAATGGATTTGAAAGACGCCAAGCCGAACTAAAGACCCTGCTGGATATTTATGAAGAACTGGGAACCACCCATCCCCAGGTTCCTGTCATGGTGGCTGGAGACTTCAATGGCAATGCAAGCTCTCAGGGCACGGATGAAGAGTTCAAACATATCTACAGCCGCACACAATTGCGAGATATCTTGGAAGTTGCAGGTTTGCCCCCCGAAGAACGGGCCACCTTTTATCAGGTCCGCAGCGGCTCTCGAGCCGATGGGCGCCAGATTGACTTCGTCTTTGCGCCGCCATCATTACAGAGCCATGTCAAACCGGGCTCCTGCAAGGTGTACCGTTATAAGGATGAGTTCGGAATGGAACATGACATCCCACGAAACATGGATGCCAAGCTGAATCTTCCCTCCGATCATTATCCCTTGGTTTTCGAACTGACGGGGCTTCCACTTCGCTAATGGATACGCCGTACCTTTTTGCAACACGCCGCACTCCAAAAAAGATACGCACCATCTGTTGCTCTTGCCGGAAATCAGGGAAAGATTTATCCTGAGTTTCGTATGAGCATGCAAAAAACATCCGTCCCAGATTTTCAAATCTCGGCAAAAGTCGTCTATGTCCCTTCAGAATCCAAACCTGAAAAGGGTTATCACTTTTTTGCATACAAAATTTCCATCACAAATATTGGATCCTCACCTGCCCAACTGATGAGCCGTCACTGGATCATCACTGATGCTGCTGGAAACAAAGAGGAAGTCCGCGGCCCCGGCGTTGTCGGATTACAACCCAAGATCCATCCCGGGCAGACTTTCGAATACGACAGCGCCTGCCCACTGAACACCTCCACCGGCAGTATGGTTGGACGCTATTTCTTCGTGGCCGAAAACGGCGAAAGCTTCAGCGTGGAAATCCCTGAATTCTATCTTGTGGCACCTTTGGCGCTGCATTAATTTCCCCATAATCCCCTTATTTGTTCGGAACAATTTCGAGGTCCAGTTTTATCCTTTTCACTGGAATTGAAAATTAAAGCTGTGCTAAACCCTGTGCCAGTTTGCGGGAGGCTATCATGGCATGGTTTAAAAACTTGCGAGAACTCTTGGGTCTGGAAAAGCCGGAAATGTGCCTTTGCATGGTGATCTCAGAACAAGAAGGTGCCGAGATCTGGGTTGAAGACCAAAAGACCCGCTACGTGACCCCAAAGCTTGTCGCCATCAAAAAAGACCATCCCGTCAAGATCACCGTTAAAATGGTTGGTCATGAACCCCACACATCCGTGGTGCGCAGTTCGCACAATTTGACCTATTTCTATTGCAACTTAAAACGCATCCCTCTTAGACTTGTCAGCAATGAAGTCTATAGATCTGCCTCTTTATAAAAAAACCGCACGCCTGATCCTGCGCCCTTTGGAAGAAACTGACTACGAAAACTGGGTGCAGGCCTATTCCAGCATGAAGCCGCCGCAAAACGAATGGGATGAAACCAACTGGGCCGAGAGCGAACTGACCAAAAAGAAATTCAAAGAACTTCTGAAGCAAGAAAAGCAGCAAAGAAATGCTGATCATTTTTACTCTTTCGGAGTTTTTCTGAAAGACGATGGGCTTCTGATCGGCAACGTCAGCCTGATGGATATTTCCCGTGCCGTTTTCCAAAATGCCTACCTTGGCTATCGCATTTTTAATCCCTACTGGGGCTATGGTTTTGCTCAAGAAGCAAGTCACGGGGCACTGGATATCGCGTTTAGAAAGTTAAAACTTCACCGGGTGGAAGCTGGCATTGCCCCCTCTAACAAAAAATCCATCAAGGTCGCCAAAGCTTTGAAAATGCGCAAAGAAGGTCTTAGCAAGCGCCGCCTGCTGGTGAATAAAAAGTGGATGGATATGGAGATCTGGGCACTGACTAAAGAAGAATTTTAAGTCGCTAATCCCGCTTCCCGCGCAATCGAGCAAGGATGCGGGTGCGATTTCGTTCACTCAAAACAGTCTCACCAGACAACGCCCGCGACAGAACACTGGGGGCCACCCCAAAAAAAGTCGCCAGCGCCCGTAATGAATAGCGTGGATTTTTGGCGCGTCGACGCACAAGCTCTTCCCGGATATGCAACACTATTTCATCACTCATGCATAAAACTATGGCAAAGCTGAATTCAAGCCAAAGATGGCAATATTTATCTTGCTGACGAATCCACGGGCTTTAAGATCCTCAATGAGGCTTCCAAGAAATATCTCAAGTTGAACAAACCCTCAACGATCAAGAGCCTGAGTGCGCTTTCCACAACGGCCACTCGGGCGTATCTGGCGGACAGTTTCTTTGGCCTGATGGTCCTGGATAACACCAAACCCACACAGCCTGAGTATCTCACACGCATAGAATTGTATTCCATCGTGGCCAATCCCATTGAAGACGGTAACACCCTGTTTGTGGCCGACCAGTTTTTCCTAAAAGCATACAACATGACTGATCCCAAAAATCCGGTGGCTTTATCTCAAGTCTCGCGCATGGGGGACAGCAGATACCTGAACGACATCGTCAAATCCGGAAGTATCATTTATGCCATCGAATCAAATTCTCATCTCAGCCTTTACGACGCTTCCAATCCGGCGAATCTGACACCTGTGTCAACAACGGCCTATGCCGACATCAGAAGTCTTCATATCAGCGGCACCAAACTCTTAGCCGCAAGCCTCGGCACAGGTCTTAGGATTTTTGACATCAGCACACCGGCCAGTCCGACGCTGTTGGGAACTTACAACCCCCCCGGGACAGCTTATCATGCCATCCAAGATGGCAGCTTCGCCTACCTGGCTGACGGAGCCGCAGGCCTTCAGATTGTCGACCTGACTGATCCTGCCGCACCGGTGCTGACGGGCACCTACAACACCCCGGGAACTGCGCAACAAGTTGCAAAAAAAAGACAACTATGTGTTCGTAGCAGATGCTGCCCACGTGGAAATCGTAGACGTCGCCAATCCATCAGCGCCTGTCTTTCGATATATCAGACATCGAAAACATTCATCAATAAGGCTGAGGTTATCTATTGTGGCCGATATTACCGAGAACTTTTGGGTTTGCTGGAGATGTTCCCCTCTTTTTCACGAGGTTTGATTAATTTTTTTTAGCACTCTTTAGAAGCTCTTTCTTTTTCCCGATAACTAGACGTACAAGGAGCCCCGGGACTTAAATATGAATATCAAAAATCAGAGTGGTTTCAGTTTGATACAAGTACTTTTGTCGCTGGCAATTTTGGGAATTGCCGTCAGCGGCTTCATGACTCTGATAGCGAATAACTATAAACATGAAACAAACCTCAACACTTTACTTGAGGCCCGTGAACTTTCTGGTGAGCTGGTGGAGCTGAGCAAGTCCGCAAACTGCGGCATTGCCGACCTTGAAAACCCCATTCCCGTTAACTCAGACACCTGGGTGAACAATAAATTAATTGCCTTGAACAAAGGCATTTCCGGTCGCTTCCTGGAACTTAAAAACGGAGACTCTTACGGACGCTTTAAAATTGAAAGCATCAGTATTGCCCCCTACTATGACCGCAAAAACCGCAGTGATAAATACGTGGCCTTGGAAGGGGCGAATGCCACTGACTTTGCCAACAGCCGAATCATAAAAGGCTCATTGCGCCTGGATGCCACGGCACAAAACACACCGAAGTCTCCAATACGGGCTGCTGCCTTCTTCTATCTGGATAGTTCACGCAACAATATCATTGGCTGCACGGCCAGCCTTGAAAATACCGACCTTGCAGCAATTTGCTCCAGCTTTGGCGGTGCCTGGACCGAGTCCGAAGCCAAATGTCAACTTCCCTGCCCTCCGGGGCTGGATGAACAAAATGGTCTTTGTGTTGCCAAGAGTGTTGATGCCGACGGCGAAGATGTCTTCTGTCACGTTAACGAAAAATGCAATGTTGCAAATAAGTACATTCTAGGAATTTAAGAAGGAGAACCCCATGAAGCGCTCGATCGTGCTATTATTCATGCTTACTCCCCTGTCAGCGCAATCCGAGACCCTGACAGATGGAAGACCCAAAGACTGTTCTTATTCGGCATCCGTCAATGGTGCTGCTCGAACCCTCAGTGTCAGCTGCAATGACTTTGACCTGAATTACAAAAAAACTACGGCGGCGCCTGTGTCTTTAAAGACGGCAGCTGGCAATACGGAAATCTCAATTACGACTCTAAAGCCGGCAAACACAAATTCGTTGCCCGCCGAGTCTGCGATATCGGCGTAACGGTAGTACCCCCAGCCGATACGCTCAATATCAAATCACCTCGCATTGGCGATTATGTTGAAGGTAAAACCAACATCGTCAGTCTGACGAAAAAGGTCTACACGTCCCACTTGCAATCATCTCCGCTGAAAGCCAGCGAGTCCCCGCTTCTTTGCTATCGCAAGGAAAGTCGTGGTGTTTCTATGAATGCGGTGGCCTGCGCCCGCGAACCCAATGACCCCAATTACTGTGAATTCACTGTCACGCCGAACAAGTCCTATAAAGGCAACTGGTGGATGCAGTATCGCGGCAAGAACAAAACCAGTCCTGTAATCTGTCTGGGAGGAATCAAATCCACCGACACAGACACAGCTGCCAATTCCTATTCTGAGGACCAATTGCTAGTTAAGGTTTCAAGTAAGAGCAAAACCGAGCTTCTCAAGAATCTGCCCCAGCCCGCTCTTGGCAAGGGCAATCTTTTGGACTTTAAGATTGCCTCTTGCACAATCAACGACAAAAAACCTGTGCGCGTCGCCTGTCTGAATCAAGAGACAGCTGGTTTTGACCTGTGGGAGGATAACGCCGATCACGTCAGATCACAGCTAATGAAAGCCGGCAGCAGCAGCAAAGGTCTGCCGTCCAAAGAATTCAAAATCAGCAATCTGGAAAAAGACTTACGTATGTCAGCGAAACTCAAGACCATGACCCAGGAGCGCATTGCCGCCCTGGAAGCAGAGTTGAGCCAAACCAAACAAACTGTCGCTGACCTGAAGTTGGAACTGTCAGAAGAGGTTGAACAAAAAATTGCAGATCTGCGTGAAGCTAACGGTGAAAAGGTTCCTGTACGATCTACACCTGATATCCAAGCCGGTTATTGCAGCATCGACTGGAGTCCGGCAAAAGGCTTCGTGGATGGAAAAGTGCAGACCTTCAACGACAATGAACGCCTGAAAGGCGCTTATGTTTACTACAAGAAGTCCGGTTCCAAAACCCTGGACAAGGTCTATTGCGACAGTGTTGAAACAGTTCAAGAGACCGAGATTCAGGCACGCAAATAGATGTCCTGGAATTGTTAATGGCGAGGCCGGTGAAGAACCGCCTCGCTTTCGCATTTCACTACTTTGACGACTTCATCAAGTACTCCGCAACAGCCTGAAAGGCCGGCAATGTCGTCCCATCGTTAGCTGCGTTTGCGGCGACGGGGTGTGAGCCAAATCGTGCAATCACCAGCTCAGCTTTGGGATCTATATACAGAGCCTGCCCGTGAACTCCGCGCGCCATATAAGCTCCATGTGAATTATGGGTCACCCACCACATGCTTCGATAGGACCAACCCTGCAGATGATCATAGCCGGCTTTTTTAAACTTATCGCGATCCCCACCAGAAGCAATATTGGAAACGACTTTGGCTGGAAGCACTTGCTGACCCCACAACATCCCCTTGTTCCGCATCACTTCCCCGAAGCGCGCCAGGTCTCTTAATCCCAGATTCAATCCCCCACCGGCAAAAGGAGTTCCGATTGAATCCACCGTCATATAAGCATCCTGCTCTGGTCGGAGCGGTTTCCAGATCTTCTCGGAAATAAGCTCGGCCACGTTTTTACCACTGGCTCGGGCCAGGACCCATCCCAAGGCATCGGTGTTGGCTGTTTTATAGTGAAACTCGGCTCCGTTAACACCCTCGGGCTTCACCGTCTCCAAGAATTCATAATAGGTTCTTGGCCCTTGATAGTCCGCCCCTTTGGGCAGCGGATTTCCGGCTTTGGCATGCTGCCAGACTTCTGCCTTCGGGTCCGCGTAGTCTTCGCTGAAACGAATGGCCGTTGTCATATCCATCAAGTCCCGAACCCTGGCCTCTTTAAATCCAGAGCCTTTAAGCTCTGGCACGTAGGTGATAACAGGCTTCTCCGGATCAAGCACACCTTCAGCCGCCAGGATTTCTGCCACAGTCCCGACAAAGGACTTCGTCATGGACATGGCGGCATGCTGTCCTTCAACTGTCAAACTGCCCAGATACTTTTCATAAACAACAGTCCCTTTGTGCAAAATCAGGATGCCATCAGTGTAGTTTTTCAAAAGGCTCTTTTCCCATCATCGGGGAACGTTTGCGGCGCAACTTTAGCAAACCCTAAGGATGGAAAAATAAACACTATCAAGGCAAATATCGAACGACTCATATCATCCCCCCTGTAAGACACTAGTTAACCCGGTCCCAGAAAGAAGATAAAGACTTGCCGTCAAATAGGATAAATAACAGATTTACGGACTGCGCATCAGGCGGTTCCAGGAACCATCCGCTGTGCGCTGATAGATGTAGCGTTCATGCAAGCGACCGCCCAGACCGAACCAGAATTCAATTTCAGTGGGAATCACACGCCAGCCGCCCCAATGTGGTGGGCGTGGCACAACCTGACCGTCGAATTGCTTTTCGTACTCCAGGACCCGTCGCGACAACCAGTCAAGATCAGGGATTTCTTCGCTTTGGTGAGAAGCCCAGGCACCAATCTGACTAAGGCGCGCGCGTGTCGCAAAATAAGCATCGCTTTCAGCTGCAGTGATTTTTTCGGCTTTGCCAGTGATGCGGATTTGTTGCCAGATAGCTGGCCAGTGGAAGTTGAGGCACACCATCGGATGGGCCTCGATATCGCGTCCCTTATGGGAATTGTAGTTCCCGTAAAAAACAAAGCCCCCCTTGCTCACCTCTTTAAGATAGACGATGCGCACGGAGGGCACACCCTTTCCATCCACGGTGGCCACCGACATCGCGTTGGCTTCCGGGATTTGCTTAGCGACCGCCTCTTTCATCAGGCGGTCGAAATGCTCAAAAGGGTCTTTGCTGAAGTCGAACATTATTTCTTCTTCTTAGTGTCTTGTTTAACGATGTCGATCAACTCAACCTCGAACACAAGAACAGAGTTTGGTGGGATGCCTGGACGACCAGATGGACCGTAAGCCAACTCAGGTGGGATGAAAAGTTTAGCTTTGCCGCCAACTTTCATCAACTGAAGAGCTTCTGTCCAGCCTGGGATCACGCCACCCACTGGGAATTCAGCAGGTTGACCACGATCGTAAGAAGAATCGAACTGCTCACCGTTTGTCAAAGTTCCTTTGTAGTGAACTTTAACTACGTCTTCTTTTTTAGGAGAAGCGCCAGTGCCTTCTTTTTCAACGATGTATTGCAAACCGGAAGCCGTTGTTTTCACGCCCGCTGCAGATTTGTTTTTTTCCAGGAAGTCTTTACCAGCTTTAGCATTGCCTTCAGCTTGTTCCTGTTGTTTTTTCATCGCCATCTCTTGAAGCTTCATCATCGCAGCTTGCATGTCTTCTTTAGACATTTCGTTTTTGCCTGCTGCTGCATCTTTCAAAGCCATCGCCAATGCATCTGCATCGAAATCGATGTTTTGTTGTTTCAAGTTACCACCGATTTGCTGACCGATAGCGTAGCTCGCTTTTTTCATGTCAGTATCAAGCTTCACTTTCTTTTGGCATGCTGTTGTGAAGGCCATAGCCGCAACAACAAGACCACCAAGGACCAATTTATTCATGCTGTCTCCTCTTAAGGGGTTTGTTTTAAATACTAAAGGCTATATCTTGCGCCCGTTTCTTTTATTTTCAAATAGATAACGCGCAGAGAAAAGAAAGCTCCCGCCAGGCTCAGAAGCGGCCGATCGCGGTCACTTCTGACCAAGGGCAAGGATGTAATTTTCAGCGTCAGCGGCAGTTCCCTTAAACAGAACCTTCACCTGACGACGATCCAAAGATCCCAAATAAAGAGGGTCGTAGTAATACAGCAGCAACTTTTCTATCCACACTTTGTTACTGGAAAGATCCTGATGGTTCAGATAATCCTGCTGAGCCTTATCCAAATCCGCCATCACCTCCTGATGCCTTAGACCACCCAACTTCCGATGGATGGCCATGGTCGAGCGACGGTACTTATCAAACACCTGCAACGCTTCACCTCGAAGGATGTCTTCCTCCTCCTGACAGCGTGGCAGTGACTGGACACTCAATCCAATCGCCGTTTTATGGATATAGTCATCGAAAACATTCTCAACCCGCACGGACATGGGTTCATCAATCCACACCACCGAGGACGCGCGAAGTCGAATAAAGAACGTCGCTGGCTGATAGATACGCCCGATCAGGCGACTTTCATCCTCCACCAGAGGTTTGATTCCCCCGTTAATTTTGTCCTCAAGAAGCATCAGTTCCCGAGCCAGCTGATTTTCATAGTCAATTTGGGTGGGCTGCTCTGCCTCCATAGCCCCGAAGGCGGAACCTCGGTGGCGAGCCAAGTGCTCCAGATCCAGGACCGGGTACCGCTTCCGCAGACGATGCAACAGATGGGTCTTTCCACTGCCCGTCGGCCCCGACAGCGCAATCATTTCGTGACGAACAGAAAACTCATCAATTTGTTTGATCAAAAAATTTCGCGCAGCCTTATAGCCTCCGGCTATCAAGGGGACTGAAACCCCGGCATCCTGCAACCATTGCCGTGCAATCTGCGAACGCTTGCCACCACGAAAACAATAAAGAACCGCATCGGGATGTTTTTCAAAAAAATCCTTCCAGCCCTTCACGCGCTCTTCTTTAATGGCGCCTGAAACCAACGCATGCCCCAGACGGACAGCCGCATCCTGACCTTCGCGCTTGTAGGTGGTTCCCACACTAGCCCGCTCCTCATCGTTCATGATGGGCAAGTTCACGGCACCAGGCAGGCTGCCCTGCTGAAACTCAACAGGAGCCCGCACATCCACCAGCGGAATGTTCCGGAAAAAAAGTTCTTTGAGTTGATCGGGCTTGATAGTCTTAAGGCTCAAAAATCACCGCTTTATCTTGCAGGGGTAAAACCTCTCCAATGATCTCAGCAGATTTAAACTTGGCACGCAAGGCCTGAACCATCTCCCCACTTACAGCCGCAGAAACAGACAGCAGCAGGCCGCCGCTGGTCTGAGGGTCGTGAGTCAAAAGTTTGTGAAGGTCATCGACCTGCATAAAGCTCACATCTTTTTCAGTGTACTGGGCGTTGGATCGGTGCGCCTTGGTCAGGAAACCTTTTTCCAAAAAGGACAACGCCTTCTGAAAACGAGGCAGCTTCCCTAAAGAAATACGCAGGCTGACTTTGCTGGCCTTCGCCAGTTGCATCGAATGTCCGGACAAACCAAAGCCCGTGATATCCGTTGCGGCGTGAACTTCCTTTTGCAAAGCCGGAGTCATAAAATCCACCGCATTATTGACTGTGGCCATACTGACCAAAGCCTCCATGATATCTTCTTCCGTGGCTTCCTGACGTTTCAAACCAGCCGTCAAAGTCCCGGTTCCCAAAGATTTGGTCAGGATAAGATGATCCCCGGGACGAGCCCCGGCGTTGGACCATACAAACTGAGGGTTCACAAACCCCGTCACGGCAAGACCGAATTTTAAAGTGTCATCATCAATGGAATGCCCGCCCACAAAATTGGCGTCAGCTTCGGCAATCTTATCACTCGCCCCCTGCATGACTTCAACGATGACCTCAGAAGGCATCGTCGCAATCGGGAACGCCAGAATTCCCATCGCTGTTTTGGGCTTCCCGCCCATGGCGTAAACATCACTCAGCGCATTGGCTGCCGCAATTTCACCAAACAGTTTCGGGGTGTCGACAATAGGAGTGAAAAAATCAAGAGTTTGAACGAGAGCGACCTCATCGTTCACTTTATAAATCGCCGCATCATCAAACAGCCCCCCGTCCACCATCAAGGCCGGATGAGCCGCAGGGAACTTCACCTGCTGCAAAATGCTTCTTAACTCGGAGGCGGCCACCTTCGCGGCACAACCTCCCTTTTGCACAGTCTGAGTCAGGGCGATTTTAGAAGAGCTCATGACTGCTTGTGAGAGTCTTTTTTCTCTTCAGTTTGAGTCTGCTCATTCATCGGCTTTTGCTGATTCTGAGTGATCTGCTGTTTCACTTCACGCTCTTCGTTCGGGTCCTCGCTCAGGCCTTTTTTGAAGCCGCGAATGGATTCACCCAAAGAACGTCCCAAATTGGGAAGTTTGCTTGGCCCAAAAAGAAGCAAAGCGATGCCGCCGATAAGAAGAATTTCAGTCCAACCCAAATTCATAAGGTCTCCTCGTTAGATCCCACAAACCCTAGCATAAGGCCTATTGCGCGGCAACAAAAGGACGTGCATTATATTGAAAAGGGGAAATACAATGCTGAGTTTCATCATGATTCTGTTTCTCACGGGTGATGCGCAGGCCCAAAGCAAGAAAATGAACACCTCTATCTATGAGCAAGAGGCCGAACCCGAAAAGTCGGAAAGCTTTTCCGCCAAAGTTCGCGTCGTGCGTGAAATTTCCGAAGAAGTCGAAGTCTTTTTCGAAGGCGACAAAGCCAAGGGCGCCTATGTCGTCCCCCGCTCTTTGCCGCAATATGGCGCAACCTTGAAACTCCTGGAAAAGTCGCGAAAACCCGGCGGCCCGGCGGTCTCAGTCACTGCCGACGGCGATAAACGCATTAAGTCTGTTGAGGCCGTTCAGGGCGACAAAGGGGGCGGATTCCAGGTCCCCGAAGATCCGAACCAGAAATGGGATTTCGGTAAAATTCCAGATTGATCCTGAGCCCGGGAAGTGAGACTTTCACTTCCTCAATGAAAAACGTACGGGCACAGTGGTTCAATCAGTCGTGGCTTTATCTTAAACGCATTCTGATCGTGAATGTGGTTTTCCTTTTTATTGGATTCCTGTGGCGCTGGGCCTTCATGCTGACCTTCGGGGATTCCCGTGAGTTGGCCCCGCTTTCAGGAGATGTCTTTAAAGCCTTCGTCCTGGGAGCTCGCTTTGATGGAACCGTTCTTTTTTACATCAACGCCATTCCCCTGCTCCTGCTTTTGCTTTTCAGCCTCTGTTCCTTCTGGAAGGGCTTTGCTGGGATTCTGAATCCCCTGTTTTCCCGATTTTCCCGATTTCTGATCCCGTACTACACGGTGATGCTTTTCATCGTGATGTTTTTCTCGGCTGTGGATTTTGGCTTCTACAGTTTCTATCAGGACCGCATTAACGTCCTGATCTTTGGTTATTTCGAAGACGACACGTGGGCTTTGACAAAAACCATGTGGAGCAACTATCCGGTGGTTTGGATCTTCCTGGGCTTGTTCCTTTTCACCTATCTTCTCTGGAAGGGACTCAAGGTCAATTTCACCCAAGGAAAAGAATGGTGGCCCGCGGGCGTCCAGAAAATTTCTTATCCGATTTTTGTCCTGTTTTTCTTTGTGCTGTTTGTCCTTAATGGCATTGGGGCGCGGGGCTCTTTGGCGCTGTTCCCTTTAAGCGAAATGGACACGGGCATTTCCAAGAGTATCTTTGTCAATCACCTCAGCTTTAATGGGGTGCGTGCCCTGACCCGTGCCATTGAACTGAAGTCGCAGCAAAACTCCAAATGGGACAGCAATCTTCGTCATTACGGGTATGGTGAAAACTATCGCAAAGCTTTTGCCGATTTCTATCAGATTTCTGAAGAACAGGTTCCGACAGATCCCCTGCAACTGATGAAGAAAACAACACCGAAGAACGCGTGGGCTGAAAAAACTCGTCCCCATGTCGTGCTCTTGGTCATGGAGTCCATGGGGGCCTACTGGTTTAACTACAATCAACCCGACTTCAATCTCCTGGGGGATTTTGAAAAACATCTTCAGCAGGACACCTATCTGACCCATTTTTTGTCCAGCACCAATGCCACCATTGGCAGCTTAAGCTGTCTCATGATCGGCTCCCCCCAAAGACCCATCAGTGAATTCCTGACAGAAAGCAGCTATCTGCAGGTGCCTTTCCGCTCCAGTCCCGCACGAGTGTTTAAAAGTGCTGGCTACAAGGCTCGTTTCCTTTACGGAGGCAATCCAGGCTGGCGTGAGGTGAATAAATTCGCCTTCCAACAGGGCTTTGACGCCGTCGATGGCGAAAATGAAATCGCCGAAGGTCTTGGCGAAATCAAAGAAAAACACGATTGGGGTATCTACGATGAAGACCTTTTCAATTATGTGTTGAAGACTCTGTCCGACGCCAAAGAACCGCAGTTCTTGCTGACCATGACCACAACCAACCATCCGCCTTATCAACTGCCCAGCACTTATCAGGCTCCACCCCTGAACGCTCCGACAGAGCTGAAGAATCGTTTGATTGGCGATGCCGCACTGGCGGAAAAACGTTTTAAGACCTATCGATACTCTTCGGACAAACTGGCCGAGTTCATGACCAAACTCAAGAACTCACCGCTAAAAGACAAAGTGATCGTCGCCATTACCGGAGACCACACCTTCTGGATCGTGAACTTTACCGAACAGGAACTTCTGCAAAAAGGTTCTGTGCCGTTCTATCTGTATCTGCCAGACGCCATCCGTAAAAAGTTGGACCCGGAAGCCTTCGGTTCTCAATCAGACATCCCCCCCACCCTGTACAATCTGGCTTTGTCCGAAACACCGTACTATTCTTTGGGGCGTGATCTTTTTGACAAGACCGGGGATTTTGCCGTCAACAACTCCGGCCTGATTGTGGATCGGAGCGGCGGTGTATTGACTTCCGGCAAAGCTGAAAATGACCAGCCATTGGATTGGGAGGGCTCTTACGAGCGCCTTGTTCGCGGTGAAAATACAGAGCACAAAAAGCAATTGGCCGTGAAATACAAATCATTGATGAGTATTTTGGATTACTATTTCATGAAGGAAAAACAAGATCAGAAAGGACCCGTAGACCATGCGGATTCTAGTCGTTGAAGATCAAGTAAAGATGGCGAACTTCCTGAAGCAGGGCCTTAATGAGGTCGGCTATGCTGTTGATCTTGCCGAAAGCGGATCTGCGGCGGAATCATATCTGGCCCAGGGGGATTACGATCTGGTGATTCTGGATGTGATGCTGCCCGATCAAAGTGGTATCGATACGGCCCGCCACATCCGTCGCGACGGGTTTGAAGGACCCATTCTGATGCTGACGGCCCTTTCCACCACCAAAGACAAAGTTCACGGTCTTGACGCCGGGGCAGATGACTATTTGACGAAGCCCTATTCCTTTGACGAACTTCATGCCCGGGTGCGCGCACTTTTACGTCGTAAAACGCCTTCCAACGGTGGGGCTTCCAACGTACTGAAATATGCCGATCTGGAATTGGACCTGATTCAACGCAAAGCTCGCAGGGCCTCTCAGGACATCTCGTTAACCTCCAAAGAGTTCGCACTGCTGGAATATTTCATGAGAAATCCAGAGCGGCCCCTGGGGCGCGTTTCCATCGCTGAACATGTCTGGGACATTCACTTTGATTCTGAAAGCAATGTGATTGATGTCTACATCAATCTGCTGCGCAAAAAAATCGATGCTCCATTCCCAAAACGTCTGATCCACACGGTGGTGGGAACTGGCTATGTTCTTAAAGAAAATTCGTAATTTTCTTTCCAGCTTCAGCATCCGCCTGCGCCTGTCGCTGATCTTTGTTCTGATCTTCGGGACAACGACGGTGTTCTTTAATATGTTCCTGTTCCAAATGATGATCGACAACCTTCAGCAGGACTTTGACGATGCTTTGTTCAACTACTGCGTGGATGTTTCTGACGGGATCGAAATTGGCATCAAGGGGGACTTAAGCTTTCCCCCTTTGCGCCTGGATCATGGTAAAATCCTGCCCTTCCCTTTGGGTACGGCGCTGATCCAGGTCCGCCACAGTTCCGGTGCCGTCCTGGCCCGCGTGGGGAACTTCGGTGAATTCAACCCACCCTACAAGAAGGATTTTGAACGCATCTGGAAGGGCGAAGAAGCCACCTATCGCACGATTGAACACATCCGCAACATCCCATCTGCCGAAGCGGATTCCTATCGCCTGATCTCTTTCCCCTTGGACAATGCCGCCAAACCTCAGTTGTTGCTTCAGATCGCCGTCCCCATGACGTTGCTGGAAACCCAGATCCAAAAACGACTGACGCTGATGCAACTGGGTATTCCCATGGTCCTGATTGTGGCCACCTTAGGCGGACTGTTTCTTTCGGCGCGTGCGTTGAAGCCTGTGAACAATATTATTCAGATCACCAAAGAGATCAAAGCCAGCGAGCTTTCTAAACGAGTCCCCGTGCCGCATGCTAACGATGAAATCAAACAGCTCTCCTTGACGTTGAATGAAATGCTGGATCGTATTCAACAGGCCTTTATGAGCCAGGAGCGTTTCGTGGCCGATGCGTCTCATCAGCTTCTGACCCCTTTAACAATCATGCGGGGTGAGTTAGAACTGTTGCAAAAAGCCGAACATCGTGACGTGGATCAGTTTATTAAAAGCGCTTTGCAGGAAGTGGACAGTCTGTCCAGTATCGTTCGGGAAATGCTTCTACTGGCACGCGTGGATGCCGGGATTGGAGCCATGAATCTGCAGGATTTGAACTTTGATGAGCTGGTCTTTGAAGCGTTGGCTCGTTGTGAAAAGCTGGCCCAATCCAAAGACATCAAACTGAAGGTCACAATCAACAACGAACCTGGCGACGACCACCGTCTGATTCGCGGCGACAATGATCTGCTGGAAAATCTTATTGTGAATATCGTGGAAAATGCCATCAAGTACTCTCCCAATAATGAGGTGGTCTCTATCACTCTGAATCACGGATCAGGACACTCGGCCTTGATTGTTGAAGACAACGGTCCGGGTATTCCTGAAGAACAACTGCCGCTGATTTTTGAACGCTTCTCGCGCGGTTCGAACATGGAGCCAAAAGTTAAGGGCTTTGGTCTGGGTTTAGCGATCGCACAAAAAATCGCCATCCTTCACAGCGCTAAGCTAAGTGCTGAAAATCACTTGGGGTCCGGTGCGAAATTCACTTTTGAAATTAAAAACATTTAATTTGTTTTTAATTAGGGTTTTAACCTCGTTTGTTAGGCTTTCCGTGTTCCGTAATTGAAGCTAACAAAGAACCATTAGGAGGTTACTATGAAATTCGCTTCTATCTTGATGTCTATCGCTTTTGCTGGTGTTGTTGCTCACGCTAACGAAACAGCTCCTGCTGCTACAACGACTGCTCCAGCTGCTCCTGCTGCTGAAACTGCAAAAGTTGAGAAAAAAGCTGCTAAGAAAAAGCACGCTAAAGAAGCTGCTCCTGCAGCGGCTGCAGCTCCTGCTGCACCTGCAACAGCTCCTGCTGGTCACTAATTCCTGCTTCACAGCAAGAATGTGATAAAGGGAACCTTCGGGTTCCCTTTTTTATTTAGGTCCACTATTTCACCCAAAGCTCCACTCGGGGCACTCCCACACCAACACCTGCAACATCTTCAGAAGCTGGCAACCCCGGAGGCGTCGCGCCCCAATTGACTGTTTTTGCACCCACACTATAAAACCAGTTTATATGATTTACAGATCCATCAGCTAGAGTGTCAGCACCACCATTGTACTCCAACCCACCCCAGAAGTTACTGGTGGACTCAATAGCCACGGCCGTATAGCCGGCAACAGGCGATGTTGTGAAGTTACTGGTCTGTGTCCACCAGTTGCGTTTCGTGGAGGTTCCTGGCCAGTTGATTCTTAGCTCCAGCTTTCCGCCACGATAGAATCCGGCCAAACGATTCAGAATAGAATATTTTTTTGCCAAAGGCGTGCCCGAATTGGCATTCAAGGCTTCAGCATCACTGGCAAACACACCCGCTACGGAATAGTCATGATACAGGATCCGTGTCCAGCCACCACCGTCTGTGGTCATGTCACAGTAAACGGGAATCTTCGTCCCGGTGTTACCAGGATCAATCGTATAAAGACCATTTCCAATAGAAGCCCCCGCATCCAAAATGGCTTTGCAGGAATTGTAGTTCGTCACAGTGTCATCTTCTTTGATCCACAAGTTGACTTCACTCACTCCAACGTTACTGCCCAGGACTGGACTTGCCATGGGTATCCCCGCCGGGGTTCCATAGGCGACCGTGGAACCGATGGCGTACCACCAGTCCGAACGCTGCGCTGATCCGTCCAACAAGGCTTGATTCGAATTCGCCGGTCCATGAGTTCCATTACCAAGCTCCAACCCATTCCAGTAGTCTGAGTGCAGATTCACTGCAATTGGAACAACCCCGGCAGTGACGACGTCACTGGTGGGATTTGTGGTTTGTAACCAGATGTTTTTTTGCGTGTATCCTGGCCAAGTCTGGCGGAAGCGGTATTTTCCATTCGCCACAAAATCACCAATCTTGTTAATGACTGAATAAAGATTCCCCGTTGGAGCGGCCGTATTCTTGCTAAGTGCATCGGCCGTGTTTGCGAAATACCCTCCAGCGATATTATGACGGAAGATACGCGTCCACCCGCCTCCGTCGGTAGTCATGTCACAAGAAACCTGATACTGGGTATTGCCTCCCACGCCATCCGAATCAATTGTATAAACTCCGTCTGCGGGACTTCCCAGAGTGTCTTTGATCTCTTTGCAGGATTTGGGGTAGCACTGAGTGGCGACGATAAAAGCCGGCTTACTGGCAGCAGTGAAAGCATTCCACTCGGTGCTGGTTTTCGTGGGTACAAATAAGTCACTGGAGGCATGATTGTTTTGAATATAGTAACAGGACCCTTCTGCGCCATAGGGCAGATACAGGCGCAAAGAGCCACTAAAGGGAATACGATACCCTTCGCTGAGAGTGTTGATTCCCAGAAGGAATGGCACCGTAACAATCATCATGGCTATACGCAGTTTCATATTCAATCACGTCCCATTCTAACGAAGATAGAACTTAAAGCTACAAGCATTCCCCTTGCCACTGTAACAGACTTCCGTGGCTTTGTAGGCAGGAACGATCCCTTCATTCCCCGAGTTAAAGGCGATATTAAAAGCGTCGGAACTGTTGTAGTGGTCATTGGCAGTCTGCCCTGAGCATCCGGCCGTGCGACTGGTATGGCGAAGATTGCCGGTGCATTTGGCAGTATTATAGTCCCAGTTTCCTCCGGCCAGATCAATGATCGGCGCACCACCGTTGTACGACGGTGAAACAAACATCGCATCAGTTGTGTTGACGGCTATCGAGAAAGCTTCCGCATTGATTGAAGCTTGCTGGACCAATGTGTGTTTGCCAGCATTGGTCAGACCGTAGGTATTCACAAAGAAATCATTCGGAGTCGTGCCGGTCACAGCACCATTGGAATAAGCCACCAGTGTCCATCCCCCACCTGAAGTGGTCATGTCACAATAGACTTCATAAGGAGCTGTCGCCCCGGCTCCATCAATATCGATGGTGTAAATGCCATCCCCTTTGGAAGCCCCGGCGGCCAGAATGGCTTTACAAGAATTATAGATTGTGTGCGTGTTGTCCTCGCGAATCCACAGATTCACTTCAGGAACACCGTGACTGGCACCCAGCACATCTGACGCCGGCAGACCCGGTGGCGTCGATCCCCAAACAACATAGGCACCCACAGCATAATACCAGTTGGCGTGATTGACCGAGCCATCTAAAAACGAAGATGTCGAGGCCGGACCATGCGCCCCGTTAGACAGTTCCAGCCCACCCCAATAGTTCGAATACCCTTGCACGAACTCGGTCGTGTAGCCCGCGACATTCACATCCGCCGTGGGATTGGTTGTTTGAAACCAGATGTTTTTTAGCGCCTCACCCGGCCAGGTCAGCCGAAAGTGATATCGATTGCCTGAGGTCTTAAAATTATCAATCCGATTTAAGATCGAATGAAGATCGGCCGTGGGATCTGAAGCATTCTTCGTCAATGCATCTGCAGCATTGGCAAAATAGCCTCCCGCAATGTTATGTCTGAACAATCGGGTCCAGCCTCCGCCATCGGTAGTCATGTCACAATAGACGGGAAATGGAGAACTGCCTGTGGGATCCACGTAATAGACACCATCCCCTTCAGAGCCATTGTTATTCAAAATGTCCAAACACGAGGTGCAGCTTCCCAAGGTCACACCGGCGGGCAGGTTTGAACGGAAAGCCGTCCATTCAGCCGCAGCTTTGGTGGGCACGAAGAAGTCTTTGGTAGCATTGGCATTGATGACCTTCTTGCAGACATTGTGCGCGTTGATGGCTTTGGTCGTCGAACGATTGACCCGATGACCCGTGTCCTGGGTGTTCAGCGCCAAAAGCAAGGGCGCTGTTGCAAGTATGAGGAAAATCTTCCGTCCATGTCTCACAGGTTTATTTCCCCTTCAAAAGGGCCTGTTCCAGACGCTCCAAGCGCTGTTTCAAATCCTGGTTTTCTTTCTCAAGCTGCTGCATGCGAACCTCAGAGTATTGCTGAACACTGGCCAGTCCGCGAGACACCGTGGCAATCTGGCTTTGACAAAGTTCTTTGTCCGCCAGGCGCTCGGCATGTTCCTGCTTAAGAGCTTCAACCAAAATGGCCGTGATATTGCCGTACTGAACTGATTTATAGCCCGACACTTTGTCTGTCTTCACCAGATCCGGATACACAGCTTCGACTTCCTGTGCGATGAAACCGACGGTTTTTTCTTCGTTGTTCTTCCAAACGAAGTTCACCCCACGAAGTTTCAGAAGTTTTTCCAGGGCCTGAGGCAGGGTCACCACGTCTTTTTTCAGACGAGCGTCTGAGGTGTAAAGATAGGACGCGGCCTTGATATTGCCAGTGACTTCTAAAGCCTCGCTGGGTGCCGCATTGCCAATACCCACTTTTCCATCATAAGTGACCACCATGCGATCAACACTGTTGTGCTTAATTTCTAACAAGTTTGAAATGTTGCCGGTCTTGCCATTCAAAACCAACAACCGACCCCCGAAGTTTCCATTTCCGATAGTCAGCATTGGCACTGTTGAGTTGGAATTTGTATCCATCGTGATTCGTCCCGCCCAGTCCACCGACATAATATCGGTCCCATCAGCTTTGGAGACTTTAAATGGAGCCTCTGACACCTTCTGACGAACGTGCAGAGTAGAGCCTGGGGCATTTGTCCCAACACCCAAGTAACCTGTGGCAGAGATTCTGACTTTTTCGACATTATTGGTATCAAAGATGATGGCTCCGTTGACACCGTTGCTGACGAACAGGTCATTGGATCCGCCGCTGCTATACCCCAGCGTTCCCATCCAACTGCCGTTGCGAAGCATATCTATCGAAGGGATTCCGGAGGCAACACTATCCAATTTTAGAGAAGCCACCGTCGTCGCATCTGCTTTGATCGTCAACATCCCGTCAGTCGTCGGGCTTTGACCAATGCCAATCCGGCCCGCGCTATCCACTGTCATTCTTGCGGCGCCATTCGTTTCCAAAATCAACGAGTTGGCGGAGTTGGTCCCCAAGGTGGCGTCCGCACCAAAGTTGTTTCCACCATTCACAAAGACATCCGTAAGTCCATACCCTGCAGCCGTTGTGGGATTTGTTCCCGCCGTCACACGACCATAGGCATCCGTCGTAACCGAACGATAAGTTCCTGCCGTGCCGACAGTTGGCAGATCTGCCGAGGCAATCGCACGGAACGCCGGAGCGCCCGCACCACCCGACGCCGGTCCCGCAAAGAATGAGTTCTGCGCCTGGTTGGCAAAGTTAGCCGCGGTCACAGAGATCGACTGACACAGGAACGTGTCGGTCGCGGCATTATAATACATCGTCTGAGAAGCTGAGCACGCCGTGCTGGCAAACACACCACCAAAAGGGGTGATCGTTGAACGCAAATCCCCCAGTTGCAGGAAGGACGGTGCATATTGGGTCGTGCCGTTATAGCGAAGCACCTGCCCTGCTGCCGTAGGCGCTGTGGCACTGACCGCCGTTCCTTGAACTTTGGTCACCGTGAACGCGCCCGCATTGGTCATGCTTACATCACCTGAAGGCGCCACAGCTGTGGCCACACTGGATGCATTACCCACACGGATATTGCCCGGAGCCAATGTCGCAGAAAGTTTATTATTGAAAGTCGTCCAGTCCGCAGAGGACAGATAGCCGTTCTGAGTCCCGTTAGCCACCTGAATGCCGATGTTCGGCGCGCTGGCTGTTCCGGAATTCACAATCGGAGACGTCACGGCCACACCGGAGGTCACCGCCGGAGTTGTCCATGATAAGTTACCACTGGCATCCGTCGTCAGAACTTGATTGGCACCGCCCACGGCTGCCGGGAACTTCAGAACATAAGAAGTCGTCACGGTCGTCGGAGCCTGCAAGGTCACCGTGTTAGAACCTGAATCACGCAACACCACAGATCCCGCGCTTATAGCGCCGGCGGCAAAATTACCGGAAACATCCCGTTTCACGATCGTGCTGGCCGTATTCAAATTTGTCGCGGCATTTGCTGCCAGTGTTGCCGTATTCACATTGGCCGCCGAAGAACCACCCACGGAATTCACCGTTGCACTGACAGCTCCGTTGCCAGATGCGGTCACATCCCCGGTTAAAGAGGTGATCGTCCCACCTGCACCTGCCGAAGAAGCAATCGCCACCCAGGCCCCTGAGTTGTATTGATAAATAATCTTTGTGTCCGAAGCAAAATAGATCGCCCCTGCTGCCGGAGAGGCCGGTTTTGCCGCATCCGTGCCGGACTGAATACTTGGTGAACCTCCGGCATTGGAAACCAATGCGTCCGTGATTCCATAACCCGAAAGCGTTGTGGGTTTACCGGAAGTGATTTTTGACCAATCCAAATTAGGAATGTCACCTGCCGCAAGTCCCGTCGCTGCCGTCACACGTCCTTTGGTGTCGTAAGTGATCTTAGTGCCCGTACCACCAGCACCAATTGCTGCCAACGTAGGACTTGGATAAGTGCCACTCAAATCCCCACCAGCGGCTCCGGAGGGAGCACGGGAATTTGTTAAACGAGTGTCATTGCCCAAGACCACTTCCGCGGCCGCGGCATCACCAGCCGCCGGAGCATTTTTCACCGCCGCAGTTCCCAGCCCCAAGTTGGTTCGTGCCGTTGCTGCTGTCGCGGTCAATTCGCTTAGATTATTTGCGGGATTTAGCGGTGTAAAGCCCAGAGCATTTTGTTTTCCGTTAAAGACAATCCAGTCACTGGCTGACAAATAACCGTCAGTGGAGTTATCCGCTTTGGTAATAGAAATCTGCGGTGTCGTTCCACCATTGGTGACAGACAAAGGTGCGGTGGCAGAAACATTCGTCACCGTACCACCGGCATTGCTGTCATTGGAGGCAACCCATTTCCCCGAGGCGTTGAACTTCAACACCTGACCTGTGGTTGGCGCTGCTGTGAAGTCCAGATCATAGCCTTTGATTTTTTCAACCACCGTGGCACCTTGTGTGCCCGTGACATCCCCCGCAAGGCTTCCTGTGAAGTTGGCTGAAACAGAAGCTGACCCCACCGCCAACGAGGTTTGATTGGCACAAGTCCAGCCTGTGCCGGCATTCCAGACCATCACCTGGCCCGCAGAACAATAGAACGGCTCCAGTGTATCACCCGTCGCAGAATCGGTTTTCACAAGACGGTTGATGCCCGGATTAGCAAAAAGTTTTGCCGTTGAAATCGCCTGATCCGCAATCTTCACTGTAGTCACTGCATTGTCAGCCAAGCCCGGATTGGGATATGTGCCGGACAAAGCACCACCAGCGGTTCCTGACGGAGTCCGGGCATTCGTAAATCGCGCATCATCTCCGGCCGCAACAGTGCCTGACGTTGTGCCGACATTCAAAGTGATCATAGGATTCACGGTGTCGGCTGAGACCGTCAAATACGGGTTGCTTCCCGCGGAGGCAGTCACAGTTTTGACGGTGCCGCCGCTGGCTCCCGCCACGGCCGCACAACCAAATTCCTTGTTGATCGCATCCCAGGTCAGGAAGCTGCCTGAGTCACAACTCAAGTTTCCGTTCACTTCGGTTTTCATGACAAAGTCAGAAGCGACATTGGAGCCCAACTTCGCCGCAGAAGCCGCGAAGCCAGAAAAAGGAACGGTGCGAATCTCACTGTCAGGTGAAATCGTGTTCCACTGAGCTCCATCATAAAAACGTACACGCAGGAAGCGACCATCGGTCAGGCCTGGGTTGTAAGGTGAATTCCCATCACACACCAAAGGCAAAGCATTGTTGAACGCATCTAAAATGGTGAAACTCGGATTGCTTCCGCCCGGATAGTTGTGCGCACTTCCGATTTTCACATCGAAGACACCGCCGGAATTCACCATGTTGACGTTATTGAGCTGCTCTCGATACAAAACGCAGGTCTTGTTCGGAGCTAGCACCGTAAACTCGAACGCGACGGCCGCATATTCCAGCGGTTGCCCGTTACTTTTGACGATACGGCCTTGATAGGTTAAGGCTGCAGGTGCCGCGTGGGCTGCCTCGAAGCCGAAAATGATAAGGAGTGCAGTAAACGTTCCTTTTAGTCCCATGTACTAAGTATCGGAACATTTTAATGGTTTTTTAATTACACTCCCCAAATAGAGGAAAATAAATCGTGTAATATTACTGGGATCTCACTTATCCGTCTCAACTTGAGACTTCAAAAGTACCATGCAGGGATTTAGGTCCTGCATGGCCTTCTGATTTACACAAGACTTTCTTCAATTTCCTCTTTGGAAAACTCGGTGGGTCGGCGAATGGACTTCACCTCCCCAGCCAGAATTTCCACGATTTGGTCACAGTCCTCGATCGTTCCCAGACGATGGGCAATGATCAACATCGTCACCCCGGCAAAAGAGGATCTTATCACCTTCTGCAGCAGCGCATCGGTTTGCACATCGACGCTGGCTGTGGCCTCATCCATCACAATCACTCGGGCCTTGGTCAAAAGAGCCCGGGCCAGACACAGCAGTTGGCGTTGCCCCTGGCTCAGATTTAAACCACCCTCTGAAACTTCGGAAGCCAGTCCCTTGGGCAAGCTGGAAACATATCCCCACATCGAGGCATGTTTCAAAGCGCCGATGACTTCCTCATCCGTGTACTCGTTATAACGATCCAAGTTGTTGCGGATCGTACCCATAAACAACGTCGGATCCTGCGGAATGATGGCCAGACTTCGCCGCAACTTTTCCAACGGCACGCTGGCAATATCCACTCCGTCAATCGCTATAAGCCCTTCCTCTGCTTCAATGAAGCGGAACAACGACTGGAAGAAGGTGCTTTTTCCCGAGCCCGTGCGACCGATAATACCCACGCGACTTCCCGCTTCGACCTTGAAAGTGATGCCTTTCAAAACCAACGGCAGATGGGACGCGTAGCGCACTTTCAGATTCTGGACCACGATTTCTCCACGCTCTGGCCAGGTCGGACGCAAAGGTTCTGACGGAGCTTTCAGCACGGACTGCTCCGCCGGAAGATTTGAGAAATACTTCAAACGCTCAATAGAAGTCATGCGCGACTCAATGTCTGCAAACACACGCACTCCCCAATTCAGGAAGCCCCAGAAGGACAGTGAATACAATGTCACCAGACCTGCGGTTCCCGCATCCATCACGCCAGCATACGCTGACAAGCTAACACCGACAGCGGTGCTCATCGAGATCACTCCGCCAATTAATGGAATGCGCGAAGAAAACCAGCGATTGATCAGATAGTGTGCATGGAACATACGATTGCTGTGCCCCAGCTTCGCATAAAAATTATCCATGAACCATGGAGCCTTGTTGAAGCTGCGAATCACCACCAGACCTTGCAGACTTTCCTTGAAATGCGCATATCGGGGTGATCTTGCCACACTGTCAAAACGCTTCACTTCGCGCGCCGGGCGACGATAGTCCTTTTGCAGCACATAGTACAAAACCATCACTGGCAAAATCACCACGATCATCAACGGCATCAAAGTCAGTATCAGGGCCATCGACACAATCACCTGCAAAGCACAATGCACGGCGGAATCAAAACTCCATTGCAGATAGACGTCCACAGATTCCACATCGCGGGAAAAGCGCTGAATGATTCGTCCCACCGGCGTTGAATCAAAGAACCGAACTGGCGATGATAAAACGCTTTTTAACATCTTATCGTGCATGTTCTTCCCGGCGCGAATCCCCCGATCCAGCCAGAACAAGTGATTCATCAACGAGCCCACCAGAACAGCGATTCCGATCAGACCATAAATTCCAATGGCCGTCAGGGCCACCCATTGCGTCTGATGATCGGAATAATAAGACAGCCAGGCCTTTTGCGCCAAGGGCAACAACGTGGCGGCCACAGCTCCTGCCAGCAACAATCCCAAAATCAACGGTTTGGTGTACTTTCCATCCCCACCCAGTGAACTGATGTAATCCCAATACACAGACCCTTTGACGGCACCAACCTCTCGATCCTCGTCTTCCGTGACACGCACATTCTTGCTTTCCACCGCCTCTTGCAAACTGGAAATATCCTGGGCCACCTCGCTGGCACTGACGGATTCACCTTCGCCTTGAGCTTTCCCATGCTCTTTATAAAACTCTGCAAAAGCCGGAAGCTTTAAAAGCTCTTCATACGTGCCCTGCCCCTGAATCTGTCCATTCTGAATAAAGATCACTTGATCAAAATTAGACAGGAACTCCAGGCGATGGGTGACCACAACACGGGTTGTGTCTTTCCAAGCACCAAAAATCAGGCGTTCACACAAAAGCTTTTCCGTTTCCGCATCCACGGCAGACAATGGATCGTCCAAAAGAACAACCTGCGGCTTGCGTAAAAAAGCCCGCGCCAAAGCCACACGCTGCTTTTGTCCCCCAGACAGGTTGACACCTTTTTCACCGATCTCCGTGCGCAAGCCCCCCGACCATTCTTTCAGGTCACGGCTAAGGCAACTGTTATGCAGTGCCCGGCGCAAGTCTTCCTTGGAAACCTCTTCACCAAACTGCAGGTTTTCCAGCAATGAGCTGTTGATGATGTAGGCTTCCTGCGGAACATAGGCCATACGTGGGCGCCCGGGCATTTCCGGAGTGAAACTCACCTGACCCTCGCGAGGATGAAGCTCGCCCAAAAGACTCATCAGCAAAGAACTTTTCCCGGCCCCAACCGGTCCCACAATAGCCAGAGAGCTTCCCGCCGAAACCTGCAAGTTTAAATTCGTCAAGACATCCTGGCTGCTGCCGTCATATCGCAAGCTGACATTTTGCAACTTTACACCAACACAAGTCCCTGCATCGGCTCTTTCTTCCGTGGAGATTTCCACTTCGTCTTCCTGAAGGTAGTCCAAAATACGACGGGCTCCCACCATCGCGTTCGTGGCACGGGAAATCAAACGAGAAAGATCCCCGAAAGGTCCCTCCAACAAGCCAAACAAGGAAATACAGGTGAAGATGATCGCCGCATCCAGTTTTTCCCCGCGCCAGGAATGAACCGCCAAGGCGACAAACAGAACCAAGGTCGAAACGGCCAGATACCCCAGACTGGAAACGACTTCCGCCTTCGCCAGACGACGACGGCTGTTCAGTTCTTTCTCACGAACCTCGGTGACTTCCTTGGAAACACTTTTTTCCCAGGCAAAATACTTCACCACGCGGATGGCATTCATCGCCTGAGTCATCAGCGTCACCCGGTGATCGCGATGGGCCATCATTTCCTCATCCAAGCGCGTGAACTTTTTGGCCACATAATTGGTCAAAGGGGCCAGTGTGAAAAGCACCATCAGCGCCGCCAAAGCGGACCAGCCAATATAATAGAAGAGCATGATCACCACGCCCACAATCAAGAAGACCGCAGAAACAAAGTCCCCCAGAACCATGGCAAAATCTGAAGCGTTTTCAGAGTCAGTGCTCATATGGTTGACGATATCGCCCACCTGATTTTTCTGCCGCGCTTTCTGACTCAGCTTCAGACTGTGACGGAACAGCTTTTCATTCAGGATGTTGGTGATCACCTGATATGCCTTTAAGCCGTTGAAGAAATAGTGCTGCATGAAAAGTCCGGACAGGAAACCACAGAATCCAAGCAAAAACCCATAGATCAGCGCCGTCGGCAAAGTCTCTTGCGTCACACCTGCGGAGATAACACTGATAAAACGGTTCACCAAAACAGGTGATAGCAAGGCAAGAACAGAACTTGCCAGATACCACACATAAGATGGCCAGGTGTACTTGCGCAGAGCCCGGATCAAGGAAAACAGCAGCGCCCGGGGGCTAGACCACTTAATTTCATCCAGGTTGATCTGACCGTGCTGCGGGTGCAGATCGGCTGGCAAAGCCATCAGATCATTTTCATCAATATGCTTGGCTTTGGCCAGTTTCACCAAGGGTGTCACCTCGGCAAACAACAAACGTCGGAACAAATTCATAAAAGAATCCATAACTGCCATTTTGGGGCTGTAAAAACAAAAAATTAAATTTTCAGAAGAATAAGACGCCTAATGTGGGAGTCTTAGAACTGTGACAGAAGAAGGCTGTGCAATGCGATCAACTTCATCGAATCGTTGATAAAATTAATCATCATAATGTGCCTCCTTCCCTTTGAGAGATGATTCAGCGTAACCCAAAAAAAAGGGGCTTGTCTAGCCCCCGCAAAAAATAATTTAAAAAGAATCTTATAATAGAGCCCGAAGTACCGTTTTGACAGGCCTTTTACAGCAACCACAGACAACTGATCGCAACAGCCGTCGGGATCACTGCGGCGATCAGTAGATTCAATGGTTTGATCCCGCCGGGAAACTTGTGACTTAAGATCGAATACCCTGCCGCATTCGGAGCGTTGGCGATAATCGTCAAACCACCGCCTGCGATGGCACCGGCCACCAGCGCATATTTGCTGGCATCGCTCAAGCCCTCCACTTGAGATCCCAAATAAGTCAAAGCGGCATTGTCCGTGATCGCAGTCAAACCCACCGCACCTTTGAACAACAACAAATCACTCATGCTGCCCAGAAGCGGCGCTAACCACCATTTCTGGAAGGCCCCAAACTGGATGATCCCCCCTAAGAACATGGCAACAAGCAAACTTTCTTTTAAGCGCAAAGTGTCCTGATATCGTTGCGTGACTGCGGCCACCCCCAAGAACAGCAAGAAGATTCCCATAAAGGCATTTTGGTAATGAGCCGTCACCACGATCCCCGTCAGGAATAACAAATGCACAATAGTGACCGGACCTGGAATGGCGGCTTGCGCGCCTGCAAGTCGGGTTTCAACCTCGCGCAAAGGAATACAACCTTCTTTAAGTTCTTTACGGAAGATCGCCAGCAGCAAACAGGTGTTGATCGCAACAGCGATCGCACTTTTCCAGCCGAAGTGAGAAAAGACAAAGGCAAAATCCCAATTCCACTTGCCAGCCACCATCAAAATAGGAGGTGCCGCGAAGGGAGTCAAAGCCCCACCGATGGAGATATTCACGAACAACACCGCGATCAGGGCATAAATCAGTTTGTTTGATTCCTTCTGCAGCATCGAATTAATCATAAAGGCCGTCACCGTCATCGCGGCAGGCTCTGTGATAAAACTGCCGCTGAGAGGCCCCAGAATCAGCACCACAAAGATATCAGTCAATACCGCAGGAGTACGGAAAACCTTTTGAATGAGTGAACTGACAACCAAAATCCCTTTACGTCCGGCCGCCAACACGGGTCTTGTCGAACAGACAACCATGATGGCAAAAATAAAGAACGGCTCGATAAAGTTCAGGCCCGTCTGATAAGCCATGGCCTTTTCCCAGCCTTCGATGCCGATGAAAATAGCCATAAAGAGCGCCGCCCAGATCGCAAACACCGCCTCAATTTCACCTAGTAGGTGCAAGACATTGCTCCATAAAGAATCTTTGGGAAAATGATGGGACCAGGCCAGAATCCGCCCCACCATAAAGGTGTGAATAACGGCCAGGCCAAACAGAATTGTTCCGAGAAGTTCAACTGTAGTGTATGTCATAAAGACATACTAAACAGACTCAAAAAGCCCTGCCAACCAGAACCGGAAAACTCGATGCTGATTTTGCATCGAGTCCACGCAAGAACTGCGGCACCGTTATTTCTTGACGCAGGCCCCTTTGAGACAGACTTGTCCAGCCGAACACAAAATTTCCTTTTCAAGCACTTCACCTTTTTGGCAGGCGAATTCCAGAAGTTTTTGCGAATCCAGGCACCGGTCAAACTCTTTGATAACCTGGGAATAACAGCTGTCACCAAGACAATTGTCATCTCCCAGAGAATATATAATCTTCCCCGCCGTTTCAGGAATCAAGCCCTTGTCGGAATCCTCGCATACTTTCGCGAAGGACACTGAAGACACACACAGAATTGCACAGGCTAAAATTTTTCTCATGGAGCCACCTCACAGCGGAAGGCTTTGGTCAAAGAAGCGTTGGTTTTCCATTCACGGTCCTTTTTCGGAGGACCACACTGCACGGAAAGCTCCAGCACCACGGCACATTCGGCCTTGCTGAGCTTTTCAGTTTTCATACGAATAACTGAGGCATACGAGCAGGGCGATTTGCATTTATGATCCTCCAGAAAACTGCCGAATTCGTTTTTGCCCATCAGAGTTTCCTGAGCAAAGGTGCTGGCTTTTTCCTGACAGGCTTTTTCATCCCCGACCAGACGAAACGCTTTTTGGAAGAACTTGTCCGTTTGTCTGACCCCGAACTTGGACGCTTCTGTCGCGGAGACCTGAAGAACCGAATACACAGCAGGACACGCCGGATCCGCCACCGTACCCGTAGGTTCGGTTTTGATTTCCACCACCGGAGAGTTCACTTTAGAGCAACCGCCCGGACATCCCCCGGATTCTTTCAAAAATGCCTGCTGAATGGTATTGAGCTTTTCAAAAAGTCCCTTCATTTTGCCGGATGCACTGAGCAGACCATAAGTGATCTCCGGCACCTTTTCAGCCTTTGCCGGGGTCTTGATCTGACAGTGAGTTTCATTCTTCTTGTCGAGCTCCTGACAAAGACTTTTTAGATCCTGCACCACAGACTTCGCCCCAGGCCTGCAGGAATCTGCCGCCTGCCCTGTCGTTGCGCTCAAAACCAAAACCGTAAAAAGAAGAGCTGTTTTCATAGGGAACTTATCGGCACGACAGCCCCGAAATTAAGCCGAAACAGGACCTATCTCCAGTCCTTTTTTTATTACACGGTCATTACATCATCTCAGAGCAAAACTATTGGCACATTTCCAGATTGTCTGTCATGAATTGGCGCTGCCCCGCCAGTTCCGTGGCACTATAAACGAACTGATCCACGTCACAGTGGTTTTCCTGAACCAGCTCCAGCACCCGATCTTTTTCCGGCGGCGTCAGCCCCAGAGACCAGATCATCTTCACCTTCAGCCATTGCGCCAGATACTGACAGCGATACGCCGGATTGGGCGGCATGTAGCCTTCAGGGGTTTTATCGCTTTTCGAAGCATTTTCTTTTCCAAAGACCGCCAACAGGTGAAAGTCATTCCCCAGGAAGTTGCCATACAGGCAGCGTTTGGTTCTGCTCCACTTATAGGCGCCGCTCAGATAGGCGTTTTTCAAAGGCACAAAGTGATCAATCTGGATATCACTGGCCCGCGTATACGAGCGATCCCCATAAGGGTCCTGCCACTTTCCTGCCGACACTGAACAACCATTAGAGGAAAAGTCCACAGGACTTTCAGAGTCTCGAATCAGCACTTTGGCCCGCGTGTTGTAACAAAACTCATCCCGGCGATCATTCAACCATCCCCCAAAGTGCTTGGCGCGATTGTAGGGCTCGGTGACATCACCATAACTTTCATTGTGGTGTTCAAACTGCAACAGAGAATACAGACGGGTACGAAGTTCAGAGAAAAACTGTTCAGATTCAGAAAAGAAGTCTTGGGCAGTGGTCAGAGGATCAGAAAACGACGCGGAGGATTTTTGCGGCGGCTCCCCTTCTTTGACGGTGTAATAGTCATCAAATCGGGGGTTGGCGAGATAATTTTCAGCCAGGGCCTGAGATTTTCCGAAAGTGGCCACCAACATCATCACAAGAAGCAATTTCTTCATGAAGTCTCCAAATCCTTTTAGAGCATCGTTGTTTACTTATTAGAAAAAGAAATTCGCTTATTTGCAAAGAATAAATCGCGGGCCGGAAAACTAAAACAGAAAACAAACAAAAAAGCCGCAAGAGCCGCCTTGTGTGCCTGTCACCAGACCGAGAAGTTAAAGTACATGCTTTGAGGGAAGGCCTGAGTTCGCACTTCACCGTTGCTCAGAACAGCCTTGATGATGCCACACCTTTCGGGTTCCTTATCAAAATTGCAGACCTTCAGTTCGTTCTTAAACTGCTGTAAATCGACCAGGGTCTCTTTGTCCGGTTGATAGGCCCAAGACTCAAACACTGGAACCCCCTCGTGGATTCCAACTTGTTTTTCCGCCCGATGGCAGGAACTGCAATTGGTTCCCGAGCCAAAGCGCACATTGCTGTAGGGCTTGCTTTTGGCGATTGGCTGTATCACCGGAAATTCTATTTCCGCCTTGATCGACGTTGTCGTCGAGGTCTGATAACTCAGCTCCAGATAATCACGCCCCCGCCCTTCTGGAACGACGGACATATAAAGCTTTTCATTTAAAACAAAAATGCGCGGACTGCGGTTTCCTGCGGCCGGCTGACCACTCATCTGACTGTTGGTCAGGGCCACATTCAGGGGGCGCTCCAGGCTCTCTAAAAAGCAGCGGATCGTGACGGGTTTGGGCAGCGAATTCACCAATACAACGACGTCTTCAATCGTGGCCGGGCGCCCGGAAACACCGGGAGGAGCTGCACAGTGAACGGAAGACTGGGAAGACGCCGTCGCGGCCGAGTCCGACACCGCAATGGTATCGAAACTCGCCCCCGGCGAGCATCCTACGCTCCACCCGGAAATCAGCAACAACGACAGAAAAACAGCACCATGAGTCTTGGTCGTGTTCATGCCCTATAGAGTAGCAACAACCGGCATCTACAACAAAGGTGGATATTTCCTTTTTTCTTTGAAGTCCGCCAAATTCGCCCCTAAATCGAAATTCACAAAGACTGTCTTAACTTAGGACAAAAAACGCCGGAATCGCGGCGTGCAAAGAGCAATTTGTTAGACTTCCACGCAGGGATTGCCTACAACAGGGATTATGTTACGTGCCGGTCGGTTCCGTCATCGTCTGCTGGATGATGGGTTTTTGAAAAATCAAAGTGCTTTGGCTCATCAGTGTTTGCAACCTTTTCTGGAGCTATGGCGTACGAAAGCCCTTTCAGATGCGGAAATGGCGGCGGCTTACATCGCTGTTTTTGCCTTCTTGCGCCGACCTGTGGATTTTTTGGGAGGCCCCCACAATCAGCCACTGGCAACTCTTTCTGAAAAGCCCTCCTTCCAGGCTTCGGACTTCTTGCGCTGCCTTGTGGGTGAACTTCCTGAATCGCTTCGTCAGGTAAAATCCTTGCGCCGTTTTGCTCACAATGGGGATTTTCTAACTTACTTCTGCGCACAAAGCTGGCGATCCATTCCTCTGTCAGTGCCCCAATCCCTGATGGCTTGGCAGGCTGGGCGTTATCCTTTACTGCTTTGTTCCTACGTGCCGACGCCTTTTGAAGTTCTGTCGTTACAAACTCAAGGCCAGCGCTGTGTTTCGATGCTACAAACGCTTGATGAAATGCAGAGCTTTGTTGAGGAAGGCCGGGACGTTTTAGGATTTATTGTGCACGACCTGATTCATGCCGATCACTTCTTTGCCGATCCCGTGAAGGCGGCAGCGCAGATTCACTTCAGCCAGCATTTGGCGGTGATTTATGCTCTGCCGAAAATTCAAGAAATGTTAAAGACTGATGAGGTTTTCAAATCCGAGTTTGAGTATTTAATGTCGGATATGAACTCTTTTCCTCTGCACCTGCTTAAAACCCTGAAAGCCATCCTTTTAGGCTATTTCAAACGCCGTGAAGGCTTAGATATGAAAAGCCCCCTGCCCCACACAACCGAGCTTGAGTTTCAGGATCTGTATGAGGCCAGTCTCAAGCCTTGGAAGTTCCCCATAGAGGCATTAAACGCGGCCCAGCGTCTCAATACACCCCTATTCGAAAGTCCTAAAGACGAACAGTTGCTACACGACGCGCTCTCAATAAACTTTCATGACGGCCCGACAATTATCTGCTAAGCTGGGGGTCTATGTCCTTAAAAAAAGACTGCGGTCATGCGCCTGTAAATCCCGATTCCTGCAAAAACTGCGAAACGCGTTTTGACAGCTTGCTGTGCTCGTCTCCAGACGTGCTTCTGCTGATGGAAAAAGCCCGCGTTACCTGCCGCTTTAAAAGCGGTCAGGTGATCTTTTACTCTGGAAACGACCCCCTGGGTATTTTCACAATTCAAAAAGGACTGGTGAAATTGGAAGTCACTTCTCCGGCAGGGGCGGCTCACACGCTGCGCTTGATCGGTCCTGGTGGCACCTTGGGCTATCGCTCCCTGTTTGCCAATGAGCCTTACCATGCCTCCGCCGTGGCGGTGGAGGACTGCGAACTTTGCTTCGTCCCGAAGGCTGAAATCATGAACATCTTCAAGTCTCATCCGGAGCTGGCAATGAAACTGCTTTCGCACATCTCAAAAGATCTGCGTATGGCAGAAGAAAAATGGATGGGGCAAATGGACAAAGGAGCCTCAGAAAGAATTGCCGAGGCCTTGTTGTTCCTGCAAGAACACTTCGTTCATCAAAGTTGGACTCGTCGCGAAATCGCTCAATGGGCAGGAACAACTCCTGAAACGGTGATCCGCACCCTGTCGCAATTTGAAAAAGACGGCCTCATTGATCAGACCGACGGACGCAACATCCGCATTCTTTCCAAAGACAAACTGCGCGAACGCGCGGAAGTCGAATAAGCGGCTTTCGCCGCTTATCGCAAATATCTTCCCCTAGACATCGTAGAGCATCTTATGAGCCTGTCGGCTCAGCTCTTCACGCACTTCCGGCGCCGCAATCGCGATCAAGGCGTCGGCTCTTTCTTTCAGCGTTTTGCCAAATAAAGGGGCCACCCCGTATTCGGTCACGACACAATGAACGTGCGCGCGCGTGGTCGTCACACCCGCCCCCGGCTTCAAGGTCGGAACAATCTTGGAAACACCCTTCTTCGAACTGGCACGCAAGGCGATGATCGGTTTTCCTCCCGGTGACAGGGCTGCGCCTCTCATGAAGTCCATTTGGCCACCAATGCCTGAATAAATGCGGCTGCCAATGGAGTCGGCACAGATCTGTCCGGTAAGATCCACTTCGATCGCGCTGTTAATGGCGATCATCTTTGGGTTCTGACGAATGACGTGTGTATCATTCGTGTAGCTGGCATCCATCATCATGACGTCAGGATTGTCGTCGATAAAGTCATAGACTTTGCGTGAGCCGATCACAAAGCTTGAAACCACTTTGCCCGTCAGACGCGGCTTTAAACGATTGGTGATGGCCCCGGCTTTATAAAGGTCAATCAACCCGTCTGAAAACATCTCGGTGTGAATCCCCAGATCGCGATGCCCGTGCAAGGCCCGCAAGGTTGCATCCGGAATCGCACCGATTCCCATTTGCAGGGTGGCACCATCTTCAATCAGACTTGCGACATTGCGCCCGATTTGCATTTCCACATCACCAGGATCTGCTGCGGAGGCGATGTAAAGCTCCTCATCCACAGGGATCGCAAAATCGATTTTGTTAAATTCAAACTGGGATTCACCAAAGGTGCGCGGCATGCGCGGGTTGACCTGTGCAATGATTTTTTTGGCTGTGCGCACTGCCGCGATGGAAACATCCACAGACGGCCCCAGACTGCACATGCCATGACGATCTGGCGGAGACACCTGAATCAAAGCCACATCCAACGGAACAATCCCACGATAGAACAACTGAGGAACTTCACTTAAGAAAATTGGGACAAAACTGGAGTTGATATTTGCGCGGGCTTTGCGAAGATTGGCGCCATTGAAGAAACTGTGAACTTCAAAGTTCTGCTCATACTCTGGCAGTGCGTAGGAACAGTCGCCTTCTGTATGAATGGCATATATTTTCACGTTCTTAACTTCAGGAGCCCGGCGCACCAGCGCCTTGACCAATTGTTGCGGCGTTGCCGCTGCGGTGTGAATAAATACATGGTGGCCCGACTGAACTTCTTTTAAGGCTTCGTCTGCGGATACAAACTTAGGCACGACTTCCTCCGAATCAATTAGTTTGCATCCTATCCGTTTAGGTGGGTACATCAAGCTTTAACATGACGTCCGCCCCATTTCCTGCTAAATTGGTACTGAGGTGAATATGAAAAAGAATCCCGTGGATGGCTGCCCCATCTGCTCCACCCAGGAAGAGAAAGTCACAGAGCAGATTCTGAGTTTCATTCAGAAGAAAACCTATCCCAAAAATACGGTCATCTTTGAACAGGAAGAAGAGGCCAAGGGTCTTTATCTGATTGTCAAAGGCACGGTGAAAATCTCTAAAATTTCATCCAACGGTAAAGAAGTGGTCTTGGGACTTCTGGGGCCCGGCAAAACTTTTGGTGAAGGCAGCCTGCTGGGACAATCCAAACAAGCTGACACAGCTTCCGCCTCTGAAGCCTGCGAAATCTTCTACCTTCCCAAAAAGGACCTGCAGGATATCCTCGCGAAAAATCCTTTATTGTATCAATCGGTGGTGTCTTCTCTGGTGCGTTGGATGACCAATCTGAATCAGGTCATCGAAAATATCAGTACACCCTCGGCCCAGGATCGGGTTTTGAATTATCTGGAGCGCCTGCAATCCGAACAGCAAACGCCCGTGGTTCATCTGGAAGGCAAGAAGCACGAAGTGGCCCTGATGCTGGGACTGCGTCCAGAAACCTTTTCGCGCACTTTGGCAGAACTTGAGCAGCAGGACATCATTAAGATGAATCACAAACAGATTCAGATCCTGAAATCCGTGCGATAACACTGGACCACTACGGCTAGTGACCCTGATCATGATTTTGGCGGATTTGTAGTGTTCAATTAAAAGTTCTCGTGAATCCTTTTATCAGGAGCGAGACATGAACATCTACAAGTACGACATCGTTTTCCAGGAAGTTCCTCATCATATTTCTTTGGCCCTTTATGTCTGTGGCTGCCCGCTCAAATGTCCGGGCTGCCATTCTCCCGAATTGTGGACCGAAAAAACCGGCACCCCGCTGACCACCCCCCTCTTACAATCTTTGATCGAAAAATATCGTCATCGTATTTCCTGTCTGCTGTTTCTGGGCGGTGAATGGCATGAGTCCGAGTTGTGCGAATTTCTGCAACTGGGGCGCAGTCATCACCTTAAAACCGCGCTGTACACGGGACTGGAAAAAGTCCCCCAGCGATTGGAGCAACATCTGGATTACCTGAAAACCGGTCCATGGATTCAGGCCCGGGGCGGACTGTCCTCCCCGACAACCAATCAGGTCTTTAGGGATCTGAACACTGGAAAAGTTCTTAACCACCTCTTTCAACACAACACAAAGGAGACCTCCCTATGATCCGACTTACACCGGAACAGATTCAGAAAAAGATCGAATTCGTCCAACAATATAAAGCCGCGCCGAATGCTGCCGAAGGCTCGAAGCTGGATGCCAATGCCAATGTGACGTTGAAAAATATTGCGACACTGGAAGCAGAGATCAACAAGGACATCAATATCCAGATCAACCGCACACTGGTGCAAAACAAGATCGAAGAACTTTTCGGTCCGAACCTGGCGCAAGAGTATGTCCGCCAAATCGAAAGCCATGAAATCTATGTTCACGACGAAACATCGCTAAAACCTTATTGCGCCTCTATCTCCATGTACCCGTTGCTGTTGCAAGGCTTGAAAGATCTGGGCGGTGAATCCCAGGCCCCCCAACATCTGGAAAGCTTCTGTGGCTGTTTTGTGAATCTGGTCTTTGCCATTTCCGCGCAGTTCGCCGGAGCTGTGGCCACAGTCGAATGGTTGATGTATTTTGATCACTTTGCCCGCAAGGATTACGGCGACAACTATCTGCAAACTCACACTCGCATCATCAACAATCACTTGCAACATGTTGTGTATGCCCTGAACCAGCCTGCGGCCGCGCGTGGCTATCAATCGGTGTTCTGGAATATTTCGGCTTATGACGAATACTATTTCAAATCTCTTTTTGGTGACTTTGTCTTCCCGAACGGAGATCTGCCACAATGGGACAGTGTCAAAAAATTACAAGCGCACTTTATGTCCTGGTTTAATGAAGAACGAAAAAAAGCGATTCTGACATTCCCTGTGGTCACCGCAGCGATGTTGATTGATGAGAACGGCCCCCGCGACAATGATTTTGCCGGAATGTGCGCCCGCGAACTCAGCGAGGGCAACAGCTTCTTCATGTATATGAGCGACTCCGCCGACAGTCTGGCCAGTTGCTGCCGCCTGCGCAACGAAATCTCGGACAACACGTTCAGCTATTCATTGGGTGCCGGAGGTGTGGCGACAGGGTCCATCAACGTTATCACCATAAATATGAACCGCCTGGTGCAGCGAAAACTGGATCTGTTGACCACGGTTGAAAAAGTTCAAAAATATCAGGTCGCTTATCGCCAATTGATGCAGGAATATTTTGAAGCCGGATTGCTCAGTGCCTATACGGCAGGGTTTATCTCGTTGGATAAACAATTCCTGACCATCGGGATAAACGGAATGGTGGAAGCGGCGGAATACTCAGGCCTGAGCATTGCCAATGAGGCCCCTTACAAGGACTTCGTGCGGGAAAAACTGAAAATCATCTATGACGCCAACAAAAGAGCCCGTCAGAAATTTGGCTATATGTTCAACACCGAGTTTGTTCCGGCTGAAAACCTGGGGGTGAAAAACGCCCAGTGGGACCGCAAGGATGGATTGTATGTCCCGCGCGACTGTTACAACTCTTATTTCTATATTGTCGAAAATGACGAAGTGAATTCATTGGACAAAATGGATCTGCATGGCAAGGAAATGATGCAATATCTGGATGGAGGTTCCGCCCTGCATTTGAATTTGGAAGAAAAGCTGACCGCCGACGGTTTTCTGAAACTGATTCGTGCCGCGGCCCTTTCCGGATGCAATTACTGGTGCGTGAATATCAAGATCACCATCTGCAATGAATGCGAACATATCGACAAAAGGACTTTGTACAAATGCAGCAGTTGTGGCAGCCCCGATGTGGACCATGCAACCCGTGTGATCGGATACCTGAAACGCATTTCTGCGTTCAGCAAGTCCCGTCAGATCGAGGCGGCCAAACGCTTCTATCACCCTACGACTTCACACGGATCATCTTCGGCAGGAAAATCCAGCCCCAGATCAACAGCCCCAGAATCCATGTATAAGACGCATAGACCAAATGAGACTGATAGATATGAGGAGCAAATCCCGCTGACAACCTAGTTAAACCGGCAAACCCCATCAACAAGGCTCCAAGGAACAACCCCTTGGAGCTTTTTTCCAGTTCCATGTTGTGCTTACCATGAGACAAAGTCACCCGGGTTGCGATCATAAAGGTCATAAGCCCCAGACCCGACACCAGGATCACATGCAGCAAATGGATTCGGAAATCCGGAACGACCACGGTCGCCCATTGTCCCAGTAACATCATCCAGGCGGAACCCCATAAAAACCAACTTTGAAAAGCTTTGCGCTGGGGTTTGCGGTGAATCTTCCAGAAGAAAAACACGATAAAGCTCATCACCAAAGCGCGCAGAACAAAACCTGCTCGCGCGTGAATCAGAACCTCCACAACGAAACTGCCCAAGAACAGCACCGCCAATAAAGAGAACAATCCAATGCGAGCCCGAACCGTCTTGCCCGCCTCGGTCGGCAACGGAGCCCATCCCAATAAAGCTGGCACCAGTCGACTGCCCACACCCATCACCAGACACAGCACATAAGCCTGCAGCAGGAAGGTACGTGCCAAGGAATACAGATTTCCGGGAACATCCAGCGACTGTCCTAACAACAAAACGACACTGCCAAACAATCCCACGGCCAATCCCACTCCGACAAACAGGAAAGAGTCCGGAGGATTGCTTTGACGATTAAAAAAACGACGGAACATATAGACCATCAAAAAAACAAACAGTGCCGTGACAACGGCGTAGAAGTAGACCTTGCTCTGTGGCAGCAAACTGGCAAAAAGGGACAGAATCAGAACCATGGAAAGATTTTGCTCCCACGGGGCCGGTTCAAAACTGGATGTGAACTTCGGGGCTGCGGTCATCAAAAAGCCTGCGACAAAACACAGGAAAAATCCACCAGACATGATTTCAGGATGATGCAGTCCCGGATAAGAAACCAGATTCCAGGGGAAAAGAATCCACAGCAAAACGCCCCAGACTCCCATCACCCAGCCCGCTGGAAAGAAATAACGATAAGCATCCATTGAAGTCGTACTCATATTAGCCTCACTTCGCCCTTTGCAGGGTCCCTAATGAACCTAACATGTGTCAATGAAGGCTGCCTTGACTCGAATCAAGAAAAAGGGGCTCTCAGCCCCCTTTTTAGCCTCCGGCCAGCCAAAGACCGACAACGGCGGCCCCACACATACCCATCGTGGCTGCAAAAATCCCGATACAGGCTCCGGAAACCATAACGGTTCCAATCACCCCACTGACAACCACATGTTTCACTGTCTCCATAAACTCCTCACTTTCATGAGGAAAGATTACGGCGTGGCTTCAAGGCAAAACATGATTCACATCAAGTCATCGCTGATTGCAAAAGCCAATCCGCGTTTTCACTGATCCCGGTCATGCCCCCAGAACCATCACGTTCAGCTCGACGGTCAGCTGCTGGGTTGTTTCGGCCAGTCCGCCGATTTCTCCACTGGTGGCAGCAATCTCTTCCGCAGAAGCCGCATTGCTTTGCGAAGCCTGATCCAGTTGGTTCATCGCCTTTCCAATCTGCTGAATGCCCGCACTTTTTTCGGCAGAGGCCGCGGCAATCTCATTATTTAAATCCGCCACTTTTTTCACGGACTCAACAATACTCCCCAGAACGACACCGCTGTTGGCGGCAATACGACTGCCTCTTTCGATCTGTTCTACGGAGGTGCTGATCAATGTGGCGATGTCCTTAGCGGCGACCGCACTTCGCTGCGCCAGACTGCGCACGGCTTCGGCCACAACGGCAAAGCCTTTCCCCTGCTCACCCGCTCGCGCCGCCTCAACCGCCGCGTTCAATGCCAGAAGATTCGTCTGGAAGGCGATATCGTCGATGACGGAAATGATCTCTTCAATTTTCTTGGACGACTGTGAAATTTCATTCATGGACTGAATCAATCCACGAATCTCACTTTCGCCGGCCTCGGCGGCACTGCGCGAAGAAGCCGAAACCGCAGCCGCCTGCCGGGCATTATCTGAATTCACCTGCACCATCGAGGTGAGCTCTTCCAACGAAGCCACTGTTTCCTCTAATGAAGCCGCGGCTTCTGTGGAAGACTGGGACAGCGTGGTTCCAGCCTCGCTCAGTTGCACAACTGAAGAAGTCACATTGCCGCTGGCGCCAGACAATCTAGTGGCAATGGCTGAGATCCCGTTCGCCATGCGTGAGGAGATCAACAGGATGATTCCAATCACCGTCAAACTGGCGGTCGTGTTAATAACACCCGTCCACCAAAAGACACTGCTTTGCACGCGTTCGGATTCTTTACTTTCCTCATCAGCACGTTTTTCATAGCTTTTGGAGATTTCAAGATTGTTGCGACCGATCTCGTTGCCAATCTTCCAGATATCCCCCAAAAGAAGGGCCCGCGCCTGGGTCAGATCCTCGGGGTTACCACGTTCGACCAGTTCGACAACTTTTTCCAGCATAGCCAGATAGTGATCTTTATTCTGCTCAATGTACTGGCGACCTTGCTGTTCTGCCGAAGTGCGAACCGGGAACTTTGAATAGATTGCAAAGTTTGTCTTCCATTCAGCGATGGACTCGCGGGCGATTTCCAGACGCTGCTTTTTCAACGCCGGGTCGTCAGCCACCGTCAAAGCCACAAATATGTTATAGCCATATCGATTGCGGGCGATGATCAGATGATTGAGTGCTTTGGCTGCAGGAATGATTTCATCATGAGCTGCATCCAACAATCCCCCCACCCGGTTGATCCCATTGAAGGCCACACCGGATGAAATCACAAAACCGATCACCGGCAAAATAGCCACCGCCAACAGACGTCCACGAATTCCCTTAAACCAAGAAGCAAAACGCACCCAAAACCTCCCATGTGGCGACTTACATCGGCCCCTTTTTGAGAGATCTTTAGTTGATACTTAGTACTCACCCGGCTGGAAAATCACAACCACACCCCACGCATGTTCGACAGAGGGAATCGTTGCCTCGACGTTCAGCTCAATATTCTGGTCCCAGCGCCAGTTCACTCCGGCTTTTAGTAGCTGATCCCGGTGCAATTGTTTTTCAAGGATCACGTCCAGTTCCCCTGCCGCCACCCAGCGAACACCTGCTATAAAATCCGCAGAAAAATCGTGTTCCCCTGCGAGCTCTGAAGACACTCGTCCGTAAGGGGTCCAGCGTGCAGTCACATCCCCGGACATTTCCCCGCACAACTGCCACACCCCTTCGCTGATATCATGTGAATAACCCGGCACAAACGCCACCTGAATAAGCTCCCCCGCCCAGGCAGATACATTTCCGACGGCCGCGCGGAGATGGGCCTCTTCCCCAGACCGCACTTCTGTTAGATTGAAAGAAGGATTTAACTTCGGTGAAAATCCATAGCCCAGTAAGGTCCCACGGGAAACCTCATCTGCTTCCCGCTGTTGTTGTAACTCCATTTGAATATTATTTTCTGGATAAACCCCTGCCAGCCCCAAAGCCATGGTTCGCAAAGAAAAAATAGTTGAAAGAAGAAATAAAAAACGCTTCATCACCAGGTCCTTTTTTTGTTTGGGTCCTGCAATAAAGCGATCACAAAAATGAAACAACGGATTCAGCAAAAAAAATCACGCCTGAAAACAGAATGAAAGCGCCACCTGACGGGGATCATCTAACGTCGCAACTTCGCCAAAGTTTGAATCAAACTTTCTGGCAGCTTCGCTGGTTCTGACAAAATCTCGTAGGAATAAAACATCTGCGGAAAATAATGTTTCGCCGCTTTTTCGATGGCAAAGGCTTTCGTACTGATCTGCAGGGTCTCAGCCTCCAGACAGGCTTTGCGCATGTCTTCAATGCCGTAACGTCCTTCGTAACCATCATAGTCCGTGGGTTTTCCATCCGTCAGAAGCAATAGCACCTTCTGCCGGGCAGAGCACTTCTGAAGCAACTGTGTCGCATGACGAATCGCCGGCCCCAGGCGTGTGTACCCGCGCGGCACGACATTCGGAACACGGGAAAAATATCGGTCCCATTTTTCATCCTGTTTCTTCAGGAACTCAAATGCACAGTGGTGTCGTGTTTCCGAATAGGTCCCCGCAACGATGGTGTTTTCATCAGGGTTTGTTTGCAACAAGCCCCACAGGCCCACAGATTCCAGTTCAATATCCAAAACCCGATGATTGGCCACATAGGAATCCGTGGAAAGACTGAAATCCAGCAGGATCAGTATCTGCATGTCACGCTGTCGCAGAAACTGACTTTGATAAAGATGCCCGCTGGCTGAAACCTTATTTCGCACGTCGCTGAGATGGCGAACATACGCATCCAAATCCACTTCGGGGCCGTCCAGCTGTCCGCCCCGCCACTTCCTTTGATTGCGAACCTCGTCCAATTGTCGTCGACTGCGCTCAATCAACGAACTCTGCTGCTGCAGAAGCTGTTCTCGCAGAGATCCTTCCGAACCCGGCTCTGGAGTAGTGACTTTAAGTCGGCAAAAGTCCGGCAGAAGTTGTTTGCGCTTAAAGTGCCATTCGGGATAATAAAAGAATTCCCCTGCCTTGGATAACGTGTGCGTGGCATTGTCACGCCCCGGTCCTTGGGCAAAATCGGATTTAAAGAAGGAAGCCGCCTCTTCTCCGGATCGGGTCACATGACGGGGCTGAATCTCCTTGAGTGCCTCACTGTGTTCCTGCAGTTGATCCGATCCGTCGGCCACCCGACTTCCCCCCTGATATTCATCCACCGTTTCCATTTTTTCAAAAGAATGAGTCACTGGGTTGTGTTCCTCTTTGTCCAGATCCACTTCTTCTTTTTCAAAGTGCGTCTGCATGGAAAGCTCTGATTCCTGCCGGGACATCTTGGCCGGCGGGGAGCTGTCCGGAAGCACCGAGGTTGGGCCCGCCACAGAACTCAACCCGCCCCACAAAAGCCAAAGGTCTTCAGGAAACGGTTCATTGCGTTTTAATCGTGCCGGATCCAATCCGGCTGCTGCGACTGTTTCGACCGATGAAAGCAGTTGAATCATCTGCCGCCCCGGCGCGTTCGCAGGGGCTTTCAATCTTTGCAAAAAATCCTGAAGCAAACTTTGATGAAAGTCAGGAAAGGATGGATACATCTTTGAGATCTGCGAATGAAGAAGGGCTTTATGGCGCACAAAATGCAAAGCCCGGGCATAAGCATTTCTGCCCAACTCGGGCCAGTGAATTTTAAGCTTCTGCGAAGCCGCCAGATACAGGGCCTGATGCAAATACAGGTCACGGTTGCGTTCCTTCACAGGAAAGAAATGGATGGACTCGGGCAGATACACCACCCGCCCCATCACGCCGGACTGGCGGGCCGCGTGAATTTCGATGGTGTCATCAAAGAAGGGCTGTAAAACCAAAGCCAGTGCCTTGTCGCAATCCTGCAAGTGATAGCGACAGGACTCCAGCTCATTTTCCTGGCGACGTTTCTTCCAGCGAACCGCCGCCTCATAAATCTTCTCTGTGATATCCATACTACAAACTCAAATAGATAAGATCCTTCAATCCTTCCTGCACCTGATGGTCGTCAGAAAGGCACTGTCCAACTCCGAAAAGGCAAGCCTGCCGCAAAGGCAACCCGGACTTGAACAGACGTGCAGCATGAACCAGCAGTCTGGTTGATACGGTCTCTTTCAACTCAAGGTGTCTTTGCCCGCGGATCTTATTACCCACTTCAACCAGACGCTGACAGGTTTTCAGATCAACTTCGGTCACCCGGTGCAGAATCTCAGTCTCCACTTCTGCTTGCGGGTAAGACAGACTTATTGTGACAAATCTTTGACGGGTTGAGGGTTTTAATTCCTTAAAACCTCGCTGATAACCCGGATTAAAGCTGGCCACACACATAAATCCCGGCGGTGCCGTCAGTTCTTCATTGGTGCGGTCCACGTAAAGTTCCCGGCGATGATCGGTCAAAGGATGTAACGCCACGATCACATCTTCGCGGGCCTCGGCCACTTCATCCAGATACAAGATGGCGCCTTCGCGCACCGCCCGTGTGACCGGTCCATCCTGCCATACAGTTTCCGCCCCTTTAATCAGGAAGCGCCCCAGAAGATCCGCACTGCTGGTGTCCTCGTTGCAGGCGACTTTGACCAAAGGGCGACCCAGCTTTTCTGCCATGTGTGCCACCAACTGGCTCTTTCCACACCCCGTGGGTCCTTTGATTAACAAGGGCAACTGCTGTTCAAAGCACTTGGTGAAAATGTCAACTTCGCTGGCGACTTCCCGGTAATAGGTTTTCATTGAACCTCGCCAACTGGTTTTCCGAAGCGGATAAAGTTCCAGACATAGGCCACAATTCCCACAGAGAACAACGAAGCGGCCAGTACCAGCCCCAGGAAGTGCACCTCGACCTCTTTTTGCACGGCCAGGAAATCCATTCCCATTTTTCTTTCCAGATAGACCTGCGCAATCCCTGCAACACCGAAAGCCAGAGTCATCGCGGTCATGCCAATATTGGATGTCCAAAACGCAAATACGTTCATACGTGAGTCCTGCAAATTACGTCCGGTCAGTTTTGGCATCGCATAGGCAATCAACGCCAGAACCAGACACGCATAAGCACCCCAGAACGCCATATGTCCGTGCATAGCCGTCACCAAGGTTCCGTGTGTGTACATGTTCACCTGAGGCAGAGTGTGGGCAAATCCAAGGAACCCCGCCCCGACAAAAGATAAAATTGCAGTCGCCATGGTCCATGCCATTGCCATCTTATTATCCGGAGTTTTTCCACCCTTTCGAGCCATTGCCACGGCATAGATCGCAAACCCCAGGAAAGCCAACGGCTCCAGTGCACCGAAGAGCCCACCCACCAACAGCCAGTAGCGAGGAGTTCCAATGTAGTAGTAATGGTGACCTGTACCCAGAATTCCCGACAGGAAGGTAAATCCGACAATGATGTAGAGCCATTTTTCAATGATCTCACGATCCACGCCGGTCATTTTAATCAGCAGGAAGGACATGATCGCACCCATGATAAGCTCCCACACACCTTCCACCCACAGATGCACCACCCACCAACGCCAGTAGGAATCCACTGTCTGATGATCGGTGTTGATCATGCCCGGCAGATACAGCAAAGCCGCCATCAAAAGCCCCAGGAACAGCACGATGCTGGTTGTGGTATAACGACGCCCCTTCCAGATGGTGCCACCGATCAGGAAAATAAACAGCAAAACGTCCACGACCACCAGGTAATCCAGTGGTCGCGGGATTTCCAGGAACTTACGTCCCTCCCACCAGTTCATGTGAAAACCGGCAATGGCGACGACACCAACGGCAACCAAAGCCCCCAACTGCACATAAGCCAGTTTGGGGAAAATCAATTCACGTTCGGTTTCCTCGGGGACGATGTAATAAGCCGCCCCCATAAATCCGGTCAGAAGCCACACAACCAGAAGATTGGTGTGCGTGGCCCGGGCCGCATTGAAGGGTATGATGTCATGCAAGCCATCATACCCCATGTGCGCAAAGCCCATGATAAATCCATAAACAAGCTGCAAGGAAAACAGCAGCATACAAGTGGCAAAGAACCAGTAAGAAATTTTCTGTGTTTGATACTTCATGTTGTCCTCATTTTATCTGCGAAAGATACGCAACCAGTTCCTGGATCTGTTCATCCGTCAAAGGAAGCTTTGGCATTTTTGAATCACTTTTCAAAACAAAGGGGTCTTTCAACCAGCTTGTCAGGTATTCGCTGTCACGACGGGCTCCGATTCCATCCAACGCCGGTCCCACTGTGCCGCCGGAACCTTGCAATGTGTGACAGGCCACGCAGACCTGACCATAAACCGCCGGCTGAGTCATAGCCAAATGCACAGACTCCGCTTTCACGGGCTGAGCCAAATCCGGTTTCGGCGGGAACCCATTCAGATCCATCGTGCCCACCCATCTGAGAAAGGCCGTAAGATCATTGATTTCATCTTCGGTGAAGTGATAGTTCGTCATCTTTCGATCTTTGGGATACATGGCCTGTGGATCGCGCAACATGGACTTGATAAAGATCTCGCCCCGGCGTTCCCACACCTTTGTCAGTTCCGGAGCGTAATAAGCCCCCTCCCCTAAAATGGTGTGACAGCCCATGCAGTTGTTACGATCAAAAAGATGTTTTCCCCGCACCACTTCGGGGGTCATTTCAGCCTGATTGGTTTGTTTAGGAATACGTCGGAAGGTATCAATGGTCAGCAACACAAAGGCCGCTGAACAGAGCACCGTTCCGATCACGAAAAAGTTTTTTGCCTGTGATTTTGTTAACATGATGCTCCCGACTTGTAGTCTTTCGAAGTAGTTAACATCCAAAAAACGAACCTTCTTTGATCCAAATCAAGAATCACCTGTAAAAAACACCTTTTTTTGATCCCGATCATATCTGGCACAAATTTAGGCGGGCATTCTATTCCCGAGGGCCTTATGTCGAACATAGTCAATATACTCAAAAAACAGGACTTCCTTCGCCGCTTCAGCGAGAAGGATTTACGTGAAATATCACCCTATTTCGAACTTGTGCACACGATGACCCGCCAGGTGCTTTTTGAAAAGGGGCAACCCATTGAACACATCTATCTGGTTCTGTATGGGTCCTTCAAAATCCAGGAAACCATGGATCGGGATACGGTGAAGATCTTCAACTTTCTTAGCCGGGATGAATTCCTCGGGGTGGCCATGGCGGGGCTTCCGAACCCGCGTTACCCGACTTCTGCGATCTCCAACGAAGAGTCCACCTTACTTAAAATTCCCGTGGGCTTTTTCTTTGATACACTGATGCAAATTCCCGAGCTGCGCCGACGAGTCAATCGCCAGATCTCAGAACGATTCTTGGAATTTCAAAATGACGTTTGCAAGTCCCACAAGTTGGCCCCCTTGCGCATCGCGGATTTTTTATTGCGACTGCTGGACCGTCAGGGACCGGACCAGAGCTATTTGCAAATTCCCCTGACCCGGGCTGATATTGCCGATCGTATCGGCAGTCAAAGTGAAACAGTGATACGAATATTAAGTCAATGGACCAAAAATGGTTGGATCCGAACTGAAGGCCGTCACATCGAAATTCTGGATCGACAAGCTCTTACGGAGGTGCAAGGTGAAAGACCTTCTAAAAAAATTGCGCGAGGAACATCAGCAAATACTGAAAATGTTTGATGATAAAGTCGACATTCTGGAAATTGTTCAGTTCGTGGAGGAGGTTCATCACCCCCTGGAGGAACAAAGTCTGTTTCCAGCCGTGGCGGACAATATCCTTCTGTGCCAGGGCGGCCCGCTGTGCACTTATTTCCGTGGTATGGAACTGGATCTGAATCCACAAAAAGGGCCCCGGGACTATCTTTGCGGGCTTTACATGCGCGGATTTCCCCGTCCCTGCGCCTATGCCAGCTTTCCCTGGCTGACCCCACAAAACCCTCTCAGCCTGCCCATGGACGAACACGTGCTGGGCCACGAGATTGCCGAGGCCTTAAAGCTGCTTTCTTATCCAAAGTATCAGGCTGAATTTCCTCAGGCATTCGACCGCCTCAGTCGTGATTACGAAAAACTTCTACGCCAGCATATCGCCAAGGAAGATCAGTGTCTGTTTATTCTGTGTGAAAGTATTGCGGCATAAGACTCACAAACAAAAAAAGAGAGAACAGGTGTTCTCTCTTTTTTCGTCGTTTATTCACAGAAACCGCAACAGCCTTCTTTTTTCTTTTTGGTCAGGCGCAGTTTCCACACATCAGGGCCTTTTTCCAAATACTCGTCCACGAACTGATTTGGACGGGATTCACCAAACTGACGCAGCAGAGGCACAGGATCATGATTGTTTACGATAACAATGCTATCCCCACCTTCCAAGCTGTCAAAACTTTCGAAGATAAAGGAATGACGGTGCATGGGATCAATTTTCTGGGCTTCAATAACGAACTCTTTCATGAAAAGTTCCTCCTTGTTGTTGAATCCACTTTAAGAAAAAAAATCCTCTTTAGCCTTGATCCAGATCAAGGGATGAACTTTATCAGATCCTTGGGATCCGCACTGGCACCCACCTGACGACCGCGAGGCACACCTTCTTTATCCAGCACTGTAATAATGAACGAGTGGTCATAGTCCCCGCCTTCAACCTTGCTGTACTTGATCCCCAGAACACTGGCGATCTCACGAGGGGCCTTGTCATTCTTTGCAGTCAAAAGACTCCACTGCCCGCTAAGTTGTTTTTTCTTGGCATAGGCTTTGAGAACTTCAGGAGTGTCTTTTTCCGGATCAAAGCTGACCAGCACAAAACGAACCTGTTTTTTGCCGTTTTCTGCCAGCTTCTTTTCAATCTGCTGCATCTGCGCCAGAATCAATGGGCAAGTGTAAGCACAACTTGTATAGGCCATGGAAATCACCACAGCCTGACCACGCATGCTTTCCAGCTTCACCTTTTTGCCGTTTTCGTCCAGCAGTTCTGAATTCAGATTATAAATGGATTCATCGTTCAGGGCGGCGGGCGCTTCTTTGGCTGCCGGAGCCTGGTGATGGTGATGCTGATCAGAGGCCACAGCCTTGGCAGCTAAAGCCAGACTTGCCACTAACATCACGAACGAGGAAATTTTTGACGCGTTCATAGTTACTCCTTATCTCTTGCGCAGCGGAAGCCCAGGTTCTGAACTGTGTACTTGGCCTGCAAGCTGCTGCGAAAAGCAAATCTCATAAAGGCCGCATAATCGGCCGGATCCGCGGCCGCCGAAGCTCCGGCTCCACAGAACAAATTCTTATCCAGTCCACCATCGGCCCGGGACTCACCAGTTACCAGTGAAGTGTTGAAATCCTCCACCCATTCCCAGATCAGACCGTGCAGATCGTAAACTCCCAGATTATTGGGACTGTTCTTTTTGACGTTCCTTAAGGGCCACTCCGCGCCACGTCCATACCACTCCAAAATCAGATCCTTGATCTCTGTGCGGTTTTTAAACGGGCTCAGAGCCACGTATTCCCACTCATTGGTCGATGGAAGGCGTTGGCCTTTCCATGCGCAATACTCCCGCGCCGCAAACCAACTGACCCGAACAACCGGAGAGGAAGCTAACGATTTATCACCGTAACTTTGATCCCCACTCCAGTATTCAAGATAGCTGCCATCGGCAAAAAGTTTTTTAACCTGGGACTTGCTCCACTGTGGATTCTTACGCACAAACTCCAGATATTCAGAGTTTGTCACCGGATGAGCGTCGATATAAAAAGAGGTCACCTTCAGACTGTTCTTATTCAGTTTTGCCGGCATCTTGAAATCTCCGGCAGGAATAAGAATCTCTTGAGCAGCCCCTATCGAGTGACAGAAAAGGACGGCGGCCAGAATAAGCGCTTTTAAGAATCCGTCCATTTCATATCCCCTTTCGTGTTACTTCTTACCAGCGTCGCGAACCGCTTTGACTTCAGCCGGAGTCACAACTTTTTTCGAGTTGCCCCACATGCTGTAGACATAAGTCAGCACGTTTGCCGCATCTTCATCGGACAGGATCTGGGCAGGCATCACAGAGTTATACTCTTTGCCATTGACCTTCACCGGACCTTCCAGACCATGGATCACTGCGGAGATGGACTTTTCCTTGTTATTCAGGAAGTCCGATTTCGCCAGTGGAGGGAACGCGCCCGGCAAACCTTGTCCATTGCTTTGGTGGCAGGCGAAGCAGGAGGATTCATAGATACGTTTACCGCCCGCGATTCGTTCTTCCAAAGTTCTTGCCGGAATCTGCTTCGGAGCATCCGCACCCATTTCCTGGATCACACCACCTTCTGGCAGATAGATCCCGTCTTTAGTTTTTCCGGAATAGATCTCGTGATCCTCTTTGCCTTCCACTTTCAGCATACCGATGGCGCCTTTATTGAAGGCACGGAAGATCGAGTGGTCCACCAGAATGAAAGTTCCAGTAGTGTCTAACTTAAACTCGACGATGGCAGAACCACCGGCCGGAATCAAAGTAGTCTGAACGTTTTCGTTCACCAACTTGCCGCCTTCAACGTAAACCTTGTCGAAGATCTCACCAATCACGTGGAATGAAGACACCAGGTTCGGACCGCCGTTACCCACAAACAGACGAACCTTTTCGCCAGTTTTTGCTTTCATGGCATTGTCGCCCACCAAAGCGCCCACGTTACCGTTGAAGACCACGTAATCGGCTTTTTCTTCCACCGCTTTAGTCATGCTGAACGGTTGCAGACCCGGAGCCCCGTATTTACCTTTAGTGTAGAACTCACTTTGCATAACGTAGAATTCACGGTCCACTTTAGGCAGACCTTCTTTTGGCTCCACCAAAATCAAACCATACATCCCGTTGGCGATGTGCATTCCCACTGGCGCAGTTGCACAGTGATAGACATACAGACCTGCATTCAGTGCTTTAAAACTGAATGTAGAACTATGTCCCGGCGCAGTGAAGGAACCTTCAGCACCACCACCTTGACCAGTCACAGCATGAAGGTCAATATTGTGTGGCAGTTTGCTTGAAGGATGGTTGTGCAGATGGAATTCCACCTGATCCCCTTCACGAATACGGATGAACTTACCTGGAACTTTGCCTCCAAATGTCCAGAAAGTGTAATCCACACCGTCAGCCAAACGCATTTTCACTTCTTTAGTTTCCAGGTTCACAATCACTTTAGTGGCATGTTTACGAGTGATTGGTGGTGGTACTTCCGGCGCGTCAGTCAAAACGGCAACTTCTTCACCTTTAATAGTTTGAGCCATCACACCAGATGGCAGCCACGCGATTGTCGCTAGTAGCATTAGTTTCTTATAATTCCAGTCTTTCATCTTTTTTCTCCTTGATGAATGCTTTCGCATCTACATCCTCGACAACTTTCAACACGAAATACATGACGGCCATCAATAGCCTGTAGAATTATGCGCTTTCTTACGTGACTTAGTCCATCAATAATTGTTTATTTTAATTAAAACCTAACAAACTTGATCTGAATCAAAGACGGTTCCCAAAAAGACTTTACAGTGGGAAGATTATTGAAATGGAATTTACCCTCGGATTCCCCCACAGACCGGCTTTTTTCCAGGGGTTGCAACTTTTTATGGCACCCAAAGGCCTTGGCAAAAGTCTTTATCAGTGGTTTTTTATGGGGACATGATGCCGATCATATTCAATCCTCAGGGAACTGGGCATATTTCCAGTATAAACGGAGCGGTTATGGACTCTAAAGCCTTACAAGTATGCGCCTATTGCGGCACCTCGACTCAAGAGGCCCCTTATTGCTGCAACGCCTGTGAGATGCTGGATCAACATGTTCGCCCCCTGCCGATTCTGAACGAGCAGGAAAATGCATACGGGTATCTGGATAAAGACGAGTTCCGTCGATTGTATCTGCATCCCCAACAAGAGGACTTCAACTACCTGTTCTTCGCCGAGGGCCTGCATTGCTCCTCTTGCGTGCATCTCTTGGAAAAACTGCCTCAGTTCTATGAAGGCATCTCCCAAGCACGAGTGAACTTCGGTCAATCCACCGTGGCCATCCAGCTGGCTCCTGATGCCTCGCTGGCCCAAGCCGCCCACGTCATCGCTGAACTGGGATACAAACCCACACCTTTGGCGGCCCAGGACAACCTGGCGGAACGTTATAAAAAAGAAAACCGCACCTTCCTGATGCGAATTGCGGTGGCCGGCTTCTGCGCAGGCAACACTATGCTTTTTGTCATCCCGGTCTATGCAGGTCTGGCGGGCACCTGGGCCACAGTCTTTAACTGGATCAGCTTTGCCCTGTTCCTGCCGATTCTGTTTTTCTCTGCCGTCCCCTTTTATCGTGGCGCCTGGAACTCTTTGAAGTATAAAGTGGTCAACGTCGATCTGCCGATTGCGATCGCCATGCTGTCCGGCTTTGCCCTTTCCACCTACAACCTGATTCGTGATGACGGTGCGATCTATTTTGACAGCACCGCCAGCTTCATGTTCTTCATTCTGTCAGCGCGCTATCTGCTTAAACGGGTTCAGCAGAATTACCTGTCCCCGTCACGCATGAAGTCCTTCTTCCAGACTGAAAAGTATTCGCGCTTGAATGGCGACGTTACGGAAACCATCCCGTGGAGCTCGGTGCAAACGGGTGACATTCTGAAAATTCAACAGAATCAAACTTTGCCTGCGGACTGCGAACTGCTTTCAGACCAGGCCACTTTGGACATGTCCCTGTTTAATGGCGAATCCCTGCCAAAAGTCTTTTCTTCGGGCATGATTCTGTTTGCCGGCACACGCTGCCTGGATCAAAACATCTTCGTGCGCGTAGAGCGCTCCTTCGCACAAAGCAAGCTGGGACTTTTGTTTGCGCAACTGGATCAGGGCGCTCTGCAAAAAAGCCAATTCATCGCCCTCACGGACAAACTGGCACAAAAACTGATAATGGTGGTCTTCTCCGTCGCGATTCTGTTCTTCCTGATCTATATGAACATTAACGCCACCGAGGCCTTCAACCGTTCTCTGGCCCTGATTGTTCTGGCCTGCCCTTGCGCTTTGGCATTTGGTTCACCACTCACCTTCGGCCTGGCATTGAAGAAAGCGCAAAGAAATGGTGTGCTGCTAAAAGATGCCACCACGCTGGAGCGCATACTGAAAGTGAAAAATATCTTCTTTGATAAAACCGGCACACTGACTGAAGGCAGCCTGAGTCTTTCCCACTCAGAGCCCGCAGTAATTTCTGCCCGCACTCAAGGTATCATCCTGAGTCTGGAGGCCGCCTCTTATCACCCCATCGCCTTTGCCTTGCGCCAGGCCTGGCCTTCGGCGCTTCGCCCAGACAACGTGGAATACACCCAGGAAATTCTGGGCCATGGTGTGCGCGGTCGTATTGATGGCAAAAACTACGAAATCCGCCACCTTTCTGAAAGCACTCATGAAGATGAAACAGCCATTGAAGTTTTGGAAGATGGCAAAAGCCTGTGTCGTCTTTATTTCCTGGATGCTTTGCGCGAGGACTCACCGGGTGCTGTCGACCGTCTGAAAAAGCAAGGCTATCAGTGCCACCTTCTTTCCGGAGACAAAAAGTCCCGCGTTCAACAGGCAGCTTTGGCCTGCGGCATTTCTCGTGACAATGCCTACGGCGAGCTGTTCCCCGAGGACAAGAAAGAAATTTTATCTCGCTATCAAGACACCTGCATGATCGGCGACGGCGCCAACGATTCTCTGAGCCTCCAGGCCGCAGATGTCGGCATCGCCGTGAAAGGCAGTGTGGATCTCAGCCTGAACAGTGCCGATGTGTACTTCTCTCGTGGCGGACTGCGTCCCTTGTTTGACCTTTTCGATCTGGCCCATCAGACTCGACAGGTGCTGATCCGCAATCTCTCGATCTCCTTGATTTATAACTCTATCGGCGGGGTTCTGGCTTTGGCTGGATTCATCAATCCGATGATGGCGGCGATTCTGATGCCGATCAGCTCGATCATTATCATTCTGTCGTCCTTGTGGGGGTTGCGATGAATATCATCCTGCTTATGATCCCGATGGCCTTGCTTTTGGGGGTTGGCTTTGTCTCGGCCTTCCTCTGGGCCACCTCCAAAGGTCAATTTGACGACCTTGAGACACCTGCACACCGAATTTTAAGCGAAGAAAACGAAAGGAAAAAATCGTGAACACAACTGGGAATCTCATCGAAAAAATTTATTACGATGACGATATCGTCAAAAAATTCACCCTCGCCACAATGATCTGGGCGGCTGCGGCCTTCCTGTTTGGTCTGGTGGCGGCGCTACAACTGGCTTACTGGCCGCTCAATGCGAATCTGGAATGGATTACCTTTGGACGACTTCGTCCGCTGCATACCAATGCGGCGATCTTTGCCTTTGCGGGGAATGCCATCTTCGCCGGGATCTATCATTCATCCCAGCGCCTGCTGAAAACCCGCATGTTCTCGGATCTTTTGTCACGCATCCACTTCTGGGGCTGGCAGTTGATCATCGTGGCGGCAGCCATCACCTTGCCTCTGGGTTATTCCCAATCCAAGGAATACGCAGAGCTGGAGTGGCCGATTGATATCGCCATCACCGTGATCTGGGTTGTCTTTGCTGTGAACTTCTTCGGAACTATCCGCCAACGTCGTGAAAAACACATGTATGTGGCGATCTGGTTCTATATCTCCACGATCATCACTGTCGCGACACTGCACATTGTGAACTCCATCGAGATTCCGGTGACCTTGTTCCAGTCCTACCCTGTGTACGCGGGTATTCAGGATGCCTTGGTTCAATGGTGGTACGGTCACAATGCCGTAGCGTTCTTCCTGACAACTCCGTTCCTGGGTCTGATGTACTACTATGTCCCTAAAGCGGCGAACCGTCCGGTCTATTCTTACCGTTTGAGTATCGTGCACTTCTGGGCCTTGGTGTTTATCTATATCTGGGCGGGTCCGCACCACTTGCTTTACACCTCCCTGCCTGAATGGGCGCAGACACTGGGAATGATCTTCTCTGTGATGCTATGGGCTCCGTCTTGGGGTGGTATGATCAACGGTCTTTTGACTTTGAAAGGATCTTGGCACTTGCTAAGAACCGAGCCTCTGATCAAGTTCTTCGTGGCGGCATTGACCTTCTACGGTATGTCCACATTCGAAGGACCTCTTCTGTCCATCAAATCCGTTTCTGCTTTGGGTCACTACACAGACTGGATCGTTGGCCACGTTCACTCCGGCGCACTTGGCTGGAACGGGATGCTGTCCTTCGGTATGATCTACTATCTGGTTCCCCGCTTGTGGAGAACTGAACTTTATTCCAAAAAACTTTTGGAAAACCACTTCTGGTTGGCTTTGACAGGTGTGCTTCTTTACTACATCTCCATGGTAGTCGCGGGAATCACTCAAGGTTTGATGTGGCTGGCGGTCGATAAAGAAGGTGCCTTGGCGTACCCTGACTTTATCGAAACGGTGGTTCGTATCGTGCCTTTGTACTGGGTGCGTGCTTTGGGTGGATTGCTGTTCCTGATCGGTTTCATCATGATGTGCTACAACATCTTTAAAACCGTTAAGATGGCGCCAAAAAATCAAGAAGACACTTCTGCCGAAGTTCAGCGCACTGGCTTTGATGAAGTGACTAAAGAAACTCACCGCAAACTTGAAGGTATGGGTTTCACTTTCTCTGTCTTGGCTTTCCTGGCAATCGCTGTGGGATCTGTGATCGAGATTTACCCGACTTTGTCACTGCACAAATATGTGAATCCGAATAATATCACAGATCCGTACACTCCGCTGGAGCTGGCAGGCCGTGATATCTACGTGAAGGAAGGCTGTTATGTCTGCCACTCGCAACAAATCCGCCCTATCGCGGCTGAAGTGATGCGCTATGGACCGGCATCCACAGTGGAAGAATCCATGTACGACCGTCCTTTCCAATGGGGCTCCAAGCGTACAGGTCCGGATCTTTCCCGTTTGGGTAAGAAGTATCCAAATCTGTGGCACTATAGCCATATGATGGATCCTCGCGCAGTGACTCCGAAGAGCATCATGCCGAACTATCCTTGGCTGGCGGAAAAGAAAACCGACTTCCTGGTTCTGCGCAAGAAATTGTCCGTCATGAAAAAACTGGATGTTCCTTACGACGAAGATGTGATTGCCAATGCGGATATTCACGCTCAGAAACAAGCGCAGCAAATTGCTGCAGACCTAGAAGCGAATGGCGCTCCGAAGGGTCTTGCTGATAAAGAGATCGTGGCCCTGATCGCCTACCTTCAGTCGCTGGGACAGAAAGGGAAAGTACAATGAAACAGGAAGCTTTGAAGTATTTCACGGACACGCATTTAACGGCGATGGGTCTCTTGATCTTCTTCCTGTTCTTTGTCGGAGTCCTGTTCTGGGTTTACCGCAAATCGAGCAAGGAAATTTACTCTCATATGGAACAAATTCCACTGAAGGATGGAGAATAAAATGAGCAGCGACAACAAGGACAAATTCCACGAATATGACGGGATTATCGAACACGATAATCCCATGCCAACCTGGTGGCTGTGGACGTTCTTCCTCACCATCATCTTTGCCTTCATCTACTTCATACACTATGAACTGGGTGGCGGACCGACTTTGCAGGACGAACTGAAAGTGGCCATGCAAGAGATCGAAAAGACTCAAGCGACCGCAACGGCAACGGCACCGATGGAAACTGAGGAGTCATTGCAGGCGGCTTTTGAAAAGGACGGTATGGTGGCTTTGGGGGCTCAGCAGTATGTGGCTAAATGTGCCTCTTGCCACGGTCCGGAGCTTCAAGGCTTGATCGGTCCGAATCTGACAGATAAGTATTGGTTACACGGAAAAGCAACACGCATGGATATCGTCAAAGTTATTCGTGACGGGGTTCCTGAAAAAGGCATGCCGCCTTGGGGTCCTGTGATGAAAAAAGATGAAATCTATGCCGTGAGTGCATTTATTCTATCCAAGAAAGGCAGCAATCCTCCAGGTGCAAAAGAACCTCAAGGAGAGGCTGTAGAGTGATTTTATGGCAGGTCTGGATCCAAGCAAGCTGACAAGTGTTGACGTACATGGTGATCGCATCAATATCATCCCCGCAGAAGTGCGGGGGTTTTACCGCAAACACCGGACTTGGACCCAGATCATTCTGCTGATCATTTTCCTCATCTTGCCCTGGACGACAATGAATGGGCACCAGACTATTCTGATCGACATCCCCAACCGTGAATTTGCGCTGTTTGGAATTCTGTTTAAATCCCACGATGCTCCGTTATTGTTTTTCATTCTGGGCACTCTGACCCTGGGCCTGGCCTTTGTCACTTCCATCTGGGGACGCGTGTGGTGCGGCTGGGCCTGCCCACAAACTGTTTTTATTGATGCCGTCTATCGCCGTATTGAACAATGGGTTGAAGGAAGTTATATCCAACGCCGTCAACTGCGCGATGGTCCGATGACACTGACCAAATTCCGCAAAGTGGGACTGAAGTGGTTCCTGTTCTTTGTGGTTTCCTCTTTTATTGCCCACAGCTTTATCGCTTACTTTGTCGGGGCCAAAGATTTACTGGCCATGACTCAAGGCTCTCCTTCAGAGCACATGACCTACTTCATTCTGGTTCTTTTCTTCACTGCTGTGATCCTGTTTGATTTTGGCTGGTTCCGTGAACAATTCTGCGTGATCATGTGCCCTTACGGACGCATTCAATCCGTCCTGCTGGATTCAAAATCCCTGGCCGTGGTTTATGATGTCAAACGCGGCGAACCACGCAAAGGCACCGCCGCAGCCGGAGAAAAAGTCGGCGACTGCGTTGCCTGCAATCGCTGTGTTCAGGTTTGTCCGACCGGAATAGACATTCGCAACGGTCTGCAAATGGAGTGCATTGCCTGCACGGCCTGCGTGGATGCCTGCGATGAGATCATGGAAAAAGTGAAAAAACCCAAAGGTCTGATTCGCTATGACACTTTGGATGGCAGTAAGATTTCTTTGAAAAAGCCAAGATCCATTCTTTATATTATTGCGATACTTGGACTGGTGGGCGGCTTAAGTTATGCCATTTCAACCCGTGAGCCGGTGCATATTGCCGTCCTCAGAGGCGCGGGACTTCCCTACTCATACGTTAAAAACGTGGATGGCCACGAAGCCCTGTTAAATCAATTCCGCCTGCATATCCAGAATCAGGGATCATTGCGTGCGCGCTACGTTCTGACTTTGCCACAGGAACTCTTGGACAAAGGCATCACCCTGCAAGTGGCTGAAAATCCCATCAACTTGGCCCCCGGAGAAGCCCGAGAGTGGTACTTCTTTGTCAGAATTCCCCCTGAAGTGATGCCTGGCAGCGGTCAAATCAAAACCGAAGTTCTGGTGCAAGATGAGCTCGCTCTTGATGGATTCAAAACAAAACGGGAACTGATCTTAGTGGGGCCGAAAGCCCAATGACCTCCTCGTTGATTTTGGCCCTGGGCATTCTTTCTTCAAGTTTCTTCGGCAGCTGGCACTGCGCTGGTATGTGCGGTCCGGTGGCCACCCTGATGAGTGCCCGCCACAGCCTTTGGAGTTATCATCTGGGCCGCTTGATTTCGTATGTTTTGCTGGGGATTTTAGCTGGCAGTCTGGGGCAGTTTTTTCTCAATAGTGACTTCATTCTCTTACGTTGGATTTCGGCCATCCTTTTGGCTTTGGTCCTGATCCTGTCCGGACTGAACCTGGTGGCTCCCGCCTCCATTCGCCAAAAACTGTCCTCCTGGAAAGGCGCCCACTCAATTCTGGGGGTCATCAAACGTCTGCAAGCGTTCCATATTGGTAAGTCCGGCTTTGTTGTGGGACTTCTGACCGCCCTGCTCCCCTGCGGCTGGCTTTACACCTACGTCACTGCGGCCATCGCCACCCAAAGTCCTTGGGCGGGGGCTTTAACTTTGGCTTTGTTCTGGCTGGGGGGACTTCCCGCCTTGAGTGCTGTTCCGATGATGGTCAGAAAGGGCATTCAAAGTGCCGGACTGAAACAACAGCGAATCGCCGGTCTGGTTTTAATCACAGCTGGACTGTACTCGCTGGCAAGCTTTATGTTTTTGCATTGAAACTAAATCCGCTTTAACTCAAAATGTGGGTTATGACAAAATCCACACACATCACGATTCTTTCTCTTCTTCTATCCACAACAACTGCTTTTGCTCAAGGCACTGAAAGTGTCCCTGCGGAAAAGCCTACACCGATTTCAGCAGAAGCCCCCGTCCCGGAAGCCACGCCTGACGTTGCCCGCGAAAGTGGATGGCCTCGCAGCCTGTGGGGTGTCTATGGCGGCCTGGGGATCCCGCATGTGCTGTCCGGCGGTATCGAATATCTGGATCAGTCACAAATGTGGTCCGTGGCGCTTGAAATTGGCGGCGGAGGATTTAAACCCAAAGACGAAGAAAACGACAAGGAAGAGTTCAGCATTGGCAACCTGGAGGTCGCCGGACGCTATCACCCGACTGCGGGCTCTTTCTATCTGGCGGCGGCTCTGGGCTCACAAGGAGTTACAGCGAAAAAGACTTTGACTGTCGGTGCGGAAAAAGCCGAGCCGGAAGTAAAAATCTCCAGCACCTATGTTTCCCCGAAAGTGGGATGGTTCTGGCAATTCAATTCTGGCTTGAACTTCGGTGTTGAGCTGGGCGCTCAGATTCCCCTTTCGAACAAAACTGAAATTCAAGATGGCACCACAAACACCACGGTGTTAAATGATCCTGAATACATCAAAGCCCGCCAAGACGCCGAGGATCTGGCCGACAAAGTGGGTAAGATGGTTCTGCCTCACGCCATGGTCCGCCTCGGTTACGCCTTCTAATCTCCAAGTCTCCAATTTCCATTTTCCATTGTCGGGGGACACGAGGCTAGCCTCGCCCTCGATGGTGTTCCAGCTTCCAATCCCTGTTAAGTTGCACCAAAACAAACACCTCCTTCTGTTTTCCTTGTCTGCTTTCACTGCACAGGATTAGCGTTGAAATACGATAAACAATAATATTTTCGTTTTTGCGACGAAGGAGGAGTTTATGGTTTCCCGGACTCAGAAGATTATCGCATCTTTGGCACTGGCGGGTGTAGTCGCAGGCTGCGCAAGCACACCACCCAATGTCCAATCCATTTCATCCACGGCCAACCCCACCACTGAAATTGAAAAAACCGAAATGATGCTGAACGAGGCTCGCAGCAAGCAGGTGGATGTCTTGTCACCGGAAAACTTCACGGACGCCTCCAAAGCGTTGCAGAAAGCCAAAGACAAAAAAGAAAAGAACAAATCCAATGAAGACGTTCTGGAGCAGGTGTCTTACTCCCGAGCTTGGCTGGAACAGGCCAATGCCAAAGCTGAAATTGCAAAAATGTCCGTGGGCAGCGATATCACAGATGCCCGTGAAGGAGCAATGAAAGCCGGAGCTCCGAAGTTCTTCCCGAAAGAATGGGACAAGAACGGCAAGGAACTGGAAAAGATCACTCACGCAGTTGAAAGAGGAAATCTAAAACCTTCCGACAAACGTGGCGAGGACATCGTCCGACGTTATCGAGAACTGGAGCGTATGTCTGTGAGCAAGGCCTACCTGGGCACTGCCAAAGACAACCTGGACACGGCCAAAAAAGATGGCGCGGATAAAAATGCACCAAAAAGCTTCAGCATGGCCTCTATGAAATATGACAACGCGGAAAAAATGATTCAGGCCGACCCGCGCAACACCAATGCGATCGCCCGCGCCGCCCAAGACGCCACCCGTGAATCGCAACATCTGCTGGAAGTCACTCGCAAAGTGAATGCGGGAAATTCAGAGGATCTTGTTCTGATGGCTGAGCGCCAGCAACGACAAATTTCCAATTTGCGCAGTGAGTACTCTTCCACGGAACAGGAACTGCAGCAGGTCCAAAGCGAAGCTGAACGCCGTCGTATGGAGCTGGAAAAACAACAAGCCCTGTTGGACCGAGCCCAGGCCTTGCGTCGCCAATTAAAACCGAATGAAGCCGAAGTCTTTACGGAAAATGGAAAGTTGATGGTGCGCTTAAAAGGGCTGCAGTTCCCATCAGCTCAATCTTCTCTGGGCCCCAAAAATCAGGCCTTGTTGAATAAAGTCGAAGCGGCTTTGGCGGGCGTTGCGCCATCGAAGGTGATCATCGAAGGCCACACCGACAATGTCGGCAGTGCCGAAACTAACCAGTCCCTGTCTGAAAAACGTGCCCAGGCCGTGGAAAACTATCTGGTGTCTAAAGGAGCTATCGCGGCAGATAAAGTCGAGGCTGTGGGACGCGGCTTTGAGGAACCCATCAGTGACAACAACACCAAACAAGGACGCGCCCAAAACCGTCGTATCGACATGGTGATTGAAACCGAATAAGGAGGTGCCCCATGGCATCAGACCTCAACGGCCCCCGCTGGCGGGAACTCAAACGAGAGCTCATGCAAAGATGGCGTGAGCTCTCAGAGCATGACCTGGAAAAAACCAAAGGCAACGCGCAGTCCATTGTCGACCTGCTGGAACGCAAGGTTGGCATGGCTATCGAAGAAGCCAGCGAACGATTTGCCGAAATCGCCTCGCACTATCATCTGTACGATGAGCCTGAGGAAAAACCAGTCAAACCCGAAAAAGAAAAGCCGGAAAGGGTGATGGAACTCAAACCCAAAAATCCCAATCCGAAAGATCGAAAACCCAAAGACGACTATCTAGGCTGAGAGAGTCCCTGCTCACTCACCAAGGCTTGATTCAGGGGATTTGGATCCTTTGAATCAAGCCCCCTTGACCAGGAATATGCTTGCAAGCTCCTGACCGCAACGGCAAGCTTGTAACATGACGCTGACTCAACTTGAATATATTCTCGCCGTTGCCGACACTGGAAGCTTCAGCCAGGCGGCACGCCAATGCTTTGTCACTCAACCCACCCTGAGCATGCAAATTCAGAAACTGGAAGATGAGCTGGGTGTGATTCTCTTTGACCGAACCAAACAACCCATTCATGCCACTTCAGTGGGCGAAGAAGTGATCCGACAGGCCCGACTGGTTGTCAAAGGTTCTCAGCACATCAAGGAAATCGTCGATGACGCCAAGGGATCCTTACGTGGAGAACTGCGCATCGGAATCATCCCCACGCTGGCACCGTATCTGCTGCCCCTGTTCCTGAAGCGAGTGAAAGAGACCCACAGCGAACTTCATTTAACCTTTGAAGAACTGCAGACCGAAGTGATGATCGAAAAGATCCGCAATCACAGCCTGGATCTGGGCATTCTGGTCACACCGATTGATGACCTGAATATCGCCAGTCATGTTCTGTTTTATGAGCCCTTCAATGTGTACTTTTCCAAAGGACATGCACTGCTGGCCCGCAAAACTGTCGACGAGAAGGATCTGTCTTCGGACGATGTGCTTCTGCTGAATGAAGGCCATTGTTTCCGCGAACAAAGTCTGTCCTTATGCCGGAATAAAAAAATAGCTCCCCCCGCCGACCGCAATTTCACCTTTGAAAGCGGCAGTCTGGAGACACTGAAAAAACTGGTGGATCAGGGCGAAAGCTTCACCCTGCTGCCGTGGCTGGCCGCGATGGATGTCCAGGACAAAAAACGCCTGCGACCTTTTTCCGATCCTGTGCCCACCCGCGAAGTCAGTTTGATTCACGGCCCCCACTTTCAAAGAAAAGCTTTGCTAAAGGCCCTAATTGAAAACATAAAGAAAAACCTGCCCGAAGGTGTCTCCGTCAACAAGACCAAAAACCTTCTTAAGGTGGACAATCCTCTGGGCTATCTCAAATAGTTTTCATCTATGTCTATAGACAGCCCATAGTTTCTGTCTATAGATGCCATAGAAAAAGAGAACTGTTCAAATACCCTCTGCAAACCTATCCTGTTATCAGGCAAGAGTAACTCGCAAGGAGGATATTATGAGATCACAATCATCACATTCCATCGGTGAAAATAAATCCGTCAGCAGCCTCAAAGCAGTTGAGGCAAGCACTGACTCTGTTGTTGAGACTTTGAAAAAGTCGCTTGCAGAAGAGTATTTGCTGCAGTTAAAGACTCAGAACTTCCACTGGAACGTGGAAGGCCCCCTGTTCTTCTCTTTGCACAAACTGTTTGAAGAACAATATGGCCAGCTGGCTGAATTCGTGGATCGCACCGCCGAAGTCCTGCGCGCCTTAAAAACCAAAGCTCCTGGCAGCTTCAAAGAATTTAAAGAACTTTCCTCTATTCAAGAAGCTCCGGACCGACTGAACGCCAACCAAATGATCGAGACACTCAGTCAGGATCACACCAATATGGCGATCGCGTTAAAGGCACGTCTGGAAACAGCGGAAGATGCGGAAGAAACCAGTGCGGTGACTTTGTACGAGGATCTTATCGGATTCCACGAAAAAGCCGCTTGGATGATTCGCAGCCACAGATCTTAATCGACGAATGAACCATCAAAGAGGTTGAAAATGGGCAGTGCATTGATGGGTTTACTTGCAGGAGGAATCACAGGGCTTTCAACAATGTTGGGGGCCCTGCCCATCCTCAAGGAAAAAAGCAATGGCTGGAATCCCTGGCGCAGTCTGAATCTGGATTTTGCCATCGGGATGATGCTGGCTGCTGCCGCCTTTAACCTGATCGGGCCGGCCTATTCCAGTTCCCACAGTGCCTTCGGGGTGTCTCTTGCCCTGGCGCTCGGTGTGGCTTCCATTTATGGACTCAGTCATCTGATCCATCATGTGTCGCCCTCCGCATGGTCCGCTCATCGAAGAGCCTGGCTCTTTGTAACAGCCATGATGCTGCACAATCTCCCTGAAGGTTTGGCTTCGGGAGCTGCGCTGAGCGCTGATTCTATATCGCAGGCCAACGGCTGGACTGTGGTGGGTGCCATTGTCTTTCAGAACTTTCCCGAAGGACTGGCCACTGCCGCCGCCTTTCTTTCCATCGGCATGTCCCGCAAAGTGTCTTTCTTCGGCGCTGTCCTGACCGGAGTGATGGAAATTCTGGGAGGCACACTGGGTGGAGTTTTCACCTCTATCACGTCATCTTCCCTTCCCTACATTCTGGCCTTCGCCGGAGGTGCCATGATCAGTGTGACTCTGGAAGAGATTTTCGCAAAAATGAAAGAGACACAAATGCGATATCTTATTCAAAAACACTTTGTGGCAGGAGCCCTGTCCGTCATTGTTATGAATTGGATCGTGAATTAGCCGGGTTTGTCTCAATACGAATCGCCGCCCCTAAAAATAAAGTTATTATCATGATGGCCGTCATCACTGCCTCCACCTTCCACTCTTATCCTGAAAGTACTACTGGAGGTTGTACGTGAAGCTCATCAGTAAGATCCTAGGAATTGTCAGTTTGGCAGCAGCTCTGGCGGTGGTCACCGCCACCCAAGTCTCTCGACATGAAGTGCATGATCAGGGGGAAAAGAATCTCATCGACAAAAGTCGCGCGATTCTGGACCAACTGGAAGGAACACGGGACTATGTGGCCGCACAGGGTGGGCTTCCGGAATATATAGAAAGCATCCGCAACAAATATCCCGACGGCAACGTACCTAAAGATATCAAACAAAACATCCTGCGCCGGGTTCCGATCTTTTCCTCTATCAAAGTGGGCCAGGATCAGGCCGAACGCAGCGGCTATAAGTTCCGGGTCTTCTCTCCAGAACCCCGTCGCGACACCAATATGGCCAGTGCCACAGAAATGGAAATCTACAATCGCTTCCTGAAAGACCCCACCCTGAAAGAGATCGTCGACACTCAGGAATCCTCTGTGGTTGTCTATCGCCCCGTGCGTCTGTCCGAACAACAAGGATGCCTTCTTTGCCATGGAAATCCCAGTCAAAGCCCTTTTGGCAACGGCAACGATATCCTAGGCCATAAAATGGAAAACTGGGCCGATGGCCGCCTGCATGGGGTGTTTGCCATCACCAGCAGCATGGCCAACACAGATGCAGTCAGCGCGGCCTCCACAAACAAAATTCTGCTGTTCTCCGCTGCAGGGCTGCTGATCAGCATCTTTATCGCATGGCTCATTCTGAAAAAACCGCTTTCACACCTGCATCAGGCCGTGGACTCCATTAAGTCCTCCAGCTCCCATCTGTCTGCGACCAGCACGGAAATCTCTGATGCCTCTCAGAACTTAAGCTCTGCCTCCACTCAAGCGGCGGCCGCTCTGGAGGAAACTTCCGCCTCTATCGAAGAGCTCAGCAGCATGGTGAAATTTAACACCGACCACGCCCAGAGTGCAAAAGACCTGTCCCTGTCGACGATGAAGGCCGCCGAAATCGGAGAAGAACAGATCCGCACCCTGATTCAGTCGATGAAAGAGGTTTCTGCCACCGCCAAAAAGGTGGAGGAGATCACCGGGGTTATTGACGACATCGCTTTCCAAACCAATCTTTTGGCTCTAAATGCCTCTGTGGAAGCCGCCCGTGCCGGAGAAAATGGGCGCGGCTTCGCAGTGGTTGCCGACGCTGTCCGCCAGCTGGCGCAAAAGTCAGCGACTTCCGCCAAAGAAATTTCATCCTTGATCTCGCAGAGTGTTCAACAAGTGGAACAAAGCTACGATTTCGCGGTAAAAAGTGGCGAGTCACTGGAAACCATCGTGCGTGAAGCACAAAAAGTTTCAGCACTGAATACCGAAATCGCCACCGCCAGCATTGAACAGACCACCGGCATTGCGCAGATCTCTCAGGCCTTGCAAGACCTGGATAAAGTGACACAGAATAACGCGGCTTCCTCTGAAGAAACGGCCGCAGCTTCTGTGGAGTTGTCGAATCAGTCACATCACCTGGATCAGTTGGTGGGCGCCGTCGAAGCTGTGCTGAAAGGCTCTGCCAAAGCCGGATAAGTTTAAGGAGTTTTCTAGACAGACCCGGGATGTCACGTTAGGCTTAAACGCATGACGTTGACATCCTTTCAAACAGTTGCACTTGCCGCGTTGGTCGTTTATTTCGGCCGCTATCTTAAAAGCAGGATTTCTTTCATCGAAAAGTACAACCTGCCCTCTCCGGTGATTGGTGGTTTTGTTGTCGCCATCGTCATTTCGCTTCTGAAAAGTCAGGGACTTTTTGAAATCCAGTTCAACAAAGCTTTCGAAGAAAGTCTGATGATTGCCTTCTTTGCTTCGGTCGGCTATTCCGCCTCGTTGCGTTTATTAAAAGAAGGCGGCCGCGCCGTTATATTCTTCCTGCTTCTGACCATCTGCGGACTGGTGTTACAAATCGCCGCTGGTATTGGCGCGGCTCAGTTGATGGGCCTGCATCCGTTGATGGGTGTACTGACGGGAGCCGTGTCTTTAACTGGTGGGCCGGGCACCGCCCTGGCATTCGGTCCCTCCTTTGAAGCCGCCGGTGTGGAGGGTGCTTCAGCGATCGGCCTTACGACTGCCATGGGGGGCATCGTGTTAGGAGGACTTGTCGGAACCCCTCTGGCCACTTATCTCATTAACAAGCGACGTTTGAAGGAGGCTCCACTTGCGGCTTCTCAACAGCACGAGGACTCTCACTTCCTTCGCTCCTTCCCTGGCCGTGATCTTTTGCTGCATATTCTGGCTCTGGTCCTGATCATGGGAATCGGAACCACTTTAAGCTCCTGGATCAGTTCGTTGAAAATAACGCTGCCCATTTACATTGGTTCGATGATCATTGCGGCCGTTGTTCGCAACATTGAAGACGTGAAGCCCGTGTTTAAGATCAAGCCTGAATGGATTGAAGAAATAGGCAATGTTGCCTTAACTCTGTTCATCGCCATGGCCATCATGTCTTTGCGTCTGGAAGAACTGCGCAACGCTGCCTTGCCAATCATTGTCTTTCTGGTCATGCAGGCCGTGCTGGTTGCTGTGACGGCTATCGGCCCCGCATTCTGGGTGGCTGGTAAGGACTATGAGGCCTCTGTGATGAGTGCTGGCTACGTCGGCTTTATGATGGGAACGACAGCCAATGCCATGGCCAATATGTCGTCCTTGGCACAAAGATACGGCCCGGCCCCGAAAGCCTTTTTGGTCATACCTTTGGTTGGCTCTTGCTTTATTGATTTCTTTAACGCCGCATTAGTGACGTTCTGTTTGAATCTTTTCGGCGGATAAACCGCCGAAAAAAACCTTCTAGCGCGGAATGAAGTTAAGCTCCACGATACGTCCTGTTTGATCGAAGAGGACGTCATTCTTTTGCAAAGCGACCAGGTCCTGCCCCACTTCATCAATGCGAACCCAACTTCCCGAAGCATCGGAAAAATGTCGGCCAATAAAGGCACGTCGAGGCTCTCCGGACGGATAAAATTCGATGAGCCCACCGATCTTGGAGGATCGCAGATGGTAATCAGGATGGTTTAGTTCAAACTGAAAGGACATTGCACTGGTCATACGACCTTCAATATCGTAGTTCACTTCGTAAGCAGTGATCTGACCATAGGATTCCCGACTGTAAATAACAAAGTCCACACTTGAACAACGTGGACGAACTCGCTGAATCACACCATTGGCATAGAAGTTTATCTCTGCCGGAGGCCCTTTGGCCTCTGGTCCACACACAAACGGAGCTATTTTACCCTGCGGTGCTGGCACCTCTACCTGTCGTGCCAGAACGGCTCTTTTGACAACTTCCGAGTCGTAGAATTCCACGGTGTAGTCACCTTCTTCCCCCAGACCACCACCGTGCAAAATAACCTGGTAACCTTGAATGTCTATGGCCTGCAGACCGGAACGCTGAATCAGATCCACGTACCTCTTCAGGGTGACATTTCGCATGTTCGTCGAATGCAGATAGCCGTTCAACAGGCGCACACCGTTGGAAGACTGAAAACCATTTTCCGGCAACAGACCTTCACGATAGATGATCTCATGCAAAGCCAACGCTGCACGCTGGGTGTTGTTCATTCCATCCCAAACATCTTTATTGATGTAATAGCGGTGACCCGCAATACTCGGGCGTTTGTACTGAACGGCCCCCTGCACCAGTCGGCAGCCCTTCGGCAAAGCCCCCCAGCCACGATCCGGAACATCAGTAAACTCAGCCCCGGAAATCATGCGCGTTTCCTGCTCGAAAGTTTTTGCGTAGGACCGGTACAATCGCGCACGAGTCGGATTGATTTCCTCCAGCCTGTTGATCATCTTGGCCAATACGTCCTGATAGGAATACGCCTCAATCAAATCCAACTTGAAAGTCTGAACCTCACGGGCTTCGTATAGATCCAAAACCTCGTAGCGTTCCCATGGATTGTTTTGCGGACAATCAATAACACTGCCCCCGTTACCTTTTTCATCCCCACCAAAGTGAGCCTGCGCCAGGCCCCCCCAAGATAAAATCAATGCTGCGATAAAACACGAAAGTCTTAACATAAAGGGCTCTTCTCTCTTTCCTGAACCGTCAGGGGGAAGAATTGAATATTCAAGTTGTAAACCTCTGTCATTTCACCTTCTTCAACAAGCATGGACAGTTTACGACGGAATTTTTTAATCAGGCTTTTGGCTTCAGCAAATTTTTCCGGATTGATTGCCATCGTGATGGATGTAAAGTCACGCACATCCGGAGGTGTGCTCTGCAAAACCTCCATGGCTTTGGTCATGTCCGAAAGATGCGCCTTCACCAGGGCTTGGCTTGGAATATCTTCCGTCGTTGCCAAACTTGCCACAGACCGGGCAATGGAATTTCCTTTGCGCTTGATGAACGCCAGCTCCATCAGCAGCTCCAAACTTTTTTCCACTCGCTCCACAGGCAAAGCCAGGCGCTCGGCAATCCACTCCGGTTCTGAACGGAAGGTCTTCATGCGAATCATGTTCAAGATGGCATAGTGCTCCCAGCTGGAAAGCATCTCCATCTCTTTTTCCATCAAAACTTTCTGAGCGGCAAATTTACGCGAACGCGTAGAAATCAACGAATAAACCTCATTGCGTTCTTCTGTCCCCATTTCCAAACCCAAAACAATCTTGTTGGCATAGAACTCACTCAAAGGACGTTTCCCGTGCATCAACTCATTCAAACAACCGGGCGAAATGCCCACTTTTTTAGCTAAAGAACGAAACGAGAAACGAGGGTTCTTTTTTTGAATTTCCTCAAGTTTGGTTTTTAACAGGGCACCGAATTTATTAGACATTATCCCCTCAAAATGAAATGAGGGAATTTTTACATTTAATGACGAAGTTGCAAGATTAAAATAACAGAAGCGTTCCCTCTTTGCGTCACAAAGGAACGCCTGCGACTAGATCACTAGTTCAATGATCGCTCGAAAGCCGTGATTCCCACTCATCGCACCAATGATATTTCTTAGTGAGGTGATGTTTTTTCCTTGGGCACCGATAAGCTTGCCACGCACTTCAACCGGAACCACCACTCGATAGATCGTCGTTTTGTCGCCCTCTGTAAAATCCACTTCCACCTGGTTGTAGCAAGATGTCATCTCTTCAATTATGCTCTGTAGAACCTTTGCCAGACGCTTCCGAATATCCTTCACTGTGCCCACATCCTCCGCCACATGCTCCTCCATAAACATCATTGTGTGGGGCTTCATAAAGGAAGGGCAATCCCTTGGGTCCCATTTAGACTCCAAAGTGTTCCACCAAGATTCTAGAATCTGCCCGTCATCTCAACAAAGCTCCGATGAATATGCTGAAGACTTAATCACACAACACTCTGTGTCGAATCCTCCCCCTCCAGCAAGTCCCTGCCATTCACCAAAAAGACCCCAGAAACTCTTTTCTCCATCTCTATTTACAGATTCAATAAGCTATGAACTCCACTCCTTCTTGGAACAAACTGGGCTCCGTCGAAGTGCTTAAACAAAAAGAACTTCAGCAACTCGAAATTCACCGCACCAAAATTGCCTTGATCTACAAGAATGAACTTTTCACGGCCATCTCGGGTGTATGCAACCACGCGGGGGGCCCCTTGGGCGAAGGTTGCCTCGAGGGGGATTACGTTGTGTGCCCCTGGCACTATTACAAATTCCACTATCGAACCGGTGAAGGGGAACCCGGATTCGAGGCCGACCGAGTCCCCAGCTATCCCCTGAAGATCGTAGATGAGGAACTTTGGATTGATCTTGCCAATGCAAATCCACGCCAAAAACTGCCTCACGCTCCGCATCCCTTGACACGAAAGCCCGAGCGTCACGACGGACCGTTGCGGGTGGTTGGCATCTCAACAACCGTGATGGACTCTGCCCATCCACGTATTTCCACCTCGGAGCTTTTGCTGCTGGAAACATTAAAATATGCACAGGACAAAGGTTACGAAACCCATTTGCAGAAAGTTCGCGATTTGAAGTTTCGCCACTGCGAGGGGTTTTATTCCAAAAGCGCGCATGCCTGCACCTGGCCCTGCTCACTAACTCAACTGGATGAAACCGACCAGCTTGATCGCATTTATGAAGACCTGATTCACTGGGCTGACATTATGATTTTGGCCACCCCGATTCGCTGGGGCTCGGCCAGTTCGTTGTATTACAAAATGGCCGAACGCTTTAATTGTATTCAAAACCAAATCACAACCCACAACAATCAGCTCATACACAACAAAGTCGCCGGTTTCATCATCACGGGGGGCCAGGACAATGTGCAGTCTGTCGCCGGTCACCTGATGGGATTTTTTTCGGAGTTGGGGTTTCACCTGCCTCCGTTTCCGTTCATTGCCCACTCACTGGGGTGGAGCTCTGAAAACATGGAGCACAATGTCCGTTACGTTCAGCACAGCCATGCACTGGCTGAAGCCTCCAAAGAGCTGCTGGATCGCTGTGCAAGTTTGTCCTGCGCTCTGCTAGCAAACAACGAACTCCCCCTGCAGCATCGCGCAGGGCGCAAGGCTTTCAACGCGAAAAAACACCGCGACGTCTAAAAAATAAATACAGGCACTGTCGATTTTATCGACAGCACTTTCTTAACCGATGGCCATCTGAACCGCCCCCACCCTGGAATCGGACTTGCAGCTTTTGACTGCGCATGAAAAATAACGCTTTTCTATTCCTTGCATTGACGTTTTTACTGTCCCTGACAACCCCGGGATGGGCCCAGGCCTGCCAGTGCATCGCCGACCCCTTCAGCAAAAAGTATCAGCTTTATGAAAAGACCTGGTATGGCACCAAACGCAAGTGGACTTGCGTTTATACCTGTCAGGATTCCCAGCAAAACCGCAGTGAAATTATCGGCACTCATTCGGACTGGTACATGAGCGACAAGGGGCTTGAGGGCATTTGTGAGGGGCTTCATTATGTAAACACTTACAGCGCCTTCAGAATGGATTTTGTCTGGGTTTTCGAAGAAGCCCGCTGGTTTGACGCCAGCCAGTCCAAGGCCCCAGAACTTGTGAAGTGGAGCAAAGAGCGCTGTCGCTAAGTCGCTCGGAAGAAGTCATAAAAAACAAAAACCCCGAGGCAATGCCCGGGGTTTTTTAGTTTTTAGCTTTTTGCAGCAGAATTACTGAGCAGTTTCAGTGATCCATTTGTATGCGTTGCTCACTTTAGCGTAAACGCCATAGTAGTTCGCACGAGCACAACCCTGCCCCCAGCTCACGACACCAACCAGGTATGTTTGGTTGTTTTCATCCTGAGCCACAAGAGGACCACCAGAGTCACCTTGGCAGGAGTCTTTACCACCGGACTCATAACCCGCGCAAATCATGCTGTCTTTGATTTCGTTCTTATAAGACTTGTTGCAAGCCTCAGTGGAAACCAATGGAACGCTGACTTTTTGCAGCAAAGTTGGCAAAGAGTAAGAACCTTCACGAGTCGTACCCCAACCAGCCACTGTCGTCATGATCTGGGAACCGTCTTCTGGAAGAGTGATTTCAGATGGATTCAAAGCCACTGGAGCGTAGGAAGAATCCTGAGAAAGCTCGATCAAGGCAAAATCATTTTCCATTGTACGGCTGTTGTAACCAGGGTGAGCGATGATTCTCTTAGGAGCAATAGACTCCGCATTCACCGCATTTGTGCGATCATGAAGACCGATTACAACTTTTTTCACAGTGCCACCGCGAACGCAGTGAGCCGCCGTCAAAACCCAGTTCTTCTTGATCAGAGATCCACCGCAGAAGTGACTGCTGCTCTGTAGAGACACGATGTAAGGAAACTCACCGATGGACGCCTCAACGCCACCAACGATTTTACCTTCTACAGGACCAGACTTCGCAAATACCGGAGCAGACATCATCATGAGGCCTGCAATTACAAGATGGTTCATTTTCATTTTTTTCCCCTCTGAACGCGAATCCTTCGCGATCTGATATCAATCGTTGTCTGTTTTCCTGCAATGCTCAAAGAGTAGGTCGCGTTCCAGATTGGAACTGGCCCTCTTTTAGACCTTTGCAGAGGGGAAAAATTTGCCCGCGAAGATATTCCCCTCGACTTAAAACTCGTGACTGTTGTGCTCTCACGCTGACTGAGAGTCAAACCACTGGAATCAGCCTGATTTTAAGGGCCACCCCTGACTTCGGTGCAAAGTCCTCCACCGCCAGCGCCGTGTCATTGAGGTCATTGCGGTTGGCCCCGCAAATTCTATTGAAATGGGGTTCCTTTTATGAGAACCCATTTAGATGGCTGATTCAAAAATTCGCAACGAAATTCATGTCTTTATCAACGGTGTCGAACATAGCATCGGTGGTGAAAAAGCATTCCTTCCTCTTGCCCAGTATCTGCGAAACCACTCCCTACCGGGAACCAAAGTGGTCTGCGCCGAGGGGGACTGCGGAGCCTGTACGGTTTTGGTTTCCAAACTCAAAGCAACCCAGGCCGAAAATCCAGAGTGGTCAGATTTTCAAACCATCAATTCCTGTATCGCCCCGATGTACCTGTTTGACCTGACCTCGCTGGTCACTGTGGAAGGTCTGTCAGACCAGGACGAGCTGAATGAAGTGCAGGACAAAATGCGCACGTTCCACGGCGGTCAATGCGGTTACTGCACGCCGGGCATGGTGTGCGCGCTTTCATCGCTGGCCGAAAGCAGCCACTGCCATGGCAAAAGCATTTCAGAAAAAAAAGCCCGCAACCATCTGACCGGCAATCTGTGCCGTTGCACGGGTTATGAGCCTATTCTGCAAGCGGCGACGCATGTGGATTTATCCAAGTGGAAGCCCCTCAAGGAAAGATATCTCACCACACAACAGACAAAGACCTTCGCTCCCCTGCTGAAGGATTCCTTGCACATCGAAGCGGGTCAGCGCCGTTTCCATGCTCCCTTCAGTCTTGCTGTGGCGGTGGATCAGAAAAATCAATCCCCCGAAACTCGCTTGGTGGCCGGGGCCACGGACCTGGGCGTTCTTCATAACAAAGGAAAGTCCTTCCTTGATAACGTGATGAGCCTGCATAAGATTGCCGAAACTGAAAAAATTGAATCCCGAGCCGACGGCGTTTGGGTGGGCGCGCGTGTGACTTTGACTCAGCTTGAAAATTATGTGGAAAGCACCCTGCCCGAACTGTCCCGTTTACTGCGCATCTTTGCTTCGCCTCAGATCAAGAATCAGGGCACCTTGGTGGGGAATGTGATGAATGGATCTCCGATTGGGGACAGCATCCCGGCTTTGCTGGCCTTGGATGCCAAAGTTCATCTGCAGTCTGTGGATGGTCTGCGTGAAGTTCCTTTAAGCCAGTTTTACAAGGCCTATAAGGTCTTTGATGTAAGACCCAACGAAATTGCCACAGGAATTCTGATCCCGGTTCCGGGACCGGAGTGGAAGCATCGCTTTTTCAAAGTATCCCTGCGCAAAGATCTCGACATATCTGCCGTGACCTTTGCGGCGAGTTTAAAAATGGATGGTGTTAAAATTACCGAGGCACGTTTTGCCATGGGTGGTGTCGGCCCCACCGTGGTGCGCCTGCCAGAACTTGAGAAGTCCGCCCAGGGGCGGAATTTCGACGAAGCTCTTTTTGCCGATCTGGGGAAGCAGGTTCGTTCTTTGATCAAGCCCATTTCTGATCTGCGTGCGTCGGACGAATACTGTCTGAAAGTTGCCGAGAATCTATTTAAAAAATGCCACTTAGAACTTGAGCAGGAAATCCCATGTCCGTAGGTCAAAACATCCCCCACGATTCATCCCGAGGCCACGTCACCGGCGAAAGTGTTTTTATTGACGACCGCCCTTTGATGGCGGGCGAAGTGCAAGTGATGCCGATCGGAGTTCCTGCTGCGGCGGGAATTCTTAAATCCATTGATGTCTCTGAGGCCCTCAAGGCTCCAGGTGTGCTGGCGGCTTTCACTGCCAAAGATCTTCACCACAATTCCTGGGGTACGATTGTCCCGGAACAACCCATTCTGGTGGCTGATAAGATTGGATACTATGACGAACCGGCGGTCCTGCTGGTGGGAACAGACATGGAGTCCTTGCTTCGCGCCAAAAAATTCGTGCGCTTTGAGGTGGAAAAAGCTCCGGCCATCTTTACGATTGATGACGCCATCGCCAAGCAAAGTTTCATCTATAAAGCCAATGCCTTCAAGGTCGGCGACGTGGAGGCCGCTCTGGGTCAATCTGCGCACCGTCTTAAGGGGGCTTTTGAATGTGGCGGTCAGGAACACTTCTATCTGGAATCCCAGGCCTGTATCGCCTATCCCCTGGAAGACGGACAGATGGAAGTCCACGCCAGTTCCCAGCATCCGACCGAAACTCAGCACGTCGTGGCCGAAGCCTTGGGTTTAAGCCTGCATGAAGTTGTCTGTGTCGTAAAACGCATGGGCGGTGGCTTTGGTGGAAAAGAAAGTCAGGCCGCCCCGTTTGCGGCCATGGCAGCTTTGGTGGCGCAAAAAATGAAACGCCCGGCAAGACTGTGTCTGTCCAAAGACGACGACATGATGATGACCGGAAAACGCCATCCCTTTAAAAACTACTATGAAGTGGGCTTTGATGATGATGGCAGAATTTTGGCACTGAAAGCCCATCTGTATGCAGATGGTGGCGCCTATGCCGATCTTTCCAGTTCAATTTTGGATCGCGCCATGTTCCATGTAGATGGGGCCTACTATTTACCAAATGCCTTTATCGAAGGTTCGGTGGTGCGCACGAACTTATATTCCAACACCGCCTTCCGCGGTTTCGGGGGCCCGCAAGGAACGATGACGATCGAAAGCATCATCGAAGACATCGCTCTTTACCTGAAAAAAGATGCCTTGCAGATTCGTGAACTAAATTGTTATCAGAAAGATGTCAGAAATGTGACCCACTATGGGCAACACTTGGGGCACAACCCCCTGCCGGAGCTTTTTGCAGAGCTTAAAAAATCATCGGACTACGTAAAGCGCCGACAGGACATTGACGCCTTCAATGCCAGCAGCAAGACACATGTCAAAGGACTGTCGATGACTGCGACCAAATTTGGAATCGCCTTCACGGCGCGCTTCCTGAATCAGGGTAATGCATCCGTCAACGTCCACAAAGACGGCACCGTGCAAGTCTCCACCGGCGCCACGGAAATGGGTCAGGGTGTGAACACCAAGATCCAGCAGGTGGTGGCGCATGCCTTTGGGATTCCTTCTCACGATGTCAAAGTGATGGCGACTTCGACAGAGAAAAACCATAACACCTCTCCGACAGCGGCCTCCAGTGGATCGGATATCAACTGTGCCGCGGCAATGAAGGCCGCTTTGGGAATTCAAAAGCGTCTGGCGTGGCTTTTCCAGAACATTCTGGCGGGGACTCCGATGAATGACATCGCCGAATGTCCGGCTTTGGATGAAACCCAGCTGCGCTTTGAAGAATTCCAATTTGAAGGCGGAAAGCTGACACATCTTCCGTCGGGTAAATCCATTTCCTGGCAGGACGTCGTCAAACAAGCCTACTTCAACCGTATGTCTCTGGGGGAATACGCTCACTTTAAAACCGAAGGTTTGGGTTTTGATAAAAAAACCAGCCAGGGAACACCCTTTAAGTATTTCACCAATGGTGTGGCCGTCAGCGAAGTGCAAGTCGATCTTTTGACGGGCGAATACAAAGTCTTGCGTTCTGATATCCTGATGGATCTTGGTCGCCCCATCAATCCAGGGATTGACCGTGGTCAGGTCACCGGAGCCTTCGTGCAAGGCATGGGCTGGGTGACGTCCGAAAAACTTTTCCACAACAAAGACGGAAAACTTCTCAGTCATTCTCCAACCACCTACAAGATCCCGAATGTCCAGGACACACCAAGGATCTTTAATGTTGAATTTATTGAAAACCATGAAAATCGCGAAAACGTTCATCGTTCCAAAGCCGTGGGGGAACCTCCGTTCCTTTTGGGCATTAGCGTTTGGACGGCACTTAAAGATGCTGCCAATGCCAAAAGCAAAGGTTTGATTTCAACACTGAAGTCCCCGGCCACCCCCGAGGACATGCTGATGGAGCTTTCCCGTCATGAGTAGACTGAACTTTGAAGACTATCTTTCAGCCGTCAAAACCCTGCAAGAGGCAGGAAAGACTTTTGTCAGTGTGACACTGGTGAACCAACAAGGATCTTCCCCCCAGGAAGTGGGCGCACGCGCCCTGATTTCCGCTCAAGGGCTGGAGTTTGGAACTGTCGGTGGAGGCAAAGTCGAAAAACGCGCCATTGAAGAGGCGCAAAAAATGATTCAGGCCCAAACGCCACACCTTTATGCCGACTGGAATCTGCAAAAAGATATCGGCATGACCTGCGGGGGCGTGGTCAGTTTCTTCTTTGAGCTGCATGAACAAAACCATCCGTTTCATATCTATGTCTTTGGTGCAGGCCACATCGCCCAGGAATTTGTGCGTATGCTGACTTTGCTGGACTGCCGCATCACCTGCGTCGATCCCCGACAGGAATGGATTGATCGACTGCCAAAGTCCTCAAAGCTTAAAACCGTTTGCACTGAAGATATGAAGGGCCTGGTGGCTTCCATCCCCGACAAGGCCTATGTCACTTTAATGACGATGGGACATGGAACAGATCTGCCTGTACTGATTGAAGTGATGAAACAAAGGGATCGCTTCACTTACGTCGGCAATGTCGGAAGCGACCAAAAAGCCCGCCGCCTAAGACAGGATCTTTTGGATGCAGGACTGCCCCAGGAATCCTTGACCCGCTTCTTCTGCCCTATGGGTGAAAACTTTGGCACCAACTCGCCGGTTGAAATTGCCTTTAGTATCGTGGCGCAAATCCTTAAAACAAGGGACCAAAACAATGAGCCTGCATAGTAAAAAAACACAAAAGATTCCCTCGCAAGAAATGCCCCAGCGTCTGGCGCAAGCCCGCGGGGATGGCGAACTGGATCTGCTGATCACCAACGTCCACTTGCTGGATGTGATCACCGGTGAAACCTACCCCACCTGCATCGCCGTGGGCGGTCAGTACATCGTGGGTGTTGGACTTGAATATCAGGACCAAAAAGCGGCACGCATTTTCGACGCCCAAGGGGCCTTTGTCACACCAGGCTTTATCGATGGTCACTTGCATATTGAATCTTCCATGATGTCGCCTTTTGAGTTTGAAAAAGCCACCTTGCCTTTGGGTACCACCACCGCCATTTGTGACCCCCATGAAATCACCAATGTTCTTGGTGGAAAAGGCTTTAGCTGGTTTTTGCGTTCATCAGAACTGATGCATCAGAATCTGTTTGTACAAATGTCATCCTGTGTGCAGGCGCTTCCGGGTTTTGAAACCACGGGCAGTGATTTCCCTTTGGAAGAAATGAAAAGCTTCAAAGACCACCCGTCCGTGCTGGGGCTGGCCGAAATGATGAATTTCCCCGGTGTGATTTATGCCGACAAGGACGTTCACGCCAAGATTGAGGCCTTTGACGATCTCAACATGGACGGACATGCTCCCCTGCTGCGTGGAAAACCACTCAATGCGTACCTGCTAGCCGGGATCCAGAACTGCCACGAAACGGTCACCCTGGAAGAGGGTCGCGAAAAACTGCAAAAAGGCATGGGCCTTATCATCCGCGAAGGCAGTGTTGCGAAGAACTTAAAAACTTTGGCGCCTTTGGTGAATGATTTTTCATCGCCCCAATGCCTGCTCTGCACCGATGATCGCAATCCCTTTGAAATCGCACACGAAGGTCATATCAACTATTTGATCAAAGAACTGATCAACAAACATGGCGTGGCTGTTCACGTGGCTTATCGTCTGGCAACTTATTCCGCGGCAAAACACTTTGGCCTTAAAAGACTGGGACTGGTGGCTCCGGGCAAGAAGGCCGATCTGGTCTTTTTGAAGGACCTTAAACAAGTGGACATCCAGGATGTGATGATCGGCGGGCAGTTTGTTTCGGAACTGCATCTGGAAAAGTCTTTGCAGGAAAAACTTCAAGCCTCCCAACCCCCTTTGGAAAACACCATGAAGCGGGCCCCTTTGACGGAAAAAGATCTGACCGTGAATCTGCTTCCAGGTGTTTACAATGTGATTGAGATCGTGCCTCACGAGATCATCACTCAGCATCTGACTTTGAAGTTCGACGGACAGAAATTTGAAAAAGAGGACGTTCTTTTCATGGCCAATATCGAACGCTATGGCAAAGGCCTTCCTCCCGCTTTGGGTCTGGTCAAGGGTTTGGGACTTAAACAGGGGGCTTTAGCAAGCTCTGTGGCCCACGATTCACACAATATTATGGTCATTGGCACCAACGCCAAAGACATGACGGTGGCGGTGAACACGTTGATTGAAAAAGGGGGTGGCTTTGTCGTCGTCGATCAGGGAAAAGTCCAGGCCCTGGTGGAACTGCCGATCGCAGGTCTTTTAAGCTTGCAAAGTGCGGAAGAAATCAAAGATGGCATTGCCACTCTGAAGAAAGCCTTCCGCAGTCTGGGGGTCACTCTGGATGAGCCTTTTATTCAAATGGCGTTCCTGGCCCTGCCCGTGATTCCAACCCTGAAACTCACGGACCGCGGCCTGGTGGATGTGACGAAGTTCAGCTTCATCCCGTTAGAGGCTTAGAATAAAAAGTGCTACTCTTGGTTTTCCTCGATGTTGCGCATGTGATCGGCGAGCCGAAGTAAGGAATGCAGAAGCTCGCTGCGCAGGGGCTCTGCAATTTGCAGCTCATCAAAAGCCTGCACCATGCACAACATCCACTGATCCCGTTCGGACTTGCCAATTTTAAAAGGAAAGTGGCGCATGCGCAGTCGCGGATGCCCATAGCGTTCCATAAAGAGATTCGGTCCGCCCAACCACCCCGACAAAAACATAAAGAGCTTTTCTTCAGAGCCTCGCAGGTTTTCCGGATGCATCTGGCGAATGCCCTGCACCTCTGGAAGTGTGTCCATGATCTCGTAAAATCTCTGGGTTAGTCGGCGCAGGACCGGCTCCCCACCTAGCAGTTCGTAGGGCTTTTTTTCTTCAGACATTACAAAAAAGTACTCTTGAATCCCAAAGAAAAGCAATCAACTTTCCCTCTGTCTCAGAATAAGCCATGAATATTTCAAGAATCGTTCAAGACCCTTTTCGGCCTTCAGTAGGACCCATAAAAATCCGATTAATTCTCCATATCTACGAGGTTCATTGACATGAAAAGACACTTTCACCAGTACGTTATCTCTTTGCTTTGTCTGTTGGCTTTAGGCTGTGATCGCCTGACCGTGGATAGCAGTAAAATATCTTTGCAAGTTCCCAGAAGTCTTTCTGGCAAAATGAACTCGGCCTCCTCCACCCTGATGCTGAAGCATCTTGCCGTTCAAGTCACAGCTCCGGATATGAGTCAGCCTATCACCCTGCTCCAAGATGCGGGTGGTTCCTCTTCATTGGGCTCAGAAATCACCTTGGAAATTCCGTCCGGTTCTGATCGTCTGGTGCAGGTACTGGCGGCCTACTCTCCGGCAGGCTCTGATGGGGGCGCGATCTTGTACTACGGAGATGTCAGCAAATCTCTGGCAGGTACAACAGAAACTTTGGATGTGCCGCTGCAAAAACTTGGCAGCGAAAGCACGGTCGAAGGTCGCCTGAAAGGACGCTATCTTTCTTCCGCCAATGCTGGCCCCAGCGGAGAGCTCAAACTCTTTTACCGCCCCCCTGGAAAACCCGCACTGCTAGTTGATAGAAAAATGATGTTTGGTGGGTGGTTTGAAATGGTCGCCTTCAGTGACATCCCCATGGACTATATGCTGCCTGACGGCACTTATATGGGACAACAATGGACCACGAACACTCTTGTCACTGGCCCTCATCTGGTCAAAGTCGCAGAACCCTTGTCTTTCCGCGAGCAGTGGACCAGTGTCGGAACTTCGACGTGGATCCAGCAATTGCCTGAAAATAAGTTCTTTGGCTTCTTTGCCAACAACCCGACTTATCTTTCCAACAAAACCGTGTGCGTTCAATCCGCTCTCAGCAACGGTGGATCTTTGTACTCGAACTCTCATTTTGTCAGTGCAAACCGCAATCATCCAATGCCTATCAAACATTTCGCCACAGGCTCAACCCCCACAGCCACACCGCAGGCCCTTGCATTTATTGGCGGACGGGCCTTCAGCGATTGTGCGTCGTTACCCCCTGCCGAAGAATTTATTTCCTATCTTAAATTCAACGGCAATTCCTGGGATAACCGGATCTATAACATTGGTGAAAGCAGCGGGATCGTGGGTCTTCAAACCATGTTCAACCGCCCTGAGGAAAACCCTCTGTACCGCTCAACCTCTAAGTTCGGCGTCAACTCTTCAGGAGTCTACCTAGAAACACGTCCCCTTCCTGGAGCCCTGGAGGGAATCAACGGCCTTCAGGTCTATAGAAAAGTCACGACGGCCATGCCTATGCCAGGCACTGAATACGATGAGCGCTGCGAGAGTGAGCGTCTTTCCAGCCGTGGCTGGAGTCTGTACAAATCCCTGCCGCTGCCAGCATTGGACAATGGTGCACTGAAGATACAGGTAGACTCATTAGGCTTGGCCGCGCAGACTGAATATCAGCATATTATTTGCCTCAGTCGTGATGGTCATCCCCATGGGAAACCCAATCACATCTGGGTAAACAATACCAGTCCATCACCTCCTCAAACACTGAATTTGAACTTAATCCCTTCCACGGGATTTCCCTTCAACCTTTGGCCGGTGGTGGGTGAATGCCTTGCTGTCCAAGTCAACCTGTCCGGTTCAAATTTCGCCGTGAACCCGTACCCTTCTTTGGGCTATACAGTGACAGCAAAAGATTACTCTGATGCAGCGGCGGCTATCTTGTACAGCACCAAGGATTGCAGTGGATCGCCGGTATCAACTCTGTCCAAGACATTTACAGCTCAGCTTATCGAGTCCACATTCTATATAAAGTCAGCGTCCTACGGTAACTTCAGTCTTTCGCTGACAAATACTGTTGGACTGACCAATCCAACTCCTTTTACAGTCAACATTGTCACCCCCACAAGCACTCCAACCGGTGTCTCATTGTCACTGGACACCACCAACACCACGGGAAGCTTCCCTCCGTTGATGGCGGTCTTCCCTCAAGGTTGTCATCCCGTGGCCGCCTTTTTCCACGAAGGAGGCAATCCGGTTAACAATACGGGTACAGCAACCTTCTCTTGGATTGAGCCCGATGGGGTCACATCCTACACACCCCCTAGTGACATCAAAATCGTCAATAACTGCGTGTCCCGAACCCCCCAAGCCTCCATCAACGTCGTCAATGGCGTCGGACGATTCGCGGTGTTGGCTGGCCCCAGTCTGCTAAACAATGTCTCTTTAAAAATCGACGGCTTTGGAACTTCAGGGATAGCCAATCTAAATATAACACCGCTGGCGCATCATCTTTCTTTGACCCTGCCCTCGGGTTCCAGCACCACCCCACAGGTTTATCAATGCCAGGCCGTCCAGGTTGAGGTTCGTGATTCTTCAAACAATCCGGTCATCATCCCAGCAAACAAAAAACTTAGCTTTCACATTCACTCCCGTCCTGAGATCATGGCTCAGTCTGTCGATGTATCATTCTATTCCGACAGCAACTGTACATCTCAGCAGTGGGCGCACGAAGTGGCGGCAGGCACCTCCTCCAAACTGATCTACATGAAAGCCAATAGCCTCGGGGCATTCTTTGTTGGCTACTCCTCTTCGTACACTCAGACTATGGGTTCTTCTCCGGCAAGTGAAATCCGTCTCAATCCAACTCCGGCCCCGCTGTCTGTCGATCTTGGAGGCTACAGCACCATTCCGAACACTGTTTCACACGGATTTAACATCATTGGCGGGACAGCGCCCTACACGGCCACTGTGACCCAAGGATCCGGAACCGTGAATGTCATTCAGCCTTATGCTCCGAACTGGCAGCTGTCGGTGATACCATCAGCAACGGGTCCTTTAACGATTGTGGTTCAGGATAGTGCCGGACAAAGCACGACTGTGAATCTAACTGTGTATTAGACATTTAAGCAAGCACCATGAAGACAGAAAAAATCAGCATCTTGATCGGCATCATCATCTCGGCGTTTTTTGCGTGGTTCAGTGATTACTATTTTAAGTACTCACGAACCCCCGCAATCCAGCGTCCTTACAGTCCTTTGTTGGAAAGCACCGAAGTTCTGGATTTGCGTATCAACGATTTTAAATACAAGCTGCGCCCCTCGGTTCAAAGTCAGGCGCCAGTCGCTTTGATCGCCATTGACGACGCCTCTGTGCGTGAAATAGGCCGCTGGCCCTGGAGCCGCGAAATGATCGCGGAGATGACTGACAAAGTCCTGCAACATGGCGCGAAGTCGGTTTCTTTTGATGTGATCTTTGCGGAACCTGAAACTGCCAACCCTGCAGCGGATACAGCCTTTGCCAGGGTTATTGAAAAAAATCCTGACAAAATCGTCCTTGGAACTTTCAGCGAAAACCTGATCGATTTCCAACCCCATCAGGATCTTTGTGTGGCTGAAGCGTTCCTGGCCACAGGGGGCGATCAACTGGTGAAAATCAATCCCAGCTTCTCCATCGATGAAGAAACCCATGCAATTGATGATCTGAACTGGGCACCTCTTTTTAAAACCTTCTTTGACAGTATTCAGGAACGCGAAGAAGAAGAGCTTCTTAAAAGCCTGGGAAAATCCTCGCGCGAAGAGCTCTCCACTTTCCAAAAGAACAACTTGAAAGCCCGACAGTCCATGGCACTGTTTGACTATTGCCATTCTTGGTTGACTAAAGACGATATTTTCCTCAAAGGTGAAAATCGGGCCCAGGTGGTTCTGTTATATGCAGAGGTTACCAAAGACTCCCCTGAGCTAAAGAATCTCAGCTTTGACAATCTGCTGGCACGCATACGCAGTTCGTACAAAACCCATCCCATCCCGCAGTATGGTGAGTGGACTCCCAACATCCTTGAGCTGCAGACCCCGGCCACTTACACCGCCAGCTTTATTGCGCAACTGGATTCCGACGGCTACGTGCGCCGTTATCCCCTGTTCTTCCGTTCGGGCCACAAGCTTGGAACCAGCTTCATTCCTTCCATGGCCTTACAAAGTTTTTTGCTTTCCGGACCCTACCGAGCCGAACTGAAAATGAACACCGGTAAAAAAGGCGAAAAATCCCTGGAGTCCTTCAATATCTACGACACCTCAAAGGATCCGGAAGTCAAAATCAGCAGCTACCCTGTCGATGGTTCCGGCCAGCTGCTGATCAATTTCTATGGCCGCCAGATGTCTTTGCCCTACGTTTCTGCCAAAGAGCTTTTCAACGACAGCCCGACCGTCAAGGTCACCACCAGTGTCCTGAATCAAAAATCCAAACAACTGGTTTATGAAACCAAGGAATACGACAAAAAAGAATTCTTCAAAGATCGCAGCCTGATTGTCGGGGCCACGGCCGTGGGTCTGTACGATCTGCGCAACACCCCTTTGGAAGCTAACTATCCCGGCCCTGAACTTCATCTGACCATGCTGGCGAATCTGTTCGATAAAAACTTTTTAAAACCCTGGAATGCCGAATCCGCCGTGATGCCGTGGATTCTTTTGATCGGCGGCACCGTGCTCGCCACGGCGTGGGCCTTAATGGGGCCTTTGGCCTCTATTGCGGGCTTTGTTCTGATCTTTGCACTGTTGGCAGGTCTGGATCTGTGGCTCTTCATGCACAAACAAATCCTGCTGCATTCATTCCTGATCTATATCAGCGCTCTGACAGGTTTTGCCGCCATTCAGTTGTTTAAGTACTTCACCGAGGAAAAAAAGAAGAAAGAACTAAAATCCACCTTCTCGAAATATGTTTCTCCGGCCGTGGTCGACGAACTTTTAAAGGACGCTGCCAATCTTAAACTGGGTGGGCGAAGAGAGCGTATGACCGCCTTCTTCTCAGACGTGCGCGGATTTACCACGATTTCAGAAAAACTTCCTCCGGAAGAACTTTCCCGCGTTCTGAATCTGTATTTGACTCCAATGACCGAGATTGTGTTTAAAAACCAGGGGACTCTGGACAAATACATGGGGGATGCGATCATGGCCTTCTTCGGAGCGCCGGTGAAGGACGCTCAGCACGCCGCCCATGCGTGTCGTTGCGCCTTGCAAAGCCTGGATAAACTCAAAGAACTGCAAAAGGAATTCTCTGACAAAGGGCTTCCTTATATCGATATCGGAATCGGCATCAACACCGGCGAAATGAGCGTCGGCAACATGGGTTCTAATATCGTTCAGAACTATACCGTCATGGGCGACTCGGTGAATCTGGCTTCGCGTCTGGAAGGGATCAACAAAGAATACGGCACCAGAATCGTGATCAGTGAATTTACTTACGCCGATATTCAGGGGCAGTTTACCGCCCGGGAAATTGATCGGGTGCGGGTCAAAGGAAAGCTGGAGCCCGTTCGTATCCTTGAACTGATCTGCGAAGGAAAAGCTTCCGGCACACAAGCGGAAATGCTGACGTTGTTCGAACAAGGTTACAAAGCCTATCATGAAAGACGCTTTGCAGAGGCCCAGGAGTTCTTCAAAAAAGGCCTGGAAATCTCCAACGGGCAAGAACCGGTGTGCGAGCTCTATATTGAAAGGTGCCAGGACTATATCGACTCCCCACCCCCGGAAGGATGGGACGGAGTCTATGTCATGAAGACCAAATAGAATTATTTCCCTAGAATGCTGTGGGTGAATGTGAACAGACTGGTGACAACGAACTTGTTGTAATCGTAAGAGTCTTCATCCGAATCGCCCACATTGTACTGCACACTCATCAACCAGTTCACGTTGCGCTTAAGATCCTTATTGAAAGCCGCGGTGACAATGGGGTTTGAATCGATACGTGTGGTCACCGCCTCATCATAGTTCTGACTGGAGTATTCGGCACGCAAACTGGCGTTGCTTTTCCACCATGCTGCAAAAGCGTAGGTCAGCCCCACAGACGAGCGTTTATAACGGTAATTGCGGCCTTCGGCCTGATTGATCAGATAACCCGCATCCAGGGTCAAAGACTTCTCCCCTTTTAGATCCAAAATCCACGTCGGCAACAAGGTCAGACCATAGCGCAGACCACTTTGGTCATCGTCGCCCACGGAAGAGTCCAGCAAGGTCTCTTCTTTGGATGCTTCCAGACGCACGGCCATCAACATATCACTTTGCACTGGCGCCGCCAGCGTGGTGTTCACCCCCAGGGATCGAATCACCTCTGAGCGAGTGCCGCCCGTGGGGCTCATGTAGATGCTGCGATAAGTGGGAACAAGTTCCCAGTTCAAAGAGCGTTTTGAGAATTCAAATTCCTTGTGAAACGGAAGACTCAGATCCAACTGCAACGGGTCCGCCGTTTGTAAAACCGCATCACCCTGAAAGCTGGTGTTGGTGCTGTAGTAATCAGAAATTCCGATCTGGGTTCCAAAATCCGATGTCGGGGTTCGCTTCCAGATGGCCAAAGCACTGGCGCCATAATTCAAACGCAAGGCCTTCACATCCGTGGTCACGTTATTTTCAGCCACATTCAAAACGTTGCCGTCATATACAGCGCCAATGAATCCGGTGAAGCGATACTTTTCTTTCTTGCTCTCATAAAACGCCTGCATCTTGTCAATTTGATTCAGAAGCTCTTCCGCCGAACGATCCAAGCGAGGGTCCTTGGAGTTATCCAGCACATACTCCATGCTCGAGCGGGCCTCGGGGAACTTCTGCTGCTGCATCTCGATATTCCCCGCAAAGAAGGATGCCATCGGACTTAAGGTCGCATCATTCTCCGAGCGGATCTCGACAAACTGTTTGCGTGCTTTTTCGTAATCCCGAAGCTTCAGATGATTGAGGGCAACATAGTAGTCCTTCTCCAAAGACAGTTCTGATGGAACATCCGCCATGGACAACGTTGCCAGCGACTTATTGTAGTTTTCAATTTTATACAGGGTCACACCATAGCGGTAGTAGTAAGAATCCTCTTCCGGATCCATGTCCACGGCCTGTGCATACTTGCGTTCAGCCCCGGCATAGTCTTGTTTGGCGTAAAGTTTGTCAGCTTCTTTGACCATATTTGTGGCTGCGGCTTTCTTGCGATTTTTTTCTGCCAGCGACAAAGCCGCCTGTTGTTCCAGCAACTGGGCTCTTTGTCTGGCCTGTTCTTCTTCCAAGGCCAATTGTGTTTTTTCCATCTGGCGCTTTTCCTCACGCTCTTGGCGCTCCAAGCGGCGTACCGCCTGCGGAGAAAGCACTTTAGCCACCGGCGCCGCTGCCACTGGCTTGGCTTTTTGCTTTTGTTCCTGCACGGCTACGAACTTCGCCAGTTCATCAGCGGACTTAAACAGCACAATACGCTGAACGGTCTGACCGGGAATAGCATAGGCATAAAAAGGTGGCTGGCCGGGATCTGAAAATTCCAGAATGCGCGGACGATTGTCCCCGATAAAGAACTGAATGATGAAAAAACCGCTCCAGGGGCCGTTCGCGCCACCACGTCGGTGCAACATCACCTGAGCGACCTTGCCGGATTCACTGTCCCGCACACGCAGAGGACGTGAATCGCCTTGTACGGAATTATCCTGAAGTTCCAATTCCAAGGACTGTGTCTGAGAAATTTTTGCATCCAGCGCATAGGCTGAATTCACAATAAAAACACCCGCAATACCCAAAGCTGCAAATTTCATAGATGTGTCTTCTTCTTAATTAGATTATTGAGGAGTCGGACGGATGATAACCTTGGTTTTCCCACCGGAGCGCAAAACATCCTTCACCGCCGTATCCGTGGTTGGAGCGCGCACCGTGGTGTTGGGTGGAGCTGTCGCGGTCCCCGCCACCGGTTTGATTTCTTTTGCCATGCCCAAATCCATATCTTTGCTGTCAATCATGGACGTGGTCGGCGCAGCTTCTGGTCCGACAGTTGCAGGAGCCTCGGAAGCAATTTCCCGACTGGCTCCGGACTCAGTAGCAGGAACCGCCGGAGGAATATTTGTCGCCAGCGAGTCATTTTCAATCTGCTTGATTTCTTCTTTAGGTAGGGCCTTTGGAGCTTCCGGCGCGCTGGCGTTCGGAGCCGTCGTGGTCATCTGGCCTTTTTTAACAATCACGGGTTGCCCCATCGGACGCCCCTGGGGATTCACAGCCATCACCGCCACAGATCCTTTGAAGGTGACGATTGAGGTCATGCTGGTTTTTGGATCAAACCCCGTCTGAAACTGAGTTCCACGCACCCCAGCCACCGCTGTTGGAGTTTTGACCTGGAATTTGTTTTTTTCACCATCATAGTTCTGCTCAACGTTGGCGCGCAGTTTACCCGCACCGAGTTTGATTTCGACGTTCTTTTTACCTGTGGCCGGATCATTCTGATAAGTGGCAATTTCAATGGTCGTGTCAGGATTCAGATTTAGGACGTTGCGATCGGACATGACAATCTTGGCGCGAGAGTCTGCAGCCGTGATCACTTTTTCACCTTCATAGACTTTGGCACCGACTTTGGCCGCCGCTTCCGCTTTACCCGGAGACTGGATCTGCACGCCCCCTTTGACGACCATAAAGACACCATACATTTTTTCTGCGGCAGAGACCTGCACCGCAAGTCCCAAGACAAATAAACCCACCACCGTATTTAAAGACGCAGCCTTTACGTTCATATCCATCCCTGCTGTTAAATATGATTTCATTTTAGATGAGAAATTCTTGGATTAAAAAAATACTTTGTCAGTTGTCTCTCTTTTGGACCGAGGTCTCAGGCCTCGACTGGACCTTTCTCTAATCATGTCACAACTGACATCTTTTTGCGCTATTTCGGTACAACATCTCGAGCTTAAGAATTATTCAAGCTCCCCTGATCATTTAGAAGACTTATCAAAAAGCCGACAAGTAAAACATGAAAAATTATTCCGTTCTTCCGATGTTGGGGCTTCTTGTCGGGCTCTCAGGATGTGATCGTCTGTCTTTGCAGGATTCCTCCAAAGTGCGCATTCAATTTCCCTCCGCACAATCGTTAGCCTCAAAAGCTGAAGCCTTTGCCACCTCTGGCGGTACGACACCGGACGGTCGACCGATCCCCACTGGATTTACGGGTTCTGCTCCAATCAACTGCTATCTTGTCACTGTCACTGGGCCGGAAGAGGCTCTTCGCAGAAACACCTGCGCACGCGACGACAATTCAGCACCGGCGCGCAACGTAGGTCCCTGGACCGGCGGAGTTCCTGCTGGTGGTGAACTGACCATGGAAGTTCCTTCCGGGGACAGCCGCGAGTTCCTGGTGATCGGCTTTTATGCTCCTGACGGACAATGCAAAGACTTTAAATCCGCGGGCTTCGGTGACGGACTGTCACGTCCTTATGTTTTGGGATCCAAGGCAGGGATGAAACTTCGTGCCGGAGAAACCACCGTCGTCGATATTCCCATCACTTATGATTCAGAAAAATGGTTTGATAGCTGCCGGGGTCCTGATTTCCCGGAGGACGGCCCTTCAAATCCAGGCGCAAGCATTCCTACACGCATTACCAGCAGCAAAGACTGGTTCCCGGCCAACACCTATGTTCTGGGAGCTTGCACTAGCGTGGGTGTCTTTCTTTCTGACGATCAAAATAGACATGGTGTTCTTCCCACAGACACTCAGTTCTCTTTATCCCTGAATGGGACCCAAGTTGGCATTTACCAAAGCTACGACGAATGTCACCAGATGCTGGGCACCAGTCCGACTTCCACGATTGCTGCCGGTCAAAACTTTAAAGACGTTGTCTTCCGTGCCCCCGACACTCCAGGCCCTCTGGAAATCAGCATCACCAATGTCTCCTCTGCTGTGGTCTTGCAGACTCAAACAAAAACCTATCAAATTGTCGATTCCGGCCTGAAAGGGGTTGAGCTTCAAGGGGCTCGGTCTATTTTGCCGGATCTCTGTTATCCATTTAAATTAACTCGTCGCTACATTGATGCAGGCAACAGCCCCGATAATGCCATGAGTCCCGGTGTCGTGACTCTCGCCCCCGGAGCGGGTCTTTCTGTTTACAGCACTTCCGATTGTTCGGGAGCTGCGCAAACGTCCATCACGATCCCTTCCTATACCTCTTCAACAGCGGTGTGGGTGAAAAGCACGGGGACTGCGGGGCAAAATAGCATCACTTTGTCAGGTGCGAGCTTCGTTTCGCTGACTCAAAATATCTATCGTGGCGGCGGCACCAACACACCTTCGAAACTGGAATTGCGGGGGCACAGCGACGGACCAACTCGTGATTTCTGCTACAACTCCCCTTTCGAAGCCATTCTGGTGAATGATCAGCACACTGCCGTGCTGGCTCCATCCCCATTAGAAATCCAGTTTACCTCCTCCTCTGCCGAATACTTCTCAGACAGCGCCTGCTCTTACCCCGTCAGCTCCGTCAGCTTGGCTGCGGGTCAATATTCAGTGCCATTCTTTCTTAAAGCACGCACACCTCAGGCTCTGACCCTGGGGGTAAGTTCCAGCCTGACTCAAGCCGGAAGCTATACGATCAATGTTCGTGGCCCCTTTGCCAATGGCTCAGAAAACGTATTTGTCTCTGGGTTTAACGGCGTTTGTGCCAAGTCCATGATGGGATCCTTCTGCTGGGGGAACCCTAGCGGAGGACGATTAGGATATCCCGTCAGCACTCAACAAAACATCCCTAAACATATTGCCCCCGCGGGCACCGACTGGAGCTATGTTAAGATGGGCTATGATTTCTCCTGCGGCATGTCCCATGCTGGCGAAGTCAAATGCTGGGGGATGAACACCAAAGGTCAGCTCGGTGACGGCACAACCTCCCTTCACGATCTGCCAGCGCCGGTCACCGGCGGCGACTACTTTATCAACCTGTCGGTCGCTAACAGCTCAGCCTGCGCCATCACCACGATGGGCGTCTTAAAGTGCTGGGGTGATAATATCTCAGGGAATCTTGGTGACGGGACCACGGTCTTCAAGACCAGCCCCATCACAATCGACGCGGGTGTGACCTATAATCAGATTTCAGCAGGATCGAGCCACACTTGTGGAATCACTAATACCGGACAACTCAAATGCTGGGGCACGAACACCTATGGCAAGCTTGGCACCGGCAATGTCACCAACTACAACACACCAACCGCGATTGATGTGGGAACAACCTATTCCATAGTGTCCGTCGGAAGTATGCACACCTGTGCCGTCACCACCAGTGGCGTTCTGAAGTGCTGGGGTGGCGCCGACTTTGGCGCCCTTGGTAACGGTGTGACCTCTGGAAGCGTCACAACCCCGACGGTGATCGACAGTGGGACTTCCTATTCCCAGATTTCAGCCGGAGAACAAATGACCTGCGGTGTAACCACCATGGGAACAATCAAATGCTGGGGGCTAAACACCAACGGTCGCTTGGGAGTGGGAACTCTGACCTCGGCCGTCAGCCTTCCAACACAGGTGAATATGCCTGCAGAAGCTTTGCCCGCCTCGGTCATTTCCACCGGATCAGGAACCACATGTGCAATTTCCAATGGTGGAAAGCTCTGGTGTTGGGGTGAGGGCCAGGAAGGTGAACTGGGGGTGAATAACCCGATAGACTCCTCTACGCCACAGCCGCTGATTTACTAAGTCATTCGGGATCTTTCTAAAATAAGTGGGTCGGCTGTGGATAAGTCCCTTTAAACGGGATACGCCATCCAGGCTCAGCCGGCTTCTTGCCCGCCAGTAGGCGGGCGCAGGCATCCTGCCTGCCGGAGATCCCTTTTTAAAGGCACTTACCCACAGCCTACGCGCTAAAATAAAAAAGCCCCTGCTTTCTGTGCATTTGTCTGTTTTGATTTTGTTACTACGCAATATCAATACGACAACACAAAGAGCCGAGGCTTCAGATGTACATTCCTCATTGTTTCAGATCCTTTCAAGGATTTTCTGTTAAAGACATCAAAGAATTTCGTTTCCGACAACACATGGAGCTAATTTTAGAGTCTGAAACCTCGCGGAAACGACTTTGCAATGTCTGTGGAGAAGAACTTGGGGCCATGCATGATCGATACTGGGTTTCTGCGAAACATCTTAGAGCATTCGGGTGGACTGTCTCTGTAGGATTTTTTCGAGAAAAACGAGAGTGCCATAACTGTAAAAAAGTTCGCAGTGAGTGGATTGACTTTCTTTGCCCCACAAGCCCACATATCACGATGGAACTAGCTTGGTGGATCAGTCGCCTTTCTGAGGTTACAACGGTCTTACAAGTCTCAAAACTTGAATCTGTCGATAAAATGGCCTGCTATAAAGTCGACAAACATATTTTACAGAGGCTGCTGCAGGGATACTCCATTCCCGAAGTCACTCATATCTCTGTTGACGAAGTTTACGCTCGCGGTACTGCCCAACTCAAAGAGGGGGAAGGTCGAGATGATCTGTTTTTAACTGTGATAATTGATCACCGAACTCACAAAGTAATCTGGGTCAGTACTTCCAGACGCAAAGAAGCTCTGGACACCTTCTTTGAAATGATCGGCCCAGAGGCCTGTCAACGCATCAAAGTCGTCACCTGCGATCAACATCGTGGCTATGCTGAGAGTGTCCGGCAGTACTGCCCAACTGCAGATATTGTTTGGGATCGTTTTCACTTAGTTCAGTCTTTCAACGAGACTCTGAACCAAGAGCGAAGAGAGGTCTGGACTAAAACACAAAAGATCTCCGACCACGGCTATCTCAGCGGAAAGTATAAATACCTTTACATCACCAAAGCGAATAACAGATCAACGCATGATAGGGAGCTCATTATGAAGGTCATGGGAGAAAATAGAATTGTTGGGCAGCTTGAGATGATCAAAGAGCGCTTTCACAGGATGTTCGATATTTGTGGAACTCCAGATGATGCCATGAATGAACTTACTTTGTGCTATGAGTGGAGCGAAATGATTGGAGCAAAGTATTTAGCTAAGTACTTTTGGAGCCTTCTAGATAGACCCGAATTTACGGCGTACTTTGTTCATCGTCTAACTTCTGGGGTGTCGGAGGGCATAAATCGAGCTATAAAAACCTTAAAATGGGTGGCATATGGCTACAAAGACATGAGCTACTTTGCTTTAAAAATCATGCAAAAGTGCGGGTACTTGAACTCTAAATACGCATTAAGTTGGCTTTATAACCAACCGGCTTAACCCACAAAAAGAAGAAAGACCGAGTCATTCGTTTACAGTTTTGACAGTCCTGCAAAGACTGCAAACCCCTTACGCCCCTGTTGAAAAATACAGCTAAAATACCGAAACTGCGAAGGTTCAACAGGGGTTTTGTCATGATTCAAAGACCACATATCATAGGTGTTGCCGGTGGCAGCGGTTCCGGAAAAACCTATTTCGCCAAAGAACTGCAACAGATGCTGGGCGAAGCCAACTGCACGATTCTGTATCAGGACAATTACTACATCGACCAATCGGCGAAATTTGACGGGGACGGAGGCTCGGTGAACTTTGATCATCCCGAGGCGCTGGACTTCACCCTGCTGGCGCAGGGGCTGCGTCTGCTGAAATCCGGCATTGCCGTGAATGTTCCAATTTATGACTTTGTCACCCACTCACGAAAAAAAGAAACCCTGCTTGGTCAGCCCAAAAAAGTGATCATCGTCGATGGAATCTTAATCCTGCATTCCCACGAAGTCCGCGCCGAACTGGACGAGGCCATCTTTTTTGACACCCCGGAAACCTTGCGCTTTGAACGCCGCCTGAATCGCGATGTGCATGAACGCGGTCGCACACCTGAGGGGGTTCATAAGCAGTTTGAACTTCAGGTTCGCCCCATGCATAACATGTTCGTGGAGCCCTCTAAAGAACACGCTCACCTGATTGTCAAAGACCTCGGGGACTACAGCCAGACTCTGGAGCAAGTGTGCTCCCGTATTAAACAAAGATATCTGCTCTAGCCCCCCCGACCTTCGCAACGTTCCCAACACAACGGAAAACAAAATGAGCCGCTCCATGGTTTTCCTTCTTGCTCTGAAGGACTTCTATCTGAAAAGATAAAAGTCAGATTACTTCAAAGGATCAGCATCATGCGCATGACGACGGCTCTTCTTTCTCTGTTGTTTCCCCTTTCGGCGATGGCCAATGTTCTGGGGGATATGCAAACTTTCTCTCCAAATACTGATGGTCTGGACTTTATCTCTGTCCACTCGGCCCGCCCGCTGCCGCAGGGCTATTTTGTTTTCAGCAACTATCTGAATTTTGCCAAAGATCACCTGCTGGTTTATAAAACCCTTAATGCGCAAGACCGCATTGATTATGAAGATTCATTGTTCGAGTATGATTTCGGCGTGGCTTACGGATTTTCTGAAAACCTGCAGTTCAGTTTGCAGATGCCTGTGCTGCTCAGTCACTCCACCAAGGAACAAGACGGGGTTCGGGTCAACCTGACTGAAGGCATTCACAGCTTCCGTCCCGGATTCAAGTGGTCCTCCGCATCGGGCAAAGACACACACTGGGCACTTTTGGGGTCCGTGGATTTCCCGTTCCTGGAAAACAGCCCCTACACGGGGACAGACTCACTTCCCATCTTTAACCTTGAAGGCGCCTACAGTTGGTCCAAAGCCACCCGCATTCAATCCGTCAACGTTGGAGCCCGCATCAGAAATCCCACAGACACGCCAGCTGATGCGCACATGTTCCCTTTGAAAAGCCAACTGACGGTGTCCTATGGAATATCTGACAAGTTTTCCTCGACCGCCCGCTGGGTGTTCGAAGCGTTCTCCAGTTATCCGCTGGACAAAGAGCCTTACAAAGATGCCGTGGACGCCTCTTCATTGGACCTATTGCTGGGGCTTAAACACCGCTGGTATAAGAATCTGAATTTTGACTGGGGCGCCACGGTTGAACCTGGAGTCAAAACCCTGTCCCCGGCCTATCGTGTCTTTGCTGGTTTGGTCTACTACTGGAAGCCTGGCGCAAACAGCACTCCGTCCGGAGAAAAAACCGTCGAAAAAGCATTTGTGATTGTACCTGATGACAAAGTCGTCAACACCTTTGAATGGATTCAATACTATGCCGAAGGTGATGTGCAGATCGAAAGCTGCCAGGTCGTGGAAGGACCGGGAAGTCTGAACAGTGCCTGCGAGTTTACTTCAGATCAACCGGGCTTCAGCCGTCTTGAGTTCCGCGATAGCTTCGGCCGTACTGTCACCCGCACTGTCACCATCCGCGAAACCACAGTTCGCAGTCCGCTGCGCTTCACGCAAAAAAGCTATGAGGTCTACACAGGTTCCTCCGTGCAGGTGGAGGCTGAAGGTGGCGAGGCGCCTTATCGCTTCAGCCTTCTTCGCGGTCAAGGCTCCATGGAGGAAACAGGTTTCTATGAAGCTCCCCTACGCAAACAGACCGTCCAGATTCAGGTCACCGATCACCAAGGACGGACCGCCAAGTCCACCATCAAAGTGATTGAGCCTCCCAAAGAGGACAAAGCCATTGATTTATCCAATCTGGAATTTGTCTCGGGCAAGGCACAATTGACGGATGCCTCCTTGGCTCAATTACGTAAAAATCTGCAGAACCTGCGACAGGTTCAGATTAAGAAATTGATTGTAGAGGGGCACACGGACTCCGTTGGAAGTGATGATTACAACCAACGACTCAGCCGCAAACGTGCTGAAGCTGTTAAGGATATTCTGAGCAAAGAGCTCAGCTTGGACAGAAAAGACATCGAGGCCATCGGGTACGGGGAATCTCGCCCCATTGCATCGAACGACAGCGCCACCGGTCGCCAAAGAAATCGTCGTGTGGTCTTGAAAGTCTATTACAACAAATAAAAGGCATTGTCTTAAAATGATTGTGTAAAGCCGGTGGACCTCCACCGGCTTTTTTTATAAAATAACGGCATCAGGAGGTCTGCCGTGAGAACAAAAAAATCAGACGCTTCCAAGGTTGCAAGCACGCTTTATGACCTGGTCACAGCCGCCCCCTCGTCGCAACTCTCCCCCGCTTCGGACCCTTATAAAGCCTCCCAAGACATTATCAAGATGGCCGCGTGGAAGTCCGCAGGAGTTTCCGGAGCCCTGGCCATCCCCCCAGGCCCGTTGGGCATGCTGACCATTCTTCCGGATTTACTGGCGATCTGGCGTATTCAAGCACAGATGGTGGCGGATATCGCCGCCGTTCACGGCAAGTCCGGTTATCTGACCCGCGAAGCTCTGCTGTTTTGTCTTTTTAAACACGGTGCCAGTCAGCTTTTGCGTGACGTAGTAGTCCGGGTGGGTGAACGCTATGTCTTACGCCGAACCAGTTTACGAACGATCGAACGCGTCTGTGAGCGCCTTGGTTTACGGGTGACTCAGCGGATGCTGGGAGCCAGCATTTCCAGATGGATTCCCATTGCGGGGGCTGTTGCCGTCGGCTGGTACACGCGCTATGATACAAAACAAGTCGGTCAATCAGCCCTGGATCTTTTCTCCCGGGAAATTGCCACCGATGCTACAGAAATAAAGGATGTCGGCGAAGAACCGACAGAAAGGAATCTTCCTTGAAAAAAATCCTCTGCACCTTGCCCTTGATTCTTTCATCTCTCTTCGGTTGCGCAACCACAGACACGGAAGCGGAGGTTTCTGCAATGACCCAGGAATCCACCCCTGCTGCATTTAAGGATATTCGCTGGGAACTTGTCGAACTGATGGGACATCCAGTGAAATACGCCTCTGCGGATGCGCAAAAAGTCTATGTTCAATTCAATAGTGGTGACAGTCGCGTGAATGGCAACGATGGATGCAATGCCTTTACTGGCGCCTTTGAGGCCAAGGACGGTCAGCGTCTTTTTATTTCGAAACTGGCTTCCACGAAAAAGTTCTGTTTGCAAATGCCAACAGAAGATAACTTCGTCGAGATCCTACAAAGTATCGACAATTATTCTCTCAGCGAAGGGATGCTGGTATTAACCAAAGCGCGTATGGCCCCGATGGCTCGCTTTAAGGCAGTGGAACTTTGAGTCTTTGCCTCAAACCGCTACTTATTCTTCTGCCGGTCTTTTTAGGTTGCGAAACGGTGCTGGCCAAATGGAAAAGTCAGCCTATGCAAGACATCGTCTATCAAGGCATGACCGAAGACTTCGTGCCTTTTAACTATCTTGAAAACAATAAGATTCAAGGTTACTCCACCGACGTGGTGCGCGAGGCATTCAAACGAGCCGGATTAAAAACGGAACTCACCCTGTGGCCCTGGGCGCGGGCCTACAGCGCAGCTCTCCAAAAGAGGAAGCACTATGTCTTTTCCACCTCCCGCTCTGAGGAACGCGAAAAACTTTTTAAATGGGTGGGGCCCATCGCAAAAGATTCCGTTTATCTGGCGGCACTGAGCACTTCGAATTTCAAACCTGCCGAGGACTATCGCAGTTTTAAAAAGTATTCCGTCGGCGGTCAGTTTGATGACTACCCGATTCAGGTTCTGCAGAAAGAGGGCTTCAAAGTCAGCATCTATCGCAGTGAAGATGAGCGCATGGAGACCTTTAAAAAAGGCCGCATCGACCTGGACATCGTCACTGACGGCAGCCAGAAAACCTATGAAAAACGCTGGAACATCAAATACAAAAGACTGGCATTCATGTACGCGACGGACTATTGGATGGCGTTTCATATCAGCACCCCCGAGGTGGTGATTCAGTCTTTAAACAAAGCTCTGGAAGACATGAAGAAAGACGGCACACTCCAGAAGATTGCCGACAAATATCTTTAGAAGGTGCCCCCTGGACCTTCCAGAAATGAGAAGACCTCTGAACCTCCTTCCCAAAGCTCAACGGCTGTCCAGATTTCAGGGTTTCCCATAGAATTCCACAAAAGATTTAGGGTCTGCCTTTAAACTGTGATTCAGCACATAACGGAGATCATGGAATGAGGCAGACACTGTTGAATCTTAAGAATCAACTGATCAAAGCTTACGAATTCATCAAGGAACTGGATCAAATCCCCATGCGCAACTTCCACGGAGATTTCTACGAAGAAAAATCCAAGACCCCCAAGGCGCACCGCCAGAACAAGGTCAAAGTGGAAGATCTACGTCCCCCGTCCGCGAAAGACTAGACCGTTGTTTCTATGCATGCTGCGAAGGAGCCCGCTTGTTCTTAGAATAAGAACATAAAGGAGGCCCTATGAAAGCACTCGCAGCCTTTTTCCTCACAACTCTCTTGGCTCTGCCCGGGTATGCCAATGACAGAATTAATATATCTCCGACTGACATTGACTATCTGAGCCTGGAATATGGTGAAGTCCCTATTAATCAAACAGCTCTGGCGGAAATTGGGATCAACGCCCCGCCAGATCGGAACTTAAACATCAACGAACTTCTGATTTTCGGTGATATGTTTGCCGCCACCACCAACTGCGGTGCCACCGTCGAAGCCGGGAAGTACTGTTTGATCGACATTTACTTTGCCCCGACAGCTACAGGTGACCACTACGGTGAAATGTCCATCAAGACCAGCGAAGGCAACATTCTTCTAAGACTCTACGGAACCGGTATCTAGTTTTACCATCTTAAGGTGAGGCGTATTGCCTCACCTTCTCTGAGGTCAGACTGTACTTTACTTGGACACCCGACCACGATCCTGTGATTCTTCCTGACTTTATACAGTTGGATCCTTTTCAATTCTCGCGCATCTCGTTTATGTAAAAAATGGGAGTTCAGTAAAAAAGGAGACCCACCATGTTTACAGCACGGCTTTCTGCGACCCTGGCTTTCCTTCTGCCCACGTTGGTTTGCAATGGGGCTTTTTCTGAGGAAGTCCGCTCCCCACTTCACCTTCAGGCAGCTGCAGACTACAACACCTTGTTAAACCAGATGGACCTGCGCAGTCTTCGTGAGGCCAGTATGAATGCCTGGCGCCACGGGGTGAATCCAAAGTCCTATTGGACTGATGCGATGGAGTCGCTGCTCAATTCCGGCAACACCACCCGACTTCGCCCCTTGGCGAACCAAGCTTTTCTGCGCCTGTTAAAAGAGGTCCACCTGGGTAGCGTCAACCCCCAAAGTGCCGGCCGCGACATCAAATTCATACAGAAAGACTTTCTGACCCCCAAACAACTGCAAGTCGTTATTTTGACTGCAGCTGAAGACCCCAGTCGTCTGCTGGACCTTATATCTCCCCAGAATGCGCCGTATCTGGCGGTCAAGTCAGCTCTGGAAAAGGTATATCCCTCCTGCTTGAGCGGACAGTGGCAGCCCATCACTCCGATCAACACAACCTTAAGACTTTTTTCCCAGCATCCCGTGATCAGGGAAATCAAACAACGGCTGGCTCTTCTTGGATATAAGTTTAAACTGCTGGATGACCGCTTTGACGGTGATCTTCTCAATGCCGTCACGGATATTCAATGGAATATGCGAATCAATCCCGACGGGGCTATTTCTCCAAATGGCAAAGTCTGGGCTTTCCTTACCGTGTCTTGTATGGACCGAGTCCGCCAATTGCAGGTCGACATGGAAAAGATGCGGTGGTTCCCTCAGTACTTTGAAAACCGCTATATCTTTGTGAATCTGGCGATGTCCTATTTCATCCTGATGGATCAATCCACCCAGTGGCCGCGAATTATGAGCTTCCGCACTGTCAATGGTCGCCCCAGCCGCAAGTCACCAACGATGAGAGACGAAATTGTCAAAGTCATTATCAACCCGTATTGGGTGGTGCCACCGACAATTTTCTATGAAGACAAAGTCAATGATCTGGCCAATCTTAACAGCGAACAGATCCGCGAATACTTCAACTCGCACCACTATGAAGCCTGGTCCAAAGACTTCCGTCGCCGCATGGACCCGACAGAAATCGACTGGAAGGGCATCGCCGCAGGACGCGTAGAGCCTGATGTGAATATTCGCCAGCTTCCTCATTTGGGGAATGCCTTGGGTGTTTTAAAGTTTGATCTGACAAACTCGTTTGCCATTTACCTGCATGACACCAATCAAAGGGAACTCTTTGATACCCCCAGTCGACAACTCAGCTCAGGCTGCATTCGTCTGGAAAAACCTTTGGACTTAGCCGAGTTTCTGCTGGAAGACACGCCATGGGATCGCAAACTCATTGCTGCCATGATGGCCCGCCCAGGAGAAATCGTCACCAAATCCACCGAGATCGCCGTTCCCAGCTACAAGAAAACAATTGTGTACACTGCTTATCTGACTTCGATGATGAGCTCAGACGGAGTTGTACGATTTGTGACAGATTTGTACGGACAAAACAAAAACATCGAAGGTTCTCTGCGCGGTCTGTTCAAAGGTGAATAATCTGTAAATTGAATAGGTTCAACAAAGGAAGTACGAAATTAGAATGCAATTATTCGAAAGGAGTTCGAACATGTATTTACGTTTTGCTGTTCTCGCCTTGCTCGTTCATGGACAAATAGCTTTCGCGGCACCGGAGCCGCCCAAGTCAGAATTGCCCAAACCACCTGCACCTCCCAACCGCCCGACAGAGCCTCCGCAATCCCCTCTCTATGAAGGCGTCGGTCGCATTGATCAGATCACCCGCGATCGCGGTGGGGATCTGTATCGGTTGGATTTGATCAAGTCTTTGCCCTTGGTGCGCCTGGAGGCCAAATCCAAATTAGGCCGTATGAAAATTTACTCTGTCGCTCTGGTCACGGATAAGAATGAAAAGGTGCAAGTCCGTCAGTTCGTTGGTGTCAATCTGGATGAAACGCAAGCCCCGATGAGTTCAGAGATGTTCCAAACCGCCGCTAACATCACGGGCATCGAGGTTCTGGCCGAAGCCATGGGAGGAGAAGCCGCCTTGGAAATCAAAGCCTTCTCGACCAAAGAAGCCCCAAGGCTAACCTTAGGCAATCGCATCCCGTCGTTCTCGTGCAAACGAAACATCGACGCCCTTTTGAAGGACAAACTGGACCCGGTGCAACTGTGGGTGAAACGTGCTGAATCCAGTGCCCCCGGATCCGTTCAGGAAAAGTTTGCAGGCAATCAGCTTAAAGAGCAGGTCAAAGACTTTGTTGCCACCATGAACACCGCTGGCAGCTATACGTCCCATGCTTACCTGATCACACTGATGAACTTCTTTGCGGATCAGTACAATGCCGTTCGTTCAGGGGGTGTTTCAGAGCCCGCTTATAAGGATCTGCTGACGGCCACGTATGATGTGCTGGTGATTGCAATTCAAAACGAACTTCCATGCCGCCGCTATCCAAGCGACGTCCTGCTAAGCGTGTCGATGGACTTTAACAAAAAGCTCAAAGCCATGCCTGCCGATGGAAAAGCTCGTCCATTATTCACCACAATCATGAACAAAGTCCGTGATTTTGCGTCCGAGCAATATCGCAAGGAAATTATCGCTGCGAACCTTAATTTCCGCGATGCCGACACAGAGGGATCCAAGTACTTCAAAATGTACCTGGCCGCCCCTGACGGGGATTTCCTGAAAGACACCAGCAAAAGCATGAGTGCCTATGCCTTTGTCGCTGCCGAACAGGCCTTGAAACGCGAAGTCAAAATGATGGACATCGAACAAAGATTCCAGTTGATCGTCGAATACCAAGGAAAAATGAACAGCGGAACGGAGATTCCACAAGCCGTCGCAGCCCGATATCTGAATATCCTGGCTGAAGAAACCTACGGGTTCCCTTTGTTCCACTAAATAAATGGGCCGGGGGAACCCGGCCCTGTCTGACTCACCTCAAAATACTTTAGCCATCACCATTCCTAATGCTAGACTCCAGAGAAACCATCAATCAAGGGGATCTGATGTCTGCTGGTGACTGGAAAGAAATGTATCTGGCTGCGCAAAATGGAAATATCGAGCTGGTACGCTATCATATCGAACACGATGTGAATCCGAACTATCAACATCCCGAAATTTTAGCCACACCACTGGTGGCGGCGATTGCGGCTGGGCACACGAACATTGCCCTGTATCTTCTGGAACACAAGGCCGACCCGTTTTTGAAGTCTTTCTTTGATGACATGAACTGCATCGAAGCTGCCAGACGCTATGATAACAAAGCCATTATCGCCTATTTGGAAAAACGTGGCATTTCCGCACGCAAGTCCTGGAAAGACCTTGTGCCGAAATGGCTGGCGCAAAAGATCCGGTAAAAAAAGGCGTGATCCCAGGATCACGCCTTAAGCTTTGCATCTTTTATTTTGGCATCATACTTCTTAAGAAGGAGCTGTGTTCAGACAGGATAACCAGATACTTCATCATTGTTTCCTGGGGATAATTGGCCGGGTCGTTGTATTTGGCCTGGAATTCCACGATCAGCTGATAGGTTCTTTCATTGTCCAGTTCCTTGACCTCTTTCATCAGGGCTTGTTCCGCCAACGCATAGGCGTTCGCACTCATTTCCTGATAAGTTCCTTTCAGCATGCTCTCAGGCTTGCTGGCGGCAAACTGCTTATAGAACTTATATCCTTCATTGTCGGCCTGACGGAACGTCAGATTTTTGGTCGCCAGCTCTTTGCGATACTGGGTCGGGATGAATTTCCCCAATTTTCCGATCATCATCTCATAGATCTTACGAGCCCGGCTGTCAGGTTTGCTGGCTTCCTGCTTTTTCTGGAAATCCACGGTGATTTCAATCAACGCCTCGCTGGACACCACACGGCAGGTCTGCTGGCTTTGGAAAGAGGCCAAAAAGACTTCAAAGGTCTCTGTCGCCATGGATTTATAGCCCTGCTCTGCGGCACTGCCGACTCGGCTGGAGTTATGGCGTTCAGTGAAGAAGTTTAACAGCGTCAAAGTGTATTCCGTAGAAGCCACAGAGTTTTTAGACTCTTTCAAGGTGGTGATAAAGTCGTTCACATATTTGGTGAACTCTTTGCTTGCATACTTTTCCTGCCAAGAATCTGGCGCACTGGATTCGGCTCGACCTGCCCAAACTTGAACCACATCTAGCTTTTCTTTCAAAATCGCGTCAAACTTTTTGCTGCAAGAAAAATCATCCCGCAATGACAACTGCGGCGCTTCGAGACTGGAAACAGCGGTTAATTCGAGCGAAGCACTGCCTCCCATGGCCTCTGCCTGAATTTCGATCATCGCAATCCCCGCAGTGGAGCTTAAAACTTCCGAAGCCAGAGGTTGATCCGCTTCAGCCAAGCTCACGTTCGTAAAGCTCTTAATAACGATGCGCTCTTGCTTGTCAGTCATCATCGTCACGCCTAAAATCTTCACCTTCCCCGCCTTGGATTTAATGCGCAAAGACGTTAAAGGCAGTGGTTTGGCCAGCTCCAGACGGTACAAAGCCCCACCCGTTTTACGGGTGATATCCGCCACCCTTCCCACGCCTTCAAAGGCGGCATAAGGATTCAGTACGCTGCGCTCGGCACCACTGGTGTAAGGACTCAGTTCAGCCTGGGCCAACAAAGGCGCCTGAAGGACCAAAATAGAAGCTAAAATTCGTTGAGACCATGGACGTTGCATCTTCATTCCTTTCCGTTAGGTTCAATTATACTTTTGTCTGAACTGTGATTCTGAATCGTGAACCCGGAAAATCTCGAACAAAGAATGACGTAGCTGCTTAAAATCACAAGAACAGCCTGTTAACCCGCAACCGCCCCGGTTGGAGAACAAACAAGAAGACATTTTTTAGTTTGCCACCAAGTTATGAAGCCTATGTAATGAATGCGATACAACCGGAGGGCCCATGGCTGGAAAATTCTTCTTATTCTTAATCACTTCTCTTTCATTGCAGGCTCAAGCCGAAGTCAAACCCTACATGGATCAGATGCTTCAGGAAATCTATACGCTAAAACCTTTTATTGTTTCCGCAGACGACTATCGTGACCCTAAGAATGCACCCGTGATTCAAAAATCCCTGGAAAACATGGTGAGCTTAAGTGAAAAGATCTCTCACGAAGGTAAAATCAAAAATTCCGGCTTCGCCATTTCAGGCCGGGCGATGAATCAACAGCTCAAAGAAGCCGAGATCGTTTATCGAGTGGGTAACAAAGACTACTCTTTATGGATGCTTCGCTCTACGCTGAGTGTGTGCATGTCCTGTCATACACAGCTTCCCAGCTCTTCCACCAAATTTGATTTTTCTGATAAAAACCGTTTCTTGAGCAAGCCATTTGATGAAGCAGAGTTCCTGTTTATTGTGCGAAACTTTGACAAGGCGCTGCCGATATATTCTGAAGTTCTTGCTGGTTTCCCCAAAAATGATCCTTCGGTTGAACATGCTGAACAAGCCCTTTCCAGAAAAGTGTACTACTTCACCCGTGTCAAAAGGGACCTTCCGGGCTTGATCCAAAGTCTGCAAAAAGATCTGGGTAACAAAGAGCTGCCAGAGTTCCTTAAAAACCGCATGCAGGATCTGGTAAAATCCGCAGAAAAAATCAAATCCCTGCCCTATCCGGAGTTTAACGACAAACAAAGTAATGAACTGCGCAAGTTCGCTCAGACGAATCTAAAAAAAGAACTTTCAGGTGATTTTGAGATGAACACAGACCGGGAGCTGGCTTATCTGCGAGTTTCCAGTGTTCTGTACAAGTATCTTGAGCAGTATCCCAACACCCCGCTGAAGCCCGAAATTCTTTACTGGCTGTCCTTCTGTGAAAGACGATACGAAGAAGAAGCCCTTTACTCCATGCCCGAGCTGTATCTGAAACAATGTGTCCTGGAACACCCTGAATCCAAGATCGCTCCGGCCTGCCTGACCGAGTATCAGGACCTGATTCAGATGGCCTTCACAGGCTCTTCGGGAACTCACATCCCCAAGGAAGTCCAAAGAGAAATTGAAAGTATGAAAGAGCTGATCAAAAAAATGACAGCTAAAAAAAGTCGCCCTTAATCAAGGACCCCTCAAGGTCTTTTGAATACTTGAATAAATCCCATGACAATTCAGGCACTTAGACCTGACGTCATGGGATTTAAGGCGGTCTCACACTGCCAGCGCCGTCAGCCCGCTTTTACCCGGCGAAATTCCCCTTGTGCCCAGCCCCCGCCTTCGTTAAAAACACCGCATGGAAAAACAAGATTTGAAACGTCCCGAGCTGTTACTTCCCGTAGGTACCAAAGAGATGGCCATGGCTGCCATTCACAATGGTGCTGATGCCATCTTCATGGGAGTCCCCGGCTTCAACGCCCGCGGCCGCAGCTATGACTTTCAGATCGAAGAGGTCAAAGAGATCATCGACACCTGCCACCTGTATGGCGTGAAAGTGAATCTGGCCTTCAACATTCTGGTCTTCCAAAACGAACTGCACAAGGCCGTCGAAGTCCTTGAAAAAATTCTTCCGCTGAAGCCCGACGCCTTTATCATCCAGGACCTGGGCTTGGTGCGCCTGGTTCGTCAAATGGCCCCTCACCAGCGCGTGCATGCCTCAACCCAAATGAGCATCAGCAATGCCGAAGCCATTCAGTGGCTGGACGACCTGGGCATTCAGCGCTTTGTTCTGGCACGTGAAAATTCGCTGAAAGAAATCCACGCCATCAAACAAAACACCTCAAAAGAAATCGAAGTTTTCGTTCATGGGGCTTTGTGTGTCAGCTACTCGGGGCAATGCTTTACTTCTGAAGGCATCGGTGGACGATCTGCCAACCGTGGTCAATGTGCGCAAAGCTGCCGCTTTAACTACGAAATGTACGTTGACGGTGAAAAGCGTGATCTGGGTGGCAAGTCCTTCCTGGTGTCCCCGCAAGATCTTTGCGGTATCAACGAAGTTCCAAGTCTTTTGGAAGCAGGTGTGGACTGCTTTAAAATCGAAGGCCGCCTAAAAACGCCAGAATATGTGGCCACTGCCGCCCGCAGTTTCGATGCCGCCATCACTTCCGCACAACGCGACCAGGCTCTGGCTAATCCTATCTTGTTGAAAAAACAAATGGCCACGGCATTTTCCCGTGGCTTTTACAGCGGCTGGTTCCATGGAGTGAATCACCAGGAACTGGTGGAAGGCACCTTCAGTGCGCACCGTGGGTTTGAATTCGGAAAAGTTCTGCGTGTGAACGGGAATTCCCTGGAAGTGGAAATCACGGACGACAAGGTCGCCCAGGGCTTAAAAGCGGACTTCATTCAAGCCGGTGACGGAATTCTTTGGGTTTACAAAGACCGTAACGGACAAAGCGCGGAAAAAGGCGGATTCGTCTTTGCCGTCAAAACTTTGTCCCCGCGCCGTTTTGCGCTGGAGTTTTCACGGGACATCGTCATGGACAATCTGTTTGTGGGCGCTCGTGTGTTTTATAACCACGATAAAGACCTTAAGCGTGACGTGGCCCTGAGTGTTGAAGACAAGGAAAGAAAAAAGCGCGTTCCAGTTTCGATCCGCGCAGAAGCTTCTTTGGGTCAGCCATTGAAAGTACAATACTCTGACGGCAAAAACACCGTGACAGGCTATTCTGAAAACATCTGCGAAGCTGCCAAAAACAAGGGGCTGAATTCCCTGGATTTGCGCGAAGAGCTGTTTGCCCTGATGGGAAGTCCCTTCCGAGGTGATAATTTTGCCTGCGAACTGGATGAAACCACACCGCTGTTTATTCCCAACAAACAAGTCAAAGAACTTCGCCAAAAGCTGGTCAAAGAATTGACGGATCTGCGCATTAAAAACGGCGCTGATGCGGAAGTCACTCCGCAGGAGCAGGTTCTTAGCTGGATTGACGCCAATAAAGTGGCGGCCAAAGCCAAGCCAGGATTGAAGCTAAATCTTCTTCTGCGCGACAAAGAACAAGTCGAAGACGTGGCTAAAGCCATCGCCGCAGGTGAAATTGAAACCTCCGGTATCAATCTGGTGATCCTGGACTTTGAATTCGGTTTGGATTTCGAACCCAGCTTGAAAGTCCTGCGCGATCAAGGCATGAAAGTCGCCATTGCCACCACACGTATTCTAAAACCCAATGAACACCGCAATGTGAAGCATCTGCTCAACCTGAATCCCGATGCCATCTTGGCGCGCAACCTGGGGGCTGTGCAATACTTGCAGGCCAACTCCTACACTGGTCAGATTCTGGGCGATTTCAGCCTGAACGTGACCAATCACCTGACGGCTCAGTACCTTCTGGAAAAGGGTCTTTCCAGCGTGTGCCTGGGCTATGACCTGAATCACGTGCAGGTGGAAGAACTGATTCAGGCCGGACAAGCCGAGCGTTTTGAAGTCACCGCTTACCAGTACATGCCAAGCTTCCATATGGAACACTGTGTGTTTGCCGCCTTCCTTTCCAAAGGGACCAGCTTCAAAGACTGTGGCAAACCCTGTGAAAAACATCAGGTCAAACTGAAGGACCAGTTCGGCAACTGGCATCAGATCAAGCCCGATCAAGAGTGCCGCAACACCATGTACAACGGAACGTCACAGTCGGCGGCTCGTTACATCAAGGACTGGGAATCCCATGGGCTGGGATATGTGCGCTATGAAGCTTTGAAAGAGCGCGGGACCGAGCTGATTTCAAAGATCCAAGGGCACTTGGACTTTATCAGTGGCAAGAAGGATCTGGATTCATTGATCAAGGATCTGGGGAACGTGGAAAGTTACGGCCTGTCTGAAAGCCACTTCCAACGCGAAAAAGAATATCAAAGTCGTAAAAAGTAAACTTCGCAAAAAAGCCCCTCCACATGATCTGTACCCCAAATTTCGGACAGGAAAATAAAAGACCCTGTCCCATTTTTGGGGTATTTTCGTATAAAAAGGAAGCAGATCATGGGCTCACTGTCCGAAAGAGATCGCCGAGATCTTGAGAAGAATCCGAATGTTCTAAAGGTAACGCAGTCCAATGTTGCCTATACCCCCGAATTTAAGGTTAGGGCCTTAAGGCTTCGGGAAGAGGGACAAACTCCTAGTCAAATTTTTAAAGATGCTGGTATTAACCTATCCTTATTTGGTGTGGATTATGCCAAGAAGTGCCTTCAGCGTTGGGAAAAGATGTCTACCCAAGAAGGTGGATTAAAGAAAGACCGCCGAGGTTCTAAGTCTACAGGTCGACCCAAGGGAAAAAAGCTTAAATCAGCAGAAGATGAAATCGCTTATCTTCGCGCGGAGAACGACTTCCTAAAAAAGCTCCGCGCCTTGGAGGCAAAATACGCAAACAAGAAAAGTTCGCGTTGATTAGCAAGGCGGTCAATCATCGGCCTGATCTATGTCTCAGCAGGCTGTGCGCTCAGGCTCAAGTCAGTACCAGTGGCTATTACTACTGGTTTGCCCAAAGAGCATCTCCCCAGGTCATCACAACAGACGCGGAATGGGTGCAAATCATTTTTGCGTATAGAAGGGGTAAAGCCGGCGCTAGGACAATAAAGATGCTTTTGCAACGCCACTTCTGGATCAACATGAACCTGAAGAAAATTAGACGGTTAATGAAGAAGTACGGCCTTCAGGCGACTATCCGACGTAAGAATAAGTACAAGCAAGGCTGGGCATCAGGTGAGGAACACCGGGTAAGTCCGAACATCCTAAGCAGGCAATTTAATGTTGAAAAGAAAGACACAGTTTATTCAACAGACATTACCTACTTAGACTATGGCAAAGGAAACAGGGCTTATCTGTCAGCCGTAAAAGACTTGGCAGTGAAAGATATCGTCCACTATACGGTTTCTCCTGGAGCTGGACTACACGTTGCGATTCGAGGCCTGGAAGACCTATTCAGCCGAAAGCCAGAGAGTTTGATCATGCATTCGGACCAAGGGTGTCACTATACATCCAAGACGTATCGAGATCTTTTGTCTAAGTGGGGTGTCACCCAGTCCATGTCCAGAAAAGGCAACTGCCTGGACAATGCGCCTATAGAAAGTTTTTTTGGTCATTTAAAAGATGAAGTGGATCTTCAAAGTTGCCATACGTTTGAGGAATTGGTAGCAGAGATAGACCGTTATATTAACTACTACAATAACGAACGTCCCCAATGGGGCTTAAAAGGAAAAACCCCGGCAGAATGCCGAGGTTTCACTTAGAGGGCCCTTTTATTTAACTGTCCACTTTTTGGGGTACAGATCAACAGGGGCTTTTTTTATTTTGTGGGAAACTGAGCTTTTAGGTATTTCTCATACTCTCTTAAGATGGAATTCATGACGCCCTTAAGAAGTTCCTCGAAGGCAGGGTCATTGGGCCGATGCGGCTGCATAGCCACGAAGCTCTGGATAATCTGCTCTTCGCGCTCGGGGCTAAAAAACGGCAAGCCCTGCTCTTGCTTAATCTTCCATACCGCCATGGTCAGTTCACGACGGCGCAACAGCAGCGCATGAAGCTCTTTATGAACCTGATCAATTTCCTGACGAAGACTGGCGATGCTATCCACTTATGAACCTCTTTAAATCAAACCCAAAAATCAACTAATCCAGACGGAACAGGGCAAACTTCAAGTAACGAAGCTCTTCCATCGCCATGGGATAGGGATGATCCACCGGCTGCCCGCCTTGATATACCAGTGTGCCCTTCTTGCGCGCACGCGAAAAGGCCTCTTTGCATATTTCCATAAAATCCCGGGTCGAGATATGACTGGAACAGGAGCTGGCCGCAAATAACCCCTCGGGGTTGACCAGCTTGATCGAATTGCTAAAGACCTTCGTGTAAGCAGCCTTGGCTTGTTCGACGGATTTTTCATTCGGAGCAAAGCTGGGCGGATCAGTGATCACCAGATCGTATTTTTTCTTTTCGGCATTCTGCTTTTCCAGATACTCAAAGGCATCGGTGGCGATATCATGGTGAACTGTTGTCAGACCATTGATTTCAAAGTTTCTGGCGACCGCCTGGATGGCCACCTTGGCAATATCCACACTGGTCACTTCTTTGGCGCCACCTTTGGCAGCAAAAATGGAAAATCCGCCTGTATAACTGAACAGATTTAAAACGGTTTTACCTTTGGCAAAGTTCTGGATCATCTTGCGGTTGTCACGCTGATCCAAGAAGAACCCCGTCTTGGCGGCATCACGGATGTTAGAGGCAAACAGAACTCCATTTTCAAGGAACTGCACCTCGGGCGCCAATGTGCCCACGATGTTTGTGCCTTTTTCATCAGCGTCGTTACGGCGCTTCAGGTACACACACTTTACCTGAGGGAAATCCGCCTGAATCTTTTCTGCAATTGCACTGGCGTTCCAGGTTTTTTCCATGATGGCGTGATCGTGTTTGATCACAGCCGTGTCGTTATAAACATCAACCACCAGCCCAGGGAAACCATCCCCCTCCCCATTGATCAGGCGGAAGGAGTTGGTGACAGAAAGATCGAAGGTCTTACGGATTTCCACGGCCTTGCGCCACTGGCTTTCAAAGTAAAGCTCCAGGGTGCGTTTCATGTTGTTGCGGCGGAAGATCGGCTCTTCAGCCAACACCAGCACGCGGAAACGCAACTGCGTATCACCCTGCCAGATCCCCAAAGCCAATGGCTCGCCTTTGTAGTTGAGAATATGAATGCCCGACTTGATGGACCGACGTTCTTCAAAGCAGTTGGCGAAAATCCAGCGATGGCCCTGTTTTAGGTGTTTGGTGACATCCCGCTTAAGCTCGATGGTCAAAATGGGATCTTCAAATGTAACAGGGACTGCGTTCATGAGGGGCTTCTCCAGAGTGGACTTTTTATGATAAATCCTAGGTAATCACAAGGGGTTATGCGGTTCATTCCGTCGCGCGGGTCAAATTTACAAACCCTCGTCGGGGGCTTATGTTTTTGGGGTGCTTTATTTGACTCTGACGGCGATCTCAACGACTCTGCCGGGCATGAAGACGATGTTGGACAAAAAATTTTGGCGCAATTTTTCCCGGAATATCTGGGAGAAAAAAGCGCTGGTTCTAAGAAACGTCAAATCCGGCCTTCTGGAAATAACCGACGCCGAAGTTTTTGATTTGCTTGTCTTGTATGCAGATCGCTGCCGCAAACTAAACGATCCGACGGGTTTTAAGTTTTTCATCGATGGTTTTAAAGCAGAGGAAGAAGACGTCCTGCAAGTTCTGCCTGAAAAACAGGACAAATCCCTTTTAGGCTACCATGCGCGCATGAAAGCGCTGTTTCCGGACTACTGCCTGGTCTGTGATGAGCTTTTGCAGGTGAATCACAAAAAGCAACATCTGCTGACAGAATTTACCGACGAGCTGTATCGTCACGTCGGGTTCCCGAATCGCTTTTCGGAAATGGGTTTGTATTTGGGGAATTACCGCAAAACTCCATTTGGAGTGCATGTGGATTCCTGCGGGGTCTTTAGCTTCCCAGTTGCGGGGGTTAAACGGTTCCGACTGTGGGAACCACAGTATGTGAAAAAGAATCCTTCCTTGGATCGTGCGTTTAAGTATGAAAAACACAAAAAAGCATCCGAACTTTTAGAGGCCCGCCCCGGTGACATGACCTATTGGCCTTCTTCGGCCTGGCATATTGCGGAATCGGATGGATCCTTCAGTGCCACCTGGAGCCTGGGGGTTTGGGTGGATCAGCCACACAAGGAAATGATCTCTGATTCTTTAAAAGGTCTGCTGGCACAAAAAAGCGGCGCTGCCGGTAACAAGGTGGCAACTCAGTTTAAGAAACTGCACAGCGATTCCGGCGAAGTGAGCGAACTTCCCAAAGCCTACCTTCAGACCATCGAACTTTTGCAGAGATTAAGTGTCGAAGAACTGCAAGAGACCTTCTTAAAGTCCTGGATGCAGCATATTTCATCGCAAGGGTTTAAGACCGTCCCAAGTGCACCTGTGGAGATTTCTGCAAAGTCCAAGATCCGTTTGCGCAGTAAAAATTCTTTGATTCTGTGGCAGCACAGCTTGACGTCCAAAGGCGTGGTTTACTTCAGTTTTGGTGGGGTGACTGTCGCCGGTAAAAAGTCAGGTGGGCTGTTTAAGCTGGTGAGGGATCTAAACCATGGGAACCCTTGCATGGTGAGTCAATACTTCACTCGATCCAGGTCAGATCTCCGAGCGCTCCAAACGCTGGCCGATGCGGGGGCCTTGTCCATTGAAAAGGACAAAGGATTGAACCGGCAATAAGTCGGGTCTCCATCCTCCAGGTCGTGTTTATTTTTTCGTCTTTTGTTGTCCCTAACAGGTTGTGTTCAAATCAAACTATTAGAGGCAAGAAATGAAAAGACCAACACCCAATCAAAATGAAAGCCCCTTTGGCTTTGATGAACTGTTTTTCAGCACCACCAACAATCGTGGCGTGATCACTTTCGGCAATGATGTTTTTGTTCGCGTCAGCGGGTATACTCGAGAAACTCTGAACGGAGCTCCTCACAGCATCATTCGCCACCCCGATATGCCTCGCGCTGTCTTTAAGCTTCTTTGGGATACACTGCTTGCGGGCCGCCCCATCGCCGCGTATGTAAAAAACCTGTCGGCCAATGGCAGCTATTACTGGGTTTATGCATTCGTGTTCCCCATCAAGGATGGATATCTTTCTATCCGCATGAAACCCTCTTCGCCCATTTTTAGTGTCGTCAAAGAACTTTATACAGCCACCTTGGCGATTGAAGAAAAAGAAGGCATGGAGGGCTCGGTTCCCTTCCTACTTGATCAGGTACAGAAGGCTGGATTCCGGGACTACACTGACTTTATGATTCAAGCGGCCTTTGCTGAAATCAATGCCCTGCCTGACCGGGACGTGGAAAGAAAGTCTGGCAGCGTGGGTGTTATTGCCGACATTTCTAATATCAGCTCCAAAACCTCCAAGGACCTGAAGAACTGCTTTAAAAGAGTTCAGGATTTTCAGAATATCAATAAGTCCTTGGTCACCACCATGGAACATCTGACCAGTGGATTCACGCAGCTGAAGTTCAATGCTTTAAACATGACGGTTGCTGCTGCCAAATTCGGAGAGGTGGCCTCTTCTCTGGGTGTTGTGGCCAAAGAGTTCTCTGATCTTTCCGAACAAATCAGAACCCATCTGTCCGGACTGGAACACTTCGAACAAAATCTGACTGAAACAATCCAGAAATGCACTCTTAAAATTGTTTCGATGGACGTGCAGATGATGATGGTGGATTTCTTTATCAAAGAATCCATTCAAAAAAGTCAGCACTCCGAAAATGCTTTTTCAGATATGCTGATTGTCCGAGACAACTTTGCCAGCCTTTTCCGTGGCAATTCGCACGAACTGACCGTTGAAATTAAGGCCCTGGCCGAACAACTGTCGAAAATCTCTTCACAACTTGCGGACGTAAAAAGATTTACAACAGGTCTGGAAGTCATCCGGCAAATCGGAGCCGTAGAATCTGCCCGTGTGAACGAAGTTAAAGTTACCTTCGTTCATTATCTGGAAGAAATGCTGCGATTCATTAATCTGCTGCAGTCTTCAAACAGCTCCATTCAAAAAGCAGCCCAGGAGCTCAATTCCCACTGCGATGCTATTGACCATAAGGTGTCCTCCGTCGCAGGTCACGTGGACACTCTGTTTGAAAAGGCCGCAAGCCTTTCTCCGCAGACCAAAGAACTGGCTATTTAAAAAGGCGCGCCCGCAGAAATTGCGCGCGCCTCTGACAACAAAGCGTTCACCCTGCCTACGTTCCCAGTTGAAACCTTTCAAATCGTTCCAACTCTTGCTCGATCAATTGCTTATTCACCTTGGTTTTGTGTTTTCCCAGCCAGCTCCATTGTTGAATCAGAAGTTTTTGCTTCTGCCTGTCAGTTTTTAAGTCCAAAACCGCAACAGCCTGATCACCGATGATCACCGGCAATGCGAAGTAACCGTATCTGCGTTTTTCTTTCGGCACATAGGCTTCGAAGCGATGGTCATAGTCAAAGAACATGTGAAAACGCTTTCTTTGTATGACCAGTGGATCAAATGGCGACAGGATGTGTGTCAGACTGTTGACGTTTTCTAGCGGGGATTCCAGCAGTTCTGGCTTGACCCAAAAGTGCACTCTTTCAAGACCTTTGACTTCCACAGGGATCAAAGTGCCCTGGCGCACGCGTGCTTCGATGGCCTTTAAGATTTCATTTTTAGGCGCCGCCTTTTCCATATAGGCTGCGGAATCCAGACTGATCACGCCTTGGGATCTTAAGGCCCGTTCCAGTTTGTATTCAGTGACTTCTTTGGGCGAGGCGGCTTTGGGTCTTTTCTCCCATTCAAAATGACGATCCGTCAGTTCATATTTTTTTAGCATACCCAAGCGCTCTGCGATGACCAGCTCCCCCCCATTGAAAGCGCATTGAAGGAACTTCTTTGATGGCTTCTTGCTTGCCCAAGGGTGCTTCTTTTCCTCTAAGACATCGTCGGTCACATCGCGGATCGAAATAGCCCCCTGCTTTTTGACTGTAGTTAGCATCTTTTTGACATCAGCTTCGGTGACAGAGGAATACCATTGTGATGGATTTTTCTGTCGGCGCTTCATGTCGTTAATGAAGTATTTAAAATCATCCGTGGCAACATAGGCCAAGGCATGGGTCCAATATTCAAAGACCGTCTTATCTTTACTTTGCGCTTTTTGCAGATGGGATCGCTTGTAGTCAGGAATTCTGGAATACAGAATATGATGGTGCGATCGTTCAATCACGTTGATAGTGTCGATCTGAACATAGCCCAGATGTTGAATGGCCTTCACCGTGGCTTTGGGACCGCTGCCAAAGGGCTTGGGCTGATCAAGCCCTTGGGATTTCAACCAGAGTGTTCGAACAAGTGTCTTTGCAACCTTCTGCTTCACTTTTGCTGCCTTTACTGATTCCAAGCCATGATATAGCAGAAATCTCAAGGTGGCTATGCCTTAAAGACAGCGGATCCACGTTCTATTTTTCCTTTACAAAAGCCAAGGATTGGTGAAAGTTCGAGGCCAAGACAAAACTTTAAGGTTAGGAACAAACATGACCACGGAAGAAAAGAAAGTACGATCAAAAACTCTGTGGGTTTTAGGTCTGACATTTATTTTACCGGCGCTGATTGCATTGATCGCCATCTATTACGTGATCTACAACGACATTCAATAGATCACGTGCTTCTGAGGACAACATAAATCCCATACTCTGCCCAGGTCGACTGGTCAGGACTGATCACCCAATGCAAAAATCTTATTTCAACTGACAATGGACCTATCACGAATACGGCATCCTCGACCTGTATTAGAGTTCTATTGCATAAGCCACCCATTATGTTGAAGAGCAGCGATCCGCAGCCGCAGTCTTACTGTAAAATGGAGAAAAAGCGTTCTATCGCGGAAAGGAATTTATGATGGACTTAAAGATTCAATTCGTGGGGTTTCCGGAATCAGACGCGGTCACCTCAGCGATTCAGGATCACGCTGACACTCTTGAAGAAACCTGCCCTCAACTGCTTTCCTGTCACGTGGTCGTCGAACGTCCGCCGCGCAAACAACATCAAGGGGGTATCTATCACATCAAAATTCGTATGACAGTTCCAGGAAACATCCTCGTAGTGGACCGAGAACGTGGTCTGAATCATGCCCACGAAGATGTTTATGTGGCTATTCGAGATGCTTTCCTTTCGGCCCGCCGCCGTGTCGATGAATATATGCGAATGATGGGAGGCTACGTCAAAACCAAAAACAATTCCAATCACGCCAAGGTCCTTAGAATCTCTCCGGACCTAGAGTACGGTTTTTTACTTACGGAGGATAATCGCGAAATCTACTTCCACAGAAACTCGGTTGTCACCGGCAACTTTGACGAGCTGATGCCTGGGCAGGAAGTGCGTTTTGCCGAAGACATGGGGGAAAAGGGCCCCAAAGCCACCAGTGTCCATGTGCTGGGAGCGAACGGTCACCGAGGGACCTTCAAGCCTCTAGAGGACACCTCTGAGGCCCGAACCTGATTTTCTCGGATAACACCCGTTGCAGCATAAAGTCTGTAGCCGCCATGTGGCGGCGCCATCTTCAGAAAAGATTCAGATGACGGCACCCGTGGTGCAAACGAAAGTCGCAGATGGTTGGCAGATGAGTTTTATGATGCCGTCAAAGTATTCTATGCAAGACCTGCCTCGCCCCAAAGATCCGCGTGTGAAGCTCATGTCGGTTCCTGCTAAACTATTCGCGATTCTTCGGTACTCTGGGACTTGGTCGGAAGAAAAAAATCAGGAGAAAGCCGATGAATTGCTGAAGTGGCTGACTAAAAATGGAACTTACCAACAGGTCTCTGAACCGGTGTTTGCTGGCTATGACCCACCGTGGACACTTCCTTTTTTACGAAGGAATGAAGTAATGATCGAAGTCCGCACACACAACAAGACTGATGAGACCAAATAAACACTGAGGAATGAATGCTGACTCCCTCTTTTTAAGAGTGGGTCAGTTCTAATGGCCTTAACTAAGGCACCCCTTCGTCGGCTCTAACAGCCCCAACGCATACAAGTAACGACCCGGAAATTTGCCGCAATCTGTATAGTCCTTTTTCACTTTCTGCGGGAAGCACCTCGCATTCACATATTTTTTCAGTTCGACATTAAGACTTCAGCCCAAATCTGCCGTTGCGTTTAGTACCACAATATAACTCTGGAGATGAACCCCATGAGAAATTACTTTATGCCTGCTGGAGCGGCCCTGTCCCTGACGCTCCTTTTGAACGTTTCTCATAGCCTTGCACAGAATAACACCGCCTTCCGCCCTGGCCTTAAAGCAATGACGGCTGAGGAGAGCAAAAAACTTCACACAAAGAAGGTCAAGAAGGTACGCCCCAACCGTCTGGGACTGGAACGCATTAACAAAGAGCGTAGTCACCGCGGTGAGCCTCCCATTTCTGCGGATCTTTCCCTGCCTGAATTCGAAACGGAAGAGACCCTGGGAGCTGCCTCCTCTGACGGAGTCTACAGCACTGCACTGGGAAGTGCGCCGGCTCAGGTCGACAACTCGGCGTTAGCCTCCTTCCCACCGATCGCCAATCAAGGTGGCTTAGGTTCCTGTGTTGCCTTTGCTTCGACCTACTACATGATGAGCCACGAAGTGTGTCTGACCTTGGGTTGTAATAACAAAAACTATGGCCAGCGCATCTACTCTCCGAAATGGACTTACAATCTTATTAACGGCGGCAGCGACAACGGCTCTAATTTCTCAGCCGCTCTGTCTGTTCTGGAAAAGCATGGGGCCGCTTTGAACTCGGAGTTCCCCTATGACACGGACTATCGCGCCTGGAGTATGAACCCTCAGCATTGGAAGAATGCCATCAACTCGCGCATGCGTCCGTCGAGCTATATGGTGGTCAATACCGACGCCGGCATGGCGTCACTAAAACAGATGCTTGCCAACGGTCACGTCGTGATCACCGGAACTTATGCAAACAGCTGGGTCTATAAGAAGGTTCAAGCTAATCCCAACGTGGGATCGAATCCTTTTGTGGGCCAGATCATCGTGACTCACCTGAATGGCACTGTCGCGGGTCATGCGATTACAATTGTTGGGTATGACGACACAATCTGGACTGACATCAACGGGAATGGCCTTGTGGAAAGCCAAGAACTTGGCGCATTCAAGATTGCAAACTCCTTCGGAACAACCTGGGGCAATCAAGGCTTCGGCTGGGCTTCTTATGATGCCTTCCGTGCGACTTCGACAGTTCCAAACTTCGCCCCAGCTGGCCGAGTGCAACTGACGCAAGTCGGAACCGTTGAATTTACAACCTACACAGCCTACACCCCGAAACTTCTAGCCGAAGTCAGCATGTCCCACGCCCTGCGTTCGCAAGTGTCCTTGCAGTTTGGATCTTCGACAAATACAACGACCAAACCTGCAGCCTACTGGACACCGTTTGCTTTTGTTAACAACGGTGGCAACTGGGCGTTTGACGGAACGTCTTTAGAAAAACAAGGCTCTTTCTACTTTGATATTTCCTCTTTGGCGGGGTCTGATATCAACAATCAGTACTTCTATCTGATTGAAAAGGACTCGACCGTGGGAAGTCCTTTGAGCACGTTGCGCTTCAACATCGTAAACCCGGCCCAGGGAAACACCCTGCTTTCGGCGGCAGGAGTTCCCTCTTACGTTGATGCGAACACATCCACTCTGAGAGCTGGCAATGCCCCGGTAGCCCCACCCGCCGACACCTTGGCTCCCACAGTCCCGGGGAATGTCAAAGCGACTCTGACTTATCTTCGTGGCGGAAAATCCGCCCGAGTCGATCTGACCTGGCAAGCCTCCACGGACAACGTGGCTGTGCAAAAATATGTGATCTATCGCAACGGTGTGAAGCTGGGGGAAACCACGAACTTGAGCTACCGCAATAGTAATATTACCCGAGGCGTGCAATACACCTATCAAGTGGTTGCCGTGGATTCGAGCGGCAATGCTTCAGCTATGTCGACAGGTGCGGTTATCAAGTGGCCGTAAAGTGATGGACAGCTGTTGGTGACTTTATACGGAGAAAATGGAACATCGCGACGGAAGCTCTGAGGCTCTTTAGCAACGGGCATTGGAGCTTCCGTCGACCCAAAGCCCGAGGAGCAGTTGGCAGTCTAAGATTTACATACCCCCCAGGTTAAGCTAAAAGACGATATCGACTGCAGAGGTTCACATGCAAAAAGACACGAAAACTCTCGAAAAACCGGGCTGGCTGAAGGTTCGCGCATCCACCGGGGAAACCTATGAAAATCTCAAGGGAATGATGTCGGAACTAAAGCTTGCAACAGTTTGCCAGTCTGCCCGTTGCCCCAATATTGGGGAATGCTGGAATGGTGGCACTGCGACGATCATGATCATGGGCGATGTCTGCACGCGAGGCTGCCGTTTCTGCAACGTAAAAACGGGAAATCCCAAAAAGGTGCTTGATCCTCTTGAGCCCCAAAAAGTCGCAGAATCTATCGCCAAAATGAACCTCGAATATGTCGTCATCACCACCGTCGACCGAGATGACCTTCCCGATCAAGGGGCTGAGCACTTCGTCAAAACCCTTCATGAGGTCAAAAAAGGCTCCCCGAATCTTATTATCGAGATTCTAGCCGGTGACTTCCGCGGCGACACGGAATTGATTTACAAGCTCACCGATGCCAAACCCGATGTCTATGCCCACAACGTGGAAACAGTTGAAAGACTCACCCCAAAAGTAAGAGATCCCCGAGCCGGCTATCGTCAAAGTTTGCAGGTTCTAAAATCCGTTAAGGATCGTGATCCTTCACGCTATACGAAGACCTCTTTGATGCTGGGGCTTGGTGAAACCGACGAAGAAATTTTGCAAACACTCAAGGACCTTCGAGAGATCGACTGCGATGTGGTCACCTTCGGTCAATACCTCCAACCGACTCCGCGCCACTTAAAAGTGATGGAATATGTCACCCCCGAAAAATTTGACGAGTGGAAACGGATCTCTGAGGACATGGGATTCCTTTACGTAGCCTCCGGCCCCCTGGTTCGCAGTTCTTACCGTGCGGGTGAATTCTTCATGAAAAGCCTTGTCGAAAGAGGATTGAGATAAATCATGGATCTGATTTTCGAAGACTGGGGACTGATTCCTTATGAGCTTGCTCTGACCAAGCAACTGGAGCTGGTTGAAACTTTGCACAAACAAGAGCTCCCCGGGTATTTGATCTTTTGCCAACATCCACCTGTTGTCACCTTAGGAAGAGCCACCCAACCCGGCGATGTGTTTGCTTGGAAAGGCAATACGGTGGAAGTTTCGCGAGGGGGCCGAGCCACCTATCACGGACCCAACCAGCTTGTTGTCTATCCGATCTTAAATCTCACTCGTCCACGCAAGGGCCGATCTTCTCATGAGATCGCAGGATACTTAAGAACGCTCGAATCCGCCATCGCCCAAGTTATCAGCGGCTACGGTGTCGCCAATGTTGTCGGTCGGTCGCTGCAAAAAAATCCTCTGACACAGGTTGAAAATAACGAAACCGGTGTCTGGATTGGCACACAGAAAATTGCATCCTTGGGAATTGGTGTCAGAAAATGGATCACCTTCCACGGAGCCGCCATCAATCTTATTGAAGACCCTGAAGCCTTCCAAGGGATGAACCCCTGCGGCCTTAAAAGCAATGTAATGACTAGTTTAGAAAAAGAAACTGGGAAGTCCATCGATATAGATGAGTTTAAAAAACGCCTTAGATCGCATCTTGCGGAAGTTCTTTAATTTATTAATCTCAAGAGCCCCCCGCCCTGCCCTGGTAACTTCAGAAAAGCTGAACTATAGCACTTGCCAAAAGCCTCCTTCTTCTTGTCAAACACCGCAGGCCTATTAAACGACAGACTAACTCCTTCCGATGCTGGATACGTTCTGCTTTTAAGCAATATGAATTTCATGACCGTTTTTAGTTTCTTTGTTGGCGGCAATTAGGTGAAAATTTGAAGTCAGCAGGGGTAAAAATATGAAGACCGAAGGATTAAGACAGAATATTTCTGACAATCTCGTAAAAGGGGCTATTGTTCTTCTTCCATTCATTCTGAGTTTCTACTTCCTTTACTGGCTTGCAGATTTTTTTGATAAGGTTTTTTCAGGGATATTGGTACCAATGGGAATCACCTTGCCTTTCGGCGTTGGCATCGGTGGCGGTCTGGTTTTAATCTATGTGTTGGGAAGAACTTCGGATTTTTTTGTCGCGAAGTTTATCAAGGAGTGGTTGGAAAGAACTATCATCAGAATTCCGGTTTTGGGGGCAATCTACGTCTCTATTCGCGACTTGACTGATTTCTTCAAAAAAGCAGAAGCAAGCCCCCACGGAAAAGCCGTCATTGTAAAATTCGACAATCCTGAATTTAGAATTGCTGGATTCTTAACCAGAACAGATTTGAATACATTGCCGACGAATGAACCCATGGAGGACTTGGTGGCCGTGTACATACCCCTGGCGTACATGGTGGGGGGAGGCTTCACGGTGTTTGTCAATAAGGACAAGATCCAGGATCTGAACATGTCTTTTGATAAGGCAATGCAGGCCAACTTAAGTGCGTGGATCCTCAAATGATTAGCGTTGAGTTGACTGACGCACGATCTTTTCAAAAGCAATAACGGGAAACACAAGAGCTCCGACCGCAATTGATTTCAACCAGCCTTCAACAGGCAAAGGACCTGAGTGGAAAAACTTGTTCATAAATGGCAGATGAACAAAGGCAATTTGTAGCAGAATCAAACTGCCGATACCAAGAAAGGCCGTTGGGTTCGAGAAAACTCCGATCTTGAACAGCGTGCTCTTAAGGGAACGGCATTGCAGAAAATAGAATATCTGGAAGAAAATAACAGTGTTAACAGCCATGGTTTGCGCTTTGCGAACGACATCTTCGAAATCATGTCCGAGCTCCCGAGCGACATTCAATTCATAGCGAAATAGCGCAAGGGCACCTAAAGCCATAATCAGTGCGACAATCAAAGTTCGCCACAAAACAAACTTTCCTAAAACTTTCTCTTTTGGGGGCCGAGGTGGTCGCGACATGATATCAGGCTCTTTAGCTTCAAAGGCAAGAGGCAGTGAGAGGGCTACGGAGGCCACAAGGTTGATCCACAGAATTTGAACAGGCAGGATCGGCATTAACAGATGACCCTGTTCCATTGGGAAAAACGCAACTGCAATAAGAATGATAAACGCCTGACCTAAATTGGTCGGCAGTACGAACGCAAGTGACTTGATTAGGTTGTCATAGATCCTTCTGCCCTCTTCGACTGCTGTTCTAATTGTTGTGAAATTGTCGTCCAGCAAAACAAGATCGGCCGCCTCTTTTGAGACAGACGTTCCCGTAATTCCCATGGCAATGCCAATATCAGATTGTTTCAGTGCCGGAGCATCATTCACTCCATCGCCGGTCATCGCTGTCACATTTCCAGTTCGCTGCAGAGCTTTAACAAGTCGAAGCTTGTGCTCAGGGGCAACCCGAGCAAATACATTCATATGGGCGACCACACCATCAAGTTCCTCATCCCGCATTTTCTCAATCTGGGAACCAGTCAAGGCGGGCTTCCCGGTAGAGATATTTAGTTCCCGCGCGATTGCTTCCGCGGTCTCTGGATGATCCCCTGTAATCATCTTCACGACAATGCCGGCTCTATGACAATCAGCAATGGCCTGGATAACCTCTTCCCGTGGTGGGTCAATCATAGCTTGAAGACCAAGAAGCTCAAAACCACCATGGCAATCTGCCTCTGTAAGTTCATGTCCTTGAAAGGTTTTTCGCGCAAATGCCAGCACCCGCATCCCCTGGGCCGCATAGGAAGAAATTCGGCTACGAGCCTCGTTGACAACGACCTCTTCAGAGGACACAGCTCTTAAGATGACCTCTGGCGCCCCCTTGAGAAAGAGAACCCCTTGGTTGCCATCTTGATGGAGAGTTGCCATGTATTGCCTCTCTGATTCGAAGGGAATAGAGTCCAGCCGAGGATGATCGGACTTTATTGCTGCCACGACGCCATTGGCCTTTTCGAAGGCCACGATTAATGACGCTTCTGTAGGATCCCCTTGTACTTTCCGATTCTCACCCTCATTGACAACTTCTGAATCGTTACACAGAACGCCCGCCTTCAGAAGGTCCTGTATAGCATCACCTGGCTCATTCAAGATAATGCCGTCGAGGAGAATCTTTCCGTCATTAGTGTATCCAACACCAGTGACACGGTAATCTGCCTGCGGTGTCCAAAGAGCCTGAACCGTCATTTCGTTTTTGGTCAATGTTCCTGTTTTGTCCGAACAAATAACTGTGGTCGACCCGAGAGTTTCAACGGCAGGAAGCTTACGGATAACTGCTTTTCGCAAAGCCATCCTGCGAACACCAATGGCCAGCGCAATTGTTATAATAGCAGGAAGCCCTTCTGGAATCGCAGCAACAGCTAATGTAATCGACGCAAGGACGGCTTCAACGATAGGAAACCCACGCCAAAGACTGATGACAAGCAAAACAACTGCCACGATCAAAATAGCTATCGTCAGGATCTTACCGATTGAGTCTAAGGATCGAGTCAGTGGAGTTTCAACTTTTGTTGCACTCTTCAGCAACTTGGCTATTCGTCCAAGCTCCGTTCGATCTCCAGTGCCGGTGACAACACCCGTCCCTTGACCAAAAGAAACTAGAGTTCCGCTAAAAGCCATGTTCAGCCGATCGCCAACGACCTTGTCTTTTTCGACTGGACTGATGATTTTCTCAGTTGGAACCGACTCACCAGTAAGGGCCGCTTCTTCGATCCTAAGCGTTTTTACCTCGAGCAGCCTCATGTCAGCTGCAACTTTGTCTCCACTGTACAAATGCACAATATCACCTGGGACCAGGTCCGTTGAGTCGATCTCTAGCCGTTGCTTGTCACGGATGACTCGGACTTTGTTTGGAATCATAGCTGAAAGGGCCTGGACGGCTTTCCCGGCGCGGAATTCCTGAAAGAAGCCAATGAAGGCATTTATCACCACGACGAAAAGCACAATGGTTCCGTCTGTCGACTTTCCCATGAGAAATGCAAGAGCAGAAGAAGACAGAAGAATGTATATTAAGGGGTTGTGAATCTGACGAAAGAATATTTTGAGCACACCTTCGCCTTCCGCCTGGGGAAGGATGTTCTTACCATATTTGGATTGGCGCTTTTGAACCTCTTCTTGGGAAAGACCCTCAACTTGACTGGAGAGAAGCTTTAAGACTTCGTCTCCAGTCATTGCATAGACATATTGAGATTGATCACGCTGATCCATTTTAGACGTCCCCTTTATATCAAAGGATGATGGGTCCCAAAAGAGAAGTCATGAAGGAATCTACTGTCAAAAGACGCCACTTGCTGAGCACCTTGCCCAGTTCATCAATAGGGTCTAATTTAAGAACTGAGGCTGTGAATTTTGAACCTGAGAGGCGTTCGTGGCGACAAATGGAAATATGGATTACTTAAAACAGTTCGAACGAATCGTGACTGGGATCCTGATCGTCTTGATGAGCATTGTTGTTTGCCTCACCGTTATTGATCTCATCTGGCTGCTCATCAAAGACATCATCACACCGCCCATCATACTTTTAGATGTGAACGAGCTCTTAGATATATTTTCGATGTTTCTTTTGGTCTTGATAGGAATCGAACTTGTTGAAACGCTGAAGCTGTATCTTCATCAAAGCTCGGCGCGCGCCGAAGTTGTTATTCTTGTTACATTGATTGCATTATCGAGGAAGGTTATCACACTCGACTTTAAAGAAACTCCTGCTCTTACGCTGGTCGGGATTGCGGCTCTTATTGTCGCACTTGGCGCCGCATATTACATCATCAAGAAGTCACGTCCCCCTGAATCAACCTAATCAATTTATACTAGCGCACGAGCCAAAGATTTCTTTGGCCTGTTCCAGCTGGGCATATCCCAGCTCCAAAAGATCACCTTTCTTCTGCACAAGATAAACCTTAGCCCAGAGTTTTTTTGCTCTTTTATCGACCTGCCACGCATGAATGACAATCTGATCCTTGATCACCACAAGAAGACTTCTTTGGTTCTCCGTCTTTCCATCCATTGAAAAAAACTGCACCGTTTGGTCCTGAAGACTTCCTGACAGACTCTGACTCGTTGGGTGCCGTTGAAGTATTCCTGCACAAGAAACAGAAGACATCTCGTCCAAATTATCATCTTTAAAAAACAGCGCCAACCGTATGACGTTAAGGCTACCCCCTCGTTGATAGGCTCCAATAAAATTTCCGGACAGGAACCGCAAGGAAGGCACTGAATCAAAGTGCTTTATCGCGGCCAAGGACTTGATCTTCTGAAGCGACTTTGGAGTGCGCCCCAGGGGGGAGTCCTGATTCGTGATGGTGACTTTATAAGGCGAAAATAGGACATCTCGATCGAGGTTCTGAGGCGCTTTGGGAGCGTGCACTTGAGTTTCCTCTGCAGCGTCATTCTTGGGAGCTGCCGTCGCCACCACTGGGGGCACATTATCTGAAGATGAATGATGTGGCTTCGGCAAGGCGGCTTGAGCTTGCCTTTCTATTTGAACCTTGGCTGGCAGAAGTCTCACGGAACCCCCTCTTTCTGAATGAGATGGGGGCACGGTTCCGCGAGAGTGAGTGACCAGAACTACAGCAATTCCAACTAAGGTGATTAATAATTTGTTCATACCGTATTGTTATTTTCATCGTTTATGCCACAACAACGGATCCGCAACTCGAATATATTGGACTTCAAGTGCGAAAAACGGACTTGCATCCTAGAATTTAGAAAGGGTTCTGAGATCCGGGATGGCTTTCCAATCCGGGCCACCAGAGCCGACCTCTCCTCCCAGGGGGTAATCCTGAAACCTCTCATGGACGAATAGGCCCTCCCTCTATGACTGTTGCTCCCCTTTACCAAAAGTGATAGTCCTTTTGCTCAAAGGAAAGACTTATGGAAACGGAACTTTCGGCGTTTCAGGATATTCGTAATGCCACAGCTTCAGAAATTAAGTTGATGGGAGGCAAAGCGGCAACCCTGGCTCACCTGCTTCAAAAGGGCTTCCCGGTTCCCCCTGGGTCTGTTGTTTTTCACGAACCCCAGGGCGCAGATGATTTTGCTCCCCTTTTGAGGTGGTGGAAGGAAATGGGTTCATATCCTGTGGCCGCACGAAGCTCTGCCTCTGGTGAAGACAGCGGTGATTTTAGTTATGCTGGCCAGTTTGTGACTCTCTTGCACCTGCAAACGGCTGAAGAACTGCAATCAGCTGTGAAAACCTGCTTTCAGGCCGTTCATCGCACCGCCAGCAAAGCCTATGCTTCCCACTTTGAACAGCCACAAATCCCCATGCACGTTCTTGTGCAGCGTATGATTGATTCGCAGTATTCGGGAGTCTTCTTTTCCGTGGACCCTCGCAATCCCGAAGGCTCATGGCTGGTCGAGGTCGTTGAAGGTCAGGGCGAGCAGCTTGTTTCCGGTCAGGTCACCCCTTACCGCTTTGATGACAAGGGTCCTTCCGCTTTGCCAAAAAATTGGCGGTCTGAGTACTTACAAACCATCGCTCAATGGGGCCTGAAGGTTGAAAAGGAATTTGGCTATAAGGTGGACATGGAATGGGCCATCGATCAGGAAGGGCACTTTTGGATTCTGCAATCCCGCCCGATCACCGCTATGGCGGCCCCATCCAACAATCGCAAGATATTAGATCAAGAGTGGCAAAGACTTTCCAAACAGCACTCTTTGGACACCACTTGGGATGGGCACACCTTTGCCGAATGGACAGGTCTTCCGACCGAGCTGACTTTCGATCTTTGGCAGCGAACTTTCGCTGAAAACCAAGCCTACGACTTGGCTCTGAAATCCATCGGTTACGAGGGGCTTGGCAATAGGTCCGAAAAATTCAGCCTGCTCGATCGGGTTTACGGTCGGGCTTATCTGAACCTGAATTCTCTAGAGCCGGTCTATTTTGGCAAGTCGCCTTACAAGTTAGTTCCACATCCTCGCCCGCATCTTGAGTTCGCCTGGAGTAAACTGTCTTTGCCAATCCTGGCTCGCGCTCCCTATGGTATTTTCAAAATGGTCACTGTCGCTTGGAATATTCAAACCGGACGCCGCGAACTAGCTAAAAAAGTCCTGGCTTCAACCAGATCCATTTCGCAAGCAAATCAGGATGCCTTTTCTCTCAAGGCGGAATGTCAGGCGGAATCGCTAGAGTCCCAGCAGCAGAAGCTAAAATCTCTCTGTGACTTATTTTCATCCACGGCGATGCAGGGGACCTTTTTACTGACTCTGCTGATTGAATCTACCACGCAAGGTCTTATGGCCCTTATTGCAAAGGACCTGGGCAAGGAAGAGGCTGAAAGTTCTTTGCAGCTTTTGACTGGCACCAGTCTGCAAACCCTGGCCAGCGAAATGAATCAGGAATTAAAGGCCGTTGCGGACTGCGACGACAAATGGAATTCATTCTTGTCACGCTATGGTCACCGTGGCGTGGGGGAACTGGAGCTTTCCCATCCGCGTTGGATTGAAACCCAGCGTCCTCAATACAAGCCTAGCGTCAACAAAGCGCCTGCCCCAAAAACCAATGCTCTTCTTGACGAGGTCTTGCAGAAGATCTCTAGCCTCAGAAGACCGGTGTTCAAACAAGAGTTCCAAGAGCTTCAAAAGCTTTTGCAGATCCGCGAAGAAAACAAAATGGAAGTCATGAAGCCCTATGCCCAGATTCGCTGGCTGGCCTTGGCCATTGCTGCAAAGATGAATCTGGGGAATGACATCTTCTGGCTCAATCTGAATGAGATCCTTTCTTTGCAGCCAGACCAAGACATTTCAGAGCTTCAAGCACTGATCCAAAAAAGAAAGCAGCTTACCAAGGCACTGAAAGCTGTGGATTTGCCGATGACCTTCTCTTTGGGAGAACTCAAAAAAGTTCTGACCGAGGATGCCAGCGCCAGTTCGTCAGCTCCTCTGGTCAAAGACGTTTCCTTGTCCTCGGGCATTGCCTCTGGTGTCGTCCATATTGTGAATAACCCCGAAGACGAGGATTTGGATTCTTGGCCGGATAACTATGTCCTGGTCGCCGAAGCCACCGATCCGGGCTGGACGCCCCTATTTGAACGGGCGAAAGGCATTATCGTTGCGCGTGGTGGGGTGTTATCTCACTGTGCTATTGTCGCACGTGAAATGGGTCTTCCTGCGGTTGGGGAAGTTCGTGGAGCAAGTCATTTATTTAAAGAAGGTGAACGTGTTTGGATTGATGGAAATCACGGGACAATTAGACGAAGCAACTAAATTAGCCATTATTCCAACGGTCGTACTTCCGTTCACAATCATTGGAATGATCTTAACCAGCGTGGCAACTTGGATTGCGGCCCTTTTCGGTTTTGAACTGAAGGCCGAAGGGCCCAAAAGACTTTTTGAAGTTTTGATGAAACCAAAAGTTCTGGCTTTCGCTCTGGTGTCGAATTTGATTGTCTATGGTGCCATCAAAGGGGTTCAGCATCTGTCCAACGGGCCTTACCCGCTTTGGTGGGTTGAACTGCAAAACGCATCGCCGCAGCCTTCCGATCGAAATTATGAAACCACAAATTCCCTCGCGACGACGGTATCTGCCTCTTCAGCTTCAAACGATCTGGAAGTGGTTTGGGAATTGCCTTTAAAGAGTGTCGTTTTCGGTTTGCCTTTGGTGGCCGGGGACTCGTTATTTGCAGGATTAGAAAAAGGCCGCCTGATTGAGGTCGATCTAAAAACCGGCCAGCTCTTGCGAAAATTCGAGATTGGCCAGCCAGTCATGGCCTCTCCTGTGATTGCCAATAACAAGATCTATGTTGGCGAAGGAATCCACCTGACCTATAACGCCCGTATCTATTCCTTCGATCTTAAATCCGGAGAATTCACCGGAGCCTTCCAAACAGCCGGGCATATTGAAAGAGCCGCCGTTTACACCAAAACCCAGAATCAATCCTTGTTGGTCTTCCCTGCGGGCAAGGACGGACTTTACGCTATTAATCCCGAAACAATGCAAAAAGTCTGGCAAGCTCCGTTTGGGCATTTTGACACGTTCCCCGCCGTGGATGGTGAAAAGGCTTATATCGGCTCGGGTCTGGAGGCGGGATTTGAAGAAGCTCCCACCAAGGCCTTCGCGATCAATTTGCAGACCGGAAAAGTTGTCTGGGAAAAACCCTTACCCACCTCCGTTTGGGGGATTCCGGTTCTTTGGAACAACGTCGTCTGCCTTCCTACCGGGGACGTTTATAAGAACTTAAAATTTGGCCAACTGTCCTGTTACGAAAAAGCCAGTGGCAAGGATTATTTCATATTCAACACCACGGGGTCTTTGATCAGCCAACCGGTTGTGCGCGGCGATCATTTGGTTGTTTCAGACATTTACGGGAAAATTTATCAATTCAATTTAAAGACTCGCCAACTTGAATGGACCATCCAAGTGCCAACCAAGGGTCTCAGCTATGCTTCCGTTTCGATTGATTCCCAGGATCGAATCCTGCTTCCTGGGGAAGAGGGGCTGTATGTGTATTCCAGAGAAAACCAGGCCCTGCTATCCGTCTGGAAGCCTGAAGGCCAATGGCCAGGGACTTTCAACAATGTCGTAGCTTATAAGGATTTGATGATTCTGGCTGACCAGGCAGGCGTGCTCAGAGCGCTGCGGTTTAAGGACTAAAAACAAAAAAGAAGCGGTTCCGCAATACCCTGCCCACAGTGAGATAGCGAGGGCGAAGAGCTTTTGAAAATGACTGCTCAATCAATTTTAAAACATCTCATAAATTTACATGAGAAAATTAAATGAATTTAGCTAGGAGGTTCGCTCTAAAAACTCATATAGGAGAGGGACCATGAAATACGGCAGTTGCAATCCCACCAACAAGCGCGACAGGAGCCGGGGCCATCGGTAAATGTTATGGATGATACGTATACTAACGGCTACTCAAGAAACGAAGGCCAGAAGACTTGAGTGGAACGCCCTCTTGTGCCATTGGGACCGGCACCCATAGAACCATGTACAAGTCTAAGACCCGAGAAAGTTTCGGGCATAAGCATGGCTCGCAAGACGATTCAATTCTAGTTATCCTGGAGATAGCTACAGGTAAACTATATAATAGAAGTCCGGTGTGTTAGAAAGAATATAGAACTTTTGGACAAAGTTCTTCCACAATCCCCTTTGCAGGGACCAGATGCGTTCAATGCCGTATTCACGCTGCAAAACTTCTTCCACTTGCTGGAACACAGCTTCTGGATTTAGCGATACGACCACCATATCCGTGTCGGAATACGCATCTTCGGTTCCTGTGGCGCGCGAGCCCCCAAGCCAAGCCGCATCGGCCTCGGCTGTGGAGATTAATGCCAATTTTAACTTTTTTACCAACTGATCTCGTTGAAATAACGTACTCATACCCTATCTTCGGCGAAGATTTATGATCGCACCAGAACTGAGTGCCAAGTACTGCTAATTGCAACCACGGGTTCAATGCGCACCCTTAAGGGCAGCGCTGACACCAATGGGGCCAACCGATACGAAACGTTTTAACAAACGACTCAAACTCCTCGTTAGAGGCACTGAGCCCTTCTTCACAAACTTCCAGTACAATCTCAGTGGCGCGACCAGGCCGTTGCTCTTCATTTTTCCAAGTCCATCCAGACATCAGGGTATTTGACAAGTACCCAAGCTGCTCCAAAAACAACCCGTATGAGTCCGGATACATTTCGAAAACACGCTTTACTCGTGAAAAGCGACCAATAGGAATTTGCGCAACTGCGTCTTTTCCACCGTGATCCACGGGTAGAACTAAGCTAGCCCTCTTAGATATTGATTTAGGGGTTAAGAGGTCCTCGGTCGTTATATCCAAATCGCACAACTTCAAGAAAGCGCGTGCCGCTGAAGGGGTGACAAATCCCTTGCTCTCACGCCGTTTCTCCCGTTCATAGCTAACGTCGTCAATGAGCTGCTCTTCTGAAGAGAAAACGTCAAAAATATCATCCCCAACGTCTTGAACAAAAATATCCGAACATCGTCCAAGAACGCGGTATAAGAACGTGTGGTTTTCAGAATCAAGCGCAGCTATAAGCGAAATAAAGTTATCCCAAGCTTGCTCTTTCTTTCCAAAAATAATGAAACTATCTATTTCATATGTCAGCTTTGACTCAATAATCTTTTCGACATGGGGATCATCCTCACAACACCCAGCCAACCAGTCCGCATCGACGACCCACGCTATTTCACAAAAAGCCATCACAAGAAAATCTTCATCCATCTCAAGGACTTTCTTCGCGGCTTTTTCAAAACCGATCTCACACAGGACTTCCAACCACACAGCAAAGCGCTCTGAATCGAAGGTTTCATCCGCTCCCGCCTTACTTTGCCTCCATAGGTCTGTATCGAAAATCTGCTCAATTTGTTGAATGGTAGCAAAAGCGACAATTTCTCCGGCATCTTCTAATCCAACGTCATGAATCCACTGCAAAAGCAAATCAGGGGATGCTTCACGAACCTTTTCCGGAAAGTACGGATCATTTAAAATCGCTTTAATAGTAGAAGCAGTCTGTGCCTTCACCTTTGCCATAACTTCGCCCCCTAAGATTCTTCAAATAAAGCTTTCATCCCATTCAGGTGATAGGCCCTTAATAGAGCTACACTTTTCAAAATTTCCCCTGACGTAGAGTGGTGTTTCAATAATTCAACAGAGCTATCGACGAACGATCTGTAAATGATCTTCAAAAGAACTTTTTTCTGTTTGTTCAGAGTCGCGCTAGGATAGATCTTGGCAAAATACGCTTGCGCGGATGCTACGAGTAACTGACAGACCTCAGATCGAAAATTTACAAAGAACTGCTCAGGCTCTTCACTGAGAAGTACGAGCAGGACTTTTCTGTTTTCAATCGTATAGTTTAACATCTCGTTCACGCAGTTTACATAGGCAGTCGAGGGATTCTGTATATCAGTGCTAGATGCCAATTCAATAGTGCGCTTAAGATGATGTTTAAAAGAATCTCCAACCTTATCCAATATGGTGTTTTGGACAAGTGAATTTTTATCTGAGAAATATCGATATACATTCCCCGTAGAGATACCCGCGTGTTCCGCGATTCTGGCAATTGAAGTTTTGGAAACACCATTTTCCAGAAAAAGGTCTATCGCTGATTCAAGAATTTGTTCGCGAGTTTCCTCTTTTTTTATTTGCATCACAGCACCTCAATAATGAATATAATATTCATTATTGGAAAAGTCAAACGTCAGACATTGCCAAATAGCTTCTGGTGGAGTTCATTGAATTCAACGCTGCAGTCTCGCAGAACAAGGTTCACGTATTTAGGTGATCACCAACGCATTCCCCAATAATTCTAGTTAGTTAAAACAACAACACCCGTGTCGCTTGAAAAATCTTTTTTGAATTCGAAGTTTTTAACTTGAAACTTATGTGCTTAAAAAGCAATCAAACGAACAAATTATGAGAAAAACGCTCAGCCTTGCAGAAAAGATCGCACTGCTGGCAAAGCACTCTGGCGTAAGCCAAGCTGCAATTGCCGATGAAGTAGGAGTTCCCGCAAGCCACGTGAATCACTTTTTCAGTGGCAAGGGTGACGTGCGCTCTGAACTCTTCATCGAGATCCTGAAAACTCTGAATATCGACGTTGAAGCAATAATTAACAAAGAAGTTGCTCGACTCAACAATTTGGATCTTGAAGAAAAGAAGAGCGCGGGAGACACCTTCGAAAGATTGGTAAAATCTTTCGATAAGAATGAGCGCGAGGCCATCGTTGAATATATTGATGGTTTCGCAGTTGCTCATCTTGGCACAAAGGCCAAGAAGCAAACTAAAATTTTGAGAGAGTTAATTTAACTGGGGGATACTTTGGAGACTCAAACGCAAGTCATCACAAGTGACGACGCTCTAAAGCTCAAGTTCAGGAAGGACTACAAGTTCCTTCGCTTTTACCTCCTACCCTTTTTGTCAGACTTCTCAGCGGACGTTCGCTGGATGGCAGAAAAGGTCGGTGTAAACGTAGAACAAGCTTTTGAATATCAGGACCTGCTTATCGAGTCAGGCTATTGGGTACGTTTACCCAACGGCGGCCTTTCTGCAAAAGAGAACTACGCTAAGTTCAAGGCGAACTTCGACGAGTTCTTGAATACCGCGGAGTTCATGACTCTTAATGCAAACATCAGCACCCGCATTACCGACAATGGTCAATGCTGGTATGAGACATTTACTATTGCGACCACAAAAGAGCTTGAAACGGAATTCATCGGAAAACTAGACTCTCTCTTGAAAGATTTCAGATCCAAGTCAGAACAAGTTCCTGGCGACATCATGATCTCTTGGTCTCAGATCTACACTCACGCCCTGAATGGCACGAACGCCAACAAGGAGGTTCAACAATGAAATTCACTTTAATTATCCTTACAGTATTGGCACCGTTCTTCGCGCACGCTGGCGGCGGTGGTGGACTTCGTCCTGGAATGCAGCCCATGATGATGTCAAACCCCGGTCTTTTTGAGCTTGGTGGTACTGGTGGTGGCGGAGTTGTGAAATCCCCTGAAATCGTATTCCACATGGGACAGAAAAATGGCCTTGTGAAGTTTGCTTACGGCCATCTTGAAGGCAACCAGTGGCAAGTTCAAAAAGTTCAAATATCTGAACTAGATTTGATTCCAAACGCTAATGTTGTCGAAGCACTTAAGCAATCACAACAAGATAACAACTGGGCCCAGATCAAGTAATCCCTTGAAAAAGGCTGATCGCAAAGTCATCAATGAAATCAAAGAGACGCTGAAGGAAGCTTACAATCCTTTGCGTCTCTTTCTGTTTGGATCTCGCGCAAATGGCACGGCAACAAAAGACAGCGACTACGATTTTGTGATGGTAGTGCCAAATCCTAAAAAATCTACTTTACATGAAATGAACAAAGCACGCTCTTTGGTATTTAAAAAGCATCTTATTTCTGCTGATATTTTTATTTATTCTGAAAAAGAATTCGACGATTGGAAAGACGAATTCAGTTCAATCCCGGAAACTGCTTTAAACACAGGCATAGAGATTCCACTCACCAAAAACCCTCGCCAACGCAGCCAAGGTTAATCTATGGACCGAGTATTCCCCAAAGCTCCTACAATTAAACCCGAAGTCTTATCCCAGCTTCTTCAATCCGTAACTAATCTGTACCGCCTTGCCCCTTGGAAATGGATGACCGACGAAGAGCTTTTCGGCGTCGAGATATCGGAGACTAAAGAGATCTATTTCGTTTGCATAATGGGCAATGCCCAGCAGACGTATGGGATCTGCATTTATCGTGGATTTGACGGATTCAGATTTTACAACCGACTGTTAAGCCAGATTGACGACTTTGATGATCCTGAGTTCCGACTTCGTCAAAACTCGCTCCTTATTGAGTTTACTGAAAAGAAGTTCATGCAACCTGAGGACATGGCAGTTTTTGAAAGCTGCAAGTACAAACCTGCTTCTAGTAAAGCCTGGCCATTCATCCGAAGCATTAAACCCGGGTGCCCGCCCTGGTTCATCGACGAAAAGGAAGCCGCTGGTCTTGTCACGGCGATCGAGGTCATTCCTCAGATGCTTGAAAATGTAATGGATGATCCTGACTTTGTTTTTGGAGAGTCAGGCCAAACGGTTCCTGTTTTCGTTAAGAAAGCGCGAGGATGGAAAATCGAATGGATGGGACCAAGAAAACTCGGGAACCGCGAAGGCTTCGATCCTGAGGGTGATTCCGCGCGAATCAATGAGTTACTGCTAAAGAAGGTGCAGCAAAAGAATCTTGAGATCGTAAAATCTGTTTGGGAAGTCGCTCAGTTCTATTTGCCGTCCCCTGTCGCCGCAAACGACCGGCCTTTCTATCCAAAGATGCTTGCCATCGTAGAACGAGGAACCGGGTTTGCCGTCGGCGTTGAGATGATTTCGCCAGAACAAGATCCGATGCTTGCAATGAAGGATCTGCTTATGCAAAAGATGTTGGAGCATGGGTATATTCCGGCGGGCATCACTATGGACGATTATTGGCTTAAGATGAATCTGGATTTGCTGGCGATGAAGTTGGATATTATGACTTTTGTGTCGGAGCTGGAGAATATGCCGGAGTTTAAGGAGCATATATTCCGCAAGAGTTCGGACCTTTAAGCGTACGACACGCGGCATTACGCCCCAGAGCACATAAACAATTCGTGATTTTCTTGCTGAATCAAGGCGTCAAAAACAAACATTCCACAAAGTTAATGCTAAACTCTCCGCAAATGCCTTTCCACAAAGGCGATGGAGGTTAGTTTGAAAATTGCCAAAAGAGAATTCCGCTAAGGACAACCTATGACAAATGCCATAAAAAGCGCCACCCCAAGAATTTTTATCTCTTACAGTTGGAGTTCTCAAGAGCATCAGGAGCGAGTCATTGAATTGGCAAGCAGATTGAGAGCCGACGGTGTGGACGTACTCCTTGATGTTTGGGACTTCAAAGAGGGGCAAGATAAACACACATTCATGGAAAAGATGGTTTTGGATGCAACTGTATCCAAGGTATTAGTACTCGTCGACCGACAGTACGCCGACAAAGCAGATTCAAAAACCGGTGGAGTCGGTACCGAAACACAGATTATTTCGTCAGAACTATATGCAAAAGTCGAACAAACCAAATTTATCCCAATTGTATTAGAGCATGATGAAAATGGGCCTATTCTGCCAGTATTCCTGAAGTCTAGAAAGTATATCGACTTCAGCCCCCTTAGTACTATTGACCATTATCAATATCTGGTGAGACTTCTCTTCAACAAGCCTCTTAATGAGAAACCCCCACTTGGAAAACCGCCTCAATATCTAGAGACCAACTTGCAACCAAAAACGCGCTTTTTATCCGAAACACATTCTTTAAAGAAAGTCGTATCATCGAATTCAGCGGGTAGCATCACTGCAACATCAAAAAGTATTTATCGCGACCTAGCCAAAGAGATCATCAGTGCAGAGATTTTAACATTTCAGAAAGAAAATCATGATGAAGAAGTCCTCGATAGCATTCATGATCTAAAGGTCGTACAAAATTCTTTCCTTGAAACCACGTCCCAACTGATCGACTTCGATCCAAATGCGGCATTAGTTTCTATTCGTGAATATTTTGAACCCCTACTGAAGGCTTACCAACCCACATCGAACCCATACAAAACATACCAAACAGACAATATCGCATTCATCGCTCAAGAATCCCTATTAATACTAGGATCCTTGTTAATAAAAACAGAGGCCTTCTCTACGTTTGGAAACCTCACGAGAACTTACCTCCTGTCATCTAAGAACTCGCAAATTAAGAATGTTTTGATCACAGATATCTACAAAAACCTACCATCACTAGAGCAGCTCCGTAATCAACGCCTTAACCTTAATCGAATCAGTGTAACTGCGGACATACTGAAAGAGCGAGCTGATAGCAGTCTTATTTCATTTGAGGATATGATTTCGACAGATTTGGTACTTTTTTTGAGAGCACTCTTTAAAGGAGACCATTGGGTGCCAAGAACAATCGTCTACAAGAGTGACTACGATTCAACAGAGCTATTCATTCGTGCTGAATCCAGTTCATATCTTAAAGGGGTTCTTTCCGCATTTGATATGTATTCAACAGAAGAATTCAAGAAAACATTCGAAGAGGCCAAAGAGAACTATCGACTATCAAACTACCGTATTTCGTCCAACTCTTGGCCGGTGAATTTTAAAAATTTGATTAATTATGAAAAGCTAGGGACGCTAAAGTAGCTATATAAAATATGCCGACATCACGAGACCTTCTTATTCATAAATTATTGTTCCCTGAAACTCATGAAAAAATGGAGTCAATTAAACGAGACTCAAAACGCTTCGTCCACTACACCAATGCTGAAGCTGCATCTCAAATTATCAAAAATGGAAGGTTTTGGCTGAGAGATGCGACTTGCATGAACGACACTAGAGAGGTTCAGCATGGGGTCGAATGTTTGATTCGATCGTACAATGGCCCTGAAGGACAAGCTTTTCAGAACGCATGCGAAACAATCCATCCAGGATCACCGCAATTGATAGCAAATATCTTCAACAAAATTATCCCAAATGCGCGCTCAGGGACCTACATTGCATGTTTTTCCGAGCACGAAGACACAGAAGACACAATAGGACGCCTATCTATGTGGCGCGCCTATGGTAGTGCAACTGCAAGTGTAGCCCTAGTTTTAAAGAACGAGCCCTTTTTCAATGAAGAAAGCATAACCGGAGCATACACTAGCAATGTTTCATACATCGATGAGGTGAACTTTGAAAAACAAATTGCGGATCGTACTAAAACACTTCTCAACAATTCTTCATCATTCAAGAGCCTAACCCTTCAAGAGTTTGCGGTGTCGATCGTCAATATGTTCTATTTTGCTGTCTTCTCTTCTAAACATCCAGGATTTCAAGAAGAACGCGAGTGGCGTGTTATTTACAGTCCCTCACTAAAAATATCAGAACATATTCTAGAAACTACAGAATCAGTACGAGGAGTCCCGCAGGTTGTTCAGCATTTGGAACTTAAAAAATACAATGACAATCTAGACTTATCGATTCCAAAGATACTAGATAGAGTGATAATTGGCCCTACCCAATACCCGGAAGCACAAAAGCGCGCATTCGTAAAACTACTTGAGTCAGTAGGCACTGAGAACGCCGCCGAAAAAGTGTACGTCACGTCCATTCCACTTCGGACGTAGTTTGGATCCAACTACCCTGATCCCCACCAAAGTGCTTATTTCTTGAACAAGAAAGCCATCTGGACTTTTTACGCACAACACCTAAACCACCTTAACATCTTAAAACCACTAAAGAATCATTGCTGAAAATGATCGTTTTTTTTATGATCCCTGCATAAACAAAAATTGGAAATATTTAGAATATGCTTACAGGTGAATTACGCAATAAAGTCGATAAACTATGGGATTCTTTCTGGTCAGGTGGGATCTCTAACCCACTTCAAGTTCTAGAGCAAATCACTTACCTGCTTTTCATCAAAAGATTGGACGATCTCCATACACTTGAAGAAAACAAAGCTAATCGACTAAAAAAGCCAATTGAAAATAGAGTCTTCCCTGAGGGCAAAGACTCTAAGAAGCGCAGCTATGATGATCTCCGCTGGTCTCGCTTCAAGAATTTCGGCCCTGAAGAAATGTACAATGTGGTCAACGATCACGTCTTTCCGTTCTTAAGAACGCTTGGCGGTGATGGTTCTACCTATTCACACCACATGAAGGACGCTAGGTTTGCAATTCCAACGCCAGCTCTTTTGTCCAAAGTAATTGACCTGATCGACGATATCCCTATGGAAGATCGAGATACCAAAGGGGACCTCTACGAGTATATGCTCGGCAAGATCGCAAGTGCTGGCCAAAATGGTCAATTCCGCACTCCACGACACATCATCAATCTAATGGTGAACATGATGGCACCGACTCCAAAGGACACCATTTGCGACCCTGCAAGCGGTTCCTGCGGTTTTTTGGTTGGAGCAAGTGAATACCTACGAGAACATCGTCCTGAAATTCTGAGAGATGCAAAGCTTAAAAAGCATTTCCACGAAGGTATGTTTCACGGATACGACTTTGACAACACCATGCTTCGTATCGGCAGCATGAACATGCTGCTTCACGGTGTTGAAAACCCGGATGTACGATATAAAGACTCTTTGGCTGAAGACCATGCTGGAGATATTGAAAAATACAGCCTTATTCTTGCAAACCCACCGTTTGCTGGATCTTTGGACGAAGACAACATCGCCAAAGATATTCTTCAAATCGTTAAAACAAAAAAGACCGAACTTTTGTTCTTGGCTCTTTTCCTAAGACTTATGAAGACCGGCGGCAGAGCCGCAGTTATTGTCCCAGATGGAGTTCTGTTTGGATCAAGCAAAGCTCATAAAGAGCTTCGTAAAATGCTGGTAGAAGATCATAAACTTGACGCCGTAGTATCTCTACCTGGCGGAGTCTTTAAACCTTACGCAGGCGTATCGACTGCAATCCTGTTCTTCACAAAAACAAATTCCGGCGGAACTGACCATGTCTGGTTCTACGATGTCCAGGCTGATGGCTGGAGTCTTGATGATAAGCGTACAGCATTGCTATCCGAAGGTAAACTTGGCGCAACACCGGTAACTCCTCTTTCAAAGGAAGATCACGAGAAAAACAATCTTCCAGACGTACTAACAAGATGGTCGAAGCGTGAAAAAGAAGAACTCAAGCGTAAGCGCACCGACCAATCATTCTGTGTTTCAAAAGCTGATCTTGTCGCGCAGGGATACGATCTCAGCATTAATCGCTACAAAGAAGTCGTCCATGAAGAGGTTAAACACCGCCCTCCATTAGAAATTATCGCCGACCTCCACAAACTAGAAGCCGAAATCCAGATAGGCCTCAAAGAACTTGAAGGTATGCTCAAATGAAAGCAAGACTAGCTGCCTCCGAAGAGTTGATGGCGACACGCCTAGGATCAGTTGACCCGTCCAAATTTCCGGACGAGGTCTTCGACCTATATAGCATCCCCGCCTACGATTCAGGAGAACCGGAAGTTGCACTAGGAAGATCAATTGGATCAACTAAACAGATTGTCCAACCGGGCGACATCCTATTATCTAAGATCGTGCCTCATATTCGCAGAGTTTGGGTAGTAGGCGAATCGCGCGGTCGTCGAATCATTGCTTCAGGAGAATGGATAGTCTTTAGAAGTAATTTGATTATTGCGCGGTATTTACGTCACGTACTATTAGGCAACACTTTTCATGCACAATTTATGAATACCGTTTCTGGGGTCGGAGGATCCTTACTACGTGCACGCCCAGCATTCGTCGCAAAAATTCAGATTCCGATCCCCTCTAAAGACGAGCAAAAGCGAATTGCTGATATCCTAGACAAAGCCGATGCTTTGCGGGCAAAGCGTCGTGAAGCCATCTCCCTAATTAACTCCCTCACCCAATCCATCTTTCTAGAAATGTTTGGCAATCCCGCTACAAACTCAAAAGGTTGGAATTTAGCTCCTATCGGAAGCTTTTTAGAATCTGCCAACTACGGTTCAAGTCAAAAGGCAGGAGACACTGGGAAGTGGCCAATTTTGCGAATGAATAACCTGACATATTCAGGAGAAATGGATTTCTCGAACCTGAAATATCTTGATTTAGTAGAGAAAGATGTCCCGAAATATACAGTAAAAAAGGGGGACATTCTCTTCAATAGAACAAACAGCGCCGAACTTGTTGGAAAGACGGCTGTATACAACGAAGAAAGTCCCATGGCATTTGCTGGATATCTTGTCCGTCTCAGATGTACAGAAGATAATCATCCAGAATATATTTCCGCCCTACTAAACTCGGAATGGGGAAAGAGCACGCTTCGCGGAATGTGTAAAAGCATTATAGGTATGGCGAATATTAATGCGACTGAAATTCAAAAGCTTGTTGTCCCTAAACCACCCGGGGATCTGCAAAAGAAATTCGGCGAGAAAATCTCTATACTAAAAACGCATAAAGGTCCTCAAAATATTTCAATGAGAGAACTTGATGAATTATTTGCATCTATTCAAAAAAAAGTCTTTTCCGGAGAACTGTGAAGATCCACTCAAAGTTGTAAAATACGGCACAAAGCCAATCTTTTTTTTCGCTGGGCACATGCGCCAACACAGCGAGAGCAAGAAGATTGGCTATCGCCGGGGAAACGCTAAACTAAGCTAACCCACATCAGGCTTGCGCGCGATTACGGATGTGTTCGATGATACTCACCAGCTCCCCCGCCCTCTCGCCAAAAAGCCCATCAGGCCCCGTTGGGCTAATGTCTGTAAAAGGTGACTCATAAAGCCTATCTGCTTCCATGGCCCCATCGGTGGTAAGATGATTGATAATCTCTTCAATAAAAAGATTCTGATTCGGAGTAAGATTTCTATCACTTAGAAAGCGATTAAACTCCATCTTTGCAGCGTCACGCTCAAGCCCCACAAGAGACCGTACAAACAGGCCAAGACCAGATGCTTCCTCTTTAGCCTTAGTCAGCGCCTCCGCGTCCCCTAAACCGCTCAAGATCGCTTCCAGATGTTGAATATCCGCAGGAGCCAGAGGACGATTCGTACGAAGCTTAATCAATGCAAGATCATTCTGATTCTGAAGAAGAAAGGCCTTAGCCTTCTCTCGAAACTTTTCAAGACCCATCGAACTTGAGAACTGCGGAAGCTCCACCTCAGCACCCTCTCCAATTTCATCTTCAATAGATGTATAAACTGGGTTGCGCGCCGTCTTTTCTATATGAATGACAAGACCCCTTAATTTCTTCCTGACATTTTCAAGCATCTCAAGAGTGACTCCATCCCACCAAGCATTATCCAATACTTCCCCAATGACTTCCATTTGCTGTGCGATCAAAGGAATACTACTTTTTTCAGCTAAAAGCTCCGCAGTCTCTTTAACCTTTTCTGCAAGCTTATTAAAACTTGGCTGCCCCCTTAATAGAGCGAGCTGTAACCGGAGCATAAGGTAGTCAAATCGTTTTGCATCCTCTGATTCTGGATCAAGTTCGCTTGGAAGACCGGCAATAGACAAGATAGCCGCATAGTCCTCATCGGATAGATTCGACCAGATTTCCTGAATCCGGTACTTTTCAACGATCTTTCTTTTGGTTCGTACAATAAAGTTATCGGTATTCATTGCGGAGACTTCGTTTCTTAAGACTTCCGCAATTTCAGACTTCAATTCTGGCGTCGAGTGATTTTTTTCAAGGTGCTGAATTAGAGCAACACGGGAGTCGAAAATCTTATGCTTCAAAGACTTCCCCAGGGCTCCTTGAGAAGTTTCAGGATTTTGACTGAAAAACTCTAAGTTCTGACAGAAATCGAAAATATAGAAAAACTCCTTATGCTGACCCGGACCAAATAGATCCTCGCAGGTACGAGTGCCACGTCCTACCATTTGCCAGAACTTGGTTCGCGAGCGAACAACTTTGAAGAAAACAAGATTCACAATTTCAGGGACGTCAATCCCCGTATCCAACATATCTACTGATATCGCAATTTGAGGCCATTTTGACTTTATCGAAAAAGTGTCAATTAGGCTCTGTGCGTACTCCGTCTTATTGGTGATGATCCTTGCGAACTCACCCTTGAGATTCGGATAGTTAGTATTGTTCTGTCCGAGCAGGGGTGACACAGTCTCGAGAGGAGAATTTAAGTCAAAGACTCTGTTGAAGATGTCATTGCCTGTTCCCAGTGTTTTCTTCTCAGTTCTTGAGCTTTATGTCTAGCTCTTTCTCTGCGCTTCAATAGTTCATACCGTCCTTGATGATGAACTGAATTTGGAGCAAAGCCTCCGTTCCCTTGGTTTGGTCGGTTGAAGTTATAATCGTTAATGGCTTTGCCGATAAGATCTCTTGCTTCCGTTTCATCAGCATACTGCTCTTGAAGATTTATTTCTTCGCGCTTCAATGTTCCAATCACTCTTTCAGTTCTGGCGTTGCCAGTGGGTCTACCGATGCCGCTTAGCCACAACTTCAATCCTTGGACCTCGATGTTAGTTTTTGTATAGGCTGCAATATTGGCACTGCCATGGTCTGCGACAACAAAGGGCTTGAGGTGACCACTCGGAAGTAAGTCAATTTTCTCGATGGCAACGGCTTCGGTGACGACAGTAACAACTTGGATCTGGGTGATCTGATGGTAAAGACCCCAAGATAAAATCTTTCTTGAATACCAGTCTAGAAGAACCAGACAAAACATAAATTTCCCCTTCACAGTTACCCAGGTCCAATCCATACCCCACAGTAAATTCTTCTGCCAGGGCTCGTGCAAAAGCATATCTGCTGGTGGTACTACTGGCCTTGGCTTTTCTGGTACAAAGGGGTGATTTAACCCGTGTGACTTCATGATCTCCGCTACTTTGGTTTTTCCGACGAAAGCCTTCGCGGTTTTTTCAAGATAATAAGCGATTCGTCGGCAATGCCAATCGGGGCGCCTCTTCGCGAGAGCAATCACTCGCTTTTCTTCAAGAGGTGTGATCTTATTTTTGCCACCGCCCCCGCCATGATTTTCTTTGGCGGGATCTTGTTTCCAACGGTAATAGGCTCTTGGATTTAGTTGCAGGTATTTGCAAACAGCAAGGAGCGACTCGCTCTTGCGAGCCTTATCGATAAACTCCACCAGAGCCTCGCGGTGCGCCTTGGTCAGGTGGCGATTGTAAAGGGGGCCCTCTAGTCCTAATAGCCGCTTTTTTTTAAGGCCTGCAACTCTATGGCTGTCTCTAGAAGGGCTTCCTTGAGGCGTTCGGTTTCGGCTTGAAGCTTTTCCACTACTGGATCTGCTTTTTGTTTTGGACCGCGCTTTAGGTCTTTGAGACCCGCAATACCGGCCTGTAGAAACTTTTGCTTCCATCGAGACATCTGCGCCGGTGCTATATTTTCTCGCCGACACACGACGCCTTGTCCGACTCGTTCTGCTTCCAAAACCAGTTCCGCCATTTTTTCTGGCGATCTTCTTGCGCGCTTTTTCTTTTCTTTGATCTGACTCATTGTGACTCCCTTTTATCATGGTTTGCTCTCCTTTGAGAACAGGGGTCACCTTCCAGATTTCAGCTATTTACGCTGAAATCGACACATTTTTTTGACTTAAATTGCCCTTTTGACTGTGTCGAACGAGCTCGGACAGCACAGTATTGAAGCGCTCCTCAATAAACTCCGCATGAGCTTGGTTCTTCGCGAATATAATGGTCTTACCAAGAACATCTCCGCCCTGTACCTTCTGCCCGCGAGTCATCAGATGCTCTAGAACCTTGTCCACTGTATCCGTGTTAAAGAGCCAGGTATTAACATCCTGACCATCAACGGCTTCAGGGACATCACCGGTCTCTTCGTCCCACTCTTGCTCATCCCAGTGTTCCTTTTCTTCCTCAGAAAGCTCTTCGTACTTAATACCTTCACGTTGAAACTTAAGAGGAACCGAAATCGAAACCGACTTTACGAGATATTTATCCTTAACAGCTTCTGCAAGGTCATACGCATCTGTTGGAACACCATCATCCAAATCGAAGAGTTCATAAGTATTACGATCAATTTCGTCCCTAGGCGTCGCAGTCAGTCCTACAAGAAGAGAATCGAAATAATCAAAAATCATTCTATATTTTTGAAAGATAGACCTGTGGGCCTCATCAATTACAATAAGATCAAAATGCCCAACGCCAAAACGACGCTGTCCATCTTTAGATTCGTCAATAAGTCCCATCATCGTCTGATAGGTTGAAAAGTAAATTCGCCCATCAACTGAAGAGTCCTCGCCGTTTTTTTTGAGGAGATTCACGACGTTTGCGTTAGGAAGATGCTTTCCGTAGTTTTTATGTGCCTGATTGACCAACGCCGTTCTGTCGGCCAAGAAAAGAATGCGCTTTGCCCAGTTTGCATTTATCAGAAGATCACTAAGGCCGATAACAGTTCTGGTTTTTCCTGAACCTGTAGCCATGACCAAAAGGGCCTTACGCTCTCTTTCTTTATCAAATGATTCACAGACCTTTTTAATAGCGCGCTCTTGATAGAATCGCCCTGCGATATCAGAGTTTACCTTGATACCAGAAAGTTGACGTCGACTTTGACGTCTTTGAATTAACAGCTGCAATTCATCTTTTTTATAGAATCCCTGAACTTCCCTCGGCGGATAATTATGATTATCCCACATCCAATGAGTGTATCCGTTGGTGTAATAGATTACGGGGCGTTGTCCATACTCTTTTTCCAAGCAGTCGGCATAAAGTGAAGCCTGCTGCTGTCCGACTCTCGGATCTCTCTTGGTCTTTTTAGCTTCAACGACCGCCAAAGGCTTTCCATCATCGCCCCACAATACGTAGTCAACATATCCGACACCCTTGTCGTTGGGCATGCCTTGGACTTCATACTCACGATCACGCTTTTGTGCTAAAGTCCAACCGGCTTCTTTCAGTAGCAAATCAATAAAGTAGTCTCGAGTTTCCTCTTCAGAGTAATCATGGTCGTCTTGAACCTTCGTGTTATTCTTCTTGATCTCAGCGATCTCTTCTCGAAGTTTGCGAATTTCTTCACTGAGAGTAACATTGCTGGCTAATTGTGCTTTAAGGCTTTCATCTTTGGTCGAAAGTTCGGACTGAAGTTTAAAAAGTTGCTCTGCCGTTTGTTTCTGAACTACGGAAACATTCGGAACGAGCATCAAATCGAATTGAAGGCTCCCTTTAGCAGGATTCACCTTAGCATAATTGTACGAAAGCCAATAAGTGACATGGAAAAGTTCTTTCACCGCAACTAGAGCATCATTGCCCTGAACAGGTTTTGAACTATGAACAGCATGATTTCCCAAGCGAGTGATAATCCTTGCCTTATCAAAGATCGCGGCACCAACAAGCGTTTTGAATGTAGGTTCGTGAATAAGTGCACTGAGGTTTTCTTGATATGGAAATTTTAAGGACTTTTCCGAGCGATAAAGCCACGCCACAACTAGCTCGAGTGTTCTTCGGCTGTAAAAACACGCTGTCCTTGGATCGCTATTGATTGCGCCTTCTGCCTTAACAGCAGATTCATGAATCAATGCCCATTCAGTCTTTAAGAATGCAAAATTACTCACGATGTCCTCAAAAGTTGTCGTTACTTAAACTTATCGGAATTTAGATCTAGACCTTAAGAAGACTATCGCCAAAAAACTTATGTTTCATGATCTGTTTTGAGACTACGACTTTATTACATAGAAAGTTCAGAATTTCTGTAAAAACGCCGTTCTATTTAGGCGAATACACTCCACATGTCGATTGGATCTACTATATGACAAGAAAAAAGAACCAACGGAAAACAAAATCAGTCTTAGAAATGACCCACACTGAGGCAGCAGACTTCTTCTTAAAAGGAGAGAGTTACTGTGCTGTGGATCTTCCGAACTACTTCAGCTTTGAATCTCTCTTACAGAACGTAAAAGAAAAAATGAATGGCAAAACCTTTAATGAATTGAATGCTGGAAAGCCCATCGACCACGATGACGTAAACTACACATTACTTGGAAACAAAGATGGAAAGTTCTCTTGGCGCCCCTTTGAACTAATAAATCCGATTCTCTACACATCCCTGGTAAATTTGATAACAAATGAAAAAAACTGGAAGCTTCTTCTCCAACTGTTCCGTTTCACTTAGTTTGACCGGGTTCGTTTCAGATACTTTGACCACCTGATTTTTGAGGGTTTATTGGTCTTTCTACTCGCTGTCAATATCGTTGAAAGTTATTCGTCCCTTCATGCGGTGACTGGGGCCTTCAAAAATGCAAATATGGGCATTCTCGAACATCCTGTCGATGGCAGCACTTGCCAGGATCGGATCGGTAAAAACTTGTGGCCATTCTTCAACGTCGCGGTTGCTGGTTAAGATCATAGCCGAATTGTGCTTGCGTCGATCAAATAAATCGAAGATCTCCTCACTCACGTCTCGTGGCATTGTTACGACGCCCCAGTCATCCAAGATCCATAGCTTTGATGTTAGAATTTGTTTGAATAAAACATCGAGCTTATTGTTCTCGCGCGCTTTACGGATCTTTGTCCCAAGTCTTTTTACACTCGTACAAAAAACACTGTGACCAGCCTGCGCAGCGCTCATCCCAAGAGCAATCGCAAGATGACTCTTGCCCGTGCCGGGACTTCCCAAAAACAATGCAATTTCGTTGTTCTCGATAAACTTTAAATCTTTCAGATCCTCGATTTTTTCGCGCGGGAGTTTTTTATTGAAATCCCAATTGAACTGCTCAAAGCTTCTTCGCTCTGGGAACTCCGCTTTCTTAATCCTTTTTTCTACGGCGTTATCTGCCCTTGCATCTAATTCCGTGGATAGAAGCTCACTGAGCCACTTAAGATCCTGGCTGCGTTTTCCTTTTTGAACTAAACCCTCGATCTCTGCGGATGCCGCGGGCATTCGTAACTGCTTTAACTGATCGCGTATCACATCTATTGTCATAACTGTCTTTCCTTTCAGTGGGCCTGGTTGCTATGAACCAGACGTAAATGGTTTTTATACTCACTCATGTCGCGCGCAAACTTACCTCCCACCGTCTGCGCGGATAAAACCTCCTCATGACGAGGAGCTTTGGGTTTTGGCTTTGCCATAATATTCAATAGTTGATGAACTGTTTTTAAATTTACCTGTGATAACTCCAGCGCTGAAAGGCAGGCCTTGTCGATGTCGGCATTGCTGTACTTCTTGTTCAGCGTCAGAAGACCCCATACGCTGCGTGTATCAACAAAACCTTCGCCTCGAGCCAAAATAATTCCTACAAAGCGCTCAACATTGACGCCGATAATTTTTGCTTGCTTCAGATAGTGACCATGATCTTGAAGAGTCTTCTCCCAAGACTCCTTGTAATGATCTTTACAGGCTTTACTTGTGAATTTATCTTGGATGCGCTCGTAAACTTCTAACAGTCGACCGTTGCAGTAGATACTTACTTGAACTGAATTACCAATCACCAAAGCTATTTCGCCTTTGAGTCTTGTGTCTACTCGGTAGTACTTGTTTGCAAAGCGAACATAACCATCAGACCTCACTGTTGAGCGAGTGATGGTTTCCACTTCGTAGCGTAATAAAGGAAGAGGCTTTAACAACGAGGCTTCATCGTTAAGAAACACATCCAAAGGTTTTTGTAGGTGAGTCCCGTGCTTTCTCTCATTGGCGATACTCATCTTTTTATTCATGTGTGACTGTGCGCCGCTCAGTGAATATTGGGACTTATCGTAGGATTCAAAAAGGCGACGCTTCATTGGAACCATTCGCTCCACTTTGCCTTTTTTCTCTGGAGAATAAGGCGGCAATGCCTCGACAACGAACCCGTAGTGCGAGGCCAGTCTTTCAAAGGCCGGGTTCAACGTCGGCTCGTGCTTTGATGCCTCATGAACAAAGACTTTGGGATTATCAGAAGTCACTTTACGAGGGACTCCGCCAAGTTCCTCAAACATGCTTATTAAAACTTCGGCAGTTGTTTCAAAGTCGAGTTTCTCTACAACTCGGGCCATCTCGTAACGAGAATGCCCAAGAACGCCAACGAAAATCCAAATTGTTTTTTTCTTTTTTGTGACAGGATCGACGACGTCAAAGAGCTTTCCCCAGTCCACCTGCAGACATTCCCCCGGTGAGTGAACAAGCTCCATCACATTGCGCGCAGGTGCGGATCGCATAAGTTTGTGGCGGTGAATGTAGCGGTAGAAGTTAGATCGCGGGACAGAGAGCGGAAGCTCTTCAAAAATACTTTGCGGACTCCAGCCAAGTTCAATGCGCTCCTTGATCCATTCGCGCTTGGGATCTAAGATGGCATCCGTTTCAATGGCCTTCTCGCTGCGACCATCGCGCAGCGGAAACAGCGCCTCTGGGTAAGGTGGGATTTCTTTTGAGGTTTTGCAGTAGATTTTCTTCTCTGGGTTTGCGACGGCTACATAGCCATGCTCTATCGCCTGGTCGCGGATTTTTATGACGTAACCTTTGCCTTTACCAGTTGATTTAGTCAGTGCGGTGAGTGAGTGTCCTTCGCGAAGGCCTTCGACGATTTTTCGGTCCACTGTGATTTTCTCCAAGTCCTTTTTTCTGAGTTTCCGCATGCGTATTCCTTGCTGTAGTCTGGTTGTTAAACCAGCAGCTTAGCGCATGGGATCAGATGGAGAAAATGTGCTGAAAACGTAAGCAATTGCCCGGTCAAATTAGGTGGGATTTACTTCCCCCAAAGCCGGTCCACTTACGTGGGATTTGCCCCCCTTGAAACCGGTCAAACTACGTGGGATTGGACAACATAGCTAACTGTTACGGATCAATTTACACGCATTCAATCCCATGGGCCCTGCACACAAAACAACATGCGAAGGAAAATCGCCAATCTAATGGACTTCTAGGTAACTCAATTGATATGCATCTTCGCAGCATGAGCTATGGCCAAACCAATGGCATTCCCCAAGGGAGTGTTCTTATGGATTTCGTCGCGGAAATTCTCCTAGGCGCTGTTGATAAAGATCTTTCCTCCCGCTTAAAAAAAGAAGGGGTTTCGAAGTTTCGAATTTTGAGATATCGTGACGACTATCGTATATTTGTTCACAATCAGACAGATGGCATGCTAATTCTAAAGAATCTGAGCGAAGTGTTGGCTGACTATGGATTAAAGCTGAACTCATCAAAAACAATTCGATCGAATAGCGTCATCAGAGATTCAATTAAGCAGGACAAACTTTTTTACCTAATACATCTATCCAGCAACCAGAATATAACTAAACATCTACTCTTGATTCACAATCTCTCAGAGAGATATCCAGACTCCGGGTCACTGATTAAAGCTCTTGGCGTCTTCTACAAAAAAATCGAATCTAAATCCCTCAATAATCAAAAACTAGATGTTTTAGCGAGCATCATTGTCGACATCATGTATAGCAATCCAAAATCGATTCCTCATTGCACCGCAATACTTAGCCTACTTTTAAACTCTTATCCCAAGATTTCCAACAAAAAACGTGTGATAAAGAAAATAAAAGTAAAGTTTAATTCGATTCCCAATACAGGTCTCCTGCAATTGTGGCTCCAAAGAATTACATTGCCAGTCGATAGAAAATTAAAATATTCAGAGCCACTATGCAATATAGTTATCAATGAAGATATAGAGATATGGAACAACACGTGGATTATCAATTCAAAGCTCAAGAGTGCTTTAAAAAAATCGGAGATTGTTATTGAAGATAAAGTTAATTCACTTAACCCCAAAGTTTCCTACGACGAGGTCAGTCTCTTTGACTACTAGAACGAACATAATTTAACTTTTACACACAGCAAGGCCCTCCTAAAGCAGGGCCTTGAGTTCCGAAATGACGTAATATCTGTCTTCAACCATGACGAGACTATTCATACTCTGCTCCTCCTCCAACCACTCAGACATAGCAAGTGCCCAAGAAATAGGGTCCATCTCTTTCATCACAGACACAGCATCAAACGACATCCAGCCAACATGGACCTCTTCGGAATAGCAGGAACGCATTGAATCTTCGAATGCTTCTTCGATATCCACCGGCGTTAGTTCTTCGCGCAGAATCGCAGCAATTGCCCAATCAAGACCATAATCACACCCGTGCCCCGGCAGGAGCCTCATAAGATCATCGGAATGACATGATTTACAAACTCCGGCCGGAGCTCGCTGATAGCAAGAGTAGCAGAATGGGATTGTACGCTTAAGCGCAAGATTTCTAAGTTGTTGTTGAAGTTCTGAGTTCATATTGCCTCCTGTTTTGTTATTTTCCCTCTTTCGAGGTTCCTTCACCGAAGGCTCGGGAACCTTGAAAAGGGAAAAGCGAGCGCAGGCAGTGGCCCCCCCGCCCCGACTCAGACGGAGCGGCAGAGCGAATGACAGGTGCTGCAAGCGCCTGGCGTGAAGCCTGCAAAGCGAAGACTGTGTACGGCGGCGATTAAGGGGCCGCAACGGAGTGAGCGGCATAAAAATAGGAGCGCGGACTCAGACTTTGCTAATACAAATTCAATCCAAAATTAGCAAAAGACATTCCAGCGAGTTCAAGCACGTAGCTAGCTGTGGAAGATAGAAATGTCCAACATTCGAATAATTCGCCGGACAATTTTTAGAATATTTATGAATTTACTCAGAGAAGTGCTCTTTAATGACAGACAACCAATACTCCGCCAACATCACCATCGCCAAAGTATCCAACTCACAGTATTTAAGGAGAGCCCTACGTATAGCTTCGCGCTCTTCAGCAGACATCTGAGTGAATTGAGTTCGACAGTAGGCCATCATCGCAGCGCCACCGTTTCGGATTTGATCCTCGTCAGAAATCAAAGAGTCGATTTTCTGCAAGTCTTCCACAGAGAACAGCGAAGGCAACTCTTTATAAGGATCACAAACGCCGTCAGCCCCCAACTTCTTGATCCACACATGGTCCGTAAAGTTTAAGGAAGGCATCTCACTGGTGCCGTAAACCGGCTTTGAGTACTTTTCACGCAAGAACTCTGACTCTGCCAAAATGGCAGGCAAAACATATTTTAATGAATTGGAGCCGCCCATCAACGGGCTCAAGTAGCACTCCTTAACGACCTCCAAAAGGTCCACCATACAGCGGTGGCCATTCCAGAGATAATCATCTTTTTTATCTGAGGCTTTCTTCTTAGTGAGTGTCTGAATAAAGCGTATCAGCTCATCCCGGTCTGACTCGTCAGACTGTTGCAGCAAAAAGACGATACGATTTAAAACACTATTTTCGTGATTTGAGTAACGAAACACAGTGCCATTGTCCGTTTCGAGCTGTCTCTTCAACTCTCTTACGAAATCAAAGCTTGGAAAGCTTCCGGGAGTTAAATCAATAAACTGCCCAACATGGGATACGCGTCCATTGGCATCTAAAATATGGTGGGAAAATTGGAATGCGACTTCCGAATACGGTGCAAACCCCTTTTTAAATGGGATCGCTGGAGCGCAGGTTTCGAAGTCAATAAAATGCAAAGGCCACTTCCAGGTGCCAATCTCAGCCTTCAGAGCTGCGAGATCAAACCAAGGTTCTAGATTCCCCTCTCTATGTTTTTCAATTTGAAGTAGCTGCCTTGCTGAGTTTTTCGTCGGCTTCTTTCCTAGGTCACTTTCATCAAGCTGATCTAATAGATACTTTCGACTTTCGAATGCTTTGTCAGTACCTCGAAAGTTCCAAAGATCAAACGCCATCTTTTTTGATGAAGCAGACTCAATATTTGCGACCTCTGTCCAACATTCATCAAAACCGGACTTCAACCCCTCGTGTTTTCCTCTGAACTCACACCCCTTACATTGGCTGGCAACCAGAGTTTGAACGGGATATCGCACGTTATTTAAATATACTTCGGCTAACTTTTGGGAGCGAGAAGCCAGATCCCCCATGATATGAAATTCAGAAGTTTCTCTGCCCTCAATCACTGCATCAACAATCTCCGTAACATCAACTTCCTTCAAGAGCTGGTGCCCCCTAAATCCGGCTGGAATATCCTTTGTGAGCACCACCTCTTTCGAGCTGCCGGACTTTTTCACAAGAAATAGCTGATGTAAGCCGTCGTCGCTGGCCGATGCTGCCTTATCGAGAAGCATCATGCTGGCACTTACGGTAAGCTCCGGGTAGTTCAAACGAGCAACATACACTTGAAACGCGAGATCGTAGATATATGGAATCCAATTCGCATATAACTTAGGAGCGCCTGGTTTTGATTTTTGCTGCGACAGAAATGCATCGTTGTCATCAGATTCAAAGCTTTTGGATTTTACTTCGATAATGCGCAGACTCGATCCTGCCTTGATGGAGATATCAGCGCGAACATAAAAGTTGTCTTTTAAGAAAGCCGCCTCGAAAAGTATGGCGTGGTCTTCAGTAAGAAGTTTCTGCGTATTTTCAGCGGCAGCAGAATAGTCGCGATCTTTGATTTCAATGCCACCGGGATATTTTAATTGAGCCAATGCTCCGACCTGATATCCACCTTGAGCTAAACTCTCTAGGAAAGGATCCTCTTCTTTGCCGTTGAAATATTCCGCGGGCTTCTTGTGATAAAAAAGCTTTCTGGGGCACTCTAGGCCGACTTTAAAGATGGATTTGGTTAGATAACGTCTCACACACTCCTATTCGGAAATAAAGCTTAATCAATTTACAATTTTTTTAATGCGCAGGACTTAGGACGTGTGGGGCAGTACCAAATTGCGAATGTCCACTAAACAAAATTACATAAACAAATTTACAAACATTCCGAAGAGATGTCCTGAAAACAAGAGACCCAAAAAGCAAGCTTATGGTCGACTTATGCGTCAGAAAAGTATGGCGCGATTATGCATAACCTTGCCAAGTCTTTGATGTGTTAAAAACCACCATTGTTATCGAGTTTTTGGTAATAAAAAAAAGGAAATACAGATTTATGCTTGAAATAAAATTTATACGAGGACGAATTCAAGAAAAGCGAGCGGCATCGGGATCTTCTCTAACTGATGAGTCCCTCATTGTTGCAATGCAATTAGAAAATCAATTTGGCCTTGCTCATACTGACGCAACAGACCAATCATCTCAAAGCGGAGAAGACAATGGCATTGATGGTTGGCATTATTGTCAAAACAAAAAGCTACATATATTCCAATCGAAATTAACCGAGGACCATAATCAGATAAGAAAGGGGCTCAACGACCTTTTACGTGCTGCTGACTGGCTATTCTTAGTGCTTTCAAAGAATCAATTAGAAAAGAAACCATCCAACAATGCTCTTCACAATCTTGCGCAAATTTGCCCAAGTATTAGTGGAAAGATAGCAGTAGTACGTTTTGTTTTATTATCACCCTACGAAGAAGAATCTCAGCTAGAAAAAGGATTGGCTGGAGTTAAGCTCGAAGAATTCAAGCAAACCCTATCAACACATGAGCTGAATCGACTTTATAACATTGAATTTTCAATTGAGCCTTATCTTCTAAAGTCAAATAAGATACCGAGACCACCCAAAAAGTATCCGGTTAAACAATTTGAGGAGTCTACTCTATCTTATAAATCTGGATCCTTAAGGATTGTCTATTTGCCACTTGAACAACTTGTAGAGTTATACAAACAAAGAGGTCCAGAATTATTCCACAAAAATATTAGACTAACAGTGTGGGATGCAAAAAAGAACTCTTCGAAACGTGTTGCACACCCAATGAAAGAAACACTAAAAGCAATTGTAACTGGAAAAGAGCAGCCAGAGGTTTTCGCATTTTATCACAGCGGCGTCACGTTATTTGCAGACAAAGCTGAATTCACAGACGGCTCGGTACTGTTGGAAAATCCAAGCATAATCAATGGCTGCCAGACAACTACCATTGCCACGAGCTTTCTAGAAGATATAAATGTAAAGCGAAACAAGTCTTACGAAGAGAATCTAAAGCGATTCAAACAAATCAACGTCATCGCAAAAATCATAACTGGGGTAGGATCCGACGATCTCCGAGAGATCACCAACAACAACAACCGTCAAAATCCAATTGAAGGATGGCAGCTATACTCAAATGATCCTATTCACATTAAGCTAGAAAGTGCACTTCGTGAGTCAAAGATTTTTTATGGTCGTCAAGCTGGTCTATATAAAGAACAGATGAAAAATGTAGATGTTTTTCAATACTATGGCCAAAATAGCAAAACCGAACTCTCGCCAAAAATTCTTGGTCAGGTGCAGGCGATTTATCATCGCCATTACAATCTTGCGGCAAAACCTGATACAATTTTTGAGACCAAAGAAGCACATGATCTTATCTTCAGTGAGGATATTTTAAACCAAGTTGATCAATTTGTTTTCAGAGTAAACTCAAATAGAAGTATTCGCAAAGCGATCAAAGATCATTTAGAATCTCTTGAGATTGGAACCAGAGATTCGTACGATGCATTATTAGGAAACAACCGCCGCCTGTACTATGCTATCGAACATCTATTAATTAAAAGAGCTGAAAAGGAGATGAATGACAACCTTATGCAAAAAACTAAAGTTGTATTATTCAAATCCGCGGCTCCAACTGACCTTGGCCCCAAAAACTGGAGCACTTGATTCCTCCCAACAAAGCGCGTAAAAGACGTGCATGAAGGGGGCGCAAATGCGCAAATCCAGATTTTCAGAAGAACAGATCACCAAGATTTTGGCCGAAGGCCAGGCCGGGGCATCAACCCAAGATCTTTGCCGCAAGCATGGCATCGCAGCCCATACGTTCTACGCTTGGAGAAAAAAATACGGCAGCATGCAGGGCTCTGAGATTCGTAGACTTAAGGAGCTAGAGGCTACCATCGTGCGCTTGCAACGTGTGGTTGCAAAGCAGGCCGTGGAACTCGAGGCCGCCCAAGAGATTATCAAGGGAAAGTGGTAAGCCCCAAGCAAAAGCGCAAGGTGTTTGAAGCTATCAAAGACAAATTGAAAATCAGCAAACGATCACTCTGCAAAGTCTTGGGGCTTCAACAATCCACACTATTCTACAAGCAACAACGACATCGTAATGACGACGCACTGAAAGCCAAAATGCTTGAGATTGCGCAAGCCAAGGTCCGTTATGGCAGGCCACGGATTTCATTTATCTTGCGTGATCGTATGGGCTTTAAGGACAACCACAAGCGCATTGCTAGGATCTACCGAGAGTTGGGACTTCAGATGAATCGAAGATCGGGAAAGAAGAAGCGTTCAGGAAAGCGACTACTGTTCGTTGCGCCAACGGGACCGAACCAAATTTGGGCCATGGACTTTGTCTCTGACTCATTAGCAACAGGACGAAGATTTAGAACCCTCAACATTAAGGATCTTTTCACTCATGAGGCTGTTGCGATTCATGTTGATTTTTCAATCCCTGGTGATCGTGTTGCTGAAGTTCTAAGTATTCTCAAAGCACAAGGTAAATGCCCAAAGTCAATCATCGTGGATAACGGAACCGAGTTCACGTCAAAAGCGATGGATGTGTGGGCATACCAAAACGGAGTGGAATTGAAGTTTATTCAGCCAGGAAAACCGATCCAGAATGCATTCATCGAGTCGTTCAATGACAAGTTCAGAGGCGAGTGTCTGAACCTGAATTGGTTTGAATCCATTTATCACGCCAAGGAGGTCATCGAAGCATGGAGAATCGAGTACAACACGGAACGACCCAACTCAGCGTTGAAAAATAAAACTCCAGAAATGTTTGCCAAACAGTACGAAGAAAGATTAAGAGAGGTTTCTCAAACGTGAGGTTTCAAACGCTCCAAAGAAGGGGCCAAGGTCACAACCGTTACTGCATTCTATATCACAATAGTGTCTTCGGTACTAAAGTTTGCAAAAACATGGCACAAGGAGAATATCGAAGGAAAACGCGACGAAGTAACAAGTAATTTATTAAATGAATTTGTAAACGAAGGATATGCTCGCTGGAGAATTCCCAGATAAATGGGGCACTCATCCAACATAAGGTTAACGTTTTTCATATCCAAAAAACACCCCTTCAATTGGGATGTTTTTGGATGTGCTTAATAATTTGAAATTCCAGAATTCTTATTGACCTCTATCCGTTAGAAACGAATGAGAAATCCAAATTGGAAGCGACTTCAATCGGAGACAGTTCCTTTGCCGCAACAAATTCTTTCGTCAGAGTTGTGCTCATAGCATATTGGCTTTTTTCACTCTCAAGAATTCTATTAAAGACCATCATCCGAAAAGCCTTTTCTTGATCCGGAGTCAGCCCTGTATATTCCTTCCCCTTATCTTCCCAAGAAAAAAGGCTCAAAGATTTCACAGGTATCTTTTTTGAAACGTCGCCGTACGACATCTTAGATAAAGTTCTCAAAAATTTAAGCTAATTTCCAGTCAGTCGGTTCTGACTTCGCAAAAGAGCTTTAGCCGTTAAAAGCTTTAACTCATTCATATCGATATCCGGAAACTCTTCGCCATTGGCGATCTTCAGGTTAACATCCTTAAGGATGTACATCGAAGCCAAAGCCTGTAAATATGTAGGTCTCTAACATTAACGACATTTACTTTCTCCCATTACCCTTCCAGAACCAAGTGATGCTGGCCAAATTTTTCTTTGAGACCAGAGCGTCTTTTACAGCAGATAATTCCAAATTAAAAAATAGCTTTCAGCGTTTCGATCTGCGCAACTCTTTTACCCGAATCAAGTTTACTCAAATTCATCAACTTCCATTTAATTGCCGGCAAATCTTGAGCGCGTGACTCTCTAAAAAGACTCCAGTCAGGTTTTGCTTCGAAAAATGACAGCAAGAATTTCTTATCACTTGCGGTGAGGCTGGCATTGATTCGCTCAATCAATGCCTCGCGGGTCTTCACAAAGTCCGAGTAATTAAAACTGATGTTCGTCATACCTTTGAAATCTTCATTAAATAGCGCAGTTTGATCCTGCAAAGTTGGCTTTAATAGCTCGTTAGGGGGACGTTTGTGGCACATCAAATAGACTAGAAAACCCGTCATGATATCATCTGATATTCCTTCGTTCTCAAACAACAATTTGACGTCAAATAAATCTCGCGGATGCTGACGATCAAGGGCCGCAGCAATTTTGCCACCATAAAGGTCTGGCAAACTTGAAATTTGGATATCAAATTCCTTATCAAATTCATCAGTGACCTTTTGATTCAAAGACATTGCTTTGAATGGGTAAAGAACTCCACGGAGAACGGGATTTGCTTCGATCTTTACCTGAACGCCATCACGATTCACAAATAGTTTAATATCTGTTGGCTGTGATTGGCGAGAGCTAGAGGTTACCTTAGCGCCAATTTGTTTTTCTAGGTCTGCCTTTATTCTTAGCAAGGCGTCTTCTGTCTTTTGCAGGGCTTCGTCGCGTGACTCATCACCTAGATAAGTCAAATCTGCGTCAACACTGAGGCGTGGAAAATCTCGGACAAATAAATTTATGGCAGTTCCACCCTTAAGCGCAAAGCAAGACTCTTTTGCAATGTACGGTAGTACATCAAGCAAAAGTACAACTTGTGGATAGAATTTAGAGTTCTTCATAAGATTCATATTTCGGTACAGTTATATTATATTTTTTATCCAAAACGCCATTTTCAAAGACAACTCTTTTGCCGCTGCCAAGATCAATCTTTTCAAGATTCAACTTTTTGAACCAAGGATGATTTTGCTTTTCGGCAAAGTGCAGAAACAACCTCTTCACTTTCAAAGAAGTGCAGTTCTCTAAAAGATGCTGAACAACGCTTGGTCTAAGTGAGATCATGTTTTCCATTATCTCCTTGGCCTCGGTGTAGGAGGCTGATTTTGGAAGTTCATCTATGTATTCCAAATAGGCTCTCTCTTGGCTCGAAACTATTATCGTCGCCTTATCTGCTTCAATGGTAAGGAATCCATTGGATTTTTCACCAAACGACAGATTTGAGTTAAAGAGATTTTTGACTTTAAAATCCAAATTCACGTTCCAGTTATGTTTCTTCATCCAAGCAGGTAGTGCTTCTTTTTTATTCGACAGCAAAACGACATTGGTCTCTTTCATTTTCAAATACTGAGCAACTCCGGTGAATTCTATGGCGGATTTTCCACCTACGTGAACTTCAGACTTGAGTTGCCTTTGCAAGCACTCAAGCGCTGAGGCCCAAGTGACCTCATCGCCAGCTTTTTTGAAAGCACCGGTGCCTATGGCCTCGATCCAATTGTTGGATTTGTACTTCTGGATCAAGTTAGCGCCATATCCTTCAGCATTGAGCCACACGGAACTTTTGATCTTTCCATCTGGCCAGTTTCGTAGCAATTGGTTTAATTTAGACTTTTTTACTATACCCATGGTATATTTATATCGATTAACGCAAACAAAAACAAGAAGTTAGTTTAGCAAAGTATGCAAAGATACACCCTGGGTATATATTTAATTCTCATCTCAAACTGAGACGCCTTAGATTTCCACCATGTCTAGTTAAAATAAAGGGTTGAGTGGCTCAACCATTCTGTGATTTCAACGAGTTACGACGCAAATTGGACTCATGAAAATGAGAAGCAGCCAAGACCAAGCTACACCGAAGCAAAAACTGACTTGCTTGGCTCCAAAGGGCCTCATTGTATATATATTCATCGTATGTAGAACGAATATTCGTTCATGATCATTTTGATACAATAGTCTTCGATATAAACAGCAATGAATTGGCATAGCTAGTGTATCTAGCAAGAGGTGTGACTTGGCCCCAAAGAATCGGGGTTCACTCCACTTTTCTGAAAGGACACATAATGTCTACAGCATCTATAACAATAATGACCCTAACCCTGCTTCTAGCCCCTATTTTCATCGCAATTACCAGCTTACAGTTTTTCCATTTAATTCCTTTCAAAAAAGATATTTGGAAAGATAAGAATCAAAAGTACGCCACAATAACACTATCCGTTCTCACACTTCTTCTATCAACACTTCTATTTCCCACTAAGAATATTGGTCATGCTGTGGCAACGACAACCTTCTGTCTTATAGGAAGTCATATATATTTGTATTTAACTAATAGAGTTTTGAATCTATTAAAAATTCCAAACGACTTCCCTGTATTCACGCTAGCTCTAATGTGGATCTTTACTTTGGCGTTTGACTATGTTTATGCATGACCCCGCACAATTGACGGAGGAATCAATGACAAACTCAAACAGAGAAACAAAGGCCAAAGAACTTCTTTTAAGGTGGATAATTGAAGAGAGCATTTCAGATAAAAGTGCACCAGAAATAGAAGAAAAATTGAGGAGTCACCTATTCGACATACTACTAGCCGCAACAACTCTATCCATCTTTTGCGCCTACAACTTATATAAACTTATTTCAAAAATGCTTGATGGAACAGGCCATTATGCATTGAACATTGTTTTATGCTGTCCAATCCCACGTAGTTTGACCGGTTTCAAGGGGGGCAAATCCCACGTAAGTGGACCGGCTTTGGGGGAAGTAAATCCCACCTAATTTGACCGGGCAATTGCTTACGTTTTCAGCACATTTTCTCCATCTGATCCCATGCGCTAAGCTGCTGGTTTAACAACCAGACTACAGCAAGGAATACGCATGCGGAAACTCAGAAAAAAGGACTTGGAGAAAATCACAGTGGACCGAAAAATCGTCGAAGGCCTTCGCGAAGGACACTCACTCACCGCACTGACTAAATCAACTGGTAAAGGCAAAGGTTACGTCATAAAAATCCGCGACCAGGCGATAGAGCATGGCTATGTAGCCGTCGCAAACCCAGAGAAGAAAATCTACTGCAAAACCTCAAAAGAAATCCCACCTTACCCAGAGGCGCTGTTTCCGCTGCGCGATGGTCGCAGCGAGAAGGCCATTGAAACGGATGCCATCTTAGATCCCAAGCGCGAATGGATCAAGGAGCGCATTGAACTTGGCTGGAGTCCGCAAAGTATTTTTGAAGAGCTTCCGCTCTCTGTCCCGCGATCTAACTTCTACCGCTACATTCACCGCCACAAACTTATGCGATCCGCACCTGCGCGCAATGTGATGGAGCTTGTTCACTCACCGGGGGAATGTCTGCAGGTGGACTGGGGAAAGCTCTTTGACGTCGTCGATCCTGTCACAAAAAAGAAAAAAACAATTTGGATTTTCGTTGGCGTTCTTGGGCATTCTCGTTACGAGATGGCCCGAGTTGTAGAGAAACTCGACTTTGAAACAACTGCCGAAGTTTTAATAAGCATGTTTGAGGAACTTGGCGGAGTCCCTCGTAAAGTGACTTCTGATAATCCCAAAGTCTTTGTTCATGAGGCATCAAAGCACGAGCCGACGTTGAACCCGGCCTTTGAAAGACTGGCCTCGCACTACGGGTTCGTTGTCGAGGCATTGCCGCCTTATTCTCCAGAGAAAAAAGGCAAAGTGGAGCGAATGGTTCCAATGAAGCGTCGCCTTTTTGAATCCTACGATAAGTCCCAATATTCACTGAGCGGCGCACAGTCACACATGAATAAAAAGATGAGTATCGCCAATGAGAGAAAGCACGGGACTCACCTACAAAAACCTTTGGATGTGTTTCTTAACGATGAAGCCTCGTTGTTAAAGCCTCTTCCTTTATTACGCTACGAAGTGGAAACCATCACTCGCTCAACAGTGAGGTCTGATGGTTATGTTCGCTTTGCAAACAAGTACTACCGAGTAGACACAAGACTCAAAGGCGAAATAGCTTTGGTGATTGGTAATTCAGTTCAAGTAAGTATCTACTGCAACGGTCGACTGTTAGAAGTTTACGAGCGCATCCAAGATAAATTCACAAGTAAAGCCTGTAAAGATCATTACAAGGAGTCTTGGGAGAAGACTCTTCAAGATCATGGTCACTATCTGAAGCAAGCAAAAATTATCGGCGTCAATGTTGAGCGCTTTGTAGGAATTATTTTGGCTCGAGGCGAAGGTTTTGTTGATACACGCAGCGTATGGGGTCTTCTGACGCTGAACAAGAAGTACAGCAATGCCGACATCGACAAGGCCTGCCTTTCAGCGCTGGAGTTATCACAGGTAAATTTAAAAACAGTTCATCAACTATTGAATATTATGGCAAAGCCAAAACCCAAAGCTCCTCGTCATGAGGAGGTTTTATCCGCGCAGACGGTGGGAGGTAAGTTTGCGCGCGACATGAGTGAGTATAAAAACCATTTACGTCTGGTTCATAGCAACCAGGCCCACTGAAAGGAAAGACAGTTATGACAATAGATGTGATACGCGATCAGTTAAAGCAGTTACGAATGCCCGCGGCATCCGCAGAGATCGAGGGTTTAGTTCAAAAAGGAAAACGCAGCCAGGATCTTAAGTGGCTCAGTGAGCTTCTATCCACGGAATTAGATGCAAGGGCAGATAACGCCGTAGAAAAAAGGATTAAGAAAGCGGAGTTCCCAGAGCGAAGAAGCTTTGAGCAGTTCAATTGGGATTTCAATAAAAAACTCCCGCGCGAAAAAATCGAGGATCTGAAAGATTTAAAGTTTATCGAGAACAACGAAATTGCATTGTTTTTGGGAAGTCCCGGCACGGGCAAGAGTCATCTTGCGATTGCTCTTGGGATGAGCGCTGCGCAGGCTGGTCACAGTGTTTTTTGTACGAGTGTAAAAAGACTTGGGACAAAGATCCGTAAAGCGCGCGAGAACAATAAGCTCGATGTTTTATTCAAACAAATTCTAACATCAAAGCTATGGATCTTGGATGACTGGGGCGTCGTAACAATGCCACGAGACGTGAGTGAGGAGATCTTCGATTTATTTGATCGACGCAAGCACAATTCGGCTATGATCTTAACCAGCAACCGCGACGTTGAAGAATGGCCACAAGTTTTTACCGATCCGATCCTGGCAAGTGCTGCCATCGACAGGATGTTCGAGAATGCCCATATTTGCATTTTTGAAGGCCCCAGTCACCGCATGAAGGGACGAATAACTTTCAACGATATTGACAGCGAGTAGAAAGACCAATAAACCCTCAAAAATCAGGTGGTCAAAGTATCTGAAACGAACCCGGTCAAACTAAGTGAAACGGAACATTTATGCATTTTCTTTGCTTTACATATTTTTGGAGTTATACGAAGAATATATTTTCTCACCTACTTTGTTGAAACATATATCCCAAAAAACAAAGGGCTTTTAGTCGCCCTAAGCTTCACAGCTCATGTTTCAATTCCAGCGATGATCTGTTTATACATTAATTCAGAGGGATTTACTCTCTGAATGAGGTCCCCCTCTATTTTTGATACGCCACTCCTATGAACTTACCTCCACCAAGTACGCCCGCGCCTCATGATACTTCTTCACACAGACGCACTTCCCAACCCGTAATGATTTGATCACGTTCGGGTGAATCACAAAGTTAAAACACTCCTCAAAAGCAGATTTAACTCACCTTTCACTTTCTGGAACTCTGAGCGACAACTCTTCCAAAAATTCAGGGCAAGTTGTCGCCTCTAAAACAGTTCCCAGATGAAATCTAAAAGATTGATGGTCGCGCAGATAACATAAACCAATGACGAGCTTTAAAAGAAAGCTCATCATTGGTTTATGTAAAACTCTTCTGATCAGTTCAGTGCGAGCATGATTTTATCGCGCAGTTGCGTGGGCGTTCCGTCTTCGATCAGATTATATGGAATAGATAACTTTTGATCTGATAGGTAGAATATCTGAAGATCCTCGATACGATCACTAGCAGCGACGAACTTTGAAAACTTCATGATCGTTTCGATGTCACCCTTAAGATCAATAAATAGCAGTCCCTTCCCCTGCTCGATTCGTTGTTTGATGATATGAGAAATAAAAACCATCATTCCGTAACCAGAAGCCCCGACAACGTGAACATGGTGATTCAGCTGCCCTTCGGTTAACTCTTCCTTGCGCCACAAAGAACCGCTGACCTTACCAAGGACAACTCTGTCGCCAGCAACAGATTGTTTTCTTGGAGTCCTGCTAGGGCGATGAACCGCTGGTTCGAGATTAGTCCGAAGACCGCCGTTCGCGGCCAGATCGAAAAAATAAAAAAGCCACCTCAATGGGTGGCTTCTTTATTTTTAAAATTGGTAGTGAGAGGCGGACTTGAACCGCCGACCTACGGATTATGATTCCGTTGCTCTAACCAGCTGAGCTACCCCACCACACAGTAACACACCCGACAAGGACGAAGCCTTACTGGAAGTGCGTGAAGCAAGATTTTTAGTTGTGAACGCGCAGGAAGTCAATAATGGGCTTTGCGTTAAATTAGATTCCTTAAATTTTACCCAATTCCTCGCCTTAGGTCTTGACCCTGTGGCTTTTCCGCAATGCAATTACAGGTCATGACAGATTCTTCGGACTCCAACGAAGGGGACCGAGCCAGCAGCGCGAGAAAGAAACCTGTCACTAGTACCGCTGCTCTAGAAAAGAAACTGAAATAAGGGCCCCTAAAGCCCACCACGGAGGGATACAACATGAAAAAACTAGTGATGGCCATGGCCGTCCCGGCACTTCTTGCGGGTTGTTCGGACCACAAAGGCACTCAAAAAAATGAAACTAATGGCTTTGCCGGCCTGTTCTGGCAGCAATCCACCAACATCATCTCTATCCGCACTTTTGACGACAAACCCATCAAAGGCGCACAAATCCTGATCGGTGACGCCCTGAACTCCCCGTTTGCTGGCAACTTCCTGACCACGGACGCCAACGGCCAAGTTGAAATCCCCGCGGCTTGGAACACGGGCCTTCCGGTGACAGTTCAAGCCCCAGGCTTCCTGCGCAGCACTTATATGAATCAAGAGCCGGGCGCACTGACGATCAAACTTCGCGCTCAAGCGACTAAGACTCAGTATGAAGTCAAAGGCGTGACTTCCGGTCTTCCGATTCAAAACAAAGATGGCTATGTCGATTTCGGTTTGGTGATGCCGGCGTTCTCTAAAATGGATCTTCTGGCTTTTGATATTAATAATGTTATCAGCCCGCAGTTTGACCGTATCTCTGCCATGGGTCAGGACATCGACATCCCGGCAAATATCTCTGTACCAGATCAAAGCGAAAAGTACGGCCTCTTCACTATCAACCTGGATAAACCGACCTACCGTATTTACTACGGAAACAGCGGTGTGAACCGCGTCTTTGCAGCTCGCGGACGATTCCCGTTTAAATCCACCGTGGACGCTCTTCGTGGCGGGGCGGAGTTCTATGAGCTGATCAATTCGTTCTCTATCAACGGCGGCGCCGTTCGTGACATCGAAGTTAAATCCGGCAGCACGCGCTTGGATATGCCGACCCGTGAGCTGAACTTCAACGAGAAAAAAGACGTCGGAGCCCCTGGCTTCCGCTCTGATGAAACCTTCATCGCCGTCGGCGTCGCCAACCAATCCGGCTACCTGATCCCGACGGATGTGAAGTCCATTCAAAACGGCAAGAAAATGGGCCTGAACGTCCTGCCAGGATCTCAAGCCATGGTTTTGGGTGTGCTTAAGAAAACAGCAGACCTTAAGTCCGGCGGCGACCGCATGAGCGCGACCCTGCTTCCGTTTGCGGCGGGCACGACGCCTCAGATGCTGCCTCTGATCCCGGATCCGACTTTGCAAGCCGGCGAGCTTTTGATGCCAAAGTTTAACACAATTGATGGTGTCAGCCCGATTGCGACCTATTCTGTTCTTTCCAAGGAAGAGGAAGTGGTTCAAGGCTCTGCGAAGGTGAAAATCCTGAACCCACAATGGGAAGTATACTCTCAAAACTGGGCTGAGCGCGTGAAACTGCCCGTATGGCCGAACGATTCCGCGATCACCGGCAAAAAACGTTGGGAAGTGAACTTCGTGGGCAGCCAAACTACTTCACAAGCGGCCCTGGGGCCTGCTATGATCGAAGCTGCAACACATGTCACACACAGTTCCGTCTCTTTCTAGAAAAATCCTTCTTGGACTTGTGATTATCACAGGCTGCTCCTTATTTGGGTGCAGCCTGTTTGATAAAAAGCCTTCCGCCCACCAACGTATGGGCCAAATCAACAAACAAAAAGTCTTCTTTGCTCCTTACGACAACGTCTGGAGAGCCGCCCACGCGGTCCTGAAGTACCCCATCGCCCAAGAAAACCAAGACACGGGTGTGATTGAAACTGAATACATCAAAGGCATCGATGGCTGGCAACCACCAGGCCAGACCGAACGCCCATCCGGCGGCATCCGTTATAAACTGACCCTGATCTTTGCCCGCGGCAAAACCGAGGGGCGTGAATCCACGCGCGTGACCATTGAAAAGCGCATGGAAATTTTAAAAGACTTCTTCTCTGAACCCGAAACCCTGGAAACCGACGGTCTGGAAGAAAAGATCATCTTCTATCGCATCGAGCGTGAGCTGATTATCAACGAAGCCCTTAAAAAAGCCGGGTTCTAATACAACGAACCCATTTTTTTTGTTTTTAGCCATCGCCAACTCCTGCTACCATTCTTCTCTATGAAGAACTCCACTTTAAAAAAACTGTTCATCTTTACCAGCGTCCTGCTTCTTCACCCTCTCTTGAGTCCAGACTCTGTGGCTCATGCAAAAAGAAGAACTCCACCCAAAGCTTATAGTTTCATTGCTGAAGGCGGAAAAGCTTCCCAAGGTGAATGTGACGGCGAACGCAAGATCCCGCGCCTGAAACGCCTTAAAGAATTTGCCAACGCGAGCTCATACATGGGATCGGAACTGCAAAAACCCGAGATCAAAGGAAAGATCGACGGTGAAATGTGGAAGCACTTCTTCCGGGTAAAAGCTTCCTGCAACACCGTTCTGGCAAAAACGCCTTCCTCTGTGAACGAAACCCTGACAAGTGCTAAACCCGAACTTCCAGATGAGGAAGAGATCGAAGACGCCGACGCGCCAGAGCAAACTGACGGGCCAGCGGAAACTCCAGCCGAGAGCAGCCCGGATTCTGAATAAGCTCACAAAACTAAAAAAGCCGGGTTCCCCCGGCTTTTTTTTCTTAGTTGTTTTTCTTGATATAGTCTTTCCAAAGATCAACCAGTGCGGTCTGCTTCATCGGTTTGTCGTTCAGACGAACTCCGGTCAGGCGTTCAAGCCCTCGCACGGCGGGCATATGAACCCGGGCGTCTTTATCCGTTAGCAGACTGGCAAACGACGACATTTCACGATCCATCGGTTTTTTCGCCAAAGCTTCGACGATCTGATGACGGATCCACAGGCTTTGACGGTTCTTGAAGTTATAATCCTGATTTAGCTCTTCCCATAAAAGCTCTCGATCCAAAGACCCGCTTTTTTCTAAAGTCTCGACCGCCGCCGAACGGACCACCAGGGCCTTGTCTTTGATTAGCTTTTTGGCAAGTTTTTCGGCCTCAGAGGGGTTTACTTCAGACAGCGCAATCAGGGCTGCATTGCGCATGAACCACTGACTGTTCGCCCCCGCCTTTACCAAGTCCGGAGTCGCCTTCGCGCCACGAGCTTCGGCAGCGGCCATCAAGGCCCGCCAGCGAAGCCCCATCGGTTGAGCGTCACTGAAGGCTAACGAGATAAAATTTTGATAGTATTTTTCGCCCTGAACCTGGACCACCATGCGGCGGTTTTCACCAGGAAGTTTCAACAACTCCAAGGCTGAAGTTAAAGTGCTGGATGAAGGTTTAGTCCCTGCCGCCAAAGCACTTGAAGAAAGTCCCGCAAACAAAACAGAGGCCAAAAGAAACTTGTTCATAGCTTTTAACTCTTTTTGGAAACGAAGTTTTCAAACTCACTCATCAACTGATTAGTTTCATCCCCGGCCTTCGCAGCTGCATCGCTGCCGTCCCCGGCTTTTTCAGCAGCCTTGTCCAAGGCTCTTTGCCCTTCCACGGCCGCTGCAAATTCTTTCATCAAATCATCATCAATCAGATCCGAGCCACCTTCTGCTGGGGCTGCTTCCACCGCCACCTCGGCAACAGGTTCTTCAACCGCTGGCGTTGGGGCTGGCGTTGGAGCCGGTTCTGCTGCCGCCGGTGTCGCGGCTGGCGCTGCGGCTCCTCCGGCTTTTAAGGCTTCCAACTGTTTTTTCAGCTCTTCATTTTCATCGCGATAGCGGGATAGATCCGCAATGTCTTCGCTGATGATTTCATATTCAGCCAAACGAGCTTCCAGATCGCGAAGCTTGCCGTTAAGTTCTTCTTTTTCCGCGGAAGACATCCCGCCTTCACTCGAACCACCGCCACCACCGGCTTGGGCTGCCGCCTTGGCTTCTTGCAATTGCGCCTGAAGCTCGGCAATTTTTTGATGTCCTTCTGTCAGCGACAATCGCAGCTGCGCCACTTCTGCTGCAGATTCTTTGGCCCCTTCGATGGCGGCTTTGACTTCAGAAGCATCCACTGCAGACTCTGCCGCGGCTGCCACCTTGGGCCCGCGGACCGGAGCGGGAGATTCATCCATCTCCACATCCACACCAAAATCTTCTGACGCAGCAGCACTGCGTGGGGACTTTCCGGACGCCTGTTGATTTTCTAAAATCTTCTGCAGAGTTTTTTCCAGTTGCGCGGCATCCAAAGAGCCGCTCCCCAGCTCGCCGCCGCCTTGGTCTTTTTTGGCAAAGAAGGCGCGATAGGCCAGAAACAATGAAATAAGAACAATGAGTGCGACGAGGCCCTCAATGATGGCGGTATTGTGCTGGTCCCAGAAGGAGAGAAATTTTTCAACTGTCACAATTCAAATTCTCACCTATCCCAGAGGTCTCGTCAACGCTGGACCTTCGAAGGTATCTAATGATAGCTTTGAAGGCATTCCGAGGTGATACATGTCTCAGCCACGTCCCTACGATCTGATCATTCAAGGCGGCACCTGCCTGCTGCCTCACCCGTCTGAAACTGGCCTGATAGAGCAGCAGGCCGACATCGCCATCCGAGATGGACGCATCGAAAAGATCCGAGAAACCATCAACGAACCCACCCTGAAGATCATCAAAGCTCACGGACTGCACGTCCTGCCCGGGGTGATCGACAGCCAAGTTCACTTCCGCGAACCTGGACTGGTTCATAAAGAAGATCTAGAAACCGGCACCCGCGCCGCCATCTTGGGTGGAGTTACGAGTATTTTCGAAATGCCGAACACCAACCCCTCGACCACCACCAAAGAGGCCTTCGAAGACAAACTCAACCGCGCCAAAAACCGCTGCCACGCCAACTATGCCTTCTTTATCGGGGGAGCTCACGACAATGTCGACAAAATCGCCGAGCTGGAGCTTCTGCCCCACTGTTCGGGGATTAAGATCTTTATGGGAAGCTCGACCGGGAACCTGCTGGTCGAGGACGATGAAACGTTAGAAAAAATCCTGTTGCAGGGCCATCGCCGCATCATCTTCCACAGCGAAGATGAAATGCGCCTGCGAGAAAGACGTCATATTGCCGTGGATATGGCTGATCCTCACTACCACCCGGTCTGGAGAGATGTGGAAACCGCCGTGAACTCCACAACCCGCTTGCTGCGTTTGGCTCGTAAAACCGGACGTAAGATTCACGTTCTGCACGTGTCCACGGGCGAAGAGATGGACCTGCTGAAAGATGCCAAAGACATCGCCACGGTGGAGGTTCTGCCACAGCATCTGACGTTATATGCCCCCGACTGTTACGACAAACTGGGCACCTATGCCCAACAAAACCCACCGATCCGCGAAAAGCGCCATTTGGATCGTATTTGGAAAGCCCTGCAAGACGGCACCGTGGATGTGATCGGGTCCGATCATGCCCCCCACACACGTGAAGAAAAAGACAAACCCTACCCACAAAGCCCTTCGGGTGTTCCGGGCGTGCAAACCTTGGTGCCGATCATGCTGAATCATGTGCATGAGGGCCGCTTAAGTTTGCGCAAGTTCACTGAGCTTGTGACAGAAAACCCTTGCCGTGTCTTTGGAGTTAAAAACAAAGGTCGCCTGCGCCAAGGATATGACGCTGACATCACGATCGTGGATCTGAAAAAAGAAATGACCATTGATAACTCCTGGATTGCCAGCCGCTGCGGGTGGACTCCGTTCCATGGCATGAAGGTGACCGGATGGCCGACTCACACCATCGTTAGTGGAAAGCTTGTGATGGAAAGCGATCAGGTCGTTTTGCCGTCACAAGGTCAGCCGGTGGATTTTCTGGATAAAACCCCATGAACCCGACCCCTAAAAAAACGGCCGCCGGTCTGTTCTTCGGCGGTCTGCTTCCGGTTATCGCCTTTACTTTCATCGAAGAATACTACGGAATCATCCCGGGTCTGATTGCGGGGATGATTTTTGGTGTGGGCGAAATCATCTGGGAACTTTATCGCCACAAGAAAGTGCAAAAGATCACCTGGATCGGCAACGGGATGCTGTTGGCTTTGGGTGGAATTTCGCTGATTTCATCTGAAGGCATATGGTTTAAGCTGCAACCCGCTTTGATGGAAGGGGCTTTTGCCCTGGTGCTGTGGGGTTCGTTGATTTTAAAAAAGCCCTTACTGGTCTATCTTGCAGAACAACAGGGGCAAAAGTTTCCGGAAGAAATCAAGTCCCGGATGAACGGACTCACCTTGCGCGTGGGGGTCTTTTTTGCCATTCATGCGGTGCTGGCAACGTGGGCGGCCTATGATTGGACCACCACCAACTGGGCCCTGCTAAAAGGTGTGGGCCTGACCGTCAGTTTTATCCTGTATCTTGTCATTGAGGCTTTGCTGTTACGAAGGGCCATTCTAAAACAAAGATAGGATGAAAAAGCTTCTTCTTTTAATCACAGTTTTGATGTCCCTGGGATGCAGTCGCCTGGATATGGTGGTCCGCTGGGCTGACCTCACAGCCACTTCGCGCGTCGATAAGTACTTTGATCTGAGCAGCGACCAAGAAAAAGAGCTTAAAAAAGATCTGCAAAAAGACATCACCCGTTTGCGTAAGGAACTTCTGCCTGAAGTTGCCAAATCCTTACGGGAACTGGAACCTGAAATCAAAAATGGCCACATGAACCCGGCCCTGCTGGCGAAAAACTTTATGCTGGTGCAGGATTATTTCAAAAAAGGTGCGGGATACTTTAAAGCTACAGCCAGCAAGATCACAGCTCAGTTAAAAAGACCTCAGTTTGATCATTTCGCTGAAAAAGTTCGCGCCGACATCGAAGAATCCAGAAAAGACAACGACACTCCGGAAAAAGCCCAGCGCACGGCCTTTAAGCGCTATCGCCGCTCGGTGGAATTCTGGATTGGTGGGATATCAGCCAAACAACAAGAAGAGTTAGAAGATTTTTTAAAGCGCCACCCCTACCCTTGGGATCTGCAACACAAAAGCCGCGAATACAGCTTGAAGCAATTTATCGATTCAAGCCAGAACCCGGAAAGTTTACAAAAATTTGTGGCCGATTATTACACCGACTATGAAACCAGTCGACTGCCTGAATTCACCGAAGCCTTAAACGCCCACAAACACGCTTTTCAAATTTTTCTGGCTGAAAAGTTTTGGAAGGGCCTAAGTCCCGAACAAAAAGAAAACCTGCAAGAAAATCTGATCGCCCGCGCCGAGGATCTGGAACAGATCGCTCAACGCCCTTGATAATCAGCAGACTTCTTTTCCTTCATTGCCTCCAAAGCCCGGAAGTGATCTTCCGTGCGTTGAGTAATCCCCTGATAAGCCGCGGATAGATCCAAAATGGTCGACAGATCATTCAAGTAAGCCATCTTCATCGCCTTCTTGGTCATCTGCACCGCCACCGGAGGATTTGCTGCAATTCGGGAAGCCAGTTTGTCTGCTTCGGCTTCCAAGGCTGCTTCTTCCACCAGATAGTTCAGAAGTCCCCATTTCAAAGCCTCTTCGCCAGACACCAGGTCCCCGGTTAAAGACATCTGCATGGCTTTACTAAAGCCGATCACTCGCTGCAGGAAGAACGTGCCTCCGTCGCCCGGAACAAGTCCCAACTTCACGAAGGTTTCGCCAAATTTGGATTTGGCAGAACCAATGCGCAAATCACACATCATGGCCAGATCACAGCCCGCCCCGATCGCTGGCCCATTGACCATTGCAATGACTGGAGTCGAAAGTTCTTCAATGCATTTAGGAATCTGTTGAATACCGTGAATATAGCGCATGCGAAGCTCATTGCTTTCACCAGCAAACATGCCGGTCTTATTTTGCATGGCCTTCACATCCCCGCCAGCACAGAACGAAGCCCCTTCGCCCTTAAGTACAATCACCCGAACTTCGGGATCGAAATCCGCAAACTTCAAAACCCGAGTCAAAGAATCCACCATCTCCAGCGAAATAGCGTTGCTCTGCTCTGGATTATTCAAAGTCACCCAAAGCGTATGATTTTTAAGAGAAACCGAAAGATGCGCAAAAGCCTGAGAATAAAAAGACACAACGCCCCCTCTCTCGAACCTACCCAAGCAGTCTAGGGGATGTCAAATGCAAGGCTGAAGAAGGAGGCGTACCACTGGTACGTCGACGACGCCCAACGCAGCAGTTGGCATTCCATAGGCTGCTCCCCCTTAGAACGAAAAAAGGCTCCCGAAGGAGCCTTTTTTTGTTCGTCAACTACTGACAGAACGGTAGATCTGGTTTGATTTGGCAGATGATCTGACAAATCGCTGGATCACCCAGTGGGCATTCGCCCGGCTCGCCAGGAGATGGCAAACCACCACCATCATCTGGAGGATTTGGGTTAGAACCACCAGAAGAAGCACCTACGTGCATGTTCAAAGTGGAAGCCGTTTTACCAGAAGCATCAGTCACCGTGATAACAGTGGAACCGTTTGCCACAGCAGTCATTGTACCGTTGTCAGATACAGTAGCTACAGATGGGTTGCTGGAAGTGAATTTGAATGGAGCTTTACCATTCAATACAGAAAGCGCCAAAGTCTCAGAATTTTTGATTGTCGCCGCAGATGGAACAACAACCATTTTCTTGGACATAACAGCTTCAACAGCTTCGTAAGCATCAACGCGGCAGTTACATGCAGTTTCGATGGAAACTTTAGCACCTGTCGTCTGAAGGATTGCGCGGATTTGCGCACCAGTCAAAGAAGGATCTTGAGCTTTCATCAAAGCCACCAAACCAGACACTAGCGGAGTCGCCATGGATGTACCGGATAGGTTGCCGTATTTACCTTTTGGCAAAGTACTCATGATGTTTTCACCAGGAGCAGCTACGTGTACTGTCGCAGTACCATAGTTGGACCAAGATGGTTTTGCATCAGAAGGACCAGAAGCCGCAACTGTGATAGAGTTAGGATAACCGTTGTTCGCTGGGAACATTTCAGTTTTATCGTTGTTTTTACCATCGTTCGCAGCCGCTGCGATGAAGATAACACCTTTATCATCTGCACGTTTCACAGCCTCAAGAAGCGGAGCTGCTTGATTGCGAGGAACCGCCGCACCCCAAGATGCAGAGATGATGTGAGCGCCTTTTTCGATAGCGTAGTCGATAGACTTGATCGCGTTGTTCAAGTCACCAGAACCGTCAGCGCCCAAGAAGCGCAGTGGCATCATGGAAACTTCTGGAGAAAGACCTACGATACCACCGTCGATCAAACCCGTCGCCCCTACCGCACCCGCACAGTGTGTACCGTGACCTGGGTTTTGGAAGCCAGTGATATCCATTGGATCTGCATCGTTGTCACGGAAGTCATAACCCGTGATCATGTTTGGAGCCAAAGCTGGGTGAGTGTAATCCACGCCCGTATCGATAACCGCTACGATAACGTTTTTGCTACCTTTGTTACCTGCGCGCTGCCAAGCTTTCTCAGCTTGAACTTTCGCGATAGACCATTGTTCTTTCAAAGCTGCTGCATCAACAGGCGCTTCGAAAGCTCTGATTTTGAAGTTAGGCACGATGTACTCAACTCCTGGCTGACCCAAAAGAGAAGCCAAAGCCTGAGCTTCGTGTTTTTTCGCGATATCTACAAGAACCAAGCTTGCCGTGTCGTTGTGATCCATCATCTGGATCGTGGACACTTTAGATGTCGACATTGTATTTAGCATGTTGAAAGCGCGTGTGTTCGTATATTTCACCAGGTATTCGCCTGCGAACGCCTGAGAACCAAACAAAACCGCACCAACTAGTAATGCACGTTTCATATTAAACCCCCTCCGTGGTAAAAAAAATCATATTCACCTTTCTTCTGCGTTGAATACAAAAATCTTAAACAAATCTTAAAATCTTTTGACACAACCCATCGAATATTGAACCCACACCGCTTCTTTTCAATGATGTGGGCGACTGTTTTTATGCAGCGAAAGAGAGTTTCAGCATGAGTTATCTCCACGCCATCATCCTTGGCATTGTCGAAGGTATCACCGAGTTTTTGCCGATTTCCTCCACCGGACATATGATTATTGCCAGCTCCATGATGGGGATTGAAGACAGCACTTTCACCAAAGCCTTCGAGGTCATCATTCAATTTGGCGCCATCATGTCCGTGCTGGTTTTGTACTGGAAACGCTTCCTTCCCCAATGGGGATTCTATAAAAAGTTGTTCGTGGCCTTTCTGCCGACTGTGACCATCGGCTTCTTGGTCAAAGATGTTGTAGAACATCTATTGGGCAGCGTGCACGTCGTGGCCTGGTCGCTGATTATCGGTGGAGTGATCCTGGTGTGGTCCGATAAGATCTTTGCTCATCTGACAATGATGGGGCGAAAAACCGATGATCTGACATACAAGGATTCGGTCAAACTGGGGCTGTTTCAAGCCATCGCCATGATCCCGGGCGTATCACGGTCCGCAGCCACTATCATGGGTGGATTGACACTTGGCATGAACAAAAAAGAGGCAGCGGAATTTTCATTTTTTTTAGCGGTCCCCACAATGGCCGCAGCCACCTTTTACAAGTTGTTGAAAATCTATAAGACGATCGAACCAGAACAAATCAATGTTCTGCTGGTGGGTTGCGTGGTGGCGTTTTTCGTGGCGATGCTTGCGATCAAGTTCTTTATCGGTATAGTGTCTCGCTATGGTTTCCGGGGCTTTGGTTACTATCGAATCGTCTTGGGCGTCGTTTTACTTGTACTACTATATACAGGACACAATCTGCAGGTGATGTAATATGAAAGAACTGTCCAGCATGGAAAGATTTTTATTTGAAGACTCTCAATGGTTTTCAACTGAAATGAGTGAATTCCTAAAATCAACCGTCTTTATTATGCCAACCTGGAAGTGGGCATTCTTGGGAATCGCTTTTGCTGCAGGGATTTTTGTTCTGCGCCCTCTTTTCTACTTCATTCTAAAAGAACTAAAAAAGCACAATCCAATCGTCAAAAAGTATCCAAAAAGCTTCTGGGGTTACTATTTACAATCCAATACCGATCGCCCCTTGGCCTGGATACTGGTTATTCTGTTGTGGTTCGCGGCCGGCGACGCCGCCGATCTTTCAGGAAAATTTGCCAAATACTATGACCACTTTCTTCGCGGTCTGATTGCGATCTTTATCATTCGCTTGATCTGCTATCTGGTCGACGCTGCCTGCTCGGTTCTGGCCGACTACACTTCCAAAACCCCCAGCACCTTCGACGATCAAATCGTGCCCTTTGCATCCAAAGCGGCAAAGATCTTTGTCGTGGTCATGGGTTTCCTGATTGTTCTGCAAAGCTTTGGTCTGAATGTCATGTCACTGTTGGCCGGTCTAGGGCTTGGGGGATTGGCTTTGGCCTTGGCGGCCCAGGATACGGCCGCGAATCTTTTTGGCTCCATTACAATTCTATTTGACCGTCCATTCCAGGTCGGAGACTGGGTCAAAATCAAGGACATGGAGGGCACCGTTGAAGAAATTGGCTTCCGCTCGACTCGTGTTCGCACATTCTATAATTCTTTGATTACTATTCCGAACGCGATGATGGCTAAAGAAACTGTGGATAATATGGGTGTTCGTCCAGCCCGCAGGGTCCGCCAAGTCCTGGGTCTTACCTATGAAACCCCGCCAGAAAAGATCGAGGAATTCTGCGACCGTGTTCGTTATTACATCAAATCCGACGAAAAGGTGATTTCCGACACCGTCACTGTTCATTTCAATAATTATAATGCCTCGTCCCTGGATGTTCTCGTCAACTTCCACCTGAAGGTGTACACTGGACCTGAAGAGCTGGCTCATCAACAAAAAATCTTTATTGAGATTCTGAAGATTGCCGCCGATATGAAGGTCGATTTTGCGTACCCAACGCAGACCGTGTATCAAACGAACCTTACACCCAAATAGGACCCTAGCCCGATGCCAGTAAAGTTGGATTTCGTTATTCTGAAAGAGCAAAACGTTGCCAAAATCAGCTTGGGCGGTTTGCTTGAAAATGACGAAAAGTCTTTCGCGTCCTTGCAGATCCCGGAACATCTGGATCTGCACCTGCATCTGGATCAATTGCGTGGGATTAACTCATTGGGTGTACGGACTTTCATCAACTGGGCCTCGCCACTGAAGAATGCAAAGATTTTAATCTACGATGCGCCCAAATGTTTTATTGATCAGGTCAATATGGTCGATGGCTTTTTACCCAAACAAGCCCGCGTGCGCAGTTTCTCTGTCCCCTATTATTCAGAATCCACCGGGGAAGAAACTCCCGTTCAGTTCTCGATCGGGATTAACTTCTATCTGTACGAAGGCCAGTGGAAGTTTTCCTTCCCTGAAGTCCACGACAGCAACGGACAATTGATGTCCGTGGATATCCAACCGGAACGCTACTTCCGCTTTCTTGAGAAAATGAAATAAAAAAGCCCGCGATTAGCGGGCTTACTTTTTTTTGCAGATTCAGAATCTACTTTTTCTTCTTATTGGACTTACTGGACAAGCCGGCTTCCATACGAATCTTGATGGCCTCAAGCTTCATCTGCTCAGCCTCAGCATCCGCTTTGACAGTAGCCACCTTGATGCGGGATTCTTCAGCCGTGTTTTTTACTGAATCCAATTTGCTCTCAAGCTTCTCGCGTTCTTTCTTGGCCTTCTCAGCCTCTTCCGTCAAACGCTTCAGCTCGCCTTCTGAGCGGGCGATCTCGGCTTCGTATTCAGCAATGGCCTTCTTGGCCCGGGCGATTTCCAGATTCGCTGTCGCCTGCTCTTTACGAAGATTGTTGCGATTACCTTCCAGTTCCTGTCGGGCTTTGGCCGCAGACTGCTTCAACTTCTCTTCCTGAGATTTAGTCTCTGCCACTTTCTTGCGTTCCACTTCGGCGTCTTCCTTGGCTTTCTTGGACGCTTCCAATGAAGCCTTCAGTTCACCTTCGACTTTTTCAATCATGGCTTTGGACTGTTCATCCTGCGCCTTCAAACGCGACATCTCGGCTTCAGCACGCGCTCGGTCCGCCTCCGCACGGGCGATTTCCTGTTTGGCCTTGGCTTCACGGGCTTTGGCTTCTGCCACCGCTTTTTGCGTTAACAGCTTGGCCTTGGAAAGATTCTGTTCGGCCTTCATCGTCTCGGCTTTGGCAACTTCAGCTTCTTGAGAAGCCTTCATTCCTTCTTCCGTCGCTTTGCTTGCCAGCTTTTCTTGTTCCTTCGCCTCGTCGCCTAACTCTTTGGCTTTGCCTTCAGCTTGCTTGCGTTTGCCTTGAGCTTCATCACGCACCTGCTGGGCTTTTTGAGTCTTTTCCTGTGCGGCCTTGATGCGGGCCTGAGCCGCGGCTTGTTCTTTTTCGGCGGCTTTTTGAGCCCGCTCATGCTCTGCCGCTTCGGCTTTTAGTTTGGCTGATTCGCGCTCGGCTTCGGCCTGCTCTTTCTTGGCATCATTTTCCAAAGAGCGAGCTTTATTAATCGCCGCCTGAGATTCCGCGCGCACTTTGTCGCGGCGTTTGCGATCTTCTTCCGCGCGTTTCTTTGCTTCGTTCGCTTCGGCCTTCGCAGCCTCGGCATCTGCAGTGGCTTCTTCAGCTTCAATCTGCGAACTGTCCACCTGCGCTTTGGCCGTCAGTGGCATGGTTGAGGTCATCAGAGCTGCCAAGAGAAGAATCCCAAGGGGTTTTAACTGCATTGAATGTCTCCTTCGATGTTTCAATCGATGTTCAATAGCACTTAGGATAATGGGATTTTGGGCAAAAAAAAAGCGACCAGGATTTGGGGGGGAGGGGTCCTGGCCGCCATGGGGGGTTGCCTTGTACTAAAGCAACCGCGATGCCATGCCTACTACTTCGTCAGATCCGATTAAACTCACAGAGCGCTCAAATCCTATGTCGAGGTTTTTGACAGAAAACGACAATTGTCGGACGGAAGTTTCATATAAACGTGTCTTTGTGGGAGGCTCTGCCTCGACGTTCGCCCCTTCCAGATCACCCATTTTTTTTAGTCAGATTGTCTCAAAGTGAGTAGACGCAGGTCCGGATTTTATAGGAAACCGCACTGGATCTCTTATCCGTGCGATCCCCAAGCTCATCTCATTGCCCCACAGTAAAACAACAACCCTATGTTTTGAAAGGATAACAAAACACGTGAAGCACTTACGAATGAGTCTAAACATCGTCCTGGCAGCATCCCTTATGACAATCGTGTCCTGCTCCGACAGCAAGAAGTCAAATCCTGGTTCCACAGAGCCGGACCTGACTGGTTACTGGAAAGGCCAATGCCAGGCGGCACCTATGCTGTTGGCTATCGGCAGTAGCTATGATTACTTCCAGCTTAATGAAGACGGATCTCAAAACCTTTTCCGCGTAAACTACGAAAGTTACGATTGTAGCGGCGATGTGTTCAGTATTAATAGCCTTGGTACAAACACTGTTGAAATTGGCAATATTGTGTCTCAGTCCCCGTGGACCGTAGAATTCAACTCCACAAGATGCAATACCACAACATACTTAACTGCCAAGCTTGAATCAGAAGAACTCTATATCGCCGAAGGCGAATGCGGCAGCGAACCTGAAACACGCTGCACTGAATTCGATGGAGCTCCCGCTTACTCCCGCATGGCAGAAGAAGATATTCCAACCGTTCCAGTGAACGCCTCCCCTTCCTTCTGTATTCAGTAAGAAGCTTTGGAGCCTGCATCTTCGCAGGCTCCTTTCCTTGACCCATGGCTAGGTTCGGGCCGATTCGGGCTCTGGACTCGACACACCCTCGACTTCCTTCTTATTCTGATTTTATGAATCTTCCGTTTCTGAAACAAAGCCTTGGGGCTTTGCTTATTCTCTGTACGTCCTCTGCAGCCAATGCCTTGCATGTCATGCTCGATCCCGGTCATGGGGGTGTGGATACGGGAGCCGTTTACAGTGGCGCCAAAGAAGCGGATCTGGTTCTTAAAGTCGCACAGAAGCTGCAAGTGCTTCTGGAAAACGATGACCAGTTCACGGTCAGCATGACTCGCACCAACGATCGCAACCTTGGACTTCCCGAACGTGTGAAACTGGCCGAAAGCTCCAAAGTCGATCTGTTCGTCAGCCTGCACGCCAATGCCGCTGCCGATCAGCGCGCCAAAGGGGTTGAGTTTTTCTTCCAGAACAATTTACCTCCGGATGAGGATGCTCTGTTCCTGGCCAGTCAGGAAAATCAAATGGTCCTGAATCGCCGTGAACTGCAGGAGATTTCCGGTGGTGATGAACTTTCCAAAAAAGGCGATGTGGCCGCTATTGTCGAGGACTTACAACGTCAAAGCCGCATGAACAGCAGCCTGCGTCTGACGCAAACACTGACCCAGGTGTGGGAGCGCGATTCTTCGGCGGCCCAAGCCACGATCAAACAAGCCCCCTTCTATGTGATCTCAAAAACCACCATGCCCTCAGTTTTGATTGAGATAGGATTCCTCACAAATCCCAAAGAGGTCAAAAAGCTGGTCAGCGCGAATTATCAAAGCGACCTTGCTCAAAAAATCTACAACGCCCTCCAGTCCTATAAAGAAAAGATGGACAACCACAACGCAAAAACCCTAAATTAGACAAGTCTTACCACCCCCAATTTAAGACTGTTCAAAGGGTTGCGCCGCAATGCAAAGCCGCCGCACGACAACGCGTCGGACGGATCATTTTCGACAGTCGCAGGAGTTTTTATGCGCGCTGATGGCCGCTTATTTGATCAACTACGAAATATCAAAATCACACCAAATGTGTCTGAATACGCTGAAGGTTCGGCGCTGGTGGAATTTGGTCGCACCAAAGTTCTTTGCACCGCCACTTATGAAGCCAAAGCGCCCTCTTGGTTGGTGGGCACGGGGGCTGGCTGGGTGACGGCTGAATATGGCATGCTTCCCCGCTCCACCCACACACGTATCAAGCGTGAAAAGTCCATGACGGGCGGACGCACTCAGGAAATTTCTCGCCTGATCGGCCGTTCACTGCGTGCCGCGGTGGATTTGAAACAAATGGGTGAAAAACAGATCATCGTGGATTGTGATGTTCTGAACGCCGATGGTGGCACTCGCACTGCCTCAGTAACCGGTGGCTTTGTTGCATTGGCACTGGCGCTTAAAAAACTGCATGCTGTCAGCGAAATCAAATCCATGCCTTTGACAAACTATGTGTCTGCCATCAGCGTGGGCCTGCATGAGAACAATATTCTGCTGGACCTGAACTATGACGAAGATTCTGCGATCGGCACCGACATGAACTTTGTTATGACGGACAAAGGCCAATTCGTTGAGGTTCAGGGAACTGCTGAACATGTGCCCTTCACTCGCGATCAGTTGTTCAAAATGATGGACGTCGCGGAAAAAGGCTGCCGTGAACTTTTCATTCACCAAGCTGCGGTGATGGGTGAAATCTATAAAATTGCTGGGGTTTAAAAAATGGAATTGTGGATTGCGACCGGAAACAAAGGAAAACTGGCTGAATACAAACAACTGCTGCGTGAACTTCCAGACTTAAAAGTCTTTTCACAAGGCGACATTCCATCCTTCACTCCCCGTCCAGAAGACGGAAAAACTTTCGAAGACAACGCCCGCATCAAAGCCAAAACTTTGCGTGCGGTGAAAAACAATGTTTGGGTGCTGGGGGAAGATGCCGGACTTGTGGTTGAGGGGCTCAATGGTCTGCCCGGAATTCATTCCGCTCGCTATGCCGGACCGAAGGCTTCTGACAGCGAGAACGTGGCCAAGCTTTTGAAGATGATCACTTTAAAACCGATGCCCAACAAAAACGCGAAGTTCGTCTGCACTACAGTGGTTTACACACCAACCGGGGAAGAATGGGTCTTCACCGGCGAAATGAAGGGCACGATAGCCTCTAAACCAGCCGGCCTGCACGGTTTTGGTTATGATCCGGTGTTTATCCCGGAAGGCCAAACACAGACGCTGGCAGAGCTGGGTACAGGCTACAAGAGCCTGCTTTCCCACCGGGCGATGGCACTCAAAGCTTTCCTTGAAAAACTACAGACTGTGAATCCGTAAATGAAAAGCCCCCATAATCTGACTGACTATGGGGGCTTTTTTTTGCGAACTTCTATTTAATTTTTAAAAACTACTCGCCACCCATCGAAAGAGTGCATGAAAGTGGGCTATTAGCCAAAATAACTCGTCCACCTTTGATGATGGTGATGGTGCCTTTTTTCAGATCCAACTGAAAGGTGCGTTCTGCGATGTCACTGTACGCTTCAACGTAAATCCAATTTTGCATGCGCTTGTCACTCCCGGAAACGCTGAATTGAATCTCGTCGGTTCCAAACTTCAAATCAGAATCTCCTGATCTGTCTTCAAAGTGACGCATAAAAGGATGAAGCTTGCCGTCGCGACCTATTCTGTTATCGATTTTAAGACGCTGGCCAACGTTTTTATACTCGTAACTGCAGCTGAGCTCTGTCACAGCCTGGGCCACTGTGGAAAATGTGGAAATAGCAAGGATTGCCGTCGCAATAGCGGACTTCATTTTCATAAGATTCTCCTTAGTTAATTTGGCTTAAGCCAATTTTTTAATGGTCTTGTGACAAAGTGAGTTCTTGCAGCATTCGCGCCCCCATGCCTCCGCCCGGCCCAGCTGCACTTAAAATGCAGGACAAGGACATTTGTGTATGCAATGACTCATACTGAGCTGTGGCTTAAGTGTATGCCACAGCTCAACTTTTCTTCACGTGTGACATTCTAGGGCAGCCACTGAGCTGGGTGCGGGGCGTGAGAGACTTTCAGGACCATTGTCTTTGTCATGGAGTAATACAGAACACATCCGCGAGTCTTTCATTGGAGATATCTTCATTTTAACGCAAAAAATCTTCAGCTGTTCTCGTTGGTGGCCGATAGATTCTTCATGGGAATCTTGGAGCGTTCTTTACTCATCATTTGTCTCATTTTGAGTCAAACCGCGTGTAATATTCAGGCGACGCTCACTGATATTTCCCCTACTATAATCTCAGGAAAAATCATTCTTCCCGAAAGTCAGTTTTCCACGGGCATCCTAAAGACCCTAGGTTCATACATTGGTCTTGGATGCCCCGCAAACGTCACGCTCTATCGCGGCGACAATCCCGCAGCTCTACAGACAGTTTCTGTTTCAAGCGATGGAACCTATGCGTTCACCATCAGCGAGGCGGACCGCGACAGTTTAAAAAATGGAAGTCTCCAGTACAAAGCTGTGATGAGCAATTGTGACTCTAGCTTCAGTCGCCCCTTGACGGGCATGGAGAATCAAAACATTTCGCTCGGAAGCGAACTCACCGAACAAGCTCTGGCCGTAGCGGCCTTCCAGGGGATCTCCAAAAGCAGTATTGACAAGACTGCACTCGGAAACTTCGTCGCACGCCTGCAAATGATTGAAAGTGAATACGGCCTGCCATCTCTAGAGGGCACCTACCTTGAAATCAAAAACTCCCCAGCCCTTTCTGCCGAGTTTTTGAAGGTCTATGGCTTTAACGTTGAAAAAGTCGAAGACATCACTCCTGAGATCAAAAAAATGACGGTGTCCTCAAGCTTCGGCGAGGGGCAAACGCTGACCCCGATTGTAGAAACTCAGCACTGGTCTTCAAACTACCTGACAATCTACAAGTGGGAACTGGATGGTCAAGTGGTCTCCCATTCCAGCACTCCCTCCTTCAGTAAGGTCTTTTCGGCCAACTCCCAGGGTTCGCGCAGCGTGAAGATCACCCTGGGGCGTGACGATGGCACCGGGAAGATCGACACGACAAAACCAATTTGGACTCGCACTTTTAACGTCCAAGTTGACAACACAATTCCACCAACCTCCCCGACCTTCACCAAAGCCACGCCGACAGGGGCGTTTATCAACTCTGCAAATGTCGTCCTAAATCTCAATACAGGCGCCTCTTTAATCAACTGCGAGTCGTTTTCGTCTCTAGCGCTGACGGAAAATGCTGCCATTGCACCGACCAATGAATCTGCTTACAACATCACCTGCAACGCCTCGGGTACTCAAACCCTCAACTATACTCTGGCTTCCGAAGATGGTCCGATCACCCTGAAGCTGTGGGCCCTGGATGCCAGCAAAACGATCTCCACCGTTCCAACCCAAGTGACCTTCACGCTGGATCGACAAGCTCCGGCGGTCTCTCTGGCTGCATTAAGCTCGGCCAACCTGCAGGGAAATTCTTTGGTGGATCTTACATATTCCGCCACCGATTCTTATGGAATCGCCTCGCTCACCTTGCAAATTGCCGAAGACGGCAACACCTTCACGGATGTCGCAACACTTGCTTCTTCAGCAACCTCTTATCAATGGCGGGTTCCAACTCTGGACGCCAGCGGAGTCAAAATCCGACTGGTTGCCATCGACAATGCCGGCAATAGCAATACCTCAACAAGTGCAGCCTTTAATATCTCTAGCACGGCTCCAAACCCTCCCGTACTTTCCTTAAATACCGTGACTCCATCTCAATCCACCAGCGTTTCTTTAACCAACCAAAACTGCAATAAGGCTGCGTCTCAGATCATTTTCACAGACTCCACTCTGCAGCCTGGCCTTGGTGACAGCCGTTGGCAGACTTGCACCGCGGGAGGCACCTACACCTACACAATCCCCGCAACCCAAGGCGTTCATAACATCTATGGTTGGCTGCGAGATCTGGCCGGGAATATTTCGTCCTATTCTTTAGTGGAGTTCACCCATGACACTGTTGTGCCCGTCGTGGCACTGACCTCGCTGAACAGCGGCCTTTACAAAGGTGGATCGACCCAAACCTTTTCTTGGACAGCCAGCGATGCGGGAGGACTGAGCAATACTCCTATTGCATTGGAATACTCTACCAATAACGGCATCTCTTGGAACTCCATCGCTTCAGGTCTCAGCAACTCAGGCGTATATCTCTGGACAGTTCCAAGTGTCGACTCCAATACGGTCAAAGTTCGTGTCACGGCCACTGACAAAGTCGGCTTGACGGCCTCATCTGTCTCGTCGGGAAGCCTGACTGTGGACTCCACTGCTCCAACAGTTTCCCTGACTAATCTGCCAGTTACCATTCAAGGTGCCACCCCTTTCAATCTGCAATTTTCAGCCAGTGATACCAACAATATTTCTTCACTCACTTTGCAGTTTGCCCAGGATGGAACAACTTTTACGGACATCGCCACACCCGCCGCCGGAAGCACCAGCTATCTTTGGTCCCCGCCCGCGGTAAATACCGCTGGATCAAAAGTAAGACTTATTGCCATGGATATGGCCGGGAACTCTTCCACGATCACTTCTGCCGCATTTGGTATCGACAGCACTGCCCCGACTCTTTCACTGACCTCGTTTAACAGTGGCAGCTTTAAAGGAAGCTCGGTTCAAACAATCACCTGGAATGCCTCAGATGACGTCGGCCTCAATAGCGGCTCTATCAGCATTGACTATTCCAGCGACAACGGCTTGACCTGGAATTCCATTGCAAACACTCTTGATAATGCAGCCAACGACACTTGTGTGGTGCCCGGTGGCAGCAGTGGCTGTTACACTTGGACTTTACCCCTGATAAATTCAAACCAAGTCCGGATTCGCGCCAAGGCCACCGACAGTTCAGGCAACAGTAAGACAGTGGCCTCCTTGGCCGCGCTGATCATTGACTCCGCCGCGCCGACAATTTCACTGAATAACTTTAATTTTGGGATATTCAAAGCTGGCAGCACAGAGCCTATCGCCTGGAGCTCTTCAGACAACTTTGCACTTGCCGGAAGCCCTGTGGCTATTGAATACAGTTCCAACAACGGCAGCACCTGGACAACATTGTCCCCTGGCACAATCAACGGCTCCAGCGGTGGCTGTAGCATTCCTGGTGGAAGCAGCGGTTGCTATAGCTGGACTCTGCCGTCCCTGGACTCCACAACCATGCTGGTTCGCCTGACTGCTTACGATGCCGTTGGCAACTTCAGTCAGACCCTCTCCACATTGGCCTTCACAGTGGACAACACAGTTCCATCGGTCACTCTGACTTCGATGAACTCCGGATCATATCAAGGCGGCTCCGTTCAAAGTATCAACTGGAATGCTTCTGACAATATTTCTTTGGCGGGTTCCCCTGTCAGTATTGATTACACCGCGGATGGCGGCACCACTTGGAACAGCATTGCCACAGCTCAGCCGGCCTCTGGGAGCTATGCCTGGACAATCCCCAGCTCGATCAACTCCTCTCAAGTCAAGATTCGCATTTCTGCCATCGACTCTGCAGGCTGGAGCAACTCTGCCATCTCCAGCTCCAACCTGACTGTGGACTCTACAGCTCCTGGCTCCCTTGTGCTTACTCGCACCAGTAGTGCTTATAGCAATACAAACTCAATCTCCATGAACATTACCGGATGCACCGGCGATGCCGTTAAAATGCTTTTCTCTGAAAGCGCCTCTGTGCCACTGGCAAGCGATCCTAACTGGACCGCCTGCGCCTCCAGCAAGGTCTTTACTACCAGCACCGGGGATGGCCTGAAGTCTGTCTATGCTTTTGCTATGGATGCCGTCGGGAACATCAGCGCCGTAAGTTCACCAGCCACCTTCACACTGGATACTGTGGCACCGGCAATAAGTTTCAGTTCTGGAGCCATTTTCCAAGGCAACAGTTCAGCCACTTTCTCTTGGCTGCTCACCGATCAAAACACATCCAGTTCCCAGAACTTTGTCGTTGAACTGGCCTCTGACGGCAGTAACTATATTGCTCAGCCCGCAGTAGCAGCCGCCAATGGCCCTCTTAGCAACAGACCTTTCAACACCAGCCTCAGCCTGCCCGACGTTTCCCACGCAGGCGCTAAAGTGCGAGTCTCTTTCACTGACCTTGCCGGAAACTCCGCAAATGCGGTCTGGACATTCAAGATTGATAACTCCAAGCCCACCATCAGCAGTTTTAACCTGAACAATGGAGCCGCCAACACCTCGAACAATAACGTTCAAATCAGTCTCAATGCCGCGGACTCTTTCAGCAAAGTGAATCGTGTGTGCTTCCTAAGCTCCAGCATAGGCACTCCGGCCACCCCTGCCAGCAACGCCGCCTGTTGGACAACTCTGGCAACGGGGTTGCAATCGCAAACAGTCTCAATCACTCCTGCGGATGGAATCTACTATCTTTTGGGTTTCACAAAACAGTCTTACTCTGTCTATGTTTGGGTCATGGACGAAGCTGGCAACATCTCTGCCAACAGTGGCAGCGATGGCGTCGATAAAAAATCTATTTACTTCGATCCAGGCACGCCCCCTGTGGTTAAGGACGTCATCGCCGCAAATGTCGATGTTCCGTCGTCTCCACCACTGAAGTCACAGCTAAAAACCAGCGTCAGTCAGCAAACTGTCTATATCCGTTGGAATGCCTCTGATCTTGAAGGGCTTGCAGCCAATCCAATTTCACTGTCGTATACGACCGACGAAGTGAACTTTGTCGATATCCCTGGCGCCCAAAATCTTCCAAATGCCGTCAATGGAGGATGTACCAACCAAGACGCGTCCACCGGGTGCTACACCTGGACGAATGCACCAACTTCGGGATACTTTTCGATTCGTGTGACGGCGAAAGACACTTTGGGACTGAAAACCTTTGCACGCTCCTCAGGTCTCAATGACGACAATCTGCAGATTATTGCGGGGAATATTGGCTCAGGACTGAAAGGCAGTGCCATGGGGTACACCTTCAGAACCGGCAGCCAAACCTCGGGCTACACCCTGGATTCAGGGGGGCTGATTTTTGCCGATGACGGACGTGTCTTTGTTCGGGATCTAGTCGACGGACTGTTGTGGATCAATCCGGCCACAGGGGTCATTGACAAATTTATTCCAACGACTGGAACATCCAGTGGCGATGGGGGCCCGGCCACCTCTGCAACTCTGAAATACCCCGAAGCCCTAAGACTTGATTACAACAATGGACTGCTGATCTGGGACTCTGATCGCATTCGTCGCGTGGATCTTAACACCAATATCATCACCACCATTGTTGGCGGCGGAGCAAGCACTGATCCGGCAGGGACACAAGTCGACTGGAATCAGATTAAGCTTGCGGCCTATGATGAAGCCACCGCTGGCTGGACCGTGCTTCCCAACGGTGACATGTACTTCCGCGCCTCCAGCAGTGGAAATGGGGTCTTCCAACACTATGTTGCAGCCACTCAAAAAGTGGAGCGTATCCAGACTCAAGGGCCAGGCTTTGACACCAATGCCAGCGCGCCATGGACCCCTCAGGGTGGTTACACTCGCTATCCCAGAGCTATTCACGTAAAATTCAACCCAACAACTTCAGCCGTCGAACACATGCTGGCCATGATTTACTATCTGGTGCTGGGGAACGATCAACAAAGTTACGCCCGCTTGGATTTCCTGAATGGAAGCCACAGTCAAACTTACTCCACGATGGCCCCTTATGACATTGCCTTCCCTTACCACCCATGGTTGATGACCGGGATGGATGGTAAATTCTATGTGGTGACGCACGACCGCAGTGCCCTTTATTCATGGGATCCAGACACAAACTCGCTCACATTGCTATTAGGCACCACCAGCGGCTCAAGGGCCATCTGTCCCGATGGAACGCCCAAAACCAGCTGTGCGCTTATGCTCAACGATGTCTTCATTTCAAAAACCGGACAGATCTTCTTTATGGAAAAAGGTTTGATCCGCACCATAGATAGTGACAACAAAATCCTGACCGTGTTTGGTCAGGGCCTCACCTCTGGTGATGGCGATCGCTCCACCAATGCTCGTATCAGTTCAATTATGGACCTTGAGTTTGGTAAAAACATTGGCGGTGCCCGCGATCGGTTCTATATCATCGACTGGGGTAACTACTCGATTCGTGAATTCCAACTGGGTGGCAGCATCCGATATATCGGCTATGGCGGACTTTATAACTTCGCCTCCGATCCTGCCACTGGCGATATTTTCTGGGGCAATTCAGGCGGGCTTTATCGCCTTGATTACAGCACTCTTGCTTCGAATCTGGTTGCCGGTGGCGGAGGTACTGCCTTCACGACCGCAGCGGATGGAACTAATGGCGCCAGTATCAGCTTCACCGCCGGGGCCAGCATTGCCTACAACGGCCAGGTTCTGGCCTGGGATGGAAAAGATGTGTTACAGCATAAATCCCGTTGGAACTCGGGGACCGTTGATGCCATGTTGAAAATCTATGACAGCAGCAGCTCTTACAAACAGTATCATGTTGCCGGCGTGACCGGAACCAATGGGCCTTTCCCAACAACGACAACCCCTGCCGCTACGGCCTACCTTCCCTCCTATGGGGGACTCTCTGGCGCCTACCCTTCCACCGCAAACAGTTGGCTGCTGACTCCGTTTAGCTCCACCATCTATTCGGTCACCCGAGGCGGAGACATTTCTCCCTATAAGAACTTCCCTAGAAGTATGACTGGCTTTGCTTGGGACAATAAGGTCCACGATGCCACTCGTGAACGATTCTTCTATTGCAACAACAACAAGCTTTACCAATACGATATGAAAACTGACTCAGAATCACAGTTAAGCTGGTCCCAGCCAGGCCTGTCATGTGTAGGCTCAGCTCGTCGACTTCTCTATCATCCCGAGCGCAACTCGGTCATATTCGCGGTGTATTCTTCCGGATTCTATGGTGTGGCAGAATACTTCCTGCCAGACTGACCTCTTTTGCACCAGGGACTTGCATAATTTCCAGATATAGAGAATACTTTAGAAACACCCAAACAAAGGAGGGCTGATGATTGTTCTATCTTCTATCAAATTTGCTGGCTCTCCTGCGGCTGTTTAATTCAATTTAAATTTCAAATTCGCCCCACGAGAGCTCCTTTTTTTATTTTTAACTAAATGGAGTCATCCGTGAATTTTAATCACAGCATCCTCGAATGGGGATGGAATGTATTTTTCCAGACACAACTGGAAATGCGCCCGCTTGCCAACGATGAAGTGGTCGCACGAATTATCAACCAAGAACGCGAAATGTACCGGGTGGTTTATTTTACCGCTGATGGCGCTGAAAAAGCCCAAGCCCAACTGACCGGCAAGTTTCGCTATGAACACGAAGACATCAACCTGGAATACCCCGGCGTGGGCGACTGGGTGATTTGCAAACTGCATTCAGACGGAACGCAAGCCCTGATTCATGAAGTGCTGGAAAGAAAATCCTGCTTCTATCGCAAAGAACCCGGCAGCGGCGCGCGAGCGCAGGTGGTGGCCGCCAACGTGGACACGATCTTTGTGACCATGTCGGCGAATCAGGATTTTAACTTAAAGCGCCTGGATCGCTACATGAGCCTTGCATGGGAAAGCAATGCCTCCCCTGTCATTGTTCTGACGAAGGCGGATCTTTGTGACGACATCGCCAGCCTGCTTCGGGCGGTCGAGTCCCAGCATATGGGCGTCCCCGTTCACGCCGTCAGCGCCCTGCAACCGGAAACAGTGCTCGGGTTGAATCCCTATTCGGCGCCGGGGAAAAGCTTGGTGCTCTTGGGCTCTTCTGGTGTTGGCAAGTCCACCTTGGGAAATGTGCTGCTGGAAAAAGAGCAGCTCAAAACTCAGGGCATCCGGGAAAGCGACGACAAGGGAAAGCACACCACGACATCGCGATCCTTGTACCAGCTTCCCTCGGGAGCCTTACTGATGGACACCCCGGGTATGCGCGAGTTGGGGCTTTTGGACCACCGCGAGGGCTTTGATAGTCAGTTCGAGGATATTGTCGATCTGGCCACCCAGTGTCGGTTTTCTGACTGCCAACATAGAACTGAACCGGGCTGCGCCATCCTGCGGGCTTTGCAAAATGGGGAACTTTCCACAGAAAGATGGGAAAGTTTTCAAAATTTGGATCGAGAACTGCGTTATTTTCAGCGCAAATCCGATCCGGAAATCGCCCGGGAAGAGCGTCAAAAGTGGAAAAAAATTTCCCAGGATCTGCGCGTGCGCTTGAAGCATAAATCCAGAGGAGAAATATAGAGAAAGGGGCCCTAAAAAGGCCCCTTTTGGGTAGACAAAATCAGGACCCCTTGCTAGCTTCCTTTAAACGCATCCCTACTCTGACAGCGTCAGAGTGCACAACGTCAACTCAGGAGACTACGAGTGATGAAGGGCCTAAAAATCTTTACTGCCAATGCCAATCCCATATTAGCCAAAAAAGTAGCCGAAGCCGCCGGAGTTGAGCTCGGGTACTGTGAAGTCAGCAGTTTTGCTGATGGCGAAATCCAGGTCGAGATACATGAGAGCGTCCGCGGGCAACACGTGTTTGTTGTCCAAAGCACCTGCCCTCCTGTAAATCAAAACTACATGGAGCTGTTTGTGATGCTCGATGCCCTTCGCCGGGCGTCTGCCGCCTCCATTACGGCCGTCATTCCCTATTACGGTTATGCCCGCCAGGACCGTAAAGTGGCTCCCCGCGCGCCCATCTCTGCCAAATTGATGGCGGACTTGCTGACGACCGCCGGAGCCGACCGGGTGGTGTCCGTGGACCTGCACGCTGCCCAAATCCAAGGATTCTTCAATGTCCCGGTGGATCACTTGTTTGCAATTCCGACTTTGGCTCGCGCTTGGCGTGAGGCCTATGGCCAGGGCTCCGACTTTGTTGCGGTGAGTCCAGACGCCGGAGGGGTCGAAAGAACCCGGGCCTTTGCCAAAAGAATTGAGTCCTCGATGGCGATTATCGATAAACGCCGATCCGGACCTAATGAGGCCAAAGCGTTGCATTTAATCGGGGATGTGGCTGGTAAAACGGCCGTGATCGTGGACGATATGATCGATACGGCGGGAACTCTTACACAAGCAGTTGACAGCCTCTACAAGAATGGGGCAAAACGTGTGTTCGCCGTTGCAACGCACCCCGTTTTATCGGGTCCCGCGATCAATCGTTTAAAAGAAAGCCAGATCGAAAAAGTCTGGGTGACTGACACGGTTCCGCTAACTGACGCGGCGAAAAACTGCGGAAAAATTGAAGTGGTTTCTGTAGCTCCGGTTCTGGCCGAAGCAATCAAGCGTATCCACGGCAACGACTCTGTCAGTTCGCTTTTTGACTGAACGGCCTCAGCCGACAGAGCTGAAGCTCCGAAAGGTGCGAAAGCTGAAGTAGAAACTTAAACCACCATTTTGGTGGATATTATTAACTTCCTCTATTGGACTAGAAGGATAAAAAATGAAAACAAGAATCGACCTTACAGTTGAACCTCGTCAAACTGGTAAACACACAAGCCGTGGCCTGCGCGTGAGCCGCAACGTTCCTGCTGTTATCTACGGAGCTGTAACTCCAACGAACGTTTCCGTTGGTGAAAAAGAAATCGTTAAGTACAACACTCGCGCTTACGAGAATGCTCTTTTCAACTTGAAATCCACTGACAAAACAGCAAACGGTATCGTTGTTTTGATCAAATCCGTAGACGTGCACCCACTAACTCGCCGTCCTCAGCACGTTGACTTCTTCGCTTTGGATCTTAAAAAAGCTGTTCGCGTTAACGTTGAAGTTCGTCTTGAAGGTAAACCAATCGGTCTTTCTGAAGGCGGTTTGTTGAACGTTGTTCTTCGTTCCGTTGAGGTTGAGTGCTTGCCAACTGAAATCCCTGAATTCTTCACTGCTGACGTTTCTAACTTGGCAGTTGGTGATGCTCTTCACGTTTCCGACATCAAAGTTTCTGGCTCCGTGAAAATGATCACTGGTGCTGAGCAAACTGTTGCAGTTGTTAACGCTCAAGAAGAAGAAGCTGCTGCTCCTGCTGCCGCTGCGGCTCCTGCTGCTGCTGCTCCAGCTGCTGCTGCAAAAGCACCTGCTGCGAAAAAATAATTCGCACGCACGAATTGATAGTTCAAAAAGGCAGCTCACCCGAGCTGCCTTTTGTTTTTGAAAGGCTTGAACAATGTGGTTGATTGTTGGACTTGGAAATCCCGGCGGAGAATATAAACTGACTCGTCACAATATCGGCTTTATGGCCATCGACTATTTGATGGAAGGCCTGGGCAACCCCGCCATTAAAAATCAATTCAAGGCCGAAATTGCGCAGACCAAAATCAAAGATCACCCGGTCATACTTTGCAAACCGCAAACCTACATGAATCTTTCCGGCGAATCCGTGCAGCCTTTGATGGGCTTCTATAAAATCCCTCAAGAACGCCTGATTGTAATTCATGACGACATTGACCAGCCCTTCAATCAGATGAAGATTCACAAGAACCGTGGCCATGGTGGCCACAACGGCATTAAGAGCATCTCGGGTCTGTTGGGGTCCATGGACTATACCCGCCTGAAGTTGGGCGTCGGTCGTCCCGAGAATCCTCATATTCCCGTGGCCGACTATGTGCTGGGCAAATTTACCAAAGAAGAGTTCGCGCAAATGCCGGATTTCCTGAATAAAGCCGGTGATGCGATTGAAAGTATCATTCTGGACGGAATTCAAAAAGCTTCGACAAAATTCAACACTTAGGCTAGATTGACTGCGTTTGTTTAATACTGTTTTCCAAGGGGTTTTTAATGGCACTTCAGGTTGGTATCGTAGGATTACCGAATGTTGGCAAAAGTACTTTGTTCAACGCTCTTACTTCCGCAAAGGCTGAGGCCGCTAACTATCCGTTCTGTACAATTGATCCAAACGTGGGCGTTGTGACGGTTCCCGATCCACGCATGGATAAAATCACCGAATTCATCAAGCCACAGAAGGTGGTTCCGACAACGATGGAATTCGTGGATATCGCTGGTATCGTTAAAGGAGCTTCCCAGGGTGAAGGTTTGGGAAATCAGTTCCTTTCTCACATCCGTCAAACTGATGCCATCGTTCACGTGGTTCGTTGTTTTGACGACCCAAATATCATTCACGTGGCAGGATCCGTAGATCCAATCCGTGACATCGAGATCATCAACACCGAACTTCTTTTGGCGGACCTGGATTCCGTGGAAAAGCGTTTGCAGCGCACGGAAAAACAAGCCAAGAATTCCACCGACAAGAAATTGAAACTGGAAGTGGAAGTTGCAAAAAAAATCAAAGAGGCATTGGGTAAAGGCCTTCCGGCTCGTTCCGTTGCCTTGGACGATATGGAAATGGGTGCTTTGCGCGAAATGCATCTGCTGACGGCAAAACCAGTTCTTTACGCAATGAACGTAAACGACACGGACTTCGCCGCCGGTGGCAACGACTGGACAAAAGCTGTTGAAGCTCGCGCCGCTGAGGAAAACAACAAAACCATTCTGATCTGTTCTGCGATGGAAGCAGAGATTGCTTTGTTGCCACCAGAAGAACGTAAGGACTTCCTGGATGCTTTGGGCGCGGAAGAGCCAGGCTTGAACCGCTTGATCCGTGAAGCTTATAAACTTTTGGGTCTGCAAACATACTTCACTGCAGGTGTGACTGAAGTTCGCGCTTGGACCATTCGTGCCAACACGAAAGCTCCTCAGGCTGCGGGTGTGATTCACTCGGACTTCGAACGCGGTTTCATTAAAGCTGAAACTTACCACTGTGAAGACTTGTTCAACTATAAGTCCGAACAAGCCATCAAGGATGCCGGCAAATACCGCATCGAAGGTAAAGAGTACGTGGTGAAAGACGGCGACGTCTTGTTCTTCAAATTCAACGTTTAATTTTTCCGAGAGGAAGAGGAAAGGGAGCTCCCAGCTCCCTTTTGTTTTTTTATGAATGAACTTCTGAAGCTTTCCGCTGTTGAACTGAATAAAAAAATTGTTTCCAAACAAGTCTCTCCCACCGAAGTGCTTGAAGCGCACATCGCCCGCATTGAACAGGTCAATCCTGCTTTGAATGCCATGGTGGAAGACGACTTTGTTCGCGCCAGAAAATTGGCGCATGAACAAACAGAACAATTGGCCAAAGACAATACCAACCTGCCGGTGTTCTTTGGTGTGCCCTTCACCGTCAAAGAAATGTTCGCCTATGCCGGCATGAAACGCACGGGCGGCAGTATCCATCGCAAAAACGAAGTGATGGACTGGGATGCGACCGTGGTGGCGCGTATGAAAAAAGCGGGCGCCATTCCCATGGGAACCACCAATGTCCCTGAACTGGGCTTCTGGTTTGAATGTTACAATCCGGTCTATGGCCGCACCAACAACCCTTACGACCTGGGCCGCACTTGCGGTGGCAGCAGTGGTGGTGAAGGAGCCTTGCTGGGCGCGGGTGCCACCCCCTTGGGCTTGGGAAGTGATATTGGCGGCAGCATTCGTATGCCGGCCTCTTTCTGTGGTGTCTTCGGCCACAAGCCTTCACGCTATCTATTGCCTCTGACAGGACATTTCCCTTTTGTGGAAGATGACTTCCGCACCACTTTGTTGGGGGAAAAGTATCCATTCACATCCATGGGACCGATGACTCGTAAAGCAGTGGATCTTTATCCCATGCTGAAAGTTTTAATGGGTTCTGATGATATCGATCAACAGACCGTCAAAACCCCGTCACTGGGCGGATTGACAGAGGAATGGGCCGGAAGAAAGATCCTGATCTGTCCAACACCCAATTTCCACCGTGCGCGCGGGACGGATGACGATATGGCACAAGCTGTGCGTAATTGTGGAAAGTTGTTTAAAGAGCTGGGTGCTGAGGTGGAAGAACTGGATCCACGCTTCTTTGTTCGCGCGGTGGAGCTTTGGTTTGCAGCCCTGAAAAACTCCAAGACTCGCAATCTGTATGAGACTTTGATGGGACCCACCCAACATCTGTCCATCGGAAAAGAAATTCTGAAGCTGACATTTGGCAAAGGCGACTACACCCTGCCAAATCTTTTGGTGTCGCTGGCAGAAATTTTTGACACCAGCAAAAAAGACTTTGCCGAAGAAATGCAAGCTCTGGCAAAGATGCGCGCTGAACTGGATGCCAAACTGGGCGACGAAGGTCTTTTGATCCTTCCCCCACATCCGCGCGTGGCTCCGAAACATCGTGCGCCTTTGTGGTCACCGTTTGATTTTATCTACACAGCGATCTTTGTGACTTTGGGACATCCCGCAACGTCAGTGCCGATGGGATTGAATGAAGACGGCCTGCCACTGGGTGTGCAGGTGGTGGCCCCTTACATGAAGGACCATCTGGCTTTGTCTTGTGCGGAATTCCTGGAAACAACCTTCGGCGGCTGGCAGCCTCCCAAAGGTCTTTAGAATTTAGGCCGACGCAGATAATCCAGGATGATGTGGAAGCTCCACACCGTCAGGAACAACACCAGGCTGGGGAACAAAATCAGATGCGGGAAGCTGGAAAGAGTCTTCCACCCTTCTCGCACCAAGATACCCCAGCTTGTGTACGGCGGATGAATCCCCAACCCGATAAAACTCATAAAACTTTCATACAAGATGTTGGTCGGAATCTGCATCGCCACCAGAATCAACAATGTGCCCAGCATATTCGGCAGTATGTGCTTGATAAAAATATGACTGCGACTGCCACCCAACGCAATGGCGGCTTCCACAAAAGGCTTGCGCTTGATTTCCAGAACCATCCCGCGGGTGACCCGGGCAAGGCTCATCCAATGAGTCGCCGCAATACTGACACACAGACTGATCAAGGAACGGTACAAAGGATCTTCAAAGGGCAAAAGCAACTGCAGACTTAAACACAATACTGACACCAGAATGAAGCTGGGGATGGCCATCAGGATGTCACAAAAGCGCATAAGCGTGCGGTCCACAAGACCTTCCGACCAACCGGCCACACCGCCATAACAAAGCCCCACAACAAAGGCCATGAGCGACCCCAAAAGTCCCACCACCAGTGAAATTCGCCCCCCCAAAAGCACGCGTGCAAAAAGATCACGCCCCAGACTGTCCGTCCCGAACAGATGCTCTTTCCCCGCCGGCAGTAAAATGGTTTCGACATTTTGCTCCAGTCCGGAGGTCGCCAGCAACCAGGGCCCAAAGATCGTCGCAAACAGAAGAATTCCCAAAAACACCACGGCCAAAGCGAACAAGATTTTTCTCATGCCTGCTCCTTTAAGCGTGGATCTGCCAGACGCAAAAGCACATCAATCAACGAATTCACCACGATCAACAGACTGCCATAGAAAAGCGTCAGACCCACGATCAAGGTGTAATCGCGGTCGTTCAAGGCACTGATGAACTCGGTTCCCAATCCCGGCACGGCAAAAAGAACTTCAACCAGGAACGAACCCGACAGCAATGAAACAATCAAAGGCCCCACGTAACTCAGAAACGGAACCAGCGAGTTCTTTAAAACGTGCCGAATCAAAATCGCCCACACCCCAATGCCTTTGGCTTTGGCTGTGCGCACGTAATCCATCTGGAAATTTTCATTCAGCGAGTTTTTCAAAAGACGAATCAAAGAGGCCAGCGGGCGCAAACTCAACGTCAGAACCGGCAGCACATAGTGAATCGGAGAAGCCAAAAAGGCCACTGGCAAAAGGTTCCAGTAAAAACCGAAAAGATATATTAACAATGGACCCCAGAACAGGCTGGGCAGTGACAAAAACGCAATCACCATCTGATCCACCATGGTTTCAATCCAGGTTTCACGGAAACGCACGGCCGCCACCGTCACAATGAAGGCTCCGGACAAGATGCACAATAAAGCAATGCCGTTTAAGGCCAGCGTGTTGCGCACCCCTTGCGCGATGATCTCTGCCACTGTGCGATCGGGCTTTGCCATGGAAATTCCCAGATCGCCCTGCCCCACCGCCAACAGATAAGAACCCACTTGCCCCAGCGCGGACTGCTGAACTCCCCAGTGCTCGGACAGCTTTTCCTTGACCACAGGGTTCAGCGCGGTGTCTTCGTCAAAGGGACCACCTGGAAGGGCTTTAAGCAAAAAAAATGTTAGCGTCGCCAGGACCACCAGCGACGCTAACATTTCAAATAACTTTTTTAAGACAAAACGAAATCCCGTATCGCTCAAATGTCATCCCAGTTTTCTTTTCCTGCCAGCTCGGCGGTGAACTTCACCGGCACCGCACCCGCCAGATAAGGGAAAAGATCTTTTTTGTTGCCGTACAGTTGTGAATAAATGTGCGCATTGGAAACCACACGTTTCACATAGTTGCGAGTTTCCAGGAACGGAATGTGCTCAATGAACTCATCCGTTTCCAGATTACCGAAGCTGGAAAGCCAGTTTTTCACACGGTGAGGACCGGCATTGTAACCCGCCGCCACCAGTGGGATCGTATTTTCAAAGCGATCCATCAGGCGTTTCAAATAACGCGAGCCGATCTTCACGGATGTTTCCGGCTGCAACAGCATTGGGGCTTTGAATTCTTTTTCGTTCAAAAGCATCGCCACTTTGTGTCCCGTGAACGGCATCACCTGCATCAGGCCCAGGGCCCCCACCGGAGAAATCGCGTCGCGACGATAATGAGTTTCCGCGCGCATGATCCCCCATACAAGCTCTTCCGGCACAGAGAATTTCTTGGTGTATTTTTCCACATGCTCGGAATAGGCGCGAGGATAAGCAAACTCCCAAAGATAACGGATTCCTTCGACGCCATGAGCGGCGCGCTGACCGCCAAAGTTGATCTGTGCGATATACGAAGATCGGTTGTAGTGACCGGCCGTATTGTATTCGCTCATCAACGTGCGCAGGTACTCGCGGTTGGATGTCTTGCGTTCAATGTCATAAAGATCCCAACGCGCCCATTCGTTTTCACCCAGAATCATCATATCGCGAGCCCGTTCAAAGCGCTTCATCAGCGCCGGGTTCGAGAACGTCGCCACTTTTTCACCACTGGCATCCGGAACTTCATCCGCAGATTCCACCGAATCAGCCACTTCCACGGACTTCAAATCCGGGTTGTCCACCGCTTCGGCTTCTTCCTCTTCCCCTTTTTCATCGTCCGCAGAATACTGGGTCAGGATCAGATTTTCTTCTGATTCACTTTCATCTCCACGATAGCTTTCTTGCGAAAATGGCATCAGGAATTCGCCGGCCGAGAAACGGGAAATCACACGCGGCTGGGTCGGAAGGCTGGATTCTGCCAAACGAGGAACTTTGATCTCCTCCATCTTCTTCAGACGGGCTTGGGCCGCGATCGCATAGTACCCCAGCAAAGAATCCTTCGCCAAAGCCGACATCATGGCACGGGCCTGTTCCACTTTCCCCTGGCGATACAAGCTCATCGCCATCCAGTAAGTCACGCGATCTTCAGGGAAGGACTTCCAGGCCTTTTTGTTTCTTTTTTTCGCCGCATTCAATTCACCCAGAGCCTTATAAGCCCCCTGGTAATCACCTTTGAGATACTTCAGCCACGCCAAATGCCATTGAGCATCGCGATTCAAGCCGGATTTTGGATACGCCTTCATGAACTCCTGAAAGCGACGAGCTGCCCCGTCATAGTCCTGGAACTGATAACTGAGGAAAGCGGACTGATAAAGCGCCTGACGACCGGTCTTGGACTTCGGGCTCATCTTGTAGGCAGAATAGTAAGATCCCACCGCCAGTTGCACTTCCCCTGCTCGTGCGGCGGCGGAGGCAAAAAGAATCAGGAAATCAAAGTTTCTTTTATTGGCTTCATAGTAGGGCTTTAACAGTTCAACAGCTTTAACCACTTCCCCTTCCTGCAGATAGAACTGGGCCTGCAGTTTGTCGGAAAGATATTTGTCCGACTTGGGAAGTTTGCTTTTCATGATATTGATTTCAGCCTGAGCTTTCTGATCCTGTCCGGCCCACAACAAATAACGAACGCGGGTGCGGAAGTCTTCCGGTGTGGCTTTGCAATCTGTGGGTTTGCCTTGGAATTCATTGCTGGCCAGGTCCACACTCCAGTCAGCGACTTTCGGATAGGCCGGATGACGCTCGTAAAGCTTCACCAGCCACTTGCACATATTGCCGTGACGATTCAGACCTTTTTCCGCAATGGCAAGGTTGTAAATGACATCCGGGTAGTCCTCGGTGTTGCGTGTGCGTTTTTCCAACTTCATGAACTGCACGCGGGCTTGTTTGAAGTTCTTTTTTTCCAAGGCAATCTGACCCATCAGATTGGACGTTTCAATGGACATCTTCACATTTGGGGAAAGCTCCAGAACTTTCTTCAGCTCCCCTTCTGCTTCGTCCCACTTGGATGTTTTCATGTAGGACTGCCCCAGATAGAAGCGCACGTATTCTTCCAAAGAGGTCTTGTCTTTCAGAAGAGCTTGAAATGCAGGAATGGCTTCTTCATATTTGGCGGCACGAAATTGTTCCAGCGCCTTTTTAAAGGGCTCCAGATCGTTCTTGGTTGTTTGAGCTCCCGCCAAAGGACCCATCAGAAGAGAAAAAACAATGCATTTCAGGAAGACCTTCATGTCCACCACTCCGATACAAAAAGTTGTACAGTTCCAATAAAAAGAAGCCCCTACCCAAATCGTTTTTCAGGTGCTTCTGTCATTTAATAATGATACCGAATATCCATGGCAAAATCGAAAACTAAAACGATCTATACCTGTCAAAATTGTGGGGCCCAAAGACCTAGGTGGGAAGGAAAATGCTCTGACTGCGGCGCGTGGAATTCCTACGTCGAAGAGCTGCAGATGCCCGAGGTCAAAACTCGAGGATGGTCCACTGGCTCTCCGGAGAGGGATGCCGCAGCCTCCAAGCCGGTCACCCTGGACCAAAGACTTGAAGAAGTGAAGTTGGATCGTTTCGACACGGGTTTTGAAGAGCTCAATCGTGTCTTGGGGGGCGGTCTTGCCAAAGGCAGCTTCGTTCTTCTGGGGGGCTCGCCAGGTATTGGTAAATCCACCCTTTTGCTGCAAATGGCTGGTGGTTTAGCCAAAAACAAACACAAGGTTCTCTACATCTCTGGAGAGGAAAGCGTTTCGCAGACCGGATCTCGGGCGCATCGTTTGGACATTCGTTCTCCGCTGATTGAAATCGGTTGTGAAAGCAACCTTCAGGCCGTCATGGAAATGGCGCGCTTTAAAAAGCCCGATGTTCTGGTGGTGGACTCGATCCAAACCATGTTCCTGCCTGATTTGCAGGCAGCCCCCGGCTCAGTTTCCCAGGTGCGCGAGTGCGCCGGTCATTTGATGGGACTAGCCAAACAAGAAGGCATCACTGTCATCCTGATTGGTCACGTCACCAAAGACGGCAGCATTGCCGGCCCGAAGGTGCTTGAGCACATGGTCGACTGTGTGCTGTCCTTCGACGGTGATGTCTCTTACAACTTCCGCCTGCTGCGGGCTTTGAAAAACCGTTTTGGTGCGGCTCATGAACTGGGTGTGTTCCAGATGAACTCGCGCGGCTTGGAAGAAGTCTCAAACCCATCAGAACTGTTTTTGGAAGAGCGCGGAGATCAACTGATCGGATCGGCCGTGTTCGCGTCGATGGAAGGAACAAGACCACTGCTCTGTGAAGTGCAGGCGCTGACCCTTTCCAGTCCCATGGCCATGCCTCGCCGAACGGCGCTGGGAATTGATATCAATCGTCTGCATTTGCTGACGGCCGTTTTGGATCGCCACTTGGATATTCGCCTGGCCCACAGTGATATCTTTATCAACGTGGTGGGTGGCTTGAAGCTGGTGGAGCCTGCTTCAGATCTGGCGGTGGCTGCCGCCATACTTTCCACAGAAGGCCGCAGAGATCTGGATGCAAAAACCTGCTTCTTTGGTGAAATCGGTTTAACTGGCGAAGTCCGTGGGGTTTCTTTTGTCGAACAAAGAATCCGCGAAGCTGACAAGCTGGGCTTTATGCACTTTGTGATCCCGTTTTCCAACAAACGCCATTTGGAGGAAGTGAAGCTTTCCAAGGAAAAGAAAATTTCATTTGTCAAAAATGTGCATGATCTGAATAGAATAATTAAATAGAACATTCACACATCGAGAGGATTCTGACATGGACGATCAGAGCGCTATTGTAAAAGAAAGCTATCAACCTGGCGACTATATCTTCTTTGAGGGCGATATCGAAAATCACTTCTATATCGTCGAATCCGGTGTGGTGAACATCTTCACCAAAGACCAGATGGGAAAACGCATTCACATCTGTGACATCACCGATGGAGAATCCTTTGGTGAATTTGCATTGATTTCAAAAATGCCCCGTTCAGCTTCAGCACAGGCCACTACCGACGTTGTACTGGTGAAAGTCTCGGAAGAAGGCTACAAGCAACTTCTGGCCGAACTTCCCACCTGGGCTGAGTGCATGCTGAAGTCCTTTACCGACCGCCTGCAAAATATGACAGAAAAAATACGAGAAATGGAGCAGTTCAAACGTCGCAGTCCTTAAAACCACTCTCTTGTTCAGGGTGTTTTTTGGTGCCCTCCTCACTTTCCTGAGCGCATTGTAATCCTCAATCACATAGTTATTTGCGAAATGACCATGTATGCTGAGAACAAATGATCGCCAAATTTAGATATTATATTTTCCTTTGCTCGCTGCCCGTGGTTTTTCTGTTTTCGCCCATGACCGCTGAGGCTCAACACCTGGACACAATAAAATGGACCGGCCCCACCACAGGGCCTCAAGCCCAGGAATCACACACTGTTCATTTTATTGCCTCGGACTTAAAAAATGGCGGCGTGAGTGCCGTCAGCGAAAGTTTTCTTTCCGCCGTTCGTGTCCTGAGATGGCAAGCGCAGATTTTTGACGGCAAAGGCAGCTCGGAACTTCTGCGCCAGCAGCTGCGCCACTCGATCTCGCAGAAAGTGGACGGCATTGTTCTTGGGGGCTTCGATGCCGAGGATCACCCCGAAGAGATCAAACAAGCCCAGGCCGCGGGAATTCGTATTCTGGGGTGGCATGCCTCTGCCAAACCCGGCCCATCCAAGTTTCTTTTCACCAACATTACGACAGATCCTTTGATCGTGGCTGAAAGATCCGCCCGCTTGGCCAAGAAGTTCGGTCCGCGTAAAGCCGGTGTGGTTTTAATCACCGACAGTCGCTTCACCATCGCACTGGCGAAAACTGAAAGAATGAAACACATTCTGGAAGATTCAAAGGACATCAAGGTCTTAACAACCCTGGATATGCCGATTTCACAAGCTGACCGCGAAGTTCCCAAAACCGTTGAAACCCTGCAAAGACAATACGGAAAAAAATGGACTCATACACTGGCAATCAATGATGTCTACTTTGATCACATGAACTTTCCGCTGAAAAAAGTCGGAAGAAAAGATATCGTGAATATCTCTGCCGGTGATGGCTCCATCACCGCCTTAACTCGCATCAAGTCCCGACTGTCCCAACAGGTGGCGACCATTGCGGAACCCTTACGTGCTCAGGGATGGCAGCTGGCTGATGAGTTCAACCGAGCCTTTGCAGGCCTGACTCCCAGCGGTTATGTCAGTGAACCAATTGAGGTGACAGCGGATTCTTTGAAAGCCCACTCTTTGAAAGAGCTCGAAGGCAGGATCCCTTTTGAAGAATCCTATACGAAGATTTGGTATCCTGGAGGCCACTAAGGCCTCCAGTTTTTTTTGGAACTAGTATCGAACAGGATAAATGGAAGGTGCACCGTAGCTGGATGATACACGCACATCCAGGTCCGCATACCCACCCATGGATTCAGCGCGGATATCAATCGCCACGATTCTTTCTCCGGCCATCAGATATTCTGACGTCAAACCAGAGTAGAACGTGCCTGTGTAGCTCAAACGGTTCAACTGCACACGACGACCGCTTTGAGTGATCGCATAAGTTTCATGCAATTGCACTCCGGCACGGTAAACGCTGACGCGAACATAGTCCACATAAGCTGCATAGTTGAACTGCACACGCAACCACTCGCCACCGCCGCGACGACTCACGCCATAGAACTGCACGCTGGATTCACCATAGTGATTGCCTGGAGGCGGATAGGGATTGTGCGGAGGATAAGGATTTGGATACGGCTCTGGACGAGGGTTTGGATGCGGATATGGATCAGGACGCGGATTCGGTCTGACCGGTGGACGTGGTTCTGGACGAGGGCGAATACCGCCATGGCGATCATCGCGACGGCCATGATCATAACGATCGTCATCATGGTAACGATCCGGCCCACGGTGATCTTCGCGTCGATCGTCGTTGCCACGATCCGGGCGAATTTGCGCAGAAACCAATGGACTTTGCAGCATGAAAGCTGCGGCCAAAAGAGTAGACATCAATGGTAGTTTCATAAAGGCTCCTTTTTAATCAAACACAACAATCTTTCCAAGATTCGTGCCGGACAAAATGACACCAAATGAAACTGACAACTTCTATCGCCCGTCTTTTTTGGGATATTTTAAGAACAGTTCCCGCTGCAGATCCATCATCAGACTCAATAAACGCGTTTCCAGCATCTGATTGACGTTTAGAAACTGTAAACCCGCAGTTTGGAAGGTCTCACCCTCTTGCTCCCGCTTCTGGGCAAAACGCACCTCCACCTCAAACTCCATGGCCCGACGACTTCCAAGACGCAGAGCGCCCTTGATGCGGTCCCCCACTTTCAGATCCGGTGAGGTCCCTTTGAAATCTATTTTCAGACCTCCGGCGCTGACATCTTTCACCCTGGTTTCAACAAAGTAAACCCGATTGCCGTGATTCAGAATGCTGAAAATGGCCTCGTACTTTGCCGGCAAATCAATACGGGCATTGGCTCTGCGTTGCAGCTGGAACAGGTCCACATCGGTCTTAAGCACCGCCCACCCAACACTGAAGGACAAGTCCGTCTGGAAAAAGTAGCGCTCGCTTTTGAAGGGAAAGTTCACCACCACTTTCTGAGGGGTGGTAACCCCTTTGGAGTCCGCCGTGTGATGACACAACAAAGTTTCATCCTTATCCACCTGCACAGCGATCAAATGAAAGACCTCCTCGTTCACCGAGCCTTTCATCGAAAGTTGAAGCTTGTCATCGGCAATCTCGCGAAACAGAAGCTTCTTTTCGGACACCGCCACTTTCTTAAAGATTGTCTGCGCTCCGGGGCCGTTCATGCACTACACTCTTTCCAAAGCTTCGGCCCACTTTTTAAGACGATCTTTGCGCGCCTTCGTGGCCATCTGCACTTTGAATTCCTTTTCCACTTTCCAGACCCGTTTGATTTCTTTTAGGTCCTTCCAAACACCAGCGCCCAATCCTGCCATAAAGGCCGCCCCCAAAGCCGTGGTTTCCAAGTTTTTGGGACGAACAACGTTGGCCCCACAATAGTCCGCTTGCAGCTGCATCAAAAGATCATTGGCAGCAGCACCGCCATCCACCCGAACCCCACGCAGTTTTTTACCCAGATCCCTTTGCATGGTATTTAGGATATCCACATTCTGCAAAGCCATGGCTTCCAAAGTCGCGCGCGCGATATGAGCTTTGGTGCTTCCACGAGTCAATCCACAGATCACCCCACGAGCCTCCGGCTTCCAGTGAGGCGCTCCCAAACCGGTCAGTGCCGGAATGAATTCCACCCCTTCGGTGGTTTGTACGGTCTTGGCCAAAGTCTCCACCTCAGATGACTGCTGAATCAATCCCAGTCCGTCGCGCAACCACTGAACTGCGGCCCCACAGACGAATGCGCCTCCTTCAAGGGCGTAGGTCATTTCCTGATTTTTCAGTTTCCATGCGATTGTCGTCAGAAGTTTGTTCTTGGACTTCACCGCTTTTTTTCCGGTGTTCAAAAGTAAAAAGCTGCCTGTACCGAAGGTGCATTTGGAATCCCCAACATCAAAACAAGTCTGCCCAAACAAGGCCGCCTGCTGATCCCCAACAATACCCGTCACAGGAATTCCATCGGGCATAAAACCCAAACCATGAGTGACACCAAATTCCGCATTGGACGGACAGATTTCCGGCAAAATGGCCTCAGGCACACCGAAAAGTTTTAATAGATCCTGATCCCACCACCCCGTGTGGATGTTCATCAGCATCGTGCGTGAGGCATTGCTCACATCCGTCTTATGCGACTGGCCTGCAGTCAACTTCCACAGAAGGAAAGTGTCTACGGTGCCGACCAAGGCACGACCTTCACGGGCCTTCTTCGCCGCATTGGGGACATTCTTTAGCAGCCACTGAATTTTGGTCGCCGAAAAATACGGATCCAAAACCAGTCCGGTTTTGGCAGTGATCATTTTTTCTTTTTTGTTTTTCTTCAGCTTTTCGCAAATCTGCTGCGTCCGGCGACACTGCCACACAATGGCGTTGTGCAGGGCCTTGCCCGTTTCCGAATCCCAAAGCATCACTGTTTCACGCTGATTGGTGATGCCAATGGCACGGATCTGTGACCCTTTGATCCCTGCCTTTTCCAATGCCAAACGCATGGATCGTTGCGTGGAATACCAAATATCCTCGGGATCATGCTCCACCCAACCGGGCTTGGGGAAAATCTGTTTAAAGGCCTCACGCGCCTCGGCGACAAGACCTCCGGCTTGATTGATGATGCAGGTTCTTGAGCTGGTTGTCCCTTGGTCAATGGCCATGATAAAAGAAGACATAAACATTCTCCAATCGATGTAATAATAATGAAGAATTTCCTGAAGAAACCCAACGAAAAAATTTTTGGTTTGCGCTCTCTGGATCGCGATACTTTGATTTTTCGTGTTCTGCCGCGCTTTCTTCTGGAAATCATGCGCAAATACTTCCGCCTGGAAGTGGTAGGCGTTGAGAACATTCCCCGCCGAGGCGCGGTGGTGCTGGCACCAAATCACTCCGGCTATTCTGGCTTTGATGCCATCTTGCTGGGACATATTGTCCAACAGGAAGCCAAGCGTGTGCCGCGCGTTCTGACTCACCATTTTTGGTTTTTAACTGAGACCACGGCCATTCCCGCCAACAAAATGGGTTTTACCGAAGCGACCTATGAAAACGGCGTCAATGCCCTGAAAAAAGGAAACGCTATTGTTCTGTTCCCAGAAGGTGAACAGGGAAACTTCAAACCCACGTCTGAACGCTATCAGCTGCAGGAATTCAAACGCGGCTTTGTGCGCATGGCTCTGGAAGCCCAATGCCCCATCGTTCCCGTGGTGGTTTTGGGGGCCGAGGAAACCCACATCAATCTGAAGAAATTGAAGTTCACGAAATTCCTGAAGGGCACCGTCATTCCACTGCCTTTGAATGTCATTCCCCTGCCCGCCAAATGGCGCATTCGCTTTTTAGAGCCGATCCATCTGCCCTATAAACCGGAAGCCATCAATGATTCGGAATTGATGAACGAGATTGCTCAGGATATTCAGGAAAAAATGCAGACGGCGATTGAAGAAGAACTGCAAAAACGCGGGCACGCGTTCCTTTAGTTTCTATTTTCCATCAGGAAGATCTTCCGCGATGACTTCTAAAATATTATGCCATTTCGCGACCAGGATGCCGGGGTCATCAGCATTGCGGCTCACCAGTCGACTGACCAGGATGGCGGCAAGACTCACGGCTAGGACGAGGAGGAGCACATACTCCACCACGATTTGACCTCGTTTATTCATATTTTAAATTATATCACACTTCCGCAGGAGAGGTAGTGCGCACCACAGGGGCTGGACGCCAGTTTTCCATTGTGAGACGCAAAGTCTCAACCAAAAGGTCGAGGTTTTCATCTTCAATAGGACCGCGCAGGCCGATCACCACATCATCGTGCCATTTTTCAACTTCCAAAGGACCTATGTGTTTGGCGGCGTCTTCAAAAGACAGCAGGAAGCTGTCTTCCGTCGGATAGATCATCACCAGGATGTTGGCTCCGGAAGCCTTGGAAACTTCCTTGGCCTTTGCCATTTCGGCTGTAAGTTTCTGCTGAATCAAAAAATAGATCTTCAGTGCCAGCGCTTCATGAAACTGGGCGAAGTAAATGCGAACGGGACCATCAAAGATGGCACTATTAAAAGCAGGATTAAAATACTTCGACTGCATTAACGTGGTGTATGATGACCTCATGTTGTAGCTCCCCCCTCCACAGACACAACCCAAGACTAGGAAGAAAACCCTTCCTAATTCAAAGGAAATTTTAAGAATCTTAAATTTTCTGACGCGTCAGATTAAATTTAAGACTCAAAAACCTTCTTTCCTCTCGAGAAAACAACCTTCTCCGCGTGCTCTCCCACACTGTAGAACAGGCACGACCACTCCTGATCGATGCCTACAATGTCAGCAGATTTGCCCACTTCGATGGATCCCACCTCTTTGTGCAGATTTAAAGCATGAGCTGCACCGACGGTGTAGGCTGCAATGACTTCCGGCAGACTCATCTTCATTTCCAAGCGAGCCAAGAGGCCGACAAGATTCAGATCCTGCGTCGGCGATGTACCCGGATTAAAATCTGTGGCCAGAGCCACGCGCACCCCCGCATCGATCATCGCTCGGGCCGGAGGATATTTTGTCTTTGTGTAAAGATCGGCCGTAGGCAACAAAACTCCGGTCACTTCCGATTTTGCCAGATTGCGGATTTCTTTTTCCTCGATTTGCAGCAGATGATCGCCAGAAAGGGCCCCCAGACGTACCGCCACCTCACTGCCGCCACTTAAAGACATTTGGTCGGCGTGGATCAGGACATCAAAGCCCAGTTCCTGCGCACGACGCAGATATCTTTCAGAGGCCTCCGCCGGAAAGAAGCCCTTTTCAATAAAGACATCCACCCGACGAGCCAATTTCTTTTTGGCGACAACAGGAAGAACCTTTTCCGCCAGGAAGGTCAGATATTCTTCGTAAGACTTGTATTCCGGCGGCAAAGCATGCGCCCCCAGGAATGTACTGACAGTGCGTGGGCCTTTGAGCTCTTGGATCGCCTGAAGAACCTTGATTTCATCTTTCAGATTCAAAGCATAACCGGATTTCACTTCCAGCGTGGTCACCCCCTGAGCCAGAAAGTGATTCACCCGCTTCTGCCCGGTCGCCACCAGATCCTTTAAAGTCGAAGACCGCGTTTTTCGCATCGTCGACAAAATGCCGCCTCCTTTGGCGGCAATCTCCTGGTAGCTGACACCTTGATTGCGCATTTCAAACTCTGCGGCGCGATCTCCGGCAAAAACCAGATGTGTGTGACACTCCACGAACCCAGGCAAAACCGTTTTGCCCTTCATGTCCAGTTCGCGCATTCCTTTTTTCTTGGCCCATTCCTTGGAAAGTTTTTTATGGGGGCCCACCCACAGGATTTTGTCTTTATCCATGACAACCGAAGCCTGGTTCATAATACCCAGATCTTCTTCTTTGATGTGACGGCCATTTTTGGCTGAAGCGCCCTGCAAGGTCAGTAATGTCGAAATATTTTTAAGCAGAATACCCATGCACCTATTCAAGCACATGGGTCCCGAGGATCAAGCTAAAATCTTGGCCCTACATAATCTTGATACTATGACTGCGCGCGCCCTCTGTTTTAGGCAGCGTAATATGCAGTACACCGTCCTCGAAGTGAGCTTCGATCTTTTCGGAGTTCACCTGGGTGGGCAACGTGAAGGATCTTAGGAACTTGCCATAGGATCTTTCAGTATAGCGCCCTTCCCCTTGGCTCTGGCGGGTGCGCTCTCCAGAAATCGTCAGTACATTATCTGACAGATCCAACTTGATTTCATTCTTCTTCATGCCCGGCAAATCAGCCGTCACAAGATAAGCATTGTCCTTTTCCTCAACATCCACGGCAGGCGAGAAGTCCATCCCTGAACGCGCCAGACTTGAACCAAAACCCCGGTCAAAGTCGTTAATAAAATCCTCGAACTGACTAATTAGGTCTGAAGTGGCCCCCAACCGGCGCTGACTGCTCCAGGGCGCCAAAGAACGCATAGGCATAACATCCTCCTTGTAATCACTTGCCCGAATTATGGCGCGCTCTGCACTCAGGTCAATGTTGCCGAAATTAACCTGTCAAAAATTAAAAAGCCGGAGTGTCTTCACACACTCCGGCTTCGGATTTTTTTGCTAATTAAAACTGGACTACTTCATTTTTGGAGAGAACCACAAGTCGATCACGCGGCCTTCCTTCTTTTTGCCTTTTTCTTTGAAGACGAAGGTGCTCTTCTCGCGGATTTCCGCGCGGTCTGCCACGGAGCTTACCGCAGAAGCATCGTATTTCAAAGACACTGACTCAATACGTGACTTCAAAGGAACCAGTTCGCCTTTTTGTACTTTGCCGTCACCGTTTTTATCAAACCACAACAGCAGTTTTGCAAAGTCTTTGTCCTTTTTATCAATCACGTCATCTTTGTTCGAATCAAATTCGCGCAAAGCCTCAAAACCGTTTTTATATTTGTCCCCCTGATTACCGAACAACTCATCTTCGGTGGTGATCAGACCATCGCCATTGCGATCCACTGCAATGAATGCCCCTGGCGCACCAGCTTCAGGCCACATTGTTTTGCCCGTTGGATTCAGCGGGAAGTCCACAGCCGCAGAGAACTGAGGAAGTCTGTCATCAAAGAAGACCATCAGTGGCGAGAAATACCCGCCGCAATAACCGTTTTCACCCGGGAAGAAGGCTGAGACACTGTACTGTCGGCCATCTTTTGAACCACTGGTATAGACTGTGGCAGAAAGCGGGCCGTTGTAACCCATGTATTCCTGCTTCTGGCGCGCATCGAAAACCTGTTCGAAGGTGATGGCTTCCAGCTTGGCTTCAAAGTCATCAGAGATATTCCCTTGCTCGTCAACCATCGTGTTAAAGTTGATCGGCAACACAATCCGCACGTTGTTCCCGGCATAACTGGCCTTGACGGTGTCGTGCTTGATGACGGCCACGTTGGTTTCACCAGCCTTCATTACGATATTGGCCGGATAAAGCACCTCGTAGGTCTTCATCGCACCTTTGACATTCATAGTAATTTTGATTTTAACCTGAGACGCAGGTGAAATCGGATTTGAAACGTGACGAAGATTTGTCCCGAAGCACGTGTTGGCCACGTTGATGGTCACACCGTCGGAAGAGGCCCGTGTCGCCTGGCCGGATAAAACGACCCCTTGAAACCCTGCCGAACCGCCTGCACCGGAGTTCACTGCTGCCGGTTGCTGTTCGGTCTGAGCATATGCCGTACCCGATGCCACTAGCACAGCGGCGGCGCAAAGCCCTTTACGCATAAACATACAAGCCCCCTTTTATTCCCCATCAAGACTCAAAGCTACTTCTTCTCAGGACGCACGATCTTGAAGTAAATCAAGGCATCCTTTGCGTCCTTGCGAGAGAACTCAACTTTTTGCACGTCATATGCAAACAGCTGACCTTGGTTAAATCCTTGCAGCCCATAAACCGAGCGCCACAAGTTGATTTGCTTCCCGCTTTGATCCTTGGCTAGATAATACTTGATTATGTTGACAACTTTCAAGCGGACAAGAGGAGCAGCTCCTCCCATTGGCGGTATATCCCTTAAGAACTTATCTTCGTTTGTAATCGTCTCATTAGGATACATCGGATTACTCATGTCGATCAGATTTCCCAAGTTCAGGCGCACCAACGTGCTGGCCCCGGAATTGGGCACCACACCCAAAAAGATCGGAGAGCGCGCCGGCTTGCTGTAGTCCGGCCCCGATGAGGTCATCTCTCTCACCGTTGTCGGTGTATCCAGCATCACCACATTTCCACCCACCCAGATCTTGTCGTTGGCGAAGGTGACTTCATTGTTTTTATTCAAAGAGACAAAGTTCAAAGAGGCCGCCTGCCTTGGATCCGCCGGCGGATTCCCCACTTCATAAGCTGAAGCTGGAGTATAAAGGATCGTTCCGCCCTTTCGTTCCGCCGTCGTAATAAAGATCACTTCGTGGCGGCGCCCCGCCTCCAATGTCAGCTTTCGTTCAGAGTTATCGACGGCCGTCTCGCTCGCATCGGAAACGTAGTCAAAGAACCGGCGACCGTAATCATCCAGCACATTCAAATTGTTAAATGAAGGTTCGGAGTTCTTCAGATCCCGCAGAATCATACGCTCGGCCAGAATACTGTCGACCTTGTCTTCAATTTCGTTGGTGATCTCGGTTTTGGTTTTTGCCGTGAAGACGAAGAACGAGGCCGCCACCATGCCCATGATTCCCATCAGGGCCACACCAACGATCATTTCTGCTAAAGTAAAACCGCGTTGATTCTTCATCATTGTGCATTCACCACAAACTGATAGTCCACCGAGCCATAGTTAGCCGGAGTGAGCTTGGCCGCCTTGCCATTTTTATCCGTACCATCCGCCCAATCTTTGTGGGTCAGACGAACTGTTACCAGATACAAACCTTTCATCCCCGGGTAGGCCTGAATGGTAAAACCATAGCGGCCGGGACATCCGGGACATTCCTTGGCCGTGGACATCATTCCATTCCCCCAGGCCATGGGCAGCTTGTCCTTCGCCAGCGCTGCTTCACGTTCTTTGTCCGAGGTGAAGTAGTTGATCTGATACATGCGCACATTAGGCCGGATGTTTTCAATGACGTCGTTGATCTGCTTATAGACCGAGTTCTTAACTCCACTGTCTGTGGCCACCTTCTTCATACTCAGAATTCCTGAGATAAAGAATGACCCCACCAGAGTCAGCATGGCCAACCCTAACAAGACCTCCAGAATCGAAATACCTTGCTGGTTTCGGATGAGGGATTTCATATGCCGGACTCCCGCGAAATTTCCAGAACATAGAAGCGCACCAGACGGTTCTTACACACTGTCGAGTTGCTGTTCTTAATAAAACCACAATCCGGATCCACTGCCGTCCAACGGAATGGATCGGCCTTGGCGCGCAAGGAGATAGAGTTGCACTTATACAGATTGGAAACGTCCGTGATACTTGGGTACGGATGCCATACCGGATAACGATTGATCACTGAGCAATCAACACTGTTATTACCTTTTAATACACCCGCCTTACGAAGTTCATAAGTCGCCATGGCGTGATAGATGGTACTCCAGCGAATACCACTGCGATAAGCGGAATCATCTATGGACATTCCTTGCGTCAGAATGAAGCTGCCGACGATTCTAAGCGGCTTATCGCGGGCTTCGATCACCAGTCTTTCGCAGTTCATGAAACCGGATACAAAGTTCGCATCGGATTTGATATAGCAGGTCTTAGCCAACGACACGACCTGGAAGGCTGCGGTGCTGCCACCACTTGGCTCCCAACGGGCGTTGTTCTTGTCAAAGATAAAGTCCTTGGCTTCGCCCAGTTTCGCCGTGAAAGACCACGATTGACGGGCCGATGAAGCAAATGACTGGGACCAGTCCGAGCCTCCGAAGGCGGAAGAGTTTTTACCCAAGGCTTCACAGGCATTGTCCAGATTCACATAAGGGTCGATATCCTCTGGATAGCCGCTCTTGTCACGACCAGCGGAATCGCGCAGGCGAGAACCCACCTTGAAGTCAGCACCCTCAGGCTCGAAGACCAGCCATCCTTTGTTATTTCCGGCAGCCCAGTTCTTTCTTAAGTTACGTCCATCATAGTAACCAACATCGTAAGCGATCAACTCAAGAGAGACCGGCAAACGCTCACCCATGGAGTTGACCAGCATGGAAGCATTATCAAAGCTGACATCCAAATCCTGGAAAGAAGAGTTGGAGTTATTGTTCTTAGGGTCATCCCCTGGCTTCAGAGGTTTTTTAAGTGTCAGATGAATTTTGGGCTGGATGTCCATGCTAGCACGAACCTTACGAAGCTGCTCACGCGTACCGCTGAGCTTACGCTCGTTTGCATCCAGCTCAGCTTCCATACGTTCTTTATATTGTTTTGCCTGAGCCAGATCATTGCGGGCACTGGAAAGACTGTAACGCGCACTTGACAGGCGATCCTTGTCGACGGGATTACGACGCTCCTCACGCTCGACATCATTTTCAGCATCGTTGACATCACGAATTGCTCGCTCCACAGCACGGGCTGCTTGATTCAGTCGAGCCTGACTGCTGCTCACGTCAGACTCTAGCTGACTGACCTGACGCTCCAGACTTTTTTCCAGAGGTCGAAGATCGATCTTCGGTTCCAAAGTCACAGACCCTTCAGCCGGAATCTCCCCGGTCAGATACATATTACCGAACTTGATGTTATATCTTGTCGCGGCCAGTTTTTCCTGACTTAAAGAGAATCCTTTCAAAAGATCACGGAAGCCCCACCAGTTGTCCGGCGAATTTGGCTTTTCAACGTCTTTGTTCTGAACTGTGAACATATTCCCGTCTGTCAAAGCCAGGCGGTAATTGTATTTGCTGCCTTTTTGACCCAGCAACTGACCCGTCAATTGACTGTTATCGGTATTGGCTAGTTCGTATTTGATCTTTTCGTGGCGCAGACATTGTGCCATCAAACTGGCATTCACGGTCTCTCCGACGGCAAAACCAGAAAGATAGTCCAAGCCCAGATCACGTGCGCCATCCACTTCCACACCTTTCTGGAAGCCACCGAACTGACGAATCTGACCCCAGAACTGGTCATCCTGCTGACCGGCGTAACGCGGTTTAAATTCCTGATTATTGCGCATCACAGGTCCGTCACCCAGAACCACTTTATCCTTGAAGGTCACCGGCGTATAAACAGTGTCCCCGCCAGTCAGATCCGCCCCGGAATTCGGCGCCATCGGCAAATGAATGGATCCGTTTACAAAGACCGGACTTTCAAAGATCAAACCTGGATACTTGATATTGGCAAGGCGTGAGCCGGTTTGTTTGATAACAGCATCACCCTTCTTCAAACCCGAAGCCGTGGTAACTGTTTTATCCAGATAAAGGTCACCCGCCACCATCATGGCAAAGCTTCCAACCTCACGAGGATAAACCCCGACATACGAAGTTGTTTTCAAGGAGCTTGAGCCCACTTCGATCACCTTGCCGGAGCGATCCAACAAGCTCACATCAATACGCAAATACACTTCCCGACCGTACTCTGGGATGGACGCGCGAACATCTCTTGAAATAGAGACATCAATCGCAGCCACGGTGTAACCCTTCAGATCCGCCACGATCTTATAAACCGGATGCAAGGCAGAGAAGGACTCAATATTGATTCGTTGGTGAATTTTTGAAACAGGGACTTTTTCCGGATTGGCGATGCCGATCACTCGCAAGAAGTCGACGGTCTCTTTTTTCATTAGAATACGCTCAACCGAGCGCGGGTGACTGAGCAGCTCGACCGCTGTTGCCGGCACACTCTTGCCGCAACTTTCCTGCATCCAGGATTCAGAAAAACACCAGCGCTGTCGAATACCGAACAGAGTATAATCCACCATGGAGTGCAGAGCCAGACGCGCCGTAATGATCGAGGCCGTTTTAGTGACCTGAGTTCTGTGCTTAACAACTGTCGGCGACAGGAAGTAGATCATAACACCGACAACGCCCACGGCCACCAACGCCTGGACGAATGCGCTTCCCCTGTTATTAAAGACAGAACGTGACTTACGGACTGATTTCACGGTGATTTCTCCTGTCTCTTGTATCGACATAAATCGTATCAAACTTAAGAAAAGACAGGGCAAAGGAGGTCCCCCGCACGGGATTTGTTTCACATCGAAACAACTTATGTATCAAATTCGAATGACAAAAAAGAAAGGCTCCTTAAGGAGCCTTCATCGCAATGCTTATTTTGCTTTGCCTTGGTTGGCAACGGCCTCGATAGCCGCTTTCACTTCATCGGGGTCCCCGATGAATTCCTTCTTCAGGACCTTCAAATCAGCATCCAGCTCATACATCATGGGAATACCGGTTGGCATATTTACGCCCATGATTTCCTCAGGGGTCATACCTTCCAAATGCTGCATCAAGGCACGCAAACTGTTACCGTGAGCCACGATCAGGACATTTTTGCCTGATTTTACAGCAGGTGCGATTGTGCCGTTCCACAGCGGCAAGAAACGAGCAACGGTGTCCTTCAAAGACTCATTGCTAGGCAAAAGTTTAGCATCCACATCCTTGTAACGAGGGTCATGCGTGGGATGACGAGGGTCTGTCACCTCCATCGGAGGTGGCGGAGTGTCGTAACTGCGGCGCCAAATCTTCACTTGCTCCTCACCATGACGAGCTGCGGTCTCTGCCTTATTCAGACCTTGAAGTGCTCCGTAGTGTCTTTCATTCAAACGCCAGTCCTTGTGGACAGGAAGCCACACTTGGTCAACCTCATCCAGCACGAAATTCAGAGTTTTAATCGCTCTTTTGAGCATGCTTGTATAGGCCACATCAAAATTGAAGCCTTTTTCACGAAGAGCTTTGCCACCCTTTAGAGCTTCCGCTCGACCTTTCTCGGAAAGATCAACGTCCTGCCAGCCTGTGAATCGATTTTCTTGGTTCCAAACACTTTCACCGTGTCGAATAAGTACCAACTTATACACGTTTAAACTCCTTCATTTTGGATAGAAAAAGAGCTATCATGACAAGGCTTTAAATAACATCAAAAGCTTGGCGTTTTGCTGCGCATTAAGACGTGTCAAATCCCCAACTTTTTGAAAAATTAGCGAGCGCTAGCGGACGGTGAAACAAGTTATATCAAGACCTCTGGATTCGAGATAATTTGTTTAACCGCCCGCTCAACCCATGTGAAGTTTGAGGTTATATCGTGAGCAACAGTGGCATCAATAGTGCGAATCTTGAATACATCGAACAACTCTACTCTGATTTCAAAGCGAATCCGGATTCACTCGCAGTAGAATGGAAAAGCTTCTTTGAAGGTGTTGAGTTTGCCCAAGGGGGCAAGTTCGGCATGTCCGATAAAGAGCTGGCCGTCTTCCAACTCATCCAGGCTTATCGCGCTGACGGACACACCGAAGCCAACCTGAATCCGCTGTATGCTCCGCAAGCAGGAGAACTTCTTTCCCTGAAGCGCTTTGGCCTGACGGAAAAAGATCTGACGGCAAAATTCCAGATTGGCTCTGTGATTGGTAAAGCCAACGCCACTCTCAGCGACATCATCGCACATCTGAAGGCCACTTACTGCGGAACACTTTCCCTACAGGCTGCGGATGCTTCTCCAAAAGAAGTTCAATGGCTGACTCAGCAATTCGAAAACAATCCGGCAAAACTTTCTTTGGACGAAAAGAAAAACGCTCTGGCGGCTTTGACCAAAGCGGAAACTTTGGAAAAGTTCGTTCACACCCGTTACGTGGGAACAAAGCGCTTCTCTGTGGAAGGGGCTGATTCCATTTTGCCGATGATGGACACATTGGTGAACAAAGGCACGGCTCATCAGGTTCAGGAAGTTTTCGTGGGCATGGCCCACCGTGGTCGCGTCAACATCCTGGTGAACTTCTTCGGAAAGCCTGAAGAATATGTCTTCGGCGACTTCAACGGTCCGCTGGAACTGGCCGAGCCCATTGAAGACTTCGACAACGACGTGAAGTACCACTTGGGTTATGTCACTGAAAAGAAAACCGCGACCGGTTCTTGCAAAGTCACTCTGGCCTACAACCCTTCTCACCTGGAAACCGTGAACGCGGTGGCTTTGGGGATGGCGCGTGCGGCTCAAGACCAAATCGGCACTACAGGCAAAAAGAATGTTGTTCCAGTTCTAATCCACGGGGATGCGGCGTTTGCCGGTCAGGGGATCGTTCAGGAAACTCTGCAAATGGCTGGAGTTCACTCTCACTCCACTGGCGGCACGATCCACATCATCATCGACAATCAGGTGGGCTTCACCACCAGCGGCAAGGACACTCGCTCCACACGTTATTCTTCTGATGCAGCGAAAATGACCTTCACCCCTGTTCTGCATGTGAATGGTGACGATGTTGAAAGCGCCGTGCGCGCCATGGACATCGCCCTTCGCTATCGCCAGGAATTCGGCAAAGACGTTGTGATCAATCTGCTGTGTTACCGTAAATTCGGCCACAACGAAGGGGACGAACCTGCGTTCACTCAACCGCAGATGTATGAGATCATCAAAACCCACGCAACAGTTCGCGAGCTATTTGCGAAGAAACTGGCTGCGGAAGGAAGTGTGGATCAGAAAACTTCTGACGACATGTACAACCAGGCGATGGATCGCTTGCAGACTATTTTCGAAGATACCAAAAAGAATCCGCCGAAACTTAAGAACTTCAAGTTCGAAGGCAACTGGAAAGGTCTGCGCAAGGCCAAGGATTCTGATTTCGAAAAATCCGCCGACACCACTTTCGATCTGGGCAAGCTAAAACAAATCGGCGAGAAAATCGGCAGTCACCCTGCTGACTTCACTCCACATCCAAAACTGATCAAACTTCTGGAAGCGCGTAAAGCGATGGGCGCTGGCAAAGAAAACATCGACTGGGGCATGGGTGAACTTTTGGCCTACGGTTCTTTGCTGTCAGAGGGCACTAATGTTCGTTTGACTGGTGAAGACTGCGTGCGTGGCACGTTCACTCACCGTCATGCAGGCATGTACGACTTTAAAACCGGCAAAGCTTACTTCCCGCTGGCGGATCTGAATCCGAAGGCGAAACTGCTGGTGGCGGAAAGTATTCTGTCTGAGTACGGCGTGATGGGTTACGAGTACGGTTATTCCGTTCAGGATCCCAAATCCCTGGTGATGTGGGAAGCTCAGTTCGGTGACTTCGTCAACGGCGCGCAAATCGTGATCGACCAATACCTGTCTGCGGGTGAATCCAAGTGGCAACAGATGAGCGGCCTGGTACTTCTTCTGCCTCACGGCTATGAAGGTCAGGGTCCCGAGCACTCCTCGGCCCGTCTTGAGCGCTTCTTGCAACTTTGTGCTCAGAACAACATGCAAGTTGTAAATCTGACAACACCGGCTCAGATCTATCATGCTCTTCGCCGCCAGGTGCGCAGAGACTTCCGCAAACCTTTGGTTGTGATGTCACCAAAGTCTTTGCTTCGTCACCCGCGTGCCGTTTCCACGATCGACGAACTGGCCAAGGGTCGCTTCCAGGAAGTGATTGCTGACACTATTGATAAGTCCAAAGTGGACACCGTGGTGTTTGTTTCCGGTAAGCTTTACTACGAGCTTTTGGAAGAAAGAGAAAAGTCCAAGAAAGAAAATGTCGCTTTGGTTCGTCTGGAGCAGATCTATCCATTCCCTGCCACTCAGGTGACGGAAGTTCTGAAGTCCTACCCTAAAGCAAAAACTTTGGTATGGGCGCAGGAAGAACCAAAAAACATGGGTGCCTTCCAGAACGTGTACTTCAAGTTTGTTGATGTTGTCTCCAAAGCCGGCCTGAAGCTGGGCTTTGAATACGTGGGCCGTCCGGAAAGATCCTCTCCGGCGACAGGTTCTGTCTACAGACACCGCATTGAACAAGCTGAGATCGTCAAAGCCGTTTTCAGTAAATAGTCGGCTGGGCCGACAAAGCTGGCGCGACTCGGCTAGGCCGACAGAGCTGGCGCGACTCGGCTGGGCCGACAGAGCTGGCGCGACTCGGCTGGGCCGACAGAGCTGGCGCGACGGCAGTCGCAGAAGCTGAAGTAGAAAATAATTTGATTTTTAGAAAGATTAAAAAAAGGACGTTGCCATGAAACAAGAGATTAAAGTTCCCGCGGTTGGGGAATCCATCACAGAAGCAACCATCGGCAGTTGGACTAAAAAATCCGGCGACTTTGTAAAACGCAATGAAGTGCTTATGCTTCTTGAGACTGACAAAGCCAGCGTGGAAGTTGTTGCAGAAAATGACGGTGTATTGACTATCAATCCAGGCTGTGAGGCTGGTGCGGTTGTTCAAATCGGCGCAACAGTTGCAACTCTTGATACGGACGCAAAACCGGCAGCGGGCGCAGCAGCTCCTGCGGCTGAAACTCCGAAAGCTGCTCCAGCTTCCGCACCTGCCGGTGCTGCAGCTCTGCCGGCTGCCGCCGCCTCTGCGCACCTGTCCCCGGCTGTTAACAGAATCGTAAATGAAAAGGGTCTTGATCCTTCTGCGATCCAAGGCACAGGCAAAGACGGCCGCCTGACGAAAGGGGACGTTCTTGAGGCTCAGCCGGGCGCAAAACCTGCCGCTCCGAAAGCTGCTCCAGCTTCCGCGCCGGCCGGCGCTCCAGCACTGCCCGCTGCCGCGTCGAAACAAGGCGACAAAAAACTTGTTCCAATGACGACTATCCGCAAACGTATCGCGGAAAAACTGAAAGAAGCGCAAAACACAGCAGCTCTATTGACCACTTTCAACGAAGTGGACATGGGCAAAGTGATGGAGCTTCGCTCTAAATACAAAGACAAATTCAAAGAAAAATACGGTGTGAATCTGGGCTTTAACGGCTTCTTCGTGAAAGCGGTTGTCGAAGCACTGAAAGACTTCCCTGCAGTGAATGCATGGATCAACGGCACAGACATCGAGTATCACAACTACTACAATATCGGTATTGCCGTTTCCACAGAGAAAGGTCTGATGGTTCCGAACATTAAAGACGCGGATACTTTGTCATTGGCTGGTATTGAACTGGCTATTCGCGATCTGGCAGCAAAAGGTCGTGACGGCAAAATCACTCCTAACGATCTGGGCGGCGGCACCTTCTCCATCACGAATGGGGGCGTGTTCGGCTCCTTGCTTTCAACTCCGATCCTGAACTTCCCGCAGTCAGCTATCTTGGGCCTTCACAAAATCCAGGATCGTCCTATGGCGATCAACGGTAAAGTGGAAATCCGCCCGATGATGTATCTGGCTTTGACTTACGATCACCGTATCATCGATGGCAAAGAGGCTGTGAGCTTCCTTGTGAAAATTAAAGAACTTGTCGAAGATCCTGAAAGATTGCTTCTAGAGGTATAATCATGGCAGACACTCAATTTGACCTAATTATTATTGGTTCCGGTCCCGGCGGTTACGTAGGGGCGATTCGTGCAGCTCAGCTGGGTCTTAAAACGGCCGTGATCGAAAAAGATAAAACCTACGGCGGCACTTGCTTAAACGTAGGTTGCATCCCGTCCAAAGCGCTTCTTGAAAGCTCTGAACACTATCAGGCGGCTCAGCATGATCTAGCGGCTCACGGTGTGAAAGTATCCAAAGTCGATTTGGATCTTCCAACCATGCAGGCTCGCAAAGGCAAAGTTGTAAAACAAAACACCGAAGGCATCGCCTTCTTGTTCAAAAAGAACAAGATCACTCCTTTCAACGGCCTGGGTAAAATCGTGGCCCCGGGGAAAGTGGAAGTAAAAGGTGCTGACGGCAACACGCAGATTCTTACGACCAAAAATATCGTGATCGCAACTGGATCTGTCCCCGTGGAGCTGCCGTTCTTGAAGTACGATGAAAAACGTATCGTCTCCAACACAGGTGCTCTGGCGTTGGATCAGGTTCCAAAGACCATGATCGTTGTCGGTGGTGGTGTCATCGGCTTGGAGCTGGGCTCTGTATGGCAGCGTCTGGGTGCTAAAGTCACCGTGATCGAGTATGCCAACCGTCTGGGCGGCACGATGGATCAGGACTGTATGAATGTGCTTAAAAAGTCCCTGGAAAAAGAAGGTATGACTTTCCTTCTATCCACCAAAGTGACCGGTTCTAAAGTGGGCAATGATGGCGTTGAAGTGACTTATGAGTCTTTGACTGATGGGAAATCTTCATCCATGAAAGCGGATGTTGTGCTTGTTTCTACAGGCCGCAAACCATTCACGGCGGGTGTGGGCTGCGAAGAAATGGGCATCCAAAAGGATCCTCAAGGCCGCATCATCGTCGATAAACACTATCAAACCAACGTTCCTGGCATCTATGCCATCGGTGACGTTATTGCCGGTCCTATGCTTGCGCACAAAGCGGAAGAAGAAGGCGTGGCATTGGCAGAAATCCTGGCTGGTGGTGCGGGTCACGTGAACTACGAAACGGTTCCAGGTGTGATCTATACTCACCCGGAAATTGCTTCTGTCGGTATCACTGAAGAATTCGCCAAAGAAAAAGGTCTTGAAATCAACGTGGGTAAATTCCCGTTCATGGCCAACGGCCGTGCGCGCGCGAAAGGTTACACAGAAGGTTTCGTAAAAATCATCGCGGATAAGAAGACAGACAAGATCCTGGGTGCTCACATGGTGGGTCCAAGCGTGTCTGAACTGATCCACGAAGTGATCGTCTGCATGGAGTTCGGCGGCAGCAGTGAAGATCTGGCCAGATCCTTCCACGCCCACCCGACTTTGTCTGAAGTTGTGCGCGAAGCAGCCCTTGCAGTTGAAAAACGCCAAAGACAGATGTAGCCTCGGGCCCTGCCTGGCAGAGCTGGAACGGCGGCAGCCGCGTAAGCTGAAGCAGCAAAAAACAAAACCCACAGTCCCCGACTGTGGGTTTTTCATTTCAATACCCTAAGAACTTCTCCTACTGGCACAAAGAACTAAGAACCTTCCATGCTGGCTGAACCGCAGGCTCTTGCGGCACTTCCTCCGCAGTGGGTTCATACTGGTTGATCAAATCACTTTCGTATTTGGCACAGTCTTTCTTCTTGAAATTCTTTTCAGATGGCAAAGATTCCAAAACAGAAACCATCAGATCCATATGGGCCTCGTCTTGAGCTCCTTGTGGCACGCTGTTGTCGCGTAGGCTTTTAATCTGTCCCACCACACGGTTCATTGCGCGAAAACGATCCCGGTTGTTTTTGGCCTTGCCGACTTCTTTTTCCAGAAGTTCAGCCAAGGTATCGACTTGTTGGCGCACACTGCGGTTGCTGTAGATCGGAATCTCTTTGCCTCCAGCCCCGTAAGAAACTGAAGTGGCCCCCAGACATAGACTGCCTAAGACTGCCCAATTTAAGATACCCGATTTCATAACGACCTCCAGACCCTTTATCTTACGTTCTGGAGTTTTTTTCAATCACGACCCTATTGGTAATCCAAATACTGCTGATTTTTTAATTATGATTCATGAGAAAGCACACATGGCGAAAATATAAAGCCTGGCCCCAAAGGCCCACCAACGCAGTCAGTGGGGCCTTTTTCACCTGCCAGTTTATGAGCAGATGCCTTCGATGATTTCGTAGGACCTTTTCAACGCAGGGTGCGTCGGACGATGCTCCGCATAGGGTTCAAAGTCGATCATCACACGTGCTTTGTATTCAGGACACTTTTCAACTGAAAATTCCCTGTCCGTTGCCACATGCTCTAAAGACGCCGTCGAATAGTCCAAATAGACTTCCTTGTCGACAGATTGAAGCGAGTTTTGTTTACGAACTTCTTCGATCGTCGAAAGAGTCTGCTTTAGGATCTCCACTTTTGCACTGGCTGGCATACGGGAATGAACCTGTCTGTTAAGAACGTTGAGCTGCCCATCCACACTGCGAACCACATCGGCCACCTTCATGGTCGGCGCTTCACCGCCACCAGCAAAGGGAGCACGCACCTGGAAGGTGAACGCGGAGGTCAGCAAAGCAACTGAAATTGATCCTAGAACTGTAAGTATTGGTCTGCTGTACATACTTTAACTCCCATCTCTTTTTCCAACTGCTTATGTTTTGCGGCGACGAAACTCAAATACCCTGGAGCCCCGCCCGCATTTGGATTTGTGATGATCGCATAGGCGTGTGCGATTCTCATGTACTCTGGCAAAGTCAGTTCATCCGACTTGGCAAATACGGCCTTCAATAGAGGATGGCGGTACTTGTCGTATTTTACTTTCAATTCATTGATCTTCTTCTGCTTGTCATCTTCCGACATTTTGGCATTGCCGTTGATGGCTTTGATTTCTTTTTGCACATGAGGACGAAGATCTTTGTACATCTTCTGAGCTTTCACCACGTCCACGCCCAATTCCCGCAGCACCTCAAGCGAAGTCAGAGCTTTGTCAAACTCTGCCGCATCTTCCGAACCCAGACCGCGCCAGAACGTCGGCAGATTCGTCACGATCGCCCATTTCCCGGTGCTGATGTTCTGGAAGTCGATGTCTTCGTTTTTGATATACTTCTTCTTTTCTTCTCGTTGTTTGATGTAGTTATCCAGATAGATTTTTCCGCTCTGAATACCGGCATTGAAACCCAAAGAAACCAGAATCTGCTTGATCACATTCAGATTGGCATGAGTAGCCCCCAAAGCGCGCAGGCGCTCGACATAGTTACCCTTACCCATGTAACCATTCAGCTCTTCGCCTTCTCTGTAAATGCGGCCATTGATAATGTCATTACCCGCGGAATAGCTTAGACCCGTGGCATTTTTCAGCATACTGCGATAGAAAATCCCAGTGAAAAGAACATTGCGAAGTGGGCTGGACGGAACCGTCATGACCACACAACGATTGGAAGAAGACCACGGGGTGTAGCAATCGGCACCTTCAGACTCCCCCACCAGACAAAGCTTTTTGCCTGCAGGAACTTCCAGAGCGTAAGCGCTCTTTTCGGCCACAATTCTTTTGCAGGATTCTTTGTTGGATTTGGCAATTTCTTTCATATACCAGTCCAAGGTGGATGGCTGTTTGGCATCCATATTATAACGGACGAAAACCTCTTTAAGAGCGCTGACCGTCAACTGTCCCACACCCGCGTCGAAACCGCCGCCCAAGGTGTTCACGTGCAGACCACTTTCGTTGTAAAGCTTCGGCAGAAGCTCCTTCACTGGAATATTCAGACAATCCCCGACATCCACCAGAGCGTTGTAAACACTGTTCACATAGGGCTCTGTCGTACAAGGGGGTTGGAACCCAAGGCCGTCAGCACCTTTGGTCGGAGAAGCCAGCAGCTCTCCTTTAGCTCCGCGACACATCGAAATAGCACCTGATTTGGAGTTTAAAGGAATGAAGTTTTGCATGATAAAGGAGACACATTCCTTCGGTGGGTTGCTGTTCCCCAATTGCGCCCGACTGCGGTTGCCCGCGTAGACTGCCGACATTTTTTTAAGGTCATTGGCAAAATAGTTTCGCTCCGGTCCACACTGCTCTGCCGTCTCAAAGGCACCTTTGGATGCAAAGTCGGCAGTTCCCGCCGTTTCCGGATTTGAGTTTAACGACGCCTGATACCAGCCAAAACCGGCAAAGGCCACGAAACAACAGAATGTGGAAAACCAGAAAGAAGTATTTGAACGTCGCACTAGCTTCTCCTATCAAGTGGAATATCAACTTCTTATCTGTTTAATTGAATCAAAACTGAATGAACTAAGGTCCAGGAAACACAGCTAAAAGGTGTAGGTCAAAGCCAGCACAGTATTGGCTCCGCCCAGAAAATAGAAAACTGAGCTTATCTCTTTATTTTCTTCCTGAGTCGCTCCATAGATATTGGCTGCCGCCAGCAGTGCATGAGTGGCCACACGAATCCATTTGGCCTTGCGTTTTTCTTCCTGTTGCTTGTACAGGAATCTTTGCAGGACCTCATTGCGCTCAGCTAGACTTAAGGACGAGCCCTCGATGGCATAATAAAAAGAATCCAGCTCATTCCCCGTCCAATAATAAGTGGCTCCAAGTCCGATCGCCGCCAGCCCCAAATTGGAGGTAATGGCAAAGATCGTGCGGCTGAAGACTTCTTCTGACTGTTGATACGCGATTGTTCCGCCTATCGCAGCCACCGCCCCGGAAATCATATAAGCCACACCCGTGCGTTCATCTTCCTGCTGCTGATGCAGCACATACTGACGAAACTCCGTCCATTGGACAGCACCAGTATAGGCCGTCTCGCGCTTCATTGCCCACGACGGATGAGAAAGCAGAACTGTCATCATCAGCAGCAAAAGCCTCACAGACTCACCCCGAACTGAACGAAGACGCTTTTATTCTGTCTTTCACTCCAATAGGAAAGCCCCGTGGAAAAGCTTTTATAAGTCGCCAGAAATCCTGCCGACTGATCATACTGCGACCCACTGACCACCACCTGCAGAAGACCCAGTTGATAAGTGATCGCGGCACGAACAGCATCCTGAAAATTTTTGGTTTCATTGTGAATTTGAACCTGCATACCGACTTCCAGCAAGCCCAGCGGCACAGTGGGTTTTAGCGAAGCCCCCAACAGCCCCTGCGGTCGGATGGGATACTGTTCTGATTTCTTGGAGCTGACACCCCACTGCGAAAGCATGGCAGAAATCTGCGGCTCCCAAACGGCGTCTTCCCAGGCATACAAAATTCCCGGTTCCACATACAAAATGTCCTGATTGTGAATTTCAAAAAGCTTTTCATTATCACCGGCCATGGCTTCGGCGATGGAAAACGAATTTCCAATGTACTTGATATGTGTGTAGCGCAACTGCAAGCCGGCATAAAAATTTCCGGAAGTGAAACTGGCCAACTGAGCTTTGAGACTTTGTTCTTCCGAAGCGATCAGATCCACCATAGGAAGAGCCGCATTTTCAAACTGATACACATACACAAGGCGATATGGCTCAATCGAAACACCCCAAGTCGGCCGCTGAAAAGAAGCCTCAATAGAAATCTCGCCATCCACCATCTCGCGCCGGGAAAAGATTTTTGCAACGCCCTGCTCATCGCTTTTGCCGTTAAGAAGCTCTTCGGCCTCGCGCAGGTATTCCATATTACTTCCCAGCATCAGATCCGCATCAAAGCGCGGAGCTTTGTCCTTAGCAACAAAAGCCGGATTGCAGGGAAGCCCCCGGCGGAAGCTGTCCATCGAATAACAAACACTTCCCAGAGATCTGACTAGGAAGCGGCTGCCTCCATCCCGTAAGACCGGAGAGTAAGTCTCCCCCAGAGCTGGCAGGGCGGACATCGCTGCAAACAACACAAGAAGTCTCAGAAGCATATTTTCTCCTGAGGCCACGGCACCTTCTGGGCCTCGGCTTTGAAGGTCATAAGGTCTGATTCATATTTGGCATATTCACTCTTCTGATCCGGAAAGGCCCGTTGAAGATCCTGCAAAACCAGGATCAGCGTGTCTGTCAGTTCAATCATCCACTGGAAGTAAGGTTGCAACTGATCCGAACACAGACTGTGCTTGTGAACCCGACTCCAGGATTGAAGCCCCTGTTCAACGACAGATTTTAACAGCACCACGCGAAGGACTGCTGAATAAAGGCGTGCTCCCGAGTTTGCTTCATGCTCCAGCACCGCCACGGCGGCAGAAATATCGTGGCGTCCCTCTTCTGAAAGCAGCGGCACCTTTTTCCAGTGCTGCGAATACTTTGACAACGATCTCACCAGACTTTGTGTTTGATGATCCAATGAAAGACCCTCCAGAGGCGCAATCTCGGTTTGAAAGTTCCGCAATACCACAAATGTATAGATCTTCTCGATGCGAATCCCCGCCCGCCCGGCATAGGCTGACGCCAGGGCCATCTTCACATGGGGATGAGAATCTTCCTGCAAGAACTTCTTAAAGTAGCCAATCGCCTCGTCATAGCGCCCCTGATCGATCAGTTTGTGACCGGCAGACAGACGACTTTCGCGAGTCACAGGTTGCTCTTTTGTCTGACACGACAGAAGAGCAGAAACGGACGCAAAAAGTATGAGATGAATGATTGTTCGCATAGATAACGCAGCATACTAATGTCGCTAAGCGCAAAATTCGAGATGACACATAAGGCAGTATAATAATTCCATTGATCCTTACTCCACAGCAATATACCCCTGCCCCGGTGTAACACTTCAGGGAGGCTACATGCGTAATTTCGCTTTTGCTGTAATGATGCTCTTCGCAATGTCCGCTCAGGCGGCGGTTTGGACCGAAGTCAACGAATGGTCCCCGGCCTATGAGGACCGCTTCGCGGAATGGGTGCGCGCGGAATGGCGTACGGACTTCTTCTCTCGCAAATCGTTGAAAAATGGTCAGAGTAATCCTTATTATGGCCTTCGCGTCGATTGTGCCGACACTGTTTATTCCATGCGCATCGTGTTTGCTTACGAAAACCGTCTGCCGTTCGTAGCCCAAGACCCGACAGCCTCTGGCAAAACGATTTCCAATAAAATGAGCCGCTGGGATGGTCAAAGCGAAATCAACCGCGTTCGCAACTTCCTGTTGTTCATCTACAACACCATGAGCACTCGCTCACTTCCAAACGACACTTACCCTGTTGCGATCAGCCGTGACACCATCCGTTCCGGTGGTTTGATGGCGACGACAAAAAAGAATCACCACTCTTGGACAATCAAAGAGATCCTGCCTATTGGGGTCCCTTATTTGGTTTACAATTCTGTTGTGGGCGCGAATTCGGGCTTTGGTTTGCAAGAACGTCAGTCCTGGCCCAATCCTGAATGGGTATTTGAGGGTGACTACTCCGCTTCCAGCGGAGCGGGCTTCCGCTACTGGAGACCAGCTTCTGCTTTGAACAAACCTGTTTGGCAGACTCCGGGCTACAGCGATGAACAGTTTAAAATTCCATTGAACAAATGGGTTCGCTACGTACAAAACCGTCTGGCTTTGCGCCAGGAAACGGACGATCAATTGATTGCTCGTTTGATGAAAACCACCTGTGAGGGCTTCACGGGCCGCGTGACCTCTATCAACGAAGGCATCGACTATCTGAAGCGCAACTCCAAGTGCATGGATTATGCAACTTACGACACTTACTCCACACCAAACCGTGACCGTCGTATTTTTGACGACTTCATGTCCTTGCGTCGTGCGTACCGCGAAATTCTGCAAATCAATGGCGGCAATCAGCTCAGCGCAGGAACAAAAGCTCAATTGGATAAGATCTTCCCGGCCATCAACCTGTCTGTGGCGCAAGAAGCTGCAAAAATGGCGGCACAAACTGTGACAGCTTCTTCTGTCTGCGCGACGGCGTACCTTCCTGGCCGCACCATGGATCTGGCCGAGTTCAAGCGCCGCTTGTTCCTGGGCCTGATTTCCAACAACCCGCACGACGGCGGCGAATACCGCTGGGGTGAGGTTCGTGGACCTTCGCAGCGTGCAAGAACCTGCCAGTCATGGGACCATTGGGCTCCGGACTTAAACCAGGAATAATAAGGAACTATGAGATCGACAAAACTCAGCACTTGGCTTCTGTGGGCACTGGCACTTTTCCTTTTGGGGATTGCAACGGACTATTATTTCCTGCACATCCTTTTCCACCAAAAGCAGCAGGAAGCTATGCAAGTTATGGAAGATCAGGGAGCAGCGATCCCATCGAATGCAACTCCTCAAACCACAGGATCCGATGAAAGTTTTCTAGGGGAAAAGGGTGACTCCGCTACCCCAGCTGATTCCGGCAAAGACAACTTTCTGAAGTCTTTGCAAGAGTGCGCTCCGGAAGTGGCTGCCCAGGCGGTTGCGACCCCTGAAGCTCTGATGGAATATCTGCAGAAAAGCGTGGGCATCGAAAAAGAGGAAATTTCTTTGGAAAACTATCATCTGACTTTGCCAGATGGATCCCTACGCCGTGTGCATTTGATCACGGCTGACAATACCAACGCCAAAGACCGTGTCGAGATCCGCTTCTTCAAACTGGATGCTGAAGGCTATCCGGAACGTCTGCCCCTGAAAGGCGATGAGACCTTGGAGTCCCTGCTGGCTCTGGGCCAAGTCACCCGTCATGAAGTGAAGTCTGAACTTTTCTTGCGTGATAAGACTTCTGTTGCTTTGGAAAAACACGATAACAAAGTCTTTGAGTTCCAATACAACAATCATGGCAAGATCCTTTCTTGCCGTTTCAAAGAATGTCAGTGTCAGTAGGGCCCACCCAAGGTCCAGGACCTTATTAAGAATCCGTCACGGTATTTCAATCCACAAGCCCTCTGTTAAGATTAAACACAGAGGGTTTTATCATGACAAAAAGCGGTTCATTTTTGCATAGCCGAAGCTTGTGGGTCTACTACACCCTCTTCTTTTCAGGGTCCTTAGTCCTTGTCTATCAAGCACTTGGTTGGGAAGTGATTGGCGATTCCGTCAATTTTCTTTGTCTGCTATTTTTCATGAATGGCTTCCTGGCCCGACGTTTTACCCACATTATCGAAAACTCTTTGCTGATGACTTTGGGATATATACTGCCCTTGTTGATCCGAAATTGCCTGAAGCTCTCTTACACAGAGGCCCCTTCGATAAAAGACTTCCTGCAGTTGGCACTGGTTTCCACTTCAACCACTTTCGCTCTGGGTTTGGCCTTTTCCTTTGTCGGAATGATGTTCTTCCACTTCGCTCATAAAATAAAAAAAGTCAGTCGCAGTCGCGTGACGACCAGTACGCTTTCGTCGGATGATTAAAGCCTCTGGCTCTTCAGCTCTGCCGGCGGGGCCGGTTAATCCCCGGTGCTTCCCATGATGGCCTGTTCGAAGCGATTTTGTTCGGCCATCACCATCAACGACAGTTCTCTTTTTAAGTTGTTAAAATCTGGATCTGCGGGATTGCGCGGGCGAGGAATATCCACCTGCACATCTTTCTTTACGGTGCCCGGGCGATAACTCATCACCACAATACGGTCCGCCAGATATATGGCCTCTTCAATACTGTGAGTGACAAAGACCACGGTTTTTTTAAGATCACTCCATATCTTTAACAGCTCATCCTGCAAACTTCGGCGGGTTAAAGCATCCAGAGCGCCAAAGGGTTCATCCATCAACATGATCGGAGGATCCAGTGCCAGCACGCGCGCAATCGCAACCCGCTGTCTCATACCACCTGAGAGGTCTTTGGGAAAACGGCGGCGGAAGTCTGTCAGCTTCAATGTCTTTAAAAGTTGCTGTAGTTTTTCTTCGATCTTCGCCGGATCTGCTTTTTTGATTCTAAGACCGAAGGTGATATTCTCCTCCACCGTCATCCATGGAAACAAGGCGTACTCCTGAAAAACCATGCCCCGATCCGGGCCTGGCTCAAAGACCTCCTGCCCTCCGACCACGACACTGCCTTCGGATGGCAGGGAAAACCCCGCTATCGCATTGAGCAACGTGCTCTTGCCACACCCCGATGGCCCCAACAGACAGACGAACTGCCCTTCGGGGATACTGAAGTCAATGTCCTTCAGCGCGACCACGTCCTGCTCTGATCCTTTAAAGACTTTTGAAACATGTTTGATTTGAATCTGTGCCTGATCTGCCATTATTCCAAACCTCGATGCCATCGCAGCAGATAGTTGTTCAAAGGACTGACCACGGTATCAATGGCAAGCCCCAGAAGACCGATAGAAAACATCCCGGCAATGATCTTGTCTGACCAGAAATATTCCCGGGCCTCCAAAATGCGATACCCCAAACCGTTGTTCACAGCGATCATTTCAGCCACGATCATACAGATAAAGCCCGTTCCAATACCAATACGCACACCACTTAAGATATAAGGCATCGCAGCTGGTACGATGATCTTGCGGAACATTAAAAAAGACCCCGCTCCCAGATTCTTTCCGGCTCGGATATAGATGCTGTCCACGGCTCGAACTCCGACAATCGTATTCATCAAGACGGGAAAAAAAGCGCCCAATGCAATCAGAAACACGGCGGGAGGATTGCCCAAACCGAACCACAGAATGGCCAGCGGAATATAAGCAATCGGAGGGATCGGACGAAGCACCTGGATTAAGGGATTCATATAGTCATAGATGTGCTTACTGGCTCCCATCAAAAGCCCCAGCGGCAGCGCAAGCCCCGCACCGATAACAAATCCCATCAGCACACGATAGAAGCTTTCCCACATGTCCCGTACCAGTTCCCCGGAAAAATACCAGGCAAACTTCGACCCTTGTGACGGATCATATTCCTCCAAAGGCATCAAATACTGATACCACTTGATAAGAACAGCCGAGGGCGCCGGAAGAACCTGAGGGTTCACCCATCCTGCGCGCACCACCGCCTCCCACACCAGGATGACAATGGCCGGCACCCACACACCCTTAAGCTGAGAAAGGAGGCTTTTCTCGGCCGCCATCTATTTGACTCCCAACGCGGTCTTGGCCTCGGTCAAAAGATCCAGCTTCACCCAGTCCGAGGCTTTAGGTGGTTTTTGCATACGCCCGACACCGTACTTCTGCATAAAATCTGTGGTGATCTGAATATGCTCAATCGTCAGATCATAAGTGTAAGGCGAGTTGCCAATGGCATCTTTGAAATCCTGAGAGGTGATCTGATTTTTGAACATCTTTGATATCACGTACTTCTCGGCCACTTCCGGCTTTTCGATGAACAACTTTGTCACTTCAACAAAGCACTTCATAAAACGTTGCGCCACCGGGCGTTGGGTGTTGTACATTTTTTCGGTCATAACCAAAGTGCGAATCGGTTCGCCCATAGGGGTGTCGTAGGGTTTCAACAGCTCCACCCCGAAGCCTTTATTGATCGCCTGGGACGCCTGAGGTTCGCTCTGAGCCATGGCATCGATGTTCTTGGCCTGCAGTGCCTGATTCAAATCTGCGAAGGCCATGTAGACGATCTGCACGTCTTTACCCTTTTGATCAGACCAGGTCAGATTGTTCTTGGCTAGTTCCGCCAAGAGCAGCAGTTCCTGGGCACCCCCTCGGGCGACGCCGACCTTTCGACCTTTGAAATCTTTGACGGACTTAATGGGCAGATCCGGACGAATCACAATGCGCGCGCCGCCTTCTGCAAAACCTGCCACGGCGAAAATGGGAACACCCCCAGCTCGACCTGCAATGGCGGCATCGGCTGCACTGGCCGCCACGTCAATTTCTCCGGCGATGATCGCGGGCATAATATCAATGCCCTTGGCAAATACCCGTTCTGTGACTTTCAGATTGTACTTTCCGCAATACTCACTCATGTAGCTGATCGCCCCATAGTGAGCAAACTTAAGATTCCCGACACGCACCAAATCAGGTGCCTGGGCTTGAGCATGAAAATGAAACAGTGAGATCAGAAGAATCCATCCCGTAAGCTTGACCACTTTCATAAAAGGTCCTCCTCCAGCGAAAAGAAATCTTTATGAAAGCATCGTCAAACTATTGGCAGATGATGGCAAGACGAAGACAGGTGTTTGTGTTGTTACACAGGCGCAGTCGTCAACCGGGCAAAAAAAAAGCCTCTCGACACAACATCGAGAGGCTCTGTAATGACTTCGAAATTAGATCCAAAGACTGCGAACGCCACGCTCTTTGGCCACTTGTTCCGCCAGCTCGTAACCCGCATCCAAGTGTCTGAAGACACCCATTGCCGGATCGGCTGTCAATACGCGCTCTAAGCGACGTGCGGCTTTTTCCGTTCCGTCCGCTACGATCACCTGACCTGCGTGCTGGCTGTAACCCATACCCACGCCACCACCGTGATGCAAGCTGACCCAAGTCGCTCCGCACGCCGTGTTCACAAGGGCATTCAACAAGGCCCAGTCGCTGACAGCGTCGGAGCCGTCTTTCATCGCCTCGGTTTCACGATTAGGTGAAGCCACAGAGCCGCAGTCCAAATGGTCTCGACCGATCACGATTGGCGCTTTCACTTTGCCTTCAGCGACAAGCTTGTTGAATAGCAAGCCCGCTTTGGCACGCTCGCCATATTCTAGCCAGCAAATACGCGCTGGCAAACCTTGGAAGGCAATGCGCTCTTCAGCCATATCCAACCAACGCAGAAGATCTTTTTTGTGCGGGAACAATTCGCGAAGCGCATCGTCTGTCACTTTAATATCATTAGGATCACCAGACAAAGCCACCCAACGGAATGGACCCGAGCCTTTGCAGAACAAAGGACGAATGAACGCTGGAACAAACCCTGGGTAATCAAAGGCATTTTCAACACCGGCTTCCTGAGCACGCGCACGCAGATTGTTACCATAGTCAAACGTCACAGCACCGCGATCCTTCATGATCAACATGCCACGAACGTGTTTGGCCATGGAATCGTAAGCGGCCTTCAAATAGGCCTTTTGATCTTTTTCACGGAAGGTTTTTGCTGTTTCAACAGTATAACCCTCTGGGATGTAGCCCACCAATGGATCGTGCGCCGAAGTTTGATCCGTCAAAAGATCTGGCGTGAAGTTTTTCTCGATCAATTGATGGATGACAGTTGCCATATTGCCTTGCAAGGCGATGGATTTCGCCTCACCAGCTGCCGTGTATTTTTTGATGCGCGCCAAAGCATCATCAAGATCCGTGGCCACTTCGTCCACGTACTTGGTTTCAAGACGTTTTTGGATGCGAGTGGGGTCAATCTCTACTGCCAGAACACAAGCACCAGCAAAAACACCCGCCAAAGGCTGTGCGCCACCCATGCCACCCAGGCCCGCAGTCAGGATCACACGACCCGTCAGGTTGCCATTGAAATGCTGGCGACCAGCTTCAACGAAAGATTCGTATGTGCCCTGAATGATCCCTTGGGTCCCGATGTAAATCCATGAACCCGCTGTCATCTGGCCGTACATCATCAGACCCTTTTTATCGAGTTCGTTGAAGTGTTCCCATGTCGCCCACTTTGGTACCAAGTTAGAGTTCGCCAAAAGAACGCGTGGAGCGTCTTCGTGAGTTTTCAAAATACCAATTGGCTTACCGGATTGCACCAGCAGGGTTTCGTCGTTTTCAAGCTCTTTCAACGCTTCCAAAATCTTATCGAAAGATTCCCAGTTACGAGCCGCTTTACCGATACCACCATAGACCACCAGATTTTCAGGATGCTCCGCGATCACCGGATCCAGATTGTTTTGAATCATACGGTAAGCAGCTTCCTGCAACCATCCCTTACAAACCAACTTATTCCCTGTAGGGGCTTTCACAACACGAGACATAAATCCTCCAAAAGGTACCTGCCGGGTCACCCTCCCCAAGGAGGGCCCGCCCCGGTTTTACCGAAGCAGTGCGACAGGTTTCAATGAGTTAATAAATTACCATTCCAGTTCGCCGACAGTTTGTTCGACGACTTTCATAAGTTCTCCGGACACCATCATGGCTTTAATCGATTCGACGTCTTTAGAGAAGATGCGGTCTTCTTTTGCAAACGGAACCGTTTTGCGAATGTGCTCATGCACAGCTTTCACGGCTGCGGCTGGTTTCAAAGGCGCCAACAAATCCAAGGCCTGACAGGCTGACAGAAGCTCCATTGCAATAACGTTTTCGGCGTTTCTCAAAATCTGCGCGAATTTTCTTGCCGCGATCGTCCCCATGGAAACGTGATCTTCTTTTTCCGCAGAAGTCGGAATCGAGTCCACGCTCGCCGGGTGCGCCAGAACTTTGTTTTCACTGACCAAAGACGCCGCTGCCACCTGCACGATCATATGACCGGAGTTCAAGCCCCCGTTTGGAGTCAGGAATGGCGGGAGTTCGCTCATCTGAGTGGAGATCATTTTGGAAATACGGCACTCGCTGATGCTGGCTTGGGAAGAAAGTGCGATCCCCGCAAAGTCCATCGCGTGCGCCACTGGCATGCCATGGAAGTTACCACAGGATAGAACTTTATTCGCATCCGCAAACACCAGAGGATTATCGGTGGAAGAGTTCGCCTCAGTTTCAAGAACCTTGACCGCATATCTCAATGCATCTTTCGCAGCCCCATGAACCGCTGGCATACAACGCAAAGAATACGCATCCTGCACGCGTGGATCGTTCACGGCGTGACTTTCTGCGATCGGGCTGGTTTCGCCCATAAGTTTAATCAAATTGCGACCCGTCTTGCCTTCACCGGCATGAGGACGGCTGGCTTGAATCAAAGGATCAAATGGCTTTCGGGAACCACGCAGGCCTTCCAAAGTCATTGCTCCGGCCAGATCCGCCAACCACAACAGGCGACGGTTTTCCCACAAAGACAACAGGCCAATGGACGTCATCACCTGACAGCCATTGATCATGGAAAGACCTTCTTTCGCTTTCAGCTCCAGCGGAGTGATGCCTTTTTGCTTCAACAACTCAGTCACATGAACGGGTTTGCCGTCGGCACCCCAGGCCTCACCTTCGCCGATAATGGTCAACGCCAAGTGAGACAGTGGAGCCAAGTCACCACTGGCACCCACAGAACCCTGGGAAGGCACCACCGGAATGATATCGTTGTTCAGGAACTCAAGAATTTTTTCGACAACCAGGGGACGAATACCGCTGTGACCTTTTGCCAGGGCATTGGCACGAAGAACCATCATGGCGCGCGTTTCGGTTTTCGTGAACGGCGCCCCAATCCCCATGGAATGAGAACGGATCAGATTTCTTTGCAGTTGTTCAATTTCAGCGTCTGAAATACGAACAGAAGAGAAGGCGCCGAAACCGGTGTTCACGCCATACATCACTTCGCCACTGGAAATACGACCTTCGATATAGTCACGGGACTTTTGCATGTTGGCTCTTCCTGACGCGGAAAGCTCTGCCTTGATCGAAGGGTTGTGGGCAATCTGATATAGGTTTTCAAGTGTGATATTCTCACCAGTAATCTGCATAGTAGGCCTCTCCTAAAGAAGCCCGCATCCTAGCGCAAAACCCCCACCCCAATCAAAGAAAGGTGCCTGGTTGTTTTTTCTGGCTATGGCGCATCAAAGACCCCAATAACGCGCTATTGCCAGAAAAAACAACCAGGCACCTTTTAACGACCAGGCACCTTTTAACGGAAAAAGCCATTCTGGGGTTAGCAGAATGGCTTTCTGATGTTTCTTGATTTATTTGGAAATTAGAACTCTAGAGGCAAAGATACGGAGAATACGTAGCTTTCGTTTTGAGCGTCTGTTGTCAAAGCAATCGGACCATCCCATTTGTCCCAAGTGTCTTTGATGTACTCAAGATTCAAGGAAACAAACGGCAGACCTGTGAAGCCCAGACCGACTTTCACGTTTTTACCTTCAAACTTGTAGTCGCCAACCTTGATGTCGTTCGTAAGACCAACACCCACCCATGCACGCAACAGAATCGGGAAATCAATTCCCACGACACCAGACAAAGTGGATCGCTTTGCATCTTCTTTTGCCCCAACATCAGGATCTGTTTCACCACTTCCCATTGTGTAGTCCGCACCTACCCACAACATCAACGGCGTTTTGTAAGCCAGGCGCAAGCCCAATTGAGACCCCGTCAGCTTCCCGTCTGGATCCGTGGCCTTACCCATTTCATAACCCACATACGGTTCAATCAAAATGTCTGCTTTGGAAATGCTCCCAAATCCAAGAACTGCAACCAACACTACTAAGAGCTTTTTCATAAAGTCTTCTCCTTTTGTAACCCAAAAATATTTTGGACTCCCCTAAAATTCTGAGAGGAGTCCGTTCAAGGGTCAATGACACAAAGACCGAAACAGTCCCCTCTGGCCCTTAAGCTGGCCGGACCTTCACACAGGAGTTCTTATGTACAAGGACGACAAAGAATATTATGAATCCCTGCCCCGCAAACGCATTGGTGTCGCCGCTCTGATATTCTACAAAAGAATGTTGCTGATCATACAGCCTGGATATAGTTCCAGTTGGATTCTACCTGGGGGCACAGTGGAATATGAGGAGTCCCCACTAGAAGCTCTCATTCGAGAAGTGCAAGACGAGCTAAAGCTCAAGATCGTACCAAAAAATCTGATCGCTGTGGATTATGTCGCCAACACCGACGTCAAAGGAGAATATCTTCAACTGCTCTTTTCAACCGAAGACTTAACCGAAGAACAAGCCCAGTCCATCGAAGCTAAATTCTATGACGTTAAAAACTATCGCTTCATGGATTTCGATGAAGCCCTGCCATTGCTGGCACCCAACATCGCCAGACGTCTGCAAAGTCTGCAAGATCACCCCAATGAAATCCTCTACCTAGAAAACGGCAGACAAAACCCCATCGCCCTGATGAATCTTTAAAAGGTGCCTGGTTGTTTTTTCTGGCTACTGCGCAGCAGACAACAAAACTTACTTAACCAAAGCCAGACAAACGCGCGCCCCAAAGCCAACTAAACACCCCCAGCACGACGACTGATGCGTTGTAGCCAGAAAAAACAACCAGGCACCTTTTAAGCGTTTTTAAGAGTAGTGATGGCGGAGCGGTAGTCTTTGCCGAAGACATAGCTGCCAGCGACGAAGACGTCAGCTTCGTGGCAGATCTTCGCGGTGTCGGCGTTGATGCCGCCGTCCACTTCGATCAGACAATTCAAGTTTTTAGATGAGATCTCTTCACGCAGACGCGTGATCTTAGCAACTTGATCGTGCATGAAGGATTGACCTCCAAAGCCCGGCTCAACCGTCATAACTAAAACCAAATCACACAACGGAAGCAGCGATAAAACTTGCTCCACCGGAGTGCGCGGTCTTAAGGTGATGCCCGCTTTGGCACCCAACTCGCGGATCTTGCGCAAAGTTCCTGCGGCATCTTTGGTGGATTCCACATGAATGGTCAGGTAATCACTGCCCGCTTTGATGAAGTCCTCCACATAGCGTTCCGGCTCTTCGATCATCAGATGCACATCCAATGGCAGTGAGGACACCTTTTTCAAAGACTTCACCACAGGAATGCCAATCGTGATGTTCGGAACAAAACGCCCGTCCATCACATCGACATGCACCCAGTCCGCCCCAGCCTCTGTAATGGCTTTGATCTCTTTTTCAAGATTGGCAAAGTCCGCTGACAAAATAGAGGGCGCAACCAGTTTAGACACCGAGCATATCTCCAACTTTTAGAGGATGACCTTTGAGGAAGTCCTGAGCCAGCATGCGGTTGCGGGATTCAGGCTGAAGTTCATAGATTTTCAAAATCCCATCACCGGTCGCAACCGAGAAGTGATCCTCATTCACAGAGGTCACCGTTCCCGGCGCCACTGTGGTAATACCAGAAACCGGCTTCACCTTATGAAGTTTTAGCTTTTTTCCCTGCAACAAAGTGTAAGTGCCCGGCCCATAAACAAAGCCACGGACCTTGCCATCAATCGCCTTAGCCGAAGTCGCCCAGTCAATCTGGGATTCCTGCTTTTCAATTTTTTTGGCCAACGTCACTTGGGATTCATCCTGCGGAACCGGCGCCAGATTCCCGCGCACATAATCCATCAGTTCCACCTGCAGAAGTTCCGCTCCCAGACGAGCCAGTTCATCATGCAGCTCCAGAGCATTCATTTCAGGAGTGATCTTCACACGGCGAATGCCAATGATGTCACCGGCGTCAAGCTTACGCACCATCTTCTGCAAGGTGACTCCGGATTCGACGTCACCCGCTTCAATCGCACGCTGAATCGGTGCGGCCCCACGCCAACGTGGCAAAACAGAGCCATGCACATTCACACAACCAAAACGGAAAGAGTCCAAAAACTCTTGCGTCAGGATCTGACCGAAAGCCACGACAACCGCGACTTCAGCCCCCCAGGTTTTGATTTCTTGAAGCATCAAGGGATTGGCTTTTAAAGACTCCGGCGCCAGGACTTTCAAACCGTGGGCTTGCGCCAGGGCTTTGACCGGGCTGGGAGTCAGTTGCAACTTACGACCGGCGGGACGATCCGGCTGGGTCACAACACCTACGACCTCAAAGTGCTCATCCGACAGAAGAGCTTTCAACGAGGTCACGGCAAATTCAGGCGTCCCTAGAAAACAGACACGGACCTTGCTCACACTTCACACTTTTCTTCGTCAATTGCTGCTTCAGCCTGCGCGTCCTCGGACGCTTCGGCACTGCCGGCTTTCGCCGACTTAACCGGGTAGCCGTACTTTTTGATTTGGTTTTTGATTTTATTGCCCTTCACGAAGCTCAAATGGTCGATGAACAAAGTTCCTTCCAAATGATCCATTTCGTGCTGCATACAGATCGCAAGCAAACCGTCAGTTTTGACGATAAATTCTTTGCCGTTCACATCAAACGCTTTCATTTCGATGTAGTCAAAGCGCTGAACTGTTTCGTAGTAACCAGGGATGGACAGGCAACCTTCGTCAAAAGTGGTTTTACCTTCGCCTTTAACAATCTCAGGATTGATCAAAACCAACGGCTGTTTCACGGCCGCTTCAAGTTCGGTCATTTCTTCGTATTTGTAACGGCGGCCCTTTTCGTCTTTAGGGCGCGTATCGATCACCACCATACGAACCAGCTCCCCCACTTGCGGGGCGGCCAGGCCGATACCATTGGCGTGATACATAGTTTCAATCATATCCTCTGCCAGTTTGGCGATTTCAGGGCCAAAGGTTTCTACCGGCTGCGAAACTTCTCGCAACTTAGGGTCAGGGAATGTGAGGATTTTCATGATCATGGGAACCTCCGGGAGACCCCCATTATATCAGCGTTTGAGCTTTTTGAGAAGAACGAAGGCCACGCCCAACATAACTATGTTGGGGGTCCAAGCGGCTGCGACCGGAGGGAGCGTCCCGTGCTGCCCCAGGGTGATCCCGGACGAATAAAACACGTAATAGGCAAAGACCAGGGCCAGACAGATCCCGACATTCAACATGGTCCCGCCCGAACGAGCCCGCCCCACGCTGAAAGGCAAGCCCAGCAGACACATGACCAGGCCCGCAAAGGCAAAGCTGATCTTGGAGTGATAATCGACCTCATAGGCCACCGTATCCAATCCAGCGTCCCGGTTTTTATCAATAAAGCGTTCCAGTTCCTTCTGGGACATCATATCCGCTGTCTGACCGGCGCTTTGCAGATCTTTGGAGTCCTCGGCCATCACGATACTTTTGGTTTTAAAGGGACTGGTCAGTGGGAAGCTTGAGTCCTTGCTAAAGATGGTGACTGTCCCCTTCTCCAGCAACCACTGGGCCCCTTGAATCTTCACCTGAGCTGCCGTGATCATTTGCACCAAATCCCATTCATCGCTGAAGAAATACATGGTCAAACCCTGGGCTCCGTCCCCTTTGGCATTCAATGTCTTAATATTGAAAATAGAGTTCTTGGAGCGGTACCAGATACGGTCTGTTTTAATCGTGGAAAAACGATGCGGCTCTTTTTTCAGATCGTAATACAAAATGTAGTTCTTTTGCTTGGTCGCGCGCGGAAGCACCCGGTCCGACACCGCATACCCCAACGCCGAAATCGCCGCCACTAGCGCCAACATGGGCAAAGTGATACGAATCAAGCTCATCCCGCTGGCAAATAACGCAACGAGTTCATTGGCTTTATTCAAGCTGCTCAACGTCAGAATAACGCCCAACAAACAGGCAACCGGAAGCAACTGGTGCACAATGCCGGGGAAGGAATATATGTAATAATTAACCAGAGCCGAGGGCGCCACGTCCTTGTAATTCACCATCGTGCTCATCGCATCCACAGCCGTAAAAAGCGTCAGAAACACCAAAAGGCCACCGACGAAGTAGCCTAGAAAAAGCCCTGCTGTGTATCGATCAATTCTGTTCACGTCTGATCCTCTTAAACCTATCTGCTTCAGCATACGCGTCTGTCAACACTCCGACTTCATCGGAGTCGCCGGCGCTCCAGCTCTGCCGGCGAAGCCGAACAACGCCGATAACCCTTGACTGGAGGCGGAAATCCTATTTTACTTTGCTTATGGCTTTACGCGTCTTGCTTGCAGATGAGAGTTCCACAATCAAAAAAGTAATGCAACTGGCATTGTCTGACTTCGGGGTTGAAGTTAAATCGGTCCCCGTGGGTCTTGATGTGTTGCAAGTGGCTAAGACCTTCAAGCCTGACATAGTTTTCGCCGACGTCCTTTTGACCAAAAGATCCGGATATGAGGTCTGCGCTGATCTGAAAAATGATTCCGAAACTGCTCACCTTCCTGTCGTATTGATGTGGAGCGGTTTTATGGAGATCGACGAGGCCAAGGCAGTGGAATGTCAAGCGGACCGTCGCCTGGAAAAGCCGTTTGATGCGGATCATTTGCGCACGATTGTTTCGGACCTGGTTCAAAAAACCAAATCCAACCCTGTCAGCAGTTTTTTGACGTTCCCGGAAATGCCGGAATTTGAGGAAACTCCTGCTGAAGCCGAAGCATCTGCCCAAGAACACTCAGACTATGCCATGCCAGAGGAAAAATCCGAAGGCTTCCTGAATATTCCTGAAATTGATGCAGATGAGGCCAACCTTCTGGAGGTTTCCGGCGAGGAGTTTTCGGCCGTTCCGTTGACGTCCCCTAAAGGCGAAGACGAACACGACGAAGGCGGCTGGGCGCATCAGGATCTGACCAAATTCAAAATCCAAATCCCGGAAGTTGAAAGTGCTGATTTTGCCTCTAAATTCGTGATCCCTCAGGATGACGAACTTTCCGGTGCCCACATTGAAATGGATGGCGACTTCGAAGAGATCAGCTTTGTGAAGCCTTCTGCGGAAGTGACAAAAACCAAGGCTCCAACGGCGGAATCCTTCATTTCCAACGTGGAAAAATCCGTCAAAGATCAAATGATGGAAACCCTTAAAAAAGGTGCAACAAAAGTCACCTCCACAGGGGCGGCTCCGTCACCTGCTTCTAATGCTAAGCCCAATACACAATCCAAGGTGGACTTAGACCCCAATATGATGGAAAAGATTATCCGTGAGGAAGCTCGCGAAGTGATCGAATCCATTTGCTGGAAAGTCCTTCCCGAGATCGCTGAGCGCATCGTGCGCGAAGAAATCAAAAAGATCCTCCGCGAAACTGAAAAGTCTATCTAAAGCGGTCAGTCGCAGATCATACAGCTGACCGCCACTTGTGAGGTCACGCTTATGACATTGCTGGAGCTCATCCGCGCAGCCATTAAAGAAGACATGCCAAATGGCGATGTCACCACAGAATCCCTAGCCTTAAAGCCCCGTATGGGACGCGCTCGTTTAAAAGCGAAGGAAGACATCGTTCTTTCCGGCGCCATGGCCTTTGAACAATCCATGCAGTCCCTGGAGCCCACCTGCCGTATCAAATGGCACTTCGAAGAAGGTGATGAAATCCTGAAGAACCAAATCATCTGCACCATCGAAGGTGATCTGGTGCAAATCCTGAAAGCTGAACGTGTGGCCCTGAACTTCCTGGGACACCTGTCCGGTATTGCCACCCACACTCGCCGTTTTGTTAAAAAGATCGAAGGCACCAAAACCAAGATCCTGGACACTCGTAAAACCACACCTGCTTTCCGGGATCTGGAAAAGCGTGCTGTTGTTCACGGCGGCGGCGTGAATCACCGCATGAACCTCAGCACAGCCATCCTGATCAAAGACAACCATATCTCGGTCATGGGCGGCATCACCAATGCCATTAATCGCGTGCGCGAACACAGCAATCTTCCCATTGAAGTGGAAGCTGCGAATCTGGACGGTGTCAAAGAGGCCGTTTCCATGAAGGTGCAAAGAATCCTTCTGGACAACATGGACAACGACACTTTGAAAAAAGCTTTAGAGATCATCCCTACTGAAATCGAAACCGAAGCCAGCGGTAACATGAACCTGGACCGCGTGGCTTCTGTGGCTGCTTTGGGCGTAAACTACATCTCCGTGGGCGCGCTGACTCACTCTGCGCCGTGCGCAGACGTCAGCCTGGTCTTCCAGTGGGAGGACTAATGACGGACACTCCTGTTTCTGATATCCGTATTGGCTATGTGACCTCCCAATGGGCCGAGAGCAATCATCTGTACGTTTCCTATCAAAAGGAAATGCCCAGCACGAATGCTCTGGCCAAGGAAGAAGCCTTCGCAGAAAACCTGATGGAAGAGTCTTTGTGTCTTTATGTGACGGACCACCAAACAGCGGGTCGCGGTCGCGGTAAAAACACGTGGGTGGATTCTCGCCCAGGCAGTGCACTGCTAAGCTCATGGACTTATCTTCTGGGTACTAAGCCTCAACCGACAACATCCTGCTTGGTTGGCCTGGCGGTCTATCGCGCCTGCTCGACGACCTGGCCCTTTCTGCCTTGGAACCTAAAAGCTCCGAATGACATCTATATTGGCGCAAAAAAAGTAGCGGGCATCCTTCTGGAAAATGTCGCTCAAGGTGATGAAGTTCGCTTGATCATCGGTCTGGGCCTGAATGTGACAGCGTCCCCTGAAGAAGTTGAAACATCCACAAGCATTATCGAATCCTTGCCGATGGGCGCTCCGCTGCTGGGCCAGGACTATATGGGCTTCCTGGATCGTCTGTTGTTTGAGTTGACAGATGCTGTTTCACATTCCGATGAAGAGCTGAGCTCGACAGATCAACTGTCTTTGCTGGCAGCTCTGAACCAGCATCCTTTGTTAAAAGAAAAATACACGGGAATGAAAGCCGATGGCAGTTTGCTAATTGGTGAAAAAGAAATCAACTGGTCCACACTGTAGGTGCTGATATGGCTTTGACGTTCACTCCATTTCCAGATCTGGGTAATAGCTGTCCTGATTTCACGTTGCCAGCCGTGGATGGGAAGACCTATTCGCTGGCCGACTTCGCCAAGGGTCATCCTTTGGTGGTGATGTTCATCTGCAACCACTGTCCCTACGTGCAGGCCATTGAAGATCGCCTGATCCAGCTGGGCACAGACTTAAAAAAACAAGGCGTCTCTGTCGTCGCCATCTGCTCTAACGATGAAGTCAGCCATCCGGAAGATTCTTTTGCAAACCTGAAAAAGCGTGCTGAAGAAAAGGGTTACCCTTTCGTATATCTGCATGACAAAACTCAGGACATTGCCAAGAAGTTCGGTGCTGTTTGCACTCCGGACTACTTTGTCTATGACAAGAATCACAAGCTGGCGTATCGCGGCCGCCTGGATGACTCATGGAAAGACGCCAGCAAAGTCACCAAGCGCGAGCTTTATGATGCGGTTCAGACATTGCTAAAAGACGAAAAAGTTTCTGAAGATCAAACGGCCTCTATGGGCTGCTCTATCAAGTGGGTTTAAGAAGATGAAATATGTATTGGTGTTTATTGCTGTAGCGATGATTTCCTTCGGTTTGTTCCTGGCAAACTACCTGGGTGCTTTCCGTGGTGTTGAAATCTCCGAAGTGACTCAAGGACCGTTTAAGATTGTCTATGTTGAGCACGTTGGCCCTTATCACAAAGTGAACAAACAACTGGAGCGCATTGAAAAGTACATGCAGTCCCAGGGCATCACCTGCGGTCGTACATTTGGTGAATACCTGGACAACCCTCGCGAAGTGGAAGAAGCACGCCTGCGCTCCAAAGTGGGCTGCATCCTTGAGGGCGAGCCACCAAAACTGACCGAAGGTTTGCAGCTGGGTGAAATCCCTCAGCGTAAATATGTGATGGCTGTCTTCACCGGATCCCCGGGCATCGGGCCTTTGAAAGTGTATCCGAAAGTGAATGACTTTATGTTGAAAGCCGGCCTGAAGCAGACAGACGCTGTGATTGAAATCTACGAGATTCACTCCATCACAGAGAAAAATGCCATGACCACCACTTACCTGTTCCCTGTACAGTAAATCAGCTCGAGTGCGTGCCGTTAAAGACTCACGCACTCGATCCTAAAAATTAATTGATTTCGTATTCAGCCGTGACTTCCACACGAACTTTGATTTGACCGGAAGACAGCTCTGTCGGAGCCGCCTCGGCTGCCATAGCTTTCAGTCCAAAGTTTCTGAACACCGGTTGCGGTGGGTTGATTCCTGAAGTCCCGTGACTGATCTTGGATACGCCCTTAATTTTAACACCGGCCGCTTTGGCGATTTCATCAGCTTTGGTGCGGGTCATACGAACAGCATCTCCCAAGGCCGCTGTTTCATCCTGAGGACGTTTGTCAGAGTCCCAAGCCAAAGAGTTCACATTCACGCCGGAATCCGTGGTCTTTTTCTCGGCCACCAGGGCATCCAGGAAATTTCCCGCATCCTCGACCTTACGCAAGGTCACAGACAGACTTTGCACCACGCGGAAGCCGACCAACTTATTCTGACGGGTCTTTTGATCGTATTCATATTCCGGGCTCAAAGAATAGTTGTCTGTCTGGATGTCCTCTTTTTTGACCTTGAAATCATCCAATGCCTTTTTAACTTGCTTAAATTGATTGGCCGCCAACTGCTGCGCTTGCTTCGCAGTACTTGCCTTGCTCCATACCTCGACGTTCATATGAACCAGGTTTGGATCCAGTCCTTTTTCCGCCGAACCGCTGACCACGATAAAACGATCTTCGGCGTGAGCAATCATTCCGGTCATCAATGCCGCCGCCAAAAGGCCGGCTCCTAAAACTTTCTTCATGCAATACCCCTTTCCATGGGTGCTATCCCTCAAAGCATAAATCAGACTTTGTAGAAGGCAAAGGGCTAGAATCTTAGTGCAGTATCCCAACCAGACGCAGCGATTCTTATATTGCACTCTGACAGAAATTATCCCGATAATAAGGTCTCAATAATTAAGGAGTTCCCCCCATGAAAAAGATGATTCTGATTGGTACTGCCGTAGCAATGATGCTGACTGGTTGTGCGACAACGAAAGAAAACCCTAACACAGCAAAAGGTGCTGGTATTGGTGCTGCGATTGGCGCCGTAGCCGGAGCTGTGATCGGTCACCAGACTGGTAAACGCAACGAGGGCGCCCTGATTGGTGCGGCTTTGGGTGCTGGTATCGGTGGTGTTGTGGGCAACCGTTTGGACAAACAACAAAAGGAACTGGCAAAGATCGCTGAAACAAAAAGAACCGAACAAGGTTTGATCACGAAACTTAAAAGTGACATCTTGTTTGACACTGGCAAAGCCGATTTGAAGCCCGCAGCAAAAGAAAACATCAATCAACTGGCTGCCATCATGAAGAAGTATCCAGAGAACGTTCTGACCGTTAAAGGTTATACTGACGACACGGGCTCTGCGATGGTGAACAACCCACTTTCTGAAATGCGTGCTAAATCCGTAAGTGCGCAATTGATCGCAGCTGGCGTGCCTGCGCAAACAGTGACGTCTGTGGGTATGGGCGCTGCAAACCCAGTGGACCCGGCTAAGACCAAAGAAGCTCGTGCTAAAAACCGTCGCGTGGAAATCGAAATCACCGTCGACGAATCCAAAGTTCCCAAGTCCTAATTCAAAGGACCGGAAAAAGAAAAAGGGTGAGACTTCCATCTCACCCTTTTTTATTTGTCTTTTAAATGGTCTTATTTCTTCAAAAGGCTTTTCGCCAGATCCATAAAGCGCGCCTCAGTCACTTCCGGCGGCCAAGGGATGATCGGGAAATCAAACGGCTCATCTTCAGAAATACTCCAGGACTTCAGATCCTTGGTGATCAAGTCACGAACTTCCGTTGCCAGCAAACGACGGTCGATCTGTTTCACCACTTTCGGCAGCGGGTATTCCAGATTAAAGCGCTTGGAAATCGCCCAGTGAATGCGGGATTCAATAATTTCAAAATCAGGAAGCAGAGCTTTCACCGGAGATACGAGGTCACCGATATAAGCTTCGGTCGCATCATGAAAAAGCATGTGCAGGGCAATTTCCTTCGTCGGAGACACTTCCGCACCGATGCAGGAATGCTGGCCCACGCTATAGAAGAATCTTGTATGACCGTTGAAGCGAGCCTGACGAGCCAAAGCGCACGCAATGTCTTCAATCATAACCGCATCCGGCTCGGGCTTCAGAATACTGAAGCGGTTTCCAGACAGGGTCACAACCCAAGACTTCTCGATAATTTCTTCGCGATTCAACTTTTCTGGCAGCAGGGGCATTTCAAAATTCATGGATGGTGCTTACCTTATGGCGCCAGCAGTTGCATGACTTTTCTCGTGACCAAAAGCGTTAGATGTAGAAATTGCCGGAACAATAAAAGGACGAAACACCTCTTCTTACACGCCCTTAACTTGAGGAAACCCCTGCTCTTGCCACAAAGTGCCGCCATCTCTTTGCGCAAAGAAGAAAACATTTAAACCCCTTTTAGGAGAACCTAGAAATGAAACAGTTCCTATCCCTTGTTATTGGCCTTCTGACCGCAGCCCCCGCCTTTGCAGGCGTCAATGCTTCCTCTTCCTGGGAAGAGATCATGCGCGATAGATACGCGATTGTGAAAGCCCCTACCGTTTATATGGGCCGCTCTATCGACTACACGTTCGTGTGTCAGGATGGTGACCGTCTGCGCACCCTGAAGCCGGTGGACACCACTGTCAGCCGCACTCGTGGGGACCGCGAAGAAATCATCGTGATTGACCGTGATTACCTGTCCACTCCGATCAACTATCGCCATGAGGTGGACAACTGTGACTGGCGTGGAGAGCGTCGTATCTGCAAGACTGAAATCGTGACGGGCTCTTACCCTTTGACCGTGAATATTCCGGTTTACCGCCGTATTTCCAACAGAAACGTCGAACGTTACGAACTGCTGTTTAGAAAATCTTACACAGTGCCAACGTGCCAAAACGTGACTGTCGATTAAGGACTCTCATTTCCCTTTCAACAAGAGGGGTTCCATGAACTCCTCTTGTGTCTTTCCGAGGCCGATTTTATTAAGACGCCATGCAAAGACGTGACTTCCTTAAAACAGGTATTTCTCTAGCAGCGATCTCTTCACTTCCCGCTTCCGGCCTGGCCAAGGGTTCGGAATGGATGAACGCCAATATGCCGGATGACTGGCCAGTTGCGCGCCTTAAAGACTCTGAAAACAACAGCATCGATTTCAACGGCGACGACATCAATCGCCCGCACGATGCATTCTGGAATATCGACGGCTATATCGCGAAAAAAGGCGGCGAGCCCTCCAGCATCTCTGAAGATTTGGATTTGGATGTGGTTGTTGTCGGTGGCGGGGTTGCCGGTCTTTCCACGGCTTATTATCTGCGTGACAAAAAAATCGCGGTGCTTGAAATGGACTTCCGCCTGGGTGGTAATTCCAAGGGTGAGGCCTATAAAAATGCAATGTATTCCACGGGTGCTGCTTACTTCGTTGAACCTGAAAAGGAAGCACCGCTAGGTCACCTACTGACAGAGCTGGGCGTTTGGGATCATGCTCGTCGTGAGTCTTCGGACCACACCACAGTTCTTTACAACAATAAATTCACGTCTCCATTCTGGAAAGGGGCGACCGACAAAGCCGCTTCCGAGCAGTTCAAAAAAATCTTCACTCGTCTGGCTGAAATCGGTGCTGAAGCTGATTTTGACTATAACGGGGAACTGGCCCGCACCGTCGATCATCTGAATTTCGAGCAATGGCTGAAAAAAGAGTTCGGCGATGTGCACCCTCACCTGCTGGAATACTTCCAGCTTTACGGCTGGAGTTCATTCTGTGGTTCCACCGATGAATTGTCTGCGTATCAGTATCTGGGCTTTATCTGTGCTGAAACTGGCAGTTTGATGGCTTACCCGGGTGGTAATGCCTATGTGGTTCACAAGATGGCTCAGGCCATCCGCAAGTCCGCAGGCACGAAGTCCCTGCGTGCCGGTGCGATCGTTTTGCGTGTGACAACGGAAGGTGATTCCGCAGTTGTGCTATATGAAGATGCGATGGGGAATCTGAAAAAGATCCGCGCTAAAAAAGTCGTTATGGCCTGCCAAAAATTTGTCGCAAGACGAATCATCCCTGAAATGCCCAAAGAACAGTTCGATGCCATTGGCCAGTTGATGTACCGTGCATACTTGGTTGGTAACATCATCACGAAAAAACCATTCCAGAGCCCAAGCTATGAGCTGTACTGCCTGCGTGGACAAGTTCCACCGTCCCCTACAGCGATGAGACGTGGCGACCGCAGCTTCACCGACATCTGCTTTGGCACCTGGGCCCAGCAGGAACAAGTCGATCACAGTGTTCTGACTTTGTATCATGGTATTCCGTACGATGGGGCTCGCCAGTTCCTGTTCAATCCGGCGTCTCACGACAAGTACAAAACACGCTATTTGACCGACGTTGAACCGGTTTTGAAAACGATGAATCTGACTTTGGATGATGTGCATGGCATTCGTTTGACTCGTTGGGGTCATTCTTTGCCGCTGGCGCAGGCGGGATTGATCAAAAAAGGGATTCCGCAAAAGGCCTCCACGCATATCAACAATGTGATTCATTTCGCCAATCAGGACAACTGGGCGAATCCGTGCTTTGAAACGGCCCACCATTGTGCCTTGGAAGCCGTTCACGCCATTCTGAATGACTGATTTGCCGCAGGGATCTGATCGCAAGCTGCAATCAGATCCTTGTGTACAGTCCCCGGCAAAACACGTAAGCTCATTTTATGAGTAATCAAAATTATGTATTTTTGATGGATTGCGTGGACTTCTCGGAAGCGCAAGTGATTCGCTCCTTTCTTATGGCTCAAGGTCTGCACCCCCGTGTGAAAGATGAGCAAACTCGCGGAGTCGCCCCTCATTTTGAAAACCTTCTGGGCAAGCTGACCCTGGAAATCCCCGAACATGAATATATGGAAGCTTCTCAGCTTTTGGAAAGTCGCGAACAACCTCGCATTCAAATTGTCACCGTTCAGGAAGTCGATACTGAAGCCCTTGCCAAGAAAGCTTTGTGGAATGCCATCTTGGGTTGTGTTTTCGTGCCCCTGCTCTGTAATTTCTATTCCATGGTTTTGGGCTATCGCGTTCTTAGACAGGAACGTCCCTTGGGACGTGTCAGCCGCAACAGACTTCTGCTGGCTATCTTGTTCAACTCGATTGCGTTCTATGGCTGGCTGTATTTTGGTCCAAAACTGTTTCCGATTCATTTCTAGTTTCTGACCTTTTTCGGACTTCTGTTTTTGCACACCAGACGCTTGTGTCATTGTTGGGAATCCCCCGGCTAGGGTTACTCTTAAGGTATGAACACAGCAGTCTCACTCCTCTTTACAGCCATACTTTTTGGTTCTTCCGCCTTTGCAGCGCCATCCCTGACCATCATCGGCCAGGACTACGAACCCTTCTATTTTAAATCCGGTACTTCGGGGGTTCAAGGCGCCTGCTATGAGATCATCCAACGCCTTTGCCAGATGGAGCAGATTCACTGCAAGTTTAAGATCGCTCCATTGCGAAAGTTTTTATCCATGCTTCGCGATGGCAAAGCGGATATTGGCTGCCCGATTTCAGCTTCGCCCCAGCGGGAAACCGTTTTCTTTATGACGCCTGTTTTTTCCACCAAGTATTCCTTCTTCGGGCCTGAAAACTACGTCAAAAAAATCAAAGGGTATCCCGACTTAAAAGGCATGAAGGTGGGAGTTTTCAGTCCCTCGATGACAGAGGTCAGTCTGCAAAAGATCCATGAATTTTCGGACAAAGGATTTCTTATCGAACCCGAAGCCACGGTCTTTGTGTCCTTGCGAAAACTGGAAAACAAAGCTTACCCTTTGGCCTACTTAAACCGCGATGTCGCCGCGACCTGGATTCAACGCACGCGCAGCCAATTGCTGGAGGTTCCGGAACTGGGGGAATCCGTCAGCTACTATATGGCGTTTTCCAAAAAGCGCTTCGATCAGACGCAGTTTTCTCGCCTGGAGGGACATCTGCTGGAAATGCGCAAGAATCGCTTTATGGACAGCATCGCGGAAAAATACAAACTTCACTTGTTCCAGGGAAGCGCGCGCAACCCCTGATGTCCTAATCCGAGACAGATTGCCATGTTGATTTTCTTTACATGTCAGAGTTTACAACTGTCGTCCTTTTCAGAGGCTCTTTGAGCCCCGAACGGATCATCAGCTCTCTCACCTTGTCTTTGAAGCTCTTTTTGAGTTTTTACAACGAAACATCATGACTAGAAGATCGACTATTCTCATTTCCGACCGGAAACAGATAGAACACTCTAACATCCCGAATCCACTGATTTTGTTTACGTTCCCCGACCAGATTCCGAAAAAGAAAAGAGCTTGGTTTAAACCTTGCAACAACAGCTTGTGAGTCCATGGGTGGGGAGCAACATGAAATCAAAAATAATCCGATCAGGCTTTACGCTGGCTTTTCTCTTTACCACTGTCACAGTTTATCAAAACTGTGCCCCACAAAATGTAAGCTTTGAAGTATCTTCTGAAGAAATGGCCAGTCAGGTCCGCGGCTTGGGTGACACTTCCTTTACTTTGAATGACGGAAATCCTTTTACCTCCAACAGCACAGTGCAAGTTAAAATCAAGGCGCCTGAAGCCACTCATATCTATCTGACGGATGATTCCAGTTGCAGCTCTGGCGGCACCTGGCAGGAAGTTTCCGCAAGCAAATCCTGGGACCTGAAAAGTTTGAATGCCCTGAACTTTGTCTATGCGAAGTTCAAGAAGAAGACCCGCCTGTCTGAAACAGAGTCCGGCTGTTACTCGGCCTCCATCACTCACGATGATATTGCTCCGGTGGTGATTTTGAATCAAAGACCTGACAGTCTTAGTGGTCTTTCTGAGGCCCGCTTTTCCATGCGTATCAATGATGACTTAAGCGGTTTGGATTATTACGAATGCCAAGTTGTAGGCGCCGGTAAATTCTCTTCCTGTGACAGCGTCAAAGACCTGACTTCCCTGACCGACGGACAGAAGCGCTTTCAAGTGCGCGCAGTGGACCGTGCGGGAAATCGTTCGGATCTTGTGGAGCATTCCTGGGTTGTTGATACAACGGCGCCTTCTGTCAGCATCACATCCAAACCTGCTGCCAACGCGGCTTCCAGCCACGCCGTCTTTGAGTTCACTGCAGATGATGGCCAAGGCACTGGCATTGCGCAAACCCGCTGTTCTTTGGATGGCGCGGCTTTGAAGGCTTGCACTTCTCCGACTTCTTATTCCGGTCTGTTGGAAGGGACTCACACTTTCACAGTTCAGGCTATTGACCAGGTTGGCAACATGTCGGCTCCTTTGACTTACACTTGGAAAAGTCAGGCTTCCAGCACCAATGACTTTTCCATTCTGGGTCTGACTGGGGGCCAGGACACCATCAAAGACAAATATCTTGGATCTGTTTTGCAACCTACCGTACACTGGTCGGCATCTCCAGGAGCCAACGGTTATCGCGTGGCTATTTTGAACGCCTCAGGTTCTACCGTAGTGTGTGCGGAAGCCGCAAGCTCCAGCACTTCTTACGCTTTCACTGCTTCTCAATGTACTTTGGTGAACGGCACAGCTTACAAAGCGCGTGTGGCGGCTTATACTGCGGCGGGCGCAATCAAAGTGGCTCCGCTTTATGATTTCTCTGTGGATGTCACCGCGCCAGTTATTACTGTTTCTGCGCCGACGATGTCGGAAGATCAAAAACAAGCGACCTTCTCGCCGTTTTCTATCAAGGACACTTTGTCTGGGGTTAAGTCTTCAAGCTGTGTTCGTAAAATGGGGACGGCTTCAGAGACTATCAACAACTGTCATTCCCAGACTTCTTTGGTCTTTAAAAATCTTCTTCCGGGGGATCATACACTGACCGTAACGGCCACTGATGCCGCTGGAAACGTGGCGACCAAAGCCATCGCCTTTGTTGCCAAGAAAATCGTCTGCGATCCGTTCTCGACCAGTGCGATTGCCTGCCGTCAGGGTTGGAAGGGCAGCATCTATTACTATGCGGGCGAAGGTGGCGGCTGGACTCAGTTGAAAGACTATTTTGAAAAAGGCACCGATGCGAACGTGATTCTTTATATGTCACAGATCTTCGTTCCAACTCGCACTTTCTCGAATGGCTTCCCGACAACTGACGGTGATCTGGTGAAAAAGAAAGCCTCTGACGGTGGCAGCAAATTGGTGGAGTGGTTCGCGCTGCGCATGAACACGATCATGAAGCTGAAATCCACAGACACTGCCGGGTACTATCAGTTTGCCCTGCTTTCTGATGACGGTTCGAAGCTTTACATTGCTGACAGCAAGACGTCGTCGTTCAAGCAAGTCATCGACAATGACCTGAATCATTCCACCAAGATGGCTTGTTCCACAACTGCGATCTATATGGATGCCAGCTCGAAAAAACCAGCCCTTCTGGAATACTATCAGGGACCGCGCACAGCCATTGCGTTGAGTCTGGTGTACCGCAAGGTTTCCAGTGCGACTCCGGCCACGGCGGCTCCGTGCGGAGAAGTCACTCAGGACTTCTATGGCTTTATGGATAACAATACCGGCAACTATGCTGGCAGTAAATATGAAGAGGCCATGAAGCAAGGCTGGAAACCGATGACGGCCGATAACTTCCTGCTGGACGAAACGATTCCTTAATTATTTAAGACTTAAAAAAGAAAAAGCCCTGGCGTTGTGGCACCAGGGCTTTTTTGTTTTGAACTATTCAGGATCTAATTAAAGACCGCGGATCAGGTTCAACGCACTTCCCGCACGGAACCATTTCAACTGTTCTGCGTTGTAAGTGTGTTTCAACTCGATGGATTCAGTAGAACCATCTTTGTGTTTGATGTTCATTTTCACATGTTTGCCTGGAGCAAGATCTTTCAGATCCACCAATGAAACATGATCTTCTTCCTGGATTTTGTCGTAGTCTTTTGGATTTACGAACGTCAAAGCCAGAACACCTTGTTTTTTCAAGTTGGTTTCGTGGATACGAGCAAAAGACTTCGTGATCACAGCTGTGCAACCCAAGAATCTTGGAGACATCGCCGCGTGCTCACGGGAAGAGCCTTCACCATAGTTTTCATCCCCGATGATCACCCAGCCTTTGTTTGCTTTTTGGTAAGCACGAGCCACCTGAGCAAATTCTGCTGTTTCACCAGTCAGAAGGTTTTTACCTTTACCGATTTCACCTGTGAACGCGTTATCCGCACCCAACAACATGTTGTTAGAAATGTTGTCCAAGTGACCACGGTAGTTCAACCACTTACCACCCGGAGAGATATGATCTGTCGTACATTTGCCCTTTGCTTTCGCAAGAACCAAATTATCAACGAAGTCCTTACCGTCCCACTTCGTGAACGGAGAAAGAAGTTGCAAACGCTCGGACGTCGGGCTCACTGCTACTTGAGCCTGAGCACCTGCTGGTTTTTGGTAACCTTCAGTGTCCGGGATGAAGCCTTGAGCCGGAAGTTCTGGAGCTACTGGAGCTTGCAACTTCACTTTGCCTTTTGGCCCTTCTAGTTCGTCAGTCGCCGGGTTGAAGTCCAAACGACCTGCAAGACCCAAAGCCATCACGATTTCCGGAGAACCGATGAATGCCAAAGTTTCTGGATTCGCGTCGTTACGTGCACGGAAGTTACGGTTGAAGGAAGTCACGATGGTGTTCTTCTCTCCAGTTTTAACGTCGTCGCGCTTCCACTGACCGATGCAAGGACCGCAAGCGTTCGCAAGAACAGTTGCACCCACTTCGTTGAAGGTCGCCATTTGACCATCACGTTCGATGGTTTTCTGGATCTGAGTGGAACCTGGAGAAACCAGGAACGGTTGATTCATTTTCACACCAACATCCATAGCTTGTTTCGCCACGAATGCCGCACGACCGATATCTTCGTAAGAAGAGTTCGTGCAAGAACCGATCAACGCAGAAGAAATCTTGATTGTGTAACCTTTTTCAGCCGCTTCTTTTTTCAAAGCAGAGATTGGGCGAGCGATGTCCGGAGAGTGAGGACCCACCAGGTGTGGTTCCAAAGCAGACAAATCGATCTCGTAAACTTCGTCGAAGTACTTGCCTGGGTTTGCCACAACGTCAGCATCCGCAGCCAAAAGTTCCTTGTGAGCATCAGCCACTTTGGAAAGCTCTTCGCGGCCGGTGGATTTCAAGTAAGCCGCCATGCGGTCATCGTATGGGAACACAGAGCAAGTCGCGCCCAGTTCCGCACCCATGTTTGTGATAGTTGCTTTACCTGTGCAAGAAATTGAAGTTGTACCTTCACCGAAGTACTCAACGATCTTATCAGTACCACCTTTAACAGTCAGCATTCCGCAAAGCTTCAAGATCACGTCTTTAGCAGACGCCCAGCCAGTCAGCTTGCCTTTCAGGTGAACACCGATCAGCTTAGGATTTTTAACTTCCCAAGGAAGACCGACCATCACGTCAGAAGCGTCAGAACCACCAACGCCCACAGCACACATACCCAAACCACCCGCATTCGGAGTGTGGGAGTCTGTACCGATCATCAAACCACCTGGGAACGCGTAGTTTTCAAGGATGACTTGGTGAATGATACCAGCGCCTGGTTTCCAGAAGCCGATGTTGTAACGGGAAGAAGTTGTTGCCAAGAAGTCGAAAACTTCTTTGTTGGACATGTTGGACGCTGTCATATCAGCGTCTTTACCTTTGTACGCCTGGATCAAGTGATCACAGTGCACAGTGGAAGGCACAGCTGCTTCATCTTTACCAGCAAGCATGAATTGCAACAAAGCCATTTGCGCTGTCGCATCTTGCATTGCCACACGGTCTGGTCTCAAAAGCAGGAAGCTTTCACCACGAACCAATTCTTGATTTTGTGGGTCGTCCAAGTGACCGAACAAAATTTTCTCCGCCAAAGTCAAAGGGCGGTTCAAGCGATTGCGAACAACAGCCAATCTTTCAGCTGTCTTCTTGTAAACGTTCTGCACCATTTCTGGCGTAGTTTCGATTTTCGAAGCCATTGTAATTGCCTTTCTTTGAAGAACGCCCCATCCTAATGAAAATCAGTTGAAATCTCAACGAATCCAGCACGTTGCGCGAGGCATAATGGACTTAAGGCTTTTTAAGAATATAGTCATCCTCACAGGCGCGGGAATCTCGGCAGAAAGCGGGATTCGCACGTTCCGGGACCAAAATGGCCTGTGGGAAGACCATCGCATCGAGGACGTCGCCACACCTGAAGCTTTTGCTCGAAATCCAGCCCTGGTCCAGCGCTTTTACAACATGAGACGGGCTCAACTGAGAGACCCCGCCCTGCACCCAAACGCCGCCCACTCCGCCCTGGTGGAGCTGGAGAATATTTGGGAAGGAAACTTCCTTTTGGTCACCCAGAACGTCGACAACCTTCACCGCCGGGCCGGGTCTAAAAACCTGCTGCACATGCACGGCCGGCTGGACCAGGTTTTCTGCCTTCACTGTGATGAGCACTTTGAATGGCTTCTGGATCTGGCTGTGGATGAACCCTGCCCTCATTGTGGGCGCCGCGGCGGAGTCCGCCCCGACATCGTGTGGTTTGGGGAAATGCCCCACCACATGGAGGAAATCTATGAGGCGTTGGATAAGGCCGACTACTTTGTTTCGATTGGAACAAGTGGGAACGTCTATCCGGCCGCCGGGTTCGTGCGACTGGCCTGGAAAGCGAAGAAAATAGAAATCAATCTCAAGGACACCGAGATTTCCCCCGCATTCGACCAGCACTTTATAGGGCCGGCCTCCACAGAGGTTCCAAGATTTATTTCAGAATTCCTCGAAGAAGGCGGCCGCTAGAACTCAGGCCTCCGACACCGCTCTTAGTATCCCGGGGCGCCAGCTTCGTTTTCGCTGCCCTTCAGGTGTGGCTGTTCACGATGGAAAAGCTCAAGATAGTCCTGATAGCCTTCGTGTTTTAGGTCTTTGACGGGAACAAAACGCAACGCAAATGGATTCATCCAATAATCCCCTTGAGCGCGGATCAAGATGGGCTCCCCCGTTTTGCCATCGACGAAAAGACCTTCGATCTCTTCACCACCAATGTCGTTGAGATGCCGAAAGGGAGAATAATCCGGTGTCATAGGAACCTCCTTAGCGCGAGTCTTTATTTTCAGCCCTGTCGCGGACCCTGTCCATTTGCCACTAAGCAAAATATATCTAATTTGTTCTTGGCATTCAGCTTCTGTTCGATAGTCTAGATACATGATTCAACTTTTATTTGCTCTGACACAATTGGCGTTCGCGGCTCCGCAACAGGCTGTGACTTATTATGACCGCCCCTGCTACAGCGATGATGGAGATGTTCTCACAACTCATCTTCAGGTACAGGACGGCAAATGGGTCCTAACTCATATTGCTTATGAGGAAGATGCCTGCAAGCAGTCCTATCTGGCTTTTGAGATTCAGTACGGCGTGCGCATTGATGGCGGCAATGTGGATCTGACGGTGACCGAGTCCTCTTACACTCCTCTGACCGAGGAAGTGGCTGAAGCGCTGAACATGGTTCGCTACTGTGAATACACGGACTGGAGACGCAACGAAAAGAAAGTGGTTTCTGGTTACCTGTGTGATGAGTACAAAGCCCCCAACGTGGGCGATAAGACTTACTCTATCTTTAAAACCGAACCAAAAGACGGACAGGAGCTTTTCTATCTTGGAACTGCTTCGCAAGAAAGCAGTGGGAAGTCCCCGTTCCAGCGTCACAAAAAATTTGAGCGCCTGCCGTTTTACAGACGCTAAAAACAAGAAAAGCGCTCCCAAGGAGCGCTTTTCTTATGTCGGTTCAACAACCTAACGTTTCACTCTCTTCTTATTTTCAAAGATGTAGGGATAGAAGAGATTGACCACTTTCCCGTTTCGCTGACTCTGTAGCTTTTCGAATTTTGTCTGACGAATTGACGTTTCAATACAATCATTCAAAGCTGTCGAAGCTGGGCGAACGCGGTTTTCCTTGAACTCGAACTGCGTCACCGTGCCTTCTGAATCAAAACTGAAATCCACCACTACTTTTCCGGTCGGAATGGGTTGATTCTGTGCCGTGGCTTCGGCGACCGTTTGATCATAGCACTTTTTAAACCCGGCCATTGCCAGATCCTTGTTCGTCTGCGGAGTACTTTCCAATGAAACCTCTCCCTTTCCTGGGGCTGTCAATGTCAGCATTTCTGCCGGAGCAGAATCCTGCGCCGGCACAGAAGTCAGCTCGACCGGAGGTGTTGGGGATTGTGCTTGCAAAGTCAGCGCGGTCAGTGATGTCAATAAAAGGGCTTTCATAGTTATTTCTCCTCTACGGCCGAAACCACCGAGCCAAGAACTTTCTTAGCCTGGTCCGCCTGGGTCTTCATGGTCTCTTTTTCTTTCATTTTGCCCAGCATTTCTTCCGGAGCAAAACTCAGGGTTTGGAAGAACTCAAAACTTTTGGTGATGGCATCACCGTGATCACGACGAACACTTGGCGGAATCATTTCCAACAGACGTTCAATTTCCTGCGCAGCCCCCCCCGATCCAGAGATCTCTCCCAGAACAGTGTAGAAGGTGTTAGTCATTTCAACACCGACCTTTCGGTGGTCATTCTTGGCCAACGCCGCATCCACAACCTTAAAGCGCTTTTGCACAAGCTCTTTCAAGCTGCGACGGCGACGACCCCAGCCGAATTCACGCTGGGCTTTAACCAACAACAACGCGGACGCCACAGAGTACAGCACAGCCCAGAACCACGGGCGATAAAGAACACTGGCTTCCGCCGCTGGTTGCCATTGCATCAATGGATCCGGCAGGCGGTTTTCAACCACTTTGGCCTGCTGTGGTTTGGTCGTATCCGCCATGCGCGAAGAGGATCCCACAGGGGCATTCGGGTTGTTGGACACTTGTAAATTGATCGGATCGGTGGCGCGTGTGTAGTATTTTTTGCTCTGCGGATCAAACATGCTGACACTCAAACCAGGAATGCTCACCGGGCCTTCCTGACGGGGGATGACCAGCACTTCAAATTCTTTGTAGCTTCGACCGTTTTTGAAGAACTTGGATTCGGATTTACTGTCGTACTGTTCAAGCCCTGCTGGCAGATTCAACGCCGGCAAATCAATCATCTTGGCATTGCCGGCCCCTTCAAAGCGAATCTTCAAACTAAAGGGCTGGTTGACCAGGACATTGTTGTTCTCAACAGAGGCATGGAATTCAAACTGCCCTACCGCCCCGGTAAAGTCTGCCGGACGCCCTTCCAATGGCAAAGGCTTCACTTTGATGGGAACACGTGCGGAGCTTTTGGTGTACTCGTAAGGCTTGCCGTAAAATCCAAAGCCCTGTGCCGGCAGTCTGACACGGGACTTGATTTTGTATTCGTCAATAGTGGCTGTCCCAGGCTTGATCGGAAACAGCGCGTGTGAGGCTAAAAGCGCCTTCTTCCACGGAACACCATTGACGACTTCTTCCATAAACTGGATGGATGGAACTTCCTCGATGATCTCTTTCCAGAAGCCCTTCAGACTTGGGAACTTCAGACGATCCAAGGTTTCCATCTGGCCGCGAGTGTAGATGTACCAATTAACTGTGACCTGCTCGCCTTCAAAAACCTCGGTCTTGTCAACTTCAACGGAAATGAAGAAAGCCTCGTTTGGATTGGTCGGCAAACTGCGGAAGGCCGCATCCGGCAAATTAGAAGCACTGGGGTAACCATTGTACTGATCCTCTTGTGCCGGTCCCTGGAAGCCGCGCATGCGATTGCGCAAGAGCTGATCGAAGATTTCCTGCTCGGCACGATCCATCTCTTCAAACGGATCGTCAAATCCCGGCAAAGTGGGACGCTTCGGTGGTTTGGGGACACGACCTTGAGATTCATTTCCCACCTTAATGACCACGGGCTGAGTGCGATGAACCTTCCCGCCAACAACAACCTCAAAAGACCCCACACTTAAAGTGCCGGTCTTTTTGGGAGCCATTTGATAGTGAAACTCGCGGCGACGCTGCGTTTGAAACTGCATGCCTGATGGAGTTTCAACCAGCTTTTGTGCTACGGCGTTGGACGTCCAGTTGTTCAAAAGATCAAAACCTTCCAAATCGGGCAAACGCGGATCTTGAATATCCACATCTTCCGAACTCACCACCACGACACTGAGGGTGAACGTATCCCCCAGGCCCATTTCATTGCGATCCACCGTCGAAGTGACCGTCGTCCCGGCGGCCTGGGCCAACAGCCCAAAGAAAATAAAACTAAGAAAGAACAGGAAATTACCAGTCTTTATCACGAGGCTGCTCCTTCACATCTTTGCGATTGTACTCGGCACGGATCTTTTCTTCCTGCTGCTTAAGTTCGCCCAGGATTTTCTTCACATCAGCTTCAGACAGTTCTTTGCCGTTGAACGGACGAGGTTTGTATTTCTGAGACTGCTGCTTCTGTTGACCCTCTTGAGGTTCTTTTTCCTGATCCTTTTGATCCTTCTGATCTTTGCCTTCTTGATTCTGTTGATTCTGATTCTGCTGCTGATCACCCTGCTGAGGCTGGTTCTGCTGTCCCTCGCCCCCGCTTTGACCTTTTTGCTGCTGGATCAAAAGTTCGATATTAGTTTTGACTTCATTCGAAGATGGAATGATTTCCAAGGCTTTCTGATAAGCCGCCAAAGCCTCATCCACCTGCTTGGCCTTGCCTAAGAGCTGCGCCTGATTAAAGCGCGCCATGAACACCAACGGGAAGTTCTTATCCAGCAAAGCCAGCTTTTCTGCTTCCTTGTAGGACTGCAAAGCCTTCTCGGCCTGCTGCTGCCCCTCAAAACTCAAACCCAAATTCAAATGCAACTGCCCAATAAACGGATCATACCGCAATGCCTGCAGATACTTCTCCATCGCCGCCGGATAAGTCTGACCAGTGATGGCCTTATTCGCCTCCCGGTTCAACTCCAACGTCTTCAAATGAGGCCTGCCCGGCCCACAGCCGGAAGCCAAAAGCGAAAGCGACACAACACACAAAGCTTGGCCTATGGTTTTTGCTCGAAGCAAGTTCCACAGCGAGCCACCGGCCATCATATTAACCCCCTGCCCCTGTCGAGCGAGGATCAAACGGCCAGGAAGGCCGTTTGAAGCATTGTCCGAAGGAGCTCGGGCAGGAGCCCGAGACACTGTTCGAAGATTCGAGTAAAAACCACAGGCCAAGCGCTTCATGCTGGGGGTACCTCGTAGCGGCCTTTCCAGAATCGGAAAGAGGTGCGGCGCTCACCCAAGAACAACTCGAGCAGCGCAATGATAACTCCGATCATCAAAATAGTCTGGAAGCGTTCTTCATACTGAACGGCCATGGTGGTGTCGAACTGAGCTTTTTCAAGTTTACTGATGTCTTCAACCAAAAGCTTGGTTTGTTCCCCGCCGAAGGTGGCAAAATAGAAACTTCCTTGACCCGCCTCGGCCAGGGCACGCAACGCGTCCCCCTTCACCGTCGTCAGAATTGTCTGACCTTGGCGGTCCTTCTTATAACCCTTCAAAAAGCCCATGCCATCACGAACCGGGATCGCACCACCCTTTTCTGTCCCGTAGGCCAGCGAGAAAATGCGAATGCCCTCTTGGGCCATTTTCTTTGCTTCATCCAAAGCCCCTTGCTCATGATCTTCCCCGTCCGAGGCAATCAGGATCACACGGGTGACTTTCACAGTGTCATCAGTGGTGACACCGCCACGCTCAAAAGCTTCCTTGGAGATTTTCAACGCCTCTGTGAAGTTAGTTCCTTGGGAAGACACCGAACTTGGCTCCAAGGATTCCAGATACATTTTGATCGCACCAGGGTCATTAGTCAGGGGTGACAACAGTGCGGCTGATCCGGCGAAGGCTACAATACCGACCTTGTTTCCCGGCATCAAATCCACCAGACGGCTCAGCTCGGCTTTGGCCTGCGCCAAACGAGACGGTTTTACATCCTCGGCCATCATACTTTCTGAAACGTCCACGGCAAAAATGATCTCGACCCCTTCGCTTTTGACTTCCTGCTGGGACTCTCCCATTTGCGGGCGAGCCAGGGCGAGCACAAAACAAAGAACAGCCAGGACCTGTAGCGCTGTTTTGATGGAGCGTTTTTTTCGCGATACGGAGCTGGATAAGAACGGATACAACCTGGAGCCAATCGCCGTTTCCATTTGCTTACGGGAACGACGGTCAAAGAAGATCCCGATCAGAATAGTCACGGGGATCAGCCACAAGTAGTTAAAGGCGGCTATGTTTTCAAAGCGAAACATTACGGCACCCTCCTTAACCAGGAACGACCCAACAACAGGCCCGCCAGATACAAAATCAATCCGGCAATCAAAAACGGCGGGAATTCTTCGGTGTAGTTGGTGTATTTGTTCACATCGATCTTGGTTTTCTCCAAACGGTCGATGTCGTTAAAGACATTGCGAAGGGCCCCTTCGTTGGTGGCGCGATAGTATTTACCGCCCGTATCAGAAGCCATGCGATTTAAAAGTTCTTCGTTCACAGTGCTTTCAAAGGGCTGATAGGTTTTCACCTTTTGACCGAAAATATCACGGCCATAAACCGGGATGCGTGTCGGACCGTCTTTACCAATGCCGATGGAATAAACCTTAATACCGTAACCCTTGGCGATCTCAAGACCTGTTTCCGGGTCAATGGTCCCTGAGTTGTTTTCCCCGTCTGTCATAAAGATCATCACGCGGCTGCGCGCTTGGGAATCCTTCAAACGACCCGCAGCATTGGCCATGGCAACACCCAAAGCCGTACCATCTTTGATCTTTGCACTGGAGGCACTGGAAATATCCGCCACCCTTTGCAGGATCATCTGATAATCCAATGTCGGTGGAACCATCGTAAAGGATTCACCGGCAAAAACCACCAGACCGATGCGATCAGAGGTGCGGCCTTCGATGAACTTCCCGATGGTTTCTTTGGCGGCTTCCAGACGATTCAGCGGCTTCATGTCTTCGATCAACATACTGTCGGACACGTCCAGACAGATGACGATATCAATACCTTCCACATTCTTGCGAACCTTGGTGTTCATCGTCTGTGGACGGGCCAGCGCCACAATGACCAGAATCAAACCCAGTGCCTTCAAGATATTTGGAAGATGCATCAGACGTGTACGCAAAGTCGGCGCAACTGACTTTAGCAGTTCAACCGAGCCAAACTGCAGCGTCGGTGTCTTTTTTTTGCGCTGCCAGAAGATCCACACCAGCACTAAAACAAGGGGAACAAGGAACCAAAAGGCCCATAAGGAATGGTAAGTCATGATGACAACCTTTCCATCTTTTCAGCCAGAATGCGCGCCTGGGTTGCCAGATTCAGCACATCGGTACTGGACAGATTTTTGCGGTCTTTAAAAGCCAATTGGTATTCACGCAGAACTTTTTTAAGGTCCTCAGAAAGCTCCGCATAAACTTTGCCATGGTATTTTTTTAAATCCTTGATCACCAGACGCTCGCTCCATTCCAGCGCCGGAACACGGAACTGACGGGTCAGGAATAATTTAAAACTTTTATGGGTTTCAACCAGAACTTCATCAATCTGAGCTGAATCAGCATCCTGACCAAAGAACACAGGGTTGGTTCTTTGCAGACGTCGGAACTGCTGATGAAATTCGGCCAAGGGACTGAGAGCTGAATCATGCTCACGCAAGCGATCAAGCATATTGCGTCTTTGCACCACTCGATAGACTTTGGAAATTGCGATCAATATCAGCAAGCCGATAAACCCGGCTAACAAAGCCCAATACAGCATCGGCACCCCAATACTGGCGGGTCCGATCGGACCGAAGGGTTCTTGCTTGACCGGAGCTTCGCCGGGCTGTTGCGGTGGCAGCACGGATTGCACCCCATAGTGAATGGGACCTAAGCTGAGGGTTTGAACACCATCAGAAATTTGTAGATCTTCAAATTGGATGTTGCCAGCTGTATAAGCTGTGGCCTTGATATCGGCCTGGGTTGGCGACCGGAACTCAAACCCCAAAAAATGAATTTGATACTTCTGTTCTGGTTTTAGAACAAAATGAAGCTTTTCCTGTTGCAGATTTTTAGGGAAATCCCCGTCACAGACCAGCAAAAACTCGCGCCCGACTGTGAGCTCGTTGTCTTTAAGTCCCTCAACACTGGGAATTTCTGCCTTACACTGAATCGCCGCCATTATTTTCTCTTCTTAAAGAAGGCCACCAAAGGATTCACGTAATCCTCGCTGGACTTCACATCCACCCGCTCCACCTGTGCCAGGCGAAGCATCTTATCCCGCTGATCTTTACGTTTGTTCACGGCTTCTTCGTACTGTTCACGGAAACCTTGAGAAGACGTATCCACCGTGACGATTTCACCGGTTTCGGCATCCTGCACTTCGATGACACCCATCGCAGGCAAAGAGTATTCCGCCGCGTCGTTCACCACACAGGCCACAACGTCGTGTTTTCTTCCCAACAAACGCAAGGACTGTTCAAAGCCCTGATCCATAAAATCGCTAAAGACAAAGACCGTCGCACGTTTTTTCAAAACCCCCTGCAGGTATGAAAACCCGGCAGAAAGCTTGGTGCGATGGCTTTTGGGTTTATAGTAAAACAAATCACGCAAAAGACGATGCACGTGGCCTCGGCCTTTTTTCGGTGGTACAAAGTGTTCCACCTGATCGCTGAACAGCAACAAACCAATCTGGTCGTTGTTCTTCACTGCAGAAAACGCCAACAAGGCTGCCATATGAGTCATCACTTCACCCTTAAAATAAGGGCCCGTTCCGAAATCACTGGAACCACTGACGTCCACGGCCAGAATCAGAGTCAGCTCGCGCTCTTCTTCAAAGGTTTTGATGTACGGTTTTCCCGTGCGCGCGGTCAGCGGCCAGGAGATCGAACGCACATCATCGCCCGGAACGTATTCCCGGAAATCCGCAAAGGTCATACCCTGGCCTTTGAATGCCGTGTGGTACTCACCCGCAAAGAGATTGTTCACAAGCTTCCTTGTGTTGATCTCCAGCAGTTTGACCTTTTTTAAGACCTCAGGAGGCAGGCTCACTAGGGCACCTCTACCTGACTCAGGATTTCTTTGATGATGTCATCGGTTTTGATATTTTCCGCTTCCGCTTCATAAGTCAGAATCAGACGGTGGCGCAGAACGTGGTAGGCAATGGCCTTCACGTCTTCGGCTGTCACATAACCGCGACCACGCAGGAACGCGTGAGCTTTCGCTGCACGATACAAGCTGATCGTCGCACGCGGAGATCCGCCGACGTTGATCAGATTGGCGATACGGCTCAGGCCATATTCCCCCGGTTTACGGGAGGCCATGATCAGTTCCACGATGTAGTTTTTAATTTTGTTATCCACGTAGATCTGATCCGCACGCTCGGAAGCTCGCAGCAGGTCTTCTTTGGAAATCACAGAGTTCACGACCGGTTTTTCGTTCGTGCCCATGCGGTTTAGGATCTCAAGCTCTTCGCCTTTACCCGGATAAACGACGTTGATCTTGAACATGAAACGGTCCATCTGCGCCTCTGGCAGTGGATACGTTCCCTCTTGCTCTAGTGGATTTTGTGTCGCCAAAACCAGGAAAGGGGCCGCCAGCTTGTAGGATTCCTCCCCGATAGTGACCTGCTTTTCGGCCATGGCTTCCAGCAACGCGGACTGCACCTTTGCAGGGGCACGATTGATCTCATCGGCCAGCACGATATTGGTAAAGATCGGTCCTTTACGTGGAGCGAACTCACCTGATTTTGGATTGAAAATCATCGTCCCGATCAAATCCGTCGGCAGAAGATCCGGCGTGAACTGAATACGTTGGAAATCCAGGGAAATGGATTTAGAAACGGTGGCAATGGTCAGCGTCTTTGCCAAGCCTGGCACACCTTCCAGCAGGATATGCCCGCCGGTCAGAAGGCCCATCATGATGCCTTCCACCATTTCTTTTTGCCCTACGACAACTTTGTTGATTTCCGCCATCATCTTATCAATGAATTGGCTTTCCTGCTTGATTGCGGCATTTAGGGCCATGATATCGACTTCACTCACGTTCTTGCCTCCCGGAGAATAGAACTAATCTATTTCACAATTATCCCAAAGACTTCGCAAGTTTAGAGTTGCCATGTCAGGAAAAACTATTTTGAGGGCTGGCATAACGCCGCGTCCTCCCCGCTTGCCAACCTGGGATTTAAGTGGGACAAATTTTATATGATTAACAACAATACAAAAGTCTGGATTTTCATTCTTTCAAGCTCCCTGGCCCTGCTTATCTTGGGCTACCAATTGGGGGAACGTCTGGGCCTGTTGATGGGCTTTTTGTTGGCAGTTCTTTTGAATCTTTTCGTCTTCATTTACGGCGAAAGTCGTGTGCTAGCCAAGCTCAATGCCCAAAGAATCAAAGGTCAGGACTCTTGGGGTTTGATCGACAAGGTCGAACGCCTTTCGGCCCAACTGTCCATGCCGGCTCCAGCGGTTTACGTAACGCCACACACTTCCGTGAACGCATTCTGCGTGGGACATTCCTGGAAGCGTGGTTCCTTGGGATTCACTGTGGGGCTATTAAATAAGCTCAACGACGAGGAACTGGAGGCTGTCGTGGCCCACCAGATCTGCCATATCCGTCGTCTGGATACTTTTGCTTTTAGCGTTAGCAGCACCTTAGCTAATTCCGTCGTGGGGCTGGGGCAATTCCTGGACAACCTTCTGCCTTACAACCTGCAGTTCTTTATGCCCTTACTGTCCCCGCTGGGCTGGCTGATTATAAAAATCGTAGTGGTTGAAAAATCATTCTTTGAAAACGATCTGATGGCCTCCGAATTATTGGAAAACAGAAACAAGCTGGGCGAAGTTTTATGGCGCATGGAGGGTCTGGCACAAACCCAGCCGTTGGAAATCCCGGCCTGCACCAGCCACCTGTTCATGGTGAACCCCGAGGGCTTTAAACAAAAGAATTTGTTCTTAAAATCCCATCCGGCCATCGAAGTCAGACTGCAGAAACTGATGGGCTATTACCCCATCTAAACTTGACAGAATAAACAGAAAACTCAGATTAGAAAAAGGACCTGAACTATGACTGAAAAATTAGAAGCTTCTTTCTCGGTTTTGATTATGTCTGTGGCCTCTTCCGCCGTGATGGCCATGGGTCTTGCCCCGAACCCTGCCAATGGTGAAGTGAGCAAAGATAAAAATATGGCTCGCTTTAACATCGACCTTTTGGTGGTCTTGCAACAAAAGACCAAGGGGAATTTGACTAGCGACGAAGCTAAATTTTTGGAAAACTTAATCAGTGATCTGCAAATGAAATTTGTGTCTATGTAAGGAGAATTTTTCTATGAAGACACTTCTCGTTCTTTTCCTGTCCGTTGCCCTGACTGCGCAAGCTCAAACTGGAACGAAAGAGCTTCCTAAAGATCCGCCGAAAATGAAGCTCAACGATCCACTTCCCGGCAATTTGTTTGTGGAATTGGCCAAGGCCATCAACCCGGCCGTTGTGAATATTTCCACCACTGCACTACCCAAAAACTCCCCACGCATGCGTGATCCGATGCTGGATATGCTGGAACAGCTTTATGGCTTCCGTATGCAGCAGCCTCAGCAGCAACAACGCCCTCAGCAGATGGGCCTGGGAACCGGGTTCATCATTCGTGAAGACGGATTGATTATCACTAACAATCACGTGATAGCGGGTGCGGATATTATCAATGTCCAACTCAGTGAAAAATCCACCGATGTTTATGAAGCCACTCTGGTCGGCAGCGACGAACGAACTGATATCGCTTTGATCAAGATCACACCGAAGGGAAAACTTCCGGTGGCGGTTCTGGGCTCCTCCAGCTCCGTTGAAGTGGGTGAATGGGTGGCCGCCTTCGGGAATCCGTTCGGTCACGGTCACTCGATGACCAAAGGGATTATCTCTTCAAAAGGCCGCGACATCACCGAGATCAATAAGATTCCCCTGCTGCAAACAGATGCCAGCATCAATCCGGGGAACTCTGGTGGTCCGCTGGTGAACACCAAAGGTCAGGTGATCGGTGTGAACTCGGCGATTGATGCCCGCGCTCAAGGAATTGGTTTTGCGATTCCTATTGATGAAGTCAAAGCGATCCTTCCGGTACTTGAAAGCAAGGGCCGCATTGCTCGCGGATTCCTGGGCACAAGCTTGGGTGACTTGGATCCGGAAGCTGCCGAGTATCTGGGACTGGGCGATGTTCGTGGCGCCGTGATCACAGGGATTGCACCGGGCAGTCCTGCGATGAAGGCCGGTTTAAAAATGTATGACATCGTGACTGAGTTTAACGGCAAGACCATTCGTTCGACTTTGGATCTTATGGATGCCGTGGCCGATGCTCCGATTGGCAAACCTGTTAAGACCAAGCTGATCCGCAACAACAAAGAACTGACCTTGAATGTAACGACGGCTGAACGTGTGGAAGAAAAACGTGTAGCTCGCAAGGCTGGCGCGAAAACCTATGCGGGTCAGAAAGCTCCGTTTAATTTGGGCTTCTCGGTGATTGATCCAACCCCGGAACTGCGCCAGGAGTGGGGCCTGCCAGACGACATGAAGCAACCGGTTGTCATTGAGACCGAACGCTTCTCTGTCGCCAGCAAAGGCGGCCTTCGTGTGGGTGATGTGATTCTGGATGTTAATAAGCAACCGGTAGACAACTCTAAAGACGTTTTAAAATCCTTGAAAAAGGGCAAGAACACCCTACGCATTGCCCGCAATGCCCGTATCCAAATTATTAATATTGAATAGATTTGAGCATATAAAATTTAATTAAGAGCACTGCTTCAAAGCCCATCTTCGGATGGGCTTTTTTATTTTGCTGCTATATAAGTAAGCACCGCCTCGTTTTGGGGCGTTCGCGGGACAAAATGGCGAAATATAAAAAAATCCTCGACCTAGGTCTTTAGTTTTTCAAAGTCTCACCGAGAAGAAATACGGGACCATAGTTTGGCTCCAAGATTGCGACAAAAGAGCTGCTTCGGCGGTTCAAGATGAGCAACGGATATTGCAACAAGAACGGCAACAAGAAAGGGACTGTATGAAAGTCACCGAGGTGAAAGTTTTCCCCGTCAATGAGGACCGGCTGAAGGCCTATGTCTCGATCACTCTCGATAATTGCTTCGTGGTGAGGGATTTAAAGGTTATTCAGGGAACCAGCGGCTTGTTTGTGGCCATGCCCAGCAAGAAGCGCAAAGACGGCCAGTTCCGCGATATCGCCCACCCCCTGAATCAGGAGACCCGGGCGATGATTGAAGACCTCATTTTTGAGGCTTATGAAAAAGAACTCAAATCCATGGGTGAGACCCTTGTCAGTCTAAAACGCCAGAAAGCTCCTGGGAGCGATTACGGCAACGACGACTACTAGGTCTGAAGTTCCCTGCTCACACGCCAACGGGCCATTTTATGTGGAGATGACCCGGGACGGCGGCTTCAAACACCGATGGAAACGTTAAGCCCGTCAGATCCCTGACGGGCTTTTTTATTGGCAATCCCCATCAATCTTCTGACGCAAGAAGTCTTTTCTTGATTTTAGGCCGCAAAATCCGTAGTTTGGGTTTTCGCAAATGCACCTTGTTGGGGTATCGACAAGTTGGTAAGTCAACAGATTTTGATTCTGTCATTCGCAGGTTCGAGTCCTGCTACCCCATCCATCTAACCCATCTCGCAAATTTACAAACGGCAAAGTCAAATCCGATCCGGCAGCCCTTGAGGTTCCCCCAATAATCTAGGAAGCTTGATAAATGAGTCTCTTCGTGTCAAAAGAACAAAGGAGAGCCTATGAAGAAGCGATTTACCGAAGAACAAATCATTAAAGCCCTGAAGCGCTGGGAAGCCGGCGAAAAGCCGAAGGACCTTTGCCGCGAGCTTAGTGTCCACGAACAGACCCTGTACAACTGGAAGTCTAAGTTTGGCGGAATGGAAATTTCTGAAGCCAAAAGGCTGAAGGAACTCGAGCAAGAGAACAATCGTCTAAAGCGTCTTGTGGCTGATCAAGCACTCGATATTCAAATTCTGAAAGAAGTGAATTCAAAAAAGTGGTAGGGCCCAAAGCTAAGAGAGCTGCTGCGACCAAAGTTGTCGAGGAGTTTTCAGTGTCTAAGGCGAGAGCCTGCCGTGTTTTGGGCCTAAACAGGTCTACCCTCGACTACGAAGGTAAGGTTCAAGATGATACGGCCTTACGGGAGCGTATGCTTGCGCTAGCGGCGAAGCATCGCCGCTATGGCTCTCCAAGACTTCATTGGTATCTTCGTAGAGAGGGCCTGGTAAAAAATCACAAGCGCACAGAACGGATCTACGCGCTGCTTGGGTTACAACTTAAGAACCGCAAGAAAAAGAAGATGGGATCCGTGTTGAGGTTCCCACGACCGAAAGCCACTGCGCCGAACGAAGTATGGTCGATGGATTTTGTATGTTCGATTTCACCGATTTGACCACCTGAATTTCACGAAGTTTGACCACCCCTTGAGGTGGTTGGCGGACCGTAGGGACGCTGGTTAATTTTCATGTTCCGAATGATCTGTCAATCCTTTAGCGGCATCGCCTCTTTTGCTGGGACCCTTTACTAGAATCTTAAAGGCTCGTGCGGTGAGTCTGTCCGAAATGGCTTCGCAAACCAAAGGGTCTTGAATTACTTCGTTCCAGTTTTCTGAAGGAAGCTGTGTCGTCACGATTGTGGACTTGCCATTTTCCCGTTCATCAAGGACATCGTAGAAATCCTGGAACTGTTGTTCCGTCAGCGCTTTAATTCCGAAATCATCAACAATCAACAAGTCTGCGGAATGGATTCTTTTCAGGAAGTTCAAATAAGTTCCCTCGGCTCTAGCCAATGCAATTTTCTCTAACAACAAGTTCATCTTCAAAAACACAACGGACCTGCTGTTGCGGCAGACATGATTACCGATGGCCGTTGCTAGGTACGTTTTCCCGACCCCTGTGGCACCAAAAATGAGGACGTTAATGCCGTCGTCAATAAAGCGCATGGTGGCCAGCTCTTGGATAGTCTTCTTATCGAAGTTGCGGACTTTCGAATAATTGATCCCCTCAAGACTTGCTTGGGATCTGAATCCCGCAGCCTTTAGGAGTCGCTGCCTACGAAGATTTTTGCGATATTGGATTTCATCAAAAAGAATCAGGTTCATAAATCCTTCATAATCAAGATCCGCATCAAGGGCCTCTTTAATCCGAAGACTCAGTGTCTCACGGATACCCTTAAGAGACAGTTCCGTCAGATATTGATCTGTCATGTTGAGTGGTTGACTCATAGTTATTAGCTCCTTCTGTTGTAAAACTCATTTGCCCGCGCAGATGAGGATTTGGTTTTCTTTCTATTGGCACTGCTTTGGGTTTATTGCCGAGATTGGGGCTTTTCAGCATTCGCTCGACATCTTTGACCGTTGGTTTAGTTCGTCCGTGTGTTATGAGAATCTCACAAGACCTTTCCAGCTTTTCGGCACCATAGCGGCCCTTAAGGCGCAAGATTCCCATCGTACGGCGAAGGAACATCAGGGGGTGTGACACATCAGTTAGAAGTGTGTTGATAATCTTGCCAGTGCTTGGGCCAATCCTGGCAGCATCTCTGATTTGGCGGGCAACACTCATCTCTTCCATGGCTTGGAATTTCTCTGGTAAGTGGGATTTGTCGGTACAGTAGTTACCTCGCTGGTGGTCCGGTCGGCGCTGATGGATGGCGATACGCTCTTGCTGATAAAATATTTCAACATGAGTCAAGGTGACGCGAACATCGAGATCTTTGCCACGCTGCTGGTAAGGGGCTGAGTAGTAATTGTACTTGTGCTGTATGTGACAGTCTTCGTGAAGCTTGGCCTTCTTCCACTCGCCAGCTTCATAGGTCCTGACAGGTAAGGGTTTTAGAGTGGATTTTTCCTGTTGTTCAAATCTTTCCCTTCGCGAAGAACCATATTTTCGTTGGTAGCGTTCATTGAATTCATCGGCACATTCCAAGAGATAGCGGTTTAGTTCTCCTATAGAAAAAAACTGTTGCTGTCGCAGGCGACGACGGACCCACCGCCAGAAGACCCCGAGGTGAACTTCAATAAGGTTTTTGTCGGTTGGTCGTTTAGGCCGCGCAGCCACCACTGTTGTGCCATAGTGGTTACAGAAGTTGTAAAACTCTTGGTTGATGTCCGGATCAAACCAGTCCGCCGCATTCACAGCACACCGGGTGTTATCCACCACCAATACCTGAGTAACCCCACCGAAGTATTTGAACCCCTCGCGGATGCCCGCAAGCCAAGAGGATTGTTTTTCATTAATGGTGGCATAAGGGAAAAATAAACGACTATTGCAGAGAACCTGGCCAAACAATCGGCAGGCTATGAATTCCCCGGTTGCTTTGTCGATATACCCCAGACCATGGGTATCGCCCTTATAATCAATTTCCGTACGGAGTCCCGGCTCATGATTTTTATGGTAGTGGACGTTGATGTTGGGATGACGGCGGCGGAACTCCCGCCAAAATGTCTCATAGGGAACATTGCGAAGATCTGCTGCGGGGTTGGCGCCTAAATTATTTTCCCAGAACTCTTTAATCGGCGTGCCACCCTCAATTTCCTTAAGGGCCTCTTCCCATACGACCTGCGAACTCCAGTGTGGAGAAAATATCTGCACGGTGGTTGAGCTAAATCCCTCCAACAATAGCCTCTGGGCATCACCAACCTCGTATGCCCCGGCATCTTTAAGGCGGCTTTTGACGGTGTTCCTGGCAATGCTTAAATCTATTGCGATGGTCTGAAACCCATCACCATTGGCTCGTCGCCGTACCAAATCCTCGATCATTTTGGGACCCTTCTTTTTGGCCACCGATACCTCCTTTGGGAAGTCCAAAGGTGTATCTGAAGCTTCTTAAAAAGCCCAACGATCCGCGTTAATGGGGGTGGTCAAATGATGCAATTGACCTGGTCAGACCTCATGAAATCGGGGTGGTCAAACCTGTGAAATTTGGGTGGTCAGTTCCGGTGAAATCCGGCATGTAAGTGATCGAATTGAATCTGGCCGACGGATACGTTGCTTTAATCTAGTGGATGACTTTACCAAGGAGTGTCCAGGAATTCTCGTTGAGTACTCGATTTCAGGGAGTAGAATTACTCGTTTCTTAGATGGCCTTGGAGTTTTACCGAAACGTCTTCGTTGCGACAATGGGCCCGAATTCCAGTCGAAGGCATTGCTTGAGTGGGCGTACCTGCGCGGTGTTGAGGTTGAATTCATTGAACCAGGAAAGCCAATTCAAAATGCTTTCATCGAATCTTTCAACGGCCGTTTCAGAGATGAGTGTTTGAATGATCACGCATTCATGAGTCTTGATCATGCTCGCTTCATCATTGAGAAATGGAGAAAAGAATACAATGAAGAGCGACCACACAGTGGAATTGGAATGAAAACACCAAAACAATTTGCACGGGAAATGCAGGCTATGTTACCAGCCTAACACATCGAGACTCAAATATCCCTCTTCCTGATAAAGGGGGAACCTCAATTCAACGGCAAGATGAGGTATGAACTTTTGGACGGAGAAATATTCTACTCGTTGCTCGAGGCTAAGATCATTATTGAGCGTTGGCGAGTCCATTATAACACCAAGAGACCACACAGTAGTTTGGGTGGAAAACCGCCAGCCCCGGAAACTTTTCAGCCAACGCTCAAATTACTTGCGCAGGATTTATTAACACAGTAAGTGGTAGCAAAACTCCCGGCTGGTCAGGGTGCCTTGGCGGCCTCATGGCATTTGCGTTCAAGTAAGTAAACCTTATCATTCACGTGCACATTCTCTTTCGAGCCCAAGGCCACCTTGATAACACCACTTTTGGCAGACTCAGAATCATACTTCACTACAGATCCAGCACAACCACCTACTATTGTCGAAATAGCCAACAAAAATCCAACTCTATTTTTCATAAAATCTCTCCAATTTTCTATTAGTCGTTAATTTTTAGAAGTCTTAAGGCGTTTAAAATTACGATCAACGTGGCTCCCGTGTCAGCCGCGATTGCCATCCACATGCTCGAATAACCCAACAATGCTAAAATCAAAAATATCGCTTTAAGAGCCAGAGCAAATCCAATGTTAAATCGGATAATGCCCAGGGTACGTTTTCCCTGAATGATAGCAACAGAGAGCTGCCGAAGATCATCCTTCATCAAAGCGACATCAGCAGTCTCAATCGCAGCATCTGTTCCAATAGCCCCCATTGCGATTCCAATTGAAGCCTGCGCAAGAGCCGGCGCATCGTTTACTCCATCACCGACCATTCCCACGTACTTGTACTCAGAAACCAATTCCTTGATTTTGTTCACCTTACCATCAGGCAAGAGCTCGCCAAACACCCTATCAATGCCTACTTGTTTTGAAATTGCTGATACCGTTCTGTTATTGTCGCCGCTAAGCATGACAACCGTTTTACAGCCAGCCTTGTGAATATCTTGAATGGCTAATTTGGCCTCTTCGCGAATTTTATCACCGATTCCAAATACACCAAGAACTTCGCCGATACAGTTATCGTGTGGCTTATGTCCGACAACAACCACTGACATTGCTTGCTCCTCCAGAGACTGAAGATATTTTTCTAAGTCAGACGAACAAACTCCCAACTCATGAGTGAAGCGATGGTTTCCCAGAAAATACTCATGTCCCTCAACTGTCGCAAAGATGCCACGTCCCTGCTCCGTTTGACTTTGCTCTACAGCTACAACTGAAACCCCATTTTTTTCTGCATAACGAACCACCGCTTGAGCCAGTGGATGGTTTGAAAGCTTCTCAATGGATGCGGCAATTTTGATGATTTCTCTTTCCGGAAGATCATTCCATTTTTTCATAACTAGGACCTGAGGAACTCCCTCAGTAATTGTCCCAGTCTTATCGACAGCAAGTGCTTTCAATCTACCCAAGGTTTCTAAAAAAATGCCACCTTTTACAAGGACGCCCCTACGAGCCATTGCCGTGAGTCCCGACACAATAGAAACAGGAGTAGAAATCACTAGCGCACACGGGCAGGCTATTACAAGAAGAACTAAGGCCTTATATATCCAGTCTTCCCAACGCCCACCAAAGAACAAAGGTGGAACAAAGCAAATCAAAAGACCTAGAACAAATACGGCTGGCGTATAGATCTTGGCAAACTGATCAACGAATCTTTGAGAGGGAGCTTTCGATTTTTGCGCCTCTTCTACCATTTTTATAATCTGTGAGACCTTAGAGTCGCTTAAAATTTTCGTTACTTGAATTTCTACCGAACCAGAAAGATTCACTGTTCCTGCGAAAACGCTATCCCCCACATTTTTTTTAACCGGAGTAGACTCTCCGGTTAAGGGAGCTTGGTTAACTTCTGTTTTTCCAGTGACAACGTTCCCGTCTGTTGGGAAAAGATCTCCCGCACGCACGACGACCGTATCGCCCACCTTAACAGTGTCGACTGCAACGTTAATTAGTTCTCCATTTACAGTTTTCAGCAACGCTACTTTGGGGCTTACATTTATTACATCTTGAATAGCTTTGCGTGCTCGCACCACACTAAAGGCTTCCAAGAGCTCAGAAAATGCGAACAAGAAAACAACCATCGCAGCTTCTGTGTAGTCCCCAAGATAAACCGCGCCAGCCACAGCCACCGTCATCAGGACATTCATATCTAAATGTCCATGCCGAATTGCCCGAAGGCCCTTGGGAAAAACCAAAAGGCCACCACAAATAATGGAAATCGAACAAAGAGCTATACTTAACAACCCCTGCTCTTTCATGAGGAAATTAATCACAATTGCTGAAAACACCAAAATCCCAGAGGATACAACTAGGGCGACACGTTGCCGAGAAATCGCCTTAGTGTTTTTATTTGGATCAACTACCTTAACTCCTGATTTATTAATAAGTCTGCGAATCTCATTTTTATCAAGATCCGGCGAGTACCAAACTTGAACCGTAGAAGACATTAATTTGGCTTCTACCCTAAAAACTCTGTCTATCTTTAATGCGCTCTGGATAGCTGCGATCTCATCAGCGCAATCCATCCCACTTACTTTAAATGTAGATTCGACAGCCCCTGACGGCAAATTCACACCCGATTCGCCAGTTACTGAATCAGAACCCATATCACCGGAACTACAACATTCTTTACCCATATGAATCTCCTAGTGAGCTACTCTGCCAATAAATTTTTTCTCGAAGATGGAATAGAGCGTTGGTAAAACAATTAAGGTTAAGATTGTCGAGGAAACAATCCCACCGATCACAACAGAGGCGAGAGGTCGTTGAACTTCAGCACCTATTCCTGTTGAGAGCATCATAGGTAAGAAACCAAAGATCGCTACTAATGCCGTCATCAAAACAGGTCTCAATCGGATTAAGGTCCCGGTCATAACTAGGTTTTTCCCAGTCTTGCCCTGATTCTTAAGCTGATTAAAGTAGTTAACTAATACCACACCATTTAGCACAGCAATCCCAGATAAAGCGATAAATCCAACTCCAGCAGAAATACTGAAAGGCAAACCATTAGCAATTAATCCCACTACGCCTCCGACGAGCGCAAATGGAATACATGAGAAAATTAACATTGTTTGACCGACACTTCTGAATGCAGCGTAGATCATTAACAATACCAAAATAAGCGCAATTGGAGTCAGCACTAATAGTCTACTTCTAGCCTCTTGAAGATTCTTAAAGTTTCCGCCCCATTGAATGTAGTACCCTTGCGGTAGTTTGACTTTCTCTTCAACAACTTGCTGTGCTTCATTGACGAAGCTTTCTGTGTCGCGACCGCGTAAATTTATAAGTACGGCAGACCGGCGATTTGAATCTTCTCGATTGATAGACCCAAATGTCTCAGAGAATTTAGAAGTTGCCAAATTTGAAAGAGGAGTAGTTGTATTCGTCCCCAACCCTACTGGCAAATTTCTAATAGTCTTTAGATTCGAACGTTCGTCGTCGCTCAAGCGAACAACGATTGGAAACTTCCTTTCATTCTCATAAAGGAATCCACTCTCCTGCCCACCTAGCGCAATTGACACAGTACTTAGAACATCAGATGTATTGGCACCATATCGCCTAATAGCCTCTTCATTGGGTTCAATTCTAAGTACTGGACTTGTTCCAGCTAGATCAACTTCGACGTCACCTGCTCCAGGTACTTTCGAGACAATCCCCTGAACCTCTTTTGCTAAATTCATGTTGGTTTGCAAGTCGGGGCCAAAGATTTTCACAGAAACATCGGCCCTTGTGCCTTCAAGCAATTCGTTGAAACGCATTTGAATCGGCTGGGATGCCAGATAGTTTTGACCTGGAAGTTCCTTTTCAAGTCGCGCTACTAAAGCATTCACCAATGTCTCATAAGTATGGCGCTTGCCATTATTGGACTTCGGCCAGTCAGATTTATCTTTGAGCATAATATATGTATCAGAGATGTTAACTCCCATGGGATCGGTCGCCACTTCACTGGTTCCGATACGGGAAAAAACATTATCAACTTCCGGAAAATCTTTAATAATCTGATCGGCCTTCTGCTGAAAGGCAATCGACTGATCAAGACTCAAGTTAACTGGACGAATCATATGGAATGCAAAGGAGCCTTCGCTAAGTTGAGGGAGAAACTCTGCGCCTCGAGTTGCAAACAATACTCCACCAACAATCACAGCTATAACTGCAGTCGTAAGGGTGGCGACCCGATGTTTAAATGATAACTCGAACAATGGCTGATAAGCCTTGCGAATCCATTCCATGAATTTAGGTTCTTTGTCTTCGGCATTCCCTTTTAGGATCAGGGATGCCAACGCTGGAGCCGTAGTGAAAGACAAAACCAACGCAGACGCTACTGCAATTGCAAACGTGGCAGCCATAGGCGCAAACATTTTTCCTTCAACACCGGTCAAAGCAAAAATAGGAAGGAATACGACAACGACGATCAACTCACCGAATCCAGCCGCAACACGGACTTCAACGGCTGCCTCGTATACAGCAGCTTGGACCTCATCTCTAGTCAGTTTACGGCCATACTCTTTACTTCTTTCATGAACATAACGAACACAGTTATCAATAAGAATGACGGTTCCATCTACGATGATCCCGAAATCCAGAGCGCCAAGGCTCATCAAATTTCCAGAAATTCCTAGAGGCTTCATTATTAGAAATGTAGCCAAAAGCGATAATGGAATTGTAACGGCCGTGATAACTGCTGCCCTGATATTTCCAATCAACAAAAACAATACAACAATTACAAGAGTGGCACCCATCATCAAATTGTGTTCAACCGTGCCCAGAGTCGCGTTTACTAAATCCGACCTGTTGTAAACGGTCACCATATCAATGTCAGAAGGAAGTGTCTTTCTGATCTCATCGACCTTGTCCTTAACTCTGGTAGCAACAGTTCTGCTGTTCTCTCCAAGAAGCATCATGACTGTGCCCAAAACAGTCTCACGACCATTGTGAGTCGCAGCTCCAGTTCTTAGTTCCTTTCCAAGTTTAACATTGGCAATATCTCCGATGCGAATGATACGAAAAGAGTCGAGTTGCTTAACTGGCACTTTTTCAATATCCTTGGCCGACTTAAATAGACCAACTCCTTGGACTAAGAATTGTTCTGCGGTTTGTGCAATATAACCACCGCCAACGTTTTTATTTACTTTCTCAAGAGATTCCACAATGTCTTCAAAATGAATTCCATAAGAAGCCATCTTTTTGATGTTTGGCTGTACGTGATATTGCTTCTCGTACCCTCCGGTCGTATTGATTTCTGCAACACCTTCAACAGTCAAGAGTCTCGGTTTAATAAACCAGTCTTGAAGCGCCTTAATCTCCATAAGCTGTTTCAGACGCTCTTCTGGATTTTTTGCAGGTTTTTTAAAATCCAACGTGTACTGAAATATCTCTCCAAGACCTGTCGAAATCGGGCCAAGTCTCGCTTCAGCGCCTTTGGGAAGCTCTGGCAATACGCCTTGCAATCTTTCCGTAACCATTTGACGTGCACGATAGACGTCAACTGCGTCTTTAAAAACTACAGTTACTTGAGACAAGCCAAATCTAGTGATTGACCGAACCTCAAGAACACCTGCAATTCCTCTCATTGAAGACTCAACAGGAAAGGTAATGGCCCTCTCAATTTCCTCGGGCGCTAAGCCTTCAATCGTTGTATTAATCTGCACCTGGTTGTTAGTAATATCAGGAACGGCATCAATAGGAAGATGCTGAAATGAATAGAAACCTGCGAACGCCAGTATTCCCGTGAACAATAAAACTAGCGTGCGATTGTATACTGAAAAATGAATTATTTTATTAATCATGACTTTAAACCTTAATGGCTATGCCCTTCGGGGGCTCCGCCAGTTGCAACAATTTCAGCAGTTCTAAGAAATGCGACACCTTGAGTGACAACCTCGTCACCTGGCTTTAGCTCTGAAGTTTTAATCTTCAGCTCTTTTTCGCTCTTCGACACAATTGAAAAATCAATCCTTTTATAAAAGCCATTGCGCACTCGATAAATATTAATCTCTTCGCCCGAATAAAGAACGGCCGAGGTTGGAATACTCCAAGGTTCAACATTTTTTAATTTAATTGTCCGTAGTTCGAAATTCTTTATAGCTTCTGGAGATAATTTAAATCCATCTGCTGCACTAAATATGGTGATCCCTTTATCAGGTCCTATGCTTGAGTTTTCTTCCTCATGCTCGCCACCTTCATGCTCATGACCCTCATGGCGTTCACCATCTTTTTCCTCATGATCCTTTTTTTCATCGGAGTGGTCGTGATCGTCTTCACCCTTTTCCTCATGATGATCTCCGACCTCTTTATGAACCTCTTGGTTCTGATGTTTTTCCTTATTCTCTTTAGCTAAAGACAAGGCACCACCTAACAAAAATAAGATAATTAGAGCAAAACTTTTCATATATCTAACCCCGCGACATCGCCATCAATCACTTGAATGTCCAAATAAGACTCAACAGCTCTCATTTCTCGCTCATTTCGAGTTTTTTCAAAATCCACCAGGGATCGATGAGCCTCAATCACAAGAGAGCTTGGAACGAGTCCTCTTAAAAATAAGCCTTCTACTTTTTTGTGCTTAGTCTCAAGCGTATGCCCATTCGGCGTTTCCTCCAGTGCGACCACTGATTTTCTATAAGACTTATTTAAAGAAGCTCGCTCTGATTCCAACTTCTGAACGGCAAGGTCTCGCTTTTGCTCCGCCGCTTGTACTGAGATGCTTGCAGCGGCTCGTCCTGCGCCATTTACGTTTAGCAAAGGCAACGGCAAGCTAAGATTTACGCCCCATTGCTGAAAATCTCGACCACTCTCACGCGAAAATTTCGCAGAGGGACCTAAATTCATCGTTGGCCATGACTCACTTTGGGCCTTGCTCAACTCACCCTTCGCAACCTGAATGTCAGCCTCATATAACGATACTAACGGCGAATTCTTTATGTCGGGATTGTCAGCTCTGGCAGTCGGCCACTTTTCAATCCGAGGAGGGAGAGCTTTTTTAACGCTTTCCAATCCCAGTCCAATAGTAACCTTGAAAAAAGCCTCTAAAGATGAGAGCTCTTCTTCAAACTCCATACGCTTAAAGCTGTACTCACCTTTTGCGATCTTAAAGACCGTCAAGGTTACTTCTTGTTCTGGTGAAAGAGTTGGACGAGATTCATACTGTTTCACTAACTTTGTGAAGGTCTGGAGAGATTCATCGACAAGATCTAGCTCTCCTTCAATTTGTCGCAATCGAATTAATTTAAGGAAGACTGCTTTCCTAATTTCTGCTTTAGCCCGAAATAGCTCGAGCTCTGATTTGGAAGCTTCCGCGCCTGCAATTGCTTTACGGGCAGATCTTTTACCACCCAATTCAATAGGAAATGCTAAGGAGACATCTGTCTCATTTCGCTTCTCTGAATCAACTTCACCTGTCAATGACACTACCGAAAGCTCCGGGTTTTGAAATTGTGCCGCAACATCGGTCAGGGCAGTTTTTTCCTTCACTGAAAGTGAAGCTCTTACTACGTCAGGAGATCTACTTTCCGCGCACGCAATAATTTGTTTGTAATTCACCATAGGACCACACTCGGCACCCGATTTGCTCCATGCTGCCGCAGGAATCAAAACCAGTGCGATGGCCAGTCTCGAACATGTAGACATAAACACACCTTAAATTTTTATTTGGATTTTATTAAGTGAAGAAAAACTATTTAGATAGTTCGAGGCGGCTGAAATGGCCCCTCGAGAACGCGCTCAAGAGCACTTTGAGTCTCTGAGTCTATTGGCTCGTGTAATTTAATCTCAAACGAGAAAAGAACTGTCGCTGGAAATACCAGCTTTGCACAGTGACCCAAATGGCAAAACCCATTTGCGCAAGGATCGCTTGCATCTTCAGAACTGCATGGCGTTTTATCATTATGAATCTGATTGAACGAGGCACTGACCTGATCACTATTTCTTAAGTCATCAGCATGAAAAAATACCGAGCTTCCAACTAACACAGCTAGAAGGCAGAATACCAAAGCTCCTAAAAAGACTCTCGCATACTTTCGGTTCACGACTCAGACCTTAGACCTCTCGAAAAGCACTTTCAAGTGTTTTATTTGTAATCTTACATTATGCATGACGACAGGTCGACAGAACTTACTAAATATCAACCGCAATGCAGGTAGATTGCATTTGCGATGGGCGACTTTGGACTTTCGAAGAGGTAGTTACCCGACGAGCTCTTGGTTTCAGAAATAGGCCACTTGTTCAATCCCGGAGGTGACTGAACTTCCTCAATCTGCGCATGATTATTCTCTGCGATCATACTTTGTTTCCCTTCGCCCACATAAAGAAAACCACATTCGCAAACAATACAGCTGCAAGGGAAGCAAATACTAAATATTTAAAATCTTCAGTACTAGATAGCAAGCTACTGGCAGCGAATAACACTAAAGTTGCCAATGTCGTAGTCAAATAGCTTAGTGAGTTCAACTCACCACGCTTCCTCTCAGGGATCAGTCTTTGTCGAAGCTCAAACTCACCGTTGGAAAATCCATAGAGGCCAATGCGGGACAAAAGAATGCAAGTTAGAAAAATATAAACACTGCCAGATACTTCCACAACGAAAGCAGATATTCCCACAGTCAAAATAAACCCCTGAAATGCGAGATGTAATTTTGAACTTTCAATAAGGCCCATTTTTTTGACGAGGTATGGAAACGTAACAGTTGAGATAAGACCAAAAACAGCTCCAAGACCACGGAAAAGACCAATTTCTGCCTCTGGCATTTTCATCCTATCTTTCAGATATCCGGCTAGTAGTACGCCATGAGGACTCAATACTGAAAGCCAAAGCAGTGCGTAACTTGTCCAATCCCACGTAGTTTGACCGGTTTCAAGGGGGGCAAATCCCACGTAAGTGGACCGGCTTTGGGGGAAGTAAATCCCACCTAATTTGACCGGGCAATTGCTTACGTTTTCAGCACATTTTCTCCATCTGATCCCATGCGCTAAGCTGCTGGTTTAACAACCAGACTACAGCAAGGAATACGCATGCGGAAACTCAGAAAAAAGGACTTGGAGAAAATCACAGTGGACCGAAAAATCGTCGAAGGCCTTCGCGAAGGACACTCACTCACCGCACTGACTAAATCAACTGGTAAAGGCAAAGGTTACGTCATAAAAATCCGCGACCAGGCGATAGAGCATGGCTATGTAGCCGTCGCAAACCCAGAGAAGAAAATCTACTGCAAAACCTCAAAAGAAATCCCACCTTACCCAGAGGCGCTGTTTCCGCTGCGCGATGGTCGCAGCGAGAAGGCCATTGAAACGGATGCCATCTTAGATCCCAAGCGCGAATGGATCAAGGAGCGCATTGAACTTGGCTGGAGTCCGCAAAGTATTTTTGAAGAGCTTCCGCTCTCTGTCCCGCGATCTAACTTCTACCGCTACATTCACCGCCACAAACTTATGCGATCCGCACCTGCGCGCAATGTGATGGAGCTTGTTCACTCACCGGGGGAATGTCTGCAGGTGGACTGGGGAAAGCTCTTTGACGTCGTCGATCCTGTCACAAAAAAGAAAAAAACAATTTGGATTTTCGTTGGCGTTCTTGGGCATTCTCGTTACGAGATGGCCCGAGTTGTAGAGAAACTCGACTTTGAAACAACTGCCGAAGTTTTAATAAGCATGTTTGAGGAACTTGGCGGAGTCCCTCGTAAAGTGACTTCTGATAATCCCAAAGTCTTTGTTCATGAGGCATCAAAGCACGAGCCGACGTTGAACCCGGCCTTTGAAAGACTGGCCTCGCACTACGGGTTCGTTGTCGAGGCATTGCCGCCTTATTCTCCAGAGAAAAAAGGCAAAGTGGAGCGAATGGTTCCAATGAAGCGTCGCCTTTTTGAATCCTACGATAAGTCCCAATATTCACTGAGCGGCGCACAGTCACACATGAATAAAAAGATGAGTATCGCCAATGAGAGAAAGCACGGGACTCACCTACAAAAACCTTTGGATGTGTTTCTTAACGATGAAGCCTCGTTGTTAAAGCCTCTTCCTTTATTACGCTACGAAGTGGAAACCATCACTCGCTCAACAGTGAGGTCTGATGGTTATGTTCGCTTTGCAAACAAGTACTACCGAGTAGACACAAGACTCAAAGGCGAAATAGCTTTGGTGATTGGTAATTCAGTTCAAGTAAGTATCTACTGCAACGGTCGACTGTTAGAAGTTTACGAGCGCATCCAAGATAAATTCACAAGTAAAGCCTGTAAAGATCATTACAAGGAGTCTTGGGAGAAGACTCTTCAAGATCATGGTCACTATCTGAAGCAAGCAAAAATTATCGGCGTCAATGTTGAGCGCTTTGTAGGAATTATTTTGGCTCGAGGCGAAGGTTTTGTTGATACACGCAGCGTATGGGGTCTTCTGACGCTGAACAAGAAGTACAGCAATGCCGACATCGACAAGGCCTGCCTTTCAGCGCTGGAGTTATCACAGGTAAATTTAAAAACAGTTCATCAACTATTGAATATTATGGCAAAGCCAAAACCCAAAGCTCCTCGTCATGAGGAGGTTTTATCCGCGCAGACGGTGGGAGGTAAGTTTGCGCGCGACATGAGTGAGTATAAAAACCATTTACGTCTGGTTCATAGCAACCAGGCCCACTGAAAGGAAAGACAGTTATGACAATAGATGTGATACGCGATCAGTTAAAGCAGTTACGAATGCCCGCGGCATCCGCAGAGATCGAGGGTTTAGTTCAAAAAGGAAAACGCAGCCAGGATCTTAAGTGGCTCAGTGAGCTTCTATCCACGGAATTAGATGCAAGGGCAGATAACGCCGTAGAAAAAAGGATTAAGAAAGCGGAGTTCCCAGAGCGAAGAAGCTTTGAGCAGTTCAATTGGGATTTCAATAAAAAACTCCCGCGCGAAAAAATCGAGGATCTGAAAGATTTAAAGTTTATCGAGAACAACGAAATTGCATTGTTTTTGGGAAGTCCCGGCACGGGCAAGAGTCATCTTGCGATTGCTCTTGGGATGAGCGCTGCGCAGGCTGGTCACAGTGTTTTTTGTACGAGTGTAAAAAGACTTGGGACAAAGATCCGTAAAGCGCGCGAGAACAATAAGCTCGATGTTTTATTCAAACAAATTCTAACATCAAAGCTATGGATCTTGGATGACTGGGGCGTCGTAACAATGCCACGAGACGTGAGTGAGGAGATCTTCGATTTATTTGATCGACGCAAGCACAATTCGGCTATGATCTTAACCAGCAACCGCGACGTTGAAGAATGGCCACAAGTTTTTACCGATCCGATCCTGGCAAGTGCTGCCATCGACAGGATGTTCGAGAATGCCCATATTTGCATTTTTGAAGGCCCCAGTCACCGCATGAAGGGACGAATAACTTTCAACGATATTGACAGCGAGTAGAAAGACCAATAAACCCTCAAAAATCAGGTGGTCAAAGTATCTGAAACGAACCCGGTCAAACTAAGTGAAACGGAACACGTAACTAAAGATCAACCAAAAAATAGGCCTAGAAATAGCCTCTTTAAAACTAAAATGGAAAAGGTCTTTCCAGCGTTTAGCTGTACCAGTTTCTTTAATATGAAGACCCGATTCCTGTATCACATTTAGAAGAAGCAAATACTCTGGAACAAACGAAACTAAGTTCCATAAAGCTACGATTACAAGACCCAACAAATGAATATTTGGAGATTCGAGAGCGAATAAAATACCTGCAACTATTGGGGCTCCGACCTCTGTTCCTAGATCTATTCGACGCAACCAACTGTTAAACTGAGTCAACCGATCGGCAGGTATCATGGCAGGAGCTAAATCATTTCCGACAGATATATCCGTAATAAGGGAACCCAATGAAGCCAAAACGCCAAAAAAGGAAAGGAATGCGAAAAGAGCTACTACAACTGCACCTTCTAGGAAAATGGTCTTGTTATGAACTGAACGATCCAGAAGATAAAAACAAACAATACCACCTAAAACTGCAAAAAATTGGACACACACTCCTATTTTAACAACTTTACGACGTTGATTTGAATCGATCCACTTACCTACCCAAGTTGTTAGGAGGAATATGCCGATCTTGATGATCAAATAATAGAATGCTGCTATCTGCAATTTACCCGGGAAAACATGAAGCAACGCGAATGGCACAACGAAGTCCCAAGCCTGATCTCCTGAACGGGTCAGTAGTCGTCCCAACAGTAACTGTGTTTCAATTTTAAATATCTGCCCCATACCTCTTGACATCCTATCCCCCAGGGGGGGATATATAGGGATATGTCACACAAAAAGCAACACGCAGGTCATGAGGACGTCTCCAAAAGATTAAAAAGAGCAAAAGGACACCTCGAAACAGTTATTGCGATGATTGAAGAGGAACGAGAATGCGTTGATGTTGCTAGACAAATTCATGCCGTGGCTAAAGCAATTTCAGCGGCAAAAAGTGTTTACATTCACGAACATATTGAACATTGTCTGGATGGGAACCACAAAGATATAGATTTAGACGAGATCAAAGAGATAACTAAGTATATTTAACCAATGGAATGAATTCCTTTTCTTTACTAAGCAATTGGATCAGTTGGACGACAGAGTTCCCTTGAGCCCCGCATCATTTACGACCTCAGCAATGAGCGAGATTATATTTACACATCGTTATGTCTCAAATTCGCTCCAGATTTGTCAAAACTTGACATGTGCATTTAAATGCACATATTGTTAAGCATGACAGCAACCCAAAAAAAACAAAATGCTTTAAAAGATCTCGTAGAAGTCTTTGATTCTCAATTCTTCAAAGCATTGGCCGAGCCTGTTCGCATAGAAATCCTGAAGTTTCTTTTGATCAATGGAAAATCTGACGTCGCAACAGTTGCAAAATGTATCAAGAAGGATCGCTCAGTCCTCTCGCGACACCTCCACAACTTGGTGGAAACTGGCCTCCTTAAGCACGAAAAAATTTCGCGCAATTCTTTTTTTGAAATTGATGCCGATGGCTTCCGGACGAAAGTGTATGCTCTTTTCCAAAAAGTAGATCGCGCAATTAAAGACTGTTGTCCGTAAAAATTTATCCAGATGCGTGCATATATATGCACGCATAAGAGGAGTTCCCATGAATCACACACTTATGATTGCAAGCTCTTGGGTACTATTAGTATTCCTTTTGCTATCAGCATTCGATGGAATCTACTATCACCTTTGGAAGTTTCGACTGCAAGAACGTACAGATTCGAAGTTCGAGCACATAACCCATACTCTTAGAGCTGTGCTATTTGTACCCACCGTCGTTCTTGTATATTGGGTTGGACTGCAAAGTTACATTCTATGGATTGCCCTAGTCATACTCGCTTTTGATCTAATAACTGAAGTACTCGATGTTCTGAATGAGAACAAAAGTAGGGCGACCTTGGGTGGCTTGCCATCAAATGAATATCTCGTACATATCACCCTCACAACATTAAGGGTGGCGGCTTTGACTTTGGCATTCGCAGCTTTGCCGAATGAGGCATGGCATCTGAACGCAACAATATACGCAGAGGTTCCTGATCTTTCAAAACTAATCGTAATGCGAGTACTTCCGGGCGCGGTTATAGTCGCTGCCCTGCACATTTACCTCATATTTGATCCAATGCTCATCACTCGAGCGGAAGCACATTTAAGAAATAAATGCTGTGCCCCAAAACATGGCTGACCTTCCATTATTTCGTTCTGACCGATGTTTTTATTAATCTTGACTCCGTACCATAGTACGGAGTTTAAGCTTCATATATGAAACAATACACTATTGGCAAATTAGCAGCCGAAGCCTCAGTAGGAGTAGAAACAATTCGATTCTACGAACGCAAAGGCCTTATTAAAAAACCTTCAGGTAAAACCGGCTTTAGACAGTACCCAACCGAGGATGTGCAGCGCATTCGATTTATCAAACGCGCGCAAGAGCTCGGGTTTACCCTTAAAGAAGTTCAAGACCTTCTACACATAAATACCAATCCCAAAGCAACCTGTGGCGACGTACAAATTTTAGCCGAGCTGAAGCTTCAAGAAGTCGAAGAAAAAATAAAAGACTTAGAAAAAATTAGAACTGCGCTGAAAAAAATCGACCGCGCATGCGCAAAGAGCAAAGAAGCCGTGGCTTGCTGTCGCATTACCGATTGTTTTGAGGGAAAATGCTGATGAACCCCAAAAGACTTTCCTTTCTAGATCGCTTTTTAACTCTTTGGATTTTTCTCGCAATGTTCGTGGGAATTGCACTCGGATACTTCGTACCTGGAGTTGTTCCAACACTAAATCAAATGAGCATCGGAACGACGTCGATTCCAATAGCAATTGGCTTGATCCTTATGATGTTGACCTTCCCCCAATAAACCAAGCCACTTGAAAGTTCGTAAAAGCCTGATATAAACGCCCAAAAAACGGGCAGAAGAAGGTTTTTCGATGAAAAAGAGTAAGTTCACAGAAGAGCAGATTATTGAAATCTTGGGTCAGAGAAATGCGGGGAAGTCAGTGGAAGATCTTTGCCGCCAGCACAAGGTGTCAGATGCAACGTTCTATAAGTGGCAAAAGAAGTACGGCTCTATGAGCACGACCGAGGCCAAACGCCTCAAGGAGCTTGAACTAGAAAATGCCCGAATGAAGAAGCTTATTGCAAATCTGTCCTTGGACAACTTGATTCTGAAAGAGGCTCTGGGAAAAAAGTAGGAAGGCCCTCTGAGCGAAAGGTTCTTGCGCGCGCAGCGATTGAGAGCCATGGAATTACGGCACGGCGGGCCTGCAAGATATTTGAAATCAATCGATACACCTGGTGGTATCAGCAGAAGCCTGATCGCAATGCGGATCTTCGAGTGCGCATGAAGGAGCTAGCGGCCCAGCATCCCGCTTACGGTCATCCAATGCTGCACTACCTGGTCCGCAGGGAGAATGAGGCCCCGATCAACAAAAAGAGAACTGAGCGGATTTACAGAGAGGAAAAACTATCATTGCGGATAAAAAAGAAGCGTAAAAAACTTCGTCACTTACGACTGGCACTCCCGCAGGCCGAGGAGGCAGATTCAGTGTGGTCGATGGACTTTGTCCATGATCGCGCAGCAAACAATCAACAACTTAAGTTCCTAACGATGGTTGACCACTGTACGCGTGAGATGCCGGACCTAGTGGTCCGAAGTAGCTTTAAAGGTGTTGATGTGGCAGCGACGTTAGAACGCCTGAGAATGTTTGGCCGAAAGCCACAAACGCTGGTGGTCGATAATGGTCCTGAGTTTCGCTCTAGGAGCCTGCAGCGGTGGGCAACGTTAAATGGGGTCCGATTGCACTTTATTGAACCAGGAAAACCCCAGCAGAACGGATATATTGAATCTTTGAACGGCAAGTTCAGAGCAGAATGTTTGGATAGAAATCTATTCGACAATTTGGACTTGGCAAGGGTTCTGACGCAGAAGTGGAAAACGGAGTACGAGACCTACAGACCGCATTCGAGTCTTAACGGTCTTACACCTTCAGAGTATGCAAAAAGTAAAGGATCAACAAAGCAGGTAAATAGCGAACTCAAAACTGGCTAGGTCTTAGGGGGAAGGTCACACCCAATAAGGAAGAGAAGAAAGATGAACTCAGTGATTTGAAGATAATTGATATAGATCGCTTGATGAATCGTGGCATTACAACTACAGATCCACGCAACAGAGACCATAAAATCAACCCAATACCATCCAATTTTGGAAACTAAGCGAGGCCCCCATGAGCACAAAAAGAGAACCAGTTCTAAACTTTTCCATTCACATTGCGATTCTTGTTCCAATTATCATTCTTATTGGGTACGGATTTTTAAAACGAGTGCCTTTGCCTGCGGACTTTGTTCTGATAGCCATGACTTCAACTTCGTTCTATCATGATGCAAAAAAGGACCCAAAAAATCGAAAGACCTATTTCGGGATCTCCTTGATTTCCGCGATAGTCTCCTTGTGGTTCTTGATAGACTATCTACAAAATTTTAAAAATTCTTGAACTCAGTCAGACATCCAGGGTTTGTTTTTTCCCTGGGTGCTGCATACATGCCAAAGCACATCTTGCATGCCTTCTTGACTGGCACGAACCTTATGAAAACAGGGAGGCCACCGTGGAAGAAAAAGAACCTTATATCGACTATACTGCTGAAATGGAAAAAGTGGATCACCTGATCAAAGGTTTCCCGGTCACCATGATGACCTTCCTTAGTGACAACAATAAGCTGTGCAGCTTCCCGTTAGTGACTCAAGATTTGGACTTTGACGGAAGCCTGTGGTTTTTGATCTCGAAAAACTCGCCTAAGTATCAAGAACTGCAAAAACATGGTGACGTCAATCTGACGTACTCTGACAAACACAAATGTGTCTCTATCAACGGCACAGTCGAGTTCACCGAAGATCGTGACCTGGTTCGTGAATTATGGCAAAAGCCCCACGAAGCCTGGTTCCCTCAAGGCCCTCGGGATCCGAACATTCAACTTATGAAAGTCCATGTCCAGACGGTGGAATACTGGGAAAGTTACACCTCCCCTATCTACAAAATGATTGAGTTTGTGAGGACCGCCCTTGGACAACCCCACAGAGAAAGCCATAGCTCTTTTGATTTGAAGCACTGATGATTTGAAAAAGTTAAAGATCCGTGAAATCACCATGTCATTTTCACGGACCTATCTTTTCCGACCGAGAATTGTGTATTCCATTTTTGACCTTCACGGTTTAACACATCTCTGATCCAGGTGCTTTCCGCCAGTGTCGCCCTGGACAACTGAAACTGCTTTAGATGCAGTGGCACCAGGCGAAGACTCACAAGTTTTCCGCTCAGAATATCGACCTTGGGGAAAAACATTACGGGCCATTCGCCATGATACTCTTCAAAACCACGGATCCCTTCATAGTCGTTTAAAAAATCACCACATCCGTAAATGATCAGTTTTTCCCGATAGACTTCAAGACCCTTGATGTGATGGGAAGAATGACCATGAACCACATCCACACCGACATCAACCAACGACCTCGCAAAGGCGGAACACTCTTCATCAACCTCGTAGCCCCAGTTGTCTCCCCAGTGGATCGAGGCTATGACAAGGTCCCGCTCTTTTCTGTGACTGCGGATCTGCTGCCCAAGCCATTGAACTGTCGCCGCCGAAAAGTCTTTGATGAAGTTCACCCCGACCTTGTTTTTGCCGGCAGCCCAACTTGGTGGCACACCGCTGGATTCAGTGGCCATAGAAAAAACCAGAACCCGTCCCCGCGAAGGCAGATCGACAACGGCTGGAGCGATGGCCTCCTCCCTTGTCCGCCCAGCCCCCGCTGTCTTTACTCCGCGTCCGTGCAAAGTCTGTAGGGTCTGAATAAGTCCCTCTTCTCCCCAATCCAAAATGTGATTGTTTGCCAGAACGCATATATCAATTTGCGCCGCCGTCAGAACATCCGAATTTTCAGGATGCATCCGATAGTTGATACCCTTATCAGCCCAGTGGTTGCTCGTTGTGATACTGGTTTCCAGATTTACGATGCGCACCTGGGGATCTTCTTTACTTAACTCAGACAAGGCTTCACCCCAGATGTACGAACTGTCGACTTTGCGGGGAATGGGTCCATTCCTGGCCTCAGCCAGCTTCACGTAATCAATCGCGTTCTTTATGTAGCGTTCATGCAGGACAGGGTCGCTGGGGTAAGCCAGGATCTGATCCAGACCTCGGCCGACCATCACATCTCCGCATAAAAACATAGTGAGAACATCTGCAGACGTCATTAAAGTATAAATCCTATAAACCTTAAAGGGAGTCAGCCATGGACAGAGGCAGACCGCAATTAAACAAAAATGAACACGAAGTCGTGATCAATTACAAAGATGTCCGTCTTAACGGAATTCTCTCGACCCCGAGCAACCCCGTTGGATTGATCATTTTTGCGCACGGGAGTGGCAGCAGCCGCTGGAGTCCGCGCAATAATTTTGTCGCCCGAGAACTGCAAAAAGTAGGACTCGCCACTTTGCTGACGGATTTACTGACTCCGGAAGAAGAAAACGACAGAGCCAACGTCTTTGATATATCAACTCTGGCGCAACGCCTTACCATCGTAAAAAAATGGGCGCAAAGCCAAGCGGCCACTCGAAACCTTGCCATCGGTTACTTTGGCGCAAGCACGGGGGCAGGAGCGGCCCTGGTTGCCGCAGCCCAGGACCCTGACGAGATATTTGCAGTTGTTTCCAGAGGGGGACGCCCGGATCTGGCGGCAGAAGCTTTGGACAATGTTCAAGCCCCCACACTGTTGATTATTGGTGGCGACGACACCTATGTCATAGAACTCAATCAAATCGCCTATGATAAGCTGATGTGCAAAAAAGAAATGAAGATCATTCCGGGCGCTACACATTTGTTTGAAGAGCCTGGCACCCTGGAAAAAGTTGCCATCTTGGCCTCGGACTGGTTCACGAAGAACTTAAAATACAAGGAGTCTGCAAGACCTCAGTCCCTCGACAACTACTGATCTCACAAACTCCGGTTCACGAAGGAGCTCTTTGACAGGGCTCCTCAAGCTCAAAGAGAGGCTTCGGGTGCTCTTTCTTTTGGTCCCGTCTTCAGCAAGGCGACGACGTCTTCGTCCGTCACTTCGCTAAAATCAACAAAGAACTGGCTCACCGCAAAGAAACCATCAGGTTCTTCTTCCACAATAAATTCATCAACCATGCTGCGAATGGTGGCGGCGGTCGATCTTGCCACAACGCCGGCTGCAAAGATCAAACGCTTGGGTTTCTGCTCCCGAACCTCCTGAATCGCGCCAATCGCGGTGGCGCCTGTTGCAATGCCATCGTCCACGATGATCACAATTCGGTCATTGCAATTTAGGTCAGGCAGGTTGAACATGCTTTTTCTTCGCTGCAAAGTTTCTATCTGTTTCTTTGATTCTCGCTCAATATACGAATCAGAGACTTCATAGGCATCCAACATCGGAAGACGAAAGATTTTTCCGGATAAGCCCACAGATCCAATGGCAAGCTCTCTCTGATAAGGTGCCGGTATTTTATGAATCAGGACGGCGCCCAGTTCTCCGTTTAAGCCTTCGGCAATAATCTTCGCCATCGGCATCGCACCTCGGGGAATCCCTAACACCAGGGGATTTTGCCCTTTAAATTTCAGCAGTCTTTTTAGCAGCAAGCGGGCTGCATCCTCGCGACTTTCTAACATATTCGGCCTCGTTAGCTTTAGTTACCGCCTTATTGGCATTTTTATTGTGGCAGTGTTGCGTGAGGATTGCCCAGAAGTCCTTTGACAAATAGATCTGCACTTCGTTGCGCCGGAAGTGGATTTGACTACCCTAAAGCCCACGGCACCATTTAGAGATCAGATGGATATTGACTCGCTGGACTTCGTTCGCTTTGTCATTCATCTTCATCAAATTTTGAATGTTGAAATCATGGAAATCGACTATCCCAAATTGACGTCGATCCAAAGTTGCTGCGAGTACATCAAGGCCAAGGTGACAGAGAACCCGCCAAGCCCCACTGCAAACTAAAAGGTTGCCCTTTCGCCTTGCTGGACCAGAAAAATCTCCGCCTCTGTCTCAGAATGAGATTGATACTTAAAGAAGTCGCGGCTAAATCCGATAAGAAATTCATGTTTAGCCGCATGTACGTTCTTTTAACGGCTGTCATGACTATTATGCTGCTTGCTTCTGCATGCAGCATCAACACCTCGTTCTTCAATCAGAAAGACCTTATTCCCCGAAGCATCACCATTTATGATCATGGTGTTCCAAAAAATTACAACACCGGAGACTTGCAGCTTCTTACCAACGACACAGCTTTAAGACTTGAAGGCGGCACCAAACCCAATGCCACCATTACGGTCTATATCTCTCCGGGGGATCCTCTTTGTCTGAATCCGCCTTCACCGGAAAATGTTCTGGGCGCGCATTCTCCGCAATCGGTTGAGTTTCGCGTGGATCTGACGACTCTTCCCGAAGGAACTCACACCCTGTGTATTTACGGCGAATACGGCCAGGACACAAAGGCTTCAAGCCGTCTGGGCGAGGTGACCATTAAGCGCACCGTGCAGGCCTTTGCAAATCAACGAGTTCTTCCCGACACCAGAGGCAATGAAAGACGTCCGTCCTTTATTGGGGACAGTGAAGCCCTGGCCCGCATGGAACTTTACGCAGGCGCAGGGTGCACGGGTCCTGTTCTGGACTATTCCCAAGCGGCAGCCAACGGAGCATTTACTTTGCGTTTGCCTCCGACGAATCCTCTATTGTTGGATGGCTTGGTCAGTTATTCAGTCCTGGCTACAGACGTGTTGGGAAATACGCGATGTTCAACCGCGTACTCTTATCTGTTGGACACCGTCGTTGACACCACAACGATTTTGGCGCTGACCCCCAGCAGTCCCTCGAATATCAACACGCCCCTACTGACCGGCAGCACGGAGCGCAATTCACATATTGCCCTTTATGATTCTGATGACTGCACAGAACCCGCCCTGGGTTCATCAACATCAGACAGTGGTGGTGCTTTTTCAGTAGGACTGGACAATCCTTTAAGTCTTGAAAAAGAATACTATCTGACTCTTCGAGTTACGGACGACCTGGGCAACACCGAATGTTTCACCAGTTTGAAGAAAAATTTTATTTACGACATCACGCCACCCGCATTAAGTCTTCTTGCTCCTCTTGCAGGAACTGACCATCAGAACACATTTGCGCTTGAGGTTTCCTGCGAGGCTGGCTCCTATGTCGAAGTCTTTGGCGACGTCTCAATTCCCATAACTGAAACATGTGCAGTGGGAACCCTTCAGTTACTTCCGTCTTTGGGAGGCGCCGACGGCAGCAAGACCATTCAGGTCAGAGCTACAGATGCGGCGGGGAACTCAAGCACAGCAAGTTTAAATTTGAACAAGGATAATGTACCACCGCCTCTTCCAAGTGTAACGCGAATCTCTGCCAGCCCCACGATGATCGGGACGGTGGATATGACGGTTTCCAGCTGTGCGGACATTAAAGACGTACTGATCAAAGAAAGCTCCTCCCTTCCCAGTGGAAGTGAACCCGAATGGAGCAGCTGCACATCCGCAGCGGGAGCCACACACTATGACTTAAGTGTTTCAGGAGCCCAAGGCACACGCAATTTGCGAGTCTTTGTGAGAGATCGCGCCGGAAACATACAGCCATCTTTTGCCACAGTCCTTGTGGATTACGATACTCTGCCCCCTGAAATTCACCTGGATCCCATTCCGCCCTTCCTGGGAACGAACTCGTATTATGAATTCCGCTGGTCCTTGACCGAGGGAAATGTCCCTGCCGGAGCTAACTTTACGATCCAGTACAGCCAAACCGGGGGTACAACCTGGACCAATCTGGCAACCACTCCAGTCGGCAGAACTGGTGCCGTGAATGGAAAGATCTATAAACACAATCAGTTCCTGCCGGCCACCGCAGGTCCCACGATTTTCAAAGTCAGTCTGACTGACATGACCAATCAAACCGGCAGTGACAGCCAGTCTGCCATTCTGCTTTATGATATAACGCCACCGGTGATCACGGTTTCTTCCTTTACTATTCTGGATTCGCCGGGCCCTGTGACCACTTACAATCCCTTTGTACGGGTCAGCTTTGAAGCCTCCGACAATCAGACCCCGGTCACTCAATTTTGTTTGAAAAACTCTTCGTCTTCACCCGCGTTGTCCGATCCATGCTGGGTGGCCTTCAACGCACCTGGGATTGATGTTCCGATTGACGTTAATGTGAAGCTGACAAACTATGACCATCTTGTCGACTGGATCACGGGCACCTACATTGTGCATCTTTGGGTGCGCGATCAGGCCGGGAATGTGTCGGTCAATGCGGGACCTGTGAATAACGGCACAGACCGGATTTCTGTAACTTACACTCCGATTCCACAGCCAACACTGGCGGAACTTCTGGTTGCGAAAACTCCGAACCCGACCACGCAGCCATCACCGTGGGAGCTGGTCACGACCCCTGGAACGACTTTGTACCTGAAATGGAAACAACGAGTTTTCACCGGAACTGCCAACGTCAGTTTGTGGTACACCATCGACGGGACCCAGTACACTTTGATCGAAAAAGATCTGTCCCCCGGTGTGGGTTTAAGTTGCACCGCCAGTGGCAGCGAAGACGTGTGTCAGTACACCTGGAATTCACCTGTGCCTGTCAATACGCCCTATAAAATTCAAGTTCGGCTGGCGGATGGCATTGAGCAGACGGTTATCAAAAACACGGTCTACATCAGCAATCCCAACTTCCGCGCGATTGCCGGGAATACAGATCCAGGAACCCACGGCTCTGCGAAAAACGCAGCCTTCCGAGGCCTTTTCCCTGACAGTGGTTCTTTTGTCGTTTCACGCAACGGAGTTCTTTTCTTCCGCGATATTGCCCGAGGACTTTTGATGGTTGAGCCTGGTAACGGAGTGCAAAAGCTGGTGCTGCGCAAAACAGAAACGAGCACCGGGGATGGGGGGCTGCTCAGCGAGGCCACCACTCAGGGTATTTTGAAAATCGCCATCGACTTCCAGGATCGTATTCTGCTTTTCGAACCTGATCGCATTCGTCGTATCGATACAAGAACCAGCCCCATGACAATCGAATCCATCATCGGAGCCTTTGATGATGGAAGAGTCGGCACGAACAGCGCTGACTTTGTGGCCGATCCGCACGACGTTAAGATTCAACTCAGCTCCACGTACCGAATGGCCGGATTGGGAAGTCCGTATCTGATATTCCTGGTCCTGCCTAACGGTGACATTTACTTCCAGACGGAAAAAACCTTTGAAACACGTGCCAACGGAGCCCGCATAAGAGTCTATCGTGGCAGTGCTATTGAACCTTATGTAGACACCCTACGGGTCGGTGGTACAGGCGACTATGGCGATGCCGGCACAGACATCGGTGCCTGGCAACTGGCGAACATGAATTTTGTCTTTGATCCCTTCTCGAATGTTGTGTCGAAGGCTTTGGTTCGCCTGAATCATCCTATCCCCAGTTGCAGCAACTTCCACTATGCGAATGTCAACCCTACAACCCTTCAGTCCCTGGGCAGTGGGCATCCCAACGTTCCTTATGAAGTCTGCACCCCCGGCTACATGATTCAGGGAATGAATGGTCAGATCTATGCTTTGAATCGTAACAATCCATGGAGTTTCCATATTTCAAAGTTCAACGGCTCTGGATGGACTCAAATCATCGGCACTGGAGCTCGCAGCAGCTGTGGGGATGGAACCCTGGCCCTGTCCTGCCCGGTGATTGCCAACGACATGTTTGTTTCTCAGACAGGACAGATTTACTTCATGGATGATGGGTTGATTCGAATTCTGGGTTCGGACGGAAGAATTTATACTCTCTATGGGTACAATCTCAGTTCGGGCGACGGTGGCGACGCCATGGAAGCCCGACTTAACGATGTGATTTCTTTGGACCATGGCACTACGGACAAAGTTATTGTGCTCGATGCTCAAGGGGGGCGCTTCAGAGAAATCGACTTCAAAGGGTCTCCGGGAATTAAAACCATTGCCGGGAATGGATCCGATGCACCGGGCTCGAACACGCCTCTGGGTGTGGCGGCCCATCTCAACCCTATTGGAATGTTCTGGTCAACACCGGGACGTTTTGCGACGGATCCCACCAATGGGAACGTCTATTGGACATGCGATCGTTACAACCTGTGCCGACTCAACAGAGCCTCCAACGTATGGGAAAGTGTCCTGGCTCCGATGTCCGGGGCCTGGGCTTGGGAAACAGCCACCCCGCTGCACTACAGTGACGTCAATGGAATGACGGGTTATCCTCCGACCCCGATGGCCATCAACGGCACCAGTCTTTTAGTCGGCTTCGTATCTTGGAACGGCACCGACACCTATCGCTCCGCCCTTCGCGAGTTTTCCCTGAGCACCGGAAGCTCCAAACATATTGCCGGTAACGGTTCTGCCACCACCGGAGCCACCTGCCCGAATGGGGCGGCCTCGGGTTGTGCCTTGAACACTTCCTTCTTCGGATTTGGTACTGGTGCCTTCAGCCCCACCTTCCATTCCAACGTGGCAGGCACCAATTACTGGATCTATCTGGCCAATAAACTTAAGACCGTGCACAAAGTCGGTGGTGGCCTGGCAACAAAACTTTTTGATTTAAATGAAAATGCCACTTCGATCTTTTATCGGGGATCTTACTTCTATTACTGCTCGGCCCCTGAAAACGGACCTTCCCTGCTCTACAGAAAAGAAGCCACCGCCCCTTACACGGAGGTGGAACTTCCACTGCCACATGGCTCCACATGCTACGGAAATAAGATTATCTTCAAAAACGGATCTGCCGGAGAACCCGATCGTCTGGTCTTCCCGATCAAGCAAAACGGAATATCCGGCGTCGCCGAGTTCCTGGATCCAGAGAACTTTGCACCTTAAGGATCCAAGGCCAGCCCATCGCCTGCGATCCTCTAGGTCACCACGAATTCAAAGACTTTTTCCGTCTTCACTGAATTCAGGATCATGCAATTTTCTGATGTGCGCTCCAGAATTCTTTTGGCGTTCTCAACTTGTGTGCATCCTTCAAGCTGTACTTTTAGAACACAGCGGGCCATCCAAGGGCGGCCACTTTCGTTTCTATCCACAACAAGCTCTGTGGCCACTTGCAGCTTCGAATACGCCAGCCTTGATTTTTCGGCAAACACCTTAAAGGTGGCAATAAAGCAGTTTTGCAAGGCCATGGCATAAAGATCCTCGGGACTGAAACCGTCCCCGGGACCTTCGAATTCAGGAGGAATCGACATACGGATCCCCGCAGACTGAGTTTGCGCTTTGCTTTCCCAAGAGGTCTGAATGCCCTCGGCACTTTCCGCACTCACTTTGAAAGACATTGGATATTTAATCATACGAAAGTCTCCTTATCCTCTTGATACCGGCTCTTAGTTCATGGTAGTGTGAACCAAATGAAAAATCAAATATCCCGAAAAGAAGACAAAAAATCAACCTCTCAAGCTGAGATCGACAAATTGCGAGCTCTTTCAGAATCTGTCGGTGATTTTATACGCTACTGGGGATTTCGCCGCATTCATGGCCAGATTTGGACTCAAGTGTTTTTGTCAAAGACCAGTCTTAGCGGAGCGGAGCTGACACAACGTCTTGGAGTCTCGAAGGCCCTGGTCAGCCCTGCTCTGGCTGAATTAGAAGACTATGGTCTTATCCTGATGACGGAAGACGGAAAAAAAACGAAAAGATATTCCGCCGCCCCAGACGTCATTCCGGTGATTAAGAAAATCCTAAAAGAGCGTGAAACAAAAATCATCGAAGAAGCCAAAGACCAGTTTGAGGCTCTTAGCAAGATCCACCAAAAAAGAAGCCCCCAGGATTCAATCCTTGAAGAAGACCGCCTGCAAGAGCTGGGGCAGATGATCACCCTGGCACAGTTCGCACTGAATTTTATTATCGGCCAAAGCGATGAAGATTCTCTGGCTTGCTGGACGCAGGAAGCTTTGAAGGCTCAGGAAGAATAAAAGGGACGGACCCGGTGAATTCACTTTATGATGCCGTTATCATCGGCGCGGGAATGGCGGGACTGACCTTGGCGTCCCGTCTCAAATCTCTGAACAAGACTTTCGTTATTTTGGAAAAATCCGCCGGCGTCGGTGGGCGCCTGGCCACGCGACGGGGCGAAGATTGTGCTTTCGATCACGGGGCTCAGTTTATTCGAGTCAAAACAAAGGACCCCATGGCGTGGCCTGATCTTCCTCAAATTCAGGAAATTGGCAAAGTCTGGTTTAACTCTGAGGCGATGGACCACATCGCTTTCCCCAAAGGCATGACCCAGTTGCCAAAGGCCCTGACCTTCCCCGAGCAATTGCGGCTGAAAGAAAAAGTCATCCGAATCCAAAAACAGAATCAAGCGTGTTGTGTGGAAACGGACAACGGGCAAACTTACGAGTGCAAAGAGCTTTATATCACCAGTCCTCTTCCGCAGTCTCTGGCACTTCTGCAGGACTCGGAGATCCCTTATCCTGCGGAGTTGAATGACATTCAGTACGCCTCCGCCCTGGTGGGTTTGTTTCGCGTGCAGTCTTCTGACAAAAATATTCTTCAGATCCGACACCTCAAGGAAGTGACAAAAGAAATTTATTCCGTCAGCAACCAACTTTCAAAACAAGTCAGCCAGAACCTGGCCTTCACCGTTGTGATGCAACCCGAATGGAGCCGACAACGTTTTGATCAGGAAGACACCATGTCGCTTCAGGAAATTTCAACCTCTTTTGCAGAAATCCTGAATCAGATGGCGCCCTCGGACTCCTTCACTCTTGTAAACTCGCAGTTGAAAAAATGGCGCTACAGTCATCCTCTGGCAGTCTTTGAATCGCCCTTTGTGTCCTTAAGCACCGGTCCAAGAATTGTCCTTCTGGGCGATGCTTTTGGAGGCGGCAGCATCCAAGGTGCGATCCGTTCTGCCTACGCTGTTCCATTCCTTACCTAAGACTAAGCCGCACGCAAAGTGGTATTTTTCACTTGCGCAACCGCTTTCACTGCCGACGGTGTCTCTTCGGCAGGGCTCTTTCCCTGCGCAGCGCAGCCGGCAACCACTTTGCTCAGAACCCGCACGTTCCCCATCAAAGATACGGCTTCAGCTGATAGTTGTTCTGCTGCCGCTGCGGCTTCTTCCGAGGCCGCGGCATTCTGCTGAGTGATCTGATCCAACTGATTCATCGCTTTGCCTATTTGTGCGATCCCCTGGGATTGCTCTTCGCTGGCTGTGGCGATTTCCATGTTAATGTCCGCAACTTTCTTCACAGAGTTCACGATATCAGACAGGACCTCTCCGCCCTGATTAGCTTGACGGCTGCTGGCTTCGATCTTTTTGACACTGTCATCAATTAAAGAGGCAATGTTTTTCGCAGAATCTGCACTTCGCTGAGCCAGATTGCGCACAGCCTCTGCCACCACGGCGAAACCTTTCCCTTGCTCTCCGGCACGAGCCGCCTCCACTGCCGCATTCAATGCTAGAAGATTTGTCTGGAAGGCAATGTCATCAATGACAGACGTGATCTCTGCAATTTTCTTTGAGTCGGAGGAGATACTCTGAATGGATTCAATCAGCGTTGTGATCTCTTTTTCACCTTTGATTGCTGTTTCGCGGGTTGAAGAGGCCAGGGACGCCGCCTGCTTCGCATTTTCGGTGTTAACACGTACCATGGCAGTTAACTCTTCCATTGTCGCCACGGTTTCCTCCAAAGAAGAGGCCTGCTGGAGTGCCGCTTGGGACAAGGACTGAGAAGAATGTGCAATATGTCCCGCAGCATCTGTCACATGATTAGCACCTTCAGCAAGGTCACCTGAAACAGTGGAAATGGATTTAGACAGCGAGAAGGCAAACAAGACACTGATAGAAATACCCGCAACCACGCCAAGTGTGATGATGATCGCCATGCTTGCATCAGTTTTTGTTGTTGTGGAACGGGCCTCTTTCACATACTGCCCGCCAGTGGCTCTTTGGAAAGCCACCAGATTGGTCATGGCATCATCATAGACTTTGGCCGCCTTAGGACAGTCATAAAGGAATATTTCAAGCATCTTGGCATGATCTTCGGGCTTGCCTGAGCGGGAGTATTCAATGACTTTAGCACCCAGGACTTTGAAGGACTCCCAGGCCGCATCCACCTTTTCATAAAGCTCCCGTTCACCTTTTTTGAAGTTCACGCGCAGATATTGTTGTTTGTGCACTTCATATTCGGCAATGTAGGATTCAACATTTTTGATAAAATCGGCCTCTTGTTCTTTGGACAACCCCGGCAGGCCCAAACTGCGCAAACCGATTCTGACACCGCGAAAACTCATGTACATCTGATCGGCAGACTCGATATTGGGAAGGACTCCGTCGGTGACTTTTTCATAGCTGCCTGCAACTTCACGCATTCCATAGAACGCAAATCCACCCACCGCCACTGGAATAGCGGACATGAAAGCCCCAAGAAGCAAAAGTCTGGCTTTTAAACTAAAATTCGACCCCATTTGGCTCTCCTTTAAAAAGTGATACTAACAATAAAACCTAAATCCAAAATTCTATGTGGCAGAATGCAACAGCAGCTCCATCTGAGCCACCGCCGAATGCAGACTGCCCCCGATCAGAGAAATGCGTTTGGATTCGGGACGCTCTTGCTTTCTCAGTTCTGCAAGACAAGGTCCCCCGACAACAACGCACTTCATTTTTTCCAGCTCAGTCCAATTCTTTTCAATATTCCAGGCCTCGATCGCTGACAGACAAACAATGTCTGGCTCAATACCTTCATAGGCATGCAGCAGGTCTTCCATAGGCAGATTTACACCAAGATAATAGACCTGCCAGCCTTTCAACATCAGATAAGCCGCAAGAACAATCAGTCCACCCTCATGCAATTCACCCGACGGAGTCGTCAACAGCACTTTGGGTTGATTCACACCCATCTTGTTGGTCTTAAAGTAATTCAACAGACGAGTGCGCAGGAAGTTCCAACTGAAATGCTCTTGCGCGATATTAATGCGCGAGTTTTCCCAATCATCCCCCACCTGCATAAGAAGCTGCGGATACACCATTTCCAGAAGATCGGTTTCACTTAAACGCATACCCAGGCGGGAAAGGTATTGTTCCGCAAGATCCATATCGTATTTATAAAGAGCCTTTAGCACCTGATGGATGCCTTCATTCAAAGACTCCACCATGACAGCGGAAGGGGCTGCTGCGGCACTGGCAACAATGGGTGCCCCTTCCCCGCGCAACACGGTTTCGATGGCCTCAAGAATTTTGATTCCACCTTTACAAAGACTTACCACTTCACGTATCTTTTTGACTTCGTTTACATCGTAAAGACGATGTCCCCCCTCAGAACGCTGAGGCTTGGGAAACCCATAACGTTTTTCCCAGTTACGTAAAGTCGCCTGGGACAGCCCTGTGAGCTGGTTGACTTGATCGATATCGAGAAGTGCATCTGAAATAACCATACTAATCACCTTATCGGATGTTTTGATTAGTTCATGATACCTTCGATGAAGTTTTTTTTAATCAAAAAATGTGATATCTAATCGCCTTGTCGAAAGTTTTTCTCACTTCGAGACAAACGTCCAGGTTCACCACTCACCGTGCTTCAGGAACAGCTCGAAGTCCCGAATCATTCTCGCGGCCTGAGCTCCGTCAAAAAGACGATGATCAAAGGTTACTCCCAGATGCATGATTTCACGTATTTCAATGCGATCATCGACCACGACAGCTTCCTTACTGACTTGTCCGATGGAAACCAAAAGTCCCGCGCGAGTCAGTGGCACCAGTGGCACCAGGGCCTTTTTTATTCCTAGAGATCCCACGTTGGTCACAATCACCGAACCAAATGGATCTTTAGGCAGACGAAGAAATGAGAGATTTAAATTCAAATCGTGACTCAAAAAAGCAAATGCCCTAAAAAAGACTCGAGTCCATGAATGCGGAAGGCGATGAATCAACTTTAAAGCAAAACCCAAATGAGGATCTTCGCGGCGTCGGATTTGCGCGGCATCTTTTGACAACTGCTCTTCAATACTTGCAAGACTCAACTCGTCGACCTTGCGCAAAGTCGCAAAGGACAGGTCATGCTTCCCGTGTTCAAAAATATTCACCATGACTGAAATGTTGATGTCGCGCCGACGATACAACCTTCCAAAGCGCATAATATAATTAAGCTCCTGGTGCTTCTTCATGACCTCACCAAGCCCCTTGATGACCAACGACATCGGGGATGAGGTCAGCCGCAGGTCGGTGACATCCACCTCAAGAAAGCCGTATACCGAAGGATCCCCTCCGGGCCCCCACAGGGACAGCGCCACTTTTCTGAAAATCGAAATGTCGCTGACTTTCGTGAAGCTCATAAAGTTCCTAACAGAACGGCCGCTCGCACCGTCCATAGAATGGTGCGAGTCCAGTTGTCACGCACCAGTTTGTCTATTTCATCCAAGTCTCGCCCACGGGACAACTTTGAATGAGAAGGTACACTCAAGGCAAAAGTGACAATCCAAATGACTGCGACAGCAGACAGATTCAACAGCCACCCCATGTGAAGCTGGCGCGCCAAAACCAGTGCTGACAAAAGTTCAAGAATCATTGCAGGTCCCACGATCCCGCCCATCACGGCCGTGTGCCTTGCATGAAATCTGACAAAGTCGCTTTCAGAAATCACTGAGAATGCCGGATAATGAGTGAGCTGAATGACCCAGATCACACCAGTCAGATAGAAGCAACACGCCAGATGCAGAGTTTTCCAGTCCAGATATTCCAAGCGGGCCTCCCCGGCGGCTACTTCCAACCTTTGGTGATGCCGTCCACTGATTGTCTGGAGCATTTAAATCGCATGACTTTAAATCCCCTTAATTTTTCATTCTTCAGATGCCCTTGCTGAAACACACGCCGACGCCAACGATCGAAGGCGGATCTTTCCAAATTCGATCGCATGAAGTGAGCAAATTCATTGGGCGAAAGTCCGAACTGCTTCGCGATGGCATCGAAGGTGCTTCGATCCTCCCATCCCATGCGCACCAATCTGGATCTGTCTTCGGGGGAAAATCCGGCAAACTTTTCTTTGAGTGATTTTGATATTCCCACGAACCCCCCAGCGACAGGACGCCTAAGATTTTTTTCCTTTATATTCCGGTTTCAATTCACAATATGGACTGTTCGAGCAATCCCGCTTAGGCAAAAGAGGGCGCACCTTCGCAAAACAGAAGTATCCCGCCTGCAACACTTTCTTGACTGGAGCCCAAGACGCCCAGGGCACCACTTTTTTCATCTTGTCCAAGCGGGACCAAATCTGCAGAAAAGAATCAACGCCAACGTAGACTCTGCCCTTGGAATCCCGCACATGCAGACTTTGGTGAACTTTATATGGATCCAAACCTTCAGCCTGAGCATTAAAGCCTGCCGCCGTGATGTCCACAAAAGAGATCCGATGAGCTCCCCTCATGGTCCGGTAATGCTCAATTTCCCGTGAACACAACTGACAGAGGCCATCATAAAACACGGTAATTTCAACTTGAGACGTGTCTTTTGTCGTTTGCATCTTGATCTCCAATTTGGTTCATAGTAGTATGAACCAAATTGGAAGTCAATAATTACCAGCCCTCAACTTCAGGAGAGTTTGCCATGGGGTCCCTATTTAGCAGCCGATTTAAACGGACATTGGAACTAACCAAAATGGCAACCAAGATTGGTATTAAGGAGCTGACTTCCGGGGACATCCAGTCACGCATTGAGCAGGCTAAAATCCTTACCGAAAGCCTTGGGAACCTGCGTGGGGCCGCCATGAAGGCCGGACAGCTTTTAAGTCTTGATCTGGATGACTACTTTCCTCCAGAAGCCATCCAGATCCTGTCACAACTGCAACACCAGGTCTGGGAAAGTCCCGATCTGGATCTGGCTGCCACCCTAAGAAAAGAACTTTCCCCCGCCCAACTTCAGCGATTGCAAGACATACAGTTCAAACCCTTTGCCGCCGCCAGCATGGGGCAGGTCTATCGTGCCAAGGTCGATGGTAAGCCTGTGGTCGTTAAGGCTCAGTATCCGGACTTGGAAAAATCCATTACAAATGACATCAGAGCACTTCAGAAAATTATATCGGCCTTCTGCCTTCTCACCGGCAGAAACATGAATCTGGACTATTTATTCACCGAAATTGAAGAGGTTTTGTTGCAAGAGGTGAATTATCTCAATGAAGCTGAAGCCTTGGAAAAATTCAACGATCTCTTTTCAAGCCACAACTGGCGCTATGCCAAGGTCACAACTCCCCGGCCCCTGTCAGACCTTAGCACACAAAAGATTTTGTGCCTGACATTCGAATCCGGACTGACTTTGAAAGAATGGATGGACACCGCACCAGCCAAAGCCAAACGTGAAATCGTCGCCAAGACACTGCTGGAGCTTTACATCATGGAATTCTTTGTCTGGGGCTTTGTTCAAACTGACCCCAACCCTGGTAACTTCCTGATTCGTGAGAATCCACATCCGGAAATTATCGCCTTGGACTTTGGCGCTTCGAAGTATTACCCGCAGGATTTTCGCAATAAATATGTTGAGCTCCTAAGCTCTATCCACAGCTCAAGTCCTGAGGCTATCCTGGACAATGCCATCAGCTTTGGTCTATTGGATGCTCGGGAAAGCCGAGAATCAAAGCTTATCTTTGTTGAACTTATGAAGCTGGGCATGAGTCCGTTCTTCAATGACACACCCGGGAAAAAGTTCAACTTTAAAAATGATGACTTTTTAAAAGACAACTCCCGTCTGTCAAGGCAACTGATTCAGAGTCTCAAATTCTCACCACCTCCGCACAAACTGATTTTTCTGCACCGGAAATTAGGAGGAGTATTCGCAATTCTAAGAAAACTCGAGGTCGAACTCGATTTACACGAGTATTGGGAGCGAATAACAACCTCAATGCCACTTTCTAAATCCTAAAATCTATGTACTATAGAGCTTTGCAAATGCTCCTGTCCGATAAACCAACAAAAATCGCAACTCAACTGAAAGGCTTTCGATGAAAATTCCTTCACTACTATTTTCAGGTGTTTTGATCTTAGGACTGCACGCTCACTCCGCTTCGGGCGACAAAGAACTTATCAACACAGCCAAGGCGCTATTTGGGATCATTCCCGCGAAAGCTCCGGCTCCGGACAAAATCTCTGCTGAACAAATTGAATTGGGAAGAAAGATCTTTTTTGACTATCGCCTGTCCAAGGACGGCAGCACCACGTGTGTGCGCTGTCACCAACCCCAGTACTTCAGCACCGATCGCCTGGCTCAGTCCGCAGGTTTTAACAACAACAAAGGCGCGCGCAACGCTCAATCCATTTTGAACCTGAAATATCAGGACATCGTTCACTGGCGCAACGATCGCACCAGTATCGAAGATCAGGCTTTGCGTTCGTTCACAACACCGCTCAGCTACGGAAATTCCTCCACTGAAGAGGCTTTGAAAAGATTTGAGCTGGCCGGATACACACCCTTGTTCCAAAAAGCGTTTCCGAAATCAGAAAAACCTCTGACTTTAGAAAACGCCGCTTCAGCTTTAGGCAGCTATCAAAGATCACTGACCACACGGGCTCCGTTTGATCGATTCATGGAAGGAGATGTGAAGGCTATCTCCACACAAGCACGCCAAGGTCTGCAGGAATTTATCACAGTCGGCTGTGCTTCTTGCCACAACGGAACCGCCGTGGGTGGTCGCACGATGCAAAAATTTGGTGTCTTCCAGAATTACTGGAATGTGACCAAATCCAAGAACCCGGACAAAGGGCGACAAGACGTCACCAAGAAAGATGAAGATCTTTACGTGTTCAAAGTCCCATCACTGCGTAATATCACTGAAACAGCCCCCTACTTCCACGATGCTTCTGCCAAGGATTTAGAAACGGCTATTCGCTGGATGGGAAAATTGCAGCTAAACAAAGATCTCTCAGATAATCAGGTCGTTTTGATTAAAGCCTTTTTAGAAAGCCTGACGGGCGAGCTTCCTAAGAACTTCCGCGAAGCTCCGACTTTACCTCCCGAGCCTTATGCGGGTCTGGAACCTCTTTAGTTTCCTTTGCGGCACCACAAGGTGCCGCTTTTTTTGCCCTAGCCCTGCTTCTTTGCACCTTCTCCACAAAAAACTGCCCTTCCTTTCTTGAGCCAATATATTTGTCTGCAACAGACTTTTTTAAAAAGAAGAAAGGGCAATGACTATGAAAACAACCATGAAACTTGTTTCAACCGCCACGATTCTGGCTATGACCCTGACAGCATCTTTTGCTTTTGCCCGGGACACGATGCCACCCAAAGCTCCAACAGTGAACTGGAGCAACCTGCAACGAGAAAACATGGCAAAAATGCATGAAGACATGGCGAAATGTCTTCGCACGTCTAAATCCCCTTCGGAGTGCCAGGCAGACATGCGAATGGCCTGCAAAAACATGGGTGAAAATGCATGCCCTATGATGGGCAAAAAAGGTCACCATATGATGATGTACGAAGAGTAGTCGCCGCAAAAGGACTGGTGAGTCTATCCTCCTTTTTTGGGGAACCAGGGAACAAAGGCCGAGGTCTCAGCTTGATAGCGGCGATAGGCCTCGCCCCGCTTTTGCAAAGCCTGTGCTTCCGACGGGGGAATTCCGGTCAATTTGAGCAAAATAAACAATATAGTTAATGGAGCATAGATTGTGTACAAAGCCCCATCCGTTCCCAGAGCGGTCACATAGAATCCCCACCACACAAGACTCTCAAAGAAATAGTTCGGATGGCGCGAATACCTCCAAAGCCCCACATTGCACACCTTGGCGTGGTTGTCGGGATTGGATTTGAATTTCTGAGCCTGGGCATCAGCGATCCCTTCCCCCAACAGAGCAAGCAGACTTAATGCCAACCCTACCACTTCCCACAAGGACAAGACTTCCGTTGTATTCCGAAGTGGTTCTAAAAACACCAGACTTAGCACAACAACACTGACACCCTGGTACTGGAAGAACAGAAAAAATCGAGACCTCAAGTGAGCCCCATAATCCTGGCGCAAGGTTTGATAGCGCGAATCTTCCTTGGGATGATGTAGATAAATCCTTCGGGCAAGGAAGTAGGACAGCCGCAGACTCCACAACCCCACAATCGATAAAATCAGAAGCTTTCGGACCCACCAGCCCTCAGTCATAAAAGAATAAAAACAGCTCACCAGAAAGAACGACAAGGACCATACGACGTCCACAATCCCATAGTTGTCCCATCGGCGTCCCAAAGCCCAGGTGACCGTCATCACCAGGAACATGATAAACAGCGCTGCCAGAATCTGAATCCAAAAATTGTCCATCTAATTCCCCTAGCGTGGTCTGTTTTTAAAAAGGTAATGAGAGACTCCCCATTCACGCCCCTCATCAAATCCGAAGAGCTCTGAGCACGACATAAAAAAGACACGCCAGCGTTCAAACCATCTGTCGCTTTCCGCCGAACCATAGACCTCGCGGAAGATCCGCATGATGGCATCCCGGTTCTGATCCATGTTCTGCAACCAAGCTTCAGAAGTTTTTTGATAGTGTGTCCCGCGCCAACTCCATTGCTGCTCCAAAAGAAGGTCTTTTTGGAAATAGGTCAGCAAATGATGACTTGGCATCTGTCCGCCGGTAAAGAAGTACCGTCCCATCCAATTGTCATCACCTTCGGTTTCAAAAGGATATGAATAGCGACTATGGGTGAAGATATGTACGAAGAACTTACCCTCAGGCTTTAACCACTGACTGATTTTTTCAAACAGCTTTTCATAGTTTCGGACATGTTCCAACATCTCAACACTGATGACCCGATCAAAACCGCCAAGCCAGTTGTCCGGAGCCTGGAATGTACTGATATCCCCAGTAAGGATGGTCACATTGTACAGCCCCCGTTTTTGGGCCTGATCCATGATATATTGACGTTGTGAGTTTGAATTGGAGATCCCCACAATCTGCGCATTCGGAAACTGTGCCGCCAGATTTAATGAGACAGATCCCCAGCCACAACCGAGATCAAGAATTCTCATACCATCTTGGACCTCGGCCCGCTGAAAGGTGACCTGCAACGCGGCCTCTTCGGACTGATCCAGACTGTGGCATCCTTCAGGCCAATAACCAGAGCTGTACTTCTTATTTTTACCCAGCACAAGCTCATAAAACTCTGCCGGCAACTCGTAATGCTGCTGGTTCGCCTTCTCGGTGGCAAAAGCGATCGCGGACTTTTTTAGTTCGCCGACGTAAGTGGAATTGCGCTCTTGCTCAAGCTCTCGGTCTGCGACCTCCAAACTTTTCAGACGCTGGCGACACAGCTGACGAATCCCGGCTCGGACCATCCGCTCGGGAATCCATCCTCGTTCCATCCAGTCAATAAATACTCCCAGTGCCATGGTGGATCTCCTTATTTTTGCATCAGATAATGACCGACATTGATACGCTCGGCCCGGAAGGCCCCTTCGCAATAACTTAGATACAGATTCCACAGGCGCATAAACCTGTCATCAAACCCCAGACTGCGCACATCCCCTTCGGCCGCCTGAAAGTTCTGTTGCCACTTCACCAGGGTGTCGGCGTAGGAAACTCCAAACTCAAAGGGCTTTTCATCCTTCAGATCAAATCTTCCGGCATAGTCCGCGAACACTTTCGGTGCCAGCAACATTCCTCCTGGAAAGACATAGTTCTGAATAAAGTCCGTTTTTCGACGGTACTGATCAAAATACTGATCCTGCATTGTGATGGACTGGACCAGGGCAGCCCCCTTGTCTTTCAGACACCCACTGACTTTTCCAAAGAAATCGGGCCAGTACTTCTCACCCACAGCTTCGACCATTTCAATCGAGACAATTTTATCGTAACGCCCTTCGATCTCGCGATAATCCTGCTGACGAAGATCGATGTGATTTCCCAGGCCCGATCTGGCAATAAGGTCACGATTGTATCTTGCCTGTGATGGCGAGTTCATCACTGCCGTCACCCGACAGCCGGTTCTTTCAATCGCCCTAGAGAAAAAGCCACCCCAGCCACAACCGATCTCAAGAACATGATCCCCAGGTCGTATATCAAGCACATCGATAATTCGATCGTACTTCTTCATCTGGGCTTCCCGCAGATCCTGTGTCGGATCAGCGAAGAGACCCGCCGAATAGGTCATACTGGGATCCAGCCAAAGACTATAGAAACTGTTCCCCAGATCGTAATGGGCCATGATGTTTTTCTTGGCACCTTGTTTGGTGTTCGGATTCATCAAGTGACGAAGACGGGCCAACAAAGTCCCATACCAGGTTCCGTGCAGAAGACGATTCACGGAATCTTCGTTCATACACGCCCACTGCACCAGAGCAGAGACATCGTCGACGACAAGATCCCCACGAATGATCGCCTCAGCCAGTCCCAGATCCCCTTTGTCGACAAGTTCATCAAAAACTTTCCAGGTTTTGGCGTGAACGGAAATCTGAGGATCTCCTGATCCGAACGAATCCACTGTTCCATCCGGGAAGGTCAGATGAAGTGTCGCACCTTTGGAGTTTCCCAGAAGCTTGATCAAAATTTTTGTTTTAAACGTCATCTTGCTCACGTGATCTCCTTGCGCGGCGGTTCCGGCTTTTTATAAAAACTCACTCGCTTCATCCAAAGCCTCAGGGCCTGCCAATGTATCCGAACTACCACCAGTGGCGTCATCCAGCCGTAGCTCCAAAACAACTTCCAGGGGGACTGCTTTTCAAATTCCGTCACGGCCCCTTCAATCCAAGATGAAAATCGAAGGTTTTCATCCGCATCGTAATAAAAGATCTCAACCCGGGAACGGTTGCTATCAAACTGAAAGCGAAATTTATAGAAGCCATCCACGGGGAAAAAAGGGCTGACATGAAAAACCTTTTCAGATCGATAAAACTGCGCCTCTTCTATACCCTGCGCCGGACAGATCCAGTAAAAGTGCCGTTCGCCGAAGGTGTTGTTCACCTCACACAAGACGGCCTCAAGATGCCCCTTCCGACGGCAAAACCAGAAACTGACCGGATTAAAGACATATCCCAACATTCTGGGGAATGTCTGCAGAACAACCTCTTCAGGTTCGTACTGGCATTTTTCCTTTAAAAAGCGAAATACCGAATCCTTCAAGGACTCCTTGTGGCCCTGAAGATAGTCCTGCGAGTGCAAGGACAAAAGCCCGAAGGTTTTACGCTTCAGAAGCTGCAGACTGGCGTCCTCTTCAAGCAGCGGAAAAAGCAAAGCAAAGGTGGGATAGCGAAAGCTGTGTCGCACCTGATGGCTTCGACTGTGATAGACATGGCCTTTAAGAATTTGCAGGGACATCATGAGACCTCCCAGGGAGGCTTAACCCCCATCAGTTCACCCACGCGGACAGCACTGAGCAGTCCATCCTCGTGAAAACCATATCGGGTCCACGCCCCGGCAAAATAAACTCCTCCCCGGCCCTGAATCTGCGACAACGCCTTCTGAGCCTCAATGGCCTTTTGGTCAAACTGAGGATGATGATAAGTGAACTCCTGAAGAACTTCCTGAACCGGAGAGCGCGGATTGAGAGTGACAAAGTAATCCTTGTCCGTCCCCAATGGCTGAAGTTTGTTGATAAAATAGGTCAAAGAAACATTCTCGTGGTTCTGACCTTCCGGGGATCCCAGAACATTCCAGGACGACCAACACTTTCTTCTGGTCGGCATAAACGACGCATCCGTGTGCAGATAGGTTTTATTTGCACTTGTCTTCACAGCCTCTAAGACTTGATGTTCAAGAGGGGACACATTTTCCAGAATTTGTCGTGTAATGGGGGCATGGGTCGCCAGGACAACTCGGTCAAACTCCAGACACTCTCCGCGAACCTTTACCAAAACTTTTCCTGCGCGTCGCTCGACACCGGTCACTGGAGAGTTTAAATGCACGAACGGAATTCGCGCCGCCACCTTTTTGACATATTCCACGGAGCCCCCTTTGACGGTTCTCCAAACAGGTCGATTGCTAATTTGCAAAAGGCGATGATTAATAAAAAACGTCAAAAAGCTTTCGGCAGGAAAATGCTCCATGCCGCGCTCCGGGGTGGACCAAATCGCTGCTCCGATTGGAAGAAGGTAGTCGCGCTTGAATTCTTCACTATAGGATCGAGTGTGCATCAGTTGTCCAAGAGTCCACCCGTTCTTTTGCGCCAGGCTTCTGTTAGTCTCGGCTTCACGGTGAAATCGCGTGATATCATACAGCATTCTAAGAAAACCCGGGCGAACGATATTACTTCTTTGAGCAAAAACAGTGTCCAGACTTGTTCCTGCCCACTCCAACCCCTTATGAGGAGCTTTAATCGCCAGAGACATGTCAGAGGCGGCAGTCTCTACCTGAAGCTCCTTGAAGAAACTTTTCAGATGAGGATAGGTCAGTTCATTGTAGACGAGAAATCCGGTGTCGACTGGAATATCAGAACTGCCGTCTTTGACATACACAGTGTTGGCATGCCCTCCCAGGCGACTGTCAGATTCGAAGAGATGAACCTCATCCGTCTGACTCATAATCCAAGCTGCCCCCAAACCACTGATCCCGGAACCGATGACCGCTGTCTTCATTTGACACCTCACACATGCCATATGACTTACTTTTACCCTATTGTATAGATTTTTCTATACATTTTAAAGAGACCATGGATAAAATAGGTCAATGGCTAAGAAGGATTCTTTTTCGATACGACAGGTGATTGAACTCACAGGGCTTTCCGAATTTACTTTGCGCGGCTGGGAAACGCGTTATAAAGCCTTTAAACCCAAGCGCAGCTCCACGGGGCGAAGAATTTATTCGCTTGAAGATATTCAGAAAGCTCGTCTTTTGCAGGCCCTCCTGGATAAAGGTTATAAGATTGGCAACATCGCCAAACTGGAACTGACTGATTTGGAGAAAATTCTTCCTCAGCAGGAAGCCGCCACAGCAACCCCGACTCCTCCGGACCGACTGCGAACCTTTATCAACGAACTCTTGGATTTAGCCCACCTTTTTAAATGGGACGATATCTCCGATCGACTCCAGAAAAAGCGCCGCAGCCTGAAGCCAGACGCATTTGTGACGACCGTCCTGACTCCCTTGGCAGGACAAATGGGGTCGCTGGTTGCGGCAAACCAACTATCCGTGGGACAGGAGCACATCCTGTCTGCCTTTATCAAAGAGCAACTGATACTGGTTCAAACCGACAGCAAAAAAAAGAAGTCCAAGTCCCGTATTGTCATGACCACTCCTGACGGCGATCTGCACGATATGGGCATCGCCTTTGCTTCCTGCCTTAGCAGACTTGAAGGACTTCAAACTTTGTTCCTTGGCCCCAGCACCCCCAAAAAGGATCTTAGCGAAACCTGCCTGCGCTATCAGGCCACCCACCTGCTTCTTTCCAGCACTGTGTCTGAAAAAGAGGGCGCCAAAGAAAGTCTTTTTAGCTACATCAACTTCCTTGATCGAAACTTGCCTGCGGAAATTGAATTCCTTTTGGCTGGGCGAAATACAAATCAAATGGAGTTAAAGCTAAAACGGAAGGTCACGGGTTTTTTATCCATGCAACAGTTCCAGGATTACCTCAAAGAGCTGCCCTAGTTCGCTCCCCAGACCTGGGGAACTTTCTGAATTTTGGACGTGTCATAACCCATAGACTTCACCTTGTTGATGAGGCCTGAATAGACGGCCTCATCCAAATGAGGCTTGCGAGCCATAATCCAAAGGTAATTGCGACTGGGAACACCGATCACGGTGTAGGAATAGTCCGGCGCCAAATCCACAACGAGATAGGAAAACTTCAACGGCCACCACGGCTGAACTCGCCACTCTGCATTTGTCTTCTTGTCATAGATCCAAGCTTTCTGCGGATACTTCTTCAGCGGCCCGGACGGCGTCTTTGCATTAAAACGGAAAGAGACATCAATTCGATCCTCTTTGGCATTCCAAGCATAGGTTTCGATGGCATTATTCGCCCCCTTTTCGACAAACGTGGGGATATTGGCGATCACATACCAGTCCCCCATAAATCTGGGGATATCAACATAAGATACTGTTGGCAGCGGATCTTGCGAAGACATTGTCCCACACCCTCCAAGCATCAACAAAACTGTGATCGCCGTTAAAAGTTTCATAAATCAATACTGATCGTAAATAAGATCATCCAGCTTGAAGCCACGTTGCTTGAGTCGTTCTAACATCTGCGCCAACACCTGGGCATCCATCGGCGCTTTTCGCGACAGAATAAACAAAGACTTCTTCTTCGGACCACTGACCACAGCCCATTGATAATCGGGGTCAAGGTCCACGATCCAGTAATCGCCACGGGCAAAAAAGTTAAATCGCACCTTGAGCTTGGCCGGAACAGCCGGATCCACCACTTTTGCTTCGCCTGAAATATCACTCACCGCCCCGTTTTCTTTATAACAGGTGTTTTTAACGGAAACTGACAAGGGGCTCAGGACACCGTACTCTGCCGTCGAACGGACGCAGTTGCGCTGAAAGAAGTTGGGAGAGTGGGCAATTTCATACCAGAGGCCCGCATAACGATTCAAATCCACCGCAGGGACAACCTCGGGATCTGATGGATCTTCCGCATGGGTGAGCGGAGCAAAAGTCAAAACTAGCAACGACAAGAGCGAAATAACTGTTTTCATACAAGTTCCTTCTCTGTTTTGAGCCCACCATCTATTGTATAGAAAAAACTATACATATTCAAGAGAAAGTAAACACTTGTGTTTTCCAACACTTGAGACTGCTCCTGGGCCAAAAAAGAGATAAACTGACACTTTTCACTTCTTGGTCTTATTGAGCATCTCCAGAAGGAAAGTGTTTTCCCGTTTCTTATCCGCTTTGATGGGTTTGGACGTCTTTTTTCGCGGCTCATCGGCGGGGGCTTTTGATCTGGGCATTCCTGAAAACTTCACGGGAGTTCCCAGAAGCGGATTTCTTTTGGTGATTTCACGAACAAACTGCCGGACCTCCTCTTCAAAGTTTTCTGACTCTGCCGGGATGTACAACCAGTCCCGGTTGGCCGGATGATTTTCCAGGAACGAGAACTTCAGGAAAAAAGCACTCTGCTTACGGTACTCAACCGGCAGAATACAGCCATTCCAAAGCTGAAAAGGATACAAGACCCCTTTATGCTCGTGGGTGCTGGCCGAATCCTCCACCAAAATCATGACAAGCTTCATATCAAGATAATAGGCCATTCCCCCATGTTGCGAGGCGGACTGCACGTCTGCGGGCAGTAGCTCCTCGATCCAAAGAAGTTCATTCAGCGCGTTCTTCATTCTGACACTTTACCACCACCTGGCGCTTGCGGCGCTTAAAATTCTTGTCTTTTATTAGAAATCAAAGTCTTTTATTTTGACCTTTCTTGCGCCAAATCTTACAAAAAGGGTCAATTTTTGCTCTTTTTAATAGACCGGAGCGCCATGAAAGCCGAAGAAGCCAAAATCAAGGACAGCCTTAAGAAGCTCATGAAGGAACAGGGTCTTCAGTACAGTGATCTTGCAAAAAAACTGCGTGTCTCCACTGCCACCGTCAAAAGACGACTTAACAAGGGGGAGCTGAGCCTGTCAGAACTCAGCGAAATCGCCACCAGCCTGGGCACTTCTTTTTACGAGTTAATCGAGATCAGCAAGCACAACACACCCAAGCCTTACCTGTTCAGCGAAGAACAGGAAAAGCTTTTTGCCAGCGATCTCAGCTATCTGCTGCTGTTCCGATCCATTGTCATGGGACTTAACTTTGCCCAGTTAAAAACCAGCTTGAACTTAAAAGAGACCGAACTTCGTAAAAGATTGCGCCAACTGGAAAACGTGGAGCTCATCAAACTAATGCCGCGGGATCGAATCTACCAGATGGCCCGCTTCCCGTTTCAATGGCGCGAAGACGGTCTGCTGCAGAAAGCCTACTATCAGCAGAATCTGCGCTCCATTTTCAGCTTCATCACAAAGAGCTACAAGTCATCGACCTATGACGAAAGCACTGGCTGCATCTGCAAGCCTTTTGAACTTCTGCTTTCAACCGAACAGAAGAAATCTTTTGCAAGAGACCTTATGGAAGTCCTGGCCCGGTATCAGAAGCTTTCACAGCTGGAGCTTAATACCAAAAGCGCCAAAGGGGTCACGGTCTCGGGAATCATTCACGCGGATGAGTTTTCAATCTGGCAAGTCGATCGCCTGGGCATCCCGCTGTAAGCAGCCAGTCTGAAAAGCTCGATATTGAATGCGCGGATGAAAGTGCCTTGAATTTTTGCCCGTTAAAGGCACAATAGGCCCATGGACAATCGCAATGATCTGACTCCCACAGTTTTTCTTCCCGGCTTCTTGTGCGATGAACGTGTTTGGAGTGATACCCTGGCGCGTTTGAACTTGCCGGGGGCTATGCTTGCCGTGCATTTCAAGGACTGCAAGGACCTTCAGGAGATGCTCAATCTTGTACACGATCTGCCCTACCACCAATTTCATCTGGTGGGTTTTTCGATGGGCGGATACGTTGCGAAGCTTTTTGCCACCCAACACCCGGATCGAGTGCAGAGTTTAAGCCTAGTGGCCACCAATGTAGGTCCTTTAAGTGAGCGCGAAAGACAATGGCGCCTGAGCATGAAGGAGTTTCTTGGCAAATACCAATATCGTGGCATGAACGAAAAAGAACTATCGCGTTTTCTGCACCCCAAGTCGTTGACCGACGCCCACATCACCCGAACCATTGTGGATATGAGCGCAGGCTACACATCAGAGATGTATTTAAATCAGATGATGGCCACCCTGGACCGAAAAGATCTGACTTCGGAACTGCGCCAGCTGTCCTGCCCCATTCTGCTTGTGGGCGGACGAGAGGATCGCGTGGTCCCCTTAAAACAACTGGAAGCTCTGCAACAGCAAATTCCCAAAGCCCAACTTGATGTCATAGAGGAATGCGGTCACTACATTCCCCTGGAAAAACCCGCCGAGATGGCGCAGATCCTTTCTCAGTTCTTTTCGGGCCACCCCTGAACACATCCACTCAATAGCCTAGGGCCTGCAAATGATTCGGAACTTTTCCCAGTTCCCAATCTGAGTTGCATCTGTGTGAATGGTGTCTGTGATCCGACCTCCACCACCGACGGCTGTAAGGTAGTTGCCACTGATTGTCTGAATTGCGTATACGCCATTCCCCAATGAAATCAGTTTGAATTTTTCCCACGCTTGCAAGAGGGTCGCATCCGAGTGAATGACATCCGTGATGCGACCGCCACCCCCAACAGCCGTAAGATAGTAGCCTTTGACCGTCTTGATTCCATAATTGATAAAAGAGCTGCCATCACAGGAATCAACGAGTGTGAAGCGTTCCCAGGACCCCACCCGAGTGGCGTCAGTATGAATAACATCTGTCACACGTCCACCGCCACCGACAGCCGTGACATAGTTTCCAGTATAGGTTTTTATCACACAGGAAAGCGGAGCATTGCAGGCCGACGCCGGAGCCGCCGCCATTCCCACAAACAAGAGCACAGAAAGAGCCAATGCTGATTTCATTTGGAATCTCCTTGGGTCTTTAAAGACCTCCACAGCCCCAGCTGATACCACGATGAAAACAAATTCAATCTTTGCCCAGCGAAAATGTCGAGATAATGCCCCGGCCAGTCCAGTCCGGTGTCAGGACACCTTGAGACTAAAACTCAGCCTTGCTTATCCGCAACTTCCAGTGTTATCTAGGGGCTGGCGAGGTCCATCATTAGGCAAAAAAATCGTTTCAACAAAGTGAACATTGAAATCAGCAACATCTGCAACCTCCAGTGCAGTTTCTGTCCTCCGGTGGAACGCGAGAAGAAAATGATGGCCCCTGAGGTCTTTCGTTCGGTGATCGAACAAGTGGCCCCGATGACGGATCAGGTGACATTGCACCTGATGGGTGATCCCCTGGTCCACCCGCGGCTGCCGGAATTCATCGATATCTGCAAAGAAAACCAAGTTCCCATTTTCTTTGTGACCAACGGGGTTTTGTTAACAGAGCTTAAAGAAGACATCCTTCTTGATAAGATCATTCGCCAGATCAATTTTTCTCTGCACAGCTTTCATGACAACTACGGCGACAAAGACCCAAGCGTTTATCTGAAAAAAATCTTCAGGTTCACGGAAAGGGCTTTTGTTGAAAGACCCGACCTTTACATCAACTACCGCCTTTGGAATCTGGATGAGCCCCTGGGCGTCGGCCTGCAAAATCGGTCCATGTTGGATCGGGTTTGCCAGTTTTTTGACTTCACTTTCAACGAGAATATCGATATTCGGCGACAAAAAAGTGTGCGCATCAAGAACCGCCTGCATTTGCACTTTGATACCGAATTCACCTGGCCATCCCTTGATCTGCCGGTTTTGGGACAACGGGGCACCTGCTACGGGCTGACCAGCCATTTTGGAGTTTTGGCCGACGGGACCGTGGTGCCATGCTGTCTGGACAAGGAAGGAAAAATCCCCCTGGGCCGAGTGCAAGATCAGCCGATTGAGTCCATCTTAAACAGTGAACGATCGCAAAGAATTTTGGCCGGTTTTAAAAGCAACAAGCTGACCGAGGAGCTGTGCCAGCGCTGCAATTACATCACTCGCTTCGGATAACGGGGCCGTGCCTTCCAACACCAACAGCCTTCCCGGGGTGGATTCATGACACATTCCACCATTCCACTTATTTTCACTAGTACTCATGCGTAAACTTTTGTAAATTTACGCACATGAACAGGTCAAACACAGTTAACATCCTTGTACTTATCCTCTTTGGTATCGTGATTGGCCTGGGTTGTTATTCATTTATCTACGCCAAGGGTTATTCCTACATGTCGGATGACCCCAAGGCCTGTGTGAACTGCCATATCATGCAGGACAATCTGAATTCGTGGCAAAAGTCCGCCCATCATCATGTTGCCAAATGCAACGACTGTCATTTGCCTCACAACATCATCGGTAAATACGCCGTCAAAGCCTTGAACGGCTGGGCGCATTCGTCGGCCTTCACGCTGCAGAACTTTCATGAGCCTATTCTGATTAAGGAACACAGCCTGCAGGTGGTGAAAAACTCCTGCCTGTCCTGCCATCAACCTATGGTGCAAGCCATGGATCGATCCAATACAAATCATAATGAAGATGCCAACTGCCTGCACTGCCATCGCGGCGTCGGCCACGCAAGATAAGGAGTTCGACTATGAACAAAAATAAATGGATGTTTCTGGCCGTTGGTGGCGCTGCTATTGCCACCGTCCTTGTCACCGCACTCCTGGTAAATATCTTTGAAAGAAAATCCGAAGGGAAGAATCCTTTCTACCGTGTGGTTGAAATCAACGACGAAATTGACGATCCGGCTGTCTGGGGCAAAAACTTCCCTCATCAGTATGACTCTTACATGAAAACCGCAGACATGACTCACACCAAATATGGTGGCTCTGAGGCCTTCCCACACATCCCGACAGATAAAGATCCCCGGGACAAGGTTTCCACGCAAAAGCTGGACGAGGATCCTCGCCTGAAAATCATGTGGGCGGGATACGCGTTTGCAACAGACTTCCGCGAGGAACGTGGTCACGCCTATATGCTGATCGATCAGATGTTCACAGAACGTCAAAACGTGACGAAACAACCCGGCACTTGCCTGAACTGTCACGCATCCCTGTACACGCTTTATAAAAAACTGGGCCAGGGCGACATCACCAAGGGTTTTGAGGAAATGAACAAGATCCCCTACAAAGACATCGTTCATTCCGTCAAACACCCCGTATCCTGCATCGATTGTCATGACCCTTCCACGATGGCTTTGCGTGTGACCCGCCCGGCTTTCATGGAAGGCATCAAGGCCGTCAAAGCCAAAGAAGGCATCAAGGAATATGACGTGAACAAAATGGCCTCTCGTCAGGAGATGCGCACATTCGTCTGCGGCCAGTGTCACGTTGAGTACTACTTTAAAGGTCCGGACAAGCGCCTGGTGTATCCGTGGGCCAAAGGCTTAAAGGCTGACCAAATCATGGAATACTACAAAGAAGATGGTCATAAGGACTGGGTCCATGCCATGACCGGCGCGGAAGTTCTCAAAGCCCAGCATCCTGAGTTTGAAATGTTCAATCAGGGCACTCATGCGCGTGCGGGTGTTGCCTGCGTGGATTGCCATATGCCTTATAAACGTGTCGGCGCCATGAAAATCACGGACCATCATGTGCAAAGCCCACTGTTGAACATCAACAAAGCCTGCCAGACTTGCCACAACGTTCCCGAAAACGAGCTGAAGTCCCGGGTGGAAACCATTCAAGATCGTCACATTCAACTGCGCAATGTGGCCTTTGATGCACTGGTGGACTTTATCAACGACCTGAAGGAATTCAAAGATGTGGATCTGAAGAAAACTCCGAACGCCACACTGGCCAAAGCCCGCGCCCTGCAGAAGGAAGCCCAATTCCTGTTTGATTTCGTTGAAGCCGAAAACTCTTCAGGCTTCCACGCACCTCAGGAATCCGCACGCATCCTGGGACTTTCCATCGAGAAAGTACGCGAGGGACAAAAGCTTGTGGCTGAACTTCGCAGAAGCAAAGTGGCTGGAAATTAGGTTCTGGTGTTTCGATCTGTCCTTAAGTTCTTCGCTTCACTTCAACTGGCAGTGGTCATCATTGCCATGCTGGCGGTCCTGATATCCGTGGGCACCCTTGTGGAGGCCCGTTACGACGCCTGGACCGCCAAGAATCTGGTGTACAACTCAGTCTGGATGTATCTTACTCTGGGGTTGCTGACACTCAGCCTGGTTGCGGTCATGGTGGATCGCTGGCCCTGGAAGCCCCACCACGCGGCTTTTATTTTTGCTCACGTCGGTATCATCATTATTCTCTATGGATCTGTACTGACTCAGTTCTTTGGAATTGATGGCACCATTCGCCTGCCCCGGTCGGGAGAACCCGTCAGGGAAGTCACCCTGCAAGACACCGAGTTGATAGTCTATCGTTCGCGCAATGGGGACAGCTATGAGCAGGTCTTCCGCGAAGATGTTAATTTTCTGAAAAAACCCATAACCCCCCAGCATCCATATCTTATTAAAGCAAAGGGACTCAGCTTTGAGCTGTTGGAATCCATCGATTATGGGCAAGCGCAAATCAAAGTCGAGGAATCACCAAACTTACAAAGTGGTGCCGCCATCCGCTATCAACTTTCCAATGCCAATGTCAGCGAAGTGGACTGGCTGATCCAACGCAATCTTTTTGAACGGGCCGAAAAACAAGTGGGCCCTGTCCTGATCACCATGGGCGGCCTTTGGGAGCGAACACCTGAAATCAATGAAATTCGACTTTTCCAAAAGCAGGATACAACCCTGCACTATGCGCTGTACAACAGGGAAAGCTCCAATCCTTTTAAGAAAGGGCAGCTGCAAGAAGGACAAACCCTTGCGACTGGCTGGATGGGGCTGGAACTGAAGGCACTTCGCTATTTCCCCAAAGCTCAGCAAAAATACGAAGTCAAAGCGCTAGAGCGCCCGACTCCCAACACCCGCCCTGCGGTTCGAGTCCGGCATAACGGACAGGAAAGTTATCTGATCCTGAATGACTATGTGAAAGTCTTTACAGACGAATGGGTGTACTTGGTCGCATACACAAATAAGCGCGTACCCTTGGGGTTTGATATCTCTTTGGCCAACTTTAAAAAATCCGATTATCCCGGCACCATGCGAGCCATGGCCTATCAAAGCGAAGTTCACTATGGCGAAAATGAAAAAGCCCTGATTGATCTGTACCCCAAAAAGTGGACAGATAAATAAAAGGGTCCTCTAAGTGAAACCTCGGCATTCTGCCGGGGTTTTTCCTTTTAAGCCCCATTGGGGACGTTCGTTATTGTAGTAGTTAATATAACGGTCTATCTCTGCTACCAATTCCTCAAACGTATGGCAACTTTGAAGATCCACTTCATCTTTTAAATGACCAAAAAAACTTTCTATAGGCGCATTGTCCAGGCAGTTGCCTTTTCTGGACATGGACTGGGTGACACCCCACTTAGACAAAAGATCTCGATACGTCTTGGATGTATAGTGACACCCTTGGTCCGAATGCATGATCAAACTCTCTGGCTTTCGGCTGAATAGGTCTTCCAGGCCTCGAATCGCAACGTGTAGTCCAGCTCCAGGAGAAACCGTATAGTGGACGATATCTTTCACTGCCAAGTCTTTTACGGCTGACAGATAAGCCCTGTTTCCTTTGCCATAGTCTAAGTAGGTAATGTCTGTTGAATAAACTGTGTCTTTCTTTTCAACATTAAATTGCCTGCTTAGGATGTTCGGACTTACCCGGTGTTCCTCACCTGATGCCCAGCCTTGCTTGTACTTATTCTTACGTCGGATAGTCGCCTGAAGGCCGTACTTCTTCATTAACCGTCTAATTTTCTTCAGGTTCATGTTGATCCAGAAGTGGCGTTGCAAAAGCATCTTTATTGTCCTAGCGCCGGCTTTACCCCTTCTATACGCAAAAATGATTTGCACCCATTCCGCGTCTGTTGTGATGACCTGGGGAGATGCTCTTTGGGCAAACCAGTAGTAATAGCCACTGGTACTGACTTGAGCCTGAGCGCACAGCCTGCTGAGACATAGATCAGGCCGATGATTGACCGCCTTGCTAATCAACGCGAACTTTTCTTGTTTGCGTATTTTGCCTCCAAGGCGCGGAGCTTTTTTAGGAAGTCGTTCTCCGCGCGAAGATAAGCGATTTCATCTTCTGCTGATTTAAGCTTTTTTCCCTTGGGTCGACCTGTAGACTTAGAACCTCGGCGGTCTTTCTTTAATCCACCTTCTTGGGTAGACATCTTTTCCCAACGCTGAAGGCACTTCTTGGCATAATCCACACCAAATAAGGATAGGTTAATACCAGCATCTTTAAAAATTTGACTAGGAGTTTGTCCCTCTTCCCGAAGCCTTAAGGCCCTAACCTTAAATTCGGGGGTATAGGCAACATTGGACTGCGTTACCTTTAGAACATTCGGATTCTTCTCAAGATCTCGGCGATCTCTTTCGGACAGTGAGCCCATGATCTGCTTCCTTTTTATACGAAAATACCCCAAAAATGGGACAGGGTCTTTTATTTTCCTGTCCGAAATTTGGGGTACAGATCAGATTTCCATGAATGAGCCTTTAAAATATAAATCCTTTTATCTGTACCAGGCCAGCTTTGAGGATTCCCCCACCGGCCAGGCGCGGGCCTCGATCTTGTCAGTGAATCATGATCCGGGACGAATCTGGAAGTATTCAGGATCATTGATTATGTGCCTGGGGGTCGTTCTTCTATTCTATTTCAGAAAAAAAAGACCTGCCCCTCAATAATATTACCCGGGTGATATTGACTTTTTATTTTACCCGGGTAATATCCTTCCTTGAAGGAAGGTCCTTTTATGAAGTTCACAGGTTATCAGAAATTTGTCATCGCCCTGCTCGCATTTCTGCAGTTCACAATTATTTTGGACTTCATGATCTTGTCCCCCTTGGGGGCCTTATTGATGCCAGCCCTTAAGATCACGGCAGCGCAGTTCGGAACGGTGGTGTCGGCTTACGCCATAAGTGCCGCGGCCTCCAGCATGTTCACCGCAGGTTTTGCCGATCGCTTTGATCGCAAGAAGTTACTTTTGTTTTTCTATGTCGGATTCACTCTGGGCACCTTGTTCTGCGCCCTGGCCCCGAACTACACGCTGCTGCTGACAGCCCGAATTGTCACAGGTATCTTTGGCGGCGTCATCGGCTCTATTTCATTTGCCATCATGACTGATATCTTTCCGCTGGAGCAACGTGGACGAGTCATGGGTTTTATGCAAACGGCATTTGCCGCAAGCCAAGTCCTTGGCCTGCCGATCGGACTTTATCTTTCCAATCTTTGGGGTTGGCATGCCCCCTTCCTGATGATCGTTGCTATCAGCGGGATCGCAGGTGTTTTTATCTGGCGATATCTACAACCCATCACCGGTCATTTGACTTTGCAGGTGGATAAGAAGGCTTATCTGCATCTGTGGCACACCCTGACGGACCGACAATATGCCCTGCCCTTTTTGGCAACGGCCCTGCTGTCCATCGGAGGCTTTATGATCATGCCTTTTGCCAGCGCTTTCACCGTCAACAACCTAGGGATCGGTATGGAAAAGCTCCCGATGATTTACATGATCACAGGCCTTGCTTCCATCTTGATTGGGCCCTTGATTGGAAAACTCAGTGACACCTACGGGGGCATGAAGGTCTTCTTCTTTGGTACGATCGTCAGCTCTGTCATGGTGATGATTTACACTCACCTGGGAACCACTCCGCTATGGTTGGTGATCATCGTGAATGTTGCCATGTTCGTGGGCATTTTTTCTCGCATGATCCCGTCGCAGACGTTGATGTCGGCCATTCCTTCTCCGGCCAATCGGGGATCTTTTATGTCCGTCAGCTCATCGCTGCAGCAACTGGCAGGCGGTTTGGGAGCCATTATTGCCGGCGCCATCGTGGTACAGGAAAGCTCCGGCATGATCCGGCACTTTGAAGTGATCGGCTACATCATGGTGGTTCTGGGACTGCTGATTCTTGCAATGATGTTCTTTATCAATCGAGCCGTTGAAAAACTCAAATCCGCAGCAAGGGAGTCCCCGTGACACCACAACCCAACCGGCCCTGCACGGCCTTTGCCAACCATAAAATCATCGCCACAGGAGATATTCAGGAAGTGGCCTTAAAAGTGAAAAGCTTCCTGAATGATCACAAGGCACAGATTCTGATCTTTGACGATGTCACCAGCGCCCAGATCGAGCTGGATCTGCGTGGCACGGCGGAAGCTGTTGCCCGACGCCTGGAAAAAATGCTGGAGCCGCAGGAAAAAAAGGCGGGACCGGGACGTCCGAAATTGGGCGTGGTTTCCAAAGAAGTCACGTTACTGCCTCATCACTGGGAGTGGTTGGCCCTACAGCCCGGCGGCGCATCAGTGACTTTGCGTAAACTCATTGAAGAAGCAAAAAAGAAAAACGCCTCTAAGGATCTCATCCGACAAGCTCAGGAATCCACTTACAAATTCATGCAGGCGATGGCCGGAGACCTGCCTGACTATGAAGAGGCTCTGCGAGCCCTTTACGCCGGCGATGAAAAAAGTTTTGAAAAGAGAATCGCCGCCTGGCCCGCTGATATCAAAAAACACACGTCAAAACTTGCAAAGAACGCATTTTAAAATTGTGAAAGGTGTGGGTACGTTGAAACCCCGACGATGCTCGGAGAGACCTTCAGTATTATTTTCCTTCAGGTCTTTCTTTGCAGTATTTGTTCTGAATGAAAATTTAAGCTTTGAAACGATGAGTGATAAGACCGTGCGTTGGATCGTACGGGGACACCCCGACGGTGACGCGGTCGCCGACGACAACCTTGATCTTAAATTTTTTCATTTTCCCGCACAGGCGCGCTCTGATGTCGACACCATTTTCGAGCGTTATGAAGTACACTCCACCACCGGAAAGATCCGATACTTTCCCATCAATCATAACCAAATCATCTTTAGCCATGGTCCTCCCTGAAAATGACAAGGCCGGCATGACACCGGCCTTGAATTAGACGCTGTCTGGAAAACTAGTAAGAACGACGGTTGCTGGAACCCCAGCTGTTGTTGTTACGACGGAAGCCGCCGCCACCACCGCCACCGGAACGTGGCTCTTGAGGTTTGGCTTCAGAGATATTCATCGCGCGACCTTCACAGTCCATCCCGTTAAGTTTTTCAATAACAGATTGGGCTTCGCTGTCTGAGGACATCTCAACAAAAGCAAAGCCTTTGCTGCGACCAGTATCGCGATCTGTGATGATATTCACAGAATCAACTGTTCCAACTTCAGAAAACATCTCTGTCAAACGATCAGAGCTAACCGAAAAAGATAAATTGCCTACGTATAATTTTTTTCCCATTTTGTGCCTCCTTAAAAAGCTTGGGGCCATTCGCAGAAGACAAAAGGGCATCTAATGAACTGTGTGAACGACTATGTACATGCAGTAGAACACATCGAGGACTAGATAGATATAGCTAAAACCGTTAATTGAACTTTATATTAAAAAGACCGCTCAGATCCAACACAGAGCTTTTGACGACCATTCAAGACAAGTCTTTAGACCTTTGACACATCATAAGTGAGACGGACACGTTGCGTTTGCACGCATCAAGTTCATGTCCGCTTCACAGAGGACTCCACATTCAGTCTGATGTCTTCATCAACTGGCTGAGGCTATTTTCCGGCCAGGCACGCAGCGATCGCGCGTTTAAATTCACTAGAGCCTGTCACAGAGGTTCCCGAGTTGGTGTAGCGAGCACCGACTTTGACCATATAATCGGCTCTGCAACCACCATGGGTGTTGATTCCGACAACTTCATTGGTCTTTTCATTGATCACTGGAGCCCCCCAGCTGCCATAAGAGGTGTCAGCATCGTGTTCAATGATTTCAGGAATCAGGAAGATACCGGCCTTAACCAGTTTCCCGCGGGACACCTGCTGTGCAAAGTGCATGGTTTCTGGATATTGACTGGCAGGCATATTCCCCTGACGGATATCGTAGATGTCATTCAATGCGTAAGCGTATTGAACGACACGAATAGGGTCCCCGTTCTGAGATTTTTTTTCAGCCAGGCGATAGAAGCCCTGAACATCACCCGCATTCTTTTGCGTAACTTTGTTTGGAAGCAAACGTAAAACAGCCCATTGACTGCCAATCCCACCACGCTTAAACACGGTCGCACTTTTGTCCACGTAATAAACATCTTCAGAAGATGACATCTGAGAAATCCCGGCAACCGAAGCTGGAACATTAAACTCCACCAAATCACGATTCTGAGCGCACTCACCAATCGTGATGACACAGTTTGGACCCACCAGTGTCGCTCCACACCCAGACGTTGCACCTTCTTTGACCAGCCTCCCGACTTTGGGATCAAAGGAAGGAACTCGGTCATCAGTTTTTCCGCAGATTTCCGCCTGCGCCACGTTGGCAGTCAGCCACAATCCAAGAACCACATTCAGAACTTTCATTTTCAAAAACCTCCGTAAAAAAATTTGTAGCAACATTATTTTTCACGAAGATTTTGTCTAGAATAAAACTGACCCTGCAACGATAAGACGCAGGTTTGATCGAATATAAAAATCGAACATTCAAAGTTAAGGATGCAACTCAGAGTCCTGATCTCTGTCTCTCTCATGCGGGGCCCGATAGGTGCTTTTTCGCCAGCTTTGTCCGGCAGAGCGGATCTCTTGTTTTATCTTTTTCACCGAAACACCCATGCCGATAAAGCTCAGTCCCACCAGGATCAGATCCACTCCCACAAAAGTTCCAATTGTCCAGAAGGCCGATGCTGGAAAAGTCAGAAGAACTATACTGCCCAGAAGGAATGACGTCGCTCCACTGATGGCCATCCAGCCCCACCCCGGCGTGCGTTCACTTAACGAACCAATCAACTTTGTCAGGCCCGATGCAAGCAGAAGAAAACTGACAAGCAAAGTCAGCCCCAACGTGTTTTCAATCGGGTTACGCACTATCAGGAACGAACACGCCAGCGACAGAATACCCAATCCCAGGTGAGGCCACAGTTCTCCATCTTTGCGCCCTTGGACCCCATAGGTGATTTCAAAAACGCCGGCAACACCCAAAACAGCACCCAGGAATACCACCGAGGCCAAGGTCGAAACGGAGGCAAAGATCACCGCCGCAATACCCAGAAGAAGCATAACTGTTCCCAAAAAAATCATCCGATTTGATGGATTCATGAAGACCTCCTGCTGTCGAATTTGTTGATGCCCTTACTATATCAATCTGCTCCCGACTGGTAAGTGAGTAACTTGACAGAGTTTTGCTCTGTCACAGATCAGGGTCCAGGGCGGCCGATGTCTTCTCATCAAAAAACGATCATGTCCGAAAATAGCCACTTTTTTGCAAAAACAGAGATATACTGCCCCCATGAAGAAGAGCGACATCTACTATGAAGCCATGAAAGCCCGGGATCCACGTTTTGACGGCAAGTTCTTTGTCGGTGTCAAAACCACCGGGATCTATTGTCGCCCTATTTGTCCAGCCAAACCAAAAAAAGAAAATGTGGAATTCTTCCAGTCCCATCTGGAAGCGGAAAAAGCTGGCTATCGTCCCTGCCTGCGCTGTCGACCGGAAAGTGCCCCCCAATCACCGGCATGGGTGGGAAAGTCCGCGGTCGTGCAAAGAGCCGTCAAAGTTCTAAATTCCCAGGAAAGCATCGAATTCAATGAAGATGCCTTCGCCGCTTTGTTCGGAGTCAGTGCCAGACACCTGCGCCGTCTTTTTATTGAAGAGATTGGCAAAACCCCCAAACAATTGTCCTTTGAAAACCGTCTGAATCTGGCAAGACAACTGATCGTGGAAACCTCGCTTCCCATCACGGAGGTCGCTTTCGCCGCAGGCTTTGATTCCATCCGCCGCTTCAATGATGCCTTCAAGGATCGTTTCAAAAAGTCCCCGCGCGAGGTGCGACGGCAAAAAAGTGCCCCCCCGGGAGCCCTGCGAATCAGCCTGCCTTACCGGCCGCCATTTGATTTCGATGGCTTGATGAACTCTTATCAAAATCACCGGATGGGTTCACTGGAGTGGTTCACAGACAACAAAATGCTGCGGGTGATTTCCATCGGCGGAAAGGTGGGAACGGTTACAATCTCCAATCAGCCGGAAAAATCTGCTTTGCTTGTAGAAATCAATTCCCCTGACACTTCGGTGATTCACACGATCATATCACGTGTGCGCAATCAGTTTGATCTGGATTCAGACCCCGTGATTGTTGCCAACTGTCTGGAAGCCGACACTGACATCAAAAAAATGCTGAAATCCTATCCCGGCATTCGCCTGCCTTCGGGATGGGACCCCTTCGAGGTGGCGATTTCAGCCATCCTTGGACAACTAGTCAGTATCGAAAGGGGCCGCGCCTTGGTCGCTGATCTGATTGATCTTGCCGGAAAGGATTCAGGCCTGGTGCTGAACAACACCCGTATCAAACTCTTCCCCACAGCAGAAGATATTCTGTCCTGTGATCTGCGTTCCCTGAAAACCACCGGGGCCCGCAAACAGACTTTGCTGGATTTTTCCAAAGCTCTGGTTGAAAAGAAGATCTCTTTGCAACCGACCCAGGACGTGGATCATTTTCTGAAAAGCATCCAAAAGATTCGTGGCATAGGTCCGTGGACCGCACAGTATATGGCTTTAAAAGTTCTGCGCCACACGGACACGTTTCCTGCGACAGATCTGATTCTGGCACGCGCCCTGGAAAAACATCGAAAAATAAAACTGGATCAGTTCAGTCCCTGGAAAGGCTATCTTGCAGCCTTGTTCTGGAGAAACTACACCCACAAGCTGACAAAACGTTCTTCCCGAAAGAAAGGATCAGGCCATGGAAAAAGCCCAACTTAAAATTAAAACTCTGCTGGGAGATCTGTATCTGGTGGCCTCCTCTGAAGGCCTGCACAGTGTCTTCTGGGAAAAATCCGCGGTTCCCCTGCTGAAAGACCCCAACAGTGCGGCGGGTATGGTGTTGATGCAGACTCAAAATCAACTTGAAGAGTATCTTGCCGGAACCCGAAAAGAATTTGACCTCCCACTAGCCCCCGAGGGCACGGAGTTTCAAAAGAAAGTCTGGAAAGAGCTGCGACGAATTCCCTTTGGGAAAACTCGGTCGTACAAACAACTGGCCACGGCACTGGGAAGCCCCCGGGCCAGTCGTGCCGTTGGAACAGCCAACGGGAAGAATCCACTTTGCCTTGTAATTCCCTGCCATCGCGTGATTAATACCGATGGCGGGCTTGGCGGTTATTCAGGCGGATTAAAAATCAAACAGCGGCTGCTGAATTTGGAGCAAGAAGTCCTTAAAGCAAAATGACCCAATCTTTCACAACACTTTGGAAATGAGGTTTTCGCTTCAGTGATTCCAGGAACGGATAATCAACCAGATCCTGCAAAGGAGTCTGCACTCCTGCCAGTCGCAGATGAAAACTGGTGGTCTGATAGCGGAAGCGCTCGCTTAAATTGAATGCCACCCGGGCCAGGGCTCGCAGGGTCTTCACCTGCTTGGCATCAAGTCCCTCTAGGCCGGAGAGTTCCAACATCAGCAGCAAATCCTTATCAGTAATGCTTTCCCGCAGGAAGTTGGACTGCAAATAAGCCAGCATCATAAAGCTGCTGACCTCCATCACCCCTATTTCCTCCAAGGCTCTTTTAAGATGGGTGCGGCTTTCAAATTCGCACACATAAGAGTTCATTTCATACAGCATGCGATGAACGGCATCAGAGGCCTCGGCGACGCCTAACAGCTCGCAGGTGTTGGCGCAGGATTCCTCAATTAGCATTCGCATCACGTAGTCACGCTGCGAATCCAGGGAAGTTCCCGGCCTCGGCCCGACTCCCCAATGACGGGTCGTCAAAGTACGGATCACAGCATGACTGGCTTCATGAAAAACATAGTTCTTTTTCAGGTTGCCTTCCAGATCCTCCCAGGTCAGGGATTCCAACTGTGTTTTTGCAAGCTGGGCAAAAACCCCAACATTATCAACGTAGGGTAGCACCTTGGTCTGCAGAAGGCTTTCCAGTTGCAAAAGCGGAAACACTTCGTAGAATTCATTGCGTTCTTTGCTGAAGGAAAAACCAAAGTTTTCTGCAGCCTTGCGAATGGATCGATAAAAGCGATTGTGTTGAATCAGGTAGCCATCACCGAAACTTTCCGGCAATCCGTGACTTGCGAATTTTTGATGCTGCTCCAGCAGCCGGCTGATTTTCATAGGGGCATTCTGCCCCAGGACACGGTCCCCGGTCAAACGAGCTTTGGGAAGATCAGATGAACCCTGGTGCCGGATTGAAGATTCTGGCTACGATGGGTGGACTGCACTTCGATAGCACCGCCAAAAAGTTTCATGTATTCCATCACCAAAGCGGTTCCCATACCGGAACCCTGCTCATGAGCCGTACCCGAGCGCGAAAAAAGGTGTGTCCCTTTGAAAAGATGGTTTAATTCTTCCTCGTGGATGCCGACACCTTCATCCTGCACCGTTAACACAAGGGCTCCTTGCCTTTCGGACATTGTCAGCGAAATACAGCCTCCTGATTCGCTGAACTTGATGCAGTTGGAAAGCAGATTGGAAAGAACCTGATTGATCAACGCCGCCCGATCTGCTCGCACATAAGCACCCGTCGGAACATCGACATGAACTGAAAGTTTCTTTTCCTCCATCTGCCAGGAGTAATGATTCAAAGCCTCCAAGCAGGCCGGACTCAGTTCCACAGTTTGTAGATTCAAATGAGCTCGATTCGTCTGAAAAATTTCTTCCTGACGGACTGAACGCAGAATGCCGTTCAGTTTTTGGATGGAGTTGGTGATACGACTTAAATGCTGCTGTTCCGCCTCACCGGCGCAGTATTCCTGCAGCATTTCCGAATGATACATCAATCCTGAGACGGTATTGGCGACATCATGGGATAGCACCCTCACCAGACGATGATAGCGTTCTTTGTCTTCGGCCGCCTGCTGAGCCCGCATCTTTTCTTCATTTAAAACTTTGATCTTATAGGCCAACCCCAAAGACAGGATCAGCATTTCCCCCAGATTTGCGAATAACAATGAATACTGTGTCCAGGCGTTATTGCGCACCAACCCGTGAAAAGAGGCCAGCCACACCGAGGTCCCCAGCAAAACCACCAGCCAACTGAACAAAAAGAATCGCGCCAAACGGTTGCCCTGGCGATACAGTGAATAAAAGCCGCAGTAGACAAAAAACACAATCCCCGTCGCAATGGATAGATCAATCCAATATCCGAAGAAGAACAAACCTCGCTGTTGAGGGGCAAAAAAACTTGCCACCATTGTCACTGCTGACAGGGCCTGGAACAGGCGAACACCCCAGTACCCCACAGCAAAGTCTTTTTTGATGTTCAAAAAACGCCCCACAAAAAGACTTGCGGCAAACAATGTTAATGACGAGAAGAACATCAGATAATTGGAAAAAATAAAGGGCGCCTCGGGCCAGATATAGGTATCCACCACCCCGTGCAAAACCAGTGCGGTGGCTCCGAAGCTGGCGGCAAAAAGTGAATAACTTAGATGATCCTTCTGGTGGGTCACCAAACCCATCAAAAGGTTATAAACCACCAAGGCAAAAATACCGCCCAGATAGAAATAGAAAATCATCTAGGCCTGCACTTCGTCGCGGGCTGCTTCCTGCGGATCTTTTAGAAAAACACGGGTATTCAGGGCATGGTGAGCGTCCCGCTGCACATAAAGTCGAACTTCCTGTTCAGGCTCAAGCTTTAGCAGATAGGCGCCCAAACGAAAGGGATAGTGTCGCTGGGACAAGGAATACCCAGGACCGGACAGAAGCGGAGATTCGTGCAACTGGCCTTCTTTGTACAATCGCAGTTTCCCGACCAACGGAGAATCAAAAAGCAGAAGCTTTTCCACGGCCTGACTTTCATCATTGCGCAGATTTATCTGCATCCACTGGTTCAGTGGAGTATAACCACGATTGATTTCACTCTGTCCGGATTGAACGTAATTGACCTGCAGAGGGTCCGTCATCGAAGAGGGCGCTTCTCCCCAAAGAACTTGCGAGGTGATGTCCGTAGCACTGGCATCATGCGAGAAAAACAGCAGACAGGCACTAATCAGAACATGCAAAAGGGCGCCAAGTTTTGTCATGCATCTAATTATCCGGTGGCCCACAAGCAACAGTCAAGATATGATCCAGACGAAGCCTGAGTCCACCTTCGTCACTTAGGAAGACGCATGCCTGTAAGTGCGATAGATCGGATACCAGTAGTTCTTCTCAATCGCACTCAGAAGCTCTTCATCCGTCGTTTTTAATGCCACATCATCGGATTGGGCCGCTTTACCAACCCTGAAGGCGATCAAGCGGGACACTTTCTCGATATCACCTAAGTCCGGCAACAAGGCACCCACCCCGTTCTGCGCCAGTGGAGAGCAATCCGCCAAGGCCGCACTGGCAGCCATCAGCATGGAATCCGTCACACGGCGAGCCCCCGAAGCTAAAACCCCCAGGCCAATTCCCGGGAAGATATAGGAGTTGTTACATTGAGCAATGGGGTACACTTTGTCACCATGCTGAACCGGAACAAAGGGACTGCCCGTGGCCACCAGGGCCGCCCCATCAGTCCATCTGAGGATGTCAGCTGGAACCGCCTCCACACGAGAGGTCGGATTTGAAAGCGGCATAATGATCGGATGCGGACAGTGCTGATGCATCGTACGAATGATTTCTTCAGTAAACAGTCCGGGCTGAGCCGAAACCCCGATCAGAACTGTGGGACGAGCATTGCGCACAGTTTCGAGCAAAGAAATCTCATCCCCTTGAGTTTCCCAATGGGCAATATCCTGATGTTTCTGTACCAGGGCCGACTGGAAATCCAAAAGGTTTGGCATTTTGTCAGTCAAAAGACCGTAGCGGTCCACCATGTAAATTCGCGCGCGGGCTTCGCTATCACTGAGTCCTTCCTGCTTCATCTGCAAGACAATTTGTTCCGCAATGCCACAGCCCGCAGACCCCGCACCGAGGAAGACCACACGTTGATCCCGCAGCTTACCACCCGCCGCACGACTGGCTGCAATCAGACTTCCCAACGTCACCGCAGCGGTTCCCTGGATATCATCATTGAAACAGCAGATTTCATCACGGTACTTGCGCAGAAGCGGCGACGCATTTTTCTGGGCAAAATCCTCAAACTGCAAAAGCACGTTCGGCCAACGACGCTTCACCGCCTGCACAAAGGCATCCACAAAATCCTCGTACTCTTGTCCTGTGATGCGTGGATGGCGCCAGCCCATGTACAACGGATCATTCAGCAACTGCTGATTGTTCGTGCCTACATCGAGCACCAAAGGCAAGGTGTAGGCCGGGCTGATACCACCACAAGCCGTGTACAAGGAGAGTTTCCCGATCGGGATACCCATGCCGCCAATCCCCTGATCCCCCAGACCCAAAATGCGCTCGCCATCGGTGACAACAATCACTTTGACCTTTTGTTTGGTCACGTTTCTGAGCATTTCATCAATGCGGTCTTTGTTTGGATAGGAAATAAATAGCCCACGGGACGCGCGGTAGATTTCAGAAAAATGCTCACAGGCCTCACCCACCACTGGCGTGTAGATGATGGGCATCATCTCGTTGAGGTGATTCACGACCAGATGATAAAACAGGGTTTCATTGGTGTCCTGAAGGTTGCGCAGATAAATATGCTTGTCGATATCAGCTTTCAGCAGACGGTACTGAGAATAAACGCGCTCAGCCTGCTCTTCTATAGTTTCAATCGTTTGTGGAACCAAGCCATGCAAATTCAGATGACTGCGCTCTTCATCAGAGAAAGCCGTTCCTTTATTTAAAAGTGACATCTCTAACAACACCGTTCCGGAGTAAGGAATATAGACCGGGCGATTGTATTTATTATCAGTTTCCACAAGACTTCCTTTGGGATGATGGCCTGAACCTACTCCTAGCTTTCATCTTAAGCAAGACAGAGCCCAGGGCGTCTTAGTTCTTGCCAAAGCGCAGGCCCAGGTCTATTGAAGTGGGGCATGAAAAAGTGTCTTTTTATCCTCATTTCAGCTCTGCTTTTCTCTGCTAATGGCTTTGCCGCCGTTTTGCACTTTTACAGCAACCCGAATGTTCCTCAGCCTCTGTTCCACGTCATCCTGGAATACAAAGGTTATGCTTACGAGGCCGATACACGTGCCGGTGGACGTCGCCTGCCCATCGCCCACCTTGGGGGCAACCTGGGGCATATCCAGATTGAAATTCCTGATTCCCTGGTCAATGAAGACGCGTTGATGTCACAGATGGGTCTGCCTTTTGATTATAAATTTGTCTGGAACAACAACAAAACCTACTGCTCAAAACTTGTCGGCATTGCCCTGAATATGGAGCCTCAGCCCATGACTTTTGCGGGCACGCACTATGTACAGTACTATCCGGATTGGATTTATCGCAATGATCCTGGCCTGTCTCCAGACCAGGTGTATGAGTTCGGCATGCAACACGCCATCCGTGTGATTCGCAAAAACCACTAAAATTTAATCTCGGTAAAACACGACTCCGCCAAACAGGGGTCGTGCTGTGCGGAAGAAACTTCCCCCCACTGCTTCCCACTGCCCGTCTTTCTCCTCGACTCTCGCACTGAGTGTCAGGACCCCCGAAGGCATTGAAATACGAATTTCATCTGAGTCCGTTGTGGCAAGATCCGCCACCAATGTGCCAGGAATTCGCGCCGCAACAGCGGCACATAAAGACACCGTCAACGGCAGTGCCTTGTGAGGCTGTCCCCCCGCAATCACCCGCATATTGAAGCTGGCAGTGCCATCCAGGGAAGGACTGACCAATCCCACATAGGGAACCGAGACCAAGTCTTTTGCTGCTTCCAGGTCCGAAGCAAGTCCCATAGCCACGGCCGCCTGCCGCCGAAGTTCATCAAGTCCGGCCAGAACCGATTTATGAGAGGCCAGTTCTTCCGGAGATTCAAAACCGGAAACACCGACGTCTGCCGCTCTGACAAAGACCACAGGATTGGCAGCATCCACCATAGAGGTCTCAACCTGTTGCCCCAGATAGGACAAGGGCTCTGACTTGTTCCCCGTCGGGAACAGCCGTCCGGTGGTGGCTCCTCCAGGGCGTTGAAACTCCAGGCGTATGGGGGCGCCACTTCCTGAAACACCGGGAATCTGCAGCTCCCCTTCATAAACCGGCTGCTTGTCTTTTACAGGAAAATAAGAATGAATGATTTTTTGGGTGTTGGCATTAAAGATGCGCACACACGCCTCTTCGCCGGAGGCCTGGCACCAGCCCTGGGAAAGAGCAAATGGCCCCACCACGGAACTGATATTGCCGCAGTTGCCTTTGTAATCCACTTTGCTTTCGTGCACAGACACCTGCGCGAAAGTATAATCGACATCGGCTTCGGGGCGCTGTGAAGGTGAAAGGATGCACACTTTGGACAAAGAGGAAATGCCCCCACCCATGCCATCAAGTTGTCGTCCGTAGGCATCCGGACTTCCCAGAGCGGACAAAAAAATCCCATCCCAAAGAGCTGGATCTGGCGGCAGGTCTTCTTTTTTAAAGACCAGAGCCCGACTGGTGCCGCCCCTCATATAGACGGCAGGCAAGGACTTAAGAGCCATGAGAGGGTCTCGTTTCAGACAAAGGCTTTAGCAGACGTCCAGCTTCCTCTGGATGTTTCTCAAACCAGCGATGCACATAAGGACAAGTCGGGATCACCTTCACACCTTCATCTTGGGCAAACTTCAAAGCTTCCAACACAAGTTTTTCAGCAATGTTCTGACCGCGAGCTTCCACCGGCACCTGAGTGGAGTACAAATCCAATGAGTTTTCAGGCCCACGACGATACAATAGGCGGGCCTCCCCTCCGGTCACTTGCACGGTGAATTTTTGATTAAGAATATTCTCGATTTTCATAGTTCCTCCGATGCCCTGATCGTAGCTTGAGTCAGTACATTTGATTAGTGCCATTATTGCAACAATATATTGCATTAATGTGCCCTTACGCAACAATCAAGAAAGTGACATCATAGACCCATAAACAACCACTTCCCAAGGAGGAATTTTATGGCTCAAACCACTTTCACTATCGATGCGGCTCACTCCAGCGTGAACTTTTCCATCAAACACATGATGATCGCCAAAGTCCATGGCGGGTTCGAAAAACTTTCTGGCACATTGCTACTGGACACCGCCGATGTGACCAAGTCATCCATCGAAGCTGTCATTGATGCCGCCAGCATCAACACCCGCGAAGCCCAACGCGACACACACTTAAAAAGTGCTGACTTCTTCAATGTCGAAAAATATCCGACCCTGAACTTTAAATCGACTCGCGTTGAAAAAGATGGTGAGGACCTGAAGGTCACCGGAGACTTGACCATTCATGGTGTCACCAAAGAAGTCGTACTGGCAGTGGAAGGCCCCTCTGCGGAAATGAAAGACCCCTATGGCAACATCAAAATTGGTTTTTCAGCGACGACAAAAATCAAACGCAAAGATTTCGGTTTAAGCTGGAATGCGGCCCTGGAAGCGGGAGGCGTGTTGGTCGGCGATGACGTCGCTATTTCATTGGATTTGCAGTTTGCTAAGAAAGTTTAACAGACAGGAACTGGCGGCGGAAAACCTTCGGGTGTTCCGCCGTCTTTCGCCTTAGGCCAAATTTCGCTTCAAAGCCCAGACGCTGATTTCAACGGCATTGGAAAGATTCAACTTTCTCATCACGTTGGTCTTGTGGGTCTTGATAGTGTGTTCAGAGCATCCCAAAACCAAAGCCACTTCTTTGTTGGTTTTCCCCTGAGCGATCATGCGGATGACTTCAATCTCTCTTGGCGTCAGCACCGAGGTCAGGCGTGGCTCTTCCAAAAGTTTTCTCATCGCCGGGCAGATATAAATGCGCTCGTTAAGCAGGCTTTGAATCGCCTCCTTTAAAACTTCACTGGCAGAGGTCTTTGCCATCATGACTCGCACACCCAGCTTCTGATACTGAGCCAGCACGCCCGCATCATCACATTGAGTTAACAAAGCAAAACGCACATGTGGCGCCTTCTGACGAAGCTCTGTCACCAAATCCAAGCCGGACTTCCCCGGCAAGGCGTGATCCAGAACCACTATGTCGGCACTGCCCGCTTCAAAAAATTTCAGAGCCTCTTCAGTGCTACCCGCTTCACCTCGACAAATCATTTCATCTGACATTGACTCCAGAGAAACGCGCAATCCATGCCGAGTAACAGGATGATCATCTACGATATAAAAGGAAACTTTCGTTTTTTCTGACATAAATAGAACATAACTCCCATTTAACTATTTCGTTCTGCGAGGTTACGGTCAAACAAATAAAGGAAACTTGACCGAAACACGAGTTCCCGCGGGAAGATGATTCTTCAACTCCATAATACCACCCATTTGGGCTACGAAATCCGTCGTAAATCGAAGTCCCAGACCAAAGCCCTCTCCCTGAGCGGTGATGGAGGCGGTCGGGTCCGACAACTGGCGCATCAACTCTTCTGAAATCCCCGGTCCCTGATCTTGAATGATCAGCTCCACATGGCGATCCATTTGCTCCCATTGAATGTCGATCTGCCCCCCCCACCGGACTGAACTTCACCGCATTAGACAGAATATTTCGAATAATGGCTTCGACCACTTTCCCCGATCCCGTCAATGCCACATCCTGCTCTGGCAAATCGATGTTCAAGGTGATATTTTTTTGCAGGACTTGCGGTGAAAGCTGAGCCACGGCGGTGTGAACTCTCTCTTTCAGCCCTACCTTGTGGAAGTTTTCTTCCTCGTAACTCCAGGCCAGCAGATTCTGCAATAACGCTAGCGAAGACTTATTGGCTTCACTGGCCCGGTTCAAAGCCTGCAGCATGTTTATGTTTTCCGTGCCCTGCATTTTCTGGATCACGCCGTTTAAAAGAATCTGCACCCCGGAAAGTGCACCACTGAGATCATGTGCCAGCACCGTCTGGACTTTTTTATTGAAGCGGGTCATTTGCAAGATGGCACCATTCAGGTCCCGCAGGGTCTTATTGCTTTCTTCAAGCTCACTCACATCATTGAGTACGAAAATCTGTGCCTGACTTTCGCCTCCGTGAAAATCCAGTGTGTGACGAATCACCTGATAACTACGATCCGCTATTTTATATTTTCCAACCGTATTTGCGATCGCATCCAGCACAGGAATCTTAGCGGCGGACCTGCCCCGCCAATCTTCCTGCAGCTTCAAAGATCTTTTCGCGGCAAGATTGGCATCCCAATATTCCCCCCGCGTATTCAGTGTCACCACGGGGCTGGGCAGATGTTCCAAGACCTTCTGCTGCGCCAAAGAGACAATCTCCAGCAAATCCACCCGGCTGGCCGCAAAGTGCATTCCCCATACGCAGGGCCACAAACCCAGCACCGTCAACTGAGCCCAAGGGATCGTCTCCGAAGGAACCATTCGAGCCCACGCCTCTAGAAAAGTCGGCCAGGTGCCCGCCAGCATCAGCACCAGCGCATACAGCCTGCGACGCCCCTGCAAAGTCACAAAGGCATAGAATGAAATTCCAAAAGCCGCAGCCACACAGAGTGTGTTGTAGGCAAAGGAAGTCTTTAGCAGAAGCCCTCGTTTGAAGTCGACCAAGCCACTCAAGCCCGGCACAAGTTGGAAGTCATAGAAAATCCACTTCTCAGCAAACGAAAACCCCAGCATCGCCAGAACATTCCCGGCAATCACGATCACTGGCAGCAGAAAAATCCAGTGCAGATGCCGTCGCATGCGATTTGAGAAGTCCGGAAAGAACAAAGCGAGAGTCAGCAGCGTCCAGGCAGGACAGATCAAAGGCAGCATCAACTGACGAGCATGAGTCATGAAGACCTTAAATGACATGGTCTCAATAGCAAACACGCTGATCAGCGAAAACGCCCACATGGCATAGGTGGCCTCGATCAAGAAAATCAACCCGTGAGAATAAGAGCGACGATAGGACCAAGAGCGAGTGGCATAGACCGTGCAAACAAGAAAGCTCAATGCTGTGGACAAGTAAATCAGGACCAAAGTCATTAGGAGATGATAGCTGTCCATACAAAGAGTGCAATTTCTTTCTGCTCAAATCTTCCTCCCGGGGTTCCGGCTCGACTTGGTCATGTTTGGGGAGCAAAGCGCCGATAAGATTCATCATGATTAAAGTCTTTTTTATCTTTGTCTTGTTTAGTTCTTTGAGCGCCCGCGCAGCTGATGATCTAAAGTCCTTTGCCACCAGCCTGGACTCCACCTTGCGCCACCTGAACGCGCAACAGTCAGTTCAGTGTGATTCTTCGAAACTGACTCAAATCCAATCTCGCACCACCAAACTGGAAAGCGATAATGTGTCTGTCCTGACGGAAAAAGAAGCACAGAAACTTTTTCAGGAACTTAAATCCAACGGCGATATCCCCTTCGAGTTTTCCATCGCGGGCTGCGAAGAGAGGGCCCATGAAATGTCACGCCTGATGTTACTTAAGGGTATCACACCTATAAAAGTTTTCGCTTCTGTTGATGAAAACGAATCACCACGCCTGCGCCGCCCGAATCCCACGAAAACCGGAACCACGGTCGAGTGGAAGTATCATGTGGCTCCAGCGGTTCTGGTAAAAAAGGATAACAAACTGATCCCATACATTCTGGATCCGTCGCTAGAAAAAAGCGCCGTCCCCGTCAGCGCATGGCAGGCTTCCATGACCAAGCACAATCCAAAAATGAAAGTGCAGTTGCGTTTCACCCCGGCCTCCCAGTTTGATGAACGAGGCCGCCTTCGCATCAACTTTAAAGATGACTCTTTCAATAAATCGATCAAAGACACTCTGCGCGAATACAAGGTTCGCAACAAAAGCGCCGATGGCGAAGACCAATACTGGTTTGAGCTTCAACGCAACGAAGAGCGCATGATGATGTTCGACGAAGGCGGATACTAAAAATTCGCCTCTGGCACGATCACAGCGCGACCACGTATTTTTCCTTCATCAAGCTTTCTGTAAACCTCAGGAGTTTCATCCAGTTTGAAGTGAGTGACCTCGGCGTGGATGCGGCCCGATTCAGCCAAAGCCAGAACCTCCATCAACTCTGCGCGAGACCCCCAGTAAGGAGTGCTGACCATGCAGCCAAACGGCACTGAGGCACCTCCATCCATGGTGAGCTTGCCTCCCCCCAGTCCCACGATTGTGAAATGACTGTTCATACCCACGATCTTGCTTCCCAAGGTCACCGTGGGTTGGACTCCCACACAATCCAGAACCAAGGCCGCCTTGCGGGGCCCGGTGAATTTAAGAATCTTTTCTGCGGCATCCTCGCTCTTCGTGTTTACCACCAGATCGGCCCCCATTTTTTTGGCCATCTCCAACTTGGCGTCGTCAACATCCCCAGCCACAATGCGGGCTCCAGAAAGACACTTGATCAGTTGCACAGCCATATGGCCCAATCCTCCAACCCCCAACACCACAGCTGTGGCCTCGGGGGTCAGAAGTGGTAACGCCCGCTTGATGGCATGATAAGGCGTCAGGGCCGCATCACTCAAAGGGGCTGCATCCTGAGGCTTCAATTTTCCCAGCGAAACTAACAAACGTTCTGACGGGACCAGCATGTATTCAGCCATTCCCCCATCTGCGCCCAAGCCACCGCCATAGGCCTGACCCGGCTTCCAATTTTCGCAATAGTTTTCATAAGACTGCATGCATGCGTGACAGTGGCCGCATCCCCAGGGCCCATAGATGGCAACGGCGTCACCCTCTTTCCAGTTACGGACTCCCGCACCGGTACCCGCCACCCATCCTGCATTTTCATGTCCCAGAGTAAAAGAATGTTCAATCCCAATCCCGCTGTGAAGAACGTGAAGGTCAGAGTGACACACACCCGCCCCACCGATTTTCACCAGCACCTCTCCCGCTTTGGGCTCTGGCTTTGGCAATTCAACAATTTGCGCAGGTTTTCCCACTCCGACAAAGCGGACCGCTTTCATAGATTCCTCCTGTGAAGATATTCAAAGAGGATTTTAAAGACCCCGCACCAGGCAAACAAGATCAAGTGTCGGGATACAGGGATTCAAGAGCTTTGAACACCCACTTGCACCAACTTCGGTTGCAGAACTCGAACCACTTCCTGCGGCTTCATGGAAACCAAAAAGCCTCTTTTGCCACCGTTGATATAGATGAGCTCCAGATCCAATATGGTTTTTTCCATATATACTGGCATTTTTCTTTTGGTCCCAAACGGGGAAGTCCCCCCCACTTGATACCCCGAATGACGATCTGCCACCTCAGGTTTGCAGGGAGAAATGGTTTTCACCCCCAGTTCTCGCGCCAACTGCTTCGTTGAAACTTGTCGATCCCCATGCATCAAAACCACCAGCGGCTCTTTGTTTTCATTTTCCATAATCAGCGTCTTGATCACACTGTGCTCGGGGATCCCGAGCTCTTTTGAGGAATGTGCGGTTCCACCTTTTTCCTGATACTGAAAAAGGTGTCCTTCATAGCTGACCTGATATTTTAAAAGTTCGCGAATTGCCAACGTGGTGGGAAACTTATCCTTGTCGTTCATGTCAAAACTCTACACCCGGCTGACCCGTCGATCATCACATTTTCTTCTGACAAAGAAAATTCATCAAGGCTCCATCGGGCGACAACCGTCTTTCACTGCCAAACAAAGAGGCCGCATGCTCCAGAGCCTCTTTATTTTTGGTCACCGGCCAGATCTCGGTGCCTTCACGATAAGTGGGGGTGTAGGCGGTTCCAAAAATCCGGGCTCGCCCCCCTTCTTTCACAAGCCCCAGATAAACCACCACACCGGTCTTTCGCGCCACCCCCGCCTGCCCGGCCACGAAGTTTCCCAAAGAATACGCAATCAAAGTTTCGCGACCATCCTTGGTGACATACTTTTCCCACGGTTGCAAAACGTGGGGATGCGATCCGATAATCGCCGTGGCTCCGGCCTCCAGATATTTTCGGGCGTAACTTTTTTGGCGGGAATCCGGAGCATGTTTATATTCCTGCCCCCAGTGCGGCAGTAGAATCAAAGCGTCCACATCCGAGCGTGAGGAAATGTCGCGAATCAGCTCCACCATTTTCTCGGGGGCCTTGTAACAGAACAGAAGCTGGTCTTTACTATCGCTGTGACCATTGCTCATCTCGGTGCATCCTAAGAAGGCCACACGTAAACCGCCGACAGAGACAACTTCATAAAACGGCGCATTTCGCTCCGAAGCTTTGCGAATCCCCACAGTCGGAAGTCCAATCGCCCGGGCCGCATCGATGGTCTTATCAATTCCCAGCGAAGCCCGGTCCAAAGAATGATTATTGGCCACGGTCAAAAGATCATATCCCGATCTTTGCAGATCCCTCAGAATACGCGGATGATAGTTAAAGGAAAAATTAGACCCCGAGTACACCACTTCGTCATAGATAAATCCCACATCCCCATGATCACGCCCCCGGCGATCCACACCCATCGCAGCAGGACCTTCCAGATTGCCCACTGAAAAATGGGCTTTGGTCATCAGGCTGTCCGTGTGTCTCCAAATCTGACTGAAGTTTTGAGTCCCCTTCACCACCGCCCGATAAAGAGCCTCATGCACCAGTATATCCCCCACAAAAGACAGGCTGATCCGTTCCTGCCCGGGTTCGCATTCCGTCATAAAACGAACATCATTCCCTGCAGCGTGTGCGCTCAGGACTTTCAATAGAAACCACGCCAGAAGTCCTAAAAAGATGATTTGTTTTTTCATAAGACCTTATTCTGACGGTTTTAGCGGCAGAAGCAAAAAAGCGCTTCGCACACTGAAGAAAAACAATAGACAGTTCTTGTAAAAAACGCCCACCCACTGGGACTTTCCAAAGCTATCTGTTAAAAGAAAGGGCATGAAATACACACTCTGGCAATTCCTGGCACTATTGGTTTTCAGCACAACACTTCCTGCAAAGGCGCAGATCAGCCTTGAACAATTTCAAGTTATCAGTCAGGCCTTCCAAGCAGAGTTTTCCACCGAACTGGCAGAGCAAAATGCCCGATTGAACATCAATCGTCCCCCCAATCCACAGCTACCCAACTTCTGGTGGGATTTAAACGACCGTCACGCATCTTACAGTGCTTACACGGACTCCCAGGGTCTGACTGAGCATTTTCTGTTTTTATTTGGTGGCTATGCCCGCATGCCCGGAATGACCCCGGATGGAGTGGCTATGACTCTTTGTCATGAACTGGGGCATGGCATTGGTGGCGCCCCTTACAAAAGAAAAACCGACAGCACTCGAGCTTCCACCGAAGGACAGTCCGACTATTTTGCCACCCGCTCCTGTATCAAGCGAGTTTTCAAATATATTCCTGAGTTCCAGCCTGTGCAGGCACCCAACGCCTATACAGAAAATCTGTGTCGCCAGAAGTTCTCCTCCCCGGAAGAACTGTACAATTGCTTCCGTGGATTTCAGGCTTTAGAGGTGGAACGCCTCTTCTTCCGCCAGCTTGCCAGCGGTGGCGGTGAAACCGACTATCACACACCGGATCTGACTGTGGTGGATAAAGTGGAGTTGCATGAAACCTTCTATCCCAGCGCCCAGTGCCGTTTGGACACGATGATTGCCGGGCTTCTGGAGCAGGAACGTCCACGCTGCTGGTATGCCCCTTAGGTTTTGACCAGTTTCTGAGCGTATTTAAAAAACAAGTTATCCGGACCCAGCTTTTTACGCAGGAACGATTCCGCTGAAGCCGCATCCAGTTCCTGCGATTCGAGCCACAGGTCTTCAAACAGATTTTGAGTTGCTGCCATATTCAACGACGGAAAGCTGGAGTCCTGCACTTCTCCATAGCCCACCAAAAAAAGATAATTCCACAGGGGTTTCATGGCCCGATTATAATGGCTTTCCATCATCTTCCCCTGCCAGCCCAGATTTTCTTTGATGATCTTGGTGCTTTGCGGGGAATCCTGCAGGAAGCTGTCCAGCGCCTCCTGACTGCTGCGAGGCAGATTCACGCGACCTTGCGAACTGCCCAGCCACGCCAGCAGGTGGACAAAGACTTCCTTTGAAAAGAAGGTCGCCCGGTTGCGAAACCATTTGGCGTAAACAACCTCTTCACTGCGCGACAGCTCCTCTCGCAACACCCACAATTCTGCCACTCGATTGTCACCGTCCTGATCCCACTCCCAACGCATCTTCGTGCGCGGATAGAGCTCACTCCAAAGACTGGCGGGCTCTTTGCGGTTTTCCAGAGGATACACCAGCAGGCATCCGCGTTCATTGATGGCGGCAATCATTTTGGCTTTTTTCTTGTTTGAGCTCATAAGGAAATCTTAGAACTCTGCCCAGGACCGGGCAAACCAATTTTAGGGAGCGTCCTCTTCGTCTGAATCAAACTTCAGATCCAGGAAATCCAACAAAGAGGCCTCGGCCGTCTTGGGGATCGCTGGCGCCACACGGTTCAAAATACGACGCTGACGACCGACAACATAATTAGAAGGACGATCGATACGGAAACGCCGTGGATTTGGCAGAACTGCCGCAATCAATGAAGCCTGATAGGAGTTCAGATTTTTAGCACTGCGTTTGAAGTACTTTTGTGAAGCCGCCTCCACTCCGTACACGCCCGGCCCCAGCTCTATCACATTCAGATACACTTCCATGATACGCTCTTTGGGCCAGGTGGTCTCAATCAAAACCGTAAAATAGGCCTCCAGACCTTTGCGAATCCAGTCCCGATTGGGCCAAAGAAACACATTCTTCGCCGTCTGCTGGGAAATGGTGCTGGCTCCTTTTTTTCTTTTATGGGTCTTGTTGTACTTGATGGCCTTTTCGATCGCATCAAAATCAAACCCGCTGTGTTCAAAGAAGCGATAATCCTCCGCCTTAAGAACCGCCTTTTGCACAGCCGGTGAAATCTCTTCCAGCGGAACCCAGTCTTTGTGGATGCCGATAAACTCATCCCCCCACACAGAACTGACAGAGCGAATGACCATCAACGGCGTCAACGGCACCGGAACAAATCGGTACAGCAAGACAAAGCCCAGACTGCTCACAAAAAAGAGCAGCAGCGCTTTGAGCATCCACTTTCTGAGAATCGGCCACCATTTGCGCATTAAAGAAGACCCGGTTGAACCACCTCAATCCAGTACTGATCCGGATCTTTGATGAAGGCGATGTTTTTCATTCCGCCTTCGCCCAGGCGTTTTTGGAAGTTCACACCCAAAGCTTCAAAACGCGCGCAGGCCTTCTGAATATCGGGAACAGAGATACAAATATGACCGAAGCCACGAGGCTCGGTGTTGCCATTATGGTAAGGTGTGGTTTCTGCTTCCTCCGTACCCCAGTTGTGCGTCAGTTCCAGCACGGCTTCACGTCCGAAGGCATATTTTGCATTGGCCTCATTATCGGCCGGAACTTGAGTGCTCTCTGGGACATAAGCCAGGAAGAACAAAGAAAACTTCCACTCCGCAAAGTCCAGCTTGCGAATCAACTTCATTCCCAGAACACGCGTATAAAAATCCAAAGACGCCTTGGGGTCTTTGATCCTTAGCATAGTGTGGTTGAAAGTATATGCTTGAGTTTCTTTGTCAGGCGTCTGACAAAGTCCGGGTATAGTCTGCATAAAGATCTCCTAACGAGGTCTATTCATAGCACAATTTTGACTACAGTACAAAAACGCATTTGTGCTTCCATCGAGAGATTTATTGTTTCCCCGCCTGAAGCCCGATAAACTTGATTTATGGAGAGACCCCTTCTGCGCTCATGGCTTGCTCAGGTTCTGCTGATTACCGCTGTCTATTTTATCACTGGCAAAGCAGGCCTGCTTTTGGCCCTGCCACCAGGGCACGCCTCCCTTATTTGGGCCCCATTAGGCCTTAGTATTGCCGCCCTGTTGCTTTTTGGAATCAATCGCTGGCCCGGAGTTGCGGCGGGCGCTTTTCTGATTAATATTCGCAACCTGGATTCTTTCTATGCCATACTGATCCCCTCCGGGGTGGCCCTGGGAAGCACGCTCGGCATTGTCACGGCGGCCTGGCTGATTCGCCGCTGGCTGCAGTTTCCAAAACGGTTTTATACAGAACGGGAAGTCCTGCTCTTTTTGTTGGTGGCAGGTCCACTGTCTTCACTGATCACTGCCACTTTGGGCGCAGGCACCCTTTATTTTGCCGGTGCCGTCGGCCCTAAGGGTCTTTTCCAGAACTGGTTGCATTGGTTTGTGGGGGATGCCACCGGAGGATTGATCTTTGCCCCGGTGGCCCTGATGTTTTCAATCCAGTCGCGCAAGTACTGGCTCAAATCAGTAACCAAGGTTCTGCTGCCAGTGTGTGTTTCTTTTGGCCTGATTCTTTCGGTATTACACTATCTGAACAAAACTGAACAAAGCAAATGGCTGGCTGAGTTCAGTAAAAAATCAGAATTCACCTATAATGTCCTGGAAAAGGATTTGAACTCCAATCTGGACATGCTCAGCTCCCTGCAAAGTTTTTACGAAAGCTCATCCGAAGTGACGGTGGCAGAGTTTAAAAAGTTTGCGGGCACCCTGCATGCCCGTCACCCCGAGGTTCAGGCACTTGCCTGGATTCCCGTGCGCCCGGAAAAACCCGGTCTTTTCGAAATCGAATTCATCGAACCTCTGAATAAGAATGAACCGATCAAAAACCTTAAGTTCAGCGATTATCCCGAGCACGAAGAGCTGTTCAGAAGATCTTTGAAATCTCAACGAATCACCTCCTCACTGCCCCTGCAGATAAATGAGATCGGCTCCAGCAGCTTCCTGTTTTTTGCCCTTGGACATCCCGGTGGAATTTTGCTGGAGGTTCTGAGACTGGATGATGTCCTCAAGGACCTCACCGCGGTTCTGAATGATCCCAGCTACGTCGTTACAATCCGGGACGTCACAACGACCCCGGCCATATTGGTTCTGCAATCGAAGTCGTTTCCCGAACAGGTCAATCCTTTCTTAGAGGACTTCCGCTGGACCAAGCCCATCGAGGTCGGTGATCGCATCTGGGAAGTCACTTTGGAACAAGATCCCTCGCAGTCTCTGGCTGCCATGTCCAACTCCAATCTGTTCCTGATGGCTTCCCTGACCTTTGTGTTTTTACTCTGCGCCCTGCTTCTCACCATCGCCAATCGCATCATGTCGGTGGAGGAAATCGTGGATGAGAAAACCCAGCACCTGATTGATTTAAATCTGCAACTGAAGAAAGCCTCCGAAACGAAATCTGAATTCCTGGCCAACATGAGCCACGAAATACGCACTCCCCTGAACGTCATCATCGGCATGTCTGATTTGCTGGAGGAATCCCCCTTAAATGAAGATCAGGCCCACTATGTGGAAATCTCCAAAAAAGCCGGGCAGAATCTTTTGAACATCGTCAATGACATCCTGGATATCTCAAAAATTGAATCCGGCCTGTTGATTCTGGAAAAAACCCAGGTCCATCTGCACGAGCTAGTCCGTGATGTCTACGACATGTTCGCTCTGAAAGCCCGCGAAAAGAATCTGCAACTGTCGCTTATTCTGAGTCCGGACACGAATCATATCTATCTGGGTGACCCTACGCGCATTCGGCAGATTCTGGCAAACCTGATTGGCAATTCTTTGAAGTTCACCATGCAAGGATCTATTGAGGTCCGCGTTTCTCGCAACAACCTCCCCCACCTGCACGGCAACTTATTGTTCCAGGTGAAGGACACCGGTATCGGCATTCCCGAGGAAAAAATCCCGTCCCTGTTTCAGCCATTTACTCAGGCCGATTCAACCATCACCAGAAAGTTCGGAGGCACCGGGCTGGGGCTGTCCATTTCCAAGCGACTGGTTCACCTGATGAGTGGTGAAATCACGGTTGAAAGCAAACCACATCAGGGAAGTGTTTTTTCTTTCACTTTGGATCTTCCCTGCCTGCAGGATCAGGAAACTCTGCAGACTCTGGAAAAAGAGCCCACCGCTCCCACACCGACAGACTCCCACGAAAAAATGGGCCGAGCTCTTTCCATTCTGGTCGTCGATGATACCGAAGACAATCGCACCTTGATCAAAGCCTACCTTAAGGGCTCTCTCCATCACATTGATGAAGCGGTCAACGGTCAGCAGGCTCTGGAGTTGGCCCGCGAAAATAACTATGATCTGATTTTGATGGATATGCAGATGCCGGTGATGGATGGATTTACGGCCACACAGAAAATCCGTCAGTGGGAAAAAGAACATCGCAAAACACCGGCCACCATCTGGGCATTGACGGCCTATGCTTTGAAAAATGAAATTGATCGCAGCCTTGAGGTGGGGTGCAATTTGCATCTGGTCAAACCCTTGCGTAAAACCGACTTGCTGCGCAACATAGAAGAACTCAGAGCCAAGATGCCACCATAAGAGGTGGCCCAACCCTTGCTATAGCTGTTTCCCAGGTGACGGTTGTCACCAGTTTCTGGGGGGAAACAAATATGTGGCGGGGAATCACTACATCTATATTAGGTCTTACTTTCTTAGCGGCGGCACCGGCCTTGGCACAAACTCCACCGGGTATCAGGATTCATAGTATTCAGGCTGTGGGAAGCGGCTGCCCCGCAGGAAGCTACAATGCCACCATTTCTCCAGACGCCCAGACCTTCTCTTTACTGCTGGACAATTTCATTGCTGAGTCTTCCATGCAAAAACCTATTGTGAGATTGAACTGCGAACTGCGTGTAAATTTCCAGGTTCCGGCAGGATGGACTTTCGCTGTCACGTCGGCGGACTATCGCGGTTTTGCTTATGCTGAAGTTGGCACTCTGGTAACTCACCAGGCTCTTTATTCTTTTGACGGCAGCAAACCCCGCAATGAAAGACCCGGATATGAAAACGGTGGCACCTACAACTTCCGCGCGCAGGAATTCCGCGGACCTTACAACGACACCTACTACATCCGTCACCAGGTCGATCCGCGTGTTGCTCCATGGGCGGCTTGTAATGCCAATTCGATTCAGTCGCTTTACATCACGACTTACTTGATGGCTCGCAATCTGAACTTGTCATCGCTGTTGACCGCGCAGATCACTCTGGACAGCATTGACGGTCAGGTGCAGTCACAGCGCTACCAACTGGCGTGGAAACAATGTCGCCCCTCGGGCGGCGGTTCAGTGACACCCCCGGGTCGCGATCCCGGACCAGGGCGTCCCAACCCAGCACCAGGAAGACCACCGCGTTTTCCATAAATAAAATCAATAACCAAATTTTTAAGTAAAACAAAAACACACATAATCCAAAGGGGGAATTATGAAAGGTACACTATTACTTGCGATCGTTGGTCTTATGTCCGCTGCGAGCATCACTGCTCATGCACAACAAATTCGTTTGGGTCAGCCTGCATACGGCGGTACTGGTTGCCCTGCGGGAAGCGCCAGTGTCACAGTCAGCCCGGATGCTTCAGCACTGAGTATCCTTTTTGACAACTACGTGGCGGAAGCCGGTAACGGACGCGCAATGGATCGTAAGTCCTGCAACATCTCGGTCCCAGTTTCTGTTCCAAGTGGTTACAGTGTGGCAGTCTTCCAGGTGGACTATCGTGGATTTAACTTTGTCCCACGCGGAGGCATGTCCCGCTTTGACGCTGAATACTTCTGGGCCGGCGCCCGCGGACCACGCATCAGCCGCACCTTCATGGGCCCTGTGAACGACAGCTACACGATCTCTGACGGCCTGATTGCCAGCACCATGGTCTGGACGCCGTGCGGAGCGGACGTAAACCTTCGCGTCAATACGTCCATGATGGCCAGATCCAACGGTCGTGGCGAGCAGACGTTGGCCACTGTGGATAGCGCCGATATCAGCTCCGGCCTGATCTATCACCTTCAGTGGAGACGCTGCCGCTAAGCTCTAAAAACCCCACGGGCTCCTGTTCTTAAAAGTAGATGTCAAGACTGTAAAAATACGCTAGCATCGGTTTTTTAAGAGCAACAGGAGCCCGACCCCATGACTCATTCACATCATCACGCCAATACTCTGAGAGTTCGCCATGCCCTCTGGGGCCTGCAAAAGGAAACTCTAACAGCCCTTAAAGCAGAGTTCGATCGCGAAAATGGTTACGAAACAACACCGACAGAATGGTTTCAGGCTTTGATGGGGGCTGAACGCTACGTGTGGTTGCGCGAATTCACATCCCTGATGGCTGACATCGACACCCTGACAGAACTTGAATTCATCACCGATCAACATGCCGCTGTGGCCCGCGCAGAAATTGAACGTCTGCTGTTTGAAGAGCCGCCGCACCAAAGTGAATTTGGTAAACAGTTCCGCCAGCTTTTAATGTCCGGATTAAATTTGCTTCCCCTGCACTCTCAATTAAAGGGTCACTTGCAATTGCTGCCCGAGATGACTATTTCCAAGGATCAAGGTCAGAGCGAACGACGCAACTGGCAGGAAGAACATCGCCACCAGGCTCGCAAAAAACGCAATTAATCCAAGACTCACTTTTCCCTCGAGTTCCCTGCCCCACAGGCGATTTGAGGGAAATTGATATTCAACAACTCTCTCCTCCATGCCCTGATTAGCTGTCAAGTTTGTGTTAAAACCAGGGTATGTTGCAGCTAAAATACTTTTTTCTATTCTGTCTGCTGCTGCTATCGCAGCCGGGCTTGTCACACGAGACCTCTTTAAGACTCGTGACCGAGCACTGGCCTCCTATGTATTTCGAAAAATCCGGAACTGCCCAAGGTATGGCCGTGGATCTGGCCCGAATGATTCAAAAGCATCTCTCCATGCACAACCAAGTCGAAGTCCAGCCTTGGACCCGAGCCTATAAAACCGCACTGACCCAACCCAATGTGTTGCTCTTCACCCTGGTGCGCACACCCGAGCGAGAGAAAATCTTTACCCTGCTGGGGCCGATCGCCGATGGCGACATATCGCTGTACATGTCAGCGCACGCAAAGAACCGAAAAACGATCACTCTGGATGAAATCAAACGCGGTCTGACTGTAGGCACTCATCGGGGCACAGCTTTTCACAACTTGCTGAAGCAGCAGGGATTTGAACATATCGTGCCTGTGAATTCATCCGAAAGTGCCGTGCGCATGCTTATGAGTGGCCGCGTGGAGGTTCTGTGTGATGACGATCTGGCGGTCGCCGAGCTTTTCCGACGAACTGGATACAAAGAAAAAGATTATGTCAAAGTGGCTTCACTGAAATCAAGCTCGCTGTACTTTGCTTTCTCCCAGGGCACAGATCCCCACCTGATCAGAAACTGGCATACAGCTTTGACTGAAATCAAACGCAGTGGTGAATTTGAAGACTTGTATCGAAAATGGTTTTCCCACCTGAAGGCGCCCAAAGAAGTGCTTCTTCTGACGCCTCCTGTGCAGGCCGGCTTTACACTTCCTGAAACGCCTGTAAAAACACCTCAAGTGGCTGAGCTCCTGAGATTCCGACCTCCCTATTTAAAATAAAGAACGGAACACCGGAAATACCAAAACTATAAACTTCGCCAATCAGCGCTTCAACGTCACGCGTGCCCTGATCACTGTTAAGAAACTCATAAATACTTTGAGCCTCATATCCCAGTCGAGCCATCACATCGGCCAGATTGGATTTCTTTGAAAGATCCAGACCCTCGACATAATAGGCCTTGTAAAGTTCATTGGTCACTGCCAACTGCTTTCCATCTTGCCCGGCCAGCCAGATCAGACGGTGACAATCCATGGTGTTGATTTGCGTCTGAATTTTATCGAAGTGCATTTCCGCACCGATATTGTTCGCGGCCTGAACCACACGACGTTCCGCCTCAGCGAAACGCTGCCCGTCGCCAAACTTCTTTGTCAAATATTCGGCTCGTGGAAGCCCCTCCACCGGGACATCGGGATCTAATTGAAAAGGAAGGATTCTCACATCAAATTCAATCTGATCCTTCAGCTGATCCATCGCTTTCAGAAGTGTTGTTTTGCCAACATAACACCAGGGGCAGACGATATCGACGACCACTTCCAGTTCAATTTTCTTTTTCATAATGACTCCTGCCAAGTAGTATAATGGACATCATGACCTTACGCCATCATATCGATGAACTTCTCAAAATAAACCCCGTCGCCTCGCCCTGGCCGCGCATGTTTGTTTGCGCCATCTCCACGACAATTCCTCTTATTATCGGGCTGCTGACGCAGCAAATAGGTGCCGCCATCTTTGGCTCACTGATGGGTTTTCTGCTGGTTCTGAATGACCATATGGGCACCTTGGGACATCGCCTTTGGACGATCACCCTGACGTGCATGATGATGCTGGGTGGACTGACCCTGGGAATACTAACCCATGGGGATCGATGGCTTCTGATGCCTTTGCTGTTCGGTCTGGTGTATTGGCTGGGCTTAATGGGTGGAGGAAAAGGCGCCGAGCTGGAGCGAGCGTTGCTTTTTGCAATCTTTCAGGTTCTGGCCGGAGCCTACGTTCAGGGACTGGAGCGCTATCTGGCCCCAGTCCTCTCCTATGCATTGCTCGGTTATCTGTGTGTGATTGTCTCTTTGACCCTGCTGGTGTTTTTACGTCGTCACACCCCCAATCCCTTTGCTGGTCTGCGTGCCTCACTTAAGAAGTCATTGACGACAGAACGATCGCACCATCTTTATGCCACTGGGTATGCCAGTGCGATCCTCCTAAGCCTCGTGATCGTGGATTACTTCAAAATAGATCACGGCTACTGGGCTGTGGGTACTGTTCTGATTATTATGCGGCCAGAGCTGAAACAAAGCATCTATCGCAGCATTCAGCGTTTCCTAGGCACTTTGCTTGGGGTCCTGGTCGCCGACATCATCATCTACAGCGTGCATTCACCTTGGCTGGCCATCATTATTCTGGGATTGATCAGCTTCTGGGGCCCCTGGTCCATTGTGCGCAGCTACTGGCTAGGGTCGGCCGTCCTGGTCATTATGCTGCTGATCATTCTGGATATGCCCAATCTGCAACGGGGTGATCTGCACACACCCATGGTTCGCCTGACCGCCACCGGGATCGGCTGCCTGCTGTCTCTGGTCGCGATCGTTCTGGTCAATCCCCAGGAAGTCTGGCGACGTCGTCCTCGTTAACAGACCCCTTCATAATTTTTAAATTCGCTCTTGATGAAATTCACAAAGGCCTTCACTTTCGGATTTCGAACCTTTTGCTTCAGATAAGTCAGATACAACCCCACACCCGGATAATGCCATTCAGGCAGCACCCTCTGGACTGCTCCAGAATCCAGCTCCTTCTGCACAAACATCGCGGGCAAAAAACCAATTCCATGGCCTTGCAAAACCGCACCTCGCACAACTTGCGGTTGATTGGACAGCATCACCGGATGGATGGGAACCTTGCGAACCTCGCCGCTTTTATAAGACGTCAGTGATAAAAGATCGGATACTTCATGCATGGAAACACAGGCAAAACGTGGCAGTTCATCCAGCTCTTTCGGCTGTCCGCGCTCTTGAATAAACAAAGCACTGGCGTAAAGCTGAATATCAATTTCCATCAGCTTCAAAGCCACCACCTGGGGCGGCATATCCGTGCCTCCGGCAAAGGCCACATCATAGTCATCGTTTGTCAGGTTCGGCCCTTTGGGTAACAAATCCAAATGCACCCGCAAAGCCGGATTGCGCCGACGGAACTCTCCGATCATCGCAACAAAACTTTCAGAGGCCATCGCCACCGGAGCAGCGATGCGGAACTCACCGCTTAACATAGAATGTGGCGACACCAGGTTGTCCAGTTCTGTGACGATAAAATCAAAGTGGGATTCCGTGCGATCAAAAAGCTTCTGACCTTCAGCCGTCAGTTCCAACTGCCGGGTTTTTCTTTTCACCAGGTTTACAGCCATCTTTTTTTCAAGACTGCTCAACTTCCGACTGAGCTTGGATTTGGGAATATTCAGCAGGCGCGATGCTGACGAAATACTTCCGGCCTGCATGATGCGAATAAAATAGTACACTTCATTGATATCAAGATGACGAAGGTTCATGGCCTCATCATGAACCTTCGCCCAAAAATCGCAAGAGCAAATCGATTCAAAAGTAATAACGTAAACCTACGGAGGCCGAAGCTATGTCCTGATATCCCAGAGCGGACTTCGTGTTGTACTGAGCGATGATGTCCGTATCCAGCAACACGTACTCTGCATAAACAGACCAGGTCTCATTTCTCCAGGCAATGCCCACAGGTATTCCAAAGCGAATGGCCGTAAAATCGTAATATTCGTCCTCGGGAAACTCATCTCCGCTTTGCACAAAAAAAGCTGTATCATCCGTGTACATCGCCTGCACACCAAAGTAAGGCAAAATCACTTCTCCGTATTTACCTGCTCCCCAGATCAAAGGCTGAAAACGGGCCTTCACATTGATCTGCCGGACAGATTTTCCATCGCTGTCCGAACTAAATCCCACACCCAAATCCATCCCAAACCAGCGGCTTTGATTTTCGAAACCTGCGGCCACCGAAGTTTCACCCATAAAGCCTGCATGCTGCAAAGACATCTGCCATTCAACCGCCTGCACAGACAGGGGGCTCAAAACCAGAAGACTAAGGAGCCACAGTCTGACAACTTCCCTTCTGACAATACCAAACATGAAGTTCTCCTTTTTTAAAATCCAAAATGTTGTACTGACGATCCTGGATGCGCGGAACCTGCAAGGACAGATAGTCCGTCATCGCACGCATCAGGAAGGTGTGTTGATGTCCGTTTAAAACCAGATTGACCTTGCTGTCTGAATACAACTTATCAAACTGCATCACCTGCGTAGTCGTAAAATAATTGGAGGAATCAGGGTCCACATGATGGGCGACAATCACCCGCTCAAAATCCTGGCTTTTGGAAACCTCATGAAACATCCAGTCGGCAGACCAGGAGTTGATGAAATCCAGGCGATTGTTGTTAGCTACAATGATCTTGGTGCCGTTGAAATCAAAGGCAAAGTCAGGATTGCCAAAAACGCGCTGATACATCTGAGGACCCTTGCCGATGCTGTCATGATTGCCAATCACCACCAGCGAGGGCTTGTTCAGATTTTGCATGATATCCACGAAAATATCGTATTCGAAATTGTAACCACGATCTGTGAAATCCCCCAGGTGAATCACAAAATCGATATCCCTGCGAGAGTTCAATTCCCTGATGACCGATCGCAGGTCATCATAATTTGAGTGTGTATCGGAAATCGTCGCGATCCTGAATGTATCACTAAGATTCAGGGCCCGAATCTTTTCAACATTACGGGCATTCCAATTGCGAGTGCTTGTCTTGAGCTCGTCCGTGAAAGGTGTTTTTTTAAACTCTGCGCATCCTGCGAAGGTCACCAGAGTCAGTAGCATCAAGAGGAGTTTCATCTTCAACCTGCCTTCAGGTATCAGACTACTCCCACGGGGTGGATTTGATTAGACGGTGAAATCGGAAAGGATCGTTCCGAATATGGAACGATCCACTAAAATTTACTTTTGGATCTTGCCTACATACTTCGGGTTCAAAAGATTTTCCAAAGAGAAAATCTCGTTGAGCTGTTCTTGCGTGACTACACCACGCTCCAGTGCCACCTCTGCAACACTGCGACCTGTTTGCGCGCAGATCTTACCAATACGATCACCTTCATCATGTCCAATGATCGGATCAAGATAAGTCACAATGCCAATACTGTTCATCACATAGTCACGGCAGCGTTCCACATTGGCCGTGATACCGTGAACACATTTGTGTTCCAGAGTTTCACACGCATTCTTCAACAGATCCAGGGATTCAAACAAACTGGAGGCAATGACCGGCTCCATCACATTGAGTTGCAACTGCCCAGCTTCGGCCGCCAATGTAATTGCCAGATCATTACCCATGATCTTAAAGCTGACCTGATTCACCACTTCAGGAATCACAGGATTTACTTTGGCTGGCATGATGCTGGAACCTGCCTGCATTTCTGGAAGATTGATTTCCTTCAGCCCCGCACGCGGCCCAGAGCTTAACAGACGCAGGTCATTGCAGATCTTGGAAAGCTTCACTGCCGTTCTTTTCAACGCACCGGAAATGATAATATAAGCGCCGCAATCACTGGTGGCCTCGATATAGTCCTCTGATTGCACGTAAGGGTGTCCCGTGACTTCAGCTAGCTTCTTCACTGCCAGCTCCGCGTATCCCGGAGGCGTATTGATGCCGGTGCCGATGGCCGTGGCCCCCAGGTTCACTTCCAGCATGAACTTTTGCACAGTCCGAATCAGACGACCATCTTCCTTCAACAGCGTGGCAAACGCATTAAACTCCTGCCCCAAAGACATCGGCACGGCGTCTTGGAGCTGGGTGCGCCCCATTTTCAAAACGTTGTGAAATTCCTTCCCCTTCTTTTCAAAGGCCACAGCCAAAGAATCCAGGGCCTGCAAGGTGCCGTTTATGTGTTCAAACAGCGCCACACGGAAAGCCGTCGGATAGGCGTCGTTGGTGGACTGGCATTTGTTGACGTGATCATTCGGATTGATGACTGAATAAGTTCCTTTGGCCAAACCGCGTTTTTCCAGTGCGATGTTGGCAATCACTTCGTTGGCATTCATGTTGATGGAGGTGCCTGCTCCCCCTTGATAAACGTCGGAAGGGAACTGCTGACCCCACTTCTTCGGATCACGCAAAACTTCGTCACAGGCTTCCACCAAAGATCTGGAAACGTCTGCGGGAATGGTGCCAAGCTCTCCGTTTGCCAGAGCACAGGCTTTTTTCACCAGCGCCAAGCCGCGCACGAAACTTTGGTTGGTGCCGACTGTCTGGCCGGAAATTTTAAAGTTCTCAACCGCGCGCACTGTGTGAATCCCATAGTAAGCTTCGGCAGGAACCTGCTTTTCGCCCAATAAATCTTTTTCTACGCGGAACTTATCCATACATCTCTCCAAGAATAACTATTTTTTTACTTCTATTTTCAGGATCTCGCCATGTTTCATGACGTGAAACGCTCCGTCTTCAAGGCCGGCCTTTTTACGGGCCCTGCCCAGCTCGACGGGAGGCTCGGCCATAGGTTCATCACTTAAACGGAAGGTGCCCCAGTGCACGCCAATAGAATGCTTTGAACGCAAATCCTGATGGATCTGAACAGCTCCGTCAGGATCCACATGCTGTAGTCCCATGAACCAACGGGGTTCATAGGCGCCCACGGGGATCATCGCCAGATCTACATCCCCACGACGGGCATGAATGTCAGCAAAGTCCTTGGAATAACCTGTGTCGCCCGTGTAAACGAAATGGAAACCGTCCGTCTTAATGGACCAACCACCCCACAAACTTTGATTGCGCTGGAACAACCAACGCTGAGTCCAATGCTGGGCAGGAGTAAAGACAAACGACAGGTTCTGCACTTTCACTTCATCCCACCAGTCCAACTCCTGAACATGAGGGATTCCTTCGGACTGCAAAAGCTCTGCATCTCCCAACGGCACCAGGAAAAGAACCTCGGGGTCTTTCTTACCCAGCTCACGCAAAGACGGCAGATCCAGATGGTCATAGTGGCTGTGAGAAACCACGACCACATCAATTTTGGGAAGATCTTTGATAGTGAACGGCAATCCCACCAGACGCTTCGGCCCCATAAAGCTGACCGGAGAAACTCGTTCAGAAAAAACCGGATCAATCAGAATATTCAAACCCCGAAGCTGCAACAAAGCTGTGGAATGCCCCACCCAAGTCAATGTGATGTCCTGGCTGTTCTGCTGAAGATAACCAAGATCTGTTTTAATGATCTCGGGTTCAAAGGGGGGCTCTGCCGGTTTTGAGCTTGTCCAGCGCTCCAGCTGCCACTTCCAGAAACTGGCCTTGGGGGAATTGTCATAGTTATTATAGAACTGAGTCTTCCCACGATAGGGCTTTTGCGGGTCATAATAGCGGAAGCTCTGACATCCCATCAGCACAAATAAACCGATAAAAAGAACCATGGACAATTTCATGCCCCGCAGAGTCTCACTGAGCGACCTGGGAGGCAAGAAAGCTTCAATTTACACCGTTTGTCATGCGGGGATGTGTTGCCAGCAACGCCCCAAGATATTACGACAGAGCATTGACACAACAACCTGATTTCGACCGTGAGGACGTGGCCGTGATTCGTGACTTCTGGAAGCAGCAAACTCTCTCTCAAAAAGTAGTCATCCTGTTTATTTTGACGCTCTTTTTCCGAGCTTTTTTCTCGCTGAATATCGGCCTGATTGACGATGAAGCTTACCACTGGTCCTGGGCGAAATGGTTGCAGCTTTCTTACTTCGACCATCCGGGCATGATCGCGTGGCTGGAAGCCATCACCACCCGTCTTTTTGGTGACACCTATCTGGGGGTCCGCCTGCCGGGGTTCCTGTGTTTTGTTGGAACCGTGGTTTTACTTTATAAACTGACTCGGGATCTGTTCGATGACTGGGCTGCGATTTTTGTCGGCGTTGTTTTGCTGTGGTCCCCTTTCTGGGGCTTTGGCGGTTACGTGGCGTCTCCAGAACCTCCGTTCATGCTCTGCTGGGTGGCAGCTTCTTACGTCTTCTGGCAAGGGGTGCGCGAAGACGACAAAGCCTGGAGTGTGAAAAAAACCTGGCTGTGGCTGGGGGTTCTGATGGGCTTGGGGCTGAACTCCAAATTCATCATCGCCTTGCTGGCTCCGGGCTTTGGTATCTATCTGCTGGCGACACCATCTCGCCGCAAAGATTTCCTGACTCCGTGGCCGTGGGTGGGCTTCCTGATCGCTACTGCTTTGGCAACGCCGATCTTCCTTTGGAATCACATCCATGAATGGCCGGGCTTCAAATATCAATTCCATGATCGTCACACGGGCGAATCTTTCAACTTGAATCGCTGGTTCGTGTTCTTCAGTGCGCAGCTGTTGTTTGCAACTCCGTTCCTGTATGTGCTGATCGCTTTGGCTTTCATCACATCCTTCGTAAAGCGCCAGGAGGCGCGCTGGAGATTCTTGCTGTGCCTGACCCTGCCATCCATCGCAATCTTCTATCCGCAGCCGTTGTTCGCCGATTATAAACCGCACTGGAGCGGGGCTGCTTACACCCTGCTTTTGATGGGGGCTGGTGCGATCTGGTCCCAGGGACTTGTCTGGGGCCGTCGTCAGATCGTCAAAGCGCGCAGTAAAGTCTTCACCTGGGGTATTGCGGGATTCTTTATCGTTCTGGGTCTGATCAGCTACACTCCGTTTGCGTATCCGTGGATTCCCAAAGCTTTCCATCTATTCAATCCCAATGGAGAATGGAAAACCACTTACGATTTCAGTAATGAATTCACGGGCTGGGAAGAGCTGGGCAAATACGTAAACCGCCGTCAGCGTGAAATCCACGCCGAAAGCGGCAGCAAGCCGTTCATCGCGGCTCACCGTTATGAAAATACCGCACAGGTCACTTGGGGCACCAAGCAGAAGGTGTACATGCTAAGCTCCACGGTCAGCAACTACACGGTGATGCAATCCCCGGAGGAGATGAACAACTTGAAAGGTCAAAATGCGATCTTTGTGAGTTCAGAAAAGTATCCGGCCAACCCCATTGAGTGGGCCAAGTGGGATTCCTGTGAAAAGGAAGAACTCAAAACCTTCCGTCACGGCATCCACGCCCGAACGTTCTTCATCTATTTCTGCAAGAACTTCCAGGGCATCACGAAATAGTTGATTTAAATGAAGTCACAAACAAAAACGCCGCTCGTTCAGAAGCGGCGTTTTTTTAATTCAAGACATACTCAATGGGGACTGTGATAACCCAGGAGGTCTTTTGGATTTCCTGTGGGAAGGGCTTCATGCCGTGGATGCCTTTGACCAGATCCAAAGCGGCCTGATTCAAAGTATCGTACGGAGCTTTTTCTAAAACTTCGCTAGCTAACAACGAGCCATCCTGAGCCAGAGTAAAGCGCATGGTGACTTTACCGGTCTGACCCATTTTTCTAGCCAGCACGGGATAGCGTTTACGACGCTCCAGCAGTTTTTTGATTTCATAAAGATAGCGTTGCTCGGGAGAAACTTCGATCCCATTGGCACCCCCCTCACGACCTTCCAAAGCGCCTTTATCAGAAGTGCCCGCCAAGGAGCCCGCCGTTTTGCCAGTTGGTGATTGTTCTTGAGGAGCGGCTTCCGCGACCTTTTCCGTCTTAATCGCCGGGCCGTCGGAATTATCCACCACTACTGGGGCCTTCACCTTCGGAGCTTTGATAATTTCTTCCTGCTTGGGAGCCTGAACTGTTCCGCCATCGCCATACATCAGTTCCACACCCACCGGCAAAGGCACCACACTTGGCGCCGCCATCCCTAAAGCCAACGCGAACAGCCCCCCGTGCAACAGGACGGAAAGGATCAGGGAAACATTCATGTTCGGAGCGAGCTTGGATATTTTCATAGGATTTGCTTGCCCCTTTTATAAGTTCTTGGCCCCAAAAACTCAACCAGACGACCCTAAAATGGCCTCAAATGTAATTAATTTAGCTTTCAGACCCGCCCAATGAAAACGAAATGAAAAAATGGACAAGTTTCCCCAAGGCTTTTACAACTGCAGGACCCTATGAGCTCAATAAACCCCCATTTTACCTTTCACTACACCCAGCCGGAGGAATACCGTTTTTCCCACGATTCCGTGTTTTTAGCCCGTCAGGTGTTTGAACTGGTTTCTGGCGACTTAAGCTCGTGGCGCGGATTGGATCTGTGTTCAGGCTGTGGGATCGTGGGTTTGGACTTTCTGTTTCACCTAAAAAAGGCCCAGTTCACAATGCCTGCGCACTTTGATTTTCTGGAAGTGCAGAAGGTGTATCAACCCTACTTTGAAGAAAACCTGAAAAACTTTGGTGACGGTTTGCCTTCAGTCCGTTTCCTCAATCAAAACTATGAATCCCTGAAGTCGATACCTGATTCAGAAAAGTATGATTTGATTCTGAGCAACCCACCCTATTTTCGACTGAACCAGGGCAAGATGTCGCCCTCGGAATTCAAAAATCGCTGCCGCTTTTTTATCGATTCAGATTTTAAAACTTTGATTGAAGCCATCGACCAGGCCCTGAATCCTCAGGGCCGCGCTTACATTCTGCTTCGTGATCTACAAGACCATGGCTGGAGTCCGCTGAATGAGGCTCGTAAAATGCTGGCAGGTCGACGGGATATCAAACAGGTGGCCGATATTCGTGGCACACCCTTGGTGATGATCTCTTAACGACAGAAAAGATGACCGATGGTCTGCGCTGGCAGGGGGAACATCTGCTCCCGTTGGATCTGGCCGATCACATGCCCGCTGAACCCGTATTCAAGACGAACACTGACCTTGCCATCCCCTGCACGATTTTCCGTGCAGACATACATCACCACACGATCCTTAGAGGACGACCCGGTGGAATTTCGGCAAGTCAAACTGACTGCCTGATCCGCCTCAGACTGCAAAAGCCCTTGCGCAAGACCGACCACCGCCATTTCGCGCACAGTGAAGGTCACAGCAGTTCCATCATAGAGCTTTCCCTGGCAAGTCGCATAGGTTTCCGGAACCGGGCGAGCTTGCGCCGTCCAACCCATCAATAGAGAGACCAGAGCAAAAAACAGTGTTTTCATGAAAGTCCTTTCGGTTCGAGGCAAACAGCGAGCCCTGTCTAACAAAGTTTCCTCACGCCCGCCACAGCTTTTCCCGAAGCCTTCGGAATCTTCATAAAAGTCGGCGAAAAGGTGTTCCGCCGAAAACCGCCGGCTGCTTCAGCTTGCGCACCTCCGGTGCTCCAGCTCTGCCGGCTGGAGCCGAGCTACAGCTCTGCTGGCGGAAGCCGGGCAAAAAAAAAGCCCCCATCCGTGAGGACAGGGGCTTTGGTGTTTTTTTATCTTATTTAAAATCTTAGACGTAAGATCCGCGTTTGATTTTCTCAAGGATCAGTTTTTCTGTCTTGATTGGATCGTTCGGGTCGACAGAGAAGAAGGATTGCTGTTCGCAACGGATTTTCTCTTTGATCAACCAGCGCAGAATGTCTGCCAGATTTTTGTTCTTTTTATCCAGGAAGAACGGATCGTTTTCCAAAGCGTCTTTGGCTTTTTTCAAAGCGCGCGCTTCGGCTGGATCGGATTCTTTCACTTTGTAGTGAGGCAGATCGTATTTTTTCACGTCTTCTGGCAACACGCCCAGGAATTTTACATTCGGAGCGGAGAAGTCAGCATTACGGATCAAAGACGCCGCAGAACCGGCTTTCAAAGTACGGAAGATGTTTTGCAATGTGTACGCATCGAGATCCCCGAAGAAGTACATTGGCACATCCAATTCATCCTGAATCAACTTAGACCAGCCACGTACACCGTTGGATGGAACCCCTTGAGCACCCATCACGATACAGTTGTTACGTTTGGTGAAGCCCATGGTCACCAGCGTATTCGCCGTACCTTCGGATTCCACGATCAGGCAGAAGTCGATTTTCTTCTTTGCCTTGAGTTTCAAAGACTGCGGTTTGTTCTTTGGCTGGAACGGAGATGTTCCCAGAGTGGAAAGATCCACCACGGCTTTATCGCCATCGGCCAAAGTTTCAGTCACGATCAACTGCTGGGAGTACGTCTGACCACCACGATCATTGGCAAAACAGTTCAGTTCCTCACGGTAAACTTCCAGCATGTCACCGATGAAGTCGATGATGGCATCAGATTCCGGTTGGTCATCAAAGTCCAAAGGCTTCAAACGAGGATTGCCTTTGATCAGACCTTTACACATGTAATAAAGCTCACGCTTGGTGTTGACTGCGCCTTTTTCCAGGTTGTTCAACAGGATTTCCAAAACGAAAACAACACGTGCCAGTTTTTGTACAGAGGACACATTCAGTTCGGTGCGAACAACCTTGTCCCCCGGAGTCAGATAACCCACTTTGGAGTTGTACAAGGAGTTGTCCAGAGAGGTTTTCACCGCCTCCAGAACCGGACGTTTGGAAGACTCCAGATCCCTCAACATTTTATCTGCCAGGATGCGGGCTTCTTTAGGAATATCAATTTTCAGGTCACGAATGCTGAGTAGTTTGCCCATTAGCTTTTCTTCCCAGTGGTTTTCTTAGTGGTTACAGTCTTTTTTGTGGTGGTTTTCTTGGTCCCTTGCGGTTCCTCAGAAGCTTCCTCCACCAGATCACTTGAAGAAATCACATCGAAATCTTCGTCACCGTGATCAATACCTTTTTTCTTTTCGCGTTTCTTCTGCTCAAGAAGCTTGGATTCCGCGGCTTCCAGATCAGCCATCGCCTCTTCAGAATCACGGCCCAAAAGTTTCTTCAAACCTTCTTCGGCTTTCTTCTTGCGGGACTCTGGTGCCTTGATGATTCTTGCCAAACCTTCCACCAGGATCGGACCGAACTGCTCGATATGAGCAAGCTTTCTTTCCAGATCTGCTTCCTTCACTTCTTTTTTGATGTGACGGGACAGCTTTTGACCGGCTTGAATCAAGGCCAGACGGATTTCCGCTACCAGTTCCTCGGAAGCATCAATCGTTTCCTTGGAGGCATTTTTAAACTTAATAAACGGAGACACGATGGAAACCGCAAAGATGTAAGGCCCTAGTGGCAAAGAGTCTTTAGGCTGACCCAAACCATAGGATTTCCAGTTCACAGATTCAATCGCCCAGGTGATCGCACAACCGGATTTATCGAATTGCAGCGGAACGCGGTTGGCAAAACGAAGCAACGTCACCGGAGAATCGTTTTGCTGATTGCGGTCTTTGAAACGCGCCAAAGCCACTTCCACCACAACAGGTTTGAAGTCACAGATGGTCGGTTTACGAGTCACAACCGCGAAGAAATCGATTTCCCCCAGACGCGTGATGGATTTGGACAACGCCTCCTCACCCACGGTCAGAACGGACTTCGTGCTTGGAGCCATCAAGTCTGTGTTCTGCACAGCTTGGAAGACTTTTTTGAAGTCTTCTTCACTCAAAGAGGTCAAAGGCTTCTCAAGAAGACCTTTTGGCAGACCTTTTTTTACGAAATCAGAAATAGCCTGATCAGAAATACGGGAAAAGCCCGTTTTCAAGAATTTGGACAAAGTCGTTTTACCGAACAAAGTGGCGTGCGTAATGAACTCACCCAGTTTGAACGTATGAGGATGCGGCAAAGACGCTTCCGGAACTTTTGGAACATCGGTGCTTACGCGGGTCACGGTCACAAAGTCCGCGTCCGTCAACTTGTAGGTGATGGTCATATGAGGATTCACCAGGATGGTGCCCTCGATGTAAGTCAAAAGACCACCGTCACCGTTCAATTGAATACGGCCATCCAGCACGAATTCAACGCGGGTGCCGTGTTCACGGTCCCAATCCAGAGTTTCTTTGTTTTTCAGAACACCGGTATTGGATTTGATATCGACATCCACTTGCGCCGAGATCGCTTTACGCATTTTTTTAGTCTTGGAAATAACACTCACACCACGGGCATTGGTCATTTGCGCCCAAGTTGTTGCTGCAGAAATACCGATACCCTGCTGACCACGGGAACACTGACCGCGACCGAACTTGGAAGACGCCAGATATTCACCGTAAACTTTGGCCAGATCCTCGGCCTCAATACCCGGGCCGTTATCTTCGACAACGATGCGAATTAAATCAGTATTTTTGGTTGAGCCCGCTCCCACTTTGGAGATTTCAACCAGGAGATCAGGCAAGATGCCAGCGGATTCACACGCATCCAATGAGTTGTCCACGGCTTCTTTCAAGGTCGTCAAAACGGCCTTCAAAGGAGATGAAAAACCCACCTGCTGGAGGTTCTTAGCAAAATATTCAGCTGTGCTACTTTTGGTAATTTTGCTCACAGTCGCTTAATCCTTACACGATGTTAACGAATTTTAATGAATGACTTTCATAGGTTAAGCCGAACGCAGGGGGTCAAAGCAAGACTTAAGGCTCGGTGATGCTTGGCGTAAATTTAAATGCGAGGAACTGAAGAGCTTCAAAAACAGGGTCTGGAAGGGTCTAAAACCCCCCTTTTTTCATAGCTATCGATAGGCTTTTCCGCGCCCATTAGACCATATTTTCAGACTGGAAGGCGCATTGACGCTTTGACTTGCCGTCGAAGAGTAGCTCAACACACGATTGTTGATGTCTGTGTCACTCACCACATTTGAAAGATAAACTCCGGAAATATCATTCCAAACACAGCCGGCAATCTGACTGCCGCCTCCGGGAATGATCTCGATTGCGATATCTGCGGGAACCGACACGGAAGCTGGAACCTCTATCGCCGCTCCACCATTTCCACCGTTATATCCGTTGGTGTCCGTATTGACGTTGCCACCATCACCTAAATCGGCCAGGCCTCCAGAACCACCGCCGCCACCAAAGTGACCACCGCCTCCGCCACCACCATAGGTCGTTGAGCAGGCCCCAGCACCGCCTCCAAATCCCGCACCAAAACCGCCGCGTCCAAAGTAGGCCTCACCGGGATTGTTACCCAATCCCGAACCAATCAAACAACTGCTGCCACCTTGTCCGGCGGATCCGTGAGTTTAACAAATTGAAGCTTGAACCGTAGATACTAGATTACTCACTTTTATATTGGATGGCTTAGGTTTTTCATCAAAGAACCGATAAGACATTGATGCTTATTGGACGTGCTTGTTTGGCATTTAAATGTCTCATTTTTGGATTCCCCTTCCTGCTGGTCGGCTGTAATCTTACAGCCAACCTGGAGGATATCAGCATTCCTTCTGTCGCCATGGAAGTGGGCAGCAAAATTAAGGGTGGCGAAGACTTCCCTATCCAGCTGCAAGTTTCCGGCAACAATTATTCAAAAGCCAAAATCTATTACACATTGGACGGAAGTACCTGGAGTCTTCTGACTGAACTGCCTCGCGGAGTTTACAACTACACCTGGTCCGTCCCCGCCGGAGACTATCCTCAGGCAGGCCTGCGTGCTGTTCTGGAGAACGAATCCGGCAGCTCACTGCAGGTGGAAAACAATCTCGAGATTGACTCCACTCCTCCTGCCATTCCCGGGATCACGGACCACACTTCAGCGTTAACTCGCAACACGATGGCCCTTTTCACTATCGCCGACTGCAGTGATGTGCGCTTTGTGAAAATCACAGAGTCCGCCACGGTTCCGGCTTTTGACAGGTCCTGGGTTACTTGTTCAACGGCAACAGAAGCTTTGGCCGCCGCAATGGATACAGACAAAGTCTACCCATTCCATCTGTGGTTCGCAGATGAAGTCGGAAACATCAATCCGACGGTCACAACCTACAACAAGACACGGGACCGCACAGGTCCCGCGCTCGCACTGACCAGTTTTCTTTCATCTTTGAATATTAACGGTGGCAGCACGCAGAATATTTCCTGGACATACACTGACGCTCATCCTCATGCAAATCCGGTGGCTCTTTCCTATTCGCTGGACGATGGGGTTTCTTGGGTGAGCATCGCGAACAATCAAAACACGTCGCCCTATTCTTGGACCACCGGGGCTTTGAATTCAAATCAACTGCGCATCCGGATCGTGGCTCAAGATATACTTGGCAACTCATCCGAGGTGATTTCGCCGGTTTCTCATCTGATTGACAGCTTGGACCCATTGATCAGTCTGACTTTAAGCTCTCCGAACACGGACACCCTGAAAGGCGGCGACGTCCTAACCCTCAGTTGGCTGGCAACTGACGCCAATCTTGGCACAGATCCCGTCACAGCATTTTACCGTGTCGATGGCGGAGCCTGGACAGCCTTGAATGGCACTGCCAACCATCCCTCCACGGGATCTTTGAACTGGTCGGTTCCAGCGAACATAAATTCCTCAAATGTTGAATTCGCAGTCAGCGCACTGGATATCGTGGGCCGGTCCAAAACCGCCATCAGTCTTCCCTACACCATCGACAACGGGGCCCCGGCCTTAACCTGGACCAGCCCGGCCGATGGCAGTAACGGAATCAACGGTCTGACTCTGAGTGGAGCCTGTGGAGCCGCCAGCGGAGACATGGCCACCCTGACCATCACCGGCGATGTCACAGGCTCTCCCTCCGCAACCTGCAGCGCCGGGAACTGGTCTGCAAATGTGACGTTCAGTGCCGGATTTGGCAACAAAACGATCACTGTCAGTCAAAGTGATGACGCGGGCAATGTCACGACTTTGACTCGAACCTTCACCCGCAATCAGCTTGCGGCAAAAACCTATGACTTCAGCTTCATTGATCCGGCTTATCGTCGCGATCTTGACAGCATCAACTTCAATTTCAATTCCTTGGCGCTGGATAGCGAAGTGGCTTCCTGGGAACTTCTTTTTGTGAACGACTCTGATTCCAGCACATCGGTTCAAAGCTTTACTTCTGCCACGCCAAACTACATCTATAACTTTAGTGGCGGATCTCAACGCCAGGCCAAAATGCGGGTTCGCATCACGGATGTGCAGGGCAATGTTTCCACCGTCACTTCCCCTGCCTTCCAGATCTTGACAGAAGTCACGACCGTGATCGGCACTTCTCCAACGATTGGAGTAACGGATGGAATCGGAACTGCCGCCCGCTTCTGGGGCCCGAATTCATTGACCAAGGTTGGGAACACCCTTTATGTGGCAGATCGTGCTTATCTGCGCGCCGTGGATATCAGTGCTCCGGCGCTGCCAACGGTGACAACTTTGGTGGGATCTTCCTATACAACGGCCTATCAGGGAATTGGCCGAAATGTATCGCTGGGACTTTCTTCCAGCGTGACCACCGATGGCACCTATGTCTATGCTTCGGATTATTCGCGCCACTGTATTTTGCGATACAACCCAAGCCCTCTTTCAAAAGAAGTAGAAGTTTTTCTGGGAGCCTGTGGCACCCTGGGAACACCCGCAGCCAATGCTGATCAGACCAAGGCGGGCTCACGTTTCCGTAACCCGACGGATCTAAAGTATCACAACGGCTATCTTTACATTTCCGATACTAGCAATTACTGCGTCCGCCGCTTTGATATGAACGACACGGTTTCCACCGTGGCCGGATACTGCGGATCTTCCGGGAATATCGCGGGGGACCTTGGCACCAATCGCATCAACAACGTGGGTATCGATATCGACAGCCAGGAAAATCTGTGGATTGCTCAACACACCAACGGTGTTCTAAGTTACACCTCGCTGACGCCACCGTTTAACTTAAAAACATTCTCTGGAACCTCAGCCGTGCGTGACACCAACTCGGTAGGGCCTGCACCAAACACCATGTTCCGTGCCGCCTACAGTGTGCGCGCCCTGAATGCGGGACCTCGCAACAGTCTTTTTGTGACGGATGAGTATTCGCACATCATCGTCGAAATCCCCTATGACCCCACCAATCCTCTGGCCTATGTCGGAAGTTCGGCAGTGGTGGCAGGACAAGCAGGTGTGGCCGGCAGCAAAATGGGTTTACCCGCCGTCAGCATGCTTTACTCCCCCACCTTCACACTGATTGACGGAAACGACATGTTCGTCACCAGTCCTTTTGCCAATCAGATTATGAAATTGAATCTGACAACTTACGAGCTGTCTGAGTATCTGGGAGCCCCTCCAGCGCTGACAGAGCATAAGGTCGGCAATCACGCCAAAATATCGACACCGCGTTTTCTTACCACAGACGGGACCCACATTTATGTCGCTGCCAACAATGCCGTCAAAAAAATCGATCTGACGGCCAAAACACTTTCCACCGTCAGCGGTCATAGTGCCTTTGGCGGTCACGTGGACGGCAACGGCGGCAATGCCCGACATACAAATGTCTGGGGTTTGGAGCGAGTTACCGGAGGCATTTACAGTATCGACCGGGCAAGCCACGTGATTCGCTTTACCGACAACTCAGGCAACACCCGCACAGTCGCCGGCGATCCGATGGTTCCCGGATACTTGGAAGCCACCAATCCGGGGGACGTAGCCCGCTTCAATGGCATGACCGGCCTTTGTTCCATCGGAAATTCGCTTTACGTCGTGGATAACGATAACGTCCGTATACGCCGCCTGGACGTGGGAGACATCAATAACCCCGTCACCAATCCGGCCACGGTCTTTATCGCCGGTTCCAGCTCCGGTTATCAGGACGGCAGTGGCGCGGGAGCAAAATTCACCGAACCTTTGGGCATTGCCTGCATCGCCAATGGCGCACATCAAGGTCTTTATCTAAACGACACCCGAGCTGTACGCAAAATTACCCTGGCGGGAGATGTCACCACCCTTGCGGGAAGCCTGGCTGCAACAGGCAACACCGATGGTATCGGCACTGCTGCCCGCTTTGACTCCTTGTATGGAATCAAAGCAGTCGGCAACATCCTGTATGTTGCCGAGTCCGCAGGACGTTTGCGCAAGATTGATCTGGATAATTCGGCCGAAGTCACGTCCATCATTAACAAAGACATGGCCCCTACGACTCCGGCCAAACGCAGATCTTTATATGCACTTTCTGCTCCCTTGGCCGATGTCGCCATCATCGGGGACAATGCCTACGTCACAATGCAAAATCAGCATTCTATCGCCCGGGTCAGTCTGATCTCAGAAGAGGTGGAGTTTATCGTGGGTCAAGGACTGGTCCGCGAGATCGTTCGTTCCGACTCTGATGGCTCAATTGAGCGCACACCCTCCGCAATTCGCGGCACGAATCAGGTGAAAGTGGGTGATGACTTGTACGTGGTATCTTTCTATGACACCGCCATCTACAAGGTCGACAAGGATGGAGTTGTCAGTCTGTATGCCGGAAAAACCGGCGTCCCGGGCTATATTGACGGTCCACGCTTAAGCGCTCGATTCTTCTCCTCTCACTTTATCAGCCACTATAATGGGGCGCTCTATGTGGCTGACTATGACATTCATATCATTCGTAAAATTGATATGACGACGGGACAAGTAACAACTGTCGCCGGGGTCGCAGGAGAATCCGGAACCAACGACGGCCCTTTGGCAACCGCCCGCATGAATCAACCTTATGGCCTGGTCCACAAGGACCATTACCTGTTCTTTGTACAAAGAACCACGGGCCTAGTGCGGGCCCTGGATCTTAATACTGAGGAAATTTTCACAGTGATGGGGGTTGCAGGCGACAACACTGTTGTCGACGGCGACAAAACCACAGGTCGTATGGGTTGGCCCTATGCTTTAACAGCCGTGGGAGATGATCTCTATGTCACCGACACCGATAGAGGCGTCTTAAGAAAAATCGACATTACTGATCCACGCAACGCCTCTGTTACGACGGTCGCTGGAACGGATGGTCTTGTCGGGTACGCCGATGGCATTGGTGCCGCTGCCAGGATGCACACTTCCACGGGACTCACAACCGATGGTAAATACGTTTACTTCACAGAACGGGGAACAAACTCCATACGTCGCTACAATCCAGCCAACAATGAAGTGACCACCTGGTTGGGAAATCCCCTTTTCATCGGACACGGCGATGGACCACTCAATGACGTCTTGTTCTACAAACCTATTCAGCCGATCTTTACTCCAGAAGGTTTCTATATTTCCGACGGCGATCACTACAATGTGCGTTGGGTGAAATAGGGCTCATTCAAGAAGAATTCAATTTACCGAACAGATCCTGCGAAATTTCCGCATGTAACTTGGCAAACGGTACTTCGTAGTGCATAAGAAACTATGGAATCAGCTTTAAGCCTGAGTCGGCAGGCGCGATTTAAAATTTTTAGCGAAAATATCAGCCAGGCCATCGAAGACGAGGGCCTGGTAGTGCGCCCCTACACCCACCCGACACTGCCTTATTTCAATCTTCTATCCACCGAAGAACAAGAACAGGTCCTTAAAGATCTGCTGATCTACTATCAAATCTGCATGGATATGAAGCATCAGGGCGACTCCCTCAAGGACACCCGTAAGTTCACCGAACGTGCGATATCCCGCCTGAATAAAAGAGCCGATCCAAAGGTGATGGATCTTTTACGCCCAGATCATCTGGTCGAAATCTACAACACAAATCACACCCAGATCTTTCGAAGCCTTCCTTACTTTGAAGTGTGCACTTATTCCCTCGAAGACATTTACTGCCGCAAATGGTATCACCTGTACGAACGCAGCCCTGAAGATCAAGAGCAACTGGATAAAGACCTGGGACTTTTTTATGCACACTCCCCTTTGCGCACCATCGAAGTGCATGCTCCCGAACACATCATTCGCGAAACCGGATCTTTGGAGCGCATGGAAATTTTGACCAAGATCTGGTGGCTAAGCCCCCTGTTTTCCACCAATAAAGAAGACACCTATATTATGGCCGTTGAGACCAGCCGTCTGCCGGAGATGGCAGTGCGCTGATCCCATAGCAAAAAAACCCGGGGACTGATCTGTACCCCATTTTTGGGACAGATTAATAAAAAGCCGGCTTGTAGAAATGCCTCCGATACTCTGTCGGGGGCATTTTATTTAGACCTAGCTGGGGTCGCTCCTTGTTATAGTAGTCGATCACTCTCGTCACTTCCTTTTCTACATCTTGAATTGTTTTGCAGTCCTTTAGCTCTAAATGATCTTTTAAAAGGCCGAAAAAGCTTTCAACGGGGGCATTATCTAAACAGTTTCCCTTGCGGCTCATCGACTGTGTTACGCCATTTTGCTCAAGAAGCCCTCTAAAACTGAAATGTGTGAAGTGGAATCCTTGATCCGAATGAACCATCAATCTTTCTTGCTGCTTGGGATGCAGCCTGGATAATGCCTTTTGCATCGCCGTATTAGTTAGACCCACGTCAATGCGAGACGACACCGACTTGCCAACGATTTCCTTAGTCCCTAAGTCTTTTACGACTGCCACATAGGCCTTCTTTCCATGGTGATTTATAGTCGTAATATCAGTGACATATACTTGATCTGCATCTAATCCTTGAAAGTTCCTATCCAAAAGGTTTGCGCAAGTCTCATGCTCCATTTTCTTTTTGGCAAATTGGCGATATTTATTCTTCCGACGTATTTTAGTTATAAGGCCATGCTTCCTCTTCAAGCGGGCTATCTTCTTCCTATTCATGATCAGCCCCTCGGACCTCTCAAGAATCATCTTCAGCTGCCTGATTCCGACCTTGCCCTTATTTTTGTGGAAGTGCTTTTTAAGCAAAGCCACTTCCTCTGCTTTCTCTGGCGATGATAGTCCTTCCCTATAAAAAGAACTTCTTCCTAGCCCCAGCTCGCGGCACATAACATGGATTCTTAATTCCTTGTCGTGGTCTTTTGCCTTAGTCAAATGATGCTTTATCGCTTCTTTTTTGCTAAGGCTCTCTTCTTTACCAGATCGTCAATGACCCCTTTTTGGATTTCAACAAGAGCTTTGAGCTCTTCATAGGTGAGTTCATCGAGGTTTTCCGATCTAGGACGTCCTGGACTTCCCAGACCCCTCTTGTCTTCTTTCAGAGCATCAGACCCACCTGATTTATATTTATCAGCCCAACGCTTTAGACAGGAACGACAGTAATCATTCTTAAAAAGTTCAGGTGGAATGCCGGCCTCTCTAAAAATCTGATCAGGATTAGCGCCCCCAAGATAGCTTTTGGTGGCCTTAATCTTAAAAGAAGGGGTGTAAACGACTGAGCCGTCAGTGATTTTTTGAACGTTGGGATTAGTCAGCAGTTCAGCCTGCTGGGTTGTAGTCAACTTGTGCATCTCTGTACTCCATAAAACAAAGCCCTATCTTATCACAGATAGGGCTTTTTATTTTGTGTCCCATTTTTGGGGTACAGATCAGACACCGGGTTTTTTGTTATTCATCCTCTGGGGTTTCTTCAGCGGGTGCCTGGGAACTTTTGAGTTCTTCCAGCGCCATTTCTGCGCGGGTTTTATAACCTTTTTTACTGTTGCAATCCTTGCAGGACGGCACGCAGTTGTTCTTATTGGATTTTCCACCACGGGCAATGGGGATTAAGTGGTCCATTGTGAGATCGGCTGGCTTAAAGCGCTCACCGCAATGATAGCACAGACCTTTTCCCAGCTCCTGCTTCCACCACTGACTTTGACGAAGCTCGCGGGCCTTGGCTTTTTCGCGTTTTTGATGCTCGGGTGGAGCGGCTGAAAAGAAATAATCCATAGAGTCGTTATAGCTTAAGTCCAGCCCCCCCGCAAGACCCGGAAAACTGGACGAGGCCGTGCCCTGGAAGAGCTCAAATTCAGGCCTCTTTTAGCCGATAAAACCCTGTGACTATTGAAGGAGTGGGATTCTATGTCAGTAAAAACCTTTAAAAAAGGCGAAGTGATCTATAAAGACGGTGATAAAATTACAGCCGTTTATTTGATCCAATCCGGTGGTGCAAACCAGTGCCTGATCCGCGGAAAGAAAACCATCGACCTTTTTCAACTTGGATCGTCCCACATTCTGGGCGAACAGGTGATTCTGGGGCAAAGCACACATCCCACCGCCGCCGTTGCCACCACTGAAACCAAAGTTCTGGAAATCCCGGTTGAAACTTTGAAACAACATTATGAAAGTGCGCCTCCAACCCTGAAAATGATCATCAAATCCCTGACAGACCGTCTGCGCCTGGCGGTGAATGATGTTCGCTCCAACAAACTTGAAAAAGACTCCTCCCCCTGCCCGGAAGATCAAGTGGCCAAGGTTTACGGTTCTGTCTTCCACACAGCCAACCACAAAGGGGATCGATCTCAACCCGGTCGCGTGATTGTCGACTGGAACATGATGAAGCAGTATTCCCAGCGTGTGATGGGCGAATCCCCGAAACGTCTGGAGCAGGCTATCAATATCCTGGTGAAACTGAAGCTTGCTTTGTATGAAATGGGCAAAGATCCCACCAATCCCGATGGACCGGATGAAATTCAGAAAGTTCACTTCCTGGATCTATCTTTGGTGGAAAGCTTCTTTGAATTCTATCAATACTATTATTTCAAAGGCGGCCGTTCGGATCTGTTGAAAGTGGACGAACTGTGCATGCAAATGCTGACCGCCATCCTGAAAATGTCAGAAAACGAACAGCCGGATCGCTTCGGCATTGTCGGCGTGGACTTTGCCAAATTCAGCGAATACTGCAAAGAGGAAATCGGAATTAATCTGAACAACGACCACTTCAACCGTCTTGAAGGCAAAGGTGTCTTCATGAAACGCAAAAACGGCGGCACCGGAGTTCAGCTACAGTTCGAAACCAAAGAGTTCCGCTCGATCCTGCAGAGCTGGAAGATGCTGCGTGAAATTGAAAAGTGGAACGAAAAAGGCTTCGTCGACATGGACGAAAAAGAAGAAAAACCCAAGAAAAAATCCAGCGGACCTTCCTGCCCTGCATGCAGCGCGGACGTTCAGGCTGGCGCCAAGTTCTGCCACGAATGCGGCCACAAGATGACAGCGGCGGCCTAAAATGAGCGAAGCATTGGTCATTTTCAAAGCTATTAACAACGAATCCAGAAAGCACGAGCTTTTACAGCAGCTCTTGAATTCTCAGGAGCTGATCAGCCTGCGCGACAAGTATGACCGCATCATCGTGCTAAAACCGATGGGCACCAACGATAAACTGCAAATCAAGTGTCATCCCCCGGAATCCACAGCGATGAACACCGACGAATCGGTGACCTTCACAGCGAGCTTCTCGCTTAAAGGTGAAAAGTACCTGTTCGAAACCCATCCGGTGGTGAATGAACATAACATCACTTTGACCGTGCTGAATCTGTTTCATTTACAAAGGCGCAAAAACTATCGCTATATGATCCCTTCAGACTATTCGGCAGAGTTCGTGATCACCTATTTGAATCAGGTCGTTTGTTCCCACGCCTGTCGACTGCTGGATCTTTCCACGGAAGGCTGCGCGATTGAAATATCTCAGACGGCGGCCAGCTTGAATCTTGAAGACATGGTTCAGGCCGAAATCTTCCTGGGGGATCGAGAGCCCATACTTGTTCAGGGACTTATTAAAAACATTCGCATCAAAGATGACGAATTCCTGACGCTGGGAGTGGAGTTCAACCACCTGGCCAACGCCAGCGAAGACCATATCGTCAGTTCTTTGACAGATTTACAGCGCGAGCTTTACTTCCGCAAAGCGGCTTAAGCCACACCCAGATAAGCCCAAAGGGAAATCCCGGTGCCAATAAAACCAAGTACACACATGCCTGTAAAGAACACCTGTTGCAGGTTTTCTTTTTTCAGCACCAAACTCATCGCACCCAGGACAAGACACAGTTGAAAGAACAAACTGGACATATCAAAGCGATCCCCTGCGGTAGCCAGAACCGCCAGTTGCTGTTCCATCTGCTGAGCACCAACAATCTGCCCTAACTTTCCATCCAGATCCTGCACCCAGTTTTCCGGCCCGACCACCTCGGAGCCCTTGAGAATTTCATTCTTTTCTTTTTTGTAGCGCAGGATGCGTTTCTGCAAATTGGCAATATGCCCATTCACAGCCACCTCGGCCTTGGGTTGAATGGCCCCAGCCTGCTTCAAACTTTCAAGCAGGGACTTTTCCCCTTCCACCAAAGTTTCCTTGATACTTTTGGATTGATACCACATGTAGGCGGCAGCCTTTTCATTGGTCCCGATGATCTCATCATCACCGTATTTGCCGGCCACCAGGTCACTCACGGCCATGATCGCGGCAAAAATAGCAATCACGACACCACAACGAACTTCAAAGCTGGAATTTCTATCTTCTGACATGACACAGATTTTATAATCATTCTGTTTTTGTCAGTCAACTGTGTGTCTGTTTCTCTGCTTCGGAAAAATACAAAGATATTATTTTTCGAAAGTCTTTATCCTATTCACACCAACAAAGGAGTTTTCCATGAAAGTCAGAGAGGTCATGCATAAGCACGCCGACGTCATCAACCTAAACCATACTGTTCGCGAAGCTGCGCAAATGATGGCGCGTGGCGACTACGGATGTCTACCTGTTGAAGACAAAGATAAAATGGTCGGAATGATCACCGATCGTGATATCGCCCTGAGAGTTGTTGCCAAAGGACTCGATCCCAACAACACCAAGGTCAGTGAGTGCATGAGTCCGGGCATCAATTTCTGCTTTGAAGACGATGATCTGGATTCCGTCGGAACTCAGATGGGTTCAAAAAAGATCCGTCGCATGCCGGTAATCAACCAACAGAAACGACTGGTCGGGATGCTGAGCCTGGGGGATATCGCCAACAAAAGCCATGACCAGAAGCTGTCCCACAATATTCTTTCGCACGTATCACACTAAAAAAAGGCCCGGTAACGGGCCTCTCTTACGAAAAACTATCTTGATGGATAATAAAGCTTATTGTCCCACATGCCTTCGTTGAAGTACTGAATCGTGGCCTTCAGTCTTTGTACCAACAGATCCCGACGGGGGGCCTCGGTCAGAGAGGCTGACAGATCCTTTTCATGGGCCCGGTCGGTAATGGCAAACATCTGAGGCTCGCCATGCCCTGGGGACCAGGTCACTGAATAGTCCCTGGCAAACAGGATGTAACGTCCATCAATAAAGTTCACGGCTACTTTGTCCCCTGGAACAAAAACAGAGCTTCCCAGATAGTTCTGATCCTTATCCGAAATCCCCAGGAAGTCCAAAACCGTCGGCAGAATATCAATCTGCTGCACCACCATCTGCGTATCCACTTGGGGGAACTTAAAGGACGGATGATATAACATCAACGGAATGCGGTAGTTCCCCTGCTCGTTCTGATATTCAGGGCGATAGTGCATGGATGTATGGTCCGCCGTGATGATGAACAGTGTATCCTTAAACCACGGTTTCTTGGCTGCCTCCTCAAAGAATCTTTGCAGGGCGTAGTCCGTATATTCCACAGCCTTCAGAATAGGCAACGGACCTTCCACAAAGCGCTCTGAATACTGTGCCGGAACTTTGAAGGGCTGATGGGAACTCAAAGTAAAGACCGAGGTCATAAACGGCTGAGGCATTTCATCCACCTGGGTCAACATCCATTGCAGGAATGGCTCATCCCAAATCCCCCACACGCCGTCATCGTCTGCGGTGTTGCCGTATTCACGGGCACCAAAATACTTTTCCACCCCGGCACTTTGCATGAAGCTATCAAAATACATGGTTCCGTTATGCCCGCCATGGAAGAAGCTCGAAGAAAACTTATGCGGGGTCAATAAAGTTCCCAGACCCAGGAAATAGTTGGCGGTAAAATGCGATGAGATAAAAGGCTCATTCATCAATGCCGGAATACCGCCCATGATGGCTCCGACTCCTTCGATGGAACGGCGCCCGTTGGCATAGGCGTTTTCAAAGCTCAAAGATTTAGTTTTCAATGAATCCAAAAAAGGTGTGTAGGACTTCCCACCGTCGACCGGCCCCAGGTATTCTTCCCCGAAGCTTTCCAGGATAATCACAACGATATTCTGAGGTTTTTGTGCCCGCCGTCCCTCCAACAGGGAGCCACGCAAAGAACCATTTAATAACGACAGCATTTGGTTTTTGTCGTTGAAGTACTTCTGTTTGCTCAGGCCTTCAGCGCCGTAACTTTTTATGAAGGTGAAAGTCGAGTTCAAAACCAGATTGTTCAAGAGCGGAGCGGTGAAGACATTGGCATTTACAAAGTTAATGGGCTTGGCCTGCAAACCGCCGCGGATGCCGATCACGCTCAGCACCAGAGCCACAAAACTTAAAAATACGTGAGCCCCCCAAAGCTTAAGCTTTCCCGAGCTTTTGGGTGCCGTCCAAACGACTGGGGATTCCGCCAGAGCCACCCGTCGCACCACCAGTACAAACAACACCACCAGCAATGTGTTCACCAGAAACAGCAGCCAATAACTGCTGACAAAGTTCCACAACTTTCCGGAAAGCTCATTCATCAAAAAAAGGCTGTCATAAGTGAAACGACGCCCAACAAAATTGATAAATTCCGTATCCACCAAATTAAGGATCAGGAGCGGCACCTGCAAAGCACTAAAAGAGATCCAAGTAAAATGCTGCCACAGACGATTCCAGCTTTGCGGCCATGGAATCAGAGACAGCAGCACCAGAGGGGCCGCCAAAGTCAGCGTGGCCACCACATCAAAGCGCAACCCCACGATGAAAGACCACAACAGATCCTGCCCCGGTTTGTTTTTAAATAGACTCCAGTTCCAGATCAGGAACTCGACCCGTGCCAGGAAATAGAACAGCACGGCCACTAAAACCAGAGAGAAGATCTTAATAATTCGATGGGACGGTCCAAACATGGGGATATACTACACTGACGGATTGCATCATTCAATCTATCAGCACCTCCCCCTTTACCGAGAGGGCCTGCTCTGCTAGTTTCCCCATCTATGACAGCAGAACAAATGAAAGAACGTTTAGAGAAGCATTATCCAGGTGCCATCATCGAAGTTTTCGATCTGACGGGCACTCAGGATCACTGGGAAGTATTTGTGGAAAGCACTGTGTTTGCGGGGATGACTCGCATCCAGCAGCACCAAAACGTGATGGCTTGCTTTGGTCCAGAATTGAAGACCGGCGAGGTTCACGCCCTGTCAATCAAGACTAAGATTAAATCATAAAAAGGACCCGTAAAAATGGCTACAACTCACGAAAGAATCGATCAGATTGTTAAAGGTAATAAAATCGTATTGTTCATGAAAGGAACTCAGCAGTTCCCTATGTGCGGCTTTTCCGCTCGTGCTTGCGCGATCCTTCAGGACATGGGTGTGCAGTTCCACGATGTGAACGTGTTGGATGACGATGAAATCCGTCAGGGCATCAAGGAATACGGCAACTGGCCGACAATTCCACAGCTTTACATCAACTCTCAATTGGTTGGTGGCAGCGACATCATGATGGAAATGTACCAGTCCGGCGAACTTCAGGAACTTTTGAAGTAATATGAGATGCAACGTCGCCCTGTGGGACCGCATTCTTAGGTTTTTATTCGGCGTGGGTTTGACTGCCTACGCCGTGGCCGGCGGTCCTTTCTGGGCGTACATCGGGGTCTATGGCCTCATCACAGCAGCTTGGGGCTTGTGTCCCGTCTATGCTTTCTTTAGAATCAGAACTCTGAAAGATTATCACCGACCGATCAACGAAGAATAGGATGTTGTCATCATGTCCACCAGCGCTCTCCTCGAACTTGAAAGCCTCTTGAAGAAAGACCAAATCAAAACCGACGAAGAGAGTCTGAAGTACTGGGGCAAGGACTGGACAACCTATTTCGATATCAAATCTTCTGCCATCGTTTTTCCACATTCCACCGAAGATATCGTTAAACTGGTTCACTGGGCCCGTAAAAACAAAATGGCACTGATCCCTTCGGGAGGTCGCACCGGACTTTCCGGCGCAGCGGTGGCCACGCAAGGTGAAGTCGTTGTGTCCTTTGATCAAATGAATAAAATCAAGGAATTCAATCCCGTCGATCAGACCGTGGTGATTGATCCGGGTGTTGTCACAGAAGCTTTGCAGGAGTTCGCACTCTCTAAAAATCTTTTCTATCCCGTGGACTTTGCAGCCCGTGGATCTTCACAGATGGGTGGTAATATCGCCACTAACGCCGGCGGCATCAAGGTCGTTCGCTACGGCCTGACTCGCGACTGGGTGGTGGGCCTGAAAGTGGTCACGGGCACAGGTGATGTGCTGGATCTGAACAATGCTCTTGTGAAAAATGCGACCGGCTATGATCTGCGCCATCTGTTCATTGGCTCGGAAGGAACCTTGGGCTTCATCACTGAAGCCACCATCAAGCTGGCTGCGGCGCCTCCGCCCATGAAAGTTCTGGTGATGGGTGTCAGTGGTTTGGATGCCGTGATGAAGATCTTTGCGGAATTCAAAACCAAAACATCCCTGGTGGCGTTTGAGATGTTTTCAGACAAAGCCCTTCGCAAAGTTTTGGAAGGCACAGGGCTTAGCGCTCCGCTGGCGACCGAATGTCCGTTCTATGTTCTGGCCGAAGTTGAAACTCGCAATGAAGCCGATGAAGAACAGGCGCTGAGCGTGTTTGAAAAGTCTTTGGAAGAGGGCTGGGTATTGGATGGCGTGATTTCCCAATCCGACGTTCAAGCCAAAACTTTCTGGAGATATCGCGAAGACATTTCCGAATGTCTGGCCAAGTACTCCCCTTACAAGAACGACATTGCCGTGGCGATCTCTAAAGTGCCGCCGTTCATGGAAGACCTGGACCAGGTCCTGTCCGCGGCGTACCCGACCTGGGAAGTGGTCTGGTTCGGCCACATTGGCGACGGCAATCTGCACATCAATATCCTGCGCCCTGAAGGCATGAGCAAAGAAGAGTTCGTGAAAGAGTGCCGCAAAGTCGATGTTCTGGTCTTCGAGGCGGTTAAAAAGTACAAGGGCTCGATCTCCGCCGAACACGGCGTGGGTCTGACCAAAAGATCCTTCCTGAATTATACGCGCTCTGAAGCGGAAATTGAGCTTATGCGCGGGATTAAGAAAGTCTTTGATCCCGACAATATCATCAACCCGGGTAAAGTGATCTAGACCTCACCTAAGACCTGCGACCATTGCCGCTTTCCAGTCTTCTGTTAGACTGGAAAGTACAGTGCGTATATTCATTCTATTTCTATTTTTATTGTGTGTTTCCTGTACTAAACCTTTAGGCGATCAAAACCCGCTGGAGCAGCCTTCGACAGAAGCGCCCGGGGAATTCGATCTGGCCTCTCTTCAGCGTGTGGATCAAAGGCTTTTGGTCTCCTGGACAACCTCCAAGGGCGCTAATTCCTATGAAGTGAAATACGGGACCACGTCGAACACCTACACCAACAGCCTCACGGTTTCCAAGTCCCCAGCCATCATCGAAGGCTTGACGCCCAAGACCACCTACTACTTCCGAGTCACTGCTGTAAACCCTCTGGGCAGCGTGGATTCCTCTTCCGAAAAAAGTTTTCCGTTCATGGGAGCCCCCGGAGACTTTACCCTGCTTACGGCCGTCGCCGGTGACAGCCAGGTTCTGCTAAGCTGGGAAGCCAGCCCTGAGGCCTCCAGTTACACGGTTGCTTACGGTACCAGCCCCGGAAACTTCACCACATCTGCAGGCACGGCCCTGACCATCAATAAGCTGATTTCCTCGCTGAGCAACAACACCACTTACTACTTCTCTGTGACTGCTAAAAACTCCGTCGGCTCGACGGTGGCAACAAACTCTTTAAGCGCCACCCCCAGTCCGCCACCCAGCGCCCCACAAAATCTTGTGGCCACGCCCGGCACCGGAGAGTGCAACCTGACATGGCAAGCTCCGGCCACAGGCACCGCTCCTTTCTTGTACACCGTTCGCAGAACCACTGGGGGCAATCCAAGCGTTGTGGCCTGCTCTAACGTGCCGACTTTGACTTGTCTGGACACCGGTATTTCAAATGCAATCCACACTTACACCGTTGAAGCCACCAACACTTCAGGCACAAGTCCTTTGAGCAGCAGTGTGTCCTGCGCCGTCGGAACACCCGGCGATTTCCAACTGCTGACGGCAACCCCTGGCAACGGTCAGGTCACACTCACCTGGGAAAACAGCTCTTTGGCCACGGCTTACACGGTAAAATATGGCACCAGTCCGGGCAACTTCACCTCCACGGCCTCCACGAGTGCCAATTCACCTCATGTCGTCGGAGCTTTGACGAACACTGTACCTTATTACTTCTCTGTGATTGCCACGAATGCGGTGGGAAGCAAAACAGCTTCCAACTCATTGAGCGCGACCCCGGACGTTCCCCCCTCAGTCCCTTTGAGTCCAACAGTGGTGGTGAACGAAATTGGCAAGTGCACACTGAACTGGATGCCTCCGGCCAGCGGGGCTCCGCCTATAACGTACACTGTTCGTCGCGTGGTCAACCCCACCACCAACGTTGTGATCTGCGAGAATATCTCTGCACGCACCTGTTCGGAAGAGGGTCTTTCCAGCTCCACTTACAACTACACCATCGAAGCCATCAATGCTGTTGGCACCGGACCGAAAACAAGTAATATCGCCTGCACACTCGGCGCTCCTAGTGCGCCGACCTCTGTCGCCGCTTCCGCCGGAAACAAAAAGGCCACACTGACCTGGTCAGGCGGCAGTGGTGCCTCTTCTTTCACCGTGAAATACGGGACCACGACAACACCCACGACCGTCGCCTCCACAACTGCAACGTCCCCCTTTGTGGTGGAAGGACTGACCAACGGAACGCTGTACTACTTCCGTGTCGAAGCCGTGAACGCCTATAGCAGCACCGCCGCGGCCAACGTCAGCACAACACCCACCAGCAATCAACCCAACATCACCATGCAAGGTCCGGCACTGGCTGTGAATACGGCGGTGAACGCCGTGACGTTCGGCGATACATACACCAGAAAATTCACTATTGCCGATCCGGACCCCGAAGACACCATTGATTGCAGTGGCAACTCTGCCACCAGTTCCAACACCGGAGTCATTCCCAACAGCAGTCTGACACTGGGCGGTTCGGGGCTGAATTGTTCCATCGCAATCGCCTCCACTCCCGGAGTTTATGGACAAACTGGCATTTCACTGAACGCCACCGACGGTCAGGCCATCCGCACCGTGAACATCAGTCTGCAGGCCTTGCCGACGCCACGACGGATTTATTCATGGCGCAAACATGGCAGCTATTCCGGCCCGGCCCTGACAGTGCGCCGTACTTCTGACAACAGCACGACTGATATTTATTTTGATACCAATGGAATGGTGGATTCTTACCTGACAACCTTTGCTGGTACGACCGGGCGCTTGGTCACCTGGTACGACCAGGGTGCAGAAGGGAAACACGGCTATCAGCCCGACCCGAACCGCCAGCCAACGGTCCGCTTGTCCGGGGGCATTTTGCGTATTACTGCAGATGGAATTGATGATGCCATGATCCTGCCCGATTTCCCGGCACTCACCGCCATGACCGTTTACACCCACTTTACCTTCACCGCACAAAGCACTGCGGCGGCTCTGCTTTCATTTGGCAAAAAAGATCCGTCGAACTTGGAAGGATTTGAAATCGGTCGCACGGCCGGAAGCGTGTGGTCCGTGACATCGGCGTCGACCTCTTCCACTTTGGAAACCACGACGGGGCCGGCCTTAAAAACAAGCGTCCCGGGACAAGCCCTGATTCTGAACACGGTGGGTGCACCGAAAAGAGATCTGATCACTTCCTCGACAGCGACGCCGGCAACGGTTGCCGGGTCCTTGACAGGATATGTACCCTCCACAAATACAGAGGCCTATCTGTTCTCAGGTGGTTCAGCGGGAACAACCCTGCCGATCAAGGGTTATCTCAAAGAGCTCCTGATCTTTGACCAAGAGCTCAGTGGCGCGGAGATCAAGGCACTGACTTCTCAGAACTAGTAAACCACCCGCGTGCGGATGCATCGAGACAACTTTTCGATCTCCGCCGCCAGCGTGTGTGCATGGGATGAATGCACGTCCATCACAAGATAGCCGATCTTTTCATCCGTCGACAGGTACTGTCCTTCGATGTTGGCCCCTGCCTTGGAGATCAATCCGTTGATTTCCCCCAGGACCCCTGGCTCATTCTTATGCACATTCAAAATACGCGAAGTCCCCTGCTTTACTGGCAAATCCACATTCGGAAAATTCACAGCCCCCGGAGAAGACCCGACTTTCAAATAACGACGGAAACTTTCCGCCACTTCCAAACCGATGGCGTACTGTGCCTCTTCCGTACTTCCCGCAATATGCGGAGTCAGTATCACGTTGGGCATTCCCTGTAATGGTGACTTGAATTTTTCTTTATTAGAGGAAGGTTCTTCCGGGAACACGTCAATCGCGCAGCCCGCAAGATGTTTGTCTTTAAGAGCCTTCACCAGATCGTCGATCACCACCACCGTTCCGCGGCTGGCATTAATCAGGAAGCTCCCCTTTTTCATCATCGACAACTCGCGTGCGCCGATCATGTCCTTGGTTTCAGGAGTTTCCGGGACATGCAGGGTCACGAAATCAGAAGAGCGCAAAAGCTCATCCATAGAGGACATCATGGTGGCATTTCCCAGAGGAAGCTTTTTTAGAACATCATAGAACAAAACCTTCAGCCCCATGGCTTCGGCCAAAATGCTGACCTGACTTCCAATATGCCCGTAACCCACGATGCCCAGGGTTTTACCCCGCACTTCGTGAGACCCCACAGCCGACTTCACCCACTCACCCATGTGAGCCTGAGTATTGCGATCGCCCAGTTGACGGGACAGAGATATCATTTCGGCAATCACCAGTTCTGCCACAGAACGTGTGTTTGAATGAGGAGCATTGAAAACCGGCACACCCTTTTCACGCGCGGTCAGAAGATCCACCTGGTTTGTGCCAATACAGAAACAACCAATCGTCACCAGATGCTTGTTCGCCTCAAGGACTTTGGCCGTCAATTCCGTCTTGGATCGGATGCCCACAACCTCGTAGTTGGGAAGCAACTGCATCAGCTCTTCCTCAGAAGGTGAATGCGTGATCAGGTCGACCTTGTAACCTTCCTCTTCAAGTCTTTGTTTCGCCACCGCATGAATATTTTCAACCAACAAAATTCTTTGAGCGCTCATCGGGCCTCCGTACCAATGATGCTACTCCCATTCACGATCTTCGTCACTATTCGCAGTGACGAGGCGTGCTAATGATGGTCAAATTAGACGTCTCGGGTATGCTGGAGTCTATGACATCAACTCGAGTATTTTCTCTACTTATCGTGGATGACGATCCATTGATTCATCAGTCCCTGAAGCTGGCCCTTCCGAATCACTGGAAGGTGTTTTCCGCCCAGACTTTAGAGGCCATTCAATACGAACGTTTCTATCATGCTGCCTTTGTGGATATGCATCTGGTACCAGGCTCTACCAAAGCCGTGGGACCGTCGGTGATTGAAAAACTGGTAAAGCACAACAACCAACTGGAAGTTGTGGCTATGTCAGGTGACCTCAGCCGACCGCTGATGGAAAGCTGTCTTAAAGCCGGCGCCCAGCGCTTTCTGGCCAAGCCTCTGATGCCGGAAGAAATTCTTCTGGTACTGGAAAAAATCGAAGCCCTCTGGGACCTGCGCAGTGTGGACCCGGCAGCCAACCGCAAAAGCACACGCTGGGTGGGAACATCTGCGGCCTCATTGAAAATAAAAAAGCGCATTGCAGATCTTCGTGGCGAAACCAGTCCGGTTCTGATCGAAGGTGAAACCGGGTGTGGAAAGGAAGTTGTTTCAAGACTTCTGCACGAACAAGAGGGCGATCGTCCTTTCATCGCAGTTAACGTCGCCAGCATTCCGGAAAATTTATTTGAATCTGAAATGTTTGGCCATATGAAGGGGGCCTTCACGGGAGCGGATCAAAACAAGATCGGCCTGACCGAAGCCGCCCACGGTGGAGATTTGTTTTTGGATGAAATCGAAGCCCTGCCACTGACCCAGCAGGCAAAACTTCTGCGCTTTCTGGAAACCGGTGAAGTTCGTCGAGTCGGAGCCAAAGAAAGCACGCAAGTTAAAACCCGCGTGATTGTTGCCAGCAACAAGTCCCTTGAAAAAATGGTCGCTGCCGGAGAATTCCGCGAAGACCTTTTGTACCGCCTGGCTTCTCAGCGCATCGAACTGCCACCATTGCGTGAACGCCTGGAAGACATCACTGAGCTTGCAAAACACTTCCTGGATGCAGAACGCCCGCGCCGTAACAAGTCCTTCACTGACGACGGCATTGAGGCCCTAAAAAAATATAACTGGCCCGGAAACGTGCGCGAACTTAAACGCGTGTGCGAACAGCTGAGCCTGACGTCCCCCCTGCCCTTCATTCGTGCCGAAGATGTTACGGCATGGCTGAAGCCTGCGGCTACTCCGGTGGGAGCACCATCTTATACTGTGATTGATTTCAACAAGGGCCTCAACACCCTGGTTGAGGAATTTGAAGCGCATGTGATTCGCACTTGCATCAAGCAAACCAGCGACATCGAAGACGCCGCGCGAGTTTTGAAAGTCTCTCGCTCAAATCTATACAAAAAAATCAAAGACTACAAAATTGAAGAGGAACCTTCTTAATGGATTTTTTTGATCTTGATCTTCCCATCCGCATCGCCATGCCGACGGCCTGGGAAAGCCACATCTATCGTCAGACCGTACTGATTGTCCTGTCCATCATCTTTGCCTCGGCCTTTATCATTTTCTGGTTCCGTAAAAAGAATTACTATTTCGTTCAATCCTGGGCCAGCATCAAATCCTGGCTGATCGCAGCTCCACTGATGTTCCTGGCGATGGGGATGCCCGAGCCCTGGCCGTTGGTGGCTCTGACCGCACTGGCTATCTTAGGCGCAAAGATCTTCTTCCAAATCATGGGGATGTTCCATCGCAGTTACTTTGTTTTGATTTGTTATGCGGGAATTATCGGCCTGGGGGTCTGTGCCTGGTATGATCGCCTGGATATTTACAATGCCATGCCAATGATGGTTCTGGGTGTGACCTGCCTGGTGCCTTTGGTGCGCAACTCGTACAAACGCATGATTCAATACATCTCGTTGACCTTGCTGGCCTTTATCTTCCTTGGCTGGTCGTTTATGCACCTGGGACTGATCATGAAGTTCCCGAACGGGGTCTTCCAGGTGATGTACCTGATCATCCTGACAGAGTTCTGCGATAACACCAACTTGGCGGTCAGCCGTTACATTGGTGGCTGGAAGCTGTTCCCGGGCATCAATCCACGCCGTACCGTGGGCAGTACCGTGGTGTCCATGCTTTTGACTTTGTTCCTGGCAGGTTCCATGCGCTTCCTTTTGCCGGATGGGTCTGACAAGTACTGGCTTGCTTCCGGTCTTGTGGCCTCCATGGGCGGCTTTATCGGGGATCTGGTGATGACGGTGGTTCGCCGTGATGCCGGCATGAAAACCGTGGGCCCGTTCATCATCGGCCGCGGGGACTTCCTGCACCGTATGGACCGCTTGATCTTTGTTGCTCCTATTTACTATTACGTCATGACGGTCATTTTATGAAGGATTGGAACTACGAAAACGAACAGTGGACCAAGCTTCCCACTTACCTGAAGCACTTGCCGCTTTTCACCCGCCACATTGATCTTTTCAGTGTGTGCATGCGTTTTTTGTGGTCGCTGATCCTTAAAAATATTCTGTACAAGTTTTACATCCGACTGGAAGTCAAAGGCACCCCCTTTTCCGAAATCTATAAAACGCAGCCGAAGCTGATCATCATCAGCAACCACGCCAGTCACCTGGATGCGGTGTCCATTGCCGCCTCCATCCCGCGCCGTTACTGGCTGAATCTTTACATCGCTGCCGCGAAGGATTACTTCTTCAGCAATCCGCTGTTTATGTTTTTCTCTCAACACTGCCTGGGTGCCATTCCGATTGACCGCAAGGACCGTAAAGGTGAAGCCATCAATCTGATTTTGAAGCTTCTGACCGAGCTTCCACGCATGTGGCTGATCATTTTCCCGGAAGGCACCCGTTCCAAAGACGGGAAAATTCAGGAATTCAAACGGGGCGTTTCGATCTTTTCAGAGCGCACTCAGACACCTTTGTTGTTCACCTACTTGGATGGCGTGATGGAACTTTGGCCCAAGGGTCAAAGCATGCCTCGTCCTGGAAAACTGACCCTGCACGTCGGTCCAGTTCATCCACCGGGTCCGATTCAAGAGGTGTATGCTGCTTATAAGAGCTGGGTTATGACCATCAACCCGGATGCCTTCCCGGCTGCTACGGAGGAAAAACCTCATGAATAACGAACTGCAAATCGAAAACAAACACTTAAAGATCGGACCTTATGAGGTCTGCCCCATCCCGACAGGTCTGTTTGGACTGGATGGCGGCGCGATGTTTGGTACCGTCCCGAAAGTTCTGTGGGAGCGCAGCAATCCACCTGATGAAAAAAATCGAATCTCGATGGAGGCCCGTGGTCTGCTGTTAAAGTCCCCGGGTTGCAATATTCTGATCGACACCGGCAACGGTGGTGACTTCATTGCCAAATACGGTGAAAAGCTGGGTGGCAAGTTTGCTGAACTGTTCAACATTCACAGCGACGGCCCGTCCCTGCTCAACTCCCTGAAGCATCATCATGTAAAACCTGAAGATATCCATCATGTGATTTTGACTCATCTGCATTTCGACCACGCCGGCGGCGGGACCACAGAAAAAGATGGCAAGCTGGTTCCTACATTCCCGAATGCAAAGTACTGGATCCAAAAAGCGAACCTTGAAACCGCATCCAACCCCAACTTGCGCGAAAAAGCCAGCTACTATCCTGCGAACTTCCAGCCACTGATTGATGCGGGCGTTGTGAATATCATGAATGGCGCTCAGGAAAACTTCCTGCCCGGTATTTCTGCCATCATCAGCAACGGGCACACCCAAGGTCAGCAGGTTATCAAAGTCACCGATGGCAGCACCACGTTGTTGTATTGCGGGGACATGGTTCCCACCAGCACACACGTGAAACTGCCTTGGGTAATGGGTTACGACCTGCATCCGCTGACGCTGATCGAGGAAAAAACCAAGTATCTTAGTGAAGCAGCAGATCATTCATGGTATCTTTTCTTTGAGCACGATCCTTACTGTGATGCGGCTCTGATTGAACGCAGCGGGAACGATTTCGCCGTTCAAAAAAGATTCTGGCTGTAGCGCACTCACGCGCCGAACGTGCAGCGGGCGGGGCTCGCGGAACTGGATTGCATTTTGCTAAAAAGACTGTGGAGCGTACTTAAAGACACCCTTCAACAAATGCGCGATGGTGAATTGCAACTGGTCGCCGCGTCCTTGTCTTTTTCCACTGCTCTGGCTCTGGTTCCTTTTATCGCCGTTGTTCTGGCAACTTTTCAATCCATTGGGGGCCTGGAGGCTCTTTATCCCAAAGTCGAAGCCCTGCTTCTTTCAAATATGAAGGAAGCCGCAGGCAGTGGTTTTACCAAAATGATGAAGATCGTCCTAAAGAACGTAAACGCCGGTAAACTGGGGACCGCCGGTGCCGTCTTCCTGTTCATCACGTCGATCCGTCTGATGCACGACATGGAAGTCGGCATTCACCGCGTCTGGAATCAGCGCAACACCAGACCGTTTTACAAGCGCCTGATCTATCACTGGGCTCTAGTGCTGGCGATCCCGGTTTTTCTGGCGATCTATGTGGGCTTTACTTCACTGGAACAGTTTGAATTCGTTCACCGCGTGATCCCGGCCTCGGTTTCAAACTCGCTGGTTCTGGTCGGCACCTTGTTTTTGGTCTATAAGATGGTTCCTGACGTGCAAGTGCGAACGCGAGCCGCTGTCATTAGTTCGGTACTGGCTTCGATCAGCCTTTTCCTGGTTCACAAAGGCTACGTTCTATTGGCCAAGAAATTCTTTGCCTATAATAAACTTTACGGCTCTTTCGCGGCCCTGCCCCTGTTGCTTCTATGGATTCTGACACTGTGGTATGTAATCCTGGGAGGCGTCGCCCTGTGTGCGAGCCTGCAAAAACGACACATTGCATAGTTCGCGACAATTCGACCCCAAAGACCCGACAAGACTATAAGTTATTAATTTTATTGATTAATTAAAGAAAGTGGTGATTCCGGTACGACTCGAACGTACGACCCTCTCCTTAGAAGGTCTCGGGCTTATCCACCGGGACTAATTCTTAATGTGATTTCAATGGGTTGTCAAAGCGAGAAGCACCCAGACGTGGGGCTAGTAAGAAAATTGTGAGCTAAAACGAATAGCTAGTTTTTGATGTATGAGGCGGAGGTTGGATGACCGAACTCTCATAGGGCGAGAGAATCAAAGGATGTCTTGCACCCTCGTTGTCCAATCCGTTGAAAAGAAAGAAGACGCCCTCGCAAGGTGGGCGGAAATTTTGGCTGTCCTCGGGAAAGAGGCAGACCTGACAAAAAAGAAAAGTGAATTGTTCCGCTCTTACGAGGGGTCAAAAAAAGAGCGAATGAAAGAAGATGTTAAGCAAACCCGTGGCGAAGAAAGCGAAGCGATACGGCACGCCCGCCGCAAAATGTATAAGGGACCGGACCAATTCCTCCGCTACTTGTTTGAACGTTGGGATATGGCCTTTGAGACCTATCAAGTTTTAGAGTTCATCTTTCGGGCGTCCGTTGAAAGCCATGACCGAGGTCTTTTTGATTACGGCGTGAATCACTATGCCGATGCGTTGGAAAAGCTGACCGGCACTCCTCAGGAAAAATACGAAAGCATCTTAGATTTGGTGCAGGATTTTTCTAAGGACTCATTTTTTGGTTTGGATGATATTCGCCCGACGAAAATGGATTTCGTGCGGGATTTGAACGCTGAACTTTATGAGCACGTTGAGCTTCTCAAAAAAGTTCACCGTGAGATAAACAAGTCGGCAAAAACAAATCCTGTTTTTGAAAACTTGTCGAAGGACCTCGGGAAGTCCATGCGGGATTTAGAGCAATGGGCTTACGATAGAATTTTGGGAACGGAAGCACGGGGTAAATTTCTGTCGTTCCATGATGGTCAAGTCGTGATGGACCATAGAAATTTCATTTATTTCAAAGTTTATATCTTAGTGTTTATGGGCGTGTATGGGGAATTCACGAACAGAGCTAGTCCTCAACAACGACGCCTCTATGAGCTGGCGTCAAACAAGTTGAGTTTTGAATCGGGACAGCATTTTGATTTCGATATAAACTCGACGTTCTTACTTGGGCGTGAGCGATATGCGGAACAAGAGCGAGACGTTGAGTCTATTGCGTTTGAGCGTGGATTTGTTGACGACGCATTGATGGACTATATCGTAGAGAAAAACGAGGAGCTGCTCGAAAAAACGGGCGAACTGCCATTTCATCTTATCCGTGGTTCTCACGGAAAACGAACGGCTTAGAAACGCCGTTTTTCATCTCTTTCCAGAGTTAAAACATATATTTGCAATATCTATGAGAAACCCGTGGCGGTAGTCCCGACTCAGAGTCTCTATTTGAGATTTCGCTTCGTGGAACACTGGGAACAATTCAGGCAGGTTGCGACCCAAAGGTTTCCGGCGGGGTGATTGTAAGACCTGAGTTTTAAATAGGAGTTCCCAGTGGGGAAAATTAGTAAAGTTGTAGGTGCTTCAAAACCTTCAAAGGTCCCAGTGTTCCACCCTTTAATCACGCCGTCAGTGGTGAAATCCGTTTCTAAAACGGTGGCCGCTATTGATAAGGCTTTCCTAAGTGAGCGGCGAATAGCCGTGAATCTTGGGGGCTTACTTGCGAAACTACAAGGTGAGATTATCACTCACCTGACGGTTTCAGGTCAGGCAAGTTCGTATCAGGCGAAAGTGGCATTTCGTCAATTCGTTCAAGTCAGATTCAAGTGCGGTGAAACCTACACGACGGAACTGATTAGGCTTGCGGAACGGAAAGACCTTCACCGCCTTGGTTTACCTACTACGGTGCTAATTGAGTTGTCCCGTTTGGACGCCGTGAACTTGAAAAAGTTTATGACCAAGCATCCAACGGCGGAACTTAAAAAGTTGCCGTTCAAAGAAATCAAGAAACTGGTTCGGGCGGACAACCCTAAGAAACGGGTTAAAGCGGACAAGGCCGGTTCAAGTGATTCAACGGTGAATGTTAAGGTGATTGCCGAAAAAATTAAATCCAACTTTGATAAAGTTCGGGTTGAGTTTGACGGTGATTCGTCCTTGGACAAGAATCTTGATTCCGTGCTTGGGGAAATCTCCAAGTGGTATTTAGATAAAAAAGTGGCCTAAGTGATTGGGTCCTTTTAGGAACCCCCTGAGTAATCTCAGGGGGTTGTTTTTTTCTATGACGATTTATTAAAAACGTCGTCGTCAACGGATTCCAAGTTTTTATAGATGTTGACGACTTTCTCCGCCTGGTCTTCATAGTTGGAATACGAAGCAGTTTTGCCGTTTCTTGTGAGCTTGATTTCACTTTTCTTAGCCACAGTGATTTTATAGAGAAAATACTGAGTCAAAAAGATTTTCATCAAGCCAACCAGCGAGACCAAAATCGCCGAATGCCAAATCACGTCGGATAATTTCCCGACTATAAACTGATAGTCCATAAAATTAGGCTCCTTCCCAGATATACTCGCCATTAGTAAAAATTGTGAGGACACTGATTTTAAGTTGTTTACGAAACTTCCGGTAAAAGAAGTATTGCGATTTGATTTCTCTATTCATAACCACCTCCATAAAAAGGGCGGGGCCCTTTTAGGCCCCCCGTTTTTGATACTTGCGACTGATGACGGCATCTAAGAATTTCTTAGAAAACATCATCACTGTTTTTTGATTCAGGAAAACCATCACGGTATTCCCTTTCTTAGAAAGACGGACTTTCATCGGTTCAATGATGATGAGTTCGTCTTTGTATTGACCCGCTTGGGGTTGAGTCACTTTTTTCTTCATAAAAACCTCCTCAGGTTTTCGTTGTTGAGCCACTACGTTCACAAGTCTCTTGTGTAGTGGCGATACACAAACGCCCCATCAGTTCAGGAAAATAAAAAAATCAAATGAACGACGGCGGAGAAAACCATGACAAGTAATCTTGGCGGCGGTTTTTCTTCAGAGCCGTAAGAACAAAGCTTTTCAAAAACTGTGGGGGTATTCAGGAGGTTTTGAGAAATAAAAGGTCCAATTCCATTTAAAGGGAATGAAAAAGACCAAACGAAAATCAAGAACCGAAATGACTCACGCTGATTGGATTACCATCTATGGTGTGGGAAGTGAAAAACGAGGGGCAGAGCTTCTAAAAATTCTCAGAGACAAAATCGGAGTCAAGCAAAACGAAAAGACCTACGCAGGTTTTGGCGGTGGTTGGTTCTTTGAGCAATTCATTGACCGAGGTTTCAGGCTCTCAACAAATGATGAAGGGTCGGCAAAAGTTGAACTCCAAGGGCTTTACTGGACGGGAGCTGTTGCGGAGCCATTCAACGAATTTCAAAAAATAGCGGGAGTCATCCGAACGATTGAAGGTATGAAGTGGAAACTGACACGGGTTGATGTGGCCGTGGATATTTTTGGCCTTCCTCTGGCGGAGGCCTTCCCCAACCCAAAATCCAAGCGATATGAATGGGGCTTTGCCTTCAACTACCACGAGCATCAAACGAAAGACCGCAACGGCGAAATGCTATTCACGGGCTACACAATCCAGCTCCAGAGGTGGAGTCTGACCGTTTACGACAAACGTGTTGAAATCACTGACGGCAATCCTCACCCCATCAAGCAGTCTTATTTTGAGACACTGGCCGAGAAGGATGAGCCGATTACACGGGTGGAGCTTCGGGTGAAAACTGGAGAGGCATTGGTAGCCGTTCAGGGAGCCTTACAGACGGTCTGTAAGGAATCTACCTTCTGTGAGACCATTCTGAAGCACTGGGGCGACTATCACCGCATAAAGACCAAGGGGGGCCATGATGAGGCCCGCTTCCGCAGGTTATTCCGTGAGTTTGAACCCACGACACTTGAACGGGCAAAAAAAGAAAAACTCAATCGCCTATTTGATGATTTTAAAGAAGTGAAAATCAGGGACATGGCCCGTGACTTTATCAGATACGGCATCAACGAAAACCAAACTGCCGAAGACCTCACCCGTATTTTTCAAGAACAAATGGAGTGGTTAAAAAATGAGGGGGAATTGAGCAAGCCGAGTGATATGCCCCCGAGCCAGAAGCCAAAGGGCGACCGTAAGGGAAGCCCGTAGGCTTCTGGCGACGGTCGCACCTGTTCTATCAGGTGCGAATTGCCGTAGGCAATTGGGCATCTTTTTTTAGAGAAACCTCCTTTCCATTTATTTTTTAAGAACGCACGTGGTGTGAGTTCAAAACAATAAAACGCCCAGGAGGCAGTTATGAAAATGTTTATGTTAGTTGAGGTGATTCTCTCTAAAAAATCAGTGAATCCAGAAACAGGTAAAGTTGTTTATCAATCCTTTTTTAACAACGCTAAAAAAGTGATGGGTGAAGACGGGAAAGAGGGATTTTTGCCAGACACAGGCAAGGTGAAATTTGACCAACCGCTTGCGAAAGGTTGGCATCTGTTGATGGTGAAGATTTCCACCTATCAAGGTCAGGTTTTTTATACGGGTCTTAAAGAAATCAAAGACCCAAAAATCATTCAAGCAATGAGCGAGGGGGAATAATGAAACGCCTTCGCCCGATATTCAAAAAGTTGGAAGGGATTTTCTTAAAGGAAATCTCCGCCGATGAAGTTCAAGAAATACGATATATGACCGAGTATCAGGTCAATTATTACGAAGCCGTAGTGATTGACCGACGCTGGCCCCTTTCCGTGAGAGAAGCCCTTGATTGTGTGGATTTTGTAGTTCTTCACGAGAGAGACCCTCGTTGTTATGAATACTGGCCTCGTATGGCGGTCTTATTCAAAGGTGCGATGGATTACTTGAAGGCCAACACCGGAATCTGGGAAGACCCGATTTTCGGTCAAGGAATGTATGAGATGAAAGAAATAAAACCCCGCTATGAATTCAAACAGCGAATTCTACGAGGCCATGCCGAGAGTTTAGGATTTGTGGTCGTTTAACTTTATCAGCCGAGGTTTGAAGCCAATGGCCCGTGTTTGTCTTAGGATATTCACGGGCCTTGGTGTTTTAGTGGGTGCTTATTTCTTTTCGTCTTTCTGAACGCAATTTCCACCGGTCGAAGCAATTCTCAAAGTGCCTTCGCCAGTGATTTCGTTGGCAACCAACAAATCCAAAGAAGGGGCGTCCATCACGCTTATTGTTGAGTCTACGCCTTTTGTTTCAATTAGGTTCGTGCCGACTAATTCAATTTTTGATGCTGAAATATTCAAGCTACCAATCACTGCTTTAACTTCAAGAGTTGCATCTTTTAGAACAAGCTGGTCCGCAGACAAAGAAACAAATGTCTGGGAAATTTTTGGGGTTCCACAGATAAAAATCTTTTTTGCAGATAGAGAAAGAACTGAATCGGTCAAAGCCTTTTCAGATTCTTGTTCAAGACCTTCAGTTTCTTCGGGCATCAGATTTTCACAACCTAAATTGATATACTTTTTTGAGTCAGAAAAAGAAGAAAGAGCTTTTGTATCGTAGTTCTCGGAGAGCACGGCCTTATTTTTGTCAGATACCAATGTTTGAGAAACCCCTCGATTTCCTTTACCACCGATTTGCTGAATTTTAAGTCTATCGTCCAAAAGCATTTCATTACCATTATTCTTAACGATAATACCTCTGACAGTAATTTTTCCGGGTTGACCGCCTCTGTATAGAGAATTGGTCAGCTCGTCGATGTCCTGCTGAGATTTTCTGATTATCTCATCAGTTTCTTTTTTAATATCATCACTTGATTTAACATTACACCCGGCCACAACAAGTGATGAAAGGACCATTAATAAAAAGCTATTTTTCATATTCATACCCTCTATTTTATTTCTTGAACTGTTGAAATCAAATAATCGACCACACGTTTTACTTCATCGCTTCCATCGACTCCGGGAATATTCTGATATTTTGAAATCAGATGATTCACTGATTGATTTCCGCTATTAACCTTTGCCAATCGAAGAATAATTTCCCACAAGCTTTCTTTGTGGTCCTCATTATTTGTAAACGGCATCTGATGTAAACGAGTAACTAAATAAAGTCCGCCAAGGGCTCCGGTGCGGTATGCGAAGTTATTTGAAACATCGGCTTTTTCAAGGTCAATTTTTTGAGCAAATGTCGTAACGCCCACTTGTATCATTGAATAGGCCGAAACGTATTCAGCGAACCCCTCAGTGTATTCGTAGTTCCAGATAAACTTCCAAGATTCGGAATAATTCTTTTTCATTTCAGAAATAATCGATTTGAGGTCAGCGAGTTTTTCAAGTTCCACAGCACTGATTTTTTGGTCTTTTAGGCTATCACCAATAGAGAAGACAATTCGAACATAGGTCGCCATTAGGTCACGAAGATAGGCGTCTTTTTGCAGTTGCTCGATAATTTCCTTCCGGTTCTCGTCAACTTTTCTTCTTATTGAGAGTCCATTGACCTGGTCCTGGCCTTCTTTCACGTGAAACATCTCGTGAACCATCATTCCCATAACAACATTCTGAAAACCCCCATTTTTAGCAAAATGGGCCTCCATAAACGGCCAAGACGATTTCGGGACTCCCATGCCTTCTAAAAACACCTGTTTGTTCGGTGAAAGCATCACAAGCGTATTTGCATCGAGTGTTTGTCTTAATGGGGTTGAACGGTCCATATATTCAGGATTTGGTTTCCAGTTTAGATACTGTTCCGGCACTTGATAGCCAGGAGGGGCATCTTTTTTAATCTGCTTTTCCATCGTATTCGCCCCCAACATATAAGAGAAATTGGTAAGCTGACTGCGGTCTTGCCCTTGGCTTGCGATAGACTTTCTATTGACGTTCTTCATCATGTAAACATTGGAGCCGTAAAGGTCAGTGAGCCTTTGATTCAATTCAAGCCCCTGAAAAATCGGTAGTTTCCAGTTGAAAAAAATAAGGTCAACCGTCTTGTCCGTAATATTTGTAATAAATGAAAATTTAATCTTGTCTATACTGTATTCTTTGATGGATGGACCTCGTCCCTCCAAAAGTGGGTCAGCGGTCTTGTGGGCTTCAACAATTTCGAAAAATTTTTCGATGAAAGCCTGGTCCTCTTGGTTTGTCGGGTAGAGTGTAGCGGCCAAGTTGTTATAGTCTGGTTGAGCCAGAGCGATTGATGAAAAGGACAGTAGTCCGATTATAGCGATAATTTTTGCTTTCATATAGTAGCCCCAGTTCACTGTTAAACTTTTAGTCGTTTGTGCCCATTAGTGGCCCTTGCTCAACCCAAGCAAGGAAATAAACCGCTATGGCTGATTCCATAAAGCCTATATGCCAAAAGCATACCCATTTATCACAAAAACTAACTTTCAGTTAGTTAACTTATAGTTAGAGTAAAAACGAAAATAAAGGAGTGAAAGACCGAGCAAGAATTGACAAAATTCCGACCAAACATAGAAAAGCTGTTGAAGCTCAATTGAGGCAAATTTCCGTCGTTATTCAGAGTCGTAGAGAGGAAATGGGGCTGACTCAAGAGCAATTGGCTGAGATGCTTGATTTAACAGTGGTTGCCCTTGGATATATTGAACAAGGAAGACGTTTTCCTAGCCTTCCGTTTCTTTTTTATATTTGCCGTGTAATGGATATTCCAGTCAGTTTTGGCAAGTAAGCTATCTCAACTCTTACAGACGTCTGTAAGAGCTATTTTGATGTGTTGGCTTTGGCCCAATCAGCAACCTGTCGGGCCGTCGTCAAGGATGTCTCAATTTCTTCGGTCGTCAGTGGGATTTGACCCTCTTCATAACGGCGAACAGTTGCAAAAGGATTCAGCTCAGTCAATCCAAAGCCCTCTGGGGGCATCTTGTCGTCAGGCAAGAGAGCCACCAAAATTCCCAAGTCATGAACGATGGGAAAGCCAATCTGCAAGTGAACAAGCACAGCCTTGATATATTTCTCGACAGACTGTTGAACTAAAAAAATAATGTTCTCGGGTCGGCCAGACTTCGCTTTGGAAAGGGCTACCGCAGAATCTAAATCACCCGCTGCAATTTTCAAAAGCTCTTTGGAATATTCTTTTTTGTAGAGACGTTTTTTTAGATTCGGAGGTGTCATCGCAGTTTCTTCCCGTGATGAAAGGCATCAAAGCAAACTCCGCCAAAATCTTTCCGCTCGTCAAAAGATTTTTTAGTTTTGAAAATCCAATCAATCGCAATGTCGGTAAACCGAGGAGCATAAACTTCTTTTTGAAGTTGCTTGATGGACGCTTCGTCTTTAACAACGACGACAAAATCCAAATCAGAGTCGTCAGTGAAAACGCCTTCCACTGCGGAACCAAAAAGATAAGCTTCCAAAATTAAATCTTGTGAAGGAATGGCGTTCAGAACTTCCACGGCTTTTTGTTGAGCCCACTGGTTCATCGCTGGATTTGGAATCATTTTTAGCAAGCCCATTGTCATCCCTTCTTTCCTTACAGACGTCTGTAAGGAAAAACTGGTGACTCCACCAAGAATCGAACTTGGAACCCCTACCTTAGAAGGGTAGTGCTCTATCCAATTGAGCTATGGAGCCACATCTGCCAAAAATTATAATGAATTCTTATCTTTATAGCAAGGAAGAGGGCTTTCAAAATAAGCCAAAAGCATCCTCGTGTCATCCATTTTTTTTGAAAATTAATCTCCGAGGTCTGCCAGCTCGTTAGAAAACTGCCTGTCGTCTTGGTCGTATTTCATCGTCATCTGATGCGTCGTGTGACCAGCCGCCCGTTGAACGTCTTTCCAGTGATGCTTGCGGTGGGCGTCAGTGATAAATGTCCGTCTGAAATCGTGGGAAGAGTGCCCGAATTTTCCAAGGATTTTGTTTACCCGTTTATTTAGGGTGCTTGGGTGTAGAGGGACAATTTTTTGAATCAGTTCCCAAGCTTCTTTTGCGTCCATATTCCAATAAGGAACTTTGCGGACATTGGTTTTCACTTTGCGGGTGAGGATTTTTCCGTCTTTCACTCCGGCCCCTTGCTCGTCCACCAAAAGACTTTCTTTCAGCAGTTTCAAGCGGGAAAAACCGAGCGATTCATTTATCCGCAGGCCAAAGGCGTAGCAGAGTTTGATGTTCGGGAGCAGACTTGCGTCCTCTTCCTCCACCGCTTTTAAGATTTTTTTGTAAGTCGCATCAGGGACATATTTCGATTCGTCGCCATCGCCCTTTTTCTTTTTGAGGTAGTTGATTTCACTGAACTTAGCTCGACCGATGGGCTCCAATTTTCGAGGAGTTGGCATCTCGGGATAAACTTTTTGAGTCAGAAATCTGAGGAAACGATTCGTCGTGGAAACAATTCTTTTCAAAAGAGCGACAGACAAATCTTGGTCCAAAAGCCACTCACCCCAGTCATCTTCTTTGAGGTGCCACTTGCTCGGGTCAGCTAAATCATTTTTGATAATGAAAAACTCAAAGACATATTTTTGAAGAATGGTGACGGGATAACTTGCGGAACCTTTCGTCGTGGTTTGTTTTTTAAGATGCTTCTCAAAAGCAGAGAGTGATGTGATGTTGATAAACGCATGTTGGAAGTTGTAGCGTTCTTCGGCCAGTTTTTTCTCAGTGACAAATGAAGCGTTAAGACGACGAAGAAGAGCCCCGAGTTCCGTCTCGTTCATGTCTTTGTAGTGTTTGGCGGGATAGCGGTTCCACGTAATTTTGCCGTTCACTTTACGATAACGCTTGATGCAGTTTCGCTCTATACCGCTTCGGTTTTTCTCACGGACGAGATACCACTTTGACCACTCAGTGGCCGACTCTTGAATGTTGGTTGCGAGTTTCAATTCTCCCACCTTCTCATTATGTAGCCACGGCGAGAAAACGGTGAGACCAGTTGGATATTTGCTATCCAACTTTGGACCTAAGTTTTATCCAGCACAAAAGGCTAACTGATTGATATTTAGGTGGAATTAGACTTTGAACTTGTCAGTTTTGGGACTTAGAAGGGAGATGCTCTATCCAGCTGAGCTACGGAACCACGGTATCACGCTGAGTGAATCTTTCTTATAGGGGCAGAAGTCCCCGATTTCAAGAATTTATTTGGTTCCTAGGCTCATTTACCGAACAACTCGAAGGCTGATTTCAAATCTATTCAATTTTAAGGCACCTAAAAAGTGGGCGCTTTTATGCACCGAACCGACTTAAAGGCGGACCTCTATAAAGAGATCTGCCCTTTTTCAAACATCTGAACACCTTTCATGATCTGCTTCATTTGATCACTAAAGACTGTCGAGGGCTTGTCCTGAACATCCACAGTCTTACAGGATTTGATTCCCAGAGCGGACTTGAAGGTACTGCATTTCACGATGGTATAACATTGCGAAGCTGAGCAAGATACCGGGGTCCCGGCGTAGAAGTTCAACTTCGGGTTCGATTCAAAAGATTTGCTATCGATCGCTTTGCTACAAGCTGCGAATAGCGAACCGCTTTTATCCGAAGGACACATCCAGTCTTTGACGACAGCCATGAACTCTGCGCGCGAAGACTGCATCGACAGCGGCGTCACCGAAGGCATCAGCAGCGCATAATGAATCATCGCCTGAGGCAAGTCCGCCTCGCTCTTGGCAAAACCTTTATAGAAACCCAGGCCCTTATCAAATCGGCCCATCATACCTGAATAGTTATTGTTCACAGGCTTTAAACGCAGACAATCGTGGGATCCGCAGCGCATGCTCTGACGAAGAATGCGAGTCGTGTTACCAACTCGGGAAAGATGTTCCGGATATCTGCCGGCATCATGATAGTACCATTTACCATCAGACATCGGCTCTTGAAAGTCATCCGCCGTGAAGGTGCCAAAGGCCGGGCGCCCCCACAGCTTCGCTGCCGCCGGAGCCAGGAACCACCCCGAGTTGCAGGAATGGAAAATCACAACCGCATTGCGCGCCAAAAAACTTCCCATCTGAAAAAACTCTGCATCCGTGTGAGCCAACCGCTTGGTTCTCTTATGCAACACAATCCCCGTCTGAGGGTTTGAGTGAACAAAGAACTGAAGCGATGTCAGCAATGAACGGGGAAACTTCAATGCGCTTAGGATCTGGGATTTATCCAATCTGGAGGAATCTGCGATGTGGAGCTTAAAACCCGCATTAGCCAAAAGTTGCTGATCGGAATACAAGTCATTGGCTGCACTGATGATAATTCTTTGACGCTGAGGAAAGCGATCGCGTGATACCTTCGCCGCCAGAATAGCCGATTTTAAAAACAAATTTCCATGATCATCTCCATCTCCCGCAACAAACACATCCGTGGGGACGCCCGACCGAAGCTGACCAGGATCTGTCGCCAGAAAGATGGCCAAACTGTCCTGCGCCCAGATAAAAACCGCGAAAAAAGTAAGAACAAAGTATTTCATAATCTTCTTCCTGCTAAAAATGAAGTGGACGCTGTTTACCCGAACGGAAGAGGTAACGAAAGCTCTCCTTTTAAAATTTGCAGAAAATTAACAGTAAAATCAGCCCTCTGTTGTCTCTTAAAATTCAGCGAACATCAGCAGCGTCTACATTCGTGTTGAAATGATCTTCTTGAACCAAAAAAAAGACGTGACCAGGTTGCTCCAAGATTTCACTATGAAAGAATGACACATCATCAGGACATTCAGGATATCAATGCCGAGCGATCTGTAAAAACCGGAGCCTCCGGGATGCTTGAAAGCTTTCTTCGCAAGTTTCGTCAGATAGCATACCTGGTTGCCATCATTCCAGTTCTTCTGGCCTATGTAATTTGTCTGGGGGTTTCGCTGGCCCCGGGGATTTATCTCTTCCGCTGGGTGTCTGCGAACTGCACGGCCCTGCCGGATCTGCTGCAGGCGCTGTGTCTGGGGCTCTCCTTGGCAGGAGGTTTCGTTGCCTTCATTTTTGTTCTGATTGTTGTCGTGCCCGTTTTGAATGCGCCCGCCTTGCCATTTATCAAACCTTATCGTGGTCCCTGGTTTTCTTTGGAATCCATCCCCTGGTTTTATCACAATGCCTTGACCTATCTGGTGCGCTACACAGTCTTGGACTTTATCACACCGACACCGTTGAATATCTTCTTCTTCCGCGCCATGGGCATGAAGATTGGCAAAGCCTGTATGATCAATTCCTCCAACATCTCGGATCCGGCCCTTATCAGGTTGGGTGACTATGTCACTATCGGGGGATCTGCATATTTGATGGCCCACTACGGAATGAAAGGTTATCTTATCATTGATCACTTGAAAATTGGCTCGGGCGCCACCATAGGACTTGCAGCAAAAGTTCTGGGCGGAGTCGAAATAGGTCGCCGTGCCACCGTCGGACCGAATGCCACGGTCCTGCCTAAAACTGTGATCAAAGAACTGGAAAAGTTCGGCGTTCCTGAAAAACCGGAGGCTCTATGAGAAGGCAGGTTTTAATCATTCTCTTAACGACACTGATCGCATCCATTTCTTGCAGCAAGGACAAAGACGTGCAGACTAAACCCCTGGAATCTCAACTGTTGGAAGCCACAAAGAAGAACAATGCCGAAATGGTCCGCGCCCTTCTGAAACAAAAAATTAAAATTGACGAAAAAGATTCTCAAGGCCGAACGGCGTTGTTGATTGCCACCCGCAATAACGATGTCGAAATCGCCAAGCTTCTGATTGAAGCTGGTGCTGATGTGAACATTCAGGATCAAATTCAGGACAGTCCGCTGCTTTATGCGGGGGCAGAAGGCCGACTGGAAATACTGAAAATGATTCTGAAGTCCAAACCTAACTTCAAAATATACAATCGTTTCGGAGGCACTGCCTTAATTCCAGCCGCGGAAAAAGGTCATGTCGAGGTTGTGAAGGAACTCGTCAAAACACCCATTGATATAAATCATGTCAACAACCTGGGCTGGACAGCTTTGATGGAAGCCGTTGTCTTAAGTGATGGCGGCCCTGTTCATCAACAAATTATTCAGATTCTGGTCGATGCGGGCGCCAATGTGAACATCCCGGATCGGGATAAGGTAACGGCCCTGACCCACGCCAAAAAAAAGGGATTTAAGGAAATCGTGGCGATTCTGGAAAAAGCCGGAGCACGATAGGGGCTATCTTTTCTCGTGATAGATTCGCTCAGCAAAGCGGATGGCTGACAAGTTTTCCTCGTTTTCCATTCCGGCGCTCGGTGGCGCTAACAAGAAGGTGTGCATCAGGCAACGAGGCGCCCAAACCTGGACATGATTGAAGGGTTTAGAGACTTCAACAATGCCACCTTCTGAAAGCACACGTCTTTCATGTTCTTGCGGAGAGATCTCACCAAATACCACGGCCATGACAACATCCTTGGTGGCCTGCAGAAGACCGACCTTCCAGTCCCGCAGTTGCGCAAAGACCGGACCGAAGTACGGAGCCACGAAGCCACTGTGCTCTGGATAGATCAACCCGACCGCCGCAAAGGCCTGTTTGAAATCTGCCCGCATTTGAGAAGAAAACTTATCAAAGAACTTATCCCCAAAATGCAATCCCGGACTGTCGGCCAAAAGAGTTTTCTGTGTCGCCCTCGGGAAGGCGGCTGAAATCGTGTGGGAATGAACCAAAGCGCCAATGGCACCTGCAGAAGCACCCCACAAGGTCACGTCCTCAAAATTATCAAAGTTTAAAATCTTTCGATCGCGGAGATAGTTTAAAGATTTAAGGATGTTTGTGTAACCGACATGCCAGGTTTGGCGCGCAGAGTACTCCGTGTAGCGCGCCACATGACGACCTGAAAAAACATCCCCCGTGCAATAGGGAAAATAAAGCGCCGTATGATCTGTCCAGGGATGGGATGCCGACTCGGCCGTTAAATAGCTAAAAGCCGGAACTGCCGGAATTTTATAGATCCAAGTTTTTCGATCCAGACCGTGACAGGTGGACTCCGACCAGCAGGCTCCTCCGCCCATGAACTCAATTAAGATTTTATCCTTACGACGCTGGTCCAGAAAGACCGAGTACTGACTGCCGTCCCCGCAATAAGCGCCAGGGATCTGAATTCTTTCCCAGGAGCGGGCCCACACTTGAGTGGAAATCAAAAAAGACAACAGAACGACAACGGTCTTCATAGAAAAACTCCTACATTACAATGCTAAGAGTTTGCCAATGCCCGATAAATTAAAATCTCAAGAAAGACCTCAATACACGCCCTTGGTTTCGTGTTTTATTGAAAAAATCGATCACTCCTCCAGACTCCCAGGGCCTTTTACTAAGGACTCTTTTCCATTTTCCAAAGTCCGTCGCACGGCCTGACAAAGTGCCCGGATCGCATAGGCTTTGAAATCCTCGGCCGGATCGCAGGCATCTTCAAAGACCACTTCGATACTTTCCAGATAATTGCAAATCTCCTCCGCCGAAGGGGCTTCTGCAGACCGCGACAAGATCGTGTCTGAGATAGACAGTGCATGCCACCAGCGCTCCCAATTTTCAACCGGGCTTGATTCCTCTACCTGTATTACCTTCTTCATTCTTCTGTTTTCTTTCTAAGAAATCCAACGGACAAAGCCTTACGGCCGTGGCCATCTGCTTTCAAACCTATTCTATTATCTATTCTGTTGAAGATAGGACGACGAAGGGAAAGACCTCTAAGACTTAAGGTCCTTCCAACAAACTACTCTGAGACTGAATAAAAGGAATAAATAAGCATGTGCTCACTATAGCACATAAGACAAAACAAGTCCACCCTTCAGGACTTTACAGACTAAGGCTTCACTGGCGAAGGAACATTCACCAAACGCCCTGCTCCGAGCTGATTCAGACGATCAGAGCCCCAACAGTGCAAAGCTCCCGCCAACGTGATGCCGCAACTATGATATCGCCCGACTGCCACAGCCTTGTATTTATCCGAAGAAGAAATCGGTACTGCTGAAGCCTGCACAACCTGCAGACCATTCCCCAACTGCCCGTCAGAACCGCTGCCCCAACAACGAATATCCTGCGTACTGGTCAGTACACATTTGTGAGCAAACCCCACGTCCAAGGCCTGATGCACAAATCCAGGATCCGCAGGCTGAGCTGTAAAGCTGGTCGGATAGGTTCCTGACGACCAGCAGTTGAAAACCCCGGCCTGGGTTTTGGCGCAGAAGTTATTCCCGCTGCGGCTGAGTGATTCGTAAACCGTTCCCGCGTCAACATTCTCTGGCACAAAATGCCCGGCACCACCCCAGCACATCAATGCTCCCGCTCCGGTCAAGGCACAAGTGGCCTTGTTTCCGGCGACGGCAATGTCTTTAAAGCTTTCTACTGAATCCACAAATTGAGGTTTGCTGGCGGTGTCCGTGGTGCCATTCCCCAGTTGGCCGACATCATTAAGTCCCCAACACATGATCTTATTCTGATCCGTCAATGCACAAGAGTGGTCGCCTCCGGCAGAAACCTTGAGGAACTTCTCTGAACTGTCCACAACTTTGGGAACCGCGCGCTGAGTGGTGATACCATCGCCCAGACGGTGATTGATCCCATTTGCGCCCCAGCATTTTAAAACTCCATCGACCGTAATCCCACATGTATGATAGTTCCCGGGCGAAACGGCTTTGTATTTGACTCCACGGTCCACTTCCACTGGGAACGGTTTAGTGATCGTTGATTTATCACCCACCTGACCATTGCCGTTGTTCCCCCAGCACTTCAGCACACCCGCCGTTGTAATACCGCAGACATGATAAAGGATCCCGGCATCCATCAACTGATATTGCTCCCCATTGTCGACGACAATAGGGACAGGTCGGACAGAGGCCATGCCGTCACCGTTCTGCCCACTTCCATTTTCGCCCCAACAGAACATCACACCCGAAGTTTGAATTCCGCAGGTTCCGACAATTCCAGTGGCAACTGTCAAATAGCTTGCATCAGATACCTGCGTCGGCACGAGGGCTTTACCCGTTGAGTTTAAACCCAACTCCCCGTAATCACCACCACCCCAGCATTTAAGACGCTTGTCGTTCTTGGTAATGGCACAAGTATGCCCACCACCCGTGCTTACTGATGAATAGGTCACCGCTGAATCAATCGCTGTCACAGGGTTGTTCCCCGTGCCAACTCCGTCACCCACCTGACCTGAAGCATTGTTACCCCAACACTTGAGCTTATCGTCCATTGTGATGGCGCAGGTGTGACTGGTCCCAGCGGAAACCTGACGGTATTCAACCCCGGCATCCACAGTCGTGATTGCCACCGGCGAACCGCCCGTTCCCAACGCCTGCAAAGAACTGTTGGTCCCCCAGCATTTCAATTCATTGTCAGTGGTAATTGCGCAGCTGTGATAGGCACCGGCAGTGACATCTTTATAAAGAACTCCAGGATCCAGTTCCGTTGGATCAAATGTGGTACTCGAAGGACTGGTGCTCCCCGTTCCCATTTGCGCATAATCATTCTTACCCCAGCACTTCAGAACACCACCATCTGTGATCCCACAGGCATGGCTGGTTCCTCGGGCCACCTTTTTGTAAGTCACTGCCGCATCCACTTCGGCCATGGCAGCCCCGCCGCCCCAGCATTTGACTATCCCGGCCGTCGTGATCGCACAACCAGACGTCATCCCCAACTCGACGTCTTTGTAAAGGACACCACCGTCCACAACCACGGGACTATTCTGTCCAGGCCCCGGTGCTCCCAACTGCAAGGCCGAATTCTGCCCCCAGCATTTCAGGACTCCGCCCGTAGAAATACCGCAGGAAAAATCACTGCCCCTGCTGACTTTTATAAATGTTTTATCCTCGGCAGGATCAAGAACAAACCGACGCATCACCTGCTGCTTAAAGTAGGACGGATAGCCAATGACCTCTTTTAAAGCAACCTGCAAAGTTTTCGAACCCGAAGACGATCCAAAATAATCATAGGTTATTTTTCCCTCGGTTTGTCCGGCGGGAATCATCACCACTCCATCTTGAAGATTATGGTTCACCGATTGTTGAGCCGTGCTGAGTTCCGGAATCAAGGTGTATCGAACATAGATATTCGTCGGACTGGCTTCCGCCATGGTCACGACTATTTCCTGCTTGCTGGTCTGTCCAGTTTTCACCTGCACATCAGATGACTTTAAAAAAGAGATCTCAGCGGGAGGATAGTCCGCATAAAAGCTTTCCTCCTTTGAAAGTGTCGGCGGAAGCTGACTAAGATCCTCGAAAGAGGCATCCAGAGAACATGCTCCCAGGCCAGCAACCAAACTTAGGTAAAGCATAATACGAAGAAACGTTCTCATGTTTTATTGATCGGCGGAGATTAACTTCGACCAAAGGAATGCTCATAATTAACTGTTCGCTGAATTTTCGTCTCTCAAGTTGAGACGCAAAATCTCTATTTCATGTAATCATCAAAAATCTTTTGGATCACGCCTTCTTTTTTCATCTGCTGCAGGGTTTTTCCGAAGCGCTCTGCCAGCTCTTTGCTACCAGGCCCTCGGGCCTTGGAAAAGGCCACGTAGGACGGGTTTTCAGAAACCAGATAAACAGATTCAAAGATATCCCTGTATCCCAGTTTTTTGTTCATGAAGCGGAACGCTTCCTCTGATGCCACTACCACATCCACACGTTTGACCCCCTCAGAGCGCCCCAGTTTCTGAATCAGCATTTCCTGAGTGCCACTAAGATCCAATCGCAAATTCTTTTTATAGGCATCGAACTCCGGTCCATAAGAGTATTGATCATTCACTCCCACCGTCAGACCTTTGAGGTCCTCGAGGCTGCGAATTTTAAACTTTCTCTTCTTCAGCGCAAAAACCATATTACGGGTTTCACTGACCGGTTCATGAAAATAGAGAAATTCTTTTCGTTCCTCGGTCACAAACGGGGGAAAGAGCGCATCCACCTTCCCCGTGCGAGCCATCACCACAGCACGCGCCCAGGGGAACGTCACGAATTCAGGCTGAACCTTCATTCTTTTGCACGCCTCCCGAATGATCTCGACGTAAGTGCCCTTCAGCTCCCCTTTGTCCCGATAGATTTTGGGCGGAATATCTTCGTAAGAAGCAAAGACAACTTTTTCGGCCATCGCCGGAAAAGAAATAACAAGACCCACAATAAACAGCAGCGTTTTTAAAAACATTCCGACTAGCATGAATTTAGAGCTGACAATATTCAACTCCTTTTTAGTTCGGATTCCCTTTCAGACTTTCTAATGGATAAACTCAAAGTCGTTGTTTCAGAAGACGACGGATATCCGCGCGCATCTCTTCACTGACTTCGTGCTGCGCCGAATAAGTCAGTAATTGCACAGGAAAGCCTGCATCCGAAAAAACTCTTTCAGACTCTTGAGCATGAAAGAAAGGAAGCCTGTTATCTTCGATTCCATGTAGAATAAAAACATCCGGTGTCGCTGCCGCGCCACTTCGGCTTGTTCCTTATTATGCACAGGTCCCTGCTCCGTGAAGTTCACATGAAACCAACCATAACTGTGAGGGCCCATAGGCAAAGGACCACGCAAGCTGTAAACATCCAAGCGTGGATCCAACGAAGCTCCGAACTCCGCAAGGTCCTGCTCATTGGATCCCACTCCGTGCATCAGCACCAGAACCGGTGTCTTCGCAGATGATTCTTCTTTTGCCGGGATGTATGTATACATAATTCAGACCTTCCTTCCCAGACTCAAACAGCGCATGGAAATCGAACCCATGTCATAACCTTCAAACTCAAACTTCAGTTCATCTTTTTGCGCGTCTGCAGCCCCTAACACATACAACAGCGGATAGTAGTGATCCGGAGTCGGTACACTGTTGCGCCCGGCGGAGGTCTTCATAAAATCAGAGGCCAATGAGGCAAAGTCCCTTTTTTCAATCTGTCCCTTGACCCACTCGTCAAACTCCACGGCCCAGTCAAAGCCCTGGGACTGCTTACTCCAGTCAATCTGCCGAAGGTTATGGACAATATTGCCACTGCCCACGATCAGAACCCCCTGCTCACGCAAGGACTTCAGAATTTTTCCCAGCTGCAGATGAAACGCCGGAGGTTCGGACATATCTATGCTTAGCTGCAACACAGGAATATCCGCCTCGGGATAAATTCGGCGCAGTACGGACCAGGTCCCGTGATCCAATCCCCACACATTTTTGTCAGCGTGTATTTGGGGCTTGTCGGTCAACTTTTGGATTTGTTCTGCCAAGGCCGGATTGCCCGGAGCAGGATACTGCACATCAAAAAGAGCCTGCGGAAACCCGTAAAAATCATGAATAGTGCGAGGCTGGCCCATGTGAGTCACCCAGGTCCCGGCACTCAACCAGTGAGCAGAAATGCACAAGATGGCTTTGGGACGCGGAAGCTCGACTCCCAACTGCCCTAAGCGCTGAGTGAAACGATTGTCTTCGATTGCATTCATGGGGCTTCCATGACCTAAAAACAGAACTGGCATAGCTGATGATGCATCCAAGGAACCTCCCCCCAACTTCAACTGACGCAGCCCCAGCAGAGCCAGAAAACCTCCGGCTCCGAACATCAGGGACCTGCGTGTGATTCGGTGATATCGATCTTTCATGGATTCATTATCCGAAAGAACTCACTGTTGCGGCAGGGTTCAAAACCGAATCACTCTGTTGCGCCAGGGGGACAATGACTCAGCCAACTTTAATGAAAGCTGATATGATCCTGGGGTCTTTCATCGTGCTCATAACGATCCTGCAAGATCGCCTGTTCTGAACTCATCGGAATTCCCACTTTATGGATGGCTACCAAGGTCCATCCATAGGCCCCTGCGCCCACCAGGCACAGACAACCTACGCCCGTTAAAACCAGCGGAAATGTCAGCGAATTCAGCGGAGCATTCCAAGTTCCCCCGAGCAGGACTGCATTCACAGCAAATAGTCCCAAAGTGAGAACATTGAGCAACATGTGAATCAGGCCGTCTTTTTTTGCAGTGGTGTCCTTGGGAATTGTCATGGCCCAGTCAATAAATCCGGGAATGGCCGCCACCACGGCAAGCGCCACGGCCGCCATATTGGAAAAGTATCCCAGTTTATACCAGAAGATCTCAACATCCGCGAACTGGTACACAAGAAAGCTGACAAAGGTAAGAAGATAAAACGTAATGGGAAAGGCCACCAGCATGGGATGAATTCCATGCCCTTTGATTGATACTTTGCTGTACATAAAACCTCCCTGTTTTATGTCTTCAAAGTATAGCGTCTTTTCCGCAAGAGCCAGCCCTCCGGTAGCGAAGTGCCAACTCTCAGCGAACGACTCAGGCCAAGGTCGATTGTTATTTGTTTTTACTGTAGCGCTCGAAGCTGGCCTTGTTTTCAAAGTAAACCACAGAACCGTCAGCGCGAGCCGCAATTACAGCCGTGGCTTTGTCGATGGACTTACCGGTTACAGGATCAATCGCTTTGCGCGCACTGGCATCTTCCGCCAGGGTTTTTTTGCAGTTCTCACAGCAGCCATAGTATGTTTTCCCAGCATGGGACACTGGAATTTGATCACGGGGGAAAACCATGTTCGTCACCATACAGACTTTTTGATTCGGAACAATCTGCAAAGACTCCTTTGCCAAAGCCTCTGATCCAAACGCCAAAAAAACCAAAACGGCGGCAACGACAATAACGCCCCATTCTTTGAACTGCTTCATCATAAATATCCTTTCAAAGCTTCTCTCTGTCACTAGGAGGCCAGCTTCCCACTTGTGACAAAGTACCTGCTTTTTCTTAAAACGAACATATACGCTGTGGCAATGAGCCAGCCCCTCAAATCCATTGATTATCCAATACATTAAATAATCTTTCTATTTTATCCATCTAATCAAAATATCAATGGGGTGTTATATTAACAGCATATGAAAGGGACTGTTATGAAAAAACTCTTATTCTCTCAACAAAGTAATGCCCGACACTGGGTCGGCGACGGTTTTCCAGTCCGCTCGATCTTTACCTACAACGACATCGCCCGGGAAATGAGTCCATTTCTTCTGATGGACTACGCGGGCCCGGCAGTTTTTCCTCCGTCGGAACATCGTCGCGGCGTGGGTGAGCACCCTCACCGCGGTTTTGAAACAGTGACCATTGTTTACGACGGCGAAGTGGAACACCGCGACTCTGCAGGCGGTGGTGACCTGATCAAACCCGGCGATGTGCAATGGATGACGGCTGCTTCAGGTTTGGTGCATGAAGAATTCCATGGTGCTGACTTCGCGAAAAAGGGTGGCAATTTTGAAATGGTTCAACTTTGGGTCAATCTGCCGAAGAAGGACAAAATGTCCAAACCCCGCTATCAGGGCTTGATGAATACGGAAATCCCTCAAGTTGCTTTGGCAGATGGGGCGGGCCACTTGCGAGTGATCGCCGGTGAATTCCATGGGAATCGAGGACCTGCAAAGACATTCACTCCGATCAACTTGTGGGATCTGCGTTTACAGGCCGGAAGCAAAACGGAACTCAATCCCCCCGTTGGCCATACGGCGGCTGTCTTTGTTCTTAGCGGCGAGGTCACATTGGGTACGGGAGAGCGCTTGCAGGAAGCGGAGCTGGCCGTCCTGGACCGCGAGGGAGCCAGTTTCACTCTGACTGCCGGCACTGATGCCAAAATACTTTTCTTAGGTGGTGAACCTATTGAAGAGCGTATTGTTGGTTATGGCCCGTTTGTCATGAATTCGGAAGCAGAAATCCGTCAGGCCTTTATTGACTTCCAAGAAGGTAAAATGGGTCAGATAGATTCCATTGAAGGTTCGCGCTAAAAAGAATCCGAAGGGGCAAAGGCTCCTTCGGATTTGTTTTTCCCGCAGGTCTCAGGCACAATTCAGCCATGGACTTGAATGAAATCGCCATCTTTGTCAAAGTCGTTCAGACCGGCAGTTTTTCCTCCGCTGCAAAGCAGTTGGAGATGCCCAACTCCACTGTCAGCGCGAAAATTTCGTCTCTGGAAAAACGCCTGGGCGTCACCTTACTTCATCGGACCACTCGCAAATTGCAAATCACCCAGGCAGGACAGATGTTCTTTCAACGCTGTCAGGTGGGGATTGGCGAGCTTAAAGCCGCCACAGAAGAGGTCAGTCAAGGACAAGGAGAACCACAGGGACTGTTGAAGGTCACCGCCCCTGCCATCATCGGCCCCAGCTTGTTAAAGGAAGTGATCACAGAATTTCGTCGCCAATATCCGAAAATTCAACTGGAACTGCTGCTGACAGACCGACAGGTGGATTTGATCTCCGAGGGAGTGGATCTGGCCATTCGCGCGGGCGAGCTGAAGGATTCAACACTGATCACCAGGAAACTGGGACTGAGTTATTTTGCCCCTTTCGCCAGTCCGACATATCTCAAACGAACAAGCACACCTCTTCACCCCAAGGACCTGCGCGACCATCAATGCCTACAATTCACGCCGCTGGGAAAAGACCACTGGGAATTTTTAAACAAAAACCGCAATAAAGTGACTGTGAATCTGAACGGAGATCTGGTCATTGATGATCTGAATACGATCAAGGAACTGGCGGTTTCAGGTGAGGGCATCGCTCTACTGCCAACCTTCCTCTGTGGAGCGGAGTCGAAAACCAAAAAGCTGGTGCGCATTCTGCCGGACTGGCGTTCAGATGTAAGACCCGTGAGCTTCGTCTACCCGCCTCAACGATTTACCCAACCGCGCCTTATGGCATTTATTAACTGCGCCAGTGATCTTTTAAAGGAACGCTTAAAGGAACTTGAACTTTAGATGCTAAAAATGGAAACGGGCCCCGACCCTTTGGCCAAGTCCCGTTTCGGACGACCCCTAAAAGATGGAAGGTGAAAAAAGAATGAAATCTAAAACCACTTACCAACTTCCGGATCGTTTCCACATGCTTATTATAACGCACTTTTTCTTCAGTAAAGCGTCTGCTGCCAAGATGCAGAAACTTTAATCCGAGTAAATTTTAAACTTCTTCGACCTTAATACCTTCAGCCGCCATAATTCGCAAAGCATTGGTCGTTGGACAAGGCCCCAGTCGCAGATGATAATGGAATATCATCTTTCCATTATCATCAATATCTTCCCGGAAGTGCAGATTCAACAAGGTCGGGTTGCTGGCTTCCAATGCCGTCAGCTCCAAGTCATGAGTTGATATAAAGCCCATCGCAGATTTTTCCTGAGCCAGCGTCTGAATCACCGCACGACTGCCGATCTGACGCTCCCGATTGTTAGTGCCGCGGAAGATTTCATCAATCAAGTATAAAACGGGCTTTCCTGAAGCCGCGGTATTCAGAATGTCCTTCAGACGTCGGACTTCCGCATAGAAGTAAGAATACCCATCACGCAAAGAATCACTGACCTCGATGCAGGTTTCAATCTGCAGAGGAATCGTCACAAAGCGTTCTGCAAAGACTGGCGCGCCCATGTTGGCCAGTGTCTGATTCACCCCCAAGGTGCGCAGGAACGTGGACTTACCCGACATGTTGGACCCCGTTAGAAGCCCCAACGATTTATCTTTCGGGAACTCAAAATCATTGGCGACCGCCTTACTGCGATCCAAAAGAGGATGGAAGACATTCTTGCAAATCAAAGTCTTTTCCGTGGCAAACTCCGGATAACACTGGGTCTGATACTTATCAAAGACCAGCAAAGACCCCAGCACTTCAAATTCTGAAAGCTCTTCGACACAGGCCGGGAAGTCCTGAGCCATCTTCAATCTTAAACGTTCCAGGAAATAGACCGAGACCACCGTCCACGGAAGAATCGCATTTAAAATAAAATGCAAAATAGGATTGGTCTGAGTTCCCACAAAGCCCAGAATTGTTTCCAGCTTCTGTGCTGTTCGTGACGGTGACAACTGAAAGATTGTCGGACAAAGATCCTGCAATACTTTATCGCTGGTGGATTTTCTTTCAATCGCCTCCAGCACCGGCGCCAAAGCCGTCAGATGATGAGACAATCCGGTTCCCTGCAAAAAGGCGGACCCCACGGACCCCAGACTGAAAAGACTTAAAAGAGGAAATGCCATAAACACCACTGATGGCAAAATCGTCCCCGTCACACTGACAAAAATCAACACAGCCAGTGTGATCGACCATAAAATCAAATTGGCAATCAGAAGCACACCAAAGCGCGGCCCCACGAAAGAGTTTTTCAGAAACTCCTGGATCTGCAAGGTGGAAAGATTCAGCTCATTGGAATTGGTTTCAATCCCCAGCCGCGTGTAGAACCAGACGTGCGGGCGCAACAGACGGATTTGCTCCTGACGTTTTCTTAAAACTTCGACATCAGAGGGCGGCTGACTCATCCATCCCAAAAGTCGACGCAGTCCTCCTTCTGAAAGTGTTTCGTCCAGCAAAGTCCACAATGAGTGCGACCCCACCAATCCCAAATCCCGGATCATGGGAAACTCTGCCGACGTATCAAATGCCTGCTTCCAACTGCGACCTGAGGGTTGCCCTAAAAGACGCCTGTGCTGACGCAGAAGGAATTCATTCCAACGGGTCAATCTTTGCACGTGACGATAGATCCGACGCGTTCGCACTACTAGGACGACGAAGATCCCCATCAACACCGCCGGAACTGCAAAACCTGAGCGTGCATTTGGCATCATAGACAGAACAACAAGGCTTGCAAGAAAGATCAGGGCTGTTAAAAGACGAATGTTCTGATGTTGACGAAGGCGCTGCTGCCAGAGCTGCAAGAGACTCTGAATGCGTGCGGATTTTCTTTTGACGGATTGTTGCTTCATGCTTTCCATGATGCCGGGGCCACGAAAGCGAGGCAACTCAAAAACCCCGGGCTCTCGACCGAGAGCCCGGGAAAAAGATAAGACTTACAAAAGCTGAGAAAGTTCTTCCTCTGTCACTACAGGATACTCCTGACCATCTACGATTGGGACATAACCATCGTCAGAACCATCATTCGTATCAGGCACAGTCACCAGCTCTTCTCCTGGCTGCTCAGGTGTTGGCTCGGGTTCAGCCGCTCCGGAATCACCACCGCTATCAACGCCAGAACCGGAATCCACGTCAGCTCCAGGGTCTTCGCCAGCCCCAGCTTCTTCACCCGTTCCGGGTTCTTCACCAGATCCGGATTCTTCGCCAGTGCCAGGCTCTTCAATAGCTGCCGGTGTTTTCAAAACGGACTTCAGTTTCAACACAGGTTTCAACAGACAACCCCCGTTACCTTGCACAACGACGGATTTCAGCGCATCAAAGTCCACAACAACCTGATAGTTATGACCTGCTTCAAATTCCACTTTATTCGTCAGGATGATTTTGACACCGGTCTTTTGGGCGCTCGGTGTTTTCAGCTCACAGATGGAGTCATCACCTTTGACGGCATAATGTCCTTCATGTTTTAGAACCAGACGGATCTGCTGAATACGCAATCCCGCTGGAGCAACGATATCCTGCAACGGCAGCGTCACACCATTTTGCAACTTCAACAAATCCACCGGCCCCAATCCTTGAGCCAACTGCAGACGCCCGGATTTACCCGCCCCGCCGATCAAGACTTCCATGTGATCAATATCCACCACAACGGACTTGAGATCTTTATTCGGCGCATCTGTCAGTTTGAAACTGACTGTGCTCATTTCACTTTTGTACTGACTCGAGGTGGCTCCGCTTTCAGAGTCTGGCTCACTGACAGTGCGACTGCAGGCGGACCCAAGCAGCACAGCACCGAGGCATATAAGCTTTACAGAAACACGCTTCATCTTACCCTCCTGGTAATTCTTACGCTCAATATACTCCTCTCGACTTACAGACTCAAAAATGTCCCCTTTGAGGCATTCAATCTGAGAGAGCTATCAAAGACTTGGGCACTTTCTTCAACATTCTGCTGTCTTCATTGGCCTTGTCACGCAGCCCCCATGTGAGAAGAAAAATAAACCTCTTCACATTACAGACTTCAGTTTGCCATTTGCTCGTTTCTCACATACTGTGGGGCCGCTCAACACACTGGAGACGCTATGGCCTTACTTCTCGTCAGCATATGTCTAGCCGCGGTCATTTATTTATACTTCAACAACAATCCTCTGAATCACTCGAAAAAATTTATCTTCAGGCGCTTCGTGAACTGGTTCCCCCTGGGGATGAGCTATGCCTTTCTCTACATGGCCCGCTACAATCTGAATGTTTCCAAGAATGCCATGGGCGAGATGATGACCAAAGAACAGTTTGGGATCATCTTTGCTGCGGGCACTATTGTCTATGGCCTGTCATTCCTGATTAATGGACCCCTGGTGGACAAAATGGGTGGCAAAAAGGGAATTCTGATTGCCACCCTGGGTTCTGCCTTGATGAATCTGCTAATGGGCGGCGCAACCTATTTGTACCTGATGGGACGCCTGAAAACCAATATGGTTGTGGCCTTTTCGGTTCTGTACGCGATGAACATGTTCTTCCAAAGCTATGGAGCTGTATCCATCATCAAGGTCAAAGCCTATTGGTTCCACGTTCGTGAACGCGGCGTCTTTGGCGCCATCTTTGGAACCCTGATTTCGTTCGGCGTGTACTTCGCCTTCGACTGGGGACAGGCCATCGTTGATGCCTCGAAGTTACATATCGAAGGTGAAAAGACCGCTTTCCAAAAATTCATTCAACATATCTTTGCGATTGATACCGGTGCCACAGATGCCACCTGGCTGGTCTTTACCATTCCCGCCTTCATCTTGATCGTCTGGGCCCTGATCGACATGGTGCTTTTAAAAGATTCCCCAAAAGAAGCCAACTTCGATGACTTTGACACCGCTGATGCTTCCTCCACCGATGACGATGAAAATGTCAAAATGACGATGACACTGATTCTGAAGAAGGTGTTTTCTAACCCCGTCATGATCACGATTGCCATGGTGGACTTCACTTCAGGGGTTTTGCGCAACGGGATCATGCAATGGTATCTGATCTTTGCCAATGAAACCAAGGACACCAATCCGGCCTTCTATGCAGGGTCCGAATTCTTCATCAAGAACTGGGGGCTGTTGTTGTGCTTAACCGGGGTTCTCGGAGGCTTTATTGCCGGCCTGGTTTCAGATCGCATGTTCCAGTCCCGTCGCGGGCCTCCGGCTGCAATCAATAACGTTGTGATGATTCTGCTATTGATTGTGATGTGCGTTTTCTTAACCAAAGATCCTACGGTCTTCGGATTGGCCGCTGTCTTGATGACCCTGGCCGTGATCGGCGTGCATTCCCTGATGTCAGGAACAGCGGCGGCTGACTTTGGTGGCAAGAAAATGACAGCAACAGCTTCGGGTATTGTCGACGGCTGTGTTTATCTGGGATCAGGTTTGCAATCTCTTACGATCGGCTATCTATCCGCAAAAAACTGGCACTACTGGCCACTTTTCCTGATCCCCTTTGCTGTTCTGGGCCTGGTTCTTGCCCTGCGCATGTGGAAGGAACTGCCAGAGGCCACCAAGAAGTACATCCTTGAAGTGGAAAAAGCCGAAGTCCGCAGACAACAGCAGGAGAGCTAAAAAGGCTCTTTTGCTGGACGCCCTGGTCCAAAGGCTTTTCTGTTACCTTTGTGCTATTGAATGTGAAAGGCGTCTCTGGCAAAAAACTGGAATATCGACTATAGTGAAAGAGTTCTTAGGGGGCATGTCATGGAATTATGGTTCATACTTGGTTTTTTAGCAGTGGCGGGAATCTCCGTGATAGTCTATTTCTCTTTGATGGTGTTCTTCCCCGAGTGGGTGGGCATCACTGGCAAGGTCGCCCTGGACGCTGAACGCAGCCACAAAGAAGGCGCATCCGAAGACACTGGCAACACTCCTTTCAAAGGCTAATTCAACTTGGAATATCGGTCCCGGAATTGCCCGGGACTCAGCCCCAGTTTGGCGCGGAAGAACCGACTGAAATAATTGGGATCCTGAAAGCCCAGCGCACTGGAAACCTCCCCTATCGGTAAAACTGTGTAAGCCAGATATCTTTGAGCTTCCAACAAACAACGTTCATGAATCATCTCACGTGCGGATTTATTCAATAGTCTCAGCACCCGCATCGTCAAAGCCTTGGGCGAAATCCCCAACGATCTGGCGTAGAAGTCCACGTTGTGCTGTTCACTGAAGTGTTTTTCAATCAATCCTTCAAATTCTCGCATGAAACTGACTTCAGCTTTTTTGGCCTTGCTAGGTTTTGACTCGGTGGTGCGCAGTAATTCCAGGGCCAGCAAGCTTAATAAACTTCGCAAGGCCTGGTCTGCCCCCATTTTTTTCTTTGCAAACTCCAGGCACATTTTCTCAGAATAAAAGCGCATTTCTTTTTGCAGCTCTGCAGAGAATCGAAATACATCCGGAGCATCATACAGGCTTTGCAAAGGAGCTTTTTCCAAAAGATCCATGCGCAAGGAATCCAGATAGAACTCGACCACATATCCTCGCGTTCCTTTGGTCAGATACCACTGATGAACCTGACCAGGCTTAACCACAAAGATATTCCCGGCCTTCAGCGGGTAGCTGTTAAAATCAATGTTGTGCAGCCCCTTGCCAGCAGTGACGATCACCACCTGAAAAAAATCATGGCGATGCGGGAACGGCACCTTGGGGTTCACACGTTCTTCCAATCTTTCAGCGCGAATATCACCTCTTTGAGCTGTGACAATACCCAGTGCTTCCATCGAATGAAGCTTAGCGACATTTCTTCCCGGCATACTTTTCCCAATAGTGGCAACTGCCACAAAAATTTTGACGAGATTCTTTTGTATAACCTCAAAGTCCCGTCTTTTGTTTTGTCCCGTCCAGCATACCCTCGGTATAAAAGCTCATCAACCAATGGAGGGTCTCTTAATGAAAAAGTATTTCATTTCTGCATCTATGATTCTTTTATCCGCGTTGCCAGCAATGGCGGCTGAAATCACCCCAGGAACTTTGGTGGGCCGCTATAAGGTGGAGGCTCGTGCCGGGTTTCAAAAGATTTATGCGAACTTTCGCATATTAAACACAACCGAATTCGAAGTACAAAGAACATATGCCAACGGCGCTGAAGACGAAGTCTGCAACGGCACTTACAACCTGCTGAGCAGTGTCAGTTGGGATGAAAACTGGTTTCTGGCCGTCTCGAAACAATTCAAAGGCAACTTCACCTGCCCTAGCAATCGCTCTAAAACAATCACATTCAACGTTGATTTTGGCGCGAATAAAACAGAAGACCTGGCTCGCGGAACACAGGTGGTCGTCACCAGCTCGATGGCTCCTGGCATGAAACTTAATGCCTACGTGAAAAAGCAATAAACTAAAAAAGCCCTTCCTTGATTGGAAGGGCTTTTTCTTTCATCATGATTTTAGAAACTAATCGATCGCAGAGATTGTCAGCTTATCAATACCAACCTGCACGCCCAGGCCATGCAGCAGCTGCAACGAGATATTCATAGCCAGTTGTGGCAAGCCCACTTTCACAGCCGTGAAGGCCCCGACACCGCCAATGATCGCCGCTTCCCCTTGTGCCACCAGATATTTTCCCAGGATCACGTCCGGGGACGAGTTGAAAAGACTGACTTCTGAAGAAGCCCCGGCCAGTTTGAAATAGCCTATACCCGCCGTTGGACCAATCCAATGATGTCCGATCGTCACCTTCACATCCTGTGAATAGCGTGTGCCTTTGATGCTCTTGCACTTCAAAGTTCCGTACGCCACTGTTTTAAAGTGTCCGACGATCACCTTGATGCCCTTGGATGTGCCCTTGAAAGCCAACCCACAGGCCCACAGGCGGTTGCCGGCGATACTGGCCTCATCATTCATCACCACAGCTTCGGTGTTGGCGTGGGTAAAGGCCCCTGTCAAACCAAATGCCAGAAATAGAATCAACTTCTTCATACTGTCCTCCTTGCTTGCGCAATTCATGTTTCCTTCATCTTATTCGGAAGGAATTCCTTTTCAGTGGCAAGCCAACGGATGAAACACATACTTTACACACCCAAACTCTGTGCAATCCCACGGTTTGGGCCCAGAGTCTGCTGGACTCCTGTCACTTTGCAATGATATCGTGACCTGCAAAGCTTGGTAATTTTGTGGAGACGATATGATCAATCAGTGCAAGCAATGGCTTTCCCAGGATGTCCTGCCTCTATGGATCACAAAGGGAGTGGACTGGCAGAATGGGGGCTTTGTAGAGTCCTTTTCGCTGGACGGCGAACCGCAGGATGTTCCCCGTCGCTCGATGGTGCAAGCCCGCCAAATATACAGTTTGCGTATCGCCATGGAGCTTCAGCTTTGCGAAAAGGAAAAGGCCCTCAAAGCCATCGAACTTGGTGCAACAACCCTGATCAAAAACTATTCCTTGCCATCTGGTGCTTTCATTCATTCCGCCAGCAAAGATGGCGTTGCTCAGAACACCACACCGGACCTGTATGCACAGGCATTTGCTCTTTTTGGCTTGGCTCATGCTTATGCTGTTCTTCCCAAGACAGAATACAAAGAACGCGCACGCCAACTGGTGCAGTATCTATACAACGAGCGGCATTTGCCTCAAGGCGGCTTCACTGAGCTGACTGACAAAGGTGTTCAGTACGAGGCCAATCCGCACATGCACATGTTAGAGTCTGCTGTGGCGTGGATGGCTATCGACAAAGATCCTCTTTGGCAAAGGTTGGCCGATGAAATTCTGCAACTGTGTCTGAATAAATTTATCGATGCAAAATCAGGCACATTGGCCGAGCACTTCAATGCTGACTGGTCCCCGATTCTTGAAGGTGGCCGTTTTGTTTTCGAGCCGGGGCATCAATATGAATGGGCCTGGTTGCTGGGACTTTATCAGGGCCTCACAGACAAAGATCTCACAGCTGTTCGTGAAAAATTGATTGCTCTAAGCGAAAAGCATGGCGTCTGGCCGGAAAGAAGATCTGTCTATGATGAAGTCTGGAGTGATCTGTCTTCAAAGCAGCGTTCTTCCCGCTTCTGGCCTCAATGTGAGCGCATCAAAGCAGTCCTGCAGATGGGGCTGGAAGACACAACCCAGCGTGCTGTCTACGCGAAAGCCGCAGACGAAGCCATGGCGACGTTGTTTAAGTTCTTTGAAACTCCCCAAAAGGGCTTGTGGTTTGATACCTGGCTGGAAAGTGGCGAGTTCAAAATTCAACCTGCCAAAGCCAGCTCGCTTTATCATATCACGGGCGCGATCAACGAATACGTGCGCCTCAGACCTCAGCTCTAGTTTATTATTTAATTCGAGAGATAATGTCGTCAGCAACACTTTCAACCGTGTTGCTGCGACTCATTTCCATGCGGTTGGCCACAACCATCGACATTCTTTGAGGCGGACAGAGCCTCAGGCAGGACGTGGTCGAAACCGACCACGCAATATCCGGACGGAGTTCCTGCAGCCGAATTTGCAGCTTTTCCAGGAACTCCTTTTTAATGACCACCGAGGACCCCTCTTCCCCGGAAGATCTCACAATACAGCCTGAGCAGATCTCAACCAGCTGTTTCATGCGTATTAGCGCATCTTTGGCATCGTTTGAGCGATCCAGTCTTTGTAGTAAACCGCATTGGTGTAAACACCCGTGTTGTCACACAATGCACTGCCACGGCTGGTAACGCCAAACAGATACATCTGGCCGTTTTGTTCCACGTAAGCGGAACCACCAGAATCACCGGAACATGTCCCGTGACCTTTGGATTCATCCAGACGAACTTCTGTTTCATGAACAAATGAAATCGGAGCTTTCGTTTCGCGCAAAAGCCCATCGCCGAACATATCCACTTTCAAGCAGTTTTTCAGGTCGTCATCACACATGACTTCGCCGTATTCCAGGGCTTCGTCCAGATTTTTTACTTTTCTAGGATCGATCGGCTCGGTCTCTACTTCAGAAACTCCGTAGCCCGCCACTGTCACAGTCAAACCACGCTTCAGAATACTGTCATCCTGAAGAATCTGAACAGGCTTGTATCCTGGCGGCAAAGAACCACGGAACTTAATAAGAGCAATATCGCCCCAATCCATCTCTTTGTCTTCCTGGGTATCCGGGTCATAACTGGAATGAACTTTATAATCACTCACGCTGCGGGTGTAGGCCTGAACGATATCCTGCTCACGAGCGTTCATAAGATCGTCCATATCCACACCGAAGATCAGACGAATTTTAGCTGGCTTCACCCCCCAAACACAGTGAGCCGCCGTCAATACATAGTTATCCGCGATAAGAGAGCCCGTGCAGATGGCATCATTTTCAAGGTCATAGATTCCCACAATACCAGAGGACATGGAGCTGTTTTCTGCCACGTCTGTGCCGCCAATAATAGCCGTGGAATCCTTAGCGTTGATTTGTGGACGAGTTGAAAGTCCACAGGACGCCAAAACAATAGTTGCCAATACCAATAAATATCGGTTCAAAAAAGCCTCCCCCTAAAAGAGGGGCTCTTATATGTAGGACGTTACCAAACGGCAACATATTTTTGAAAAAAAGACGGGGTTCCCGACATATTCTTGAACTCTGACTCTAAAAGCCTAAACTTTCAGGTATGAAAAATTTTTATCAAGAAGGTCCCAGCCTTTCGAACACTTTTCGTTCCGATGAAACTCTTCAGAAAATTCTTAAATCCCTGTTGCCTCCGGAAGCTCAAAAACAGGCCCTTCCTCATCTGGATCATCTGGGCGAACGTGCCGTCACGGATATGCTGATCTGGGCGGAGGAAGCCGAAGCCCAGCCCCCTGAACATATCCCCTTCGATCCTTGGGGGCGTCGCATTGATAACATCAAAACTTCATCGGGATGGAAAGCCCTTGAACGCGTCGCTGCGGAAGAGGGTATCGTGGCCACGGCCTACGATCGAACCTGGGGCCCGGCCTCACGGGCTTACCAGATGGCGCTGCTTTATTTGTACTCTCCAAGCTCTGCGATATTCTCGTGCCCCTTGGCCATGACCGACGGAGCGGCCCGTGCGATTGAACTTTATGGCGACAGCGATCTTAAGTCCCGGGCTTTGCCTCACCTGCTATCTCGTGACCCCAAAAACTTCTGGACCGCAGGCCAATGGATGACCGAGCGAAGCGGAGGCTCTGACGTCAGCGGCACCTCCACCGACGCCCATCCCTTCACTGGTACCAGTGCCTTTGGCGCCACCCATTCCTTGCATGGAACAAAGTGGTTCACCTCGGCAACGACATCCCAAATGGCGCTGACACTGGCTCGTCCTGAGGGTGCGCCGGCTGGATCCAAAGGACTGGCTTTGTTCTTCCTGGAACTGCGCAATGATCACGGACAACTGAACAATATTCAGATTCATCGTCTGAAAGACAAACTTGGAACCAAGGCCCTGCCCACGGCCGAACTGAGCTTGTCAGGAACCCCGGCCCGCATGATCGGCAGCGCCGGCGAAGGCGTCAAGCGCATCGCCAGCGTCCTGAATATCACCCGCATTTACAATTCCATCTGCGCTGTCGGACACATGCGTCGCTGCCTGGATCTGGCGCAAAGCTATTCCCGCAAACGCCACGCGTTCGGCAAGCTTCTGATTGATCACCCCCTGCACAAGACCACACTGGATTCCCTGGAGGCGGATTTCCGTCGCTGCATCAGCTTTTGCTTTCTGGTCGCGGATCTTTTGGGCAAAGAAGAAGTCGGCGAAGCCTCTGCTTCAGAAAAAATTCTTCTGAGGGTCCTTACGCCAATTCTCAAACTCTATACCGCAAAAAAAACCATTCATATTGCCAGCGAAGTGGTGGAGATGTTCGGAGGTGCCGGCTACATCGAAGACACCGGCGTTCCCCGTCTGCTGCGTGATGCCCAGGTCTTTTCCATCTGGGAAGGCACCACAAACGTGCTTTCTTTGGATATGCTGCGAGCCTTTGAAAAAGATCAGGCTTGGCAGGTTTTGGAAGAGTTCCTGGTGCGCTCTATGGGCGCTACAAATGAACAACTGACCAAATTTAAGTCTTTACAAAGGCTGGGGCCGGAAGAAAAAGAGCAACAGGCACGCGATATCGCATTCCTGATTGCAGACACCATTTCATCCGCCGCCCAGAAGCAATTTAAAGTCTAGCATGCCCTGTCCCTGAGGACACCGACTCAGGGACAACTGCCACCTTGTTTGCAGATACGAAGTTTTCCACTAAAGTTTGTACTTTTACCGACCGCATCTCGAAAGCCCTTACTGAGCTCCTTGAAGCGAAACTCAAAGACACAAAAACGCGGAACCTGAACAAAATCTGTGTTCAGAAAAATACTAGTCTTGGAAAAGCTCACCTCCGAGGAACCGGAACCCGCCCCTAAAATCTGCACTTCAGAGCCAGCATCATCCTCCGGAAGACCTCCTGAAGGGATCAAGTCATTGGCATCACGAGGGCGAAGCTGCTGCCCCGAGCTCCTCAAATCACAGCTATACAAAAACCGGATATCCGCCAAAGACCTGCCATAGTTTACTCCGGCCAACGAAACATCCAACTGATAGCGCCCCTCTGACAAGTCCTGATCCTGCTCCTCTGGACGTGTCTTCTTTTTCATCATCTCCTTGGGGCCGACATAACAAAACGTAATGGCATATTCCGCGCCAAGGCGTTCGCTCCCTAATGAAATATCGATTTCCGACAGCTTGTTGTCAAAAGACCGATCCATAGGCTGAAGATATGCCCAGTCAGGCCCCGCCATTGCGATTTGGGTTTTATTAAAAACAGTCGAAGCCTGAATTTGATCACCCCAGTTGCTTCGACTGCGACAAACACAAGAAGTTCCGTCATCCGCGGCCTTCTCAGGAGAGCAGGACTCCCCCGTTGAAAGGTTCACACACTCAAGCTCTTCGCCGCCCGGATGTCTGATCCTCGCATTGCAGGCATAAAGCATTTCGCCAGAGTCTTTATTGACAACTGTCTGCATGTTCGCCGGAGAAGCCAGGACCGCTTCACCCAAAAACGCCAGCAGCACCAAAATCATTTTTTTCATTAATTACCTCTCACACTGCAGGGAAATAAATTCCCCGGACTGCAATGGATATTCCCTGAAGACAGGTGACATCTTCTGCATTTTTATGTCTTGCAGAATCACGCGCCCTCCGGAAGGATCCGGTAAAATAGCAGTAAATTCCAAAATAAGTTTTTGATGGAACTTGCGATTGCCAAGCTTCTGGCATTTCGCCTTTTCACTGCATATTTTTCCGTAATAAGGAGGCCAGGTCGTAGAGGAAATGATCCCTTCCAATCCCGCCAATGTTTCTGATAAGTTCACGGTTTGGTTATTCTCGCGTAAACCGCTCAGGCCACCAAAGGTGGGAACCACGCCAAGCTCACCCAGCGTCTGAATGGCAGGAAGGTTGTCAATCCCAACCGTGGCACCCTCAGTATTATAAAGGCGAACCAACATTTGTTTTAGTCCATTGAGAAAAATAGCATAATCGTCCGTGGGGTCCTGGAAAGTCGCAATCAGGCGATACCGGGATCCGGACTTAATAATCTGATCCTGGACCTTAAAGCTCATACCGCTCATAAACCCCTGCCAATTAGGTGGAACCAGTCCTCCATCCCACCATTCCTCAATCAGTTCAGGCCGTGCGTTCTTGGAAAGCTTGTAAAGTTCAATCTGACCCGTGAAAGGCTGGGTAAAATTCGAAGAGCTGGAACATTCACCATTCAGACAGCGACGTTCGCCGATATTGGAAACAAAAAAAGAAAGATCAAATTGAGTCATATTTTCGCGAGTGCGAATATTAACAGGCCCCCAATCGCCTTCAACATTATAAGTCGTCGGAAACCGAGGCACACCCTCGCCGAAATCATCGGATAGATCCAGCAGTCCCTTTTTGGGAGTGATATTGACATTAAAAGCACGACTGCCAATATGGCGAACATCGGTCGAAACGCCGGTGTCATCGCCGACAACCAGTGTATCTAAATTAGAGGTTCTTCCGAGGTTCTTGTGCCCTTACGCCGGGTAGAGTTCAAGTTTTCCGCAGTAGAACAAGATCGCGATTCGGTAGTTGGCAAAGTTTCTGAAGCCACGAGCATTGGCTTTGATGGATTGGATCTTCGAGTTGAACCCCTCCATCATCGCGTTGGTGATGTGGTGGCGTAAGTAGGTCAAGATGTTGTCGAGATGCCGGCGCATGAGCTTGGCGACGTCGCTCATCGGTTTAAGCCTGGAGTGCGTCGCCCACCAATACCATCGGTCGAAGAACTTTCTCGCCGAAGCTTGATACGTGTAGCTCCAAAACTCCGAGAACATCTCCTTCATCGACCACGCTCGCCCTGATTTAAGTTTATCCATGCGAAGCTCGTTGAACCGAGAGGTCTCGGCATCGCTCATGTTCTCGGGGTTTTTCAGAAACAGATATTTCGCACCTTTGAGTGTCTCGACATCGTCTTTCATAAACGCCCGATGCTCTTGGCGCCTCACTTTGTCGACCGCATCGCCCAAGTATTTTGAGATGTGGAACTTGTCGTGCACGATGTCGGCTTGGGGCGCATTCGTCTTTGTTGACGTGATGAAGGCGTCCCACATATCCATCGCAACAGCATCGATGCCGGATCTCGTCTCCTCTGGAAGCTTCTGCCAGAGTGAGTCTGTGGCCTCAAGTGTTCTGCCTTCGACGACATCTAGAACGCGTGCACCACCGATGTCGGTCATCAGTGAGGCGTACTTGTGACCTTTCAAAAAACTTTTCTCATCGATACCGACGTGTTTGATCTCATCAAGCTTGCGACGCTCAAGACCGCGTTCGACCGCGCGCTTTTGGATGTGATGGACCTGGTCCCACGAAAGCCCTAAAAGCCTTGCCGCCTCTTTGAGGCTCTTGGCGGCAATCATGACGTCAATCGCGAGCCTCTCAAAAAGCAGAGTGAAGCGAGAGTTCGGACCAGCCCATGGGACGTTGATTGTCTTCGCCCCATGCTCCTTGCAATCTGATCTTGGTACACGTGAGCGAATGATCGTTTGAAATTGCATCGTGTCCAAATGCCGCCACCTGCGCTCCTCGCGGTGATCTTTGATCGAACACGATCGCCCGCACTCGGGGCACTCCGGCTCGTGGCCTTTCGACCACTCGACATCAACCTCGACGAGACGATTTACGGTATCAAGGTTGACGTTAGTGACTGACCACGGCGGCACAAGACCGAGAAGCTGCTCGAACAACTGGTGTGAATCGGATGGATTTCTCATCCGAAAATCGAAGCTCATAAATTAAGCGAATTCAATTCGTGCGCGCCGGGCTACCCACAAAAAACTCGGAATACCCAAATTAGAGAATAGATCCTGCGCCTCTATACCCAATGACTTCAAATAGTCCGGATCGGTGCACTCAGACCGTAAAAGAGGCTGAACAGAAAAATCATTTTGCGCACGTATTTTCACGAAGCACATGCTTCCGCGCAGAAGCACGGCACTTTCATCGATTCTCTGGACCTGACAGAACTCCTGCTGGTCTTTCACAACCAAAGGAAGTCCGCGAGTGTCTGCCACACGCAAATCAATGCAACTGCGAATAAATTTGTACTGTCGTTGGAAATTATCCCGTGTCACCTGGGGAACATAGGAGGACACCGATCGGGAATTTTCAAGCTGGCACTTGCCAGGTTCATAGCTGTCAAAAATATAGCTGTCCTTTGACTCAGAAGAAGGTCCCCACTGAACCGAACCCAACGAAAACATCAGGAACTTACCTGCCTCTTCCTGACACTTGACCACCTTCGAAGCTGGTATTGACATTTGCCCAAGATAATCCGCCCAAGAGCGGTTTTGGGGTGAAATATTGATCTGAATTCGATCGTCGTTTTCAACAATACAGGCCGCCGAAGCCGGCGACCCTGTAAAAAGAAAGACGAACATAAGCAACAGAGACAGTTGCGTCCTGTTTTGATAATGCCAAGAGCTATTTACACATACATTCCACATATCCTGCCTCCGTCGCATACAGTTCTACAAATCCTTAGTCACAGTCTTTGCAACCGTTCTCAAGTTTTGCCATCTCAACTTTTGTGTGAGTGCAGATATCTGCACCATGTTTCTGCCATTTTCTGTGCTTAGCGTATTTTTTATCCAATCCATCTTTTTCTTCGAAGACGTAACGGATTTTACAGAACTTGGCAGCTCCACCTTTGTAATCCAATTCTTTGTACTGCTTGTCGATGATCTTCTTGAAGGAAGAAGACGTCGCTGGGTATGTGTCAGATTCATACTCGTAGTCAGCATTGTACGGATGGAAGTAGCTTAGGAAGTGCTCGTTGAACATTGGAAGGTCGTACTTCAACTCATCATCCTTGTCGTCACACTTGCCCTCGGCACAAGATCTTTCCTGCGTGGAGCAAATGATGTAAGCTTTCATCTTAAGATCAGACAAATCGCTGTAACCGTCACCATTGACTTTCAGACCGTAGTCAGAGACTGATGCTTCAGCCAGAAGATTCCATTTGGTTTCAAAGTGGCTGTAGTCGATCTGAGACCCACGATAGCAGATATCCACGAAGTATTTCGCGTTGTACAACTCACTGCCAAGGTTGAAGGCCAACTTTTCCAACACTTTGTGATAAGCTGTTTTTTCATCAAACAACTGGTTGAACTTTGGACTTTCGCCGGACACCACGTCAGCATGTGGATCCACACTGTCACCCCAAGGGCGGTAATTGGCGTGGAAGTAATTTCCAGTCTTGCGACCTTTGGAAGTCGTACACACGCAATTATTCTTATCATCTTCTTTACCACCACCTGGAGGGCCCGGAGGTCCGTGGTGACCACCACTGAAGTTCATGAACTTCGGTAGTTTTGCATGAGGCTTAGGACCATGATCATCCTCTTCTCCGCCCTTACAATCCAAACCGACACAGTCTCCAGAACACTTCTCATGTGTGATCGCCGTATAACATGCCACCTTATCACCTTCATGCGGATCATGAGTCATCAACCCGGCATTACAAGGATAGATGCTTGGACCCGAGCTGTTCACTCTGAAGCTATAGGTCACCTGAATGGCGTTGGCTTGCATCGCCATAAGTGTGACGGCAGTTGTTGCCATCGCCTTAAACATACGTTTCATGTTGTCTCCTTTCCCACTTAAGGGTGTTGTTGTAAAAAACTGATTTCTCAGTTCAAATTAAAAATTAATGGCGCGGTCAAAGGACGACTTCCAATGCCAGGCACACGAGGCTTCACCTCGAAAGATGAAGTCTGTCCGATATTGTTGCGGCAAAGCACATAGCTCAAAGCCATTGGCTGATGAACCTCATCCAACTTCACCGCCAGAAGGGCTGTTTCAGCAGCATCGCCACAGAAGGTGCGCAGCTCATTTACAAACGCTTCGCCACCCACGGGCGTGTAGTAGTTAAAAACACTTTTTATATCCAAAAGAACGTACTTCTCCATCCCCAGAAACCTCACCAATGCCTGTCGATCGTTCAGCTCTTGGGAAATCGCATAGGACTTGGATATTTCAGTGAACAACTGCCGAAGCAACGGCGACGTGGTTCCCGCACAATTGCGACAGTAAGGTTCTGGCCGTTGACATGCCGTCGGATTCTGACACAGGCTTTGGCAGTATGATGAAGAAGCCGTATCGCACGTGACTTGCGTGACCTTCACATAGGCACCCCCCGACTGCTTCATGTAATTGCTTTCCACCAGAAAGGCCGACGCCTGATTCGCCAGAAGTAAAACTGATATCACTAGAACACCTATCCACTTTTTCACTAGAAGCCCCAGATGTTATGGCCGATGGTTCGCCGACAGTCCTTGCTCATGCCGTACATGCCACCGAACTTTTCAAATGTTTTAAATTTCTTGCCGTCCTCAGAGCAGCTGTAACGAACCCGGACCTTGCCGTCACAGTAATCGGACTGAATGATAACTCCAGAGGAAGGCACGATATTTCCGTTACCGTCCGTCAGTTCCTCCAGCTCCAGATGTTGGACTTTTTCTCCGGTATAACGCTCGAAATAGTCCGCCGCTTTGGCAGCACAGATATTCTGGTAACAGCCCACACCCGCGGCCAGCTGCTCTACGCAGTGATCCGGGATTCCGCCATATCGCTTGTACGTTGCCACCACTTGGTTGACGTCAATTTCCTGCGAACGAGGAATGTTCACCTTGTCTTTCTTTGCAGTGATATAGCGATGGATACTCCGGAACAGGTACACGCCCAGCTTGATGGGATTTAGCGGCATTCCCCCACTGGAGACAGCGGCTCCTCCAGCAACACCCACAAAGTTGATTGAACATCCACCACAGTATGATTTGCTTGTCGGCGGAGCGCTGACCATTTCGCCTGGCGATCGCCCTACAACATCTCCCGCATCGCGGATCTTGCAATAGTTCACAGAAATTCCGTTAAACGCATAGAAACTAAAGTCCTTGGCACTATTGGGTGCTATCGAGACCGCGCAAGGAGCCCCCAGCAAAGGACCGAAGTCCGCCAACAAAGCCACTTCCATCTTTTCTTTCTGAATTTTCGGATCAAACTTCACTGCTCCATTACGGATAAGCGCATTCAAGCTGGTGACTTTCGGTGGCTTAAAATCAACATCAAGATACAGTGGCAAGGCATTCCACCCAAACAAGGCCGTGCTGGCAAGGTCTGCGACCAGTCGTTTGTTCGCGCGACGAGTCTGGAACCAAGGATCATAGACCTTGCACGCCTTTAGATCCGCATATGGATTAAAAACATCCGGCGTTGAAACAGTCGAGTTCACCGGCAAGAAGGCATCGGCATACTTAGCAACAGCATACAAATCAACCATGGCTTTAATCAGCTTACGGGAGCAATCAATCGCCGAAACGCAAATTGTATTTCCCGAATCATTAACACGCGACATATCCCATACCAAAAGAGGCGCTCCAAAACTCATTGGCTGCATTTCTGTTGCGGCGATAGTCGCTGGCGGCGGGATTTGCAAAAGCTCCCGGGCCCAGGCATGGAAACCACTCCTGTTGACTGTATAACCAGAAACATTCCAAATTCTTTCGCGCTCAAGACCATCACAGAAGGCCACAATGTTTTCAGCCACCTTGTCGAAGTATCGAGTCGCATCGGCAAGCTGCACATTCGAACCCTGGAAAGACCGCTGCATGACCTCCATCTGCTGGACCTTGTCGATGCCCGTCTTCATAAAATCCAGACGCTGATCGCCCGCCAAACGAGCCTCGGTACAAAGGTAATACAGCTCATCGCGATGTTGATTTGAATAGGTTTTGGCAAAAGCCAGTGGTCGAACAAATTCAGTCAGTTCGGCAGGAGTCATAGCTCCCCCGATGATGTTGAGAAACTGAATGGCACTTTGAACGCGATTTTTCATAGAACCACGTGCGGAAACATAGTTTTTGCGAAAATTCTCGACCCAATCAGAGGCATCATCGAAACTACGTGTCCCCAGGAAGTCGTCATTCACATCACGAGGACCGCGATTGACCACATCGTCTTCCGGACCGCGAGGGACTTCCTTTTTGTGTTCCGTCTTGTCTCCGTCCGGCCGAGCCAGCTCACGAATACTGTTCATGGAAAGCGTCGCAGCGTCACACTCAGGCTTTTCAATGCTTTTACAGCCGTTCGGAATCATCATAATAGATTCCTCAAGAGCTATAGAGCGGAACATCTGCCCGTATTCTGGCGCCACCTGCAGAGGAATGTTCGAATATCTCCACGCGAAAGACAGATAGATTTTTACGCTGTTCCAGAAGTCAAATCCGACAGAGGCAAACTCAACGGCGCGTGGAATTTTCAAATCAAGCTGGATTATGGAGTTGCGCGAATCAAGTGCCGCATCTTTACTTTCACAATCCGTTATATATCTCTCTTTTGCCAGAGCCGCCTGTGCCACATCCAACAGAACTGATTTATCCACCTCGACAGAGTTTAATTGTTCCTGCAGGGCAGAGAATCTTTTCACATAAAAACAGGCAACTCGGTCCGTTTTCTTCATGGACAAAAAGTGACTGCCATTGAATTTATCCAGACTTTCCCAGCGCAAACCAGCACCCTCGGAGTTGTCCCAGATTTTTGACAGATATCCATTTAGCTCAGGACAGTAGGTTTTGTTCTGACACTTTTCCACAATGGCGTTGTAACCTGTCAAAGTGGATTTCTTTAGATTGGTCGGTAGAAGAGGCAGTTGCCCGGCCAGCAACTTGTTCATGATCGCCTTGGTGAGGCGGGTCACTGCAATTCGAAACTGCTGCATGCCCTCAGCACTCATCGCCTCAGCATTAGACCCGATGTTCTTTCCAAGGGAGTAAACCATCTTTCCAGCATTGTATCCGTCCACCACGATAAACGCGGACTCTGTCGGAATCTCGGAGTCTACGGCACACTGAGCCCGGTTGGTGACTCGCAGCTTATTTAGCCCCAGAGAAGAAGCCACTTGCGCATAGGCACCCGTCGCCATTCCAAAAACCAGCAAACATAAAATCAAACTTTTAGCCATAGACCCCGCCTCCCCAAAAAAGACCTTAATTCATGCCACTGCCGCAAGAGCTGACTTTGTTCAGCATCGTCGTATAGAAAAGAACAACGATCTGATCTGCAGGAGAGAAGTTTCTTTTTACTGATCCGTCTGAGTTCACCATGTTATAAAGGTAGGTATTAACGAAACGGTATACCGCGGGGGTTACCAGAAGGTTTGATCGACATTTATAGTTTTTGTATGTCACCGTGATGCTGGCGAATCCATTGTTATCATTGCTGCCGTCATAGTCGCCGATGTAGATTGTATCTCCGTTGCCGCCGTTGGCGCGCCCATAGCCCACCTGGAACTGCACTGTCCAGCCAGAACCGCTGCTATCCTGTCCTACAATCTTACAAAGATTCCCCGAACAAGCGACGGCCATCTCATTCTCAATTTTTTTCTGAAGTTCAGCTTCCGAGTATTGAGGCAGCGGGCGCGGAGTAAACTCATCACTTCCACTTTCAAACTCACTTGCACTGACCTGCATGGATGTCGCCAGAAGAATACCGCCAAGAAGCATTTTGAAATTCATAAATTTCCCTTTCTGATTTCCTTGATTGGAAAAACAAAAAAACTTTTGAGTAAATACTTCTAACCGCAAGTATCGCGAGCTCACAAAATACGAATCTGCAATTAAAGGATTTGTAACTTTATTTTCTCCACCCCCAGAAATGAGAAAGGCCGCTGACTTTATCAGCGGCCTTTCTAGAGTTTCTTCTTTTTTTGCGAACAACTAGAATGTCACAGGACTCATGTGTGGAACTTTGCCTGCATCAGAGTTTCCGATGATCATACCACGCACTCGAGAGTGACGAGTCGCTGGTTCGAACGGCAGACCTTTGTACTTAGGTGACTGCATCGCTGGAACCCAGCTGCCGGATCTATCAACAGTCCATTCACGGAAGTACATGTTGATATGTGTGCCTTCGACAAGATAGTCAATCGTCGCACCAGGACCAGCCAATTTCATAGCTGCTCTGAATGTAAACAGATTTTCTGCCATACCTTCACCGAAGGTACCATAAGCTGCAGCAAACGCCTTAGGATCTGAATTCATAGTTTTGTACATAGTCTTCAGAGCATAGTACATTTTGCTTGCGGCCTCCGCAGTCTTGCGAATGGTCGTATTCAGACAAGAGCCTGGCAGACGTCCACCACCATCAATCATACACAAATCATATGGATCATTGCGTTCGTTGAAGTATGGATAGATCAGGTCCGTTGCCTTGTCGATAAAGTCATCCTGACTCAGTTTTTGAGCAGCCTTCATCAGATTCATCGTATTGGTGTCATCGAAGTTCACGTTGAATTCAATGCCCGTGTAACCCAGATCACGATCAGGAACACCCACCATCAACGAATCAATACCTGTTTTCTTAACCAGAGCATAGATACCCGCTTTCAGACGGTTGCCATTGCTTTGCTCATGTTTGAAGGCGTAAGAGTAGGTACCGAACATACTATCCATGCGTGCTTTCGTATCCCAGTTCTGTACAGAGTACTTCGCACCGTAGAACATAAAGTCTTTCTCTTTATGTTTGAACCAGAAGCGAGAATCCTCGGAATCAGAGAAGATACCGTAATGCACAACCGCGGTGTTGCGATCTAAGTGCATGTCAGATGTCGTGAACGAGCTGACTTTGCCTTTGCTGTATGTTTTGTCCCAAATAATAGGGATAGACAGCGACTTGCTGACTACACGGCCTGTGGAGACAGAACGGAATGTCTCAACTTTCAGAACTGGTGCACGCTCGACCAGATTTCTTGGTTTTTGTACCGCAAAGTTTTCTGATGCCAAAACGTTTCCGCGAATCACGTCTTCATAAGCCTTGCGTCCCGTGTCTGTAGACAGGTCAAACAGGAATGAGAAGCCGTCATCGGCATAGCGGAATTCACTCAAGCTCAAGGTCAGGATAGAAACGTTTGTGAACATAGAGAAGCTGTTCAGCTTACCTTTGGTCATTTTTACGTAAGCCTGATCAGAGCCCACTTTTTCAACATAGGTTTCCCAAGTACCATTAGCAAGTTTGGCTACACCCGCTCCGACTGGGCCAAAACCGGCGCCTGCAGAGAAGATAACACCACCATGTCCAATGTAGGTGATGCTGTCACCCGGATCCCAAGTATCCAGATCACTTGCATCTTTAGGTACCTGCCAGCGTCCGCCCATATTGCGGGCTTTCTCCAGAGTACTGACATAACGGACAGACTCTGTTTCTTTACCCACGATTGGTAGAACTCCGACGTAACCCCAGAAGTGCTGACGCAGTCCTGTGGCATTGTCGAACCAGAAGCGTACCTGAGCGCCCAAACCAACTTCGATGGAACCATAGACGGTTTTTTGGAAACCATCACGATAGTCGCCATAGATCAAAGTGTCGCTGCTTGGTCGATAATCATACTTCACGATGGACTTCGGCTGAACATTGCGGAAGTGTGGCGTCAAGTTGACGATGTACTGACCATAATCAAAGCTCAAGTGGAACAAAGGCTTCAGTTTGGCCTTGAACTCGTTTTTATCTTCATCGTCATAGCCAGTGGAAGAACTGCTTGCACTAGTCGTCGAGGTCGACGTGGACGTCGATGTGGATGTGGACGTTGACGTGGATACCGTATCATCCCCTCGGGTCGTAGCTGTCGAAGTTGACGTTGGACCATAAGTGGTTGCAGTCGTCACAGTTGTGTAACCGGTACTGTAAGTAGTCTGACCTGTAGCCTGCCCGGTCGTGTATCCCGTTGAGTATCCGGTGGAATATCCTGTAGAGTAACCGGTTGTATAACCCGTAGAATAGCCAGTAGAGCCATGGTTCCCCTTGGTTCCGTTATTTCCGTTATTTCCGTTATTGCCGTTATTTCCGTTATTTCCGTTATTTCCGTTATTTCCGTTATTACCGTTATTGCCGTTATTGCCGTTGTTACCGTTGTTACCGTTATTACCGTTGTTACCGTTATTACCGTTATTACCGTTATTACCGTTATTACCGTTGTTGCCGTTGTTGCCGTTATTACGTAACCACTGCATAAAACGCGTCTAGGAACTGAAATCAATATCCAGCATGCTGCGATTCATGAAAACACAGCGTGCGAACCAACTAATAGAAGAAATCCAAGAGCTGACTCGGCAATATCATTCCGAAGTGAGCTCCGTCAGAAAACCTTGGCCGAAATCCATAAAGTCCAGAATCCAAGAATTATTTGCCCTGGATGTACCAGTTAAAGCAACAGCCCAACAAATCGACATCCCCTATGCAACTATTATGTCGTGGCGATTGAAGCCCAAGAAAAATATTAAATCTGACTTTCATGCATTAACAGTCCAACCAGGTCCAACTGTCACAGTTGGACCTTCATTAGAAGAAAAAACTAATCTGGGTCTAACTGTGACGGTTAGAACTCCAGAAGGATATATTTTAGAGATACCAGAATCTATTGCCGTAAAAACCATCCTTGAACTTCAGCGAGGTAAATCATGTTTTTAGACCGCAAGGGGCTTCGGGCATTTGTATATCGCGAAAGTATCGACATGCGGTGTGGTTTTGAAAGATTACATTCTTTATGTGTCCATCAAATGCAGGCGATTATGGATCAGGGACATGTGTATTTGTTCTTCGGGAAAAACCGTAAGCGCATCAAAGCTATTTTCTATGATGGGACAGGGCTGGTACTGATTTCAAAACGTATGGAAAAAGGGAACTTTATGTCTTTGGCCGAACTATTGGGGCGATCGGAGGTCAGTTTGTCAGAATTAAAGCTGATTTTCCACGGAAGTGTGATCAGAACACCTATTGTTGACCGCTCTATGGCAGCTTTAGCGCCACAAATCCCAGTGACGCAAAGGGAAGCTGTTGATCTTCCGCAAGGGTTTTTACAAACTCCCGGCTGATGGATGAAAGAACTCGAAAAATTATTGAAAGCGAAAAAGATCCCCGCATATTGCAGGCACTTCTGTCGCAAGCTCTCGAGTTCATTGCACAGCAAAAACTATTAGTTGCCAAACTTCAAGAGGAGCAAGCGCTTAGCCTGCAGTCTAAATTCAACCTAGATGAGCGTATAAAGCTGCTCCGTAGAAGTATTTTTGGTAAATCCACTGAAAAACGAGCTGAAGCCACAGATCGTCCTCGTGACAAAAGCCAAACCGAGGCTATGTTATTCAGCCAAGCGGCGTTCCCTGCTGAAGTGTCACGTGAAGAGCAAAAGAAAAATAAATGGTCAGGTTTACCTAGCTGCGAAGTTGCGCACCATCTTTCAGATGACGAACTTAATGAAGAAGCAAAACTTCGTGGTATCGACAATCCACATCCATCAATGTGGAAAAATACGGGTCTTTATGATGAATCTTTTCAAATACAAATCATTGAAAGATCCTATGTCAAAGAAATCCACAAGAAGTATAAATATAAACTGGATCCAAAGTTCATTCCAGACTCAGATAAAGAAGTTATTATCACTGCCAATGGCCCTTCGGGCCTATTGCCAGGAATGAACTATTCAACTGACTTTGTTATCAGTGTTGTGGCTGATAAATATATCAGCCACATGCCCTTAGAAAGACAGACCCGAGAAATGGAATCGCTGGGTTTAAAAGGGATCCAAAATAGTACTCTCTCAAGATTGTCTGGACTTGCAGCTGCTAGTCTTGAACCTGTACAAGCTGAAATTCTCAAAGAATTGAAATCAAGCGATCTTGCCTTACACCTGGATGAAACCCCTTGGAAAATCCAAGATAAGACTGAAAAAGATGGCTACATGTGGGTGGTAAGCAATCGTTACGGTAGTCATTATTGTTTTAAGCCCACCAGATCAGGACAAGTTGTTAAGGATTTTTTGAGTGGATACAGTGGACCTGTCGTTACTGATGGTTATGTTGGATACAACATACTAGCGAAATTAGAAATTCCCCAAGCATTCTGTTGGGCACATGCACGCAGAGAATTTATAAAAATTGAAGACCACGATCCAACAGTAAAACCAATCTTAGATGATATTGATCGATTATTTGAAATTGAAAGAGAGGCTTCCTCTTTTGAAGACCTTTTGCGGCTACGAAAAGAGAAAAGTCAGTTGATTACCGAGGGTCTTCATAAAAATCTCATAGGAGAGTACTCAAATTCACGCCCTGGCAGTCAGAAAAGAAAGGCTATAGAGTATCTCACAGAAAGGTGGGCCGGATTTATGTTGTTCTTAAATGATAACCGTATTCCTCTTTCAAACAATGAGGCCGAACGTACGATCCGTCATGCTGTAGTCGGAAGAAAGAATTATTACGGATCTGGAAATCACGCTGGCGCAGATACCGCCGCCACACTTTTCACTGTAATTGAATCTTGTAAAAAGAATGACCTTGATCCGCGAAGTTATTTGTCGATGGCTCTGCATTTAGTCGCTGCGGGAAAAGCTCCGCCCACGCCATTGGCACATGCTCGGGCTCTTCGTCAATAGCGCGTATTACGCAGGGTTCACGTTATTACCGTTATTACCGTTGTTACCGTTATTCCCGTTATTACCGTTGTTACCGTTATTCCCGTTATTCCCGTTGTTAACGTTGTTTCCGTTATTACCGTTATTTACGTTATTACCGTTGTTACCGTTGTTACCGTTGTTAACGTTGTTTCCGTTATTACCGTTATTACCGTTATTACCGTTATTACCGTTATTTACGTTATTACCGTTATTCCCATTGTTAACGTTGTTTCCGTTATTACCGTTATTACCGTTATTACCGTTATTTACGTTATTACCGTTATTCCCGTTGTTAACGTTGTTTCCGTTGTTACCGTTATTTACGTTATTACCGTTATTCCCGTTGTTAACGTTGTTTCCGTTATTCCCTGGAGTTGCCCCTATAAAAACGGACAGGTCAGACCGCTCGGTTAATTTCTCTTCTGTACTGCCTGGGTGACTTCATTCGCAATGCTTTATGTGGTGCGTTTTCATTGTAGTCCTCAAACCAAGCATCTAATTGCTCAATAACCCGGGCTGCTGACGAAAGATCCCCAAGCCACACGTAATCCCTTTTGAAGGTTTTCACGAAGGCTTCCGCCATGCCATTGCTTTCTGGGCTGTAGCTCGGAGTTGTTCTGATATCCAGACCCAGTGAATGTCCGAAGCGAACGGTTTCATGCGCAGTATAGCCGGGCCCATTGTCGGTTAGCCATTGTACGACATGAGGCACTCTTTTGACTTTACCAAAGCGCTGCTCAACCGTTTCCATCATGAGATCGCGAACCAAACCTCCATCAATTCCTCTTGTGCTTGCGACATATGTAATCGACTCTCGGTCATGGCAATCGAGAGAGAAGGCCACTTGAACCTGTTCCCCATTCCAGCATTGAATTCCGAAGGCATCGCTGCACCATCTGACATCTGATTTGATCGTTGAAACCTTGCCATCATGGCTTCGAATAGGTCGGCCAGTGTGGCGTTGCAACAGGAGACCGTTCTGCTTCATGATTCTGTAGACACGCTTGTAGTTGATCTTCTCGTCGACCTTCTTCCGTAGTAAAGCCGTTACTCTGCGATATCCGTAAGTAGCCCTTTGATCGACAATTTCCCGTATTAATGGCAATAGGCGACTATCATCGTCTTTTACGATTTTCTTTTTCATTTTCAAAACCTGATTGTTTTTGATTTTCTCTGCTAAGTGGCTCCGAGAGACTTCGAGGGCACGACAAACTGTCGTTATTCGAAATCTTCGACTCCGGGCAACGGTTTGCGCGAGATAAGTTTTTTTTCGCGACCGATCCGAACAGCTTCTTTAAGGACTTCAACTTCTTCAGTTTTCTGTCCAAGAAGGCGCTCAAGGCGTTTGATCCGCTCTTGAGCCTTATTTAGCTCAGACTCTGGAATCACACGTTCTTCTTTGTCGATTGCCGTAAGAGCTCCGTTTTCCATCTGCCTCTTCCAATTGAATAGTTGCGCAGGAGATATACCATACTTCCTGGCCACATACGAGACCGTATGCCCAGGTTCGTAAGTCTCTTCAACCATTAGCTTTTTCTCTGCTGGCGCCCACCTTCTGCGGCGCTGGACCGAGGTGATAACCTCAACTTTACGCCCTCTGGGCAACTCATAAGAACTATCATTATTCATAGTCATACTCCTATCATTAGGAGCGGACCGTCATGTCCGGTTTAAATGGGGAGCACTACACTATGGGATTGCAGGTGACAACAATACTTACATCACAAATCCAACTATATCTTGTGTTAAATAGTGATAGATTTGCTCCTGGAGGTTTCTTCAGGAGCAAATATGCTTAATCACCTAAGCTTTCAATAGAAATAAAGCCGGTGGCTCTTTCCGGAGTCAGCTCTCCTTTGGCGTCACGAGAGAAGCCGATAATATCCACCGTCCCGGAAGACTGGAAGGATGTCGAGGTATTCAAACCACCGCAGACAATCGGACATGTCGTGGAAACAATTTGAGCCGGTGTATATCTCTCCGCCGTGCTGGTCGGTTTTTTATAGCTTGGGATTTCCGGCCCACCCACAGCAGCTTCCCCTTTTGCATACCAGATTTCATTCAAAGCCAGAAGATTATCTCCTGCGAACTCACAGATGTACGTACCACCGGAGAATTGAGGTCCTTGGAACTTCAGACGAATCGTCGCTACGATAAGTGTCTTTTCAGTGTTTGGCCACGCAATGTTCAAGTATTGAACCTGAAAAAAAGCTGCTCCCACATCATTTGGAGAAGGGTTCGATTGATCCTCCGTAGCCTTCGTCAAACAGCTTTTCGCCGAGGCATTGATCACGTAAGTGCGTGTCGTTCCCATCTGCACCATCAGGTCACTGGTGTTTTCCGAACAACTGGGCAGAAAGACTGCAACAGTGGAAGCCAAAAGCAGAACTTTTAGAAATCTCATGTGTCGCCCCTTTCTAGAGATCCGTCGTGCCCGGAGTCATTGTTCCCGAACCCACCTGACCTAAAATTCGCGGTGTCAGGAAGATCAACAGTTCAGATTTTTCTTTCGTGATATTTTTGGTCTTGAACAAGTGGCCCAGAACCGGGATTTCGCGGAACCAAGGCACCCCAGTTTCCCCGTCAGTCGCGTCACTTTGATAGATACCACCGATAACGGCAGTCTGTCCGTTCTTAACCAAAATACGGGTATTGGCTTCACGACTGTTCACCGCAAAGGCCCCTTGACCCGCACTACTCACGTCAGCTCCACGGAACTGTCTGTTCACAAGCACTTTCATTATAACAGATCCGTCCGCCGTTACTTGCGGAGTCACATCCAGCTTCAGAGTCAATGGCTTGAACTGGAACGTTTCCTGAGTCGCCGTCCCGTTTTGAGTCACCTGACGAACCGGAACTTCCGTCGTTTGACTGATTTCAGCTTTCTCGTTGGACATGGTCGAAATTCTTGGAGCCGAGATGATTTTCACCTGGTCGTTGATTTCGTTCAAAGACAACGCAGCTGAAAGAGTTCCGAAGATATCCAAAGTCCCCACGTTCAAACCGAAATTCAAAGCCCCGTTTTGGCCGGCGGCTGAGGAGTTCACATTAAAGCTTGGATTCATATTCACAGGACCACGAGCCGTGCTGCCCAGTTTGATCGGTGCACCGGAAGCACTCCAGTTGATCCCGATATTTCTGGTGAAGTTTTCCGAAGCTTCCACGATTTTACCCTCGATGGAAACCTGTGGTGGCTGCGTATCCAGGCTTTGAATCAATTTCGCCGCACGCTCCAGATTTTCTTCGATGTCTGTCACAACCAGGGCATTGGTACGAACATCGCCCACAACTTTGCCGCGATCACCCAGGAAGTCTTTGATTTTCTTTTCCAGCTCGTCCACTTTTGCGTAGCTGACCGGGAACATGCGAACCTTCAGCGGCTCCAGATTTCGGCGCGCTTGAGCCAGCTTGGTGGCATCATCCTCTTCCGCCTTCAAATCCTGAACCGGAGCAATTCGCAGGACGTTGCCCTGACGAGTGTAACCCAGCTTTTTGGCTTGCATCAGAACCACCAAAGCCTGATCCCAAGGAACCTGGCGCAGTTTCAAACTGACGGCGCCCTTCACATCCTCGGAAATCACCATGTTTACGCCAGATTCTTCCGTGATGAAGTTCAAAGCGTCACGGATGTCCATGTTATTGGTCTCGATGGAAATCTTTTTGCCGTAGAATTTGGTGTTGCCTGCCAGGAACTCTGTCAGATTCTGACTTGGAAGGATTTTGTTATCCCCCATCGCGTTGCTGACATCAGTCACTTCCACTGACTCTGCCGGAGCGGCACCCGTACCACTGGCCACGATCAGCAGGCTGTTTCCTTCCTGCTGAACAGTGGGTTCACCCACACCGTCACGCAGTTGGATCACAAAACGTGCTGTTGAAGAGCCCGGATTCTGATAAGCATCAATAGCGCCTACGCTGCCTTTGATGTCTTTGGTGTTCAAAGAACGCTTCAGACGATCCGGCAGATTGGCGTTGTCCACTTCAATAATGTACTGGTTCAGATCGGGATTCGTGCGCGTTGTATACGTCAACGGGCGATCCCCTTGCACGATCACCGTTCCGCCTGTTTCGTTGGCGCGGAACTTAAGATCCGTGATATTCGCCGGAGCTGCAGAGGGCGCTGTTGCAAACGAATCCTGCGCCGGAGGCGCCGTTTCCGTCACCGTCGGCTGTTCAGCAAATGGATCCGGAGTGGTTTCAACCACTGTTGGTTCTGGTGCGGCCGTCTCTTCCGTTGCAGGAGCCGGGACATCCGCCACAGAACTGTCCGCGAACGGATCTTCTGTCGGATTGGATTCTTCTGTCGCAGCAGGAGCATCCTGAGCCACCTGTTGATCCTCGGATCCGCCAGCCTGATTCACTTCCTCTTCAATCGCCAGATCCTGGTCACCCGCAGGAGCGGACTCCGCCTGAGCCGGTTGATTGTCAATTTCATCGAATTCAGCAAAATCACTGTCGGCACTGGACGGTGCCGCTTCTTCAGCAGGCGCAACCTCTGCAGAGGAATCAAATCCATCCAGGGACAAATCGTCTTCCACCGGCTGACTTGCACAAGAGGTCAAAGAGGCAATCATTGCACTCAGGATTAACAATCTAATGAATCCGTTCATTAGTTCCTCCTAAAACTTAGAATACTATTTTTTCAATTCCATCACGCGGGGCTCTTTAAAGGCTTTGCCATCTTCGTACTTGGTTTCCATCACGACGACTTCACCCTCGCGAATGGTCGCCACAAATCCTTCGCTACGACCCACTTTGGAATTTTTAGTCACTACAAATACAGCCCCATCGGGATCTCTGATCATCGCACGAGGCGTCTTCACATCCCACAAAATACCCACAACCTGCAAACGATCAATTTCCCAACGTTGCAAAGGCTCAAGCACTTCGTTTTGCTTGGCAGTCTCTGGCAAAATAGGACGGACTGTCTTAAACACCTTAAACGGATCACGCTTGCCCGTAGGATCGTAAACATAACCATCGCGAGGCACAATTTCCTGCACCGGAGGAGGTGCCGTCACCGCATCACCCACCGGCATATCCTGCGCAGGCGGAGCCGGTACTTGCGTAGGCTCTGCCGGCGGCGGCGGAACGTCCTTCGCTGCCGCAGGAGGAGTGGCCCCTGCTGGAGGCACTTGTGTGGACTCGACCTCTTTTAGGAACTCAGCAGGCAAATCTCCGTTCGACGGAGCGTCCTGAGAATGAGCCGGCGCCATGAACTTCATGCTGACCGCAAAGGCCAGCCAAAGCCCCAAGGATGCCACTAAAATGTAAGATACAATCCATCTTACAGATTTCACTGCTGATTCTCCGTCGCTGCCGGTTTCTTTTCTTCCGGAGCCAGTTTATAACCCACTACCTGTCCTTCAAACTTCAATTTCTTTGAACCCGGCTCGGCTTCGCTTAGAACAATGTTCTGCACACGGGCCATACGCTCGGCTGTGGAAACCAGGAAAGTGAACTGAGCCAGTTCGGCATAACTTCCCTCCAGAATCACTTCCACCGGAACCTCTTCCACAACTTCTTTTTTGATGTTCTCACCCGGTTTTTTCGATTTCACACTGACACCAGCATTCCGGGCAAAGTCATCGATCGCCTTGTTGATATCAATTGAGAACAACACCGCCGGCAATCGACGGGAGATCTCCTGATACTTCTGGCTGAGCTGACCGACTTTTTCCTGCATTTCCTGCACTTGTTTCAAAGTCGCATCCGTGTCTTTTTTCTTGTTTTCCTCTTCCTGCAGCTGCTGATTCACAGTTGCAATCTGAGCGTCGACGGCAGAACCATCATCATAGATGAAGTTCCAGTACAACCCCGTCAGGGCCAACCCGATCACCAGAATTTTTCCAATCGTTTGAACCGCGAGAGTGTCAAATAACTTATTCATTTGGTCTCTCCAGTAAACAACTGATCTCAAACTTCTTCAAACTTACCCCGTCCTGCACGGACTCGCTGGAGCTGACCAAGTTCACGTCCATTAAGAACACACTTTTTGTCAGAGCCTCCAGGAACTGAGATACTTCAAAGTCACTCAAAGCCAGCCCCTGAATGTTCACGCGGTCCGGATTGATCTGCACCCGGGTCAACCAGGCTTTTTCCGGAATCACGGTTTGCAAAAGATCCAGAACGCGGATTTCGCGCTGACGATCTTTGGAGATCTTTTCCAAAGCGGAAATACGAGCCTCCATTAAAGCCTCGTCCTCCTTAAATTTCTTAATTTCAGCCACGGAATCTGCAGCCTTGGCGTTATAAGACTGTAGTTCGGCCAAAATCTGATTCTTGGAATTCAGTTCAGCCACTTTGGTCGGCACATTCTGATTCTCATAGATATACAGAGCCAAAGGTCCCACAACCAAAAGCACAAGGCGCTTTAGTGCCTCTTTGCGAATTTCCTCGGCCCCCATGAAGGATTCGGTGGAAATTCCCAGCGAAGACCCCAGTGAGGCACCCGCAGCTCCTGAGCCTGATCCATTGGCAAGATTAATCTTAATCATGTGGAGTCCCCCTGCTGGCGCAAAGCCAGTCCGGTGACAACACCTGCAAAAGCGCTGATCTGATCAAGATACTCAGGTGAGAATTTTTTAGGATTGGCCTTCACGCGCAGGAATGGATTGAACTGTTCCATCATAATGCCCGTAACCCGCGACACCGTCTCAACCAGACCGGAGGTTGCCGAGCTCCCCCCGGTGTAGAAACAACGGTTCAAGACAAGGCCATTGGTGGTCGCACTGAGGAAGTCCAAACTGCTGCGAATTTCTTCCGTCACGGCTTCGTTCGTCGCACTGATAATGCTGTGAACCTCATCCGGAACCTCACGACGGGATATGGCACTGAGCTTTAAAGCCTCGGCTTCCGCCACGGTCACACCCATAGCTTTATGAATTTCGTTGGTGTAGTTGGCGCCGCCAACTGGGATATCACGACAGAAGATGACCTCGCCGTTTTGCAGAACCACGAAATTGGTGATGGAAGCGCCGAAGTTCAGGATGCCGACGACTTCACCAGGAATCTTGCCATAGTTCAGTTCAAAGGCATTGGCCAGGGCAAAACCACTGACGTCCAAAACGCTGCAGTTCAGACCGCTCACTTCAATGACCTGAGTGTACTGGCTGACAAGTTCGTTTTGTGCGGCAATCAACAAGATATCCATCGCATCAGGCGAAGAACTGGTGTTCAGAATATGGTGCGCCAGACTGATGTTGTTGATATCAAAAGGAATATACTGCTCGGCCTCAAAGCGGATCTGATCCTTGATCAGCTTGCGATCCATCTTCGGGATCGTGATCTTTTTCACGATCACGGCGGTTCCCCACATGGCTGTGGCGATGCCCTTGCGTTTGGTTTTCACTTCAGCAATCAGTTGCTGAATCGCGATTCCCACCGAACCGATATCCACAATTTCCCCGCCAGACACGGCGTTGGGAGGCGTTGGTGCAAAACCAAAAGAGAGAAGCTGGGCGCCTTTGCCACTGACGTCCATTTCAGCAAGTTTGATGGAGCTCGATCCGATGTCGAGTCCGATGACTTTTTTCGATTTAAAAAACATGCTTTCGCTGCTTCCCCAGTTGTACCACTCAGATGTCTTTTCAAAGACTTACGTCTTTAGACACAAGTCTAACATACTAAAATTATTTCTGCTTGGGTGGGGAATGTCAAACAAGGGTCGAGGCCATACCCAAAGGTCCAGCCTCGGTCGAACCACTAACTCAGACCCGGAAGGAACAAGTCGAGGTACCAAAGCGCGATGGTCTCGCCTCCGAACAGATAGAGAACCGCACCTAAGGCCAGGTAAGGGCCAAATGGAATCACCGTCTTAAGTCCTGCTTTCTGCTTTCTGGCAGCGATCAAACCAATCACGCTGCCAATGACTGCTGAAGACATAATCACAAAAGGAATTGCCTTCCACCCCAGGATCGCACCGATCCAGGCCAGAAGCTTGATGTCACCACCGCCCATGCCTTCGTTTTTGGTCAACAAATAATAGACGTAGGCCATTCCCCACAGGAATCCGCCCCCCATCAGCATCCCAAAAAGCGCATCCAAAAACTCGCGCTGCGGATTCAAGGCCGCCCCAACCAGTCCTATGACAATGCCGGAAAGAGTGAATTCATCAGGCAGAATCATGTGGTCCAGATCAATAAATGTGCACACCACCAAACCGAACACGAAAATCAGATACTCAAGCAGCGTCCAGGAGAGGCCTGCGTAATGGTAGCTCAGTGCGAACAACACCGCCGTGATCAGTTCAACCAAAGGGTAACGGAAAGAGAACTTTGCATGGCACTTGCGACAACGCCCGCGAAGGATAAACCAGCTGAAAATAGGGATGTTGTCGTACCACTTTACCGGGGTCTTGCAGCTGTAACAATAGCTGCGTGGCTTGACGATGCTTTCTTCCCTGGGAAGACGATAGATGATGACGTTCCCGAAACTGCCAAAGATCGCACCCAAAACAAAGAAAAGGACATAAAAGCCCGTATCCAAATCAAACAATGTCTTTTCTCCTGAAGAAGAAGTTGGTCAACAAAATGGCCAGTAAAGCCCAGCCTGTCATGTGCGCCAGCATCCATAGAATGTTGTCAAACGGAATGCCATTTTCAAGGAAGTAAGCTGATTTCCAATTCATGCGGTAGAAGTTGGGTGTCACCCAGTGCAGAACCTTCACAGCCTGCACAAAGACCTCTTCCTTACTTTTTTCAGCGAAAAAGGTCAGGTCCCCCAGCCAGTGCCCCAGCAGGAAAACCATAAACCCGGCCCCCAGGGCCAGAACAGGTCGCACCACCAGACTGAAGAAGATCACCAGACACAGAATGACAGCACTTTCACACCACAGACTTAGACCGATTTCCAAAAATGCCGGCAGAAGTTGGGACTCTTTCCACAGACCCAACAGCAAAAAAAGCACCACACCCAAGGCACTCATCAGAAGAGTGTTCAATGCCAGGACTCCAAACAGCTTCCCCAGAATAAACTGAGCGCGACTGACGGGTCGGGAAAGAATCAACAGACAAGTCTGCTTTTCAATCTCCTTGGCCAACAGATAAGATCCTGCAAACAAAGAAATCCCCAAACCGGAAATTTGAATCGCCATAAAGCCAAAGTCTGCCAGAATTTTTCTTTGTTCCGCAAAAGACAATGCCCCCAAAAGGAAACTCAGGGCCAACAGGGCCACGGCAATCAGGACCGCCACCATAAAGATTTTTTCTCTTAGCATTTCACGCAAAGTGGTGCGCGCTAAAGTCCATACCTTATACACGGCCTTCCTCCTTGCCCTTCAGCACAGAGAAAGCTTTTTCCAAGCTTTGATATTCCGCCATGAACGAGCTTAAAACTCCGTCATAAAGAATCTGCCCCCGATTGATCACCACAAGATGTGAACACAACTCCTCCATATCCTGAAGAAGATGGCTGCTAAAGAATAAACTGACTCCGCGTTTTTGTTCTTCCCGCAGAATATCTTTCACCATGGCCCGGCCGTCCGGGTCCAAACCGGACATGGGCTCATCCAGAATCAGCAGATCCGGACGCGTCAGGATCGCCTGAGCAATCCCAATTCTTTGCAGCATACCTTTGGAATAAGTACGCAAGCGACGGTCTTTGGCCTCAAAAAGATCCACCTTTTTCAGGGCCTCATGAGCCCGCTCGTGGAAGTCCTTTAGAGACGCTCCATAACAAAGATTCCAGTGCAAACGCAGAAATTCCATCCCCGTCAGAAATTCGTAGAGATAAGGACGTTCGGGCAAATACCCCACGCGGGTTTTGCTTTCACTGGTCAGCGGCTTTCCGAAAAAGTGAATCTGTCCGCTGTCGGGACGGATAAAATCGAAAATACATTTAATGGTGGTGGTCTTGCCAGCCCCATTGCTGCCGACAAAGCCGGAGGTTTGCCCCTCTTGAAGTGCGAAGCTGACATCACGCAAGACATGACGGTCTTTTTCAAAAAGACCGCCCTTGAATGTCTTATTCAGCTTTTCAATAGATAATACAGACATTATTTGCTTAAGGCTTCAGCTCAATATTCAGAGCCTTCACCATCTCCCTCACAGGATCATACTGTTTAGAAGTGGCCGGCATCAAGTCACGAGAGCCCAAAATTTCGGAGTAAGTGTTCTTGTTGCGGGTCTGCTCCAGAATATCAATCAAAGTGAACATCAAAGTGTGCGTGATTTTCGGATAGGTGTCGTAAAATTCCTGACGAACACAGAATGGATCATTGGGGATCGGAGCACTCTTCCATAAAATACGGTATTGGGCCTTTTTATCTGTCCCAAACTTTTCCCAAGCTCCTTCAAGACCCTTTTCATCATCACTAAAGACCGCAGCCGCATCCACCTTCTTGGCTTCCAGGAACTGGATGGAGGCCTGATGATTGCCGGTGAACGCAACTTCCTTGAAGTCCTTGTCTTGCAGACCAATCTTGCGCAAAGCCACCTGAGGATACAGGTAACCGGACGAGGACTTGTCATCCACAAAAGCAATACGCTTGCCTTTGAGATCTTTCAACTTTTTGATCCCAGAATTCTTCGGGGTCACAATCACTGAGTAATAGTACGGATGATTCCACACTTTTTTCAGCAAAACCTTGGCTTGAGCCTGTTGTTCAGCAAACACATAGGTTGAAGATGAGAAAAAGGCAAAATCCACCTTTTTGGTTTTCATCGCCTCAACAAGGCCCGCATAGTTCTTGGAAATATAGATATTCACCGGAATGTTGAGCTTGGCCTGAAGTTCTTTTGCCAGGGCCAACCCCTGCTCGCGCAAATTCTCGGGATTACCACCCGGAATCACCCCCAGAGTGATCGACGGCGGGACTGCTTCCGCAGTGACTTCCGCCGCATGTGCTGTGGAAAGTGAGAGAATTGCCAGCAAACCGAGAATGAGTCGTTTCAAAATGCCTCCATAGCCCCCAGGGCCTCGACTGATGATGACTCATTTCTTTCGTTTTTCAAAGCAAGAACAAAGGCCTCGGCCGCATCACTTTCGGTGATACACGGGATGTTGTAGTCTGTACAAGCTCGACGAATGTCGAAGCTGGCCTCGATTGCACGACGGCCCGAGGTGGTATTGATCACAAACGCCACTTCGCCTGAACGAATCTTGTCCACGCAGTGAGGACGGCCCTCATCGACCTTCCGCAACGACAGACAGTTCACACCTCTTTCATTAAAGAATGAAGCCGTTCCAGTTGTGGCCGAAACCCCATAACCCATGCGTTGCAGTTCGCGCGCCAAAGGCAGCATGATTTCCTTGTCCTTGTCGCGCAACGAGAAGAACACCTGCCCGATCTTTGGAAGTCTTATGTTACTTGAAAGGAAGGCCTTTGCCAGAGCTTCGGAATAGTTCTTTCCGCGCCCCATACTTTCCCCTGTGGATTTCATTTCGGGGCCCAGAATCGAATCAGATTCCGGGAACTTTTTAAACGGGAAGACCACACCTTTGACAGAAACTGTCTGAGTGTTTCTCCAGTTTAAGGTATCCAGCTTCAGATCTTTCTTTTTCTTCCCCAGCATCGCGGCAACACCCATATCAATCAGCGGAATCCCCGTGGCTTTGGCCACAAAAGGAACCGAGCGAGAGCTGCGCGGATTGGCTTCGAGCATGTAAACCACATCGTCTTTCACAGCCAGCTGCAGATTCAAATGCCCGATCACTCCAATACGATGGGCAAGCTGTTTGCTCAGATCCTCAATACGCGCACAGGTTTCATCTTTCAGACGGTGCGGAGGCAAAACCCCCATCGAGTCCCCTGAGTGAACTCCCGCGGCTTCGATATGCTCCACGACTCCACCGACGACCACCCAGTCCTCGCCCCGAACCAGATCCACATCCACTTCCAACGCACCTGCCAGGAACTGGTCCATCAGGCAGGGCTTTTCTTCCGAGATATAGTCCTTGTGACGTTGGAAGTATGACAGAAGCTCTTCGGTGTTTTCGATAACTTCCATACGGCGTCCACCCAAAACATAACTTGGGCGGCAGATCATCGGATATCCCACTGTTTTTTCAAGTTTCAGGGCTTCTTCCAAAGACCCCGCCATACCGGAATTGGGAATGGCAAAGTTCAATTCGCGGCAGATCTTCGAAAACAGCCCGCGGTCTTCCGCAAGATCTATTGTCTCCAACGAAGACCCCAGAAGACGATAGCCGGCCTTCACCAGCTCCGGAGCCACCCCGATCGGCGTCTGTCCGCCCAGCTGTGCGACAAAGCCCATCGGTTTGATAAAGCGCATGATTTCACAAAGACTTTCTGCGGTCAGAGGCTCAAAGAACAAAACGTCAGAAGTGTCGTAATCAGTTGAAACCGTTTCCGGGTTGGAGTTCACCATGACGACTTTTTTGCCGTTTTTCTGGAATCCCTTCACCCCGCGCACGCAACTGTAATCAAACTCAATTCCCTGCCCGATACGATTCGGACCGCTGCCAATAATAACCACGGCATCCGGTGCATTCACCGTCGCCGACATCATAGGCCAGTAGGAAGAGTAAAAGTACGGTGTGGAGGATTCAAATTCGCCCGCGCAGGTGTCCACTTGAGAATAGCGCGGAAGGATTCCGTGCTTTTCACGCAAGGCGCGAATATCGGTTTCTTTCTTCCCCACCAACGCCGCCAGTCTGGCATCGGTGAATCCTTTCCTTTTGGCCTTCAAAAGCAGTTCCGCGTTGCTGTCCGTAAAATCAGCCTTGAAAGCTCTTTCAAACTTGATCAAAGCTTCGATGTGCTCCAGGAAGTAGGGATTAATGCGGGTTAGCTCTTCGATTTCAGCCACGGTTTTGCCTTCACGGAAGGCTTGGAAAAGATGATAGATCCGCCGACTGTTCGGGTACGAGATCTTACCCGTTTCCAACGTCACTTCCGGGATGGCTTGCGGATCTTTTTCCAGACTGGCCAGAGCTTTCATCAGGGATTCCTGCAAAGTTCGGCCGATTCCCATGACCTCGCCCACGCTCTTCATCTGCGTGGTTAAAGTGTCTTTGGAACCCACAAACTTTTCAAAAGCAAAGCGCGGGATTTTCGTGACGACATAATCCAAAGCTGGCTCATAACAAGAAGGTGTCACCTTGGTGATATCATTCTGCAGCTCATCCAAACTGTAGCCGATCGCCAGCAAGGCCGCGATTTTGGCAATGGGGAATCCGGTGGCTTTACTTGCCAAGGCCGAAGATCGGCTGACTCGAGGATTCATTTCAATCACCACGCGCTCGCGAGTTGTGGGATGAACCGCAAACTGAATGTTTGCCCCACCTGTCTGGATTCCGACTTCGTTGATGATCTTGCAAGCCTCATCACGCATGGCCTGATATTCCCGATCGCTCAAAGTCTGCTGAGGCGCCACTGTGATACTGTCTCCGGTGTGAACGCCACAAGGGTCGAGATTTTCGATACTGCACACAACCACGAAAGTGCCCTTGTAGTCGCGCATGACTTCAAGTTCATACTCTTTCCACCCCAGGATGCTTTCTTCCACCAAAACTTCGGAAGTGGGGCTTTCATGCAGGGCGGTCACCAGCATTTTTTTGTATTCTTCCGGGGAATAGGCGATTCCACCCCCGCCGCCGCCCAGAGTGTAGTTTGGGCGAAGAATCATCGGATATCCCAGCTCTTCTGCGATCTGCAGGCCGTGTTCGTAAGTGCGGATCAAATGACTTTTAGGGTACTTTGCACCGATTTTATCCAGCAGACCGCGGAAAATTTCACGATCCTCTCCGGCCTTGATCACTTGCGGAGTCGCACCCAGTAACTGCACTTTATGCTTTTGCAGAATGCCCTTGGAATGAAGATCCAAGGCAAGGTTCAGGGCGGTTTGACCTCCTAAAGTGGGGATCACCGCATCAGGCTTTTCTTTTTCGATGATTTTTTCAAGATAGTCCACTTTCAGTGGCTCAACGTAAACCCGGGTGGCGATTTCCGGGTCGGTCATGATGGTGGCGGGATTGGAGTTCACCAGGATAACTTCCAATCCTTCCTTCATGAGTGCCTTACAGGCTTGAGTGCCGGAGTAATCAAACTCACAGGCTTGTCCAATAACGATGGGTCCAGATCCGATAATAAGAACTCTCTTAATACTGGACTTGCGCGGCACTCTTTCCTCCTAGGTCACGGCCATCAGATCCCCAATTTCCCCTCATTGGAGTAAATCATTTCGGGTCTGACGTGTTTGTACTGTTCAAATTTATAACGCATCTTAATCAGGCGAAGCATCAGCAGATCCGGATCCAGATCCGGATCTTTGCGGTGACGTTTCACCTCGGCCAGAATGAACTTCTTCGCACTTTCAGGATGGAAGCAGAAGCCGCGGGTAAAGACATAAGAATCCCCTTGGGGGATCAGGCGGACTTCGAAAAGTTCATCTGGATCAAAACCAAAGACGAAAGGAGAAGCCTTCACTACCAGAGTTTCAGCTCCAAAAAGGCCTTTCTTCCCGTACAGAAGGTCTTTGATATAGACATCCCCGTCTTTGATTTTAACAAACTCAAAAATGGAATGGCGGTGCTGCTTTAGCACTTCCAATGTTTGCAGTTCTTCTTCAGAGAAACGCAATTCCCGCACCAGCAGGCAGGCTTCCAAAGGGGTCTGACCGAATCCTTTTAGTTCTCTGGTGAAAAAATACCAGTCATAGAACTGTGCCATGCGCGATTCGTAGTGCTCGGAGTTTTCATCCAAGGTCCCGGCATTTTCAAAGAACTCTTTTTTGGCCATGGCCAATTCGTCTTTGAAGGCATCGCTGACAAAGTGATTAAGGATTTTTTCGATCAGTTTTTCGTATTCGTTCATATCATCCGCTCTACAAAGTAGCTAAACAGCCCGGAGGCCTCATGCGGCCCCGGACAACTTTCCGGGTGATATTGTATTCCTAAACACTTGCGTTTTTCACTATAAAATCCTGCCACAGTGCCATCATTGAGATTCACGTGAGTCACTTTCACGTCAGGAGGCAATGTAGACTCTTCCACGGCGTATCCATGGTTCTGACTGGTCACATAAATCTGATTAAGCACAGTGTCGCGAATAGGATGATTGCTGCCTCGATGACCAAATTTCAGCTTGTAGGTCTTAGCGCCCAAAGCCAGACCCAGAATTTGGTGGCCCATGCAGATCCCAAAAATGGGTTTTACACCCAATAGCTCACGGACAGTCCCGATAGCCACTTTCACATCTGCCGGATCACCGGGGCCATTGGTCAGCATAATTCCATCAGGATTATAGGCCAAAAGGTCCTGCACCGACGTGCGGCTGTTGAAAATCTTGAGTTCTGAACAGCGATGTTGAAGCTCTCTTAAGATATTTTCCTTGCTGCCAAAATCCAAAACAGCAATACGAGGCCCCACCATATTATCCCCACGACGCACTTCTGGCTCTTTGCGGGAGGCAAGGTAAACCCAATCCTTATCCATGGTCTTTTTCTGAGCAATCAAGACTTGAGCTTTAGCAACAGCCGTCGTTTGATCCTGCGCCTGAATCAGGGCCCCCCAGGGAGTGCCCCCTTGACGAAGACGCAATGCCAGCATTCGCGTGTCAATTTCAGTCAAAAGAGGAATTCCATTTTCTGTCAGACGCTGCTTCCAAGCCCGATCACGCTCGGAGTCTTGAACCTCTAGACAGATAAAGCCATCGATCCACAACTGACGCGACTCCCAGACAGCATCCTCGACACCGTAGTTGCCCTGCATCGGCGCGGTCATCACCACAATCTGAGAAAAGTATGAAGGATCCGTCGCAATTTCCTCGTAACCGGAGTGAGACGTGTTGAACACCACCTCGCCCGCGCGATCCGTGCCACCCTGCCATTCGCCCGTGTAGACTTCCCCAGTTTCAAGCACCAGATAGCCGCGCATTACTGTACCTCTTTCATTGTCATATGAATCAGACTTTGACGAACCAGAACACCGTTGTGAACCTGATCCAGCACTTTGCAGCGTGGATCCCGCAGAACATCCGCATCCATCTCGGTCCCCTGATTGATCGGCCCGGGATGCATAATCAGGGCTTTTGCCGACAGAGCTTTCAGGTTCTTTTGCGTGAACCCGAACTGCTCGCGATAGTCCGTCAAAGAATACTTGTGATCGTGACGTTCCATTTGAACCCGCAAAGCCATCGCCGCTGTCGCCCATTGAAGTCCTTGCGAAAGATCGCTGAAGACCTGACATGGCGGCAGCTGCGGGAGGAATTCTTTCGGGCCACACAAGGCCACTTCATAACCGAGCTTTTCCGCCAACTCGAAGTGTGACGCTGCCACTCGGCTGTGACGAACATCACCGACAATCAGCAGTTTTTGTCCGGCGCAGGACCCCAGATGCTTGCGAATGGTGTAGGCATCCAACAAAGCTTGTGTTGGATGACCTTTCTTACCCCAGCCCGCATTCAGGATCGGAGTGGCGATTTTTTCAGAAAGTGCGCGCAAATCCAGATCATCGCCCGTGCGAATCACCAAGAAGGACGGCTGCATCGCCTCGACATTTAAGACGGTATCTTCCAGAGATTCGCCTTTTTCCAGACTGCTGCCAGCCGCGCCGTCCAAGCGCAAAGGATGAATCCCCAGACGTGCGCAGGCCGTTTCAAAGCTCATGCGTGTGCGTGTGCTGGCCTCAAAAAACAAAAGGGCTCCGGTTTTTCCGAAGCCCTCAATAGCAGACGATTTTCCCGCCGCAATTTGATCGGCGAAAGAGAATAGGATATCGATTTTTGTTTTTTCAAGAGAACGAAGATCAATAAGAGAGAAATTTTTCCTAGACGACATCTAGAACCCAAGCCTAGGTTCCAAGATTACTCTTGTCAATGGACCGTGGAAAAAACTCGGTCCCAACGCACTGAAGGATAACGATCCCCGCCCCATTTCTGCTGCCAATCCAGCGAAAGCCAAATTAAAGCCACCCGGCCCACCACCTGGGCCATAGGAACCGTGCCCCAATAGCGCGAGTCGTCACTGGCGTCACGATTATCTCCCAGCAAGAACACTTCTCCAGGAGGCACCACCAGGGGACCAAAATCCTTATCATCCGGATTTTTTTGGAAAATCACACGCCACGAGGACGCTCCCACTTTTTCAGAGTAAATATCGAAAAGTTCAGGATTGGGGTTGTCACCCGCCACAGCTTCCAGCTTGTTGTAATTCACCGGCTCCTCATTTAGAACAAGTCGCCCCTTGATGATCTGCACACGATCCCCGGGCAGACCAATCACACGTTTTACGTAAGTAACGGAAGGTTGATTCGGATAGGTGAAGACCACGACATCGCCTCTTTCAGGCAAAGTCAGGGACCATCTTTGACTGGCAAAGGGAATCTGAACCCCATAAGAAATGCGCGACGCAAAAATGAAATCACCGGGTTTCAGCGCGGGCTGCATGGAGCCCGTTGGCACCTTATAGGCTGTTACCAGAAAATGACGCACAAACAGCGCACACAGCACAGCCAAAACTAAAGTTGTCAGATATTCCCGCCAGCGATTCATCCTTAAATCCTAAACGGAACAGGGATGCGCCTTCAAAGGAATTTTACACACAGAAGGTCTTTTTCGGGAATCAATGCAAGGACTGGAAGAGTCTGTCAAATCGGATTTGCGAAGGATCACACACAAACGTCATCGTCGGCAAGGTGCTGTGACAAGAAAGCCAGATCACTGACGCCCGCCCCACCAGATAATCGTTCTTTACGAATCCCCAAGCACGCGAGTCCGCTGATTGATCGCGGTTGTCACCCATAAAAAAGTATTCCCCCTCGGGAATCTTATAAACTTGCACGTCTCCAGAATCTTCAGGGGAAAGAAAACGAACCGTGTAAGATCGCTCACCATTATTCTCTGTGAAATATTGAAAGCCCGCCTCAAATCCACGGTCCGACATGGGCGTCATCGTAAACGGATTGCCATTGACCGCCACGCGGCCGGCTTTGACCTCCACTCGATCCCCAGGAAGACCGACCAGACGCTTGATGTAGTAGACATCCGGGTTTTCAGGATATTTAAAGACCACAATATCGCCACGCGAAGGTGTCGACCACTGCACCAACCAGCGGTCACTGAAGGGGATATGAAGGCCAAAGGCGAATTTTTTTACAAAGATATGGTCGTGAATCAAAAGATTCGGAATCATGCTGCCAGAGGGAATGACAAAAGGCTCAAACAAAGCCCAGCGCACACCCATCACCAGCAAAATTGGAAAAAGGAACGTTAGAATCGCCTGATTCCAAGTTCCTTTTAAATTGGGAGTGCTTTTTTCTTCAGACATCTAGTTAACAGAGTGGAAGAAGCGGCCCCAGCGGATTGTCAGAGGGTTGCACAGGAATGGAAGATTCGGAACCGTCTCTTCACAGCTCAACCATACAAACATCGCACGGCCCAGGATGTTTTGTTTGGGCAGGAAGCCCCAGCCACGGCTGTCGTGAGAATTCATACGGTTGTCACCCATGACAAACAGATGATCATCCGGAACTGTCACTGGGCCAAAAGTCTCATAGACGTCACCCTTGCGAAGAAGGATGGCGTGTTCTTTACCCTCTTTGGCGCCTTTACCTGCTGGCAAAGCTTCTGTGAATTCCACATAGTTTTCTTTGTTGTCGTTGATGTTGCCATCACGCTGGAAGTCCGCATCGCGCAGCCATGCAAAGTCATCCATGTTGGCCGGAACCTTTTTTTCAACCGGTTTGTCGTTGATATAAAGAGTTCCGTTTTCGTAATAAACCTTGTCGCCTGGCTCACCCACGATACGTTTGATGAAGAATGTGCTCATGTCCTTCGGGAACTTGAACACGATCACTTCGCCACGTTCTGGTTCGTTGAACTTCACCAACCATTTTTCACTGAACGGAACACGCAGACCATAGGTCAGCTTGTTCACAAAGATATGATCGTGAATCAGCAAGGACGGCAGCATGGAACCCGACGGAATCACATAAGCTTCAATAAAGCCCCAGCGAATGAACAAAGCGATAAAGACCGCCAGGAACAAAGAGCCCCAACCTTCGGTCCAAAAGTGCTTCGTTTTGAAGTCCCAGCTTTTAGGTTTGTTGTCACTCATGATGATTCTCCTAGTCTTCCACTTTCAAGATGGCCAAGAAGGCTTCCTGAGGGACTTCCACATGGCCGATGGCCTTCATGCGTTTTTTACCCTCTTTCTGCTTTTCCAGAAGCTTACGCTTACGGGAAATATCACCACCATAACACTTCGCGGTCACGTCTTTTCTGATCGCGCCCAGTGTTTCACGAGCAATGATCTTGGCACCAATTGCCGCCTGAATCGCGATCTGATACTGCTGACGAGGAATCAATTCTTTCATCTTTTCCGCCAGCAAACGGCCGCGATTTTGAGCCTTGGATCTGTGAACGATCAAGGACAACGCATCGATCGGTTCGCCATTGATCAAAATGTCCAGTTTCACCAAGTCGGATTCTTCAAAGCCGATGAATTCGTATTCCAAAGAGGCATACCCTTTGGAGATCGACTTCAAGCGGTCGTAGAAATCCATGACCATCTCATTCATTGGCAGTTTGTACTCTATGATGACCTTTTTCTCTGTCACATATTCCATCTTCAACTGAATACCGCGCTTGTCTTCACACAGCTTCAGAATGCCACCGATGTAGTCCGTTGGCGTATGCAGAGTCACCTTCACGTATGGTTCTTCAAACTTGGCAATCAACGTTTCATTTGGCATTCCGGAAGGATTTTCCAGCATCATCTCCGTACCATCATTTTTGGTGATACGATAAACAACCGTTGGTGCCGTGGTGATCAGATCCAGATTGAATTCACGCTCCAGACGTTCCTGGACGATTTCCATGTGCAAAAGCCCCAGGAAACCGCAACGGTATCCAAAGCCCAAGGCTGCGGATTTTTCCACTTCAAACGTCAATGAAGAGTCATTCAGACAAAGTTTGTCCAATGCATCTTTCAAGTTTTCGTATTCCGACGCCACGACCGGGAAGATCCCGGCAAAGACCATCGGTTTGATTCTTTGGAAACCAGCCAGAGGCTCGGATGCCGGGTGTTTGGCTGCCGTAACAGTGTCACCCACCTGGACGTCACGGATATCTTTGATACCGCAAACCAGGAAGCCCACTTCGCCGGCCTCAAGAACCTCTTGCATCGCAGGGAATGGTTTGTACTTACCCATGCGCAGGACTTCATAGTCACGATCCGTGGCCATGAATTTAATCTTGTCGCCTTTTTTAATCACGCCATCAACCATACGAACCAGGACAACAACGCCCTGATAAGCATCGAACCACGAGTCGAAAATCAACGCTCGCGGAGTCAAAGAGCGATCCGCTTTTGGCGGCGGAACTTTTTGAACGATGGCTTCAAGAATATCCGTGATGCCGATTTTTTCTTTGGCAGAGGCATGGATAATATCCGTGCAGTCCAAGCCCACGGTGTCTTCAATCTGCTTGGCAACCCCTTCCGGGTCCGCCGAAGGAAGGTCAATCTTGTTCAGAACAGGAATGATTTCCAGATTGTTTTCCATGGCCAGGTAAACGTTGGCCAGCGTCTGAGCTTCGACACCTTGAGCGGCATCAACAACCAGAATCGCACCTTCGCAGGCGGCCAAAGAACGGGACACTTCGTAAGAGAAGTCCACGTGCCCCGGTGTATCGATCAAATTGATCTGATACATGTTTCCGTCTTTGGATTTGAAATCCAAACAGACCGTTTGAGCTTTGATAGTGATACCACGCTCGCGCTCAAGTTCCATGTTGTCCAGGAACTGATCCTTTTTCTCACGATCCGACAAAGAGCCGGTGGCAGAAAGAAGACCGTCAGCCAAAGTAGATTTGCCGTGGTCGATGTGAGCGATAATAGAGAAGTTACGTATAAATTTAGGATCCATAGGGCGGTATTATAAATAAGAAGCGCCGAGTTGCTAGGAACAACTCGGCGCAATGATTAAGGTTTTAAAGATTTTTAAGCCAGTGTTTTAACGGCATCTTTCAGTTGGTCGACCTTATTCAGGCGCTCCCAAGTGAAGGAATCTTCGTTACGGCCGAAGTGACCGTAAGCCGCTGTGGGGCTGTAAATGGGTCTTAGAAGGTCCAACTCCTTTGTAATGCGAGCTGGGCGCAAATCGAAGACCTGACGAACCGCTTTTTCCAGAACTTCTGGACCCACTTTGCTGGTTCCGTAGTCGTTTACAGTGATGCTCACTGGTTCTGCCACACCGATAGCGTAAGCGACCTGAACCAAGCAGCGCTCGGCCAAACCTGCACCTACGATGTTCTTAGCAATATGACGTGATGCGTAAGCTGCGGAGCGATCCACTTTGGATGGATCTTTACCAGAGAACGCGCCACCGCCGTGAGCTCCGTGACCACCGTAAGTGTCCACGATGATCTTACGGCCTGTCAGACCCGCATCACCCATTGGACCGCCCGTTACGAAACGGCCTGTTGGATTGATGAAGAATTTGGTTTTGGAATCGATCCACTGAGAAGGGATGGATTTTTTGATCAGTTCTTCTGTGATGAATTCCTTGATAGTCGCATTGGAAACGCTGTCAGCATGCTGAGTGGAGATCACCACCGCATCGATGCGTTTTGCAATGCCGTTTTCGTACTGAACTGTCACTTGGGATTTTGCATCCGGGCGCAACCAGTCAACCTTGTTAGCCTTACGAAGAGCAGCAAGGTCCTTCACCAACTGGTGCGACATCGCGATGCTCAAAGGCATCAGTTCTGGAGTTTCATTCACAGCGTAACCGAACATCAAGCCCTGGTCGCCGGCACCCTGATCGTCAGAAAGAGTCTCTTTTACACCCACAGCGATATCCGGGGACTGCTGACCAACAGCGATCATCACACCGCAAGTTTTGTAGTCGAAACCTTTGTCAGAGTGATCGTAGCCAATGCGTTTGACAACATCACGAGCCACTTCAGAGAAGTTTACTTTTGCAGACGTCGTGATTTCACCAGCAACAACAACCAAGCCCGTTGTCAGCATTGTTTCACAGGCAACACGTCCCTTTGGGTCTTGAGCCAAAATGGCATCAAGAATACCGTCAGAGATTTGATCCGCCATTTTATCCGGATGGCCTTCAGACACAGATTCACTTGTAAACAGATAATTTTTCACAGCTTTCGTTCCTCATTAGGGGAAGGTTGTTAATGAGCTCGGCCTCGTCAAAAAGGCCATCCTAAAATCAGTCTGCCCTCTTTCAAGCCCCCTCTGGGAGCGGAAATAAAAGCGGACTTTTTTAGCGAACGGCCAACCTAACAAAACGAGTCGGAGGGGTCAAGAGTCCTTGGGTTTGTGGTGGTAAAAATAGGCCAACTCAAGGAAAAAGACTGTAAAGCCTCCCACCAGGCCGATCAGCCCCATTCCAATCATGAACTGAGCAAGTGTTTTCCCCAGGGCGCTGATGGACGGTTCGGGAACCCAGCCCTGATTTTGCAATAAGAACATAAGGATGTAAGCAGCAACACTAATAAAGGTCCAAGCAACGGCATGAGTCCGATTCGTCAGCAGCCCGACAATCAAAGGCAACACCGCAAACCATAAAAGCGTGGGCGAGAAGAAGCCGCCGGTAAAGAAAGAAAAGGAAAACTGAAACACCATTCCGGCCAGTACCATATTATAGGCTGCAGCCACCATCGAACGGCTGATTCGATAAACCAAAGGTGACAAGGCATGAATGATGGAGCAAGTGAAGCCAATGCGGGCCAAAACCGGCTGTTCCACAAAAAACAAGGAAATCAGACTGTAGGTCCACATCAGCAAACCCGTCAGAACCGTGATCAGAACAAGCAGACGACCCTTGTAATGACGAACCAAATTATCCTCTTTGACATCCAAAGAGAATAAACTGGCGCCCCAATGCAAACGATCTTCGTGTTCCAAACAACGTTCCAAACGAAAAAGAGGTGGATAAGCCCACCTCTTCATTATAGTTCGGCACTATAAAAATTGCACGAAAATCAGGCCGCCTTTTTCCAGCGGGCAAAAGTCTCATAACGGGTCTCTTTTGTGCTTTCCGGTTTCTTATGGTCTTTGTATTGTTTGTTCACCTTCAGGAACTGCTTTTCAAGCTTTTCCGCCGCGGAATCGACAACACTGTACGCATCCGGTCCGTAGGCCGTCGCCTTGAAATACTTCTCTCGGGTGTTCACGGAAATCTCAACGCAGAATTCATTCTTCTGCTTACTGAAATACACGTTGCCGTAGCCCTCTTTAAGCAGGAAGCGCCCGATCTCAGACATTTTTTCTTCTGTGTGGTTCACCAGGGAATCGGAGTGATCGAGATGCTTAAAGGTATAGTTGAGTTTCATGTTTTCTCCTTCTTGGCCCCTTTCAAGGCCTTGGTTTCGTACCTGGACTTCTTATCGGTCCAGCCGGACTAAAGATGAGCCCTATTTTGAGACTCATTTGGTTTTTCTTTGGGTTAATAGACAGGCCTTAAAAATTTCAACATCCTGCTGATTTTTTAGATATTTCGCCACGGGAGCCATAGATGTATAGGCTTCCTGACATTGGCCGCGACTGAATTCAAGCTTGGCATCAAAATAAGAATCCCTCAAAGCTGCGGGCAAACGGTCGACCGTGCGAGGCTCCACCTCCCCGGCTTCGATTTTTCTTTTATATTCACGCAAAGCCTCTTCGGACTTGCGGCGCAGTTCCCGGATATCAGCATAACGAGGAACATGTGGTGGAATTCTTTTGGATGCTTCCAGTGCTCCTTCATAGTTTCCGGCCTGGAAATAGGTCTCCGCACGCTCTATTCGCGTGGCAATTTCATTCGGATCAATCTTTTTATTCGAAGAGCCAAAAGGATTGGCAAGGATTCCCAAGGACAGGCCCGAAAGGGCGACCGCATACATGGCGAATTGTGCTGGCTTAATCATAGGAAACTTATCGGAAACCCCCGACTAAAGATGAGGAATTTCCATGTTCCAATTCGAGATTTGGGCGAAGAAAAAAGCGCGCTTCGCCCCGGGAATGTCTACAGATTCACCATTTTCTTATAATACTCCAGAAGCTTTTTGGCCCCGTGAAGTAAATTGGCTTCCCAATCATTGTGCGCATTATGATCCGCACCATCGGTGATATATTTTAAAGAAATCAACTGCACATTCATTTTGCGACAGACTTTGGCCAGCGCATAACCTTCCATGTCCACCAGATCACAGGCCACTTTGGGCGTGCCGGTTTCAAAGGCGTCACCGGTTCCACAAATGCCCGAACTTAGTTCAGGGAAATACGGAATCAAATCAATCGCTCCGGGCAAGGGATCAAAAGGAGTTTCCCCCACTTTGAAACCCAACGGAGAAATATCCATATCCCGCTGCACGAAGCTGGACACCTCGACAAGATCATGGGTTTTAAAGCGCGAACTGCCCGCCGTACCCAGGTTGATCATCACTTTGCACTTGGTTTTGTGAATGGCATCCAAGGCGGCATAGGTGGCGTTCACCTTGCCGATACCAGAGTATATAACAGGAATATTTTCTTTTTCAAAAAGCCCCTGCGACTCTCCGGGAAGAGCCATGATCAGAGCCACGTCATTAATATTGAACAAGGGAATAGACCTCTTCGTTTTTAAATTTCATTTTATTCAGGAATGTCAGATTCACCAGAACCGCGACGGACTCCACCTTGTAGCCCGCAAGAATGCTTAAATCAATAGCCGCCTGCAGAGTTCCGCCCGTGGCCAACACGTCGTCGATGATCATGATATTGCCCTGACCCAAAGGCAGCTCAATTTCCGCCGTGCCGTATTCCAAGGCGTATGAAACTTTTTTGGTGGGTGGAGGAAGCTTCCCCGCCTTACGAATGGGAAGAAAACCTTTTTGGTGTGTCGCCGCCATATGAGAGGCCAGAATGAACCCCCGGGACTCGATGCCTGCAAAATAGTCCACCTGACTCAAATCCACATTCTTCACAAGCTGCCTTGAAACAAACGCCATGGCATCTGGGTTCTGCAAAAGTGGTGACATATCACGAAACAAAATTCCCTCTTTAGGAAAATTTGGCACGTCGCGAATCAAACTCTTTAGATCCATAAAGCTTCTCCCCGAGAATCCTTATCTTATTTGCAACACGGCCCCGAGTAAAGAGGCCTTGGTCTTGTTGACCGGTTTTGTTCCTGCAAAGATTTTAATAGAAAAAAGCCCTCTCGAAGAGGGCTTTTTTTAGAAGTATTTCTTACGTTGCGAAGATGGCAAGATCTTCAGCATATCGCGGTATTTCGCCACGGTACGACGGGCAATCTGGATACCTTCGACCTTCAAAAGATCCACGATTTTCTGGTCGGACAATGGGTTCTTCGGATCTTCTTTGGAAACCAGATCCTTGATCTTGATCTTCACAGACTCGGAAGCCAGAGAATCCCCGTCAGAAGAACTGATACCAGAGTTGAAGAAGTATTTTAGCTCATAAATACCCTGAGGCGTGTGCACGTACTTGGCCGTCGTCACACGGCTGACGGTGGATTCGTGCATGCCGATATCATTGGCGATATCACGCAAAACCATCGGCTTTAAGTGCTCAGAGCCTTTTTCAAAGAAGTCGCGCTGATGCTTCACGATGGATTCTGTCACCTTGTAGATCGTGCGCTGTCTTTGGTGAATGGACTTAATCAACCAAACCGCTGAACGCAGCTTTTCCTGAATATAATCCTGGGTTTTATCCCCGGTGGTTTTGCCACCTTTTAGCATGTTTTTATAGAAGTTGGAGATTTTCAAACGTGGCAGACCGTCTTCATTCAAAGACACCACATAGTCATCGCCTACTTTATAAACGTAAACATCCGGAGTCACATAGTGCGTGTCACTGCTGACAAACGCGCGACCTGGCTTCGGATCCATGGCGTAGATGATCTTGCAGATTTCCACAATATCTTCCACGTCACGGTTCAAGGCCTTGGCGATGGCCTCGTAGTTTTTCTTTTCCAGATCCTTGACGTGATTTTTGATCAGCGTCACCAGATCATGAGTGTCTTCTTCCATGTGTTTGGCCTGGATCAGAAGACATTCCTGCAAATCGCGCGCGCCGACGCCTGGAGGGTCAAATTCGTGAATCAGGGTCAAAGTGTCTTCCAGAAGCGCCAGATCCACTTTTTCCTCTTCCGCAATTTGCTCCAGAGGAACCTTGATATAACCGTCGTCATCAATCGCACCAATCAGGGCGTCTGCGGCTCTTTCCTCTTCTTCAGAGAAGCCGTTCATTTTCACTTGCCAGTAAAGATGGTCATGCAGGGTTTGAGACGCCGTGATGACGTTCTCGTAGTTCATGATTTCTTCAGAACCTGCCATACCGGACTGAGGAGGTTTTTGGTTGGCTTCGATGTAGGATTCCCACTCGAATTCATCCTGTTTTTGCGGGTCCTGAATATTCTGCTGGTCCGGAGCTTCTGAATGCTCCACTTCGTTGGCAGCCTCCTTGGTGCGCTGAAGATCTTCTTCTTTCAGTGCGGATTCTGCCTCCTCAAGAATAGGATTTTCCTCCAGCTCCGAGCGAACAGCCGATTCCAACTCCATGCGCGACATCTGCAAAAGCTTGATCGCCTGTTGCAGCTGCGGAGTGATTACCAGAGACTGGCTCAGGTTCATCGTCTGTCGAAGAGCCATTAAAATTTCCCTTTCCTGTGAAACTGCTATAGCTGGAGGCGACTGCCTTTATCAGCTTTACAGCTTAAAGTTTTCGCCGAGATAGAACTTACGCGCCAATTCGGAATTTGCAATTTCGTCTGAACTTCCGCTGACCTGGATCTTCCCGTCCTTCAGTATATAAGCATAATCACAAATGCCCAAAGTCTCACGCACGTTGTGATCAGTAATTAGAATTCCTATACCTTTGGCCTTAAGTTCGCGGATGATATTTTGAATATCGGCGACCGCGATCGGGTCAATCCCGGCAAAGGGTTCATCCAATAGAATGAACTTCGGAGAGCCTGCCAAAGCCCGGGCAATCTCCACACGGCGGCGCTCCCCTCCGGAAAGGGCATAACCATAACTGTCACGGATATGACCCACGTGGAAGTCCCCGATCAACTGCTCCAGGCGCTCTGAGCGCTGCGCTCCTGAATAGCCATGGGCCTCCAAAGCCACCGTGATATTCTCCGCCACCGTCAGCTTGCGGAAGATGCTGGGCTCCTGAGCCAGATAGCTCAAGCCCACACGGGCTCTTTTATACATTGGTTCCTGCGTGATGTTTACTTCATCCAGATTGATCGAGCCGGAATCAGGCTGGACCAACCCCACCACCATGTAAAAGGAAGTGGTTTTCCCCGCCCCGTTGGGCCCCAGCAGACCGACCACTTGGCCGGATTCCACAGAGAAAGAGGCGCCATCAACGACCTTGCGCTTTTTGAAAGATTTAGAAATGTCTTTGATGGTGAGCATGCTCATTGGTCTTTATTCTCCACCTTGGCCCGTACTCTTTCTACCTTAACCTTTTTTCCGCCATCGAGAAAGATGATTTCCTCGCCGGTCAGTTCATCATTATTCTGAATCACTTTAGGACGGCCTTTGAAGGTGTATTTATTGGCCAGCAGGTCCAGATCCACATTTTCCGCGGTCGCAAACTTATCCATGTCACTGACCCGAACGCCGCCCTTAATGGCCACGGAACTCAGGACGTCCGCACCTTTGCCATACAGGAAGGAGGCCTCAGGCCCCTCTAGCTTCATGTTATCGTAGCTCATGCGAACGGCCCCCAGAAACCGGGCCTCACGGCTTTTACCGCTGAACTCAGCTCCATCGGCGACGATGTCGAAGGATTTGCCATCCTTCATCGGCTTCTGCGCCGTCACTCGCTTTTCGATCAGCATCTTGGATTGATCTACCAGCACCTTCATGCTGGCCCCTTTAAGGAACAAGGCCGCACCTGATGAATCCCGGGGGCCTTCCATCAGCACTTGCTCTGGACTTTCAATGCGGCGGGTTTTCGAGGAGTAAAAGATCGAAGGCGTCTTGAAAACATAGCCATTCTCGGACTTGGTCACTACATTTCCGATGACACTCAAGTCCTTGGATTTGGAATCAATGGCACCCTCATCCCCGGTTACGGTGAATTCCACTTTTTCCATATTATAGAAAAGCACCCGAACCTGCTTCAGTTTCCAGGTGCCTTCCCCCTGATTACCCTCGGCGGAAACGGCATACAATTCCCAGTCACGGGTGCCGGACTGGCTTTCCACCAAGTGCACCCCACCCATACGCTGCTCTGCTAAACTGGAGGGGGGTGGCACCCCTTTATTCTTCTTCGCCTCTTCCTTTTGACGTTCCACGCGGGCGCGCACTTCTGCCTCGTCCTCATGCTCGAGTCGGGCCGGGAAAATAATAAGAATCTCGACAAACAAAGCGAGAAGCAGAACCAGAAAAATAATATTCTTATATTTACCCATAGATGAAGGAAAGCTTAAACCATCCCGCAGGATCGGTCAAAAAGGATCGCCTAGCCGGGCTGCATAGAGCGCAAAAGATAAAGGCCCCATTATGAGGCCTTTCACAGTTTGTTTCATTTAGTTGGACGTGGGTTCCTGGGGAAGCTTCATAACCGCGAAGTTGATCTCGCTGGCTCCTGCTTCAGTGACGGTGTACATCACTTTTTTCACTGTGCCGAAATCGACCCCTTTATCGGCCTGCACGGTCACCTTGCTCCAGGCATTTGGATCTTCTTCAGTCTCGCCACGTGCTGTTTCCACAACATCGCGAATCTTGTTCTGAAGTTTGCTTTCCTGCTCTGCCTTGGATTTTTGCAAAGCATCCACCAACTGATCCTTCAGCTTGGCGATCATCCAATCTTCCTGGCCCTTGACTTCATCAAAGGTCGCAACAACCTCTTTGTCCAACAAAATTTCCTTGTTGGAGATCGTCACAACGTGGGACGGCTTCAATTCCCGCACCGATGCCGCTTTTGGCAGAACCACTTCCTTCGGGATGTAAAGAATTTCACCCGTCGCATTGTAGTTCTGCAAAAGGAAGATAACCAGAACCGTGAACATATCCACCATCGCCGTCAAAGACAGCAACGCGGTCACATCACGCTTCCCTTTTCTTTTGCTTAAAATATTGTGGTAGCGATGACGCTCCCCCGGTCTGAAGATGGCCATTACTGTGGCCCTCCCGTCGCAACAGAGATCGCTGAAAAGCCTGCGGCCAGACAGTTATCCATTGCTTTAATCAATTGTTCATAAGGAATGACATCTGCAACCGAAACAATCGCATCCACTTTTTCAGGGTACAGTTGTTTTACACGTTGCAGTTGTGCCACAAGACCTGCTTCGTCAAATTGTTCGTTCACCATGGGAAGACTGATCACTTGTTTCCCAACAGTTAAAACATAGCCAACTTCCTTCACATCCACTTTCAACACCACATCGGCATTCGGCGGAGGCGTCGGGCTTGGCTGCGTGTCCGATTTCTTCCCGTACAGGGAACTACCAATTTGAATCATAGACACCTGAGTCCATACGGCGGTGATGAGCAGGAACGTGATAAGAACGCTCATCAAGTCGATGAAAGGCACGAGGTTGAGCTCGATATTCTTCTTTCTGCCGCTGGAGTCGCCGCTATCTATGTGAGCCATTGAAAACCTCTACTAGTCTTTGATTTTTTCTCTATTAGCAACAACCAGATTCAAAAGACTCATGCTTGTTTCAACAACTTCATTTTCAGTTTTCTGAATACGATGCTGGAACAAACCGTAAGCTACGATGGAGATGATTGCCACCAAAAGACCAAACGCCGTACAGTTCAGGGCGTGGGAAATACCTTTGGAAAGCTCCAAAGCTTTGGTCGCCGGATCGGCCGCAGCCACCGCACGGAAGGAACCGATCATACCGATGATCGTACCCAAAAGACCCGCAAGAACCGCGACGTTACCGAAGACAGCAAGGAAGGAAGTCCAGCCTTCAACTTTGGGCATTTCACGCATGACCGCTGCGTCCATGGCAACCTGAACCTCTTCATCCGGGCGCTTGTTCATCGCCTGCACCAAACCAGCTTTAACTGTGTTTGTCAGAGGAGCCGGACGCGCATCACAATAGCTGATCGCCTGACGAAGATCACCAGCAACAACCATACGGAAGATCTGGTCAGTGAACTCCTTTTTGTCCACGGAAAGATTTTTTAGCTTCATCATTCTTTCGATGATCACAAATAGCGCCAAAATAGCGATTACTGCGATCACGTACATGACGAAACCACCCTCAGCGAAAGCACGCTGGATGAAATTCATGTTGTCTACTGTAACTGTTGGGTTCACGAGAACTCCTCCTTAAAAAACTTAATAAAAAAATTAATTAGCCTGGTTCAAAACAAACGGATACGCCTGCACTTCGGCCGTCATGCCCGTTGGGGGTTCCGGGAACACCCAGCTTGCCAGACGACGGCGGATACATTCCTCCACCTCAGCATTGCCCAAAGTGGAGCTCACCACTTTCACATTGCGCGCCTGACCGCGTTCGATGATTTCCCAGCCCAGAATCACTTTACCTTCCATCTTACGACCTTTTTCCAAAGTGTTCAGAGCGCGCTCATAGCAGCTCTTCACTTCATTCAACTTGGAACGGATCACACGACGGATGGCTTCCTTGTCTATGGTTGGATCGAAGGATTCTTCGTTACCACCACCTTCGATAGCCACTGTTGTTTTAGAGCCAAAGCCTTCCGCCGCCCCATAGGCCGCCTGACCTGACCCACGACCCTTGGTTCCGATACCGGCGATCCCTTGTGTCGCTGTTCCTTTACCGCCGGCTCCGGCGTCTTTGAACTTGGAACCCAGATCATCTCCCGCACGGTCTTCATTGAAGCCGGAAGTTCCTGTGGCTTTATCCGCCATCCCCAGAACCTCACCCGCACCGGAATAGGCTTTGTCGATGTTGGCGCGACTGCCACCGCCACCAAAGGCACTGAACAGACCCACTTTGGACAAATCCTTGTTCGAGGACTGCGCATTCGCCCCGGCCGTGTTGCCGGTTTTAACCGCGCCACCCTGACGAGTGGAAGTGAACTTCTTCGTTCTATCTTTAGCATTCGGCTTCGGAGCCACCTCACTGGCCCGCGCAGCCACTTCATTCTTGGCAGCGGCGTTCTGAGCCTTGGCACCTTTTTTCTGCGCGTCCTTATTCTGATCTGCCACAACCACCTTCTTAGGAGGAGGCGGTGGTGTCGGTGTCGCCACCGGTTGTGGTGGTGGCGACGGAGGCTGTGGTGGTGGAGGTGTCGGAGTTGGTGTCGGCGCCGGAGGTGGATTATTAAATACCACCTGTGCGATACGCTGCACTTCTTCCTGTTTGTTTTCCTGCCAGTCCTTCGGGGTGGTCGCTGAAATGTACAAGGCCAGCAAGCCCACCATGATGAGTGACATCAATACACCCATCGTTTCTGAACCCGACAGCATCAACGGAGGCAACATTGGAACTGTTGGCGCTTGAGGCACGAAGCGGATGTAAAGACAGATATTCCCGCCGGGCAAAGTGAGGCAAAGCATTTCGTTTTGATCAACGCGAACGCTGTACCCGCTTCCACCTTTTTGCGCTTTGCCGGTTCTAACCAGATCTTCCGCATACTGGGTGCCCGCAGAGCTGACCAATTCTGATTCCATCTCGTTGGTGGTATTCACGCGAAGGCCTGCGGACATATCCAACAAAGCGTAGCCGCGCGGAACCAATCCTTCCGGCAACGCCACTTGCTGGTCACCACCGATGTTTACACGGATGGTTTTATTACCTTTGAAGTGGTAAGTCGTCAGGATGCGCTCTTTCCAGGCCACAAGGACTTCGACTGTGGAGCCCTTGCCAGGTTTTAAGTGCGTCTTCAAATTTCTAATTTCACTTGGAGGAGCAAATGTTTTGCTCTTCTTGGCTTTTTTATAAGCACCACGCTCTTTGCGAATCTCAGGCTTGACTGGAATCGAGGTCAGAACCGGCTTTTCTTCAACCTTTGCAGTTTCTGCCGGAATCACCGGAGTTGCCACCGGAATCACCGGGGTGACTTTGATTTCTTCCGTCTTTACCACCGTTGCCGGAGGCATGGAGGGCTCGGGTTTGGTCGGTGGAGCTTTGACTTCCACCACCGGCGCCGGAACATCCTCATTTACAACCGGAGCTGCACCGGGCACCACTTTTGGCTTCGGTACACCAACAAAGAAAGCGATGCGGAAAGGTCCGACTTCAATCTCGTCACCAGAAGAGATGGATTCATCCAACACGGCCTGACCGTTCTTAAAGGTGCCCTGTGAAGAGCCCAAATCACAGACATACCATCCGTTGTCGCGAAGTTCGATCAGACAGTGAATCGGAGAAACGCCGTCGGCGTCCAGATCCAGATGCACTTCGGCGTTGTGTCCGACCACGATCTGATCCTGGTCAAACTGCTTCACGCCCACGAGCTGATTGTTTTTGAAAATTCTAAAAATTAACGGCGATCTCAATTAGCACCCCGAACTCGCTGTATATCCTCTGTTGTTCTTCTCATCTCGGGTAAAAAGTTCTCTCTCAACTTGATCAATCTCTTGTAGTTGAAATTCTTCTTTTGGAAGAGATAAAAAAGCTCTGGCTTTTGAGTCGAACCCTCAACCAATTCATCTTCGAAACTCAACGTCGCCTTTTTTTTGGCCGTTGTTGTCGTCGTGGTTGTAGTGCTGCGGGAAGTGGACTGGGCAAAGCTGACTTCAAAGACCAGAAGCGCCGCTAGCAAAATTGTAATGTGTTTTAGGTATCGCAACATAGTCTTCACCCGACCCTTCACTCTATTTTAAACCAGCTTTCGCCTTATTTTCCAAAGCAATTATTCGATTACGGCTATCAGCAGGTCCACCTACAAACTTTAGTCTATTAATGACTTCCAACCCGTCCTGATACTTCTTCATGTGATCGACAAGAAGAATTGCGTAATTAAAAAGCACCTCTTTATTATTGGCGTTGTCTTTCAAAGAGGTTTTATAAAGCTCTTCCGCGCGATCCAGTTTACCTTGAGCCGTCAAAGCTATCGCATAGTTATTGAGAACTCTCGGATCCCGGACCCCTTTGCGATAAGCTGTTTCCAGAACAACGTTGGCTTTGTTGTAGTCGCGTTCCTGGACGTAAATGGCACCCAGATTAGCAGCGGCAACAGCTTCATCGTTGTTGATTTCCAGAGCTTTACGGAAGGACTTGATCGCATCACGACGCTCGCCTTGCGCCAACTGAACAATACCCATATTCGAATAGAGCTCTGCCGTTTTAGGGCTGGCCGCAATGGCTTTACCCAAGAGGTAGCGGCACAGATCAAAACGACTGCGCTTGTAGTGATACATCGCCAGAGCATTCAGGGCGCGAGCATCATTAGGCGACTGGGTCAGGATCTGCGTCGAAGCCTGATAGATCTTCTCGTCATTCTGAGCTTTGATCGCTTCATTCAAAGACGCATACTGGGAAGGCGCCGGCGGTGTCACCGGGCGAACCGGCTCGACCTTTTCCAGATCCTTGAATTCGTCCATCTCCGCTCGCGGGGCTTCGGAGACGGTTGAAGTCTTGGTCTCTTGCTGAGGAGTTTCCTTTGTGGGGCTGGATGAACAAGCCGCCAAAGCCAACAGAGAAAAACAAGTGATGATCTGTTTCATTATTGACCTATCCAATTCACTAGACGAATGTCAGATCCCACTTCGCCACCGTTGTAGTAGTTCTTGGGATCCTGTCGGTTCATAAAATCGTACGCTGACTTGAATCCGGCGTTGTAAACTTCCAGCTCCAGGCCGCGATCCACCGTCGCTTTATAACTTTCGCGAGCCTTCGCATTGAAGGGTTCTGCAAACTTCTCGACTCCAGCCTGATACTGTTTGGTCTCTTCGGCATTCAAGCCCGGAGGCAGTGGCGCATTGAGAATCGATTGAGCCATATTCAGGTTGGCATCACCTAAAATCGAAAGCGAACTGACGATTTCCTCGGCGCTGTCAAACTTGATCACTTCCGCCAGCTCCCCTGTCAATCGAGTCAGCAGAGCGACCTTCTTGTCGGCTGCCGCTTTCTGTTTGGCCGGATCTTTCGGGAATGTGATGGCTTTCATTTCCTTGTAAGTGTCTTCAGCGTCACTCAACTTCAACTTGGCAGCATAAGAGGCCCCGACACCTTTTTTGTTCGGTGCAAAACGCTTTTGAATCGCCAAAGTCTTCTGCTTCCATTCCTGAGCACGGGTGGTGGCTCGCTGGCGCAAGGACAATTCCGACACCCAGTAAGCACTTTCAACCACTCTTTCCTGATCACGACCGCCGCCTTCCACATACTCGGTGTAACGGGCAATCGCAGCTCCAGTCTGACCCGCTTTGCGATGGATCTGAGCCATGCTGTACACTGCTTCAATATTGTCGCTGTGCTTTTTATTGATCTTTGTAAAGTCCGTATAGGCACGGATGGCTTCATCTGTCTTACCCAGGGCCTCATAAAGAACTGCCGCATTGAACAGCAGATTTGGAGACAATGGGTCGGTCGGACTTTCCTGCGCGGCCTGTTTGTAAAGCTTCGCTGCCTCTTCAAACTGCGCCGAATCCTGATAAAGCTTTGCCAGCAAACGTCGGGATTTTGGTTTTAACTTATCCGCGGCAGGGTCTTTGGAGTTCAAGACACTCTGATAGGACGCAATCGCCGGACCGTTCATGCCGGCCCGCTCGTAGTTGACGGCCGCATTAAAGGCCGCCGTCGTTGCCAGACTTGATTTTGGATTCTGTTTGGCAAAGGCTTCAAACACCTGCGCGCTATCCGCATACTTCTTTTCCAGCTCCAAATCCTGACCGCGCTTGAAGGATGCTTTTTCCATCACACCACGGATGTCCGCTCCGGCCTTGGAGGATGCAATGCCCGGCACAGCCAAAAGCTCGGCCCCGGTTTTTTCCAGACCGACATAGTCCTTGCGCAGATTGTAGATATCCAAAAGCAGATTCGCAGAATATTCCGCCTGCTTGGTGTTTGGATACTGTTTCACAATCTCACGGAACTGCGTGGTTGCCGGATCGAAGTGATTGCTTTGATAGTAAAGACGACCGATACGGAACTTGATCTCGGGCGTTTTTTCAGAAGCCGGGAACTTTTCAACATACCACTGACCGGCTTTAATAAAGCGGTCCACTTTCGGCTCCAAAGGAACCGGGTCGGTGGAATCACCCACACGTCTTTGCATTTCCTGATCCGACGGAATGGATCTTTCAACGGAAAGAATCAGGTTCTGAGCTGCTTTACCATAGAACTTGCTTTGGGGAGCATTATCCACAACCCATTTATACTGGGCTCCAGCTTCGTCGTACTTACCCATGTCGTAAAGCAATTCACCGAAGTAAAAATGCATGTCCGGGGCGGTGGCTGAATCAGGGAACTCTCGCAGGTAAAGCTGATAGCCTTCGTAAGCTTGAGTCTGAGAGAAGGCCGCACGAGAGTTTTGTGCTGTCTGGTGCTGTTGCAGAACGTAGTTGCGCAACGTGGTTTCACGCAATTTGTAGGAGTTCTCCACCAGCTCTTTATTGTTTTTATTGGCCGCATACCACGCACTGGAAGAATCGTAGTCCTTCACCCAGCCATAGAGTTCGTTTTTAAAACGCTGCGTGTTCTTGGCATAGAAATAGTTCTGAACAATTTGATACTGATACTCAAAAGCTTTCGGCGCTGCCGGATTCTGGGAAATCAGAAGCTTAAACACCTCGCGAGAGCCATCTTTGTTCCCACGGTCAGAATACTGATAAGCCAGTCTTTCAAGATAAGGGCTGTAGTTATTCCCGACCAGATTCTTAAAGTAATTGGCCGCATTATTTGGATCGCCGCCTTCCGCATAGAAGACCACGATGTCACGCAAAGCTTCCCCTTCCAAACGAGTGCGGTTGACCTTCATACGGCTGGCCAATTGGTCACCCGTTTCGGCTTTTCCGGCCTTGATGATGTACTCCAGATAATTCATTGCCTGCTGAACCTTGCCCAGACGGAACAAGCACCAGGATCCCTTATACAAGGCAAAGGTGTGCAGACGATGTTTCTTTTCCTTGATCAGGTAAGAATATTCTTTATAGGCATTCGCCCACTTTTCATTTTCAAAATAGTATTCCGCTAAAGCGAAATGAGCTTCACCCACGAACGGAGAGTTCGGATAACCCTTGGTCAAACGCTCGTAGTATTCAGCACCTTTTTTAACATCGCCCAATTCAAAGTAATTGTAGCCCAGGAAGAACAGGGCCTGGCTCATCTTCTCATCACGAGGGAAGTCACGCTGGAACCACTCATATAGCTGAACCGCTTTTTTGTTGTACTCACGAGCTTCAGCCGTGTCCAAACGCGGTTTGCTTTTGGTTTTCCCCGCCTGGAAAGCACGAAGCTTCGCATCGTATTCGTCCTGCTTACGGGAATCAATCAAGCTGGCTTTTTCGACATAAAGTTCTGCCAGACGCAACCACAGCTCACCACGGTTGGGGCTGGTTTTGAACTTTTGGGTCAGCTTATACAACTCTCGAATCTGCTGATCCAAAACGCGTTCGTATTCGGCCTTGTTCCCGCCTCCAGTGTCGTGTTCCATGATCTCAGAAGAGCGAGGAGGTTTCACAGACTCCAGATTGTAGTTCTGAACATCCTGTTTAAAGCCCATATTTGCGGATGGCAATGAGGTGTCCGTCTTGGACATCTGCATCTTGCCACCACGGCTGCTTTCACTGGCCTGGGACAACAGTTCACCGACTGTCTTTTTCTTCACGGTTTTAGTGGTTCTGACGGTCGTCGTCTGGGCCTGCGTTGCCGGGGTCGCCAGAAGAAAACTTAAAAATCCTGAGACAAGAAGTTGATGCCTGTTGAATTTCATATATTACTCGCAGCTCTGTTTTCCAAGGTAGTGATAATTTCCAACTTCATCCAACCAGTATTCACCTTGGAACGGATAGTACTCATAACCATTTTCGATGTAGAACTTGCGGTTGACGTTTTCGTCGATCTGATCCCCGCTGATGTCCTTACCGGCAATTTTCTTTTTGATGCTTTCCTTGCGACCCGTGATCATCTCGTAACGGATGAAGCCGGCCTGCTCATAAAGATCACGCAGTTCCACGCGCATGTTCAGTAAGTGCGCTTTGGCCATATCGCCAATTGCGAACTTGGTGTTCTTGCTTCGATTCGCCAGAATCTTCAAAGAATACTGACCCAGCGGAGACGCACGGAAGGAGGAGTTCGATTCCACACGATGTCTTTCCTGAGTCAGTTTTTCCAGATAGTTCATGGAGCGCTTCACATCCCCCTGATCCAGAACACTTCTAAGGACAATGTACGGCAAACGAAGATTCGCCGATTTATCCGTGGTCTTCATCAGGTGCGCTTTTTCCAATTCATTATAGAAGGCCCCCGCCTCGTTCGTGGACTTCAGGAAATCCCCGATCTTTGCACGAACTGGTCCGTAAGTTTTTTCAAACAAACTCAGGACCTTTTCCATCTCGTCATACTTACAGATGTACAGGTATACGATGGAACGCAGAAGTAAACTCTCCGGCATATAGAAGTCTTCGTAATATGCCGAATGGAGAGTTTGGAAGTTACTAAGTGCCGAACGGAAGCGCGCTCCGCGCAACATCGCCCAGCTTTGTTCAAAGACAGCGTCATGCCACATCAAGGTGTCTCGCGGAACCTGCGCATAAGCTTCGACCGCCTGATCCCAATCCTGCTTTTGATAAAGCGCACGCGCCAGACCCATCTGAGCCGCCACCTTATTCGTATCAGTCACTGGAGCCTTGCGACGGGCATCGAGCATCTTATTGAAAGTGCCGATAGCAAGAGAAGTTTGATTCGCCTCAAGTTCTGCCAAACCTTTGGAGTACAAAGCCTGGAAGTAATAACTGCTGGTTGGGCTGACCTTGCTGAAGAGCTCTGCCGCTTTTGCAAAATCACGGTTTCTAAGACGGATTTCACCCAGGCGATAGTTGATCATATCACGCAAGTTAGCCGGGAAATCGTTCAAGTCCACGCGGGAAACAGCGTAGTTCAGAATCGTATCATCCCCCAGGGTGTCAGCCACCACGGACAGTTTTTCAATCGCCATTTTGGAATATTTGGGATGCTTCATGCGGATGACATCCACAAACTGGAAGGCCGCTGTTTGGTAAAGCTTCAGCTCCACAAGCATGGTCCCTAAGATGTACTTGATCTGAGGTCTTTCCGCCGCGAGTTCAGAGCGACGGCTCAAAGAGAACAAGGCATTTGCTGCGGATTCATACTGTCCGCCTTGCGCCATTCGCAGCGCATTGCTCAGCTGATTTCTCAATGTGGCCTCACGTGAATTGCCCGGCATTGCTGAACTGCGCGAAGGTTGCTTCTTCAGCGTCTTTCTTTGCTGGGCATCCCCGACAACCGGAGTCACGATACTTGCTGCAATCAGGAGTAGTAATAATTTCTTCATCTGTAGCTAGCCTCCGGGAAGAACCAACTCATACCCACGGTAAGGAAGAGGTTGTTGAAAGAGTTTGTCGAACCGTCGATGCCTTTGGCGTTAAAGAAGTTCCAACTGAAGTCCCAGCGGAAAGCATAAGCTTTGCTGAGGGCAAAGATCTGGCCGGTTGCCAAATGGATAGTACCGGCACTTTCACCGGACTGGGTGTTCGTGGTGCCGTAACCTGCAGAAAAGTACAAATCAAACGGAATGATCTTTTCATTAAACCAGGTCATTTTGCCATACACGGGAATATACATCAGATCTGCGCCAACGAAAGACTTCGGATAAACCAGATTCTCGGTGGATACACCGTTGATTTCGCGCAACTCATCCGTCGCCTGGCGGTTGGAGGTCGTCAGCCCGAAGTAATTCAGCTCCAATCCCCAGCTTTCATTCAGGAAGTAGCTGGCTTTGGCCACTCCACCAAATGTCAGGAAGAACGGATCATTTGTGACTGTTGTCAGACCGCCGAACAACTGAAAGCGCCCGGTCTTGGGCAGGAAGCGTTTCTGGATAACAGAAATTTCCTGAAAAGGAGCCAGCCCGCCCAGGCCCGAAAAGTCAGTCAGGGTATTGTCTTTTGGCGAAGTCTCCTGATAAGAAGGGGCTGAGTCCGTAATCGCTGGACGAGGAGCTTCTTTTTCAAGCTCCATTTCAATGACATCCAACTCTTCGCCTTCTGATTGTGCATATGAAAGTCCGGGAGCCATCAGAGTCAGCAGCAGTAGCAAAGAAGAGAGTTTTCTATTTAACATCTGTCAGCTCCTCTTAGAACAGATAAGACAAACCCACATCCAGGTTTGTCGTGTAAGTAACGCGTTCTTGGAAATCACCATAGTCAGGAACAGGCTGGTTCGGCTTTAACTTCCCGTTCAGGAATGGAATCGGTGCCTGGTGGGCATACAAACGAAGGTCAAAGCGGAAGGCCCACTGCTTGGTGAAATAGAACTTCTGCCCGATACCGAAGGCCACAGCGGGATAGGTTTTATGCACATACTTCACCGCTCCCGCAGACAAAGATCCGTACAACTGGGTGTTAAACACGATGGACTTGGTCAGACTCATCTTGCCGTAGAAGGCTTTGAGGTTGTAGTCCCCCATAATTGTCATGTCCGGCGCCGGAGCCCGGTTGAAGTCCAACTGAAACTGTTGATTCAACTGATCGGCATAGCTGGAAAGACCCGAAAAGTTCTTTGCCACGATCAAACCCCAGGCATGATTTTCGCTGGAATTATAGTAAAGACCCAGTCCCAGCTTGCTGACATTGGCGATGGGCTCTGTCATGGCGTAACCATAAAAACCGTCAATTTCAAATCGCCCTTGAGTCACCACATTGCGGTTCTTAACACTGACCGGTTTGTCGAACACAGGAAGGACGGACTCTTGCGCCAGCTCTTCTGTTGGAAGATTCACAACTTCCGCAGCAAAGGCGGCCTTATGAAGCATCAACGCAAGAACTATGATGAGCGCGGCTTTGAAACCATTTTTTAACATGTATTACCTACCCGATGAAAAGGCACCGTATTTATAAATGTAATCGCAAACTTCCCGAACCGCCCCGCAACCACCAGGTCTGCGAGTCACGTAATCAGCAACTTCCATAACTTCGTCCACCGCTTCGGGGACGGTTGCTCCAAAGGCCACTGCCTGAATCATCGGAATATCGAAAATGTCGTCACCGATGTAAGCCATTTCCGCTGTGGAAATGCCGGATTCCTGCTGCAGTTGTAAGAAAGAAGGCTCTTTGTCGAGAGCACCTTCGTAGAAGTAATGAATTCCCAGGGATTTCACACGAGCGCGAATGTCTTCTGCTTTACTGCCGGTGATGACCGCAATCTTGTAACCCGCTTCTGTCAGGCGTTTGATGCCAACGCCGTCACGAATTGAAAAGAAGCGACGCCATTCTTTGCCGTCAAACCACAAACGCGTGTCAGTTAAAACGCCATCAACGTCGAGCACCAACATCTTGATATTTTTAAGTTTTGATATTTCTAATCCCACTGAATCATTGTGAAAAATAAAAGATCAAGGAGCAAGTGCCCCACCTTGATACAGGACTTAAGGTTTGATTCAGTTCACGACGAACGTCCAGCAGATTGCAAACTAAGACCCAGGGTGTTTTGACAATGACTCCAGTTCATTTACCCGCTGCTGTAATTTGAAAAGCTGCTTTTCAAGCTCCTGGACCCGCTGCTTAAGAGCCTGGCTGTCCGCAGAGGGTTCAGCCGCTGGAACGGTCCCGTTCAAAAGTCCGGCCCCAAGTTCAGCCCTGCGCAAATTCAACTCTTGCAGCTTTTCCAGATCTGCATCTTCCACAAAACCGTCACCCACGGCCTGCTGACTTTTCAAAAGCTGATGTTGGTCGTGAATCTGGCGACTGAGCTGCGCCATTTTTTGCAGATTCTGCCAGGAGTTTTGCAGTTTCGAAAAATTCGGCGGGAACTCTCGGGTGATCACAGAGAACACGACAACAAACATGACCAAAGAAACAAATAGACTGCGTAAAAGAGAACTTAAAATCTTGGCCAATGCCGTTTTCATTCATGACTCCTGAAATGATATTTGACTCAAGATAGAAGCGATGGTCAAGTGAGGCTAAATGGAGATCGCTATGACCAGACTCGCGCTTCTTTTGACCAGCTTCTTGCTTGTTGCCTCTTTCGGATGCACCCAGAAAAAGGAGGAGTCGACCTCCTCCCCTGCGGAAAAATCCTCTTCAAAAAAAGAACTCATCGTCGGAACAGATGCTGCCTATGCCCCGTTTGAAAGTGAAAATGCCGACAAAACCTTGAGCGGCTTTGATATCGAGATCATGCAGGCCGTGGCCGCAAAGGCGGGTCTGCAAATTCAGATTGTAAACACCCCTTGGGAAGGTTTGTTTAATCAACTGAATTCCGGCGACCGGGATATTCTGATTTCAGCCATCACGATCAATGAAGAGCGCAAGAAGTCCATGGATTTCTCGGATCCCTACTTCGAAGCCGTTCAGCTGATCGCAGTTCCGAACAAATCCACGGTCACCAAATTTGAAGACCTGAAGAAACTTAAAGTCGGGGTGCAAATCGGGACCACTGGCGACAGCGTTGTCACACAACTTCTGGGCCGTGACAGTTCCAGTATCAAACGTTTTGAAGGAACGCCTTTGGCCTTGCAGGAACTGATTAACGGCGGCGTGGATGCTGTGGTGGCCGACAACGGAGTCATCAACAATTTCTTTGCCAACAACCCGAAGAACTTCAAAGTTCTTTCGGACACCAGTTTTTCCAAAGAGGTGTATGGCATCGCGGTTAAAAAAGGGAACACAGAGTTGTTGCAAAAAATCAACTCTGGCCTAAGCCAGATCAAGGCTGACGGCACCTACGACAACATTTACAGAAAGTACTTTGGGGAAAAGAAAAACTGATGTTCGCGTGGTTTCGCACTGACATTATCATCGAATACTGGCCCTTGTTTTTACAGGGGCTGAAAACGACCCTGATCCTGACCGGTATTGGCATTTTCTTCGGCACCATTCTGGGGCTTTTTCTGGGCCTGGGAAAAATCGCCACGGTCGAGCGGGGCCTCTGGAAGTGGCCGGTTCAGCTGCTCATCCGCCTTCCTTCTCAAATCTACATCGGCTTTTTCCGTGGAACTCCCCTTTTCGTTCAAATTCTGCTGATCCATTTTGCCTTGGTGCCACTTCTGATCCATCCCGATGAAGGCCTGTTGATTCAAGGAGAATGGGCTCTGTACCTGAAGCGTGAATATGGTGCCTTGATCTCAGGTGCGATGGCTTTGAGCTTGAATTCAGCAGCTTATATCGCCGAAATCTTCCGAGCCGGTATTCAGTCCATCGACCGTGGACAATTTGAGGCCGCTCGGTCTTTGGGGTTAAGTTATTTCCATACAATGAAGTCCATCATCATTCCACAGGCATTCCGTCGCATGTTGCCACCGCTGGGGAACGAAGCCATAACACTTTTAAAAGATTCATCCCTGGTGTCGGCCATCGGCTTGGCTGAGCTGGCCTATGCGGCCCGCACTGCCGCCGGTGCCTATGCCCGGTACTGGGAACCTTATTTGTTCATCTCTTTCCTTTATCTGGTTATCACGCTGGCTATGTCCTTTGTCGTTCATCGTCTTGAAAAAAGGTATCAATCCGCATGATTAAAATTCAGAATTTGCAGAAATATTTTGGCAGCAAGCAGGTTCTTAAAAGCGTCTCATGTGAAATCAAGGACAATGAGGTCGTCTGCGTGATCGGTCCTTCCGGATCTGGAAAAAGCACCTTTCTTCGCTGCATTAACGCTTTGGAAACGGCCCAGGGCGGAACTATTGAAGTCGACAGTTTCACCGTGACGTCTGCGGAAGCAGATCTGAATAAACTGCGTGCTCATGTGGGCATGGTTTTTCAGCGCTTTAATCTTTTTCCCCATAAAACGGCCCTGGAAAACATCATGCTAGCACCTATGAAAGTCAAAGGCCTGTCGTATCAGGAAGCCAAGGACAAGGGGCAGGACCTTTTAGCACGTGTCGGCTTGGCGGACAAAGCCCACTCCTACCCTAGTGAGCTTTCCGGAGGCCAGCAGCAACGTGTGGCTATTGCACGCGCTCTGGCGATGGAGCCTCAAGTGATGCTTTTCGATGAACCAACTTCAGCCTTGGATCCGGAGATGGTGGGTGAGGTGTTGGACGTTATTAAATCTCTGGCCCATAGCGGAAAAACCATGATTGTCGTGACCCACGAAATGGGTTTTGCCCGTCAAGTCAGCGATCGTATTATATTCATGGACCAAGGCCAGATCATAGAACAAGGCCCCCCGGACAAAATATTCAGTTCGGCGGAAAGCGAACGCACTCGCACGTTCCTAAGCAAAGTCTTGTTACATCATCAATAAAGAATTCCGGGCCTTAAAACTTCCGGGGGCAGCAGATGGGTCAGCATAGAGTTTCCAAACTTGGAAAAGGATCCTTGCTCCAACTGGAAGTAACGAATCAGGTCGACCATCCACAAGGGAATTTTCTTTTCACACTTTAGCTCCAGTATGACATTGCACCCGGGCTCCTCAAAGGACCCTGGGTGATCATAGTGGCTGAGGCCTTTCTCATCAGGTGTCACACACCATCGATCCATCTCTTGATAGCGCAGGTCTCGGTCAAAGGTCACCCGGGCATAATCATCAATAAATGACAAATAGGCCTTGCGTCGATACTGGGTCAGAATGACCGGCCCCACGTTGTAGGTCTGCTTCATAAAAATAAAGTTCTCAAGATTCATCCGGGAACCTGACTCCATCCCCGCAGGTACTTGGCCCCACTCTAAGATGTCCATCCAATCGGCAGTATCGACTTTGGCTCTTTTCTTACGCACAAAATCCCGCAACTTATATTTGATCTCGAAAAAATAGGGGGGCTGAGGCGAACCGCCGTAGGAACGAACCCGCATATTAAAGCTAAAAGCGTTGGCCGCTTCTTTAAAACGCAGAAGATAGAGACTGGGAGTGTCCAGATAGAGGCTGTTGATTGTGTAAAACTGGTCCGACGAAACACGAGAGTAATAATCCATTTCGCAGTACCGTTCCACGAACTGAGAGATCGGCCCCACCAGACTGAGGGGTATTAGATACTTCAGCTCATAGCGTTCCAACGCCAAAGGAGAAACCGGCCCGCTCATAAGGACACCGTTTTTAAGGTTCGACTTAAAAAATTGCGGGTGGGCTCTTCCGTCAGCCGCTCATTTTCCAGCAGATATTCCACATAAAGAACTAAAATTTCCTGCTGCTGGGAAAGCAAATCCAGCTGAGCCTGTTCTGATGACATTCGATTTTCGAGTTCGGTCAGAGTATCCACACTCCGCGACTTCTGACTTAGCACCAAACCGGACTTCGACATCTTATAAAGACTTCCCAGATTCTGAATTTGATTACGCAGACTCTGCAGTCGATCCTGACTGCCCGAGGCTTCCTTTAACTTCAGCGCTCTTTTTAGTACCAATTCGTTCTGCTTTTGTCGGGACAAATCATCCGCCCCCAAACCAGGAAGCTGAATACTTAACTCCACTTTATAGCCGATCTCTTCATCCTTACGGCTTTGAGAAACATCCACCCCTTTGATCCACTGGTTCTCTCGCGCGCGCAGAATTTCAAGTTCCTTTCCCAGATCTCTGTATTCTGCTCTTAAAAGCCGTGCCGTTAATGAGCTGTCATGCACTTTCTGAGAGTTCACCGCTTCAAGCACATCCTCTACAGTAAGTAAGTCGAAGTCTGCCAGGCTGTCCTCTTTCCAGTCCGGAGCCCACTGCCTGATTTTCTGCACAACGGCCTGGTGCTCTTGAACCAACACATTTTCAAGACGTTTGAGCTTGTAAATATCAGCCTGTGCTGAAAGAAAAGACTTGCTGGTACTGCGGCCTGCCCGCAAAGAAAGACCCTGAGCTTTAAGATAGTTCTCGGAAAGTTTAAGAACTTTATCCAGTGTGATTCTTTTCTGACGGGCGATTTCAAATGAAATCAAATGCACATAACGTTCATGCAAAGCCCAGGCAAGAGACGCTTCCTTTACAATTTTTGTTTGCGAGTCCGCGCCAGCCCCGAGCTTCCACTCTGGCCAAGAGCGGAACTGAAACTTCAAACCTACCTCGTACTCACGATTTTGATCTTCACTTTCCACAGAAGCGAAGGCCTCGACATTTCTTAGGGGGTTGCTGGAATCCGTGGAACGCATTTTTTCCTGGGACAAAACAGTTTCATCCTGCCAGGCCGTTTTCAGAACCTGCTCAGCAGTCAAGGCCAACGAAGGCGTGGAATAAAACGAAAGACAAAGCACCCACAGCATTAGGGTGTCCTTTTTTCTGATGTTGGCAGAGTCACAAATCGTCCGCCCGATTTAGTTTCAAACACCGCAAAAAGTTTTTTACTTTCCGGATGCAGGGCCAACGCCTCCAGATGAGAGTACGAATATTCACGAACCAACTCGGCTTTGGGTTTTCCGGGCTTCACTTTCCAGACGGCACTGCATAAAACACCCCGGCAACTGGATGCCACATAAAAGTCCTCGCCCAGTTTCACCACATCAGTGACAACAGATTCCGCTTTCTCGTGGGGCAGCGCCATCTCAAACTCCGCCTCGACATGAACCCGCTCCGGTGCCAGAGGACGATCCTCAAAAAGATCCTGGAAATCATCGATTCTTAAGATCAATCCTTTATTCAGAGCCAGAGCCGGCCCCTTAAGCGCCAGATACAGACTTTCACCTTCTATTGCATGACCTTCCACTTCGAAACCCGTTCTGGGACTCTGCTGATCCAGAATTGCCAGCCGATTCAGAATCTGATCTTTAGATCGCGCCAGGGCCTGCAAAACCTTTTCGCGCAGTTCAACTGTCTGCTCCAGATGATAGCGCAAACCATGGCGGCGGACTTTGGCAAACAGATGTCGATCCCGTTTCAATTTGCCCTTTTTAGTTCGGGACATTGATCCCATCAAATAAAGACGGTCGCCCAGCAGGGACACGGACTCGATGTCCTGCATTTGCTCCAGACCAGCTATTGAAATCTGATGCGATTGCACCTGACCCTTTTCATTCATCAGGAAAAGAACAGGTCGGTCTTTGGGGTAGTCATCTGAAACCAAAACAAACTGGCGCAGCTCGGGAATGAAAACCATGCCCGACATTTCCGGACGGAACCGCGTCAGGACGTCTTCAGGCAATTCCAGATCTTGTGGCAGATCATTGGCCGAGTCAGTGACGACTTCATCCGCCTGAGCAAAATTAACAAATGAAAGCCCCCAGCGCTTATGCACAGAAACTTTTTCCCCGAGCAAAAATCCATTCGTCGGCGGAATTTTAATCACCACCTCGCGTCCCCAGGCCGGCAAGGTCTGAATTCGTAAAAGACGCTCTGGAATAGGCACGATCCGCGAACCAACACTTATGACCTGACCGCGAACAGATTTGCCAGCACTGGAAACAACCTCCACGCTTTGGCCCACGGACAACGAGGAGTTCAGGTTTTCATTCACATAACCGTTCACATAGGTGGGATTCAAAGGCAACAAAGTGATCAGCGGCGCAAAGGATGGAGCCTTTTCACCGCTTTTAAAATTAACCGCTCCAACCGCGCCATCCACTTCGGCAAAGACAAAAAGATTTTTCAATCGGCTTTCGATCAGATCCATCTCGCGTTTGGTGTCTTCCAGATCCACACGCAAAGGATCCGCTTCGCTGGGCACCGCGGAACCCAGATCCTGGGCGATACCTGCAATCTCACGACGCAAACGCATTTCTGCATTGAGTTTATCATAGCGACTTTTTAAGACTCGCAGCTGAGCATCCCACTCGGACTGTTCCAACTCCGCCAGCAGATCGCCTTTTTTAACAATCTGGCTGGGCATCACATAGATGTGCTTAATTTCAACGGGACTGTCGAAATTAACCTGATATTCACGTGATTCTGCCACCCCCAGAATATTCACGGGATCTGAGCTCAAGAAGAAGCCCAACACCAGCACCAAAACCACAGCGGCAATCCAGCTGCCTAATAAAAAACGGTTTTCGGTCCCGAAGACCTCGCTCATCTTCAAGCTACACCTCGATCACCGATTCCTGGTTCATGAAATTCAGCCCCCGAACCGAGGGGACTTTGCCCAATTGTTCCACCAAATCCGCCGATGTTGCGCGCGGATTCAGGCGCACCTGATAGGAAAAGTCCAAACGATCTCCCTGCGCTACCTCCCGGATAGTAGCCAAGGCAAAATGGCGGCAGGATTGTCCCAAAATGCTTTCCACCTCACGCTGATCATCGCCAGAACGGGAAAGATTCAAACGTAACAGACCATCAAACTGCGGGCCCGAGGCAAAAGGAGATCTTTGCAGCACCAGCAGCGCCGAGATAAAACAAACGGCCCCGATAATCGCAATGCCATAAGCATGCACCCCCGAGGCCAGTCCCACCGCCAAGGAGGCAAAAATAAAGAACATGTCCCGCGGATCTTTGACGTTGGTGCGAAAGCGCAACAGGGACAGGGCCCCGATCATCCCAATACCGCGAGCGACATTGTCACCGATGGCCTGCATCGCGATGGCAATGACAATTGGAAGTAGAATCAAACCGTGCAGAAAATTAAGTGAATAGGAAAGACCGCGAAATGTGCGTACGTACGCCACCGCCAAAGCCGTGCCCAAAATAAAACTGAGTAAGAACGCATAGACGACGGAAATCCAAGTCGGGTTTGCAAATGATGAATTAAGGACCGCAAAATCCAACATACCCTTGCCTCCTCATAAAGTCAGGAAGGGCCCATCTTTCAAACAATCCCCTGTTATCTCAACCAAAATAAAACATAATGACAGAGACTTAATAGCATCTCTGCCCCTGCTGGATCTGGCAATTCACATACTGCTATCTGACAGATTACACACAAGAAATCCTCTGGTGTTTATTCTGCCACTAAGACCTCCTGCTGTTGGCCGATTCTTCTGGCTCAGCTTAGGCTTTACTCAAAGGACCTATGCACTTCAAATCAGGAGGATCTATGAAAACTCTGTTTGCAATCGCCTTATTTTCGTTCTTGTTCAGCCTTTCCTCAGCACAGGCCACTGAGGATGTCAGTGCGGGCCTGAACTATTTGAATCAAGTTTTGGAAGTTTCACAGGATATCAGCGGCGGAACGGAGAAGCTCAGCTCCAGCCCCGAGACACAAACTTACACGTGCCGGGCCTGGACTCGTTGCTATAATGGCTACACGATTTCCTGCTGGGCACGGGGCTACGGCTGTTATGCTGAATACATCCCTGGCTATCGTGTGTACTGCGAAGCCTGGGACCGTTGGGGCAACACCCGTTACGCTGTCGATTACTGCTACTGATAATGAATGCCCTCAGATAAAGGGACCTTTTTGGTTCTCGGGATTTAGCTGTGGGTAAATAAGAAGAAAGACATCCTGTCATAGGAGCTTCCCGCTCCCATACCCTGGGGAAAAGCCGGTCATCGTGACCAGCTTTTTGCGTTGTGGCGTGGGAATAAAAAAGGCCCATCTTGGCTGACCTTGTGATTTGATTTTTTTACCACAAATCACCAAATTACAAAGGCCAAGGATGGACCTTCATCATTTGATCAACAGCTTGTTGGGTCTGCAAGACTTAACGATTACCAACGCGGAGCTTTCAGAAGACTTTGTATCTTGTCGGATCAAAGCTGAGCTTCCCTGGGCGCGAGCGCGCTGCGCTAGTTGTGAGCATCCACTATTGGAGTTCCATCAATGGAGTCATCGTGAGCTCAAGGTCCCTCCACTTGGACTTTTTAAAGACGTAGTTATTCAACTACGTTATCCACGAGGCCTTTGCCCCATTTGCAATAAAATCCAACGCGCATTTGTGGCAGGAGTCCACTCTAAGTTTAAAGGCCATAGCTGTAGTTTCGTTGAAACTGCTGGTCGATTGATGGAAGAAACCACTTGCGCTGCAGCCAGTAGGACCTTGAGTTCAGATCCAAAAACTTTATGGCAAATAGATCAGTGGCGTATGCGAGAAATGCAAAAGAATTTGGATCTAAAGAAGTTCACGCAAGATATAGATGTGTCACGTATGAGCGCGGATGAGGTGCATTTTAAAACTGAAACGGAAACAAAGAGAGACCACCCCTTTGCACCAAGATGGACTGTAAAGTTCGTTACCAATTTAGTCTGCACTAAAGAGGCCAAGATCATTGCAAATGCCGCTGGTCGGGATGCAATGGCGTTAGCCAACTGCCTGCGTTCGCTCTCTCGTCCTCAGCGATTATCAGTAGAGTTTTTTTCAATAGACATGAACCCAGGATACTTCCAGGCCGTTAGTAAGCTTTGCCCAGATGCTGAAATCGCGGTTGATAGATTTCACTTGATTCAGAATATGAACGAATACTTTGAAAAAATCAGAAAAGAGGAGTTTCAAAGAGCCAAGAAAAACAAAAAAGAATTCGAAGAGATCATGCTATCCCCTTCGAAGCGGTTCATGTTTTTAGAACGCAACGCTGTTTTATCTATTGAGGAGCATAATATGCTTGGTAAATTAAAAGTACTAAATACGAATATCTCAAATGCCATGATCATCGTTGAATACTTTCACAAAGTATTGGAAGAAAAAGGTGTTCAAGGTTTTAGATCTCGGCTTACGAAATGGTACGGCTTGGTTCGTGACTCAAAACTCCTTCCGCTGCGAAAGTTTGCTCTTCAAGTGAGAAAGTATCGAATGAATATTGAGGCTTATATACGATCTAATTTGACGACGGCTATCAGTGAAGGACTCAATAATAAGATCAGAGTTTTAAAGGCGATGGCTTACAATTATCAGAACGAGGAATCATTCATGCTTAAGATCCTTCAACGGTGTGGCTTTCTCAATTCGAGACACATGGATACGAGGGCTCTATTCAAATATAGCCAGTTGGCATAAAACCTACCCACAGTTAAAACCCGAGAGGCGACCTTTTTTGGGTCCCTTTATTGTCACCTGTCAGGCAATTAGACACCCCTTCCCCCCACAGATGGCAGCAGATTGAAAAAACTCCAGGCACAGATTATGAAACAGCGGCAAACGTCTGGAAGGAGTGCCCATGGTACGTCTGTTCACAAAAAATGTTTTAACGATGTTGGCTGGAACCCTGATGGTGTCGTCCGTGGCATCCGCCAAAGTCTATGTCAACTCCGTCTGCCACATGAAAACTTCCGCTAGCACCAAAGAAATCAAAGGTGATGGCGATATCACGAAAAAGTTCCCTTTGGCCTCAATCTCCAAAATCGTGACTTCCCTGTGGGCAGTTGAAAAACTGGGCGTGGACTATCGTTATAAAACGATTCTGCATCTGACTCCGACGGCAAACGGCCGTATGGACATCCATATCGAAGGCAGCCGTGACCCCATGTTCGGGCGCAACATGAGCTACTTCCTGATCTCTGAATTAAACCGCATGAAGATCACTAATATCGAGAAGCTGACTTTCGATGAAAACTTCCTGATGCACTGGCTGGCCGAAGAATCCCCTTTGATCGGCGGTGTCACACCAAGATATGAAACCATCGAACAACAAGCGGCCGTGGTTCGCAAGCACCTGCTTGAATATTTTGCCACTGCCATCAACAAGTCGATGTATTCCAGCCTGCGCACCAAAGCCACGAAGAACAATGTTTTCATGCTTGAAAAACCAAGCATCACGGTCCGCTCTGTGGAGTTTGTTCCGAAATCCCAATACAAAAAAGAGCAATTGACGGCTTCGGTTGTTCTGAAGTCAGCGCCGTTGCGCATGCTTTTAAAGCGCATGAACAATCAATCCAACAACTATATTGCTGACAATCTTTATTGGAATTTGGGAGGCACGTCGGCCTTTAACTCTTTTGCCCAGTCCACGCTGAATGCAACCAGCAGTCAAATCGTGTTCCATAATGGCTCCGGCAATAACGAAGGAACGACCGCCAAGCCGATCTACAACGAGGCCAGCTGCGAAACGATGATCAAAGCCATCTATGCCCTGAATAAGGCTCTGACGGCAAAAGGTTACAAACTCAGCGACGTGATGGCTGTGGCTAATAAGGACTCTGATTCCACTGTCGACAACTTTGGTGGCGTCGCCAGCGGTGCGATGGTCGCTAAAACAGGAACGGTGAACAAGGCTAAAACTTTGGCCGGCAGCATTTCCACCAAAGACGGTGAGTTCTTCTTTGCCATTCTTCTGCATGCGGATATGGACCAGAACAGTTCGGATCGCGGTGTGGCCACTCAGATGATCAAAAACAAAGTGGCTCAGATGATCAACAATCGTTCCGGCCCGCGTGCGATCAATTATACCGAGTTCATTCCTTTGGCTTTCGATACAGGTTCCTACCTGACGGAATATCAGTCGATCACGCCTGCACCTTCAGTCAGTCTCAACAAACAATAATAAAATTGTTTTTCAAAACCCTGGAAAGGTCTTCTATAATAAAGACTCTTTCCGGGGAAAATATGCCTATTATACTGTTGTCGGTCCTGACCTTGGTCCTGGTTCAATGTTCCTATTTTCAAAATAAAAACAATCCCGTTCAACGCGGAACTGCCGCATCCCGCATGGTGCTGGATAAAAGCGGTTATCTTTACGATCCTAATGACACCTCCTGCGACGGCTTTCCGCGCGTACAGGTGGAAACGATGCCGGGCACCTGCCTTGGAATGGTCCTCCCCCGGGATCGCGCCATGGACAATGCCACACAAAAAAGCTTTATCAAGCCCCGCACCATTTTGCAGATCGGAAATACACGCAACTTCCTGGTGGTGGACATGGGGGGCTGGAGTCCACAGAATGGCCGCCTGTTCCTGCTGACCCCTTCCGCGGCAGGCCCTTATGAAATCAAAACACTGAAAGTGGGCCTGGAAACACCGCATGGCCTGGCACTGGGACCAGACGGATTCTTCTATATCGGTGAGCGCACACGCATTTCCAAGTTTCACCTGCACAACAATCAACTGACAGATTGGACCCTGGTGATTGGCGACATCGCCCGCAAAGAGGGCTACATGCATCCACTGTCCCAGTTCGTTTTTGATCCGCGCAATGGGGATCTTTATATCAATTCCGGATCTCCGAGCGATCACTGCGTGGTTCAAGGCACTGGGGCTTATAAGACGTGCCCGGAAGAACAAGCTCAAGGCAACGGAGCCATCTATCGTATTCCAGCAGAGCATCTTAAGAATCTTCCCCCGAAAGGTTTGCGCTTCTTTGAAGTGGCTGCGGTGGGACTTCGCAACTCTATGGCGATGGCCATTTCCGATGCGGGCTTCCTGATTCAGGGGGAAAACAGCCGTGACTTCCAGGAACTGGAAGAACCCTATGAAGAAGTCAATGTCGTCGATCTGGATAACGGTCGCGGTTATCACTATGGATGGCCTTACTGCTATAACTTCCACGCGACGTCTCCAGAGTGGCTGTTCCCGGAAAATAAAAATCTTCCTTTGCACAAACAATTTAAAAAGCCCGTGGACTGCGAACAGAGGCAGCCCCGCGAAGTCGGTGACTATCAAGCCCCTTGGCTGCTGATGCCACCACACGTGGCGCCTCTGCACATGGCCTATTATAAGGGTAAGATGTTCGCAGATCTTTTCGGCGGACAACTGCTGGTGACCTGGCACGGTTACCAACCCGCCGGGCACCGTCTGGTGGCCTATCCGGTGGATGACAAAGGCCGACCCCGTGCTGATGAAAAAAGCTCCGTCTACAACGTGAATCAAAAAGGGGCCTGTTCCGCTCGTAAGGCCTTTGCGCCTCACGGGGGTATGGATCGCCATGGATCTTACCGCGAAATCATTTCCAAGTGGGACGAGGTCAAGGGCCTTCGCCCGAAGGGAGCTCCCGTGGCATTTACGGAAGCTGTGGATGGTTCTTTGTGGATTGTCGAGGACCGCGAAAATCGCACGATCCTGCGTCTGGCCCGCACTCACAACGCAAATTATCAGGAGCCCTGCGAAGGGAGACGCTCTAGCGTGGACCCGCAGGTGCAACTGCTGGCCTGGAGATCCGCCATCCGTGAAAATGCAAAACTGGAAGAAGGCTACCGCCAAATTCAAACGGGCCTGATTCAAAAGCACTGTCTGGGCTGTCACGGCAATATGCAGGCTCAGGACATCGCAAGCGACCGCTTCAGCAATCTGGATTTCCTTATTAAGAACGAATGGATTTTGCCGCGTGAAGTGGAACGCAGCAAAGTCTATGGAGCTGTGGCCCGTATCGAGGGTTACACTCCCATGCCTCCGGCAGACAAAGAGCAGATCTATGGCACCGCCGAAGGTGAACGTGTGAATAAGATCATTGCCGCCTGGATATCAGCTCTGCCGACAGATGTGGACCAGCGCTATTCGCAGGTGAAGATCGTGGATACACGCAACATCCGCGCCGCCCCCAGCACCAGCGCCAAAGTCTGTGGGCAGGCTGTGAACGGGGATCTGGTTTATATTGATCCTCGCCCATCTTCCGTGGTCACAAACAACGGACACAAATGGAGTCGGGTCTATCTTGTGCCTTCGCACAGTCGTCTGTTTAAGGGCACCTGTCAGCCCCCGGAAGATGGCGTGTACTACATGGCCCGCGGCTCCCCGTTTTAAATGGGGGTGAGAGGCTAGCAACTCAGATCTTCGATTTGAGCAAGTAATTCTGACCTTTGTTTTTCGAAGATTCGATCCTCGGCCTTGATTGCCGGGACGCTTAAATCTTTTAAAAACTACCAAGCGCCTCAAGTCTTTTCATCCAGTCTCTTTGAGTGAGGCCTCTTGTGTGGGACAACTTTGTAAGAGGATGCGCTAATTCACTTATCTTATTGATAATTTCTTTTGATTTTTTTGAGTTAAAAATATCCCAGTAAATATCTTTTTTCCCATTAAAAACTAGGGCCGCATCTGGATCTTCTTGCTTGCCCAAATAAGCTGCGATCTCTAAGTAGTCAAAATCTCTTTCCTGAAGCAATTCTTTGATTTCTTCGGCCTCGGCATCACTAATATTCAGTAATGGCCGCATACGATTTAAAAACTCCACTCGATCGGCAAGCTCCCATACGGTGCGCTGTGTTGTTTCAAGTTCAAAGTTCATTGATAAAATCTCCCTAAAATTTTTACTAATGGAGGCTTCCAAGGATGGACTGCTCTGATCTCATCATTGATTCCATAGGTCTGCAAGACGTTGTACTGCAGTCTTTCAAAACTGACAAATCAACTCTAACATGTGAATTATGGGTGCAGCAAAAAAAAGATACTTGTGTTTGTGAGAGCTGTGGATTTTCTTTAAAAAATGTCAAAGACTACAGAATACGCAAACTAAAAGCTCCCCCTCTGGGGGCTTATAAAGAAGTGATAGTTCACTATCGTAGATTACGCGCTGTTTGCGACATGTGTTCAGGGCAACTTCGAATGTCTCCTATGAAGGGAGTTCACCCTCAATTCTCAAACATGACTTTGGCTATGGCTGAGGTTGCTGGTCTTCTCATGGAAGAGCTTACCTGCGAAGCTACAAGTCGCTATTTCCGCACGAATTCCAAAACCATGTGGGATCTGGATCAGTGGAGAATGAGGCACATGAAGAAATTCTACAAACTCCCTGATGATCTCAACGTCAGTCACATGAGTGCCGACGAAGTACACTTTAGAACTATAGTAAATACTCAAAGGAATAGCCCCTTTTCTGAGCGCTGGACCACTCAATATATAACCAGCCTTGTCTGCTCTAAGCTCTCAAAAGTCATTGCAACAGCTGGCGGACGAGATGCTATGGCTCTAGCAAATTGCCTCAAGACTTTATCTAAGAAAACTCGGGACCAAATTATATATTTTGCCTTAGATATGAATGCTGGATATTTCAGAGCTGTTTCCAAGCTATGTCCTAATGCAGAGATTGCTGTGGATAGATTTCATTTAGTTCAGAACCTTAATGAAACATTTAATACTCTCCGCAAAGACGAGTTTAGACTGGCAAAAAAAAGAAATGACAGCTTTCAAGCCGGGATGCTCGAAGGGGGGCGCAGATTTATCCTCATGGAACGCAATCCCAACTTGTCCATCGAAGAACAAAACCTTCTTGGGAAATTAAAAATGCTCAATACAAACATCAATGCGGGAATGTTGATCGTTGATTATTTCCATAAAGTTCTGGATGAAAAAACACTTCCAAACTTCCGAAAATCTCTGGCGCAATGGTACTACTTGGTTCGAGAATCAGGTATCAAAGTGTTCAAACAATTTGCTCAGAAGATTCGAAAATACAGGCTTAATATTCAGGCATATATTAAATCTAACCTGACCACTGCCATCTCAGAGGGCATCAATAATAAAATCAAAGTTCTAAAGAGAATGGGGTATGGATACAGCAACCAAGAATCTTTTGAACTCAAAATATTGCAACGCTGTGGGCTTCTTAACTCGTCTCATATTGATACGACTGGATGGCATTGGCATATCCCCCACCCCCAGTAAAAACGGAGAGGCATGGCCCGCTAGTGAGGTTTTCCGCCGCTCTGTCAAAAAGAAGGACAGTTCTTGTATTACAGAGTGATCAGGAAAACCCGTATAAAACTCTGTATTAGAATCCAAGCTCTAGCTTCGATGGCATCCTTTATGCTTTACCTCCGGAGATATCTATCGGTCTGGAGGATCTATGATTCGGGATTCACGTTTGAAAGCCCTGTTGGTGCTTGCCTGTGTTGGCGGCCTGACCAGCGCCTGCGAAGTTAAAAAGAACCTGGATGACATGCACAAAGCCACGGTGGAGATGAGTGAAACCACCAAACGCATGGAAGAAAAAACCGGCGAGCTGGATAAGAAATCCGGCTCTTTGGACGATAAAACCGCTGAGCTCTACGATGCCTTAAGACAGGGTAACGCCGCTCTTTTGCGCAAAGAGTTCCTGCAACAAATGAATGAATCCAAAGAAATGGCCAAGAAGCTCAGTCTGGGCGTGAAGTACTTCTGGGCCTATGAGTTCCAGTTGTGGTCCATGCAAGGCTTGGATAACGATCACCGCCGTGAGGAGTTGGCGTCCTCCGCCGCCCGTGAATTCATCCGTGAGATCCATGAATATGCTCCGACGGAAGAGTTCATTTCTCCAACTTCAGACAACAATACCGATATGAATTTCCTGGCGCTGGTGACCACTTTGCACGAGGTCAATGACAAGCAGAAAAGCCGCGTGGACCCCAAAGGTATTGAACATATGTCGATGCTGTCATTGATTGAACGCGCTCTGAAGCAAAAGACGGATCTGGATGCGGGTCGTATTTCCATCAATGATCTGAAACCAGCTTCTTACGACCTGCTGGCTTTTGAAAACAAGCTGATCCAGATTCTTCAGGCACGTCAGAACTTTATCCTGACCATGCTGGTGGCCAAAGCCAGCAACATCGATAAAGACCTGAAGACCAAAATCAAACTGGGTCTTTTAGGTATGAAGTGGTCGTTGGATCTGGGTCGTTATAACGATGTTGAAATCAACGAAATGACCCGCTATCTAAAAGCGGTCCTGGACACAAGAGCCATTCTGAAGAATGCCGGCCACGCGATTGTCGTGGATGAAACCATTCAAAAAGTCATGATGAATGGTCAACTCACTAAAACCAAGCCCCAAAGCAAAGCCCGTTTGGCAGCAGAGTCCCAGATCGCGGACTACATCCGACAAGTCCGCAGCGACTCCATAAAAACAAAATAACCCTCCGCCTTTCCTACCCACAACCAAACCAAGGGAGCGAACCTTGTGCCCGCGATAAAAGCGCCAGTGGGAGGCGCCCCGCGAAGGCAGGGCGGCGACCGACGTTGCCGGGCTCGCATCCCGATACAAGGAAAACCCACCTCGAAGCCAAAATACCTACAATTAAAAAACAGAAAAAAGAGAAATTGGTGGAGCCGATCGGGATCGAACCGACGACCTCAACACTGCCAGCGTTGCGCTCTCCCAGCTGAGCTACGGCCCCACATAGTGACAAGATCCAATAATAGCCCTAAAATCTTTTAAATGAAAAGCCAAAAATTGCTGTTTGTCTGCCTGGGAAATATCTGTCGCTCCCCCACTGCCGAAGCCGTGGCGGCTCACCTTATTCGCCAAAAGGATCTTCCCTGGGTGGTGGACTCTGCCGGGACCTCTGGCGCCCATGACGGCGAAACTTCCGACCCCCGCAGCATTCTGCACGCTCAGCGGCGGGGGTATGAATTAACCAGCATCTCTCGGCAAATTCGCGAGTCCGACTTTTACGATTTCGACTGGATTCTGGCGATGGACCGATCCAACTTGGACTTTATCAAGCGCATCTGCCCGGATGCCAGCCTGCTGTCGAAGGTCTCGCTCATAACCGACTATTGCTCTGAAAAAAGTTATCAAGGCGTCCCCGATCCTTACTATGGAGGGGCCGAGGGCTTTGATGAGGTGATAGACATACTGGAGGATGCAATCGAGGGCTTGTTTGAAAAAGTCCTCGATTACGGTGATAAAACTTAACGAACCTTGGCGCGCAACAAATCCTGGATGTGCAGAATACCCACCGGCTTTCGTGGCTGGGCTGAATCCTTGTCCAGCACAAAGACCATTTGGATCTGGAACTGCTCCATCACGAACAGGGCCTTTTCTGCCAGCTCGTTGGCATCAATGGTGCGTGGGTTGGTCGTCATCAGGTCTTTGGCGACTCCTGTCAGAGGATCATTGGATTTTTCCAGGCGGCGACGAATATCACCGTCGGTGATAACCCCCACCAAATCCCCTTTTTCATCAACGATACCTGCGGCCCCACGCACGTCTTTATGGGTCATGATAGAAAGGACCTGACGTACTGGCGTATCCAGACTGACCGTCGGCAAAGCTTCCCCCGCATGCATCACATCGCGAACACGAGTCAGGAGACGATACCCCAGACTGCCCCCTGGATGGAATTCTGCAAAGTCTTCGGAGCTGAAGCCTTTTTCCGCCATCACGGCCATTGCCACAGCATCGCCCATTGCTAATGTCGCCGTGCTACTGGCCGTTGGCGCCAACCCCAAAGGACAAGCCTCTTCCGAGACATGCACGTTCAGGGTTACTTGGGCGGCTTTAGCCAGCGAAGATTCTGGCTTGCCGGTGATGGCCACCAGCGGGATGCCTTTGCGATTCACAAAACGCAGAATGCCTGCAAACTCCGGAGATTCACCGCCATAAGACAGAGCAATGACCAGGTCATTATTTTCCACCAGCCCCAAATCCCCGTGAGAACTTTCGGCCGGATGTAAAAAGACCGCCGGCGTTCCTGTCGAGGAAAAGGTGCTTGCCAGCTTGCGTGCGATCTGACCGGACTTCCCCATCCCCGTCAAAACAATCTTTCCGTCGCAGGCTTTGATCATTTGAACCACTTTTTCAAAGTCCGGGCCGATGCGTTCTTTCAAAGCCAAAATAGCCTGCGCCTCGACATCCAAAACTTTCAAAGCCTGCTGAATCACTCTAGACATAGATCAAACCTTTCTTACTTCTTCTTCAGGCTGGCTTTTACAAAGTGCACGAAGAGAGGATGCGGAGCCAGGGGCTTTGATTTAAACTCCGGATGGAACTGCACCCCAATAAACCACGGATGATCCGGCAGCTCCACGATTTCAACCAGATCACGTTCTTTACAGATCCCTGAAGCCACCATTCCGTTTTTCTCAAACAGAGCTTTGTACTTGTTATTGAACTCAAAGCGGTGACGGTGACGTTCCATAATAGAGGAGCTCTTATAAACCTGATGCGCGCGCGTGCCGGAAGCGATGGCACAAGGGAAGGCCCCCAGGCGCATCGTTCCGCCTTTGTTGACGATGCCTCGCTGTTCGACCATGGAATCGATCACAAAGTTTCCACTGCGTTTACTTTCCGCATGGAACTCGCGACTGGTGGCATCCTTAATGCCACAGACATTGCGCGCAAACTCAATTGCTGACAATTGCATACCGAAGCAGATGCCAAAGAATGGAATACGCTTTTCACGGGCAAACTTGATGGCCGTGATCTTGCCTTCCACTCCACGGGTTCCAAAACCACCCGGCACCAGAATTCCGTCCACTTTACCCAGCAAGGAATTCACCGTTTTTTCATTCACATTTTCTGAATCGACATAGATGATTTCCACACGGGCATTGTTGGCCACGCCCCCGTGAACCAAGGATTCATGCAAAGACTTGTAGGACTCTTTTAAGTCGACATACTTTCCAACCACACCAATCTTGACGGTATGAGCCGGGTTCCCCAAAATCTTCACCAGATTCTGCCAGCCTTTTAAATTCAGCTTGCCAGCAGACAGACCCAAACGAGCAATAATCAATTCATCCAGTTTTTCTTTGTGTAAAGACAGTGGGACTTCATAAATGAAACGACTGTCCTGCGCGGCAATGACATTTTCAGGTTTTACAGAACAGAACAGCCCAATTTTGGCCTTCAGATTATCATCAATGACTTTCTCACTTCGGCAAACCAGGAAGTCCGGCTGCAAACCGATTTCACGCAGCTCTTTCACCGAGTGCTGGGTTGGTTTGGACTTTAGCTCTCCCGCCGCAGCGATATAAGGGACATAGGTCACATGCACAAGGACTGAGTTTTCCATGCCCACATCATTGCGCATTTGGCGGATGGCTTCCAAAAACGGCTGACCTTCGATATCCCCGACCGTTCCGCCGATCTCTACCAGAATGATCTCGCTGCCTTGAGCCGCTTCATAAATACGTGCTTTGATTTCATCAGTGATATGCGGAATGACCTGAACCGTCCCCCCAAGATAGTCCCCGCGTCTTTCACGGTTTAAAACCGTGTCATAAATCTGACCGGTGGACACAGAGTTGGACCGATTCATCAGTGCAGAAGTGAAGCGCTCATAGTGACCCAAATCCAAGTCGGTTTCAGCACCGTCTTCGGTGACATAAACTTCACCGTGCTGCAACGGCGACATTGTCCCAGGGTCCACGTTCAAATAAGGATCAAACTTCATGATGGTCACTTTGTGACCGCGGCCTTCCAGCAATGCCCCAAGGCTTGCTGCTGTCAGCCCCTTGCCAATCGAGGAAACAACGCCCCCGGTGACAAAAATAAATTTCTGCTTCAAAGCCTTCTTCGTCGACTTTGCGGTTGAAACCCTGGTGGTTGCCTTTCTCTTCGCCATTACATCCCCTGTGAGCTTAAGAGTTTTTCGAGTCGCGCCAGATCCTCGGGAGTATCCACCCCGACACTGGCTTCCTTGACTCTGATAACTTTGATTTTAGCGCCTAAATACAGTGCACGAAGCTGCTCCAGACTCTCGGCTTTTTCGATGAGGGCCGGAGGAGCTTCACAGAACTGCTTTAAAAAACCTTTGGAATAAGCATACATGCCAATATGCTTGAGACACCCGTCCATCGTGCCAGCTTCAAGCGCAGACAAGCGCGAATAAGGAATGGCATACCGGCTGAAATAAAGAGCCTCATCACGGAAGTTTGTGACCACTTTGACTGAATTGGGTGACTGCAATTCTTCCGCGCTGATTGGGTGAGCCAGCGTAGCCATGTCCATTTTCGGGTCGTCCACAAAGACCTGCGCCAAACGGTCAATCAGCTCGCCAGTTACCAGCGGTTCATCCCCTTGAATGTTGACAACAACATCACAGGGCACGTCTTTGATTGCGGCATGAATACGATCACTTCCCGTCGGAAGGTCACTGTCAGTCATCACGACTTTAACACCCACCGCTTCCGCAGCGGCCCTGATGCCCTCGTGATCGGTGGCGACAATCACCTCGCTCAGAAGTTTCGACTTCTTGGCTCCTTCCACCGTCCACTGAATCAGGGGGCGGCCTTTCAAGTTCACCAGAGGTTTTCCGGGAAATCGTGTAGAGCCAAAACGAGCGGGAATCACGCCAACAATTTTCATTCTTTTACCCAATTTTCATAAATATATTCCTCGACCGCGTCCTGCCCTTCCTTTTTCAAAGAGGACACCGGAAACACAGCACTGAGGCCTGAAGCCTTTTTGACTTTTGCTGTCGCCTGCAACATTTGACTGCGGGACATTTTGTCGGCTTTGGTCAGTACAACCGCCAAAGGAAAACCACGTCTTTCAGAGAATTCTTTCAAGAGTTCCTCATCCTGGGTCCACGCACGGCGAATATCCATCACCAGCACCAGACCACGCAGATTCTCTCGATTCATCAAATAAGTTTCAATCATGCGATGCCATTCACGCATTTCATCGCCCGAACGAGCCGCAAAACCGTACCCTGGCATGTCCACCAGTACATAGGACTGATCCAATTCAAAGAAGTTCAGCAGACGAGTTTTACCCGGCGTCGAACTGACTTTGGCGATCTTGTTTTTGGTCAGGGCATTGATGAAAGACGACTTTCCAGCATTGGAGCGACCGGCGATGGCCACTTCTGCTTTTTTGTGTACAGGGAAGTCTTTTTCCAGAACGGCACTTTTAATGAATTGAATCGTCTTTGGCATAGCCAAGACTATCAAAGCTCACCCCTTTTCTCAATTCTCGGAATCAAGTCTCCTCACCGATAATCTGGTGAGTCGAAAAACCCCGAGCCCCTCTTATATTTGATCCCAGCCTGGCCAGGGACTTGAAAAGGCCCAAAGCATCAAAACCAGCACTTATGCTGGACATTTTTTAAGCAGGAGACCCCATGTCACAAGCCTTTTTGAAAACTATGGATGAAAACGGAAAAACCCTCAGCCTTCAGGACTTCTCAACTCTGGGCAAGGATTCAAACTGCCAACTCCAGGTCCTGGGAGTGGATGTTTCAGATCGCCATGCTCGCATCGAAAAAAAGGATCAATCCTATCTGATTCGCGATTTGCGCTCGACCACGGGAACCTTTGTTAATGATGCACGTGTCATGGAGGCCTTTCTTAGCGACGGTGATGTGATTCGTCTGGGAGATCAGGAGTTCTTGTTCCTGACTCAGGAGCAAACCACCAATCCCTTCCCCATTACCAGCCGCAACGAAGTCTGGAATGAAGAACTGCAGGCCCTTTCCAACGTCTCGCAAACTGAATTCCCTGTTTTGATTTTGGGCCCGTCTGGAACCGGCAAAGATGTTATTGCGCATGCCCTGCACGAACAAAGCAATCGCAGCCAGGGGCCCTTTGTCAGCGTGAACTGCAGCGCTTTAAGTGAAACCCTGATCGAAAGTGAGTTGTTTGGGCATATCAAAGGAAGCTTTACTGGTGCCATCAACGACCGCAAAGGGGCCTTTGAAGCCGCTCGCGGGGGCACCCTTTTTCTGGATGAAATCGGCGATCTGTCTTATGGCTTGCAGGCCAAATTGTTACGCGCTTTGGAAAACAATGAAATTCGCCCCGTGGGGGCCGATCGCAACGTGCGCACGGACGTTCGCATCATCGCCGCCACCCACCAGAACCTGGCGCAAAAAATTCGTGAAGGTTTGTTCCGATCTGATTTGTACTTCCGCTTAAACGTTGTCACCATTGCGCCACCAGCATTGGCTTTGCGCATGGAGGACTTTGAAGAGCTGCTGTACAGTTTTGCCAAAAAAATGCGTGTGCGCTTTTCCCATGGTGCGATTGTCCGCCTGAAAAAACATCCGTGGCCGGGAAATATTCGTGAACTGAAGAATCTGGTCAGCCGGGCAGCAGCCCTGTACCCGCGCACTCATATTACGGAAAGTCATATCGAAAAGCTGCTGGATAAAACTCTGCTGGAAAAAACAGAAGAGCGGGTCACCAATGACATCCCGGTCATCAAGGAAATTGAAAAGCAGATGATCATAAAGCGTCTGGAAGCCAATCGCGGCAATCAGCGCCGAACGGCTCAGGATCTGGGAATGCCGAAAAGCACCCTGCATGACCGCCTGAAGTATTACAATATCGATCTGGCGGCTTTTAAGGTTTAACGATGGCCGTTTTTATAAAAATGCGACGAACATAACCTTTCGTCAGAATCTTGTTCACGTCTTTGCGCAAACGATCGCAAAGAGCCTGCTTGCCCTCCGCCGAGGAAACCTGATCGAACGTCATCTCTTCGATCGTCCTTAGGAACAAGTCCTCCACTTCCGCTTCGCGGTCTTTGATTTCCACGACGACATCAGAGGCCGCGCCTTCCACGTAGAACTCGAATGCTCCCATGGGGTTTGATCCGGCTTCACCGGAACGACGCAGATTCACCACCATTCGTTTCATCAGGAAAATATTCTGAGCGGCCCGGGTGGAATCGTAAAAAGGCTCTGTCTCTGTTTTGGGGTCGTATTGATATCGCTGTGACGACCAATCCGCCAAAGACCGAACAAACAGATCTTCACTGTGTGGCAAAAGCCCCTTGGTGCTGACCCGATACAAAACAAATCCGCCGGCCCCGGTCGCCACAATCAGCCCCACCAGGCTTAGTTTTTTGATCAAGGAGTAACCCTTGAACGCCGCCAGGCCTTCACCCACACTTTTTTTGAACCCTGCCAGAAGCCTTTTCAACCAGGCAACCGTCAATGGCCCCGCGTTCAGAACACGATGGCGCAACTGTTCTTTGAATTTTCTAAAGCTCAGACGCAGGCCCGTGCGCTTCATCTTGATCTTGTAGGAAAGCTTGGGGAGAAAAGGGAGGACTTTTAAAAGCTTCGCACGCAAGCCCGTGGCTGACTGCCACACCTTTTCCTCTTCCGCCAGAGTGTACTCCAGCTCAAGACCCTCTTCGTAGATCTCACCGGCCCCTTCCACATCGGGACCAATTTCATTCAGGGATTTGGCAAACTCCGGATCTTCTTCGGCCAAAACAGAGTCCAAGGACTCCAAGGACATCAAATCTTCGCCTTCCCCTTCGGCGGCGCCATCTTTGATCTCTTCCTCAACTTTGGTCGTGTTTTCCTGTTCAGCCAACTGCATTCCCCCAAGACGATTGTAAGGAAGGAATCAAATACGCCGCAAGAACAATTTATAAACAGAAGTCCATCGGCTAGCATTAAAAGGTAGGAGTTTTTAATGAGAGTATTGATTTCGGTATTGGTGGCCGCAATGGCCTTGTCGGGTTGTGCAAATTTCCATCGTTCCGCAGAAAGTGGATACGCAGGCAGTCCTGAAGACATCCGCTACAGCGATCAAGCAGATCGCGGCAGCTATGATCGCGAAACACGCCAGACCGCCTACGAACTGGGCAAAGACCCCGCCTATCTGAGCAGCAAAGACCTGCAGGATATCCGCAATCGTCAGCAGGTTCGCCAGCTGGAAAGAAGCCTGTCCTCGCGCAAAGAGCGCGAACAGTACTCAAAAATCCTGCCCTGGCTGAAGAATGACGCCGAAAAGATTGAGTTTCTGTCGGTACCTTCCATTGAAGGACGTCAACAATGGATCAATCGCAACAATGTCTGGAGCCGGGCACAAGCTCCCCAAGAGGAGATGAAAAGCCTGATCGAAACCCAGGACATCGCCGTGGGCATGCCCCAGGATTATGTGAAACGATCCTGGGGAGACCCCATGAGTGTCGAAGTGTCCGGAAATCCGATCTATAAGAACGAACGCTGGAAGTACCAGAAATTTGTCTCCGCCCCCGAAGGCTATCGCAAAGAAACGCGATACGTTTACTTTGAAGGCGGGCGCGTGGTGGGTTGGGAAACAGAATAGTTTCCCTCCCCCTGCAAGGCCGGCTTAGTGGGCCTCGTCCCAGTTGTTGCCAATGGCGTAATTCACCTTCAGAGGCACTTTCAACTTCACCACATTTTCCATGATAGAGACCAACTGAGGTGTGTGCTTCTTTAAGCTTTCTTCAAAATCCTCAAAGATCAACTCGTCATGCACCTGCAACAGCATGCGCACAGGCACTTTTTCAAACACTTCGATCATGGCCTTTTTCACCAGATCGCTGGCAGTCCCCTGAATGGGAGCATTGATGGCTGCCCGTTCACCGAACTTCTTTAGGGCCATGTTCTTTGATTGAAGCTCTTCGATATAACGACGGCGGCCGAACAGAGTTTCCACGTAGCCCTTTTCGTGCGCCATTTTTACCGTGCCATCAATATACTCACGCACATTCTTGAAGCGATTAAAGTAGCGTTCGATAATGTCCTTGGCTTCAGTTCTGGAGATTCCCAGGTTTTCTGCCAAACCAAAAGCTCCCTGCCCATAAGCGATCCCGAAGTTCACCGCCTTGGCGGAGCGACGCTGTTCGGAAGTCACATCTTTCAAAGGAACTCCGAAGACTTCAGAGGCTGTCGCCGCATGAATATCCAGATCATCAGCAAACGCTTTACACATATTCGGATCTTCTGAAATGTGCGCCAAAATACGCAGTTCAATCTGCGAATAATCGACAGAAAGAAGTTTCATGCGAGGAGCCGCGATGAAGGCCTTACGCACCTGCTGACCGCGCTCTGTTCGAATGGGAATGTTTTGCAGATTGGGCGCAGTGCTGGAAAGACGTCCTGTGGTCGTTAAAGCCTGATTGAAGCTGGTGTGCACACGATCATCCTTCGGATCAATCATGGCTGGCAAAGCATCCACATAAGTGGATTTCAGTTTCGACAGTTCACGCCAGCTTAAAACCAATTTGGCGATCGGATGATCCAGCCCCAGCAAAACTTCCTCGTCCGTCGAATAGCCTGTTTTCGTCTTCTTACCCGCTGGCAGCCCCAGTTTTTCAAACAAGACCACGCCCAGCTGTTTGGGGCTTCCGACATTGAAGGACTCTCCCGCGGCGGCATGGATCTTTTCTTCCAAACTGGAAATTTCTTTGGCCAGATCCGCACTTTGTTGCGCAAGCAGCTCTTTATCAATCCGCACACCATAGCGCTCCATGGACAGAAGCACCCGGGCCAGTGGCAGGTCCAACTCACGATAGACTTTTTCGCCCTGGACGTTTTTCAGTTGATCCTGAAGAGTTTTGGCAAAGTTTAAATGTGCATTGTACAAATACGCCGGCGATGCCAATTCTGGCAGAACATCTGCCATGAAACGCGTGTAGATCTTACCGAAATCTGATGTGTCTCCGGCTTTCAGTACATAGGCCGCCAACTGAGAATCCCATGCCGCCGTCGGAGTTCGTGCACCGATTTTGTGCCAGAAACTTTTCAGGTCATATCCGTGCCATTGAATCTGGAAGGTGTCTGTCAACTTGCCCAAAAATTCTGCGTCAGACACCTCAATGATCTCGGTCTCGGTGCCAACAAAAACACCGCGAACATTAGCAAAGCCCCACAAGTTCTGTTTTTCACTCAAAATCTCGGCAAGCTCGCGTGTGCTCAGGCTTTTTTCAACGAAGTTTCTTTCATCCTTGGCGATCACGAGTGTCGGAACCACGTCATCTGGTTCAGACGAGGTCGTCCCGACAGGCGCTGCCGTCACCAGCTCTTTTGAGACTGCCGCAGGAGGTGGTGTCGCGGGGGCTGTTTCGGAAACAGTTCCAAACAAGCTCTTTTCAAAGCTCTTGAAGTTCAACTCATGCAATAGTGCTTTGAGCTCTTCTGTATGGAAAGGTCTTAATCTGTACGCCGCCAGATCATCCGGCATTGGCACATCCAGAGAAATCGTGACCAGCTTTTTGGACAAAAGAGCATTTTCTTTCGACGCCAGCAGCTTTTCTCGGACGCTCTTGCTTTCAACCTTGTCGATGTTTTCGTAGATATCCTCTACGTGCTTAAACTGCTCCAGAAGCTTGATAGCTCCTTTTTCTCCGATACCCTTCACTCCAGGCACGTTGTCTGAGGTGTCACCCACAATTGCCAAATAGTCTATGAATTGATCAGGGCGCACGCCCCATTTTTCAAAGACACCCTGGGCATCGTAACGGACACCTTTCATAGTGTCGTAAAGAATGATGTGATCATCAACCAACTGCCCGAAGTCTTTATCACCACTGACAATGAAAACTTCCATGCCATTGCGGCGGCCCCATTTGGCGGCAGTTCCAATGATATCGTCGGCCTCAAAGGATTCCACTTCAAAGGAAGGAATTCCCAGTAAGTCCGCCAGCTTTTTGATGTAAGGCACCTGTTGCGCCAGCTCATCAGGCATTTCCGTACGGTGAGCTTTGTAGGCCTCATACATCGTTTTACGGAAAGAAGGTTCTTTACGGTCATAGCAGAACACCAGGTACTCAGGCTTTTCTTCCTTGAGCAGCTTGATGATCATCGCCAAGAAGCCGTAAATGGCATTGACTGGCAATCCTGAAGGTGACGACAGCGGACGAATCGCATAATAAGCGCGAAAGAACATGGCGCTGACGTCAATGAGGTAGAGTTTTTTCATGAGGACCTCCGGATGTAAAACCTAAGGTCTACACCGCAGGGGCCCGAATGTCGATGCTTGATGCTTATTCCAAGTCGGCTTTCACGCGGGAAAAGTCGATCTGTTCCAAGGCCTTTTTATCCAACTCAGCTTCAGCAGCTGGTGTGTACATGACCTCATCACAGCAAGCCTCCGCCTGACGAAGCAGGATCTCCAATTGACCCTTCAAGGCTCCCTCTATAGAGCGGTGGCCCGCTTCAAGCGCTTCAACATCCAAAGATGAACAATTTAAACGACGGGCCAGATCAGAACGGCTCCAACCCAAACGAAGGCGAAGCGTGTGAAGAGATTCTTTAGTCCAATCAAGCATTTGATTCTCAAGCATATAAACCCCTAGATTCACTTAAAAAAGTATCCTCTAATAGAGCAGGAATACTATTTCTATTATAGGCGGTTTGCACTAGATAATGCGACGAGCTACAGACTATTGTTCAGGGAAAACAAAGACAAGGTCGTGTTCGCCCGCCAGATCCAATTTATCACGGGCCTGACGCTCGATAAACGCGGGGTCTTTGGCTTGTTTGAGCTGCCCCGACAACGCTGCAATATTCTGACGCGTTTGCTGAATCTCATAAGTAATACGATCGAAATCCCGGTGCAGACCCCATAGACGGAAGGCATTGCCATTCACAACGATGGAAGTGGAAAAGACCGCCAGACAAGCTACGGCTACTTTTCCCGGGCTGTTTAGAAAACGTCGCAAACCTACTGCAAACTGAGTGTAAGACATGAATTTATTCTAGCCAGATCTTGGGTGTGTGGCTACAGGACTGAGGCCTAGGTCCAGCTCTTCACCCATAGATAAAATCAATAACATAGATGACTTTTATCGATTCGATTTATTCATGGAAATCACCGATCTTAGCGGCATGAGAGGTGTTATGAGAACATGGTCCGACTATCTTAAAACGGCGCAGATCGAAGACCCGATTTTTGCGTCTGTGCGCGAGGGTCAATATGCCGAGGTCCTGGAGTATTTGGAGAACCTGGGAAATCCCAATTTGCGTAATCACAAGGGGTATTCCCTGCTGATGCTGGCAGCCTACAATGGGCACCTGGCCTTGGTCAGCCTTCTGATTTCCTGCCATGCAGATGTGGACTCTCGCGATGATTCAGGCAACACCATCCTGATGGGTGCGGCTTTTAAGGGCCACAAACAGATTGCCCAGCAACTGCTTCGCGCCGGAGCCGATCCGCATGCAGTGAATCCCAAAGGGCAAACGGCTTTGACCTTTGCCGAAGCCTTTGGACGCCATGAAGTTGCGGCATTGCTGGCGGATCTGGATTCCGAACGTCTGTCGGACCGCCCCCGTTTTCTTCGTCGCATTTCAGCCTTGATGAAACTTTTTTCCCTTCCCGTAAAAGGAGCTTAATTCCATGAGCAGAAAAACACTGACGACAACAGCAGGTATACCCGTTTCTGAAAATCAGCACAGTCTGACCTCCGGCCCCCGTGGCCCGGTGGCCTTACAGGATTACCATCTGATTGAAAAGCTGGCCCACTTTAACCGCGAACGCATTCCCGAACGCGTGGTTCATGCCAAAGGTTCTGGAGCTTACGGCACCTTCACTGTCACTCACGACATCACCCGCTTTACTAAAGCAAAAATCTTTTCTCACATCGGCAAGAAGACTCCTGCCTTCCTGCGCTTTTCAACCGTTGCGGGCGAAAAAGGCTCGGCCGATACGGAACGAGACCCCCGTGGCTTTGCCTTGAAGCTGTACACCGAACAGGGCAACTGGGACATTGTCGGCAACAACACACCGGTGTTCTTTGAACGTGATCCTTTAAAATTCCCGGACTTTATTCATTCACAAAAACGCGATCCGCAGACCGGTTACAAAAACCCTGTGCGTATGTGGGATTATTGGGCCAATGCGCCCGAAGCCCTTCATCAGATCACAATCTTGTTCAGCGATCGCGGCCTTCCCGATGGCTATCGCTTTATGAATGGTTATGGCAGCCACACCTTCAGCTTTATCAATGACAAGAACGAACGCGTGTGGGTGAAGTTCCATTTCAAATCCATGCAGGGAATTAAAAATCTGTCTGTCGAAAAAGCCGTTGAACTGGCCGGTACAGATCCGGATTATGCAGGTCGTGATCTCTTTGAAGCTATTGAGCGCGGCGAGTTCCCCAAGTGGGCTTTGAAGGTACAAATCATGAGCGAACGTCAGGCTGAACAATTCCGCTTCGACCCCTTCGATCTCACCAAGGTGTGGCCACACAAGGAATTCCCCCTGATGGATGTGGGCGTGCTGGAACTTAACCGCAATCCAGAAAACTATTTTGCGGAAGTGGAGCAGGTCGCCTTTTCGCCTAGCAATGTGCCTCCGGGAGTGGGGTTCTCTCCGGATAAAATGCTGCAAGGACGATTGTTTGCCTATCCGGATGCCCAACGCTATCGACTGGGAGTCAATTATCAGTACCTGCCGGTAAATCGACCGCACTCGGAAGTAAACAGCTATCACCGCGACGGAGCCATGCGCTTTGACGGCAACAGCGGCCGCTTAGACAACTACGAACCCAACGGCTTTGGTGGACCTGTGCAAGACGCCTCCGTGCGCGAACCCGCTCTGGCCTTGTCAGGCACTTTGGATCGCCACGACTCTCACAAGGACAATGATGACTTTACGCAAGCCGGGAACTTATACCGCATTCTAGGTGAAGCCGAAAAAGACCGCCTGACCACCAACATAGCAGGCACCATGAAGTCGATCCCCGAAGAACTGCAACGCCGAAACATCGCCCACTTCATGAAATGCGATCCAGACTACGGAACACGCATCGCCACCAAACTAGGTTTGAAATAAAAAAAAGCCCTGTGATTTTGACCTCACAGGGCTTTTTAAGTTCTCTTTTTTTGCAGACTATCTGAAAGCTGCTTTGTCCCAGTAAAGACCCATACCGCCCAAGTCTTCTTCAATGCGCAGAAGCTGGTTGTACTTCGCGGTTCTTTCGCCACGGCACAAGCTGCCGGTTTTGATCTGATGGCAGTTCAATGCCACGGACAAATCAGCGATCGTCACGTCTTCGGTTTCACCAGAACGGTGAGACATGATCGTGCGATATTTGTTTCTTTGCGCCAAATTCACGGCATCAAACGTTTCAGACAAAGTACCGATTTGGTTTACTTTCACAAGCAAGGCGTTTCCGGCTTTCTTCTCAAGGCCCATACGCAGACGTTTTGGATTGGTCACGAACAAGTCATCACCGATCAGCTGCATGGTGGAACCCATCTCAGATGTCGCCTTCACCCAGGAATCCCAGTCGTCTTCAGCAAAACCGTCTTCGATGGAAACCAGTGGGTATTTCTCAGCCCATGATTTGTAGATACCCAGAAGTTCTGCTGGGCTGATGTGGCCACCTTGCCATTCGTATTTACCGTCTTTGTACATTTCAGTGGATGCCACATCCAAAGCCAGGAACACGTTTTGACCTGGATCATAACCAGCGTCCACGATCGCGTTCATCAACAAATCCAAAGCCTCCTGATTGGAACCCAATTTCGGAGCAAAACCACCTTCGTCACCCACTGCTGTGGAAAGACCTTTTTTCGCCAGAATCTTTTTCAGCGTGTGGAAGATCTCTGCACCGGCGCGCAGGGATTCAGCGTAGGAGTTATTCACAGTCGGAACAACCATGAATTCCTGAATATCCAGGCCGTTGTTCGCGTGCGCACCACCGTTTAGGACGTTCATCAACGGAACCGGCAAACGAGTCGCCTGAGAACCACCCACATAACGATACAACGGAAGATTGCAGTCAGCGGCTGCGGCTTTTGCCACCGCCAAAGAAACACCCAGAATCGCGTTTGCGCCCAAGTTTGATTTATTTTCAGTGCCATCGATATCGCGAAGGATTTTGTCGATGTATGTTTGTTCAGTCACCTGCAGACCGATAATTTCCGGAGCGATCTTCTCCCGAACGTTATCCACAGCCTTGAAAACGCCTTTGCCAAGGAAACGGTTTTTGTCGCCATCACGAAGCTCGCAAGCTTCATGGGCACCCGTGGACGCTCCAGATGGAACCGCAGCACGGCCCATGTTGCCATCTGCAGTGGTCACCTCAACCTCAACAGTTGGGTTGCCACGGCTATCAAGAATTTCACGAGAGACGATGTTGATAATTTCAGACATGATGAGTTCCTTCCTTCTCGGCGTTCTTATTCATAGTTTTCTTTACCAAGTCCATGCTTTCAAAGACCGTACGTGGATACTGGGTCTTGACGAACTCCCAGTCCACTCGGCGCATGGCCTCTTTCACCGCCGGGGTCATTTTCCCCTGAGCAGCGAGCATGGTGATCAGTTGCTGCGCTCGCACCATGTAGTCGTGCAAGCGAGCCAGATTCTGACTCAGAACATACCCCGGTGTTTCGCTGTCAAAGTTCAAGTGTGACAGAGATCCTTCGTGAGGCAACAGGGAAGAAGCATTATTCGTGGCTTCCTCCGCCTGCACTCCCGTGGAGGTTTTCAGATTCTGTTTTTCAATTGTGCGGATTTTTTCTTCCAGATCGCCGACGTATTTTTGCAGATCCTCACGCTCACGCTGAGTGCGCTGAAGATCGTCAATCAGACTCTGGAACAAGGCCGGACTGACTTGATGTCCGACGCTTTCACTGAAGATCGAACTCTGCTGTGTGGACCAGTTCAACTGGATCGTGATGCCTTCCCAGTGACAGACCGCCGGCGGTTGACCGACATAGACTGGCAACGACTCAAAGGCCGATTTCAGGTATGTCGTCACCAAAGGGTACTGCTCTGCCGGAAGTGGCAGATCAAAAGAGATGCTAACTTCGTCACGACGAAGATTTTCAATCGGCGGTTTCGGAGAAATAAAGTACGACAGGAACTGTTCCGGCTGATTGAAGATCTCCTGAGGATGCGGCATCATGCGCAGAACGCTATCCAGCACACCCCAGGCACGCAGCTCCGGGCCTTCATGCCCTGCCCGCTGCAGAATATTTTCTTCTCTTTTCAGGGGAAGACGCAGCACCGACTCCAGAAAATTTTCCATTTCTGGCGCCGTCATCCAATACGACGAGTCCTTGAGCAGCTCCATCGGAAGATGGGCCTGCTCATACAGCTGGCTAAGGTCTTCGCCTTGCTGTTCCAGAACGGTTAAAACTGCGTTTGAAATCTTACAACTAAAGTGCACGAAGTAGGTCTTAGCCTAGTTTTCCCACTCTTTAAACACAAAAAAACACACCCTCTTTTCACTCGAAAAAGAGCACCCGCGTCACAATCATGACGCAATATCGCCAGAAAAAACAACCAGGCACCTTTTAAGGTAAAGCGGTCAAAACCGTTCCAGCGCAAGGCGGAGGGCGTTTCGCGCAGCGGAGGCGTGCTCCCAGCACGTCGGAGTGAAGCGGAAGGCCCGACAACGCAGTCGATGGGGCGGTTTTCACCGCTTTAAGCGGCTTTGGTAAATTTGGATTTGGGGAATGGGAGGTTATTGTCGATGATCTCTTCCATAAACGAGGGAACGTTTCCGGTTGGGATCAGCTTGCCTTCCAACGTTCCGTCGGGACGGCGTGTTAGGCGCGACATTTCAAAGATCGGAATCACGTTGTATGAACCATCTGCATTGAATCCGCATACTTCGCTGATTGCCGCAATACGTCGAGATCCATCGGAAAAACGCGAGACCTGGATGATAATTTCGATCGCCGAAGACACTTGAGAGCGCAAAGCCTTCTCACTGACCTTGGCGTCGCCCCCTTGAGCCAGGGCTTCCAAACGCACAATCGCATCTTCGGGCGTGTTGGCGTGGACCGTTCCCATACAGCCTTTGTGACCGGTGTTCATCGCATTAAGAAGTTCCATCGCTTCACTGGAACGAACCTCCCCCACAATGATTCTGTCGGGACGCAAACGCAGAGCGGACTTGAGCAAGTCCTTGATCGTCACTTCCCCCTTGCCGGCCGCATCGGCCTGGCGGGTTTCAAACATCACCACGTGCTCATAGTCGACCTGAAGCTCGGAAGAGTCCTCAATCACCATCACACGCTGACCTTTCGGAATGCGCGTGCACAGCAATGACAACAGCGTGGTTTTACCAGAGCCGGTACCACCGCTGACGATGATGTTCTTGCCAAGGAACATGCAAATATCCAGGAAGCGCGCACCATCTTCGGTGATCGCTCCGAACTTGATGTAGTCGGCGAAAGTGATTTTGTTATTGGTGAACTTACGAATGGAAAGAGTTGTTCCCTTGCGCGACATGGGCGGGATCACCGCCGCAATACGCGAACCATCCGGCAGACGCGCATCCAGACGAGGCGATTCATCGTCGATACGTCTTCCCACGCTTTGCGCGATACTGTTGACCGCCGCACGCAGATCATCTTCTGACGGGAAAGATTCCGCAACCCTTTCGAGTTTGCCTTTTCTTTCCACAAAGATTTCCTTATGGCCGTTTACAAGAATTTCCGACACACCCTTGTCTTCGAGGTATTTCGCAACAGGACCGAGATTCTGCTGAATGGTCTGTTTGAAAACGTTCGACTGATCAGACATGGGTGCCTTTCCTCACTAAAGATTAGTTCGATGCGGGCTTGCGGTCTGCCGCAGCCGAATCTGAATAGATGATGAACTTCCCCTGCACCGCGGTTTCAGGGCACTGATAAGAGAAAATTCCATCGGTCTTTGGATTCACAAAGAAAGTTTTTTGTTCGCCAAACACCGTGTTGTGGTGCTCGGAAAATGCATCCAGCACGAAGCTGACGTTCTTTTCCTTGCTGTTCACATTCACGATATGAACCCGGTAGTTACCCCCCTTTTTAAGGCGCACCTGCTCGGGCACAAAGCCCTTGTCCGTATTCATGATAACGATGTCCTGAGTCGGCTCTACCGAATCAAAGACCTTGCTTAGAATATTGACGGATTGATCCTCCTGCACACTGGCCGGAAGACGGTCTTCATTTTTGACTTTATTGAATTCGACCTGACGACGGGAGAAGTCCACTTCCCACGCATTCGCTACAGAAGAAAACAACAACAGGCAAAGAACCTTAGTGCAACTCTGTGCGATCCTGGAACTCACAAAACTCACGGGCCACCTCCATAGCGATATAATTCACGGACCTTGGGTCCATCATGTGGAGCTTCTGAATCAGAAGATCTTTGTCGCCGCGGCAGCCGTTGATTGTCTGAAAAGCGTCGCTCAGGATTTGTGGGTTTGCCATCATCTCCTTCGTCACTTCACTCCAATCCAACTTCAATACAGGGTCGATCGCCCCTACGCTGTAGAGAGCATCAAACACTAATTGCAAATCGCCTTGCAGAAACATCGAATCCTCCTAATTGCTCAAGGGCATCCAGCCCACATGGTGTTTCTATCGGTAGGAGTTCATTAGAACTTGAGTCAATTTGAGGCGATTTTTGAGGACTTGAGGAGATCTATCGTTTGACGCTGGCCCAGAGTCGAATCGGACTTGGGCCCGGTCAAGTCGAGGGAAATTACTGTTCGGAGGCGGCAGAATCTGCCGGTTTTTCGGTTGGAGCTTGAGAAGATTCAGTCAGAATTTTGCCCGCAATTTCGGACGGAGACGTTGTGTCCTTCATCATACGCAGCTTTCTTTCACCGACCGCTTCTTTAGAAACTTGGATTTTTGCATCCCGAATGCGCTCGGCAATCTTTCTTTCAAATCCGTCATTCTTGATATAGGGCTTGATCTCTGACAATAGATTTTCAAGAAAAACGACGTAGGTTGTTTGGACGACGGGTTTAAAAGCCCGAGGATTTTTCAGAGCATTGATGGCTTCGTCAGTAAGTTGACTGATCGTTTTTTCCCAGGACTCCAACTCATCGAGGTTTGAACGCAAAGGTGACACGATTTTTTCGATCATCTCATCATCGTTAGGACGAGAATACACAGCTTGAAGTGCCTCTTTCAAAGGCACCACTTTGCCGCTGGATGACTTTTTGGACTCAGTCACCTTGTCACTGACCAACTTGTTCATTTGATCCAGATCTTTCAGGGCCAGTTGAGAATAGTTAAACAGCAAACCAGCATGCGCCGTGCCGCCAAGAAACATAAGAGCGAACATTGTTAAAAGGAAATTTGATTTATTCATAGAACTCAGTTTAAAGGGGTCCCAGAGTGAGACAAGTCCTGATTAGCAGGACCTTGGACCGGGATTTTTTCCTTCCCTCTAAACTGAAAATGATGTCAATATAAAGGGGCTCAAAAAATTACAATCATCCATCTTGGAGGAAGACATTGAAAGCACTTAAGTTATTTGGAATTTCAGCACTGGCACTTACCCTGGTAAATTGTGCCCCTTCAGCTAAACAACTCAAGGAAGCAGTAGAAAAGGATCCGAGCATCGTTTTCGCAGCGATCGAAAAAGATCCTGAACAATTCATCGAAGTGGTGAACAAAGCCGCCCAGAATGCTCAACGTAAAGCTCAAGAAAAAGCTGTTGCCGAAGAAGGCAAAAAACGCGATGACGAATTCAAAAATCCGTTGAAACCAGCTATCGAAGAAGGCCGTGTTATCTTTGGCCCTAAAGATGCTAAAATCACGATCATTGAATACTCTGACTTCGAGTGCCCATACTGCGCTAAAGGTCACGCGACTGTTGATGAAGTGATGAAAGCTTATCCAAAAGACGTTCGCGTTGTTTACAAGCACCTTCCTTTGGATTTCCACCCAATGGCTATGCCTGCGGCTGAGTACTTCGAAGCGATCGCTCTTCAAGATCACGCTAAAGCTGAAAAGTTCTACAACCTAGTGTTTGAGAACCAAGGTGACCTGCGTACTAAAAAGGAAGGCGCTTTGAAAGACTTCGCTAAAAAAGTAGGCGCGGACCTGAAGAAAGTTGAAAAAGACCTTAAGTCTGAAGTTGTGCAAAAGCGTATCGAAGCGGACATGGAAGAAGCTCGTAAATTCAACTTCTCCGGCACTCCAGGCTTCCTGATCAACGGTGTTTCTTTGCGTGGTGCTTATCCATTTGCGGACTTCAAAGAAATCATCGATCGTCACCTTAAAGAAGCTAAGTAATTCTTCTTTAAAAAAGATCAAAATAAAAACCCACAGCCTCAAAACTGTGGGTTTTTTATTTGCCCAGACCCACGTCCTGCCTCTAAAGTGGAAGAGAACCAAACACCAAGGAGCTCCACCATGAGCGCGCACGCCAAGTCGATGATTCTCAAAGCCCAGGACGATCTCGACATCGCCAAAAAACACCTGAACGACGAAAAACAGCACGACCTGGTTGGCTACAACCTGGCACAAGCCTGCGAAAAATTCCTGAAAGCTCTTTGTGAAATGCGTGGTTTGGAATATCCCCACGACGACGAAGGCCATGACCTCGATGCCCTGATGCAAGTTCTGGAAGAAAATAACTTCTCCGCGATTTCCTCTCACGCGGATGTGATCGAACTGACCCCTTACAACTCTCCGAACGCCCATGTCCGCGCTGATGAACGCTTGGATATGGAAGAATACGTTGGCTACGTCGAAAACCTGAAGAAACTGGTCGGCGAGCAACTTCGCCTTCTGTAGCTACTGAGTGGGGCTTCCATCCCCAGCTAACGGCACAATCGCAAAGCCACTGCGCGGCTGGAAGTTGACACGATCAAAAGATCCTCCGACCAGCACCTTATCTGATTGGGCACTGAGTGGAACTATATTGGCATTGCTCTTTGCCGACCAGGATGCATCGATATTCAGCGAACTCCCTTTGGGGGTTCGCACCAGAGTATAACCAGGAACTGGAACCGCCCCGAGCGTATACTGATATACTGAACTGTTTGATACAAAGATATGCGCGTCTCCGACCTTCACGCTGATACTTCCAAGACCATTCGATTCTGGGGTATTCCAAATCAGGTTAAGATTCTTATCGAAGCAGGCCAAATTTCTTTGCGTGCCACCAACGATCGCACCGCTGATAACGAGGTTGTCGGCATCAGCATCCACCCGCGTATACGAGGTATGACCGGATATAACCTGAGGCTCTAACTGCAGATTGTTATTGAATATCGCAAATCCCGTCCGACTTTCACCGGCAATGACATTGAAAGATCCAGTTGCGATGAACCTATCAGCACCAAATTTCACAAGTTGGGTAACCGTGCTTGACGGGAATGGGTCCCAGGAATCCAACACACCCGTCAAAAAATCCACGGCCCCCATGCGTGTACGACTGTTATTATTCAAACCACTAAATGATCCAGCCAACACCGCCAGGTCGCCATTTGCTATAATTCCATTAACGGCTCCTGCTGCTGCAATATTCGCCGGCTTCACGTTACCATTAACACTATCAAGTCGGGTTACCGAACTGGTGTTCACTCCTGATGTGGAACTAAAGCCTCCAACCGCAAAAATATCACCGTTGTATTTAATAACATCTTTGACGTAGGAGTTTGCAGATGGACTCCAGGCAGTAAGACCGCCTGAGGCAAGATCCACCGCTGCCAAATTGCTTCGGTTCACAAAGCTATCAATAGTCATAAAGCTGCCCGCAAAGAGATATTCCCCACCCAGAGGTACAATCTTCGTTGCCGAGCCTCCTTTTACTGACATGAAATAGCCGCCAAAAACCGGGGGACTTACGCCTGGTAGCGCATCACGAATAACTCCGGCACTACCACCAAGTAAAATTTTAGAATCGAGCTCCCCAATGACCCTGGTGCCACTAACACCGGAATTAAGAATGGAAGGAACGTGTGTGGAAGTGTTGATTCGGCTGAAGGTTGAGTTTTGAGTCGCATACAAGTCCCCGCCTTTTTCAAACAAGCTTGTTATCGCAAATGAACTGGAAGTCGAGGTAGAAAAAGAGGTGCCTATCGGAGTAAACACACCCGTTGCCAGGCTCATTTTCGTCAGGAAAATACTGGAGCTGCCATTGACCGTTGTGAACTTACCGCCAATAAAAAGATTTGAGCCCACTGTCACCACATCCGTCACAGTCGAACTAAGTACCGGGCTCCAACCATTATCCAGGCTTGCACCTAAAGTATCCGGGGTCGAAAGTCTTACAAGAAACTTTCTGCCTTGCCCGGCGAAGCTCGTAAAAGAGCCATACACATACAACTTGTTATCACTGCTTTCATAGTGCATTCCATTTATACTGCCGCCGACTGAAAAAGCGGATCCCATCAATACCGGAGCGCTCGGAGCCGTGATATCAAGATGAACAAGACCTGTCCTTGCTTGCCCGTTGATACTTGAGAAGCTTCCTGAAATATAGAGGTTTGTTCCAAAAACTATAGCTGTACTAATGACCCCATTCGCTGTCAGGCTCAAACTTGTATCAACGGACTTATCTGCCTTGATGCGGATGATATTGGCCGCTGTATAAGCTCCCTGCTTATACACAAAGTCACCATGAACATAGTAACCGCCGAAGCCGTCGGAAACCATTCCAGACACACTCCCCGCCACGTTGAATGATGAAACAAATTCACCACTAGAATTCAACAGGACCAATCCGCCCCGACAGGTGCCGACCTCTGTAAAGGTTCCGCCCAAGTAAGCGACATTCCCCTGCGTAGTGACTGCATCACGCTTCCTTTATTATTCCCATTTGTAAAACAGAGTGGACCCGGCAATGTCGTTTCAGCCTGAGCTGTCCAGCCATCTGAAGATAGCACGGCAGATACATTTCCCGCTGCGTCCGTGGCCCGAATCTCCACTTTGTAGGCAGTACCGGCGGTAAGACTTAATCCAGCAAAAGTATAACTTCGCACATCCCCCACGGACACCCACGGTTTAACCACCGTAAATGGAGTTGCAGCCAGCTTTATCTGCAGTTCATACTTGGAAATACCTGAAAGATTGTCCGTGGCTGGGCCCCAGGAAAGATAAGGACTGAATGACTTCAGTGCCATAGCCCCATCATCAAGCACCGCCATGGTTGCAGGCGGTGAATTGTCAAAGGTGTAGCTGAATGAACCTGCAGAACAACTGGAGTAATTTGTTCCATTAAAAGCCCGTGCATGAAATTTATAAATACCATTCGTCGACAACGATGGCGACAGTGTGGCGGAAGAACCTGTCGCTGTCACACTGGCCAGTGGGTCATCACTGCAATCGACTGTTGCATGCAGGAAAATGATATTACCACTGGCGGTCCCCGCGACCTGAATTGACGGCGCATTCACATTGGAAACAGGGGTCGCGGGCGACAACAATGTCAACGTGCTGGGTGCATCCGGGAAGTCACCCACAACAGCCAGGTAATGTTCCGTTGTGGATATGTTCCCGGCTGAATCTTTAGCCCGGATATGAAGGTAATAAAACGCGTCCGGCGATCCCACGGAAATCGCATACGAATTGGTGCCTACAAAGTTATTTCCGGGCTCTGCCGTCGGGAATTCATCCACGACAAAATCATAAGTGCACGGAGGCTCAGAGCACCCCCAAGTCCACGTATGCGACGGCACTGCGGTAGTACTGCTGGAAAGCCCGGTCAAACTCGGTGGTGTTGTATCCAAAGCCACGGAAGTACTGGCGCAAGTTGAAATATTCCCGGCGATATCTTTAAACTCCACACTGATATTTTTGACGCCATCACCAGCCCCCATATTCCAGGCAGGATATTGAGGTGCATAAGCAGTCCAGGCAGAGCCCCCGACCGAACAGGTGGCATCATTGAATATACGCATCAATTCCGGCCCGTCTCCGGCTGCCAGAACCAAATTCACATACTGGGTGTTTACGACCGCCGGTGTATCCGCGACCAAGACCGCAGGCCCCGTGGGTGCCATGCGATCCAGTGAATACGCCAAAGAGGCACTGGAACAGGCCGATTCATTTCCGAAACTGTTCCGACGTTTTGCATGAAGGCTATAGACTCCATCAGAACCCAAAATCGTGGCATTTAGAGTCGCGGTGCTGCCCGCGGCAAGTCCTGAAACCATTAAAGAGGCGGGATTACAATCGCCCGCTGAATACACAAATACCGTGTCCCCTGATGCAACCCCGTCCACTCGAACAGTTAGAGTCAGCTCATTGGAAATACTTTGCAGCGGAAAGAGCAGTGCCAAAGCGGTCGGTGCTGTCACCGAACTATCCACAGTCAAGGTCAACAACTGACAGGGACTTTGATTCCGGGCAAAGTCCTGAACCTTATAGTAAACTGATTGCGTGCCCTCGGTAGCGAAGGTCCATGGCAGTCTGTTCTTGTCGAGGCTGCGCCACTGACCACCACTCAAACAGGTGTTTTGATCGGTAAGGTATATTTGAAAAATATCGCTGTCTGTGGTGATCAATTCCAAAACTGTTGTTGGATTAGGCAGATTGGTAATCGCTCCTTCAGCTTGCAAAACGGCAGTGGGTGCGGTCATGTCGATGGCGATGGTCTTTTCCAAAACATTGGAATACCCCGACGGCATCACACTTCGCAGACCCACTTTGGAAACTTGCGGATAACCCGAAAGATCCAATGCGAACGAAAATTCTTTTTTGGTTTCACAGTCCAAAACCAGGTTTTTTACGACAATGGATTCTTTGGCGGACTGCCAATTCGTACCGCCATCCAAAGAGTACTGAATGTCGATGGTCTTGCTGTGACATTTTCCATCAACAAAGAACTCCGTCGAAACCTGCCCGGCAATATTTGGCGCTGGAACGGCAATGCCATCTGCGGGCGTCAGCAGTTGTTTCACCTGGGAAACTACAGGGGAACAACCTCCTGCCACCAATAGCAACAAGACAAGAGTGCATTTAACATAGAGTTGCCGGAGAGCCTCGAACATGAGGTTCGTTTCGGAATAAATACAAATATGCTAAGTCCTGTTTATAAAACTCGACCAAAGGCATGTCAGACCGAAAGAAGAACAGAATAAAAGAAGCTCATAGGATTTTTATCGGAGGAATGCCGTCGTCCTATGAGCTTTAAAAAAACGAACTGAATTACTATTTAAATGCATAGAGCAAACTGCCGCCCTTGATCAGGTTGATGACCTTGTCGCGGTTGGCTTGGGACACCGCCGGGCAGCCCCAACTGCGCCCCTGGATCACAGTTGAATCCTGAACATAGCTGGCCCCGTGAACCACAATGGCGCGAGAGCGCGCATTGGAGTTGGTGGAAGACAGCCCATCCAGGCGCAAAGAGTAGCCGTTGCTGCCTTGGTAGGTTTCTGCGGTTTTATAGGCCCCTAATGAAGAAGCATTCGAACCAGACACGTTACTGAATTTTTCAGCAAAACCGTCATGGTTGCTGTCTGATCCTTTTCCATGGGACACATGCACATTCCACACGGCCCCGGTTTTCATATCGATAAAATACCAGCGTTTTTGCGAGGATTTCTGACTGAAATCCAAAACCGAGATCACAGACTGATTCTTAAACTGGGTCTTGTTCTTATGGAAGTACAACACCGCCGCCTTCAATCCCGCTGTCGGCACGATATGGTTTGGATCAAGATAGTCGTACTGTTTTAAAATCGCCTCGTCCCCGTCCACAACCTCGTCAGGCACAGTCGGAGTTGGTGGTGTTGTTACCGTGGGAGGTTCAACAACCCCCGGAGTTTCAGTACTGCCTTGCGAGTTATTGCCTTCACTAGGCATCTCGGCAGTCGGTTCGTTATTCGGGTCGTCCGGCAACACGGGAAGCCCAGGTCCGCACGCTGCCAGTAAAAATGTCGTGGAAAGTACCAAGAGTGTTTTTGAGTTTATAAGAGCCATGGTGATCCTCCGTGATAGTTCACGGAAGGCAGATCGGCCGCTCATATTTGAAACTTTAAAGACCGAAGAACTGGCTGAATACTGGTCAGACTTTCAGAGGGAAAGTGTCGAGATTTCAGACACTTTCCAGACCTTGGAAAAGGCCTCAAAAAAAGGGCGAGGATCACTCCTCGCCCTCTCTGAATAATCATTTTACGAACGCGTCTTACTTCAAAGAAGCAATATCAATCACGAAACGATATCGCACATCACCCTTGAGCATTCTTTCATAGGACTCATTGATTTTGTCGATGTTAATCAACTCGATATCAGAGGTGATTCCGTGATGAGCACAGAAATCCAGCATCTCCTGAGTCTCTTGAATCCCACCAATCAAAGAGCCCGCTAGACTGCGACGCCCGCCGATCAGAGGGAAGGCATGAATGGCTTCTGGTTTGTCAGGCACACCCAACAACACCATAGTTCCGTCACGTTTCAGCAACTGCAGGTGAGCGTTGAGATCAATCGGCGCAGACACGGTGTTGATAATCAAATCAAAGCTGCGATTGTATTTTTTGAAGGTTTCTTTTTCAGAGGTGGCAGCGTAATTATGCGCCCCCAGGCGATGTGCATCGTCCTTCTTTTTATTGGAAGAACTGAGCACCGTAACCTCTGCCCCCATCGCAGCAGCCAACTTCACGGCCATGTGACCCAGGCCACCCAACCCCATCACTGCCACTTTCTTACCAGGGCCGGCTTGCCAATGACGAAGCGGCGAATAGGTTGTAATTCCCGCACACAAAAGCGGAGCCGCTTTATCCAAGGGCAACTTTGGAGAAATCTTCAGCACAAAGTCTTCATTCACCACAATCTGAGTGGAATACCCACCTTGAGTGACCGTCACACCGTCCTTTTCAACAGAGTTGTAAGTGCCGACAGAACCATTTTCACAGTACTGCTCAAGCCCTTCCCCACAAGACGGACAAGTACGACAGGAATCCACCAAACATCCCACCCCGACCGAGTCGCCCACCTTGAATTTCTTCACGGAGCTTCCGACGCTGATCACCTTTCCCACGATTTCGTGGCCCGGAACCATCGGGAATTTAGAGCCACCCCACTCATCACGCACCTGGTGCAGATCTGAATGACAGACGCCGCAGAAATGAATGTCGATTTGGACATCATGAGGTCCCGGTTGACGGCGTTCAAACTTGTAGGGCTTCAAAGGTTCTTTGGATTGATAGGCGGCATAGGCGTTCACTGGAATCATCACAACACTCCTTACAGTTTAAGCGGAAGAACTGTCTCTGATAGTTCAATGGCTTCCGGGGTCAAGTCCAGCACAAGCGGCGAAACCTTCACACCTTTTTGATGAGCCTCCCGAAGCAAACGGCCATACTCAGGATCGATATCATCTGCCGGAGCAAACGTTCCGCAGTCGTGACGTTGAACAGTGAAAACAATTTCAGCAGTGTGCCCTTGATCCATCAAAGCCATCAGCTCACGCAGATGCTTTTGCCCCCGCTCAGTCACAGCATCCGGGAATTTAGCCACGCCATCTTCCCCTAAAGTCACATTCTTCACTTCGATAAAATGCAGGGACTCGCTGCCTGTTTTCTTCAACGCAAAATCCAAACGGGTCTCTGCGCTGATCTTGTATTCAGGCTTCACCTCATCAAAACCCGCCCAATGGGCAAAAGTGCCAACGACCTCTTTTTTGTGACCCACGACATGCTGTAAAGTCTCACGCACCACGGTGTTCGGTGTGGCGGTGTTAACCCCTACCCACGCTCCCGTTGGAGATTTGATCATTTCCAATGTGAACTTCAGCTTGCGTTCCGGATTGGTGCTTTCAGAGAACAGACAGTGCTGTCCCGGATTGTTCACGCTTTTTAGGCTGCCCGTGTTAGGCACATGGGCCGTGATGGTCTGGCCTTTCCACTCAATGTCTGCAAAAAAGCGCTTATAGCGTTTCAGGAAAATACCTTCTTGCAACTTGCTGTGAAACTTCATGAAAACCTCATTTGAAAATCGAATTCTTTCTCATGAAACTAGTCTGTGAGGCGCCCTTTTGTCGATTCCTTTCAAGCCCCGCCCGACACCCTACAGCTTTAGGGCGTCCCTGCAAAAATGACACTGTTGCCTAGCAGCCAGGAAGAGCCCTTCAGATATCCCTTTATGCGGGGTGTTAATGGGTGCAAATACTCTACCGTGAGCATAGAACGGGATGCTGCTCTCAACCCGCCACTTTGATCTTCGCTAAAGTCTCTTCTTTGCGAAAGGCGAGAGCTTTGAATTTGATTTGTTTAAGTTATGCAACAAGGAAAGGAACTTTCTCAACATGGCAACTGATGTAAAACTGCCCGAACTTGGTGAAGGTGTTACTGAAGGTGAATTGGTAAAATGGTTGGTGAAACCCGGCGATTCTGTAAAAGCTGATCAGGCAATCGCAGAGGTATTGACCGACAAGGCAACGGTTGAAGTTCCGTCTCCTGTTGCTGGCGTGGTGAAAGATTTAAAATTCAAAGCCGGCGACGTCGTTAAAGTCGGCTCCACTATGATCACTCTTGATGGCGCGGGTGCGGCTGCAAAACCAGCGGCGCAACCAGCAGCAGCAGCGGCTCCGGCCAAACCTGCGACTGCCGCCCCTGGCAAAGCCCAAGACATTAAGCTTCCTGAACTGGGTGAAGGCGTTACTGAAGGTGAACTGGTTAAATGGTTGATAAAACCAGGTGACTCTGTCAAAGCAGACCAGGCAATTGCTGAAGTTCTGACTGACAAAGCGACTGTCGAAGTTCCGACTCCAGTTGCAGGTCTTGTCAAAGAATTGAAATTCAAAGCAGGTGAAGTTGTTAAAGTCGGCTCCACCATGATCACTCTTGAGAGTGCAGGTGGCGCAGCTTCTGCTCCGGCTCCGGCAGCTCCAAGTGCTGGTCCAGTGCAGCCTGCGCCTGCACACTCCGCAGCTACCGCCGCCAAAGCAGCTCCAGCGGCAACAGCTTCCACTTCCGCAGGCATCTTCCCGCCTGTGGCTGACTCCAAAGTATTGGCAACTCCGGCGACTCGCCGTCTGGCGCGTGAAATGGGTGTTGATATCAACTCTCTGACCGGTACTGGTCTTGCGGGTCGTGTGACTCGTGAAGACGTGATGGCTTCCGGTGGCGGCGCAGCTCCTGCGGCAGCGAAATCTGCTCCGGCAGCAGCGGGCTCCATCTCTATTCCTAAGCCTTCTTATCAGGGCCCTGCCGGTGCCGCGGAAGAGCGCGTTCCATTGATCGGTATTCGCAAGAAGATTGCTGAAAACATGCAGCGCTCCAAACACGTGATCCCTCACTTCACCATCATGGATGAAGCAAAAGTGGATGCGATGGTGGCCCTTCGTGAAGGTCTGAAAGACCATGCTGAGAAAAACGGAACGAAGATCACTTACCTTCCAATCGTGATGAAGGCTTTGATCGCAACGATCCGCGAATTCCCAATGTTCAACGCGTCCATCGACGATGCGGCTGGCGAAATCGTTTACAAAAAATACTTCAATCTGGGCTTCGCAGCGGACACTCCAAACGGACTTGTTGTTCCGGTGATCAAAAACGCGGATCAGAAATCCATCCTGGAAATCTCCAAAGAAATATTGGATCTTTCCAAGCGTGCTCGTGACGGCAAGTTGAAACCGGATGAAATGAAGGGTGCGACTATCACTGTGACTAACATCGGTTCCATCGGTGGAACTTATGCGACTCCGGTGATCAATCACCCTGAAGTTGCGATTTTGGGCATGTACAAAATTGACGAAAAAGTCGTTCTGAAAAACGGTCAGGTTTCTGCGATCAAAGTCATGAACTATTCAATGACTGCGGATCACCGTTTGATCGACGGCGCTGTTGCTGCAAGATTCCTTGCTGCCTTCATCGGCCGCATCGAAAACCCAGGCAAACTTTTGGTGGAACTGGTTTAATCGGCCCCGCCGAAGAGGCTGAAACGCCAGCCGGCGTTTCAGCTGGACTAAATTTGGAGATTATATGCAAAATTTTGACGTAGTAGTTATTGGTGCGGGTCCCGGCGGTTATGTCGCTGCGATCCGTTCTGCACAACTTGGTTTTAAAACAGCAGTTATCGAACGTGAATTCCTGGGTGGCGTGTGCTTGAACGTGGGTTGTATCCCGTCCAAAGCCATGATCACTGCGACTCACCTGTTGCATAAAGCTCAGCACAATTTCAAGGAAATGGGCTTGAACATCAAAGGTGGCATCGACGTGGATATGAAACAGCTTGTGAAATGGAAACAATCCGTTTCAGACAAGATGTCCGGCGGTGTGAATCAGCTTCTTAAAGGTTACGGCGTAACCATCATCAAAGGTGATGCTGAATTCAAATCCTCTAAAGAAATCTCTGTGAAATCCTCTGCAGGCACTGAGTCTGTTCAGGCGAAGTACTTCGTTGTGGCAACAGGCTCCCGCCCGATTGAAATCCCTGGTTTCAAGTTCGACGAAAAAGACATCTGCTCTTCCACTGGCGCGTTGGCGTTTGACTCCATCCCTAAGCGCGTGGCGGTTATCGGTGGTGGTTACATCGGTCTAGAGATCTCTTCTTACCTGCGCAAGCTGGGCACCGAAGTGACTGTGATCGAAGCACAATCGGCTTTGTTGGCGGGTGTGGTTGATCCGGACTGCGCGCAGATCGTGACTCGCAAGCTGACCAAAGCGGGCGTGAATGTTCTTTACGGAGCAAAAGCCAAGGGCCAGAAAAAAGTTAAAGACGGTTACGAAGTCACTGTTGAGATCAATGGCAAAGACGAAGTTGTAAAATGCGACAAAATCCTCGTCACTGTCGGCCGTCGTCCAAATGGCGATCAGGCAAACCTGAAAGCGGCTGGCATTGCCGTGGACGAGCGTGGCTTCGTAAAAGTCGATGCTCAACGCCGCACGAATGTTTCCAACATCTTTGCTATCGGTGATATCGCCGGTCAGCCGATGCTGGCGCACAAAGCATCCCACGAGGGTGTTCTGGTTGCTGAAGTGATCGCGGGCCATAACCGTGTTTACGATGCGAAAACAGTTCCGGCAGTTGTCTTCACCGATCCTGAAATCGCAGCAGCCGGCATGACTGAAGCTGAAGCGAAAGCCAAAGGTCACACCGACCTTCTGATCAGCAAGTTCCCGTTCGCAGCCAATGGCCGCGCGGTGAGCATGATGGAAACAGACGGCTTCGTGAAAATGATCGCTGATAAGAAAACCCACGTTTTGTTGGGCGTTCACATCGTCGGTCCGGAAGCTTCCAACTTGATCTCTGAAGCTGTTTTGGCGATCGAGATGGGTGCACGCATTGAAGACCTGGCGCTTTCCATCCACCCTCACCCAACTTTGGGTGAAACCATGATGGAAGCCGCTGAGGCGACTTTGGGTCACGCGATCCATATCATTCAAAAACCTTTGAAAGCATAAGCTTTCGCACAAAGGCCGGCCGTCAAAAACCGGCCTTTTTTTTAGCTGCACTCCAACCTCAAGCTGCTATCATCTTTTCATGCGCCATTTTTTGCTGCTGATATCGACATTGCTTCTATGTGGTCCCGCGTGGTCGGCAAAAACCAAAGCTCCGCTCAGGGTGGCTATCCCTTACAGTCTGGCCCCCCCTTTATTGATCACTGACGCGAAAGGCCAGGCCACTGGGATTGTGCGGGACTATATTCATGCCATTGAAAAGCGCGTTGATCGCAAATTCGAATTCATCGTCATTCCCAAGTTCCGTATTCACGAGATGATCAGCAAGGGTTTGGCCGAAATCAACTGCTACACCAGTCCGTCCTGGGTTCCGAACCCTGAAAAATTCACTTGGTCCAAGGTTCTGTTTATAAAAAAAGAAGTGCTGGCCTCACGCAAGAGTGTGCACTCTTATTCCGATATTAGGGGTGAGCGCGTGGGAACAGTTCTGCGCTATATTTACCCGAGTCTTGACCCACTCTTTAAAAATGGCCGGCTGATTCGCGAGGACGTTCCCACCGAAGAACAGAATCTGCGAAAGTTCGTCAATAAACGCATCGACAACGTCGTGGCCGACGAAACTCATCTGGATTATTTCCTGAAGATCGATAAAAACAAAGCCCCTATTTATAAGATGGTTATACAGGAATATCCGATTCACTGCCTGATCGCCGCCAAAGACACTGAGTTGACTGCTTCATTTAACAAAGCCATTGAGGACATCAAAAGCTCAGATGAGCTGGACCGCATTTTTGCTCATTACAAATGATCGGAATCCACGATTCGTAAAGTCGAAAAATCTTTATCGGATTCGAAGCCAGGTCCTTTTCACATTCAGATCCCACAGCCGTTTTCGCAAAGGCTTCTTTCGCGACTCCACTGTGCTGTCAGCGAAGAACACTTTGGTTGGCGTCGACTGGCTGAGAATGGAGCTGACGTCGGCAAAAACGGCAAAACCACTTTGCCCGGGTTGCACACCACTGTAAAGACCGCCATAACCTGAGACGCCGTTTGAACTAAATCCCGTAAAAAGGTTGGCGATAATCCCGGCACTGATTGCATCTGTGCCCAAGGCATAACCCAGAACCACTTTCGATGCCGCCAGGTCCACATTCAAATAGAGTTTGGAAATACGACTGTCACTTAAGGCGATCGAATACCAATTGTCAGTTTTAACCCCCATCACCGGGAAGAAGGTTCCATTGGGAAGACCTTTTTCCGCCTTCATTGATGGAATCTGCGTCACACGCGTAAAGTTCACCAATAGATCCACTTCTGTGGTTCCGGGAACTGGAGAGTTCACTTGCAGCATACCCAAAATTTCCAGCGGACTGTCAGGATTATAGATCGGCAGCTGGACATTCATAATCTGAATACTGTTGGAATCCAGATGCGTCTTCAGGCCCACAAACAGGTTTCCCTGCTGGGTTTGAGTGGTCAATTGAGCCCCCTTGATCACACTTTCCTGAGAACAGGCGGTCAAACTGACTACGGCGGCAAGGGCCAAAAACAGATGTTTCAACGGGGATGCAATCATTCTGAGTCTCCTTGTTGTTGCAACTCGCGCACTAAGTTTCGGCAGGCCGGGCCTAGACTTAAGCCCCAGCATCAGAATCTTTGCAAAAAGGAAACAGCGCCAGAATGTGGTTTATGAAGTTCTGGCTCAGAATAAGACGAATTCTGGTCAGTGAGTCCCAAGCTCGTAGAGAATCTAAAATAGCTATTCCAGGTATTTATCCTGAAGGGCTTTCAGACGATCTGGTGTTAAATTGAACTCTGCCGCAAAATAGCGATCCATGCTGCCATAACGCTGATGGATTTCGTGAAAAGCCGCATTCAGGAACTGCTCTTGGACAGACATCAGATAGTGCAAGGTCTCAAGACTTTTACTGGAAAGTTTCTTTTCGTTCTGATTCAGGATCAACTCGCGGAAAGGCTGCAGGGTCTGTTCGGTGCGCAGATAGTCCTCGATAACTGTTTCCTTCTTCACACCCAAAGACATCAACATCAGGGCAGATCCCACGCCGGTGCGATCCTTTCCCACTGCGCAGTGCTGAACCAGGGCCCCGTTTTGCAAGGGCTCCACCCGCTCAAAAAGACGCTTGTAAGCGTTATTGGAAAACGGCAGCTGCTGATACAGGCTTTCCATAAAATTGCCGGGAATTGCCCGCAAGGATTCTTCGGCATAAAAGTCATGACCCGCGACATTCACTGCATGAGAGTCCGGGTTCGCCGGGCAACATTCATAGTGAGCTCCCTCCCAAATCACGTCCTTATCTTGTTCAGACTCCTTGATGTCGCGATAGTCATGTATGTGGGTGATCGACAAAGCTTCCAACTGAGCACAGTCTTCAGCGGTCAGACGAGAGAGGGAACCTGATCGATACAAGCGGTTCTTCTTCACACGACGGCCATCGGCCGCCAGATATCCACCTAAATCTCGAAAATTAATTCCGCCCTGTAGTTTCATTCCAACTCCTTCCACAAAAGACCATCATAACACGAAGCGCACCTATTTTATTTTCATTTAACTCGGCCCTGATTTGAAAAATACACAAATTCCATCAGTCCACCCGGGTGGCAGATGCAATTAATCGCTATTTGAGGGTCTCTAGCACTTTCATTTGGTTTTCATCTTCAGTCGCTTCTCATTTAGACCCACTTATCAATCATCAGTTGTGAATCGGGCTTCTTTTGAGGTATTTCCTGCGCCATTAACTAAAAGGAGTCTTTCCATGAAAAAGCTTATCGCCGCCGCACTTGTCTCTTTGACGGCTGTTGTTGCTTCTGCAGAAACACTGACAATCTACACGGACCGCCCTACCGCACGTGTTCAACCGATCGCGGATCAGTTTAAAGCACAAACAGGTGCAGATGTTGTGATCGTGGAAAAAGCTTACGCTGACGTTTTGGCGCAGCTCCAGGCTGAAGGCGAAGCAACTCCCGCAGACCTGATCTTCACGAAGGATCTTGTTTTCCTTTCTGACCTGACTCAAAAAGGTTTGTTGCAGCCATTGGCTTCTGCTTCCTTGAAATCTCGCGTTGCTCCGGCAATGAAAGATCTGAACGACAACTGGATTGGCATCACTTACCGCGCCCGCACTTTGGTGTATGCACCAGACCGTGTAAATCCGTCTGAGATCTCTGAATACGCAGACCTTGCCGATCCTAAATGGGCTGGCCGTGTGTGCATGAGAACTTCCAAAGGCACTTACAACGTGGCATTGATCGCAAGCCTTGTTCACCACAAAGGTGCTACCGCGGCGAAAGACATCATGGCTGGCATCCTGGACAACCTGGCAGTTGACGTTTATCCGAACGACACAGCGATGATGACAGCGATGGCTAACGGTGTGTGCGATATCGGTATTGCCAACACTTACTACCTGGCGGGCATGTTGGATCAGAATCCAAACTTCCCAATCAAACCATTGTTCGCAAACCAAAACTCCACAGGTGCTCACGTTAACGGCTCCGGTGTTGGTATCGTAAAGTATTCTAAGAAAGCGGCTTTGGCTGAACAGTTTATCTCTTTGATGCTGCAAGAAGATAATCAACTTTGGTTGTCTGGCAGCCACTTGGAATACCCAGCAGCTTTGGGTGTGACTCCAAACACTGTCATCAAAGACTGGGGCACTTTCAAAATTGACCCAACAAACTGGACTGTGCTTGGCGAATCTGTTCCGGCAGCAAAAGAAATCATCAAGGAACTTGACTACAAATAATCATGAACAAGTTTGTTTCCACACTTTTTGTTATTTCCCTCTTCGGCCTGTCTTCACAGGCCGAAGACGTTTCTGAGGTCTCCACTTCAATGTCCGAATTGGGCGCCGTGAAGGTCATTGGCAGTTCTGAAGAGGAGCTGACTCAGCCCAATTCCGCCCACTTTTTCGGCAAAGAAAAACTGGAGCAGCAACAACAGACCGACGTGACCCGCGTACTAAAACAAATTCCCGGCGTTTACGTGCAGGAAGAAGATGGTTTCGGTCTTCGCCCGAACATCGGGTTGCGTGGAACGCATCCTCACCGCAGCCGTAAAGTTGTTATTCTTGAAGACGGCATTCTGATCGGGCCGGCTCCCTATTCAGCTCCGGCGGCTTATTATACTCCTTTCATGAGTAAGATTGAGTCCCTGGAGGTCTTTAAAGGGGTCGCCTCTGTTCCCTATGGCCCTAACTCCATCGGGGGCGCGATCAACTACATCACGCGCAGCCTTCCCACACAAAACCGCGCAGAAGTGGAAGTGGCTGGTGGCAGTTACAACACGCAAAAATATCGAGGCAATCTGGGCTATGTCTGGGACCGCGGTGCCATCATGTTTGAAGGCACACACCTGAAGACAGACGGTTTCAAGAAACTTGATACGGGTCGCAATACCGGCTTTGATAAGAATGACATTCTGATCAAAGGTGAATACAGACTGCCCGGAGACCGCCAGCAGTCCCTTTCTTGGAAGCTTGGTTATGCCGACGAAGCCTCTGACGAAACCTATCTGGGGCTGACCCTGGATGATTTTGCCAGCTCGCCGTTCCGTCGTTATGCCGCTTCTGAAAATGATTTGATGAAGTTCGAACATGAGCAAATGCAGTTGACCTATAAAACCCAAATGACTTCCACTTGGGGCCTGTGGTCCACCGCTTATCGCAACAACTTCCACCGTGACTGGAATCGTTTTAACAACTTCCGTGACACGACCGTCGATGTGAACAAAGTTCTGCGTGATCCGACAACGGGTTCTAATCAGCTGTACTATGACGTCATCACAGGCCAAGCGGATTCCTCCAGTGTAGGTGCTGGTGCGGATATCGTGATGGCGAACAACGATCGCTATTTCTACAGCCAAGGTCTGCAATTGGGGTCTTTCTCGGCTCATCAGGCTGGGGAATTCCTGCACCAGGTAAGTCTGGGACTTCGTCTGCATGAAGATCAGATTCGCCGCGATCACACCGAGAACATTTTCTCGATGACCAACGGACGCCTGGTACGCACCGCCGATGCGGAAAAGAACACCAACAAGATCCAGGACACAACTCAGGCAGTCACTGTCACCGCTTCGGACGAGATTCTGTGGAACTCTTGGAAGTTCACAGCCGCCGGCCGCTTTGAAAGTCTGAACTATGAATCCTACAACGGTCTGACCGGTGTCACCACCGACGGCAGTCAAAGTGTCTTTGTTCCGGGCGTGGGAACGCTATATCAGTTTAATGAAAACTGGTCCTGGCTTGCCGGGGTCAATCGCGGCATGAGCGCCGTAGGACCTGGCCAGACACAAAGCAATAAGGCGGAAGAAAGTGTGAACTACGAAACAGGCGTGCGTTATTCCAATGCCGATCGCGAGTTCTTTGCTGAAGCCATCGCCTTCCGCGCCGACTACAAGAACATCAAAGACACCTGTTCGTTCTCTTCCGGCTGCACTGGCAATTCATTGGATCAGGAATTCGATGGCGGCAAAGCCTTGATTCAGGGTCTTGAGGCGCGCTTTGCTAAGGGCTTTCAATATAAGAACGTATATATGCCAGTCAGTTTGAATGTGACTGTGACCAAAGCAGAGTTTGCCTCGGACTCTCAGTCTTCCAATCCTGAATGGGGTGTGGGGAACATTCAATCCGGTGATCCATTGCCTTACGTACCGCAAGCCCAGTACAGCCTGAGCTTCGGAACTCAATACCGCAAGTACACCCAGGAAGTGATCCTGTCCTGGACTGGAAAAATGTACGACCAGACTGTCGAAACCGATCGCTCTGAAATCCCTGCTTACGGGGTCGTGGATTGGACAGCGAAGTATCAATACAACAAACAGGGTAACTTCTATGCCCGTGTTGATAATATCTTCGACAATGACTATCTGGTTTCTTTGCGCCCGTTTGGTGCGCGACCAGGCAAAGCCAGAAGCCTTCTGGTGGGAATCAAACACGTATTCTAAACATGACCATCCACCCGTCGAGGACCCGAAGGGCTGCTTGCAGCACGTCGCTTCGGACAGTCCTCGCGGACGCCCCTCCCCTTGGGAGGGTGCTGCTGTGGAACTTGCGTCGTGCTGCAAGCAGCCCTTCGGGCCCTCGCCGGACGGCGTTCGGTTTCTTTAAGTCTATTTAATTACTTTTTGGGGAAGGTGCGTGGGGGGAGCGCTTTTTTGGCAATAGAGCCAGGAATGGGTCTTTGTAGTGGTGCCATAGGGATGTGCGGAAGCGTTCGTTGAGGCCGACTTTTAGTTTTCCTACTTGTTTTGACAAGATCAGGGTGCCGAAGAGGGCGTCCCAGATTGACAGGCTGACTCCGAAGTTTTTGTCGTAGTGGGCCTCGTCTTTAGAGTGATGCACTTGGTGCTGGATCGGGCTGATCAGAAGTCTTTCAAAGGGGCCGAAGCTTAACGGGATATGGCTGTGTCTTAGGTTCGCGCCGACCAGATTGAACAGAAAGCCGAAGCCGTTGATTCCCAGTAGCGTCCACAGCGAAAAGCTGGAACCGAAGAGGAAAATGAAGACCCCGATGGAGGTTCCCAGGCTCAAGCTGTTGCGGAGGATGGCCAGGACGGATTCCACGGGATGAGCTCGGTACAAAGTCACCGGGGTCAGGACGCGGGCACTGTGATGCAACTTGTGGAAGTGCCACAAAAACGGAACTTTATGCATCAACCAGTGGTGGAAGAATCTGAGGAAGTCGTCCCAGACGAACACTCCCAACGTGAAGGCCAGCAAATAACCGTTGTTCACCGGGATGTTCAGAACGTCGCCATCACTGAAGCGCACAAGGAAACGAATCACGATTTGTGAAATCACGAAGCTGCATTCAAACAAAGGCACAAACAGGAAGCTTTTGAACAAAGCATTGAGGAAATAGATCAGATAGTCCTGCTTGGCCGAATGATTCCACCAGTATTTTTTGCGCAGAACCCAGCGGCGTAACAACGTCCCCAAGGGGGTTTTCTGCTGACGGGCCAGAACAAACAAAACCACCAGAATCAAAGCCAGGCTGGACAGAATATTGACGTGATAAAGCCTTGATGTGGGCTCATCAAACTGAAAGAGTAATTTTTGCAGCCTTGTCCAATTCTCGGGCATTTCCAGCATGGATTCTTTGTAGCATAAAACGCTGCTGAAGAACACTCGCAAGTCCCGATCCTCATTGGGTTTTCAATTATACAGGGGTCCCTATGAAAACTTGTCATTTCGGGGGGTTTTCAGGCACAAAGAGCCTTTGAAAAGTGAGGAATTCATGATGGCAAAATCTATGATTTTGAAGGTTTCTTTAGGGGCCGCGGCCTGCCTGCTAATGGCATCCTGCTCGGACTTCTTTGACACTGACAAACCCACCACTTCACGTGGCACTCTACCGGGCAACAACTCTAACAAGCCCCAGGACGGGTCCTTACCGGGTGAGTTCCAAAAACCCAACGACGGTCCTTTCACAGAAGAAAAAATGCTGATTAATATCGGCGTGAATGTTCTTTCCCGTTCGGCTGATAACTTCGCTGCCACAATTCCAGTTCTAAAAAACTCTTTGCGCCAGTACTGTGAAGCTTTGTCCAGTGGTTCTTCCGCGCGCCGAGAAGAAACCCAGGCCCAGTTGGACTGGGAACGCGCCATGCTGGCTTTCCACGAGCTGGAAGCCGCCCCATTTGGACCCTTGATGGATGATGGCCGCTTTCTGAACGATTACATCTATTCCTGGCCTTACCTGAACACCTGTGACATCGACAAAAAGGCTTATGAAAACTCCAACTCATCCATCAGCAGCGATCGCCTGTTGTTCAACGTGCGTGGTCTGAGCGCGATTGAGTATCTTTTGTTTGAAAAGTCCCTGAAGAGCACCTGCAACCTGCGCGCAAACCCAGCGATGAAGGAATGGAATGATCGTCCAGCCTCCCAGAAAAAGCTGGACCGCTGCTTGTGGGCCCAGGAACTGGTGAAGGATGCCGAAGCCAAGTCCGCCACTTTGAAATCCCGCTGGTCTGTTGCTGAAGGCAACTTCACCAAAGCGCTGATTGATGGTTCCCGCTACAAAAGCATCAAAGAATCCATCAACGGCTTGACCGATGCTCTGGCCCATATCGAAAAACTCAAAGACGCCAAACTGGGTGCACCCATGGGACGCCACAAAGACTGCAGCGAAGACAAATGCGCTCGCACGGTGGAGCACCTGTACTCAGGACTTTCTTTGGGATCTGCCGAAGCTCAATTGAGAGGCTTCCGTGCGATCTTCACAGGCAGCTTCAGCAACCAGCCAGCTTATGGCTTGGATGATCTTCTGGAAAGATCCGGCCGTAGTGACGTGGCTGCCAAGGTTGTAGCAGCCCTGGACAAGGCCATTGCCTCTCTTCAAGCGGCTCAGGACAAAGGTTCCCTGTTTGACCAAATCGAAGCCGTGGACCCCGCTCTGTGCAAAGCCACCACAATGACTGACCGTAAAGAGGAAATCTGCGCGGTTCACGCGGATGTCCGCGAAGTGGCATTCCTGCTAAAAACAGAAGTGCTGGCGGCTTTGGCATTGCGTGCACCGCCGACTCATCAGGGCGACAACGACTAGATCCCGGCCCGAACTTCCTGCAAGGGGTCCTTTTCGTGGACCCCTTTTACAGTCTATCCAACAGCGGACAGCTCCACTGTGTGTGGATACTTGCCAAAACTTCGGATTTCACAAGTTTTGCGTTCCCCGCTTCCTGACGAAATGACATTTCTGCCAACCCCAGCTTCCGGGCCCAACCGGTATAATAATCCATTCTGCTGAGATGAAAAGGCGCCACCGCATTGATCAAAGACGGTGGCGATGGCACTTGTGCCACCGCCATGATGATCTTTATCAGATCTTCACGATGAATCAGATTCACCGGAGCAAGCCCGTCGGCCAGCATTTTGCGACCGGCAAGATGATAGACCGGATGCCTTGCTCCACCAATCAAGCCTCCCGGCCGAATGACGATGACTTGATCTTTAAACTTTGCCACAAGCCCCTGCTCGACCTGGCGCAACCATATCTGGGAATCATTCAGAGGCTGCGGCAAGGTGCTCTCGACCACCTCACCCCCCTGGCCACCGTAAACAGAGGTGGAACTGATGAAGATAATCCGTTGTCCTTTTTGACTTGGAATCTTATCGATATAGTCCTCGGGGGACAGGTTAGGAAGTGGTGGCGTGTTCAAGAAAAGAACATCACAGAAATCCCCCGGGAAGCGATCTTTGCCCCAATCAAAGTCACTTCGGTGAGTGCCCCAAAAAGGCTGCCCGGCCAGCTCCAGTTGCTGCGCCAAAGCGGATCCCAGCCAGCCTAATCCAATGATTCCCCAGGTCTGTTTTTTTCCCATAACAAAGGCTTACTTTGATTCAAAGTCAGTTTCAAACAAGAAAAACCACCCCCCAAAATCAGAGGTTGTTCAAAAGGGTTCAAGCGCAAGGCGGACAAGGGCCCTCGCAGCGCAGGCGTGCGCCAAGCACGTCGGAGCGAGAAGGCCCTTTTCACCAACCGACCTATTTTAGGCAAGAGTAATAAACTTCGTAGTTACCTTGAGGCAGCATCTGGTCGAACACCAGGTTAAGGCCTTCCATTTTTCTTGTTCCATCATACACCTGCCCGTCTTTCAGGACCAGGATCGAGCGCATAGCATCGACCACGGGCGCACAGGACAATGTGATGGACTTCAACGTTTTGCGTACACCTTCCGCGATCCCCTGCACTTGCGCAGCATAGTCTGTCGCACAGACGTCACCGATCACACCACCAGTAAGTTTGGAAATCTGCTCATAGCGGAAGCCGGCAGAATAACCTTCACCCTTCAGACACGCCTGGTCCCCAGGACGTGCAATGATGGAATGGAAGCTCATGGCCTTCTGGGAACCAAAGCTGTCCTGCACGAACTTCACAAAGTTGGCCGGATCATTCTTAGCTCCATTGGCGGATTCGTCTTCATCTGAAATCACCACCACAGCCAGCTGCGAATCATTGCGGATAAAGTTGGCATTGCCACCGGTAGCGCTCAGGGATCTTTCTATCGCTCGATAGGCGGCATAGATACCCTGCTCACTTCCGCTGCCTGTTTCACTTCTTTGCAAAGTGTTGCTCTAAGTGTTTCTGGCATCTGTGTCATTCATGGAAGATGTCAGAATGTACTGACCCGGCTTGTTTGCAAGTTGCACCAGACGACCGTCACCCAAAGTCTTATGAACCGGATCTGTGGTCGTCACAGCAATCTGCCAATCAAGACCCTTCACAACATCCAGGAAGTTGCGTACACGCGAAGCCATGCTTTTCTGTTCGTATTCCATCGAACCGGAGTTATCGACCACGAACAAAATATCCACTTTCTGATACTCGTTCACACGCACATTGTTCACCATCTGTTTGTACATGGACGACACTTTAAAGCTGACGGATTTTTCTGAAGCATTTCCCAGCTTGTCTTTGGCGGCCACCTTCAATGTATAGTCGCCACCGGCCATTTTCGGGAACGTGATCTTGTTCGTTCCCGCAGCACAGGCCTTCGTGGTCGTGCCGAGCGAGCATGTCACACTCGCCACCCCGGCTGGCACGTCAGAAACAGTGAAGACAATCTCCACATCCAACCCTTCTTCCACCGGAGCAGATGGATACTTGGCAAAAATGATTTCCGGACCTGCCTGGTCAATATAAATGCTTCGGGTATAACAAGAACTGGTTCTGCCGTCATGGTCGCGGAACTGCGCACTGACTGGAACATTCTGATTGATCTTAGAGCTGTTCAGAACGCCGGAATCCACATAGTCCACCCAAGTGCCTGTGGCGCAGGTATCACCTTCAGAAACTTTCACATAAGCTGCAACAAACGGAGAGTAGAAATCCAGAGTCAACTTGGCGGAACCTGTCAACGTGGCACCTTTGTTTATTTCAAGCCCCTCCGTCACCGGCACAGGAGGAGTCGTTGGAGTGGAACCACCCCCGGCGCTGCCCTCGTCGGTATTGCCGCCAGAGTTGCCGCCACCATCTTCCGGATCTGTAACAACACTGAAGTCTCCGTTGTTGAGGTCTTGTTTGACCTCGGAGCCACCACCGTTATCAAGACACCCTGTCAATGCGATCATCGCCACCAAGATGCCCATCAGTCCTAGATTTTTCATAAGATCCTCTCCCTGCTCTATGTGATCCTGAATCCATTGTGACGGCATCTTTTGGGGCTTTTCAAACGAATCTCATTTTGAAATTTTTGTGACCAAACCCTTTACACACTCAAAAACATTGCTGTCTAAAGATTTCTCACTCCCCTCTGAATTGGACCTTCGAAGAGAATACATGACATGTCCAAAGATCAGTGGCACAAAGAATTCATGGCAGATCTGATTTTTCAGGATTGGGGTCTCATCGACTATGAAGAGGCTCTAAAAAAACAAAATGAGCTGGTGGAAAAGGTCCATAACAACGACCTTCCCGGCTATCTTGTCTTCTGCTCTCACCCACCGGTTGTGACCGTGGGCAGAGCCACCAAGCCTGATGATGTTTTCGCGTGGGAGGGCCGCATCGTTGAAGTCACACGCGGAGGCCGCGCCACTTATCACGGCCCCAGCCAACTGGTTGTGTATCCAATTTTGAATCTGACAATGAATCGTAAGGGACGCCAGGAACGCGACATTTCCGCCTACCTGCGCGTTTTGGAAGAAGCAATTGTTGACGTGGTCAGAAGCTATGGTCTAACAGGCGTGGAAAGCCGTTCGTCGGCAAAACATGCCCAGGCTCCGGGTGAAGCCGACGAAACCGGCGTGTGGGTTCAGGGGAAAAAATTGGCGTCCGTCGGTGTGGGCGTGCGCAAATGGGTGAGCTTTCATGGCGCCGCCATCAACATCACTCACGACCCCAAAGCCTTCCAGGGACTTCACCCCTGCGGCTTCAGCTCAGACACCATGATCAGTCTGGAAGATCTGCTGAAGCAATCCCTTCAACTGCCGGAGTTCAAAGAAAAACTTAAAAGACGTCTCCTCGACGTCCTTTAAATAAACACCACACTTTAAAACCGTCAAAAAGGTTCAGCTGCAAGGCGGAGGGGCCTTTTTCCCGGTTTTTTACTTGGATGACAACTTGTGGTCGATGGACCAGCGACCAGCACCGTGAATAACGAAGAACAAGCTGGCGAACAGATACAAAAGCGACATTTCCTTTTTAATAAATGGATCGGCCGCGTGGACCCCAAAAGCTGCAACGGCCATCGTGAACACCACAAAAGCTGCTGCAGGACGAGTCAGAAGACCCAACGCCGACAAGATTCCACCGACAAACTCAGCCAGGCCGGCACACCATGCGAAAAACTCTGGCATAGGGAACCCCAGAGAGGCAACTCCACTCACCAGCATCTCTGGTGGGGGCAACTTACCCAAACCGTGAGAGAACGCCATCGCCAGACCGATGAACACACGTAAAATCGTCAGTGCCATATCGTCATACTTGGTGTTGAAGTTTCTTGAAGACATGATTTTTTTAAGTAGAGATGTCATGAGGAAAACCTTTCTTTCGATGTTTAACTCCTGATGCATTGGCGATCCAAAAAAAGAACCAGGAACCTTTTTACTTCAAATCGGGGGCAGAGGCGCGGAACTTTCTCAGAATCGGCATGATCAGATTTTTCTTGGTCATGCCACCTTCCAAAACCGCTTCAAACAAATCCACCAAATACTGCGTGGAATTCGTCGAAATGTCTCCGTCGTAAAAGGCCATGGACCAACCCTCAAAAAGGCGGTCGGCACTTTCTGTTTCAATCATCACTCGGATAGAGTAATTGCGATCATCTTCACGGATTCTGTTTAATATATCCCGAACGTCTTTTTCTGCGCCTTCCAGAAGCTGCAAAAAGAATCCATCCCGAAAAATCAGCAGGCCGGTAATGCCCAGGGCGGTGTTATTCCGCCGGGACACATCAAGGACCTCACGGATGTCCGTGTAACTAAGATCCTCGGCCGCCCTGCTGTAGTAGACAAGATGGAAAATGGAACTCATATACCTGCAGGACCAGTGGATGACATCATGATAACAGCATCACCCTTCACCACAACATCGCCATTAAGTTTCGCGACGTTTGTTTCAACCGTGGCAATGCCTTTTTCTTTTCTAAGACCTGTGATTTTGATGGTGATCACAATTGTGTCGTCAACAAAAACCGGGTTCACGAATTTCATGTTTTGCGCCAGGTAAATACCACCCTGACCGATACCATCAACAAGCGCTCTGGAGATCAGAGCGCCGACGATCATACCGTGAGCGATACGACGACCAAAGCGTGTTTTTGATGCATATTCATCACTTAAATGAATGGGATTATGGTCTCCGGATAGCTCCGCAAATTGCTGGATCATTTTATCCGTCACTTGCACAGTTACCTTTGCTTCAAATCCTACATCAATCACTTCAGCCATGAAATACTCCTAAAAAATCCTACAAGATATTAGCTGCCAGTTCAGCCAGCTCAGATCTTTCACCCTTCGTCAGAGTCACATGGGCAGCAATTGGATGGCCCTTGAATCTTTCGACCGCGTAAGTCAAACCACTGTTCGCGGAGTCCACGTAAGGATTGTCGATCTGATAAACGTCACCCGTGAGGACAACCTTCGTCCCACGACCGGCACGCGTAACAATTGTCTTGATCTCGTGCGGAGTCAAGTTTTGTGCTTCATCGACGATCAGGTATTGCTTTGGAATGCTGCGACCGCGAATGTAAGTCAGCGGTTCAATATTCAACATCCCTTGATTGATCAATTCCTGTGCACGACCCGCAGCTTTTTTGTCCGCACCCATCAAGAACTCAACGTTATCAAAGATAGGCTGCATCCAAGGATTCAATTTCTGCTCGATGTCACCCGGCAGATAACCGATATCGCGGCCCATAGGGAAGATCGGACGAGAAACCAACAATCGTTGGAACTGACCTTGATCCAAAGTTTTATGAAGACCTGCCGCGATTGCCATCAAGGTTTTACCCGTACCGGCTTTACCCACCAGCGATACGAACATGATTTCATCATTCAACAAACAGTCTAATGCGAAGGCTTGCTCGACATTTCGCGCATGAATACCCCAGATCGAATCAGCCGCCTGCATCAAAGGCACAATCGCTTTTTCTGCAAGGCTGTAACGACCAATCGCCGAGTGATTCGGATTCGCTGTGTCTTTCATGATCACGTACTGGTTGCCGTAAAGTTTCACATCCGTGACGAAACGCTTTTCTTTGTAGAAAGCATCAATCTGGCCAGGTGACACCATGATTTCTTGATAACCTTCATACAGATCATCACGGTTGATGTCGTTGGCATCGTAGTCATTGGCGATGACACCATAAACGTCAGCCTTGATACGAAGATTGATGTCCTTGGTGATCAGCTCCACCTTGTAGCGCGGATGCTGCTTCTGCAAAGCCAACGCCGTATTCAGAATACGGTTGTCCGCCTTTTGGTGATCCAGTTCTGATGGCATACCTGCCAACATCAGATCCGTGTTGATGTAGACCATCGTTTCTGAATTGTCGATCTGAACACCACTGGCCAAGGAACCCTTGGAGCGCAAAACGTCGATAAAGCGGCTGAACTGACGGGCATTGCGTCCGTTCTCACCCTGATCTCTTTTGAACTTGTCCACTTCCTCGATAACAGAGATAGGGATATGAACATCCGCCTCTCCAAATCTCAAGATTGCCTGAGAATCGAAAAGGATTACGTTCGTATCGACCACGATTTTTCTGCGTTTTGCTTTACTCAATGGACACCCTCCGTAGTTATAGTCCATGTGATCTGCCGCTTAAGAGCTGCAGATACTCCACAGCTAAATTGCAACAAATCGCAGGACCAAAGTCCACGTAAAAAGCATCACTAAGCAGACAGGTCAAAATCACCGTCTGAAAAATAAAAAAGCGAGGGGACTGTGATCCCCTCGCCAGTTATCAAACTTTTTTTAGGAAATATGAGATACGAGCACGTCGCCCGTGTCGGTTTTCAGACTTGCACTGACGTTTTCGATGAACTTCACAAAATGATGAAGTGCAACATCATTCATCGTGCCCTTTACAAAGCCCGCACCATGACGAACAACGCCTTCGTCTTCAATCGCACGGCTGTTGGACACAACAATCGTGAATGGGAAGTACGTTGAATGATTCAGGTACACGCGCATTGCCACTTCATCCCCTGGAGCAAAACCACCATCGGCCAACTCCAGGTCAAAGGCCATCCCGTTTTCTGAGATGTCATACAAAGCGGCCTTCAAAAGACCCCTTTCAGGCAATACGACAAAAGCTCCTACAAATTCAGTTAAAATGGTTCTTTTTACATCACGGCGATCGCGGCTCAGAATCTCTTGACGAGCCTCCGTAATGTCGAGCACCTCCGCACGAGCCTCAATTCCCTTTTTTTCCGAAGAATTTTGAGATCTTAGGCGTGGTGTGATATCCAGAATTTTCCCCATTTGTCCCCCTGTGACCTAATTCTTATCGGCAAGATGTGTTTCAACTTTAGCCGTCTTGCCCTTAGGTCTAGTTTCGGCTTAAAATGAGACACATGGCGGTTGTCAGGGCGATTCTATGCAGTTTTATGTTCCATTTGCTGGTTATCATCGGCCTGATCTGGCTTGCGCCCAAACTGCAAATGCCCGAACCCGAAGTGATCGAAGTCACACTTTCCCCAGAACAGGAAATCCTGCAGGCGCTCAAACCCAAAGACCGCAGCGTGGTTCGTCAGGCTTTGGTTCCCGAAAAGGTGAAACTTCCCGAAGACGACACGCTGGCGCGATTTCTCTCTGAAAGAAATCAGCGCGTGAAAGAAGAAACTCAAGCTGCGAAAACCGGGATGACTCAAAACCGCAGCAACCGTGACAGCAGCGTTCCACAACAAGACCTCAACAAAGCTCCTCAAGTGGCCGAACAAAAACGCGAGCAGCTCAAGACTGAAGAAACCGACAAAGATGGCTATCGCAATGTGGATATCAGCAAAGAACTGGCTGAAATGAAGCGCTTCAATGATGGTTATTCCTCCGTCGGTGAATCTCTTCCCACGGACGTCAAGGTGGGCTCGTTCACGGCCCTGAACACGGACCGCTATTTGTTCTATACATTCTATGCACGCGTGGAAGAGCTGATTCGCTTCCGTTGGGAGACCCGGGTCCAGCAGGCCATCGACAGTTTCGATCGCATTGATCGTATCAACGCTGGCAACCGCAACTGGGTGACTCAGGCCGAGTTCATTCTGGATAAAAATGGAAACCTAAGATCGGCTTTGATCATGAAAAGTTCAGGCATTAAAAACTTTGATATGGCCGCGATCAATGCCTTTAAAGAGGCCCGCATCTTCCCCAATCCCCCGCAAGAGATGGTCAAAGAAGATGGCTTTATTCACCTGGTGTTTTCATTCACAGTGCGCTACAGCCCGCCAGCTCTGGTGAACCGCAACTAAGGCTTGTCGGTCATTCCCACCCTGCCGACCATCGGAAGCTTCAAGGCCGGACGCCAGAAGTCGACACCGAAATTCAGACCCAGCAAATTAATCTCCACGCCTTCATGCAGCCCCACGGTCAACCCCAGCATTCCCAGCAGTGAAAACTGCACGCCAGTTCCGGATTCACTCCAGCCCACGACATCAGCATCGTTGATCCAGTCCTTGCCGATGGCGTTGGGAGGAAGCTCCACCGTCAACTCGGGAACATTACGAATGATATGTGAAATGAAAGTGTTGCTGTTCGGACCCGGATAAGCCCGGTAGGTGTTTTTATAAACATAGTTCCGCGCCAGTTCGTCAATCTTGGGAATGGCCGCCTCAGCCCTTTCGCCACGCAGATCCTCGATAAGTTCGGGCTTGGCTCCAAACCAGTGACGGTCCGGGATGTCGTTTTCGATTCTGACGGACTCCAGCCCCCGCTTCACGCGCCAGCCGATCACGTGATAGGTGGTGTATTGGGAAGCGTCTTTGGCTTTGGTTGCAATCCAGGAGTGAACGGAAAAGTACCCGCGCCAGCTGAAGGTGCGTGCCGCATAGACCTGCACCACGGCCTGCTTTTCTTCCTGAGGGGTCGGCGCAAGATGAGCGCTTTCACGCGTGGCGGTTCGCCAATCCTGAGCAAAAACTTGAGAACCCCAAACGAACAAAGAAAGAAAAAGTCCGAACATTTTCATCGTCACATTATGGACGATTTTCCCTTCCATGCGGGAAAAAAATGCTGAGCCCGCCTCAGCACATCAGGACTTCTTGGGAATAAAACGCAAAGACGCCGAATTGATACAATAGCGCAAACCTGTCGGGCCGGGGCCATCGTCAAACACATGCCCCAAATGCGAATTGGAATCCCTGGAGCGCACTTCGATCCGGGTCATACCATGGGAATGATCCACAATTTCCTGCACAGCCGCCTTGTCAATAGGGCGTGTGAAGCTGGGCCACCCCGTTCCGGAATCAAACTTGTCCTGACTTGAAAAAAGGGGCGTGCCAGAAATCGCATCGACATAAACCCCTTCCTCATGATGATTCCAATAAGCATTTTGAAAAGGTCTTTCCGTGCCGTTTTGGACCATGATTTGAAATTGTTCAGGGGTCAGTAGTTTTCGCAGTTCCACCTCATCCGAGGGCAATCCGCATTTTAAAGTCTTTCCATCCATACTTTGGTTTTACCCGGTCCAGCAGCTTTAGTCCAGAGTGTGAATGAGGACATGTCGTTCGCCATTCAACCTTGCTAAGATCTAAGGATATGAAGAAGTTTTTATCTCTGACCACTCTGGCCGTTTTACTGTCAACTTCCCTGCCCGCACACGCCCTGTTTACCGAACTCGGGCTTTCCTACGGAAGAAAAACCACCACGTTCGACCAAGACAACTCCTTCGACTCTGAGTCCATCACCGGCTCGCTTTCTCTTTACTTCCTAGAGCGAATGGCGCTGGAGCTCAGCTACACCGATGCCAAAGGTGTGCGCGAAGAAAAAGCCAGTGCAAGTGATGCTCGTCGTACCACGACTCAAAAATCACAAATCCTGGGGGCCGACTTGATTCTGACCTTTGCCGACCGTAAAGCGCTTTTCCAGCCCTACATCAAAGGCGGCGGAGCCCAGATCAGTCGATTCCAACAAATCAAGATCGAAGGGCAGGACACCTATACCATTGAACCTGAAAGTGTCACTGTGCCCAGCTACGGAGCCGGTTTGAAAATTCAAGTGACCGAGTCACTGGGAATCAAGCTGAGCTATGATGTCTGGAAAACACCCATCGGTGGCGGCCTGCAAACGGATGACAGCTCCGTGCGTGCGGGTGTGACTTGGGCTCTATAAAACAGCTCCTTCCGGTGACTCTGCTGGCAACAGCCCTGCTCAACAGTGGTTGCCAGATGGGCTATCTGATGAAGTCAGGGTACGGCCAGATGAAACTTCTTGGCAGTCGCGTTCCTCTGAACGAAGCACTGGAAGATCCGAACCTGGACGAAGCAAAGAAAAGAAAATTGCGTCTGGCCGAGGAAGCCCGCGTTTTTGCCGAGCGGGAACTGCATCTGGCAACCTCTAAGAATTACACCTCTTATGTCGAACTCGGGCGCCCCTACGTCACCTATGTCGTCAGTGCAGCTCCGAAGTGGGAACTGAAGCACTATCAGTGGTCGTATCCCTTCATGGGGAAAATGCCCTACAAGGGTTTCTTCAATGAAGCCGATGCTGTGGAAGAGGAAAGATCCCTGCAGCAAGAAGGGCTGGACACCTACATGCGCGGTGTTTCTGCCTATAGCACCCTGGGATGGTTCAACGACCCTATTCTGAGTTCGATGCTTCGCTATGACGACTATGATCTGGTCAACACCATCATTCATGAAACCGTGCACGCCACTTTGTACATCAAACATGCAGCGGACTTCAACGAACGCCTGGCGACCTTTCTGGGTAACAAGGGGGCCGAACTGTTCTATCTGAAAAAAGAAGGAGCTGACTCAAAAACCCTGAAGCAGATACAGCTGGAAAATGAAGACAATAAACTGTTTTCCACCTTCATTTCCTCTGAGCTAAAACTACTGGAACAATGGTACAAAGAACTTCCACCCGACGAGCGAAAAGAAGAAAAACGCAGCGAACGCATTCGTGAAATCCAAAAGAAATTTGCCGCAGAGGTCATTCCGCAACTGAAGACCGACAACTACAAAAAATTCGGCGAGGCCCGCCTCAACAACGCCCGCCTTCTGGTTTATAAAACCTACCTTCAGGATCTCAGTGACTTTGAATCCCTCTACAACCTGGTAGGACAAGACTACTCAAAATTCATTGAAAGTTGCCGCAGCCTTGAAAAAGCTCAAGATCCAGCCTCCGCCCTCAAGGCTATCCTTGCAAAAATGCAACAATAGAGACCATTTTCAGTGTCTAAAAATGGTCAAACATTCACATTCTCCTGTGAAAATTTAAACAAATAAAAGTTTTCAAAAAGACGTAGCCCATTCGGGCTACTCCATGCAGTAAAAATTCTTTACACTCGCCAAGTTTACAGTGGCGAAACGTGAGGATTAGGACTAAAACCCAACCACTTTTTAAAAACCTGTCAGGAATCAAAGGTACGTGCACAGCACCTGACGGATCACAAAAAAATCGGAGAGCAATATGAAATTGAAGTTCCTTGCTGCAGGCCTTGTCGCCTTGGCAATGTCCCTGAACGTTCACGCAGATGAATTCGACGGTGGCAGCCCAGATTACGATCCTCGTCCCAACCCACACTACTCTGAAGCCGAGATTCAAAGAAAGATCGAAAACGAAATGGCCGTTGCTTGCCGAGGCAACCTTTGCTCGATCGTGGGCACCGATGGTCACGGCGAAGGTTGGACTGTCAGCTTCCAGGTTGGCTACGGTAACAATCCAAACTCCGGCGGCAACAACTTCTACATCGGTGATGGCAAAGGCTCTCAACAGCAGGATGGCTCCGATTACTACGCGGGCATCACTGTGACTTACAAGAACTACTCCTGTAACTCCACCCTGCGTGTGACTCCATCCGTTTATCGCTTCGTGAACACCTACATGTACAACATGGTGAACTCTGACGGCTCTACAAAACGCAATTTCTCTCCGGCTGATCAGACTGTGATCCTGTTCTACACAACGATGTTGAACAAAGTTGATAACTGCAAAGCACTAAACTAATTGCTCACTGACTGAGGACTCATGAAGATCACTGCAAAGATCTCAATTCTAATTTCCGGATTTATTCTGGCAGGATTCGTCCCTGGAATGGCGCTGGCACAGGTGCCAGCGCACCAGACGACACTTCTGAGTCCTCTGAATTTCACCAACAGAGCGCAATGTGCCTTGGATGCTGACAAACCGACTTCGTCAGTTTTGGTGATGATCGATGGTTACAACGCTGGGAAACTGGCTAACTCCGTCGCAAAACTTCAGGGTTTTGCCCCGGAAGAGTACAGCAATAAGGCCATGAAAGAATTCCGTCTTTCTGTGGCTTACATGACCCTGAATATCATGAACAAAATGATTCGTGGCCACTTGCCGGTTTTGCCAACGAATCTGAAAACGGCCCAGCTTCCCAAGTATGTGGGTGCCTCCCAACGATGTGAAAAAGCCGGCAACAACTGCAGCGACATGAACGATTATCTGGCGGGCATCTGGGCCCGAGCTGGCAAACGTGCGGACCTGACCGCTTATGATCGCTTCACCCAGGACAACTTCCCTCTGCATGCTTCCAAGGACCGCCTGGGCTGCTACTACATTAAAAAATTCTCGGCCCTGCAAGGGCACCTTCACAACTCCGAGGTCAACAAAGCCAATTTGCAGGATATCGCCCTGGCGTATCTGAACGAGGCGGACTATCTGACGGGCTGCTTTGATTCTGATGACAAACTGCCGAATCGTTTTGTGACTTTGCAAATCGACTGGGAGACCAACAAAAACTCTCTTGAAATTCAGGGCTTCGATTTCTGGAACAGCCTGAAGATCTATCTTTCCTGGGCATGGCGCAACACCAATGAAGTGGAAATGCTAAGCCCTTCCTTTGGTCGTTTGTTCCGCTCTATCGCGCTGGAAGAATCCATCATGTTCTCTCCAAACGGCTGCAAGAGCATGAACAAGCCTTCCTGTGACAGCGAATATCTTTCCGTCAACAGTGTTCGTGAACTGGCAAAACTCAGTGACTCCGTGACTCCGGAACAATTCGACAATGTCCCGGTAGGCACCGAACTGGAGCTTCTTGAAAAAGGCGTTCGTGGCGTCAACAACGACTTCCTGGGCACGCAGTCTCACGACACAGCTCAGGGCTGGCTGTCTAATTTCCGCAAGAACCTGATTCAGTCTCGTGCGCTGATCAAAACCAAATATCAGGCGGCCACCATGCATCTGAATCTGTTGCAGGATCAGTTGGGCGTGGATCTCTTGACCCATGGATTGAACAAAGAACTGGCCTCCAATACTTCATCGGAAAACCTGATGAACGAGCTTTATTATCTGTGCACGGAAGTGCGCCTGGCCGGTGATAACTCTTTGGATTTCCTTAAATCCAATATCGACCGTATTGCTGAACTTAAGAACATGACTCAGATGCAGTACTCCGAAAGAAGACCCATCAAAGAGCACATTGATTTCTTCAACAAGCTGGCCGCTCCGATTCTGGCGACCTGCAATCAGCTTGAAAAACAAAACTTCTGGAATAAACCCGGCTACACCGTCAGCAAAAACGGTTTTTCCGCCTGGGCCAAAGAAATGCTGCAAATCGGTCCAGATCCCGAGGCCGCTCCGTTTGTGCCAGCCACATTCTCTGGAAAGCCCACTCTTTCCTGGAGCAGTCAGACTGTCGGCGGCGCTCAAGCCATCTGCAGCAGCTCCATTGACTGCGCCCGTTTGGCCGTGAAAAGCGTTGTCGATCTTTATGCGGTTTCCGTCTATGCGGATGCGCTGATCCCACTGGCTGGCAAATCCTCAGATCCCAATCTGTTCAACCCGTATGCGGAACTGACGACTTGCAAAATGTATGATCCATGGTTTCAAACCCAGCGCATGAACAAGGTGTTCATGATCGATCTTGCCAACACAGCTCTTTTCGGCTGGAACATCCTTCCCATCTATCTGGACGTGAATTTCACCGCCCCGAAAGTGGTGTCGTTTAATCAATTGATGAAGAATGGGGTCCTGAAGTTTGATCCTCGCCTTGAAAAGTCCAAAGCCCAAACTTCGCTGGTTGCTGACTTCGGTCCTTTACTGGGAGCCCCTTGTGCGGTGTCCTTGAACACCAACGGGATCAAACACTATAATTTCTATTCTTTCACAGGTCTGACCGTGAACTACTGTGATTCCAAACAAAAAAGCGAAGTCATCTCGTTGAAAGCAACAGACTTCGCCAACGGGGCCAGCACCGAGCGTTCTTTCTGCGGTGGCTGCACCTTGAATTTCACCGCGGTGGCAGCGGCCTCTACGGCCAGCTGGAGTGGTGGCGTGAATCCGGCCAAGTTCATCGTTTATCTGTTCCGCACATTCCAGAAGTACTTCAAAGCCAAAAAAGACAAGGTCAACATTCCACGTGGATGGACAGTGAACCCGGCTTATGCCGCCGAGGTTTACAAAAAGTATGGCGAGATCCCTACTCACTGCGTGGACATGCTGGGAAAAGGCCTCAACTGCTTCGCGGACACGTGTGCCGCCAAAGCGGCTCAGTACTTTGAGCAGACCTATAATGCCAAGGTTCACAGCGCCTACATCCACAATAACGGGGACTACCAAGGTTTGAGCACGGACACTGTCCTCAGAACCAATCTTTGCGAAGGTGATATTTCTATCACCGCATACTGCAACGAAAACCGACTTGAGAAGTTCCGGGTCACGAATGTTTATGGCTGGAGCAAAAGCTGCCGCAGAGCTTTGGGGAAATAGACTATGAAGCATTTTTTGACCGCCCTTATTCTGCTAGGAACCATGAACGCCCAGGCCTGGACTATTGAATCCAAAGTCCAAGTGGGGTCCAAAGGGGAATTCATCGACACCGTGACTTTGTTCTGCCGGGCTGATGAAAGCCTGTGTGAAACCGTCTGCAGTGACAAAAACGCCTGCCACAAAGAACAGGAGCTCTGCTTCAACTGCCTGGGCACAGCCAACCCGGTTCTGCGCACAGTCTTCACTGAGGTGGACCGTCTTTATCGCAACACCCTTCAGGCTGTTCCGGTGCAGGATACGGCCAAAGTTTTTAAAAGCAGTCACGTCTTTATTGCGGCTCGAAGCATTTATAACTTCTATTCGGCTATCGACAGCGTTGAAGTGCAGACTCGTTTCCAGAATCTGTGCCCCAACCCTTCCGCGCAGCCGTTGCTGGTTCTGGAAAAGAACCTCAACAATGAGCCGACTCGTATCAAGTACGTCATCTGTGACGGTACGGGTCCTTATAATCAGGAAATGCAGGTGCTGGAATACTCACCCCGAGTCGAATCCGGCGCCCAAGAAATTAAGTTAAACAAACCTTAAAAACAGAACGTTAGATCAACAAGGAGAAAACAATGACTAACATTATGAAATTCGCAGCAGTAGCTATGCTATTGATCTCTGCACAAAGCGCGAACGCAATTTCTTTGCGTTTCAAATTCAAAACATTCAGCTCTGGTCCAAGCATCTATGCTTGTAACGCGGGTATCCGTGCAGCAGCTCAAACTGGCAAAGTTTGCTACAACCAAACAACAGGTGCTTCCTGTACTCCAACTGCGTGTGACACAGCCAAAGAAATCTGTGACACTCAGTGCGTGTGCTCTGGCACAAACGGCGGCGACACTTTGATGAACTACATGAAAGTTAGCTATGCTCCTTGGACAGATCACCCTTCTGCTGGTTCCGCTGGTCAAGCTTTCACTAACACTGTAACTAGATCTTCTGAAGACGGTGGTGCTTGGAACGCATTGTTCAACGGCAGCAACGGTGAAAACGAAGCCTATGGCAACCGCATCGGTGACCTTTCTTTCAACTTGGGTTCTGAGCTTTATATTGCTGAGTACTTCGTTGATATCTGCTACCGTGGACCACAGATCGAGTACAATGCTGACAATGTTGTTGCTAACTTCAACATCATCGCTCAGGTTTCTGCAACTGACTTCCTGAACTCTGCAGTTGGTCACGCACAAGACGGCACTGGCGCAGTAGGTACTCCTGGTTTGGAGCAAGCTACCGCTGAAGCTTTGAAATACACTAAGCTTTCCGGTCTTCAAGTTAAAGCTCACGTAGTTTGTGACCAACAAGGTTTGGGCAGCTTGCAAAATGCGGCTAACAACCAAGGTTACTATGACACTACTATCAACGAAGCGACATTCCAGTTCAACGCTTCCAAAGCAACTGAGAAACTTGCTGGTGACTTGTTCGCAACTGCGACACCTGCTTCTTCCTCTTCCTTTGGGACAACTGATTTCGGCAGCAGCGCTTTGAACCTGAACTTCTCCGGACTTCAGTCTGTTGGTGGAAACAACGGTCAATGGTTGAACGTAAACAACACAAAAACTCCACGTTTCTGCAAAGTTAGATACGTATTCACAGAGACTAACGGTCGCCAGACTTTGAACTCTGCAAATGCATTGAAATTCAACTTGAGAAAATGGCAGCGTCACGGCGCTGAGCTTTGCACTCACACAACTATTGAAGAAGTTCACTAGTCTCTGACACCGGATAGCTCCAAGAGGATGTTATGAAATCAAATGTTTTTAAAATATTTATCTTCGCGACTCTTCTTGGGGTTCTGGTCTCTGCATCGTCGGCCTTTGCGGTCTGCAAAATGCAGAATCTCGGTGCCTTGAACATCTTTTTGAATTCTGAAACTGGTGGCGTTGGAAGATTCTCCAACGGTGCCAAGACTTCCCAAGTTCCCTCTCTTGTTGAACACTGTGCTGCGACGGATGGTCCTTTCCTGATGTTGGCAGTCGGCATTGTTTCACCTCAGGTGGATGCCAACTTTTCTGATTTGGTGTTTGACGGTAAAATGGAAGCACCCCGCTGCTCCTTCAAAAACTCTCCGTTCCAGCTTAAGGAACCGACTTATCCCACAGCCGGACTGGTGGCGCGACAACATCAGATCCTGAAATCATGCACCTACCTGTCAGTTGCTGATCTCGAAGGTCGCGCCCTCAACTTCAAAGTCGATCAAAAAGCCTGCAAGGTCACGAATGACAATCGTGGTTACATTCGTATGGAAGGCGATTATTGCTTCCTAAGGCTCAGACCTTTCAACCGTGTCTCTATCAGCGTAGCGATCAAAGAAGAATGCCAAAGCCCTGAGTTCCTAAAAACTCACGGCATCAATCCTCAGGATATCCCATTTGCTCTAAACTCTTATCTTTCCGGCGATGACTCCGGCCTAAGCCCCGATCTGACGGCCTTGGGAACACGCCAGGGGCGCCTTTATATTCAGCCTTCTCAGCAGCTTCTGTCTTTAACGGAAGACAATGGCGAAGAAAATCCCCGCTTCCCAACCGACTTTATGGTTGATACCCACATGGGCAATATCAGCATCACGGGTCAAAACAACACCTACACCATCATCACGTCTTTGGCGGCTTCGAATCTGGGCCAAAGCAGCTGCAAACAAGGGGTCTGCTCAACACCGAACAGTTTTATGGCTCCGGTGGCAGCCGAGATGGAGCTTTATCGTTTATCCCCGAACGGCAAAAAGGAACTTGTCGATTCATGGTGGTACGCGGATTTTATCTTCCCACAATGGCAGGGTCTTTTGAAAACTGTGCCACACAATCTGCAAGAAACTCACATCGAAACCGGTGACGAATACGAATTAGTCACTCTGTTCGTTGACCCCCTTGACGACTTTACCATGGCAACTCAAGACTTCTTCCAGTTCCTGATCAATATCCAGGGAACGCTGGGAACTGCGGGCATCGACCCTATCAGTTCTTTGCCGGGTTTCACGAGCAGTCGCGGCTTAAGACCGGTGGCAGGTTTGCCCTCTTTGAGTTCAGGCGATGCCAATCAAATCGTAGAGCAGGCTATTCAGTCCCTGCGCATGTTTGGCGACAACAACCAATGGCCGTCTTATTACAAAAAAGTCTGCAATCCGTCCAAGTCATCCTGTGCTGATGCCGGGAAGACTAAATTCTACTCCAAGCTAACAACGCGCTTTAAGGTTCTTGAAGCAAACCCGTCATCCGGAGCCATCAAGCTGGGTGAATACACTTACAAGCGCGAATCTCCTGTCTTGGGCAATTACAGCAAGTCCTTCCAGCAGGATCCTGCAGTTCACTGTGAGGCTCCGCAATGATTCGCCTGGTATCAGTCCTGTTTTTGATTCTCTTTCTGGGCCTGCAAGCTTCAGCCAAGGTGAATGTAAATAAAAAGAAAGACGAGCCCCTTCCCAACGGAGCTTATTCCGAGGACCTTTATCTGTGCAATGTGGGGATCTCTCATCCTCGACAGCCCGCGCCCGTCTCTGGAGCCTGTGAAAACTCGAACTGTGAATCAGATGTCATCACCAACCCAATGGCAGGAAGTGACTCCCTGATCTTCGAACTTTCTGACCGTCACAACAATCCGATCGATAAAGATGTGCTGGTGTCTTCTTCGGAGCCTCTGGTTTATTCCCCTCCACAAACCCAGTGGTTTAACAACATCACCGAGCTGACCGTGAACTTGGCCAGTGAGCGCTATGGAGCCACCTACCACCTTGATTTCTGCTATCTGGGACCGGTGTATGAAACGCCTTCCAAAAATGGGGTTTGCGACAAGGGATTGAAAAAAAGCAATGGCAACTGCTATGGCCAGTTCAAAAATCCCAACAATGCCAACGACCCAGAAAGCGTCGGCAATGAAAACCCTGGAAACGGAAACGGCCCCGGGGGAAATGGCAATGGCAATGGCAATGGCAATGGCAATGGCAATGGCAATGGCAATGGCAATGGCAATGGCAATGGTGGGTCCAATCCTCTCGAGGATCTGTCAATTGGTAAATACAGCATCCAAACTCTTTTGGGGGCAACCCACCGCAAATACATTCAGAATTCGGGTCTGCAAGTTCGCTCTTATTATGTTTGCGACTACCGCAGCAACGGTGGGCCTCGCGAATTGGACGAAGTTTCCGCTCCGGGCCTGATCCTGGGTGATTCCAGCGCGCCCTTCATGAACTTCCCTTCGCTGCAATTGACATTCTATCGTCTGCTTCTGAATTCAAACCCGATGAATGTGCCGCGTTTCTGCCTGATTCGTTTCGAATTCCAGGAAACCAGTCAGGCCCCCCGCAAGAATACAGAAGATCAGGTTGAATTCACCGTCGGAACCGACATCATCAAAGAGGCCACGGAATCCTCCTGGCCCGGATTGAACTAACACGATGAAACAGCTGGTTCTTTGGTCCTTGTTTCTTCTGCTGCCTTCATGGGGACATGCTGCCGTGTGGAGTATCCACCAATCGTGGACTCCCCAGCATGAAGTGGCCTTTTCTGTTTTCATTGAAAAAGACTTTCATGCCGAGATCTTTTCATCCCCCACTTCGCCGTTCTATGGTCTGAAAACTGACTGTGCAGATGCCGTCTATGCCGCGCGAATTATCTTTGCGGCGAAAAATGGTCTGCCGGTTCAATTTGCCGACCCGACTAAAAGTGGCAGCTACATCACGCAGAAGATGTCCCGCTGGGATCATCTGCCCGAGGCACAGCGCCTGCGCGGCTTTCTGGAATATGTCAGCGATCTCAGCTCCACCTACACGCTGGAGCTGGACACCTATCACGTGCAGATTTCCAAAGAAGGCTTCCGCCCAGGCGTGATCTTCCTAAGCCCCCACCTGTCGGACGAGGAAAAGCGCCGCACCGGCTTTAATGGCGGACATGCAGAGTATGTCAAATCCATCACCGACACCGGTTTTGTGGAGGTGATTTCATCTACCTCTCCGAGGCTGGTGCGCACTTTGAGTCAGAGTAAAAATCCGTATATGGCGCCGCTTTTAAAAAGAGCCGGTTACAGAATCTGGAAACAACCCGGTCACTATGGCCAGCACCCGGAAAATCTGCCCAATTTCGGCTTGAATCAGTTTGAGCTTGCAGACTGGGCACCGCTAAAACTGATCAACCGCCGTCAGATCTTTCAATGGCACGAAGAAATCCGCCGGCTGCTGCGCACGCGCATCCCGACTTTTGAAGAACGTGTGGATGTCGTCGTGGAAAGTATCTGTGGCCTGCTAAAAACTCGCGCCAAGCTGGTTCATCAGGGATGGAGCCAAGTCGCCAGCAATGGCAACCGCTGCCTGTCGGGTGACTTGCGCGACGAGTTCTCAACCGACAGCCGCGACAAACGCATCCGGGATGCTTACCTGCAAGTGCGCGATCTTTATGACTGGAAGAAAAGAACTGATGGCGATGCCGATCTGGCTGGTGATATCAGCGATGGCCAGGCTCTACTGGAACAGTGCCGCTTTGAGCACTGGCCCGGCCGACAGACATCCGCCTGGGAAATGGCCTCCAGATCCCTTCAAGGGGAACTGGTTTCTTCAGCAGACTATGCCCCCGCCGTACGCTGGGGGGACCGACGTCCTGCCGGGAAAGACTGCCGTTAGTTTATTTTTCCTCGATCAGCTTGGGTGAAGGCAGCGGCTTGGTGGCCTTGGGACTGCCTTCAGGATTGGTCAGCATCGTCTTGATTCGATTGGTAAGATCCTGCTTGATTTGCAGATACTGCACCATGCGCTCCGGCCCCAGCAGAGTCTTAAGCTTGTCGAACTCTTCCTCGCTCATACGACCATAACTCTGCAAGGATTTGCGATAAGAGGTCAGTTCCTCCTCTTTGGCTTTGGTCGTCGCCGCTTTATTCATCCTTTCAACAGAAACCTGAAGCTCCTGGTTGAATTGGGCTTTCTTTTTATTGATCTCCCGGACGATGTCGGAAAACTTCTTTTCCTCAGCGGTGTTGAGCTTCAGCTCATCGCTCAGTTTCCAGATTAATAGTTCTTCGAGTTGGTTGCGTTTCTCCGCAGCGTGGGCCGCCACGGAGAAAGCCGAATTTAGACAGAAAATTGAAAGTAAGAACAGAGTCAGTCTGCGCACGTCTTATCACCCGAAGTCAGGGTGTTAGCGTCCGCTTTCACCCATGATTTTATTGAATTTATCTACTGATAAATTTTCGAATGATTCGCGAGCTACGTCCATAAAAAAGTCAGATTCGCTCTGCGTGGAGATCAAGGTCTGGGAAATTTCCTCTGGGGACAAAAGGGCCTCAGAGACAATTCTTTCATGGCCATCACTCAGCAGGCCGGCGCGGGTCATCGTCTGGTTTACTTTTGACACCTGAGGGATCAAAAGTGACGCCAGTACGAACAGGGATGCTACGCCGCTGACGGGATAAAGCCATCCTCGCCAGTGCGAGCGCAGCAAGTTTCTGGGGGTCATCAACACGGGGGTGGGTTGAATCACGGTTTGTTCAACCTCTGCCATGATCTTGTCGTGCAAACGATCGAAGAAATCGTCGTTCATGGGCAGTTCAAGATCATCGGCTGATTTCAACCCCTTTCGCACTTTATCCATGCGATCCATACGGTCCACTTTGTCCATGTGCTATTCCTATCCTTCTGCTTCCGCAAATCTCTGGTTTACTTCGAGGAAGAAGCCACCTACTTCTTCCGTCCAGTTTTTGAGCTCTGATTGTTGCTCAAAAGTCTGACGAAGTTTCATCAACGCATGTCTGTAATTCGCCTTCGCTGTGTCGTATGGACATTCCATGATATCAGCGATCTCGTTAAAGCTGAGATCCTCGTAAACACGAAGAACCAGGGCTGTTTTCTGTTTAAATGGCAACTTTTCTACTTCATTCTTAAGAATGTCAGAAACCGCCGTATGAACCAGTGTCGTTTCAGCTTCCGCATCCACTGCCAACTGAACATCATCGATATCCACGGTGTCTCTTTTCCACTCGCGAATTTTGTTCCTGGCAGTGTTCACTGCAATCTGGAACAACCAGCTCTTGAAAGAAGCGCGACCTTCAAAGGTATTGAGCTTCTCGTAAGCTTTGATGAACGCTTCTTGCGTCACATCCTCCGCTGTGTCCATGTCCTTTACAAACCTCAAACTCAACCGCAGCACACTTCTTTGATGTCGTTTCACGAGTTCGGAAAAAGAACGTCTGTCCCCAGACTTAACTTTTTCTACCAGTTCAAGATCCGTCACGTTTAGATCTCTCTCCATACTTTGACTCGTTTCTGTCTAAATTCGGTTAACGTCCTGAATTTTTTTCCCAGAAGAGCCATTCTGCCCCCCTCAGCCCCCGGTAAATTCGCCCCCAAACCCGCGGTGCCTACACTCTTTCACTACTGCAACGATGATGCCTAAATGACAGGAGTCAAAGTGGCTCTAAATATATGAAATATCTTAGAAATTATGCATTTTATTATGACACCCATAAGCATCACTTATGGGCTGGACCAAGGTCTATAACGTTGCATTCTGCTTTCTGCGCAGCAGTGTTTGACCCGTCCTCTATATAATATGTTAAAGCCGCCGGCTTTCTTGGATAGAGTTTCAGGGAGCCCTTAAAAACAGGAGGCCTCGTGAAACACCTGTCTGTCTGCCTTTTCCTGATTCTGCTTTCTTCGCTGAGCCATGCCACCAGTGTGCGCGCTTTCCGCATTTATTCTGTGCGGGAGCTGACCCCTGTTGTGGATCGCTATTACGGTCAGGATGGTTCTGCCTTTGCGACCTTGTTCTGCAATGACAAAACGTCTGAGGTCATGTTTGTGGACAGCCGTTATTCTGATCTGGATGGCAAAGTGTTTTATTTCAGTTCGCAGGAAGCCTGTGCAGAGGCCCGCCGAGTTGCCAAAACCAGCCGCTGTGGCGCAGATCTGGTTTTGAATACAACAACCACCGGAGCCGCCATTACAGCAGCCCGATGCAAATAGTTTTATGAAACAATCGTGGTGCGGTTACGGCCGCCCTGTTTGGATTGGTACAAGGCCTTATCGGCACGGTCGTATACTTGAGTCCACTCGGTCTCGTTCGGAAGTTTTGTGGCAACCCCAACAGAGATTGTCACCGGAATCTTCTTCCCTTCAAAAACAAAGTCATGGGCCTCAATAGTCTGGCGAATACGCTCGCCGACTTCGCCAGCAGTCTTTGACGGAGATCCGGACAACAGCAAGACGAACTCTTCTCCGCCATAACGGGCAAAGAAGTCATTGGAACGAATCAGTTTCGTGATCACGATACGGCACAGCTCTTTGAGAACATAGTCACCGCCCGGGTGACCAAAGCTGTCGTTGATTTTCTTAAAGTGATCAATATCAAAAGTCACAAGACTGAAGGGTTCATTCAGAACTTCGGCGCGCTTCATGGCCTCAGGTCCCTTATCCAAAAGAGCCCCTTTGGAATGAGCCCCGGTCAAAGCATCCTTCTGCGCACGATCGTACATCGCCGCGTTGGTCATGGCTTCAATACTGCCTTTTTCCAGGAACTTGAAAATCACGTTACCAGTTTTGATCTGATCATTGTTTTTCAGAAGACAAGAGGCCAAAGGCGGAATCACCTGCCCATTCACGATAGTTTTATTGGTGGAGCCCAAATCAATGACAGACACTTCACTTCCGTTCACGGCAAATTTCGCGTGAGAACGGCTTAAACTTTTATCATCAATGTAAACCTGGCTTTCAACAGAGCGGCCAATCACAATGTCACTGGCCGTGATGGGATATTGTTTTCCGACGTAACCCGGAGGTCCAATCAATACAACAATTGCCGGAGGCACATCATCGGCCTCCTTCAAACGACCTTTGAAGGTGTCGCTGGCAACAATACTGGTTTTTTCTAAGTTGTCTGAATTGTCATCATTGTGAGCCATAGGAAAAAGTATAAGTCCCCGAGGCGACGAATGACAATCATGCTTTCTTCAATTTCTCTTTCGCTAGTCTCTTGCCCAGCTCGACACCGGGTTGATTGAAAGCGTCGATCTGCAGATATTCCCCCAGACCCGCAACAACAAGCTGCCAGTACATGAACATGTACCCCAAACTGTGTTCGTCTAGGACCTTCGTCTTAAGAGTCATCGTTGAAATCCCATTTTGACTCAAAGCCTCTTGCGTGGCCAAACACTCTGCCCGCAGAAGCTCACCCATCGTACGACCTTGAAGATCCTGCGTTTCTTTAAATTGAGCCCGATGAATTCGCTGAGAGCCGCCCTCGGATTCCTCTACACGCTGGAAGATCACAAACTTGTCTTTCGTGCCTTCCATCACCTGCTGCAAAATGGAGTGCTGATCTGAAGCCCCCACCGCGCACATTGGAGTGCTGACGCGTGCTGCTGGTTTCCCGTCACGTGTGACAGGCTTCCCCAAAGACTCTGCCCAAAGTTGCTGATACCAGGCTCCGAATGATTTCATACGGGAATTATAGATCCACAACAACGTGATCCATTCATCCCGCTGATAACTTTGCACCACTTGCGCCATGGTCTGAGTAATCACCGCCGTATCGTTCAGGGCCCGCATCGCGCCCACACGGAATTTTTCCAGGTCCAAGCCGAGGAAGGCCGCTGGCATCATCCCCACAGGAGAGAGCACAGAAAAACGCCCTCCGATATCCAGCGGGATTTCACAAATAGCCACAGAATTATCACGCGCCCACTTCGTCAGACTGCTGTCTTTGGTTTCAGAAATAACAACACTGTTGCGAGCAAGGGACAGCCCTTCCTCCTGATAGATCTGATCCACCAGTTCTAGAGCACACAAGGATTCAATCGTCGTTCCGCTTTTGGAGATAAACGCCCAGGCGACATCTTTCAGATCACCCAGTTCCTCGATCATGGCTTCAAAATCCAAAGCATCGACATTGTCGACAAAGTACATGTTGCGAGCGCGAAAAACCTCGGCAATCACACGAGTGCCCAGAGAACTTCCGCCAAGACCGACAATCACCAGTTTCTTAAACTTCTCTGCCAGCTCCGTACCCACTTTATAGGACTGCTGCCACAAAGAAACCCGCTCCATCAGTTGCGGAAATCCAATCTCTTTGCGCTGTAAAAACAACTTCAAAGACTCCTGACACTTTCCCAAAACAACCGGATCCACCTTATGCAGCCCCTGAGTAATCTCCAACATACCAATGTCTCTTTTCTGAAATATTAAAATCCTGTTTTAAAAAAAGGGATTATACCCAAAGCTGAAGGTCAATCAAAACGGTCCAAGCGCACAAAAATGCCCTGGCATTTTTGAGGCGAAGCCCACGCGGAGGGAAACCCTCGCAGCGCAGGCGTGCTCAAAGCACGTCGGAGCGAGAAGGTTTTCCGACAACGCAGTCGATCGGGCTGTTTTCATCGGCCGGTTAGGAAATAGCTACGTCTTCTTCGATTTTGTGGTAACCCTTCCACTCCTTCAAACGCCCTCGCGGTCGTCCTCCGTCTTCCGGGTACTCGATAAGAACATAGGTCAGCTTCGTGATTTTTCCCAAAGACACGATATCCAAAGATGTGACTTCAGTCCATGTTCCTGTGTTGAAATATTCTTTATTTTCTGACCACTGGCGATACTGATAAACGTGCGTGTGGCCAAAAACCACAGTGTGGACACGTTCATCGTTCAGAATCTTGCGGGCGGATTCACTCAGATCAGGGAAAATGGCACTTTCAGCGATCACCTGGATGATCCGCTTCAAGGGCCAATGGCGTCGAGGATCCTTCACAAAGGCACTTTTAATAAAGTATCCCACGGCCATAAAGAAGGCCTTGATCATGGTCCCTGTTTCATTCAGGAAAGCCCAGCGCAACATCTTTCCGAATGGACGAATCTTGTCCACATGCGGATAGTGCTGCTTGATCTTCAGCACGACCTCCAGGAAAAAGTGAGATCCAAAAGGCAGATTCAAGATGGGCTCCACCAGATCCTTTTTCAGGAAGAATTTCTTGGGGTCCATGCGATTGGCGGCCTCGTGCATGTGACCATGCTCGATGTGCACGCCATCAAAGAAGTACACGATATTTTTAAAACGAATCGGCGTGCCAATAACCTGATTCAGGTAAGCACGACAGGCGGGCCACAACATGCCTTGGTCATGATTGCCAACGATATAGGTGATGGTGTTCCCGGGTTTGGCGGCAAATTCGGCCAGCGCGGCGAAAACATTGCGATGACCGTTCACGCAGTCTTTCAGAATTTCAAGAGTGACCGCTTCTGTGATCACAGAAAGAAAATGCCCTTTGTAGTCGCACTGCAGGAAATTCAGGAAGTCGCCGTTGATAATCAATTCAACTTCGTAGTCACGATAGATACCGGTGGAATAGTAGTGGATGAACTCCACCAGTTTTTCACCATAGTAGAATTCTTCCAGCGAGTTGATCCCGCCCTGTTCCAATAGGCGACCCTTCCCCAAATGGAGATCACTGATAATGACCTTAACCTTTTTAATGGGAGCGGGCTTCGCGACGGCGGTGCCTTCGCTACTCTCAACCTGGGAAGTGGCTTCCATACTACTCAGCTTTCTTCAACGGAACGAGATTCTCTTCCTTCGCCTCCAGGTTCGTCAAAGCCAAACGCAGTGCGCGCTCGGTTCGTTTGACCTGATCCTGATTGGCCTCGATCGTCTTGTTAAGCTCAAGACATTTCTTACGGTAATTATCGAGTTCCTGAGAGAGCTGATCAATCTTTCTTTTCTGTTCTAAAATATACTCATCTTTGGACCGAACAAGGGCGGACTTTTCCGCACGGAGCAATTCCAGGCGGTTTTCCAGCTCCCGTTCGCGAACGCGGATCTTCTTGAAGTCGGATTTTAGTCTAGCTTCAAGCTCTTCCACCTTGATGCGGGCCTTGGCCACTTCATTTTCTTTGTACTGAAGGTTGCCCTTCAGAATCAGAATCTCGCTTTGTGCGGATTCCTGCATTTCAATTTTTTCTTTTTCAATCTCGGAAATACGGACGGTCAGGTCATCCGTGCGGGAGCGGATGATTTCGCCGGCAGAAGCCAGTTCTTCATTTTCCGCACGCAGGAATTCCACTTCCTTTTCCAGTTCCAGAATGCGCTGCTGCGCCAGCTTCAGGTTTTCAGCCTGAGCCAGACTGGCATCCACGGACGTCATCACGTTGGCAGAGCCACGGCTGCCGCGGAAATTACCCACGCTGACCTTAACATCCACTTCCGGAGCCTTGCGGGCACCGACACGGGCATTGGCAAAACCTTCGACCGCCACAGTCTTGTCGGCATCAGTGCCTACCACAGAACTGGTCGCACCAAAATCCTGCTGTATGGAAACTGTTTTATCTTCCCCCGCCGGAGCCGGAGAACTAAAGACCGGACGAGTGGAGTCATCATCCATCGTCGGAGTCGGAGGGGACGCAAGATCCTCTGCGGACTGATAGCCCGCATCTGCGGAAGGACCGTCAAAACGCTCCTCCTCACCCACGGACGGGCCCACCATGAAGCGCTCGGAGGCTGGTATATCACCAAACCCTTCGGGCATTTCAAAGTCACCAACATCCTCTGAATCTTCAGAGCTTTCAAGAACGGCCTCTTTGAAAGAGCCCTCGTAAGAACTTGCTTCGGGATCTGCCGAATAGTCTGCCCCACCAATAAATTCTGAGGCATCCAGTTCCTTGCTGGGATCTTTGCCGATATCTTTTTCAAGACTGTCCCAAAGATTCCCGGCCGAGGTTTTCTCCAGACGGTGTTCATCAGCATCAAGACCCGGCAAGCCGGCAAAATCATCATCAGAGCCGCCCGCACGATACGAGGACTCGGATTGAATATCCTTGAGGTCATCCATCAATGACTCAATGAGATTCTCAGCAGCTGAAGATTTCTTTTTCTTTTTGCTCATGTCTAAGGGAAATATCGGAATTTTCCGGTCCTCCCTTTAAGGATAAAACAAAGCCCTATCAATAACAGGATCTAGGTCGGGCCTGTATCATTCCGAGACATCAAGAAACTATTCCGCATCCCTCTTCTTCTTCTTTTGCAAATAATCCAGAATGAAAAACGCTGAAACCAGAACAACCAGAGGGATAAGAATAACCAAAAGGTTCACGAACTTCTGAGGAAGATCCATGGGCACTCCTTATGATGGCGACCCTACCATCCATAAACTTCCGGAACCTAGTGCCCCGGAACCCAAAGATTCCTTTACTGATGTAAAAATAGATTAACAAATAAACCACCTCATGTCCGCATCAATCGGATTTTTTCAAGCTGCGTCTTTTTCAATAATTACAACTTTCCATGTCGTTTGATCGGCTGGTGCGTTGTGAACAGTATTTCTTTTTGCGTCCGTGAAATCATCGCTGCGTCCATGAAACCTAGGCTTGTGACGTATTTACTGACCGGCGAAAAATACGTAATTTGAATCAACAAACAAAGGATTGTTGTATGCCCAAACAAGCCACAGCACTCAAGTTTCATGAAAGAATGTCTGGTTTCTTTGTCGCCAAGAAGTTCACCCTGTCGCCGTCTTCTCCCCTTTCACAAAAAGAATTTGAACAAGAAGCTGAACGTTTTGACCGCCTGCCCTTCGAGTTCAATTTAACCATTCAAGTTCCGAACCTGGAAAAATTCTTCGGCGACAACAGCGCTCCTTCGATGGTTGCTGGCACTGTCACAGACATTCGTTTTGGTGATTCCCTGCCTATTGAAGAGGGCTATTTTCATCTCTTTACCCGGCCCGCCGCCAGCCCGGACCGCAATACCGCCAAAGAAATGCACTACACCCTCTTTTTTACGGACCGCGAGAAAAAAAAGTGGACCTTGTTCGGATACAAAAACCTGCTGAAGGAAAACACAGCCGACATCTGGTCACAAACCACGACTTTGTACTTCTATCTGTGGGAAGGTCATTCCCTATATGAAAACTTCAGTGACAAGACCATCACCGGTGTCGGCATTCTAAAAATCAGTCCGGCTGATTTTTTAAAGCAGCTTACGACTTTCAGAACCAACGCCCCGTCCGCCATTAAAGACAAGCAGGTGATCCTGAAATACTTCAAAGCTTTTCTGGGAAATCTGTGGGAGGTCTACGCACCTTTCGTCTTCAGCACAACCACACAACGCTGGAATGAACACTTTTTCCCGCCCCAGACCATTCAAGGTGTGCATCAAGGTGAATGCACTCTGCACCCCCTGGACACCCGCGACGGACTGAGCATTTCAATCCAGCGCTTTAAAACCCAGCCCAGTCAGGATGTGGTGCTCTTAATTCACGGACTGACGTCTTCCACCGACATGTTCATCATGCCCGAACACGAAAATCTGGTGAATCACCTGCATAAATCCGGTTTTAGTGATGTTTGGTCGCTGGACTGGCGAGGCAGCGGCCGCTTTACATACAATCTGACCCCACATCGCTACACGATCGATGATATTGCAGAGTACGACATTCCCCGCAGCCTTCAGCACATCCGAGAGCAATGCGGAAGGGATGTGCGTATTCATGTGATCGCCCACTGCGTGGGATCGCTGGCGTTTATGGCCTCCTATGCCGCTGGGTATGTGGATAACCTTGCCAGTATCACGGCCAACAGTGTTTCTCTGACTCCTCAGGTTCATCGGCCCGCGATGATGAAGATGATGGTCGGGCCCGAACTGCTTGAGAATATTCTGGGATATCCTTATATCAGTCCGCGCATTCCCTACATGCCAGGGACCACCTTCGGAAAATGGATTCCCGCCATGGAGCGATCATTACGTCACGAATGCAAAGAGCCCGCCTGCCATATGATCAGCTTCATGTGGGGCTGGGGCTTCCCGGCCGTTTTTAACCATCGCAATATTCATCCAACCACCCATCGCAGACTGGCAGATCTTTTTGGTGGCACCAGCTTTCACTACCATAAGCACATTCGAAAGATGTTGCTGCAAAAACAATCGGTTTCTTGGGACGGGAAGATCAACTATCTGGAAGAAATGAAGAAACGGAAGCTCCCCCCGACTCTTTTAATTTCCGGTGCCGAAAATCATATCTTCCCCCAATCCAACAGACTCACCTTTGAAGCCTTCAAGGGAACTCTGAACGAAACGCAAGTGCAGTACCGGGAGTTCGCTCACTATGGCCATCAGGATATATTCATGGGGCAGTTCTGCGATCAGGAGATCTTTCCGGAACTTGTTCAATTTCTAAAACAACACTCTGTTCAACAACCTCAGACAAAGGCACGCTTGCGCATTGCCTAGGATTCTTATGGACTTTGACTATATCGTGATTGGTTCGGGATTCGGCGGCTCTGTCATGACCTGCCGTCTGGTGGAAAAAGGATATAAAGTCTGCCTGCTAGAGCGCGGTCGACAGTGGAGGATGAATGAATTTCCCCGCCGCCCCCACGACATCCAACAACGGATGTTTTGGGACCCGGAAGATCAGAAGTTCGGTTTGATGGAAATTCGTGACAACCCTGACAGCGATGTTCTGACTTTGACCGCCAGTGGCCTTGGGGGCGGCAGCCTTATTTATGCCAATGTCCTGTATCGCATGCCGGACCGGTTCTTCAAAGGTTGGCCGCAGATTTACCGCCGATCTTCCCTGGACAAATACTATGACCGAGTTCAGCAGATGATGGAAGCCAAACCCTACCCCTTCGAAAGCCAGAACTACTATCGCAACACTCCAAAGACGGCTTTGCTCAAACGTCTTTCCGAAGAAATGCCGTCGCCAGAAGGCAGCACAGAACCGCCTCGTTTTGCTCTGCCCGCCTTGGCGGTGCGTTTTGAGGGAGGCTTCCCCGGCCATCAAACACATAACATTCACGGAGCTTTGCAAAGTAAATGCAACAAATGCGGCGACTGCGACATTGGCTGCAACATCCAGGCTAAGAACACATTGGATTTAAACTATCTGTTCCGGGCGCGCCATCTTCGCAGCGGCCCGGACGCTCTGGATATTCGAACTCACGCCCAGGTCGTACGCATTGAATCCGTAGGCGATCACTATAAAGTGACTTATGTGATCCCGGAGTTTCCACAGCAGGAAAACAGCTTCACCTCCCGCAAAGTCATTCTGGCGGCGGGATCTGTCGGTTCCACATCATTGCTTCTTAAAATGAAGAAACACGGTCACCTGCCACATCTGAATCGCTGGCTGGGAAAAAAATGGAGCGGCAACGGGGATCTTCTGGGGCTGATTTTTGGTTCCAAAGAAGATGTCGATGCGACCAACGGTCCGGTGATCACAAGCACCATTGAATACAACTTTCAAGACTATGCCGATGGCTATCCGCACGGTATGTATCTGCAAGAGGCCGGTTTCCCCGTGGGCTTTGCGTGGTACTTGTCGGGGAAAATCCCGCAACTGCACGGACTGGCCGGATTGACCAATTTGATAACACAAAGTCTAAAGAAATACGCCTTGAGAATCCTTGGCGCCAAAGACACTGGCCCCGTCAATGTCGGAGAAGAGTTCGCTCGCGCCATTGATCGCGCCGAGTTCACGAAAAGATGCTTCGTTCTTTTGGGAATGGGACGCGACAAACCCGATGGTGAAATGCAGCTACGCGAAGACAACCAAGCGGTGATCAAATGGAAAATGGAAGGCAGCCAGGAACACTTTGATCGTCTCAGAACACAGATGAAAAAGATCGCGGAAAGAATTGGCGGATTCTTTGTTGATAACCCTTTGACCTACTTAAACAAGGTCGTGGCCGTTCATCCCCTGGGGGGCTGCCCGATGGGAGAGACCCCCGAAACCGGCTTGGTCAGTCCCTTGGGTGAAGTTTATGGACACCCCGGCTTGTACGTAGTGGACGGCAGCATTCTGCCCACTTCCACCGGCCCAAATCCCTCGCTGACCATTGCCGCCATTGCAGAGTACATCGCCGAACAAATCCCCACAAAGGCTGTTGCCAAAAACAAAGAGACCCTGGAAGCCCAGAGTCTCTGAAAATTTCATAGATTTTGAATCCAATTCTAGTTGTTCACACCCGGCCAGTCCGGGTACTGATCCAAGCCACCTGTCGGATCTTCATTTTCATCCGAGATCATGACTTTGATGCTGAAGACAGGTTCGGCCCAGAATGTTTCACACCACACGTAGTAGTCATTAAAGGTGCCGCCAACGCGCTCTCTGGAGGCCGCTAGATCCGCCGGAGCATTCGCATTCGCAGCGCGATCAGGAGTCGGAAGGTCATTGGTCACCAGATAGTTCACGCCAGCGCCATAATAAGAGCGCAATTTATTTTCTGAATCCAAGGTGTAGCTGGATTCCGGTGTCACCTGAGGCAGGAAGTAGCGACCCGTATTTTCCGGGAATCCTTCCACCATGTGAGGAGCGGCACCACCAAAACACAGAGCCTCTTTGCCATCAGCGCAAGACAGTTCCGTGTCAGAGCCCGATGGAGTATACCCTGGAGCAGTTTCATCGCCCGGTGTTCCCGGATCATCCGCCACCGGCGACGCCGCTGACTTCTGATAATAATACGGACGGAACTTCAAAATCGGGCAAGAGGCTGCCGCTTTACTTCCCATTCTAAACTGAAGAGTGCTGTAGTAGAGCTGCCCCTCTGGAACCGTGAAGCTGCAGGTGATATCCGGTGTGACAGACGTCACAACACAGTCCCCGCTTTCGGCGCGACTCAGATTCGTAAAGGCGGAATCTTCAGCAGCCGATTCCCATTTGATTCCCAGACGGAAATACAAACCGGTGCCATCCGGTACTGTCGCATCCAAATCTGTCCCGGTGTCTGTTCCTGGATCGGTTCCCGGATCTGTGCTGGGAGTTTCCGTCACGGACGGAAATGCCGCTTCGTCTCCCGAACAGGAGATCGTTCCAAACATAGTAAGACAGAGAACCCATGCTAAGATATGCTGTGTTTTCATATACACTTCTATCGGCAGAAGTTCGCATCTTATTGATACGTCAGAATATTTTTACCTAAATTTTGTTTCGTTTGCCTGACCAAGCCAGACCAAGGATCAGAAAAGATGGCGGGGTGTCGCGCAAGAACCAGACCAAGGGCCTTCTGGACAGAAGGCCCCCTGCTTTACAGACATTAAACTGTGATGACTTTCTTGTACTCAGCCAATCGTTTTTCAAGATCACCCAACGTGACATTCGCCAGCGCCTTCACAGAGAAATCCTGAATCGTATGAGAAGCCATCATGGAACCCATGATGCAGGCTTGCTTCAGATGCGCAATCGTTGGAACTTCTTTTTGAGCTGCCAAGTAGCCAAAGAATCCACCGGCGAAGGTGTCCCCAGCGCCCGTTGGATCTACAACGGTTGGAATCGGCATCGCCGGAAGGATGAAGTAACCTTCGTCCTTAGAGTACATGGCAAAACCGTACTCACCGCGTTTAATCACAACAGCCTTTGGGCCCAACGCCGTGATCAGAGGGGCTGCCGAGATCGCATTGGCCGCGCCCGTCAACATCTTCGCTTCACCTTCATTGATCAGAACCAGATCCACCTTCTTCAAAACTTCCACAAGCTTGTCTTTCTTGATAGAGATCCAGAAGTTCATGGTGTCCATGCCGACAAATTTCGGGGACTTCACCTGCTCCAAAACCTGCAACTGCAGTTCCGGCGCAATATTCGCCAAGAACACAAAGGAAGAATCTTTGAAATGCTCTGGCAACTGTGGATTGAAGTCCGCAAAGACATTCAGATCTGTTTTCAAAGTTTTAGCCTCGTTCAGGTCCCCTTCATAGGAACCCGCCCAGTGGAAGGTTTTCCCCGGAACTTTGGAAAGACCCGCCAGGTCCACACCACGATTGTTCAGAAGATCATAGTCCTTTTGGTCATAGTCCTCACCCACAACACCGACAACACGAACCTTAGAAAACAAAGACGCTGCCAAAGAGAAATAGTTCGCAGAACCGCCCAAAGCGCGGTCCACTTTACCGGATGGAGTTTCGATGGAATCGTAAGCAAGACTGCCGACAACAAGAATTTCAGACATAATGTTACCTCTAGTGTTGATTGTTTTGTTCTGCTTCCTGCGCAGCCAAAAGTTCACGTTTATATTTAGGAAGACCCGCCAGACGAGAGTTGGAAATATCCATCGTCTGAGGACGCTCTTTCACTGTGGTCAACTGACCGCAAGCTGCAAAGATGTCACGACCCATGGAGCGACGAAGAAGAACATGCGCCCCCAGGTTCATCAGCTCGGTATGGAACGCCTGGATCGTGTCATCGTCAGGACGCTCGTAACCAGAACCCGGATGTTCATTGAACGGAATGATATTGATTTTGCACGGAACGTCTTTCACCAGTTTCACCAACTGACGTGCATGTTCCAGTTGATCGGTCACGCCTTTAAGCAAAACGTACTCGAATGTGATCTTGTCTTTGGAAACACGGTAGTGCTCTTTACAAGCATCCAGAAGTTCTTTGATGTTCCAGCGTTTATTGATTGGCATCACCTGAGAACGGATTTCGTCGTTCGGACCATTCAAGCTGACAGCCAGACGGACCTTCGCATCCGCCACACGCCACATTTCAGGCACGATACCGGATGTGGAAACCGTGATCTTCTTGCGGGACAGATTGATACCCCAAGGGGAATGGATCACGTCGATGGTTTTAAAGACCGCTTCTGGATTGTCCAGCGGTTCACCCATACCCATGAACACGATATTGGTGATACGCTGGCCCTCACCCAAACGATCATGCACCTGCATGAACTGACCAACGATGTCTTCAGTGCGCAAACGGCGTTTTAGCTTTTGTTTGCCGGTGAAACAGAATTTGCAGGCCATGTTACAGCCCACTTCAGAGGAAATACACAAAGTCAGACGGTCTTCGGAAGGAATGACCACGGCTTCAACAGACATGCCGTCTTTCATGTCGAACAGGAACTTCTGAGTGCCATCGACAGATTTCAAGTGCTGAAGCACCGGAGGAAGATCAAAGGACAACAAACTTGGCAACGCCTGACGGAATTCTTTGGACAGATTGGTCATCTGTTCGGGATCGGTCACACGCTGTTCATAAACCCATTTGAAAATCTGCTGAGCACGGAACTGCTCTTTGCCTTTGCTTTTGATATAGGCTTTCAGATCTTCCAAAGTCAGGGAGTAGAAATTGACCGGTTGATTTTCAAGGGGTTTGGCGACGTTGTCGTCAGAATAATTAACGGGCGCAAGAATGCTGCCGGCGTTTGCTTCCATCTTCGGGCTCCTTGGCTTGTTACAGCCGTGCTTGTTACAGCTGGGATCTTCACCGATCTGTCGGCCGACCCCGTTTGGTTAAAGGATTATGTGTGCAGGGTTTGTAGCATAAGCCCCCTTCATTTCCTAGGGATTTCATATAATTGGGACCTCAGGAAGGGGGTTTTTGAGGGCTTTTCGGGAAAACTTACAAGGAATCAGAGCTGTCTATAGCCTTAAAGCCACGCCCAATATGAGGGCTCGGTCACAAGCCGGTCGGCACCTATGGAAAGAATCCAGTTGCAAACTTCCTCTCTTGTTTTTCCCGGGCGCATCTCTATATTGAAGGGCATGATTTGGCCCTTTATTTTCCTGTCCTATGCCAGCCTTTTTGTTTTCGGTCTGACCGACAATATCCGAGGGCCCCTCTTCCCAGAAATCCTTAAGCAGTTCGCCGTCAGTGACGGCATGGGCTCTTTGATGTTCGCTCTCAGCAATATCTCGGGCCTGATCTCCAGCTATGCCTGCCGCTATCTTTTGCGCCGTTATGATCGCCTGACCGTTCTGAAAGGTGGCACCATCGGACTGGTTGTTTCACTTTTGGGCTTGGCGGCTTCTCCGATCTTCCCGGTCTTTCTGATCTTCAGTTTTGGTTTTGGATTCAGCATGGGAATTCTGGGCCTGGTGCCGAATGTTCTGGTCCCCATGGGTTCCAGTCCCGAGCGCAAGCAGCGGATGCTGGCCGGACTTCACACCATGTATGGCTTGGCCAGTCTGATGGCACCTTTGCTGGCGGCATCCATCGAATATTTGACCGGCAGCTGGCGCTGGACTTTTGCCATCGCCTCGGTGGGGCCTTTGTGCCTGCTGGCGTATACCTATCATCCCAGTCACAAGTCCCTGCATTCCCGCTCGACCGTGACGGACGATGAACATCGCGCCAATAAGAAAAAGAATCTCAAGCCGCAGCTGTTTCTGGCCATCATGCTCAGCTTCGCCGTCGCGGCAGAGATTATGATCTCCTCGCGCCTGGCTCTGTACATGCAACGCACCTGGAGTTTCTCGATGGAAGCTTCCAGCCTGTATGTGACTTACTTCTTCGTGTGCATGATGGTGGGGCGCCTGATTTTCGCGGTGATTCACTTTCACCAGTCTGCACGCTTTCTGCTGTCCGCGTCTCTGGTCGGAAGCCTGATCCTGATGCTGGCGGGGCTTTTCATTCATCCTCTTTTCCTGGCGGGATCGGGGTTGGCCGTGGCTCCTTTTTATCCGTTGGCAATCTCTTGGATTTCTTCCGAGTTCCCGCAGGATCTGGACACCGCCGTCACTTATATGATGACCACAGATTCCCTGATGCTGATCCTGATGCATCTGGCGATCGGAAAACTGACAGACTTTATCGGAATCCAGAATGCCATTTTGGCCGGGTCCTTCTTCCTGATAGCCTCCTTCGTCATGGTCAACAGCTACGCTTGGCTTTTCAAAAAACCTTCGCTGCTGGTGCAAGCCTCCACACAGGCCCGTTAATATTTACAATTTCCATGATTTCAGAGGAAATTCGCACCCATTTTATTTAAAAACAAGCCCATGCGCTCTGGGCTTTTTTTAATCCTTATTTTGATTTCGCAATTTGCACAAGCCACTCCGGTGAACTTGCCACCCGAGGCTCAACTGCCGGTCTTGATGCTCAACCAAAACGACGAACAGCTTTACCTGCGTGGAATCATCCCGGGGAAAGGGCCCAGCTCTTTGTGCGGTCCCGCCAGCGCCATCAACTGGTTGCAACTTGAATACGGCACCTTTGATAAGGACCAGCAGATTCGACTGCTTCAGCAGGCCGAACTGCTCAGTCGAACTCAAGGGATCGACATTCACCGCGGACTGATTGAACCGCAATTGATTCAATACATGCAGAATTTGGATTCACTGCTTGGAAGAACACACCGCTATGCGGGCAAGGGGCGTTACTTTTCCGACAGCGAGCTGACTCTGAACGATCTCTTGTCTCCAGAACCACAGATTCTTCTGCTGCGCTATGATTCTCGCCCAACACCGCCTCCCCCTATGGGACGCCGTGATCGCGGGCCTCGTGGAGGCGATCCGATGATTCCCATTCTTGACGAAAGTGAAATCCGCGGATTCCATTTTGTCCTAAAGGTAACAGCTGATTCAAACGCTCAGGAAATTCTATTTTTAGACCCCGAAAACCCTTCCCGCTATTCACGAGCCCGACTGGAAATGCGCTTGAATCCCCGCAATCAAAAGCCGGAACTGCGCCTGCTGCCACTGTCGCGTGAAGACCTTGCCAGCTTTACCGGTGGAGGCCCCCTGCTTTGGACTGCGCTTTCAGCGATCGAAAAAGATCTTCCATAGCTCGAGGCTTTTGCACAAAGCCCCAGTTTCAATTGTTCGATAGTCGCGTTCTTTTGCACACCATCTGCACATCCTCGGGGAACTTGCGTAAGCTGATGGCATGAATACACCGAAGATTGTTTCCAGCTCTGATGATTCAAGTCTTTCACAACACCGGGAAGACGGACGCCAACTTCTTTTTGATCTGGTGAAAGAACTTGTGACCGACAGTTCCAGCATTCAAGTCAGCCTCGAGGTGGGTGAGGGCACCACAGTTTACCATGTGGCATGCAGCAAAGACTGTATCGGGCAAATTTTGGGATCCAAAGGAAAGAACATCTCTGCGGTCAGAACTCTTATTGGTTCTGTCTCTGCCCGGAAAGGATTTCGCGCCATAGTTGAAATTCCCTTCTTTCGAGACTAAGATGGCGCGTGCCTATTTGGAGAATTTTACTTCTTTTATTGTGTCTGATTCAGACTGCGCAGGCCGCACCGTCGCTAAAAACGGTGATCGGCGAAAACATGTCGGCGCCATGGTATATTGCCAACCCTCAAGGCCCTCCCAAAGGAATTACCGCAGAATATTTGTTCGCCCTGAGTAAGGAAATAAACCAAAAGATCGAAATTCTGGTGCTGCCAAAATTTCGCATCAAGGAATATTCTCAAAAAAACAAAATTGATCTGAACTGCTACACCTCCCGAGAATGGGCCCACATCAGCGATGAAGACGTCCTCTGGTCCGAGCCTCTTTTCGTTTCAAAAAACCTGATTGTTTCAAAAACGACGCCCCCGAAATCTCTTGATCAATTGACGGGGGAAAGAATCGGCACCGTATTAAAGTACAATTATCCAACTCTGCAAGACAGGTTCGATTCCGGAAAACTGATTCGAGACGACTCTTCCAACGAAGAAACGAATTTGCAGAAACTCGAAAGCTCTCGTTTCAACTATGCCTTGGCTGAGGCCGTTCATCTGGCCTATTACCTTAGTCACAACAAAAACTCCAAGATCCACAGTCGGGGCTTGGTTGTGGAAGAAGTTCCCGTGCGCTGTTGGTTGCGCAAAGGCGCCCCTCTGCCCATTGGGGAACTTAATGCCGCCATCCGCAAACTTAAGACCGACGGAATTCTTGAAAGGATCTTTGCCAAGTACCGCTAAGATCTCAAATTTAAAGGCCCCCTGGGACTGGCTTTGAATCTCGCCAGATCTACCGCAACGCACCATGTGGCTTTGACTCAAGCCACATTTCCTATGGGCGCCGCACTTTTTTGTTTAAAAGCAAGGTGGAGTCATGAATTAATGAACTCCATGACTGTACAGAAATTCATGCAATCTCAGCTGAAGAAACGCCAAGAGAAGAATCCCAAGTTCTCTCTAAGATCCTTCGCCCGACTGCTTAAGACGGACCCCAGCTCTCTTTCAAAAATCCTCAATGGCCTGCGCATACCCTCGGACGAAACGGTGGCCAAGTGGGTGGATTGTCTAAAGCTTTCTGCAGAGGAAGCCGATGCCTTAAAAAATGCCGTTGCCGAAACGCACTCCTTCAATCCGTTGAATGCAGAGTTCTTTGAGTCCACCTACAGTTGGGTCCATCCCATTTTGCTGGAAGCCCTGAAGCTTCCGAACACTTCCCGCAACCTTCCGATGCTGGCTGAACTTTTTGGCATGTCCATTGGTGAGGTTGAGCAGACTATTGCATTCCTGGAAAACCATCAAATTCTGCAAAAGAACACTCAAGGAACGGGATATACGCCTTCAAATCTGACCACGGTCCAAATCCCTTACACAAGTGATCTGCGCCGCAACCTGCAAAAGAAGTATCTGGAGATGGCCCAAAAAGCGCTGGACGAAGTTCCCTTGGAAAAACGCGACAACAGCACACTCACCGTTGCAATTCACACCGATGACATCCCGGCGATGAAGGACATTATCCGTGAAGCGCGTCTTAAAATTCATCGTCTGGCTGAAAAAAGAAAAAGCCAACTGAACGCAGTCTATAACTTTAGCAGCGCCTTTTACCCCGTCAAAGAGGACGGTCTATGAAACTGACACTGACAGCTTTACTAATCTGTATTCTGAGTTTCTCAACCCACGCATCAGCCATGAATGACGGTCAGGAAACCAACGGCGGTGACCCCTTTGTGGCCGAGTTCTTACTCGTTTTAGATTCGACTCTGGACCGCCTGCCTTGGACGTTACCTCTTGAAAACGGCGCCTCCATCCACCGCGAAGTATTGGAGAATGCCAAAACCACAGTGGTCTTTTCTTCGGTCGAAAAACTTGTTTTGGAAGGCCGAGAAGTGGCGGCCATCAATCAGCCTCTGGCCGTTCCTCCCCGAATTGTGGTTTCACGAACCGCCTGGAAAAATCTCAGCGAAAAACAGAAAACTCTTCTGGTTCTGCATGAGCTTCTGCCCATCGTTGGAATCTTTGACGAAGACTACAAGAACTCCATCGCACTTTGGCAGCTGCTGCAACCGGACAGTCCCCTTTCTTTTGCTACAATGGAAACTGCAATCATGCAGTGCAATCGCGAGCAGCTAGAGTCCGTGCCTGAACAACGATTTAAAAGAATGATAACCCCATCTCAGATCGAATCTTTGATCTTCCGCGCTCTGGATTACGAGTGCCCGGCCTTTATCGGCAAAATGAAGGACTGGAACATCAATATGGATCTTTGCGTCGGTTCAATCAGCCTGACCAACTGGTTTTTACGAAGCGACATCCAAAGTGCCCCAGCCGCCCTTGAAATTCTGCAAACACTGCGAAGCCAGGGCGTTCCGACATCCAAGATATGTGCACATAAGGTCAATGATAGCTGCGAACAAGTCAAAAAGACGAAGCTTCCATTTCAGTCTGAGCTCCGCACCGTCATGGGTTGTGAATAAAAAGGGCGTTTGAGGCCCTTTTTATCATTCATCAGTGCAAGACAATACCTTCATCCTCTTCAGGAAGTGACTCCCGGATCTCTTCCGGCGTGGCCTCCCGAACCTCCAAAGCCTCGATTTCAAAAATCAGATCCTGGCCGGCCAAAGGGTGATTGCCATCCAAAGTGATTCGGTCCTGCGACAGATCGGTCACTCTGAACTTTTCGACCTTTTTGCCTTCACGGGCAAAAAGAACACTTTCCCCCACTTTTAATTGAGAGCCTCCGACCAATGATTCCCGCGCCAGCTCCAACACCTTGCTGGTGTCGTAGAACCCATAGGCTTCTCCAGCGCTCAGTTCAATCTGGCGCTTTTCACCTTTGCGGATATTTTTTAAACCAACGGATAAACCCGGCAGAGAGTGATCTGCACCCGGCAAAGAGGTCAGAACATCGCGGTTGTAGGTCGAACTGATGACCTGACCCAGCCTGTTTTTAAGAACACAGTGAAACGATACAATCTGAACGTTCATAGCATGTCCTTTGTTGGCGAAACATTGTTGGGTTCAAAACCCTGATGCATTTGCGGTTCAGTATCTAAAAAAACAGCTAACAAGTATCAATTTGAGTCACGTGGATCACATGGGCGACCTGGCAAGAACTGCGGTCTTGCTTGCCAGTATAACATCCTATCGGCATCTGGCCAGTCCAAATAAAGAAAAAATAACACGAAGATTACTTAAATCTATCGTATTTGAGCTCCACGGCCGGGCCCAGCCACAAGGCCGCCTGAGTATGGTCATACAAATCATCCCCGGTCAACTCATGCACCAGGACCGAAAGCTCGCCGCGCTCATGCATCAGCCACAGAACAACTTCCGTAAAATGCTCTTTGGGGAAATTGATTTCAAACATAGGTACGGGGTGAGGTCCGATGGCTTCGGGAATCATCTCACCCACAAAAACTTTTTTACCTTCAAACATCCGAATGGCTTCATCACGCAAGTGAGCCGCCTTTTCGCGATGAGCTTCATCAAAGTAAATGTGCGCATCAAATTCACGGGGAAAACCTGCTGGCAAAAGCTTGCTGTTCACAGTGTAGGTCTTTTGCATCGCTCCCCCCAATCGCTTAGTGAGCTGTTTGGATATACTCTTTCAGCTCAGGAATTTCACACGGAACACAGCCCACTTTGCCAACAACCACACCTGCGGCGTAGTTTGCCAACATACAAGAGTGAACCAAAGAAAGACCCGACATCAAGCCCAACGCCAATGTGGCAATGACGGTGTCACCGGCTCCGGTCACATCGAACACCTTGCGGGCGTAGGTCGGAACTTCCGTGATCTCGTCACCGGAAACGATGGTCATTCCATCTTTTCCGCGAGTCAGAACAACTTCCTTCGCGCCGGTGATCTTTTGCAGTTCACGCGCCACTTCGATCACCTTATTTGGATTGTCGCGCAGATCATTGAAGTCCTTGCCCGTCAACACAACAGCTTCATCGTAATTGGGCTTGATCAAATCCACACCCTGATAGAATGAGCCATGGTTGTTGCGGTGTGGATCGACCATCAGCTTTTTGCCGTGCTTTTTACAAATAGCAGACACTTTTTCCACCACATTGCGAGAGATCACACCCTTAGCGTAATCTTCGATCACCACACAGTCCGCTTTGGCCACATTCTTTTCCACAGCCTCAATCAATCGGGCTTCGGCTTCGGCAGAAAGATATTTTTTTAGCTCGTAATCCACCCGCACCAGGTGATGGTGTTTGGCCATCACACGCGTCTTGCGGGTTGTCGGACGGGCTTTATCCACGATCATGTATTCCCAGCTGACGCCATTTTTTTCAAACAATTCGCGCAGCAGATTCGCCCCGGTGTCGTCGCCGACAACAGAAATCAACATGGCTTCCCCACCCAGGCTGGCGACGTTCTGAGCGACATTGGCCGCCAACCCCAAACGCATGTCTTCTTCTTCCACCTCAAGCACCGGAACCGGAGCCTCGGGGCTGATACGACGAACCTGACCCATGACGTATTCGTCCAGACCGACGTCGCCAATAATCAGGATCTTTTTACCCTTCAGAAAGGGGATCTGATTTAAAAGAAGCTCTTTTTCCTGAGGGCCTACGGTGGCCTTTACGGGTGTTGTCATTTTTTCAATCTCCGGAAGCTGATATGGCTCTTTTGTAGCCCATGGGGACGGGACTGTCACCCCTAAAACCCCGGACTTGGCTCTGGGGCGGGCCTCGTGATAGAACCTGCAGCCTATGTTCAAACCCAAAGGCAAGTTTCAAGGCAAATCCCCCGCCCACAAAGGCGCCCCTGTTCGCAACCACGGGACTGAGCGCTCCTCGGAAAAAACCCTGCCCTATGGTTTGATCTATAAACAGAATTACATCTCAGCCCGGGAAAAGGCCGAGATCATGGAATACCTGCGAACACTTTATCCGATCTGGGAAATGCGCTATTCCAAAAACAATCCGCCTCCGGAAAACCAAAAGCAGCGGCCACTTCTGCGCCCGGTGTACTGGCTGGGGAACTGGCAGTTTGCCTGCCTGAACTACTATCACCCTCCCAAAGGAATTTATAACCGCTGTGTAACTGCGGAAGGTTACCCGCCGATCCTGGAATACCTGATTCAGAAAATTGAAGCTCTGATACACGACACCTATGCTCCACGCGACATTCCCCGGGGCTGGCATCTGAACACATGTCTGATTAACTATTACGGCGACCAGATTGGTGAAGACGGCAAGAAAAATGATTGCGCCCGAGTGGGCGAGCACAAGGATTTTGAACCAGGGCCGGTGGCTTCAATTTCCTTCGGTGAACGTGCGTTCTTCCAGTTTGTGTCCAGCCAGGGAACAGAGTCCAAATCCAGCGTCGTCTTTCAACAGTGGCTGGAAGACAGTTCTTTGCAGATTTTTGGCGGAGATAAATTCAAAAAGCATCTTTTCCACCGGGTGCAGCGTGTGGACCGCAAGGAAAACCATATCTTCCCATTAAACGAGATCGACAACTTTGAAACCCGCCGGATCAACTTCACGTTCCGCTATGTTCCCGATGAACACGTCACACCGTTTTATCGCCTGTCTGCGGAAGCCCAAGAGGACGTCCGCGGTTACATGACAAAACTGGCCGAGCACTCCGAGTTTTTTAAAGAGCAACTGGCCAAACAGCCCTAAGCGTCGCCCTGCCCGCACTCTGGTCGATGGAGATTTTCAGATTCTGATTCAACCAGCGCACGATCATTTCCTGCTCGGATCCAGTCATATCCTGATTCAGGAAACGGAAGTCAAATTGTGACAGTGGCAGGCTCAGGTTCATGGACTTTTCTTTGCCCTTGGTATTTTCCACTTCCAGCGCGATGGTCACAAAGCCGGATTTCTTGCCGGGCTCTTCAACCTCAAACCGCACCCTGGAACCCTGATCAAAGAAGCCTTTCCATTCCTCGTCCGACAGATCCACATCCAGATGTCTCTCGGTCATTTTGAAGTCCGGGGAATGAGACAGAATATACGACTGGAACAAGGACGTGATCGCAGACCAGTCATAGGGCACCGGTAAAGTGCAATGAACCCCTTGAGGCAGCTCCACGACCCGGATGTTTTTACTGTCCACTTTCAATTCTTTGTTCTGCAACTGCTGGGAGTTTAAATCGTAAGGCACCGCCGGGTCCTGCTCAGTTGCATAAACCAGCACGGGCTCTTCCACATGTTTGTAGTGACGCCAGAAATCGTTGAGCTCCCAGAAGTGAGTATTGTCTTCAACCCCCGGAGGCAGTCGGACCGAGTTCACATACGAAAGACCGCCATGATATGTTCGGGCAATTTCAGAGATGGCCTTGCTCAGGTAAGAGAAGCTTTCAAAACTTTCAAGCGCCGGGATTTTTCTATCCAACCCCTGCAAACGCTGACGGCTCCATAAATCCACAAAGGCTGACTTCACCCCACTGTGGGTCAGGCTTTCCATCGTCGCGCGCAAGTTCACGACCGGACACAGGGCCGTAAACGAGTTGATCAGCGGTCCTCGCTTCGGCGAGTTGTATTTGTTCAACAGAGACGAATACAGAACCCCATGCCCCCCCAGGCTGATCCCGAAAAGGTGTATGCTGTCCACCAACTGCGACAGTGGCTCCACCGGGTCCGTCAACAACCGGGCCACCTGAATGTTCTGAATGCCTTCGTCATAACCGCCGAAGGAGAATCGACTGTTGTTGGCCACAAAGTCAGGGCTCGACATGTTTTCAAGCATCAGGACATTGAAGGGCGACTGTTCAAAGAGCATCATCAGCCACGCACGCTCGGGCTTGAAGTCTTCGACATTTGAGAAAATTCCCAGACGCACAATCACCAGCGGACGGCGTTTCATATCCCCCTTGAGTCCCAGCAAACCTTTGAGTTTTACATTGCCCGGCAGATTCACGACCACCCGGCGCAGGAAGGGATGCCCCTGAGGATCGTACTTCATCGTCATCATCCGTCGAACGTTCATAAACCAGCCGTCGTCGCCGGTCTCTAGCTCCGTCCGACAGTCCTGGAAGTATTTCTGAACCAACGCCCCCTGCAACTGAACCGACTTTTGGACGCGCGGGTCCTGCAATCGTGCCGCCCACACTTCAGGGGAACATGCCGTGGACATCAGCTTCGGCGCTCCTGTCGGAATCCAACTGATGATGTTGGTCATTATAAAGTTCAGAGGCTCTGGATAACGCCCCGGGCTGTCTGCCAAAAGAGGAGAATTGTCGCCGGGGAAACTGATGCGAGAGCTTTGAAACTGCTCAAGAAAAGCTCGTTGCGGGTTGGCGGCAAAGACGTTGGAGCTGACGACTATAAGGCTGAAAAAACATAACCAAGACCGAAGCATAGGGCCTCATTGTGGCCAAAAAGAATCATCGAGTCATCACCTTTTTCCGGAGTGACTTTGAGTATTTACTTCAATAAAATTTTTCGGTGTATTTAAGGAGACACATACCATGGAACACAAGATAGAGCCTCTCTATGACGGGCCTCTTTTCAGAAACGCCATTCAAACTCTCGATGAAGCTGCCAAAATTATCAACTGTGATCCCAACATCCTAGAGCGTCTGAAAAGGCCTCGTCGTTGCATCACTGTTTCCGTCCCTGTGCGCATGGACGACCACAGTGTGAAAGTCTTCACAGGTTATCGCGTGCAGTATTCTCCAACCTTGGGCCCTTACAAAGGGGGCATCCGTTACCACCAGAATGTGGACCTTTCTGAAGTTGTGGGCCTTGCGGCTTTGATGACTTTCAAGAACTCTGTTTTGGGTCTGCCATTGGGTGGAGCCAAAGGTGGTATCACTGTTGATCCAACCAAACTTTCCCGCGCGGAAAAACAAAGCCTGACTCGTCGTTATGCTTCTGAGATCGGGCCTTTTGTTGGACCGACAAAAGACATCCCGGCTCCGGATGTGGGCACAGATCCTCAGACCATGGCTTGGTTCATGGACACTTATTCTCAGGAAAACGGCGGCTTTGCACAGCCGGGTGTTGTGACTGGTAAACCAGTTGAGGTCGGTGGTTCTTTGGGTCGCAACCATGCCACAGGTCTGGGTGTTGTTTATGTTGCGGAAAAAGCTTTTGAAGCTTGTGGCATGAACTTGAAGGGCGCGTCCATCGCCATCCAAGGTTTCGGTAACGTGGGCTCTTTCGCGGCGAAATTCGCTTTTGAGCGTGGCGCCCGTATCGTGGCTGTCAGCGATGTGTCCGGTGGTATCTTCAACGGTGACGGTTTGGACATTCCTGACGTCATGGAATACATCAAGGCTCACAAGTTCCTGAAGGGCTATCCAAAAGCTCAGCCGATCAGCAACGAAGAACTGCTTGAAGTGAAATGTGATGCTTTGTTCCCGTGCGCTCTGGAAAACCAGATCGACACGCACAATGCTGAAAAAATCCAGGCAAAAATCATCGTCGAAGGCGCCAACGGTCCTGTCACAAATGCGGCGACCAAGATCCTTCATAAACGCGGTGTCTTCATTGCTCCGGATGTTATTGCCAACGGCGGTGGCGTGATTGTTTCTTACTTCGAGTGGGTGCAGGACACTATGTCCTTCTTCTGGGACGAAGAGGAAATCAATGGTCGCTTGAAAGGCATTATCACAAAAGCTTTCGACAAGGGTTATTCCCTGGCTAAAGAAAAGAACATTGACATGAGATCCGCAGCAATGGCGGTTTCTGTTCAACGTCTTGAGCGTGCGATGCTTTTGAGAGGCCTGTACCCTCGCTAGTGCTTGGGGCAGGATGTGGGACTGGATTTCATGAAAAAACCCTGGCTTCTTTTACCACCCCAGTGGGCTCACGACCTGAGCTCGCTGGCCTTACCTGCCTACGCACTTCTTCATGGCAAAAAAATCCCGCACTGGAAAAGCTTTACGTGGCGGGATCTTCACTTCCCCAACCCTGTGGGCATTGCCGGTGGTGTTGATAAAAATGCGGAACATCTGAAAGACTGGTGGGCCCTGGGCTGTGGTTTCGTGGAAGTCGGCACCGTCACTCCCCGAGCACAGACACCGAATCCAGGCAAAATCATGGACCGCGATCTGAATCTTCAGGCCATGTGGAACAAGATGGGATTTCCCAGTCATGGCGCGGAAGAGGTGTTTTATAATCTGGCCTCCTATGCGCCAAACTATCGCACCCCTATCTTTGTAAATATCGGAAAAAATCGTCACACCCCCAACAACAGTGCGGTGAATGACTATCTGACCTTGGTGGACCATTTCCGTCCGTTTGCAGATGCCTTTGTTGTGAATATCTCCAGCCCCAATACGACCGGCCTGCGAGATCTTCAGAAAAAAGAGAATCTGCGCTCTTTGATTTCTCCGATTGTGGAACGCGTCTCTCACTTTGAGCCCACACCCGTTCTGGTAAAACTGTCGCCGGACATGGGCGATGAGGGCCTGGCTGAAGCCGTAAACAACTGTCAGGAGCTGGGTGTTGATGGCTTTGTGCTGACAAACACCACTCTGTCCCGCCCTGAAGGCTGCCACTTTCCTGCCGAAGGGGGCTTGTCGGGAGCTCCTTTAAAGAATCTTTCCAAGCATGCACTGGAAGTGGCTGTTCAAACTTTAGGCAAAAAACGTGAAGGCCTGCTTTTAGTCAGCGTTGGGGGCATTATGAGCCCAGAAGATGTCTTTGAAAGATTGCAAATGGGCGCCGATCTTGTTCAAATTTATTCTGCACTTGTGTTCCATGGACCAGGTTTCTTCCATAACGTAGCAAGAAGGTATAATGACGGGCGATAGCGCAGTGGAGACAAAACCTAAGAAATCAAAAATCCGCAAGGGTCATTGGATTCCTGTGGTGGCTGGTTTTTTGCGCAAAGACGGCAAGATTCTTGTCGGTCAACGTCCTGAGAACAATTCACTGGCTGGCCAGTGGGAATTCCCTGGTGGCAAAATTGAAACCGGCGAAACCCCGGAAGAAGCTTTGGCTCGCGAATTAAACGAAGAGCTGGGCATTGAAGCCGAAGTAGGCGAACTGAAGCTGGCTTGCACTCATTCCTACGGAGATGTAGGGATTCTCATATTATTCTATGAAATCCTATATTGGAAAGGCGAACCCCGTGCCAAGCATCACATGATGCTGGAATGGATTCATCCGGAAGAGCTCAAACACCGCAATATTCCGGAAGCCAACCGCAAGATCTTGCACAAGATCTACAAAGCTTTAGGACTTGAATGGCGAAAATAATACTGGTGAGCAAACATGTGAATGCGACTTCCTGGCAGCTTGCACAAGCTCTCAAGGCGCAACAACATGAAGTTATTCTGCTGACCAGTTACGGTGAAACTCCCCGCGACACCAGCGGTATCGAGTTCATGGGTTATTTCAAAAAATGGAGTTTCCTGGAAGGTATTCGCATCATCCCGGGATTGTTCGGCCTGCAACCGCAAATCCTGCATGTCCTTTTGGATGAAGACCGCATGAGCCCCGCGCAGATGGTACTTTCAACCTTCGCCAAATCCCATCCGACTTGTGTTTTAACGACGTCCCTTCTGAATATCCGCAAAGGCCTGAGCCGCAGAAATCCGGTTCGCTATCTGATCGAAGAAAGTGACATCATCACCTGCCCCACCGTGGAAGCACTGGGGTTGTTGCGTGGACTGGATGTTCGCTCCAACCGCCAGGGTCGCGGAATTTTACCGCCGGTTCTGGATTTGAAGGCGACTCCTCCCTCCGAAGAAGCCGTCGAAAGCAGCGAACTGCATTTACTGGAAACCCTGGCACAAAAGCCTTATGTGGTGATTCCTTTCAATGAACCTCGTTTCAATCCGGAATCTGAAAGCTTCATCCGCCTGCGCACGGTTGCGCAGAAGTATAAAGTGGCTTTGTGGGGAACGTATTCTCACTGGTCGCTGCGTGATCGCAAAAGATTCGCCGCCTGGATGGAAGAATTCCAATGCGGGGATCGCTGGCTGCTAACTGGACCTCTGTCTGCTTCACTGACTCAAAATCTGCTTCAAAAAAGCACGGCTTTGATGCTCGCAGGCCAGCAGTTTACTCCGGTGGAAATGACGGAATACTATCTGCGGGCGATTCAGTCTCAGGCTGTTTTGATACTGGACTCGCGTCAGACCAGTGTGCATTCCGACCTTTGGAAAAACACGGTGAATTGCTGGGTTCTTAACCAAGGACAGTTGCAAAAAGACCTCATCAAACTTTTGGCCAAAAGCCATCTGAAACTTCCGGAGTCCCTGTCTGAAAAACTGGCTGAAGACCGCCATCTGATCGACTCTTCCATGAATGAACTCAATCGTCTGTACAACAAGGCCTTGAATCATCTAAGATAGGACATGGTCAAAAAGTCCCGTCTGCCGGAAACCCTCAATATCTGCCTGACATCCCATCGCTTTCCGATTCTCAGTCGTGCGACCGATCATGGTTTTTTGTGGCCAATTGCCAAGGGTCTGGCTCGCGAAGGACACAAGGTCACAGTTCTGGCGGCCAGCTCTGCCATGAAAAAGCCGGAAGTGCTTCGCGATGGTGTGAAAGTTCATTATCTGTTCGAGGGCGAAAAGAATCTGTCCCATTTAAGCTTTCAAATGGCGGTTCGCCAGAAGTTCGCACAACTTCATAAGGAAGATCCATTTCACATTCTTCACAGCATCGACAAGTCCGGTTACCGCGTCGGGACTCGCAAAAAAAATTTCAAAGTGGCGATGGCTTACGATGTCGAAGCTACTCAGATGTCCCAGCTTTTTGCCATTCTGGCGATGAAGCAGGAAACCCTGGGCAGCATGCTGACCACCGGAATCGCGACAGCCTATAAGTTTTTGACCACCTACTATGGTGGCGACCGTCAGTTGCTTTCGACCGCCGACGGGATTTTCGTCACCAATCCCCAACAAAGAATCATTCTGGAGAGATATTATCTTTATCCGGATTTCCACACCTACACGGTGCCTTACGGGATCGAACTGGGCGACTTGAATCCGAAAGAAAAATCCCTGGAGCTGAGAAAAAAACTGGGCATTCCTGAAAACGCCCATGTCGCTGTTTCCATCACCGACATGACCGAAGTTCAAGAGGTCATTCCGTTGTTGCGGGCTTTCGAAAAGGTCGCCATCAAAAAACCAGGCAGTTACCTTTTACTTGTCGGCAATGGGCCGAAATTTAAAGAAATCGAGTATCAAGTGCTGAACCTGGCCCTGGGCAACCGCGTGATCATGACCGGCGCGGTTCCAACGGGGGAACTGGAAGATTACATTGTTTTAGGTGATGTCTTCGTCAATATGGGCTCTCGTACAACCGGGTTTGAGCCCTCCACCTTAGAAGCTATGGCTCAGAAAAAGGTCGTTTTAGGTTCGGAAGTGTCCCCAATTGCCAATATCATCGAAGATGGCCGCGACGGGTTCCTTCTCAGACCTGCCGACGTCGACTCTATGAGTAATTTGCTGGTTGAGATCTTTTCCGGGACGATGCCCGCCGAAGAAATCGGCGAAAGAGCCCGCCAGAAGGTTGTTGACCTGTTTGACACCCAGAAAATGGTCCAGTCGGTCCTTGATGCTTATCGTAAAATCCTGCTCAATACGGGCTTGTATAAGAAGCATTGAGTTAAATCATTGAAAAGTGGTAGTCAGCCCCCGGCTCTTCTGTATAATCGAGAGTGTTATCAATACTTTAAGTAGGTCAGTTGAGATCTTGGAAGTTCTGAAGGACGCGAGAACATGACAAAAGCGGATTTGATTAATTTGATCTCTGAAAAAGCGGGTATCACCCGTGTAAAAGCAGAAACCGTTGTGAACACCATTTTTGATTCTATGGTTGAAGCTTTGATGCGCGATGACCGTATCGAAATCCGTGGTTTTGGTTCCTTTGTGAACCGTCAGTATGGTGCCTATAAGGGGCGTAATCCCCGCACAGGTGAAATCATCAATGTTGATGAAAAGAAATTGCCGTTCTTCAAAGTCGGCAAAGAGTTGAAAGAGGATATCAACGGCGGCCCGGACGACGGCAAAGAATAAAAAAAGGGAGCTTCAAAGCTCCCTTTTTAATTTCTGCGAATGAAGCAGCTTACTTACAAGTCGTATAATTCACTTGATAGAAGTACTCAGAGTCCACAAACGTCGTCACGCAAGTATAAGTCTTGCCATCGTAAACACGAACAGTGGTTTGCACAGCCAGATCAGCCCCGGCGACGCTCACAAATTTATGACCTTCGATCGCGGCGATTCCTTCATCAAAACCCAAAACTTCATAAACGCTTTCGTTGGTCATCGTGTAGATCTCTTTCATTTTCCCGGCAAATGCAGGAGCAGAAACAAACACCAAAGCAGCAATCAAAAGACCTTTCATATTGGAACCTCCGTTAGAATTTAAAAAGAGGCCCCTTTCTAACGGAGGCCCCGCAAATAAAACAGTCAAGATTCCCTTTTTGTCTTTTTTTCACCCGCCAGAGCACATGCTCGTCTCGGCTTTTCCGTCCGAACATCGACGATTTATCGGAGGCCCTACTTCTCCTCTAGGCAGAACGCAAGACTCGCATCCTTGCTGCATAGAGACTTTTTAATGATCGTAATCTCTTCGACTTTCTTTTTAAGACGTTCGTTTTCCTCTTTCAAAGAGGCGATCTCACGCTTTTGTGTCGAAAGCTCACTGCGAATTTCCCGGGAATCCCCCAGCCATTTCGCATGAAGATCCTTGAGCGCCTCAATCAGGGGCGCCACCAGATTCTGATAGGCTACGGATTTGTAACCACTGGCATCCGTTTCAACAACCTCGGGGAAGACCTTTTCCACTTCCTGAGCAATCAAACCCATCTGTTTGCTTTGATCTTTCTCTTCGTCTTTCCAGTAATAAGTCACACCCCGCAGGTTCAGAATGTCATTCAAAGCTCCGTCAATATCGACGATGTCTTTTTTAAAGCGAAGGTCTGAGGATTGAGTCAAGGTTCCAGCCAAGGTCGCATTTCCGGTTGTGTACAAACTGAAATAACAAACACCAATGGCAAAACACATGGCGTTCGCTCCTAGAGGAGCCGCCGTGGACGAGGACAGCCACTTCCACTGCTGACCACCCGCGGCCGTGTTGGCATTGACGATCGATGTGTATTGCGCGTTGGAAGAAACATGCAGATGACCTATGGGATTGTTGGTGCCAATCCCCAGATAGCCGGAACTGGTCAAACGCATTTTTTCTGACATCGCCGAGCCGCTTTGTTTGTAAGCAAAGCGAAGACTGTCCTGAATGTCATCACCAAAATAAAGCGTCGTATCGCCATCATTTATTGTGGCGGAATCTTCATCGCGATCCCACAAAGTCAAACCACCGAGATCATTTCCAGCACCATAGACAGCAATTCCCAACCCCGTCATATCAGTTCCACCCACGTACAAATCAGCAACGGTGAATTTGCTGATCGGAGTTGTCATATTCACCCCGACATTTCCCGTAGCAGCAACCGTCATTCGAGGAATATCACTGGTCACCAAGTGCACTGGATGAGCACTGCCGGTCCCCACCCCAAAGTTCGCTACCGGATTTGTTGTATAACTTCGAAGCATGACTGAATCCGCCTTGGGAATCGTGCCTCCCCCCCAGTTGCCGGTCACTCCGGTCCCATAACTGATCAATTGCACACCACTGCCATCAGTTTCCAAATCCACCGCCGCCATGGCATTATCACTCGTGCTGGAGTTTTTAATTAGCAGTGCTGTATCAGACGCCTGATCCTTTTGAATATGGAGGTGCTTGTTTGGAACAGAAACACCGATCCCGACCATCCCGTCCGAGGTCACACGAAGCTTTTCCGTCGAAGAGCCTCCGGTCATCGTGACAATACTTAAAGCGCCGTTAATCGTGCTTGGAGTGGCACTATCCCAGACAGTTTCTGTATAAGTACGTACACCCGCGGCCTCGGCAAAGCTCGCTCCGTTATAAGCTCGCGATTGGATAGAGCCCACCAAGCTTCCCGCCGGCATCACAGCCGGGGCGGCGGCAGTACCATAAGATCTGTTCATGATGAGAGCCGGAGTGTTGGTGGTTGAATACGTGAAAATACCAAGATCATCGTTGGCATCCCCGACACCATCATTGACCAAAGTCAAACCCGAAGCGGGAGCCGTTGTGCCAACTCCCAGGCGTCCTGTTGTTGTCAAGGCCATGCGAGCGGTTCCACCTGTTACAAACTGCAGATTTTGTGCATCGGTCGTTCCAATATTGGCAGTCGCTCCGAAGGCGTTGCCGCCCTGTTTGAAGTACGTGCTGTCATATCCACCCGCAGGAAGATCTGCCGCCGCAATAGTTCTAAACGTCGGAGCTCCACTGGCACCCGATGGTGCGGCAAAGAAAGTCTTTGCTGACTGCGACCCAAAGTTCACTTTAGCCGAAGCAATCGAACCGGAGATATTGGATTCCGTAATGGAGATGTTCTGACACGTGAATGAATCTGTCAGCGAAGACCAGGTCAAAGTTTTATCCGCTGCACAGGATGAACCAGGGAAGATCGTATTTCCCGGAGTCACAGTCGAGCGAATGTCAGCAAGACTCAAGAAATTTGGTACATACTGAGTGCCATCATAGCGAAGCAACTGTCCTGCGGCTGTGGGTGCCGTGGCTGAAATCGCTTTTCCACGCAGCTTCACCACATCGGGATTGGGATAGGTCCCGTCCAGATCACCACCTGCAGTTCCCGCAGGAGCAACACCGGCAATGGTCACCTCTGTGACCGCCGTCAAACGACCTTGTGCATCCACCGCAAGCTGCGGAACTTTTGTCGCCGTCCCGTAAGTTCCCGCCACAACGGAGGTGTTAGCTAAATTCAACGTGACTGCTCCGGAAGAGCCGCCCCCTGAAAGACCGGTGCCCGGATTGACTGAGGTGATCGTCCCACCCGTTCCCGTGGCACTGATCGTAATACCACCGGGACCGTTATTAATACTGACACCACTGCCGGCACTTATCAGCGCCGCTTGCGGAACATCCCCTGTTTTACCAATCAGAATTTGCCCGTCTGTCAAGGCCGGGGCTTCAACAATTTTCCCGGCGTTGGAAATCATAATCCGGTTGTTATTAAGTGCCGTCCCACTGCCGGTACCTCCCTGAGCAACCGGCAGTACCCCGGTGATGCCACTGGCTTTACCAGCAATATCCCCAGAAATTTTGGCCCCTGAAATCGAGCCGGAAATCTGAGTTTCGGTGATTGTTAAAGTCTGACATTCAAATTTGTTGGCCGGAGTCACAAACACCACGGCCTGCCCTGCTGTACAAGCGGCCGATGGCAACACGGAGGAAGAAAGTTTATTGCCCATCGCCGTATCCAATCCGGCAATATCAGCAGATGTCAGCGTCGCTGGCACCCAGGTGCTGGAGCCGTCCAGTTTCAAAACCTGTCCCGCAGTTGGCGCCGTCGCACTCACGCTGACCCCATGGATCTTTTCGGCATTCAAAAATCGATTGTCATTGCCCGCAGCCAGGGTGCCCGCCGAGTTCCCGATGACAGCCGAGATCGTGGGAATAGAGGCCGTTCCACTTTTCACAAGGTAGGGGCCTGTCACATTCAAATCTGAAACCATTCCCGCTCCGCCGGCATCATTCTGGCAAAGGAAGTTGGTCCCATCGAACGTCAGATACTGACCCGCCATACACGAGGTCACTTCATTCTTCAGAACAAAGTCTGTCGGCAGCTTGTCACCGATTCGTGAAGACGAGTAAGCATAGTTTGCAAAGGGCACGGCCCGGATGATGTTGTTGGGGGTGATTGCCTTCCACCCGGTTCCGTCATGAAACTGAACCCGTAGAACCCGGACTTCGTCATGGGCCGGAGTGTAAGGAGTGGCAACACCGCTGCAACTGTGCGCGATGGAATTGTTAAAAACGTCACGCAGACTGTACGTGCTGGCCGTCGGAAACAGCTTGCTGCCTTCGCCGATCGCAATATCAAAGACCCCTTTGGATCCCTGCATGTTCACGCCATCACGTTGTTCACGGTAAAAGACACAAGATCCACTGGCATTTGTGATTTCAAATGCAAAGCTGACGTTGTTATATTCCAACGCCGTTCCGTCGGGTCGCAGAATACGCCCCTGATAATTCAATGTTGTCGGAGTGGCCCCTGCCAGATCTGAAAAAAGCAGGAGGATCACAGCCATATACCAAGTACGTGCCGTTATATGTGTTCTCATATAGTACTTTTCGGCGACATTCCCAGATGGCGTTAATAAAGTTTCGCAATATTAATTCGGATTTGGACGAACTGTTCCGTGGTTGTACGTCAGTTTATTCGGGAACTGTCTCGATATAAGACAGGCTCTGACAGCAGGCTTTTCAACAAAAAAACCCCGAGGATTTCCTCGGGGTTTTTTCACTTTATACTCTAAAAGAAAAGCTGGACTATTGTTTGACCAGCTTCAAAGTCATGCTGCGCTCTTCGTTGGCGTTTTTAGCAAAGTGTTCGTTGGTCGCGCACTCTGCTGGATTGGAAAGATCCGCCACAAAGTTGTTTTCAACAGTCACAGACGCTGTTGTAGAACTTGTTTGCGTCAAGGTCATCTTGTCGATGTAAGTACCACCGCAAGTGATTGTGCCTGTGCGATCTGCATTTGGGAATGTGGAGTTAAAATGATGATTTTCCATCACAGTCCCTACGTTACCGATGATGAACAATTCCCCCAGCATGAACTGGTCCTGGGCTTTTTCCATCTGGAACAACACTTTGCCGGAAACGGAATCACGGCAACCGTCAAAGGACGTGTCAGAACACGTTCCGCTAGCGAACACACCTGCATCCGAACCCGGTCCTTGATAGTCCTTATCTGATGCCAGTTCATTGTTGTTTTCCCAGAAGACTCTGTAGCGTTTTTTACAAGTCGCCGCACCCCAATCAAAGTCAGGATTGTCGCCCCCGCTGCTCAAAGCGCCCATCACGCAATAAAGCTTACAGGCATCTTCACCCATGCCCCAGCCACCACCAGTGAAATCAACTTCACTGCAAAGTGTAGTTCCAGAAACGATCGCGCCGCCGCCCGTCTTCGTCGTTTTTCCACACACCGCCGTCATCTGGCTGTTGTGATCCGGATGCATTCTGACTTTAGCTTTCGTCGCCAAGGTCCCCAGCTTGTTGGTGTTGCTGATATCCATCGACACGCCACCAGTCATCGCACCAGCCCAGCCACCCGTCGCCGTCCAGCCACCATCCAAGGTGATACCTTCTTTGTCACCACAAGCCAGGCGAGCCGCCGCGTCTTTCCAAACTGACAAGCCCGTTTTTGTTGCGCCATCTTTTGTGGCTTGCAACTGTTTCAGATAAACGGAGGTTGGAATGTCATCTGCGCCTTGTGCCCCGTTACAGCTGGTCACCGGAATCCCGTTTTGATTTAAGGACGTTTCACAAGCGCCCGTGATGCTCCAAGTCCCCGTCGGATCAGCCCAGGCAACTGCCGGAGCAACCGATGAATTTTGAGTGATGTTTGCCACGGGAACAGACACCTTCGCATCCGTGATAGACAGATCTGTTGGAAGCTGAATGGCCGTGGCTCCTTGGTTGACGGCAAGACCGGATCCACCTGTGGCCCCAGTCATCCCGGCTTCGGCGGCCGTGAATTCAAAGTCTGCTACACGCTTTCCGGATTTAACCACCATACATCCAATGGGCTGTCCGGCACCGCCCGTGATGGACAATGAGAAACTGCCATCATCCGACAGCGCGCTGTGACCTGCGGTGAAGGGTTCAACCATCATGGCGCAAATCACTGTGTAGTCAGTGGCCGCAAATGTCGTGAAGTCGCCGTTTTTCGCCATGGGCTTTTTCAAGGACTGCAAACTTACGCCGGAAAATCCACCGCTGATCACAAGGGCGGCGCTGTCCGAAGGACTGTCTGAGGAACCTCCGCCACTGCATGCAGAAATCAAAAGTGCTGTTCCAGTCACCGCAGTCACCATTCCAGCCACCACTCTTACTCGAGAGCTTTTAAATAACATTCGCTTGTCCTTTCACTCTAAATGAGTCTTTATTTAAAGATAATTTCACATTAGCTTTATTCGCTCTGAAAGACTGACAAGGAACAATAAAGAATGGGAGTCCTTTGGACTCCGAACTAGACTGAAGTTTTCAAGATATAATAAAAGTGAACTTAGTTTTGTTGAGAAAACAAACGAAGGTCTGAGATGTTCTGGACATCGGTCAAAGCCATGAAAAGACGTTCCACACCCAAAGCAATCCCACCACTGGGCGGAAGTCCAGCCTCAAGACACTGGAAAAACTCCTCGTCCAAAGCGACGGCCTCTTTACCCATCAACACTTTCTTTTCAAGATCCTCTTCAGAACGCAATCGTTGAACCATAGGATCATTCAGCTCATGAAAGGCATTGCAAAGTTCAAGGCCCTTCCAGTAGGCCTCAAAGCGATCCCCCCAGCCATCCGCTGTCAGCCTTGCCAACGCGGCCTGATAGGGAGGATATTTTTCCACGAAAATCAATTCATCCGCAGGAAGCTGGGTTTCGATTTTATCCATGAAGATCAAAAAGAAATAATCATCGATACTTTCGGCGCTGCGAACATCAACACCGCATTTTTCAGCCAGCGCCTTCAGTTCGTCTTTGGAGGTCTCTGGTTTCAGTTCAAAACCGCAGTGAATTTTAAATAGCTCGGCCACCGTAAACGAGCGCACGGTTGTGGGAGCGGAAACGCCCAGAACTTTCGCCAACACCTGCACTAGCGAAATCATGTCTTCTTTGATGAGTTTCAGGTTCGCATAAGCCCGATACCATTCCAGCATCAGGAACTCGGGCTGATGGCGTTCCGTCACTTCGCCGTTACGAAAACACGGCGCCAGCTCAAAGATTTTCTCAGCCCCCAAAGCCAGGGCCTTTTTCAAGTGCAGTTCAGGACTTGTCGGCAAAAACAATTTTTGTTTTTTAGAGCCCACTTTCAGTTCGGTTGAAAACACATCCAAACTCGGCTCCGTTCCGGGGCACACCACAAGGCTTGGAGTTTTTAATTCCACGAAACCCTGGTCGACAAAAAAAGCCCGTAGAGCTTTCAAATAAAGCCCCCACCGCATCGTCATTTCTTTGTTCCAGGACCGATTCGGCAGCACCTGGCGTTGCGGCGCCAACAAGATCAGCTCTTGCGCAGAAATCACGGCGACCAAGTCACCTTCCATCAGGTGTTCGGAATAAGGCGGTGCTTTTTCAAATTGAATTTTATGTGTCTTTGAGTCGCGGTGAAGGGTCAGCTTTAATCCACCGTCTTCCCGCTCGATTTGATAAATGCGCCCGGCGGCCCGAGCATTGTCGGGCATTGCGGGATAGGGAGACCAAATCTGGGTTAGGTATTCATTTCGATTCAAAGCCCTGCCACTTTAGCGGCAAAGGCCCTGATCGCGCAAGGAATCAAGCTGGGACAAGATCGAATCCAGGTCATTGGCGCCATAAACGACATCTTCGTTCACTACGATACGGTGCTTCACCCAAGCTCCGTCGAAAAGACCTTCACTTTGCATCTGACAGCTGGGAGTTTCCAAGGTTGCCGCCTGAGCATTGAGGTGCACAACCATCATCATGAAACCTGTTGCTAACGCTGCTAGAAGTACTCTCATAATCTTTCCCCTCCCCTTGTTGGGCTGTAAGCCGGTTCCTTATGGCACCAGCAACCTCCTTGGTTTTATATAAAGCAAATGCCTTGCCAGAACATTTTGACCCCTTTTGCCACCCTCGCCCCCAGAGTACCAACCCACGAGACTTTTCATTCCGCGCCTTGAAAGGTTGTTTTTTGCCCCCTCTTCCGCTATGGAAGTGCTTAATTCCATTTAACTATTCAAAAAAGGACTGTGGATGCTTCACCTTGAAAGAACCATGAACTCCCTGAAAGGGGCGGCCGACTGGATCAGTTTGCGTCACGTGACTGAAAAAACCACCTTCCGCACCGTGCGCGATGAAAAACCCGATCGCAATCACATCTCGTTCGATCAAGGGATCATGGTCGAGGTTCTTGTGGACGGACACTTCGGCTTTGCTGGCACCAGTGACCTCAGTGAAAACGGTATCAAGCGCGCTTTGCACAAGGCCGTTTCCATCGCCAAAGCAGCCGCCTTGCACAAGGTTCATTCTTTCAGTGCCGAACACCGCCCGATGGCTGAAGGCAAATACAGCTCTCCGGTGGTAAAACCTCTGGATTCCTTCTCGGCCAAGGAAATTTCTGACATCTTCGTTGATGCCACTCGTGCCATGAAGGTGTCTGACAAGATCGTCAGTCGTTCAGCTACGGCCATGATTGTAGAAACCCACTTCCACACTGTGACTTCCAGTGGTTCAGACTTTGAACAGCGTTTTTCCATTGTCAGCACGGACTTCTCGGCCACGGCTGGAGCCGGGGGTGAAATGCAAACCCGCTCCGACAGTGGCGGTCTGGCCCGCTGTCTGCAAATCGGTGCGGAGGTCTTTGATCGCGCTTCTATTATCGACCGCTCCAAGAAGCTGGCCGATGAAGCTGTCGAACTGCTTTCTGCTGAAAACTGCCCGGATACGTCCATGGACTTGCTGCTGGCACCAGACCAGATGACTTTGCAGGTGCATGAATCCATCGGGCACCCACTGGAATACGATCGTATCCTGGGCGATGAAAGAAACTATGCCGGCTGGAGCTTCGTAAAGCCTGAAGACTTCGGAAAACTTCAATACGGTTCCAAGCTGATGAACGTGACTTTCGATCCGACGGTGTCCGATGCCATGGCTTCTTACGCCTTTGATGATTCCGGTCACAAAGCAACCAAAGAGTTTTTGATTCACGATGGTTTGCTAGTCCGCGGCCTGGGAGGGCTTGAATCCCAATCCCGTCTGAACCTGCCGGGTGTTGCCAACTTCCGCTCATCTTCTTGGAATCGTGCGCCGATTGATCGCATGGCGAATATCAATCTGGAGCCCGGCACTTCCAAGCTGGAAGACATGATTGCTTCCGTTGAACGTGGCGTGTTCATGCAAGCTAACAAATCCTGGTCCATTGATGACTATCGCAACAAATTCCAGTTCGGCTGCGAATACGGGAAGTTGATCGAAAACGGTCAGCTGACCAAGACTGTGAAAAACCCAAACTATCGCGGCACGACTGTGAAGTTCTGGAACAGCCTGAAAGCCGTCAGCGAAGTGCGTGAGACCTTTGGATCTCCGTTCTGCGGAAAAGGTGAACCAAATCAGGTCATTCGCGTGGGTCACACCAATCCTTATTGCCTGTTCTCTAACGTTGAAGTCTTCGGAGCCTAGAGGAGTCGCCTATGAATTTTACTGAAAAAACAAAACTTGCCTTCAACGCCGTGGCGGACCATCTTCTGGGAAATCTAAAATCCAATGAGCAGGCTTTGGTGAATCTTCATGCCGAAGAATCCCTGTTCGTTCGTTTCAACGGCAACAAAGTCCGTCAGAACACCCACGTCGAGCAGCGCTCTTTAAGTCTGCAACTGCAAAAGAATAAAAAAACCGCCAACATCACTTTTTCCATCACTGGTGAAGCGGATGAAGACAAAAAACGCGCGGACTTCTGGTTGGAACAAGCCCGTCAGGAATGTGATCTTCTGCCTGAAGATCCGTATCAGGTTCCCATCACCAACAACGGCACCAGCGACAGCACTTTCAAAGGCGCGCTATTGACCGACGAAGACGTGGTCAAAGCCATCACCACGCCGGCAGCAGGAACCGACCTTGCGGGGCTTTATTGTGCAGGACCGATCATTTCTGCCAATAAAAACTCTCAAGGCCAAAGTCACTGGTTCGCGACAGAGAACTTCTTCGTGGACTATTCCCTTTACTTGGGTGAAAAGGCCGTGAAGTCCATCTATGCCGGAACCAACTGGGACCAGAAGGCCTTTGAGGAAAATCTGGCACAAGCCAAAAACCAGCTCAGTCTGATGGATCGTCCTAAAAAAGTTCTGCAGCCGGGAGCTTACCGCACGTATCTGGCTCCGGGGGCTGTGGCGGAACTGTCCACAATGTTTGCCTGGGGAGCCTTGAGTTTTAATGCCTACAAACAAGGGGCCAGCGCCCTGCAACGTCTGGCTGACAAGGAGCGCACCCTTTCACATTTGTTCAGCTTGCGTGAAAACTTCGCCATGGGGCTGACTCATCAGTACAACTCTTTGGGGGAACTGGCGCCGGAGAAACTGGATCTAATCAAAGAAGGACAACTGCAAAGCTTCCTGATCAGCAGCCGTTCAGCCAAAGAATATGGTGTCACCAGCAACGCCGGTGACACTGGTGAAGGTCCACGGGCGATGGAGATCCTTCCTGGCACACTGAAAAAGAACGAGATCCTGAAAGAACTGGGCACCGGTCTGTATCTTTCGAACCTGCACTATCTGAACTGGTCGGATCGTCTGAACGCCCGTATTACAGGAATGACCCGCTATGCCTGCTTCTGGGTGGAAAACGGGGAAATCGTGGCTCCGATCGCGGATCTGCGATTTGACGAGTCTCTTTTTGATTGTTTAGGTGCGAACCTTCTGGCTGTGACCGACTTCCAGGACATTGACCCTCAGGTTTCCACTTATGAGAGCCGCGCTTTAGGTGGCAAAAAAATTCCGGGCATGCTAATCAAGGACTTTAAATTCACTCTTTAAGGGGCGACATGGTTACTTATATTGTTCATATCTCTGTCAGACACGAAGTTTACACTGAGTACGTTGAGTGGCTCAAAAACGAACACATCAATGAAGTACTTGCTCTACCTGGCTTCATAAAGGCCGAACTTTGCTTGAGAAAAGGCGGCAGCATGGAAGCCTCCAGCAAAGACGTTAAGATCGTTTACACACTAAAAGACGAAGACGCGATGAAGACTTACATGACTGAATACGCAATGGGATTGCGTGAAAAGGGACTTGAGAAGTTCCCGGGCCAGTTCTCGGCCCACCGAGAAGTCTGGTTGGAAACAATTAATTTTACGTCAAAATAGGCTTGAGGGACTAGGAAATCCCCCGGGCGCAGTGTATGTTGGGAATGTAAACAAAGGAGACCGTTGTGGCATCTGCAGCTTTCCAAAAAATTCTTGAGAATCTTTCTGGTAACAAAAACATCCAAAACCTTCTTGAAAGCTTCCAAAAGCTAAGCGACGAAATCAAAAAGAAAGAAGCGGAACTAAAGGGCCGTTTTGATCAGGAAAAAGAAGACAAGATCGAACTTGCCTGGAAGAAATACCAGGAGATCGTAAAAGCTCTTTCTGTTTCTGAAGCAAAATTGGAAAAAGAAGTGAACAGCACTATTTCCAAAATCAAAAAGTCTGCTGATGACCTGGAAAAGAACATTCAGGCTTACAAGAAAAAAGCCATCGTTCAAAAAACGAAGCTTGAAAAAACTTTGTTCAAAAAACAAACGACGAAGAAAGCTTCTTCCAAAAAAGCAGCTCCTAAAGCAAAAGCTGCTACGACAAAGAAAGCGACTGCTAAAAAAGCTGTGGCTCGCAAAACCACCAAGAAAGTCGCGAAGAAAAAATAGTCTTCTGACTTTTCGTAACTTTAAAAAGGGAAGGCCAAAACCTTCCCTTTTTTTATTTTCAGATCCAGGCACCTTCACTCGCTTCCCCACAAGACCCAACGCACTTGCTGTCGGCTCTGTTGCCAAGGGGTTTTGACCAATGATCTTTCTGTATATACTGGCGCAAGACACAGAAAGAGGTCGAGCCCCAAGTCTTGTTCCACGATAACCTGTGGACAGCTCTTCTTTCGCCCTGAGAGCATAAATATGTTTGAACGTTTTTCGAGGGGGAAATTATTATGAAACACCTATTACTTTCTTTGACCGTTTTGCTGTCTGGAGCTGCGGCGCAAGCCCAGGATTTATTCTGCAATCTGAAGGTTAACAACGACGTGATCGTAGACACGAAGGTGTCAACGATTGAAGGTAAAAACGTGACCTTTGGAAATTATGGAAGCTACCAGGCCAGCGTGCGCAACCTGGGGTCGTCTAAGTTCTATATCGAAATCTATGAAACCAACGTCTCTCGCACCTATGCGGACGGTGTTCTAAGAACCGAGGACGACGAAATCAAGTGGACTCTTTGGAGCCGCGAGATCCTTATGGAAGCCTCCTGCCGTCTGGCGATTTAAGGTCCTTTCCCGGCAAGGGTGACAGTTTTGGGCTCACCCCCACCCCCCTTGCACTGCCATTTCAAATATAAGCCATCCTCAAAAAGGCAGGGTCCTTGCTGTCTTTCAGAGAATGGTTAAGAAGTTATTATTCTTTAGTTTGTTCGTCCTTCAGCTTCTGGTCACCCCGGCCTGGGCGGACTCTTATGACTATGCTCGCATCTTCGATGTCACCTTCAAAGCCATGACCCAAAAGGACCTGTACAAGGCCCTGAATGAATCTGTCCTGCAGCAGAAAAAGCCGCTGACACAGAGTCAGCTTGTCTTCCTGCTGAAAAGGAACCCCGAATACATCCGTATTCTTGAACAGACTGTCAACCGCCTGAAGGATTCCCAGGCAGAATCCCCAGAGTCCTATGCTCAGGCTTTGAGTGAAATCAAAGTTCAACTGAAAGCCGTCGTACAGACACCGGCCTTTGCGGCTCAATTGGCCGCCTATGAAAGTCCGTCTCACCCCCTGACGATGGATCTTCCCGGTGGAGCCCCCGGGTTTCGCTCCATGCGCCTGTTCGTCAACCATCCTCGTCTGAAAGATGCAACAGATCCAAAAAGCCGTGTTCTGCCCGGGGAGGATCTGCGCAAAGTGGTGCTCGACTTTATTCGCGGGGCAGAGCAGGAAATCTGGTACAACGTTTTTGATTTTGACCTGAAAGTCATTGCGGAGGCTTTGAAAAACCAACATCTCAAAAAAGGAGTGAAGGTCACCGGCGGTATTGATGCCGGAACCATCAACGTCCGCCCTGAAGTCAAAGCCATCTTTGATGATCTGGCGACCTTGGAAAGTGACACCTTTAAAACTGTGGCCGTTCGTTCGGTCGGGTTGAACCACCAAAAAATCATTCTGCGCGATCCCTTCGGCCCCAAGGCGGCCGTGCTGTTCCTGTCCGGAAATTTCACGCAAAGCTGTATCGGACCGGAAGGAGATCTGGTGGATCTTCCCAAAGAAAAACGCACCGAGTACTCTATCCCCAATGCCAATCACGCCTTGCTGATTCTGGGTTCTTTGCCGGCTCAGGCGACTAAGGCCGAACTGAAAAAAACCCTGGAACACAAAATCCGCGGTCAAAGCCAGTACCCGATCAGTGGCAGTTACAAAATTTTTGGCGAAAAACTTAAAGCCGATGAAGAGGCGCCCTACATCATTCTGTCCTTCTCCCCGAATGGCGGCGAAGGGGACGTGAACAAAAGCATTTATGTTCCCTTGATTCAAAATACCAAAGGCTCCATTGAAGCAGTGCACTTCGCATTTTCTTCAAAACAGATTCAGAATGCGTTGTTGGAACGCGCCACCCGCGACATGCAGGAAAAAGGTCATTTTGATTTCCGCTCTGTGGGTGACACTCCGTTTGCCCTGCGGGAGTGGAGCGCCTTCCTGTTGCTGTCCGGTCTGAAAAAAGATCTGCCTTCCGGCAAGTATCTGGCCGACGGCGAAGCCCCGATCCTGCAGGCCCTGGGCGCTGCGGGAGTCACCGACTTGCAGAATAAAATCAGAACCGCTCCGGCGATTTATGGGGAACGTCATTTCCGTTTGGAGGATGGCAGTGCTGTCAAGACCACATCGAAAATTCATCACAAGGTTTTCATTTTCCCTGAGGACTCTTTGGCGGTTCTGGGTACCTCTTTCAATCCCAGCGAAAACGCCGAAAATAATAATGAGCAAATCGTGATTGTGAAGGACGCCAACATTGTTCGCCAGGCCCGAGGTCTGTTCGGATATCTGTATAAGAACTCCGCTCGGTCGGTCACGGCCGAAGCCAACCGCCGTAATTTGAAGGCCTTGCCAACCCCGGACGAGACTGTGGGCGGTGAGCCCAGCGAGCGGGATCAATAGAAGCTGACAGACTGATGCGTTTTTGTTAATTATCACCCTATGAGATTTCTGCGTAGCTCCCTTAAATACTTTGCCTTCTTTGTGCTGGGTCTGTTGACCTGTGCCTTCGTGGGCCTTGGGGCTATTACCTACTATGCCGTCGATTATCTGACGCAGAATCCTTCGGCCCCCCCGACCCAGAAAAAACCTTACCCGGTTGCCAAAGCCTCGCTGACACCCGAGATAAAAACCTCTAAGACCTCCACCGCCGACGATCTCATTCCCGAATCCTCCAAAGAAAACTTCCGCAGCGCCTTTAACACCAGCCGCTCTTTCTTGGAAACCAGCGCGCAGATGTCCAGTCTGCTAGGAAAACTGGATAAGCTCTCCATGCCCCCCCTGTGTCCGTCACTGTGCGACGCCAGCGCCATGGACAAAGAACAACTGAAAGCAGACGGAGTGGCCTATCTTGAAAGGTATTTACGCACTGAAGGGACTCGCGCCCTGCAAGACCCCGAGTTCCGCCTGCTCACCGACAATATTGGTCGCATCTATCACCTGATCGCTCCCGCACAGAAAATTATGGCAAAGATAGATCGTCTGAAAGCTCAGCAGGAAAAACCCGATGGCGCCAGCACCACGGACAAGCTTCTGATCACAGCTGAAATTCAAGGCATACTTATTTCTGATTTCTACAGCTTCGCGAATCACGTCGAACGACTCAAAGAGGACGGCGGCAAAATGAAGCTTGTTCGCGATCTGCGCCGCGCCTGCCACAGAGGCAAGTCTGTAAAACAGCTCATATCAGAGTGCGACTCAATACTGTCCCAGCAATAATTCACATTGATATCTATTGATTGAATCTAAGATTCAAATGAATTACCTATAGGAGCCTATGGGAAAAGGCCTTTCGCGTTCACAAGTTTTCTTTATGACCCTGACCTGCATTCTGGTCGTGGGCAACCTTTACTACAACCAGCCCCTGCTGGGAATTCTGGCGCGCGAATATGGTGTGACCGAAGCCAAGGTGGCTTTGGTTCCGGCCTTCACCTTGATTGGCTATGCCTTGGGCATCTTGTTCCTGGTGCCGATGGGTGACATGATCGAGCGCCGCAAACTGATTCAAGGCGGTATGACGGCTGCAGGTCTGTTGGCGGTGACATTGCCTTTCAGTCCTTCGCTGGGCGTGTTCTGTGCGATCAGTTGCGTGATGGGTTTCTTCAACGTGTCCCAATCCATTCTGATCCCCTTTGCAGCAAATCTGGCCAAGCCTGAAGAGCGCGGGAAAGTCGTCGGCATCGTTCTTTCCGGCATTCTGATCGGCTCTTTGATGGCGCGCACCCTGGCGGGGTTTATTGCCCAGTACTTCGGCTGGAAGACCGTTTTCATTTTTGCCGGCTCTGTCAGTCTGATTCTTTCCGTCGTCAGTCAGTTTGTCCTGCCGCGCTCCCAGCCGACGTTTAAGGGAACCTACAAAGAACTGATGGCATCCACCGCCCGCTTATTCAGAGAACTTCCCACCATCCGTGAAGCCGCTGTCATGGGTGCTATTTTGTTTGGAACCTTCTCGGCCTTCTGGACAACTTTGACCTTCCTGCTGGAAGCGGCTCCTTTTAACTTTGAACCAAAAACCATCGGCCTGTTCGGTGCGCTGGGGATGATCGGAGCTTTGGCCGCCCCTCTGGCCGGGCGCTATGCCGACAAAAAAGGGGCTGCAGCCACCATTCGCATGGGACTTTACAGTGCGATGGCCGCCTTTGGTTTGTTGGCCCTTTCCTCTCAAGTGGTGATTGGAATTGTTCTGGGCGTTCTGCTTCTGGATCTGGGCATTCAGGTGGCCCATATCTCAAACCAATCCCGGATTTTCAACTTTGCCCCGGAAGCCCATTCCCGACTGAATACGATCTATATCTTCTTCTACTTTGTCGGAGGAAGCCTCGGATCTTATATCGGCTCAGCTCTTTGGAGCTGGGGTCAATGGCCTGCCGTCAGTCTGGGCGGCCTCGGCTTTTGCCTGATTGCCACGCTGATCTTCATGCGTGGGCAAAAAATCCGGGCAAGCTCTGCGAAAATGGCCTAAAATAACCTCATTTCGCCTTGCATTAGCACTTCTTCCCCACACTTCAACGACGCGGCCACGCAGCAAAAATGTTATCTGACGAAGTGGCCGGGGGTGTGCTAGTCTCGGGGCGTCTATTTTAGAGGTGCTCATGAAAATTGCAGATCTTTCTTCCAAGAACGAATTTATTCCCCGTCATATTGGTCCAACAGATTCCGACATTCACGAGATGTTGAAGACTCTGGGCTTCAACTCTTTGGACCAAATGGCTGACAAAGTTATTCCTTCGCAAATCCGCACAACTCACAAATACGAAGACGTGGGTTCAGGTATTTCCGAATACGCGCTTTTGAATCATCTGAAGCAGATGGTTTCCAAGAACAAGGTTTTCAAAAGCTACATCGGCATGGGTTACCACGACACCATCACCCCGACTGTGATTCAAAGAAACATCTTTGAAAATCCAGTGTGGTACACCGCCTACACTCCTTATCAACCGGAAATTTCCCAGGGCCGTCTGGAAGCCCTGTTGAATTTCCAAACCATGATCGCGGATCTAAACGGCATGGAAATCGCCAACGCCTCTTTGCTGGATGAAGGAACTGCCGCGGCGGAAGCCATGTTCATGGCCCATTCCCTTTGCAAAAACAAAGCAAATGCCTTCGTGGTTTCCCCGGACATGCACCCGCATGTGATTGAAGTTCTGGGCACACGTGCTGAGCCTCTGGGCTTTGAGATGATCATCGCAGATCCGGCGAAATATGATTTCGCCAAACCTGTCTTCGGCGTGTTCTTCCAATATCCGAACACCCATGGAAAAGCTGAAGACTACTCTGCCATTGCCAAAAAATACAAAGATCATGGCGCCTTGGTCACGGCTTCCACGGACCTGTTGGCAATGACCCTGTTGACACCTCCGGGCGAATGGGGTGCTGACATGGTGGTTGGTAACTCTCAACGCTTTGGTGTGCCGATGGGCTTCGGTGGTCCTCACGCAGGTTACTTGGCGACGAAAGATGCTTACAAGCGCTTGATGCCAGGCCGCCTGGTGGGTGTCAGCGTGGATTCTCAAGGTAAACCTGCTTTGCGTCTGGCTTTGCAAACTCGTGAACAGCACATCCGCCGCGAAAAAGCGACATCCAACATCTGTACAGCGCAGGTGCTTTTGGCGAACATGGCTTCCATGTACGCTGTTTATCACGGTCCACAAGGGCTTAAGAAAATCGCGTTGCGTGTGCAGCGCCTGACCGCGATTCTGGCAGAAGGTTTGAAAAAACTGGGCCATAACGTAGCTGACGGCGCCTTCTTTGACACTCTGACTGTGACGACCGACAAAGCAGCGGCCATCATCGCACAAGCTGAAAAGATGCAGATGAACTTCCGCAACTTCGGCGACAACAAGCTGGGCATTTCCTTGAACGAAACAACTTCTTTGGAAGATGTGGAAATGATCTGGGCGGCGTTCAATCTTGGCAACATGGCCGGCTTCACCGCCTTGTCCATCGATGAAGCGCTTGGTGATGTGACAATGCCAGCGGCGTTGACTCGCTCCACGGCGTACATGACTCATTCCGTGTTTAATTCTCACCACAGTGAGACTGAGATCCTTCGTTACATCCACCATCTGCAGAACAAGGATCTAACCCTGACTCATTCCATGATCCCACTGGGCTCCTGCACGATGAAGCTCAATGCAACAACGGAACTGGTTCCTGTTTCCTGGCCGGAAATCAGCAAGCTGCACCCGTTCGCTCCAACAGCGCAAGCGACCGGTCTGATCGAGATGATCCATGACCTTGAGAAAAAACTTTGTGACATCACCGGCTTTGCGGCTGTGAGCTTGCAACCAAATGCCGGCTCTCAAGGCGAATACGCCGGTCTTTTGGTGATCCGTAAATACCACCAGTCCCGTGGTCAGGGGCACCGAAACATCTGCTTGATCCCATCCTCCGCACACGGAACCAATCCGGCCTCTGCGGCTTTGGTGAACATGCAGGTTGTAGTAGTGGCCTGCGATGACCAGGGTAACGTCGACGTGGCAGACCTGAAACTGAAGGCTGAACAACACAAAGACAATCTGGCAGCATTGATGATCACTTATCCTTCCACACACGGTGTGTTTGAAGAAGGCATCGTGGAAATCTGCAAAATCATCCACGACAACGGTGGTCAGGTTTATATGGATGGCGCCAACATGAATGCTTTAGTTGGTATGTGCCGACCTGGCGTGTTTGGTCCGGACGTTTCTCACATGAATTTGCACAAAACCTTCTCCATCCCTCACGGGGGTGGCGGTCCGGGTGTGGGCCCAATCGGTGTGGCAGCACACTTGGCTCCGTTCCTGCCAAAACATTCCATGGTTCCTGAAGCCGGTCCGAAAGAGGGTATTTCTGCGGTGACGTCTGCTCCTTGGGGTAGCGCCAGCATTCTGCCGATCTCGTGGGCTTACATCACGATGATGGGCGCTGAAGGTCTGCGCAAAGCCACTTTGGTCAGCATCCTGAGCGCAAACTACATCGCGAAAAAACTGGAGCCGCACTACCCTGTTCTTTACAAAGGTAAAAACGGCCTGGTGGCGCACGAATGTATCGTGGATGTGCGTGAGATCAAGAAAACATCCGGCATCGACGTGACAGACGTTGCAAAACGTCTGATGGATTTCGGCTTCCATGCTCCGACCATGAGCTTCCCGGTGGCGGGCACCCTGATGATCGAGCCGACTGAATCCGAATCCAAAAAAGAACTGGATCGCTTTATTGATTCCATGGTGACCATCCGCAAGGAAATCAGCGCTATTGAATCCGGAAAGATGGACAAGGAAAACAACGCTCTTAAAAATGCCCCGCACACTGCACAGATGCTGATGAAACCTGAATGGAATCATCCGTATTCTCGCGAAGAAGCCGTTTACCCGGTTGAATGGCTGCGCGCGAACAAGTTCTGGCCGGTCGTGGGCCGTGTGGACAACGCCTACGGCGATCGCAACCTGGTTTGCTCCTGCCCAAGCATTGAAGAGTACACGTAACGAATGAAGCGTGTTCTTCTGATCCGTTTAGACAAAATCGGCGACCTGATCTGCACCATGTGTGTAGATCAGGTTTCTTTTTTAAAGGACTGGGATCAGCAGTGGGTTATCGCCAAAGGATTGGGGTTTGTCCCCGACCACGCCGACCCCCGCCGGAAGTACATCGAGCTTTCCAAAGAAGACTCTAAAGAGTCCCTACAAAAACTTCGCGCTTTTCTGAAAGAATACAAACCCGACGTGGCCGTGAGCTTCCAAGCCCCCTGGTGGGTCAGCTTTGCCCTTTGGGCGGAAGGTGTGCCGGTTCGTGCCGGTGTGCGCTCGCAGTGGCACAGCTTCTTGTTTTTAAATAAGGGTCTGCGCCAGCGCCGCAGTCTGGCCGTGAAGCACGAAGCCGAATACAATCTGGATGTTCTTAAACATGCGTTGGACAACACCAGTGCTGATACGGCCCCTGTCTTAAAGCTTCAAGGCCCGACAAATCCCGGGCTGCTGACAAATCATCAACTGACTGCCAATGGCTATGTCGTGGTTCATCCGGGTATGGCCGGGTCAGCGCTGAACTGGCCTATTGCCAACTACATCGAGTTCATCAAACAAGTCAGCCCCCGCACCCAAGTTGTTCTGACAGGCACGGCGGCGGACGAAAAGTGGCTGACCGATATCAAAGCCACTTTCAAAAATGACCCCAACGTGATTTGCCTGCAAGGCCTTCTAAAAGCCTCTGAGCTGTTCACCGTACTTAAAAACTCCAAGGCCGTGGTTGTGCCCAGCACGGGTGTCGCTCACATGGCAGCGTCTTTGGGCGCGGTGGTTTTGGGTATCTATCCGCATGTGCGGGTGCAAAAGCCTGTCCGTTGGGCGGCTCGCGGGCCTCATGTTCATATCTTTGAAGCCCCGACACTGAACCCGGACGGCAGTCACTGCGATGGCACCCGCTGTGAAGAATTTCACTGTATGGAGAAAATCACAGTGGAACAATTGCTTCACACCCTGTCCTCGCTTTAGAATATCGGCATGCAAAGAGAATTCAGTTTTCCCGCTTCATTTGAAGAATCCATTGACCGTGCCCTGGCGACTTACAAAATGTCGTTGAAGGACTCCAAGGCCTTGGCAAAGTGTGTGCTGGCTCTTTCTGATTACTTTATCACCAAGCCCGACAGTCCAACACCCTGGAATGAATCCTGGGCTCAGGTGGCCTATCTTTGCTACTATCTGCCGCTGAATTCCACGCGTCTGAATGGGATTTTTGCAGAAGCCGACAAAAGAAGCTTCTTCCAGGGTCTTGAACGGGTGATTGATTTCGGCGCGGGACTGGCAACGGCTTCGATCACTTTGAATGAACGTCATAAGTTCAGCTATCAGTTGATTGAGCGCGCCTCTGAACCTCAGCAGATTATTGAAAAGCACTTCCCTCAATTTCCACCTCAGGAATGGCAGCGCACCTTCAGCTCCGCTCGCATGAAAGATGGGAATAAGACTTTAGCATTGTTCTCGTATTCCCTGACCGAACTCAGTGACCTGCCCGATTGGGCTTATCAGTGCGAAGCCTTGATGTTGGTGGAACCTTCCACCCAGCAGGACGGTCGCAAACTGTTACAACTTCGCCAAAAGCTTCTGGAAAAAGGTTATCATGTCTGGGCACCGTGCACCCATGAAGGGCCATGCCCGCTACTGACCCAATCCAAAACCGACTGGTGTCATGATCGAGTGCATTTCAAAGCCCCGCAGTGGTTCCTGAATCTGGAAGCCGAACTTCCGATGAAGAATCGGACCTTAACCATGAGCTATCTTCTGATGCGAAAAACCCGCCCGACTGCCATTGCAGCCGCTAGGGTTGTCGGCGATCGGTTGAAGGAAAAAGGCAAGGATCGCCAGATGATCTGTCGCGGTTTTGATCGCGAGTTTTTGGCCTGGATGCACAAGAACAAGATGGAACAGGAAATTCCTCGTGGTGTTCTGATTGAACTACCAGACAATCTACAGAAAGTTTCCAACGAACTTCGCGTCAGTCAGGAAATCACCATCTTGTAAGTCGCTTTTGCTGCCCAGAAGCTTTTTCCATTCACCGGATCGACGCAAACGCTGGATTTCACCTTCCAGCCACTTTTGCAGATTTTTATCCGCATCTCTGGATAAAAGAAACTTCCGCTCAAACTTCTCTACCGAGCGGTCGGAGATATAAATATCCTGACCCAGTTTCAAATCCTGAATCAGATAGTCTGCCACCAGACGACCGGTGATCACAAAATCAATGCGTCCCCGGGCAAGCATTTTCAGGCCGTTACTTAAAGAGTTTGTCGCCTGGGAATCCACTTCCCCTGCGTGCTGCAATTTGCTGACGGTTTCCATGCTATGACCGGTGACGACAGTGGTCTTCAGATGCTTCAGGGATTCCATACCACGATAGTCCACTGGTTTTTTGCGCGAAGACAGGACCAGGTTTTCATCATCCATCATGGCCGAAGTCCAAAAGAATTTCTTTTCATCCGTGTCTTCAAACCACTTCGGTGCCACCAAGGGAACGACCACAACCCCGTTTTTTTCCAATACTTTCAACAGACGTGCCCGGGGCAGAACCGTCACTTTAAATTCATACTTCCCCAGGGATCGGGCCGTCAGCAAAGATGCCAACTCAAACACCAGTCCCGTTTCTTTCTTCTGATCCACAATAAATGGAGGAGTATCATAAGGCGATATCATCTCGACGACTTGCTTAGCGAAAGCCTTTGTGGAAACTGCCAGAACAATTATTGTGATCCAAAGCAGACGCATAATTAACAGCTCCTTCGCCTGTATATCCATTGTAGCACAGTCATAGAGGCCCCATTGATCTAATTTGAAACATGAAAATTACTGGCACGTCATAACATGGACCTTAAAGATACATGTAAACAAGCCGATATATATTTGTAACGGGGTTTTACTTTGAATACATGGAACGTAATGGGAAAATTCATTGTATGGATTTGCGTCAGTGCCTGGATTGCTGGTTGCACGATTAAGACCAGTGTTCACAACGGTGAACTCAAGGCTTCCCTGCAAGGCGCAGAGTCCCCGGCCTACTATACCAACAAGTCCCCGGTCAAAGTCCGGATTCAGTTCAACCGACCTCCGGATGTTGTGCACGCTGATCAATTCCAAGCTCAGAATGCCACGATCTCTGGTATTACCCGCCTCACAGGAACTGAGTATATAATTGAGTTAGTTCCAGATCATCAGGGACTGATCCGAATGCAATTGCCAGCCGGCATAGCCGTTGGAAGCCGGGGTGAGAAATCCGAGCCCTCTGAAATCTTTGAAATTCACTTCGATGACATTCTGCCCACGATCGATACCGCCACTGTTCTGCCTGGTGCCGTCAGCTCGGTGGCTCGCCCCTCCGTTGCCGGCACAACAGAGCCCAAGGCCATTGTGACTTTATTTAATTCCATCACCTGCAGTGGTGATATTCTGGCAAACACCACGGCAGATGCCACCAGCGGAAATTATTCCTTCGAACTGGGACAAGCCCTGACGGCGGAAGGCTCCTATGCCTGGAGCCTTCTGACTGAAGATGCTGCAGGAAACACCTACTGCTATCCTTACCCGTTGGCTTACACTTTGGATCAGACAGCTCCGTCCACGCCTGCCATCTCCTTGGTTCACGGGACTATTTCCGACAATCCGGTTGCTGTGGATCTGGGCTCCTGTGCAGATGACAACCAGAATCCTGATTCTTATTATCAGGTGATTTTCACTCAAGACAGCTCGACTCCGCCAGCCCTGGACGATCCCGCATGGATGACCTGCACCGCCGGGACTAATCATTTCACACTTTCTGGTGCTGATGGCGCCCATACCATCATCTTGTGGGCCCGCGACGAGGCAGGGAATCTGACTGCGAGCAATACCATCCATCTGACTTTGGATACGGCAATCCCCAGCCTGACTTTACCGGCGACGATCAGTCTGGATCGCAACAGTGCCAGCACCGAACTTTTTGCTGATGCTTTGGTTGATTCAGACGAGGAAGGTGCTGGAACTTACAGTCTGGCGACAGCCGATGCCCCTCGATGTTCAGACTTCGGAAGTGTGTCGATTGATGCCGCAACGGGAGCTTTGACCTACGCCCCGACGACTCATTACTTCAATCGCTACAGCGGAGCCGACTATCATGGTGGCCCCTGCAACATCAAAGTGCAGTTTGCCGATCAAGTTCTGCCTGCACCTCACACCGTCACTGCCGATGTGGCCGTGACAGTGAATTTCGTTAACGAGCCGGTCCAGATCACCGTCTGGCCAGGCACCAACGGAACCACGTTGGAAAAATGTGGTAACAAGTGCTTTGCAAATTCCATCTTTGATCTGGCCTTTACCGTGTCCCCGGGCGGCAATGCAACCTTCCCGGACCCACAGCCTTTGACTTGTGCAGGCTCCACTGCCGATGCATATTACGTGGATATCGCCAATTGCGGAGTCTCTGGCACCACGGGGACGTTGGCGGTGCAGATGGGCACGGCTCACGCGTCTTCTAGTGATGGCACTGTGATCACCTTCACAGCCAGCGATGGGATCGGCACGGACTCAAAAACTTTCAGCCTGCATGTAGACAACTATGTGATGAGCATGTATCCAGCCCTGGCCGTCAGCAAACAGCTTTCATGTATTTTGTGTCACGCTAACATTCAGGCCGATATCGTCACTGATTTCGGCGTCTCTCAAGCCAACTATGGCAATGCCTCGGACATTTTGGGTGTGGCCAACCTGGCTGGTTCATACATCTATCACAACGACAACAGTGTTATTGATTTTCTGGTCACGGGCTCAATCTATATGCCGAACATCACAGTGACCGACAAAAACTTTATCAAACAAACTTCCGGTAATCCGAACTCAGGTCCGCTCAACCTGCGAAACTTCCTGCAAAACAGCTGGAATCAGTACAGCCCCATCACCGACAGCCAGGGCACCATCCTGATGGATGGCGATGGTTTTATGCAAGTAAACCCCACCCCAGTGGCCAAGGCCCCTCAACTGGTTCCTCCGAAAGTTCAAGGAGGACTGCAACTGAAGTCCTCGATCACGATCCGGGCCCCTTCCGATGCAGAGGTCTTGGCGCTGGACAGTTCTTTAAGCGCCGGAACAACGGCTTTTGTCTATAAAGGCCCGAACTCCAAACCGGGTTTAAGCGGTCTGCAAATTCATGACTTCGGTTATGGATCGTTTGTGCGCAACAATGGCACGATCATCTGTCATGGAAGTATTATCATCAGCGGAACCTTGTATTTGAATAATCCCGACATCCAAACCGATGACGTCGGCTGTTCTATTTATGTTGCAGGTAATGTCTTTATCGAAACCAATCGCGGCACCGCGATTCAGTACGTGGGGGGCGCAGCTTCGCCGACTTTACAGATCACAAGTTCGCGCAATATCCATATGGGTATCGGATTGTACGACATCCGCTTTATCCGCCGAAGTTTGAATAATTTTGAAGACGCCCAGAAGATCGTCAACGCCGCCAATCCGGGAGGTCTTCGCGACGCCGCAGAAGGCGCTCTGACCATCAAGTCCAACAATGATGCCGGAGCCTGGGAATGGATGCGCTGTCCACTGCGCCCTGAGCATGCCCAGTATCTGGATGCTCACTATATTTCCAATGGAAACTATTCCGCTTGCGATCCTGGTGTCGATCCATGGAAGTGTGGCATGGCCAAAGAATTGTTTGATGATTGGACCGGGCCGGTGACGGGTTATGATCATGTCTTGGGCGTCAAGGTCATCAACCAATCCGGCACTTTGGTTAACCCCATCGTGGCCTATGAAAACATGTGCCGCTGGAACGGCTATCAGATGTCGAACTATGCTGCCCACTCGTGGCAGTGGTCAGGATACTGGGGAGAACAACCCGATCGTGTGGGCGCTCCGACGATCAATGCCACCCGCGTTTCAACGGTTTTTGATCACATTCGCATCAACGCGCAGAACGTGCACAGCCGCTATTATGGAGAATTCCGCGGATCCGTGATTGCCCCCTGGGCTCTGTTCGCGGTCGGAAATCTGGTCTTTAAATACGACACTCGCTTAAACAATGTCGTACCTTACCCCCGCCTCATGGTCCCCAATCCCATCTTCGATGTACAGTAATCGGCCCGGCCGAGCAGTGCTTCCCCCCAGGGGCAGTGCTTCCCGCCAGGGGCCGTGCTGGAGCGCCGGCAGGCGCGCAAGCTGAAGCAGCTCCCCAGAAAATAAAAAACCGAGAGCTTTTGGGCTCTCGGTTCCTAGTCGAATTTAACTTTTGAATTCCGAAGCTACTCAGTCACGTAGCCAGAAACAGGGATCAAGGACACAGAGATCTGATAAGTCTTGCCTTGAACAACCCCAGCATCCAGGAATTGCGCCAGCTCACGCCGGAAGCCTTTGATTTTTTCTTTAGCTTCAGCCAAACGCGCTTCATCCACATTGATTGTGATCGTGGAATGTTCACGTTCTTCACTTGGCATTTTCTCCAGAAGACGTTCCAACTTGCGTTTCATCTTCTTTTCGCGGCTGATTTCGCCGAAACGCTGAAGTTCATCCGGAGTCAGGTTCAAACGCTCCCCGAACATACGGATGGTTCTCATTGTCACAGTACGTTTGCCGTTCAGAATTTTGGACAAGAAAGACGAGTCCACTTCCAAATGACGAGCAAATGCACGCAAAGAGTAACGGGGATAGTTTTGGCTACGGCGAGCCAATTCATCTTCAAGAAACTGTCTAAAATCTGAGTTTTTATTTAAGTCCTGCATGAGGACACAATTATTTGCAGGGCCCCTGATAATCAATATTTTGTTCACAGTCTTACAGACATTTAATCTAGCCATTCGGAGCGCGTCATAAAGCCCTCGAACATTACAGAATTTTATCAAATATCAACAACTTACGATTTCGACCGCGCTCTTCGACGGAAAGCATTTCAGAGGCCCTCGTGAAGTCGTTCGTCAGGGTTTTTTGCAATAAATCAGACAACATCTGTTCGTCTCTTTGTGGACCCAATATCAGTCTGTCAGCCCTAAGAAGTCCTTTTTCCCGCAAAGTTTGCACAATTTTTAGAATCGTGTGGGCTCCCACTCCGGTAATGACCACCGTGCCTGACACAGACTGCCGCAGATCCTCCCCGGGCCGAGAGTGAAAAGCGGCCTGCGTAACAGCGCCTTCGCGGAAATATTCTGCCAAAAAACGAGCCTCCAGCTGTTCTACGATGTGCGGCACCTGATCCACGAAATGAACCTCGGAAAAAAGCCCGCTTTCATAGGCATTCAGCCCCAGATACCCGTGGTCGCAGCAGAAGTCCCAGACGGGCTTTCCGGGCAAAAGGTGATCGTAGATAAGCTGCATGCGGCGAGAGAGTTTGAACATCGGGTCGCAAGATAGAATCCTCATTGACTGAATGTCACGGGGAAAGGGATATTCATGCGCATGAAAAAGACTCCATTAGCAGAAACACACGAGAAGCTCGGCGGCCGCATGGTCGATTTCGCCGGTTGGTATATGCCTGTTCAGTACGTGGGTGTGCGTGAAGAGCACAACAACGTGCGCACGAACGTAGGCCTGTTTGACGTTTCCCACATGGGGGAAATTCGCGTTAAAGGCCCCAAAGCCCTGGAAACCCTGGAATGGCTGACGACCAACGACGTGGCAAAACTGAATGTCGGAGAGGCTCAATATTCTTTGCTGCCGAATGATCAGGGCGGCCTGGTGGACGATATTATCGTTTATTGCCTGGAAAAGGATGCCGATTACCTGGTTTGCGTGAATGCCTCCAACAAAGACAAAGACTTTGCCTGGATGACCAAACACAATAAAGGCGCGGATATCACCGATGAATCCGACCGCTGGGGTCAGATCGCCATCCAAGGTCCAAAAGCTCTGGAGCTTTGCGACCGTGTATTCGACATCAAAGTCAGTGAAATGAAACCTTTCACTTTGAAGTCCGGCCAGTTCAAAAATCACAAGATCATGATCGCCACAACTGGTTACACCGGCGAAAAAGGCTGCGAAGTCTTTATCGAAGCCGCAGGAACTGTGGATCTGTGGATGACTTTGCTAGAAACCGGCAAAGACCTGGGCGTGATGAGCATCGGTTTGGGGGCCCGTGACACCCTCAGAACTGAAATGAAGTATTCTCTTTACGGCCACGAAATTGATGACACGACGAATCCCTACGAAGCAGGCCTAGGCTGGGTGATTAAACCTGCCAAAAAGGACTTCTTCAATAAAGCCCAGATTGTGGGCAAAAAAGAAGCCGGCTTAAGCCGAAATCTCGTGGGATTTAAGATGCTTGAGAAGGGCATCCCTCGTCAGGGCTACAGCCTGTTTTCTTTTGACAACAAAGAAATCGGCAGGGTAACTAGTGGTACTCACTCCCCGACCCTGGATGAACCTATCGGTATTGCTTTTATCGATGTAGCTTACGCAAAAGAAGGAACCGAGTTCCTTCTGGACATCCGCGGTCGCAAAGTGAAAGCCGTGGTTTGCAAAACACCGTTTGTAACGAAATAAGGAGCCAGACATGGGATATCACATTCCTGAAGACTATTATTACACTAAAGAACACGAATGGGCTCAGGTTGATGAGAACATCGTTACTGTAGGTATCACTGAATTTGCTCAGGATTCCTTGGGCGAAGTCGTTTACGTGGAGCTTCCAGAAGAAGGTCAAAAGATCACTCAAGGCCAAACTTTCGGTGTTATTGAGTCCGTTAAAGCGGTGAGTGACCTTTATGCCCCTGTTTCCGGCACGGTTATCGAAGTGAACTCATCTCTTAGCGATGACCCGTCTGTTTTGAACGACGACCCAGTGAATGAAGGCTGGTTGGTTCGTATCGAAATGGATACCGAAAAAGAGCTCGCAAACCTTATGAGAGCTCCAGACTACAAAAAATTGATCAGCGAGAAATAAGCTGAGTTGAGGCCAAGCGGACGTTTTTTTGAAATTTCCGCTTGCAATCTGACTCTGAAGTAAGCTATCAATAGTGCTTCCTTAAGCCTAGAGATGTGTTGCCCCGCTGGTGAAATTGGCAGACACGCTAGACTTAGGATCTAGTGCGCAAGCGTGGGGGTTCAAGTCCCTCGCGGGGCACCAAATCTCTAAGCTTAAGAACCACTAAAAAGCCAACTGAATAAGTTGGCTTTTTTTATGCCCAAAATCTTCAGACGACCACGAACTGTTCCTATTCCTAGACCTTCCTCTGGACCCGGCCTTGCTGAATAACACGCTGAAATTCATACTTTAATTATGGATTTATTTATCGTTACAGGCGGCTCTAAGGGGCTGGGGGAACAGGTTTGTCTTAAAGCTCTGCAGCAGGGCCACCAAGTCGTAAATCTGTCCCGCTCCCGTCCCTCATTCAAATCACCCAATTTCAAACATATTACCGCTGACTTCAGCCGCGGCCTGGGGACGATCCAAAAGATCGAAGCCGTGCTGGAGAATCTGGATCTGGCTTCTTTCAAACATATCCATCTGATTAACAATGCCGCGTTGATCAATCCCGTGGGCTCTTTGGTCGATCTGGATCTGTCTGAGATGAACACACATCTGGTGACCAATCTGATTTCTCCTGTTCTGCTGTCCCAGGTCTGCGCCCGGCTCGCTGCTGAAGAAAAAAAGCCTTTGACGATATTCAACATCGGCTCCGGCGCCGCGTTCCGGCCCATTTCAGGATGGTCGATGTATTGTTCCTCCAAAGCCGGCCTGAAAATGTTCACCGAAAATACGGCTTTGGATCTGCAAAACTCTAAGAACAAAAAAATCAGAATCTATCACTTCAGTCCCGGTGTGCTGGATACACAAATGCAGCAGACCATTCGCAGCTTCAAAAAGAAGGACTTCCCCGAAGTGGCTAACTTTAAAAAGCTGAAGACGGATCATCAGCTGCGCCAGCCCGCAGATGTCGCTGATCTGGTCGTCCGCTTCTGTCTGGAACCGAAAAAATTCAAAACTCAATCGTCTGTGATCTCCGTCCAAGATCTGGAAAAGAAGGTACGTTAAAATGAAACGATTATTTACCGGTGCTCTCGTTGTCGGGTTCTTTATTCTTGGCTTCAGGATCTCTAATCCCGAGGGGGGCTTTAGCACCGCTCCCGTCAGTTCGACTGAGTTCAGTTCAACCTCTTCGCAGTTCCAGGACATCACGGCGTCCTCGGGCCTGCCGGCGATCCATTCGACAACACTGGCTTTTGGTGACTACGACAACGACGGCTGGGTCGATTTGCTGGCTGGCGGACGTCTGTTCAGAAATGTCAGCAGCAAAATGAACATTCTTTTCTCTGATGTGACAGATCTTGTGGGCATTCGCGACATGAAGGGGGCTCCTTTATTTGCGGATCTGGACAACAATGGCCTGCTCGACATTCTGACAACCAAAGGACAGATCTTCATGCAGGTCTCCAAGGGTCAGTTCGTTGAATCCTCACGCCAGTGGGGCTTTTCTTTGCCAGAGCACGCCCATGCACTGGCTATCGTTGATGTGAACAAGGATGGGTGGATTGATATTATGGCGGGCTTCAGCGAACCCAAATTTGGCGATCCCCTTCTTCCCCAGAAGATGTACACCAATGTCAAAGGCAAGTTCCTGATCGACAGCACCCCGGTGGCCTTCCGGATGAACCCAAACTATCTTCGTGGCATTGCCGTGGCGGATTACAACAACAACGGTTCCATCGAAGCTTACTTTTCTAATTATCGCCTGCGCCCCAACAACCTGTACAACCTGGGAAGTGCGATCCTGATGGATCAAGCAACGGCCATGAACATTCAAGGGGATCACGACCCTAAAAAATTCTACGACCAGTCCCGCAAGGCCTACTATGGACCACAGTACGGTCACACGATCTCCTCGATCTGGGCGGACTTTGACAATGACGGAAATCTGGATCTTTGGGTTTCCAATCTGGTGCATAAGTTCGTGGGTATCAATGGCAAGGGCGTCTTTGATCAGCGCGGCTATCTGTGTGACGATTCTAAAATTTATCGTAACACCGGAAAGCCCTTCTACCGCCTGATTGACGTTCGACCTTCTTCCGGTATTGCCTATCGTCCCATTGGTGATTTCTCCAAATATAAGGGTGACGAACTGTGGGCGCAAACGACGCCTGCTGATTTTGACAACGATGGTCTGTTGGATGTTTACATCAGTCAGGTTTACGATCTGGCCTATTCTTACTCTCTTCTTTACAAGAATATGGGTGGCTTCAAGTTCAGGGACGTCAGCGCAGAACAAGGCACTCGCGTTTTTGACAGTTATGCGGCGGCTTGGGCTGACCTGAACAACGACGGAAAAATGGACTTGGTTCAGTCAGGACGACTGCGCAACGGCGCCACTCCGGCACTTCGGGTTCTGCAAAACACCATGGGTGACAACAATAACTTCCTGCGCGTTCGACTGAAAGGCACCCGTTCCGGCACTCAGGCGGTGACGGCACAGGTTCGCGTTTACCATCGCAACGGGGTTTTCCTGCGCCAACAAGATGGTGTGACAGGGACCATGAATCAGCAAAACGATCCGACCCTGCATTTCGGCCTGGGCCCCGTCAAAGAGATCACCAAAGTGGAGATCCGCTGGCCTTCTGGAAAAGTGCAAACACTGGGACCGACTTCCGTAAACCAAACACTTAAGATTGAGGAACCACGCCAATGACCACGGAACAAAGAGTCGCCCTGGTACAGGGGCAACTGGATGCCTATAACAATCGCGACATCGAAAAGTTTTGCTCTTTTTACCACCCCGAAGTGACCGCCTACCGCCTGGGACAGGAAAGCCCGTTCTGCGTAGGGATGGAGACCTTCCGCAAACTGTATGATGAAAAGTTCAAAAACACACCTGACTTGCACTGCACCCTGAAAAGCAGAATCGTCCTGAACAACAAGGTGCTTGATGAGGAATCCGTCGTGCCTAGCGGGTCTCACGTCGTTGCCATCTATGATTTCAAAGACGGACGGATCAAAGACATCTGGTTTGCATACTAAGGCCTTAGGGGCCTGACAGCGCCTCTGATCCGCGAAGAGGCCCCGATTCATTATGCATTAAAGGCATATATACTTTCTTTTAATATAATTTACAAATAGCCCTCAAAGACCTACAAAAGCCCCATCAAAACATGGAGTTTTAATTATGAAGTCTTTGCTGGTGCTTTTATTGACTGTTTTTCCTTTGCTTTCCCTGGCGTCTTCCCGTGGTGAAGATCAATTCATTGAAAAAGTTTACTCTGTGATCGAGGCCAAAAACGGAACTTTTAGGGAGGTGGCTCCAGCAGACCTCAACCCAAAACAGCTCGCGGGTCTTATGAAAGCCGCACGCGAAGAAGCTGATATCTGGTATGACACCATTCTGGAGGGCGACTACATGCTGAACTCCGAAGCTGATATTGAGGTGGTCGAATTGAGCCAATACTATTCTGCATCTGGTGAACTTGTAGCTTACCGCGCGGTCATTCAACATGCGGCCTTTGACGTGGGAGAGGACAACTGCACCCCGGGCTACATTTCCAGCGGCATCTTTATCAGTCCTGACTTCAGATTCCACTTCCGCGACGAAGATGCCATTGAGGACTTCACCGAACTGTAATGACCTCTCAGGGACCTGTCACCATTTCAGGTCCCTTTGATTTCCGACAAAGGAACATCAAGCCGGCAACAATGTGTCTGGAATCATTTTGACAGCCAGGGCGCGATTTCCAGATCATGATGCCACCATGAACATCAGCCGCCTCATTCTGATCTTTCTATTTTCTGTGACCGCACAGCTTGTCCCTGGCTTTGCAGTTGGCGGCCTGAAGTTCGGCTTCAATCCCAGCAATGCGCCCCCTTTGCTTTATCAGTTTGAAAATAACGGCAACCCCATTCCCACGGGGGGATTGATCTACGAAGTTTCTGTCGCCATTGGCGACGAGCTGGGGGAAGACTACACGATCGAACGCATCCCCAGAAAACGTATTGCTCAGCAGATTGTGGAAAATCGCGTGGATTTGATCTGCCACAACAGCATCCGGTGGCGCCATGAATTTGCTGACAATGTGTTGTGGAGCACTCCTCTTTTTACCACCTCCAATGTACTGGTCAGCACAACGGCGATTCCTTTTGAAAAAGTCAGCCAAATCACAGGAATCACCATCGGCACGGTGGAAAACTACGTCTACGCAGACTTGGAAGATCGCTTTAAAAACAAGGAACTGCAAAGATCTGACAGCGCCTCCATCGAAGTCAGTGTTAAGAAGCTGCTCAATGACCGTGTCAGTTATATTATTCTGGCCGAGCCCGAATACATCTATTTTAAGTCCCGGTATCCGCGCCTGGTACGCAGCTCCTTTAGCTTCGATCAGACAGATATACAATGTTCTTTGTCGCGCAAGTCCTCTTTGTCATTGGAGCGACTGAATCGCGCGATTGCCAATCTTCACCGCAAAAAGGTTCTGCAAAGAATTCTCGAGCGCTATTCCAACTCGGCGACGATGCCCCAGCCCTTCAGTTATGGTTTGAATAGCAATGATTCGCCCCCATTTATCTTCTTTGAGAAAAATGGACACAACCTGAATCGTGTGCGTGGTGGATTGTTCTTTGATATCGGTCGCGAAATCGCCAAAAAGCTTCGCCGACCCGTTCATTTTGAATTGCTGCCACGCGGACGCTTGGATGCCCGTCTGGCCGCCGGGCTGATTGAGATGGTCTGCTACGACAACGAGGCCTGGGCCGGTGAATACGCCAAACAATATCAATGGAGCCAGCCAATCTTTCGTCAAAGTGACCTGATCGTCAGCCTTCGCAACGACAAGGCTGACACTAAAGTCCGCTCGCTGGAGGATCTGAAGGGAAAGCGTCTTGGCACTGTGCTTAACTTTGTCTATCCCGCTTTATCGCCGCTTTTTGAAAACCGCAGTGTCCTGCGTGAGGATGCAAGTTCAGGAGCCTCCAATCTGGAGAAGCTCTTTTCCCAGCGAATTCCGTTTATCATTCTGAACAATCTTGAATACCAGTACTATGAAAGCAAACACCCACACCTGCAAAGAGCCGCTTTGGAAGTGGACCCGGTCGATGTGAAGTGTGCCGTTTCAAAAAAAGCTGACTTGAAAATTCAAGAGGTGGACGCCGCCATTCGGGAACTGCAATCCTCGGGGAGGATGCAGAAGATCTTTTCGCCACCTTATGAACCTTAAAATAAAAAACTTACCACTTAAGACTAACCCAGATCATGCCGCGAAGACGGTCATTCACCCGCTCACCCTGCAGCTCCGGAGTAAAGCCCTTGTCATAGAGCGGATAAGTGCGACGCCCCTGTTGATAGGACACTTCGGCTCCGGCCTGAACGAACTTTGCAAAATCCTTTTTCAGCCCCACACGGAACGAGTTGGAAGCCGGAATATCATAGAAAGGATCCTGCTCTTTGTTGCTCATGACCTTGGCCATGTCGAAAGCGACATACACCTGTCCCATGCGTCCAGCCGGGAAACTGGCTTCTACAGTGTTCTTCAAAGCCGTCGCCGACATGTTTTCAACACCTTCGAACAAGAAGACTTCTCCGCGCACCAAAAGATAGACCTTGCCAATCTGCTTATCGAAAACCACAGACACTTTGTCAGCCTCAGTCACCCATTCAGTCTTGGATGAATAGTGACCTTCCTTCACACGACGGAAAGAACGTTCATAGCCTGCACTGACGTTGTCAGATACACGCTGGTCTACTCCGGCACGAACAACCAGATCCGCCGCACTGGCATCACCACCGTGAAGATTTGCATCCAGGTTGGTTCGTTCCAGTTCCACTTTGCCTGTGGTTTTATTGATCCGCGCTGTGCCTGTAAACTGGATGCCGTGAAAAAGAACTGTGCGCTCCTTCTCACTCCAGGTCATCGTTGGATTCAAAGTCGGGGAACCCACTTGGCCGATGCCGGCATATCCCTTGGCCACCAAACCGATTTCCTCTACGACCGAGTTCACGGCAATATTACCTCCGGCCTGCCCGGAAACACCCATACCCGAGAAACGATAACTGCCCTCGGCAGCATTGTGCTGTTGGTGCAACATGAAGGCGCGAACGTATGAGCTGTCTTCAAACTTTTTTACGACCTGAACACCGACAGCATTGTCCTGATTCCCGATACGCAACTGCAAGATGGAACTTTCCGTCGACTTATAGGCCAACGAAGTAATACCTTCCTTGATCCACAAAGCTGTTTGAGGCAAATAGGAGTGATAACTGCCCTTGACGCCTTCCACATAGACCGTACCCACCAAAGGCCCCAGAACCCGATTGCTGACTTCCAGCATGTTCTGCTGCGTCTTTTGACCGGTTGCAATCACCTGTGAATAGTTCTGGATATAATACTGACCTGTTTTGGGATCTTTAAAGTGATAAATAAAATGACCACCGGAATCTTTACCTGATTTATCCTTCTGCCACACACCTGTGTGCATACCCACATCAGTGAAACCCAATGCCCGCGCCTGCCCGGCCAGATACTTATGAATGTCCCCGCAAACTCCGCCTTGATTGCCGTTCATCAGGGCGTTGCGGAAGACTTCTTCTGAGGTGTTACGGTTTTCCGTGGTCACTGAATAAAATCTGGAAAGATGCGATCCAGACAAAGACAGGATCAACAGTTTCTGATCCCGGCTTAGGACGATGGCCTCACGTTTCAAAAGACTCAGACTGCCTTCGTACGAAAGGGCTTTGGAATACATCGTGTTGTCCATGCCCGAAGCCGCTTTATAAAGCTCCACGGCAGCCCGATAATCATCCGGTCGATTCTTAAAGACATCGTTAATACTGAAGGCCGACACGTCAAGATTCGCACCTGACTTGGCGGTGTTGTAATAGAAATAAGAATCAAAGTACTTGGCTTGTTGGGCCTGTCCCTTGGAGGAGTTTCTAAGCTTGTCCTGGTAAGCCGCCTCCCGGCGAGCCGCTTCTTCCTGGAATGCACGGTCCATATCCTCTTCGTATGTGGAAGAAGATGGCGTGTCTTGAGCCATAGCCACAGAGGCCGATACCAACAGAACAGAACTGACAAGAATACCCAAACGCTTCATAGAGCACCTCAATAAGGAGGTCTCTATCCAAGAATCCGGCCAGCCTCACGACCACATAAAATGCAAAAGAGTCTCGCAACTGCCTAAAGTGCAAATAAAAACGCCCCAAATTGTCTCTGCAATAAGGGGCGTTTGTTAAGGTAAATCGAACACTTACCAAATATTAATGAGTCTTAAAGCTGCGCCTTCATCCCGGCAGGAACATCAGGTTTCAGGAATTGGAAGACCTTGGTGGGTTTAAACTTCCTGGTGATATCTCCACTCAACTCATAGTTTTTCACCAGGTTGATTTTTTTAACTCCGGCATTCTTTTTAAAATTCAATTTCGGCAGATCCACCCATACGATGAAGGGACTCATGGTGCTTTCATAGAAGTATAAGCCCCGAGTCAGATCGGCTACGGTTCTCCAACGGGTCGTGGAAATATAGGGACGGGTTGGATCAGGAGTGCCAAAGGGCTGGGATACGTTTCTTAACACGCTAAAGACGCCGGCAATGGACTCTCGATAGTCGTTTGGCTGCGGCAGCTGCTGAGCATAGAAAGCCGCCCGAACAAAGCGATCCGCCGCCGCTGTTGTGCCAGGCAGGTCTTTGTTTCCGCCAAAGCCCTTGTACTGCTTCATCGTCACAAGCTGCTGATCAAACGGAGGCGAATTCGTCATTACTTTGTATTCACGTCCATGATAGATCTTCGGCTGACCCTTGATGTACTCAATCACGGCACTGTCACCCGTCTTGTCAGAGATCGCCAAATGCACAGTCCCTTGTTTGATTCCCTGAGACGTTTGCACGCTGGCCATCAACACCTGGAACGGAGTTTTTTCCATCGCAGCCACAGCTTCCGCCACGGTTTCAAAGTTATCCAGGAAATACTGAGCCCACATACTGACGGACATGCCCGGGATCTTTTCATCTCGCACACCGAAATCGCTTTCAGTCAAAAACAACAGATTCGCCGTCAGACCTTTTTCATTAATACCATCCCCGGTGCCCATGTCATACATGGACAAAATGACGCTTCCGTATTTGGAAGTCCATTTCAAAGAGTTTTTCTCTGCCAGGCCATCGCGCTCCATCCCCCGGGGAAAAAGCCACATATTTGAACCTGTGTCCTCGGCCCAATCCATATTTCGACCCACGATAATATCGTGTTTCTTGGTGTCCCACAGAACACGAGTGCATGGATAAGCCGGAACTGCCAACAAAACGGTCAGTAAAAAAGAAAGTGTTTTCATGCCCCATAGCCTAGATAAGAAGAATGTGGAAGCAAAGTCCAGATATAAACCAGGTTGGGTTTTAACATATTTCTTATATTTGCGAGTCCTGTTTTTAATGGTCAAATCGACCTCGATATGATTTAGATGTACTCATGAACAATCCAACGAACTGTCCAAAATGTAATTCAGAACACATCTACCAAGATGGAAATTTATGGGTCTGCCCTGAGTGCGCTCACGAGTGGAGCCCCGAGGCTGCCGCTGCCGCCGCTGCCGCCGCTGCTGCCGAAGCGGCCGCCAATGTGATCAAGGATGCCAACGGAAACATTCTTCAAGATGGCGACACGGTCACCGTGATCAAGGATCTGAAGATTAAAGGATCTTCCTCTGTGGTGAAAGTCGGAACTAAAGTGAAAAACATCCGCCTGGTTGACGGTGGCGACGGTCACGACATCGCTTGTAAGATTGACGGCTTTGGCGCAATGAACCTGAAGTCAGAGTTTGTTAAGAAGGTCTAAAACGAAGGCTCCGCAAGGGAGCCTTCTTCTTATCTAATCGGCAAAATACGAATTTGATCTGGAATTCGAACGATTCGTCCCAAGGACAGCGTTTTCACAACCTTCGCAGATACGCCTGCGGCCCTCTCGGACACCTCAACATCCACATCTTCATGCACGACGATCATATAACTTGTGGTCAGAAAATCCCCGCTGCCGACATGGCGGAAGCCCACAAAGTAAGTGTACTGGGCGCCAGCCGCAAACCACCCCGCACGACCAAATGCTGTTTGAGCGCCGTGCGTGATCTCAATCCCACCGCAGTCTTCCACCCAACCGTCACTGCGTTGATCTGAATCCCTGCAATTTTCATTTTCGATGGTTTTGCGCAGCTCTGTCAGTCGTGAATCAGGATCATCCAAAATCATTTTCAGAAAACGCTCATTGTCGCTTCCATCCACATAGTCATGGGCCTGCACGGACTGCGACTCTTCCACCGTAAAGCTGATAACGGCTCTTTCAGCTGACACTCTTTCCATAGAGCGGGATTCCGCGGCCTGACAGACGCACGCAAGACTCATAACACATAGACTGATCCATGCTTTCATTCGCTAACTCCTTATTTTATGAGCGGCCATAGATAGCCCCCAATCTGCAAGAAAACAAATGAAGATCAATTAATGAAAACTCTGTCATCGGCGAGTCTTGCCAATATGCAAGACTCTGTTAACCTTAAGCCCATGACACAGCTTAAAGAACGCCTGCTCAACTTTTACGAAGAACATGAACGTACAGTAGATATCGCTTTCTTTCTTGGCGGCTTCTTCTTCGACGTCTGGACTCTTTCTGATATCGATGATCCCTTAGCCATACTTCAACAGGTCGTTTACCTGCTGATTCTGGGTGGTCTTCTTTATTTTGATTTCCTCAAATCCCACGGCTTTATTAAAATTCATCAAAAACTGGAGAGGGTGTGGGAATACCGCCGGCTGGCTGTGCATTTTCTTCTGGGCAGCTTGTTAAGTGTTTATTCTCTGTTCTTCCTGAAAAGCGCCTCGCTGTTCTCATCGTTGATTTTTATTCTGTTGCTGTTGGGACTGATGGTGGCCAACGAACTTAAACGAGTTCGTGAAAGTGAAATCAATCTGAAAATAGGCCTTTTCGTCATTTGTCTTTTTTGTTTCTTTTCAATGATGGTTCCCACCGCCCTGGGCTTTGTCGGTCTGGTGCCATTTACCCTGTCCCTGCTTCTGACTGCAGGGGCTCTATTCGGCATCTATAGTTTGCTGAAAAAGAACATCCAGGACATCACCGTCTTAAGAAAAAGTCTGATCATACCTTCGGGCACCGTTCTGATTCTTTTTATGATGTTTTATCTTTTGGGCTGGATTCCACCGGTGCCACTGTCCGTTCAAAACATGGGCATCTATCACAGCGTTGAAAAGGTCAATGGCACCTATGTGCTTTCTTACGAAACACCTTCCTGGCAGTTCTGGCAAAGAGGGGATCAGAACTTTAAGGCCGAGCCGAACGACAGAATTTATTTCTTTGCCCAGATCTTTTCCCCCGCCCGGTTCAGCGATTCGGTGATTCTTCACTGGTATTACAAAGATCCGGTTCAAGGCTGGCAGACCACGGATAAAATCCCCATGACCATCGCGGGCGGCCGCGAAGGTGGCTATCGTGGTTTTGCTTCGAAACAGAACTATTCAGAGGGTCGCTGGCGTATCAGTGTGGAAACCACCGATGGCAGAGAGATCGGCCGAATCTATTTCAACGTCACAAAGGTCAGTGACATCAATCCGAACAGAGCCTTCTATAAAGACATCTTTAGATAAAAAAACACCGCCGGGGGACAGCGGTGTTTGGGGGAAATACTGTCAAATTTTCTTAACTAGTGCCGAGCCTGCACCAAGCGAACTTCAAAGTCCTGGGAGGGGCTTTCTGTTTGAAGTTGCTCAGTCGCTTGTTCATTGGCCGCCACCGCCACCTGCTGCGAATTTAAAATTCGCAAGAGCTTCTTTCTGAGAAGCTTCTGACTCATCGAAGCCTCCTGAATCATCCCGTTAAAGTTCTGAACCTCAGCCTTCGAAAAGGCCGCCCACAATAAAACCGTCATCACAATCAAGAAGCGCATCCGTGCCCTCCTAACAATTCCTATTAGAAAGACCCAGAACCCACCCCAAAAAGGTTAAAAAAAATCCTCCGCCTCTAATCCCTCACCTCACCTACCCTCCACCGCCCAGCAAAGCGCCGGCAAAAGCGGCGGCAAAGCCCAGCCAGAATCCCCCACCTCCGTCTCCCCAGAAGGAGCAGGCAGGTCAAAAAGGCCCAGCCGCAAGGCGGAGGGGGGCCCCCGCAGCGCAGGCGTGCTTAATGCACGTCGGAGCGAGGAGGCCCCCCGACAACGACGTCGGATGGGCCTTTTTCACCTGCCTGCGGTTCGATGTAGGTTTTTTCGGCGTCTTCTTTGAGAACCTGAGCCAGTTGTTGAGCCGCCTGTCTGGATACATCTATAAAGCTCTTCTGATCATGGCGGACTTTGAATTGCTCCAACAACATCAGCTCATCATGACGACGGAACCGCTCGATAATCGCGTGTGCCCTGGCTTCCGGCGTTCCCATGGCAATCAAAAGCTGACCGCTAAGGTGGATGCTGGAATCCAAAGTTTCACGGCGAATAGACTTAACTCCAGCGTCAAGCAAATCGAAATTGTGCTGGCGATTGCGGGCACGGGCAAACACCTGAACGTGCGGGTAGTCTTCCTTCAGGATCTGGGCGATCCGATTGGACGTTTCAACATCATCCACGGCCAATATGAAAAACTTGGCATTACGAATCCCGGCAGCTTCCAGGATTTCCTTGCGAGCGGCATCGCCGTAATAAACCTTATTCCCAAATCGACGAAGCAATTCAATTTGTTCGGTATCATGCTCGATGGCCGTAAACGGAATGTCCTGAGTTCTTAGGATGCGACCGAAGATCTGGCCGAAGCGACCGAACCCCGCAATGATAACGGGATTGTTGGTTTCCTCAAATTTATCAAATTCCCGTCCCCCTGCCGCCGGGCTTTTACAAGCAATCCAGGCTTGTATCTTTTCGTTCAAAACAATGATCAGCGGACTGGCAATCATGGACAAGGTCACCACCAATGTGAATCGTTGTGTCCAATCAGCAGAAATCACCTGTGCACTCTGCCCGACGCCAAAGATCACAAAGGCAAACTCCCCGCCCTGCACCAGATAAACGGACAAATTGTTGGCGGCCTGAGAATGCAACTTCATAATTCGGCCCACGGCAAAGATCAAAAGACCTTTTAAAACCATATAACCGACCAACAACGACAGAATCATCGCCGGGGCTTGCAACAGCAACGAAAGCTTGACCGACATACCGACAGAAACAAAGAACAACCCCATCAGCAGCCCTTTGAAGGGTTCCAGATCGGCTTCCAGTTCGTGCCGGTACTCGGATTCCGAAAGCAGCACTCCAGCTAGGAAGGCGCCCAAAGCCATCGACAGGCCGACACTTTCCATCAGGAAGGCCACCCCAATCACAATCAATAAGGTCACACCGGTGAACAGTTCGCGACTGCGGGTTTCAGCCACCACCTGCAGAAATCTTCCCATAAGAAAACGACTGGAAATCGCCAGGCCAATAAAGATCGCAATAGCCCCACCCCAATTGACAGAAGGCGTGTTAGCCGCCACCAGTCCCAGGCTGGGAATCACCGCCAACGCCGGAATGGCCACCACGTCCTGCATTAGTAAAATCGCAAAAGAGGCCCGGCCAAATTCTGTGTTCAGAACTTTTCTTTCAGCCAGGGATTGCAACGCAAACGCCGTGGACGACAAGGACAGGGCAAAGCCCACGACCGCAGCACTGGCCCAAGGGATGCCCAGCTGATATCCGATCACGGTAAAGACGACCGTGCAGAATAGAATCTGCATCCCACCAAATCCAATCAGGGTTTTCCGCAAAGACCACAGCTTGCGAGGCTGCAGCTCCAGACCGATCATGAACAACAGGAACACGACACCGAACTCTGCGATGTGCTGTACGAACTGGAAATCGGCTATCAATCCCAACCCCATGGGACCGATAAGAATTCCCGCCGCCAGATAACCTAAAATGGTTCCCAGTCCCAGTTTTTGAAACAAGGACACCAGAACAACGGAAAAACCCAAAAACGCCAAAATCTGCAAAAGTTGCTCGTGTAAAATCATGCTCACAACGCTATCAAGAGTGCCCGGGTCACGCAATTGGATAGAAAAAAGTAAATTTTTATTAATCTCAAAACAGCTGCTGACATTTACAGGTCGCTCTTCTAGCCTGAATCCTATGAGGAATTCAAAAGCAGGCATCTGGTTTATTTTTATCACCGTGACATTGGATATGATCGGACTGGGACTGGTGATCCCCTCCCTGCCGGATATCATGCGCCGGTTTGTTTCCAGTGAAACCTCCGTTTCGGAATACTTCGGCTATTTTATTTCTGTTTATGCTCTGATGCAGTTTTTAGCCTCTCCTCTTTTAGGTGCGCTGTCAGATCGTTTCGGCCGCAGATCCATCTTATTGGTGTCTCTGCTGGTAGCAGGCCTTGACTATATTCTGATGGCCTTTGCTCCGACCCTGGGAATTCTGTTCGCCGGACGCGTGATTGCCGGTCTGACCGGGGCCAACATCACTGTCGCCATGGCATACATCGCCGATGTCAGTGACGAAAAAAATCGCTCTGCCAACTTTGGCATGGTTGGGGCCGCCTTCGGCCTGGGCTTTATCATCGGACCCGCCATCGGAGGTCTGCTGGGGCACTTGGGGCCTCAGTATCCATTCCTGGCCGCGGCTGGCCTGAATCTCCTGAACTTTCTGTTTGGACTTTTCATTTTGCCGGAATCCCTGCCCCAGGAAATGCGCCGTAAGATTGATTTGCGCAAAACCAATCCATTGCACTCTTTGGTCACCGTCTTCCGCTCCAAGCATCTGTTGGCGTTGTTGCTGGTTTATTTCTTTTTCCAACTGGGTGGTCAGACTCATCCATCCATTTGGACATTGTACACGGAAACCCGCTTTCACTGGACAACCTCGCAAGTGGGACTTTCCCTGGCGGCGGTGGGTTTGCTGTCGGCCATTGCCCAGGGCTGGCTGACTCGTCTGGTGATTCCCAAACTGGGTGAACATCGCACGGTGGTGATCGGAGCTTTTGGTTATGCCGTTTCCTTCGCGCTTTTCGGGTTCGCCACGGAAGGCTGGATGATGTATGTCATTCTGCTGGGCTCAGCGATTTTCTGGGTGGCCCCCCCAGCCTTGCAGTCTTTGATCAGTCACAACACGCCTCCGCAAGAACAAGGTGAACTGCAGGGGTCTTTGGTCAGTCTGGCAAGTCTAGCTGCAATTATCACCCCTTTGGTCACGACCAAGCTGTTCGCTCACTTTTCCGCACCGGCGGAAGGTGTGCCCTCCATTCCAGGTGCCCCTTATTTTTTTGCCGCGATCATCTGTCTGATTTCATGGGCGATTATGGCTCGCAGGAAGGTTTCCTAAAACGGCTGGCCTTGCGGGCCCTTCCCGTCAGGAGTACTCTTAAGAAGTCATGGATTCTGGTATCAAGTCTTTACTTCAAACTGCCATCACCGCTTTAGAGCCTCTGGATCTGGCCTCGATAATGGACCCGCATGCCTGCGTGGCGCTGATTCTGCGGGGACAGTCTGAAGAAAATCTGGAGCTGGGCTTTATCCAAAGAGCCCAACGTCCCGGTGATCGCTGGTCGGGTCAACTGGCTTTTCCCGGTGGCAAGCGTGAAGCCTTTGACATCACTGATCTGGATGCCGCTTTCAGAGAAACTCTGGAAGAAATCGGAGTTCGCCTGAGTTCCCACGAACTGCTGGGACGCCTGGATGATATTCAGGCCCGCAAAGCCGGAACACTGCTGGATTTTTATATCCGACCATTTGTGTTTTACACTGAACAGAACTTCCACGTGACTCTGGATGCCAACGAAGTGGCGGACTATTTCTGGGTGCCTTTAAAGAACATCCGCGATCCCCAAAGGCAAACCGTTTACAAAGTTCAGCGCGAAAACATGTCGATTGAACTTCCCGCTGTGTATCTGGATCGCGAGCCGCCTTTATGGGGTCTTTCCTATATGATGACTTTGAATCTGTTCGAACGCTTGCACAGGCTTTTAAAATAGCTTCGTCGCGATCAGAAACGGTTTTCCCGTTTCAAAGCAGCACAATTCAATTTTTTTAAACTTTTTCATTAAAAGTGCTCAACTATCCCAAGGTCCAGCCGATAAGTCTTATGAACCCAATGAGGTTCACCTTGCACGAAAGGAGCCTTCAATGGCTAATAAGACAGTACGTAAAGAGTATATCTGGAACAGGGAGATTCGTGAATTGGTTCTCCTGACCGGAACGGGGCCACCATAACTCCAGTAAATTTTAAATTGGTGATTAAATAAAAAAACCAGGACGAAAAAGGCGCCCTGGTTTTTTTATTTTTCAATTTGAGACAACTCTTAAAGAATCGAGAAGATGGTCGAGAAGCTCAAAGTTGTGGATTCCGCTTTCAAATCTTTCGGGTAGAAATTCAAGTAAGGTGCAAAGTAGATGTCGCGGCTGAAAGCATAACCCATGCCCAAGCGACCGCTCAGGGTTTTGTTCAAAAGATCCCATTCCCCATCACGGGCGCGTGGATTCCAGAAGTTCATCGCCACAGAAGTGTAAACGTTCATCTTGTCAGAAACATTGTACTTCACTTGCGGATAGAAACCCAGGTGATAACGGGAAGCCTTGCCATCTTTCTTTTCGTATCCACGCTCATACAAGAAGACACTCAAGCCAGTATCCAGGCCTGCCGCGAAGCCGGAATTGCCAAGGTTGTAAACCAAAGAGTTATCATAGGACAAAGAAGCGTACTGACCCACATCACGGAAGTTTGGAACTGTTGTCCAAGAAGCCCCATAAGAGTTTCTGACTTGCAAATCGCCCAGACGAGAATTGCGGTCATAGCTGATGAACGGCGTTTTTACGTCCGTGCGCTCAACCCCGTGGAAGGGAGTCAAAGCGTTGATGCCTGTTCCGGCACTGATCGCGCTTTTTGAATCCAAACGGTAACGTCCGCTGATGGAACCGCTCAAAGAAACCTGATTCACACCGATGGAACCATCCGGATTTGGCTGCATTTTGCTGGAAAGATCACCCACAGGAGGGCCGAAGTAAGAAAGAGAGAATTTCAGGGAGTAACGGGACAAGGAACCGGATTCAGCTTTGAGCTTTGAGTCTGTGATATCTTTGTCGTCCTCAAATTTTTTGTTCTTCAGAACATCGCCCACAGAAGTGGATGTTTTTTGAGTTCCGGATTCCACAGAAGGAGTGGAAAGTGTGGTGGAAGAAGTCTGCGCATTGGCTGCCAAAGAAATCCCCACAATAAACCCGATCAAAAGCCCTTTAACCATGAAAACCCCCAAAAGTTTCGAGAGTTTGTACCTGCCCCGAGGCCAAAAGAAAAGTCATGCTTTTGTTATGTAATGCGCCAAGTAGAATTTTCAATCACCCTGACGAAGCTTATAGAGGACTTGAGGCAACATTTCGACCACATCCGAGGCCGTCATCGACAAAAGGTCCTTTTTTTGCGCTTTCCAGAGATTCGCCGTGGCCCCGTGCACATAAGCCCCCAAAAGTGCCGCCCGGGTTGGAGACAATCCCTGAGCCCTCAGGGCCGTGATAACTCCTGAGAGCACATCCCCGGTCCCTGATTTCGCCAAGGCTGCATTCCCCGTTGAGATTCTGTAAACACGCCGCCCATTGGCCACCAAAGTACCGTGCCCCTTTAAAAGCACCACACACTGAAAAAGTTCTTGCGCCATCTTGATAAATTCATAGCGATGCGCAGAAATTTCCTCGGCCGAAACTCCCAGACAGCGGGACAGTTCCCCCGTGTGAGGCGTGACGATCCAAGTACGAGGTAACGGGAACAAGTTCTGTTCCGCACAAACCGTGATGGCATCAGCATCCAGAATGACATTGGAAATATTTCGTTCTTTCAGCTCACAAATAATCCGGGCCGTGAAAGAATTCACACCAAAACCCGGTCCGCATAAAATCGCATCGAACTTTTGCGCTTGCCATTGTTTCTTGGCCAGATCCAACAGAAGAAAATCCGGGTTTTCCAGCGACACGGAAATATTTTTCTGCGCCAGAATCACATAACCGCTTCCCATGCGCAGAGCCCCGCGGGCGGCCAGAATTCCGGCCCCGGGATAGTCGGCACTTCCCGCCAGCAGCAGACTGCGTCCGCGCGTGGCTTTGTTATCCTTTGCGGAAACAGCAGGTAAAAGTTTCCTCGCAGATGATTTTTTCAGAATACGCACGGGATCGTTGGCTTTTTCCATAAGGATCAGTGTATAACCCGAAGTCATGATCGTAAAGACAGAAGCCGACCTGGAAGGTCTTAAAAAAATCGGAAAGATTGTCGCCAACTGCCTGCAATACATGGCGGGCAAGATCGAACCGGGCATGAGCACCAAAGAGCTCGATGACCTGGGTGGCAAATATCTGGAGCTTCATGGAGCCAAGTCCGGCCCCATGGCAGTTTACAACTTTCCCGGCTACAACTGCATCAGCCTGAATCACGAAGTGGCTCACGGCGTGCCTTCTGACACTAAGAAAATTCACAAAGGCGACCTGATCAACATTGACGTGTCTGCCGAGCTGGGTGGCTATTTTGCAGATAATGGTGGATCCTTCGTCGTCCCGCCGGGGAAAAAAGCTGACGAAGAACTTCTGAAAGTCACACGCCTTGCTTTGGAAACCGCCATCAAAGCGGTCAAAGCCGGTGAGCTGATCAACGTGATCGGCTACAATATCGAAAAAGTCGCCAAAGCCCACGGGTACAGCGTGATTGAAAATCTGGGCAGTCATGGTGTGGGTCGCAGCTTGCACGAAGAGCCAAAGTTCATTGCCGGTTACTACGACAAAGACGATCGTCGCAAACTTAAAGAAGGCCACGTCATCACGATTGAACCTTTTGTATCCACCGGCGCCCGCTTTGTCGATGAGGAGTCTGACAATTGGACTCTGGTGGCTGGTAAAAATCATCGCACAGCACAGTTCGAACACACGATGGTGGTGTTAAAAGACCGTGCACTGATCGTCACGATTCCTGATCCTGTCTAAAAACATCAGGCCTTTCTTTGCGACAGACCCGTCTAAAGTTCTAAGATTTCCTTTCAACCTTAGGAGACCTTATGAACATGTCGAACTCACTTCTTTTTGTTTCCCTGCTTCTTGCAAACACCGCGGTGTCAGCCGCCCCCACTCCGGCAGCGGGGCTTAAATTTGAAGCCACAATTTCCCTGGCCCTGGCAGAAGAGGCTGCTCGCGAGGCCGTCGCCAACTGCGCCACCAAAGGTTATCAGGTCGCTGCCACCGTCGTCGATAAGGCAGGCGACATCAAAACTCTCTTTCGTGCCGACGGGGCTGGTCCGCACACTGTTGATGCCAGTCGCCGCAAAGCCTACACAGCAGCCTCTGCCAAGAATGGCACCTCCGCAATGCTTGCAACATCTCAAAGCAATCCTACCGCCCAAAATCTTGGGGACATTGACGGATTCCTTCTGCTCGGCGGGGGGCTTCCCATACGAGCTGGCAGTATCGTCATTGGTGCTATTGGTGTGGGTGGCGCTCCAGGCGGTCCTTTGGACGACCAGTGCGCTCAAGCTGGAATCGACAAAATCAAGGATCGAATAGGCAACTAGTCCACCAGATTCCGCTTGAAAAGAAGCTAGACACACTGCCTAAAGGCTTTCAGGGCGGAATAAAAGGTGAAAGGCTATGGATGTTTCATTTATCACGGAGGACCTTTATGAAAATGTTTTTTGCAATCGCTTCTTTGTTCGTTGCTTTCTCAGCTCACGCTTCGGACCGTAAAGTTGGAAATGTCATCGCAGTTGAAAGAGAAATCTCTGACCTTTACAACACCTGCTTGAAGGCTGTTGAAGGCCCTACGGACAAACCTCAGAGCTTCTTCTCTTGTGCGATTAAATATGTAAAAGATGGCGAGATCCCTGTGAGCAAAGGTCGTCTTTTGAAATTGATGGATGAACGTTGCCAAGTTCACGGTGAAGCAGTGAACGGCGTTGTTTTCATCACTTTCTCTGGTCCTAAAGCTCCATCTTCGTTCGAAGCTTCCCGCGCCTGCCTGGAAAGAGCTCTGAGCGATAAAGATTTCGCAAAAGTGATCGTTTACACTCTAGAGTAAGTGATCTTCACATATCGCCCGATTTTACGAGGAAGAAGTGCTCCACACTTCTTCCTTTTTTATTCTCCCTCAACTGCAAATAAACGGCGTTTTAGAGGAGAAAGGCGAGATAAGTTATGCTTTTTGTGCGTCCTTTTGCTTGCTTGATCTTAGCCCCCTAATTAAACTGATACGGTGACTTGAATATGTTTGCTGACAGCTCCAGGAGGTTTTATGGCAAAGCTTTTTTTAACAGAGATTCCCTCCCGCGAAGCTATCCAGGAAGAAGCTGGTGTTTTGTGTCCCCAAGTGAATCCTGAAGCTTGGTATTCGCACATTCTGTTGCGCAAGATCACCACGGAATTTGAAATCAATCTGGATAAGTTCTTTTCACAGTACAACCTGTCTTCCGGCCGTTTCACGCTGATGATTCTTTTGAATAAATACAGCGATGGTCTGATGCCATCCGAACTGGCGCAGATGGTGGGCGTAACCCAAGCCACGATTTCCGGTCTGATCAACAGCTTGGAAAAAGCCAGAATCGTGCAAAGAACCACGCACGAAAAAGACGGTCGGTCTTATGTGATTAAACTGACGGAAAAAGGAAAGGCACAAACTCAAACCATTCTTCCCGAGTACCAAACGCGCATCAACAACTTCTGGGCCGAATTCGCCTCTGATGAAAAAAACTCGATCAACGATTTCTTCATGCGTCTGATCAAACAGATGAAAGAGATCGGACAGAAATCCACCGAGTCCTAAAAAGAAAAAGCCCGCTGAGATGATCTGTACCCCAAAAAGTGGACAGATAAATAAAAGGGTCCTCTAAGTGAAACCTCGGCATTCTGCCGGGGTTTTTCCTTTTAAGCCCCATTGGGGACGTTCGTTATTGTAGTAGTTAATATAACGGTCTATCTCTGCTACCAATTCCTCAAACGTATGGCAACTTTGAAGATCCACTTCATCTTTTAAATGACCAAAAAAACTTTCTATAGGCGCATTGTCCAGGCAGTTGCCTTTTCTGGACATGGACTGGGTGACACCCCACTTAGACAAAAGATCTCGATACGTCTTGGATGTATAGTGACACCCTTGGTCCGAATGCATGATCAAACTCTCTGGCTTTCGGCTGAATAGGTCTTCCAGGCCTCGAATCGCAACGTGTAGTCCAGCTCCAGGAGAAACCGTATAGTGGACGATATCTTTCACTGCCAAGTCTTTTACGGCTGACAGATAAGCCCTGTTTCCTTTGCCATAGTCTAAGTAGGTAATGTCTGTTGAATAAACTGTGTCTTTCTTTTCAACATTAAATTGCCTGCTTAGGATGTTCGGACTTACCCGGTGTTCCTCACCTGATGCCCAGCCTTGCTTGTACTTATTCTTACGTCGGATAGTCGCCTGAAGGCCGTACTTCTTCATTAACCGTCTAATTTTCTTCAGGTTCATGTTGATCCAGAAGTGGCGTTGCAAAAGCATCTTTATTGTCCTAGCGCCGGCTTTACCCCTTCTATACGCAAAAATGATTTGCACCCATTCCGCGTCTGTTGTGATGACCTGGGGAGATGCTCTTTGGGCAAACCAGTAGTAATAGCCACTGGTACTGACTTGAGCCTGAGCGCACAGCCTGCTGAGACATAGATCAGGCCGATGATTGACCGCCTTGCTAATCAACGCGAACTTTTCTTGTTTGCGTATTTTGCCTCCAAGGCGCGGAGCTTTTTTAGGAAGTCGTTCTCCGCGCGAAGATAAGCGATTTCATCTTCTGCTGATTTAAGCTTTTTTCCCTTGGGTCGACCTGTAGACTTAGAACCTCGGCGGTCTTTCTTTAATCCACCTTCTTGGGTAGACATCTTTTCCCAACGCTGAAGGCACTTCTTGGCATAATCCACACCAAATAAGGATAGGTTAATACCAGCATCTTTAAAAATTTGACTAGGAGTTTGTCCCTCTTCCCGAAGCCTTAAGGCCCTAACCTTAAATTCGGGGGTATAGGCAACATTGGACTGCGTTACCTTTAGAACATTCGGATTCTTCTCAAGATCTCGGCGATCTCTTTCGGACAGTGAGCCCATGATCTGCTTCCTTTTTATACGAAAATACCCCAAAAATGGGACAGGGTCTTTTATTTTCCTGTCCGAAATTTGGGGTACAGATCAGAGAAGCGGGCTTTTTCTTTTATCAATCCCTTACTTTTCAATCTTACAAGCCACCCGCCAAAGAGCAGCTGACGATTGTGTCGAGCGTATAACCAGAAGTATTCTGGAATGGACCGAAGTGATTGTAAGAGCGACCTACGGCCATGTGTGGGCTCACACAACGCTCTGCTGGAGCTTTCAAAGTGCTGTTGGATTTCACATTGTACGGATGCGTGTTCTTGGAACTTGTCGCATTCACTTGCACCGCAAAGCTGCCTGTCACTTTCGCCGCCGCACAGAAGGCGTTGAAAGTCTGCAGGGAGCTGCCAAGGATGCGGATCAATTCTGCTTGAGAGGCATTCGTTTTGATCGCGTTTCTTGGATACAACTGATTCCACTCACGGATACAAGCCTGGATATTCCCACCAGCATCTGGCGTGAACTGGAACAGACCGATATTCAAACGGGATTCTGCCGGTTGGTAAGGATCTTCATAGAAGTTCACACCTGCTGGGCGTCGATAGCCCGCTGGAGCATACTTAGCCGCCACATTTTTTGCTTTTTGTGTGTCCGCGGTCGTCAAAGACTCCATGTACGACAGACACATCATGAATTTAGACCAGAGCTTGGAAGCCTTCACATATCCTTCACGATTGCCGGACAACGCCTCACGACGATAGCCATTCATCAGATCTGCAAACGTGTTGATCTTTTTGATTGTCGCTGCCGAAGGAATGTTCTTACCGGACAAAGTTGTATTCAAAGTCGCTGAGGTCACATTACATAGTGGATGTGAAATCAAGCTGTTCGGCAGATAAGTGTTAACGTCTTTATTAAGATTGAAGTAAGACGCCACATAACCCAGTTGCGCCTTGGACGGCTGCATTTTCAGTTCAACTGCATAAGCGATGCGATCTGCGAAACGGTCTTTACCATCCAGTTGTGGATCGGCGCTGTCGGTCGCGTGACCTTCCTGTGCATTACGAACCGGCAAAAGCTCGCGGTAGTTTTTATAGTTGTTATCTACAACACCACCGACGGGATAAGAAACTTCGGTAAAGACATCAAAGTTTTCCGGAGTGATGGAGTCAGCGATCGCCGCGGGTTCACGACCCGGAGCTGGAGCCGGGGCTGGACCCGGTGCCGGTGTTGTTGGAGGCGTCGTCGGTGTCGTCGCTGGTGGCTTCGTGGAGCCGGAGTTGTTTCCCGAGTCGATCGGCTTTTTCGCCATCGCGAACGCCGCCGGAGAAATAAGGGTTGTCGTAACGATAAGGCCTAGCAAGATGTTGGTTGTGCTTTTTTGTGTTTTCATACCTCCTAGATCGGAGCTAGGTCGCGCGACTAAAGGCGTCCTAGACCATTTTGAGGTCCAGTTTTCAGGATCTTGGTAAAGTCGGGGAAAACTGAAAAATTATTGTTCAGCCATATCCACGACCATAGTCGATGAACCGGGTTTAAGAACTCCGCAGGGGCATCCGATAATATGAAAGTAACCAAACCTACAAAAGGGAGTCTCATTATGAGTCAAAAATATGATGTACCGAACCTCTATAATTTCCTGCTGCACACTCCAGAGGGCGGTCTCAGAAAAATGCTCGTGGATAACAAGCCTTTCACGGAAGCGCACTTCAATCTGATGATGAAGGTTGTTCGTGCCTGCAACGAAAGTCAGTTTACAGAGCATTTCGACAAACAGGATTTCCCAAAGGTAAAAATGGGTCCTGGCGATATCAAAATTAAAGAGAAGTTCTGGGCCGACTGCATGACCGTCTGGGATAACCGTGGACTTCTGACTCCGGCTGTGGCAACTAAGGCGGCATGATCGCGTATCTTGCCCCTGAAAAATTTCTGCCAGAACTTCTTGAAGAGCTTAAAGACGTAAAGTCGGTTCACGGGAATCTGGTACTCACTGATGGGCCCTTGCAGAATTCTGTCTGGGCCCAAAACATTTGGCTTGATGCCCAGATCATTCCGTTTGAATCCATTTCCCAAGCGGCCAAGGCATTAAAGAGCCTGGGAAAACTCTGGGCTTGTTATACCTTCGAAAATCATCGCCGCGCCCAACTGATTCAGGACCAGCTTCCGAAGTTGCGTCCGCGTGTTCTGGATTTCCTCAGCGAACTACCTGAAGACAATCTGGGAGCCTGGACTTTGTTGGACAAAAACACGCTGCTGGCCTCCCCGACCACGAACTCCCGCTTTCCTTTAGGGGAAGTAAAATTCAACGAAGACAAAAAAACACCGCCGTCCCGGGCTTACCTGAAACTGTGGGAGCTTTTCACCGTCTATGGCATCCGCCCTGAACCCGGTCAGAAGGTCGTTGATTTCGGCAGTTGCCCCGGGGGATGGACGTGGGTGCTTCAACGTGTGGGCTGCGAAGTCATCAGTATCGACCGAGCTCCTTTGGAGCCTTCCATTGCGGCCCTGCCGGGTGTGAAGTTTATGAAGACCAATGCGTTCAATGTGAAGCCGGAAGATCTTGGCCGCATTGATTGGTTCTTTTCCGATATTATTTGTTACCCTGAAAAACTGCTGGAGCTGGTACAGACCTGGCAAGCTTCAGGACTTTGCTCAAACTTCGTTTGCACGATAAAATTCCAAGGTGAGACTGACTACAAGACACTGAAAAAGTTTTTGCAGATGGAAAACACCCGAATTCAGCATTTGCACCACAACAAGCACGAGGTCACGGTATGGATCAAACCACCTTCAAGCTGATAAGTCGCGCTGACGAAAAGGCGAAACTTTGGGATGATATGGCAAAAGCTCGTGGCGAGTTTTTGTGCAAGGGCACCGACGACTTGATCTGCAAACTGCGAGTGCAGCTGTTCAACTCCAAACTTCAGGCTTTGGAATGCACCTTTGAATCCCCGACACAAATGAAGGATCAGGAAGAATATCTGGGACACTTCTTTTTAGGCGGTGAAAAGTATTACTTCCAGGCCAAGGCGCAAGTTCAAAATGGCAAGGTGTTGATCCCGGTTCCACAGGAACTCTATCACTTGCAACGCCGCCAGAATTACCGGGTGCATATTCCGGATGGTTACCATGCGTTCTATAATATCATTCTGGTGAATCAGAAACCGCAGAAAATCACCGGACAACTGGCCGACCTCAGCGGACAGGGTTGCCGCGTGATCTATCGCCTGGATGCCCCACTGATGAAAGTCGGCGACCAGGTCACAGGTCATCTCTTGATTGGCAAACGAGCTCCGATCGAAGTTCAGGGCGTCGTCCGTCATATCAAAGTCGATGACAGCAATAAAGTCATCCAAACCTTCGGCATTGAGTTCACCCCGCTGCCTCCGATTCTGGAAAACAAACTCTTCGCAATCACTCTAGAAATCCACAAAGAAATCTTCCGCCGTTAAAAGGTGCCTGGTTGTTTTTTCTGGCTACTGCGCAGCAGACCCCACAAAAAACAAAAAAACCAGCACAATCTCGCACTGGGGCTCACCTTAGTTACGACAATCCACGACTGATGCGTCGTAGCCAGAAAAAACAACCAGGCACCTTTTACTCCGATCCTAGGACTGTCGGGTCTTTTTTGCGGATCGATTCGTATTCCTGATCGAGTTGTTGTTGCAGCTGCTTCTTTTTTAGCTCGGCTTGTTTTTTCTGATCGGCCAGAGCTTTCTTGTTTTCTTCAAAGCGTTTGGAATAGTCGCGGTGAAGCTGGTTGAATTCATCGGTTTTAGAGCGAATGTAGTCGTCGAAGTTCTTACGTTTGTCGCGCATGTCGGCTTCGAAGGAATCACGCTTTTCTTTTTGATTTGCATAGAAATCTTTCCGCTTGGATTCCAGATCATCATAGAATTCCCGGCGTTCGTCCGACGTCGCCTTTTTCTTGGCAAAAGCCTTCCTTTGATCTGCCAGTTCTTTCGTGAACTCATCGCGCTCTTTCTTCTGCTGCTTGCCGAACTGTTCACGGGCCTTGGTCATGTCTTTGTTAAAGGCACTGCGCTTTTTATTCACAATCGAACTAAATTGGTTGCGAACCTCGGATGGAGACCTGGAAAGATCTGACACCAGTCCGTCCATGAAGGCCTTTTCATCGTTTTCCTTGCGGACCTCTTCAGGAATGTTCTTGCGTAGAGCCTCCAAAGCCTCGCGGTCTGCTTTCAAAGAATAGTTTTCATCCACCAATGCCCCGCCGCCCGGACCTTCTGCTTCTGCCCTGGCCTCCAGGAAAGACAGCATCACGACCAAGACACAGAAAAGAAGAGTCAAAACAGACTTAAGTCTCAATGTATCTTGCGCCTTGGACCCTGCAAAAGAAGGTGCCAGTGGTAAACTCATGGTGTTCTCCTTACGAATGAATCTTTTTGAGAATAATTGGACTCTACTCAAAACACAACAGACCGATAAGGAACCTATGTTATACGGTAGAAGAGTCATCGAACCTCAACGCGTACCACACGGGCAACACCCGCGTCGCTTTATTCTGAATAAAGCCTTTCAGTACAAATACAGCTGGTACATGATCACAGCCGTCGCTGGCGGAGCGTTGCTGTTCCTGATTCCGGCCTTTTACTTTATTAATCAGAACTATGACCTGTTCAAAAGTCTGGCTTACGACACCTATCCAAGCCTGGTTCAGCACCTGGAACGCGAAACAACGTGGCTGCGCATTTTCCTGGCCGCCAGCTTTGTCTTCCTGATCGGCGTGACATTGTTCCTCAGTATCCGCATGACCAAAAATCTGCTGTCCCCTTTGATCAGCATGGAAAAGCACATGCACCAATTGATGCTGGGTCAGTGGCATATCCCCGACTATCAAATCCCGGAAGAAGATGACTTCCGCGATCTTTCCATGACCTATGATTACTTCTATCGCGCCCTGAAAGCGAACACGGAAACCGAACTGAAACTTTTGGAAAAGCTCAGCATCGATCCGCAGAATCGCGAGGCCTATGCCGCCTGGAAGACTTTATTGTCTGAAAAACGTGCGCGCCTGGGTATTAAGGAAGAATTTATCCTTAGCGAGAACGTCGTAGAGATGAACGAATTTGATCAGAGACGTCGCGTTTCTTGATCGCCTCACGCTTGTCGTGTGTCTTTTTACCCTTCACCAAAGCAATCTGAAGTTTCGCGCGGCCGTTTTTGAAGTAAATCTTCAGCGGCACGCAGGAATAACCTTTTTCACGTAAAGCCCCGAAAATTTCATCGAGCTCTTTTCTATGCATCAAAAGTTTGCGATGTCTTTCCGGGACGTGATTGTTATAGCTGGACGCTTTGTATTCAGCGATGTGGGCATTTTGCAAATAGGCTTCATCCCCTTTGAAAGAGATGTAGGAATCCTTCAGCTGAACATCCTTGTTGCGCAGGGATTTCACCTCACTGCCCGTAAGCTGCAAGCCCGCCTCGTAGGTTTCCACGATCGTATAATCAAACCGGGCTTTTTTGTTCTCATGAACAATCAGGATGTTTTCACTCATTCTTCAAATCCAAAATGCTTGTACAGCTTTACGAACTGAGCCGGACTGAGTTCCTCAGCACGGGCGGTTTCTTTAAAGCCCAGTTCTGACAGCCAACCGATCAGCTGCTCTTCAGTTAGCTTCTTTTGACTTAAAATACCAGACAAATTTTTCTTCAAAAGCTTACGTCTTTGCGCAAAGGCCGACTTCACAAAACCCAGGAAAGCCTTGCGGTTTTTGACCTCAGACTCAATACGCTCAAAGGACAACACTCGGCTGGCCACCCGCGGAGGCGGCTGGAAGTCCCTTGGACCGGCTTCTGTCACGGTTTCAATTTTCCAGAAAGTTTGTGCAAAGACACTTAAAAGACCGTAAAGCTCGGCCCCCACGGAACCGCGTATCTTTTGGGCCACTTCCTTCTGGAACATCAGCACCATGGCTGCCACACCTTCGTTTTCCAAAGATCTTTCAACCACAATACTGGAAGAAATCTGATAAGGCAGGTTGCTGACAAAGACCACGCGTTTTCCGGTATAAAACTGCTTCCAATCCAGGCGAAGGGCATCTTCTTCAATGACCGGCATTCCCTTGTCACGCCAGTAAGCCGCAATGGCATGATCCAGTTCAATCAACTGCAACGGCAAATTCAGTTCACGCAACAGATCCGTCAAAGCCCCCGGGCCCGGACCGACTTCGATCAGGGCTTCGGGCTCAAAAGCCTTCACCTGATTGACGATGCGCTCAATGACCGTGTCGCTGACCAGAAAGTTCTGACCTAAAGATTTTTTGGCGGCAATGCCCATGGCTTCTTGCGCGCGTTGCAGACGTTCTCTGGAATTACTCATCTAAAATCCGTAGCTAAAGGTTGAGGCGATGGCCCCAGATCCAAACTTGAAACTTCACCGCGGGCCATGCGCAAAGCCCCCACATAACCAATCATCGCGGCGTTATCAGTGCAATAGCGAAGGGGCGGAATCACCAAAGTGTATCCCTTTTTATCCGCCCATTCCTGAGCACGCTGACGCAAGCGCGAGTTCGCACTCACCCCGCCTGTCAAAATCACCCGCTTGGAGCGGAATACTTTGGCAGCGCGATCTAATTTTGCAATCAACACATCGACGATAGCTTCCTGGAAAGACGCACATAGATCCGGCAATCTTTCCTGAACCAGTTCAGGCCCCAACTGCTCGATCATGCGCTGACCCGAGGATTTGAGCCCCGAAAAGCTCATATCGAAAGTGTCATCATGGATCATACTGCGCGGGAATTCGAAAGCTTCGGGGTTGCCGGTTTTGGCCATTTGATCCACGCGGACTCCACCCGGGAACCCCAGACCCGCCATCTTGGCAAATTTATCGAAACATTCTCCGGCAGCATCATCCTTGGTGGCACCCAATATGCGGTAATCGCCAAGGCCTTTGATTTGATACAAACTTGTGTGTCCACCACTGATCGCCAGCCCCACATACGGATAACCGAAGTCTTCCGGTGGAGCATACTTATCATCGCGCAGGAACGGCGCCAGCAAGTGACCTTCCAGATGATTCACACCCAAAAAAGGCAAATGTTTGGCTTGGGACAGCGACTTCGCCGTCACCAACCCCACAATCAGGGCCCCGATCAAACCCGGACGATTGGTCACGGCGATCCCTTGAACGTCGGACCAGTTCATGTTGGCTTTTTTAAAGGCTTCTTCGATCAGCGGAATCAGAGCGATGGAGTGGTTGCGGGCGGCGATTTCAGGAACGATACCGCCATAGATTTCGTGATCCAGATCCTGAGAAGCGGCCACCACGGAGTGCACCCAGCCCGTGCGATCCACGATCGCCACAGAGGTGTCATCACAGCTTGTTTCAATGGCCAGAACTCTTTCAATCACGATATTACTTTTTTAAACCCTTCAAACGGATCTTAGCACGACGAGCCTCTTCTGACTTCGGAAACTTGCTGACCACCTCGTCATAAAAGGTTTTGGCTTCGTCTTTCATGCCCAATTCCTGGAAAGAGACCCCGATTTTGTAAGTCGCATCCGCAAACTTAGGACCTTTCGGATTTTCATCACGGTATTTCTGGAAGTTCAGGATGGACTGCTTCCAGTCTTTCTTATTGAAATGGTCCTGAGCCGCCTCATAAGGGTCTTTTTTCGCCTGTTTGGCCGCTTTCTCAGCCGCCTGGGCATTGGCCACGCGTTCGGCGCGCAAAGCATTGACTTCCGTGTTCAGCGCATAGATCTGCTTTTCCATGGTTGCGAGGGCTTCTTGCATAATGCTGACTTTGGTATTTAAGTCGACATTTTGCTGTTGAGAAGCCTTCAAAGCACTTTCCACACCGGAATGGCTTTGACCCAGCTTATTTTCAACCACATCCACGCGACCATTCAGTTCACGGATTTGCTCTTCAATCTCGGCCACACGTCCGGCGGCGTCGGCGTTGGTTTTTTGCAAAGTCACCACTTGCTGTTGCATCACCTGACGCTGTTGATTGTCGCGAACGTCGTTGCGAGTTTTCAAACAACCTGTCAAAAGCAAAGAGGCTGCCGCCACTGAGATAATTAACTTCATAGGATGTCTCCAGTTTTCTGACGGATCAGACGGGCTGAGTTTTCAGCCTTTTCCGCTGCCATACGGGCGCGGATGAATTGTTCTTTGGCTTTTCCGTAATCACGATCTTCGAAGTAAATGCGTCCCTTGCGATAGGCCTCTTCCGCCTGATGCCAGTATCCGGGAGAGTGTCGGGCCGCTTGAACAGAACGAGCCGCATCCAGTGCGGCTCGAGCGAGAGAATAGTCATCTATTGGAACTGGCGCAGTTTGACAGCCGACGATCACCGTAAAAAGTAGAACTCCGATGAAAAGTCTCTGTAATTTCACTCTGCGCCTTTCTTAAGGATTACTGAGCAGGTACGAAGTTCGCACGACGGTTTTTCGCCCAAGCTGCTTCAGAGTCACCCATCTCAAGTGGTTTTTCTTTACCGTAGCTGATTGTGCTCAAACGCTCTGCCGGGATACCCAAAGACACCATGTAAGCTTTAACTGCGTTTGCACGTCTTTCACCCAACGCCACGTTGTACTCGATTGTACCACGATTATCACAGTGACCTTCGATTTGTACGCGAACAGAAGGATTTGCTTTCATCCACTCGACGTTAGTCGCGATGTCTTTCTTGGAAGAAGCATCCAGGCTGGATTTGTCATAACCGAAGTGAACAGTCACCAAACCAGCGATTTTACCAGAGTCAGAACCCATTGGGTCAAAGCTGAGCGGTGTGGAATCAATAGCCGTTTGATCGCCTGTAGGCATCGTTTGAATGTCCTGATCAGACTGAGTTTGTTTTCCTTTACAACCTGCTACGAAAGCGATGGCAACAAGACCAAGAGCCAATTTACGAACCATGATGTCCTCCTATGAAGTTCGAGTCGTTATCATTAACAGTAAAAACTTTAATTTATAGCAGCTCATTGTCAAACCTTAGATTTCCGAATTGATGTTGCGTTGCTGTACGGCTAAGAAATCATATGCAAAAAAGATCCTTTGTTTACGGGCTGGCGTCTCTTTTTATAACAACGTTCCTTTCGATATTCCGAGCTGAGGCGCAACTGGAAGTTCCGCCCGATCTGAAGTGGAAGACCCTGCACACCCCACATTTTGAAGTTATTTTTAATGCCGAGCAGCAGGACCTTGGGTATCTGTACGCCGAAAAATTAGAAAAAGCCTATGCAGAGCTGCGCTCCTACTTCCGCACACAGCCCGAAAAAACCGTCGTTATCATCAACGACAAAACAGACATCACCAACGGTTACGCCACTCGCATCCCCTATCCCCACATCATGGCCTATCCTGTTTTGCCCGGCCCCGAAGAAAGCCTGGCCGACACAGGGGACTGGGCGTTTGAACTTCTGGCCCACGAATATACACACATCCTGACGTTTGAACCGGCCAACGGAATCATGAAACCTTTGCGAGCTGTGTTCGGCACCATTATCGCTCCGAACATCCTGATGCCTCAGTGGTGGAAAGAAGGCGTGGCCGTGGAGATGGAAACCCGCCTGGGCCACCATGGACGTTTGCGTTCCTTGTATCAGGATGCCACGGTCCGGGCCATGGTGGATGCTCAGAACTTCTATGAATACGACATCGCCGAAGCCAATGAATCCATTTACACATGGCCTCAGGGGGCTCGTCCCTACTTGTTCGGCTCTCTGATGTGGAGCCAGATGCTGGCCGATCATGGCAACGCCCTTGTCGCCGATCTGCACGAGGCCCAAGGTGGTCGCGTTCCTTACTTTATTGAAGGCCCTGCCCGCCAATACATGGGACGCAGTTACACCAGCCAATACGGTCACATGATGAAGGACACCGAACAGCGCGCTTTAGAACAACTTAAAACTTTGCGCGAAGTCAGCCCCACAGAAATTATTCTTCCTAAAAATAATTTCCAGTCCGTCAGCGCACCCGCCATCTCTCCGGACGGGAAGCACCTTGCGGTGATCACCGAAGATGATGGCAACTCGCGCGCAGTTCGCATCATCAGCAAAGAGAACCTGCAGCAAAGCTTCCTGGATGCCAAAGCCGCCAACACGGTGGAACGGTTTAACGAAGGCTTTATCCCGGCATCACAAAAAGACGGCCCACCCACCGGAAGCATCCAGCGCATCAGCTGGTTCCCGGATTCGCAAAAGCTGATCTATGACAAAATCGACTACACCAATCGCATCCAGCGTTATTCAGATCTGTTTGTCTATGATCTGGGTAACAAAAAAGCCCAGGCTCTGACCAAGGGGCTTCGCGCCCGGGAACCTGCAGTCTCTCCGTCCGGACAACGAGTGGCTTTTGTTAAACTCGACGGCAACCGCACGCATTTGGGAATACTGAAATTGAACGGAGAAAAAAATCCTCCGTCTGAAATCATCTTGTCCCCCAAAATGCAGGAGCGCATTTCCTATCCCACTTTCTGGGATGAAAACACTTTGATCTACTCCTTGCGCAAAGTGGACGGCAGCGAAAATCTTTATCGAATCAATTTGGATTCGCGTCAGCCTGAAATTCTTTTTGCCGACTACCCCAGCGCCCGCTTCGCCCGCAAAACCAGCGAAGGGCTTTTGTTTGCCTCGAGCAAAAACGGTGTGCTGAATCTTTACCTGGCAGATCTGAATCTGCAGAATGTCCGACCTGTTTCTCATACCTTGACCGCTCTTTTCACAGCGGATCTGGACCCGGTTAAAAAAGAAATCTTCACCACTCAGATGACCAGTCAGGGATTGCGTGTTTCCGCGATTCTTCCCGAAGAATGGCAGAAAACTCCGACCCTTCTACCGCAGGTTTCCTCGATGGTCGGCGATCGCTATGAGGCTGTTGAAAAAAATCCGAAGGCCGAAGCTGAAGCCCAAGCGGCGGTGGCCGAAGCCACCGTAGAGGATTATTCCCCCTACGGCTATCTGCTGCCTCGTTACTGGATTCCATTTATTTCCGGTTCTTCCAGTGAAACCGGCGTGGTGTTGCAGGCGCAAACGTCAGGATTTGATCCACTGAAGAAACACTCCTATGCCATCGCGGCCTCCTGGGATACGGCTCTTAACAAAGGCAGCTTGCTGGGCAGCTATCTGAATCAGACAACGTCGTTGCCTGTGTCCTTGCTCGCCTACAAACGCAGCTACTATCTGGGCACCACCATCAACGAAATTGAAGACACGGGCACTCAACTGTCAGTCCTTCCCGACAGCCACTGGATGTCGATTTACACCAACTTGCAAGTCGGTTGGCAGTACCTCGAACGCACCAATGCGGTTCATACAACCGTCAAGCGTACGGGCCCTTTTGTCTATTTGAACTATGCCAATTACTCAGAGTCCGGCGCACAGATTTCTCCTGAATCCGGCGGCGGGGCCTATGTGGGTGCTTACAACTATATTGCTCAGGATGGCTACCTGAACCATTCGCAATTCCTTGCGGGTGGTGAAATCTATCTTTCCCGCTATCTACCTAAACATCACGCCATCATGTTACGAGCCAATGGAGCCCACATACCAGAAAAGGTGTCTTCGATCTACGGAGTGTCCACCGAGTCCATGGTGTTCGTTCCCGACAGCCCCCTGCCACAGTACATTCTGCGCGGATACAAGCGCGGGCAGCTGTTCGGCCGAAATCTGGTCACCATGAATGCGGAATATCGCCTGCCGCTAAAAGAAATCTACAGTGGCTCTGGCACGGACCCTCTGTTCCTGCGTCGAATCTATGGTGCGGTGATTGTGGATGGCGCAGCCGCGGACGGAGTTTTCATCAACGAAACCAAGCCCTCCGAAATCGTGTCCTTCGATAAGAAACAGTTCTGGAGCTCCGGAATTGAGCTGAAATTGGAAACCACTTTGGGCTATGTCGTCCCCGTCACTTTGGTCGCCGGATACTATGTGGCTTTCCAAACTGAACAAGGTCCGGAAGGTGTTCTGGCAACAGCTCTGCAAATAACCGGCTTCTAAGTTGATATAGTGCGGTGAGCCAAACCGCTCCATCTTGACAAAGACACAGCCCCTCGAAATTATTGAAGATATCGACAACTAGCGGCGAGGATGCCGCTCTATGCTGTCACCTTGGGGGGAGATTCATGGAAAAAATCAGCTGGATTAAAGAACTTGTGAAGGCTGAGCAACAGATGGAGGAATCCGGTCTTGTTGATATGAGCTTCGGCTTTGACGCCGAAAAGATTCTTATCAACGACACGATTCAGTTCCTTCTTGCTATGAAAACCGAGTTCGTGGACGCGTCAACGTCCTTCAACGAACTAAAACCGTCGGCTTTGGGCCGCATTAAAATCTACGGTATCGCAAAAACTCATGCAGACTTCATGCTTTTCCGTAACGGCTTTAAAATGATCTTCTCATTGAAAGCTCCGGGACAGATCAGCATCCGCTTCAACTTCATCGGCACCAACTACATTCCAACTCCGGGCATGGAGGCAGCACAAACTGCAACCAACGTGATGGATGAACATATCGTTGAAGCCAAATGGGGGGCCTTCGGCGAAGTGATCTGGACTTATCAAGGTCAGCCGATCAAGCTGGAGTACATGGTTCGACACTACATGACTCTTTTCATCAAAGAGAGCTCCAAGTAAGAAAGGCCCCGATGGGCTTACTATTACCCACAACTTTATTAGAAGTTGTGGGTTTTTGTTTTTTTAGAAGTTAAGAACATCATAAACCTGTGCAGCTCCGGTAAGCTGTAGCCATCCAGACCAGAGGGAAAAATCGTAAAGGAAAACTATCACAACGTTGGTTGGTGGCAGTCTTTATGAAGGCAGAAGAAAACTTCCGCACAGTGAAAGGGTATCAGCACATAAAAACAGTGATCGAAAGAATTGAAAAAATCCAAACAGAAACGGTTGACAACAAAATCAAAAAGGCAGCATAGTCGGGTTCACTTCACGAAAGCGGTTCCCGACTTTCAACTGAAAATGAGACATCTCATTTATTCTGAATTTTCCTTAAGATAATTTCCAACGGGCAAAACTTGGTAAAACTTGATTGTAGCAAGTTAAGGCCCACAAACACCGTAAAGAAAAGCCAATAGGGCGAATAGAAGTAGGCCAACGCCACACTGATTAGAATGAATGTTCCTGCAAAGGCGCGGATTTGGTTTTCGATTGTCATACGTCACTCCCTTCTGTTTTCATTTCATTATGGATGACTCGCGCTCGAGTCTTTCCAACAAGCCAATAATAAAGGACCGGAACGGCAAAACGACTTAACACCGTCGCAGCCACCTCCCCAAAGATCAAACTCACAGCCAGCCCTTGGAAAATCGGATCAGCCAACATCACCGAACTTCCCACCACCACTGCAGCGGCGGTTAAAAGCATCGGTCTAAATCTCAAAACACCGGCACTCACCACGGCCTCTTTAAGATTCATACCCTGCCCCAATTGGTGCTCAATAAAGTCCACAAGGATAATTGAATTTCGCACGATAATTCCAGCTCCCGCGATAAATCCAATCATCGACGTCGCCGTAAAGTAAGACCCCATCATCGCATGACCAGGCAAAATACCGATCAAACTTAAAGGGATCGGTGTCATAATCACCAACGGAACGGCGAAACTTCTAAACCAACCCAAGACCAAGATATAAATCAGAACCATCACGACACCAAAAGCGCCGCCAAGATCCCGGAACACCTCGTAAGTAATGAACCATTCTCCATCCCACTTCACAACCGGGGCATTGGTGTTCCAAGGAACATCCGCCGTCTGTAAAGGGTATTTGATCTGCGGAGCCAACTTCAAGATCCCATAGACCGGAGCCTCTTCACTTCCCGACAACTCACTCATGACATAAGAAACAGGTTTCAAGTTCTTTCTATGCAAAACCTGATTGGGAATCTCTTTAGGAATCTTTAAAACTCTTTCCGCCTCGACAGATCCCGATTCAAAAGAGGGCACCGTCAAACCTTCAAAAGGACGACTGCCCGATCTGGCTTTTTGTTCAAAAGAAAGATCCACGTTCACATCTTCAGGAGAGTTCACGTCCTGCAGACTCGTCACCGGGGTCTCTGAGAATACCAGTCGTCCTAAGGCCATCAGTTCGGATGACTTGGTTCCAAAGACACCCCCTTGAGCTTGATCGTATTCATAGACCTTTCTAGGACGTCCAGAGCGGAGAGTCGTATCCAAGTCCACCACGCTGGGTTCGTTTGCAAATACCTGCTCAATTTCTTTAGTCACCAGCTCCCGAGATTTTTCATCCGGTCCATAGACTTCTGCCATCATCGTGGCCAGAACCGGAGGGCCCGGCGGAATCTCTAAAACCTTCGTGATCGCCTGTTTTTCTTTTGCAAAGTCCCGAATCACAGGACGAAGACTTTCAATGATTTCGTGACTGGAAACTTTACGCTGACCTTTTTCTGTCAAAACAATCTGTAAATCGTTTTGATAGTCGGCATTACGCAAGAAGGTGTGTTTCACCATGCCTGAAAATGAGTACGGAGCAGATTCTCCAGCAAAAACCTGCACCGCCTCAACTTCTTTATGTTGAAGAATTCTTTGCGCCAACTCTGTCGACCACGCCTTGCCTTGCAAAAGAGGTGTTGTCACAGGGTAATCAATCAAAACTTGAAACTCCTGTTTGTTATCAAACGGAAGCATCTTCACTTTAACAGATTTAAAGTAAACCAAGCTGGAGGCTGCGATCAAAAGAACCACCGTGAAGGCTCCAAAAGCCAAGGCGGTCTTTTTTGTATTGAGCAACGCCTCCATCACTTTTTGATAAAGAAGATCCAACTTGCTGACCTTGGGGGCTTCGGTCTTATCGCCCTCATGGTGATGACTCTTAAGCAACTTCACCGCCGCCCAAGGGGTCACAATGAATGCCACGAAAAGAGAAAGAATCATCGCAAAACTTGCGCCCACGGGGATGGGTTTCATGTAAGGTCCCATCAACCCGCGCACAAAGGCCATTGGCAAAATCGCGGCTATCACCGTAAAAGTTGCAAGGATCGTTGGATTGCCGACCTCAGACACCGCCTTGATGGTGGCCTTCACTAAACCATCTTTGTGATTCTCTTTCAGATGCCTTTCAATGTTTTCGACAACCACAATGGCGTCATCCACCAAAATACCGATAGAAAAAATCAACGCAAACAGTGTCACGCGATTCAGCGTGTAACCCATCAAATAGTAAATGGCCAGGGTCAAAGCCAAAGTCACAGGGATGGCAATCGCCACTACCAAAGAAGCCCTGATTCCCATAAACAGGGCGATCAATGCCGACACGGACAGTGTCGCTAACAGCAAGTGCTCAATCAACTCATTGGACTTGTCTTCTGCAGTTGAACCGTAATTGTTCCGTTTCACTTAGTTTGACCGGGTTCGTTTCAGATACTTTGACCACCTGATTTTTGAGGGTTTATTGGTCTTTCTACTCGCTGTCAATATCGTTGAAAGTTATTCGTCCCTTCATGCGGTGACTGGGGCCTTCAAAAATGCAAATATGGGCATTCTCGAACATCCTGTCGATGGCAGCACTTGCCAGGATCGGATCGGTAAAAACTTGTGGCCATTCTTCAACGTCGCGGTTGCTGGTTAAGATCATAGCCGAATTGTGCTTGCGTCGATCAAATAAATCGAAGATCTCCTCACTCACGTCTCGTGGCATTGTTACGACGCCCCAGTCATCCAAGATCCATAGCTTTGATGTTAGAATTTGTTTGAATAAAACATCGAGCTTATTGTTCTCGCGCGCTTTACGGATCTTTGTCCCAAGTCTTTTTACACTCGTACAAAAAACACTGTGACCAGCCTGCGCAGCGCTCATCCCAAGAGCAATCGCAAGATGACTCTTGCCCGTGCCGGGACTTCCCAAAAACAATGCAATTTCGTTGTTCTCGATAAACTTTAAATCTTTCAGATCCTCGATTTTTTCGCGCGGGAGTTTTTTATTGAAATCCCAATTGAACTGCTCAAAGCTTCTTCGCTCTGGGAACTCCGCTTTCTTAATCCTTTTTTCTACGGCGTTATCTGCCCTTGCATCTAATTCCGTGGATAGAAGCTCACTGAGCCACTTAAGATCCTGGCTGCGTTTTCCTTTTTGAACTAAACCCTCGATCTCTGCGGATGCCGCGGGCATTCGTAACTGCTTTAACTGATCGCGTATCACATCTATTGTCATAACTGTCTTTCCTTTCAGTGGGCCTGGTTGCTATGAACCAGACGTAAATGGTTTTTATACTCACTCATGTCGCGCGCAAACTTACCTCCCACCGTCTGCGCGGATAAAACCTCCTCATGACGAGGAGCTTTGGGTTTTGGCTTTGCCATAATATTCAATAGTTGATGAACTGTTTTTAAATTTACCTGTGATAACTCCAGCGCTGAAAGGCAGGCCTTGTCGATGTCGGCATTGCTGTACTTCTTGTTCAGCGTCAGAAGACCCCATACGCTGCGTGTATCAACAAAACCTTCGCCTCGAGCCAAAATAATTCCTACAAAGCGCTCAACATTGACGCCGATAATTTTTGCTTGCTTCAGATAGTGACCATGATCTTGAAGAGTCTTCTCCCAAGACTCCTTGTAATGATCTTTACAGGCTTTACTTGTGAATTTATCTTGGATGCGCTCGTAAACTTCTAACAGTCGACCGTTGCAGTAGATACTTACTTGAACTGAATTACCAATCACCAAAGCTATTTCGCCTTTGAGTCTTGTGTCTACTCGGTAGTACTTGTTTGCAAAGCGAACATAACCATCAGACCTCACTGTTGAGCGAGTGATGGTTTCCACTTCGTAGCGTAATAAAGGAAGAGGCTTTAACAACGAGGCTTCATCGTTAAGAAACACATCCAAAGGTTTTTGTAGGTGAGTCCCGTGCTTTCTCTCATTGGCGATACTCATCTTTTTATTCATGTGTGACTGTGCGCCGCTCAGTGAATATTGGGACTTATCGTAGGATTCAAAAAGGCGACGCTTCATTGGAACCATTCGCTCCACTTTGCCTTTTTTCTCTGGAGAATAAGGCGGCAATGCCTCGACAACGAACCCGTAGTGCGAGGCCAGTCTTTCAAAGGCCGGGTTCAACGTCGGCTCGTGCTTTGATGCCTCATGAACAAAGACTTTGGGATTATCAGAAGTCACTTTACGAGGGACTCCGCCAAGTTCCTCAAACATGCTTATTAAAACTTCGGCAGTTGTTTCAAAGTCGAGTTTCTCTACAACTCGGGCCATCTCGTAACGAGAATGCCCAAGAACGCCAACGAAAATCCAAATTGTTTTTTTCTTTTTTGTGACAGGATCGACGACGTCAAAGAGCTTTCCCCAGTCCACCTGCAGACATTCCCCCGGTGAGTGAACAAGCTCCATCACATTGCGCGCAGGTGCGGATCGCATAAGTTTGTGGCGGTGAATGTAGCGGTAGAAGTTAGATCGCGGGACAGAGAGCGGAAGCTCTTCAAAAATACTTTGCGGACTCCAGCCAAGTTCAATGCGCTCCTTGATCCATTCGCGCTTGGGATCTAAGATGGCATCCGTTTCAATGGCCTTCTCGCTGCGACCATCGCGCAGCGGAAACAGCGCCTCTGGGTAAGGTGGGATTTCTTTTGAGGTTTTGCAGTAGATTTTCTTCTCTGGGTTTGCGACGGCTACATAGCCATGCTCTATCGCCTGGTCGCGGATTTTTATGACGTAACCTTTGCCTTTACCAGTTGATTTAGTCAGTGCGGTGAGTGAGTGTCCTTCGCGAAGGCCTTCGACGATTTTTCGGTCCACTGTGATTTTCTCCAAGTCCTTTTTTCTGAGTTTCCGCATGCGTATTCCTTGCTGTAGTCTGGTTGTTAAACCAGCAGCTTAGCGCATGGGATCAGATGGAGAAAATGTGCTGAAAACGTAAGCAATTGCCCGGTCAAATTAGGTGGGATTTACTTCCCCCAAAGCCGGTCCACTTACGTGGGATTTGCCCCCCTTGAAACCGGTCAAACTACGTGGGATTGGACAACCGTAATCACGGACCACGCTCATTTTAATATCAGTCCCTACTTCTTCAGGACGTTCTTTTAAAAAAGTTTCCGCTCTTTGCAGAAGCTCTTTTGACAAGGTCACCACATTGGTGCCTTTACGTTTAGCAAAGACGATGGAAACCGCTTTTTCAGGTTCTTTGTTTTTTTCTAAAAGAACAGAACTTCGCACTAACTCTTCAGGTCCATCCACCACTTGAGCCACATCTTTAACTAAGACAACTCGACCGGCTCTTTGCCCGATAGCAAGGTTTGATATCTCCGTCGCAGTACGAAGGCGTCCGCCCACTTCGACATCAAAAACTTCTTTATCTCCCCAATTTTTACCTGCTGGAGCCAAAGCATCGTTGGCTTTCAGGGATTGCATCAAGGCAAACAACGAAACCCCGTGAGTTTGAAGTTTACGAGGGTCGGCAATCACTCGCACGGCCCGCTTTTGTCCTCCTAAAAGCTCCACGCGTGCTAGATCCGGAGTACTGGAGAGCTCTCGTGCCAACGGAGCTACGGCGGTTCTAAGTTGATACTCACTCAACTTATTGGACGTGAACGTCAAAACCATGAAGGGAACATCATCAATAGAAAATGACTTCACTTGAGAGTTTAATGCGTTCTCGGGAAGTGAGGATTTTATGGTCATTAGCTTATGGTGAATTTTCACCAGACTTGGTTCCATCGGTTCGCCCACTTTGAAGCGAACTGTCACCAAACTGCCATGGGCATGACTGCTGGAGTAAACATACTCAACTCCATCCAATCCCCAGACCGCCCGCTCAATAGGCTCTGTCACCTTGCGTTCCACTTCCTTCGCCGTATATCCCGGCACCGGAGTCATAATATCAATCATCGGAACTGAGATTTGGGGCTCCTCTTCTTTCGGCGTCAAATAGACGGCCATCAATCCCAGCAAAATACTCGCAATCGCAATGACCGGAGTCAGCTTTGAATGAACGAAGGTCTGTCCCAGCTTTCCTGCAAAACCAAGTTTATCTTTTTTCATAACTACTTTCCTTGTGACAATTCTTGCGGAAGTTCAAAACGAGTCTTCAATACTTTTTGCGAAGATGTCTGAAGCAGACTCAACCCCGCCTCAGATTGGGAGGTCACCAAATCCACTCGACGATTCAAAACCTCGACGAACTGAAGGGCATTGATCGAACCATTCTTAAATAATGATTCGGCGACTTGTGACTGCTCCACCAAGATTTTTTGACTGTCTTCAAGAAGACGAATGTTCGACTTGAGAGCCTGGATGGCCTGATCCAAAGATAACTTTTCGGCTCTCTCTTTTTGCTCCATAGCCTCTGTGTACTTTTGAGCGGCCAATGATTTGATTTGAGCTTCTTTATGAGTTCCGTAATCGGAAGGATTAAAGAGACTCCACTGCAGATAAACTCCCGCAGTATAGCCATTGGCCGTGTCACGGCTTCCGTTAAAAATGTAACTTTCAGCAAAGGCCCCTACGCGAGGGAGAAAGCGGGCTTTCTCCATCTTAGAAGCTTCCTGCGCCACCAAAGATTTCTCTTTCAACGACTCAACCTGAAATGAAGACTCGGCGCTTTGACTTGCCAGATACTTATCAACAAAGACAATCGTTTCTTCCGCCTGAGGCGACCAATTGGCCGTTGTAAAACCCATTTCTTTAAGAGCCACATAGTAGGCCTGACTTTGGGCCTCATACTGCACCAAAAGACCCTGAACACGATTGGACAGGGACTTTAAGCCCAGCAATCCGGAATAGCCGACAGGATTTGATTTCACGCCAATTTGATAGCTCTTTAGCAATCTATCAATAATCTGTTTCAAATTTAGAAGCTTTTGCTTTTGTTGCTCCAAAAGGCCCAAGGATCCATAGGCCTTCGCCACTTCAGAATACTGCTCGACCTTCACGCTGGCCGCTTCATGATCTTGAGATTGCGACAAGTGGTTTTGCAAGCTGGACTGAGCGGACTTCATTCCTCCTTCATACAGAGGTAAATCCACACCCAAAGATCCTCGAGTGAAAACTTCAGAATCAGGATTATTAATCGAATCCGGATTAAAATCACTTTGTCGCAAAGATCTTTGCTCAAGAAGTCCGAAGAAGGACTGCCCAGGAGCATTGGTCTGATAAGATCTTGCGTCTAAATAAAGTCGCGGCAACCAGTGGCGCCCCGCTCGGTCTTTGGCCTCCAGTGCGGCTTGAGACTGTAACTCTGCCGCTTTAAGACCTGGAGAGGTCTGAGAGATTGAATTCCATACTTTACCAAAGGACACCTGCTCTGCCTGTGCGTTCAAGCCAAGGATTATTAGCTGTAAAAAGACAAAAGAAATCCATTGAGCCATTTTGCCCATAAAAATCCGCCCTTATTATATTGTTAAATTTAAGCCAACCCTGTCCCTACAAAGACAGAACTTTCAGTCGACTATTTTTTGTCTTCCAAACGGCAAGTGCTGATTCCACACATTGCATAAGGAGGGCACCATCCTAACAAACCGGTCGCCAAAGGAACTAGACCCAATAAAAACCACAGGTTCGCTGGTCCCACAAAGGCCATACTCACCAACACCACTCCTGCGATAATTCGTACAACGCGCTCTATTGAATGAATATTTTTTTTCATTTTCTAACTCCTTCTTAATGTTTATCGACAAAAGATATTTTGAATAACAGCAATCAATTGAATCAAACGCTCATCCGCCACGGCGTAATACTGGAACTTCCCCTGACGCTCGCTTTTGACCAACCCTTCGGCCTTCATTCTTCCCAAAAATTGGGAAAGCTGAGACTGGGAAACCTCACACAGTTCCATCAGTTCTGTGACGGTCTTCGCGCCTTGAGTCAGATGCCCCATAATCATCAAGCGTTGGGGATGAGAAAGGGCTCTTAAGAGATCACTGACCTCTTGGCAGGACTTTTCCATTTTTGAGACGGAAATCTTATTCACCTGTCTTGCGGGGGACTTTTTTTCGTTTGACATATTATCACTTTATAATATGATAATATGTAAATCAAGGAGATTTTTTATGGAAATTCTCAACAAAGAAACCTTTAAAGAGAAAATCTTTAACTTTGAGCAGCACAAGGAATGGACCTTTAAGGGAGGACGCCCCGCCATCGTGGATTTTTACGCCGATTGGTGCGGCCCCTGTCGAGCCCTCTCCCCCATCCTTGAGGAGCTCTCTAAGGAGTACGCCGGCGCTGTCGATATCTATAAAGTCAATACCGAGCTCACCCCCGAGTTGGCTTCAATGTTTGGAATTCGCGGAATCCCGTCTCTTCTGTTCATTCCTATGAACGGAGACCCCGCGATGGCCTCAGGGTTTGCCCCCAAAGAAAGTCTACAAAAAGCGATTCATGAAATTTTTGACATTGCCCCTATCCAACAGAAAGGAACATGATGAAAACCATCCTTAACTGGACCGAAAAAATGAGATTCACCGCGGACTGCGATGGCAACACTGTCTCGATGGATACCAAGGCGCCTTTGGGTGAAAATAAAGCCATGACCCCAAAGGAGCTGGTGGCAACAGGGCTGGGCGGCTGCACCGCAATGGATGTTATCGCCCTTCTTAAAAAACACAAACAGGACTACAAATCCCTTCAGGTCGAAGTCGATATCACTTCATCTTCTGGAGGCCATCCTGTGGTATTTACCGACGCCACTCTTGTCTTTCGAGTCACCGGAGATGTCGACAGGGCGATTCTTCTAGAATCTGTGAAGCTGTCACAAACCAAATTCTGCGGGGTGAGCGCAATGCTTTCAAAAGCCCTTCCCATTCATTATCAGGTCTTGCTGAACGATGAAGAAATTGGCTCCGGCCAAGCAGACTTTGGCAATTAAAGAAAGCCTCCCTTAGTGGGAGGCTCCTTCTTCAGTTTTCTTATTAAGAGCCTTCGCGGCCTGCTGAAGACCTCCTAAGTTTTCCAAATCTTATAAGTTCCAGTGAGGGCAAGTTGACCGCCAGAAGCACTCAACACAGGAGTGAGGCTTGCTGTGGCTTTCACATCACCGATAGTTTCCGTTGTTCCAAGACCGTCACCGACTTCATAATTGCTAACAGAGTCGTTGCTATAAATCAGATCAAGGTTGCTTGAGTAAATAACTTTACTGCTAGGAACAACTCTCGGGTCAATCTTCACGCACGAGTTATTAGAACCGCAGTCAAAACCGTTGGTGTTGCTTTCATGTGCGTATCCGATAGGAGAAGAGATACTAAATGTATAAAGGTCCTTTCCTCCGTGTGTCCCCTTAGTAATTTGCCCTTTGGCTTTTACATTAGGCCAGCACTGCTCACCATAGCTAGGAAACGAACAACATCGGCGCCACTTGGTATCCTGCTGGAGCCTCCCCTTCAAAGCGAAGAACCGCAATATCATTCGTGTCTTTGCTTTGCACTTCACCTGTGTAATCGTCATGAACAACCTGTCCCGTCACACGACGGATCTGTTCTTTGCCGGCTTTTTTCATTTCCGGTGCAAAGATCACGACGAGATCTTTGGCTTTAGGGTCCACACAGTGAGCCGCCGTCAAAATCAGATTCTTTGCAATCAAAGTTCCAGAACAGATGTAGCCGAGTTTGGATTCATAGATACCCACTGTGCTGCGACCGATATTGCTGGAGCTTTCAACCTTGTCACCACCAACGATCTGAGAGGAGTCTGTCGGAAGGACTGTTTGTTCCTGAAAATTCTGAGGCGCACAAGCCACAACCAGGAAAAGAGACGCGATCAATAATACTGCTTTATTCATAAAGCCTCCGTTTTGTATGGGCGGAGGTTTGCTTCTACTCCCATGGTCCTCTTGGGCCGGGGCAGACTATGCTGTCTCTGAAGCCTCTATTCGTCAGGCCCGCTGCCGTTTTGAGGTGGCACAGACAGATCAAGAAATTCAGCGATACTTTCACAACAGAGCCGATGCCGTGATCAGCGGAACCACGGCGCAAGGTTTTACTTTCAAAAACGACTCAGCAGAGTTGATCCGGGTCTTTAAAAATCTGACTGAAGCCGATCCTTACCGGGAAACAAGGCAGGACACACGCGCTTTCAGTGGAGCGGCTCAAAACTGCTCCACCGTGATCTGCGCCACGGAGTATCTGTTCGGAAAAGAAAATGCCTGGAAGGTTCTATACCTGAACAGCCGCTTTAATCTGAATGTGTCACACTGGCGTTTTGAACACGCCTCGGCGTGGACAGCAGCTGAATTGAGCACGATCTTAAAAGCCTTAAGCCTGGTGCCGACAGAACTAAGTCGTTTTACTGAAAACAAGAAGCTCGTCCACTATCGTCGGGGCACCAAAGATCCCCGCAATGAAAGCGCTGCGGTCGCTGCCAACAGTGAGATTCTGGTGTATGATTTCTGGAACACCTTAAGCGAAGAAAAAAAGATCTATATTCTGCTGCACGAATTTGCCCACCTGTGGGCCCTGCGCGAAGATGGCAACGACCTGGATCGCAGCGAACCGTGGTTGCAAATCACCGGCTGGGAAATGATCCCCGCAATCCCGGATGTACTGTGGCAGCACAACGGTCGCAAAACCTTCTGGGTGTCCAACTATGCTCAAAGCAATTCAATTGAAGACTTTGCCGAAAGCGTGATGGCTTATCTGTTTGAACCAAACAAGCTGCAACAAAACGACCCGGCCAAGTTTCATTACCTGAAGAAGACCCTTTTTAGGGGTAAAGACTTTCAACAGCCCGGTCAGTGCGAAAACTAAACCACACGCTGAAACTTGGGACTGCCTGACGAAAATATCTGAAACTGCAGGGGGTGCACACTTTGCACCTGCAACTGAATGGGGTCGCCTTTTTTAAGGGGGCGGCCCGTGTGATTGAAGATCAGTAAAAGCTCACCCTGGAAATTGCACAGAGCCTCTGTTGAAGAGGTCACCTCTTCAACGATGGCGTTCAGAATGCGGCCTTTTTCCAAAGAGCGAATAAAAGCCGCGGATGCCATGACTTAGTCCATGTCCTTGGTCAGATCAATGCGACGGAATTGCACAGGACGGATCTCGGGTTCACCGATGTACTGCACTGGCTTCTGAGTGGCCACAGTCGCCGCCGTTGGTGCGGCTGGCATCGGTTTTTCACTTAAGAACGTCTGTGCAATATTCTGAGTCACATTGAACAAGGCCGATACATTGTTCGCAGTCTGTTGCGCGGCTTTTTCCTCCGCCTTGACTTCCTCGCAGGCGGCTTTAAATGCATCACCCAGTTTCTTCAAGGCTTCTTTATCAGCCTTGGGCACCTCGAAGGCGGTACTGATTTCAATCGGAATCTCTTTTTGCAGTGGAGGCATGAAGCTGATGTTGTCCACGTCACTTAGGTCCGACGAGTTTGCTTCTTGTTGAACCTCGTCGTTGACCCACTCTGGAAGACTGTCTTCGCAGAACATCAGCTGGTCGCGGTTTACTTTGGCGATAAACTCAATTTCACCACGGGACAGATCCACTTCGCGAGCGATTTCATCCACACTCATTCCCTGATGGGCCATGCGCGCGGCTTTGACATATTTTACAGTATTCTGACGTTCAATGATTTCCGTGTGGGGAATACGATCCTGGAAGATCTTGGCCACTTCCAGACTCTTTTGCATATTTTGTTCGATTTTGCTGATTTGTTTGTCTGCTGCCTGAATCTTGGCCTGGATGTCTTTGACCTTTTGTTCCAACAAGGCGGTGAGTTGATTGACCTGGGTTTCAGTGCGATCTGACAGATCTTCTAAAACCGCGATCTTGCTTTGCAGAAGCTGCAGACCCTTGCTGAGGCGTGGATCATCTTTTGGCGGACGATTTAAGCGCACCCACATACCAACGACCCCGGCCAAAAGAATCAAGTTCACCAGAATTTGTAATAAGACCCAAAAGCTCACCCATCGCCTCCCCGGCTACAGCACTCCTTTAGTTTAGATGGGCTTGGTCCGTCTCACAATGAGACCTAGGTCCTAAATGTATCAAAGCAGGACCTAGACCCCAGATCGCTTTGGGACAGAAAATTCAGTGTGTTATTATGCAACAAAGGGGAGTTTGTATTATGTCGTTGAAAAGATGGCGTGGGGTTCGTTGGACCTCACTGTTGCTGGTGTTGGCCCTATCCGCCTGTGGACCTGTAAAATTTTCTGCGCCATCTTCTGATGATGTAGATACGGACGGAACTGGCATTGCGCCGACTCCAACCCCGAATATTCCGCTCAGAGATGTTCACTACTCAAATCAAGTTCAGGCCACCGACAATAAACTGGATATCGTTCTGATTGTCGATGACTCCAACTCAATGAAACCGGACAACTTGAAGTTGGCGGCGAAGCTCTCCTCCTTCGTCAATAAGCTTCAGGCGTCCAATATTGACTGGCAAATGTGTGCGACCGTGACGCGCGCTCTGCCCGTCAGTGCGACAGATTCTGCCTGGGGGGCTTCAATCTTCTGGCAAAACAGTGCCACTGAAAGTTATCAGCTGGGCATGGTCCTTAGAAAAACAAGCTCTTCTGACCTGAACAGTGTCTTCGTGCACACGATGGAATATATCGATGCGGGCTGGAAGAACTCTGACGATGAGCGCGCGATTAAAGCGGCCTATCACCACGTCTATAACGGTGACTACAATGAAACCCCGAACAATGGCTGCTATCGTCAGGACTCTGCGATTGCCTTCATCATTATTTCTGATGAAGACGAACGCAGCATCGGGGGCGATGCTTCCCAGCAGGTTTACACAGGCGAACTGAAACCGTTGGAAAACGAAGACAAACCACAGGTCTTTGTGGACTATGTCCGCCAAACTTTTGGGGCCGATCGCCGATTCACCGTGAACTCGATCATCGTAAAACCGGGTGATTCCGCCTGTAAGCAGGCGCAAGACACCGGTTCTGCAAAAAGCCACTATGGCTTTAAGTATGCCGAACTGTCCAACCTGACAGGCGGTGGTATCGGAAGTATCTGTGACAGCGATTATTCCACGAACCTGAATCTGTTCATTGATAAGATCAAAGATTCTTTAAGCTCTATTCCTTTGGAATGCACCCCCATTGGCGCGGTGAATGTGACTATCACACCAAGTATTGGGGTGGTTGAATCCCGCATCGAAGGCATGAACCTGATCTTCAGCACGCCGGTTCCGGCTGGTAAAACCATTGATGTGACTTACCAGTGCGCCGACAACCGCGCTCCGAGCTCCGTGGGCGGAAAAGTGATTCCTCTGAAAGAAGAAGGCTTCTTTGCCCGCATCATGTCCTTCTTCCGCAATCTGTTTTAAGATTTAAAGCTCTAAAATAAAAAAAGGCGTTGAGAGATCAACGCCTTTTTTATTTCCTATGATCGATCTGATTAAACCAACTGCCCCACGAAGTCTTTCATGCGGGCGATGCCTCGTTTCATGGTTTCTTCCGAAACCGCGAAGCTCAGACGCATATACCCCTCGGTCCCACATTCGGCTCCCGGCACGGTGGCGACAAAGAACTTCTCCAACAGCACATCACAGAAGTCCTTGGAGGTCCGAATCACGCGATCCTGATAGGTTCTTCCCAGACAGGCTCGGATATCGACCCAGAAATAAAAGGCCCCTTGCGGCTCTGCCGTTTTAAATCCGGGAACTGTGGCCAGCTCCTTCAGACCGCTGTTCTTACGCGCCACCAGTTTTTTCACAACCTCAGCGATGTCCGCCTCAGATGATCTAATTCCTTCCATCAAAGCGTGCTGTGAAATACTGGAGGGCGAGCCGGTGCTTTGACTTTGATAATCTGCCATCGCCGTGATCAGACGCTCCGGGCCCGCCGCCCAGCCGATTCTCCACCCCGTCATCGAATACGCCTTAGATCCACCGTTCACCAACACACAACGATCCTTCAGATCGGGTGCCACCGTCAAAATATGCGGCGCCACCAGGCTGCCATCAAAGACCAGACGGTTGTAAATATCGTCAGAGATGATCACCACCTGCGGATGCTTTCTTAGAACTTCCGCCAGCGCCTTAAGCTCTTCCGCCGAATACTGCAGGCCCGTCGGATTGCTGGGTGAACAGAATAAGAACCCTTTGGTTTTGGCATTGATAGCGGCTTCCAACTTTGCCGGGGTGATTTTAAAGTTTTCAATTTCACCGCACTCGACGATATGCGGAACCCCATCAGCCAGCTCCACCATTGCCGGATAGCTGACCCAATAAGGAGTTGCGATCACCACTTCATCCCCGGGTGAGCAGATCATTTGCAGGGCGGAAAAAATTATGTACTTCGCACCTGAGGCCACTGTGATTTCCTTGGGCGAATATTCAAAGCCCAATTCGTTCTTCAGTTTCTGTGAAATGGCTTTGCGAAGTTCGACGGTTCCATTGGCGGGAGTGTACTTGGTAATGCCTTTTTGAATGGCTTCAATCCCCGCCTGGGAAGGGCCCGCGAAAGTGGGCCAGTCCGGTTCACCAACCGTCAAAGAGATCACATCATGGCCCTGGGCCGCCAGCTCTTTTGCTTTAGCCACCAAGAAAAGCGTTGGGGAAGGCTTTAGATTTTGTGCTCTTTTGGAAAGCTGGATCAAGACACACTCCTTTATCTTTATCTTTATCTTTTCAATTTTTCATTCATGGCATCAATCACGATGTCCGGAACCAGGTCCTTCAAAGCGCCACCATTGGCCGCCACTTCCTTCACACCTCGTGAAGAGATGTAGTAGTACTCGGGACTGGCAAAAACCAGCATCGTTTCAAAGTCGGGAGCCAGTTTGCGGTTCATATTGGCCATGGTCATTTCGTACTCGAAGTCGACCACCGCTCGCAGACCACGCACAATCACCTGAGCTTTGGCTTTCTTCATGTATTCCACCGTCAGGCCACCAAAGATGTCGACTTTGACGTTCTTCAGATGCGCAAGAGACTTTTCTATCAACTGTTTACGTTCTTCGCCAGTGAACATGCTCTGCTTCTGGGAAGATTGCGCAACTAAAACGATCACCTGATCATAAAGCGGCGAAATGCGGTTGATGATATCCACATGTCCCATGGTGATCGGATCAAAGCTTCCCGGATAAACGGCAATTCTACTCATGGTTTTCCTCTTCCTGTTGCAAAGCACTTTCGTGGCAGAACATACTCAAGATCTTGTCGCCATATTCTTTTTTGCTGTAACGAACCAGTGCGCCGTAGCGATCTTCCATTCTTTCTTTAGCCTGTGATTCTATGGCCAGCAAAGTCGTTGGCCCAAAGGCCACACTGCCACTGGCCGCTTCCATCACTGCATGAGCCATTTTTTCAGTGAATGGAGGATCGGCAAAAATGATGTCGAAAGGCTCTCCCGAATAAGATTTCAGGAAGGCAATCACGTCCATATTGACGATCTTGTAATCCGAAGCAGGCACGCGCAGCTTTTCAAAATTCTGACGAGTGATCGCCAAAGACTTCGGATTCTTTTCCACAAACGTACAAAACTCAGCACCACGGGACAGGGCCTCAATTCCCAGATTCCCCGTGCCACAGAAAAGATCGGCCACACGAGAGCCTTCAATTTCAAACTGCAATTTATTGAATAAGGTCTCTTTGACTCGATCGGTTGTGGGGCGGATATGGTCTGCATTGAAAGAGACCAACTGGTGTCCACGATATTTCCCCGCAATAATTCTCATTTTTCCAAATCCTCGGCCATCTTAACGACAGCAAAAATATCTTCAAATGGTTTGGGTACAAAAAGATTGGCCCCCATTTGCAAAGCCGTTTCCATGTTATGTTCACCGGCAAACGCCGACATCAAGATCACCTTGGCTTCGGACTGTTCGCGCATTTCCTTTAAGACTTCAGGTCCGGTTCGACCCGGCATCAAAACATCCAAAAAAACCAGATCGGGCTTGGAGCTCTGCCACAACTGCAGACCTTCATTGCCGTCCACAGCTTCCACGACATCATGACCCTTGCCTTTTAAGGCACGGCTCAAAGAGCGACGCACCAGAGCCTCATCATCCACAATCAAAATCTTCACGGCGCATTCCTTTGCGGCAGCATGATCACAAAGCAAGTGCCATGCGGCTCGACGTTACGGAACTCGATGGTTCCCCCGAATTTTTCGATGACTGACTTAGACATACTTAACCCAAGACCCGTACCATGTCCCTCTTTTTTTGTCGTAAAGAAAGGCTCAAAAATACGACGGCGAATGTCCTCTGGAATCCCCGGCCCGGTGTCTTCAATTTCCAGATACACATGCCCCTGATCGTGACGGGTTCTCACACTCAGACGTCCGGCTTCTTTCATCGCCTGACAGGCATTGTTAATCAAATTAAAGACCACCTGCTGCAAAAGATGAGGCTCCACATAAACTGTCTGCCCTAAAGTTTCCAAATCCACTTCCAGACGATGGGTGCGCAGCGCCGACTTCAGCATCGGCAGGGTTCTTTCGACCACTTCATCGACGCTAATGTATTCGGACGGCTGATCCTCGCCCTTTGAGAAATCCAGAAGATTTTTGATAATTCTTTGCGAACGGGCGGTGGCCTTTTCGATTTCCACCAGATCCGAATGCAGGTTGCTGCCAGGCTCTGCCTCTTGCAGTAAAACCTGTGACAACGAACGCAAACCTGTCAGAGGATTATTCAGTTCATGGGCGATATGGCCCGCCAGCATCCCGATCGCACCCATTTTTTCACTTTGCAACATGCGCAGGTACAACTCGCGCGATTGAGTGATATCCACATACTGATTCACAACGTTGGTGGGTCTTGTGCTTTGATCCAGAAGAACCGGATAGCTATGCACCTGATAAATCCGCCCATCCACCTGAATCTGACCTGCCGCTGGCGCACCGTCTTTCAGGGCCTGCGGCACCGGACACCCCTCACAGGCGGCATTACGACGAGCAAAGCTTTCATGACATTTATTGTGCATAAAACGATCGCTGAACTTGCGATTGGCGCGAACTACATTGTAGTCAATGTCCACAATCGCAATCGGATCACGCATACCATCGAAAGTTTTTTCCCAGCGATAGGAAAATCCTGAAAGCTGACTTTCCAAAAGAACGCGATCCAGGGCCATACTTAAGGGGCGCACCCGATCGCTCATAAAGTCCATGAAAGGACCCATCTCTTTGTCGTTCAAAGAGTTTTCAATACATAAAATAGCCTCACCCTGCCCGCTGGTCAGGTGACTGGTCAGACGCAGCTCAAAGGGCACAATATAGGCTTTGATAAAAGGTCTCCCAAAGTGATTCGCAAAATAGCGGGTCAGCTCGGGGCTTGGCACCTGGGCTGCTTTAGGAAACTCAAAGTAGCTGGCCGTTTCAGTTTGGGTGAAATGCCCGGACTGGAAGCTTAAGAAAAAGGTCTTCGCGCCCCCCAGGCGGAACGACAAGATGGGGTCACCCATCTTGTGGAACTTGCGAAGCTCCTTGCGCAGGATCGCCAGAATATCCTCGAAAGAGGTCTGCGTCGCCAGATCCTTGATAAACCGGATCAGTTGCCTCTCACGATTCAGTTTCTCACTTTCCTCGTGGTGGGACATTTCGATGTACTGGGTTCTTTCTTCGACCATCGCCTCTAACGAATGGGTCAGAGCTTCCAGCTGTTTGTTCTGGTGGGAGGATTCCTTCAGCAGCAGGGAGCGGGATAAAAACATCGAATGGCGTTGCAACGCCAGATCCAGCTGCTCCCAGATCTCGTGCTCCGACAGTGGCCAGCGCATAAAACGATAAACTTGAGCCTTATTGATGCCCTCGCGCACTTCCTGTTCATTCAGATCCTCTGCAATCAACAAGCGCGGCGCCATTGGCTGCAAAGTGCGAGCTTTAAATAAGAACTCCAAGGCATCACTGTCCGAAGAACCCTGGACCAAGATCGAGGAAAATCGCTGGGTTTGCAAAAGAGGCAGAGCCTCACTGGTGGAGGCTCTGAATATGATCTCAACCTCCCGCTTTTGAAACGGGAAGAAATTCGGCAGTCTAATTGGCGATACGTTTCCGACCCACAGGATTGGATCCAGTTTGTTCGGAATCGAAATAAGACCCTGAGTACTCGCCATTCAGTGATTTCTCCAACACTCTCAAGTGGTCCAGCCACATCTGAAGAACATTGTTCAAATCATACTCCAGGACGTCGGCTAAAAGAACAAAATCCTTGTTTTCCAAAGCGCGCAAAGCCTCAAGAACCGTTCTTTTACTTTCAGCTTCGGTCTTTTCCCAGCGAACTGGACTTCCCCCTAGGAATTGATCTCCCATGGTTTCTTTGATCGTCATGGCGCTGTCGATCAGGAATTCGCAGTTCTGCACCAGATCGTGAATGGGCTTGAGCAGACCACTCAATCCCTGAACGCGCATGCGCTTAGCCAGATTCTCCGTTCTTTGCATCAGTTCCGGCAAAGCCTCCATCCAGCCGCGCAATACCAGTGCGGTCAGATCACGGCTGTTTTCAGTCAGGTACTCCAGAGTTTCAATCTGCTCCAAAGTCACTGTGGAAAAACGGGCTTCGTCGGCTTCGGCGATTTCCAGACCGTTGACGATATAGCGACACACCACTTGGTTGGTGTGTCTTAGATCCTGTTCGATATCACTAAAGACTTTGGCCAAAGAAATGTTCTCTTGATAAAAATTGCGAAGATCCTCTCCGCTGACTTTAAAGCGCTCCATTGCCTACCTCTTCCTTGAGTGCCTCATGCGGAATGTATACATGAAGATGGCGTTTCAAACGCTCATGCACATTCAAAGTTGCGGTACGGATTTCCTCGAGCGTGCCGGGGGCAATGCGGATTCTTTCCGCATGATACCAGCTTACTAAAGGACTCAATTCCGGAACCATTCGGCTAATATTTGAAATAACTTCTTCAGCACTGTCCAGGAACGGAGCCACCTTCTCCACCCCTAGGGTCGGCAACAGTCCCAACTGCTCCATAGCAAAATTGTTGATATCATTGAGCTTCATCGCCCCCTGAACAATTTCCATGCGCTCGGCCACCGGGAAGTCACCCCCCAGATAAAGTGCCTGAACCAGGTCCCACTGGAATCGCTCGGCCACGGATTCTTCGCGAGCATAACTCACAAGACCGCCACTTCGAACAATCAGCCCCGGATCCACATGACCTGCCAAGAGGTTCGCAATCGCGGCTCCCACCTGTTCCGGCACCAGTATTTCCTGATTTTCTGCGCGATAGATAAAGCCCAAGCTGGCTTTCGGACCCGTTTCCCAGAAGTTCACCGGTCCGACACTGATGTTCAAAGTCGGGGTGTCCGTCAAAGACGCCACATGAATCGGCGCACTGTCGCAACCGATCAGCAATTCCGCATTTTTAAGAATCGCAAACAAATCGGACATCTGCGTGCGGCCGGCCAAATTTACAAACTGAAGTTCCTTCACTTCAGTTTCAATCTGCAATGCCACCGGCGCTTCCCCCGCAGAACCGATCAAAACCACCGGCAGCTCTGTAAACTGCCGCGCCAACTGACGAAGTGCGCGCACCCAGGCCCCCGCCGACAAAGCTTTGTTGGCATCACTGGCGCCCACATGCAAAACCAGATAGCGTTCCGGCAGCGTCAACTTGCATTCCGGAATCTCGGCAATGCTCCAGTCCGCTTCCGTATATTGAAGTTCAATCATTGAGGCCATGACATCGGCCACGTGTACCCGGTTGGGTTTGTCCAAACCCACCTGGGCATAAAAATAAGCACTGACCTCATCGGCCAGACACAAACTGCCATCTTTAAAGCGGGTGTATCCCTGAACCTCGGTATGCAACTCAGAAACTGCATGGGTCAGGTAGCTGGAAAACGGAGAAAATGTGAAGTTAATTATTCGGTCAAAGCCTTCCGACTTCAACTCGCTCACAAAACGATCCATTTCCTGCAAAGAGGCTTCAATATCCGGTTCTGCCTGAACCAGTGGAGTCAGGATTTCACTGGAGGGCAAAGACCAATGACGATCCACCGCCTGCAGACCCATTAAAGCCCCTTCAAAACGAGGACGTGTCAGCAGATGGATCTCGGCCTTCGGATACATACGACGCAAGCCCTGCAGTGCCGGCCACGTCATATAGATATCGCCCAATCTAGCGAGTTGCAGAACGAGTATTTTCATTTTTGATCTGTTCCTTCACAAGCTCTTTGAGCATTTGAATTTTTTCAGCTTCTTTACTATAGCTCTGCGTTTTCAGGATTTCGCTGGAGGCTTTTTCCAGTCTCTTCAAAGCCGCTGATAGGTAATTGTCCAATTCCTTTTGCATAGTATGCTCCTTCCCTGGAGAGAGATTGCAAGTGACGGTAAATATCCTCACGGATAGTTAACAACTCGCCCTGCTCCTGCAAGGCGGTCAAAACACGGTCCACGATCTGCACCGGTTGGGTATAACGTGCAATCAGGGCTTCCACAAAACCCTGGAAGTAGCCGGCTTCGTCCTTTTTGGAGCGCACAATTTCCTGTGCCACCAAAACCAGGTCCGCCATTTCCGACGCCTGCACCGACTTCTTCTGCAGCATCATTTCCCTGGAAGGCAGAGCCTCCTGGATCCTCGCCTGCCAGCTCTTAAACAGATCTGTCCGTTCAGCAAAGTCCGCAAGGATCTCTTTGGCACCTTTTTGGGGTTGCTCCCGCAACAGCCCTTGAACAGCGGTCAGCAGGGATGCAGGCGCTTGATCCAGATAGGTCTTCCAAGTGGCCCGTTCCAGGGCCTGGGCAAACTGGGTCACCTGATGTTTTTCATCACTCAGCTCGTCCCACACCGCCTCAAAAACCTTTTCAACTGTTATATCCTGCGCGCACAAATGACTTGGCTGAGAACAGGCTTGAGAATGCCCGCACGGTGAACAAGGCACCTGCGTTGTCAGCATTCGAACCCCTTGAATGAAGGCTCCGGTCTTCGTGGCATCACTGCTTCCCAAGACAAGCTCCACCAGGGGAGTCCCCAGTTGTGCCGCCAGATGCTTGATACTGGTGTCACCGGTCACAAGAAGGGCGCAATCCTGCAGGTGACGACGGGCCTCATTGAGATCACAAATCAACAGATCCTTCTCCGCAAAGGCTTGCAGCAAAGTCTCTTTTTCAAAAGACGCCCCCAGGATTTGAACCTTATAGTCCACCAAGGCGACTTCAATAGTTCGTTTCAACTGGGCAAAGTTCTCTAGCCCCCAGTTCTTCTTTTCATTGCTGGTCAGGCACTGAAACAAAATGCGCTTGTTTTTCTTTTTCTCTCCGCGAACTTGCGGCTGAACCGGCAAATCAAATGAATTCCCCAAAAGTTCGACGTAATGGAAAAGTGACTTTTGCGAACCCGCGAAACGTTCATTGAAGTAGCGAATCCAGCGGTTATCCAAACCTCGGAAACGCCCCTCACTGTGATACAGACCCTTTTTCACAGGAATTTCCAACGCCCCCAGCAGATAGCCGCTAAGCTTGTTGTGAGTGAAGTTAAATGCCATATCATAGTTCTCGACATCCAGGGACTTCACCAGCTCCTGCACCTGAGAAAAAGACCAAAGAATGTTGAATCCGCCTTCCCCTAGGCCTCGCTGAATCATTTCGCGATCAAAATAGATATAGCGATCCACCAGTCCCTGCAGCAGTTTTTCCACCTGAGAAAATTGACGGTTGACCAGAAGGTGAATCTCCGCCTCAGGATGCTTCGCACGCAAAGCGCGCAACAGCGGTTCCTGCTGAATGATGTCACCAAGCCTTAAAAGGGAAAGAACCAGAATTTTCATTATTTCACCAGCTCACCGAGCACTCGAAACATCTGCTTTTGCTTTTCAGCCATCGCCGATGTTTCCACTACAGGTGTAATGTCGTTAATGGACAAATTATGACGAGGAAGATTGTACAGGGCCTTCATGTTGATGCCGAACTCCTGGAAATGATACTTCAAAGAATCCAAAGAACGACCTGTCATGTGAGAGAAAAGTTCGGCGAAGAAGTCCGCCTGCTGACCCCAGCACTCACGGAAAGACAGAACGAAAGAGCGATGATTCAGGATCTCCTGGAAAAGGTCGGACTTGAAAAGTTCCTGAGCATCCTGAACCACGCGGATTTCGACGCGTTCTTCAAGCTCGGGGAACTGCGAACGGAACACCGGGATCAGAGACTCGCGGGATTCAACCACCGTGATACGCACATCCGGGTCGACGTCAGCCAGTGCGGCCACATGGAAACCCGCACCCAAACCGACAACGATGACATGTTCGGCCGGCAAAACACCCAAAGAGTAAGCCCATTTCAAGCCCTCACCACGAGGGTCCTGCAAAGAGGCCAGAGGCTGACCTTCTTCAAAAGCAATCAATGAAGATTCGTGGTTTTCAGAAAATGTGATCATTGACATGTTAAGCAACCTTCTGTGAAGCGATGATTTTCTTTTTCAAGTTACGAACTTCCTGATGATCCGGATTCCAAAGAAGGACACGTTCCATTTCCAGCAAAGCCTGATCCACCTGACCTGCGCTGCACAGCAAGTTGATCAGAACCAGCGACATATCCTCGTCTTCTTCCACACTGGCAAGATAACCCTGAAGCGCTTCGATGGCTTTTTGTAACTTACCATCGCGCAGACCCCAGTTCGCCGCCAGATGAACAGCCGTTCGGTTTTGTGGATTGATATCAATAGCAGATTCAATGTTTGCCCAGGCCAGTTCAAGATCGCCGAACTGACTGTGTACCATGGCAAGTCCCACCCAGGCCTTGTCGTTTTCTGGATTGATTTCAACAGCCTTGCGGAAGCAGAACAAAGACTTATCATAATCATTGCGCTGCACTTCCAGTGTGCCGAAATTCACCAATAATACATCCGACTGAGGATTCAGAGTGTAGGCCTTATTATAGTATTCTTCCGCCCCGTCAAAATCACCCTGACGCACAAAAATATTACCCATGTTTTTGTAAGTCTCAAACAGCGTGGAGGTCTCTTCAGTCAGAACGGCCAGCGCCTCGTAGTACTTATCCAAAGCTTCCTGGTCACGGCCCGCTTTATACAGAGCGGTGGCATAGCCATGCAAACTTTCAAAACCATAATCCACTTCCGCCAAAGTCTTGCGTACAATCAAAGACTCTGAGCTGCGTGACATCTTATCAAGGCAGTTTGCCAGCATGTTCAAAGTCGCCGGATTCTTGGAATCCTTATTGGAGGCTTCTCTGAGAAGATTCATCGCTAGAGGATATTCACGGTGCTTCATCAGCACTTGTGCATTGCGAATGAACTTAGCTACGCGCTCATCGACAATCTTTTCTTCTTTGACTTCAGACACTTCCGCTTCGAAGTCGGCAATAGCCTGTTGCGGATCAAAATAAATTTTGGGTGCATCCTGATAGCTTTCAGGATTTGAATTAATACCAGAAATTTCACTGGACTTTTGAACGATCTGATTTTCCAACATCTGACGTGATCTCCTCGCGCAGAATTGAAGGAGCAACACAGATGCCAAAGGGTGCTTTGTGCTTTAATTGATTCTGAGGCAGACTCAGCCAGTTGTTTGACTCTTTGACCGAATCTGCCGTCATGTTTTTGTCAGGAATTTTTTTCCTAGACCTCTTCATCCAGACGCTGATTGAAGGTCTTGGTCTTGTAACCACCGACTGCTTTACGGCTGCGGCGGACTTCCTGCAATTCACGGATGATGGAGTTCTTGGCCATTTCAATGCACGCCAGGACCTGAATATCCTGCTCGATAATGCGGGCTACATACTCGTCTTTGATAGCCAGGGCTTCCTTCACCTCGCGGCGTTCATTTTCCGGAATGACGGCTCCAGCCCCCATTTCGTCGTGAGCCTTTTCGATCTGCGCATCCACATATTTCAGAACATCCAGAATTCTATCGCGGGTTTGATAGAAGTGTTCCAGATTGTCGAACTGCCCTTGGGCAAAGTTCGCCAACTCCACTTCATTCAAAGAGTAGAACTTCTCGAGGTAGTGATTCTTTTCGTTCAACAACGTGATGATTCTGGTCATGTCCCCTCCACAGTGACTCATTCTTAACCCGCTTTTTTATCTGTATTGTTGGCTTCTTGTTTCAGTTTTTCCACGGCTTGAACCCAACCATCATAAAGAGTGTTGAGAAGCTTCAGATTCTCTTTCAGCGGCTCTGGGCTGCCAGAGATGTTGGCTTTCGTGTACTGCTCCATCATGAACATATAGAGCTGTTCCAGTTGATTAGCGACTTCACCACCGACCTTGTGATCCAGGGTGTTGTTCAGCTCCATAATGATGTCGAAGGCACGGCCGATATTCATGCCGCGATCGGCGATCTTCTTTTCTTCTGCGGCCTTGATCGCCAGCTTGGTAAACTTAATGGCACCCTCGTATAGCATCAGCAGGATTTTTTCCCTGCTGGCACTTTGCACGGAAGTTGTTTTGTACTTCTGATACGCATTCTTATTCATAGCCCCTCACTCCATCATGTTCAAAAATCAACGCTCTTAACCCTGTGGTTGCGCCATTGCCGCAAACTTCGCCTGTTGCGCATTCAAGGCAGACATCTTCTGCTCCAGGTCCGCAAACTTACGTCTTAGGCTGTCTTCTTTTCTTTCCAATTGGCGTTCTTTCGTCTCAATACGGTTGTTCACCTGCTTGATACGATCCTCCAAACCGCGTTTGCGGTTGGAAATGGTGCCGAACTGCCCATTCACCAGATTTCCAATCTCACGCTTGACCGTGACCACAAAACCGGTGTTAAAGCCATCCCCTCTCAGGAAGGCAGCCACCCCTTGGGGATTGGCCTGCAGTACTTTATTGAACTTGTCCTGGGAAAAGTTCAAAGTACCGTTTCGGTTGAACTCAATCCCCAGCTCACCCACGCGGCGAATCGGAGACTCCACGCCCATCTGCGGATTCAGAATCACCCGGCGCAGACTGTTTTCAATTGAGCGCAACATCCCGTCACCACCCAAAGGGCCCAGTGACGGATTCTTGCCGTTTCCGGCCTGCAGCTTGTTCTGCTTCTGGATAAACTCCAAAGCCGCGTTATAAGCATCAACGAAGCTTTTAATCTTGCCGCTGATGACTTCGAGGTTCTCTTTCACAGAAAGACGAATCTCGCGCCCCGGAGCCGCTGATTTGAAATCCAAAGTCACACCCGGCACCAAATCCGTGGATTTGTTGTCAGGAAGTTCAATCTCAAATCCGTCGACTTTCACTTTCGCGTTCTGAGCCTTGCGGGATTCATCGAAGTACATGTCCTGATCGCCATCCAGAAGATAGATCTTCGGGAAGCTCACCTGACTGTCGCTTCCAGTCGCCAAACCGGAAACCAGCAGCTTGAATGGATTCTCGCTGTCTTTGCGATCCTCCAGCACCTGCGCCTTGAGTCCCACATTAGAAGCATTAATCTGCTTGGCCACCCCCTCCAACGTGGAGTTGCTGCCATTGATATAAACTTCCTTTGTTCCTTCCGGAGTCTGGAATTTAATATATCCAGTCCCCATCTGAGTTTCATTTTTGTCCGGGAAACCGTTGGAGATCGCCGCCGGCTTCTGCGCCAGCTGCACGACTTCAATCGCATAGTCCCCTGGAATTGCACTTTGCGGATCGACCAGGCCATCCACCACATTGGGATCACCACTCAGGAACTTTTTGTCGATAAATCCGCTGGTCGATGTCAACTCACCCAGATTCTTGGTGATATCATTGACCTTCGTTTCCAGATCCTGCACCAGCTTGAGTTTGTCCTCTTGCTTGGCGCGACCGGCTTCCATCTGTTTCACAGGAATACGTTCAGCATCCATCAGCTGCTCAACGATATTTGGTGGTAGCCCAGAGGCCATGCCTGTAATTCGGAATCCTGCCATGAATTCATTGTGTCAAAATGATTCAGCAACCGTGAGTCAATTAAATGTCTCTAGGAAAGGCCAGTGGCAAGGCTTTCAGGGCTCTAATGAATTTTACGCAGCAGGGATTTTGACAGCAGGTCTTTTTGCTGGACCTCCATCCGGGAATCAAATGCTCTTTCGGAAATGAAAACTTATGCAGAACGCTTAAGTAGCTGTCCTCTTGGAGAGTCATCCGAGGGTAAAGTCCACAGCTCCAATTCGGGAATACGACGTATCAAGGTGCCCAGATTGTCTTTCACAAGAACGAAGCGTCCACTTTCTGTGACCTCAAGCTCCACAGTCCACTTGTGTTCTTTCATCGCCGGAAGATTGCGAAGATGCTCCATGGATTTCTCCAGCTGCTCCTCTGTCATCGGCTCGCGATGAGGCTGTTCCTGACTCTGATACTGTTCTTGCCCGTTGGCATCGCGATCATGAGTGGAATCGGACTTGATAGTTTTACCGATGGACTCGACATTGCGAACCTCGTTATTCGGTAAAATGTTAGAGATCAGTCCCTTGATATTCATGCCCATCTTATCGGCACATCCTCCCTCCCCCAAAAGGTGCCTGGTTGTTTTTTCTGGCTATAGCGCATCAATCCAAGACTCTTGCCCAGAAAATAAACGTGCTACCTAGACGAATGAAAGAGGCGTACCCTGTCCCTATGTAGAGGAGGCTCCCCCATGCAGCAGCAACTTGCCAAAGAACTCACCTCTCTTGTGGATTGGTCGGTCACCGAGTTAGGAAATGTCATCCGCGCCGAACTGGGGGCCGCTGCCTTCAATCGCATTGAAAAGATTCGCCGCTATGTAAAATCGCCTGCCAGCAATCACCTACAAGGATTACTAAAACTAAAAGCGCAGCTGGAAAAGCTCTCTGATCAAGAACGCTTTGGCATTGCCCACTCGTTTGCTCTGATGCTGGAACTGATCAACGCTTGCGAATCCGCTTATCGCACCCACCGTCTGGAAGAGGAAAGTTCCGCAGCTATTAAGAGGGAAAAATATTCTTACGGTCGTGTGATTCACGTCCTGACGGCGCACCCAACAGAATCCCGCAACAGCGACATGCTTATTTACCTCCGCAAAATTCATGACCTGCTGGTGCAACGCCTGAACTCAGAACAGCCTTCACAAACCCATCAACTGCGTTCCCTGCTAAGAATGGCCTGGAACCTCCCCATGTCCAAACAGCGAAAGCCCAGCGTGATGGACGAAGCTGAATATATTTACTCGTTGGTGTTGCAAGACAATGTCATTGAAATTTACCTGCAACAACGCCAGGAACGGCATCCCTTCTATATCCGCACCTGGGTCGGCGGAGACAAGGACGGACATCCCGGAGTAAATGAAAAAACCATGCTGGGAAGCCTGGGCATGTCCCGCCTGCGCCTGCATCAGTGGGTTGTTCGACAATTTTCTCAGTATCTTGCAGAGATTTCGCCTCTGGCACGTTCCGGACTGGAGCATCGTCAACACATTCAGAAGCTGCAACGACAGGCGCAGCAAGTAAAGGCTCACCTGATAAAAGTCCGCCGCATTTCCGCTGGAGATGCCGGTCGAGTGCATCGGCTGACGGAATCTCTGCAACATCTTTCCCATGAACAAAATCGCCTGTTTGGCGCCGAATCCGAGCCGCTGAACCGCATTCGCTACCTGCTCAAGATCTTTCCTGGCCTGGTCGTCCCCCTGGAACTTCGCGAGGACAGCTCCTTGGTTCACGAAGCACTCGCCCAGCCAGACAAACAGACAAATATCTCTCGTATGCTGCAGACTTTGGCGCGACTTTGCCCTGATCACAGTCCCCGGAATTATGTGCGAGGGTTCGTTCTGAGCCAGTGCGAGTCCGCGCAGGATATCGACGCAGGAGTTCGTTTGAGTTCAAGGTTTCTCAAAGCCCCTCGTCTTCCCGTGGTTCCGCTATTTGAAAGTTCACGCTCCTTAAAAAACTCCAAAGAAATCATCACAGCGTTTCTGGGGAAACCCAGGAACGTGCAACTGGTCAAAAAACACTGGTCAGCTCAGATTGAGGTTATGCTGGGCTATTCGGATTCGGCCAAGGAAAATGGCGCTTTTCCATCCCGTTATCTGATTCAATCCGCCATCGGAAACTTGGAAAAAACCATTGAAACCCACGGCCTGACGCCTATTTTCTTCCATGGCTCCGGAGGCAGCATTGAGCGCGGTGGCGGGTCTATACAGGAACAAACCGAATGGTGGCCATTGTCTGCGATGAAGACCGTCAAGATGACCGTACAAGGAGAAATGATTTATCGTAATTACAACTCTCCGGCTATTTTGCAGCGACAGTTGAATCTTCTGGTGCAAAACCGAGATGCCCGTAAAAAGAAACCCGCCATGCGTGGTTCTGTCAGGACAGAAAAAGCCCTGCGAACGCTGGCTGATTCGGTACAAACCAGTTACCAGAATATTCTGAAGCAGGAGGACTTCTTAGAACTGATCGAAAAGGCCACGCCGTATTCTTTCATGAAAGACCTGCGCATGGGCTCCCGCCCCTCAAAACGGCAGGGCTCGGTTCAACTCAAGAGTCTGCGCGCAATTCCATGGGTGCTGTGCTGGACCCAAACTCGGGCGTTATTCCCGACGTGGTGGGGACTGGGTGCCTTCTGGACGAATCTAACCGTGAATGAGAAAAATCAATACCGCCGGGCTTTCAAAGAATCCTCCATGTTCCGCACCTACGTCAAGGCTGTCGGTTTTACCTTGGAAAAGATCGAACTCGACGTGTTCTTCATGTATCTGCGCTCTTCAAAGCTTTCCGCGGATACGGTTGCCAAATACGAAAAAAGCTTCCGCACTGAATATGCGGAAGCCATCAAATGTGTCCGGGAGATCACCGGAGAAAAAAGTTTGCTTTGGTATCGACTGTGGCTAGAAACCAGCATCCGCCTGCGTTCCCCGTTGATTCATCCACTGAATGTGCTGCAGTTGATTGCTCTTGAAAAGAAGGACATCAAACTGCTGCGCGAGACAGTCACGGGTGTTGCCAGTGGAATGCTGACTACGGGGTGATTTTCAAGGAGTCTCGCAGCCTGCTAAGATCCATTAGTTTTTCAACCTGGCCGCCAACATTCTGATCCATTCTGGCGGCGGCCTCACGAAGACCTTCCTTCACCACTGACACTTCACCTTCACTCAGGCCCAGATTATTCAACTTGCCTGCGGCAATCGCAGCCTCAGCCTGATTAAAGAAGAAGTTAGGTCCCATTTCCACCTGTGGATTCAGGGACTTCAGATAAGCCTCCCAGCCTCCCAGCGCCTTGATCTGTTCGACGATCAAAAGATCCCCTTCGCCATACTCGTTACTATTAAAGTCCGGCGCCCCTACCCCCCACTTCATATAGGGTTTTAGATATCCGCCGACCAACGAATCAATTGTCAGGAACAGATTCTTTTTCTCTGTCTTATAAAGCTTCTCCGCCAAAGAGAAGCTCGGAACGAAATTCACTCCAACGGACTGCTTATACTCATACTTAAATCCGGCTTTTTTGGCGTAGCGAATAGTCTCAAGCGATTGGTCTATCACCTTCATGGCCTCTTGCAAGACCTCTTGCTTCGCCTCAAAGAAGATATTTCCATAAAGATCGTGGCGTTGGCAGCCAAGGATCTCGCGCTCGCCCATCATGGCTTCCAGGATATGCTCATCCGAACAGTAAGCATGCTTCACCTTGCCGGATTCGATGTCGGCATACGCCCAGCCTATTGCCTTCTTGTCGTAAGAAAGCACATTATTTTTGATGTAGCCACCCACCACCAGCGTCGGCGCATCTGTCGTGTAGTCCATCACAGTGCTACTTAAACCGACTGGCTTTGAATTGTCTCCTCGAGAAGCTCTTTCCACGGCGTTCTTAATGTCCAGATCCGATGCATCCGGAACAAAAGTGCCGGCAAAATTGTGGCGCAGCCCCAAAACATGCCCTATTTCATGGGCGATCACACTTCGCACTGAATCTTCCTGTTCAATCAACGGACGATCCACGACCAGCCCACACAGATTTCCATGCTTTAGAGAAAAGAAGCCATTAACTTGTGCTGACTCATGCTTCTTTGTGAAGCTTGAAGTCATGTACACATATCCGCGGAAGGCCTCACCCGTCAAAGGGTCCACCTGAGCATTGGCATAAGCACCAAAGCCTTCATCCCATTTGATCCAACGAATGACGATGGACCGATCCGTCTGCGGCTCGCTGTCTTTATAACCATATTCCACCTTGAGCACATCTCGACCAAAAACCCGGTTCCAGTATGTCACGCCATCTGTCACCGCGCTCTTCATCGCCTCGGGCACGTTCGCATCCAGAAGGACACGAATATCCCCGTCTTCTGGAGCCACACTCCAGCGGGCGATCTGAGTCGTCATGTCGTTCTCGCCGGATCCAAAGGTGTTATTGATAAAGAATCCAAAACGATTTTGCTCGTCCGAGGCCTTGGCTTTGAAGCTCTCTTTGGCAATGTAGGGCTTGATTTCAAAGAAGACAGTCTTGCTGCTTTCCACTTTTTCAGGAGCCGCCATGCCCATCATGGCCAGCTTATCCTGCTCGTCTTTTTTTCTTTCTCCGGCATAGGGATTTTTGTACTTTTCAACGACTCGCACAACCTGCTTCATCAGGATCGAGTTATTACGAATGGAAAGTGAGCTCACGAAAGAATCTTTGATATCAAAGTGGGTTTCTTTCTTATTTTGACCCATGAACTCCACGTCCACATAAGTCTGAGGAATCAGAATGTCCATGGCTGTTTGATAGTTCATGGACAGGAACCCCTGCCCCATATCAAACACCAGCTTGTCGTCCGTTTCCTCGACCACCGCGAAAGTCTGCAGAAGTTGATCGGCTGTGACGGATTCCACGCTGTCCCGGACAGTTTTATTGAAGACCGCAATACGATCACCGTTTCTTTCAAAGGAAATCAACTGCGGTCGAAAGAAACTTGGTGCCGCGGCACGGGAGCCATCTATAACAGTCGGAACCAGAAGGAACAGTTTACCCAAAGATGACTTTTCAAAGGTCACAAGATTTTTTCTGACCTGTGCAGAGGATTCGATTTTGGCCGGAGGCAGGGACTCTTTTACGATGACTTTCTCTGTCTCTTTACTGCAGGAAACCAGCAGGGAAGAGCACAAAAGCATGACAACAGACGTACGGCTCCAGGAACTCATGAAGTACTCCCAAATAAGATAGAACCCCGGAACAATGTCTAAAAAAGAGACAATGAACCCAAAATTGGTCAGGGCCGGAACCCAGTTCCAATATATAAAGTCCTAATTTTCAGGAAGTCTAAGAAAGCAAGAAGTGCTCCTGCATGAAACGCAAAAAACCCCGAGGATCCGAGGCGCCTGTAAGATTCAAAATGTGCCGCAAGATGCCCCAACCCGTTAAGTACCCCAGGAAGCTCAAAGTCTTCCTGGGTAGGTTGGTACCGAGAGGGAACGGAGGTACCCTCTCAGGTCAAATCCTTATAAAACAATTCTAATATTAACCAATCAATCTTAGTGCAGAGTTTGGCATCGCGTTGGCTTGAGCCAGTACGGATGTATTTGCCTGCAAAAGAACCTGGTTACGAGTGGACTCCGCTGTTGCTGACGCCACGTCTGTATCACGGATACGAGAGTTGGCTGCGGAGATGTTCTCGTGTTGCACACCCAAGTTATCCACTGTGGACTGCAATCTGTTTTGAAGGGCACCGAGACTTGCGCGGAAACCGTTCACCTGAGACTGCGCCTTATCCACTGCTGCTAGGGCGTCTTGCGCTCCCTCTTTGGAAGAGAAGTCGAAACCTTCAATTCCCAAGCTGGAAGTTGTTGCATCTGTTTCACCGGCGTTGAAGGAGATTCTGTCTGCTTCACCGTCATTGTTGATACCTACCTGGAAGTCGAACTTGTCGCCGGAACCATCCAGAAGTTTTGTTGTACCGAATCTAGTTGTTTGCGTGATACGTTGTGCTTCAGCTTTCAATTGCTGAACCTCTTTATCAAGGAAGCCACGCTCTGTATCACCGATAGTGTCAGAAGAAGCCTGAACACCCAATTCTCTCATACGAGTCAGGATGTTGGAGATCTCAGACAAACCACCCTCTGCCGTCTGAACCATGGAGATACCATCGTTCGCATTTCGGGAAGCCTGACCTAGAGAGCGAATTTGTGATTTCAAGTTTTCACTGATCGCCAAACCTGCTGCATCGTCTGCCGCTTTATTGATGCGGGAGCCAGATGCCAATTGTGACATTGATTTACCGATTTCACGCTGAGAGTTCACCATTGTTCTCTGTGCGTTGATAGCGGATACGTTCGTAGAAATTCTCATTCCCATGTGGGACCTCCATTAATTCGGCCGCCTTATACCTACTTAGGCTGACCAAGTTGTACACGTTGGTGACTCAAACTTTCGTCTGGCTCTCTCAAGCGAATCTTCGTAAGGCAATCACTCCTTGCGGGTTCCTCGAGAGCTTCGACTTGGTTTGCGTCGTTGCTTCTGACATACCTTTCGGCGAGGTCTTGAAAGGCTTTAGTCGCGTCTAGCACTTCTGGACCATCATCCAGTAAAAGCTAGACCAAGATCCTGAAAAGCAGACCAAAACCCGGCATTTTTCAATACCAAGGTCCAGCCAAACCAAACGTCTGCCCCGACCAACAAAAGGTGCCTGGTGACTTTTTACACCTACACCGCATCAAAAAATTCAGAATACGGACGCAAAACAAAGGTCTGAGGGGCTTTGATCCAGGAGCTTGAATTGAAAGACAGTCTTTTCATGGGAAGAAAGAAGTTCGTCTGCCACACAGAATTGCCATATCACATCACCGCAAGATGCATTAATCGTGATTGGTTTTCAGTCGATCCAGAACAAGTCTGGAGAGTGATGACGACTCATCTGCACTTTATCCACTTGGCTTTTGATCTTCGAATTCATGCATTTGTCTTGATGAATAACCACTTCCACATGATCGCCTCTGCACCACAGGGAAATCTTAGTGAAGCCATGCGGTTCTTCATGTCGGAATCCGGAAGGGATCTTCGGACGCTGAGTAATAGAGTCAATGTTACTTATGGATCACGATTTCACCGCAGCCTTTTATCCAATCAGCTCTACTATCAACATGCTTACAAATACTTATATCGAAACCCGGTGAAAGCAGGGTTATGTGCCAGGGTCGAAGACTATCGGTACTCGACATTAAGAAGTCTTCTTGGGTTAGAAAAGATGGAAATTCCCATCAGTGATGATTCTCACTGGGAAACTTGGGGCTCGCGTTTCTCCACATTAGAGTGGCTGAATACGGATCCCGGACAAGATGATTGGGAGAAAATTCAAAAGGGTCTGAGAAGAAGTGTTTTTAGAATTAGCCCTTATAAAAATCGTCCATCCCATTTAGAAGTTGACGCGCTGTAGGTGTAAAAAGTCACCAGGCACCTTCTAAAATCCCCGGGGACGGGTGTCCCCGGGGTGGGCTTAAGACGAGGAGTATATGTGGGCGACCCCTCTTCCCGAGAGAAGCCTTATCCCAGAACAGGCCTCTCCCGACATCCGTTAATTTCGCGAATGTGAATCTTAAATATTTAGGCTGATATTAATTAGACCAACTTCATTGCCACTTGTGGCAACTGGTTGGCTTGAGCCAGTACCGACACCGCCGTATTCTGTAAAATACTTGCAGAAGTCATTTCGGCTGTCTCTTTCGCCACGTCAGTGTCGCGGATACGAGAATTTGCCGCTGACAAGTTCTCATAGGACACATCCAAGTTACTCACCGCGGACTCCATTCGGGATTGCATCGCACCGAAGTTCGCACGCATACCGGAAACCTTTTCGATGGCCTGATCCACTGTCTCCAGCGAGTCACGCGCATCACCCCGGTCTGCCATGGCAATACTGTCGATACCCAATGCTCCCGCCGTCGCGTCGGCATCAAATTCAAATTTAATCACGTTATTCTCATCCGAGTAAGCACCCACCTGGAACTCCATCGCTCCGGCAGTACCATCCAGCATTTTCTTCGTACCGAAGACCGTGGTCTTGGCAATACGATCCGCCTCTTGGATGAGTTGTTGAGTTTCTTTATTCAGGAACTCCCTCTCTGTATCACTCACAGTATCGGAAGCTGCCTGCACGCCCAGCTCACGCAGACGTACCAGAATGTTAGAGACCTCGTTCAAGCCCCCTTCACTCACCTGCACAAATGAAATCGCATTGTTGGCGTTGTTTCGCGCCTGACCAATACCTTTCAATTGTCCTTTGAAGTTTTCAGAAATCGCGAGGCCGGCGGCATCATCCGCCGCATTTACGATACGGCTACCAGAAGCCAGTGCCTGTGCGGCATGCTCTGCGCGTTTCTGCTGTTTGGAAAGCACACGTTGTGCTGCGATCGATGCGGTGTTTGTTGCGATTCTTAAGCCCATTAGAACCTCCTAGGGATAAGAGATCCGAGCCGTCGGTTTTTTGTGGAATCTAAAATGATCTAAGGTAGCACCACTTACCTTTTGAACACCCGAAATCCGCCTACGTCCCGTGATCTGTATTGTTGTATTTCGTTTCTTCTTAAATTTTTAAAAACAAAAATTATGGTTGGAGCCGCCCCTCTAAGAAACGGTGATTGGACGTTTCTTTCGAGGAGCATGAGCTTCAAGAGGAGGTATCCTGATTTGATCTGGAGATCCTTTTTAGCTGGCCCAACGTGTACAACAAACTCTTCGGACCTAGGTCCTGAAAACTTTAGCCTAAGGTCTAGGATTTTTTTTGGCGCTTTGCTTAGTATTTGATTTTACTGGAAATTAAGGACCCAAAAATTTTTGACCTAGGTCTAGTTGAAGCTCGACCTAGGACTAAAAAACGATGATTTATCAAAGTGTTATGTTACGCGCTAGCCGCTATGGGAGCTTGATATCCTGATCTACAGGAATATTACGATCAAATACGAAGTCGGCGTTCTGCTGAACGAGCTCTGAAATCAACGCATCTTCTAAAGAAACCAGCTCCACTTTGTTCGAGAATCGTCCCACTCTATAGCTTCCAGATCTCGCAACTACGTAATAAGCAATGTCGAATGAAGCCTCAAGTGCAACATGCATCCTTCCCATAATTGCAGCTAATTGTTCTCTATTAACAATGCTTTCAGGTAAATTTGCCAATACAAGCAATGGCGAAATCATCAGATGTCCCCAGGCAAATCTACCAGACAAATAGCTCTTCCGAGAAACCTCATGTATGATTGCTAACTCAGCCATCAAATACAACGAGGAACTTGAATTTAAATATAAAAATGCTAATTCATTCCTAAAGATATAGCTCAATAACTTAGAGTCAACATTCCTACATTTCTTATCTGCCAAAATACCGGCAATAGAAACTGCATCTTGCTCAAGCATTCTTGCCTGCGCCCATCGCAAAAAGAACACTGTGGACAACACTTCAGAACATGCCTTCAGTTTAAACGAAGTTATATCTGCCATAGACGACGACAGTTGAATTATCAAAGCCCCACGAATATCCAAGTTCATTGCTCGCTGACGAAAAATGAACTCCCCACTGTGCATCAAAGAACTAAAGACCTCTCGTCTTTCTAGCAATGTGTACACATCAGCATTGCCCCTATTTACCACAATATCAAATATCTCATTTACCTGGTCGTCACTCAAATCTATATCTATTTTGCTTAAAAATATTGAAACTTGCTCTGGGGTTTCATTCATAACAGCGTTTTTAAGAGCGTCGTATTTTGAGGAAGAGATTGCAGCCAATTTATCTTCGGGCACATCATCTTTTTTCGAAAAAGAGCATCCAGCAAAGACTAAAACAAGCACTAATAACGCTATACAATTTTTCATTAATGCTCCTCCTCACACTCAAAAAAGTTCTTAATACCAGTTAACGACACAACCACAGATCGTCGCTCGTCATACCTGTCCATCGATTCGAAATCAGATATCAGAGCTCTCCCTGAGCCCACCTGAATTCTATTCTCTTTCTGAACTGCAATTTCGTAGGCCATCCCAGATTGATCTGGGAATAAAGAGCTCAGCTCATAGCGCCACGCTACTAGATCAGACTCATTGCTGAATGGATTCCCACAAATCTGCCGAAACTTAACCAAAAAAAACGGATTCAAAATCCCAATAAGATTCTGGTTTTCCGCAACGATAGTTGACCTATGGGGAATTCTTGCCGCCAAGGTCTTTAGCAAAGCCAAGTCACCTGAATAAGATCGCAGAATATCAAAAAACTCTTGAGTAAATATCTTTGCAAGACGTTGGCTGGAGATATTCTTACACTGATCGTGATTCAATATGGCCGCAGCGGCATCATTAAGCGCACTGCGGGAGTTTCGAGAACGAACATCTCGCAACTTCTCCAAAGTCATTTCACAAGGGATAGAGTTTCCCGCGAAGACCTCAACAATTTTCAGAGTCGAACCCGTCTCAAGGCTCTTGGACAGATGTGCCATAGTAAGTTCAACTTGGGAAGTAATAACAGCTCTAAACCTAGCGGGATACAAATCGACAGAATCAAATGCGCTTTTTCCATCAACTTGCAAAGGTACAAATGGTGAAGCACCATAGCTCATGAGCACTGCTGCGATCTCAAAGTCACCTCTCCGTAACGCAACAGAGAGAGCCGTTTCACCTCTCCAAGAAGCATTAAGGTCTATATCAGGATTCTGCTCAATAAAAAGTTGAAGATCATACAGCCTGCCGGCTACCACAATATTCCAAAGAGCTTCCTCATCTGTCAGCAAATGAGTTCTATTAGCGGAAACTTTGTTGCCGCTACCATCTTTTTCGGTGGGATTCTTCTTGAAGCTACACCCAGCCAAGATTGCCACCGAAAGCAGAATGAAACTCAAGCTTTTTAAAACCACTGCATTCCTTCCGAAAAAGACAGCACATTTATACCGGCGAATGTCTGATCATTGAAGTTACTTCTGACATACTCAAGCAGAGGAACCTCGACTACGTACTGAGCGCTTTTTTTAAAGCTCGCATGACGGAATATAATTTCACCATTTTTTTCGAAGAAGATTCCTTGATGGGAAATATCCAAATCGGTGCCAATAAGGCCCTTAACATTCCAGTTTTTTCTTGTGATGTTAATAACGCCAGCCTTCGGAAACCTCTTTATCAAGTCGGGCTTATCGGCTAGCAGCTCTTTGCTCAGAAAATTCAAGCGAGACATCTGGGGTTCCAGAACTCTCGTCTTATCCAGAATGGTAAGAATCTTAGATTCTTTGTCGTCTTCGGTCAGAATCATAGACGGAGCCTGCTTATGATACCAAGATCTCTTGTCGATTACAGTCTCTAAAACGGAAGTCTCGCCCTTGCCGATCTCTGCCGTTACATCCTTTAGAATACCTAACTTTTCAGCATTTGGATTCCAATCTACGCTTGTAAAATGATTGCGCGACACAAGACCAACAGAGCCGCTTCTGTATCTGATTGCATTCATATTCTTCTTAAATTGAGGTTCACTAAACGATATGGCAAGTGCGGCAACGGTTTCCACCAACGTCGTACAATCAAAAGCATCAAATCTATAAAGTGGGTCATTATCGAAAGCTGACTGAGATCCTTCTCCCAGAGCTCCGCCAAGATATGGTCTTCCTAAGAACAGACCAGAAAAATACTCTACCCTATGCTGAATTGAAAGCTTCTCCAGCTTTTCAACATTCGATTGTGAGTACAATTGTTTAAGATATAAATCTGCACGATTCTGGTCAAACTCTGCGAGCGCAGATTGCGCCATTAGCAAAATAGAAATCGACAAAAACGTGAACTTCCGGGCTAGATTCATATACACCTCACACCCCCAACACCCGGGGGCCGCATGGCATACAAGCAAGATCGGGGCTGGAAGCTACTGCCTTCTACGGGGGTTAGAGGCAGAAAAAGGTGTGTATCAATTTGACACGGCGACGTTTTCAGACACTCCGTCTGTGATCTGGCCTTCGGCCAAAACGTCTTTGCGAAGACCTGGATAACCTCGTCGTTCACGGGCCGCCACAGCTTCACTTTCCGTGGCCATGCGATAGTGGATGCGACTGCGAGGATCTCCGAATCCCAGACGAGCCAGGGGATTGTTTTTATCTTTGTGATTTAAAAAGCCCGTAAAGAAATCAAAACGGCCGGCTCCATTGATGCCGCCGCCCGCATCGCGAATCACCAGGAAACCATCGTGGACTTCGCCGTTGGGCATTTGCACGCCCACCAAGCGGGGCACGTAGATCACTTCCCCGACCTTATGAATCTTCAGGTCCGCCGCAACTGAGAAGTACGGATCCAGACAAACACTGCTGACTCCATAACCATAGGGGCACTTCTTCAGATCCGTTACTATGAAGCGCGCCACGCCCTCTTTGGTTGAATGGTAGTTGTAAGACGTCAGCACACCATCGTCCTCAACAAAGCAGGATCCTTGCATCAGACAAGACTTGTAATCAGCTTCACATAACGTGGCCAGGGTGATCCCTTCCGGGGAAAGAATTTCGCGCAACTGGGAGGAGGCACACTTTGTTTTACCCAGTTGAATTGTCGGCTTGTAGTAGATCGTTGGCGTCATTCCGCCCGTGTCCGACGATGTCTTGGGAGCCGCACATGAAATCAAGGTGGATGAAATAAAAAGGAGCGACAACAGCATTCGTACCGACTTCATATTTAAGCTCCTTTCCAACAGGCTCAAGATATATCAAACCTTCGGCCTTTTGAACGGAGCACCCGATAAAATACAGCAAAGTAGTGAAAACCTTACCGGGCTGTCAAAACTTTAATCAAGACGACGCATGTACTTAAGCAAGTAATCGTCGACGATGCGCTGATAATTCACTTTGGTCAGCGCCTGATTAAGCTTCTCAACTTTACCCTTGTTGTGGATGTTGAACGCAAAAAAGTGATCCTTATCCTCGACAATGCGAGTGCTCACAGACACACGCCCGGCAAGCTTGGGATGAGTCACATGCATTAAGTAGCGGGCATTATTGATATCCATCAAAGCCCCATCCAGCTGCCCCAACGCCACCTTCCGCAGGTTCGTGTCATCACTCTTTACGGCCTCCACCTTCAGCACCTTTTCCTCAACCAACCGATTGAACTCCCTTGTGTTGCCATATCCCTCAGTGATGCCGATCTTCTTGCCCTTAAGATCACTCAGCTTGGTCCACACCAACGGTCTTGAACGCTGCTGGATAAGTCCCAGAGGAGATCTAAAAAGCAGGTTTGAAGGACTAAATCCGGGACGAAATGTCTCGGGCCAAACAGGAAAGAAGCCGACAACTTCAGGTCGCTCGCCTCTTTTGATGGCCTGGGTCCAAGGATAGAAAACAAATTCGACGCTGACACCGACGGTTTTCAGCGTGTCTTTCAGGGCTTTGGCGGCGGCCCCGTTTTCTGGGCAACGAGAACAAGTGAACGGTGGCCACTCCAAAGTCGTTACAACCCAGCGCTCAGCAAGGGCCGAAGAGGCAAACAACTGTATGACGAGAGCTAAAACAGCGCCTTTGATTACACTCATTTAACATCTCCCTCGAACGACTAGTTTCATGCCTAGTTTACTCGCTTTTTGCAACTCGCCCATTGCCCATGGAACACCTATACGATATCACTAAAACTGCATAGGCTAATCAAAAAGCATGACGTTACGTTTAAGAATTTTCTTATTCAATCTTATCTCTGTCTTTCTTGCGACATTTGTTGTTGCGTTGATTGGCCTCAAGATCGTGGAATCCACAGTCATCGACAGCACTTATGAAAGACTCACTCAGATTCGCATCAGCAAAACCAGTGCTATTGAATCCTATTTCCGAGATCTGCAGACGGCCATCAACCTCATATCCTCTCATGAATTGACCGACAATCTTCTGCAGGACAAGCGTCTGGACAGCCATCCAGAATTCCGTCGCCTTCTGGACAACTACGTTCTGGACTTCAACATCTACGACATGGCCTTGGTCAACAAGGACGGCGCCGTGGTCTATACCACACGCAAAGATATCGAAGATGGCGTCTCTGTCTTCACCGGCTTGCCTCCGGGGGTAAAGCTCAAGGATGTGTACACCTGGGGAGTGAAAGCGCAGGAGGGTTCAACCCTGTTCCTGGACTTCGACAAAGATGCCCTGAATCCCACCTCGGCAACGGGCTTTGTGGCCTCCCCGATCTATCGCAATGGCAAGGCCCTTGGGGTTCTGGTCCTGAAGATCTCTATTTCTGAGATTGATCGCATTACCAGCGACAACTACGCTTGGCCAACTCATGGAATGGGTCAAACCGGCGAAACTCTGATTTACGGCGAAGACTGGAGTCTGCGCAACACCGGACGCTTCCGTGTTGAAGCCGGCGCCCAGGGAGAGACCGGCCAACTGGAAGCCGAGGTCCTGTCTTCAAACCGTGGCGATGAGGATATCAAAAAGATTGAAAACCTCAGTGAAGTGCGCGAACTGGGCACGGACTATCGAAATCAGAAGGTCATCCGCTCTATTGGTAAGATCTATCTGCCGAATGGTGAGTTGTGGTATATCCAGACCAAGATCGATGAAAGCGAGGCCTTTGCCGTCCTGGACCGCATTGCCATCGCCTCCAGCGCCGCGGCCGTTCTGATCTTTATCCTGTTCTTCTTTGCCACCTTTGCCGCCACCGGAAAAGTCGTGGAACCCATTCAGCTTCTGACGGATCGCCTGGAAAAACTGGGCACCAGCAACCTGACCCAGAAGATCAACTATAACTCCCGCGATGAAATCGGTCTTCTGGTCAGCAAGTACAATCAGCTGGCGGACCGCTTGGAAACCACGACCGTTTCCAAAGAGTTCCTGGACAGTGTCATTCAGTCCATCAAATCGTTCCTGTTCATTGTCAAAGTGAGCCACCACGAGGACTGGCGCCAGTCTTCGTACGCGATCTCTCAAGCCAACGAATCAGCGCTTAAGTTCCTGGGCTATTCCATCAATCAGATATCCCAGGTGGATTTAAGAAAACTGATTCATGCCCAGGACGAATTCAACAACTACACCTGGCTGCTGCAAACCCGTCACAGTATCGAAGCTGAAATCATAGCCCATGACGGACGCCGACTGCCGATCCTGATGAACTGGACGGCACTTCCCAACCGCACCAGCAAAGATCTGACTTTTGTGTTCGTCTGCACTGACATCACCGATCGTATTACCGCTGAACAAGCCCTGATCGAGGCGCGTGAGCAGGCCGTCAAAGCCTCTCAGGCCAAGTCCGAGTTCCTGGCCCGCATGAGTCACGAAATCCGCACTCCGCTAAACGCCATCATCGGAATCACGGACATTCTGGCGGAATCCGACCTGAAACCCGAACCGGAACAACTGGTCAAAGTCTGCGCCAATGCCGGAGAAAACCTACTGGCCCTGATCAACGACATTCTGGATATTTCCAAGATCGAAGCCCGTGAAGTCCGTCTGGAGAAAATCGCCTTCGACCTGGAATCCACAACCACCAACATCTGCGACATTCTGAAACAAAAGGCCACCGAGAAAAATCTGCAGTTCAGCCTGACCATGAACCTGCCGAAGGACCGCGCGCCACTGGTTGTCGGCGATCCGACTCGCCTCCGCCAGATCCTGTTTAATCTGATCGGCAACGCCATTAAGTTCACACAAAGAGGCCGCATTGAGGTTCACGTCGACTTTGAAGGCAATCTGAACAGATTTGTGCGCTTCTCAATCAAGGACACCGGGACTGGAATTCCAGAGGACAAACAACACCTGTTGTTCCAAAGCTTCGTGCAGGCAGACAGCTCGATCACGCGTAAATACGGTGGAAGCGGCCTGGGTCTGACAATTTCAAAAAATCTGGTGGAGCTCATGGGGGGACGCATCTGGTTCCAAAGTGAAGAGGGCAAAGGAAGTTCCTTCCACTTTACGATTCCGTATGTTCCTACAGAGGGCGGCCTGGAACTGGCAAGTTCTGAGATCTCCATCAGTGGTGCACCGGCCCCGGACCGAGGTGAAGAGACTTTACTGACTCGCACCGCACGCATTTTGGTGGTGGATGACACCGAAGACAATCGCTTCCTGCTTTTGACTTACCTTAAAAAATTACCATTTGAAGTAGTACAGGCCGAAAACGGAAAAGATGCGGTCGAGAAAGTTCTGGCAGAACCATTTGATCTGATCCTGATGGACATTCAAATGCCGGTGATGGACGGCTATGCGGCAACAAGAAAAATCCGCGAGTGGGAGCAGAAGAACCACACCAAGCCCACCCCTATCATCGCAGTCAGTGCCAACGCCATGGCAGAAGATGTTCAAAAATCTTTGGATGCGGGATGCTCCGAACACATGACCAAACCCATTAAGAAGTCAGCTCTGCTGGAAATGATCCAGCGATATATAAGCTAAGACTCCACCAGCTTCCCGTTACGAATGGTCGTGATTTTATTGGCCATCACCTCAACGTCGCGCTGATCATGTGTGACCAGCAGGGTCGGAATTTTTTCCCTCTCGATAACATCCTTGACCAACTTACGGCTTTCTTCCCGCAGTTCCTGATCCAGGGCTGAAAAGGGTTCATCCAGCAGCAGAAGACGCGGCTCCCCCATGATCGCGCGCGAGATCGCCACGCGCTGCTTTTCCCCGCCAGACAGCACAGAGGCCGGCCTGTTCAGAAAGGGTTCCATTTTCAAAATTTCAACAAGCTCTTTCATTCTGGAGCGTGCCTTGCCAGGCTCCACTTTGCGAGCCCGGGCGGCAAACATCATATTTTCTTCCGCCGTCAGATGCGGAAACAGATCCAGCGTCTGAAACACCACACCCAAACGACGATCCGGTGTTTTTAACCGAGCCAGATCCAGTCCCTGGTAAGTCCACTTCATGCCGGGACATTCTTCTAAACCCAGCAAAATGCGAAAGACCGAGGTCTTGCCCGAGCCCGACGGCCCCCACAAAACGGTGACTCCTTCATCCAGGATCTCCCATTTGTCTATGGACAATTTGAAGTCGCCATAATCACGGTGCAAATTTTCGACTAAGGACACGGCTTCCTCCCACACAAATCAGGAAACAAATCAATCCGGCAACAATGATAAGACTGCTTAATACGATGGCCTGATTCAAGCGATAACCTGACATCAAAGTTTCAGTCATCATGGCAATGCTTAAATCACGATGAGCCAGAATGCGCGAAACCGCAAAATCACCACACGCCCAGATCGAAGCCACACCTGCCAGCAGACCTGCCCGACGCGATAATTGCGGGAACAACACTTCGCGGAAGATCTGTCCGGACGAGGCCCCCATGGAATACGCCACAGTCATTTGATTCTGCAAAGCATGAAGTTCAGAATCCCAGCCCATACGGAACAGGCTGTTTAAACTTAAAATGGTCAGTGCCAGCGGAATTTTAAAAAAGGGAAATAAACCTTCATTAGGTCCTAAAATCAGCAAACTGAAACATGCCAACGATGTCGAAGGAGCAACATACCCATTCAAGAATCTTTCAAACCATTTTTTGGGCCAGCAATAGGCAATCCACATCAGACCCACATAACAAAGAAGGCCAACGGACAACCCCAAAACGATACTGCCTAGAAAATTCCAGATCAGCGCGGACTGCAGTTCATAGAAAGTGGAAATCATCGCCAGACCTGAAACAAAGCCCTGCACATATCCGAACAGATACACAAAGGAAAGAACGGCGATCACTATCAGCCCCGAGTAGCTGCGCAGTAACTTCAAATTGGCGGGCCGGTGATACAGACTTCCTTTGCCTCTGCTGGCGATAAAAGACAGAGCAAAAATAAACACCGACTGCAGGAAGGCCAGCAGAACCGCGTCCCCCCACTGACTGGATAAGCGGATCTTTTCATAGATCAGAACTTCAACGGTGGTTCCGCGCCCCCCGCCGACTATCAACGGCACTGCAAAACTGCCGAAGCAAACCACAAAGATGAACAGCCCCAGAAGCCAAATATCTTTCTTTAACATCGGCAGCAGTCCCTGACGCAGAAATCTGAACCGGCTGGCCCCTTCGACATACGCCAGCTCAATGATTCCACCCAACTTGGTTTCGATCGTTGATGCCAACAGCACTGCCACCAGTCCAAAGTTCATCAGGCTGTGAATAATCACAATCCCAGAAATTCCCATGGGGAACGGATCAATCACACTTAAAGCCGACAACAGAATAAAAATCGGCGGCAGAAAGTTCGGCAGCAGACACAACAGCTCCAAAACAAATCTCAAACGACGTGTCCGGGGGGAATTCAATGACAACAATCCCAGCGCGACCCAGAAGCCGATCAATAAAGAAAAAACGGCCGACAGTGTGGCCTGAAGAAAGCTGTTTTTAAAGGCCCACGCCAGCTCGCCCATATCGGGCCAGCTGGTCACCTGAAACTGAGTCAGCAGGAATAAAAAAGGGAAGATCAGGAAAAGAACCAGTCCTATCCTGAGCGCCTGACGAAGATTCAATTGAGTTCGCCCCGGCGGATTTCAGTCCAGCGACGCAGAAGGCGATCCACTTCTGTGGCAGAAAGAATCTCAACCTGCTGCAGGGTTTTCACGTTCATCAATGGAGCAAAAGGAGTGTTTTCCATCACGCCCTTCATCACCGGGAACATATAGTTCTTTTCCATGATGATCTTTTGACCTTCTGGAGAAAGCATCAAATTAACAAACTGTTCGGCCAGGTCACAGTGCCGACAGAAATCCGGAATCCCCACAAACTCGAACTGCACCGGAAGCGCTTCTGTAAACGGCAGCGCCAGATAGTCTTTCTTTTTCTCTTCAGTTTCGTGATACAGCGGAGAAGTCACATACGAGTACACCAACTTGGTCTGCTTGTTGGTGAAAAGTCCATAAGCTGTTGACCAGGTCGGGGAAAAACTGTGAATTTGCGACATCAGCTTTTGCAGATAACGGAAGCCCTCTTCCTCACCTTTGGAGCGAATCACCCAATACAAAAACTGCATTCCCGGCGAACTGGTGCGAGGATCCTGCAAGGCGATTTTTTTCGCCAGCTCTGGTGCCAGCAGGTCATCCAAGGATCCCGGCATGTGGAGCAGTTCTCCACGACGGGCCACGAACGTCAAAGCGCCCCAGTCATAAGGCACAAAGTAACTGTTTGCCAGTGCCGGCTTCACAGCATCATAGACATCCAACTGTCCCAGGCTGAGCTTGCGCCAAGGTTGTTCAGCCGTCGCTTTGGAAAGATCAAACTGATCCAACCCCACGACAACATCCGCGCCCAGACTTTCCCCTTCGATTTTCAGACGCTGAAGCAAGATGCCCGAATCGCTGCCTTCGATAAATTCAACTTTGCACTTGCAGGTCTTTTCAAAAAGTTCCTTCAAGAGCGGACCCGGTCCCCAACGGCCGGTAAAAGACGCATAACCAAACACTCGCACCGTCGGCAAAGAGCTGGAGGGAGCGGCATTGTCCGTGCGATTTAAAACCGCCAGAAACAACGTCAAAAAGACAACAGAGATGAAAAGAACAAAATGCTTCACAATTTACCACCAAAGACCGCGACGGCGCTTGTAGAAGTAATAATCAAACCCAAGGCAACGACCGGCTCCGACCCAAGCCAAAATCAGATGAATCGCCAGGAAGGTCTTATAAAGATCTTCTGAGGCCGGTCCTGAAATAAAGAGCATCGTCACACACAACAACACGCCCAGCAAAGCCACCGGACGCACGACATATCCGACAATATAGGAAATGGCGATGGCAAATTCCAGACCCAGAACAATAAAGGCCACCGTCTGCCAATTGGGAATCATCGTGCTGCTGGCGAAAATTTTAAACCAGTTCGGTGCATGACTGGCCGGCAGCCACTCGGCCATTTGATCAGCGATGCGTGGACGAGTCAGATAGTCACCGCGATATTTCAAAAGGGCATGTTCCAGGTAGTAATAACCCAGGAAGATTCTAAGGAAAGAAATCGGCAAAAGATGACCAACGTATTTAACGCTCTCAAAGAATGAAACTAACATGAAGACATTGTGAACTAGACACCCTTCTTAGGGCAAGTCTCCTCGAGAAAGCAATGACTGCATGCAGGTTTTCTCGCCTTACAGACAGCTCGACCATGGGAGATCAGATAGTGCGATAACATGATCCAATCTTCCTGGGGCACCAGCTTGGACAGCTGACGTTCGATCAGCACGGCATTGTCTGTTTTGACCCACCCCAGGCGATTTGCCAAACGGGTCACATGAGTGTCCACGACAATCCCGCTGGGAATCCCGTAAGCATTGCCCAAGACCACGTTGGCCGTCTTGCGCCCCACACCTGCCAGCTCGACCAAAGCCTCGAGGTCTTCCGGCACATGGCCCTTATGCTTTTCAACCAAAGCCGTCGCACAGGCCTTCAGATTTTTGGCTTTATTCTTAAAAAATCCCGTGGAACGGATGATCTCTTCGATAGACACGACCGGGGCCTTCGCCATGGCCTTGGGGGTTGGGTATTTCTTAAACAAATGAGGTGTCACCATGTTCACCCTCTCGTCCGTGCACTGGGCGGACAAGATGGTGGCAACAAGAAGCTCAAAGGGATTTGTGTAGTTTAAAGCACAATGAGCGTCGGGGTAATATCTCTTGAGAAGTTCAATAGTTGCATGAACTGAGGCCTGCTTAGCAGAAACCTTTTTACTGGTCACCATCGTTCCCGATAGCTTCAACTGGACAGCCTTCCATCGCCTCTTTGCACAGAGCTTCTTCTTCCGGAGTTTCAGGCTGTTTTGCCACGAAAGCGTGACCGTCTTCTTCGTGCATGGAGAAGTTCTTAGGAGCCGTCAGGACACAAGCATCACAGGCAATACAAGATTGATCCACGAACATTTTGCCGGGCTTATTTTCTTTCCAACTCTGACCTTTATCTGCCATTGCAATCTCCTTAGGGTGCCAAGCCGCCTTAATATAAGCCTTTTGCCCTTGATGTCAAATCCCCTTCCCGACTTGGGTCGCATTTTTCAGGCCGTCCTGTGTTGAATGCTGGGTTCCCCCTCGCCCCCCGTATAGTATCTATATATGTGCCCCAGGGAGGGATAATGGAAGGACCTCGTTCTCCAATGGAAGCTGAGCTTCCTCAAGTTTTGGACTTTTTGAATAAAAAACTAAGAAATGAAGCCTCTTGGTCAATCGCCGCAGAGTATCCTACGGCCTTTTCCTCTAACAACTTGCACAACATGCGCATTATTGCCGATGAGGGCGCCGTCCTTTCGCATGCAGTGTTAAAGCCTCTCATTATCAAATCCCCGCATGTCATCTTCAAGGTCGGCGCTATCGGGTCGGTGGTGACGGATGACCAGCATCAGGGCCAGGGCTACAGCACCCAAATCATCAAAGACTGCCTGAAGTCGGCCACGGAACAATCCTGTGATATTGCCATCTTGTGGACGGACCTGTTCGATTTTTATCGCCGTATGGGGTTTGAGCTGGCCGGTTCCGAAATCAGCTTTGTGATCGAGGATGAGTTCGACATCCCGCCCATCAACCTGCGTTTCTCGACGGACAATAAAGTTTCTCCTGATGCGATCTATCGCCTTTATGCGGCTCATTCCGTGAACTCGGTGCGCACCATTGAAGAAACCAGAAAGTTCCTCTCAATCCCACAAACCAAGGTGTATACAGCCTGGGAAAGCAACGGTCAGCTGGCAGCCTATGCCATTGAAGGCAAAGGGGTCGATCTGGGGGGCTACATCCATGAATGGGGCGGCTCTGTTTCCAAACTGATGGCGCTGTTCAGCTTTATTCGCTCGCAGAAAGGTCAGCCTTACACCATTATCTGCCCACGCCACGCGCAAAATCTGATCAAAGCTTTGCAAACCAAAACAGTGACTATGAACAACGGCTTCCTGGGCATGATCAAACTTGTGAACTTTGACCAGTTGGCCGCGAAAATCAAACGTGCCTTCCGCGCCGAAGGTGTCGCGGATATCGTGCTGGAAAAGCACCCACAGCACTTTGTCTTTGGTATCGGTCAGGATCTTTACACCATTAACAATGAAACTGACATGGTTCGTCTGTTGTTCGGCCCAGTGGACTATCGTGCCCTGGGAATTTTTAAAGAAGAAACAGTTCTGCAGTTTGAAAAAATTCTGCCTCTGAATCTTTGGATCTGGGGATGGGATTCCATATGAAGCGCTACTTAAAACCCCTGCTGCCCGTTTTGCTTTTAACCTCTGCTATTTCCTGCGTGAAAACGCCGGAAATGGAAGATGAAGAAAATCCGTCCACCCTTCAGGAGGTCGCCGGAGCTCTGGGGGATGCCTGGGACAATGCGGATCCTCTGACCATGTCCGCCAATGACTTCGTCTTGCAGCGCACTTACCGCAAAATCGAAACTGGTGAAGACAAACTTTGGCTTCAGGAAGGAATCACGATCTCCAAAAAGGAAGAACGTGAAAATGACTGGCTCTACACATATCTGTATCAAACCGAAGTGCTGACCTCTGACGGCAACACACAGCAAAGCACTCAGGAAGAGCATCGCACAGTGACAAAGGCCGCTCCTGCCGTCGAAGTCATGGCGCGCGCCGCCCGCCTGAAGGGTGAAGTATCCACTATGGCTGATGACTTGCAAATGTCCTTGGGATACGAGCGGGTTTTGGGTTTGGCCTATGCCTGCCAGTTGTCCGATGCCCAACAAAAAATTTGCAAAGAAACTTTGGGTTACGACAGTTGCGAAATCAAGTGCTTCAATCTGAAAGTGTCTGAAGAGATGCGCCCGGCACCAGACCTGATGAAGACACAACCCAACTGTGGCGGTTTAAGCAATTGCACCATGAAAGTAAAAACTGTGTCGTTTGACTGGGCTGCTTACTACAAGAAGGGTGAAACGACCGAGAAGCAAAAGGTCAATTACAGTGTTTCAATCACTCCGGATCTGCCGTTCTTCTCGCGCGTGACCGACTACTGTTATCGCGCGTTGGCAAGTGCTGGCGACCAGAAAGCCCTGGTCACCGTCTGCAGCCGCTTGGCAAATTATCAAAAGGGCGGAAACTAGATTCCGTCCTCCTTCGTTGCCATGCCCCCACGAATCCGCTAAGCTAAAACCTCTTTCGGGAGGTTTTTTTATGAAAAAAGTGGCCGTTGTTCTTTCAGGCTGTGGCTTTAAAGACGGAAGCGAAATCACTGAGGCTGTGAGCCTGTTGATTGGCCTGAACCAGGCCGGTGCCGAGGTGTCCTGCTTTGCTCCCGATCTGCAAATTTCTGTCACCGATCATCTGACCGGAAAACCCTCCGGAGAAACACGCAGCCTTTTGGCTGAGGCCGCACGCATTGCCCGTGGCCGTATCAAAAGTTTGGACAAGTTGCACGCCAAAGACTTTGATGCTGTTGCCTTTCCTGGCGGCTATGGGGCAGCCAGGAACCTTTGCAACTGGGCTGAAAAAGGCGCTCAGTGTGATGTGAACCCTGAGGTCAAGCGTGTGATTCTGGATTTCTATAATTCCAGCAAACCAATCGGGGCTCTTTGCATTGCTCCCGTGGTGGTAGCCAAGGTTCTGGGCGACAAAAAAGTCACTGTCACGATTGGTGATGACCCAGAGACGGCTGCTGAAATTCAAAAAACCGGCGCTATCCATGAAGAATGCCCGGTGAATGACTATATCACTGATCGCGAAACCAAAGTAGTGACCACACCAGCGTATATGTACGGCGATGCAAAACCCAATGAAGTGTTCGCAGGTATTTTCGGCCTGGCCCATGAATTGGTGGAGTGGGCTTAATAACGTTTAGACAAATAAAGTTAAGTTAGGATTAAAGACAGTTTATGAAGCAAGTTGTAGCATTGATTTTTGGTGGCAAATCCGCAGAACATGAAGTCTCCATGCGCTCTGCCAAGAATGTGGCGGATGCCCTGGATAAAGACAAGTTTTCTCCTGTAATCATCGGCATCAGCAAAGAAGGAAGCTGGTATCGTTTCCCGGACATGAAGGTTTTTGCCGAGGCGACCAAGATTGTTGATCAATCCCTGCCCGCCAATGCCGAACCCGTAGCGTTGATGTCCTTGCAGGGAAAGCCCGTTCTTTACTCGTTGAAAGATCACTCTAAAACTCATGTTGATATTGCCTTCCCGATCATGCACGGAACCATGGGCGAAGACGGTACCATTCAAGGGTTGTTCAAAATGGTTCAACTGCCTTTCGTGGGCTGTGGTGTCTGGTCTTCAGCGGCGGGAATGGATAAAGAGATCATGAAGCGCCTTTTGCAGGTCGCCAACATCCCCAATGCCAAGTACATGCTGCTGACTCCGCACAAAAACACAACCTATGATGAAGTGGTGGCTCAGTTGGGTACGCCGTTCTTTATCAAGCCAGCCAATGCGGGATCGTCAGTTGGTGTTCACAAAATCAAATCAGCTCAGGATTTCACCGATAAACTGAAGGATGCTTTCCAGTTCGACAGCAAAGTTTTAGCCGAAGAATTCATCCAAGGCCGTGAAATCGAATGCTCGGTGATGGGTTTGAATCATGCTCCGAAGGCGTCATTGCCAGGTGAAGTGATCCCCCAGCACGAATTCTATTCTTACGAAGCCAAGTACCTTGATGATAACGGAGCTTTGTTGAAAATTCCGGCTGAACTTCCGGAGGCCACCATCAAGGCCATCCAAAAAATGGCCGAGCAGACTTATCAGGCCATGGGATGCGATGGTCTGACTCGTGTGGATTTCTTCGTCCGCCCGAACGGGGATCTTTACATCAACGAGATCAACACCATCCCGGGCTTTACCAAGATTTCCATGTATCCCAAGATGTGGGAAGCTTCCGGCGTCACTTACAAAGATTTAATCACCCAGCTTCTGCAGTTCGGTTTTGAAAAGTACCAGGCCGAACAAAAGCTCAAAACCAGTTATCTGGATTAATTTTTAGCAATACTTCTTATCTGGGCCTCTCTAACCTCGGGGAGGCTGGCTCCAATGTCCTGATGTTAATCAAAAAAGCTCTTTTGTTTACAACAATAGTCATATATGCCGATAAGTTATTGCATATGGGACTTCGACGTTTCTGGAAATTTCTTTCTGTAGCAAATAAACTCTATATCGTTATCGGAGTCATGGCGCTTCTGATTACACTGGAGCTCTTCACTCTTTACTTTGCCATGGACACTCTTTCATCCGTTCGTGGTTTTGTCGCCGGAGAGAGTAATTGGTCCAAAGCGCAAAAAGATGCTGTGCTAAATCTGCACAAGTACGCTCGCACCAAAGACAGTGTGTACTATGAGAAATTTCAAAGCAACGTCCGTGTGCCCTTGGGTGACAGCAAAGCTCGTCTTGCCCTTGAGGAAAATCCCCCGGACCTGGCACGCGCACGGGAAGGATTCCTTGAAGGAAAAACTCATCCCGACGATATTACCGGGATCACCAAGCTGATCCTGCGGTTTCACAATTTCAACTACGTGAGCAAGGCCATTCAGATCTGGCGAGAGGGCGACAAGATGACTCAAGAGCTGATTGGCTATGGAAATCAGCTTCACAGTCTTATCCAGCAAGGAGCCAAAGAAGACCAGATTATTGCCGCTTTGGACCAGGTGGATTTGCTCAATGAACGCCTGACGGTTCTGGAAGAGGCTTTTTCTCACACTCTTGGTGAGGGCTCCCGCTGGTTAGAGCAGGTCTTGATGGTGACATTGCTTTTAGCCGTTCTGCTTGTCGAAGGTGTCGGTCTTTTACTGACAGTTTCATTCAGCCGCAATCTTTCCAAAGGTTTGATAGAACTTAACGAGGCCGCCTTCAAAGTCGGTGAAGGCAAGTTCGATGTGAAGGTTCCCGTTCGATCCGGGGACGAACTGGGGCAGTTAGCCGAGTCCATTAATAATATGGCTCGCCACCTTAGCAGCAGCGTCGGTGGCCGCCGCCAGGCCGAACAAGCCAGTCAGTTGAAAAGTCTGTTCCTGGCCAACATGAGTCACGAAATTCGCACTCCCCTTGCCGCCATCATCGGCTTTTCGGATCTGCTGAAGGACTCTCACCTGACGGAAGAAGAACGTTTGCAATACGTCAACATCATCCATAGGACGGGCGAACATCTGACCCGGATTATCAACGACATTCTGGATCTCTCGAAAGTGGAAGCAGGACATCTGGAGCTGGAGTCCCACAATGTGAATCTTTCATCTTTGCTGAGTGACCTGCATATCCTGATGGTGGCTCGGGTGGGATCAAAACCTGTGCATGTTGAATTCAATCGCCGCGGGTTGGTCCCGGATGTGATCCGCACCGACTCCCTGCGCCTGCGTCAGATCCTGACCAACATTCTGGGGAATGCTGTGAAGTTTACCGATGAAGGCTACGTGCGCATGACTTATGAAATCTCCGGACCATATCTGGTCTTCACCATTAAAGATACGGGTGTGGGAATCTCCAGCGCCCAACGCAGCTTATTGTTCCAGGCTTTCAGTCAAATCGACAGTTCGATATCGCGCAAGTATGAGGGCACAGGTTTAGGCCTTGTGCTGTCGCGCCGCCTGGCCCAGATGATGGGTGGCGACGTCACCCTGGCTGAAGGTGAAACCGCAAAAGGCAGCACCTTTGTCGTCAAAATTGCGCTGGATATTCCCAGCAATCCGAAGACCAACCATTCTTTGGGATTACCAAAAGAGGTTCATCTGGGACAACAGCTTTCATCCACTTCCATTTTGCTGGTCGATGATGTCGAGGACAACCGCCTGTTGATCCAAAGAATGCTGACCAAACGCGGGGCCCAGCTCACCTTGGCCACCAACGGTCAGGAAGGACTCACGAAAGCTCTGGAAAAAGAATTTGATATTATTCTGATGGACATTCAAATGCCCGTGATGGATGGCTATACCGCCACAAAAAAACTACGTCAGGCAGGCTACAAAAAACCCATCATTGCCCTGACGGCGCATGCGATGAAAGATGATCGCGAAAGATGCCTTGAAGCTGGCTGCACGGACTATCTGACCAAGCCCGTGCAGGTGGAATTCCTGATACAAACTATTCTGAACTATTCGATGGAAGGTAACTAAAAGCAGGTGGCCTTTCCATCACGGGTCACACACGCCGCCTGAGCAATCCCACTTGTTCCTTCAGTTCCAGTAGGCCCAACCGGCCCGTCAGCACCGCGTGCCCTATCAACTTGGACTTTGCAGAATCTTCCACCCTTTCCGCTGGGACCCGGAATTCTGCTACCATCGATACCGCCTTTTCCTCCAGCTCCGCCCAGTCCCCCAGCCCCTCCCTTACCAGGATGTTTGGTCAAATAAACGGAAAACCCAATCTCCTTTTGTATGCTCAACTCTAGCGTTCCACTATGACCGCCGTTTCTCCCGGATTCTCCCCCATGACCTTGCTTTCCGTCTCCGCCAAAAGAGGGGATCAAATCTTGTGACGTCGATGAACAGCCCACTGTGATGGTTCTTCCATTAGCTCCATTCATGTTTGGTGTCGGAGGAGGGCCATCATAGCCATCACCACCGGCTTCCCCGCGCATTTCAATTGCTAAGCGTCCCCTACCGGTTCCTATATTCAGAAACAAATGCCCCCCGGATCGCCCAACAACCCCCTTTGGTGCTTTAGTCAGTTCCGGAAAAGTCCGAATCAAAGCCCCCTGGGAAACATTCAATTTGTCCACATGGAAGCGAACTCGATGCCCCATGGTATTCAGTATAGCCCCTTCTACAAATACCAACTCGGCAAAACGAAACTCAAAGTCACCCGTCTCGCGAGGTAAGGTCTTCTGCCCAGCCCTATACATCTCAAACTCCAACTCTTTCTTTTGTAGAAGTTTGCCTTTGAAAATAAATACCTCGCCCTCAATAACCAACTTATCTCCCTTAACCTCCTCCACCATTGAAGGAGTGACAGGGGCATCCCCAGCTGTTGGTTCGCTTTCATCTCTAATTTCGACGCAGCCGGATAGTAGAAGAAGGGGGACTGAAATAAATAGCAAAAGTAAATACGATTTCATTTTAAGATTCCTTTGTTAGGCCGATTGTCTGATTTCACTTCTTCTCAATTTCAGTTCCTGCCCGAAATCCCAGTACTTCAAGATTGAGTCCGGACGCCGGACTTTGGCCTGTGAACAGCTTTTGCATAGACACATTAATGCTCCGAAAAGGAGACTTCGTCAGGACGACGATGAACGCCCCAAGGATAGAGGCAAATGGAATACAGCAAGATCAACTACTTCGAAAAAGCCGAATCAGCACAACACCGCGAGTTCATCATTTCCCAAAACAATTGCATACTTTGCGGCACCGTACTGGAGCTAAAACATATCGCCGATCGAGAGCTTTCCGAAGTCAAAGAAGAGGCCTTCTGCCCACACTGCGAAGTGAAGACACGCAATCGCACCCATATTCTGAACTAAGTCCAGCCAATGTTTCGACGGGAATCTTGTCAGATGATTGACGTTACCGGGTTCCCGTCAAGATCTTAACATCCGAATAGAACGTCCCTGACCAGGACATATCGGGGTTGCCGAAGCTGGACTGCTTATGCCCAAAGATTGTCGGGCCTTCGCCCTTCATCCATTCGTTCATCCAGACCTGTGCACATTCTAACTGCGTGATCACCTTGTCCAGCTTTTCCGCCGGACCCCAGATCACTGCAGAGTGCGCAAGGTAAGAGGTGTTCACCCACTTGGCGATTTCATGCTGATACTTGACCGACGTTATTAGGAACAGAGGACCTTGAAGTTCATCCTGTTGCAAAACAGAGCAGTTTGGCAGATCCACCATCATCGCCGGCTTCACAAAGAATCCGGAACCAATCACCTTCTCTGCACCCCAGGCGACCTTCCCGTGTTCGGACACACCACCTTGAGTTTTCCTTAGAACCTCTTCCACTGCTTCGGCGGAAATCAGTGGTGTCCAAGGGGACGATCCGGATGGATCTCTTAACGGCTCTAACTGATCCAGCCTGGTCTTTAGGGACTCTATAAATTCTTTTTGGAAAGATTCCAGCAACAACAAGCGCGAAGTGTTCCAGCACATCTGCCCCTGTCCGATCAGGAAAGAGCGCAGAATTTCATCCATATGACTGGCAAAGTCAGTTCCGGCCAATACAATCGCTGCGTTTTTCACACTTCCAGACAACTGCATTTTTTTAAACTGAGAAAGGCCGGCCTTGGCAATACTTTCCATCGTGCTGGTTTTACCCGCAGCCGTCACTGCGTGAATGCTGGGATGTCCGGCAATGACTCTTCCTACGTCCTCATCGCCCTGTAATACGTTGACCACGCCGGCGGGAACCCCTGCGGCTTGCAAGACTTCGCCAAGAATCTGAGCCGTGATCGGGGACTTTTCAGAAATCTTGATCACACACACATTCCCCGCCGCCAGCGCCGGGGCCATACGTTCGGTGACCAGGCGCAAGGACAAGGACCAGGACGATATTATTCCCACCAGTCCCACCGGCTGCACCAGAATCTGCGACGAAAGTGGCTGTTGCAACGATTCTGCCGTCTGGCGCAAAACCTTAATTGCAACCCGGATTGAATTTTCCAGAACAAAACTTTGCGGCAGTCCCTGATGCAAGGCCTCTTGATAAGCATAGTGTGACGCTTTGTCTTCTAGAGCCTGCGCTACCTTCTTCAGTAACAACGCCCGCTCTTCAAAGGAAAGGTCTTTAAAACCAGGCAGTGCTTTTTTAGCGCTTTGAATAGCTTTGATCACATCCATCGCATCGGATGCAGTGATATCGGCCAGCAACTGTCCGTCAAATGGAGAATATTTTGCGATTTTTTTCTGACTGTCGGAAGGGACAAAAGCCCCTCCGATAAAGTTTTGCAGTTCCAACAAAGATCCTAGTATAAGTTTTGGTTTCGATACTGCATCAGATGATGCGCCAACATGTCGGCATTGAGTATCTCATCCGCCACTCCCAATTCAATGGCTTTCTGAGGAGCGTAGGGAAATTGCGCCTCGTCGGGGTGTTGCACCACAGTGGCCCCGCCGACCTTTTGTACATCCACGAGACCTTCCACACCATCACCCCCGAACCCACCCAACAAGACGGCATAAACCCCTTGCGAATAAGCTTGTGCCGCGGACTGGAACAAGACTGTGCTGGAAGGAAGCTGGGACGCCACCGGAGCACCTTTCATGATATTGATCATCGGCCCTTGGGGGCGTGACACGATTTTGCCATGGTGCTCAGCAGGAATGAAATACACATGGCCCATACGCAAGAAGTCGCCGTCTTTAGCCAGGACAGGTGTCACCTTTGAACCGGCTTTTAACTTGCTGATATAGGCCGTCACGAAGTTGGCAACGGTACTGCAGGCCACCACAACAGGAGGCGTATCGGCCGCAAGACCTTTTACGAACTTTTCCAGCGAATCTGCGCTTCCGGCATTGCCGCCCACGACGATCACTTTCAGCTCGGCCGCTTTCTTGCGCGGCATCGTCGAAAGAGTGCTCGTTCGGACCACCTGTGGCGCAGGAGCTTCTTTAAGTTTCTTTAGAATATTCACAGACGCAGCCGCACGCACTTTTTCAACCAGCATGCCGGCCAGATCTTTTAAAATCGCCGGATCGAACTGCGATGGTTTATGGACAAACTCAACAGCCCCCAGCTCTAAAGACTTCATGGCCGCTTCCCCGGTGCTGGCCAATGAAGAAACCATGACCACCGGAATTGGATGATGCTTCATCAGTTTTTCTAAAAACATCACCCCGGACATTTTGGGCATCTCGATATCCAGAGTCAAAACATCCGGCTTCTTGGACAGAATCAGTTCACGGGCCTGATAGGCATCCGCCGCAGCTCCAACGACCTCCAGGCCGTTTTTGGTAAACATATTCGTGAACAAGGTGCGCACCGTCGCGGAATCATCCACCACCAGCACTTTCACATTTTTCGCTGCCGCCAAAGGGCGGAAGCCGGACAAATCCACAGGCTTGTCAACACTGCCGCTTTGCGAAGATGAATTATGCAAAACCTCAAAGGTCGCCGTGTTCAACTTGATCGTGCGGGCCGCTTCTCCGGCGACGTTCTTTTCAAGGATTGGAATTCCCAGTTCGCGCAAAGTTTTTTCCGCAAATTCGATATTGCGCTTCCCAATCCCTTCTCCGATTTGCGCCACACTGATCACATTGCCGCCGCCATAGATTTTGGCCTGCAGCTTGCTGCGATTCGCTCCCAGCCGAACACATTCTTCGACCAACAGAGGAATCGCGTGAACTCCGTAGCGGGTGTTCACATGATCATCCGGGGCACCATCAGAAAGCAGATAGTGATTTAAGCCACCGATCCGTGTTGTCGGATCGTGCAGGGCCACAGCCACACAAGAGCCCAGAAGAGTTGAAATGATCGTCTCTTCGCGAAAAGCGGCGATTTTTCCAGGGAACAAATAGTGCGTATTCATGCTGCCACCAGTTTTTCAAGATCCAGCACCATAATACTGCGCGAGTCTTTGATAAAAAACTGGCGAATAAAGTCGGCAGACATCATGTGGGGATGGTTTTCAATATTTTGTAGTTCTGTTTCTTTCAGGGTGATCAGTTCCTCCGTCCCCGTCACCTGCAAAGAGAAGCGAATCCCCTGTTGTTCGCAGATGACATAAAAGCGACTGTCAGTATCCACTGACACAAAGCCATGATCCTGCAAATTCACCACAGGGACCGCTTCGCCCCTAAAAGGCACGACACCCAAGATGCCGTTTTGACGCTCAGGCAGACTGTACAAGGGCAGGCGTGGACTGATCTCAATCACACTCAGGATAGGAATTGCAAACTCCTGCTGGCCCGAACGACAGTGCAGCAGCTGCACCTCACGCAGATTCTGAGAGTTCAAAGCAAACCGCGTGGCCAGATCCGCGCTGTCTTCTTTTTCCTGCAACAGCGCTTCCGCATAAGACTTTAAAGTCTTCAGAGCCTTCAACAGTTCGCTGACACCTTGAACTTCCTCGGACTTTTGCTCAAAACTTTCCAGCCATAATGCCAGATGTTCAAACTCATTGGTGCGAGCATCCACGGCCCAACTGCGGGCTTGTTCTGCCACCTCACCGCGAATACGGCGCCAAAGATTTTCATCGGTCAGATCAGAAAACTTTTCGACTTCCTTGATCAAACTGTCCAGAAAGTAGGATTTAAGCTCGGCCGTGAAGTCATCACCGAAGAAATCGCTCATGCAGCCTCCCTGTTTTCCTCTGGCAGTGCCAGCAGCGCTAACATCTTTTCCGGATCCACGATATAGGTGATCTTCTCATCCGCCAGGATGGAAATACCCTTGAAGCCTTTTTGCTCACGAATCAGATTGCCGAAGGATTTAACCACCAGATCTGTCTGCGCTTCAATTCGATCCACCATCAAAGCCAGCACCTGATCCTTCACGCGAATAAACACCGCCGAAGAACCCCGTGCGACTTCGTCAGAAACCTTTAGGTTCAAATTCAGAATTTCATCATAATTCATAAACGGCACCGTCAAACCACTGAACTGGCAATAGCGCAGATGCTGGACGGTGTTGATCTTGAGTTCCTCACACGAGGTGATATGTGCCACGGACGACAGCGGAACCGCAAACTGATGTTCACCCCAGACACACAACAGGGCGCTTTCAACCATGATGTGCTGTGGAATTGGAAGCTCCAGATGGAAGGACGCCCCCAGGCCGGGATGATTTTCCACCGTGATTCGACCACCGTATTTTTCCACGATCGCCTGGACAACATCCATCCCCACACCACGTCCGGAGATCGTGGTGACCTTGTCTTTTGTGGAAAAGCCCGCTTGGAAAATAAATTTGTAAATCTCATCTTCTGAAAGACGGTCTGCCGCCTCGGCGGTGACCAGAGCGTTTTTTATCGCTCTTTGCAGGATGCGCTCCTTGTCCAGACCTTTCCCGTCATCTTTAAAAACCGCGTGGACCGAACCACTCTTTTCGAAGATCTGCAAATGCAAAGTTCCGATGGAGCTCTTTCCCTGCAAGGCCCGCTCAAACTGATCTTCGATACCATGATCAATGGAATTTCTAACCAGATGAACCAGACATTCATAAAGATCCTTGCCCAGCCCCTTGTCGATTAAAAGTTCGGAACCCACCACTTCCAGATGGACGTTTTTATTAAGTTCTGTCGAGGCCTGACGAACCAGCACCGGCAAAGCCTGTAAGCTGTCACCCGCCTTCTCTTTGCGCACCACCTGCACCTGATTCTGAAACTGGTCACAGATCTTACCCAGATTCTGGGCAAAGTCCCCCTGACGACGCTCGAAGACTTCCGGCTGAATGCGAAAGTTCACAGTTTGATTCATCATCTGGAAGAAGTTTTTTAGAACCAGCAGTTCCCCGGATAAACGCAGGAATTCATTCAACTGCGCCGTGGAAAGCCAAACACCGGGATCATCCCCGGAACTGGCTGCTGCTGCCGCCTCTCGAATGCGCGTCGGGCCTGACGGTGTTTCATTTTCAAAACTGAAACTGCCATAAGAGGAAATCACCTCAATGGCTTCGCTGAGCTCTTCGGGATAGACTTCCCTTTTTTCACGCAGGCTTTGCGCCAGCACTTTGAGAATGCGTGAACTTTTAAGAAAGATATCCACGCAGGCTTTGGTGACCGGCCGGGATTCGCGTTTGATTCGCGTCAACAAAGCTTCAAACTCGTGAGCTAAAGAGCCCAGAAGTTGCCCTCCGGGAACCGCCCCCACGCTGCCTTTTAACGTATGTATTTTTCGAAAAAGAATATTCAGTTGATCCTGATCCTGCGGGTTGGCTTCAAGCTTCAGAATCAAGGCATCCAGATCTTCGAGAATCTCTTTGGACTCTTCAAAGAATGCGCGGGAAACTTCTTCGACTTGCTCAAAATCGATGAAGACAGCACCTTCCTGCTGTGATTTCTCTAGTTGATTTGTATCATCTGCCATTTCTGGGAAGGCCCGCTTTCTGCTTAAGAGGTTTCCAGAATTTTATCGGCATTTCAGGGATTTATCTTAGGACCGGGATTTCAAATTAATAGATGATATGTGAGCTCAAAAAGGAAGAGCGACCTTCACGGTCGCTCCTGTTACAAGATTCTTTCGAATCCTCGGCGAAGGTCCAGTCGCCCTAAGAGGACGCCACCTCCGCCTTGGTTATGTCTACGTGTTTAACCATAAGCACCACCTCCTTACCAGCCCCAATAGAAGCTTGTATTCATGGTACTATGGTCAGACTGTTAGATGCCACTTTTCTGAGGTCCAGTTTTAACTTTCCCAGTTCAGATTGAAACAAGTCATTACAAAGACTTGATGAACTGAATCAAAGCGGCGCGATCCGTTTTGGGAAGTTGAGTATACCGAGTTTTTGAATACTCGGCCTCACCTCCGTGCCACAGAATCGCTTCTTCCAGTGTTCGGGCCCGGCCATCATGCAGGAAACCTGCCCGAGGATTGATCGTCTGAGTATGCCCCATCCCCCACAGCGGGCGAGTCTTCCACTCGCGGCCATCAGCATCGAAATCCTGACGTCCATCCGCCAGGCCATCCCCCATGTCATGCAAAAGCATGTCCGTGTATGGATAGATCTTCTGATTTGCAAACGCCTTGATCGGATGATCGCCGGTTGTGAAGCTGGGGTGATGACAAGTTGTGCAGCTGACTTGATGGAAAAGACCCGCTCCGCGAATGACTTCTGCTTCGGTGGCTCCACGGCGCGCAGGCACAGCCAAAGTTTGCGAATAGAACACCAAATCATTTGCCACCTGAGCACTGGCCTCCAAAGTCTGACTTGGCTGACGGCCCTGATTGAAAGCGTCCAGCAAAGGCGTTCCCGCAATGCTTTCAACTGGGAACACGTAGTTGGTCACCCCAATATCCCCACGCAAAGCCCCTAAGGACTGGTGCAGTACTGACGGCGTGTTATTCTTCAAACCAAAACGCCCCATGGACACTGGATAAGGATTCCCCGCCATGCTTTTTTCGATATCAAAAACATAGTTCGGACGACCGCTGACACCTTCCGCAGAAAGATCTCGGGCTGCCAACGCCAGAATGTCAGATTCTTGAATCGCCTCGAGCAATCCCAGGCCGATCATTGGCGTGCCGATGCGAGCCCCCATCTTCACATCCCTTTCATAAAGACGGCTTCGGATTTGACCTGTCACGGAATCAAAGTACTCGTCATAGGCCCCTGTGACTTTGAATACAGGTTTGCGCAGCTCCACTTCCTCGCCATCGGGATAAACAAACGTGCTTTTTTCGTACTTCATCCAAACTTGTGCCTGCCCGGCACCAGGAAGATCTTCACGAACTCCCAAAGACCCCAGGTGGAAGAGCTGATCCGAGAAGCCTGGAACCGGAACCGGCGCTCCCCAGTTGTTCTCCTTATTCTTTGGGCGCTTGACACCATCCTCAATACTGATGCGCAGGAAAACGGCTTCATTTTGACGAAGCAGAACCCACTCTTTGTTGAAGGGCACCACAGGCAATGCCCCCCGGCCATCTTTGGAATGGCAGGCATTGCAACTGGTATTGTTATAAACAGGCCCCAAGCCATGATCAAAACGGCTGGCATCATCAGAGAAATTTCTCTCAAAAAGAGCGTCGCCGGTCAGATGACGGGCGATCTCTTCTTCAGACAAATTTGCAGCCGGATTACGGAAAGCCCAGATTGATTGTCCTTTGAAGAATACCGTTGTATCTCCGCCGGACTTTTCCGCGTACACATAATCCATGTCAATTTGTGGGGCAGCCGTCGCCACCCCCGCCATAAGATTCAATACAGAAATTACAATCCAGGCCTTCATATTTTTTCCCGATTACATATCCAGAGTTGGAAGAACTTCAGATTCCAAAGTTGCATGGAGTGCATTCAATGCATCAATCGCCGTCTGAGTGCGCGCACGGCCATCTTTTGTGAAGATCGCCTGGCCGAAGTCGCCCCCATTTGCCGGGCGAATGGCTTCGATCAAGTTGATGCAGTTGATGATGTCCGCTTCCACGCGAGCTGCCAAAGCAGGATCCACTTTTTCTACCAGGGCTTTTACGCCCGGGCCTTTGTTTTGTTTATAGTGGCCAGTATAGATGCTGTAAACAGAGCGGATGTTGTGCTGGAAGTCCTTCAAAGAATTCCATGCAAAGGGAGATTCCACCAACGCCATGTTTGCAGAACCGATGTCGGCTCCCAGTGGATCCGCCATTTTCCCATTGGCAACCTCATCCACGATTCCCATCATGCCCTGAACAAATTCTTCCATCACGGCTCTTTCAGAGGAGTAGAACTGATTGTTCATTCCAGGGTTGCTGATGATTTTTACATAACCCGGAGCCTTTGGATTTTCCGGATCATAGTTGGTTGTCCAGGCATGAGCCAGTTCTGCTGTGTGTTCTGCCAACAACTGAGCCGAAGCCTGCAAATACTGAATTTGTTTTGCCGTCAAAGCAGAAGCCGGTTTTGTGTTCGTGACTTTGCCGTCGCCGAACAAAAGATACTCCAGAGTATGGAACCCTTGAAGGTTTGTACCCAAACCACGAACCAGGTCCGTTGTGATCGCACGGTTTGAGTTCATCACCGCATCCAGATCCAGCTTGTTCAAAGGCCATGTATCCAACAACGGATCGATTCCCAAAGAATCCACCGGACCAAACAGGAAGGATTCGGAGCTTTCCCAGGGAATACGAGCCGCACGCCAAGCAGCTTGGGCTTTATCCAGATTTTCTTGATTTACATTTGCCGCCAGAACCTCAACAGCTTGGGACAATTCTGCCGTTTTGGCAGCCAGATCATTGTAAGTCGCCAGAATCACATTGTAAGAAACGTGATTGATAATTTCTTTATTGGAGGCCGCTTGTGCTGTCACACCGGCAAAAGCCAAGGCTGCCACCATCAGTTTAAGAGCTTTCATTGAGTACTCCTTATGGTTGTTAATAAAATTTCAAAATCTATTTTTCAAACGCGGACAGGTCGAAGCCGAAGGCCACATTGGCCTGATATGTCTCTGGCAGACCTTGCAGTTCTGTTTTGTCACGGGAGTACTGCACTTTCATGAAGGCCGCTGTGTCCCACATCCACATAAAACCACCCGAACGACGGCTGACATCGTAACGAGGGTTCTTGGTGATGTTTCCCATGACGTCTGCAAACGTATTTACATGTTCGGCCTTCACATAGAAGGTCAAACCCGGCGCCGCCCAGTCATATGAAAGCTGCACGCTTTCCAGGCGCGCCTTGGAACCCAACGGAGCAAATGCTTTCGGTTTGGCCAGGCCACCCAAGGTGGCATTCGCCGCAGAAACCTTATCTGCATTGGTCAAGGAACCCTCAATGTATTCGGCCGCAATTCCAAAACCATTCCATTTATAGTTGCCCATCACGGTTGTGATACGGACCTCGCCAGGAACTTTGAGTTTGTCCACTTTATAGCGGTTGTCTGTGGTATCACCCACGTATTGAGCAATCGCCACACCCGTGCCTTTGGCAACGCTGCCCCACTCGATACTTGCCACTGTCGCCAGATTGTCAGCATTCATGTTTTCAAAGTGACGCTGATATCCACCACCGACCCAAGAATACGAACGGAAGAATTCAGAATTCAAACCATTCACCAAAGAAAGACGACCTGTGAAACCGCGGTATTTTTGTTCCACTGAAACACCGGTTTCAGTCCAACCCAAGGGAATCATGCGGGCTTCAAGATCCGAAGCCAGAATCGTTGGGTAACGATGAGGCTTGCTTAGCACTGTACCCAAGGAGATGAACAAAGGAAACTTACCGATTTTCAATGTCGTGTTGGTCTTATTGAAATCCTTCTTGTAATAGATTTCCTTAAGAACAACCTCACCACCTTTTTCGATCTCCTGTTCAAATTCACCGAACTCTTCAAAAGGATCAAATTCAACCGTCGTGCCTACCCCACCGTGTTCGATTTCCACTTCGAACTCCACTTTGGCGCTGTCGTTCAGGTGGTATTCCCCTTCAAAGGCAAATTCAGCCAAATCCATGGATCGACGAACGATCGGCTCCAGATTCTGAACTGTTTTAAAGGTCTCACCCTGACTGAAAGAGATATAGCCATAAGAAGTAAATTCGAACTGCGGAAAGTCCTTTTTCACTGCTGGCACAGAAGTGACTTGCGTTGCCTCTGCTGGCGCGACTTCTTCAACTTTTTCTGGTGTTGACTGAATCACCGCTGTGGTCGTGGTCGATGGGGTGGTCGGGGAAACTTCCTCAGCGTGAGCTGCGGAAGAAACAGCAAAAAGGATAGATAGGGCCCATTTCATTTAAAAAATCTCCGTGAGGCCCGTTTGTAGGCTCGCGGCAGACAAAGGTAAAGAGACGCGCTAAGATTTCTGCTTAACTGAGAATTTCCTGAATGTCAGATGAAAGCATATTGATAACAAGAATAAAAATCTGCGGAAACTCATGGTTTCCTCAGACGGGGTTGGTTAACTTTGCCATAAACTCCCGAACCGAACCAGCCTGCAGTGTCCCCAAACCCCGTCCTGCCCACAGGGACTGAAAGTCAGTGTTGCCAAGCTCCTGGGCTTTTCGACGAAGCGGTGTCGTCAACCAATGCTGAAGGGGATACGGCGGGATCTCGGCTTCGTGCACTTTCATTTCTGTCGTGAATCTGTTCGTCAGACCGCGCGCCCATCGGCCCGAAAAAACTTTGATCATTTCAGACTTTTCCGGACGAGCCGACAAAAGTGCCTGCTTATATTCTTTCGAAGCTCCGCTTTCATCACAGACCAGGAACGCAGTGCCAATCTGCACGGCGTATGCACCGGCAGTCATGACTTTATCCAGTCCTTCTCGGTCACAGATTCCTCCAGCCCCAATCACTGGAATCTTTAAATTCAACGACAAATTTTGCACCAGCTCTTTGGTAGGAATTAATTCAAACGTTTCACCAAGAAACGATCCACGATGCCCACCAGCCTCAGCCCCTTGAGCTACGACGGCATCACATCCCTGCTCTTGCAAGACAAGGGCTTCCGCCAGAGTGGTCGCCGTCCCCATGACATATACACCCTGAGCTTTCAGAGCTTGCATCTGCGGCCCCGTCAAACAACCGAAAGTAAAGCTGAAGGCAGGAACTTTTTCCTGCAAAACCACATCCCACTGCTTTTCAAACAGCCCCGGATCAAAACTCAATTCGGGGACTTCAGCAAAACCCAGCTCCTGATAGTACGGAGCCAGCCACTGTTTCATTTTTTCGACTTGGGACGTATCCACCGGAACATCAGAGGGAATAAACAAATTTACGGAAAAAGGATTCCGTGTTCGGGCCTTCACCGCTTGGATCAATAGGCGCAGGGACTCTGGCGCCATATACCCGGCCCCGATCGAACCCAGGCCACCGCACTCGGACACTTCCGACACCAACTCTGCTGTGGTAAATCCGCCCGCCATAGGCCCCTGGATAATCGGAAGTGATGTCAGTGTCCATTCCATCGCAAGCTCCTATTTAAACAGGAACTTGAAACGTGGCACCTTTTCCCCGTTTACATCCACAAGTTCATTCCACATGTGAGCCGGACGACTCCACAGGCGTCCCACAGGATTGTCATACAGAGACTCATACAGCACCACATCTTCCAGTGTTTCACTGTGATGCCCCAGTCCGATGACCTTGTAAAGCCGACCTTTGTAGTGCTGATAAATAGCGCCGGGAATAATGTCTGTTTCTGGCTTGGAATCTTGCATCCTATCTTCCCGCTTCTTTCAGAAGTTTTTCCTTCTCTTTTTCATAAAGCTCGAAGGATTCATTGATGATCTTCAATGTTTCAGGCAGATCCAGGAAGCCCTCCACTTCGACCTTCTTATTCTCCAGGCCTTTGTAGATCTCAAAGAAGTTTCGAATTTCTTTGAGCTTATGAGGCGCCAGATCCTTGATCGTCTGCACATGTGCCATCTCCGGATCGTCTTCGTGGACCGCAATGACTTTGTCATCTGATTCACCCTGATCAATCATCCGCATGCAACCCACCGGGCGAGCCCGCATCAGGGACAACGGATAAACCTCTGCCTGTCCCAGCACCAGAATGTCCAACGGATCATTATCACCACAATAACTGCGGGGAATAAAACCATAGTTTGCCGGATAGTGAACCGAGCTGTACAGCACACGGTCCACCTTCAGCAGACCTGACGCCTTGTCCAGTTCAAACTTGGTTTTAGAGCCCCGAGGAATTTCAATCAATGCCGTTACGATCTGCGGAGCCTTTTCGCCAGGACTGATGTCATGCCAAGGATTCATGGGGAACCTCCAGGAATTATAAGTTTTCCAGATGCTTGATAATTTCAGACTGAATCTGCTTCATCTCTGCATCGGAACGACGCTGAGCTCTTTTAAAATCCAGGTCCGGGATAGACCAAGCCGGGATCAAGTGCAAATGGTAGTGCGGCACTTCGAATCCCGCCACCATCTGGCCGACACGCGGTGAACCTGCCGCCTTCAAAATAGCCTTGCCGATTTTCTGGGACACCTTGTGAAGGTGAGCATAGGTTTCTGCAGGAACCTCTGTCCAATGGTTGATTTCTTCCTTACTGATAACCAGTGTATGCCCCAGATTGACCTGATCCAATGCCAGGAAAGACAGGACGCGATCATCTTCATAGATTTTGTAACAAGGCAGTTCGCCGGAAATGATTTTTGTGAATACAGATGGCATGATTTCTCCTCAAATTAAAATAGTACAGAAAAATCATGCCTTAATCAGTGACGTTTGGCCAGTCCTCCAACATCTTCAACACTCCCCATTAAGAAAGCAGCAGTTACCACGCACCCAAGCGTAACAAACGGGGGCCCTGCTTATAGGAATCTTCTGCGAATCTCAGTACACCGTCTGAACTCTGCTGCGATGTCAGGAAGACCAGATACACCGGCATGTGCTGCTTCAGCTGCACTCGGGTTTCATTTTCAAGAACCTCTCCGGGCTTAGCCATATATCTTTCAATGGCGCGACGATCCCAAGCCGTTCCCCGCATCAAGTACTCTGCCAGATCCACAGGCTTTTCAACTCTTATGCACCCGGAACTGAGCAGCCTGTGTGGCTCGGCAAAGAGCTCTCTTTGATTCGTGTCATGCAAATAAATCGCATAAGAGTTTGTCATCATAAACTTCAAAGAACCCAGGGCATTCATACGATGAGGTCTTTGCCGAATATAGATATTGGCGTCCTGATTAGGATCCATGTTGTACCAGTCGATACTGGCCGGATCGAGCTTCTGCGTGAAGGACTTGTTCCAGACTTCATAGTTGTGACGATCAAAGTACTGACGGATTTCCCAGGGCCATAGATTTTTGATTTCCTCCACTTTGTCTTCGCGGAAGATCGTCGGTGGCACTACCCAGAATGGATTGATGACCAGGTAAACGATCTTGTCTTTCATAGTGGGAGACTTTCTTTCAGGACGTCCATTGATCGTGCGAAAGCTCATGGTGTAAAGGCTGCCACCCGTCTTATCCACCAGGCTGAAATAGGACATCGCCAGGTTCACAAAGATATAACGATCTTCAAAGTGCTGTGGAAACCAGCGCAGCTTTTCCATATCCAGACGCACCTGACGCATTCGATCCTGACAAGACACATTCAAATATTTCCACGTCTTACCCCCCGGAGAAATTTTACTGTCGGGCTTAAAACGCAAGTTCCATTGAATGTCGTTCACCGCCGCAAAAACTTTGTCATCAAAGACATCGTCCAGATTGTTCATCGGATATCCCAATTGTGACATGCGTGTTTTCAACGGAATCAGAACTGGATCTTTGCTTCCCAGCTTCAATGTCTTTTTCACCTTGGGAAGAGGACCCCATTCCCCGGCTTGACAGATTCGGTCTATTTTACGAAGGCTGTCCCGCAAAGCCAAATACTGCGGGGACTGTGGTGACAACGCCTCCAGCAAGATCGATGGATTGGAGGCTGCGGCGACCAGCTTTTCTTCCAATTCTTTCACTGTCAGAAATGACTTACGGGTCAGTTTGACATCCACCCCCACCAAGGCCGGATCCACCACACCCGACGACACATCCCTTAAAAGCCGCAGAAAATTCAAGTTGGCCTGAGCCTTCAGGTTGGGATTACCTGAATCCTGCAGGTAAGTGGCCTCCATGGCATCACTCCAGTAGCTCTTTGCATTCACACCGTGGTCTCCGGACCGAATCATCGCCTCGCGCAGATCCTGCAAGGATATTCTATCTACAACGGTCAGGTACTCCTTTTGAGTCTGTGCATTCGCAAGCAGGGACAGGCTCAGAACAATCCAGAAAACCATGAGACGTATCAACTCCATAACCCCTCCTCATGTTCTTCCTTATCTAAATTTTGGCCATAAACGGGCTGCAATGTTAGGGTTGGACTGGGCCTCTGCCCGGAAGATTTCCAAAACTAAACCCATCTCATGCAATTAGACATTTTTCTGGCTTCAGGTTTGCTCCTTACCAAATGTGACAGGACTCTTGCTGCCGCAGGAAATCTAATGCGAGCTGATCGCATAAAAGATCTACACCTGTTGAACTTTTTTGGGAGGTCTCAAAATGAGATGGTCTAAAACAATGCTGACTTTGGGTATGATTGCTTCGTGTGCAACACTGACCGCCTGTAAGAAAGAAAAAATCGACGGTGCGAGCATTCACACAGTGCGAACCAAGCCAGCTGCTGAAAAAAGCACGACTTCTCAAAAACAAGCTGAAGACACCAAGAAGACTTCAGACCCAGCAACAACCGCTGACGCTTCCAATCTGACTGTCGGCCAACGCTGCTATCAGGATCTGTGCGCCGCCAATGCTGAGGTTTCTTTGACAAAACTGATGACCGATGCGGCAAGTGCCAACGAGACTTTGAAAAAATATTATGATGAACACCTTGCCCCCCAAGTGCTGGCGACAGTCAACGCCCGTATCGAACAGACCTCGGCAACTTTGGCATATTTCGCTGAAAAAGAAGCCCAGTTTGACAAAGTTGAAATCGCAGAGGATCAAGCCCGCCTGATCAAGGCCATCTATGTTCTTGTTCGTCCCGAAGCCACCGAAACCCAGAAAACCATTATCGGCCTTCTGGGCAATGAAGCCTTTATTAAGGCACATACGTTAAAACAAGTAAAAGGGGCATCGGCCTATTTCACTGCCATCCACAATGGCAAGAATCTGACCGATGCAACCAAGATTGAAATCAACAAGATTCTGGAGCTGGAAGAAAAGATCAACAATGCAGCCAAAGGCCGCATCCTGAATATGAAAACCGGAGCCTTGCAAAGATTCCTGAATGGCGAAGTCATTGAAATGGATGAACTTGAAGGTCTGGCTGACAACAGCTTTGCCTTGCGTCTGATCGATGCCGTGATGGATGAAAAGAACAACATCGCCCAGCAAATCAACCTGGATCTGGCAGAGATGAAACAAATCTATGGCAAGGCCACTTTGAAAGAACAGCTGAAAGACCTTGAGTCCCTTAAAACGGAAATGCTGAACCTTTGCCAAAAAGAAATGACCCAAGCCCTGAATTTGTATCCGCAAGAAAGTGAAGTGACCGCTTTCAAAGCAACGACTGAACAAGTTCGCAAGCAGGTCCTTTCTTTGTTAAGCGCTCAGGACCCCGCCTACCAAGTTGTACAAAAGGCCGTCGTCTACAGCCCTATGACAAACGAGAAGGCCGTGAAATTCTGGTCCCAAAGCCTGAAGGATTTAACTGCTGATTCCAAAGACGCCGTCAGTGACCTTAAAAACCTGGATACTTCTGGCACGTTCACCCTGGCCACCATCCTTTCGATGACCATCAACCCGAAACCAACTAACTGCTTCCACCTGGTGGATTTGCGGATCTCTGATGCCGCCCACACGACGGATACTGGAATCAAAGCCAGCTGGTTGTCGGTGAAAAAACCATCCTATGGCGTGGCGATTCTGGCACATGAATTCGGCCATTTGGTCTCAAAATTCAGCCAAAGCTTCAACTCACAAAAATCCTGCCTGGCAGGCAAACAGGGCAGCACCCGCTTTATTGAAGAAGACTTTGCAGACGTGATTGCCGGAAAAGTTATGACCGGCATGCAAAACAGCCTGAACGGAAAAAACAATTATGGCTGTCTCTTTGCTTCGACAGAAGGGACTCCAAGCCTTCAGGTCGAAAAAGAGGATACCGAGACCATTCATTCCACTGGCCTGTTCCGCGCTCTGCAACTGGCGCAGCTAAGTAAAGCAGCCATCCCCGAGAGCTGCAAACAAGCCGTGCAGCAACAAGCCCCTAAAGCTCTGGACAAGTGCGAGTAACAAAACAACTGCTGAAAATAAAAGAACCCACACTTTGAAGGTGTGGGTTCTTTGTTTTAAGCCTTGAATCAAATCCAGATCTTAGCGCTGGTTGGCCGGAGTCCATTTCAGACCCTCTTTGCCAGCCCATTTGCCGCGAGGACGGTAGATACGGTTGTTCGCGTACTGCTCGAAAGCATGAGCGCACCAGCCGGAAATACGAGACGCTGCAAAGATTGGTGTGAACAAATCTGTCGGGATACCCATAGAGAAGTAAACCGTTGCAGAGTAGAAGTCCACGTTTGGCATCAAACCTTTTTCGTTGAACATGGTGTCGTCGATCAAAGTGGACATTTCGTACATGTGGTGAATACCAGCATCTTTAGTCAACTTTTCAGACATGCCACGCAAGATACGAGCACGAGGATCGCCGTTTTTGTAAACGCGGTGACCGATACCCATCACTTTTTCTTTCGCCGCCAAAGCGTCCTTAACGAACTGCTGAGCTTTTTCCATCGTGCCGATTTTTTGCAGCATCAGGATAACCTGCTCGTTCGCACCACCATGCAAAGGACCTTTCAACGCACCAATCGCAGAAACGATCGCAGAGTGAAGATCAGACAAAGAAGAAGCCGTTACGCGAGTTGCGAAAGCAGAGCAATTCAACTCGTGGTCTGCGTGAAGGATCAAACAAGTGTCCATCACTTTTACGTGCTCAGCTTTAGGCTCAACCCCGCCGCCCAACATGTACATCATGTTCCAAGCGATGGATTTGTCAGTTTTTGGAGTTACAGGCTCTTTGCCTTTGCGGATAGCATCGAACGCACAAAGAAGAGTTCCCATTTTGGCAGTCAAACGAACAGACTTGCGCAAGTTTGCTTCAGCGCCGTTGTCGTTAGCATCTGCATCCCAGTGTGCCATCAAAGAAACCGCAGTGCGCAGCCAGCCCATTGGATGAACATTTGTAGGGATTGCTTTTAGAACCTTGATGAACTCAGGGCTCAAAGCCATTTCATTATGAAGCTGAGTGGAGAACGCCGCCAACTCTTGAGCATTTGGAAGTTTGTCGTTCCAAAGAAGGTAAGTGACTTCTTCAAAAGTGGAATTCGCAGCCAAATCTTCGATCGTGTAACCACGGAAATTAAGAGAATCACCGACGATAAATGATACTTTCGTCGTACATGCAACTACGCCTTCCAAACCCTTGTCCAAGGCGCCTTCATAGATATTTACTTCAGCCATCGCAGTTTCCTTTCTGACTTTTTCATTTCAATAGCATTGTAGACTTATCAATAATTTTGACAAGTTGTCACGGAGTTCCCGCCCCAAAGTCGCATAAACAACCCCACTGAAAACATAGTAACAATCAGGTTCTAGCGGGAAGCTAGTTTAATGACTCGATCTTTGACTTCGGTGACGATCAAGGTCTGATCTCGTACTGGGTCCGACTTGCCGGAGTACTTCTCATTGGCGAAAAGAACCTCGTTACGCAGCTCATGCACCCCTTGCTTCGGGGCCCGAGAAATTGCCTCGGAAATTCCATGTCCACCCCAGTTCACACCCAGGGAATTCTGAGACATCTTCAGCCCTTCCGTCGCCAGAATCAGGCGGTCTCGCGGATTGAGCTGGATCACTCGACTTTGAGGCTCCGTGTTAAAGTCTTTACTGAGACTCGGACCTGTCGGCAGAAGCTCCACCAAGCCTTCTTGCCCGTAGACCTGCATAAAGCCGTCGATATTGCCGACGGAGCAATACTGCATTTCAAAACTGCGACGGTCCACGATCCCGTAAAAGACGCTGGCCTTGTCTTCGTTCTGAATATTGGGAACCACTTCCTTGGCCAGGAGCGCCACAACCTTGTGTGCCTCCAGCCCCCGGCGTGCTTCGATCTGAGAGGAAATTTTGATGATCATGGACAGCAACAATGACGACAGCGAATAGCCGCTGGCACTGGAAATCAGGATCCCAAACTTCAGCTTGTCTTCATGTTCAAAAATATCGAAATAATCACCGCCGGACCGAGTGCCCGGCAGGAATTTGGTGCTGAACTCAAAGCCCTGCACATTGGGCAGTTCGGTAGGAGACAGGAACTTTTGCAGACTTTGCGCCAGTTTCAGTTCCTGACTGACTTGCACAATCATTTTTTCCAGGGCCCCATTGGCCTTGCCCAGTTCCAGACGATAGCGATGAAGCTCGGCTTCCTTGACCGCCAATTCGTGTTCAAGTTCTGAAATTCGCTCTTTGAGTTCGTCTTGTTCTTTTGCCATGACGGCTTATCTTAAAGGCTTTTTTAGTGCCAGTCGTGAAGGAACATATTCAACTGTTCTTCTTCGGCCTTTAGTCGAGCCTGTATCGGTGCCGGAACTTGCCCCTCTGTCAGGGTTCCTAATCCCTGCAGATGATAGCGGATCTCGCTGTGTCTTTTGTGGACCTTTTCACGAGCCCAAACCATCACGGGGGCTGACAACAAACCCCAGGCTTTCCAGTTTGAGCCAAAATATTTCGCATCCTGCATTTCATCCACCGGAGCTTCGGCCCCGAAGTGACCCCAGATCATCTGTGCCATCCACTGTGTTGCCAAAATCAATGCAAACAGCAACACGAACTGTAAGCTCTTGTCCTGAAATGACGCCAGACCGGAAGTGAATCCCAAGCCCAGGAAAGTTCTGATTTCACCCGCCAGCAATAGGCCCACCACTGCCCCCAGCGCAGAAACACCCGCAAACTGCAGGGCCATACGGCGGCATTGCTGATTTAGGGATCGGCTTTGCCACCAGAAAAAGATCATGCGCCCCACACGCTCCCCAGCGACAAGCCCCAGGGCTCCGTTGAAAGCGATCGTGTTTGTCAGAAGCAGGCTCAACGCCAGCGCCAGGGACCAGAACTCAATCTGCACCACCAGACTTAAAGCAGCAGCCAGCACAAAGAAAGTCACCACCGTCGGGAAACGACCATCTGCCAGGAAGAAAGCCAAATCACTTTGCCCCAGAATTGTCTGAATCACACTGGAATTACGAAGCATGCTTTCGCCGCCCACCAGGAACAGCCCCACGGCACCCACGAACAACAAAACGTTGCGGGTTTTAGCGCCGACAAAAACTGTCAGGCACAAAAGACCGGCAACCCCTAACAGGAAGAAGCCGTTGAAGCTCATAAATAGTACACCCAGAATCAGAACCCACCACGCCCCCAGCGTGCTTAAGCACATGACCAGTGCACTGGGACGGGCCGGAAGAACTCGCAAATTCAAAAGCGCCAATCCCGAATACAAGGATCTTTGCGAAGAAACCTCCAGCATCACCACACTGAAGGCACGTACGAACATCGTGCCGAGCTTTGCTTCCAAACCCTTGTCCAAAAAACTTTTTTGCAGACCGGACAGCAGCTTTGCCAGAAGTTGCTGGGAATACACCATTCCGGCCAGCATCAGAACAAAACTACCCAACCACATAAGTATCATAGCGAACCACCTTTCCTTCATAGGAATGACGAACTCCCGGCAGCAGTTCTTCCGCCTGCATGGGGCGCTTCACCACCACTCTTTGCACAGGCCAGGTCAGGGCTTCTTGCAAAACCAGACTGGCATCTTCGTCATGTCCGACCAAATCCCTAAATACAACCATCTCTTGCTTGGGAAGAGCGGACTTCTTTTTGTGCGGATACATCGGATCAAAATAAATGGAGTCGATTTCAAGCAGGCCTTTGTTCTTTTTTAAAAACTCCAGCGCATCGCCAAAATGAAGCTGATAGGACTTCAGATAATCTTTTTTCGTGCGAGCAAAGGCCTCGGACAAAAGCGCATACAGCACCGGGGACCGCTCCACACCAGTGACCGTGAACCCCAGTTGAGTCAGGAACACGCTGTCGATGCCCATACCTACAGACAGATCCAGAATGCGTCGGGCCCCTTTTGCAACCCCAAGTGCCTTGGCGATCAGCTCATTCTTGCCGCGATGACCTTTGCGCTCATAATCCAGATGATTCTTATCAAAGTCGATTTCCAGCAGACGCTTTTCCAGATCGCGCACAAACACGCGGTCGCCTTCGACACAGAAATGGAAAAAATAGTTTTCAGGATTTTCCGGATTGAGCGGCGCCTGCAAAAACGCCGCCCACTTTTGAGCTTTTTCAAGGCCGGCGTCATCGGCCCTGACACATATGCGAGAGCCGCCTAGCGGAGCAGATACCATAGACACTCAAAAACCCACATGCCGATGGCCAAGAGGAACAAATAAAAACCAGAGCGGAAAACAGCTTTCATGTCGCTGCCAACAGGGCTGGAGATGTTCTTTAACTTATGGATAAATCCCACCGACGCAAATACCAGCACAACCGTCAAATACAAGCCCCAGTAGAATCCGGCGTACAACAGATGATAAGCCAGATTGAAGATCACAAACAAAACCCACCACGCCGCGATCAGTCTGCGGGCTTTATCAAACCCCAGCCAATTCACAGTGTTGGTGAACCCTGCCTGACTGCTGGGGAAGATGTTCATGAAGTTGCGCAAGTGAACCATGAACAGAATCAACCAGCCCCAAACACATCCCAGCCAGAAGCTTTCGATATCCGCAGGAACCCCCATGGACATCTGAAATCCCACTGTCAGCAAGGGCCCTAACATCACAAAGAGCGCCAGCTCCCCGCCGATACGATATTTGAAAGAATTCTGTTTTTTAAACTGCGCCCACAGTCCAATACCCAGACTGGCGCCAATAATTCCGGCCAGTTCTGGAAAAGCAAAAATCAACGGGATCGCACACAAGATGGCCAAAACCAAGAAGACGGTGGACAGACTTTTTACCTGAGCCGCAGTCACCCATCCACTTTGAATGGCGCGGCTGCCGCTGCGCTCAAGCACGCGATCCACGCCCTTCATGTGGTCCATATAATCATTGCGCAAATTGACGGCAATAAAAGCCAGCAAGCCCCCCACAGTGGCGATGATTGTCGTCACCGGGTCCTGCATGGTGTGATCATCCACGTTCTTGGTCATGATCAAAAGCAGCGGCAGGAAAATCAAAAGAAAGCTGCGAACTTTATAAATCTGTGCAATCGCCATCCACAAAGACGGCTTGGGGATTTCATTTAAGGACATCACTTTGAACGTCACCGTTTCAGCAGCCGAATTCACATTCAGCGTCTGTTGTGGCAGCGCCCGTTGAGTCTTTGAAAATGTTCCGAGCAGATAAGATTCAAACTCCGGGTTCTTTTTGGAAAGCGTGATCAGCTCACTCACGAAGGCTTCCTTCTCCAGTACAGGATCTCTGTCAACGGACGAAGCTGGTCGATCAGTTTTTCCTCGCCCGGCTTCAGGAAGGTTTTCAGACGCTCCAGATGATGATCGTACAGCTTGATCAGGCCCTTGTTGATTTCGTCAAATTCCAGAAGCTTCTGATCAAAGCGGGCTTTTCCCCCCACGTTGGCATAGAATTGTTCCAGGTTTTTACTTTTGACGATTTGATCAATTTCATGACGAGTGGCCCCTTGGCACATGAATGCACCGAAAGAGTTCAGATAACCTGATTTCAAATCGCCCAGAATCGCTTTGCCTTCATCGTTGCGGATGTCATAGTCCAAAAGATCATCACTGCGCTGGAACAACTGCCCCAGTAAAGTTCCCATCTCAGACAGAATGTTGTGCAATTCTTCGTCGTAGCGCTCTTGCGCGATGAACGGAGCACGGATGCACCATTTGAACAGACTTGCGGTTTTCAGATTATGAATGCGATCCAGTTGTTCGATGGTCACAAAGAAGTCACCGACCACAGAGTCCTGCAGCCACTCCCCTTCCAAAAGATCCGAAATCACTTCGGCCGTGTACTGAACCAGCTTGATGTTCCCGTGACCGGACAGATTCACCATCACTCGCGCCAGCAGATAGTCGCCCGCCAGTACCGCGTATTCAGGAGTGTACTTTAGCCAGGCCGCTGTCTTTCCACGACGAAGATGAGAGCGGTCGATCAGATCATCATGCAACAGCGAAGCGTTGTGGATGAACTCGATTGTTTGAGACAACAAAAGCTCGGTTTTGGGTTCGATCCCCAAATTGGCCGCCATCATACGAATCAATTTTGCACGAAAGCCTTTGCCGCCGGAAAAGAGATCGTCATAAAGCTTGTTCAGCTTCGGCAGATAGGCCGGGAAATCCTTTGAATCATAGACTTTCAGATCAATGACGCTGCGTTGCAATTTTAACTCCTCAAGAGGGCGACTTGTCCCGCTAACTTCGCGATTTATCTGCTTGCTGTCAAGGGATCAAAGGCCGTAAAGTCCGAGACATTATGAATAAAGTCTTTCACACAAAGAAGACCATCACCTTCCGGGAAGCCGACCCCGCGGGGATCATGTTTTTCGGAAATATTTTTGGCCTGGCCCACGACGCTTTCGAGCAATTTATCATCGAGGCGGGCTACACATGGAATGAATGGTTTGGCAGCCGCGAGCTGATCATTCCCCTGCGCCATTCGGAGGCTAACTATCTGGCACCTTTCGTGCCGGGCGAAACCTATGACATTCACGTTTGTGTGGCGAGTTTTGGTGAGACTTCCTTTAAAATGAAATACGTCTTTAGCCGCAACGACAAAACAAACGCCGTCGTCACCATGGTCCATGCCGTGCTTGACGGAAAGACCAAACAAAAAACTGCATTGCCAACTTTGATGAAATCGCGCCTGGAGCCCTATTTGGAATCCACCGGTCAGGGTTGCTAAGGGAGCGTGATGGAAGATTTTAAATTTACCGGAAAAGAATGGTGGCGCGAAGGCGTTCGTTTTGAGTGCACAGGTTCAGGCAAGTGCTGCACCTCCCACGGCGAATATGGCTTCGTTTATCTGAGTCTGGAAGACCGCCAGCGTTTTGCCAAACACTTGAAAATGCGCACGGGTGACTTCACTCGTAAGTACTGCGAGATGACCGGTGGTATCTGGCATCTGAAAGAGGATCCCAAAAATCCGGATTGTATGTTCTTAAAAGGCAAAGGTTGCAGCGTCTATGAAGCGCGCCCCACCCAGTGCCGAACCTGGCCGTTCTGGCCCGAGGTGATGAACGCCAAGTCCTGGGCTAAGGATGTCAAAGCCTTCTGCCCTGGCGTGGGTAAGGGTCCGGTGATCCCGGCTGAAAAAATCGAGCAGCAGATCCGCGAACAGATCAAAAGTGAAAAAGGCTGGGGCAAATAAGCCCCCTTTTTTGCCCATTTTTGTCCCTTTGAATACTGTCTTGTCAGAGCGCACTGTCGACTCCTTTGACAATGCTGAATTACCTTCCTTCTCCACTAGATTCCGCACTTGCAATTCTCGGGGGCCGACAAAATATGGTACAAGGATGCCATATGAAAAAACTCATCTTCCCCCTATTGGCAGCAAGTCTTCTTTCCGTACAAGCTTTTGCGGGCAACCCAAAGGATCGCTCCTACAAATTCTGCGATGACATCACCCGCATCGACAAACTTCTGGATCGCAGCCGCGAATCTGTGGAGCGCATCAAGCGCGAAGGTTTAAACGTCGAACGCATCGTCGTTTCCAAAGACCGCCGCCAGCTTTATCTGGTTTCCGGAGAAACTTTGCTAAGAACTTACACCGTGGCTTTTGGCTGGAACTTCATCGGTCACAAACAATTCGAAGGTGACGGAAAAACTCCGGAAGGAATCTACACCATCGACTACAAGAATGCGCAAAGTGCTTTCACCAAATCCTTGCACGTGGACTATCCAAATAAAGACGACATCGCGTATGCAAAATCCCAGGGTCGCTCCCCGGGCGGCGATATCATGATTCACGGCTTGCCGTCGAATCCGGCAAAATACGAGCGCATCAGCAAAATCCATCCACTGGATTGGACACTGGGATGCGTGGCTGTGACCAACGCGGAAATCGAAGAGATCTTTGCCTTAACCAAAGAAAGAACTCTGGTTGAAATCTGCAAAGTCAGCCCAACGAAATAAGCCCCCAAGATTTGCCCTAGGGGCGACGCAGCAGATACTTTCGTTCCACACCCTGAAGGCAGGATAACTTGCCTTCATCGGTGAAAACCTTCTCACAGATTCTAACTTCATCAGCGACAATAAACTTATTGCGCAAAATCGCCAGGCACTGGATCTTTTCGTCATCAGAAAAACGGTCCGCGCAGAATCCCACCGCATCCACTGTGAAGAGTTCGGCGGCGGTGAGCTCTCTTAAACAACGGCGCTTGTCTTCATCAGTGAAGAATGACTGACACAATCGTGAAGCCGCCTGCAGTCCTGGAGTCGGATCCACCTTCAGACGGGTTCGATAAGGAAAAGGTCTGTTGATCTCAGCCAGACAGCGCGCCTTTTCATCATCAAAGGTCAGGGATTCGCAGACCTGCACTTCTTCAACACGGATATGGCTGTTTTGAATACCGCGTAAACAGCGAACTCGATCTTCATCGAAACTTTGCTGCATGCAAATCGGAAGGGCTTCTTTGGTAAACCAGTTTGCGGAACTTTCGATTCGCACACAGGCTGGGATCACTGTGTCGTCCTCAATCTGCGTGCAAAACTGCAAGGCAGCCATCACGCCCGGCACGGGATCGGGGACGGGAATGGCCTGAGCAGACACCGAACTCATCACAACAAAAATCAACAACAAGTGTTTCATATTAAGACCCTCCATTTCACTATTCCGCTGAATGTGAGCAGACTCAAGACATGCTCGGTCAAAATGATGCAAAGACCTTACATTCGAACAAGAACACTGCCGATTCTCAGTTTGACGCTTAAGGGGTCCTAAGAGCCTGTCGAAAAGTACAGCATGACGTACGTAACTGGTAAAAAACTCACCGCTTTTTTGTTTACATGCTTGATCCTGGTCGGATGTAAAGAGCCCGAGATGGAGATGTCTCCGCTGGGGAAAAAGCTTCCGGCGCCCGCGCTGAAAGGGACCAACCCTTTCCAGCAGGAATTTGAAATTCAAAACTATGCACGCCTCCAAGGAAGCTGCGACACACGGGTCAGCACCGTGCTTGTCAGTTTTGACAAGAAGGCATGGCACCAGGCTCCGACCACTCCTGATTCAACGAACACCTCTCTGCCAGTGGGGCAAACCAATGACACCGATTGCGCTGATGGCAGTTTTGATATTTATCTGACGAAGAATGATCTGCTCAACCTTTGGGGTATCAGCACGTCGGATGATGTGAACGCGATCTATATCAAAGGTCTGTCCGTGATTGGCGATACGGAAACCCTGACCCTTCTGGATATGAGTCCCGGCAACGGCGGCGGCGCTGGCGGAGGAAGCTCTGTCGCGACAACCTTGAATTTGGAAAAAAACTGGCCCCGCGGATATGCGGGAGCAAATCAATGTGGTTCTTTCTTCGTTTATATTAGCAATGCTTCCGGATACCGAGTCGCTCATAGCGCCGACGTTACTTTCAAAATCAGTCAAAGTGCTTCAGGCAACACTGCTAGCGCCATCACAGCTTATTCCAACTGGGGAGATTGTCACAGTAGCATTAATCCGAGCGACACGTTCAAGATCCCCGCAGGATCCGATTATGCCGAAGTGATTTACCGCTTCCCCAATACGCCCATTGATGGTTTGTTGGCCTTCACACTGTCGAACCTGTCAGCTTTGACCGCCAACCCCGTTGCGACCAATGTGATTCTGCGCAGTTCAGAGTATTCCTCCACCCAACGCTGGCTGTCCCTGGAACAAACTGTCCCGCAACTTTATAAAAATGTCTGCTATCCACTACGAATCCGCTCGCAGATGTACAACAACAGTCCTGCCAACGATCAATTTGGCGGCACTCTCAATCTCAGTGCCACGGATGCGCGGCTGAAGTTCTATTCCGACGAATTCTGTATGAATCAAGCCACCGAATATAGCTTCACCAGCTATGATCCGGTTCTTAAGGCTTATATGAAGTTTGTCCCCAGCGGGGCTGACACACAAAGTTTTGTCGCCTTCCAATTTACAGCGGCGGGATCACCGGGCAACTCTCTGACTTATGATGCCCAACCTTGGGATCTTCGGGCGGATCTCAGTGACAAAAATACGGTGACCCGACTTGAGTTCCAAGGTCCGCGTAATATCGTTAATGGTGATTGCAACGTGTACCAAGTTCTTACAACGAATGCCAATGGCTCGTTACTGCCAATGACGGGCGCTTTGAATGTCAGTCTGGCAACACAGGAATCCGGCCTGGGTCAGTTTTACTCTGATGAGGGCTGCTCCTCGCCGATCTCCTCCACCACCATCGCAAAAAATAAAAGCAGCGCCACCGTGTACTTCCGCCCCATGGCATCCAGTGCCGGAACATATCATTTCAATATCACGGCTTCCGGCCTGACCTCGGCCACGCCTCTTGTGGACATTCATTCCATTGCCCGTCAGTTTAAAATTGCGCCCATGGATCTGACGGCCGGGAACTGCAAGCCTATCTCTGTGGGGCTCATTGATGGAGCGGGAATCTTCAAGACAGCCCCCAGCACGATCACAACGGCTTTGCAGGTGTATCTGACGCCCGGTGGGGTGGCACCGCTTTATGCTGATCCGAACTGCATGACCCCGATGAGCGGCGGCAGCTCGACACCACTGACAATCACTGAAGGTGAAAGTATCGGGACCGTCTACATACAGACTTTGGGTCTTGCCGGAACTTCCTTCACGATTTATGTCAACAGCACAGCCGGTTACATGGGGGCCGACTTCAGTGAGATCTTCAAGTAAGCTGCACTAGTCGATTTTTTCGTGCAGGTATTTCAGGATCTTTTCGCGGTCCTTTTCCGGATGGATCGCGAAAGTTTCTGTGTCCCCATCGGTGCCGGCATAGGTGATGGCTTGAGTGTCATCAATACAAACATCCAAACAGCTTGAAGTCACCACGCGGATCTTGGAAGAATCACCGGATTCTTTAAATTTCTTTTTCAGGAACATTTTCAGATTTTCGGCGCTATTGCCCTCTTCTTCCAAAAGTTTGGGACTGATGGACTTATGGCATTTCGTGCAGATCAGCACAATACCCTTGGACCACGGATTCTTTTCGTGTTTCATAGTTTTCTCCTCAACTCCGCCCACAGGATTTTACCCAACTCACTGCGCGGAATCTCTGACATATAGTAAATCTTACGAGCTTTTTCGAACGGAAGCACTTTTTCCGCATACAACTGAAGGACTTTTTGCGTGTCTGCTTCAGACAAAAGACTGACGGCGTGAATCTCGGCCCCCAACCTGTCAGAAGGCATGTCCAGCAATGTCACCTTCACCGGCCAGTCCGGATTTAAATGCAAAGCACACGATTCCAGCACAGCACGCAGGCGAGCCACGTTGGTGCCCTCGCCACCGATCTTGATATAGTCTTTGCTGCGGCCCTCAATTTTCAGTGCGCCCTCAACAACCTCACCACGATCCTCCGTAGTGAACCAGCCATCTTCTTTTTTGGGATTCCAATGACGGGGGCCTTCAGGGGTGTTCTGAGCATAAAGACTGAACAAAGATTCCGCCCACACTTCCAGATATCCTTCAGCGTTCTTGCGAGCTTTCGCATGGGGCAACAATCCCACCACCGGGAACTCGTGCCCACTGAGTGATTCCAACGATGCCGTGGCAATCTGCGAGGCAGTCTCGCTCATCCCATAACTGGGAAGCACCGGCCAACCCAAGGCGCGCGCTTTTTTATAAAGATCCAACTCAAAGGCACCGCCTCCGACGACAATGGCCCTCATATGGGACGGAGCACGATAGCCCTGCGCCACCAGGTCATAAACTTGCGTCGGCACCAGAGCCGAAAGAGTGCATTTTTCATTGAGGAGTGTTTGATAGAAGTGATGCACATCCCAGCGGTTTTCTTTCAGGGCAGCCACCACTTTCGCCCCGCTGAGAGCCGCACGAATTTCAATCCCCAGCCCCCCCACATGAAAATGCGGAAGCACCTGAGTCCAGACGTCCTGCTCAGTACTTTGCAGATGGGCATTCACAGCCTTGGCAGAAGCCATCAGGGCCTTTTTAGAAAGCGCCACCAGTTTGGTGGCAGAAATTGAATGAGCCGTCGAACCCGAGGTCGCAATCCACACATGACCCTGCAGATTCAAAAGATCCTGCGTGTCTTGGGCCAATTTATACAAAGCCTGATAGTCCGCCTCGGGCCAGCGTGGGTTGAGCAGAATTTCGTTGTCGGAAGAATAAAGGTCTAAGGTCTTTGAACGGGTTGCCACGGCAAAGCCTCCAACAAAGCATCAAAGCCGACACCGACTCCTTTGGTCTTTAGTATATACGGTCCTTGAGTTCCTATCTCCGCCGAGAAAGAGTCCATCTGAAACAGTCGATGGGTCAGGCAGCCTGCCTCTAGCACCATATCACCGTGCTGTTTCTTGAGGTCCATCGCAACACCCAGGGCATGAATCACCCCAACGGGATGATCCATATAACTGGTCACCGTCAGTTTGAGATTCCACTTCTGACAGTATCCCACGGCTTTATCCACGTCTGTCTTCGCGGGCTTAACCACGATCACATCAAAAGGCGCCGACGGAATTTTTCCCCACGGAACCTTATCATATTGATTGTCCAAGGCGATCTTACACAGCTTGCGCGCCTCATTCCAGGCATGGAAATCAAACGGAAATGGATCTTCCACATAGTCGATCAAAGCACGCACTGAGGGGGAAAGTACCGTCATGAACTTTTCAAAAATCTGCCAGCTTCCCAGCGCATTGAAATCCAGTCGGATGCGCAGGCCTGCCGCCGCCAGGTGAGTCAAAGCCACCGCCTCTTGCTGAAGATCCTGCCCCATTTTGACTTTTACGGTGGTGAAGCCTTCTTTTTTAAGTTCATCCAGAAAACCCGGCTTTAAATCCTGATAGTTCGAAAGCAAAAAGTTATTACGGATCTTTTCACCCACATCAAACACGTTCTTGCGCTGTTTTCTTAAGACCGCATCCCGACGAGCCAGCCAGATGCTTTGCTCGATTTGCGTGGTCATACGCCCTAATCGCAGATCTTCCAGTTGCTCCGCCAAAGACAGATCACCCAGTTCAGGCCAGGGGTGCAAATCCGCATAGCCCACATGTCCGTCATTCCATTCCACCCGCAGCAAAGCCCCTTGCCGTGCTGTGGGCTTGGAGGCCGCATTCAGGACGGTCATGGGCTTTAGAAAATAAGGGTGAAAGAAGATTTTAATCAAAAGGCAAATCCTAACGCGATAAGAAGACCAAACACCAAGTGTAATCCCGCCGCCTGCCCCAGAAACTTATTGTAAGACGGACTGGGCTCTGTGTTGAAAATATTCTTGGTGATTTTGACAGCCAAAGGAATCGCCAGCAAAGAAACGATCGCGGCAATTTTGTATCCTTCAAACCACCAGTAAAGATTCAAAACAAACGGCAGGAAGCTCAAAGCGGCAATCTCCCAGCGGGAAAATTTCACTCCAAAGCGAACGGCCAAAGTTTTTTTGTTCACCAAACGATCCCCGGTGTGATCGCGCAGATTGTTGATTGCAATCAGCACTGTGGCATGCAGACCGATCTGCAAACCTAGGACAAACGCCTCGACCATCCATTCCCCGGTGTTCAGGAAGACGATTCCCATCACCGCCAGCAGGCCGAAGAAAATAATCACAAACAAGTCCCCCAACCCCAGATACGCCAAAGGGAAGGGGCCTGCGGTGTATGAATAGCCCATCAAAACAGAGGCAATCCCGATAGCAACGATCACCCAGCCGCCTTTCAGAACCAGCGGAATCCCACACAGCACCGCCAGTAGGAAACACAAGGACCCCAAAAGCATCACTTGATTAGCCGAAAGAATCCCGGCTTGCGTAATGCGCTGAGGACCGATGCGCTTTTCCGTATCCGCGCCCTTTTTAAAATCCACGGCATCGTTCACCAAATTAGTTCCGATCTGAATCAGGAAGGACGCCATCAGTGCGTAAAACAAAACCCACCCATCCCAGGAAAGGCCGATCGCCTTGACCAGCGCCGTCCCCGCCACACAGGGCACCAGGGCAGCAGTCAAAGTTTTTGGACGAAAAGCGAGAAGAATACTTTTAATTTGGCCAGCAGAGGTCATTTTGCATCGCATTGTTAAGAGTTAAAATCCAGTCTCTTTGTATCAGATTCTTTTCGCGTGACCAAAAGAATTTCTAAGGGCACAAAGGGGATGAATTCGATGATCTCAAGGGGGTTTTATGAGCGTATGGACAGCACTGGCATTTGTGGCGGGAGCCTTGATTTCCGGACTGTTGGTTTATTTTAAACTCAAAGCTCAAAACACCGCAGACCTGGCCCAGATGCAGGCGGATCTTTTGGCCGCGCAGATGAAAAATGATCTTCTGTCACAAAGCCTGAAGGAACAAAAATCCCTGATGGCCGAAACCAAAAAGCAGCAGGATGAACTGGCACAAAGAATGAACACCCAGTTTGAGGTCATGGCGCAAAAGATCTTTGAAGAAAAATCTGCCAAGTTCACCGACCAGAACCACAAAAATATCGCCTCTGTTCTGGAACCCCTGAAAGAACGCATTAAAGACTTCGAGAAAAAAGTGGAAGAAACTTATTCCACCGAGCGTTCTGAGCGTGGGGTTCTGCGTGGCGAGCTGACCAAGCTGATGGAACTCAACAAAGTCATGTCCGCTGAAACTCAAAACCTGACTAAAGCGCTCAAGGGTGAAGTGAAAACCCAAGGCAACTGGGGCGAGCTGATTCTGGAAAACATTCTGGAGCGTTCAGGCCTGCGCAAGGGCGAAGAGTACATCATTCAAGGCACGGACATGGATCTGCGTGGCGAAGATGGTCAAATCTTACGTCCGGATGTGATCGTCAATTTGCCGGATGAAAAACATCTGATTGTGGATTCTAAAATGACCCTGATCGCCTATGAGCAATACTCTTCGGCGGAAACTCCGGAAGAACAGGAACGTCTGGGCAAGCTGCACATTGATTCGTTGAAAAAGCATATCGATGGTCTTTCTGACAAAAAGTACCACGCAGCTGACAAGTTGATCTCCCCGGACTTTGTGATTTTGTTCATGCCACTGGAACCTGCGTTCGCATTGGCCTTTAAACTGAAGCCAGACCTTTTCCAATACGCTTGGGAAAAGAACGTGGCCATCGTCAGCCCGACCACCTTGCTGGCCACGCTGCGCACGGTGGCGGCTTTGTGGAAACAAGATCGTCAGGAAAAAAATGCGCTTGAAATCGCCAAACGCGGCGGACTTCTGTACGACAAGTTCGCGGGCCTGCTGAAAGACCTTCAACACCTGGGGAACAAGCTGGAAGACGCGCAGAAAGCGCATGAAGACGTGATCAAAAAGGTCTCTGAAGGTCGCGGCAATCTGATCGACCAGGTCGAGGATCTGAAACGTCTGGGTGCGAAGACCGAGAAGTCCCTGCCACAGTTGGAGCAGGCTTAGTTTCTGCATTTTGGCATCTTGTGAGTGAACACAAGATGCCCATCAAATTTGAATCTCTCCCCTTGAAAAATTAGTCTAATCAAGGGGCCTCATGACTGGAAATAGCTTTTTTCTTCTCGCCCTGGTTGTCATCATCGGCGCTTCGCTGTGGATGGTTCGCTCGTACAAGGGAATTCAGAATACCCAAACACAGCTTGTTGAACGTGTGGAACAAATCCAGCAGCGCCGCCCCGCCAGCGCGCCTGTGGTTGTAACGGCAGCCCCGGACAACAAGGCTGTTGCCGCCACCAAGGCCCGGCTGCGCAGCGAGGCTTTAAATCTGCAACAACAACTCACGGAAGAAAACCGCAAGTTGGAACAACAAAGACAAGCCTTGGAAAGTCTGCAGGCCCGACAGCAGGAAAATGCACAGGCCCCCAACCCCGACAGCTATGCCAATGAACTGCGAGAAAGCAATTTACAACTGCAAGACTTCATGATGGAGCTCAACAGTTATGATCGACTCAGTCAGGATATCAATCGTCGGGCAGACGAAATTCTGAAGGCACAAAACAGTCAGATGCAAGCGATCCGCGATCAGCTGGATGATAATATCCGAATACAACAACAAGCCATCCAACAGACCAGGGAACAACTCAATTACTGGCAAACCAACTTCAACGACATCACCGCCCGACAGAATGAACTAAGCGTTTTGAATGATTTGCTGTCACAACAAGAACAGCAGCTGGTACTGATGCAAAATGAAAAGCTCCTGCTGTCGCCGCAAGCGCTGGAAGCCCCCAGCCAAGTTCAAGCCGACCGCGAACAGGCCTTGGCCGAAATCAACAGCAATCGCCAGGATCTGCAGAATGAAATTATGGGAATGCGATCCCAGATTCAAAATCTGCAAGAAGATATCTATCAGTCCACAATCTCGGAAACATCCCTGCGTCGACAGATCCTGCAAACACAGCGGGCCTATGAACAACAGCAACAGCAGGTGCGAAAACTGGAATCCTCTTTGCTGGAAAAGAACGCCGAACTCAATGCTTTGGAATAAAAAAAGGAGCCTTGCGGGCTCCTTCGTCGTTTTTTTTGATTCTTCTGAAATTAAAGTTCAGCGTCGCGAATCACAGTCAGCTTCGTCGCAACGTCGATGCCTGTGGATTGATTCTTGATCGCCACAGCCGGGTTCTGAACCACACGCTGTTGCAGCTTCGTGAAGATCGGCTCACGAATCGCCAGGTTGTTGTCCTGAAGAACACACTGACGAGCAGTGCGCGCTTCAATGTTCACCACAACGGGTGCCTTCAAGTTCGCCGTCATTTGTGTAGGATCGTCCGGGATTGTCACGATAGAGAAGTAACGAGCTTTGTCTTGAGACGTCAGCTTCAAAGCTTCCATGTCACCTTTAGTGAGGTTGGCTTTGTACTGAGGAGCAAACAGCTCAGGCTCAAGCACGGGGAAGGCAATGGCGGGGGCTTCGCAGCTTTGCAACCAAGCGAAGATCTCGTCATTTGGATCATCAAGAAGAACGAATTTGCGCAAATCAGCGAAGCCCAAAAGGCCTTCGGTGAAAGTCAGAACATCTTCTTGTTTCAGCTCAATCTGGCCGAATCTTGATGTCGAAATGATCATTCAACCCCTCCAAACAGGTACACAGATTCACCCTTATTTTAGACACACCAAGGCACTAAGACGGTGAATACACCTATAAATCTGGACCTAAATCTAGGGAGACTCAATTAAAATCTAGAGAGGATGACTGACCGCTTCAGGCGCAACGCCTTTGCCAGAAAGGATTTGGGAGGGATTTCAAAAACGAAAAAAGGCCTGACAATCAAATGCAGGCCTTTTTATGCACAAGTTTAAAGAAACCTTTATGGTTTCAATAGCTTAGCAATATTTCGCGTCTTATCAGCATCTGTTGTGGCAGACTGCTGATTCTGATCTTGGATCGCAACGTAAACTTCTTCACGGTGGATTTTGGTATCTTTGGGCGCTTCGATGCCTAGGCGGACCTGTTTACCTTTAATTTGAACTACTCTGATTTTGATGTGGTCATCGATAGCGATGCTTTCACCCAACTTCCGTGTGAGAACCAGCATGACAACTCCTTTTGCTGCAGTCGTTATCGGTAGTTTTAAGCGGAACTGTAGGTATTATTTTTATCTTAGAAAGTCAAGAAGGCTTGGCTGAATAAGCTTTCCAGACGTTTCGAGGGTCGCTTTGAGCGTGCTATCGGTCTTATTGATGTCGGAAATAACCTGGAAGGCATCCGCATCTTCAAGCTGGGAAGCCGTAATTTTATTGTCCACCACAGCCTTTTGCAGGGAATCCATGGTGTTATTCACCGCCATAATTCTGGACCCAACTTCAGATCGGGCCAAAACCACCTGGGAAATAGCCTGATCAAGGGTGTCCAGGGCTTCCTGGATGCCCTCTTTGTCGTTGGTGCGCATGGAAATCTCAAGATTCTTCAGGGTCGAGAACAGGTTCACCCCGCTCGACCCCGTCACCGGATCTTGCTTATCCAAGCGGCTGGAACGACGCTCCGAGGCAGGACCGCGAGTTTCCAAGTAGTTGGAGTCGATCTGCTCATTGCGCTCTTGACGCTGAATCTCCTGATTTTGGAAGTCTTTTAAGGACTCAACATCCGTCGGAGTCTCATACTGCGCCCGAACGATCCCGTCCCCGCCCAAGCCCCGACCCAGGAACACTTTACTGCCCGGAAGGTTCATCGCCACAAAAGCGTCCTTCTGGGTCTGAATCTTCATGTCCGAGTCGTTGCCGAAGTATTCGCCGCTTTGATTAAACGGCGTCGTCTGAGTTTTCTGCCCACCAAAGATATATCTTTCACCGAGCTTGCGGTTGCCGATCTGGATGGACTGATTGTAAATCTGTTCAACCTCAGAAGCCGTCACCATACGGCTTTCTTCGTTTCCGCTGGCATCATTGGCCTGACTGACCGCCAGCTCTTTGGCGCGCACCAGAATGTCAGTCAACTCACTCAGGGACTGATCCGAGAACTCCAGGAAGCTTTTGGCGTTATTAATATTCTTAATAAACTGAGAATTTCCACGTTCTTCAGTTCGGGCCGTCAGAACACGCGCTGATGCCAATGGATCGTCAGATGGCTTGTTGATACGTTTTTGAGTCGCAGCCTGATTTTGCAAATCAGCCATGTCCGACCTGTTTTTGGTCAGATTCTGGTTCACCTGATTGAAAGCCATTTTATCTGCGATTCTCATCTATTCCTTCTCTGCTTCAGCTTACGCGGCTGCCGCCGCTACAGCTCTGCCCGCTAGAGCGGAGCTTCAGCTCTGCCCGCTAGAGCGGAGCTTCAGCTCTGCCCGCTAGGGCGGCTACATCCGTTTTAGATTCAACACTGTATCAAACATTTCATCGGCGGTTTTGATCAAACGCGCGGATGCATCGTAAGTTTTCTGGAACTCGATCATTTTCGTGGTCTCTTCATCCAGACTCACACCGCTGATACTTTCGCGGATGTTTGTCAGTTGAGACATCACATTCTTTTGCGACTCCTGTGACTTCACCGCACGCTGGGCAATCGCACCGATCTGACCCACTTGCGTGTTGTAGTAATCATCCAAGGTCGCTGTACCACCATCCATCACCTGGCGATACTGCAGGGACGAAATCACGTTGGCCACGGTGTTGTCACCCGGAGCCCCCGCTTGAGCCGCCGTGGCGATACGACCCACGTCATTAAAAACGGTTTTGTTAACAGCGATCTGAGACGCCGCCCCCTTGACGGCATCGGGCATCTCAAAGAACAAAACCCCATTACGGCCGGTTTTGTCATAACCTTCGATATGGGCCGTATTCACCTCTTTTGCCAAAGTGTAGGCCATATTGTCGACGTGACTTAAAAGATCCTCAATGACACGGTCACGAACATCCAGAGCCCCCCCGATACGACCGCCCGAGATCTGCTCGGTTATGTTGGCAGAGGTGCTGCCGCTTCCCATGAAGAAGACTTCGACACGGTCACGAGCATCTGTCTGCTGGGCCTTCAACTCTGAAGAACCGATTCCGGAAACCAGAATTGCCGTGCGACCCGCCGTCACGGTCACCATACCATCCTTACCCTCTGCCCAGGAAATATCGATCTTTTCACCCATTTTTTTAAGCAAAAGATCACGACGGTCACGCTCGTCGTTGGCAGGAGTGTTTTGAACTTCAATCATCTGAATCTTTTCATTCAGAGAGGCAATTTCCTTGGAAAGCTGATTGATCTCTTCAACAGTCGTTTTCACCTGACCGTCCAGATCTTCTTGCACGGCTTTCAACTGTCCCACCACGCGACCGAAATCTTTGGTCAACGCCACCGACGTTTCACGCACCATGGTACGTGACGCCAAACTTTCTGGATTGTTGGAAAGCTCACGGAAGGAATTGAAGAAATCCGTCATGTACTGATTCAGACCCTTGTTGGTCTGTTCGTTGTACACCTGTTCTACACGGCTCAGGGCTTCCGCGCGGGAATCCTGAAAGCCCATGTTCATGCCTTCTTTTTGGATTTGTTTTTCAAGCCAAGGATTGTTCACACGGGTCACAACACCCGCACGGGCCCCCATACCGATCTGAAGATTGCCTTCCGTGATAGGCATGTTCGTCTGAAGCTCCACTCTTTGGCGAGAGAAGCCTTCAGTCGATTTATTGGCGATATTATGACCGACCGTCTGCAACGCTGTCTGAGAGTTCATCAGAGAGCGTTTACCCGTATCCATCATAGCCGAGATTTTAGACATCCTATCCTCATCTCCGGTGGGTTCCGTTTACTGCTTCAGCCTGCGGGGCTCCGCCCCTTCGGCTCTGCCCGGTCAAGCCGGGCCTCAGGCTTCTTTGCTAACGAAGTTGCCTGCGACTTGAGGGCCTTGTTTTACCTGGCCCTTGCCTCCGTAAGTCTTCTTACCGGAAAGCGTGTCTTTGATATTATTCAAAGCGCCGTTCAATGTATTCAGAGCGGACTTTGTGTATTCTTCGTTTTCTTTGTTAATTTCGGTGATTCGTTTGATCAGAATATCCAGCGCCGCGTGCTGCGTGCGCAGACGATCTGCCGCTGGAGTGCCCGCCAGTTTTTGCGCCAGCTCCAACAAACGCGGATTTTCCGCATCAGCACCCACGATTGTCGCCAGCTCCATCGCATAGCGAGAGCGCAAAGAATCTTGCGCACGAAGCTTGAACAGCAGCTCTTCTTTAAGTTTGTTGCTTTCATCCAAAGCTTCACGGTCCGCTTTCAAAAGAATTTCTTTTTCTTTGCGAACGATATCCAACAGGGAACGGTAGATTTTTGTAAGTTCTTCGAGATTTGCTTCCAGCTTGTGAAACGCTCTTTCTACTGTTGCGTCCATCTTTATCATCCTTCCGCCTTTGCTGAAGCTTTGGCGGACAGGTCCGCGGGCTTACTTGGGGCGGGATTGAAATCGTTTTACTTCAGCTTCCTTGCTGTCGCTGCCGCGTCCGTCTTCACGGCGCGGACTTGTTCGGTGTCAGCCGATTAGAACTCCAAATGTTCGTCGACCATTTTGTCGGCGATGGCTTTGGCGTCAACTTTGTATTTTCCTTCGTCGATCAAAGCGCGGAATTTAGCAACTTTGGCTTCGTCAACATCAGGGGCAGACATAGCAAGTTCTTTGATGCGTTTTGCTTCCTGAGCACGAGGAGACAACTCCACGCGTGAGGATTCACCAAGATTGGAAGACGTCAAAGCATCCGCTTTTGTCAAACCTGCATCCGGCGCTTTATTCTTGATACCATCCGCTCTGTCAGATCTGGAAGAATCTGTAAGATTCAAATTTTGACCGACTTTGTTGTGCGTGATCTTCATCGAGAACTCCTCTGTCAGAGTGTAGAAACACACTCTTTTATTCTTTTTATAGTATCACAATGGGACAGTTACACCAAATCATTCTGAGACAGTTTCTGGTCCAGGTTCGATGGTCCAGTAAAGGGATTTTGCCTCTGGACTTAAAAAGCCAAGCGTGTCGCCAGCTTGCAACTTTTCCCCTGTCGAAACTTTAGACAGTCCACCCTTAAAAACAAGCTGACTTTTAAGACCATTGTCGTGTTCGATTTCCACCATGGTCTGATCATCTGCCAAACTTCGCTTCCCCAGCAAAACCCCGTCCCATGGGGCTTTGACTGCTGCTTCAGCTTGCGCGCCTGTCGGCACTCCAGCACTGCCGGCTGCCGCCGTGTCAGACGAAGGTCCAGCGTTGGGTGACACATCAAATTTGTAGGACACGGCTTGTTTTTTTCCGGGATGCTGAAACGGCTTTGCCGTGTAATTGCTTTTTTCGTCCATCGCCAGTGGGCCGACAGGTTTGGTGACAGGAGCTTTGATTCCCATCATCACACCAAACTTATTCATCAGCTGATCGTAGATCATATTGGAAAGACCAATGCCGCCACGCTCGCCCCACTTTTCGACATACTGATCATCCAGCTGTTCGCGAAAGATTTTTTCAGCCTGGTTGGATTGAATGAAGCCACCCTCTTTGACGGTGGAGCGCATCGCCTTCATCATCTCGCGAAGGAAATGTTTCTCGTACATATCAGAAACTTCGCGCAGCTTCTGCTCGGGCGGCTTTTGTTCCGGCCGCCCCATCATACGATTTCCCATTGGTTTGAAGCCGCCGGAGGATCCCACATCGCTCATTGCGAGACTCCTACATCAAAAAAGAAAAAGGTACGGATGTACCTTTTTTGAAAGAGAAAAAAAGGGGAGTTAGAGTCGGAGAATCATGTGCATCCTGCACTCGATTCTGAGAGTGTAGCTTCGGCTCGTGTTGATCACTCCGTGATCTCTGCTGACCTATTGCTCCTGTTTCCTGCGAGAAACTTTTGACTCTTGACCTTCCATGGTTCGCGATCTCTTTCTCACCCTCCCCGCGTTTCAAACACGTCCATGTGTCTGAAACTATAACTTTGATTGTATTAAATGCTGTGTCATTCTGAAACAGAAATCTCATAAAACTTCGAGCTCCCCGTGCAAAGCTCCAGCTGACTTTATGGACTGAAGTATTGTAATCAGGTCCTTCGGCGAGACTCCCAGTTTGTTTAGTGCTTGCACCAGTTCTCCGACGCTGACACCGCTGTCGAGAACCGCCACTTTTTCTTCAGATCCTTTTTTACCTTCGCCCACTTTTACAGAAAGCGCACCGTGTGAGATTGCAACCCTGGAGATTTTCACTTTGTCTCCAATCACGATCGTGCCGGTTTTTTCATTCACCACCACACGCGCTTTCATGTCCGGATTGATCTCGATGGATTCAATGGTCGCCAACAGTTCCACGCCCCGATTTTCATAGGCAAATGGAGTGATGATGTCGATCGTTCCAGAGTCCTTGGCCGAAGCGTAGTGACCGCCCAGTTCTTTGTTAATCGTAAGTACGGAACGCGCAGCCGTGGTGAAATCCGGATTAATCAGTGTCAGACGATACATTTTTCTGGAAGAAAAATCCGCCGTCATGTCACGCTCAATGATCGCCCCGTTGGGCACACGCCCAGCGGTCAGATGCTGGTCTTTGCCGTCACCACCGATGATAATGCTTCCCTGAGCCACTGCATACACCTGTTCATTCGCAGCGCGCAGCGGAGTTTGCAACAGTGTGCCCCCCTGCAATGACGAGGCATCCCCGATCGCACTGACTGTGATATCAATCGGATTACCCGCTTTGCCAAATGCCGGCATCGTCGCCGTCACAATGACAGCTGCCACGTTTTTACTGGAGAAATCCACATTATCCAGTTTCATGCCCAGCTTATCCAGCATGCGCACCATGCTCTTGCTCATAAATTCATTTTTGCCGTCACCAGTGCCCTTCAGACCCACAACGATCCCATAACCGATAAGTTGATTCTCGCGCACCCCACGGATGCTGGCGATATCCTTCAGGCGAGCGGCATTAGCCGACTCAATCAAAGTCATAAAGAACAAGGCCGACAGCAAAAAGAAGTTGATGATTTTATTCATTGCTCTTCGTCTTTCTTAAGCTGACCACGTCGTACTGTGGATCAAGCAGTTTTTCTGAATTGATTCCGGCATCGTTAAAGTCTTCTGGACGAATCAGACCCGTCACAATCACCTTGTATTCACGTTTGCCGATCATGAACGGCTGCTGTCCCTTGATGCGATAGTTGCCATCCGCCATCTTTTCCACAATACGGGTTGGTATGTTCTGCACATCCGCCAGGCCCTCATCTTTTTCGTCAGCCTTTGGTGCTTCCGCTTTTTTAGCTTCGGAAGCCGGTGCCCGGGAAGCATCCCCTGCATTTTGCGCCAAAGAGTTGCTCAATTCCTGCTGTTGTTGTTCTTCCAACTGCTTCAACAACTTTTTAATCACTGACACTTTGGTTTCAACCTGCTTGCGGGCCGGTCCATCCAAAGTCACATTCAGTAAATCACCCTCTTTGCGCATTTTGTTTTGTGCAAAAAGATAGGCTCCCTGACCTTCCATCACCCACGTGGAACCGGCATTGGCCCCCAGATCGGATTCTTCTTCCATACGGTTGCGGGTCATACGCTTGTAATGTCGGTCTGTGGGCACACCCATGTTCTGATTGTCAGAAAAACGTGGCGCCGTATTGATGTCTTTCAAAGCCGGAGCCTCTTTCGGTCCATCCAAAGACGTCAAAAAATCCTGCATCGTCGCACAACCTGTTGCGAACACGGACATAACCAAAACTGAGAAGAGAGAAACCATCTTCATCATTGCAACTTCACCACACCTTTTTCAGTCACGAGACCGGAGAGTACTTTTTGTGTTTCCAGATTTTTTACTTTAATGATGTCTCCGACAAAGCCACTGTCCTCCGCCATCATATTCACGGAGATCTCGAAACTGTCGTCGCCAAGCAAAGCTTTAACGACTTGTCCCTTCTTAGCTGCCGGTTCACGTTTGAGATCAGAAGCCCATACAGTGCTTCCAACGGGAAGAGAGCGAGCTGCCAACTGACCCTGGATATCCTCCATGCGCAAACTGCCATCCTTGGCAAAGGTCACGTCCGTCATGGACATGCGCAGGTCTTCGGCCTGAACCCTCTCTCCTTGTAAGATCAAGCGAGTGGTCACGGGGGTTAATCGGGAAACACGAATTGTTCCAGAGATCCATTTAATTTGTCGCTGATCCCCGTCGCGCAACGGCAAAAGGAACCCACCCTTTGCTGAAAGCTGAGTATAATCCAGATCCCACAGCTTTGATGCCGGGCGTGGCGTACTTTGCACGCTGACCTGATACTCACAATCCTGACAACGGGCTTTGAGCACATTGTGAATCTTTCTTTCAATTTCCTGTTTGGAAACTGGTGTGCTGGCAAAACTCACCTTCACTTGGGAAGGAACTTTGAACTGCGGATTCATGCGGCGCAGGCTTTCCTGGCTGTTCAAAGCCGCTCGCATCTTGCCCAGAATCTCGCTGGATTCCAGATGCTGACTCAACAGCAAGTCACGTGCGTCTTCACGCAAAACCACCGCATCCAGGGCCGCCAGCAATTCCTCGCTGCCACCTTCAACAACGGCGATATCGCCCAGGCGCAGAAGTTCTCTTTGCGAAATCTCCACGCTGGCCGGAATAGAGATCTCAGGCCTTGCAAAAGCCTGAGCGCTCAAAAGAAATAGAAACACAAAGTACTTAATCATCAATTATCTCAAATTGTTGATGGATTGAAGCATCTGATCGGAAGCCTGCATCACTTTGGAGTTGGTTTCCATCGCACGCTGGGCGGTGATCATGTTCACCATCTCGTCCACGATATTCACGTTACTGGATTCCAACTGTCCTTGTGCCAGATAGCCTGTGCCATTCAATCCCGGACGCGAGGCAATGGCCTGACCGCTGGCCGGTGTTTGTGTGAACAAGTTCTTACCGACGGCCTTCAGACCGGCCGGATTAACAAAGTTCACCACATCAATCTGACCGATCGTCTGCGGAGCATCGTTAAGACCTGTGATCACACGAACTTCTCCCGTCGGTGCGATCTCAAGACCGGAAACATTCGGCGGGACTGTGATTTCGGGCTGAAGAACGTTGCCGTTCTTGTCAACCATGCGGCCCGTGGGATCTTTCTTGAAAGCGCCATCACGGGTGTAAGCTGTTTCGCCGTCCGCCGTCAGCACCTGGAAGAACCCCTGACCTTCGATTTGAATGTCCAATGGATTTTTCGTGACTTGCGCCTGACCGCCAGCAAAGTCCTTTTGCACGCCCGCAGTGCGCACACCCAAGCCGACTTGAACACCGTTGGGTGAATAAGCATTCAGACCCGAAGCCGTCCCTGGCTCCTTTTGGGTCTGATACATGAGGTCTTCAAACTCAGCACGGGATCTTTTAAAGCCAGCCGTTGAAACGTTGGCAATATTATTGGCAATCACATCCATATTGGTCTGTTGGGCTGCCATCCCTGTCGCTGCTGTGTTTAAACTCTTAAGCATTCACGAATCCTTCCGTTAGCTTCATTTCAATCTTTTATCTAACCTTGCCCATACGATGGCTAACCCGTTAACCGCATCTCCGCGAGAGCTAACCTGCTAGCCGTAGCTCCGCGAAGGCTAACCCGTTAGCCATAGCTTCAGCGAAGGCTAATTTGTTTTTCCCACCACATTGATCATCTTGTCCGCCATCTGATCGTAAGCACTGATGGCTTTTTGCGTACTTTCAAAGACACGATTGGTGGTGATCATGTCTGACATTTCCTGGATGATATTGACGTTGGAGGTTTCCAAGAATCCCTGCTTTACGCTTGGATTATTGATGTTCTGCATATCCGGCGCCATATTCGGCTTAAAGGTATAAAGAGAGCTTCCGGCCTTTTGCAAAGAATCAGGGTTGTTCACTGCGACCAATGACAACTTGCCCAGGTTTTCAGTTCCTTCAAACACATCACCATTGTCAGCGATGCTGATAGCGCCATTTCCAGTGAAGCGAATCACTCGGCCCGCCGGGTCCGCGCCCGGTTCCGCTTGACGAAGGACCGGGTGTCCATCCTTGGTTACAAGCTGCCCATTACCATCCAAGGTGAAGTTCCCGGCACGTGTCAATTTTACGCCACCCGGAGTGGCCACTTCAAAGAAGCCTTTTCCGTCAATGGCCACATCCAGATTGTTCCCTGTAGGCTTCAGACCCCCTTGTGAGAAGTCCGTGAAAGTACCCTTGGTATCGACATAACTTTTGTCGCCACCTTGCATATTATAAAAACTTTCAATGGATGCGACATCGCGAGGGATTTGTGTGGTTTCCGGCATCTTTTCATTGGCGGTCAGATACTCTTGAAAGAGCTGCTGATCACGCTTAAAAGCGGGCGTGTTCACGTTGGCCAAATTATTGGCGATGGTATCAAGCTTTGTACTTTGAGCCATGGCACCACTGAGCGCTGTATAGACACCTTTTACTCCCATGAACTTCCCTCCCACTGTGTTGAGCAGCAAGGCGTGTGCCATCTTTTGACAGGACGGATCTTCGTCTAGGAAAAAGGTTCCAAGCTCGACCTTTGAAGAGTTCAAAAATTCTGGGCTCAAGTTTTTTTCGATTTGGCCGTGCATTGACCTTCGTCGATGGCGCCAGGGAATTGTCAGATCTTTGTCGACAGTGTCAAAGAATCGGCTTCATAATTGACTACATGAGGACGTGGGTTTCTTTCTTTTTCATTGCATCTCTTTCTTACAGCTTCAAGACAGAAGCAGCGCCAGTGGCTCCAACCAAGCCCTTGCCTGCTCCTGCCGTGGCCGCTGCAACACCAGAAAACCGCGCCCTGAGCTTGAAGGAAAAACTGAAAGCTCTGACCGCCAAGTCGACCCATGCGCAGTCGGACAATCTGATCTTTGATCTTCCAGTGACGTACAATAAGAAAGTCAGCAAGTGGATCGCCTACTTCCAGGGAAGTGGTAACAAGTGGTTCCGGACCTGGTTGCAACGCTCTTACAAGTACATGCCTTTTATTCAGGAAGAACTAAAACGTGCGGGCCTGCCTTCGGATCTTGCCTATATGGTGATGATCGAAAGTGGATTTGCGCCAAACGCCATCAGCCACGCCGATGCGGTGGGACCTTGGCAGTTCATTGAAGCCACAGGTTCACGCTACGGCTTAAGTAAAACCTGGTGGCTGGATGAACGCAGAGATCTTAAGAAGAGCACCTTGGCTGCCATCCGTTATCTGAAAGATCTGCATGCGGAGTTCGGTTCCTGGTACCTCGTGGCCGCCAGCTACAACATGGGCGAAAGTGGCTTACGCCGGCGCATCAAGAAGTATGGCACCAAAGATTACTGGGCCCTCATCAAGCTCGATGCTCTTCCGCAAGAGACTCAAGATTACGTTCCTAAAATCCTCGCAGCCATGCTAATTGCCAAAGCGCCAAATCTGTATGGATTCCGAGACTTGGAAAAAATGGACCCGTTGGAATACGATGTTGTCCTTGTCCCCGGCGGCACCGATCTGGAACCTTTGGCCGACCATTTGGGAGTCACCAGAAAGTCATTAAAAGATTTGAACGCCGAGCTGTATTTGGGATACATTCCCCGACAGGTGCAAAAACACTTTATCCGAGTCCCAAAAGGGGCCGGGCGAATGGTTTCCACCTACGTCTATCAGAACACTCGGAAAGTTGCATTGGAATGAAACCCCTGATTGTCCAAAAATACGGTGGAGCCACCTTGGCGGATCCTGAGAAAATCAGATCTGTCTCTGCTCGCATCGCAGCTCAATCCAAAGATAATTCGCTGATCGTTGTCGTCAGCGCCATGGGTAAAACCACTAATTCTTTGATCGATCTAGCCAATCAGGTGTCAGCTCATCCGCAAAGACGCGAAATGGATATGCTGCTGACTGTGGGTGAACGTATCAGCATGTCGTTGGTCAGCATGGCCTTGAATGACCTGGGCTGTTCAGCAATCAGCTTCACCGGAAGCCAAGCAGGTATCTTTACAGATGATTCCCACGTCAATGCTTTCATCAAGGATGTGAAACCCATCCGCGTGGAAGAGGCTCTAAAAAGTGACCGTGTGGTGATTCTGGCCGGATTCCAGGGTGTGTCCCCGGCGACCAAAGAAATTACCACTTTGGGGCGCGGCGGATCAGACACGTCGGCAGTTGCCATGGCGGCAGCTTTCAAAGCAGAACGATGCGAGATTTTAAAAGATGTTCCGGCTGTCTTTACGGCGGACCCCAACATCGTCAAATCAGCCCGACCTCTGAATGAACTGAATTATGATCAGTTGATGGAAATGACCTTCTGGGGCGCCAAAGTTCTGCACTATCGCTCTGTGGAATTGGCCAAAATGCGTGATGTAACTTTATACATTGGTCCCGCTTCCAATAAAACCTCTGACGGCACACTCGTCAAAAAAGGATTGAATATGTTTGAATCCTGCAAAGCTCTGTCCTTGAACTCGCATGAACTGGTTTTGGGAATTCACTGTAAAGAAAAGAATCCCGCTAAAGCTCTGCACGGGTTGCAAAGCCTGTTGGATCAAAACCAAATAGCCTTTCCTCAGTTGTTAAGCTGTGAACTTTCTTTGGACAAGACAGAAATCTTCCTGACCGGTCCGCAGGAGATCATGGTGGCAGTGAAGAAAGAGCTGCAGAAGCATTCCGATTTCACATTGCTGCCAACGGACTATTCCACAGTGACTTTGACCTGCACCGGAGCGACGTCGCCCGAGATCACCCAGAAGGTCCTGAATAATTTGAATGAAAAGAATTTGTCTGCCCAGAAACTTCTGGTCAGCGCCATGAGTCTGACGGTTTTGGTGGAGGCCCCCCTGCGCAAGCAGGTGATCGAGGCGCTCCATCCTTTGATTTAGTTTTAAGCTGAATTAAGGCAACAACGTCGGCGTCATCACACGATAACGATTCTGAATCTTCTGCCAGATATTCGAATGAGGGCCGGTGATCCCATCGGCTCCACCCATACCGGAGATTCCGCGTTTTGGATCATACTGACCACCGGGAAGAAACTTGCTAAGATCCGGACCACCCTTAGTGGTCGCAGTTCCAGCCGCACCAGCACCGGGACGACCTCCGCCACCGGCAGCTCCACCGCCATAGCTTCCGAAGCTTCCGCCTCCGCCGCCATAGAAACCCGCTGTCACTTGAACACCATCAAGGCCTTCGCCATCTCCACCAGAGCCGCCGCCAGAATCTCCACCGCCGCCGGAGCCACCTCCGCCACCGGCCAAGCCTGCACCACCGCCCTGCTTGCCATCAACCGCTTCTCCCGCACCGCCAGAGCCTGGTTTTCCCGGAGAAATAGAGGGCAGACCCGGAAGATCTCCAGAAAGTCCATCACCGCCTTTGGCTGTCAGTCGGGAACTTGAATCCAAACTACTGCCCACGAAAGTGCCGCCACCTGATTTTGTATTCAAACAAACAGGATCCGTCGGACTCTTCGCACAAATACATACTTTGTTTGAGGCCATTTCAGGTTTCGTACAATCCACGGGACCCGCGGCAGAACATCCGGGCAGGTTCGGATTGGTCTTACAGATTTCCGGAATCGGCGTCGAATCACCCGACGTCAACGAAGCACACTGAGAAGCGTTTTGCATGGTATTACCAAAGTTCGCTATCGCCTGATTGGCTTCCTGAACTTTATTTTCAAAGTCCGAACAACGCTTTGCCTGCGATTCGGCACTGGATATGGAGATCGACCCACCACTGGCTTGCACACATGTGGGGTTTCTGTTCACCCATTCCACCAAAGCACCGCAAGCGGAATGACATGAATTAATAGAACTGCTGCAGGTCAGGCGATAAGCCGCCACTGCCGCATTGGCTGCCGCCGAAAGACTGGCCATTTTAGAACAAGCGGCCTGGATGCTGGCCGCCGTCTGCTGACCAAACATCAAACTGAGCTGGGAGGCCGTATTAGCCACACCACTCATGCCCGAATCATTTTTTTCATCACAGGTATGAGCCGTATCAATAATCTGGGCACTGCACTGTTCTTGCAGCTGCTGATACTCCGCACAGCCGCCTCCGCCGCCTGTCATTTCACTTCGACAGACCCAGCCATTCCCACCATTCACGTTGATGCAGTCACTGACTGCGCATCGGTTACCACAATGGTTCACAGGGCCTGGAGGACCTACAAATCCGCGATCAACTTCGCATCTGTATATATTTGTCGTGGTATTTTCTGTGGCGTCATAGACCCTGACACATGTCATTCCTTCAGGACAACCATCGGTATTACAGCCAGCCTGCGCCTGCGAAGGAAGCATAAAGAGAATTAAGAAAAATCCTCCGACAATAAACTGCGATAAAAGCACCTTCATTCCCATGGTGATTCTTTTCGGTACTTTTCAACGTGAACTTTACCAAAGTATAAGTAATCTCGATTTGAGACACTAAGGCATCAATGTCGGGCTTAAGACTTGATATCTGTTCTGAATCTTCTTCCAGATGTTGGAATGGGGTCCCGTGATTCCATCAGGACCTGACACACCGGCAACGCCGCGAGCTTTGGGATCAAACTTTCCACCGGGCAAGAATTGGCGTAAATCAGGGCCCCCCGCTTTGCCATCCGCGCCCACAGCTCCGGCTTTTCCAGCAGAGCCCCCGGCAGATCCCATAGCGCCACCACCGTAGGCCCCTCCGCCACCGCCGCCATAGAATCCGGCATTGACGTCAGGATCAAGACTGTCGCTTTCGGCCTGCCCTGAGCCAGAACCAGAGGCGCCGCCTCCCGCTCCGCCACCAGAGAGGGCAAGTCCCGCGCCCGCTCCCTGACGACCCTCCACGGCCTCACCGGCACCGCCGGGCCCAGGTTTTCCGGGAGAAATAGAAGGCAAGCCCGGCAAATCACCACCAGGCCCATCGCCCCCCACAGAGTTCAAGCGTGCAGCGGAATTAATACTGGAATAAGTTGTCCCGTTCATACCTTTTTCAGAACGACAGACCGGATCTGTTGGATTCTTCGAACAAATGCAAACTTTATTGGTAGCCATTTCCGGCTTGGTGCAATCAACAGGTCCGGCACTGGAACATCCTGGCAGGTTGGGGTTGGCCTTACAGATCTCTGGCACAGTCGTGTCCCCTGAGGTCTGATCAGCACACTGAGATGCATTTTGCATCGTACCTGCGTAGTTTGCGATCGCTTGATTGGCCTCTTGAACTTTGTTTTCAAAGCGATCACAACGCTCGGCTTGGGAACGCGCACTTTCAATTATCATTGAATTGTCTCCGGCCGCCCCGGAAAAACCCTGCACGGTGCATGTGGGATTGTTCGTAACATAGTCCACCAACTCCGAGCAGGCCGAGCGGCAGGAACTGATCGAGCTACTGCAGTTCAAACGATAAGCCGCCACCGCAGCATTGGCTGCGGCAGACAATCCCGCCATCCGCGAACACGCCGCCTGAATACTGGAAGCCGTCTGCTGACCAAACATCAGACTGAGTTGGGAAGCCATGTTGGCCACGCCACCCATTCCGCTGTCATTCTTTTCATCACACGTGTGAGCAGTTTCTTCGACCGCCTCGGAACACCGCTGCACCAACTCGGAATACTGCGCAGAGCAATCCGGCCCACGCTGTTGAATTTCTGACTGGCATACATATCCACCATTGCCATTCACATCCAGGCACTGATTGACAGGGCAACGATTGCCGCAAGGATTGGTTTGCGAGGAGCCTGGAGGTTCCTGTTGTTGCCGGGATTCAGCAGGCCGTTGGGTTTGCGAAGGACGAGAGGTGCCGCCCCCGGAACCACGGTTGGTGGAACCTGAGCCACACCGACCTTCCCTCTGCGTTTGCACGACACAGTTGTCGTAACGAAGCATCTGATCCCGGCTGGCTGAGCCCGATTTGGGCAGATATCGACTGGCACACCATTCAGCACAACCCAGAAAGGTGCCGGCCGAAACCTTCACGCTTCCGAGAAGTACCAAAAGAATAAGAGGGAGGAATCCCCTTAAATACCAGTTTCTCATAGAATGCCTATCGGCCCCCAACCCAGTCTGCTACAACTGTGTTCGGATATGTTCTCATATTTTAATGAAGTTGGATTCGCAAAACAGAATCAAAATGAAAAAACGATTCAAGATGAAACACATCTTGCTAGGGTATCAACGTGGGACGCACGAACTGATAGCGGTTTTGAATTTTCATCCAGATGTTTGAATGCGGCCCGGTGATACCATCGGGTCCCGAAGCTCCCGCAGGACCACGAATTTTGGGATCGAATTTTCCACCCGGCAAAAACTGACGAAGATTGGGAGACACCGTTGAAGCGCTCACTGTCGCAGTAACTCCTGCGCTTCCTCTTCCCGCAGGGCCCGCCCCCGCAGAGCCAAAACCACCACCGCCTCCACCGCCATAGAATCCGGCTGTGACAGCATGTCCACCGCCCTCAGATTCTTCGCTTGAGGATTCTGTTGCTTCAAAGCTTCCGCCTGCTGCTCCTGCTCCTGAACCGGAAAGGTTTGTACTGCCACCCTGGCGCCCTTCAACGGCTTCTCCTGATCCACCTGCTCCCGGTTTTCCCGGAGATATCGCCGGCAGACCTGGCAAGTCTCCTATGCCTGCCCCCGCAGCCCCTGGAGTGGTCAAACGCGCTGACGGGTTGATGCTTCCCATTTGAATCGACCCGGCCGAGCTTTGCGATAAACACATTGGATCGGTCGGGTTCTTGGCGCAGACACAGACTTTATTGGTGGCTAATTCTGGTTTGGTACAATCCACCGGCCCAGCGGGTGTACACCCCGGAAGATTGGGATTGGTTTTACAAACATCCGGAACCTCCGCAGATTCGCCCGACGTTAAGGATGCGCATTGAGAGGCATTGTTCATCGTGCTGCTTAAATTGCTGATGGCCTGATTGGCCTCTTGAACCTTATTTTCAAACTCAGAACATTTTTCTGCGTCAGTTTCGGCCGCCTGCAGGATCAAAGGATTAGTCCCCATGGTCCCTTCAAAACCAGAGGCCATGCATGCTGGATTACTGGCGACAAAATCTTTTAAGCTGGAGCAGGCAGAACGACACTTCGCGATCGCACTGCTGCAGAGCATGCGGTAGGCAGCCACAGCACTGTTGGCCGCTGCCGAAAGACCCGCCATCTTAGAGCATGCCGCCTGAATGCTGGCACCTGTCTGCTGCCCAAACATCAGCCCCAACTGCGTTGCTGTATTGGAAACACTGTTCATTCCTGAATTGCTTTTTTCATCACACGAACGGGACGTTGCCTGAATTTCCTGACGGCAGGCTTCCTGCAATCCGGAATACTGCTGACACCCCTCGCCCGCCACGGGGCTGGTCGAAGGTGAGCCCGCACCCGCAAATCTTTCACGGCATCGACTGTAACAGGTCTCCTGATAGTGAATCATCACATTCACATTGCAGGTATCGATGCAGTTTTGCTCAGAGAAGGCCCCCTGAACCGTGAAACTGATGGCTCGCATCTCGCGATCCCGTTCATCTGCCTCTGTTTGCTGTGGTAAACTGTTAAGATACTCCAGATGCGCTTCGATCGAACCGTCGTTGGATCGTGAAGGACTTCTTCTTTTATTGGACGAGGCCCAGGCCAGATCCACCACAAGGGTGACAGCCAGAAGAGAATAACTAAGAAGAATGAAACGGACCCCTTGCCTCATAAGTTAAAAATCGGCCAAACATAAGGACTGCTAAAATTTCCAAATCGGCTATAAGAGAACTACCAAAGATCTGTTTCCTCCTTCAGACGGAACGTATCAATTTGCACCTCAACTTCTTCCAAGCTATGCTAGCCTTGCATAGACAGGAGATCACATGACAAGCCTTTATAATTTCTCTGTAACCAACGCCAGTGGTAAATCTACTTCTTTGGAAGAGTATCGCGGCAAAGTCGTTCTGATTGTAAACGTCGCCAGCAAATGCGGTTTCACCCCACAATACAAGGGCCTTGAAGAGCTTTACGCTCAGTTCAAGGATCAGGGCTTGGTTATTCTGGGCTTCCCTTGCAACCAGTTCGGCGCACAGGAACCAGGAACAGATTCCGAGATCCAACAGTTCTGTGAACTGAACTATGGAGTTTCGTTCCCGGTGATGGCCAAAATCGACGTGAACGGAGATAAGGCAGATCCTCTTTACCAGTGGTTGAAATCTTCCGCTCCAGGTCTGCTGGGCACAGAGATGATTAAATGGAACTTCACCAAGTTCCTCGTGGGGAAAGACGGTCAGGTTCTGAAGCGCTACGCGCCTCAGGAAGAGCCCGCGAACATCGCCAGCGACATCAAAAAAGCTCTGGCTTAATATTCCGCGAACATCCATAAGCTAATAAATGGCACCGCCCTGTCAGAGACTTCGACAGGGCTTTCTTCACCGCCGACACCACGATGCTTGCGATTGTCTGGCACCCTCGTTGCTATCTCTTCTTTTCATGATGAAGAGCCCTTTTCAGACAATCAGAAACTCGCTGCTCGCAACGACCCTGTGTCTCGTTCTGGGACAGTCATTTGCCTGGGCTGCTGTCACTGTTAAAACTGAAAAGTTCGACAACGGCGTCACCTCGAAAGAAAGTTACTATCAGGATACGGTTCTGACAGAGCGACGCTATTTTGATATCGACGGCCGCTTCACCGGCTGGATGCGGTTCACCAAGTCCACACAAAGTCGTGTGATTGTGACCGAGCTTTCTGTCGAAAAAGAAAACTACGGTCAGATTAAAAGCCAGGAAGAGTGGTCTTTCCTGGATCAGGAAGGCCATCAAACCGACAAGTCACGTCTGATGCGCAAATGGCACTACACCAAAGAAGCCCCTGTCACTTTGGAATACATAGGCCACCACGAACAGAATGAGCCTTTCAGAGAAATTCGCAAAGACTATTTGAATAAGGACAATCAAATCACATCCTCGATCTTCCTTTACTATAAGGAGCAGGATGAAAAGCCCTACGCCTTTATCGAAAAGGACCCTCAAGGGAAGGTTCTCAGTCAATTTTCCCTTTATGAAAAGTATGATCTTGTGGGCAGCTTAAAAAAAGCGGGACTCAAGGCAGATGAAATTGCTGTCCTAAAAAAGCAGCGGGAAAACCCCAACCGCTTTCTGGTTGCCATCATCGATTCGGGCTTTGACTATAACCACAAAGAGCTTGTCAGCAAGTGGTGGAACAACCCTCAGGATCCGGTCGATGACATCGACAATGATGGGAACGGCTGGGTTGACGACAACTTCGGGTGGGAACAAGTGCGCAATATCGGCCTGCCCACAGAATCTTCCATTGGTATGCATAAAGACCACCGTCCGCTGTCCCATGGAACCCATGTCGCCCACATCGCCAGCCGTGGACTGAATAATATCGCACTGGTGGGCTTTGCTGGCGACTACACCCGTGCCGACTACATTCGCAAAATGTCAGATTTCATCAAGAAGCATCAGGTTCGCATCGTCAATATGAGTCTGGGCTTTCCTGCTGACAACAAAGACCTGCTGGGCCTGCGCGACGGTATTCGGGCTTATAAGACTATGATCGAAGAAAATCCCAACACTCTTTTTGTCGTAGCCTCTGGCAACGCCGGTGTTGATCTGGATATGACCAAGAACCGCCAGTACCCTGCCAGCTTTACCCATCCGAATGTTCTGAAGGTCGGCGCGCTGACGGCCAGCACGATCGAAGAAGTGACCCCTGAAAATGCCAAAATGGCTGATTTCAGCAACTTCGGTAAAGAGAACGTCGATATTCTGGCTCCGGGAGTAAAAGTCAATGCGGCTTCCTTGGGCGGCGGTCTGATTGAACACTCTGGCACCTCCATGGCAACGCCTTACATGGTCAACCTGATTGCCCGCCTGTGGAGTGAGTTGCCTGAGCTTTCCGCCTCTGAAGTGCGGGACCTTTTCATCTCCACAGCTCAGGTCACCAAAGACCCCGCACCAGTCAAGTCCGGGGGATATGCGGATTTAAAAAAGGCCCTGCTGACTGGAAAGATGAAATTGCTCAAAGACCGCTACGCCAAGGTCGATGGTCCAAACTGCTGGAATGCCTCCACCTATCTGGCCGGAGTTTCCAAAGGACTGCACCACACCTTTGCCAGCGAGTTTGCCAACATCGTGGACTCAGCTCTGTGTCAGCCTGTACCGTTGGAGCAAGCCCAAGCTGGCGACATCATCGCATTTCGTCGCTTGAACAGACACGGTAAAGTTTTACCCGCCGCCTTTGCTTCGGAAGTGCATGGATACACGCTGATTGGTCCGGGACTGGGTTTCACCAAGAATGGTGTTTCTGCGGCAGCCCCCTATCAAGAGCAGCCTTCACAAGAAATCTTCTACAAGTACCGCTCGCAGGAAGGACGCGAATGCAAGAAACTGGGTATTGAACGCCAGGACTGTCGGTTGGCGCAAATGGCCTATCGCTGCAGGGGACTTGAAGAATTTATGAGCCAACACGGCGGACTTAATGTCTTTGAAAAAGATCTTCTGCTGGAAGTCAGCCGACTGGAAAAAATAGTCCAGAGTCAGATGCTTGATCAGAAGAATCTGAATGTAAATATCGAGCCCGTGCTGGAAAGACTAAAAAATAAAGTCCTGGAGCTGAAGGCTCGCGGCAGTTCTTTGATAGTCACCGACTATTTTGAGTCCCGCCTGGAATCTTTGGAATACAGATAAAAAAACAAAACTAAAAAGGAGTTCCCATGAAAAAGATCTTTATCACCGCACTGATTCTGGCCGGCGTTCAAGCCCAGGCTGAAGGCGACCTGCGTATCTTCGTCAACAATCAAGGCTGCAGTGTGATTGAGCAAATCGAAGCCACCAAGCGGATCGTCGATATCCAAAAAGGCAGCGAGCGAGAACTTATTGTCATCAACAGTGATGGCACAATGGATGGCGATCTCCAGATGATCGAAGATGCCGGCGGCATCCGAGCCGTCAGCGCCAATCAGGGCCGCCTTCAGTGCGCTGATCTGGAAGAGGATATCGGGCCTTAGTTAAAAGCCCGGGTGTTCTTTCATAAATTCCAACTCTGCCGTCGTGGACTCTCTCCCCAGGACGGCATTTCTATGTGGATAGCGTCCGAACTGATCGATGATCTTTTTATGGGCGACCTCAAACTTATAAGAATTCTCAAGCCCCTCTTGCGCAAACAGCTTCATGGCCTGATCATGGATCAACGGCGATTCGCTATGCATATAGGGCATATAGAGAAAACCACGCTGTTGCAGAGGTAATTCCATATCATCCCCTTGCGAAACTGCTTCCTGAGCCAACACCAAGGCTTGTGCATCACTGGCAAAGGCCTTCGCTGATCCACGAAACATGTTCCGGGAAAACTGATCCAGCACAAGAATTTCTGCCAACCGACCTTCTGGAGAATTTCGCCAAAGATAGGTTTCACCTTTGCTGACTTGGTCATGCAAATCAGAAAAGCGGGCGCGCAGAAGTTGATCAAACTCTTCATTCCTGGCAAACCACAGCTGCGGATCAATTTCTTCAAACCAAAATGATATAACAGTCTTTGCATTCATGTCTTGAGCATCCCCGAAGCCACCCCCGGTGTCCAGACACATTGAGACATCAGCGGTGCGGAGGCAAAAGAATGACCTTCCTGGTCTTGGGATACCCCGTCCTTTCGCGCACCAAAGCAGCTTCTTCTTCCGTTGCCATTCGGAAAGGAAAGCTGTTTTTGATATTGGCAAACCCCAGACGATGGAAAGTGTTTTCAGGGACAAAGGGTTTGGTAAAACCCGTATAGAAATCAAAGCGATTCGGACCTTTGATGGCTCCTCCGGCATCGCGCACGACAAAGAATCCATCGTGTTCCGTTCCATCAGGCATTCGCTGACCTTCCAAGCGAGGCACAAAAATCACATCCCCCAACTTATAGATACTTAAGTCGGCTGCGACCGTATGATATGGATCCAGGCACACGTTTCTCATGCCATACCCATAGGGGCACTTTCGCAGATCCACTTCCTTAAAGCGTGGCACCCCATCCTCGCCACGAGCATAATAGTTGAACGACCGGAATCGTCCATTTTCATCATGAACGTAGCAAGCCCCTTGCATCACACAATTATTAAAGTCCTTCAGACACAGACGGGTCAGAATTTTGTCCTCTGGGGACAGCATCTCCACACGGGTCTGCTCTTCGCAGCGATCCACATCATATTTGATAATGGGCTTGTAATAGATTGTTGGATTTAAAAAGGTTGGCTCTTGCGGCTCGGGTAAGGGCGGTGGCATCGGTGGCTCAAAAAAGCCCACCCCTTGGGCCTGCACACCCATCGCCAACATTAGTCCCATCACCAACTTGATCATCGGCTCATACTAACAAACTCACAGGGCATCCTTCACAACTAGGTCAAAAGACATAACAAGGTGCGCTTGACCTGAACTGTAAATAAACGACGGTTCAGCGCTGTTTTCGCTCTTTATTTGAATTTATTGAATTAAAAAAACATAAGGTTCAGCCAGAGGGAGATCAGAACTTTTCTAAAACCTCTTTCAGCACATGAGCATGATTGATCTTTTCATCCCGAGCCGCATACAACAAGGTGACGTTCTGAGCTTGCGCACGCTCCGCCAACTCAGCGAGCTTATCTTGGGCTGCCGCTGCCTTGAGTTCTTTTTTGTATTCCGTTTTGAATTCAGAAAACTTTTCGGGCTTGTGTCCGAACTCTTTGCGCAGCTCCGTGCTGGGACAAATCTCCTTGGGCCACTCACTGAATTTCAGCTCTTCCTTCTTAATTCCCCGCGGCCACAAACGATCGACAAGAACACGATAACCATCATCCCGACTAGGCTTTTCATAAACTCGTTTAATCTTAATCATAAAAGGTACCTGCTCACTTTTGCAGAAGCTCTGCGTTGGATTTCTTCCATTTTACGCGCAGCTTCTGCAAAAGTGAGCAGGTACCTTTAGGGTGGGGAAAAAAACAAAACCCACTCTTGTTAGGAGTGGGTTTTGGAGTTGCTTCAGCTTGCGCGACTGCCGTCGCTCCAGCACTGCCGGCGGGGCCGACTGCCGGCGGGGCCGAGCTCCAGCTCTGCCGCTGGCGCGAGCTAGTGTTTGCCTTTTTTGCCTTTTTTCGGAGCGTCTTCAGCTTCAACTTCTGGCTCAACACCTTCGTGGTCTTCGCCGTTGTTGCCGTTGGTATCAACCAAAAGTTTGCCGATACCGTTGGCCGCAAGGATCTTCTTACGAAGTTCAGTCATGTACTCCGGGTGCTCTTTCAGGAAGGTCTTCGCAGCATCACGGCCTTGGCCCATGCGCTCACCGTTGATAGAGAACCACGCGCCGGATTTTTCAACCATGCCCGCAGTCACTGCCAGATCCAGAAGGTCACCCTCTTCAGAGATACCTTCACCGTACATCAAGTCGAATTCAACTTTGGTGAATGGAGGTGCCATTTTGTTCTTAACAACTTTCACCGCAGTACGGTTCCCAGTCACGTCCTCACCGTTTTTGATCGCGCCCACACGGCGTACATCCAAACGAACAGAAGAGTAGAATTTCAAAGCGTTACCGCCCGTAGTTGTTTCAGGGTTCCCGAACATAACACCGATTTTCATACGGATTTGGTTAATAAAGATAACCAGAGTGTTGGAACGGTTGATCGCCGCAGTCAGCTTACGCAAAGCCTGGGACATCAAACGAGCCTGCAAACCAACGTGGGAATCACCCATGTCACCTTCGATCTCTGCACGAGGAACCAAGGCTGCTACGGAGTCGACAACCAATACGTCGATCGCGCCGGAGCGAACAAGAGTTTCAGTGATTTCCAAAGCCTGTTCACCAGTGTCTGGCTGGGAGATCAGAAGATCTTCCGTGTTCACACCCAGTTTACGAGCATAGTTTACGTCCAACGCGTGTTCCGCATCGACGAAGGCAACAACGCCGCCTTTTTTCTGAGCTTGAGCGATAACAGACAAGCACAGAGTTGTTTTACCAGAAGACTCTGGTCCGTAGATTTCAACGATACGACCTTTGGGAAGACCGCCGATACCCAAAGCGATGTCCAAGCTCAATGCACCCGTGCTGATCGCTTCAACGTCTTTAACCAAAGATTCGTTCGCGCCCAGACGCATGATAGAGCCTTTACCGAATTGCTTTTCGATAGTCGAAACAGCCAATTCAAGGGCTTTGATTTTTTCTGAGTTTGCTTTGTTGTCTACAGTAGCGTTTGCCATCTGTCGTCCCTCTCTCGTGACTTCTGTCACGACACTTTTATTGTTTAAAATTCAGGCCGGGGGCCTTTTACTATTTCTTGTCGAGAACTTCTTTCAGCCAAGACACTGCGTAGTCTACCGAAGCCATCTGGATGGATTTGCGATCGCCTGAAAAGAGTTCTTTTCGGGAATCTTCAAAACCCGGTCCAGCGATGGCAAAGCATACAGTGCCCACTGGCTTTGACGGTGTTCCACCTGTCGGACCAGCGATACCTGTGATTGCCACAGACCAATCAGTTTTAAGCTGACGACGCACTCCGTGCGCCATTTGACGAGCGACTGTCTCGCTCACCGCACCCTCTTGCATGAGAGTGTCTCGACGAACCCCCAGAAGATCCACCTTCGCCTCGTTAGAGTAAGAAACCACAGAGCCTAGAAATATGTCGGACACGCCTGCTTGCTCTGTTACAAAAGCCGAAAGTGCACCTCCAGTACAACTTTCCGCAAAACCCACTGTGAGTTTTTGGTTGCGAAGGGATCGAATGAGTTCTTGAAGCTTCTGATCGTTGGGTGTCATTGACTGATCACCACGATCTGAGAGCCCAACCAGTTGGTTTGAGTGTAGATCACTTGCATGATGAGGCTCGCAATTATCCCCGCGGCCACGTCATCGATCATCACCCCAAGTCCTCCTTGGATCTTCTTATCTAAATATCCTATGAATAAAGGCTTTGTGATGTCCAGCACTCTGAACAAGGCAAAACCGATTAAAATGGCTTGCCATGTCATTGGCAGCCAAACCATGGTAATCAGAAAACCTAAAACCTCATCAATTACGATCTCTTTGTGATCATGACCGCCCTTAACCTGCTCATAAGCTTCGCAGGCCGCGATTCCGACTGGGAGCAGCAAAATCACCGCCCCCATATAATAGAGCGGCCCCAGTTTGCTTAAAAGAATGACAATAGGAATAGTCACCAGGGTGCCGACAGTACCGGGGCCTTTGGGAAAACGGCCGATACCGAACATAGTCGCAAGTTGTATCAGAAAGCTTGTCATCATACCGATGACGTACGCCGGACCCACAGGCCTTGCAATGCAGAATGAGAAGCGTCAGAACTAAAGGTGCAGTTCCTGATGGAAGCCCACAGGTTCCCGCAAAGAAGACCTCCAGAGCTCGCCGGATTGAGCCGAATATTTTGTGAAGAATTTTTCCCGACGGCAGACCATCACCGCCGAAGAGCGCTCCGGCATCTCCACCACTCCCTGCATCTCAAAACACGTGGCTTCTGCATAGCGAAGCACCATGCGGTTGTTGATGTCCGGTTCACCAAAAACCCGCTGCGTGCGCACATCCTGAAAAAGAAATTTCAAGAAAGCCGCAATCAGCGACGGTGTGAATCTGCGGCCCAGATATTCCTTTTCACCAATAAGGAAATGCAACCCTTGATCAAAGGGCTGAGTTTCCACATAGCGACCCAGAATATCCTGCTGCAACCAATAGCGTTCCCAATAGCTGACGGGAACCCCATCCACACAACCGATAAAAAGACTCTGATGTTTATCTGCGAGTTCTTTTTCCAGATGAGTTTTTAATTCCGCCGGAGATTTTGCCAAGTTCCACCATTGCGATACGTACGACTGATTCATCCACTTGGAGTAGACATCAAAATCACGTTCGATGGAAAAGGGGCGGAAAGAGTACGTGTGCCCGTTTTGCTTGTTATAGATCTCAAAACACTCGGACTGCATACCCAACGTCGTATTTTTCGACCTCCCAACAGGCAAGTTCCCGTCACAAAAAAGGCTCAACTGCAAACCAACCAAAAATATTTTCAAGTGGCTTTCACCTTCGACTGATTATAACTCAGTGCGAAAAACTTATGGCTTCCATCAAAATTAGCGATTCGACTTCTCCGAGTCCTTTTCGCATACTGCCTTCACGGAGGCCCCATGATTCGTTGGATGATTCTGTTGGCTAGCTTGGTCTACTTCGTAGACACTCTGATAGCTCTCCAGTTGTAGATCAAACGCCGGAAACTAAAATGTTTGGTTTCACCTCTAAGACTCTCGGGGCCGACCTATTTTCTTTCCAGAACTCAGTTCCCAGCCACTTCCGTTAATGCTATAGCTTTTTTATGAAACCAATCATTCTTACGGGCGACCGCCCAACAGGTCCCCTCCATCTTGGCCATTATGTTGGATCGCTTAAAAACCGCGTGGATCTTCAGGACTCCCACGATCAATACGTCATCATCGCAGACGTTCAGGCTTTGACGGACAACTACGATGACACCACCAAAGTTCGCGAAAACATTCTGCAAGTAACTTTGGATTATCTGGCGGCGGGTATTGATCCGGCGAAAAGCACGATCTTCGTTCAATCTGAAATCCCAGAACTGTTTGAGATGACCACTTACTTCATGAATCTGGTCACCGTGGCACGCCTGGAAAGAAATCCCACCGTAAAAACGGAAATCCAGCAAAAAGGGTTGGAAAAATCCTTGCCTGCCGGCTTCCTGACTTATCCCGTCAGCCAGGCCGCCGACATTCTGGGATTCAAGGCCAATCTGGTCCCAGCCGGTGAAGATCAAAATCCAATGATCGAACAGACCAACGAAATCGCTCAGCGCTTCAACCATATCTATAAAACGGACTTCTTTAAGCCTGTGAAAGGTATGCCGGGTGTGGCTGGCCGTCTGCCAGGCATCGACGGCAAGGCGAAGATGAGTAAATCTTTGGGGAACGCCATCTATCTTTCCGACGATGCTGACACCATCAAAAAGAAAGTTCAAAAGATGTACACTGATCCAGGGCACATCCGCATTGAAGATCCAGGCAAAGTGGAAGGCAACGTGGTCTTCAGCTTCCTGGATGTCTTCGATCCAAGAAAAGACGAAGTCGCTGCACTGAAAGAACACTATCAGCGCGGCGGTCTGGGGGATGGCACTTTGAAAGTGCGGCTGACCGAGGTTCTCAACACGATCATCGCCCCTATGCGCGAACGTCGTGCGCAGTACGCTCAGGACCCACAGGCAGTTCTGAAAATCTGCAAAGAGGGTTCTCTGAAGGCGCAGACCAAGGTCCACCAGACATTGAAAGAAATGAAATCTTTGATGGGAGTCGGACTCCAATAAGAAAAGGGCGGTACAAACTGATCTGTACCCCAAATTTCGGACAGGAAAATAAAAGACCCTGTCCCATTTTTGGGGTATTTTCGTATAAAAAGGAAGCAGATCATGGGCTCACTGTCCGAAAGAGATCGCCGAGATCTTGAGAAGAATCCGAATGTTCTAAAGGTAACGCAGTCCAATGTTGCCTATACCCCCGAATTTAAGGTTAGGGCCTTAAGGCTTCGGGAAGAGGGACAAACTCCTAGTCAAATTTTTAAAGATGCTGGTATTAACCTATCCTTATTTGGTGTGGATTATGCCAAGAAGTGCCTTCAGCGTTGGGAAAAGATGTCTACCCAAGAAGGTGGATTAAAGAAAGACCGCCGAGGTTCTAAGTCTACAGGTCGACCCAAGGGAAAAAAGCTTAAATCAGCAGAAGATGAAATCGCTTATCTTCGCGCGGAGAACGACTTCCTAAAAAAGCTCCGCGCCTTGGAGGCAAAATACGCAAACAAGAAAAGTTCGCGTTGATTAGCAAGGCGGTCAATCATCGGCCTGATCTATGTCTCAGCAGGCTGTGCGCTCAGGCTCAAGTCAGTACCAGTGGCTATTACTACTGGTTTGCCCAAAGAGCATCTCCCCAGGTCATCACAACAGACGCGGAATGGGTGCAAATCATTTTTGCGTATAGAAGGGGTAAAGCCGGCGCTAGGACAATAAAGATGCTTTTGCAACGCCACTTCTGGATCAACATGAACCTGAAGAAAATTAGACGGTTAATGAAGAAGTACGGCCTTCAGGCGACTATCCGACGTAAGAATAAGTACAAGCAAGGCTGGGCATCAGGTGAGGAACACCGGGTAAGTCCGAACATCCTAAGCAGGCAATTTAATGTTGAAAAGAAAGACACAGTTTATTCAACAGACATTACCTACTTAGACTATGGCAAAGGAAACAGGGCTTATCTGTCAGCCGTAAAAGACTTGGCAGTGAAAGATATCGTCCACTATACGGTTTCTCCTGGAGCTGGACTACACGTTGCGATTCGAGGCCTGGAAGACCTATTCAGCCGAAAGCCAGAGAGTTTGATCATGCATTCGGACCAAGGGTGTCACTATACATCCAAGACGTATCGAGATCTTTTGTCTAAGTGGGGTGTCACCCAGTCCATGTCCAGAAAAGGCAACTGCCTGGACAATGCGCCTATAGAAAGTTTTTTTGGTCATTTAAAAGATGAAGTGGATCTTCAAAGTTGCCATACGTTTGAGGAATTGGTAGCAGAGATAGACCGTTATATTAACTACTACAATAACGAACGTCCCCAATGGGGCTTAAAAGGAAAAACCCCGGCAGAATGCCGAGGTTTCACTTAGAGGACCCTTTTATTTATCTGTCCACTTTTTGGGGTACAGATCAAACCGCCCTCTTTTTTTTGCATGAACTTCCACTGGCTTGCCTACGGCAGCTCCTGCGCCCAGGTGTCGGCAATGCTGATCTTGGAATCCTCTTCCCAGAACTCATAGGGCGCCCGTTCACCGCTTTGGCGCTTTTGTTTTTCCATCGCAATCAAGTCAGAACGCAAAGTTTCGCCGGCCGTGTTTTTGGGAATTTCCATAAACTCCAGGCGGCGGATCCGTTTAAACGGTGAAAGTCTGGTGCGCGCAAAGTTCATAATGTCCAAAGCCAGCTCTTTGGTGGGCTCCACCCCTTTTACAACAGAAACCAAAGCTTTGGGAACGGCCTCACGCACGGGGTCCGGACTGGGAACAACCACCACATCCCGAATCGACGGGAAGTCCTTCAGAACAAATTCAAGCTCGAAAGGACTGATGCGGTAACCCGAGGACTTAAACAATCCATCGATGCGTTCACAGTAAGTATAATTTCCAGAAGCATCGACATAGGCCGAATCCCCCGTGTGATAATATTTTTGAGTGCTGTCCAGCCCGCTCATCAAGCCCCATGGATTGCCTGAGATATCCACACAGATTTCCCCAGTGTCGCTCTGCTCCCCTTGTCCGTCCAGCAGCGCGATTTTAAAGCCTGGCATGGCTTTCCCGGTGGTCCCAAGACTTTCTTTTTCCCCAGGAGGCACTCCTATCAACGTGGCAGTTTCTGTCTGTCCATACCCATCCCGCAGGAAAAGTCCCCAGGCACTGTGAATCTTCACGATAAGATCCGCCGTCAATGCTTCACCTGTGCTTATCACTTCACGCAGACTGATTTCACTGGCAGCAATCTCTTCCTGAGCCAGCAGCCGCCAAACTGTCGGTGGCGCGCACAGGGTTGTGATTGGATATTCTTCCAGCACATCCAGAATCAGCCGTGCATTAAAGCGTTTTTCCTTGAAGACAAAGACCGTCGCTTCGGCATTCCAAGGCACAATGAACGAATTCCAGTCGTGCATCGCCCAGCCTGTGGAGTTGATCGCCAGGTGCACATCCCCAGGACGCAAGCCCATCCAGTACATGGTCGACAAATGCCCGACCGCGAACCCGCCGTGACTGTGTTCGATAGCTTTGGGTTTCACACCACTGGTGGAAATAAAATAGCGAAACAGCGGATCGGTCGCCTTGGTTTTCCCTTCAGGCTCAAACTCTGAACTTTCCAGATAGGCGTTTTCGTAATGAATCCAGCCCTCCTGCTCACCATCAACAACAATGGGAATGACTCCAGAGGCCACCACATCAAACTTTGCAGTGTGAGACTTGGTTGTGGCTATGAGTTTGATCTTTTCCCGATCCAGACGGTCTTTCAGTTCCTGTTGGGATAACAGCGGATTATTGGGCACCAGGATGGCCCCCACCTTCATCGCCGCCAGCATGATTTCCCACAAGGCCACATCATCTTCGATCAGCAGAAAGATGGAATCACCTCTTTGCAATCCCTGAGCTCGCATAAAGTTGGCAACCTGATTAGATCGTCGGGACAATTCTGAAAAGCTGAATTTCTTTTCCCGCCCCGTTTCATCCACCAGCCACAGTCCAATCTTGCTGTTGCCGTTGGCCATTGGGTCAAAGTAATCAAGGGCCCAATTGAATTCATCCAAGCGCGGCCAGCGGAAGTTTTTATAGGCATAATCATAATCCGAGCGATGCAGGATTAAAAAATCCCTCGCCTGTTCAAATTCATTGCGAAAGCTCATACAAACCTCCAGGGATTTTCTAAGGTTAGCACTTCTAACTCGACTCGCCGACGTGTGTTTCTACATTGGACTGTGCAAAGACAAGGGGACATGTTAAAAAAATCCATGGGAATTTTTCGCACTATCGCCAGCACCTTTGTTCTTGTGATCTTCGTCTATGTTTCGCACCAATTGACTCGCTTCACAGATTTTTCGTGGCAAGGCACAACTTTGCTGGTGAGCTTTCTGGCCTTCCTGTTCGCCCTGGTCCTAGGCAGCTTCACACTTCTTCTGCGCGAAAAGCGTCCGGACCACAATCCATGGCGCGATCGTTTTATGAACGGCGCCCTGACAGTCATGGCCTATATCAACTTTCTGATTTCGTTTGTAATTCTGCGTGACGTCCTGGCATTTGCGGATAAGATCTCGGTTGAATCCTTGTCGTTGGAAACGCTTTACAGCGCTCAGGCCACGACGACACTGATGGGGCTTCCGCTGTTATTCATCCTTGTAGGTCATCTGATCGTGCGCAAAGGGGCCTTTAATAAAACGGTGCCCATCAAGTTTGCTCATCTGCCCTCCGACTTGGAAAACCTGCGCATTGTTCATATCACCGATCTGCACATCAGCCCCAGCCTGCCTGTTCGGCTGGTAAAAAAACTGGTGGCGCAGGTGAACCGCCTGGATGCCGACCTGATCGTATTTACCGGGGACATACTGGACAGCTTCGCGGAAAAGCACCACGAAGAGTTCCAGATCTTAAAAGGTCTTCAGGCTAAACACGGAATCTACTACGTGCCCGGAAACCACGAATACTATTGGAACGGCAGTAAGAGCCTTCAGGCCTTTCGCGACATCGGGTTCCGGGTCCTGATTAACCAGGCCGAATCCCTTCGTTTCGGAACTGCCGAGTTGCAGATGATCGGCATCCCCGACCCTGCCGCCAACCATTTCAAAGAAGAAGGACCGGACCTGGCCAAGGTGCATGCTCAGCTGAAAACGGACAGCTTTAAGGTCCTTTTGTCCCATCAGCCGGCATTGGCTAAAAAAATCGAAAAGCTGGGGGTGGATTTGCAGCTTTCCGGTCACACTCATGGTGGTCAGTTCTTTCCATGGAACCTGTTGATTGTATTCTTCCAGCGCTACAACAAGGGCTTGTACCGCATCGGCGACATGCAGCTCTATGTCAATCAGGGAACCGGCTATTGGGGACCTCAGTTGCGCCTGGGAACATATTGCGAGCTGACTGAAATTATCCTTCGCAAGAAATAAAAAACGGGGTATTAATTTCCCCTATGTCCCGAGAGAAAGATCCCCTAAAAACCCGACAAGCCGCCAAAAAGAAGGTCATGGACATGATCGCGCGCCGGGACCATTCCGAAAAAGAACTGCGCACCAAGCTGCGCGAAAAGTTCTCGGACGAAGATGACGTGGGGGATATCATCGACGAGGCCATCGAGTTCGCCAAAGACAACCGCTGGTTGGGTGACCCGTTGGACCTGGCCCATCGTTTGGCCGACATGCTTCATCGCCGCAACAAAGGCATCTATTACATCAACAACTACCTTAAGGAAAAAGGTCTTCCCACTATTGAGACCGATCGCGCTTTGGAGCTTGAAAAGGCGCTGGCGATTGTCAAAAATAAGTACGACGAGGACCACAGTTTTTCCCGTGAGGAAAAAGCCCGTGTGGGCCGCTTGCTGGCTTCCCGTGGATTCGATTCTGAGACCGTAAGAAAGGTTATTTATGAAAAGCTCTGAGATCAGAAACGCCTTTATCAAATACTTTGAGAAGAACGGACACAAACATGTCGCCTCTTCTTCCCTGATTCCTGAAAATGATCCTACGTTGCTTTTCGCCAACGCCGGAATGAATCAGTTTAAAAACACATTCCTGGGTCTTGAGAAGCGAGACTACAACCGCGCCGTGACCGCACAAAAATGCGTGCGCGCCGGTGGTAAACACAACGACTTGGAAAACGTGGGATTCACCGCACGTCACCACACGTTCTTCGAGATGCTGGGGAATTTTTCTTTCGGCGATTACTTCAAGAAGGATGCAATTCACTTTGCGTGGGAATTCCTGACAAAAGAATTGCAGATCCCGAAAGAAAAGCTTTACGTGACCGTTCACCTTTCTGACGATGAAGCGGCCGACATCTGGCACACCCAGGAAGGTGTCCCGCGTGAGCGCATTTTCCGCTTCGACAAAGACAATTTCTGGAAGATGGGTGACACCGGTCCTTGCGGTCCGTGCACAGAAATCTTCTATGATCACGGCCCCAAAGCTGGCACCATCGACGATCCTTACAAAGGCATCGCGGCCGGCGAAGACCGCTTCGTGGAAATCTGGAATCTGGTCTTCATGCAGTACTTTGAAAATCCTCCGGGCACTCTGACTCCACTGCCGAAGCCTTCTGTGGACACTGGTGGCGGTCTGGAGCGCATGACTGCAGCCATGCAGGGTGTGTTTAACAACTATGACACCGATCTCTTCCAGCCGATGATTCAACATGCCTGCAAAATCGGTGGTATTGAATACATCACAGACAAAGAGGTGCTGGCGAAAAACCCCGCGGCGGCGGAAACTACAGCCGCTCTGCGCGTACTGGCCGATCACTGCCGTTCCACGTCTTTCCTGATTGCTGACGGCGCTTTGCCATCCAATGAAGGCCGCGGTTACGTGCTTCGTCGTATCATGAGACGCGCCATCCGTTACGGGCGCAAGCTTTCTGCTGACAAATCCTTCTTGCCTGGCATGGCGGAAGCGTTGATTGAAAGTATGGGCTCTGTTTATCCAGAGCTGAAAACCCGTCGCGACCATATCATCAACACCATCCGTGACGAAGAAGACCGCTTCATCGCCACTTTGGACAAAGGGACCGCGATTCTGGCCGATGAACTTTCCAAGGCCAAAGCCAAAGGCGTTAAAGAGCTTTCCGGCGAAGTCGTCTTCCGTATGTATGACACCTATGGCTTCCCTGCCGATCTGACTCGCGTGATAGCCAACGAACAAGGCATCGAAGTGAATGAAGCCGCGTTCGAAAAGGAAATGGAAGACAACCGTGCCAAATCCAAAGCCTCCTGGAAAGGCAAATCCATGGGCGCTGACGAAGCTCACATGATCAAGTTTGCCAAAGACTATCTTCAGTCCGGCAAAACAGTGACCTTCCTGGGCTATGAAGGAACCATCGGCGACGGTAAAGTGATGGCCCTTTCCAATGGCCAGGCTGAAGTTTCAGAACTCAAAACCGGCGATTCCGGTTTGATGATTCTGGATGCAACAACCTTCTATGGTGAAGGAGGAGGTCAGTCCGGTGACGTGGGTTACATCATGCAGGACACCCACCGTGCGCGTGTCGTGAACACCACAAAAATCGACGATATCGTTCTTCATCATGTTGAGATCGAACACGGCTCGTTCAAAGTGGGCAATGCCGTTGTGACGGGCGTGGACCCAGTTGAAAGACGCAATACGGCTGCGAACCACTCTGCAACTCACTTGTTGCACGCGGCTCTTCGCAAAGTACTGGGCACGCATGTGACTCAGGCCGGTTCTTTGGTTGATTCGCAAAAGACCCGCTTTGACTTTACTCACAACAAGCCGGTGTCCACTGAAGAAATCAAAAAAATCGAAGACCTGGTGAATGAACAGATCGCGCGTGCCAATCCGGTGCAAACCGAGATGATGTCCCACAAGGCCGCCCTTGAAAAAGGGGCCATGGCACTGTTTGGGGAAAAGTACGCAAGCGACGTGCGCGTTCTGACGATGGGGGATTTCTCTTGCGAACTGTGCGGCGGCACACACGTAAAGAACACTTCCGAAATCCGCTTGTTCAAAGTCGTTTCTGAAGCAGGTGTCAGCTCAGGCGTTCGCCGTATCGAGGCAATCACTGCTGACAATGCCGTTCACTATGTGATGAGTGCTGTAAATCATCTGGATGATGCTTTGGCAGCCGCAGGCTTCCAAAAAAGCCCGCACTATATCAAGCATCTGGAAACCACCGGCGAAACAGCCACTTTGGCAAACCGTGTGGAGTCCCTGAAAGATCAGGTGAAGCAGCTGGAAAAAGAAATGAAGAAACTGCAGGGTGGACAGGTCAACGTCGATGATCTTGCTGCCAAAGCCCTGACCTTCAAAACCAAAGCCGGCGCTTCTGCGAAACTAGTATTGGCGGATGTTCCTTTGGATGACCGCCAGGTTCTGGCAGAGGTCACTGATCATCTGAAAAACAAAATCCAGTCTGGCATCGTGGTTGTGGTTGGTCAGGGGGACGGCAGTCACCCGATCATCGTGAGTGTTTCCAAAGAGATCACCTCCGAAACCAAAGCCGGCGATCTTTTGAAGGAAGTTGCTGGTATTATGGGTGGTAAAGGGGGCGGTCGCCCAGACTTCGCTCAAGGGGCCGCACCAAATCGTGCGCAAATGAACGAAGCCTTCAGTAAGATCAAATCAATGCTGGGTCTGTAAAGACCTGGCTATTCGCAGCTCATGTCCGACCAGTTGGCGCGGACATGGGCGACGTAAGCTTGGAAAACATCAGCCAAACCGCCACACAAATCCTGGCGACCCCGGCCGCAGGAGTCTTTTTCTTCACCCAGATTCACACGCTTTTCATCTGCATATAAAGAGGCATAAGCTGGCGTGTACTTCATCGCACAAATATCATTCGATTTCACCGGCGCCGCACACACAGAGGAACCACTCAGGATTGTTTTAAGTTCCGCCAGATTGGCAGACCCCAAACAACGCTCTTGCAGAATGTTGTTTCCATCATCAACCAGATGAATTTTTCCCGAATCGATTGCAATCACCAGTCGGTAAGGGCTGACTTCGGAGGCCTTTGCAGATACTGCGCCGTCCTCAGAGATATTGGGAATTTCAACATAGGTGACCTTGCTAGCTTCTGTGGGGGACTCGCCACCAGCCGCCGGAGGCACGATCACAGAGACATCGTTCATGGATGCCATTTCGGATGTTTGAAGTGCACTTTGGCTGCAATTCTGAAATCCCACAATGAGACAGACTGTACCAGCCAACACTGCCAAACGCTTAGTCATGAATTCCCCCTGTTTACCCGTTTCATAATGAATAGAGGCAAGATCCGTTCCGGGCTCAGACCTAAGTAATATCGGGAATAGCTGTTAAGAACTTAACGCTGTCTTGATAGTTTTCACTTTTGTGGGTGCAAATAGATTAGACCTGAGCGGTTTCAATATTCTGCGAACAGTACTTCTGAACCACTTCGAGCACCGTCTGCTTGCGCACCGGCTTACCCAGGTGTTCATCGGCACCGGCAACCAGGCTTTTCTCGATATCTTCTGTAAAGTTATTGGCTGAAATCACCACCACTGGGGTCCGGCGCAGGCCGCGCACCCGTTCTATTTCACGCAGCTTGCGAATGGTGTCCAAACCCGACATCTTCGGCATTTGCACGTCCATAAAGATCAGGTCGTAGTGATTCTTTTCCCACATTTCCAGACATTCAAAACCATTATAGGCGGACTCCGTGGCAACAAAGTCCAAGCGCTTGATATACGCTTTTAACAGCGTGTGGTTTTCTTCCATGTCATCCACGATCAAGACCGTGCGACGACCACTGTCCACCACCTTTGGGGCCGCATCCGTCACGGGGACTGCGGGGGCCAGGTTCAGATCCATCGCCAGACGACGGTTCCACAACTCTGCCTTGCGCGAAACAAACTGCAGCGAGAAGTGAAAACGTGAACCCACAAACTGGCGGCTTTCACAATAAAGTTCGCCCCCCATGGACTGCACCACTCGCTGGGAAATACTCAACCCCAGCCCTGTTCCCCCAAAGCGTCGGGTGACGGAAGAATCTTCCTGCCCGAATTCATCAAAGACTTTCTTCAGATTTTCTTTCGCGATACCGATGCCCGTGTCTTTGACCTCAAAGAAGATCACTTCACGACCATCTTCTGCGGCTGGATAGGGCTGAATGGTCAGCTCAATGACCCCACGATCTGTGAACTTCACTGCATTCCCCAGAAGATTCATCAGCACCTGCTTTAAACGCAGGGAGTCCCCCACAATCCACCGATCATACTCCGGAGGATGAAACACAAACTGCAGATTCTTGCGCAGCACTGCCGTGGCAATCAACGCCTGAACCTCACGCGCCAGATCGCTCAGCAGAAACTCACGACTTTCCATCTGCATTCGGCCGGACTCGAACTTCGAATAATCCAGGATATTGTTCAACATGCTAAGCAGGGTTTCTCCTGCGCTTTGCAAAGAGCTCAAGAGTTCTTTCTGTTCATAACCCAGCGGCGTTTCGCTCAACAGTTCCGCCGAGCCCAGCATGGCATTCAAAGGGGTGCGGATTTCATGGCTCATCGTGGACAAGAAAAGTGACTTGGCGCGAGTGGCGGCCTCAGCTCGATCCCGGGACTCCTGCAATTGGGCCAGGGCTTTTTTATCCTGCTTGATCACGTAGTTCCCGGTCATCCAGACCATCACCGTAAAGACGCCATACGTGACCAAGGCCACAAATCCAAAGAAGAACAAACGGAAGTACAAACCGGAATAAGCTTCCGACTTTTCCTGATAGATTACCAGATGCCAGGACTTGCCTTTGATCGGATTGGAGTAGGTCAGATAAGTTTTTCCATCAGCGCCGGGAAACTCCCGAATCTGTTTTTGCGCCTGGATATTAAAAACTTTCTGCGAAAGCTTCGGCATGGACTTAAATTCGTCCTGACTTAAAGCCCGCAGATATCTGTAACCCAGCAAAGGCAAATCTTTGGCGATCAAGGGCAGCACGGGGCGCCCATGTTCATCCACAATGACAGCCCCACCGGTTTCCCCCAGCTTGAAGCTTCCCAGACGGTGGGCAATGTCACCCGCCAACGTGTCAATTCCAACAACGGCCTCCAACTTACCAGCCTTATAGATGCCGGTGGTCGCACTGAACATGACCTTTTCCATGAAGCCTTTGTCGAAGTAGAAATCTGAATAATTGACGTTTTGATTCTTTTCATTCAACCACCACCACTGTTGATCAGGGTCACGGTCGTATCCAGGTTCAGAAAAAACCTCGGCAATGAATGTCGAAGGTTCATTGTACTGTGGACTGGCGAAAAGTGAAAAGTCCCGGTGCAGGACATAGACGTAAGCTTTTTTTCCGAAGTATTCATTCGCCAGACGAGGCCCCAAAGCCACGTAAGCATTAAACTGACTGCTGTGACTGGCGATGGTTGTGGAGGCAAACTGACGGAACTTTTCAATGCGCGTGCCCTTGGGCATGACATCAAATAGCTCCACCATGCTTTTAAGCCTCAGGACGTTGGCCTCCAAAGCGGCAAAATCGTGGTTCATTCGCTCTACTTCCCGAACGGAAGCCGGCTCCATGCGCTCGCGCAATGCTCTTTGCTCCTGAATGAACAAGTGAGTCCCATAGACCCCCAGCACCGTCAAAAGCACCAGGGTGGTCACCAGTTGGTTCAGCAAAAAAAGATGGACAAAGGTGAGCTTCTTTTTCATCAACCTTCCGTTTAAAAGTTAAGCCCCAACCCCACGGTTCCATAGAAGGTCGTTAATTTGGCTCCGGAGCCGTCAGACTTTTTCTCGTAGTAGTAGTTCTTCAAACCAAACCCCGCCTCGCCAAAGAAGCTGGAGGTCCACAAAACTTTTCCGTGGAAATTCAAAACATAGTCATCACCCAGGGTGATGTCACTGTCCGTGGACGACATGTACTTGATGAATTCCATATCAACCCATTTTGGATAGTTCATGAACGGAAGCTTCGAGAACCAATAATCAATTACTCGCGGCATAGAGCGCGCCCAGAACAGACCCGCTCCCATCTTTGGAACATTGGTGTCCCCCAAGGACATGGCCTCGTAGGCCAGAATCACACCCAAAGTTTCATCCTTTTCCCAAAGTCCCGGAGTCAAACGATAACGTAAATCCACATCCGCCACGTTCAGATTCACATCTTCAGAACCGCCCCCCGCCGTGGATGCCGGAAGTTTTGTTAACGAAGTGAAGTACTTCGCACTGACACCCCATCGTTGTTTGGACAAGTAATAGTTCTGCCAGTCAAAAAGATCATTGAACCACCAGGAAACGTGCCCTTCACCAAGGACCACATAATCACTTTCGCTGGTCACCACACCGGTCAGACGAAGACTCGCCTCGCCCGCACCTGCACGATAGATTTCCATATATGCTTTGTGATTTGCTTTTTCTCCAGGAACTTCCAACAGAACCGTATTCATCGCAAACTTCTGCGGGACATCGAAATGCCAAGGCGTCACTTTGTCTTCTATATCACGCACTGGCACCTGGTCTCTGGAAGAATAAGTACCCTTCGGAGCGCGGTAGGAAATAAAGCGACGATCCTTTTGTCTCGGAGGATCGGCAATTTCCAATCCATAAACGAAGACGCCACCAGATTTTCCAGGAATCACAAGGCGGGTGTTTTTCTGCGGAAGATCGGCCTGCCATAAATCTTTGGGTGCCCCAATGGTGCTTTCAAAACCCAGGATGCGGGTCACAGTCCCATACTGCTCTCCCTGAATTATTGTGGAATCAACCTTCAGCGGGCGTGGCAGTTCGGCTGTCAACGTGACTTGATCTGCTTTCTCAGATTCGATCATGTCCCGCACTACAGGCATCACCGGCTCGGAAACGAATTCATACGTCGCATCTGATGTCAGCGTCGCCAGAAACTGCACCGGCGCTCCCACTGCCACTTCCTCTGAGCCCTGCAGCTTTCCTTCTTCGTTTTGGAAGATCACGCGCGCAGTGGCTTCGGATTTGGTCACACCAATTTGTGCCTGCCCATCTTTGATCTCAACCCCATACCACTGTGAGCAGATGCTCGCATAGCCTTTGCCGACCTCTGAACGCAGACAGAAACGGAATCTTTCACCGTCTTTCCACGGCGGAGCTTTGGCACCGCTCAGTTCAGCTGACTTCCAAGAGCCCGTGCCCTACACCGTCTGTTTCCACAGCTCTTTTCCCTGCTGGTTGATAATTGAAAGATCTCCGCCTGCAACCAGATCGTAATTCCATGTCACAATCAGGCTTGAGTTTTCCATTTTCGCCACCAAGGAATCACTGCTGAAAGTGACTCCACCGATGTCCATCTGCTTTCCTTTGGAGGTCTTCAGATCATACTCCACGACGGGATTTTTTATTTTCAGTTCCTGATCCATGACTGAGAAAAACAGAGGCTTGGAGTATTCCGATGCAGCTTGTGAAGGCTCTGCCTTCTTCTCTGAATCGGTGGCAGGTTTGGTCTCAGCAGCGGCTGGTGCCGGGGTGGAAGGGGCTTCAGGAGCTTTGTCCTGAGCAATAGATAAGGAGCAAACAAGAATGACGATCAAAGATGAAAGCATGGATTTCACGTAACGTTCCTTCGGCAAATTTTCCTTAACACATAGGGTAATCAAGAAACGCGAGTCTGTCCCTTAAATCAGAGGGAACTCAGACCAAGTGCTAGTAAAGATGTGCGTCCAAGTGTGGGTCATTCTAAAAGTCCTCCTCCAATAGTGCGATGCATTTGGATTGCAAGGCTTCGTCCACTGAAATAGCCTCCCCCCGTTCACCTTATAGGAGGTTGATAATGAAAAAGCTTATTATGGCTGCTTTGGTTCTTATGGGTTCTTCTGCTATGGCAGATACAACAATCATGAAATGTGTTGTTCCTTCCGAAAGCAACGCTGTCACTTTGACAGTTGAATTGGCTGATGATCAGTCCGTTGACTTCGTGGTTGTGAACTTGGTTGAGCGTGCAAAAACGGCTGTCTTCTTCTCTCAAATGGATAAAGGCACCGTGGCACAACAAATCCAAAATGGTTTCTTGAACCTGTTGGCTTTGACTGACAAGTCGTCTCAAGTAGACGGTGTGATCACAAACACTGGTTTCTTGGGATTGAGTCTTGAAAATGATGGCGTGTTCGGTGGCTTCTTGGCTGCGAACGGCAACATCTATCCTTTGTCTTGCACAAAGTAATTTACCGGACTTCAAAAGGCGCCTGCTACAGGCGCCTTTTTTTTTATCATCCTGTTACGTCCCCAGAATTCGATTTCAGACAAATTTTATGACGGAATAAATGTAGGACGATCAAAAAAAGACAAAAAAAAAGGGAGCTCGAAAGCTCCCTTTTTTCTTCCATTCCCAAAATCCGAAGATCTTGAGTCCGTGCGAATTAACGCTTGGAGTATTGGAATCTACGGCGTGCACCAGCTTTACCGTATTTTTTACGCTCAACCATACGAGGATCACGTGTAACGAAGCCAGCTTTCTTCAAGATCCCTTTGAATTCAGGATTGAAAGCGATCAACGCACGAGTGATACCCAAACGGATAGCACCAGCTTGTCCAGACTCACCACCACCGGAAACAGTGATTTTAGCGTCGAACTTGCCAAGTTGGTTCAACAGGTCCAAAGGCTGAACGATAACCATTTGAGACTGCATACGAGTCAAATAGTCGTCAGATTTTTTACCATTGATTGTGATTGTACCTTTACCAGGCTTCAAGAAAACGCGCGCGGAGCTTGTTTTTCTTCTTCCAGTTGCATAGTAGAATTTATCTGCTGCTGCCATTGTCTATCTCCGATTATTTCTTAGAAGGGAGTGTGTAAAGAGCCGGCTTTTGAGCTGCATGAGGATGCTCAGCACCAGTGTATGTCTTCATTTTCGCGATAACGTGACGGGATAGCTTGTTTGTTGGAAGCATACCGCGTACAGCTTCGTGCATGATGAAAGTAGAATCTTTCTCTTTCGCCTGAGCTGCAGTCATCTCTTTCATAGAACCGAAGAAGCGAGTGTGAGAGTAGTACTTCTTATCCTGCCACTTAGTTCCAGAAAGCTCCATCTTGTCCGTGTTGATAACGATCACGAAATCGCCAGTATCAACGTTCGGAGTGTAGATAGCTTTGTTTTTACCACGAAGGATAGTCGCTACGTGAGTTGCTACACGACCAACTTTTTGGCCAGCGGCATCGACAATCCACCATTTTCTTTCAACTTCATCTGCCTTAGCATTGAAAGTCTTCATTAGAATCTCCAGTTTCATTTTGAACAGTCAGTTTTACCGTCTGCTGCTCGGCAAAAATATGTTTGAGTTTACAACGGGCTCTTACACTATTTTGCGGGAAGGGATGTTTTAAAGTTCTAGGCACCTATTGTCAAGGTCCTGAGGATAATAAACCTTCATCAAATACAGGCCTTGAGCGGGCGCCGGAGGCCCTGCTTTCATGCGGTCCTGAGCCGCAATGATCTCCTGCATTTTAGAGGGGGCTAAGCCTTTTCGCTCCAAAAGCAATGAGGTCCCCACAATATTGCGGACCATCTGCTTCAAAAACCCACTGCCAGTAATCGTGAACTGCAAGACACCGGGTTTACGCCATTCCCAGTCGGCCTTATAGATCTCTCGAATGGTGTCCTGAACCGGTGTTCCGACGGACTGAAAGCTCTTAAAGTCTTGATTTCCCAAGAGATATTTAGAACTTTCCTGCAAATGTTCGATATCGATCGGCAGGCGCACCCAATCGGCATAACGGTTCAGATGGGCACTGGGGCGGGGTTTATTCATTATAAGATAACGATATGTCTTATGGGTGGCTGACAAAGTGGCATGAAAGTCCTCTGGAGCAATCCAGGCCTTCTTGGCCACGATGGACGGAGGCAAGTGCGAGTTCAAAGCCCAGCACAGATCCCATTTCTTGGCCGGGTCGATCTTGCGATGCGTAGAAAAGTGGCAGACCTGGTTCAGAGCATGAACTCCGGCATCCGTTCTTCCCGAGGCAAATAGAGTGATTTTTTCATTAAAGACCTTGGAAAGGGCTTCTTCAATAACCTGAGCCACCGAAATCTGATCTTCCGGCTTTTGCTTCTGCCATCCGCAGAATCCTGTTCCGTCGTAAGCAACGGTAAAGCGCACTTTTGTCGTCATGGCCGGAACCTATCAGGTTCCCCTGCCCACGGCAACCCTGAGGGTAAAAGGTACCCACTTACAAAAGAGCACCGTCGCAGCGGATGATTTTTCCGCGATTGAAGGCAAAACTGCGCAGAGCTGATACGATGTTGTCTTTGAAACCCGCCAACGCCGGGAAGGAAGCTCGAAGCCCTTCCGTTCGGAACAAATAATAGCGAGTGGCTTCATCCTGATAAACCAGCAGAATCCCGATCCCCGGAGGCAAAGACATTCCGGTGGAAGCCGCCCAGCCAAACTGCTGAGAGCCCTGACGGAAAACCCCAGTCGCACCTCCATACATGGTCGTGCTCTTTTGACTTCTTATGGAACCTTCACGTTTTTCGAAGACCAGTCCGTAAGTACCCGCCGCCGACACCTCGGCAATTCCTGTCAGAGTTTTCTTCAGTTTTTCCACATCCAGGAAGAGTTCGAAAACAAAACGAGCTTTGCCGTCCGCACCCACCTGCCGAGAAAATCCTGCCCCCAAACCCAGCATGTAATAAAACCCGCCGGACGCCGGGACAAAGTTTCCGATACTGCGAGCTCGCATGGCTTCCATCACTTTTTGAGGCAAGGCCAAGCCCGCAGAAATCGAGAACATCACCGTGCCACCTTTGACGTTACTCTTGGACACCACGTGGGAGCTTTCATAAAAACGGGCGTTTAATTCATTCAAAGCTTTGTTCACTTTCGCCGGGGAAACCTTAAAGAATCTCAGAACCCTGGCAAACTTCCCAAGGAACGCTTTCTTCTTCGCCAGAAAAACTTCGATCTCGGCATCCGGCAACTGCAGCAGCTTTTCCAGCTCCGCTTCAGTACGAGGACCCTCAAATTCATAAACAACATCCTTGGGAATATCGGCCTTCATCGCCAGGCGCGCCCGCTTGATAAAGTCCTCTCGATGAAACTTTTCGGTTTCCGCCACTTCAGAAGGATCCAGCTGAACCACGACCTCCTGGGCCTCGGAACGAATCTGTTCTGAACCCGCACTCTTTTGTTCGAAGATCAGAAGGTTGGCTTCATCATCCACTCCCCAGGCCAGGGAAGCAGAAAGACTTAAGACCAACGCCAGCGCCGCGGTTTTACAAGCATATAAGAGTTTCATGGAAGCACTCCTTGTGCTTCCAAAAAGCAACGACTGTACCAGTCTCATCTTGAGACGGCACCCGCCAGGGACGGCTCAAGTCCCACTCTTTCAAGATCAAACGGTCGGAATGTCACGGCCTGAAGCCGCTGTCGGCAAAAAGCCGTGAATCGGCAGACACTCCGTCGCGTTCTGACACTTTCCGCCTCGCAATCCACCCTGTCCAATTTTCACAGGGCATTGCAATCCCGCGCGGATAGGCGTACTTCTCTGGGCGTTCATTTTCATTATTAACTCAGGAGAATAAAATGAAAGCTTTGATCGCTGTATTGTTGTTGGCTTCCGGTTCCGCAATGGCTCAAACTTCCCAGGTTAACCAGTCCCGTCCAGATGATTTTTATGTAGATTTCATCAGCTGGTGTGACCAAAACAATGTTATGGGTTACGACTCTAACAACCAGGTTTATATTCGCGCCAACTGCAGCACCTACGGTCAAACTTGCTATCAGGCAGTTACTCACCGCCACGCAAGAACCATCTACACAGCAACTTGTGTGAACAAGTAATGAAACAAAAAAAGGGGCCAACTGATCTGTACCCCAAAAAGTGGACGGATAAATAAAAGGACCTCTTAAGTGAAACCTCGGCATTCTGCCGGGGTTTTTCCTTTTAAGCCCCATTGGGGACGTTCGTTATTGTAATAGTTAATATAAAGGTCTATCTCTGCTACCAACTCTTCAAAAGTATCGCAACTTTGAATATCCGCCTCATCTTTTAAATGACCAAAAAAACTTTCAGCAGGAGCATTACCCAAGTAGTTTCCTTTACGAGACATTGATTGAGTTACATCCCATTTTGCCAAAAGATCTCGATATATTTTTGATGCGTAGTGGCATCCCTAGTCAGAATGCATGATCAAATGCTTGGGTTTTCGACTGACCAATTCCTCTAGCCCGCTTGTCGAGATCTCTAGATTTAAACTCCGAGATACTTTGTGATGAACGACATCCTTTACTGCCAAGTACTTTCCACTGAAAGAGAAGATCGATGAGTGGCACTGGAAATATAATAACTTCAATCCACAATCAGCACTGGGAATGAAGTCTCCGATAGAATTTGCAAAAGAAAGAAGAAGTATGTTAGCAAGCTAACGCCACCTAACTCAAAGACTCTGACACACAGATTCTTGGGAGAACCGCCGTCCCTGTACTCGTTAAAGATACGCTTGTATCGGGCGCTACTTTTAATTGTTAGTTCGACTTCGATGGCTATGTTGGTGGATTCGCCGCGCAAGGGCTCTGTCATCAAACCGTCGGGAATAAGTCTGTCTTTGGCATGTTTGATGGTTTTGCGATTAAAGAACTGTAGGCGCTCCGCAACGCAAATTTCGTTTTTTCCTTTAAAGCCCACGGTCCATGTTTTGGTTCCATCATCCAAAGGAACTGCTCTTCGAATAAAGTGACTTGCCTCAAGCGTTCATAAGCGTCTAAGCGCAGTCGTCTTGGCCACATTGGAAAAATGCAGTTGGAGAACTTGGGCCGCGAAAAAAGCAAGCAGGTTCTTTGCAGCCGTTGGCAACGAAGCACTTGATGCTTTTATTATTTATCTGGGCGTGGATTATTGTCGGTATAGTCCCAGCCAAGCTGAAGAATTGAACGGACAAGTCTTTTAATATCTCCTACGCCAGAGTTGTGATGCCCAGGGGGAATGTCAAGATTAGAAGCCAAATCGTTCTCGGTGATGTTCCAGTTTTTCAATAGCTCTTTGGCGATATCATAAGCATTTTGGCCAGTGTATTTGTCGTTAGTTGAACGCTTACTTATCAAAGTTACATCTATTGCTGATTTATCTAGTCCCATTTTATAAACCTCTATTCTTTCACTTTAAAGAGATTCTTTTGATAAAGAACCCAATTTTGGGTGCTAGAGGCTAAGCTTATCCAATTATTGATAAAAGCCTGAACCTCGGATTTTTGGGCAGGGGGTAAAGAATCCACTTTCTGCTTCATAGCAGGCTCAGCTTTTTTTACGAACTTAACGGCCCTCTCTGCAAGACCGTGATAGTCCCAAGAGTTACTGGTCTTTCCCATTGCCTTACCGATACGAATATACTCTGTGAGCCAAATTGGTATGCTAGACATGACACTGCAACCGTGAAACTTCTTATAGTCAGATTCGGAGCAAAAGTTAGCTTCTTTGGGGTCAAATCTGTATTCTAGGGCTACAGATTCAAAAGCAATTGATGCGATTGAGGCCTGCTTGCCATCATAATTTGTGGCTAGAGATACTGCCCGAATGGCGGGAGTGATTTCAAAATCCAAAAACGCATTTTTATTAAAGTCTTTATCTACTTTATATGTTTGCGCGTATGAACTCACAAATGAATTTAACGTATTGAAGTCTGCACCGACTACCGTGTTTTTCTCGTTTAGATCGAGGTTGATATATCCAATTAAATCGCCGACGGTATTCATCTGCAATCTTTTTAAAAAACTGTCTTCCTTGATTGCTTGGCATGTGTAAAAAGTAGCAAATGGCAACCTACTTTCATCTTTACTTTTTAGAGTAAAACCTATTGGGCAAGGATTTTGAGGATTAATCTTTTGTCCGATTTTAGCAGGAAGCGTATCAAATACCTCTTTCAAACTTTGCGGTAAATTTGATTTAGATACTGATGTTGTATTTTTTGAGTGTGTAGTGCTCCCCATTTAAACCGGACATGACGGTCCGCTCCTAATGATAGGAGTATGACTATGAATAATGATAGTTCTTATGAGTTGCCCAGAGGGCGTAAAGTTGAGGTTATCACCTCGGTCCAGCGCCGCAGAAGGTGGGCGCCAGCAGAGAAAAAGCTAATGGTTGAAGAGACTTACGAACCTGGGCATACGGTCTCGTATGTGGCCAGGAAGTATGGTATATCTCCTGCGCAACTATTCAATTGGAAGAGGCAGATGGAAAACGGAGCTCTTACGGCAATCGACAAAGAAGAACGTGTGATTCCAGAGTCTGAGCTAAATAAGGCTCAAGAGCGGATCAAACGCCTTGAGCGCCTTCTTGGACAGAAAACTGAAGAAGTTGAAGTCCTTAAAGAAGCTGTTCGGATCGGTCGCGAAAAAAAACTTATCTCGCGCAAACCGTTGCCCGGAGTCGAAGATTTCGAATAACGACAGTTTGTCGTGCCCTCGAAGTCTCTCGGAGCCACTTAGCAGAGAAAATCAAAAACAATCAGGTTTTGAAAATGAAAAAGAAAATCGTAAAAGACGATGATAGTCGCCTATTGCCATTAATACGGGAAATTGTCGATCAAAGGGCTACTTACGGATATCGCAGAGTAACGGCTTTACTACGGAAGAAGGTCGACGAGAAGATCAACTACAAGCGTGTCTACAGAATCATGAAGCAGAACGGTCTCCTGTTGCAACGCCACACTGGCCGACCTATTCGAAGCCATGATGGCAAGGTTTCAACGATCAAATCAGATGTCAGATGGTGCAGCGATGCCTTCGGAATTCAATGCTGGAATGGGGAACAGGTTCAAGTGGCCTTCTCTCTCGATTGCCATGACCGAGAGTCGATTACATATGTCGCAAGCACAAGAGGAATTGATGGAGGTTTGGTTCGCGATCTCATGATGGAAACGGTTGAGCAGCGCTTTGGTAAAGTCAAAAGAGTGCCTCATGTCGTACAATGGCTAACCGACAATGGGCCCGGCTATACTGCGCATGAAACCGTTCGCTTCGGACATTCACTGGGTCTGGATATCAGAACAACTCCGAGCTACAGCCCAGAAAGCAATGGCATGGCGGAAGCCTTCGTGAAAACCTTCAAAAGGGATTACGTGTGGCTTGGGGATCTTTCGTCAGCAGCCCGGGTTATTGAGCAATTAGATGCTTGGTTTGAGGACTACAATGAAAACGCACCACATAAAGCATTGCGAATGAAGTCACCCAGGCAGTACAGAAGAGAAATTAACCGAGCGGTCTGACCTGTCCGTTTTTATAGGGGCAACTCCAGAGTGACCCTCTTCATAAGTAATATCAAATCTACATATTCGTTTTACCGCTGAAGTGTTATCAACGATATTTTTATGTCCCGACGATGTAAATGTCAATCTGACAGGATTAAAGCTAACTAATCTTAAATCAGAAACCCATTGTTTTGCTTTGTTATCATCAACCCGGAAATCAACATTTTCTCTTATAAGTTCATTTGGTTGGAGATATCTTTCGAATTTGAGAGTTGTACCCACAAGATCATTAGTAAATACTTTCGTTTGGTCAGTGGCAAGTCGTGCCTTAAGTTCACCTCTGAATTGCAGAGGGTGTTTCGACAAATTTTTATAACGAACCCATGTTGAGACGTGAGAAGTGGTTGATGCACTTCTGTCTTCCCACTCCACTGCGAAGGAAATATGGCAGGAGTCAATAAATTGAAGGTAGTCCCTCACGGAAGAGGTGAGCTTTTGCGATTTAAGTGATGCTTTTATTAACTCCGAGATTACTGAAAAGGTTATATTGGGGTCGTCAGTAGGATACTCAACAAATTTGACCGCAAAGAATACGCAGCTATCGTAGTCGCCAGTATCGATACATCTACGAGCTATTTCGGTTGCTTTTTTTGTATTAGGCGTGGATGAAATGTCACCTTGTCCTAGATAAAACTCAAAGAGATCTATACAGCGACTTGACACCCTTGAATTATATGAGAAGCAGTATTTTTCCATCGTGGGGATGGCTGAAATATCTTTTTCATCACGATAAAGAATTACACCCAAGAGACTACATGCAGTCTCTTTTCCTGTCTTGCATTCTTTTTTAGCAAGCTCTTTAATTTTTCTTACGTTCTGTGAATACAAAGGGGATTTGTTTTGATCCTCGCTCGAGTCAAAGAAATCGAAGCACGAGTCAATATTAACCTTGTCAAGGCATTGTTTTAGTTTCTGGGTATCATCACTGGCGAATAGGGCATTGGTTAGTAGAAGGCTAAAAAGTATAGCCAGCCATAAAGTTCTCAAGATCAATTTCAATTGCCCCCCGAAGATATCTATGAAGACTACGGTAAAGTATCTGTTACGAGCTGAAATCTTTCAATCGCAATTTGCAAGGCCTGCGCTACTGACTATCAACTCTCCTAAAAAAACGGGCTTGCACCTCGTTTAGTTGAAATTGATTGAGTGGCGGTTGTAATTTCTATGCAACTTCCTCTGGTGACTCGAGGGAGTCACCGTCTTTTTTATAAACTTTGTTTCTGAGTTCGATCCATTGAGTCACGGCGTGCCAAAACATCGGCCAGAGAGCCGGAGAAGGAACACCAAATAAAAAAAGATTCACCGACCCCCAAATTATTAAAGCGGTCAAAAAACTTGAAGGCGGCATCCGCCCGAAAGACCTTTTCCGTGAAATGGGCGTTACCCAACAAACGCTTTATCACTGGAAGAAGAAATTCAAGGGCATGGATGTCGTGGACGCCAAACGCCTTAAGGAACTAGAGGCTGAAAATGCAAAACTGAAGCGCCTTGTGGCTGATCATGACCTGGACATCGTAATTCTCAAAGATGTGAACTCAAAAAAGTGGTAAGGCCCAAAGACCGACGGACAGAGGCCCTTTATCTGGTCGAGAAGTATAAGACCACAAAGGCCCGATCCTGTCGACTATTGGGCCTTAATATCTCAACACTAGCTTACAAGCCAGTACCGAATAAGGATGGTCCTGTTCGCGACAAACTCATAGAGCTTGCCAGGGAAAACAATCGCTTTGGTCATCCAAGACTTTTTGTTCTTCTGAGAAATGAGATGCCGGATGTGAATCACAATCGATTACACCGCGTGTACACGGAGTGTGAACTGCAACTTCAGAGGAGAAAACGTAAGAAAATTGGATCCCACCCGCGAATACCACCAACCAGAGCCGATGGGCCGAATCAAGTCTGGGCCATTGATTTTATGTTCGACTACTTAGAAAGCGGTCGAAAACTCAAAACACTGACCATCATCGACGAGCACTTGAAGATTTCCCCAGGGATTCTAGTAGAACACTCTATCCGCGGAGTTGATGTGACCAGGTTCTTGGATCACTTAGCAGCGGGATCTTATCCAAAGATCGTGAGGAGGATATTCAAAGTTGCGATACTTTGAAGAGTTGGTAGCAGAGGTAGACCTTTATATTAACTATTACAATAACGAACGTCCCCAATGGGGCTTAAAAGGAAAAACCCCGGCAGAATGCCGAGGTTTCACTTAAGAGGCCCTTTTATTTATCCGTCCACTTTTTGGGGTACAGATCAGTTGGCCCCTTTTTTAGTAGTCCACCGTCACACCGGCGGCAATGATCCCTGAAGAAAAGTCCACGTCCTCCGTGAACGTCTGCAACTGACGATACTCCAAAGAAATCCAAAGATTTTTAATTCCGTATTCTGAGCTCAGGGTGAAGGCTGTGTCTCGGCTCATGGCCGAAACATTAAACAGCAAACCCCCGGCACCATACACACCCGGTGTTCCCACCAGGGATGGAGACTTGCCGTCATCGCGGATCTCAGCCACGCCGATATAAGTTCCCCCCCCTGAAATGTACGGTGCCACCCACTGACGGTGACCCCACTCCAAACGATAGATAACACCCAAATTCAAAGGAATTGCCAGAAACGTGTATTCCTCTTTGGCTTGCTGATCCGGGAACTGAGGATCTGCCACAATGAAACGCCCCTGACCTGTGGCGTACATGATGCCCAGACCGACCTGCAAGCCCAAGCTTCCAAAGCCGTTAAACGGTTTCCATTCGTAATCAAACATAAAGACCGGCTGAGAGGAGCCACCATACATGGAGCTAAAATCTGTCACCTCATCTGCGGACTTGATTTTGGGAGGATCAATCATTCCCACCCGGAAGGTCCCGGATTCTTTCGACGCCGACGGCGGCTTCACGCGATAAATATAGGCGCCGTCTTTTGTGATGGTCATCAAACCCTTGGCTGCCTGAGGATGCTGAATGTATTCCACCCCACCACTCTTTGAGCGGCGAACCACTTCCACCTGCGGTGTCTTGCGCGCCGGAGCCACTTCGTAAGCGGGTTCTTCAGGCACCGGTGGTTTTTCTTCCACGACGGGCGCAGCTGGCTCTTCAAACAACAGATCTTCTTCAACCTTTGATTCACCGGGACTTTGTTCGTTCAGATTTACTGTTTCTTTTTTGCTCTCTGGTGAAGCGCTTTGAATTTCACTTTCAACAGCTTCCGCCTCGTTTGTGAACAGGTCGTCCTCTGGCGCTGGAACTTCAAATTCACTTTCCTCCTGAACAAAAGGAGGCTCCTGCGGCGCAGACTCTTCCTGCGCTGGGGCCGAATGGAAAGCTAACACAGCCAAAACAACAACGAAGTGCTTATGCCATGATTTCACACTACACCTCTTGCTTTACGCACCTGAAACCAGCGGCGACAAACCGCATAAGCAGACGCCCCGGCCAAAGTCAAAATCAGTAAGGTCGTCCACAATCCGAAGGTCACACTTAAACGTGCAAAGAACAACAACGGCCACAAAACCGCACGTGCCGCGGTCTTGGCATACTCATTTTGAGAAATCCATTCTGCATAGAAAGGACTGTGCTTGTAATAGAACTTCACAAACTTCGTGCCTGCGGAATTGCTCAGTAAATACTTATTACGGAAGTCCCGGAAGCTTTGAACTTCCGGAGCCATGTCGCTGCCAAAAGCTGCCGTGGCAATAAAACAGTGCTTGTCATCCAGAAGTCCGACCACCTGGGAAGGTGTCGCACACAAGTCCGTCGCATTCACTCCCCCGGAGGTTCCCGGCAGTGGCGTGAAGAAGGAAATAATTCCTGTCTGATCCTGGTTCGCCATCACCATGCAGTAGCGAACTTCATTTTTAAGACCATCAATGCGGTTGTCCTGCTCTGGAGAAATCAACTGCATGTAGTCTGACGCATTGGTGATGTTTGCGATGGTGGTGTTGTCGTCTTCGCCCTGCAACTGTTCGCGGAAGAAGAACACCGGGCCGGTGTACTCAATTCCCGCCGCTGTCGTCGCTGGATATCCATCGGCACGACCCAGTTGATCGGCATAAATCTTCGCATCACCACGATAGACTGAAAAGTGACAGTAACCCGAACCCGGCGTCACCTGCGAATCATCGGTCGGACAGTCCTGATAAACCAAGTCCTGCCCGGCGGCGATCGCGCGTCCATATACTTTAAAAGTCAGAAGGTCATTCGTGGTGGTGGAATCCGTTGTGGTCTTAAAGCCCAGAGCAAACTCTCCGGAAAAGCTTTTGGTGCAACTGTCATTATCAGTCGCCATTGCCCGGCACAGTTCATACCATTCTACTTGTGCCGTCAGAACGCCATCTGACAACGTCGGTGAGATGTTCGGAGTAAAAGTTGTGTCGTTGATCTTAAAAACAGCATCTGTCACAGCCACAGAGGTGCTGCTGGACCGGATCCGAATGGTCAATCGCATGGTGGGATAGGCATTGCGTTTATTGCAAGGCCACAACTTGCTGCCGCTGACGTCTTCCCCTGTGCAGCTGTCACACGTTTTGGTGACATCCGTAGAGGTACAACTGCCGGCAAAGCCCGCAAAAATCTTCGGCGTTGCGGCCACTGAAAAATCAGTCGCCGAGGCCCCTTCGGCCGACACCAGGGTGATAGTTGCAAAACTGGAAGTTGAAAAAAGCAGACCGCCCACCAACGTGGATAGGGCCCAAGACTTATAATTGTGAATTCCCGTCCATGGAAAGAGTCTCATCCTTTAATCGAACCATGCTAAGGTCCGGAAGTCAAAAAATGGACCCTGCCCAGACCTTGGTCGCACAGAATGAATTAGAAAGGCCGTTTTTGAAACGGCCTTTTCCACGGTTTTTACTTATTGAAAGAAGATCTTTTCGGCGATCTGAATTCCATTCAGAGCGGCCCCTTTGCGAATGTTGTCAGACACCACCCACATCAACCACATATTGGGATTATCAACGTCGCGGTGAATACGCCCTACGTAAACCGGGTCCTTGCCTGAAACATCACGAGCCAGCGGGTAAACGCTTTTCTTGGGCTCATCCTGCACCACGATGCCTGCCTGACCTTGCAAGGCTGCGGTCACTTCATCGTGACTCACGGACTTTTTCAACGTCACCCACACAGATTCACTGTGAGCATTCAAAGCAGGAATACGAACTGTGAAAGCCGAAACCTTCAGATCATTCTGACCCAGAATTTTGCGGGTCTCTTTCATGATCTTCACTTCTTCACTGCAATAGCCCTGGTCGTTGAAAGACCCGATTTGAGGGATGCAGTTGAACAAAATAGTATGAGGGAATGTTTTCGGTTCATGGCTTTTTTGATGATTGGAGGTTTGCTCCATCAATTCATCATAGCCACCCTGACCAGCCCCGCTGACTGCTTGATAAGTGCTGACACGCACCTCTTCCAAACCGAACTTTTCCTGCAAAGGTTTTAAAGCCACCACCAATTGAATGGTGGAGCAGTTTGGATTGGCAATAATTTGTGGTTTCGAGTCCTTGTTCACCAAATGACCGTTCACTTCAGGAACAATCAATACTGTGTTCGGATCCATGCGGAACGCCGCCGAGTTATCCACGGCAAAGGCTCCGGCAGCAACAGCTTTCGGCGCCCACTCTGCAGAGATTTCATCCCCGGAAGAAAAGAACACCAAGTCCAAACCGTCAAAACAGCCGTCTTTAAGAACCTGCACCGGCCATTGCTGCCCCTGCAGTTCAATTTTTTTACCCAGTGAATTTTCAGAGGCAAACGGGCGCAGCTCCTCAATCGGGAAGTCACGCTCTGCCAAAATGTTCATGAAGGTCTGGCCGACCATACCGGTCGCACCAACAACACCGACTTTAAGTTTTCTTTTCATCTTTCACTGCCTGTTCTTCCTCTTCTTCGAGGACTAGGTCGCTCTCATGCACAGAGGCTGGAGCGTACACACTTGGCTTGATCTTACGGATATTCTTTCCGAGCTTGAAGACACCAAAAACAGCACCCAAAGCAGCATAAGCCATGAAGAGAACAAACAGCATCACTTCAGGACGAAGTGCGACAACGACAAGAACACCCAAACCCAGAATCAGATAACGGAAAGGCAAACGCTCTTTCAGATCCAAATCTTTGAAGCTGCGGAATCGGAAGTTGCTGACCATCACCAGCGCCAGCAAAATCGTCATCACCAACAGACCATAGTTCCCCAGTGGTTCCAATTCCAGATCCTGGAACGCCAAAACGGAAGAGGCCACGATACCTGCCGCCATAGGAATTGGCAGACCCTGGAAGTAATTCTTTTCAACCACGTTGGCCTGAACGTTGAAACGCGCCAAACGAAGAGCGCCGCACGCCACAAACAGGAAGCACGCCACCCAACCCAAACGGCCGAACGGTTGCAAAGCCCATAGGAACAACAAAACACCCGGCGCCATACCGAAGCTGACCAGATCACACAAAGAATCATATTCCGCACCGAACTTACTTGTGGAACGAGTCAAACGAGCCAAACGGCCATCCAACTGGTCAAAGACGGCTGCCACCACGATCGCGTAAGCAGCAAACAGATAGTTCCCTTTGATGGATTGAATCACCGCAAAGAAACCTGAGAACAGATTCCCTGTCGTCATCAGGTTTGGAAGGATATAAATGTACATCGCCAAGCGCTGAGCTTTAGCGTCTTCAGAGTCAATTTTATCGATGTGGGTTTCAGTAGCCATAATATCCGCCTTTAATAAGGACAGACATTATCCTACGGTGGCGAAAAATCCAAAGAAATAAAATAGGATGGTCAACCCCACAGCACTCATCAAAGGCAGAGTCAAATTGTCATCGAGCTTTGCCACAGGAATCAGCTCGGCAAAAGCGCCCACCAAACCTGCGAACAAACTCACGACGATCAGACGATCCATCAGATAGTTGTGGTAGATTAAATAAATGAAAGTCACTGCGGCGCAGACAAAGAAGGCCGCCATGAAACCCTGAATGGACTTGTGACCAAAGATTTTATCTTTGCCATACAAGATTCCAAAATAGCTCGCGATAGGATCGGCAAAAGCCAAGAATAACAAAGTTAAAGCGACGATGGGCCTTGGGAACAAGACATCCACGATCAAAACACCGCTTAGAAGGAAGGTGGTGCCAGCCAATTTCTTCACTTCACTTTGGCGCATGATGGGTTTGAAAGCGTGCATCGCCCAATCATTCAAGGCCGGATACTTCAAACGAAGGAAATCAAATGGAACAAACAAAGACCACGAGATCAAAAGGATAGTCATGGACACGGCGGGCGGCAGATAAACGTATGCCAGGAACATCGCGAAGACTCCGGACATATGCCAAATTTTGCGAGCATAATGAATGTCCGAGCGTTTTTTTAAGTCCACAGGTTGGGTTAATCCTTCAATTAGCATCAATAAGTCCACTCACTATCCACACGGTGATCGTGGGACGGGGGCTAACTTAAAGGCAGAGCGAGGCAAGATCAATTTAATTGATCTTACTCTAGCCGGTCGCATTAAGTATCTGTATTTTCAGGGTTAAATTTGACTCGAATGAACCAGAACAACCTCTTCAACGGCTTTTCCAGGGCCATCGTGATAACGAATCGTAATTTCGTTGTCGCCCTTCTGCAATTGGATCAGGTCGGTTTGGTATTTGTCAGTGCCTTTGAGGAACACAGAGGCCGTATAGCCGTTGCTTTTATTGACGATCTCAAGGGTCTTATCCCGAAGACAGTTTTTACCCTCGAACTGGACATAGCTGCCCTCAACGCGCAACGGACTCGCCGCCTTCTTCGCGCAACGCAGATCAAGCTGAGCAAGGTGGGAGAGAGCTAAGGACACTTTGTTTGTCAGCCCCGTTGGCACACTGGCCGGAGTTCTTCCCTGTGCCAGCACGGCGCCCTGTCCGGCCGCCACTGCCTCTGGGATCAAAACATCTTCTTCGGTCAAATTCATGAAGGTTGGCACTCCCAAAAAGAGCACCAAAACAAATGTCACAATGAGAAATTGTGTGTCCGAAGGCTGACGTTTCAACATACTTCCTTGATCGGAAGTTCAACGCAGGACTTTAGCTGTGTCATTTTGAGAAAAATGACCAAAAAAACCGGACTTTCGCTTTAGTTTTTCCACGATTCTTCCGTATTAAAGTCCAGGCACTGAGGGGAAAGGTGACCATGAACAGACGTATTCTGCGAAAAATTCGAAACTTTCGAGTTCTTTCTGCGATTGTTGTCGCGTCACTCACCATTGTGAGTTTCCAGAACTGTGCGCCCCAGAACTCTCTGTGCGGTGGTGCGGACTGTGAAAACCAAAACAGCGAGGGCTCCTCCTCGACTGGCTCCAAAGGCTCATCCACAAGCAATTCATCTATTTGGGGCTCCCGACCCGGCAGCAGCGGTGGCATCAATATGGGGGGCGGTTCCAATACAGGTGGAACTTCCGGCTCTGGCAGCCCTTCCGGCGGGGCGGTGACGATCGGTGGTGGATCTGGTGGTGGCTCCTCCGGCGGAGGCGTGAGTGTCGGCGGCGGTGACTCTTCCGGCGGTTCCAATGGTGGCGGGGATGGTCCTCTGAAGATCGTCAAGCAACCCACCAGCGTGAGTGTGGTGGAAAAAGGCTCCTTCCAGCTTGAAGTGACCTTCAGCGGAGGAACTTCTCCTTATACAATTCAGTGGTATCACAACAGCAAGGCCATCACCAGCGGCATGGGCCACTACAGCTTTTATTCAGGTTCGGCCGATTCGTGGCACAACGAAGGCACTTATTATGTGGTGATCAAAGACAGTCGCAATCAATCAGTCCAAAGTAATTTGGCGCGCGTCACTATTCTGGAGCCTGCGGTGGGTTGCACTGCCGGCCGCTACTTCACCTATACCAATGCGACTTATGATCAGGCCTATAACTACTTCACTGAATATTTTGATGGCCCCCGCGGGAAGTTCCTGCTGCATCAAAGTTACGATCGCTACAATGCCCTGTTCCCTTATCCAAGCTTTAGTAAGTTGAGCAGTTATGACGTCCCGGCATTAAAATATATGGATAAAACCTGGATGAACTGCCGAACAGCCATTCCGCGCATTCATACGCCCACGGTGAACCCCAACTACGACTATGATTATGGGGACCGCTATGCTGACAATTATATGTGGAAATACACCGGGGAAGTGCTGTTTGAGTGTCGCAACAACAAACTGAAACTCATCTCTAACACCTGCAAATGGGTGCGACAGGACAACTAAAAAAGGGCTCTTATGATCTGTACCCCAAAAAGTGGACAGTTAAATAAAAGGGCCCTCTAAGTGAAACCTCGGCATTCTGCCGGGGTTTTTCCTTTTAAGCCCCATTGGGGACGTTCGTTATTGTAGTAGTTAATATAACGGTCTATCTCTGCTACCAATTCCTCAAACGTATGGCAACTTTGAAGATCCACTTCATCTTTTAAATGACCAAAAAAACTTTCTATAGGCGCATTGTCCAGGCAGTTGCCTTTTCTGGACATGGACTGGGTGACACCCCACTTAGACAAAAGATCTCGATACGTCTTGGATGTATAGTGACACCCTTGGTCCGAATGCATGATCAAACTCTCTGGCTTTCGGCTGAATAGGTCTTCCAGGCCTCGAATCGCAACGTGTAGTCCAGCTCCAGGAGAAACCGTATAGTGGACGATATCTTTCACTGCCAAGTCTTTTACGGCTGACAGATAAGCCCTGTTTCCTTTGCCATAGTCTAAGTAGGTAATGTCTGTTGAATAAACTGTGTCTTTCTTTTCAACATTAAATTGCCTGCTTAGGATGTTCGGACTTACCCGGTGTTCCTCACCTGATGCCCAGCCTTGCTTGTACTTATTCTTACGTCGGATAGTCGCCTGAAGGCCGTACTTCTTCATTAACCGTCTAATTTTCTTCAGGTTCATGTTGATCCAGAAGTGGCGTTGCAAAAGCATCTTTATTGTCCTAGCGCCGGCTTTACCCCTTCTATACGCAAAAATGATTTGCACCCATTCCGCGTCTGTTGTGATGACCTGGGGAGATGCTCTTTGGGCAAACCAGTAGTAATAGCCACTGGTACTGACTTGAGCCTGAGCGCACAGCCTGCTGAGACATAGATCAGGCCGATGATTGACCGCCTTGCTAATCAACGCGAACTTTTCTTGTTTGCGTATTTTGCCTCCAAGGCGCGGAGCTTTTTTAGGAAGTCGTTCTCCGCGCGAAGATAAGCGATTTCATCTTCTGCTGATTTAAGCTTTTTTCCCTTGGGTCGACCTGTAGACTTAGAACCTCGGCGGTCTTTCTTTAATCCACCTTCTTGGGTAGACATCTTTTCCCAACGCTGAAGGCACTTCTTGGCATAATCCACACCAAATAAGGATAGGTTAATACCAGCATCTTTAAAAATTTGACTAGGAGTTTGTCCCTCTTCCCGAAGCCTTAAGGCCCTAACCTTAAATTCGGGGGTATAGGCAACATTGGACTGCGTTACCTTTAGAACATTCGGATTCTTCTCAAGATCTCGGCGATCTCTTTCGGACAGTGAGCCCATGATCTGCTTCCTTTTTATACGAAAATACCCCAAAAATGGGACAGGGTCTTTTATTTTCCTGTCCGAAATTTGGGGTACAGATCACTTACGAGCCCTTTTTTAGTTCTATTTTTTATCGATACTGATGGCGAATTTTTTAACCCCGGACCCTTTGACGATATCCAGAAGTCCCACCACTTTTCCGTGCGGCACATCTTTGTCCGCTGAGATGATGGCCTGAACATCCGCGTTCTTGCCCACTTCTTCAGTGGCTTTGGCGCGAACGTCCTCTTCCGTCACGAAACTTCCATTCAGGTTGATGCGTCCGTCAGCAGTCAAAGCAATATTCAGCTTGCTCGGAGCTGTCTGATCACCGCTGGCTGCTTTGGGCAGATTCACGTTGATCGTGGGCTTCATAAACATGGGTGCTGTCACCATGAAGATGATCAGAACCACAAGAATGATGTCCACGAGCGGAACGACGTTAATGTCCGCTATGGCTTCATTATTGTCGCTGTTATTAAATGCCATTTTTAAACACCTTTTTTCTTAGCGTAAGCCAGGCACAACTCTTTCACGCTTTCCAGATTCTGGAACACACCACGAACCTGTTTGCTGTAATAGTTGTACGCTGCCACCGCCGGGATCGCCACGAACAGACCCGCTGCCGTTGCCACAAGGGCCATAGAGATGCCCGCCATCACCGTCTGCTGGCCAGCTTCTGGAGCTGTCGCCAAGTCGTTGAAGGCTTTCATGATACCCAAAACCGTACCAAACAATCCGATATAAGGCGCATTGGAACCCACTGTTGCCAGGAAGCCCAGGAATTTTTCAAGCTCTGGGCGTTCGGTCAACGCAAAGGTGTTGAAAATCTCAGACAGACCTTTGCTTCCTGCATCCTTCATATGTTTCAAAGCGTAACCAGCCGCACGACCTTCAATGGAGTTTGGATCCTTTGCCAGATCTTCGACATCTTCTAGGCTGTTGCTTTGCAACGCCAGCTTGATGCGTGCGCGAACACGTTGAGACTCAGCGGAAACTTTTTTCAGAGCAAAGTAACGCTCCAGAATCATGCCGATGCTCAGGACGCTGAGAACAAGCAAGATCCACAAAACGACCTGATCCGCCAAGTGGGCAACTGTAAATATTTTTTCCGTGAGCATGGGTGATTTCCTCCAAATCTTTGACTGCGCAATCTAATTGATCCATTATCACTAAAACCATTACATACGGTCAAGGTATGCGGAAAATCATTTTAACTCTCACACTGCTCCTTCTGAGTTTGGTCCAGCTCTCCTGCCAAACACACGACAGGAAATCCATTCTGGTCATTGCCGTCGATGAATTGACCATCAGCGACGTCAATTGCAATCAAGAAGCCCCCGAGAGGTCTGGTTTTCAATTGCTTTGCAAAGAGTCCGTGCGTTTCACCCACGCCTTTTCACCATCCCCTCTGTCCGTGCCCGCCCTGACTTCACTGCTGACTGGACTTTACCCCTATCAGCACAAGGTTCGTCACAATGGCGGTCCGGGTCTGGCGGCCGAATTTGAACTGGCCTCCGAAGTGGCTTTGGACCAAGACTATCGCACCAGCTTTTTTTCCGGTGGCGCCCCCGTCTTCCGTCGCACAGGTTTAAATCAGGGATTCGAGCTTTTTGAAGACAATATCGTTCCGACCTTCCGCAGCCTGATCCGTCCATTTAAGCAGAATGCCGATGCCTTTCGACAATGGGTCCATCAGGACGCGGCCGGTATGGCTTTTTTCAGTGTGATCTACGTTCCGGATCTGCTTTTCACCACAACTGAAACCGTCACGGATCTGGGGGAAACACGCAACCTCAGTTTTGAAAGCCAACTGGATGAGTTGGATGAAAGCCTCTACGAACTTTTTGAGGACCTCAAAAACAGTGGTCGCTGGGACAAGACCACCATCTTCTTGGTCGGCTTAAACGGTCACACAGGCAACGATCGCCCCAAAGAGCTCAGCACCATGAACCTGCATGGTGAAAACACGCAGGTCGCCTTGTTTATTAAACCATCCCAGAAACAAAAACGTGACGAAGCCATTCATTGGAAGATTGACCAGAACGTCAGTTTGGTCGATGTGGGTCGCACCTTATTCCATCTTCTGGGGGAAAGCATCGTGGATCAGGCCCCTCCGGCCTTCCCGGCGCAATCTCTGGCGGAGGTTCTGAAAAGTCCGAACGCCAACTGGTCTGATGATCGTCCTTTACTGCTGGAATCAGGCTGGGCTCTGTGGCGCAAGGCGGGTCCACTGAAAACTGCTGCCATTTCCAACCATGTTCTGCTGATCAATGATGAAAAGCCTCTTTTGTACAACACCCTGGTGGATCGCTTTGAAACCAATCCTCTTCCCATGTTGCAGGAAAGTATTCTGCCAACGACGCAACGACTGCAGTCACTGCTTTACAGAAATCAGTTCCCGGCCTTCCCTCCACTGGCGTCCGAATGGACCACCAAACTGAGCCTGCCTTTTTCGCGCTGGATGCGACTGGATCAGGAAGCCCAGCTCCTGAAGGATCTGAAACGGCTCCTGCAAGTTCAACCCGGCAGTCTGGATCTGCTGAACTGGACCGCACAGATCGCCCTGAACCAAAAAGACTGGGAAACCTTGAAACAACTGGGCACCAAACATAAAGTCCCCACCTGGCAGTTTATTGCGGAAAAGAATCTGGGTATCAAAAGCGCCAAGGTTTCAGACCCGTGTTTTGATTTGATTTCCGCCAAGACAATCAACACCGACAACCTGAAAAACTGCGGGGATTCTTTATTCCTGGAATGGATTGACTGGATTCGTGCGGATGCGCGGGGACTGTCTCGTGACACTCAGAAAAAACGTTTTGAACGTTCATTTAAAAACTACATGCTGGATCAGCAGATTCAGCGCACCAACATCGCCGCGGGCCTGATCTGGGATACGTCCCGGGATAATGTGTTCGCACCTTCAAGGGTGGAACTGGCGTTAAGCCTGCCGGAGTTCAGCAAACTGCGCAGTCAGGTTTATAAGAATCTGACATTGGAAGATCTTTAATCCGCATCCACTTCAATGAGTCCCAACCAGAAAGGCGACTCAGGGCTTTCCTGAATCATACCGGTTGTGACTGAGGACAGATCCAAAGAGTTGCCTTCACGAGTCCACAGGGTCGTCGCGACTTGGCTGCTGGCCAGCAGGACCAGACGATCCCCTTCTTTCACCGAGGTGTGCCCGCACTGGATATAACAGGTCGGGTCCAAACCAAGAAGCTGGGCCGGAAGCGGTGGCAGTTGCAGGGAGGCCGACTCGCTGGACAGATCCAGCCCCACAGAAAGCGGCTGCAATCGTTGATTCTTTCTTTGAATGAATAAACTCGGACACCCTACATGGGCCCAAGCCAACTGCGATCCTCTTCTAAAAATCGCCATCAGTTCCACACCGGAAAAATATTCGGCGCGGTTTTCACCCCGATACAGCAGATCATTGGCAATCAGAATACCGGTGCGCACATAGTTCACTTCATCTGTCAGGCAGGTTAAAAACTCAAAAGGCGAAGTCACTTCCACGTCAGCCTTGGCAGCACTGACATATTTCACCACTTCCTCCAAGGCACGCTGTGCGTGCTCTGGCTGCCCCCAGGACGTCGCCACGACGATCAGACTTCCGTCATCTTCCCGATGAATCAGCGGCTTGGGGCGAAGCATCTTGGTGCTATAGGACCGTTCTTGAATCTTCACGACTACAGGGCTCCGTATTTCTTCAACTTGATGTAGGCCTTTTTATAGTATTCCCCGTCAGGAATATCCATTTCCAAAATCTTGCGCCATTTGTCCTTGGCACCAGCCTTGGCCTCGCCTCCATCGACGTTTCCGAAGCTTTCCTCAAGAATACCTTCTTGATAAAGCGTCATCATCTGCTTACGCAATTCCACCACGTAACGTTCGATCCGCTCTGGCAGTTCGTCGTTTGTCGGGTCCAAAGTACGAGCTTTACGCAAAGACAGAATGGCCCCTTTAAGATTCTGAGCCTGATAGTATTTTTCAGCCTCTGCCTGCAAACTAGCCGTCTTGGAATTCATCATCTGACGAATGGAGGCAATCGTTCGCTTGGACTGACCCTTATAGCCATTCGGATCCGGAAGCTGTGCTTCGATCACTCTTTCATAGGCCGCGATGGCATCCAGTGGTTTGCCTTTTTTATGAACTGCTTGGGCTCGGTCATACAGACCCTTCATTCTGGAAACCAACGATTGATAAGCGGCCTTTTCAGCTGCTTTGGCTTCACGCTGCATATTCAGCATTTCAACCTGAGCCTTCAAATCCATGATTCGTGGATGCTCGGGGTTAAATTGCAACACCGGGCTTAAGCAGTCCTCAATTTCCTGAGCCGTGATCATCGGATTGATCTTTTTCTGACATTCCGCGACCTGCTTCTGAATTTTTTCTTCCGCCTCTATCTTGGATTTTTCAATCTCAGCCTGGCGTCTTTGCTGCTCCTGAATGAAGATGGCCTCTTTGGACAGACGTTCAATCTCACGAATGTCCTCATAGTCAGGAACCAGTTCCTGAATCTTGATGATTTCATCCTGAGCCAACTGGTACTTACCCTGCATGTACAGGTTCTTCGCATCTTTATAGCGCTGACGGACCAGAGCCTGCTGTTCGGGTTTCAACTTCGCAAACAGATCCGCCGGTGAACCTGGTGCCACCAAACCCTGCCCCGGTTGCGCCGGAGGAGCCTTGGTGTCACTGCCACTGAACAAATACGCCACCGCCACCAGAACAACCGCGCCAATGATGATCTTTGGACGGTGCTTTTGGAAGTCAAACTTCCCAGCCGCCGCTTGAGGATAATGCGGCTGCGGACCCGGCACACCCATTCCCGGATACTGCATCGGTTGCTGATAAGGCATGGGCGGCATCGCGCCTTGATAAGGGGCCATTTCATAGGACTGCTGCTGTTGATATTCCATCGGCAGACTGTCCTGCGCCGTCGGAACCAGCGGACTGAGCGGCGCCACACTGACCAGCTCCATACGACTTTGGAAGCTGGCATCGTGCAATTCAAAATAAAGATAGTTTTCCAGCACACTGATCGCATCACCGCTCTTGATCGGTGTCATATCCGTGGAGGAAATAGGGTTTCCATTTAACAAGGTCCCGTTGACGCTGCCCAGATCCAGAATGACATACTGGGAACCGGCTCTGCGGATTTCAAACTGGCGACGGCTGACACGCTGATCCCGGATCTGAATATGACAGGACGGATCACGACCCGCAACCCACGAATCCCCCGCATCCAGACGGATCATTTCTTTGGCTTCATTCTGACTGTCCACAATCTTGATGAAGGCCGCCGTCGGCGCCACACCAATCATGGTCTTTTCATCACTGCCTTCAAAGGACTCAAGGTGCGCACCGGCCAACGCAGGCAGGTTTTCCCCTGTAGGGGCCTGCGGCTGCTCTTCATACACAGGGGCTTCCGCCACTGTGTTCAGGAAATCAAACTCATAGGGCGGAACAGAAAACTGACTGCCGTGATCCAGCGAAAACTGCTGAACCTGCTCTCCGTTATGGATGACTTCGCCATAACGGGACACCACCTCAACATTCCAGGTGCCACTGGCAAAGAAGACCTTGAAGTGTTCCCGCGAGATTCCTTTTTCAGGCTGCAACACAATATCGCAGTCCTCTTTACGGCCAGCCACGTAAGAACGGTCTTCACTTAAATTCACTTCACAAACTGTCTTGCCACGAAGGCGAACCCGAAGCAGTGCCATTAGTATCTGCCCTCCAGGTTCAAAGTACATTCTTCATAATACTGTTTGGCTTCTTTATAGGACGGATCATCCTTCCTATGTTGAAGCATTGTCATCACATTGGAATAATTGGACTGGCACATTCTCCAGTTCTTTTTCTCTCGGTAACGGTTGCCCTGAATCATGTTGAATTTCACCAGCTCATCAAACTTAATCTTCGACAAATGGAAATAGCGCTTGGCCAGTTCATTGTCCGGATCCAGATTTAGCACCACCTGGAATGCTTCACGGGCACGGGCGTACTGTCCCTGCTGGAAGTCACGGAAGCCCTTGATAAAGTTTTCCTGGGCACGACGATATTGAATGGAATCATACTTTTCTTTTTTTACTGTCAACAGTTCCTGTGAGCGCTTTTCTGCTTCGGCGACATCGGCCATCGACAACGCAGATGTTCTGAAGGCATTGGCATCCTTTTTCGGTTTTGAATCACCCGAGAACAGGAAGAACCACGCCGCCAGACCAATGAGGGCCACAATTCCATAGAAGCGAACTTTCGGATTCGACAATGGCCCACCTGTCGGTGGCGGAGCCATCGTTCCCATCGCCGGCCCACCAACACCACCGGAAGGAGGCGGTGTGTATCCGCCATAACCCATCGGCTGAGCCGGAGGCATGGACGGATTGGGCATTGATGGCATAGGGCGCGGTTGTTGATACGCCGGCATCTGCTGCGGGCGAGGCGTCGCCACTGGTGTCGGGAAGGGATTAGGGGTCAGGCCCGGTGGCCCCTGCTGAAGAGGCGATCCCGGATTCGGAGTCAGGAAGGACACCGGGGCTGGAGCCGCCGCTGGAGGCGGAGCCACCTGAACCTCAGGCATCTCGGCGCGGAAAAGAATTTCTGTCTCACCAATCTGAATCACCGAATCGTTTGTCAACGGCTCGGATTGAACGTTCTGGCCATTGACCATCACGAAGTTCTTTTGACTTAGATTGACGAGCACAAATTCGCTGCCCCGCTGTTTGATTTCCGCATGTTGACGGCTGACGCGCGGATCCCCGGAAAGAACAATGTCGTTTTCCGGCCCACGCCCCAGCGACACGGAGGCTTTGCTGAACGAAAGCTTCAAACCGCTGTGAGGCCCCTTGATGACCTCAATATCGAATTTCAATGCATCCTTCATTGAAGGGGCTGCACTCATCAGGAGCCTCCTTCAGTTGGCGATACTGTAATTACGAAATAGTCCACTTCTTGTCCTGTGCACATGGCCTGACAACTCAAAATACAAAGATGGCCGCTGAACTCCAGCTGATCCGTATGGATGCCTCGGGTGTTTTCGCGCGAGCGCACCATCAGGCCTTCAATATTCTGCTGAAGGGCCGCATCCGGAATCGCCTTATAAGGCTGCCCCTGCAACTGCGCCATTTCCGCGCGCGCCACCTGCAGGAAGGCAGGATTGCAGGCCACAATGCGACCTTCTTTGGAAATCGTCACACACGGGAAGCCCACGATCTGCACCAGATTCTCTGCTTCGCCGTCTTTATTCACAAAGCCGGCACCACCTGACCCGCTATCCGTGTCACCATGGATATAGCGAGTCAGAAGACTGTTGATATTGCCAATCAAAGCCTGCAAAGGCGGGAACTGGAAATCCAGTGCGGTGTTATCGGTTTTTTCACGCATGGCTGTGTCCAATTGAGCATTCAGTGCCACCAATGGATATTCGATCAGCTTGTACATGAAGTAATAAATCAAAAGTCCCAACAGGGAAGCGATCACCAGCGTCTGCATGAACAAGCTGATAGCCCGTCCGTCATCGAACGCCAGACTTCCCACATCATACAACACGATGGCATGCGCCTTCACTGACTGCTCACCCGTGTTCGGGTCAAACAAACCAATCGGGAAGCTTGCACCAATTGTGGAGGAATCGACCTCCATAGCCTGAGGCCGCATCTCACGACGAGCCGAATGCACGAACGGAAGATCCGGTGTGGTCCCCGCACGGGAGGCCGGCGCCAGGATCATGCCATCGGACTGCTGCACAATCAGAACCTGCTTCACACCGTCCTCTGCCTCAGCAGCATTCGTCGACAAAGACGAATAGCTGTTCTGGATCAGCGCCGACTGATTCAGAGTTGCCACGGTACGGGCAATGGAAGACGCCCTTCTTTTACTTTCATTGATAATACTGGCCCGAGTGATCTGCACCATCGGAATCATCGACAACAGCGTCGTGGAGAAAATAAACAGAACCACAAAGCCCAGAAGGACCATTCTCATTTCCACAAACTGTGGCAAACGATAAACCCCTGGCAAAGCCACGCGGTCCATATAATCGTTCAGCTTATCCATCAAGCCGCGGAATCCACCCTGCTGGAAGGCCGGAGCTGGAGCCGGAGCGACTCCAGGAGACGCCATCCCCGGCATACCGGCCATCGGTTGCGGCATTCCATGAGGCATCCCCATCGACATTGGTTGTTGCTCGGGCATTCCCATCGGCATGGCCGGTGGCATTTGCGGAGCCGCACCACCACCATAATATGGCATGGGTGCTGGAGCATTATTCTGAGCAGGTCGCTGCGCACGGGCCTCTGGTGACGGGATCACATCGGCAATCACATCATGAATACCGAGTTTGTCCCCCAAGCGCATCACACCACTTTGCATGCGAACACCATTTAAATAGGTCCCGTTGCTGGAGCGCAAATCGGTGATCACAATTTTATCTTTATAAACTGCGATTTCCGTGTGCTCTTTGGAAACACCCGGACTTAAAAGCTTAATATCACACTGCGGAGCCCGACCGATGAGGTTCTTCCCCATCTTCAGCTCAACAACGGATCCGGCCTGTGGGCCGGTCAAGATTCTAAGCGCCCACATAAAGTTGATCTCCCACGCTGACATTCACTTTGCTGACGGTCCCTGCTGCCATTTCAATCACAGAGGCGGCACCCCAAACTGGTAAAATCAGTCTCCAAGGGCGCACATCCCTGCGAATAGCCCGAACTTTCAGATTCTTGTCCACAAACACACAATCAATTGCAAACTTCATAAAGAAAGTATGAATGCTGTTGCAATGATGAATCCACAACGCCTGATGGGACGGAAGATCCTCCCGCCCCAAAAGTCCCTTGCCACGGCTGAGGAAAGTGGAAGCCACTTCCAAATCCGCTATCAGGGTCTGATTTGTTGTTGCATTCATCAACTTAGCCATCATTACTTACCACCATACATAAAGGACACAGCCACGGGTCCAAAGACGACGATGAAAACCGCTGGCAGAATAAACAGCATCAACGGAATCAAAATCATCTGTGACGCCTGAGCCCCGGCCTTCTCTGCACGCACGAATCTTTCCAGACGCATTTGTACAGACTGGTCTTTCAAAACCTGGGAAATACTGGCACCTGTCGCCTCCGCATCCACCAGAACGGCCACGAAGCTTGTGATCTCGTTCATATCCAGGCGCTCGGCCATCTCTTTCAGGGCCTGGGCCTTGGAGGAGCCGATTTTGATATCCTTCAAAACAATCGAAAGCTCATCCGCAAGCACACTGTCGGTCCCACGTGCTTTATCCACGATCTTTTGAATCGCAGAGAAAAAGTCCAACCCCGCCTCTACCGACAAAGCCAGAAGATCAATAAAGAACGGCAGGTCGGCACGCACGGAAAGCTCCCGACGCTTCTTTTCACCCTTGGCGTGAATCTGCGGCAGATAGAAACCAATCAATCCCATCCCGATCACAACCGGGACAGAAAGACCCAACTGCAACGAAAAATTCATAATCATCAGGAAGATCGGGAACATGATCCCCCACAGAAGCTGTAAACCGATGAACTCATCTTCATTCAGCTCCGAGGACAGGCCCGAGGTTTTAATGTATTTGCTGATCTTCTTGCGATAGGACTCACTGCGGATTCTCATCGCATGTTGCAAAGTAAACTGATGCACCAAAGGGCGGGAGAAATTAATCACCGGATTTTTGGATTTCACCGGCTCATCGTTATTGGCCCACGACAACTGCTGCTTGTCCGAGTTGCTTGCAAATATCGAACTGACAAATAGGAAGACCGCCACTCCTGCGAGCAGCAATCCCAGAATCAGCATTAACTCTGCACTTCCCATTTTCGCCTCTTCGTGTTCAAGTATTCCCATGAAGCCTTTAGTTCTTGCCTCAAAGTCCCCGCGCCGAAAACAACTGCTTAGTGAAGCTGGTTTTTCATTCGACGTGGTGCCAGTTAAAATATCGGAAATTCCCAATAAAAACCTGAATGTAAACGAGCAGATTTTAGATATTGCCCGTCGTAAGGCGAGGGCCGCTTTGCCCCTGCTAAAGGCCAGTCGCACAGAGCCCTTTATCGTGCTCACAGCCGACACGGAGGTGATTTTTGGGGGTGGTCCCCTGGGTAAACCCCAGGATCGCGAGGATGCCTACCGAATTCTTAGACTTTTGTCCGGGAAATATCATGAAGTCCTGACTGCGGTCTGCGCAGTCGAGTCCAGTTCTGGCAAAGAGCTGTCTCATGTTGAGACGACAAAAGTTTACTTTAAAAATTTGAGTGATGCTGAAATCTGGACCTACATTGACACCGGGGAACCCATGGACAAAGCCGGAGCCTATGGAATTCAGGGCCAGGGTCGAACCTTCGTGGAACGAATCGAAGGCCCCTTCGACAATGTGGTGGGACTGCCTGTCGAAGCGGTGAAAAATCTACTGTCCAAATTTTAAACGATCAAAGTTCTCTGGGGTCGAAACGCAATCCTCTGGTATGGTGATCCATCATTTTTTACCGGAGGTCGTTCGTGAAACGTTCCGTTTCTCTTGCTCTGGCAGCACTGACTTTGGCTGCCACTACCACTCAGGCTCAGGAAGTTCTGCCACAAGCCCCTTCCATTCAGGAAATTATTGAACGCCAGGCCGAAGAAGGTCTGAAGCGCACGCAGGATTATGATGACACCTGGGGCATCTGGGATGTGCTTAAGCCCCGCAACAAATGTAAGTACGCAATTCAGCTTCCCGATCCTGTCACCCGCGGAACTATCGCACTGACCTTCGATGACGGTCCAAATCCAGCGACAACTCCGCTGATTCTGGATGTTCTGAAAGCACACAATGCCAAGGCGACATTCTTTATGTTAGGCAGCGCCGTCAAAAACCATCCAGCGCTGGTTCAACGTGTTGTCAACGAAGGTCACCTCATCGCAAATCATTCATACAGCCATCCAAACTTCCACGAACTGGGTTCGTCTAAAGCACAATCCGAGGTCTCTGCCACGGATCGCCTGCTGCGCGCTTTCGATACTCCGGTTTACTTCCGTTATCCTTATGGAAATTCCACTTGTTCTGCCAATGAGCTGGTAGAGTCCCTGGGTTATCGCATCACTGGATGGGATATCGACACTTGTGACTGGGCCTATGCGGATGGCCATGTCAGTGACAAAGAAAATGCCACGTGCCAGACGCCCGACAGTTTGCGCCGCGACTATGCCGGCCACGTGATGCGTGAAGTGGCTAAAACCCAGGGTGGCGTTCTGCTGATGCATGACGTTCACATGAATACAGCACAAAGCCTGGATCGTCTGCTGACTATGCTGGAACAAAAAGGCTATCGCTTTGTCACCTTGGAAGATCGCAACATCTTCCCAAAACTGAATCGCTAATCACGAAGATTCAAGAATGCTGGGTCTTCCCAAAAGACCCGGCAGAACCTTGATGTGCTGAAGATGCCTTAGAAGGCCCGCCTCTGCGACGACAGAAAATTCAGAAACCAAATCCACGATCCGTGTCCACGGTCGAAAATCCCAGAACTTCTTCTGCAAAGCCCGCGTTTTACCTGATCCCGTGATCAACAAAGCCAGCATGCCACTGACCGCCCGGATAAATGGAGCGAAGGAAGATCTGTTTTTTAGTTTAATCGTTAAATGCAAATCCTGACCGTGGGTCAAAATCTCCCGAATGGAAATGCCATGTTTCATGGCCTGATTTTTCACAACCTGACGAATAATCCGCCGGCAGCGACCGGTTTTCAAAGACCATTCACCCCGGGCCTGCTCGGAATGGAGCGCCACGTGCACGGCTCGTTTCAAAGAAAGCGGCCTTGCTGTTTTCGCATGGCTTTTCTTTAAAAGCGTACCCCCGAACTGCTTCATAGGATGCAGCCGGGGGTCATCTATCCGGGTTGTAGCTCTTCGGGAGGAGCGTCTCATGCATCATGTTCTACCACCATTTTACACATCGTCAACAAAAAAGTAGCTATGGTATTTTAATGGACAAAACGACCTGGATTCTGCTATGAAAAACACATGGATTTAAAAGAGATTCTTCAGAAAGCCCAGCCAGCCAAAGTTCTTGCAGTTTCAAAGCTGCAGCCCGCGGATAAAATTCGTTTTCTTTACAGCCAGGGGCAGCGGCGCTTTGGTGAAAACTATGTACAGGAGGCTTTGCAGAAACAAAAGGACCTGGCAGACCTGACGGATATCGAGTGGCACCTCATCGGCCACCTGCAAAAGAATAAAGCCAAGATGGTCGCTGGCGCCTTTCACCTGATTCATTCAGTGGATTCCCTGGAGCTCGCACAGACCCTGAGTCGCCAATGCCAAGCCAAAGGCGCTGAACAGAACATTCTGATTCAGGTCAACCTGGCGCAGGAAGAATCCAAAGAAGGCTTTTCCAAGCAGAAACTTCTGGAATCCTGGAAACCACTGACCGAATTGCCTCATTTACACATATTCGGCCTTATGACCATGCCACCATTAACCGAAACCGGGGTCGAGGTGCGTCCTTACTTTGTAGAGCTGCGCGAACTGCGCGACCAGCTCAAAGGCGTGACGGATCTTCAAACTCACCCACTGACTGAGCTGTCAATGGGCACGAGCCATGATTACTCTGTCGCCGTTGAAGAGGGCGCAACAATCGTACGTCTCGGGACTATTTTGTTTGGCGAACGACCGGCCAAAGGGTAGGATCACTTTATGAATCCCTTGTTGAAATCGCAAAAAGTCGGCTTTCTCGGGGCAGGAAATATGGCGCAAGCCATGATTAAAGGTCTCATCGAAGGAGGCCTGCCTGCCAAAAATATTTACGCCTCCAACCGCTCCGAAGGAAAACTTCACAAACTCGCAGAGACCTACCACATCAACCCAGTGTCGAGTAATGACGAGCTGGTCGATAAGTGCGACATCATCATCCTTGCAATCAAACCGCAGGATCTTTTGAGCGCCCTGGAACCGGTCACACGCAGCTTTGATGAACATAAAATTGTTATCAGCATTGCCGCCGGCATTCGCATGGAAAAGCTTGAACGCTATGTCCAGGGCGCACGCCTGGCCCGAGTCATGCCCAACACCCCTTCCCTGATTGGACGCGGAGTGATCGGCTATCTTCTGAACGATGATGATGACGACGGACTTGAAGCCACAGTCGAGGATCTGTTCTCCCCGCTTGGGCGTGTCATCCACGTGGGTGACGAAGATCAGTTTGAAGCTTTGATGGTTTCTTGCTCCAGCGGGACCGGTTTTGTTTTCGAAATGATGATGTACTGGCAAGACTGGATTGAAGAACATGGCTTCTCGCCTGAAGAAGCCCGCCTGATGACCATTGAAACATTTGTAGGCGCCTCCCTGCTGGCCGCACAGGCCCGCGAAGACGTGGAAGACCTTCAGGCTCGCGTCACGTCGAAAAAAGGAGTCACCGCAGCTGGACTTCAGTCCATGCGTGAACTTGAGATCGAACGCGCACTTCGCATCAGCTTTGAAAAAGCGGCGATGAGAAACAAAGAAATGGCCCGGGAAATCAAATAGGCTTGCCCACAGACAGACTCGGCCTTTATCCTTAATTCATGTTGTTCAAGGAGGAACAAAATGAGAATTACTCCTATCGATATTGCTCATAAGTCTTTTGGTAAAAAGATGATGGGACTTGATGCTGACGAGGTTATGGATTTCCTGCAGCAGATCGCGGCACAAATGGAAGCTCTGATCCAAGAGCGCAACACACTGAAAGAAGCCATCCGCGAAAAAGAACTTTCTTTGATGGAATATAAAGAGCGCGATCAGGTTTTAAAAGAAACCATCGCCACAGCCACTCAGATGGCGGATCGTTTGCGCCAGGATGCAGACCGCGAGGCAAAGTTGATCATCGCGGACGCTCAACAAAAGGCGGAAATCATCACTCGCGATTCCCGTGATTCATTGAAAAAAATGTATCAGGAAGTCAACGAACTCAAGCGCGCACGCATGCAGTTTGAGGCCAACCTGAAAGCCCTGGCGCAAGCTCACCTGTCCCTGCTGGAACAAGGCGAGAAGTACATGCCACAGGCACAGCTCCCGAATCACAACATTGTGAGTGGGGGCAGCAGCGCAGGTCGCTCTCCAAACGTCTCCCCTCTGTCCGCTGAGTAATTCCGGTCGCCTTCATGATTGAAACAACAAAAGGTGGAGTTCGGCTCCACCTTTTCATTCAGCCTAAAGCCTCTAAGAATGAAGTTGTGGGTCCCCACAATGGCGAATTAAAAATTAAAATCACAGCACCCCCCGTGGATGGCCGCGCCAACGAGTGCCTGATTGAATTCATGTCCGATCTTTTTGATATTCCCAAAAGAGATGTGCTGCTGGTGAAAGGCGAAACGGGCCGCCATAAAGTTGTCGAACTCAGCGGCCTGTCTGAACAGACTGTCCGGGGCATTTTAAACATACCCCCGGGATAATCAGCGCCCTCTTTGCTTCTTGTTGGATTTCAATTCGATTTGAAATTCGGTATTGTCCAATTCCTGTTGCAACTGATCCTGATTCACACGCTTGCGCTTTTTAGGTTTGGTCGGACGTGGCTTGAAAAGATTCTGATCCACACCATCATCAAGCTGTTCCTGGAAGCGACGAACCTTTTGCTGGGAACTCAACTCGCTTTCTTCGTACATATTGGAACGATAGTTCGGAACCGGGCTCGCCACTGGCGCCACGTACTCAGGTTCTGAATACCCCTCACTCATGTCAAAGCTATAGCGCAAAAATCCGCCGACATGAAAACCCGCAGCGGCATTGGAACCCGTCAAAGTCGTTCCGCCATTGACCTGCAACGTCCACTTGGGTGTCATCAGCCAGGTGGCATAGACCTGCGAATCCATCAGATTGGGCTTCACCCCGTAGAACTTCATCGAACCCGCATTCACTCCGCTGATATAAGAGGTGCGCAGTGCCGCATTCACATCCGTCGTATCATCTGAAACACTCTGATATCCGAACAGCTCCCCGCCCAGACGCAGGCGATTCATTTTGAACTGCACTCCCACGCCCCAGGGCATCAGGAAGGAACGGCCGCCACCTCGGAAGTTAAAACCCAGCCAACCATATCCGCGCAAAGTTCCGAAGTCTTTCTGCGCAATCAAACGGGAGCGAACCTCAAAAACCCCCTCCGAATTCAATACGGTATCCGAAGCAGGATCAACCTCTTCAAAGGGCATGACGGCGATGATTTCAGGAATTAACTGGAACGCATCGGAATACATCAGAAAATCAAACCCGACGGCCGCCTCACTCAAGGAGCTGTTCGCACGAGTGGCAACAGAATCTTTGCTTTCGGCATTAGAAACCGTTCCCCAGCCAAAAACAGACCAGTTTCTTTTAGGGGTGTAACGAGTCCCAAAAGATGAGTCCAATAATGAATAACTGTTTCCACTGGGCAGATTCTGACTGCCTCCACCAGAAGACGGATAGTTGGCCTCAGAATAGAAGTAATTGACGGACGCCTCGAAATCCCAGCGATCCCGCCGGAACTCTTTGTAATTATCCAAAGCCAGAGCTGACAATGAAACCGAAAAAATACTTAAGAAGGCAATCGCCCCACGCTGAAGATTATTTGCCATTTTCATAACTTCCTAATATTAACAAGCCTATGACGGCGACATCAAACAAATCACAGCTAGCGATCATCTTTTTCACTGTTTTCCTGTATTTAGTGGGCTTTGGTGTGGTTATTCCAATTCTCCCCATCCTTAGTCGCAACTTCGGTGCAACGGCACTTGAAACCGGCCTTCTGCTTTCTGTGTATTCCTTGATGCAGTTCTTGTTCTCTCCGTTCTGGGGTCGCCTCAGTGACCGCTACGGTCGTCGTCCGATTCTGCTGTTCTGCCTTGTCGGAGAAACTTTTTCTTACATCATGTTTGCCTGGGCCCGCTCGCTGGAATGGTTGTTTGTCGCCCGCCTCCTTGCTGGATTCTTCGGTGCCAGCCTTTCCACGGCGTCGGCCTATATCTCTGACATCACCCCAAAACACGAACGCTCCAAGGGCATGGCTTTGATTGGCGCCGCCTTCGGCCTGGGCTTTGTCTTCGGTCCGGCACTGGGCGGAGGCTTGGCTGTTTGGGGTCAGCACATTTCCTCAGCTCCGCACTTTGACACTTCTTTTGCCTCTTACTGGGTGGCGGGACTTTGTTTTGCCAACTTCCTTTTTGGTCTGAAGTTCCTGAAAGAATCCTTAAGTGAAAAAAGTGAATCTGCCGCAAAGAAAAAACGCTTTTCAATCATGTGGCAGTACCTGAACAAAAAAACCGTCGGTCCACTGATGATCATCTTCCTTTTAAGTTCGTTGGCGATGTCTTCGATGGAAGCCACCTTGATTCTATTCATGGGTGAAAAGTATCAGTGGGACGTCAAACAGGTCAGCTTCGGCTTTGCCTACATCGGTCTGATCATTATCTTCACCCAGGGCTTTCTGGTACGCCGTCTGCTGCCGAAATGGGGTGAACGCAAAGTCTTGCGCCTGGGCATCCTGCTTTTGGCTGTGGGTCTGACAGGAATTGCCGTGGTGGATTCCATCACGGGCATGGCAATCACCATGACGTTACTTTCCTTGGGTAACGGCCTTGCCAATCCCTCCACTTTAGGAAGCATCAGTCTTCTTTCCGATTCTTCTGAACAAGGAGCCACAATGGGTGTCACCCAAAGCATGGCCTCCTTGGGGCGGATTCTGGGGCCAGCTCTGGGCGGGGCCCTTTATGGATCTGTGGCCATCACTGCCCCTTTCTGGGCCTCGGGAGTTATGGCCTTCGCAGGCCTTGCTATTGTTGTTGTCATTTACAAACTCATCCCTGAACACGGGCGCGTAGGATAAGCATTATGGAATTTAACTCTATCGGCTATTTTCAATTCGACAATCTCATCCAAACACGCACACCGTTTCTGCTGGTGATCTTGGATCAAGTGGATCTATCTGATTGGTACAAGAGCGTTACCAAGATGCATTTGGACAATATCAGCCTGCACTGTCAGATCGAAAATGTTTTGGAATCCGTGCAGTCCAAGAATCTTCCGCCGCACTTTGCCGTGGTCGTTTTGGATCGGGATGAAAAATCCAGCCCCCAGGTGGTCGCACAACTGGAAAGTGCCGGATTCATTAATAGTTTCTTTGTCAAAGGTGGCCTGAACGGCTTATTAAGCGAACGCCAACCATAATTTGACATAGAAGCCACAGCTTTTCTCAAAGCCTTGTTGTTGATTCCCGCCGTTTGTAACATACTTGGTACATCAAAACTTGAAACTTTAAACAAGGATGTACCATGAAAAAGTTTTTGATCGCAGCTATTGCAACAACAGTGGCTTCTACAGCTCACGCCGGTTCTTTAAATTTGGATCTGCGTGCTGACTACAACTCCACTACTTACACAGACTCTTCGCAGAAAGACTTCACCAAGTTTTACTTCAAGACGGGCCGCTTGGATTATCAGGGTAAAGCCAATGATGATCTTTCTTTCCGCGTGCGTCTGGCTTTCAATAAAGACGCCACTCGCTTGTACACCGACAGCGCACAAACCGCTGTGGAGTACGCTTTCCTGACTCACAAGATGTCTGAATACTTCTCTTTGTCAGCAGGTCGCTTCAACACAGAATTCGGCGGCTTTGAAGGTGCAACAAGTGGTGCGGATCTTTACCTGACATCTCAGTTCTACACCCGCAAAGGACCTAACGGAAATCTGGCAGCAGGTGTGTTTGGAACGGCAGACCTACTGTATATGACTGGGGTTAAGGGAACCTTCACTTTCGGAGATCAATCGATTCATGTTCTTGGAACCAACGAAAAGTTCAAAGAAGCAGCAACTCCGATGGACCAGAACCAATCCATGTATGGTGCGATCTGGAGAGGCGCCTTCATGGAAAAGGCTTTGATGACCAACTTGTCCTACCACACAATGAACGGACCTGCTGATGGCGACACTAATCAGTTCATGGCAGCGGGCGTGATGTGGAACTCCAAGCCCGTGATGGTTTCTTTGGACTACTTGATGTCTGAATTCAAAGAAGATGCTTCCGGCGACAAAGACACTGTGACCTCCATCGTAGCGAAATTCGCATACTCTGGCTGGGAACAATGGACACCTCGTCTTGAAGTGGTTTCTTCTGAAGAAAAGCTGGAAACTGCTGGCACTGTGACTAACAAATTCATGGGTTACGGCGCTGTTCTTGAATACAAGCCTTACACTGACGTGAACTTCCGCTACCATCTTGCTTACAACTATCAAAAAGAGGAGCTGGATGCTGGTGGCGACGATCCAGTTTCGCAAGAGATCGTTCTGGGCGCTCGCCTGATGGCGGACTTCCTGAAATAATCCTCTGACAACACAGACTTAGATCGAGGGAGGCGTTCACGCCTCCCTTTTTTTATTTCAACTCACGCCTCAATTTCGCACCGCTCCTCATGCTCGAAGGTCCCACGGGCCCTTTGACCCAGATTCCTTCATTTGGCCTACCCCAAAAGGCTTGAATTTGTTAGTCTCTAAGGGTTAAAAACTTAAGCATTTCATGTCCTTAAACCCTCAGAGGTCTTTACAAATGTCAGAACAGTTATCAGATCGTTACAATCCTGCAGATGTTGAATCTCGCACTTATGAATGGTGGGAAAAAAACGGCTACTTCAAAGCCCAGGATCAATCCACGAAACCTCCGTTTTCTATTATCCTTCCTCCACCGAACGTCACAGGTTTCCTGCACATGGGTCATGCCTTGGACCACACTATTCAGGACATGCTCATCCGTTGGAAAAGAATGAACGGCTACAACACCATGTGGTTGCCGGGAACAGATCACGCCGGAATCGCGACTCAATCCGTGGTAGAGCGTGAATTGAAGAAAGAAAATATCACTCGTCATGACCTGGGCCGCGAAAAATTCGTGGAAAAAGTTTGGGACTGGAAACACCAATACGGCAACCGCATTTACAATCAAATGCGCCGCCTGGGTGATTCCTGTGACTGGGATCGCGCTGTCTTCACTCTGGATGAAGGGGTCTCCAAAGCCGTTCGCAAAGTCTTCGTGTCTTTGCACAAGAAAGGCTTGATCTATCGTGGCCAGCGTCTGGTGAACTGGTCCGGCCCTCTGGAAACAGCGATTTCGGATTTGGAAGTGGAACACAAGCAGGTCAAAGGATCTTTGTACCACATCAACTATCCGCTGGAGGATGGCTCTGGCTTCCTGACAGTGGCGACCACCCGTCCGGAAACAATGCTGGGCGATTCCGCCCTGTGTGTTCACCCGGATGATGAACGCTACAAGCACCTGATTGGCAAAAACGTGGTGATTCCTTTGATCAACAGAAAGATCAAAATCATCGCCGACACTTATGTGGATCAGGCATTCGGCTCTGGTGTGGTGAAGATCACTCCGGCCCATGACTTCAACGACTATAAAATTGGTAAATCCCACAATCTGGAATTCATCAACATTCTGACGAAAAAAGCAGAACTGAATGAAAATGCAGGCGCTTATAAAGGCCTGAAAGTTCAGGAAGCACGCAAACGCATTCTGGAAGACCTGAAAGCCCAGAACCTTCTGGCAAAAGAAGAACCACACGTTCACTCTGTTGGTCACTGCTCCCGTTCCGGGGCGGTGGTTGAACCGTTCTTGTCTGAACAGTGGTTCGTCAAAATGGAAGCGCTGGCTGTTCCGGCAAAACGCGTGGTTGAAAGCGGCACCATCCGCTTTGAGCCCGAATCTTGGACAAAAGTATACCTTCACTGGCTGAACAACATCGAAGACTGGTGTATTTCGCGTCAGTTGTGGTGGGGTCACCGCATCCCGGTTTGGTACTGCTCTGACTGCAATCACCAAACTGTGGCCGAAACAGACGTCACTGCCTGCGAAAAGTGCGGCAGCACCAAGTTGCATCAGGACGAAGACGTTCTGGACACCTGGTTCAGTTCTGCTTTGTGGCCGTTCTCCACTATGGGCTGGCCAAATGAAACTGAAACTTTGAAGACATTCTACCCAACCAGCTATCTGGTCACTGGTCACGATATCATCTTCTTCTGGGTGGCTCGTATGATCATGATGGGTCTTGAATTCCAAAGGGACGTTCCTTTCCGCACGGTTTACATCCACGGTCTGGTGCGCGACTCTCAGGGCCGCAAGATGTCCAAGTCTTTGGGGAACTCCATTGATCCGGTGGAAATGATTGAAAAGCACGGGGCCGATGCCTTGCGCTTCACCTTTGCTGCGCACTTGTTCTCTGGAAAAGACTTTAAGTTCAGCGAACAGCGCCTGGAAGGTTATCGTAACTTCATGAACAAGATCTGGAATGCGGCTCGTTTTGCCCTTTCCAATCTTTCCGACTTCAAAGCTCCGGCGGAAGGTGTGAAGGCCCTGCCAAATCAGGCGCACATCAGTGTGTTTGATCAGTGGATCATCACCAAGCTTGCCGAAGTGACCAAAGAGGTTGAAGAGGCTATGGAGCAGGAAAGATTCTCTGATGCCTCTATGGCGCTTTATCAGTTCATCTGGAATCAGTTCTGTGACTGGTATATCGAGTTCACAAAACCGATCCTGAATGGCAATAACGCTGAAGAAAAGGCCGCAACACAACTGGTGATCGCGCAGGTTCTTAACCGCATCACCCGCCTGTTGCATCCGTTCACGCCGTTTATTTCTGAAGAAATCTATCAGAAACTGCCAATCAAGGGCGAAGCGTGCATCATGGACCAATATCCGAATGTGCGTAACGATAAAGATTTCCTCAGCCTGGGCTCAGCCCAAGCCGCACTGGAAATTGATATTGTGAAGGAAGTGATTACTGCCATCCGTAATATCCGCGGCGAAAACCGCATCAGTCCGGCTGTGAAACTGAATGTCCGCCTGGGTGTGACCAACGATCAAACTCAGAAAATTCTGGGCAACAACCGCACCGCTTTGATGACAATGGGTCGCCTGGAAAACGTGGAAATCGGCCCCGAGGGCAACATGATGAAATGTGCTGTTGCGCCGGTCGTTGTTAAAGACGCCAGCGTAAAAGTGATCATTCCATTGGAAGGCCTGGTGGACTTCGATGAGGAGATCAAACGCATCAACAAATCCATCGAAAAGCTGACTCGCGATATCGGCATGCTGACCGGCAAACTATCCAATGAAAAGTTTGTGGCAAATGCAGATGAAGACGTGATCGCAGCAGACCGCGCTTTGTTGGCGCAATCCAAAGTTCAACTGGATTCACTGCGCGACGCTTTGACTCGCTTCCAGTAAATCTTAAGCCCAAAAACACAAATCCTCCGTGATTCGCAGTCACGGAGGATTTTTTTTGCCCGAAATCAATACCCTCGGCGCACCCGGCGCAAATGACGACGTTGTCGGCGCCGAGGCTCAGCCCTCTCTTCCCGACTGTCGAAGTCCATGTCATCACTGCCGTAACGAAAATTAAAGTGAGGATCTACATGTGGTTCCAGCTGCGGGTGCAGGACCTCATAAGAATGACGATAACCATTTTTCTGGCGCTCGGCCTCAAAAGAATCCCAGAGAGGGGACTCGGGCTCGGGCTCTGATGAATCCTGATACTCATTGATAAATTCGCCGTAGTCTCTTTCTGGCTCTTTTCGACGGGAATCCTGTCGTCGCCAACGATCTGATGGCTGCATACAGACCTCCTTGTTTAAGGGCATAACTTATTTTAAAAGTCCGCCGACGCCCGCACAACAAAGCAAAGGGTCCTGTGCCAAAGCAAAGGACCCTTATTGTAGTCTGACATTAAGATGTGCCTCACGGCTTAGAATGTGATCTTGATCGAGTCCGCAGATTTTTTTGCCGGACCGTGGAAAACCGCCTCAATATTGTTCCCGTCCGGGTCCAAGAGGAATGCGGCATAGTAGCCTGGATGATAAGGGCGTTCGCCCGGACCACCGTTGTCTTTGCCTCCGGCGGCCAAACCCGCCTCATAGAATTTCTTTACGGCATCGCGGTCCTGCGCTTGAAATGCCAAATGTGTTCTGCCCGTCAGTTTGCCAGCGCTGGCCTGACTGTCGACGGATGAAATAAACAGTTCATCGTACCAGAAAAACCCTGGACCTTCGCCGCCCATTGGAATCCCCAAAGATCCCAATACCGCCGAATAAAACTTCTTACTTTTTTCAAGATCCGCAACCACCAACTGAAGGTGATCAATCAAACGGCCTCTGTGCAGCTCATTTGTTTCCATTTATTTCTCCTTTTATTTGCACTGACACTGGAAGGTGGAGGATTTATCAGCTCCAGTGCAGCTGTAAGTCGCCCCATCATGTGTCAGCTGGAACGAGAAAATCTTCCCGTTCTTTTCCACCAACAAAAGATCATCCCCGTTTTGATAGAAAATTCGGCGCGAAACGGAACGCCCCACCACTTCACCGTCGGCTTCAAGACTGGCCAACAATGTTTCAGACGGGTTGATTTTCTGCTCTTTTGCAAGCGGAAGCTCTTTGCGAGATCCATCCGCTGCGTAAGAAAAATACTGCAATGAACGTGACCCTTCCGGGTCACCCAATCTTTCCAAATACAGACGACGAAGCTCGCCTTCTTTGGTTCTTAAATCGGTGGCGACCCACTCTTCATCCTGGGTCACAACGTCCCCCAGATCCGCATTAATGGACTGATTGAAGGTTTCAAAATTCACCTCCACACCCGGATCCAAGGGCTTCACGATCATATTCAGGCAGGTGCCCATTTCTTTGATTTTTTGCTGATAGAGCTCGAACTTCTGAGGATCTTCCATCTCTGTGGGCAGGAAGCCCGCAGAGGGTGTGACTGCCGGAGCTTCAATGGGAGGAGGCTCGGCTTTAACGGCGGTTTTTCCTTCAGACACAGACGAAGCCGAAGTGCCCAGGGTTTCTGGTGCCAACTCCTTACCTTCCTGTACTGAATCTCTTTGTCTGTGACAGTAAGAGATAATAAGAACGATGGCGACAATAAGACCTAAAAACAAAGCTGATTTCTTATTCATACCTTCAGTTATCGACTGATATGGACAGAGACGTCAATGGGTACAAACGGTGGCAGCGAAATTCGCCGAAATAGGAACTGAACCTGCAGTTTATCAAAGTACTTGGCCACCAGCGCACAGCCCGGTCCCTTCAGCGCCACATACATCAAATAATTCGGCAGCCCGGGTTCATATTCAAAATGCCACTGACTGACTTGGTGACAGGATTTTTTGGCTTCAACATCATTGGATTCAAAAAGCACTTCCGCTGCAGTCCCAAAAGAGATCGATTGGTTGATCAGCTCCGCATCAGCTTGTGACAACACCAGACCAACGCGCAGAAGAGCCACTTGGGTCAACGGATTCCACAATGACGAATATTCATACCCCTGCGGACCCAAGGACTGAATGCGGAAGCTCATATGACCTTCTGTCGATGGATTCGCCGTATAACCTTCTGCAGACCACAGAACTGCCAGAATCATCACCACAAACATCAAATATCGCATGATTCCCCCTCATGTGAAATTCGTGAAGTGATTTCCTTTTAATCGGCGACAGGTTTAAAACGCAAGAAAGGGATCTTTGCAGATCCCTTTCTTGAAGTCATTTCAGCTGTGGTGACAAGTTTGGGCTTATTTCAGCAAGCCAATCTCACGCAGTCGCTGCATCAAGAAATCCTGACCAGTAATATCAGGGTACTTCGCACCTGTCCCTTTACAAGATGGCAAGCAGCTCAGCATGGCATCCGGATGAGGATGCATGAAGAACGGCATGGAGTAACGACTTTGATTTGTACCATCTTGTGGATTGATCACACGGTGAGTGGTGGAAGGCAAAACGTCATTGGTCAGACGAGCCAACATATCCCCGACGTCCACGATCAAAGTGTCTGGTTCAGAATCAATATCCAACCAAGTGCCATCACGATCTTTCAATTGCAAACCTGAAGCCGTCGCAGCTGGAAGAATTGTAATGAAGTTGATGTCTTCGTGAGCTGCCGCGCGCACACAGCGAGGATCCACACCTTCAGGAATCGGTGGGTAATGCAAAAGTCTGAGGATGGAATTCCCATCCTTGGTCATCTTGGCAAAGAAGTCTTTTTCAACCTCCAACGGCATCGTCAAAGCTTCCAGCATCACATCGCCGGCTTCTTCCAAGGCCGCATACAGTTTGGAAAAGTGAGACTTGAATTCCGGCAATTCAGAAGGCCATACATTCTCAGGATAGATTTCTTTCAAAGGATTGCCCTCGGAAAGCTCACGACCCACGTGCCAGAACTCTTTCAAATCCATCACCGGGGAATCTTTGGCGTGCTCTTGACCAAACGGAGTGTAACCACGCTGGAAGCCCGCGTTTGGAGAAATGTAGGATTTTTTAACTTCAGTGGGAAGAGCATAGAACTTTTTAAGGATGTCGTAAGCTTTGTGCAGATCTTCAGCTTTGACGTTGTGATCTTTAAGAATGATAAATCCGTATTCTTTAAGACCTGTGAAGAGCTTGTCGATGAACTCTGAGCGTTCAGCTCCGGTTCCTTTGGTATAACTTGCAAGGCTCAATGTTGGCACTTTACGAAGAGTGCTGTTTTCAGAATGAGAAGCAGTTTCCGTTGTTCTCAAAGTTTCCCCCTTGTATTGGTTCAGCTCGGACTGTAGCCTGCTGCGCAAATAAAAGGCAACAGCAACTAATTATGCATAAAAAGAATATCGAAAACTCTGACGTGCGTCGGGCTTTCAAACTTGAAATGGATATCTCCATCAAACAATCTTACGGCGTGAGAACTTCTATAAGGCGACTGTCCCTCTTCAAAGCCTCTATACACCACGGGACGTGGATCCAACTTCAAAGTCTCTTCGATAATTTCTCGCAAGGCTTTATCTGGATTTTGACTTTGCCATTGCTGTAAAAGTTGCTCGGCCTTGTCGTCAAAGGTCACTTCTATCGGAGTCTTGGCGATCTCGGCGGGCCACCCCGTTCGGGCTGTCGGAATCGCTTCAACTTCAGGCAGATAAGGTTTGATATCCAAAATAGGTGTGCCATCAACCAGGTCCGCACCGGCAACGATGATGCCGTCTTTTTCCACCTTCACAAGCTCCACCAACGAAAGCCCAATCGGATTCGGACGATGAGGTGTGCGGGTCGCAAACAGCCCCATACTTTCGCCGCCCAAACGCGGTGGATGCACCTTCGCATGAAAACGAGCGACCTTGTTTTGATGGAAGACCCAGATCAACCAGACATGACTGAACCCCTCCAGACCCTGCAAAGATTCTTCGGGCTGAAGATCGGCACGAATCTTCAAACGCGCCTGAGCCTGCTTTACCAAGCCAGGCTGTCGCGGCGTTCCAAATTTATCTTTAAAACAGGATTCTAAGTAGCCAATCGGTTCCATAAGGTACGCCGTACCTTTTTGGAATGTTGTGCGTCAAGGACTTTCGAATTACAGACTGTTTTCAGATGACATGGGCTCTTGAAAGCATAAGAAAGAGGCAAAACAAACAGCCATTAGGAGGCTTCAGATATGAAACAGCTTATTTTGGTCGCTGCTCTGACTTTGGGAGCAACAAGCTTTGCCTTTGCCGGTGAACTGGACAATGAATCGTCCGTCACCAATCAATCCATGAACGGCACTGTCGTGATCCGCGTGGACAACCGCAATAATCAAACAGCGGTATTGGCAACCCCGTCACCCCTCACAAGCGATGCTCAAGCGCAAACTTTGGCGCAAACAGGTGCTTTCGAACAAGCAGCCAACGTGCGCAGCGAACTTGATCAAGACGGTGGCGCTTCCAGCTGGTACTTCTACAGCGGCTACAACTACTACAGCTACGTTTACTGGTACGGCAACTGGTACACACCATGCTACACGTACAACTACGGCTACTATTCCTACTACTACTACTCTAATTACTACTGGTAAAGCGTCCGGCGGCCTTCCTGGCCGCCCTTAGCAGAGGGTTCACCGCTGGAGACGACCTCCAGCCAGCGGACGCGTTGGCCGCTCAAAGAGCCGACAGGCTGGTGAGGGCAGGAGCCCGAGTCGTCGCAAGCGGTGAACCCTCTGCTAAGGGCCGAAGTAAGTCCTGGGTCTTGGACTTCGAAGATAGTGATAGGGGGAACTTATATGAAAGTTTTTGTTTTTCTTTCTTTGATGCTTTGTTTGGCTTCTGGGGCTTTTGCAGCGAAGCCATTTTCCAATACTGATTCTTTGAAAAACTCTTTGGGTTTTACTCCTTACTACTCGGCTCAGAATCCGGGGCGCAAGTTGAAGATTGCAGTCCTGGACAAGGGCTTCTTTGGCTATGAAAAGGAAATCGGCAGGACTTTGCCAGTGGGAACTCGCTATGTGGCAGGCCCGGTGGCAAATCCTGAAAACTTGAAAGTCGTGCATGGCTTAAAGATGGCGCAGATTCTGATTTCCATGATGACCAACGATATGAAGGCCACACAGTGGATTCCGGAACTGACGCTTTATAATGCCTTTGGTTTTTCCAACTTCAAGGCGGCCATTGATGACGTGATTGCACGCCAGTATGACCTGGTTCTTTATTCTGAGGTTTGGGAATACGGTGGTAATTTTGATGGTGGCGGCTTTATTAATGCGGAAGTCAATCGCGCCACTCGAGCAGGTGTGATCTGGGTGAATGCGGCCGGCAACTTTGCACTGACCACCTATAATGGCCCTATCACAAATGGTCACGACAATTGGGTGCAAATGCCGGATCAGAACAATGCCCTGGCGTTACGCTGCCAGGCTGCTGCTGGTAAAAAATGTCCGGCGAAGATTGTTCTTTCCTGGAATGACTTCAAAGATAACGTTGAGGAAGGTACCACCAAAGACCTGGATCTGGCTTTGACCGATGATCTTTTAAACGTAATTCAAAGCAGCGCCCTGAAACAATCCGACGACCGCAACGAGGGCCGTCCCGGGTTTTCCAAATACCCGCGCGAAATAATCTCTGTGGAATTGCAACCGGGTCTTTATTTCCTACGTGTGAAGAATCGTTCCAACAATTTCACTCAGCGCGATCAGTTGCGTCTCACGGCAGATGGTGAAGGCTTGGTGATGCCGTCCCATTCTCGTGGGGAAACATTGCTGAATCCCGCAGACAATCCAACAGTGATCACAGTCGGCGCGAGTGATTCAGACCGTTCGTCGACATCTTTCTTCCACGACAAACCAGACCTGCTGGCGCCGTCGTCATTGAAATTGGAAGATGGGACTGAATATCGTGGCAGCTCCAACTCGGCAGCGATTGTGGCTGCGGGCCTGGGTCTTTTGAAGTCCCGCGAACCGCGCATGACTCGCGTGGATCTGCTGAATGCTGTCAGTTCAAAACACAACTGGGAACAGCGCGGGCTGTCCTTGAATCTTTTGGGCTTCGGTCCGACGGGCCCAAATTGCTTCTTAGACGTGAGCTTTAATCCTTTGCCTGTGCAAATTCGCGATGTGGTCGCACGCGGCGGGGTCCCGGTACAAACGACAGCTGCTGTGCGCGTGATGGTTCCGTTTGATCCGATTCTTTTGAACACGCAACTGCGCCGAAATCTTCTGAATGACATGATCGTGGCGATGCCTCAAGGGGGCTATGCAATTTATCCTCGCAGAGCTCTGATTCCCGCTGGCGCCGTGGAGATTTTCCAACGTCCGCTGGAAGCCGGCTTGTGTCGCCCCACTCCTGTCAACGGCAAGAACTTCCATCTTTGACAGAATCGGCAAGTCCAATGGCTGCCGTCTGAAGTATTCATTTGAGTGCCTAAATAATGCCCCGTAGTCTATAAAGGACTGCGGGGTTTTTTGTGTTAAAGAAGCTTCTTTATATCCATTTGTTTGCGGGCCTGATGCTGGGTTGCTCAACCCTGCCGCCAAACAACAATCGAAAAGAATCACACAGCCTTCCTCCCGATCCGACAACTCGTCTTGGCACAGCCATCGACCAACAACTCAAAACCCATCCCGGACAGTCCGCTTTTTATCCGCTCAGTTCAGGTCTTGAAGCCTTCATTGCCCGAATGGCCTCTGTCGCAGTGGCGGATCGAACTTTGGATCTGCAATACTATATCTGGGAAAATGATCTGACCGGACGCCTGATGTTTCATTCTGCTGTCACCGCCGCAGACCGGGGCGTACGAGTGCGAATCCTTCTGGATGACTTAAATCAGGCGCGGCATGAAAAAATGCTGGCGATTTTGGATTCCCATCCCAATATCGAAGTGCGCATGGCCAACCCTTTTGCCAGCAGATCCTTTAGAATTTTCGATATCATGCGCTTTTCCACCGTCAATCGTCGCATGCACAACAAAGTCTTTATCGTCGACAACCAAGCCGGCATCATCGGCGGTCGCAATATTGCCAATGAATACTTCGATGCCAGCACCGAGATGAACTTCGGTGATTTTGATCTTTGGACTTTTGGCCCTGTCGTGCAAAGTCTGTCACAGGAATTCGACACCTACTGGAACAGTGAAATTTCATATCCCATCACGACTTTAAACCACTTTCAGGCAAGTCCGGCGGACTTAGAGAATCTTCGTCAGGATTTTGCCAACTCTGTTCAGGAAGCCGAGGCCACTCGCTACGCCGAAGCTTTGCAGGACACCCCGATGGTCCGCCAGTTCACGAAAGAGCCTCTGAAGCTCTTCTGGGGGAAGGCCGAAGTCATCATCGATCCCCCAGCCAAGTTGAGCAAAATGGATGACCTTAAAGATCAGCATCTGCCCTACCAGCTTTATCCGTTAATTGAAGAAACCAAGAAGGAACTGTTGCTGGTTTCCCCTTATTTCATTCCGGGTGAAAAGGGTGTGAATTTTTTTGGCAGCTTGCGCGACCGAGGTGTTCAGGCGTTTGTCCTGACGAACTCTTTGGCTTCCAGTGATATCGCCACTGTCTTTTCCGGATATAAGGGGTATCGCCAGGATTTATTGAGAAACGGCGTGAAGCTGTTTGAGCTTAAACCCAACCCAGTCAGCAAAAAGAAAAAGAAGCAAAAAACCATTGGCAGCTTTTCAAGCTCTGGCTTGCACGGAAAGGTGTTTGTCTTTGATCGCAAGAAAGTCTTTGTCGGCTCGATGAATTTAGATCCCCGTTCCGTCACCTTAAACAGCGAAGTCGGGGTCGTCGTGGAAAGCCCCGAATTCGCGCGCACCGTGGCCGACCGATTTATGGAGGATCTTGCCGAAGACACCTATGAAGTGGTGCTGGCGACCGATAAAAACCTTCAATGGAAGACACAAGACGGCCCTCTGCAAAAAACCTACTTCACTGACCCCGAGACAAGCTGGTGGAAGCGTTTCAAGGCCGCCGTTAGCGCCATCTTCATACCTGAATCCTGGCTTTAAAATAAAAAAACCCCGAAGCATACAACCCGGGGTTCATAAGATTCTGTCAGCAGATAGAAGTTTGAAAGAACTAGAAGTTGCCAGATCTTCTCATCAAACCATCTTTGTTTTTGATGATGATCTCTTTGCCATTCAAATCAATCAGTCCTTCGTTTTTGAACTCTGTCAGATGACGTGACAAGGATTCATTGATCGTGCTGGCAAGCTGGGCAAATTCATTTCGTGTCAGTTTCAGATTCAGAGAAATACCCGCTGGCGTCTGCACACCGAATCTGTCAGCCAACAACACCAACTGGTAAGCAATGCGCTCTTGCACAGATGCCAGATAGTGCAACTGACTGGTCGTTTCGAACGACTCCAGATCATTCACAGCTTGATTCAAAAGCAACTTGATCAGTGGACTTGCTTGCGCCATGGCCACTTGAATAAGTTCACGTGGATACAACCAAAGAACTGTCGATTTCACAGCTTTGGCGTGACTCTGCGTGGGGGTTCCTTTGACAAGGGCTTTGTACCCAAAGTACTCCCCTGGGGAAACCAGCTTTGTCACATATTCGTTGGTCGTTGTGCGGCCGCGCGCATGCGAACGGTTAACAACAACTTTAACACATCCTGACTGAACGTAGTAAAGACCCTTCACCGGTTCGCCTTCTTTAAAAATCATCTCTTCTTCCTTGAGATGAATGACTTCGTAGGGAACGTTTGAAGTACTTGGAATACTTAGGTTTTGACCACCCATAAAACCAAGGGAGTTTACTCCGCCGTTGAGTATCGTCTGAGATTCCATACTCTATTACCTCCGAGCTTTCTTCGTTGGGTTATTCGTTGAAGCCATCCTAAGCTGGTATTATACAGCTTCCTAATTGAAATTTCGACATAACAACCTTGTAACGGCCTCTCCTCGAAGGTCCTAACATCCTTTTGACTTGACTCACAGGGACACGTCCCCTACTTTCAGCCCAACTCAAAACTGGAATTTTTTCGTAATTTCAACCTCTTATTCGACAGATTACTGCCTGTTAAAAGAGGTTCTATGGAGTCCGATACATGGTTAAAAGTATTCTTACGACCTTGTTAATCTTGTCATGTAGCACGCTTTCTTCAGCAAACACACTTAAAGTTGGTCTGGTTCTCGATAAAGGTGGCAAAGACGATAAGTCTTTCAACTCTGCCGCTTACTTGGGAGCGAAGAAAGCAGAACAGGATTTGAAGATCGATCTGAAATACGTTGAAGCCACCGACACCAACGCGATTGAAAATCTGCATCGCTCTTTTGCTCGTAAGAACTTCGACCTGGTTATCGGCATCGGTTTCGCGCAACAGGATGCAGTTAAAAAAGTGGCGGCTCAGTTCCCAAAAGTGAAATTTGCTGTCGTCGATAGTGATGTCAAAGCACCTAATGTTCGCTCTTTGCTTTTTGAAGAACATGAAGGATCTTTCCTCGTTGGCGCATTGGCTGCCATGGCCACTCAAACAAACTCTGTCGGTTTCGTGGGTGGCATGGACATCCCGCTGATTCGCAGATTCTCGATGGGTTATGCTGCTGGGGCAAAGTACGTTAATCCGAAAATCAAATTCACAGAAAACTACGTCGGTGTCACTGGCGAGGCCTGGAACAATCCAGCCAAAGCCAAAGAACTGGCGCTAGCTCAGATCGCCAAGGGCAGCGATGTGATCTTCGTGGCTGCTGGTGCTTCCAATACTGGCGTCTTTGATGCTGCCGAAGAAAAAAGGAAATTCGCCATCGGTGTGGATTCAAATCAGAACTGGATCAAACCAGGTGTCATCCTGACCAGCATGATGAAAGCTGTCGACATCGCCGTCTATGACACCATCAAAGAAACCCAGGCTGGAAAGTTCACATCCGGAACTGTACTTTACGGACTTAAAAACGAAGGCGTGAACTACACACTGGATAAGCACAACGAAAAGCTCATCACTCCCGATATGAAGAAAAAGGTCGAAGAGATCAAAAAGAAGATCATCGCAGGCCAGATCCAAGTTCCTGATTACTACAAGAAAAAGTAATTCGCATGACGGCTGCAGTAGAGTTTAAGGGAATCAGCAAATACTTCGGCGAGGTCCGCGCCAACTCTGATATTTCCTTTTCCGTCGCCAAAGGCTCCATTCACGCCATCGTGGGTGAAAATGGAGCCGGCAAATCCACAGCCATGAAAATCCTGTTTGGAATGTACCGGCCGGATTCAGGGAAAATTCTGATCAACGGACAGGCTGTTGAGTTTGATTCCCCGATTGATGCCATGGCCGCCAAAGTCGGTATGGTTCATCAGCACTTTATGCTGGCAGAGCCTTACACCGCCCTGGACAACATACTTCTGCAGCAAAAGGGCTCAGCCTTTTCCCTGCTTCCACGCAAAGAGCAACTTCAACGTATCACTGACATCGCCAACCGCTATGGCTTTCACGTGGATCTGAACGCCAAAGTCGAGGATCTTTCTGTCGGCGAACAGCAGCGTATAGAAATTCTGAAAATCCTTTCCCAGGATTCGGACATTCTGATTCTGGATGAACCTACGGCCGTCCTCACCCCACAAGAGGTGCAGGATCTTTTTGCCAATCTTCGCAAACTGAAAGCCGAAGGCAAAACCATTCTGATCATCACCCACAAACTTAAAGAGGTGATGGCTCTTTCCGACGCCGTCACCGTTTTCCGCTCGGGTCGCATGGTGGAATCCAAAAAAACAACCGACACTTCGGTCGAAGATCTTGCCGCCCTGATGGTGGGTCGCTGCATGCAAACACCGGCAGAGCGGGTTTCAGTTATTGATGAATCCAGAATCTTGCTGGACATCGAAAATCTTTCCGCAGATCTGGGCACCCACACACTTCGCAATATCAACTTGAAGATCCGGTCCCGCGAAATCGTCGGTGTTGCCGGCGTTGAAGGCAACGGACAGGATGTTCTGATTCGCTGTCTGCTGGATGCCAAGTCGCTGAATAAGAACTCTTTGACTGGCGCTATCCAGTGCCATGGGTCCCTGCAGGCCTTTCCCGAGGACCGCCTGCGCTTTGGTGTTCTTCCGTCACGTCCCGTATATGAGAACTTTCTGCTGGGGCAGGAACATAGATTCACCAAAGGACTTTTCCTGAAAACCCGCGAATTGATCGCGCGCACTCAGGAGATCATGAAAACCTACGACATCCGCCCCCCCAATGAGCACCTTGCCTTTGGCAAACTTTCCGGGGGCAATCAACAAAAGCTGGTCGTGGCGCGAGCGTTGACGCAGAAACCGGATGTGATTCTGGCGGCCCAACCCACTCGTGGTGTTGACATCGGCGCCATTGAATTCATTCATAATGAGATTCGCAAAAGCCGGGATGAAGGCGCAGGTGTTCTGTTAATCTCTTCCGAACTGGATGAATTGATGGCTTTGTCTGATCGTATTGTGGTTCTTTATAAAGGCCAGTTGGTTGCCGAATTCAAGCGCTCTGAATTCAACGAGATCGCCCTGGGTAAGGCCATGGGAGGTGGACAGTGAAACGCATCTTCGGCTTCCTGCTGGGATTGACCCTGGCTTTGCTTTTGACCTTGTTCGCTGGCGAAAATCCTTGGAATGTATTTACTATTCTGGTCCGCAGTGCCTTTGGTTCGATGTATGATCTGGGACTGACCCTTTCCTACACGACTCCGCTTATTTTCTGCGGTCTTTCTGTTGCCATGGGTTTCCATGCGGGGCTCTTTAACATCGGCGCTGAAGGACAAATGACCATGGCCGTTGTTACGGCGGCCGCTGTGGGGGTCTTGTTTCCTCACGTACCCTTTCCGCTGGCGCCCGTTCTGGCGGTTTCTGCTGCACTGATCGCCGGTGGGCTTTGGGGATGGATGGCCGGATGGTTGCGCGCTGAGCGCGGCAGTCACGAAGTTATCATCACTATCATGATGAACTTCATTGCCGCGGGCCTGGCGGGTTGGTTTACCTTAAAAATCATTCCAAACCCTGATTCACAGAATCCGGAAACAGCGTTGGTGTCGCCGAACTACATGTTTAAGGACTATGATCTGATTGCCCGCCTGTTCCCGGATACTCCGGCCAATGCGTCTTTGGTTTTTGCCATTGTACTTGCGATTTTGATGTGGATATTTCTCTGGAAAACCGCTTGGGGCTTCAAGTTGCGGGCGGTGGGATCTAACCCGGAAGCCGCTCATCGCGCAGGTATTTCTGAAAAGAAAGTACAGATCGCGGCCATGACCCTGGCCGGAGCTTTGGCTGGATTTGTAGCCCTTTCAGAAGTTGTTGGCAGCGCTGGGCAGTATCGTATTGGTTTTTCTCCGGACTATGGATTTATCGGTATTGCTGTGGCTTTGATGGCCAGTAACAATCCCTTGGGTATTATCCTTTCCGCTTTTCTTATGGGAGCCCTTCACAAAGGTGCCTCAGATCTAGATCTGGAAACCAGCACCATCACTCGTGATTTCTCCCGCATCATTCAAGCCCTGGTCATTCTGGGCGTCGTCGCCCAGGGTTACTGGGAATGGTTTAAGCAAAAAAGGAGGAAGGGTTAAATGGAAACAGTGACCTGGATTCTGGCACTCACTCTGGCAACACTCCGCCTGGCAACTCCGTTGATTTTTGCTTCCATGGGCGGCCTGATGAGCGAGCGCTCGGGCGTGGTGAATGTAGCCCTGGAAGGTTTCATGCTGATAGGAGCTTTTGCGGGTGCGGTTGTGGGCTACAGCACGGCCTCGGCCTGGGCCGGATGGGGAGCAGCTTTGATCGCGGGCCTTATTATTGGTGCTCTGTATGCTTTCTTCGTGATTGAACTGAAAGCTGATCAGATTATCACCGGCATGGCTTTCAATCTTCTGGTGATGGGTCTTATTCCCTTCATCACAAAAATCCTGTATAGCTCCACCGGATCGACACCGGCCTTGTTGGTCGAAGATCGTTTTACCTTTGAACCTTTGTTGTTGGCGATTGCCTTGGTGGCAGCAATCAGCTTCTGGATGTATCGCACGCGTTCTGGTTTGTGGGTCCTTTTCGCCGGGGAACATCCCGAAGCCCTGACCGCCAGCGGAGTCAGTGTTCGCAAAGTGCGTTGGGCGGCTGTGACTTTGAGTGGCGGCTTTGCAGCCTTTGGCGGGGCAAGTCTGTCATTGTTCCTGGCCTCTGCCTATTCACCGATGATGACCGGCGGGCGAGGCTTTATGGCTTTGGCGGCATTGATCTTCGGGAAGTGGAAGCCACTTCCCGCCTTGGCTGCCTGTATTTTGTTTGCCTTCGCAGATGCCATCCAGATCCGGCTGCAAGGTGTGCAGGTCGGTGGTGTTGAGATCCCCGTTCAGTTTGTTCAAATTTTACCTTACATCGTGACTATCATTGCTCTTGCGGGCTTCATTGGCAAAAGCCGAGCTCCAAAGGCATTGGGTCACCAATAGGAAGAGGTCACTATGAAAAACGTATTGTTGGCATTGATTCTTTTATCTTCAACCCAAGCCCATGCTTGGGGCGGCCGCGGGCATGATACCATTTGCCGTGTGGCTACGTTCCTGGTGAAAGAGCCAGGCTTAAAAGAATACCTGCAACACAAACCCCAGATGATGGGTCACCTGTGCAACATGCCGGACTTCTATTGGAAGAGCCTGGGCGGTGACGCTGCCAAGCTTGGCAACTCCACACATTTCATCGACATCGAAGTGATTGGTTTGGACGTCAAAGACATCACTGTTGATTATAAAAAACTGATGGCCGACTTCACCGGTCAACCGAACAAATTCAAAAACGACGGCACCACGATCAAGTCCATTCCGCAGGAGTTCGGTTCCTCCTGGTGGAGAGCCGACCAGTTCATGCGCCATATTGCCAGCCTGAAGGATCAATTCGCAGCCGCGAAAGCTCCAACCAACTTCAAAGAGGAACAAGACAACGAACTTCCGTACAACAAACTGGCTTACGACATGGTGGTGTCCATGGGCCTGATGGGTCATTTCGTCGGTGACAACTGCCAGCCGTTCCACACAACGGCTGATTATGATGGCTACGCCGCAGGTCATGGTGGCATTCACGCTTACTTCGAAGATCAGGTCGTGGGTCAATTCGATGGTGATTTGGATTATCTTGTTTTGAAATCCGCTCGTGCGATGAAGAACCCTTCGTTCCTAAAACCAAAGACCGCGATCGAGAAGATGAAAGTTTTGAGTGTCATTTCCAACAACGAAATTCCAAAGCTTCTAAAACTTGATCCCGTGATCAAAAAATCCACTTTGGTAAAAGAAAAAGGGATGGAGCTAAAAACAGCGGCCGAAAGAAAGCCCGCTACTGAAGCCTTTAAGAAAATGAAGCCGATGATCGTGACTGAGATGGCTCGCGGAGCGGTTCTGCTGGCGGCCTTGTGGGACGAAGCTTATGTTTCCGCAGGCAAACCCAAAATCGGAGCTTACAAGTCCTACAAGTATCCTTTCACCGTGGACTTTGTAGCGCCGGACTATATTGAAGTCCCGAAAGCCGAAACCAAATAAATTCTATTCTTTGACGGTGGACGAACCACCGTCTTTCCCGATGAAAAGATCGTTTATGAGTCTAAAGAAGATTGCAGATTATATTGGAACAACACTGATCTTTTCATGGGTGGCCTTGCAGTTTATTTCCTGCGAGCCTCAAATCTCACCGACCACCGAGGCGGAACTGCCTCAGAAAATCCAATCCCTCTGGAGTGACCTTAAAGCTAAAAACCTTATATCGGGATCCATCCTGATTCAGCAAGGTGATCAGGTGCTATTTCAAGATGGACCGCAGGATCTGCAGTATGCGGTTTCCAGTATTTCCAAATCGTTTGTCGGCTGGAAGTATTATGAACTTTCCCAGCAGGGGTTAAACCTCAACACCCCGGTCTGCCACTGGCTGCAAAACTTTTGCGAGGAACCCCTGAAGTCCATCACCGTTCAGATGCTCTTGGATCATAAGGCAGGATTTGGGCGCGACCTCAGCTTTGTTCATTTCTTAAAAAGAACCGTCAACCCGGACTGGAGCATCGAAAATATCGACAAACTTCCCCTGACTGCCGATGATCTGAAGAACCCGCCCGGCAGTCAGTTTCTATACTCCAACTTCGGCTATCTGGTTTTATCCCGCCTGCTTGAAGTTATAAGCAGCAAGAACTTCGCTGGGGTTATCAAAGATGTGGCGGAACAATCCGCCATGAGCGAAACTGATCTGATTGCAAAACACGACATCATTCCCATCAAGGTCCTTCTGCCCTACACTCGATGGCAGACCAGCTTAGAACTTGAAACGATCCTGTATCGATCCGCCGGCACCGGTGGCGTGCGGTCCTCAACCCGAGATCTGGCGAAGCTTTTGGGGACTTTCCAAAAAAAGGACTTTCAGAAGATTTTCACGGAGCCCCAAAGCTACTATCGCCATGGCTGGGTTCGCTCCCAGGACACTTCCTATAAAGCCTACTGGCACAATGGGGCTTCTCTGGGAGCTTACTCGTTGATGGCTCTGATCCCTGAATCGGATCTTCGTATTGTTATTCTCACAAACAACTTTAAACCTGCGAAATTCTGGTCACAACAGGCAGAACAATTCGAGCTGCTTTTCTATTAGGGGCCCGCGTCTCATCCTGAGAATGGCTCCCTCGCTGGTTCTCGGGATTTAGCTGTGGGTAAATAAGAAGAAAGACATCCTGTCATAGGAGCTTCCCGCTCCCATACCCTGGGGAAAAGCCGGTCATCGTGACCAGCTTTTTGCGTTGTGGCGTGGGAATAAAAAAGGCCCATCTTGGCTGACCTTGTGATTTGATTTTTTTACCACAAATCACCAAATTACAAAGGCCAAGGATGGACCTTCATCATTTGATCAACAGCTTGTTGGGTCTGCAAGACTTAACGATTACCAACGCGGAGCTTTCAGAAGACTTTGTATCTTGTCGGATCAAAGCTGAGCTTCCCTGGGCGCGAGCGCGCTGCGCTAGTTGTGAGCATCCACTATTGGAGTTCCATCAATGGAGTCATCGTGAGCTCAAGGTCCCTCCACTTGGACTTTTTAAAGACGTAGTTATTCAACTACGTTATCCACGAGGCCTTTGCCCCATTTGCAATAAAATCCAACGCGCATTTGTGGCAGGAGTCCACTCTAAGTTTAAAGGCCATAGCTGTAGTTTCGTTGAAACTGCTGGTCGATTGATGGAAGAAACCACTTGCGCTGCAGCCAGTAGGACCTTGAGTTCAGATCCAAAAACTTTATGGCAAATAGATCAGTGGCGTATGCGAGAAATGCAAAAGAATTTGGATCTAAAGAAGTTCACGCAAGATATAGATGTGTCACGTATGAGCGCGGATGAGGTGCATTTTAAAACTGAAACGGAAACAAAGAGAGACCACCCCTTTGCACCAAGATGGACTGTAAAGTTCGTTACCAATTTAGTCTGCACTAAAGAGGCCAAGATCATTGCAAATGCCGCTGGTCGGGATGCAATGGCGTTAGCCAACTGCCTGCGTTCGCTCTCTCGTCCTCAGCGATTATCAGTAGAGTTTTTTTCAATAGACATGAACCCAGGATACTTCCAGGCCGTTAGTAAGCTTTGCCCAGATGCTGAAATCGCGGTTGATAGATTTCACTTGATTCAGAATATGAACGAATACTTTGAAAAAATCAGAAAAGAGGAGTTTCAAAGAGCCAAGAAAAACAAAAAAGAATTCGAAGAGATCATGCTATCCCCTTCGAAGCGGTTCATGTTTTTAGAACGCAACGCTGTTTTATCTATTGAGGAGCATAATATGCTTGGTAAATTAAAAGTACTAAATACGAATATCTCAAATGCCATGATCATCGTTGAATACTTTCACAAAGTATTGGAAGAAAAAGGTGTTCAAGGTTTTAGATCTCGGCTTACGAAATGGTACGGCTTGGTTCGTGACTCAAAACTCCTTCCGCTGCGAAAGTTTGCTCTTCAAGTGAGAAAGTATCGAATGAATATTGAGGCTTATATACGATCTAATTTGACGACGGCTATCAGTGAAGGACTCAATAATAAGATCAGAGTTTTAAAGGCGATGGCTTACAATTATCAGAACGAGGAATCATTCATGCTTAAGATCCTTCAACGGTGTGGCTTTCTCAATTCGAGACACATGGATACGAGGGCTCTATTCAAATATAGCCAGTTGGCATAAAACCTACCCACAGTTAAAACCCGAGAGGCTCCCTCGCTGTATGCCGCTGTTAGGCCTCTGTCATATCTCTAGACAACCCCGAGGCTTCTAATTCCTTTCCAAGCGGGCACGTTGCTCGCATTCATTCTGATTGGAAGAAAATTCCTAAAGGAGAGAGAGTTATGAAAAAGAAGATTGTATTGGCAATGGCCGTTATCATGGTTTTGGGTTCTGTTAAAGCAATGGCTGAGGATTACCATAGTATTAACATGGAAGGAAAACTCCAGGCTACAGAGGCAGATGCCGCTGAAAGAGACGACTTTCAAATGGGCTTCAATCAAGACAAGTGGGATGCCGCTGAACTGGATTCAAATCTCATGACTATTAATTCCAAAATTCAAGAGCTGGAAAAACTGCAGGATGAACTAAGCGACATGGAAAACACCAATGGTCTTCTGAGTGCTATAGGCCAGACGGTCACCACCGCAACTGAAATTCAAAAGGAAATCGCAAAATCATCCGACTTGAAAAAGTCGCGCCAATTAATTCAGGAGCTGAATAGTGAAATCAACAATTTCAAGAATCAGCACCCTAGCTATAATATTCGCGGCATTAAGAAGCACGACGAACTGACGTACTAATCAGACAAATAAAAAAATCCAAAAAGCCCCGGACTTAACACACGGGGCTTTTTTTTATTTACCGCGTGCTCGCGCGGTGACGGTGCTGCCTGCAGAGGCGATCACGATACAAAGAATGGCTGCCCACTGCACCGGTGCCAAGGTCTCTCGTAAAAATATTATTCCTATAACGGTCGCAACCACGGGTTCCAGACTCATCAGGATGCCGAAAGTTTTTGCTGGCATGTCTCGCATCGCCTTCATTTCCAACGAATACGGTAACGCACTGGAAAGGATCGCGATCGCTATCCCCATAGGCCACAAAGAAGGATTGGTGACCTGTTCAAAGTTCGTAAACAACCCCACCGGAAAAGTCACCAAAGCCGCAAAACACATTCCCACGGCCGCGTTGGCAGAAGAAGACCCTTCTGCATTCCCCACTCTTTTTCCGAAGATGATGTAAAGGCCCCAAAAAGCTCCTGCGCCCAGGGCCAGAACAACTCCGGTCAGGTCCAAGGCCTGGGACACTTCGGACGTCGGCAGAACCAGATAAATTCCCACACCGGCAAGCACCGCCCAGCACAGATCCAAAGCGCGCTTTGAAGAAAACAAGGCCACAGCCAGGGGGCCAGTGAACTCCAACGCCACAGCAATGCCCAGGGGGATGCGCTCAAGGGCAAAATAAAACAGCAGATTCATAAAGCCCAACGAAATTCCGTAGGCGGCTAAAGACTTCAGGCGCTGACCAGAATAACTTTCTTTCCAGGGGCGCATCACCAGAACCAGAATCAACGCAGAGATAAACACGCGCAAAGCCGTGGTGCCCGCAGGCCCTGCAACCGGGAACAGACCCTTGGCAACAGAGGCTCCAAACTGAATGGACAGCATCGCGATCAAAATGAGACCGATGGACTTATAAAGAGAACTCACCTGGCAACTCCGTCACTTTTCTAACAGGGCGCGCGCAATCTAGGGCACGCTTTGGCACTGCGATCTCACACTGAGAATGAGCCCTTATAAGTGCTTGAAAGCTCGTTGGCAAATTCTCATTCCAAAACGCGAGCTCTGGCACGGTCATAGCATTAGGGATATGTATACCGCGTATCGCAAAGGAGTACAAAATGACATTCGCTAAGATCTTCACAGCAGCCATCATCACAGTCACAGCAACAATGTCCTTTGCAGCTACAAAGTGTGACAGCAAAGTGAATGTAGGTCGTTTTGCAAATACGAATCCTCCTGCAAAATTCACTCAAGTTGCCAAAGATGTGAAAACGACGACCAAAGCAGGCGTTCGCTAATTCACAAAGATCTGAACAAACCCCCGAACCCCAGGTCTATTCCCCCCCAAGGCCTGGGGTTTCCCCTTTTAAAGCAAAAGCCTCTCTGTCGAGAGGCTTTTTTATTTAAACTAGATATTCAGAATGTAGCCAGAGCCGTGGACCGACGACAGATGGTCCTTCAATTCAGGGAACTTGCGTTTCAGATTATACAAGTGAGTATCCAGGGAGTTTTTGGCCACATGACGACCACCCCAGATATTCTTTTCGAGCTCTTCCCGAGTGATCAACTGGCGTGATTTGGTATAAAGCGTTTCCAATATGATGTACTCAACACGAGTCAAAGAGCAGGAGCGCCCCTTGAAACTGGCACTTCTATTTAACTGATTTAAAATCAACGAAGAACTAAACCAGTCAATGGCCCGCAAGCGGCTGTTGAGTTCTTCTTCCATGATGGGTTTTTCAATAAATCCACTGACACCATAGTTGATGGCATTGATCGCCATCTCCTTGCTGGAATGGCCGGTGACAATAATAATATGAGAGCGAGGGTGAGCGCTGCGGATGACCGGAATCAGATCAAAGCAGGTTTTTCCATCCAGATTGTGATCAAGAAAGAATAAATCCCATGACCCCTGACCAAGGCACTTCAAAGCCTCCTCATAGGAGTGCGCACACTGGATTTCGCCAATATGACTGAACTTCGCTTGGAAAAGCAGTGCAAAGTCCTTGTTGTCATCAACAAGAAGTACTTTCTTCTTCATGGCTCCTTCTCACGTTCTATATTACCACTAAAGAATTGATTCAATTTGCTGTGTTAAAGCAGTGTCAAAACTAAACTAACATCAACTTACCTGACAGACATTAGAAGAGTTTTATTCATACTTTGAATTGAGTATTTCTTGAGTTTTTCAGAAAGAATTTGAAACCATCAACCACTAGGGGACCCACTTCAGGCTTGCGGATTTCAGTTAAATACGACCATTACTTCAGTTTTCTGCTCGGCCGCCCATGATTTGCTTAAATACAAAAACATCAGCAAATGACTAACAACATGATCAAGCACGTCGGCCTTGTGTGCGTGAACTAATTTTTGCGGTGATGAACCAGGATGAAATAGCGAAGCTGAGTGGAAAGGCTCTGATAAGCTTGCTGGAAGATCATTAGGAAATAAAAAAAAAGCCCAGGGGTTACCTGGGCTTTTTAGTGTCTTTAGACTTAATCTAACAACTTGGATTAGAAGTTGTAAGTGTAAGCTACGTTAGACAAGAACTTGTCAGCGCCTGCGCCATCAGTGAAGGACAGGTGACCTTGGTTAGCTGTACCGAAGTTAGCATCCAACATACCTTTGCCCAATTTGAAACCAACACCTGCGTTGAATGCGATAGAATCAACATTCACTTTTTTGTCGTTAGCTGCAGTGATTTTTGTTTCGTTCAACAAGATGTTCTGTTTTACAGAACCGCGTAGAACCATCCAAGAAGTTGCGTTAGCTTCAATACCCATCCAAACTGGAAGAACAGAAGACTCACGCTCATCTTCGATTTTCTCGGAAGCGTATGCTACACCGTAGAAGAAGTTAGCATCTTCAGTTTTAGTTACAGTGTTTACGAAACCAACTGCGTAACCAGTCTTTTCGTATGTAGAATCTGTAGTACCGTCAGTGATGTCAGCTTTAACCATACCGTACTGAGCATATGCTTCCATATTCTCATTGATGTGGTAACCGAAACCAACTTGAGTCATGCCTTTGGATTCAACTTCGTCTTTGTCAAAAGTAGACTTACCAGTCAAGCCCTGAACCAACTCAACATCGAAAGTGCCGTTAGAAGCACCAACTGCGAAGCCAAGAGAAGAAGCTTCTGCAGTAACAATGTCCGCACCACCGGCAGCGATAGTACCGCCAGCTACTTCGTCTTTACCATTAGAGTACTTTACAGTCGCACCCCAAGTCCACTCGCCCATTTTGGAAGCGTAGAATACGTTGATTGGGTTCTGTTCACGCATCATGTTTGGAACACCAGCAGCTTCAACTGCATCGTTGAATGCAGAAGAACGACGGCCCAGGTAAACACCGTAAGCATAGTCGTCATGCTTCATCAAGAAGCCACCTTCAGCGTGTGGATTAGCTGCAGTGAATGAACCATCAGCAGGCGTCGCACCAGAGCCTACCAAGTATTTTTCATCCCCAGCACCCCATTCGATAGTTGCTTGAGTACCAAGAGCCATGAATTGGTATGGTCTGTCGAAAGCAGTTTGGAAGTCTACTAGTTGACGAGAACCTGCCAAAGCACTAACGCGAGCCTTAGAAGCCATCGCCATTGGAGCTGCTGCTGTTACCAAAGCTGCTACTACTAAAAGTTTTTTCATTGTTGCATCCTTTCGTTTCGTTGCAATCGTATGATTTCTTTTAAATCCATTAAAAGTTTTAATCGAGTACACAAAAAATGCTAATGAGGACCTAGCCCAAGATCAACAACAAAAATTTTCGGTACGTTTTCATCACGCTTAAAACTTCATCAACGCGATTCAACTTGTGACCTTCCGAACACATCAATCTGCGACCATACACCAGTGCGGCAGAATCTACTTTTTTAGAACAATTATTCCACTCAAACTCGCGCCAGCAGCGGGTTTGGTGGAGATATCAAAAGGGCCTTTTTTTGAGGAGCGCCAAAGGTCCGGTGGACAATAGAACACGGTTTGAGGTCCAAAAAAGATTTAAGAAATGACAATTGACGCGAAATTTCAAATTCGCCATGTCATGCTAGATCAAGGTCTAGCTTTACAATGTTTTTACGTTACACAGCTGGACCTAGGTCTTACCATCTTTCGGTATCCGTAACATTCACACTATATATAAGGAGCTACTTTGAAAAAGAATGTACTAGTCGCGGGTTTGTTAATTTTGTGCGGTTTCAGTGCGCAAGCTGTTGAAATCTCTGGCCTGACAGTGAACGGTGAGGTCGCTTTCGACTTCAGCCTCCTGTCCACCAAAGGCAATAAAATGCAATATACCGATGGTGTAACCAATGAGACCTACCGCTTGCGCAACGCTCAGGTACTAATCAGCAAAGAAACAGATCAAATCTACTTCCTGACTCGTTTGGCGTACTCGCCTACACCATACATCTCCGAAGTCGATACCCCAGCAACACCCACAAATGCCAAATCTTCCACCAATAACTTCGGCGCGCTAGAGCAGGCAGAAATCTTCTACAAACCAATGCAGAACCTTTACGTTGGATTTGGCCGCTTCCTGACAACAATGGGCTACGAATCACTTATGAAGTATGAAAATGCTTTCTACACCACGACTATCGCTTACCAAAGCATCGTTCCTGGCTATGGTGAAGGTTTGCGTGCAAAGTACGTTGCTGGCGACTGGTTAACTGGAACTCTTTCCACCTACAATCAAGCACAATATGGCGCTTTCGGTGAAGACTACACACCAACTAAAACAACGGAGCTTTCTTTCACTGGCAAGATCGCTGGCGACTTCACATGGTTTGCTGGATACTACTTGGGTACCGACAAGCCAGGCGCTACAAAAGTTGAAAAGTCTGCTTCCAGCGTATGGGCTTCTTACCAAATTACTGAAAACATGCTCGCAGCTTTGATCTATGATTCCTACACCACAAAACCTGATGGTTCTGGAACTCACTGGGCAGATGCCAGCACAGCTTTGATCACTTATGGTCTAGGCATGAATAACCTGGCTCTCCGTTATGAAATGGTCCGCGGGACAAGCACCTTAGAAAAATACGGCGCTGGCGAAAAAGTAGATTCACTGACAGTTGGGGATAAAATCGTTCTTAACGAAAACCTAAATGTTTATGTTGAGTACCGCATGGACAAAGCTGACGAGAAAGTTTTTGTAGATAGCGATGGAGCTCCTACAGACACTGCCAACGTAATCACTTTGGGCGCATTGGCTCACTTCTAGGCAGCTGATTGAACTGGAGGGTTCTTCCCTCCAGTTTTCTTTCAAAAATAAAACCCTTCGATAATTTTTAATGCTTCTTCGGGTGATCCAATTTTTTGACCTCGACAAAACCCCAGAACACCTGCATCTTTCACCAAACCCGACATTTCATCCAAATACGTTCTAAGATGCACCAAGGGAAGACCTGAAATCTTCAGTGACTCACCAGCCGGAAGTGCCTGGGATAACAATAGAATATCGTTGCGATGCTTTCTGATATCATCTCCATCCACCTTATGGCCACCTTCACGGCGTTCTCTGAGCTCGTTAAAAGCCCGTGCCTTTAATGGAATCTGTGCGACTGCACTAATAAATTTACAGTGGTCTCCATCAATCGCATTCGCCTGAATTAAGTCATAGTAGTCATCCTCCAGCAGAATACCAGAGAACTGATCTCCCATTTCAATCTTCTGCAAAGGGATGATATGTTGCTCATCAAATAGTTCTAAATCTTCAGGTTTTTTTGAAAACAACTCAATCTGCTTGGGAAACTCTGGATTTTTAGGCTTGTTAAAACGATAGTACTGAGCCACTCCTGCTGACTTCTCTCTATTCTCGAACTCTCCGTCTTTAATATAATCTGCCAAGTTCTTAAGAAAGGCAGGATCAGGCTTCATGAAAACGACGATATCCAGATCTTTCGTAGCCCGGAAGGAGACTCCCAATCCCGACATCAGCAAATTTCCAGCAACACCGCCAACAATAACGTAATGCTCACGAAAAGCGGCCAGCCTCTTCGTGAAATGCTCTAAACCATGAACCACTAATCCCCCAATACGGTTTTAAGAAGTTCTTTAAGAGCAATTTGCGTACGATCATCGTGACTATCTTGCATACTTAGATAGAGGGAAATCGGATCAACGGTACTACCTTCGGATATCGCATTGGGGTCCCACTCCCATACTTCAAGACAGTATTGCGCCAACTCTTTTGGAACTGCTTTTAGCTGCGCCTCGATCTTGGAAAAGTCTTTCTTGCCGATCGCCTGAGTTTGAACCATTCCGCCATCCAGCATCGTTAGATGTCCTAGGGCAGAATACCCCGCAAGTTTTGCTCCGAAGGTTTTCCTGTTCAAATATATACGCGCGATTACCGGACTTCCCAGAAGACCTTTAGCTTGGTTCCACAATTCGCGCTTGGGTAAAAAATGGACATGCTTACTGACACCTTCTCTATTTATTTTAATCAACTCAAACGTTCTAAGTTCCTCAACCAAACGACTGGCATGCACTTTGGAAATCGCAAAGAAATCTGCGAAGTCACTGACTGTTTTCCCATGAATATCACCCACAACAAGATATCTAATAATTGCCGCTTTACCTCGTAAACTTAGCTTCGCAGGAAATGCCGCCGCTTTTTCATTTGCAGCCCGAACTGCTAACAAAGCATCCGGCAAAAAAATATTTCCCCGCATATCGACATAATTTACTTTGTGACCCATCAGAGCTTTCTGCTGATAAGACTTTAATTCATTGAATATAAACATGACGGGTTTTGCCGCTGCCTTTTTCAAAATATCTTGATGTAGCAATATTTTTTTAATTTCAACTTCATCAGAAGCGGCTTCAGCTAAGATAAATGCCAGCCCCTGAATATTGGCTGTTGTTAGTCGATAGCTCTTCAAGACAAGATGAGGAATCCCCTTTGGAATTTCCACATTAGGAGTAATTGTTACTATTTTAAAGGATATCAAGTCCCCCAAAAGGGTGTTAATTCGAGCTGTCTCCATAGAGACATGTTAACTTATAAATACTATTGTTACCATGTAAATGTAAATAATATGGTAAACATGGTAAATAATTGATTTTACTTATAAATTTTTATTAAAAATGATGATTCGGGCATTAAGTGTCCAATCCCACGTAGTTTGACCGGTTTCAAGGGGGGCAAATCCCACGTAAGTGGACCGGCTTTGGGGGAAGTAAATCCCACCTAATTTGACCGGGCAATTGCTTACGTTTTCAGCACATTTTCTCCATCTGATCCCATGCGCTAAGCTGCTGGTTTAACAACCAGACTACAGCAAGGAATACGCATGCGGAAACTCAGAAAAAAGGACTTGGAGAAAATCACAGTGGACCGAAAAATCGTCGAAGGCCTTCGCGAAGGACACTCACTCACCGCACTGACTAAATCAACTGGTAAAGGCAAAGGTTACGTCATAAAAATCCGCGACCAGGCGATAGAGCATGGCTATGTAGCCGTCGCAAACCCAGAGAAGAAAATCTACTGCAAAACCTCAAAAGAAATCCCACCTTACCCAGAGGCGCTGTTTCCGCTGCGCGATGGTCGCAGCGAGAAGGCCATTGAAACGGATGCCATCTTAGATCCCAAGCGCGAATGGATCAAGGAGCGCATTGAACTTGGCTGGAGTCCGCAAAGTATTTTTGAAGAGCTTCCGCTCTCTGTCCCGCGATCTAACTTCTACCGCTACATTCACCGCCACAAACTTATGCGATCCGCACCTGCGCGCAATGTGATGGAGCTTGTTCACTCACCGGGGGAATGTCTGCAGGTGGACTGGGGAAAGCTCTTTGACGTCGTCGATCCTGTCACAAAAAAGAAAAAAACAATTTGGATTTTCGTTGGCGTTCTTGGGCATTCTCGTTACGAGATGGCCCGAGTTGTAGAGAAACTCGACTTTGAAACAACTGCCGAAGTTTTAATAAGCATGTTTGAGGAACTTGGCGGAGTCCCTCGTAAAGTGACTTCTGATAATCCCAAAGTCTTTGTTCATGAGGCATCAAAGCACGAGCCGACGTTGAACCCGGCCTTTGAAAGACTGGCCTCGCACTACGGGTTCGTTGTCGAGGCATTGCCGCCTTATTCTCCAGAGAAAAAAGGCAAAGTGGAGCGAATGGTTCCAATGAAGCGTCGCCTTTTTGAATCCTACGATAAGTCCCAATATTCACTGAGCGGCGCACAGTCACACATGAATAAAAAGATGAGTATCGCCAATGAGAGAAAGCACGGGACTCACCTACAAAAACCTTTGGATGTGTTTCTTAACGATGAAGCCTCGTTGTTAAAGCCTCTTCCTTTATTACGCTACGAAGTGGAAACCATCACTCGCTCAACAGTGAGGTCTGATGGTTATGTTCGCTTTGCAAACAAGTACTACCGAGTAGACACAAGACTCAAAGGCGAAATAGCTTTGGTGATTGGTAATTCAGTTCAAGTAAGTATCTACTGCAACGGTCGACTGTTAGAAGTTTACGAGCGCATCCAAGATAAATTCACAAGTAAAGCCTGTAAAGATCATTACAAGGAGTCTTGGGAGAAGACTCTTCAAGATCATGGTCACTATCTGAAGCAAGCAAAAATTATCGGCGTCAATGTTGAGCGCTTTGTAGGAATTATTTTGGCTCGAGGCGAAGGTTTTGTTGATACACGCAGCGTATGGGGTCTTCTGACGCTGAACAAGAAGTACAGCAATGCCGACATCGACAAGGCCTGCCTTTCAGCGCTGGAGTTATCACAGGTAAATTTAAAAACAGTTCATCAACTATTGAATATTATGGCAAAGCCAAAACCCAAAGCTCCTCGTCATGAGGAGGTTTTATCCGCGCAGACGGTGGGAGGTAAGTTTGCGCGCGACATGAGTGAGTATAAAAACCATTTACGTCTGGTTCATAGCAACCAGGCCCACTGAAAGGAAAGACAGTTATGACAATAGATGTGATACGCGATCAGTTAAAGCAGTTACGAATGCCCGCGGCATCCGCAGAGATCGAGGGTTTAGTTCAAAAAGGAAAACGCAGCCAGGATCTTAAGTGGCTCAGTGAGCTTCTATCCACGGAATTAGATGCAAGGGCAGATAACGCCGTAGAAAAAAGGATTAAGAAAGCGGAGTTCCCAGAGCGAAGAAGCTTTGAGCAGTTCAATTGGGATTTCAATAAAAAACTCCCGCGCGAAAAAATCGAGGATCTGAAAGATTTAAAGTTTATCGAGAACAACGAAATTGCATTGTTTTTGGGAAGTCCCGGCACGGGCAAGAGTCATCTTGCGATTGCTCTTGGGATGAGCGCTGCGCAGGCTGGTCACAGTGTTTTTTGTACGAGTGTAAAAAGACTTGGGACAAAGATCCGTAAAGCGCGCGAGAACAATAAGCTCGATGTTTTATTCAAACAAATTCTAACATCAAAGCTATGGATCTTGGATGACTGGGGCGTCGTAACAATGCCACGAGACGTGAGTGAGGAGATCTTCGATTTATTTGATCGACGCAAGCACAATTCGGCTATGATCTTAACCAGCAACCGCGACGTTGAAGAATGGCCACAAGTTTTTACCGATCCGATCCTGGCAAGTGCTGCCATCGACAGGATGTTCGAGAATGCCCATATTTGCATTTTTGAAGGCCCCAGTCACCGCATGAAGGGACGAATAACTTTCAACGATATTGACAGCGAGTAGAAAGACCAATAAACCCTCAAAAATCAGGTGGTCAAAGTATCTGAAACGAACCCGGTCAAACTAAGTGAAACGGAACACATTAAGTCCGGCAGGTATTAATAGGGTCTGGGCATGAATAATTTGGGGATATCCTTTACGGTAATAGTATCAAATGATACTATCACCGTATGACTCATCCCCCATTTAAAATTACCTCAAAAGTCCTTTCTCTCACGACAAAAATCCATGAACTCATAGGGGAAATGAAGGGCTATAGTGTAGGTAAGCCATCGGTAAAGTTCAGAAAAGAAAATAAAATTCAGACAGTGCAGCATAGCTTGGCCATAGAGGGAAATGAACTCACCGGAGAACAAATAACCGCCATCCTGGAAAAGAAAAGGGTTCTGGGCCCTAAAAAGCAGATTATGGAAGTGCAAAATGCGCTTCAGGTTTATGATTCCCTCAGCTCCTTCAATCCAAATCAGGAAAAACACCTTCTCAAAGCCCACAAGCTACTTATGCAAGGTCTAGTTAAAAATGCCGGCAAATATCGAACTGGACAGGTTGGTATTCTTAAGGGCACTCAGGTAAGTCATGTAGCTCCTCCGGCAAAGCAAGTTCCTCATTTAATGGGAGAACTGTTTAAGTTTCTCAAAGAGGACCGAGAAACTTCCGCCATAATCAAAGCTTGCGTGTTTCACTATGAGCTTGAATTTATTCATCCCTTTGAAGACGGCAACGGTCGCATGGGAAGGCTCTGGCAGCAATTGCTCCTTATGCAACACTCCCCGGTATTTGAGTATATTTCCACAGAAACACTTATCCATGAAAAGCAGATGCAATACTATTCGGTCTTAGAAAAATCCGATAAGGCTGGAGACTCCACTGCCTTTCTGGAGTTTTCACTTGAGATCATTCTTACTGCCCTTAAACATTTTAAGTCCGCACAGCGCCCGCAAAAAGTAAATAGTACTGACCGAATTCACTTTGCTCTTGAATACTTTGGGGAGAACTCTTTTAGTCGGAAAAAATACCTAGAGCTTTTCCCAGAAATCTCAACTGCTACAGCAAGTCGGGATCTTGCTCTTGCGGTTAAGGAAAATAAAGCCACCATTACTGGAGAAAAGGCACAAGCAACCTACAAAGCAACCACTCCTCGCCTTAAATAGCCCCCCCTTGCTATGCAGCAACCTTGGCCATTAAGACTTCATTTATAATAGTTTGATAGCCAACCCCACGACGCTTTCCCTCTTTCTTCGCCCAAGCAATAACCATCGGATGCAGCCTGATTGAAATAGGCTGAAACTTTTCATTAGCCGCCTTTACAGGACGTCCACGCGCCGGTCTTTTAACTCCCAGAGTAGCTTCAATAGCTCTCTTGAACGCTTCCGTTTCCTTAGCACTAACCCGGCGGGCTTTATCAAAACGAAATTCTTTTTGCTTCTTCATAAAGTCTTCTTTCCTTTTTACTGGCACGTCTTGCGCTTATGACTCTCAGTGATTTCCCTCTTTTTCGCAGGGTAAAAACCACCACAACAACAATGCGGCCGTCCGCCTCACCGATTAAAACAGCACGGCTTTCTGAGCCCACCTGTCTTTTTAAGTTTTCATCAATTAACGCGTAGGGATCGTCAAAGGCCTTAATTGCCTCCTCAAATCTAATCCGGTGTTTTTCAAAGTTTGTTTGGGCCTTCCTCATATCCCATTCAAACCCTTCTATTTCAGTATATACCATAAATTGACCCTTTAGCCAAGAAGGCTGCACGGGCGGCACCATCTTTAGGAATTAGCTAAATATATTCGGCCACTTAAGAAATACGGCTAGCGGACAATTTCGAGATTTGTGTTATGAAAAGAAATCAGTTATATATGAAGTACCTCTCTTTTCTCTGACCTCTTACAAGATCTCAGAGAGTCATAACTAATCTGTTCAATCACAAGTAATTGCTGACATTAACAGGACTTCGGCGTCGCTTTTGTCGCACAAAGATTCTCCTTTTCGCCTGCCTAACTTGTGATAATCTCTAATAAAAGGAAATACAGCCTGACAATGCAAAAAAAGAAGATCCTCAACGGCACCATCAAAAGACATCCAGACGGATTTGGTTTTTTCATCCCCGACGACAAAGAACACCCTGACGTATACATTCCCCGCCATTCCATGGAAGGCATCATGACCAACGATAAAGTGGCCATCGAAGTTTTCCCGGAAAAGGGTGGTGAACGCTTCCGTGGCGAGTTGGTTAGAGTTCTTTCGCGTGGAACCAAAACCGTGGTGGGCCGTTTTTACAAAATGAACGAACGAACCGGCGCCCTTCGCGATGAAGGAAAAGGCTGGGGCCAGGATTTAAAAATCAAACTTGAAGATTCCATGGGCGCCAAAGACAAAGAACTGGTCGCCGCTGAGATCACCAGCTATCCGGATGACGGCAAACCTTTCACAGGTAAAGTCATAGAAATCATCGGCAATGCACTGGATCCTTTGACTGATATCAAGCGGGTCATTCGTGCGAACAATATTCCCCTGGAATTTTCAAAAGCGACTTTGGAAGAGGCCGAACACTTCAGCGAGCTGCCTGATGAGAAAGACTTCCAAGGACGTCGTGACTTGCGCGACAAAGCCCTGATCACCATCGACGGTGCGACGGCGAAAGACTTCGACGATGCCGTTTATGTTGAAATGACCAACGAAGGCTTCTTGCTTTATGTGGCTATCGCTGACGTCAGCCACTACGTGAAAATCGGCACCGCGATTGACAAAGACGCCTATGAACGCGGGACTTCCGTGTACTTCCCGAACTATGTTGTCCCCATGCTTCCAGAGGTTCTAAGTAACGGACTGTGTTCTTTGAATCCTCATGTGCCGCGCCTGTGCTTGGTGGCCGAGATGCTGATTGACTTCACTGGTGAGCTGGTAAAATCCGACTTCTATGAAGGAGTCATGGAAAGCAAAGCCCGTGTCACCTACGGTGAAGCCCAGGAGATCATTGACGGCAATGACATCGAAAAGCACCGTCACGTCAAAGAGCATATCTTAAGACTTTATGACCTGGCGAAAATCCTGATGGCAAAACGCTTTAAGGAAGGTTCTCTGGATCTGGAAATCCCGGAAACAGAACTGGTTATTGATGGCGCCGGAGTCCCGGTCGACATTCAAAGGTCTGAACGCCTGTTCTCGCACCGCTTGATCGAAGAAATGATGCTGGCTGCGAACGTGGCCGTGGGTAAGTTCCTGGCCAGTCGCAATATCCCGGCTCTTTACCGTATCCACGAACCGCCAAATGAGATGGCGATTCGGACTTTGGAAAAGTATCTGGAAAACTTCGGCGGAAAAACCAAACTGGGCACTGGTAAGTTGCAAAAGCGCCTGACCAAAGCTTTGGAGGAGTTTGAGAACCGTCCGGAATCTCAGATCCTGAACATCCTGACATTGCGATCCATGAGTCAGGCAAAATACAGCATGAACAACGTCGGCCACTTTGGACTGGGTTTTGAGTTCTACACTCACTTCACCTCCCCGATCCGACGTTATCCCGACTTGATTGTGCATCGTTTGATTAAAAATCAGGTGATGCCAAATTCCCGATATCGCCTGATGAGCGAAGATGATCTTTCGACAGCGGGAACAATCCTTTCCGCGGCAGAGCAACGCTCGGTGAAAGCCGAACGTCAGGTTCAGTCCATCAAAAAAGCCCGCTTCATGGAAAAATTCGTGGGTCAGGAATTTGATGGCATGATCAGCTCCGTGGCGAAATTCGGAGTGTTCGTGCTACTTCGCGAATACGACATCGACGGTCTGGTTCGTCTGGATGATCTGGGTGGTGATCGTTTTGAGTTCGACGAAGAGAATCTTCGCCTGGTCGCAAAACGTTCGGGCTTCTCGTACAATATTGGTGACAACATCCGTATTCAGGTGGTGGCCGCCGATCCCGAGCAGGGACAAATCAACTTTGCGCTGGCCGGGCTGGACAAGGATGAACATGACGAACAAACCAGTGCGGAAAGATCTGCGGCAGCGGTTTTAAAGAAACTGCATGCACAGAAGCGCTCGAAAGATCATATTGCCCGCGGCAAAGAACGCCATGAAGAACGTCATGCGGATCGTTCTGAACGCAAAGGCCGATCAGAACACGAAAAAGACCGAAAACACGGCAAATCCAAAGACACTGGCAAAAAGAACTTGCGCGAGGAAGGCCCTGATCGCTTCAAGCAAAAGAACAAAGTTCAGGAGCATGGAAAATCCCGGTTCTTCGGTGATGTTCGCAAAGATGCCCCGGAAGGAAGTTCTGAAAAGCTGCGTAAGGTTGAAAAGCAGTACAATTTGAAACCACGTCAGCTGGATGAAGAAGACAAGAAGGGCCCCGACAAGACTTTGCTCGAGATGATCCTTGGTCCAGAGAAGTACCGTGAGCAGCACCAGGGGGAAGCCGCGGACAAACCAAAGCTCAGCAAAAAATTGATGTTTGCCGAACAGTCTAAACTCCGGGATAATAACGATTATTCGGAGAAGAATAGTGACAGCCTTAAGCACCGGACGCCAGATCGGAAAGACTCTAAAAAACGCAGCAAGACTCAGAACGATCGTGGGGGTGTTCGCAAAGCACGGCTTTCATCAGGTCGCGGAAAAGGTAAAGCTCGGTAAGTTCATTATCCAAAGACTCAACGCAAGCTCTGATGTTGAAGACCTTTCAATGCCAGAGCGTATGCGGATGAGCTTTGAGGAGCTGGGTCCCACGTTCGTCAAACTGGGACAACTGCTTGCAACACGTCCCGACCTTGTTCCCGAAGAGTATGTCGCTGAATTCGAAAAGCTGCATGACCGTGTTCAATCCATTTCATTTGAAACTGTCGAAGCCGTTCTGCGCGAAGAGTTCGGCAACACCCTTTATCAGAAATTCGAAACCATTGAAAAAGAGCCCCTGGGTTCTGCCAGCATCGCCCAGGTGCACAGGGCCCGTCTTAGCACCGGCGAAGATGTCGTTATCAAGGTTCAACGTCCCGGCATTATCCAAACGATCAATGATGACCTGAATGTCCTGTACCTGTTGGCTGATTTGTTGGTGACCTATATTCCTGAAACCAGATCCTACAATCCCGTGGGCATCGTGGATGAATACTTCCGCACTTTGGAGCTTGAAACCAACTTCGTGGTTGAAGCCAACAACATCCGCCGCTTCCAGGAAAATTTCGCCGGGGATGAGAACATCAAGATCCCCAAAGTTTATCTGGATCTGACCACCGAGCGTGTTTTAGTGATGGAAGCCCTTCCCGGTGTTCCACTTAGTCATGAATCTGCGCTGCTGCAAGCTGGGATCAGCCCCGAGGAAGTCATTCGGCGGGGGCTAAAAGCCTACCTTAAAATGGTCTTCCAGGACGGTCTTTTCCACGGGGACCTGCATGCCGGAAATTTCTTTGTTCTTCCGGAAAACAAGATCGGTCTTATCGATTTTGGGGTTGTTGGGCGATTGAACTCCCGCACGCAAGCCTCCATCGCCAATATGCTTCTGGCGTTGTCCCGTGAAGACTATGAACGGCTGGCTTACGAATATGTCGATCTGGCACCTTTTACGGACCGCGTGAACGTGGACATCTTCGCCAAGGATTTGCGCGAACTCATTGCACCTTATTTCGGATTGACGTTAAAGAACGTCAATCTGGGGAAGGTTCTGATGCGCTCCTCAGGGATTGCGGCCCGTCACCATATCCAGGTTCCAACGGACCTGATGCTGTTCTTTAAATCCATCGTGGCCATTGAAGGCATGGGACGCAAGATCCACAAAGACTTCGACTTCCTTCAATATTCTTTGGAATTTGCCGGCGAACTGGCCAAAACTCATTTTGGTCCGGACAAGTTGATTCACGAGATGTCACAGATGGCCCGGGAATCCAAAAACTTCCTGAATTCGCTTCCCAGACAATTGAACTTCTTCCTGCGCAAAGTGAACAGCCCCGATCATGCCTTCCGTCTGCATGTGGGTGAAATCAAAGAACTGAAAAGATCGGTGGAAAGCTCCTCGAATCTGCTGTTTTTGGCGGTGATCATTGCTGCATTGATTCTCAGTTCCTCGTTTATCTTTGTTCACCCTACCGGAAGTAACGTCATGGGCATGCCAACAATGAGCTTCATCGGCTATGTGATGGCGGCTTTACTGGGCATGCTGGCCTTTTTAAATTATATCAGAAAACCTTAATGCGGAGACTTGATGCAACAGTTGTATTATGAGCTGAGCGTACTGGCAAAAGCTGTGAACTTCAAAAATCTATCCGCAGCGGCCCTGCATGTGGGCATGAGCCAACCTCAGCTTTCCCGTATTATCGCAAAAATCGAGGACGAGCTGAAAATCGTTCTGCTGGATCGTTCGGCCAAAAGAAAATCCGGATGGACCAGCGTGGCCTTTCAGCTTTCAGAGATCTTTGAAAAGTCCATCCGTCGTTTGGAAACTGAATTGCAGGGTATTAGCAACAACCAGATGGTGGCAGAACTTCACATCGGGACCCTGGAGGGTCTTTCCGACTTTGCCCTGAACGCTTCTCGACTGTGTTTTGAAGAAGTGGGCGTTAAAAAGATCACCTTGGATATCTTCGATCTGAACGAACTGGAAGCCAATTTCCTTTCCGGAAATCTGGATCTGATCTTCACCTCCAAACAACCCGGTCGGCAGAAGTTTAAATATCTGATGGAGCTGGGATTCCAAAGACTGGAGTCGATTGAGACCTCCAGAAAGTTCAACGTGCTGAGCACCTTTGAATATGGAAGAGCCAACAAAAAGGAACTGGAACAGTTCCCTCACCTGTTTGTTTCAAATTCTTTGGCAATTCGTCGTTCCTGGTTTGAACTGAACGGCGGCACAGGGCACCTGCCCACCGAAGCCAAGCGTGGCCGCGCCAAAGACGCTGAGCCCGTTATGATGATCGGCTCAGAGCTGTTAAGCCCCATGCTATGGGAAAACATCACAGCCGCAATTGAAGAATAAAATTAAAGGCCGGGCAACTGATCTGTACCCCAAAAAGTGGACAGATAAATAAAAGGGTCCTCTAAGTGAAACCTCGGCATTCTGCCGGGGTTTTTCCTTTTAAGCCCCATTGGGGACGTTCGTTATTGTAGTAGTTAATATAACGGTCTATCTCTGCTACCAATTCCTCAAACGTATGGCAACTTTGAAGATCCACTTCATCTTTTAAATGACCAAAAAAACTTTCTATAGGCGCATTGTCCAGGCAGTTGCCTTTTCTGGACATGGACTGGGTGACACCCCACTTAGACAAAAGATCTCGATACGTCTTGGATGTATAGTGACACCCTTGGTCCGAATGCATGATCAAACTCTCTGGCTTTCGGCTGAATAGGTCTTCCAGGCCTCGAATCGCAACGTGTAGTCCAGCTCCAGGAGAAACCGTATAGTGGACGATATCTTTCACTGCCAAGTCTTTTACGGCTGACAGATAAGCCCTGTTTCCTTTGCCATAGTCTAAGTAGGTAATGTCTGTTGAATAAACTGTGTCTTTCTTTTCAACATTAAATTGCCTGCTTAGGATGTTCGGACTTACCCGGTGTTCCTCACCTGATGCCCAGCCTTGCTTGTACTTATTCTTACGTCGGATAGTCGCCTGAAGGCCGTACTTCTTCATTAACCGTCTAATTTTCTTCAGGTTCATGTTGATCCAGAAGTGGCGTTGCAAAAGCATCTTTATTGTCCTAGCGCCGGCTTTACCCCTTCTATACGCAAAAATGATTTGCACCCATTCCGCGTCTGTTGTGATGACCTGGGGAGATGCTCTTTGGGCAAACCAGTAGTAATAGCCACTGGTACTGACTTGAGCCTGAGCGCACAGCCTGCTGAGACATAGATCAGGCCGATGATTGACCGCCTTGCTAATCAACGCGAACTTTTCTTGTTTGCGTATTTTGCCTCCAAGGCGCGGAGCTTTTTTAGGAAGTCGTTCTCCGCGCGAAGATAAGCGATTTCATCTTCTGCTGATTTAAGCTTTTTTCCCTTGGGTCGACCTGTAGACTTAGAACCTCGGCGGTCTTTCTTTAATCCACCTTCTTGGGTAGACATCTTTTCCCAACGCTGAAGGCACTTCTTGGCATAATCCACACCAAATAAGGATAGGTTAATACCAGCATCTTTAAAAATTTGACTAGGAGTTTGTCCCTCTTCCCGAAGCCTTAAGGCCCTAACCTTAAATTCGGGGGTATAGGCAACATTGGACTGCGTTACCTTTAGAACATTCGGATTCTTCTCAAGATCTCGGCGATCTCTTTCGGACAGTGAGCCCATGATCTGCTTCCTTTTTATACGAAAATACCCCAAAAATGGGACAGGGTCTTTTATTTTCCTGTCCGAAATTTGGGGTACAGATCAAACCGGCCTTTTTCAATAGTGACGCCCTAAAACGTCACCTCCGTTAAATTAATGCACAGTCTGATCCTTTAAAGCCTCGTAATGAGACGCTGGGCTCTGGCACCCCCCTTGCTCTTAAGGGTTCGGATTCTTTTAACGGAGGACTTATGGAATTCCTATTGTCACTTGGTCGTGGTTTTACTTCTTCAGACGCTTTCTGGATGTGGGCTATCTTGGCTGCTCAAGTCGTGTCTGTAGCGATTATCGCTGAGCGCTCTATCGCTCTTTTCGTCAATCGCAAGATCAATCAAAAAGAGCTTTCTAAAGCGATCGCTGAAGATATTAAAAGCGGTAACTTGGACAAGGCTCTTCGTCGTTCCCTGCAATTGAGCGCCAAAGAGCCATTGGGTGTTGTTGCCTCTGCGGGTATTCAGGCCGCTATTGATATGGGTGGCAAAGAAGAAATCCAACTTAAGATGGATGAAATTCTTCTTGAGGAAAACACTCGTATTGAAAAGCGCATTGGCTTCTTGGCGATGTTTGCCAACGTGGCAACCCTGATCGGTCTATTGGGTACCATCACCGGTTTGATCCACTCTTTCGCGGGTATTGCCAACGCCAACCCGGTTGAAAAAGCGGCGATTCTTTCCAACGGTATCTCTTTGGCGATGAATACAACAGCTTACGGCCTGTTGGTTGCGGTTCCTGCTTTGATCATGTACGCGGTTCTGCAAAACCGTGCTTCCCGTTTGACGGAAGATCTGAACAAAGCCGCGTTGAACTTGTTCATCCAGTTGGGTTTCCACTACGCACCGGTATCTGACAAGAAAGAAAGATCTCTTGTATGAGCCACAAGAAAGAGTTGAACTTTGAAATCAATATCCTTCCTATTCTGGATATCCTTTCCGTCCTGATTTGTTTTCTGTTGTTGACGGCGGTGTTTGTTCAGATCGGGACTTTGGATACAAAGCAGGCCATTGGAGACAACTCCACAGCCGGCGCCAAAAATCCCCCTTCGTTGTGGGTGACGATGGCTGCTGACGGTGGCGTTCAACTCTCTTTGCGAGATGTTCCTAAAGCCAAAGTCCTTGAATCCCGCATTGGCAAATCCACCAAGGGCGTGAACTGGGAAGCTTTGGAAGGAAAACTCAAAGCGCTTCGCGATCAGTATCCAGATCTTAAAACAAGTGTTGTGCGTCCAGAAGCGAACACATCCTACGGTGATGTGATCCGCGTGATGGATCAACTTAAACAAAGTGCCTTTGAAGGCGTGGGCTTGTCCCCGCTGGGGTAGGAACTATGAAAAAGACATCCTTTTTGGAAACTTCCACAGCCAAACGCTCTCCAATGAAAGAAGCTCTTGCATTGGGTGGTGGCGGCAAAAAACAAAGCCCGCTTCGTCGTGATCTGGCTTTGGCGTTGCCGCTGACTTCACTGATCGATGCGTTTTCGATCATCGTGATTTATCTGCTGATTGGAACTCAAAATGGTGGCATGGAAACACAAATCCCATCCCGCATCAGTCTTCCAACCGCCAATCACAGTCAGGGTGTCGAAAAGGTGGCTCCGATTCTGCGCATCGAGAAGGGCAATTACTTCCTGGACGACAAACGAATTGCTGCGCGTGACCTGACAGACAAGCTGGCAGAAATCAAAAAGAACTCCGAGGAAAAAGACCTCGAGTTGATGATCCAGGCGGATACAGAAATGAAATACGCCGAGCTGGATCCTTTGATCAAAGCAGGCTCTCTGGCCGGTATCGAAAAACTTAAATTTGCTGTGGTGCCTGGAAAATGAAAAATCTAAGACGAATCACCATTCTCAGTGTTGTTTGCCTCGGAGTATTGAATGTTCGTCTTGCCCATGCTGACAAGATGAACTCGGGAACTCAGGACCTGGTTATCCAGAAGATGGAACGGGTCCTGTCTGCCATCGGCAAGGAAGATCCATCTTGGGTTCCCACCCAACAACGTTTGGCCGATCTTTTGGCTGAACGTGCCCGTGACCGCTTTATGACCGAAGTGGAGGCAAACTGCGACGGTTGCAAAGGCTCCAAAGCCGACCGTCAAAAAGCCATTGCCATTTACGAAGAGCTTCTTCGTCAGGTTCGTCTCAACGAACACGGTCCGATCCTGTTCCAATTGGCGCACTTGTATGAAATGGCCGGTCAAAATGACAATGCCATTCGCCTGTTTGAACAAATCATCAAAGAAGCCAAGGCCAAAAAGATCAATCCTTCCATCGTGTCCCGTTCTCACGCGGCCTTGGGTGATCTTCTTTTCCAAAAGAACAAATTCGCTGAAGCTCGAAAAAACTACGTGATTGCGCTTAAAGACGACAAATTGGAAAATCGTGCACTGGTCACCTACAATATGGCTTGGTGTGATTTCAACGAGGAAAAGCTTTCCTCGGCCATCGCGATCATGGAAAACCTGCTTAGAAACAAACACCTCATCACTCGCGACACCGAAGAGGGATCTAAGTATGATCCTGTCTTCCACGCCGATATCATGAGAGATCTGGCGACGTTCTACTCCCGTAAAGCCATCAATGACAAAGAAATCAATGAATTCGAGTCTCTGGCTCCTGCTCAAAACCGTAAAGAGCTGATGTTCCACTTTGCCTCTGAAGCCGACCGCCTGGGACAAAAGCAGGCGGCGCACAAAATTTTAAATCGTTACTTGGAACAACCGGATCTAACCAAAGAAGAACGCCTGGAGGCTTTCGTTCGCCTGGCGCAGGTCAACTACGACCGTGGACAGACCACTCAATCGACTCAAGACTTCGCCAAAGCTGCCGCAGCTTTCAAAAACACCGGCTGTGAAGAATCCAAATGCGAAGAACTGCAGAAAACCATGAAGCGTTATGTAACAGAACTTCACCGCTCCAAGAAATTGAAGCCGGATCAGGATCTTCTGAACGCTTACTTGATCTATAACAAGACCTTCCCTTCGGATATCGAGATGGCGAACCGTGGTTCCCAGATCGCCATGGATATGGCGAAATATCCATTGGCTATCCAGATTTATCGCAGCATCAGCGAAAGCCGTTCTTTCTCTGAAAAAGAGCGTGAAACAGCTTTGGCCAATGAAGTTTCCGCGGCAGAAAAGTCCCAGGACCTTAAACTGCGTCGTGAGGCCTATCTGCACTTCTTGAAATACTCTGATGACGATGCCAAATCTTTCGAAGTCCGCTATCAGCTGGCATATCTGAGCTATCAGGAAAAAAATCTGAAAGAAGCCGCCTTGGCATTCAACAAACTGGCGTTGGATAAAAAAGGCAATACCGATCTTCGTAAGAAGGCTGCGGATCTCTCCTTGGATGCCGCTGCTCAACTGAAAGATGAGGAAGTTCTGCAAGAGTGGGCCTGGGAATACTCTGAAAAGTTCCCTGCTCACAAAGTTGAATTTGCAACTCTGGCTCGCAAAGCCCTGATGAATCAGGTGGCTGCTGTTGCCAACAACCCCAAATCTTCCACTTCAGAACATTCAAAACTTCTTAAAAAAGTTCTGACGACAGACGTCTCTGGAGCGAAGGCCGACGAAAAGATCCTGTTTTATAACAACATCAGTGTTTTGGCTAAAAAGACTGGTGAAGACTCCACCTACGTTCAGGCGACCCTGGCACAGATTGCGATGCCTGAAGTTCCGGCTTCTCGCAAAGATGAATTGCGCGAACAATTGGCTGCTCACTATGAAAAGCATCTGGATTTCAAGAATGCTTACCGTATGGCATCCCAGGTTCAAAACTCCAAGATGTCCGAAAAAGAACGCGAGTTCCGCCTGGGCACCCTGGCGGATCTGGCTGATTTGAATCCGGAAAGGCACTACAAATCCGCCTTGAAGGCAGGCCTTAAAGGTGAGCGCGCTTTGGTGATGAGATCCCGTTTGGTTCTGTTGTCCTCCAACCCGGTCAAAGAACTTAAAGTGCAAGCCAAAGAGCTGAAGGCAAAACCAGATCTTCTGAATGAAACAGCCTTGCTGGTTTATGCGCGCACCCTGGACAAAAAGGGTTTGAAATCCGTGTTTGAGATGAAAGAGCTTCGTCGTAAATCAGCGGCTCAGTTCTTCCAGAAGCAGGACTTCTACAATAAAGTGGGCCAATTCCATCCAACGATTGCCCGTCACCAGTTGAACGCAAAGAATGATCGTACCGTGCAAAAATCCATTCAGGAACGCATGGGCCTGACAGCGAAAGCGGACAAACTTCTAAGCGAATCTGTGGCCCTGAAAGACATCACAGCCCAGCTGATCATGTTGAATATAGTGGCCTCTGAAAATGAGCGCCTGGTTCGTGATTTGGCGGCTTTACCAATGCCTAAAGGTCTGAGCCCGGCAGAGCAAAAGCAGTATGTTGATATCCTTAAAGGCCGTTCCAAGCCTTATCTGGTAAAGGCTAAAACAGCTCGTCAGAAAATGGATGAGCTGTGGGCAAGTTCTCCAGCTTTGGCGCAACTGGCGAATGAATACAAGATGGCTCGTCCGGAAATTCAGAAGCTTCTGCTGCGTGAAATGCAAATTCTGGAAGAACTGCCAGGCCGTGGTCGCATGAAAACCGCTGTAGCCGACGCTTTGGACAGTTCTTCATTCACGAGAAAAGATCTGGTTTCTGCACGTAAATCCGTGTCTGAAAACCCGTCCAATGTGCGTGACCTTGAAAACCTGAAATACCTAGAGACAAAAATGGGCCACCCTCTGATGCCGTCTTACCTGGAAGCCCGTTTAAATCAAATTCAGAGAGGAAAAAGCCTATGAAACAGGTGATTTTTCTGGCCCCCCTTTTGCTATCTCTACTAGCGGTACCAGCTTCTGCGTCTCAAAAGGCGACAGGAGCGAATAAGGTGAAAAAAGAGCAAAGCCATAGGCCCAAACTCGGCACCTCGTTCAAATTTGATGGCAGTGCCCTCAGAGGTAAGTACCAGAGTTCGTTGAACACCAAAGCAACCGTTGAGAATGACAAGCTTCTGGAGGATCTGCTGGGTGGTCGAAACCGGTTCGATGACAAAATCGACCAAGACGAGAAAAGAAACTAGGATTGAATATGAGTACTGCAAAGCTGTTAATTCTTGAAAATAGGTTGGGACAAAAGGTCCGCACCTTTGCCGTGGACTCTGAATCGCTGAATATCGTGTACTTGAAAGACAGTCGTCGTATCGAAGCGGTTTCCAACCTTCAAACTCTTGAATCCAACGAGATCGAATACCGTCTTTTGCAAACCATTGATCTTTCCCAGATGAACGAACAAGGCGTTGCCTTGGAAGGCCTGGGGCATCTGCGTCTGGCAGCCAATGGAGTGCCTGCAAACAGTCCGACCTATCAGCTTTCCGAAGACCAGGACGACGAGCAGCTGAAAGTGGTTCTGAAAAAGACCACCTTGGCGCATATCGCAGCCGTTCTGAGTCTGATGATGGGAACCTGGATCTGGGCTTCTTATTTCTCTAAAAAAGAAGAGCCTACTTTAGTGACGATCGTTCTTCCCAAAGAAGAGCCCGCTCAAAAAGTTCAGGAGCCTCGCGCCCACGTGAAGGTCTCTCAAACCAAAATCAAACAGACCAACAAAGTCTATAGACCCAAAGCCCAAGCCAAGCTGAAGACAAAACCCTACAAGGTGAACACAGCCAAAGCCAAAGACGTCAGCCGTATTGGTGCGTTGGCCGCTTTGGGTGGCACACCGAAAGGCACTCGTGGCTACGAGGGACTGGATAACAACTCTATGAAGGCCATCCGTTCTGCCGGCGTGGGCAGCGGCGGTGGCGGCGTCGGTTCCGCAGGCCGTGGTGGCATCAAAGGTTACCTTCCAGGTAACGGCCTGATCGCAGGTTCTGCCGGTGAAGGCAGCGGTCGTGCGCAAAGCGCGGGTGGCTACGGCACGAAAGGTGTTGGTGGTGGTCGCGCCGGTTACGGCAAGATCTCTTTGGTGGGTGGCACTTCGGCTGTCAGCTTGCCATTGGATGAAGAAGCCACTGTCGAAGGCGGTCTGGATCGTGACCAGATCATCGCGGTTATCAATAAAAACAAGGGTCAGATCATCTACTGTTATGAAAAGGGTCTTCAGGCACAGCCATCCATCGGTGGACGCGTGGCCGTGGACTTCGTGATCGGTCCGGCGGGAAGAATCACCACGGCGAAAGTGGCTCAGTCTTCCCTGGGATCTCGTATGGTTGAAAACTGCATGCTGCAGAGAATGAAATCATGGCAGTTCCCTCGCCCTGTTGGAAATGTAAATGTTGACGTTCTTTACCCATTTGAACTTATGCGCGTGAGCAGCCGCTAAGAGAGGTACAAAATGAACTTTCTGAAAACCACTATTCTGACCGTTCCAGTGACTTTGATCCTTGCCGGTTGCGGTGATTGGAAGAAGGATCCTGTACCAAATTCGACTCTTGAAACTTTGAGAAAACACTCTCAGGATGTGATCACTCACGGTCCCGACAAGCCTCGCGAAATCACCAACACTGTTGTGGTTGAAAAGCCCAAAGTCGTGGTGAAAGAAGAATCCACTGTTGACGAAAAGTTCATCGTGATCACTCCGGATGCACAAATGACCTTCAACGAAGGTCAGGAATCTTCTTTCAAAGTTTACGCACGTGTTCTTATTCCGGGCGTTCAGATCAAGCTGACAGCTCAAGGTCTGCCTGAAGGTGCGACACTGGAAGCTTCTGAAAAGGAAAAAGATCTTTATATTCTGAAATACAACCCGGCTCTTTACACTGTGGCATCCACGGCCAACATGAAAGCTGTGAATGTTAAATTCGTCGCTGAGGTTGTTTCAGCCACAAGCCAGAATGCTGACAAGCTCAAAGGCCTTGTGCGTGAAAAAGAAACGACTTTGTTCGTGTTCAAAAACCAGGAAGCTCCGTCTGAATTGAAAGTGGATGGACTGGGTTCTGAAGTGATGCAGGGCCTTGAAACTGTCTTTACCGTCACGGTGAAAGTACCAGGCATCGACGGCCGCAGCCAGCAGAAGCCACGTCTAGTTGTGAGCTATGATGGTGTCAGCTACACAGCCGGGAACGATTTCCTGGAGTTGGATGGCTCTCGTCACGTTATTGCTGATTCGAAACAAAAAGATCCTGAATACCTTGGGGACTCTCGCTGGAAGTTCAAGTTGGTCTTCGACACAAAGAAGATCGCTGTGCAACCGCAACTGGCGAAAGATGGGACATTCATGGTGAATGCTAATGGGGTGCGTGTTCGCCTTAGCTTTAAAGTTTATGGTCCAAATGGACTGTCAACTCCAGAATCCCTGACTCAGTTGAAAATTCGTTTTGCGCCTGAGCAGGCTTCCCAAGGAGCCCAATAATGAAAACAACACTTAAGCTTCTTTCTCTTTCCGTCATTGCCGCCGCCTTTATGGCGTCTCCAGCGATGGCGGCTGGTAAGGCCTCTGCGAAGAAGGCCACTTTGGCTGATGACATTGATTCCCTGGGTGGAAATCAGGAATTGATGGAAATGGCTCAAAACATCAAGTCCCAGACACGCACGCGCATCGTGCAGGACCGTATCGTTGAAAGACGCAACCGGGTTGAATTCGGCGTTTCTTACGGCAGCGTTTTCGGTGGTGACTCTTACGTAAAAACCCAGTCTTTGGGTCTGGCAGCTGATTATCATATCACTCCCCGCTGGTCTTTGGGCGTTCGCTACTATGATTACGGCAACAAACTGACCGACGAGGGTCAGCGTATCTTCGATCAAGCCAAAAAGAACTACGAAGCCGGCGGCCGCGCCTATGCGGTGGATATCGATTATCCGGAAAACGCTGCCATGGCCGTTGTGAACTGGTACCCGATTTACGGTAAAACCAGCTTCCTGGACATGGGTGTGACTCAGTTTGACCTTTACTTGTTGGCAGGTGGTGGTCAGATGACTCTTTCCAGCGGCACAACCAGCTTGATGACAGCTGGTGCTGGTGTGGGTGCCTGGATCACGAAACACATCTCAGCCCGCGCAGAGATGAGATATCAAACTTATAAAGATCAGCCTGTCACAGGCTCCAGAACTCTGGACACTGTTGTGGGCTCTTTGGGAATCGGATTCATTTTATGATCTCCCGTAGCTTGTTTTTTAAGAACATTCTTATCGCTTCTTTGCTAGGCACAGCGTCCGTCGCTGGCGCTGCAGAGACGCTTGTTCTAAAGAACTGGGGTCAGTCTTTTGAAAAAGCCCTCTCCGCCAAGGACAATGCCACAGCCTTAAAGCTTTTGGATTTCAAGACTCTGGAAAAAGAGATTCTGCCGAAGTGTGTGGATTGCTCAGGCAAAGAATCCATGAAAAAAGCCCGTTTGGCTTTTGCCAAGGGTCAGTTTGACGAGTCCTTGAAGCTTTACAACCAAATCCCCAAAGGCAGCGACTACTGGTTTGAAGCCGTCGAAGAAAAAGGCTGGGCATACTTCCGTAAAAATGATTCCGAAAAAGCTCTGGCACAAACCAAAACTCTGATCAGCCCGCAGTTTGGTGAGGTTGTTAATTCAGAGGCTTACTTCCTGCGTTCTCTGACTCAATTAAGAATCTGTGATTACAAAGGTGTCTTTGAAACTCACGAAGCCTTTAAGGAAAGACAAAGAAACCGTATCCTGGAAGTTCAAAAGCTGGCTGAAACCGGCATGAACGAATCCTTTGCCAAGGTTTTGTCCAAGACCGTGAACTTCCCACTGAAAGCCTCAGAAGTTGCGGAATCACTGCTGACACTGCCGGTTCTTTACTATAAGGATCTGGATCTTCAGAAGGAAATGCTGCGTTTCAAGGTTTCTGAAAAAGCATTGGAAATCCTGAAGGACCGCAACACTCAGCCCACTTTGCAGTCTCAAGTTGCCAAGATCCAGCAGGAAAGCTTTGCGAAACTTAAAAACCGCATGAAGCAGCTGGCAAAGACTGAGTCTGAAGCCAACTTCCGTATCGTTCAGAAGTTGAATTTGATCGAGGTTGAAGCCATTCAAAGAATTCATACCGACATGAAACTGGCCCAAGAGCTTTACTCAAAAGGTGACTTCCAAAAAACAGGTGAAGATCAACTGGTCTTCATGGATGACGGTCGTCCTTGGATTGATGAACTTGATAAGTACGACGTGGCAGCCAAAACCTGCCCGCAGAACATCAGGAGGAAAATGTGAAACAAGTCATTGCCCTTTGCATTTATGCTTCTGCTTTGATGCTGGTTGCGGCCTGCAGTCCGGAATCCAGCGGTATTATGGCGCAACAACCCGAAGTTCCACCGACTCCTGTGGAAATCCCTCAGTATGAACACGTTGAGGAACAGAAATTCACATGGATCACTGAGGATGGCGGTCAAAGCCAGTTGGACTTCAACCCGCAAGTGGACATCCTGTTCGTGACGGACAATTCTGAAAGTATGAAGTCGGCCCAGGAAAACCTGTTACGCAACTTGGATCGTTTTACCAACGGCATTAACAAGAATGCGATGATCGACTACCACATTGGTGTGATCACAACTTGGGACAGTTCTGAACGTTTCGCAAAAACAAAAAAGGACTCCTTCCAGATCGGCGAACTGCGCTACATCAAGGATTCCAAAGGTCAGTCCTACAACAAGCGTTATGTAACGAAGAAAGAAAAGAGCATTTTGTCCTCTTCTTTGAACGTGGGTGTTGCGCCTTACTCTCAGGGCGGTCCTGAAGACGAAGAATTCTTTGCTCCCCTGACGGCCGCTTTGGAAAAGTCGGGTCGTGGTGGTGTCAATGAAGGCTTCTTCCGCCCCGAAGCACAGCTGGTAGTGGTTTTCCTGACGGACGCTGATGAAATCAAAAACTCTCGTATCACAACGGAGCAAATGACTCGCACACTTTTGGATTTCAAAGGTGGCAAGGCGAACAAGCTGTCCGTTTATGGCGTTCTTGTGAAGGCCAATGACGCTGACGAATACAAGGACTGGGCTTTGCGTATTCATCCGAAATACAACCCTCAGTGCTTTGACATGACTCAGAAGACACCAAAAAACAACGGCACCTGCAAAGGTTTTGGTCCTGAAAAGCTGGAAGAACTGATTGTTCTGGCCAACGAGGAAAAAGGATCTCCAGAAACCATTAAGTCAAAATACATTGTCGGCATCGTGAACAAGAACTTCGGTGACGATCTGGCGCGTATCGGTTCTGATATCACCAAAAAAACTTTGGCGAAAGAGATCTTCCTGAGCCAGCGTCCACGTGTTGACAATGGCGTATTACAGGTTCGAGTTCGTTACGGCACGCCGGCAGAACTTAATGCGGGCCGTGGCCAGATCATCCCGAACAAAGTTGCGGGCGGTTGGGCTTATGATCCGGAAAACAACTCGGTCCGCCTGGGTGGCGACATCGAGTACAAGTATCAGGAAAATGCCCGCTTTGCGGTGGATTTGATTCCTCTTACTCTTGCGCAGTAATTCTGTTGATCAAGTCCGCCACCTCGGCGGACTCGTTGATCGTTCTTTGGCTGATTGCCACGTTTCGTCCGAAATATCCAAAAGCTCTGATCTGGTGAGTGTTCCACACTTCAGGGCTCATGTTGCCAAGATTGTATTTGGCGTTGGCATAGATTTCATGACTCCACAGTTGATCGACTTTAAGTTCCGGACGTTTATTCAAAACCCATTGAATAGCCGGTTGAGCCACGTGACAACTGACGCAGTCCATGTTTTCCGGGTTGAAATTCTTGGGATTTTCCACGCGGAAAGCAGCCCGCACCTCTTTACGAATCAACTCCTCTGTCCCCGGCTCATCCAGGCGGATGGATTCTCCAGCCAGGTTGCTGAAAGTATCCGGCCCTTTCGGTGAAGGAGCAATGCCCCCGCCCGCAAAGTGATCTTGAGGAACCGCCAGATTTATAAAGGACTGCGCCTTGCGATCTCCCAATCGAGGCACTGACAACATTTGCAACTTGCCACCCTCCGTGGGTTCGAAGCCCGCAAAGGCCCACATGTCAGCATTCCCCCGCAGCACCATGGCTGTCACACGCGTAAAGTTTTCGGCGCCAGCGTACTTCAGAATAATTTTATTAAATTCAGCAAAAGCCGGGGCCGCATCCCCTTGCTGTTTCCACGCCGGGTGCACCTGCAATGGCAGATAGGTCGTATTCACTGAGTGTTTCTTTTTCCACGCCGCCAGCTCTTTCAAAAGACCGTCAAACTCCCAGTCCTGCAGAACATAGAAACTGTGCAATGCTGCATCCACAGACTGGATTTCATCACGACGGGATAATTCTATCGGCTGCCACACAAGGCGAATCTGACGCTGGCAAGACTGAGGCGTTGGCAGAGGGAAGCAAGGATCAATACGAACACCCACCACACGCAAAGTGGTGTTGACCTCTTCACGGCTGCGATCGATAGCCAAGACCGGAATCTGATTTACAAAGGATAGGGGCAATAAAGCTCCACCGCGGGCGGGGCTTTCCAGCTTCAGCAAAGAATCTTCGCCCACTTTGTTCGGCAAAGGCATCAAATAAGAAACGTCATTCAAATCCCAGGCTGCCTGAGCCTGAAGCACCATACTGCAAAGAAAAGCCGCAATGAATTTCATAGACTTTGTTCGTGCCTTGCGGAAGGCCCCAATTCAACAATATTCGCATTACTCTGGGCGGCATTTGTCTAAATGAAAGTCCGTTGAAAACATGGGAACAGAAAATAAAAAAGGCGGCTCTTTTTTAAAGGAGCCGCCTTTTGCTTTTTAACTTATTAGCCCAAGAGCTTCAAAGCCAATTGTTGTGACTGGTTGGCCTGACCCAAAACGGAAACCCCGGCTTGCAACAAGATGTTATTTCTTGTCATCTCAGAGGTCTCTGCCGCCACGTCAGTGTCTCTGATTCGGGAGTTCGCCGCCGACAAGTTTTCATCAGCGATCAACAAGTTGTTGGATGTTGATTGCAGACGATTCTGTAAGGCACCGAAGTTCGCGCGAATCGCGTTCACCGATGTCAGGGCCTGATCGATGGTATCCAAGCTCAGCTGAGCTCCTTCCTTCGTCGCCACACTTTCTGCCGTCAATCCCAGGGCATCGATAGTGGCATTGGCCGCACCGGCATTAAAGCTGATGCGATCACGGAACGGGTCGTTGTTTACGCCGACCTGAATATCAATCATTCCACCAGTACCGTTGAGCAGCTCGTAACCGTTGAAAACCGTGGATTCCGTAATACGCTGGATCTCGGATTTCAGCTGTTGATACTCAACGTCCAAAAACTTTCTTTCAGTTTCACCAATAGTGTCAGAGGAAGCCTGTACACCCAACTCTCTCAAACGAATGAGCATATTGGAGACTTCATTCAAGCTGCCTTCCGCGACCTGCACAAGAGAAATACCGTCGTTGGCATTTCGGTTGGCCTGTCTTAAACCTCTGATTTGTCCTTTGAGGTTTTCGCTGATCGCAAGACCTGCAGCATCATCAGCAGCTTGATTGATTCTCATTCCAGAAGCCAATCTTGCCATTGATCTGTTTGCGTTGATGTTAGTCATGTACAGATTTTTTTGTGCATTCAACGCTGCCACATTGGTACCGATTCTTAATCCCATTCTATCCTCCGTGCTTCATAGTTCTTCCTCCGTGAAAATGTGCCATCCGTTGGCATAAGGCGCGATCCGTGCACCTGTAAAATTAATATTCGGAACTTGCGATACAGTTCCCTGCTTACTTTTCGGAAATAAATTACAACGGCTCGAGTCCAGTTTTTTTCTTTTCTTTTTTATTTTTGCTGAGGGAAAATTTTCTGAAAAATCGGTCACTGCAGAAGAGAAAAAGCAGCATCTAAAATTGACGGACAAGGTCACTCGCAACGGAGTCCTTTATCAAAAAAATCGGTCACACATTCAGAAACTGGATGCAGAATCCTGTTTCTTAAATCCACTCCCCGTCAGTCAAGATGTGACTGAAAAATGAGGCCGCCGTGAAAGACGGCCTCGGTCGCAGGAAACAGATCAAATTGTCAGCTCGTTTTACAGAGCTCGGGTCGTTACACTTGAGGGTGATCTTGATCAGTCAAGATCGGGAACCTAGGTCACTCCAAGGATTAACCCTGGAATGACTTGTTCAAGAGTCCAAGTGCTACGTTAGCTTGGGAATTTGCTTGTGCTAGGACGGAAGTACCGGCTTGCAACAAGATGTTGTTCTTGGTCATTTCAGATGTCTCTTCAGCCACATCCACGTCTCTGATACGAGAGTTCGCAGCTGACATGTTCTCTACAGACACTTGAATGTTTGAAACTGTAGATTGAAGACGATTCTGAATCGCACCAAAGTCTGCACGCATTGCGGAGACACTGACGATCGCCTGGTCAATCGCTGCCAAAGCGTTCTGAGCAGAAGCTTTGTCGGCAACAGAGGTCAGGTTCACACCCAAAGCGGCAGAGTTTGCGTCAGCTTTGGAAGCATCGAAAGAGATACGGTCGATTTCAGGATTATTTCTGGTACCAACTTGGAAGTCCAGGATGGAACCTACACCCGCCAACAACTGAGTTCCGTTGAACTCTGTGCCTTCGGAGATACGGTCGATCTCTGACACTAATTGATCGTATTCCACGTTCAGGAACTGTCTTTCTACAGGACCGATAGTATCGGAGGCTGCCTGTACGGACAATTCTCTTAGACGGATCAAGATCGAAGAGATCTCGTTCATGGAACCCTCGGCCACTTGAACCAGAGAGATACCGTCTTGAGCGTTTCGGGATGCTTGTTTCAGACCGCGAATCTGAGCTTTCAAATTCTCAGAGATCGCTAGGCCGGCGGCATCATCACCAGCTCTGTTGATGCGGAAACCGGAAGCGAGCTTTTCCATGCTCTTATCCAGACCGATCTTCGTCCCCCAGAGAACTCTCTGAGCATTCAACGAAGCACTGTTCGTATTAATTCTGAGACCCATGTTTCCTCCTCCTTGAAGATTTCCGAGCTTCGATCCTTGAAACTCGGTGCACCTACCGTGGTGCCCTTGGGCGATTCATTTCTTACCTTACTCATCGGAGTCCCCAGAAATTCCTAAAGTGATACGTCTCAATTTTTTACATTTCTGGCCCTAGGGCTTGTATCAGCCCGTGGCTGCAGATTCGCCCGTGGGAAATCTAACTATTGATTTTCAATGAACTTTTTTCATTTGATGTTGCCGCACCCAGCGCCATAAGAACCCTGTATCTAGCCCTAGGTCCTGTATCAAATAGGCATATATAGGCCTTGGGGCGAAGGTCCTTTATCTTTAATTGAAGCTGTTTGACATAGCCTGAGGAGACCCGCTAATTGAGTCTCATAGCAGTGCTGCCCCCAGAGGAGAAAAGATGGAAATTCGCGATCCTGTTCATGGCTCTATATACTACTCTGAACCTGAAGTGGCCGTGTTGGATACCGCCGAATATCAACGCCTGCGCGCGATCAAGCAGCTGGGTTATGCGGAATTCAGTTTTCCTGGTGCCACCCACAACCGCTACATTCACTCTGTCGGCGTGGGCCATCTGGCTGGCGAAACCTTCGATGCGATCTTCCGGGTTTATCCCTTTTCAAAACCTTCTGTGAAAACTCGCTTCCGCCAGGTGCTGCGCCTGGGGGCTTTGTTACATGACGTGGGACACGGCCCTTTGAGCCACACCACTGAACAGGTCATGCCACATCTGTCTGAGTTGAAGATTCAACTTTATAAAGAACAGGAACAGTACGGGGAAGAAGCCCACACGGTGATGAACCACAACCGCCGTGCCAATCACGAAGACTACACGATCAAATACGTTACGGACTCCGCAATCTCTGAAACCCTGCGCACCCAGTTCCCTGACATTCAGCCGATCCACGTGGCGTGCCTGATCGACAAGGCCCTGCACTGCCCGGATGATTTCTTCATCGACAACGGCGTCGATTTCCGTCCGATCCTAAGTCAGCTGGTTTCCAGTGAACTGGATGTGGACCGCATGGACTACCTGGAACGCGACAGTTATTTCTGCGGCACCAATTACGGCAAAATTGATCTGTCCTGGTTGATTCAGAACATGACCTTCCATCGCAAAGAAAACAAAATGTATCTGGGCCTGAACCGCCGTGCCCTTTATTCTTTCGATGACTTCCTGATTTCCCGTCATCACATGCACTTGATGGTTTATTGCCATCACAAAAGCATCATCTACGAGGAAATGCTGAACCGCTATCTGACGTCACCTGACTGTACGTTCGTTTTGCCAGGAGATATCAACGAGTACACCAAGTACAACGACTATCGCCTACACGAACATCTGTCTGGCGCCAACAACCCTTGGGCACAACGAATCGCCCAAAGAAAGCCGTTCAAGGTTTTGATCGAGCAACACAACACCGCTGAATCAGAAAGCCCGGAAGCCATCAAGAAGGCACTGGAAGCTGACGGTATTGAGGTCATCCGCACCAGTTCCAAGGCGCGTCTGTCCAAGTACCACACGGCCTCCCCGGAAGAGCGTGCGCTGCAGATTTACGTTGTGGATCAATATGACCGCTGGGCCCAGCCCTCCCCGATCAATCAGACCACCGAGATCTTCCAACGCTATGAAGGCGCTCGTATCATCGACCGCATCTATGTGGCACCGGAAAATCTAAGACAGGCAGAATTGATTCTGAAAGGTCTGAAACTCTAGGCGGAAAGATTCCGCCTAGCTTCGGAAAGCAAAGAACATTTTCAAAAGGACAATCGTGACAAAGGCCAGACCTAGCAACTTGGGGAAGGCCTTTTTCCATTTAGAGGGAAAATTGCGGATGACCTTCACGACCTCAAAGGGACCCACCTCTTGAACAGGGATGTGCTTTAACCCCTCAGGCACATCACCCAGGTAAACCAGATAGTTCACATCCTGACGACGGCAGTGATATAGGTACGCAGGACCGCGCTTGTAGATCGCCTGGACCTCGGAAATATCGAGCTCCAAAGGCGCCTTGTTCCAGCAGTCTTTCAAAGTGTAGTGGGGAATAAAATCCCACCACTGAAACATCACCGATGCCGGACGAATGATAAGCTTACCCTGCTGCATACCTCACCTAACTTAAAGAAATAACCTGACCGTTCACCGCAGCTCCGAACTGACTGACCAGATAAGTCACGGTGTTGGTGACCTTGTCAGGCTCAGTGATTCTAAGATGCGGTTCCTTCACCTTTAACGCCTCCACTGCTTCTTTGATGGATTTGGCTTCCGGGTGTTGGGCCAGAATATACTCTTCGGTCAGTCCCAATTTCAAGACATTCACGGTGATATTATGCTCTGCCACCTGTTTTGCCAAAGACTGCGCAAAGGGCACCAACGCCCCGCGAGCTCCGGCCAGAATAGGATCCGGATAAATTTCATTAAGCAGGTACAAAATTCTGCCGCGCTTGCGATTCTTCAAAAAATTCAGAACAGCATGAGTCAGCATCACAGAAGATTTAAAGTTGTGTTGAATCTCTTCATCCAGATAGTCAATACTGTCGCCAATTTTGTAGCGATTCTGTTTGTTGTACGTTTGTGCATCAATAAACAGATCCACGCTGCCAAAAGACTGCGCCGCTGTTCCCACCGCATCCTTGATATCGTCAGCGGTTTTCATAGCCGATTTCACCCCCAAAGCTCTGCCAAACTTTGGGTTGATTTCGCGCGCATCATTGATTTGATTGCAAAAACGCTGACTGGCCGTATTGTCGAAATCCAACAAAACACAGTCTGACCCCATTTGAGTCAGCCCCATCACCAGGCTTTGCACGGTTGTTGTAAAAGGACCGACGATCAATGCTGTACGTTCTCGAAGATTAAATTCCATGAAGAGAGTCTTTCACTAAAAGGGCGAATTAACAAAAACCCCGGCAACAGTCGTTCCGGGGTTGGCAAAGTTTTAGATTTTTTCGATGATGATCGCAATACCCTGACCGCCGCCAATACATGCAGAGCCCAGAGCGTACTTCCCACCGCGACGATGAAGCTCATAAACCAGATGATTCATGATACGAGTTCCTGAAGCCCCCAATGGATGACCCACAGCAATCGCACCGCCGTTCACGTTGGTTTTAGCCGGATCGAGTTTTAGTTCTTTTTCGACCGCAAGATATTGAGCAGCGAAAGCTTCATTCACTTCCACCAAATCCATTTGTTCCAACTTCAGGTTCGCTTTTTCCAAAGCCTTGCGAGCCGCCCCCGCAGGTCCAATACCCATGATCGTCGGATCACAACCTACAGAAGCATAACTGATAATGCGAGCCATCGGCTTCAGCCCCAGTTCTTTGGCCTTGGATTCGCTCATCAGAAGCGAACAGGCCGCACCGTCCACAATACCTGAGGCCGTCGCTGCCGTAACCTGACCGTCCTTTTTAAAGACCGGCTTCAAAGTCGCCAGCTTTTCAAGCGTTGAGTCCGGCTTTGGATGTTCGTCTTTTTCGACAACCACCGCGCCCTTGCGACCTTCGACAGTCACCGGACAGATTTCCTGCTTCATGAAGCCTTTTTCAACCGCTGCATTGAATCTTTGCTGGGATTGAATCGCATAAGCATCAGATTGCTCACGCGAGATGCCATACTTCACGGCCAGATTCTCTGCTGTGATTGCCATCGGCATTTTTGCATAAGCATCCGTCAACGCCGAGGTCATCAGATCTTCCAGCTCAAAGTTCCCCATGCGCATACCATCAAAGCGGACCTTGCGAGCAACATACGGAATCTGTGACATCTGCTCGACGCCACCGGCAAGAACGACAGAAGCTTCCCCACACTGGATCATTTGCACGGCATTGACCCAGGCCTGAAAACCGCTGCCACAAAGGCGATTGACAGCAAAGGCACCCACCGCCACTGGCACACCGGTCTTCAAACCGATATGACGAGGCAGGTAGGCGGCATCAGCACCTGACTGCACGACGTTTCCGAAGATCACATGATCGACTTTTTCAGGTGAAAGACCGGCTTGTTCCAGGGTTGCTTTGGCGGCAGCCACACCCAGATCCGTTGCTGAAACATCCTTTAGAGATCCGCCAAAGGCTCCAAAGGGAGTTCTTTTCCCAGAGATAAAAACAATATTTTCCATGAATTAAGGGTAGGACGCTTACCAGGACCAGGCAAGGCCAATCATCGACAAGCCCTGCTCTTTATTGGCTTTATGACTGACAATCAGATCTTTATTATCCAGGACTTTGTCTTTGAACTGAATATCTGTTTCAGAGGCCTTCGCATCGTAGTTGATAGCCGCCTTCAACCAGCCTGAGTATTCCATCTTCGCCAAAGCCTGAAAGGCTTCCACACGGAACGAAAATTTATGAACCACACCGTGCGGAGTTGTGGCCGGAACAACAACATCTGTCTTCAGCTTTTCCTGGGTTTCTTCCACGGCTCGGCCCAGAGCGCTGTTTTTCATAAATTCAGAATTAAACCATAGATTGAATCCGCGGTCGGCAATACGACTCATGACAGATCCGGTGCTTTCATCTTTTTTGATATCCAGGGGAATGATCTTGGCCACATCTTCTTTGGTGATCTTTGGTGTGACTTTATCCTCGGGAATCACCAGCGGCTTGGTGGTACGCAAGTCCACCTTGGCCCAGCAGGCTCCGGAGAAGGTCATCATAAAGAGAAGGCAGGAAACCAAAAGTCTCATACTTACCTCTTATACAAAGAGCGTTCCATGCAAAGTGACCCCAGTCCCTTTAAAATGGAGATAATAAGCAAATAACAGAGGATTCCCTGGAAAAACGTCAGGAGCCGTCCAGTGGCACTTCACTTGGCAATATATTGTCACCTCGACCATAGACTTGTTTCAAAGTGATGCAGCCTGCGCATTGAATTTGCATCGTTGCCACCTGAACTCGTGTGACTGCTTGGGAAGTTTAGAAGGAACTATGTGATTCTAAGTATTTAGACTCATAGGAGCCTGCGAAATGTCTCAGGATGGCACGCGAAAAAAGGTAAAGTGGCTAAAAGTTAAACACTGGAGACTTTATGAAATTCAAGAACGTTCAAAGAGGCGCACTGGCATTGGCGCTGACCGCGAGCTTCATTGTGCCCCCTCAGCAAGTGTGGGCCAGTTCAAGCGCAAGCATCTTTTCACTGAACCTGTTTGGTGACGATGATGACACTGGAGTGACGCCAACCAGCCCGACGATTCCAAAAACGAACACGGGATCTTCGACTTCCACACCTCCGAACCGTCCCAACACGTCGAACAATACACGTGTGACTTCTACAGGTTCGGCTCAGGGAAAAATGAATGCAGCCAAAGTTCCTGAAGCATACAGCTGTCCTTTGTTTGACAACCGCCCACATGCGGAACTGATCTCTGCCATTGATTCTTTGAACAAAGAAGTTCTGACGTCTCCGGAATGTACTGGCAGCCCTTCTGCCAAATCCATCGAAGACAACGGTAACGCCATCAAACAAAGCATCGCGGCTTTGCAACAGATCATGCAAACCCAGGATCCTGCTCAGGTGAACGTTAACAGTGTCGAACAAACTATGACAGCTGCTTTGACTGCCGTGGGAAATCTGGGTGACATCGTCAATAACAACAACTTCCTGAACTCCAAGTGCGGTCGTCAGACCATGTCCACGGGTAAAGTTCTTTTGGCTTTGAATGACGTGATCAACGGCCTGGCGCCTTATGCCTTGTTCGCCGTATCCATGAATGCCGCCCTGGCTCCGGCACTGCCGTTCGTTATCGGTGGTGTGGTTGCAACAAGTGGTATTTCTGCCGTTGCCAAAATGATCGATCAGAACACTTTGGATATGAGTAAAGCTGAACACCGCAAAGCGGTTCTTCAGAACACTTGTCAATTCACGAAGGTGGCCAAAAAGGTTCGTTTCATGCAGTTGGCTCAAAGTGGAAAAATCGAAAAGATCACCCAAGAGCTTGAAAAGAGCGTGGATCTTTATAACGCGAAATTCTCAAAACCTTCAGCTGAGCTTACAAATCTTCTGAACTATAAAAATTCTTCTGAGAAATACTTCGCAGCCGTAAACAATCAGCTGGCAAATGACCGTGCGGATGTTGAAACTGTCGAGGCTCAACTTAAAACAAACAACGACGATTTGATGGTTTGTACACTGGCAAACGAGCTGGTGAACTGGGCTTCCGACGGCAAGACCTTCCCGGCTTCTGCCTTCGTAAATCTGGATAAGGCCACAGTACAAAGTGATCGTACCCAGAAGCTTCAGGCTTTGACGCTGAAGACAGTGCATGCGAACTCGATGAAACGTGTTGCTGAATACGCAGCAAAGTCTGTTGAAGACGAAAGTGCCTTGAAACTTTGCGCTCAGAACGGCCGCTCCTGGATTCAGGCGATGCGCCAGGCTGTGAACGCCACTTCCGGTGTTGTGTCCCAAAGCAAAGTGGAGCTTGAAAGTTATCTTTCTAAGAGCGCGGACTACCGTCAATGGAAAGCTCAGTACACTTTGATCGAAACAGAAAAATTGACGATCAAACGTGTTGAAAAAGCGATGCAGGAGCTGGCTCAGGACAACTCCATCATCGACCGTTCTGAATTGGCCCAACGAATGGTCAATCTGAAAGCCGGTCTGTTTGGTTCTCGCAGCTCTTGGGGCTTCGGCAAGCCACCAGTTCTTGCTTGGATCAACCATACAAAGACTATGCATGACCAGGCTGTTGCCGCCTTCACAACCAACATGAGAGCGCTTCGTCAGGGTTCTTTCAGCATGACAGACTCTGGCCAGGGTAAAGGCATCAAAATTGTTATGGGCACAGTCTTCGATGACCCTGTCATGATGAAGAAAAGCAAAGAGATCAGCCAAGCCATGAGCAACTTCAATCTGAGACAGCTTCCAGTGGGTTCTCGTGAGAACGAACTGGTCTGTCAGCAACTTGAGTCAGCTTGGTTGGATTGGTCTGCTTCCATCGACCATATCGGTGCGATCCAGTTCTTCTGCGATATGATCGATCCGGTTTTGGATGTTAAGATGGATTCTGCTGTTGTGATTGCTTGCCGCGGTAACAAACAATTGGGCGGCCAAGGCTACCTGAAATCTGTCGTGGATCAGGCCAGAACGACTCTTGCGACCAAAGGTTTCCAGGCTGACGCCAACCTGGTTAGCAAAAAATTGAAGGAACTTCAGTGCCCAATGCCTGCAGTTTCTGTGATGAACCAATAATAAAGTTCCAGTACAAATGCCAAGACAAAGGGCTCCTCAACGGGAGCCCTTTTCTTTTTCGTATCTTCCCGCCAAATCCCATCAGGGAAAAATCGAAACCTTTTCCGTGTTCAACTGCGCCACATCCAGAATGTCCTGGCGACTTAAGCCCGCCTGCGAAGTGCGAATCACAATCTGCATTCCCGCGCGAACATAGTCCTGTAAATCAGTTTTCGACACAGCGGAATTCACATTCAAAATAAACGACTTCGCCGCAGCCATGGCCAACAAATCCAGCTTGCTCAGGCCCGCGCTGCCGGACAAAACCACAATCTGGACGCCGGCATTGAGCAAAGCCACCAGATTATCACGCGACAGGCGACTGCCATCCACGTACAAAACATAAGTTCCGGTTGCAGCCATATCCAACAAATCCTGATAAGAGTAACTGGTTTTGCTGACCGAAATTCCGATGTTCACATTGGGATTAGCCAGCATGGCCTGAAGGTCCGCCTTCCCCACAATACTGACCTGATTCTGGCAGTAAGTAATGCGTGAGACTTTGGCGATTTCAGCCACATCGCTCGCACTCATATTCGTGCCACTGTTTTGCGAAAGACATTCTGAAAATTGAGGAGGCAGAGCCGCCCCGGCTGATGCCACCAAAAGAAGAGAGGACAGAAACACCGTGAATTTCATAAACACCTCACCACTTCAGTTTAGTGCTTAAGAAAATTTTAGGCCCATAAATTTCAATGATATTTGCCAAACTTAAGAAGCGACCGGTCGCCCCGCCGGAGTCTATTCGTCGAGGATGTAGTTCAGAGGATCAACAGCCGTACCGTTGATGCGAACTTCGTAGTGCAGGTGAGGTCCAGTGGAGCGTCCGGTATTACCCACCGCCCCGACAACATCCCACTTGTTCACCCGCTGACCGGCCTGCACATAAATCTGTGACAAGTGTCCAAAGCGAGTCGTCACACCGTAACCATAGTCAATTGTGATCAGCTTTCCGTAGGACTCATCATAGCTGGCAAAAACCACAACACCATCTGCAGGAGCATACACCGGCGATCCCGGAGCTGCCGCAATATCAAGTCCCGCATGAAGGGCTGTTTTCCCGGTGAACGGAGAAATACGATAACCGAACCGTGAGGTGATCCAGCCCTTGGCCGGCTTCATATTCGGCGTGGAGTTCAACAAACTCTGCCTTTCGGACAAACTTTCCCAAAGATCGATAACACTTTGTTCTTTCAGCTGGGTTTCCTTCACAGCCTTATCGATACGCACGACCAAAGAGGCATAGTCCTTGTCGGCATTTTCATTGGCCAGCTCCCCGGCCTGATCATTCAAAGGCTTTTTATTGGCAAAAATCTGATCCTGCTCAACCAGCACATCGGCGTCTTCACGCTGTTCCATCGGTTCGTATTCTTCCACGGGCTGACCGGCAGAGGGCTTTGCGCCCATGGTCAACTTGGTGATACGGTCATCCGCTTCGACGTTGGTAATCAATTTCAGTTTGGTCGTGAAGGTCTTTACACGCTCCAGCGAATTTTCCAGGGCACTGACTTTACTTTCAACCACCTGGAACTGCTTGATGAGCTGGGCGTTTTCCGCTTTCAGGCGTTTATTTTCCATGGCCTGCAGAAGCAAACCGAAATAATCCACCAAACCCGCAGCGAAGATAATGATCACAATGGCAGAAATAAAGGAGATGGCTTTAAGCCAGGCAGCCGAGAGCACAAGCTTACGGGTTTTTCCCGTCTGATTGCTCACAATAAACAGCGTGACTTTCTTTTTATCCAAAACCTTAGCTCCTTAAAACAGACTTACTCGTGGAAATGCACCAGCATGACTGTGACGTTGTCATCTCCACCATTGGCCAAGGCTTGTTCTACACAGGCTTTAACAGCTTTGTCAGGTGTATTTTGATTCAAAATCTCAGAAATTCTTTTATCGTCCACCAGACCGGACAGACCATCGGAGCACATCAGGAAAATTTCCCCCGGGAAGATCTCTCGTTCAATGATATCCGGATAGACTTCGCGCTCATACCCCACGCTGCGTGTGATGACATTTCGCCCCACAAACTGACGAACCTGTTCCTCACTCATGACGCCGGCACGCAGTTGTTCATTGATAAGTGAATGATCTTCGGTGATCTGCCACAGATGGGGCCGCTTGAAAAGATAACAGCGTGAATCGCCCACATTTCCCACATACAGGTGTTTGCCGCGAATGTACGCCATCACCATTGTGGTTCCCATGCCCGCCAGTTCGGGGCGTTCATTGGCCGCTTTATCGAAGATGCGTTTGGAGGATTCTTCGTACGCCTGCAGGATCACTTCGCGTGGAGATTTTTTATGAGCATCAGGTTGAAGCATGATCTCCTCAACCGTCTCAACCGCCATGCTTGATGCCACTTCACCGCCGGAGTGTCCACCCATTCCATCCGCCACGATAAAGAGTCCCAGCTCTCGATTGATGAGGCAGGAATCCTGATTCGAATCACGACGAAGACCTTTATCTGTCAGATACCACGAGTCAAATTTCATAGTTGTATCATTTTCACCCACACCTGACAGAAGAGTCAAAGTCTGGCCCTAGACTTGGGTCGCAATCTTTGAGCCCGACTCACCATCAACTCAATATCAAGTGTCATAATACCGATAGAAAGGGGTGAGGTCTTATGAAGAAGTCACCGTCTTTCAGAAAGTATATTGTGCTCTCCCTGGCTCTCCACGCGATCGTGGGGGCGGGTTTCTACATCGCAGGACTTTTCAAACATGAAGCCCCTCTGAAAGAGACAGTCAGCATCGACTTTCTGACTCCAGACCAGCTTCAACAATTTGCCAAGGCCGAGCAGTTAGCTCAAAAGAAAGCCTTGCAGGTATCTGCGAACCAAGTCGTAGAACAGAGTGAGACTTCCGCCAATGAGGAAGAGGTCGACACGCGTTTTTTGAGCGCCAAAAACCAGAAGGTCGCAAAGCAAACCATTGCGGCAGAGCGCGGTCAGTTTCAGAATGTAAAAAAGGCCGAGCCCACCAAAAGTGGACCGAAGGGTGATGGTCGCCAGAAAACGGCCGCCAAGTCCGAAGAAGCCAAAAAGCAGATCGCCAAAGATCTTTTCAAAGGTTTTGATGCCAACGAAGCCATGGAAAGACAGAAGCTTGCTGAACAAAAAACTGGACTGGGCGAAGGACGTGGAACCGGCGAACAAAACACCGGTACTGGTTCTGAGACCAGTCAATCCAACGATTATGTGAAGGACGTCGACAGAGGTTTGGAGACCCTTTTGAACACCCGCGAGTTTAAGTACTACTCGTACTACAACCGCATTCGCAAGCAGCTGTCCCAGCACTGGGAAGGGCGCGTGCGCGAAAAGCTCAGTAAAATGTTCAAGGAAGGTCGATCCCCCGCTGCGACAAATCAGGATCGCATCACCAAGCTGATGATCGTTCTGAATGACAAGGGCACCTTGGTGCGCGTGCAGGTTCTAAGTGATTCCGGCGTGCGTGACCTGGATGATGCCGCGATTGAGGCCTTCCGTGCAGCAGCGCCATTCCCGAATCCTCCCAAAGGAATCATTGAAGGCGATGGTACTGTGAAGATCCGCTGGGATTTTGTTCTGGAAACCTAAGCGCTTTTCCTGAGGCCTCCTCACTAAGAGGCCTCGTCTGACTTCCTCCGTGCAAATCACAGCTCTTCCTGTTATGAAGAGCCCATGCACTCCTCCACTGCCAAGTACAATGTTCCCTTTGCCGCTCTGATTTTACTTCTGGCCAGCCTGACTGCCTTCGGTCCGCTATCGATTGATATGTACTTGCCCGCCTTCCCTGCGATTGCAGAAAATCTGGGTGTGCCTCTATCGTCCGTGCAGCTTTCCCTGGCTTCTTTCTTTGTGGGACTGGCCACCGGTCAAATCTTCTATGGTCCGCTGACGGATCGCTATGGGCGCAAGAAACCTTTATATGTCGGGCTGAGCATTTATGCCCTGGCATCGGTTGTGTGTGCGTTCACCAAAAACGTTGAAATGCTGATTCTGTTCCGCTTTCTTCAGGCCCTGGGATCTTGCTCGGGCGTGGTGATTTCGCGCGCGATCGTGCGGGATTTGTTTTCTCATCAGGAAACCGCGAAAGTGTTTTCCCTGCTGATGCTGGTGATGGGTGCGGCTCCAATTCTGGCGCCGGTTCTGGGTGGACAGATCAGTGAGCTCTTCGGCTGGCGCATGATCTTCGCCCTTCTGGCGGTTCTGAGCACTTTGTGCATCATTCTAATCGCCACCTTCCTGCCCGAGACACATCATGCTGATCAACGGGTGCATATTAAAGATTCATGGAAAGTGTATGGCAGCATCCTGAAAGACCGTAATTTTATGGGTTACGCTTTGGCGGGCGGCGCCGCCCAGGCCGGAATGTTTGCCTATATCACCGGGTCTTCGTTTGTCTTTATCAATCACTTCGGCATTCCGGCAAAAAGCTTCGGCTGGGTGTTTGGGTCCAATGCCGTGGGTTTGATTCTGTGTTCGCAGATCAACACCCGTCTGCTCAAACGCCTGAGCTATGATGCCATTCTGGAAAAGATCTTTATGGTCCTGGCTGTGCTCGGAGTTTTTCTGGCAACCGCCGGCATCCTTAACTGGGGCTTCTGGGGCATCATGATTCCTCTGTTCTTATTTATCGCAAGTCTGGGAATGACCTTTCCCAACTCCACAGCAGGTGCCATGGCCACGCAAAAGAAAAGTGCGGGAAGTGCCTCGGCCCTGTTGGGAACTTTGCAGTATGGAATTGCCGCTCTTTCCTCGGCCGCCGTCAGCCGTTTACATAATGGCACAACCATGCCGATGTGTGTGCTGATGGGTTGTTTTGGTGTGCTGGCCTTGATTCTTCATCGCGTGATCATCAAAAGAGCTCTTTAAAAAAACATCCCTTAAAAATTATCGAACACAGGAAAAACGTCAGAGATCGTCACCTCAAGACGACTTTGACAATGTCTTCCATCCCAAGTACCGCCTATTACTTAATAAAGGGCACGATAGCTGCTTTATAAAAGCAGTGACCTCTATTAAGGAGTCTCAGAATGAGAACGCTGTCGCTGCCGGGATTGCTAAATAAAATCAGACTTTGTTCACTTTGGGGCGGGGCTTTTTTGAGCCTGCTATCGTCAGCACCGGCACTTGCTGCTTCTGAGCACTTTGCCGGCGGGGCCCATGAAGTGCAAAACGCTCCATGCCGTTATCCGGTTTTGACGAAGGCCTCGGACCTGGAAAAGTACTTTCAAAACAAAGAACGCCAGTCCGAAAAAAGTAATTTCGAAGTATTGGGCTTTAAATTTGTTAATGACAGCTCTTTTTACGTAAAACACTTTAAAGACCTGATCGAGCCTTCCGAGAACACCGCCTACGATGAGCAAGATCCCCGCATCGAAATCGCGAGAAAAAAATGCCAGTCAGTTCGGTGTGCCCTGGCAACGATCATGGGAAAGCCGGAGTCTCTAAAAGCTCTTTATCTTTTGGATAAATACCGCCTGAATGTCGCGCCCATGAAATACTTTGGGGCCGGCTATTTCAAAGACAGGGATCTCGATATTATTCTTGAGGCCATGGCGCTGGTGCCCCCGCACTTGCTGCCCCTTTCAGATATCAAACAGCTGACTCATTCCGGTCCCAAGACCAAACAGGAAGAACGTGTCTATGCGGATTCTTCCATGCAGTTTTACGATTTTTGGGATACGGAATCCGCGGACATGAAGAAGTATCTGCTGTTTCATGAAATTGCCCACAACTGGTCCGACGTGGTAGCCACAGATCTGGATGAATCCCCAGAATGGATGAAAATCACCGGTTGGGAAAAGATCACGTCCTTTATGACGGTGGACTGGAAGCATCCTCATCGTGGGGACTTTAATTACAAGCAATGGGTTTCCCAGTACGCCAGCATCAACTCGTGGGAGGACTTCGCTGAAGCTGTTTCAGCTTATCGCTTCAACCCTGAAAAGCTGTTGAAAGCCAGTCCCGCCCGCTATCAATTCATAAAGAATAAAATCTTCGGCAACATTGACTTCCGCACTGGCAAGAATTGCCAGCTGGACAGTCAGTCGCAAGCTATCGCCCAGTTGGAACAGCAGGCCCTGCAGGCATTGGATCGCAAGATCAATATTTACAACGAAATCACGACTGAGATCGAAACGATTTCTTTACGCGGCGGCATCGCCAAGTCCTGCGGAATCGAGCTTAAGAATACCATCCTGAACAAAGCCGGGGCTGTTTCTCAATTCAATGCCTGCTTCAAAGAAATGATGACAAAGAATCTTGCGGATTCCTTCAATTGGATGACATTGGATCGCCAAGCAGGTTCAACCCGCGTTCAATTTAAAAAGGCCAAACGGGATTTCATCAGTCAATGGCTGGAAACCACGTTTGTAACACAGAAAATGAAATCCATCCGCTGGTCCCCCACAAAGGAGTTGAACTGCTCTTCCTTTGCCAAGAACTACAAAGCCGTGTTTGCACTGGATTTGGAAGCCCCGAATTTGGCAAACAAGGACGTCCATGCCGTGAAACAAGAGCTGGCACCCGCAATTGGCTATTGGATTTGTGCGGATTCAAAAAACAAACGTGCCAGAACTTCGACAATCGACAGAAACAGTTTCGATTTTTTGAAGAAGTGGCTGTATTCCCGTTTGAATCTTTAAATTCCCGAGGCAACTTGCCCCCACCCTGGAGGCGGTCTGCCCCTGCGACCGGCTGATTGTCGCTTTTATTCCAGCCAAGCAGACACGACACTTGCACCGTTGGAGTTTCTAAAAAAGGAGACCCCATGAAACACCATCCAGCAAAGCCACCCATCACCAAGCCCACACAGAAACCAAGTCCTCCAATTCACAAACCCAGTGGCCATCAAGGCACCGCCAGACCGGATACGGGCCGCGTGAAAAGAACCCCCGAGGGAACCATAGAGGAAAGCCCCGAAGAGCAAGCCCCCTAGGCTTAGAAGTCGGTTATAGTTTCTAAATTTCCCTATAAAAACAGTGCTCTATGTGATTTGAGCGGTGCGTCCCAGAGAGAGCCTTTTTCCCTCTGAAAACAGGCTTAAAATGTGGTCCTCTAAGCAACTCTTCCAAAGCCCCCTGTAAATAGAGCCAGAACTCTTGCTGCGGGGCTTAAACCCATGGACTCCTACAGTGTAGAGTGCTAGGTTGCAGACGCTATAAAAGACTGAAAAAACTTAGGAGAACCACGTGGATAACTCTACTCTAAAAAACACAAAACCTGAGGTTCTGGACTCCATCGCAAGACGCGCCCACTACCTGGCAACCCAGATGATCTGGCAAGCCAATCATCGCACTGACAAAGAAAAAGGCGATCCAAAAATCGGTGGTCACCCAGCAGGTTCCGCAAGCTCCCTGCACATCATGGGTGCGTTGCACTTGCTGGTGAAATCTGGTTTCGACCACATTGCCAACAAGCCTCACGCTTCACCAACTGATCACGCTTACAACTATCTTTTGGACAATCTTCTGAAAAGCGATCTTTCCAAACTTTCTTTGGAAGAAGCCAATCAGGCAATGCACGGCTTGCGTAAGTTCTCCAATGGCGACGAATACGTCTTCCAATCTTACCACTCTGCTTACGATCCGGATCAGCACAACTTCTTCCCTTCGGGCTCCGTGGGTATTCCTCCTGTTGAAGCCGGTTACATGGCCCTGGCTTACCGCTATGCTCATGAACACGGTTATGAAGTTCCTAAAGACGCTCACTTCTGGGCTGTTTGCGGTGACTCTGAATTCCGTGAAGGTTCCATGTATGAAGCGGTTCCTGACTTCGCTGAGCGCGAGATCGGCAACCTGACTTGGATTCTGGATTACAACCGCCAATCTTTGGATGGTCACCGTCTGGTGAACAACGCCATCCTGGGCGGTACGGATGCAGACCGTGTTGAAAGAACTATGGCAGCCAACGGCTGGGAAGTGATCCAGGTTCGTCACGGTGCCAAGCGTGAAGCTTTGTTCGCGAAAAAAGACGGTGAAACGTTCAAGACCTTCCTTGAAAAAGAACTGACGGACTATGATCTTCAGGCTTTGTTGCTGGTTCATGATCCGAAACTTTTGAAAGAAAGCCTGATCAAGGACTTCCCGACTTTGAAAAAGTTCCTGACTCCTATTGCAGATCAGGACATCTACGAAGCACTTCGCGACTTCGGCGGACACGACATGATGTCTCTTGCCAAAGCGATGATGAAGTCCAAGGAATCCAAACGCAAACCAACCATCATCATTGCCCACACGCTGAAAGGCTGGGGATTGAAAGCGGCTGCGCAACAAGGTAACCACTCTTCTCTTCCACACGAAGACGAAGTGGAAGAACTGCGCGCAAAACAGGGCATCACAGGTGACACTCTCTATGCACGCTTTGACGAAAAGTCTGCTGAAGGCAAGTTCCTGGCGGCTCGTGGTGAGAAAATCTACGCAGACATCAAGGCTCAAAACGCCCTGAAAGCAAAAAATCAGGAATTCTTCCTGAAAAAGCTGACTGAGTTCGGCGAGATCCCGTCTTCTTTGGAAATCAACACGAAGATGACAAGTTATCCGCACACCCAGTGGATGTTGGGGCAGTTGACTGCTAAACTGACTCGTATTTCCAATACCTCTTTGAATGAGTCTGAACTTAAAGCGGGGCAAAAAGCTCTGACCGACAATGAAAAACCGTTCAAACTGCCGGGTGAACTGTTCATCTCCATGGCTCCGGACGTGGGAACTTCCACGAACTTGAATCCAGCGATGGATGGTAAGATCTTTGGTGCCCAGGAAGTTCAGGATATCGAAGCTGAATTGGGTGTTAAAGACGACAAGCTTCCTGACCTGGTCCCTGGTGAAGATGTTACGGACCGCTTCCTGCGCTTTGAAATCGCAGAAGGCAACGTGATGTCTTGCGTGGGTGCATTCGGTAAAATGCGCGACATCGTGGGCGTGCCAATCATCCCACTGATGACTGTGTATGACTTCTTCCTGAAACGTGCTTTGGATCAATATTTCTATAACTTGTACTGGAAGTCCTCTTTCATCTGCGTGGGAACTCCATCGGGTGTGACTCTGTCGCCTGAAGGTGCTCAGCACGGCTGGAAGTCCGACATTCAGATTCCAAATCAGATCACGTGGGAGCCATACTTCTGCCAGGAACTTGACTGGATCATGGTGGATGCAATTCGCAGACACGTGATGAATGACAATGCCGGCAGATCCGGTGTGGTGTTGCGTCTTGTGACTCGTGGCGCGGAACAAAAAGATTTCGTGAAGTATCTTTCCAAACAAGCTCGTTTCAAAGTGGGCTTGGAAGGCAAGCTGGCTCGTGCGGAATTCCCGATTGCAGGCGCAGCCAACGAAGAAGAAGTTTCCGCAATGAGCGAAGCAGAAATGTTCGCTGTTGTTCGTGAAGAGGTTCTTAAAGGTGCTTACTTCCTGATTGATTACCGTGGTTACGCGGGCTATGAACCGGGCGACAACGTGATCAACATCTTTGCTATGGGTGCCCTGGTGGCAGAAGCCATCAAAGCTTCTGAGGCCCTTCTGGCTCGTGGTATTTATGCGAACGTGATCGTGGTGACTTCATCTGATCTTTTGACAGGCATCCAGGCTCACGAAAATGATTACCACTACCTGCGCAACGAACTGGGCATCAATGCAGATCTTTACCTGAAAAAGGCGGAAGAAATCTCTACTGGTGATTTGATCACTGTGGCTGGTCGCCGCGTTCCTGTTGTCAGCGTTCACGATGGTGAAGCAGGTCTGTTGGATAACTTGGGCTCTATCATTGGTGTTCGTCAGGAATGTCTTGCGGTTCGCAAACACTCCAAGTGCGGTCGCCCGTCTGAGATCTACAAGTACCACCATTTGGACGACGCTTCTATCGTTGAAGCCTGCGGAAAAGTCCTTTCTGAAACCGCTCTTGAAAAAGTCATGGTTTCAGAACAAGCTTTGGGCGAGGCCAATCAGGCTTCCACCAAGGCTGCTCACTGGACTGATTTGTGGCCATCTGCAACCCACAGCCAAAAGCACTAACGCGCTTTCGCGCAGGAGTGCGGCGGGCACTACGCGCTTGGCGCAGGAAGTGCAGCGGGTGAGCCCCGCGGAACTGGACTTAGATGAACTACTCTGACTTAGCTCAGCAAGAACTCCCCTTTGATGGGGAGTTCTTTTTAGCTCGCGAGAAGAAGTTTGAAGAACTGATCTTCTTCGTTCATTTCTTCGAAGGCAGCAAAAAGCATCTTCTTCGTCATATCAAGCTCGTGAACTCCTGGGGCTTTGATGCCTTTGTCTTTCAACTTCAGGGTGACCATAAAGACCTTCGCTCTTTAAAGCTTCCGATCAGCGCCAAGGGCAGATTTGGTCTTAAACATATCTATGCCGATCAGATCGAATCCCTGTTGAATCTGATCCCGGGCAAAAAGATCATCTTCTCTTTTTCCAACCCCTCGGCATCGGCCATTGAAGCCATGGCCCGCAGAAGTTGCAGCGATACTGTGGCTTTGGTCTGTGACAGTGGCCCCTCAGGAAGATTCCTGCCATCCGCCTACAACCTGTACACACACGAATACAAAATTCGACCCTTGCCACTAAGACTGGCGCTGACTCCGGTCCTGGGCCTGAGCTGGAGTCCGTTCCTGCACAAGGACCTTCACAAGGATCTGGCCAAGTTCCCGGCAGGATTCCGTATTTTGTCGATTCGCGGATGGAAAGACCTGTTGATCCCACCAGAGCATATTGATGCCGTCTTTGAGCCCCACACACAGCTTGATTGGAGCAAGCTGTCCTTACCAGAGGCCGGTCATCTGACAGGGCTTCGTGACTTTAAGACCGACTATGCCCCAACACTGGAGAAGTTCCTGAAACGCGTGGCCCATCCTTGCTCTTGAACAAGACAAAGGAATTTAACTAGGCGTTCGCATGTTCTGTTTTCTATTCTGGTCCCTCATGGAGGGACTATGGCAAATGGAATCCGTCTTCAGATTGTTTTAGTTGCTGGCCTTCTTCTGGGCCTCTCATCCACCGCTTCAGCCTTCGGCTGGGGTCGCAGCTCCGGCTACCTCTACGAAAAGCTGTTCAACAACATGGGGGAGCGCTATCTTTCCCTGCTGGAGGACAAAGCCACTGACAATCCTGCCAATCTGACTCCCGAGAAACGTTCCATTTGTTTAAAACGCTATAGTGGAATTCTTAGCGACGGCGTTCTGGATATCCGTATCGCCCTGGGATACTTCGATTGGACCACCGGAAGCAACGTCGGCTATTCCGGAAGAAGTTACGGTCTGAGCCCCTCCATGGACATCGGTGCCTTTGAGGCCCTGAAAGAACTTCTGACTTCGCGCTGTAGTGGCAATGCCCGATTCTGCGGATTCCAACAAAGCTCCGAAAGCTCTTCTGTCTTTGGGCGCGAGGTGATAATCCAAGGGCGCCGAATCAAGGCTCGTGTGGAAATCCGCTTTTCCTCGCAGTCCGAGCTTCTTTCTGACAATCTTGGGAAGTATCGGGAACAGCAACGCCAAAGAACCCAATATATGGAAAACTACTTCAGTAAGGCCCTGAAGGAAGCCGATGCTGTTTTCTATTTCGGACATTCCCGCAATGGCGGCGGACCTGATTTTGCGCCTCCGGTCTTTATTGGCAGCTCCAACAAACTTGACTATGCCGGTTACTACAAAGCCCAACGCCCCGGATTTAAGAAGATGCTCAATGCGCTGTCGTCAGGTCCCAAACAAACAGCCGTCCTGGGTTTGATGTCGTGCGCCTCCCGCGATCACTTCCTGTCACGCACACGTTCCATCGCACCCAATACGGGTATTATCACCTCGATGGATGTCCTGAACGTTGATGAAGTTTATACAGCGATGATTGGTGGAGTCGATGCCCTGTTGCGCGGACAGTGCCAGCACAGCTTCTATCAATCCATACGCATGACAAACAACAATCAAAAGTTCATCACCATGGATGGAATGTTTGAATAAACTTTGATTCCTCCAGTTCTTTGTCCTGCCTGCATTTACAAATCTGCAAACCTCCGGTTCCAGGCATTCAGAGACATCTGAATGCCGTATACTGAATCTATCCAAGGAGGAGATATGAGTCGGCTGGAACACCTGCCCCATCCAAGTCGTTTGCCATCCTTAAATCACCACACGCTGGCCTTTTTCGCCAATCCCGAAGACGTCCGCAGAGCCGCGTCTGCCCTGATTAACATCGGCTTCAGCGAGGCTGATATTAATATCTTCGAAGGTGATGAAGGGGTTGAAGCGATTGATATAGATGCCACCCATTCTGATCTGGTCAGCAAATACTTCCGCAAGTTTGTGAAGTTTTCTGACGCAGCCGAGTGGCACTTCTTGGCAGAAGCGGATGATGAGCTTCGACGGGGGCATGTCCTTTTCTGCGTGGTCACCATGAACGAAGAGGAACGGGATAAAGTCGTCCCGATATTAAAGCGCTTTCATGCCTATGACATCCGCTATTGCAGCGGACTTTACGTCGAGGAGGTTGTCTAAGGGCTTCTTCTGCGATAGATCTGTCAGTTCACAGATGAGGTGAACATGGCTGACTTGGAGTTTCATATTTATAAAGTTCCTTCTGAATTTGGCGAATGGCTGGCCGCCTTTGAACAGGATGAATTGATTTTCCTGGGTAGCTATAATGCCGGAAAAAAACGGGTCGAAGGTGATCTGGCTGAGTTCTTTAAAACTCATTATGCTTTTAAGGTCGGCTCCTTCATCCCCGCGAAGTGGAGCCAAGGGAACTTCTGGAAGAAAAAGCACAGAATCAAACTTCAGGGTACGGACTTTCAAATGAAAGTGTGGCTGGAGCTCTTGAAGATTCCCGCGGGCAAGACAATCACTTATTCCGAACTGGCGAAAAAACTCCGCCGTCCCTCTGCCGTCCGGGCTGTGGCCTCTGCGGTGGGGAAGAATCCCATCAGCTATTGGATTCCCTGCCACCGCGTGGTGGGTAAGAATGGCAACATTCTGAAATATCACTGGGGTCCGGAGGTAAAAGAATATCTGCTGAAAGTGGAAGGCGCTCTTTAGAACTGTAGATCCAGAATCATAGTCATCCCGGGGATGCCACGATAGTTGTCTTCAGCACTAAAACCCAGCCCCGGGATCAGCTGGTAGGACAGGATGTTCTTGTAAATGGTCTGACTCCAAGAAGTGGAAAAGCTAAAGCCGGTCATGCGATAACTGGGTTTGTTTTCTGAGATGACAAAGAAGTTGTAGGAGATATTGGCGGTTTTGTTAAACCACTGTCCCAAAGCCACACCGTTCGTGACCGTATAAAGATGTGTTCGGTCTTCATAGTCCCCTTCGTTGATGAACGTCAGGGTGAAAATCTTTGTTAACAGGAAGTTAAAGTTAAATGCCTGGAAGACCCCGGTTCCCTTGTCCGCATCAGCGTAAAACTGCAACTTCGGATTGACCCGATAGTTTTCACCGCGCTCAGCGACACTTTCAAAGGTCAAAGAATTTGAAATTTTGAAAGACCCGGCAAAACTCACGTGAGGCTGAAAGGATGTTCGAACCTCGCCCAACTTTTGGAAGAAGCCCAAGGTCGCTCCATAGTCCCGCTCACGCGGCGTCTGACGAAGATAGGTCTGACTGACCCCACGCTCTTTGGTTTCATCATAACTGGTGAACGTGATCATCCAGTATTCTTCAACGTTGGGCAGACGCAGATTCAGGTTGAAACTGGTGGCATCAGAATAGTGATCTTTTTCATTATAATAAAAGGCTGATGAGACCGTCGCCGATGTCGGATTTCTTTTTCTGGTGTACTGCCGACCGGCCAGAAATAAATCCAAACCTTCGGCCACCCCGTCAAACCACTCTGAAATGGCTTTATTGCCACTGATGAAGGATTCTTCGATGCTTTCTGCCGGGGTTTGTTTGGTCCCAGGTGCGGTGGAGCTGACAAGCTTTTGAGCCCACGCCCCAGAACTGGTTCCCAGAACAAGCAGGATGGAAACAAACGTCTTTAAAGATGTTGATGCTTTTTCCTCTTTCACGTTTTAGTCTCCAAACATGAATTATTTTAGACTGATCCTTTGCTTTCTGTCGCTGAGTATCTCACTTCTTACTGCAAAAACAGCCTTGGCTTATATTCCACAGCGGGGAAATGTCTATGCGGCTTTGGGTCCTTATATTTTTAAAACCAATTATGAAGGCTACAAGTCCGATGAAAACTCACTGAATTCCACAGGACTTTCACTGGTCGCCAATGGGGATGTTTCCGACAAAGGCAGTCTTGAAATTGCGGCCATCTATATGAACAAACTCTTTTTCCGCGAGGACGACAGCAAATACGTCGTCGAAAAAACCCAGGTGATGCATATTACGTTGGGGTATCGTCGTTGGTGGAGTCCGTCTTTCTCAAGCTCTCTCTCTGTTTACACTTCCTACCCTATGGGCAACATCACGGTTCTTCACAATGACTTCAGCGTCGCGGATGACATGGGGACGACGGCGCGCTCTTCTTCTGAAACAGGTTTGGATCTGGCACTGCAAGGAGAGCTTTGGAGCAGTGGCCGATATGCGATTGTGGCAGAGGGACGCTATTCTTACTCTTTAACGAAGAAGTCCCACGAGTTCGCGGACCAATATGGAGGATCTATCGGGCTTCGGTACTTCATTCAAAGTCGTGTCGCCGCCCCCAAAGAACTGCGCCAACCCTAACGGAAGGCCTGTTTAATTAAATTAAGTTATTGTTTTTTATGTGTTTTATTAAAACACTAACTTTAGTCCATATTTGAAATACGCCCTTTACTTACATATAATTTACATAGTAATTTATATGTAAATGGAGAGCATATGAGCACCCTGGCCCTTCCCGAATTAGCCAACATTCCTTTTGTCTCTGCCGAGCACTTGCAGCCACCGGCGGGACTTCCCACCGGAGTCCGCCTGCTGGATGATTTTCTGCTGTGGAAAGGGTTCCCGCAAGGGGATCTGAGTCTGTTGCAAGGGGCTCCCGGCACTGGCGCCACGTCTTTGTGGATCCGCCTTGTGCAAGGGGTGCATTCTCAAAATAAGTGGGCGGCTTGGGTGAACGGCGACACGCAATTGTTCCCTGCGCATCTGAACAACTATCAAATCAATCTGAAAAAACTTCTGGTGGTGAAAGAGCCCAAAGATCAGGAACAGTTATTCTGGCTGCTGCAAGAGCTGATCACCAGTTCCCTGTTTGAAGTCATCGGCTGCAACCTGAAAGAAATGTTTTTAAAGAATCATCAGTTGCAGAAACTCAAACGTCTGTGCCGCCTGCACAAAGTGGCTCTGGTTTTTGTAAATCAGAAAGTCAGCAAGTTTGTGAATCCTCTTTTTAGCCTGATGATTCACTTTCAGCGCGACTTTATCACCATTCAGCGCGCCCTTCACCGTCCAACACCGTTTAATCTGGCTGGGAGTATGATCCATGCGAACTTTATGCATCAATTTAAAAACACCGCAAGAAAGCTCCTCAGCTGAGGCGTTTTTACTGCTAAGCCCCCGGGTTCAATTCCGCTTCCCGCATTTTATCTTCGTGGATATCGCCTCAACCCAGCACCTTCTGGGAGGCGAGCGCGGCTGCCTGGAGAAAGCGCTGGAGATTGCCGGGAAATTTTCCCCTGACGCCTCGGCCGCTATTGCAGACACGGCTCCGGCAGCCCAGATGCTGGCCAAGTGGCGGCCTTCGCACATCACCTTGCGCGGGAAGGAACAGGAAAGCTTCAAAGGCCTTGGCTTGGATGCCCTGAAAGACCTGGAAGGCTTGTCCCCCTGGGCGCAGAAAAAGCCGGTGGAGCACATGATCGCCTTTTTCCACACCCTGGGTGTGCATGGTCTGGAAGATGTTTTAAATTTCCGTCTGAATTCACTGCGCGAACGCTGGGGGGATTTTGGTGTTTTACTTTGGAATCGTCTGCATTCTCAGGACTCTCAAGTCATTTCACCTCTTGTGCCTCGCGACCCTCTTGTGGGCTATGGCTACCTGGATGATCCCATAGGCTCTGCGCCCTTGCTGATGGCGCGCCTGAAAGTGCACTTGGATGTTTTATTTGCGCGCTTGCTGGGATTGGCCCGCCATGCCCAGCGCCTGGATGTGGTTCTGCACTGTGAATATTCTGACAAACGCTACAATCTGTCGATTGAGCCGGTCAGTCCCACGCGGGATCAGAATCTTTTCGAGGATCTGCTGTTCAAAAAATTAGAACAACAGGTCCTGGAAAATCCCATTCGGGAATTTGAAATCTCCCTGTTCGACGTGCCGGAAAAAATTCAGCAGCTGGATTTCTTCGAGCCCCGCGACAACACCGAGGATCGCTGGCGTCGTCTGATCAGCTTTGCCAAACAGGCCCAGTGTGAAATGGGTTTTCTGCAAATGGAGGCCAGTCATTTTCCGGAGCAAAGTTTCCGCCTGGTCACCGACTGGCCGGAAGACTTCAGTCCGCGCGATCTGGTGGAAAGACAGGATGAGGCCTTACAAATCAAATCCGTTTACGCCAAAGCCCTGGCTGAAAGCCCCCGTCCATCGCTTTTATTGGAAAAGCCGCAGGCTTTGTCTGCGGCAGAAGTGCAAAAGCTTCGTTTTGTGTCTTCTTTACCCAGCGAAAGAATCGAATCGGCGTGGTGGCAGATTTCAGTTCAGGATTTAAAAAACCGAGATTATTACTTTGCGCTCTCGCACCAAGGTCAGCTTCTGTGGGTTTTCAAAGATCGCATAAATTCACAGGTCTACTTGCATGGGTACTTTGACTAATAAATCTTTGATCACCTCTCAGAACTCCCGCCTGCCGGCCCAACCCCGGCCGCGCGCCAAAGGATTCGTCGAACTTCTGGGACGCAGTAATTTTTCATTTCTGCAAGGGGCTTCCAGTCCTGAAGAAATGGTGTCTCAGGCCGTGGAGTTTGGCTATGACGGGATGGCACTGTGTGATCTGAATGGATTGTACGGTGTGGTCCGTGGTTTTCAGACCATCCAGTCGCCGTCTTTGTTCACCGCTTCGCCCCAGGTAAAAGAAAACTTTCGTTATTTGATCGGCTCTGAACTCACTTTGACGGATGAAAGCTCCGTGGTGTTAATCCCGATGAACAAGCAGGGTTATTCGCATTTGTGTGAAATCCTGACGTTGGGAAAACGTCAGGCAGCCAAAGGATTTTCCAAGCTCAGCCTGGAGCAGATTGAAAAATACAATCAAGGGCTTTTGTGTCTGGCCATCCCGCCCTGGACTGAGGAACGCTATGAGCGTCTGGAGAAGATTTTCGACAACCGTCTGTATCTACCTCTATGGCGGGATCTGACCTGGGAATCTCAGGAGTTTTGTCGGCAGGGATTTGCGCTGGAAGAAAAATATCAGGCTCGTTTGTTTGTCAGTCAGCGCCCGTTTATGCACAGCCCGGAACGCAAGCCCTTGTTTGATGTTCTGACCTGCACCCTTCATCACACCACACTGGCAGAGGCCAAAAACAAACTGATTCAAAACTCTGAACGATGCTTAAAAAGCCTCGAGGATATTTCCTGGCTGTGGCAGGACCGGTTGGATCTTGTGGAGAAGACTGTGGAGATCTCGGCACGTGTGACGTTTTCTTTAAACGAGATCCGTTACCGCTATCCCGCATCCAGCTTGCCTTTGGGGATGACGCCCACAGAACACATGCGCCATCTGACCCTGAAGGGGGCGCAATGGCGCTATCCCGAAGGCATTCCTGAAAAGGCCTTAAAGCAGATCGAATACGAACTGGCTTTGATCAAAGATCTACAGTACGAGGATTATTTTCTGACCCTAAAAGAGATCTGCGATTTTGCCTCGAAAAAAGGGATTCTTTATCAGGGCCGCGGCTCTGCCGCCAACTCAGTGGTGTGCTTTTGTCTGGGGCTGACTGCGATTGATCCTGTAAAAATGGATCTGCTGTTTGAACGATTCCTTTCACGCGAACGGCGCGAACCTCCGGACATTGATATCGACTTTGAACACAGTCGTCGCGAAGAAGTGATTCAGCATATCTACGAAAAATACAATGAACGTCACGCCGCCATGGTGTGCACGGTGATTCGCTATCGCTCGCGCATGGCGATTCGTGAAACCGCCAAGGTGTTTGGCATGCCTCTGCCCAAGATCAATGCCATGATCAAATTCATGGGCCGTGATGGCATGAGACGTCTGCTGGATCCCGCCGTAGCGGCGGATTTCGGCATGGAGCCGGGCGAATGGAAGATGTTTATGACCTTGGCTCAGCAACTGCATGGCTTCCCCCGCCATCTGGGCATTCATACCGGCGGTTTTCTGATCACCCAGGATCCCATCACCGAAATGGTGCCGGTGGAAAAAGCCACCATGGATGGCCGCTATGTCATTCAGTGGAACAAAGACGATGTGGATTTTCTGCGTCTGATGAAAATCGATGTTTTAAGTCTGGGAATGCTGACCTGCCTGCGCAAGTGCTTTGATCTTTTGCGCGATGTAAAAGGGAAAAACTACAGTCTGGCCACTCTTCCCGCCGATGACAAACCCACTTACGATATGATCTGCCGGGCCGACACTGTCGGTGTTTTTCAGATCGAATCCCGCGCACAGATGAACACGCTTCCCCGCATGCAGCCGCGAAGCTTTTATGATCTGGTGATTGAAATCGCCCTGATCCGCCCGGGTCCTTTGCAAGGGGGCATGGTGCATCCGTTTTTAAAACTGCGCCAGAATCGCCCCAAAGAAATCAAGTACGCACATCCCGCACTGAAACCCATCTTGGAAAAAACGATGGGTATTCCCATCTTTCAAGAGCAAGTGATGAAGATGGTGGTGGCTGTCGCCGACTTCACCCCGGGTGAAGCCGATGAACTGCGCCGGGTGATGTCCTCGGCCTGGAAACGTAAAGCCACCATGGGAGGCATTGAACAACGCCTGCGCGAAGGGTTTGCCCGTCATGGGATTTCTTCTGAATACGCCGATCAAATCTATAAAACCATCGAAGGCTTTGCCAACTATGGCTTCCCCGAAAGTCATTCGGCCAGTTTTGCCCTTTTAACCTACGCCAGTTGTTATCTGAAGTGCCACTACCCAGATGTGTTTGCTTGCGGGCTTTTAAACAGTCAGCCCATGGGCTTTTATGCTCCCCGCACGATCATCGCCGAGGCCCAGCGCAATGGCGTGGTCGTGGCGCCGCTGGATGTGCAGCGTTCAGATTATGACTACACTATCGAAAAAGGCGAAAGCAGCGATGTCCTGCGCGTGGGCTTAAGATCCATCTATGGAATTCCTGAAACCCTGCTTCGTCGGATTGAAGACAGTCGAAAAAATGAAGGTCCTTACGTAGATCTGGCGGACTTTATCCGCCGCACTCAACTTCCACGCAGTGTGCTTTTGAAACTTGCCGCCGCCGGAGCCTTTGAATGCTTTAACAGCAATGTGCGAGAGCTGATCTGGACTCTGGAATCCCTGAGCCTGGATCAGCAGAGTTTTTTATGGGGACACCCCAAAGAGCAGTTCGAACTGGGTGATGACGAAGACGAACCCGAACATCTGCCGTTTGAATCCAACTGGGATCGCTTGCGCCGCGAATATGACAGCAAGGGATACTCCGTCAATTCACATCCGATGTCCGTGCTCAGAACTTATCTGCAAAACAAAAGCAAGGTCTTGCGGGAAAAACGCTTTGTGCCTTATTTCCACTCTGAGGATCTGAAACACATGAAAACAAAAAACAAAGTTCGGGTCGCCGGTCTGGTCGCCATCACCCAGCGCCCACCGACTGCCAAGGGCATGTGTTTCATCACACTGGAGGACGAGTTCGGCTTTATGAACATCGTTATTCATCCTGAGATTTATCAGAAGGACCGCACCACCATTTACACCCGCTCGCTGCTTGAAATCCACGGTCAGGTTGAAAAAGTGGGCGCCATCACCAATATCCGCGCCGAACGCATTCTGCCGCTGGGATAGAGCCCTGAAAGTGCTTTTCAAGTCCGATCCCCGGGTGTTATGGTGCCGGCATGATCCGCGAAGCCATTGAAATGATTTTCACTCCTGCCACTCCTCTTGCCAAGAAATACGGGTTCTTGTACCACTCGATTTCTTTGAAACACCGCTATGAACGCTGTGAAAAAGTCTGGCTGCCGCATTTGAAGAACTGTCAGGACATCTTTCTGCAAAGTCTTCAGGATCTGCCACAGAAGAAATCCGTGGTGGTGCTGGGCAGTGCCCACCTGCATGAAATCCCTTTGCACCTGCTGATGAACAATTTTGAATCTGTCACTCTGGTGGATGTCGTGCATCCGCTGAAACATCATTGGGCTGCGAAAAGAAATCCGCGTCTGAAGCTTGTCACCATGGATCTGGGCGGTTCCTTGGCCGAACTGGAAAAACTCAAATCCCTGCAGGATCTGAAAGACCTGATTCAGAATCTTTCACAAAAAGAACTTTTCCATTTTGAAGCCGATCTGATTGTGTCCGGGAACCTGCTTTCGCAACTGGCTTTACTTCCGATGGAAGCCCTGGAAAAATTCACCAAGACAAATCTGACCCTGGCTGAAAAAGACGAGATCTGCACTGCCTATGGCGAAATTCACCTTAAGAATCTGCGTGCCTGCCAGGGGAAAAAGCTGGTTTACAGCGATCGCGCCGTCACCTATCGCGACCCGGAGGGCAAGATCACCTACACCGGATCTTACCCGGTGCACTTTGAGGGCTTCACAAAAATAAAAGACTGGAACTGGATGCTGGCCCCCTTGAAAGAGGCCTCTAAAGACTACTCCATAGAAATGAAAGTCGAAGCCTACACCTCTAACAAGCTGTAACGACCAGCACGTCGACGACGCAGCAGCGCCGCTAAAAGCTGATTTTACAGCTTGTTAGCAGCGAGGGCCGCTTGAGCAGGACAAATTGATGCCGGATTCATCCAGCTTAAAGAAGTTCTGGATGCGCTCCTCTTCGGCCTTGCCATCCAGGCACAGGCTGCGGAAGGCTTTTTTCACCTTGGCTTTTTTTACCTCGATGTCTTCTTCGTTTTTCAAAAGTGCATTAAGCACTTTATAGCCCCACAGATCCGCCTGAACCTGATCCACTTGCAAAGAGCTATCTGCGTCCTGACTTAAAGAGCCTCCAGACAAACAAGCCACTGCTTTATCATCTGGCTTGGCTCCGCGCAGTTTCATTTGCACGGCCATTTCACGGGTCAAATCAAAGACCAGGCTCAGAATACGGTCTTCCTTTTCCATCCCGGCATTTCTCATCAAACGGCCCGGACAAATCGCAATCACTCCATTGGGGCCACCCCCGGGAACAATCGACATAGACGCATTTCTTCCGCCGTCCAAACCGCAGGTTTCCTTCAGCTTGGCGACAACCTGATCTTTAAAGGTAAAATGATTGGTCAAAGTTTCAGTGACAGAAAACACCAGTGACGTGTTGATGATGCTAAACAGAAGACGTTTGTCTTCCTCCGAGACTCCCTGCTCTTTCTCAACAACTCCGATCAAAGCTGTGCGCGCGATTTCCGCGGCCTCTGTCACATCGGCATCGTACTTATAAAAGACCTGATATTCTTCATCCGCCCGTTTCAGAAGCTCTGAATCCAGATTCAGGTTTTTCTTTTCTTCATCCAACGCCGCGAAGCTTGCCGGCATTCCGTCGAAGTTTTCGCTCAAGCCGTGGGCTTTCTTTAAGGCGTTCAAAGCATTTTTGGCCAGTTCGGCCTGCGCTTTAGTTCCGATATTGGTCAAACTCTCGCAGATAACCGCCGCGGGCTTATCGCACATGCTGACCGTCTTTCCTGCAGGAGCAGTCTGCTCAGCTTTGGCTTTAAAGCCTTCTTTGTTTTTGTACTTCCTGGCATATTCGGAATCGCTCTGGGCACAAGCGGCCAACCCCAAGCTCACAGCAAAAACAAGACTGAGTTTTTTCATAACTGCTCCTTCTCTATTCACATGAAGACAAAAAAATGTCACTTCCATGTGTGAAAGCGGCCCCAGCGGGGCTCATCACTTCAAGGAGAGGAAAAGCAAATGCAGGGCCAGAGGCTTGTCTCAGAATGATTCAGCATCAAAAAGACTGTTCCCTTTGAATTTGCAACCATTTCATTTATAGCCCTTTGTTGCACTCATTGACAGGTCCCCCGGTCGCGCAGATAAACGAACCTCCAAATAAAGGGGTTTTTTATATGAAGTCCACTATCGTGCTGGCAAGCTTGCTGACACTTTCTCTGAACAGCTATGCTGACCAAAACATCAACTCAAATAGCCTGGAATTTTCCAAAGAAGCTGTTGAAATGGCGCCCCAAGGCCTTTTGCCATTCATTGGTTTCGGTGGTGGTTACACTGGCAACAATGACAATATTCCTGTTGAAGGAACTCCAGTTTCTTTGAAAGTCCTTGGCTCTTACTACATGGCTCAACCTTATGTGTTTGACGCCGGGTTTGGCATTTCCAATCAGCAGTTCTCTCAATCTGCTGCCAAAGACACAGCAGTCACCGGTTCCAGTCTTGAATTGGCTGCTCGATATCGCTTCGCAAATAAATGGCAGGCTGGTCTGGTTGCAAATCATCTTTTCGAAATGGGCTCCTCCTATGCGGCCTCTCAAGGTGACGCACAGTTTGTCGGTCTTCAGGCTTTGAAAGAGTTCTCTATCGCAAAAGGCTGGCTGGCTCGTGTCGGTGGTCGCGCCATGACTGAAACCAACAACACAGGCGAGATGGTTAACATGTACATGATCGACCTTCAGTTGGGCTGGAATCCGCATGCTCAGGCGACAACTGTGAAAGCTACTGCTGCTGCTCCGAAGGCGCAAACCGCACCTGTAGCCAAAGCTATCGAAGTGAAACCAACTTCTGCTTTGGATTACATCAACTATGCTTCATTCGAAAATGGCAACAGCATCTTCTTCCCAGAGGCAAGCTACACCATTGATGCAAAGAACCAAGCTCAATTGAAAAAACTGGCAAGCCTGCTGAAACAGAACAAAAATCTTTTCAGCAAAGTGGAGGTTCACGGATATGCAGACATCTCCGGACCGGAAGCGCTAAACCAGTCACTTTCAGAAAAAAGAGCGGAACAAGTCAAAGCTCAACTGATCAAAGGTGGTCTGAATAAAGAGACTATCGTGGCTTTGGGTAAAGGCTCCAGTCAGTCCAAGGAAATTCTGGCTCAGGACCGCAAAGTGGAACTTCTGTTCACAGGCGTAAAAGACGAAAAAGCTCTGCAAAAGGCTTTGGCTCTTTAATATACAAAGGTTCCCGTTTATTTTTGAGGTCCACAATGCATCTTACGCAGAGAGGACCCCAAAAGAGCCGGGAACCTTTTTTACTTTTTAATGGCTACAAAAAGGCCTTCATACGTCGGCACAATTGCCGAATCAAAAAGTGCGGAATCAGACAATCGCTTGTTGAAGTCCTTCATGATATTGATTTGTTTGTCAGAGAATCTTTGCGTGGGTTCTCCCCACACACCACCGGACAAAAAGATATTGTCCGCCAGAATCAATCCTCCAGAACGCAGATTTTTTTCCGCCCAGGTCAGATAGTCAATGTACGCCGCTTTGTTGCCGTCGATAAAAACGCCATCAAACGGGCCTTCACTGGAAAGTTTTTCCAGCTCCGCGCGGGCATCACCCATCACCAGGTGAATTTTCTTTTTGCTTTGGTCCAATTTCGCAAAGGCCTGCGCGGCATAGTCGCCGTGACGTGGTTCCTTTTCCAGGGTCCACAAAGTGCCACCTTCAGGCAAAGCTTCAAAAATATATTGTGCTGACAACCCCGTCAGGGTTCCGATCTCAACAAATTTGCGACAACCATGCAGACGGATCAACGTGCCGATCAACTGTGCTTCAGCAGGGTTGATACTGATGCGGCCCAAGTTCAGTTCATCAGCGAACTGGCGGGACAGTTTTTTAGGCTCTGACTCTTCAGCGAGAAGAGACAGCATGTATTCTTCTTTGTTGGTTAGCACGGATTCACGCATATCTTATCCTCGCATATTCCTGCGGTGAAGTTAACAGGAAGTTAATTTGCCCGTCTTACCTGACAGCGCATAGCCTTTTCTGGATACACACTTTACCCATTGACGGAGGTTTTTCATGCGTTTTCAATCCACGACTGTGAAAGTTGTAACATCCCTGGCTCTGCTACTGGCTCTGGGGGCTTGTGCCAATAAATCCAAAAAAGACAACGAGAACATGGTCAGCTCCCAACGCTCCTCTGATCGCGGTCCCCAGTCCGCTTTATCCGGTGCAGCCGGAGATCTCAGCAAAAGCACCAAGTTCTCAACTCTTTCCCAGAACATCCGATTTCACGTCGGCAGCTCCGAGCTGACCGCCTCCAGCCGCCGGGCCCTGAACGAGATCGCTTCAGAAATGAAAAAGACTTCAGGTTCGTACGAAAAAATCCGCATTGCCGGTCTGGCTGATCCACAGGGTGATACGGCTCGCAATCAAAGACTTTCTGAAGAACGTGCCGAACGCGTGCGCGAGTATCTGATCTCCAAAGGTGTGCCGGACTCAAAACTGGAAACCATCGGCAAAGGGGCTGTGGCTCGAGACACTCTGGGCACCGCCTCACAAAGAGCCCGCGACCGTCGTGTGGACTTTGAGATTGTCGAATAAACATAAAGTCGGCAAGATAGAGGGTTATGAATCCTCTTCTTGTCTTTGATCTTGATGGCACTTTGATTGACTCAGCTCCGGATATTATCACGGCCGTCAATCGCACTCTGGCAAATCACTCTAAACCCATCTTAAGTGATGCCACTATTATTTCTCATATCGGCGAGGGGATTAAAAAACTCATCGCCGATTTATTTAAGAACGACAATCTGGATCCCGGCGACATGATTGGTCTTGAGATGGAATTCCTGCGCACCTATGAAGAGGAAATGCTGAACAAAACCCGCATTTACCCTGGGGTTGAAAACTTCCTGAGTCAGTATCAAGGCCCGATCGCCATTATCACCAATAAAAACGAAGAGCCCGCCAAGGCCATCATCAATCACCTGGGACTGAACCGCTTTCCCTGGGTCAACATCTTCGGAGCCGACACCCTGGAGGAGAGAAAGCCCAGTCCTCTACCTCTGCGCACCATGATGAAGCTGGCTGGGCGCCTTCCCTCCGACACCCTGATGATCGGAGACGGAACACCGGATATGCTTTCTGCCCAACGAGCCGGCGTGGGGTCCATCGCCATCGGGTTCGGCTATACGGACCCACATATTCTTAAAAAATATGAGCCCTTGGCGGTTCTGGATCACTATCAGGATCTGTCGGCGTTACTGGCTAAAATCACCCAAGAGGCTTGACGCATCTTTGCCGTAAAAAATAACCATGCACCCTTTGTGGGCTTGCCTCAGGGCGGCGTGGACTATATAAGGTGAAAGCTTTTTGATAATGGGGGGTTGTCTCCGGTGAACGACATTCTTTTAGAAGTTCAAAATCTTAAGACGCGCTTTAAAACTGACGAAGGCACTTTTCTCGCGGTAGATGACGTTTCCTTTAACGTCAAAAAAGGCCAAACTCTTGGAATCGTTGGGGAATCTGGGTGCGGAAAGTCCGTAACCTCTCTTTCTATTATGCGTCTTGTCCAGAAGCCTGGAAATATTGAATCCGGCAAGGTCCTATTTAAGGGCCAAAACCTTCTGGAGCTGTCCGACGACCGCATGAGACAAATTCGCGGTAACGAAATCGCGATGATCTTCCAGGAACCGATGACTTCCCTGAACCCGGTTTACACCGTGGGCGATCAGATTGAAGAAGCCATCCTTTTGCACCAAAAAAACCTGACCAAAACTCAGGCTCGTGAACGCGCGATCGACATGCTTCGCATCGTGGGCATTCCAGCACCTGAAAAACGCTTCCATGAATTCCCGCACCAACTTTCTGGCGGTATGAGACAGCGTGTGATGATTGCCATGGCGATTTCCTGCAATCCGGAACTGCTGATTGCTGACGAACCAACAACGGCGTTGGACGTGACCATTCAGGCTCAGATTCTGGATCTGATGCGCAAACTGCAAAAAGACTTCAATGCCGGCATGATCCTGATCACTCACGATCTGGGTGTTGTGGCAGAAATGTGTAACGAAGTGGCCGTGATGTATGCGGGCCGCGTGGTTGAATTCGGAACCGTGGAAGACATCTTCTATCGCCCGAAACATCCGTACACTCGTGGTTTGCTGGATTCCATTCCGCACTTCGAAACAGGACACAAGCTGGAGCAACTGAAGACCATCAAAGGCATGGTTCCAAGTCTTTACAATCTTCCGAAGGGCTGCCGCTTTGCGGATCGTTGTCCTTATGCTCAAGATGACTGTCGTCAGTCTTATCCATCCACTGAAAATCTTCGCGGCATCCATAAGGTCGCTTGTTTCCACCCCTTGTCTGACGAGGTCACGAAATAATGAGCACTCCTCTGTTGAAAGTTGAAAACCTGGTAAAAAGCTTCCCGATTCACGGTGGTATCTTCAACCGCGAAGTGGCCAGTGTAAAAGCAGTTCAGGGCGTATCCTTTGAAATCAACAAAGGCGAAACATTGGGTCTGGTGGGTGAATCCGGTTGCGGTAAGTCCACTTTGGGTCGCTGCCTGATGCGCCTGCACGACACCACCTCTGGAAAGATCATCTATAACGGCAAAGACATCACTCACATCCAGGGCGAAGAACTTCGCGAGATGCGCCGTAAGATTCAGATCATCTTCCAGGATCCGTTTGCTTCTTTGAATCCACGCATGACCATCGGGGCGATTCTTGAAGAGCCTCTGATTATTCATAATCTTTACGCCACTGCGAAAGAGCGTCAGGATCGTATTCATGAACTGATCGACCTGGTGGGCTTGCGCCGTGAACACCTGAATCGTTATCCGCACGAGTTTTCCGGCGGTCAACGTCAGCGCGTGGGTATCGCTCGCGCTTTGGCGGTGAATCCGGAACTGATCGTCTGTGACGAGCCGGTTTCCGCTTTGGACGTTTCCATTCAGGCACAAGTGATCAACCTGTTGATGGAGCTTCAACAGAAGTTGGGCCTGACCTATATCTTTATCGCGCACGATCTGAAAGTGGTTGAACACGTTTCCACTCGTGTTGCCGTGATGTATCTGGGTAAAGTGGTTGAAATGGCGGATTCTGAAGAGCTTTATAAGAATCCGAAACATCCCTATACCAAAGCCCTGATGTCTGCGATTCCGGTACCGGATCCACGCAAAAAAGAAGAGCGTATCATTTTGACTGGCGACGTTCCGTCCCCGATCAACCCGCCTTCTGGCTGTCATTTCCACCCTCGTTGCCCTATGGCGATCGACGATTGCAAGACTATCGTCCCGGCTCTGGAAGCAAAGGCAAAAGATCACGTCGCTTCGTGCATCCGAGTGTAAAGAAGTAACTCATTCTCTCCGATAACTCCTTAGTACACACTGAGGAGTTCATGAAGACGCAGGGGAAAATCTGGATTATCTATGATGCCGAAACCAAAACGCAGACGAAGCCTATGTCTGTGGTTCAGGCGCAAGTGACGATTCTCTCCATCGCGGTCCAAGATCACACCAAATTTTTCCTGTGGACTCCCGGCTGGGAAGGCTGGCTTTCCATCAAGGACTTCCTCGAATCCGATCAGACCTACTTCGTGATTGTTCAGCCGCCCAAGCCAGGTGAAATGCCGGGCTTGCCAGTTGAAGAGCACACTTTGACCGCCACCAAAAATGCTCCTGCCACCAAGGGTGACAGTCAGTACACTCAAGTGGTGGTCGGCGATATGCCATTAAAGCACCGCGAGGTCGGCGGCTATCACGCCAAAGATTTCAACGGTGATGATTTGGATTTAAACAAGATCAAAAAAGACAAATCCGAAATGCCCAAGCCGAAAAAAGCGGCTCAGGCTGAAGAACCTGTGACCCCGGTGGCCGCTGCGAAGGCGGAACCAAAAGGCTCAGACCGTCGCCGCGACCCCCGTCACAACTTCAAAATCGAAGTGGTGTTGGTTTCCAAAGTGCGCTCATTCAGAACGTACTCCAAAGATATCTCTTTAAGTGGAACCATGCTGGAGGATGAAATCCCCAGAGACTTCCTGAACAAACCATTTGATCTGATCATCGTGAATCCTTTCGAACCGGATCCCGCCAAAGCCCGACTGCTTTTCAGAGCGAAGATTGTGGGTGACCTGACTGACCCGCGCCGTCTGATGTTCATTGAGCAGGACGTGGCGATGACGTTGCGTCTGGATGCTTTGCTGAAAGCTTACGTCGCCTATCAGGATCAGGTTCGTAAGAACGCCGGATAAAAATCCCTCTCCAGAAACCTGTTGCTCTCTCGACCTTCGTCGCATTCCTTGCAGAAGCTTTTTGTTCATTTCTTATATGAAAACAAATCAATTCAGAGGCTTTATTGCATTAAAGTATCTTAACGATGCCTTTAGGCTAGTTTTCCTCAGAAACAATCAAGGACTCTTAACAATAACCGATATCTTATTTTGAGAACTCGGCAAGGAGAGCCTATGGGTCAATTCAGATACGTTGTTGCAATTGGTGTCGCGGCAAATCTGCTTACCGCCTGTCAACCAGAGGTCGAAGAAGCTGCCAAACCCCGCTATTTGTACGTAGCCAGTGGGCTCTGTTATTCGGGAACCGGCAACACAACTTACTCTGCGACCACGGCTTCGAATGTGATCTTTCGCGTGAACCTGGAAACGGCTCAGTATGAAGGGCGCATTGCTGATTTCACAACAGGTTTTGATGCTCCGGGAACAACACCCGTGGGGATTGCTGACTATGATTCAGAACATTTACTGGTTCTGCTGGAACATACAGGCCAGCGCCGAATTGAGCTGATCAAAAAAGCTCTTTCTGGAGAAAGACAGACCTACTATAACAACACTTCCGCAACGGCTCCCATAGGGGCCTTGCAATCAGCCGGCCGATATATTCTTAAAGCGTTGGATGGGTTGCTAATCAGTCGATCCACTGCCATCGAAAAGCTGGACACCGGCAAAGCCCGCGAAAGTGGAACAGGAACCAATGCGTGGGTTCAGGCGCCGGGCGGCTCTTGCAGCGCCTCCATCACAAACATCACCTCACTGGCCACCTACCCAACAAGCTCCAATACGCTGGGCTACAATATCATCTATACGCATTCACAGAACGCTTCCAGCACCAACAATCGCATTGGAATTATCAATGGCCAAACAGGATGGAATGGAACCTCAGGGTGCCTTGCCAGCCAGGCTGCACCGGTCTTAACTGCATACCCGACTTCATCCGTTTATATGCAGGATTCCGGTCGCGTTGTGGTCAGTTATGCAGGAATCTCGGGTTCCATGCTGAATTCGATATATTCATATGACGTCGATGAAACGGCCAACACCATCAGCGATGAAGTGAATGGCTATGAAGTTCCCAGTGTTATCTATGGCGCCTCTGCCATGACTTATGATAAATCGACCAAAAGTCTTTATGTTGCCACCGGCGGGGCTATCACCAATAATTTCACGACCGGCAATATTCCGTATAACATTGAGAAATTCACCTTTAACAGCACAACCAAAGAATTCACACGCGTAGGTTCCACATCCTTTTATCCGGGGAATCTGGAAACTCGCTGTATTTCATCAATGTTTATTGGAAACTGAATTCGCCCCTACGGAGCACCGATAATATTCACGCCCCAACTGGTCAGCGTGCCGGTGATGTCATTGCTGCCACCATCATAAACCTTCAAAGTCCAGGTTCCGTTGGATCTTTCGTGGAAGAAGGCATTGCTCAGGAAAATTTCATTATTGTATCCGGAAATCCCCGTCAGCGAATTGCGCATATTAATGATCATACTTTTAGTGCCCGAAGGGGAAAACAACTCAACCCCCAGATCTGCGATATTGTTATGAGCAATTGTAAACTGAACCTGAACCGCTTCGATGCGCAGATTGTCGGACACCGACACCGTACTGGACAATCCCGTGGAACTGTATTCGGGGATTGCATTGGGGTTAGGACTGGAGTTTGTCACAAATCCTGTGGCCGTCTGCGCCGCCGTATAAGGTGAACTATAACTTCGTGCCAACGCCACCGCCGCATCCACATTCACGCGGCCGAACCCAAACCAGTTTTGAAATTTAAAGCCCGCCGCATTCGTCACCCAGGCATTTTCCCAGACAGCCCCCGTCGGCAGACGCACGTTCTTGGAGGAATCCCCGGGATAACTGTAAAAAGGATGTCTGGCAATGGCCGACATGTTGGGACTGACTGGAACCGCTGTTTTGGCCAGAATGTATTTTACATCTCTCCAGGTCAAAGCCGGGTTGGCTTCCAAAATCAGGGCCACGGCACCGGCCAGAACAGGCGCTGCTGCGGAAGTACCGTTGAATGTCGTCGTGTAATTGCAGTTGCTGTTACCGTTGCTGCCACGCTCGAACTCAATCTTCCCGGAAATCAGGGTCTGGGCATATCCGGCACTGCACCCGCTTCGATCCGTTGTGATCATCGCCGGATAGTCATCGCCAAATTCTCCTCCAAAAGAGGAAATCCAAAGATTTGCCCCCGGGGAAGAATAAGAAGCAATTTCTCCCATAGAGTTCAAAGCCCCCGTCATGATCGTGTACGGCATGTTGTTATCCGGATCAAAGTTCGCATTGCCGATACAGTAGACGCTTTCTGAGTTGTGGCACTTCACAATAAAATCGTTGCCCGCTGATTTGACATAGATGGAACCCTTACCCGCTCGCCCATTGACAACACCGGTAAGAAGTCCGCTTCCCCAAACAGCCACCACTTCAGGAAGATTGTTCTGGGTGTTCCCCCAGCTCATGTTGTAAATGTCATGACCACCGGAAACCTGCTGACCAATGCGCGCGTTGGTCTGGGATACATTCTTGGAAAGAAGGTTGTACGAAATGAGCTTGGCTTTGTAAGCCACACCCTTCGTCCCCACACCATTCCCACCCACAGCAGCGATCAGCCCCGCGACGGCAGTTCCATGGTTGTCATCAGAGGAATAAGGTGCCGCATTATTTGCCCCCGTCGGCGTCGACTGATGGTAGTCAATCGAGGCGCCATATAAAAAGTTACTTTTAAGATCTTCGTGACTGTCCTGAACGCCATCATCAGACACAACAATCTTCAAACCTGAACCGGAAAGACCCGACGTCCAAGTCTGAAGCATATCCAGATCAAATCCGACCACCCCGCTCCCAGAAGAGGCAAAGACAGACTGCCCGGTGTTGTTGATGTGCCAGGCATAACCCAGGAAAGGATCATCGCCCTCTTTAATATCGGCAACAACCGCATCGAACCCCTGCTTTGAGCAGTTGGTGAAAAGCAGGCTGATGACGGCACCAACCATCATCAATGGCAGAAAGATTTTTACTTTTCCTTTAAAACTTTTCATACTGCCTGCTTAGAATTTCCAAACGTACATCACTGATTCCGGGCTCACTGCCCAGGCGATCCTTCAAAGAAAACAGGTCATAAGGTTGCTGCGCCGATGTGACAAAGTAAACGCGCATCTCGGGCAGTTGACTGACAACTTTCAGATCAAAAGCGCGCAGCAAAGGCTCAATCTCGACTCCTTCACGCAAGGTGATCTCAATACTTCCCGTCACCACTCCGGCCAGACTTTTACGCTCATTGAAAACAACCATGGGTTGTGCATTGGAATAATTTCTTTCATCCACCCGCAAGCCCTCTTGAGGGACCAGATAAAAGCCGCTGACTTCAGCCATCGCATCCTGCCGTGGACCGGCTGACATCGGATAGGCCGTCATTCCCTCCCACACCTTCCACGCGGTTTCTGACAGCATGGAAGACTGAGCCAACCGGCGAGACGTGGGACTAATTCTTTGAGGGGAGGCTTTAGCCTCAGGTAAACGCAAACGGCGGGCTTCGGCTGCTGTGTTGTCACCATGGGAAGGGATATCTGTCACTTGGGTTTTATCCAACGGCTTTGTGCTCAGGGCGATTTCCTCTTCGCTTTGTGGATCTGAGGATTCCACCACAGCCATGGCTTCCTTCACAGATTCTGCGAAAGTTGGCTCCTGATCTTTCTTAAAGAACAAGCCCAGCGCCATCAGGCCGGCGGCAACAACAATGAAGATATACGTGCTTTTACGTGTCATGGGTCCTTATTATTCTAACTTTAAAAAGCAGCTTCGATCACTATTTTCTGCAAGAACCATTGGGAAAGTATGGAGACACGGTGAAATCCCAAACTGAGACAGAACTTTGGTCCATAAAAAAAGCCCTGCTGTTTCCGGCAGGGCTTTTTGGATATGAGAGATTGAAAATTGGAGGATCTAAGGGTTCAGCTTTAAAAGGGTTTCCACGGTCTTTTTCAGCTTCTCGACATCAAAGGGCTTCTTGATATAGTCGTCGGCTCCAAGCTCGAAAGCTTTCTTCATGTCCTCTTCGGAAGCTTTTCCAGAGACAAACACCAAAGGAATCTTTTTCAGGTCGCGATGGTCTTTCAGCAGTTGCGCCAGCTCAAAGCCGTTCACCCAAGGAAGACCCACGTCCATCAGAATCAAATCCACCGGATGATCATCAAGCACCGTGGAAAGCTCCGTTCCGTCAGCAGCCAGCTTGGTCACATAGCCTTCGCTTTCCAGAATTCTTTTCATCGCCAAACGCATTGTCTCGTCATCTTCGATAACCAGAATGATTTTGGGGTCGAGCTTTTTCTTCGCTTCACGGAACTGATCCAAAGGCACCACTTCCTGGGAAGCGATGCGCGCCTTGGTCATTTTCTCGATCTTTTCGATCAGATCCTTGGTGTTGATTCTTTTATCCTTCATACATTCCTTAGTGAGACTCTTGAGCTTCCAGCCATCTTTCTGCATCGATTGCAGCCATACAGCCCGTACCCGCCGCTGTGATCGCCTGGCGATACACATGATCTTGCACGTCTCCGGCCGCAAAGACACCTGGAATGTTAGTATACGTGGTATTAGGCTGGGTGATCAAATAGCCTGTCTCATTCATATCCAACATTCCCTTGAAAAGGTCTGTATTGGGCTTATGGCCAATGGCCAGGAATAGACCTGTGATTGGAAGTTCTTTGACAGCGCCGTCAACAGTGCTTTTGATTTTTGCGCCGGTCATGCTTTTGCCATCACCCAGAACTTCAACCACTTCTGTGTTGTACAGAACCTCGATCTTTGGATTCTTCAATGCACGGTCCACCATGATCTTAGAAGCACGGAAATGATCGCGTCTGTGAATCAGATAAACCTTAGAAGCAAAACGAGTCAGGAACTGAGCTTCTTCCATAGCCGTATCACCACCACCCACAACACCGATTTCCTGGTTACGGAAGAAAGCGCCGTCACAAGTTGCACACGCGGACACCCCGCGGTTGGCATAAGTCTTTTCAGAAGGCAGCCCCAGATACTTCGCGCTGGCCCCTGTGGAGATGATAATGGATTTTGCCAGATGCAGCTTATCCCCGATCCAAACCTTGAATGGACGCTGGGAAAAATCCACTTTCGTCACATTGCGGGTGATAAAGCGCGTGCCAAATCTTTCCGCCTGCTTTCTCATGACTGTGATCAAATCAGGACCCGTGATTCCATGCTCGAAGCCAGGGAAGTTTTCAACCTCCGTCGTGGTCATCAACTGACCACCAGCCTCTTCACCCTCGATCATCAAGGGATTCAGATTCGCACGGGATGTATAGATAGCGGAAGTCAGCCCCGCAGGACCAGATCCGATGATAATGACATTTTCTACTTTTTGATCTTCAGTCATAGATTACCTCACAAATAGGGTCGGAAATTACGCTCAAAGGCTATCAACAAATAGGACCCTTTTCATTAGTTCTTTGCACGTTTTGGGCTGCGTCAGCTACAATCGGCTATGCCCTTGATTTCCTTTAAAAAGAACATTCACGCACCTATTGAGGTTCCCTCGCAAACCATCCTGATGACGGCGTTGCTGGATGCGGGACTCCCCGTCGCCTCGAGCTGCGATGGCGATGGCGTTTGTGCGAAGTGCAAAGTCATTATCGTGGAAGGAAAAGAGAATCTGACCCCGGAGAACCCCACTGAGAACTTTCTCAGGGAAACCAACAACATCCCCAAGGATGTCCGCATCAGTTGTCAGACGCAGGTTCTGGGCGACATCACCGTGGACACCACTTATTGGTAGGCTTCAAAGTCTGACAAGTTTTGACGCCACTTGTGCTGTCAGCTAAAGATCCCGCTTCTTAAAGGGAATGCCCGGATCTTCCGGCTCGTGATCAGGACGATCCAGACGCCGAGCCTCTGTTGGTTTCGGCAAGGCGCAGCGGTCACCTTCGATGTATGAAAGCCGCAACCGGGCCGTAAGACCCTTCTGATTTTGATTGTAGCAAGGAAGCGCTGAACTGCGCAGGGTGGATACGGAGGGCTCAGCCGGTATAAGGTATTCAGAGCCTCTGACAATCGCGGCTTCAGCCGATGGTGACAAAAGAAGCCCCAATAAAATCCATCTCATAAGACCCCCTTGCAGAGGTCTCAGTATAGCCTGTTATCACGACAAAATCTTAAATCTGCCAAACGACGCTGGACCCAGCCCCAGGGGCCTAGACAGTGCGGTTGTTTCTTAAACGGACAAAATTGATCTTGATACCTTCACGCAGGAAGATCTTTTCAAAAGCGGTTTCGAAGTTCTGCTCTTTCATTTCTGAATTGTGCAGATCCTGAGTTTCAAAAACGATCTCATACGGGGACTGACGGATTTCATCCATCGCCCACAGGAAGTACACCAAAGAATCTGTTTTAAAGTTGATGTAAGAGCCCGGCTTCTGCAGACGATACAAAAGCTCCAGATTCTGTTTGCACACAAAGCGGTTCTTCGGCTTCTTCGGAGACGTCCAAGGATCCGGGAAATGAATGTACACGTTGTCGATTTCGTTTTCTTCAAACAGCTCATCAATGTTGAAGGCATGAAAACGTGTGATCGCCGCATTCGTGCAGCCCGCGTTCACCGCGCGGCGGATGCTTTGAATCAAAGGTTTGTATTTCAACTCCAGGCCCACCAAAAGACGATCCGGATGAGTCTTGGCGTGATGGGCAAAGTAAGTCCCGTTTCCGGTCCCCACTTCCACATCCATTGGCATCTTGGCGTCTGCCTTAAACACATCAGAGCGCCATTTGCCCTTGTTGAGCGGCGCACGCAGTTCATCAAAGGCCACATGGGAATATTCCCCATTCAAAGCCAAAGTGTAAGCGTTCTGATTCGGTAGGTCTTTTGTGATATTAATTTGTCTTCTTGGAGCCTGAGTCGTCATGGGTCCCTTGATTAGTCGGCCCCGGGTCATCGGTCAAGCTTTTCACAGAGAAGTCGGCCAGAGACTGGAACGGCTGCAAACGAATCGGGCACTGAGCCAAATCACAGTGAGCACAAAAGGATTTTTTACAAGGGTCCAAGTGAAACGCCAGCTCTCCATCAAACTCATAGTCCTTGACCACACGAGCCTCAAACTCCTGGGTCATATCGTGAACCTGAGCCACATCCCAATATTCCGGAACCACCATGTGAGCATCCACGTGGTGGAAACGCCCTGAGCGGATCACACGCATATGATGAATGTCGATGACTCCAGGGACCCGGTTCTTTCTGATCGCCTCAGCCAGAAGCTCCAAGGATCCCAGATCCTGCGCATCCAGCAACCCACCCAGCGATTCACGTACAATTTTGAAGCCGGAATACGCCAGCTGCAAGCCCACGACAATGGCAATGACCGGATCCAGCCACTCAAGCCCCGTCAAAAGCACCAGGCCCAAGCCCACCATGACACCCACGGTGGTCCATACATCCGACAAAACGTGAGACCCACTGGCTTTCAGGGCATCAGAATGATGACGAGTCCCCACCGTTTTCAGATAAAACCCTAGAATCAGATTCAAAACTGCTGCACCACCCACAATCAGCAAACCAGTTTCCAGCTCTTGTGGAGGTTCGTGAAAAAGCAACGCTTTGGCACTTTCGCCGATGATCATGATCGCTGCAAAAAAGATCATCCCACCTTCAAATGCTGACGAAAAGTATTCAGCTTTGCCATGCCCGTAAGGATGATTTGCGTCCGCCGGTTGCGCGGCAAAACGAATCACAAAAAGAGCCACCACCGCGGCAATCACATTCACAATGCTTTCCAGAGCATCTGACAAGACCGCTGCCGAGCCAGTTACTTTGTAGGCCCCAATTTTCAGACTGAAAATCAATACACTGGCTACCGCCGACACCCAGGCCGCGCGCGAACGAACTTTATCTGAAGAAGATGGCATTGCTTTATTCATATATGAGGGTTTTCGTAGATCCCCCCAGGAAGGTCAATAGATATTAGCCCGCAGCCTTACGACGCTTCATCGCCGCTGCTGATTTGAGCTCGACCACCGGGGCCGTTTCGGGTTTGTAGAAAGCCACACGGTTTCTGCCCGCGCGTTTGGATTCATAAAGAGCATGGTCCGCACGACGAACCAGTTCACGGGCACTGATATTTTCCCCAGGAACCGTGATTGCAAACCCCAGGGACGCCGTCAGCTTCATGGAGTCTTCCCCATTACGGAAGGTCGTCTTTTCAATATTCTCGCGCAAACGTTCGCAGAAATACATCGCTCCGGCGTGGTTGGTCTCTGTCAAAACCATCAGGAACTCATCCCCACCGTAACGGGCCGGGATGTCAATATTGCGGGTGTTGGCACGAATGATCTTGCCCACTTCGGACAGCACGTAGCTTCCGAACAAATGATCATGACCGTCATTCACGGTTTTGAAATAGTCCATGTCCATCATCACCACGCAGACATCACGATGGAAACGACGTCCCCGCTCCAGCTCGAAGTCCAGACGTTGATACAGCGAACGCATGTTGTACAGACCCGTCAGGTCATCCGTATCCACAAGTTCCTTGAGTTTTTCATTAGCAAAAAGAAGCTGTTCATGCAGATCACGAATTCGCAACTGCGAGCGAATGCGTGCCAGCAGCTCCAGCGGCACAAAAGGCTTCACGATATAGTCATCCGCCCCAGAGTCCAGGGCTTCGATAATAGCTTCAGTACTGGAGTTTTCAGAGACGAAAACGCAGGAAACATGAGACAAACGCTCACGCACGGATTTTAAAACCCGTAAACCCGCCATCGACGGCGCCATCCAGTCAAGAATCACAATGTGAGGAATCCAGGATTCGATCAGCTTGTGCGCTTCGGCTTCCGTCGTCACACCACGAGCGTCATAGCCTTCCCAACGCAAAGGCTCCAGGAGAATCTCCAGGCTGTCTTTGTCATCGTCGATCACCAGGATACGGCGACTTTTAGGTTGTTTGGGGCTGACTTCAAAACTCATCTACATACCAGTGTAACGTTTGGAATACTGATCGGTTAGTTCCGGGAATTGTTTAGACGATTTTCTAATCATTAGACCAGAAGCGGACTTCGGTCGGGGACCGGTCGGAGAAGGGCTGTGGGAGGGGCTCCGGCGCTTCGGACAATGTGACTGGCCTCCTGCCAATCACCCCTTCGGGGCTTACGCTTCAAAAGGCCATCATGGCCTTTTGATCCTCGCTCGTTGCTGCTTTAGGGCTTCGAGATGGTTTTGCGGCTCGTTGGTGGGCCTGTTAGTTAAGTGGTCTGGGATCACTGCGGAACTTGCGACGGAGCCCCTCCCACAGCCCTTCTCCGGCGCGGCGACCTTGTTTCTTACGCAGACTTAAGACTGGGCGGATTCTTAAATTTTCTGTGATTTTTTGTCGGGTGTTTTTATGCGGTCTTGTGCGGGCTTATTCGTTGAATTGTCTTGGGATTTTCGTTATTTATGGTTGTGGTGTTTTTCTTTGAATTTTGAAGGATGTTTTTATGAGTTTGAACTTCACCGAATACGAAGCAAAGTGGCAGAAAAGATGGGCGGACGCGAAAGCGTTTCAGGCTGAAACAAACAGTTCCAAGCCGAAGTACTATGCCTTGGACATGTTCCCTTATCCGTCTGCTTCTGGATTACATGTGGGTCACATGGCCTCTTACACCCCAGGGGATATTATCTCTCGCTACAAGCGCGTGAACGGGTTCAATGTTCTTCATCCGATGGGATATGACGCCTTCGGCTTGCCGGCAGAGCAATACGCCATCCAAACGGGTGTTCACCCGGCTATCACCACTCGCAAAGCTATCGACAGCTTCCGCAAAACTTTGCAGACCTTTGGTTTCAGCTTCGACTGGAGTCGTGAGATTTCCACCTGTGAGCCTGATTACTACAAATGGACTCAGTTTATATTCCTGAAACTTTACGAGCGTGGACTGGCTTATCAAAAAGAAGTTCCTGTCAACTGGTGCCCGGCTTTGAAAACGGTTTTGGCCAACGACGAAGTTGTCGATGGCAAATCCGAGCGCGGCGGTCACCCGGTGATCCGTGTTCCGATGAAACAATGGATGCTGAAGATCACCGACTATGCCGAACGTCTTTTGAATGATCTGGACAAATTGGACTGGCCGGAAAGAACCAAAGAAGGTCAGCGCAACTGGATTGGCAAATCCGAAGGCGCGCGCATCACCTTCCAGGTTTCTGAAGACCCCGAAACCTTTGAAGTCTTCACCACTCGTCCGGACACTCTGTACGGAGTGACCTTTATGGTGATGGCACCGGAACATCCTCTGGTGAAAAAGATCACTTCTCAGCCACAATACGCGGCTGTGGAAAACTATATTGCTGAAACTGCCAAAAAATCAGAAGTGGACCGTAAAGCCACGACTGAAAAAACCGGTGTTTTCACCGGGGCTCATGCCATCCACCCCATCACGGGCGAAAAGATTGAAATCTGGATCGCCGATTATGTTCTGATGGACTACGGCACGGGCGCCATCATGGCCGTTCCCGGTCACGATGCCCGCGACTTTGAGTTCGCAACCAAGTTCAATATCCCAATCAAGAGTGTTCTGGAAAGTGATCAACTGCCGTTTGAAGGCGACAGCGTCATGATCAACTCTGAATTCCTGAATGGCCTGAACAAGCAAGAAGCCATCAAAAAAATGCTCGACTACCTTGAGCAGAACAAACTGGGTGTGCGCGAAGTTCAGTACAAACTGCGTGACTGGCTGTTCAGCCGTCAGCGCTACTGGGGTGAACCGTTCCCGATTGTTCACTTTGCGGACGGCTCCAAGGGTGTTCCTTTGAACGAGCTTCCTGTGGTTCTGCCTGAAGTGGCAGACTACGAACCGGCTGACACTGGCGAAGCTCCGTTGGCCCGCAATGCTGAATGGGTGAAATACATGGATGGCGACAAAGAAGGTCGCCGTGAAACTGACACCATGCCAGGAGCGGCAGGATCTTCCTGGTACTTCCTGCGCTATATTGATCCTCACAACACGGAAGCTCCTTTCAGCCCCGAGGCTGAAAAGTACTGGATGCCGGTGGATCTTTACGTCGGTGGCCCCGAGCACACAGTCGGCCACTTGCTGTATGCCCGCTTCTGGACAAAGGTTCTTTTCGACTGCGGCCTTGTAACCCACGATGAACCCTTCCAAAAACTGGCTCACCAGGGAATGATCCTGGGGCCCGATGGCGAGAAAATGTCGAAATCCCGTGGAAACGTGATTTCTCCAGAGGACATTGCGCGCTCTCACGGGGCTGATGCTTTGAGAACCTTTATCAGCTTCATGGGTCCGGTGGACAAGGACAAGCCTTGGGCTCCGACCGGTATTGACGGCGTCAAACGCTTCCTGGATCGTATCACTCGCCTGGTGGTCAACGACGATGGCCAGTTGGTGGCAACTCAGGAAGCTTTGACTCCGGAGATTGAGAAATTAGTTCACAAAACGATTAAAAAAGTCACAGAAGACATTGAATCCATGAGTTTCAACACGGCAATCAGTGCCATGATGATTCTGGTGAACGAACTTTACCGTGCAGAATGCCGCTCGGTTTTGGCTCTGAAACCTCTGGTCCAGATTCTGGCGCCGTTTGCTCCGCACTTGGCTGAAGAATTGTGGGAAAAAATGAATGGCGAAGGACTTTGCGCTTTGGCTCCATGGCCAAAATATGATAACACCCTGTGCGCTGATGACACTGTGACTATCGGCGTGCAAGTGAACGGAAAAATGCGCGGCACGATCGAAATTGGCGTGGCAGCTTCTGAACAAGAGGCTGTGGCGGCGGCGAAAGCCGTTCCTCAGGTGGCTTCTGTTCTTGGTGACAAAAATCCCGACAAGGTGATTTACAAAGCCGGGAAGATTTTGAATTTGATCGTTAAATAACTGGGTTCTTTTACCGAAAAGGACCCCTGAAAAACAACATGGGGTCCTTTATCCGGGCCCCCTAGTCGTGAGGGCCAAAAGAGATGTCTAATTGGAGTCCTGAAAAAAGCGCTGAGCTTTATGGGATCAACAACTGGGGCAACGGTTATTTCAGAATTAACAGCGCAGGCAATGTTGCTGTCACTCCTATGGGGGCGAACGGTCCAACTGTGGACCTGCATGAGCTGACCCAAGATCTTTTGGACCGCGGTATTCGCGTTCCTATCATGATTCGTTTTCCGGAAATTATTAAATCCCGCGTGGAGCTTCTGAACGGCTGCTTCCAAAAGGCATTTGCCGATCATGGCTACAAAGGCCAATACCGTGGCGTTTACCCGATCAAGGTGAACCAACAACGTCACCTGGTTCAGGAACTGGTGAAGTACGGTAAAGGTTATTCCATGGGTCTTGAGGCGGGCTCCAAGCCGGAACTTCTGGTGGTTCTGGCATTGATGAACACCGAAGACGCGTTGATTATCTGCAACGGCTTCAAAGACTGGGAATACATTGAAACGGCGATCTTGTCCCAAAAACTGGGCCGCAACACCATCATCGTGGTGGATCGTAAAGAAGAATTGAAAATGATCGTGGACGTGGCGAAGAAGTTCAACACTCGTCCAAAAATCGGCTTCCGCGCAAAGCTCAACACTCAAGGCGCGGGTAAATGGGTTGATTCTTCCGGTGCACGCTCCAAATTCGGTCTGACTTCCACAGAAATCGTCGAAGGTGTGGAGTTCCTGAAAAATGAGGGCATGTTGGATTGCCTGGAACTTCTGCACTACCACATCGGTTCTCAGGTGCCTCAGATCCAGTCCATCAAGTCCTCTTTGAAAGAGGGCGCACGCTTCTACACTGAGCTGTACAAAATGGGCGCAGGCCTGAAGTACATCGACGTGGGCGGCGGCTTGGGCGTGGACTATGATGGTTCTGGCCACTCTGACAGCTCTGTGAACTATTCTGAGCAGGAATACGCCAACGACATCGTGTCTGTACTTCAGACTCTGTGTGATGAAAAAGGCATTCCACATCCAAACATCGTGACAGAATCCGGCCGCTTCCTGGTGGCTCACCACTCGGTTTTGGTGTTTAACGTGATGGGCGTGAACGATCTTCACCGCCATGAACCGCCTCGTCCCGCGACGAAAGGCGATCATTCCATCATGCAGGACATGCAGTACATCTTTGAAAAGGTGAACAAAGACAATATCAACGAGTGCTTCAATGACCTGGAACAGGCCAAACAAGAAACTCTGCAGTTGTTCACTTACGGCGTCTTGAGCCTTGAGCAGCGTGCATGGTGTGAATCCATGTACTTTGCAATCGCGACCAAAATGGTGAAGCTGGCAAAAGCCACTCCAGACTGTGAAGACATCGTGGCCGCCCTTTCCAAAGAGCTGTGCGACACTTACTTCTCCAACTTCTCTGTGTTCCAGTCTGTACCGGATTCCTGGGCAGTGGGTCAGTTGTTCCCGGTGATTCCTATTCACCGTCTGGGTGAAGAACCCAAGCGTGAAGCGACTTTGGCGGATTTGACTTGTGATTCTGACGGTGTGATCGAAAAATTCATCGACACAGCTTCCGGCGAACCGAAAGAGACCATTCGCTTGCATCAGTTCACCGATGGACAGCAGTACTATCTGGGCGTGTTCCTGACCGGTGCTTACCAAGAGATCCTGGGCGATTTGCACAACTTGTTCGGGGATACTGATGCGGTTCATATCTCTTTGAACGGCGTGGGCTACACCATTGACCACTACGTTCCTGGTGACACTGTGACAGAGGTTCTTTCCTACGTTCAGTACGGCCGCTCTGAAATGGTTGATAGCGTTCGTCAGGCGACGGAGGAAAGTATCCAGAAGGGCTCCATCACCAAGCAGGAAGCCAAACTTCTGATCAAACATTATGAAGAAGGTCTTTCCGGTTACACGTACCTGGAAGAGGCTGAGTAAGAAGAATTTTAAGTTCCCAATAAAAAAGGGCTTCTTACGAAGCCCTTTTTCTTTTTCCAGAAAAATCATCGTCCCGTGGAAACCTTTGAGGAACTCTATAAGTCCCTCAACATAGAATTTATTCTCGCTCTGACATTACTGAATCGTCGCCACAAAGGAACTGCTGGATTTCATCTTGGTCGGAATGATCACAGCCGGGCAGCGAGCGTAGTCTTTTTTTGATTTATAAGCTACTCGATCCTGAGACTGTTTGCGGGTAAAACGATAACCATCCGCGGACTTGGCAAAGGAATAAGTAGTGACTGTATCAAGACGCAAAGTCTTGCGACTGGTTGAATAAGGACGACAGTCGAAATCATACTGCGTGTCCTGATACTGGACTGTAGAGTCAGTGTGGGCTGTGAACTCGACTGTTCCATCCGCCAGAATACGACCTTTCTCCTTCCCTTGGGCATCCACCAAGGAACCACCTTGAACCTTCAAAGACACCGGCAGATCATTCCAACCACCAAGGCGGTTGCAGTCATAGAAAGAAAAATCCAACTCCACTTTCTCGGCGGACTGGTGGTAGTTTAAAGCCACCGTGCACTTTAAATCCATGTTTTCATAGCTGCCATCTAGGCGCTCGTAAGAAGCCGTCATAGAACCTGAGCCCTTCAACTCCCCTAACACCTGCGCTTGGGAAGCCGAGAATCCAAGAACAACTAAAATGGAAGCCATGTATTTCATCTAAAACTCCTTTGGACTGGGATGCTGACGCGCCTTAGCCAGAAAAAACAACCAGGCACCTTTTTCCAAAAAAAATGGGTGAACTTTCGTTCACCCACATCATCAAATCTGTTTTTATTTTGCACCAAAATAAGACTGTTTTGCCTTACATTTTTGAATCGAAGGCGTCGCGGACTGCGAAACCGATATTGATCAACAAGGTCAGAGTCAAAACAATCGCCACCATCGGACCCCAAACGATCCACTCTGCAATCGTGAACCATTTTTGGGCCTGAGCCAGCAGCTCACCCCAGCTTGGTGTCGGAGGACGAAGACCCAACCCCAGATAATCCAGGAAGGACAACGTGTTCACCCCACCGGCGATAAAGAACGGCGCAAAGGTCACAATCGGCGTCAAACCGTTCGGAAGGATGTGTTTACCAATAATACGCTTGTGGTCCGCACCAATCGCGCGGGCCGCTTCCACGTATTCACGCTTTCTCAAAGAAAGGAACTGGGCACGCATGTAAGCAGAAATTCCTGTCCAACTAAAGACAGAGAAGAACACAACCAACAATGGCAAGCTTGGGTTGAAGATCGAGATCACTGTGATCAATACGAACAGGATCGGAATACTTTCCACAACCTCAACGATACGCTGACCGAACAAATCGGCTTTGCCGCCCAGATAACCCATCAGGGCCCCCATCGTGATACCGATGGCATAAGTGACAATCCAGCACCCGATAGAGAACAACATCGTATAGCGGAAACCGTAAAGCAGACGAGTCAAGACGTCACGACCACTTTCATCAGTTCCAATCCAGTTGATCTTGGTTGGAGGAGATGGGTAAGTGTCGACCATTTTATTGGCCTCATAAGGGTCCCACTGAATCAGAGGCCAGACTGCCCAGTCGCCCTCTTTCATTTCAAGCTCACGATAGTCCATCACAAAGATGTCATCACGGCCAAAGGCAGTTGGGTGATAGTCCTTAAATAGTGGGAAATACAATTTACCCTGATAGCTCAAAACATGGGGATGATTGTTCGCCCAAAGTTCTGCAGTGAAGCTCACGAAGAACATCGCCATCAAAATCCAGAAAGAGACCACAGCCACGCGATCGCGCTTGAATCGCTTATATCTCTTCAACGTCAATTCATTGCGGATAAGATATTTTTCGATCATTTGAAGTCAATCCTTGGATCAATAAGAACGTAAATGATGTCGCTGAAAATACGGCCCAACATCAACAACATGGATGAAATAAAGGTCAGACCCATGATCACGTTATAGTCACGGGACAAAACGGACTGATAGCCCAGCAAACCAATCCCATCCAGGTTAAACATCTGTTCGATGATCAGAGAGCCCGCCAGGAAGGCACCAAAGAAGCCGCCCAAACCTGTGGCAATCGGGATCAAGGCATTACGAAGAGCATGTTTGAAGACGACCACTCTTTCAGCCAGACCCTTGGCACGTGCCGTACGAACGAAGTCGGACTTGATCACATCCAGCATGGAGTTTCTCATCAAAGTGGAAAGCTCCGTGAAGCCGCCGATCATGTAACAGATCAAAGGCAATACAAAGTGATGGGCGCGGTCCACGATTTTACCCCAAGTCGTCAGGGACTCATAGTCGTCGGAGTGCAAGCCGCCTAAAGGGAACAAATTCAACTTACCCGCCAAAACCACGATCAGGAAAATACCCAAAACAATCGGCGGAATAGAATAAGTCAGATTCAGAATAATGGTTGTCCAGCGGTCGAACCCCCCGCCCGCATTGATGGCCTTACGAACCCCCAATGGGATACAAACCAGATAGGTCAAAAGCAAAGAGGCAATACCAAACTGCAGGGAGACCGGGAATTTACTTTTGATAACGTCGATCACCGGTTCCTGGTAGGTGAAGCTTTCACCGAAGTCCATGCGAACCAGGTTTTTTACCCAGATAAAATAACGAACGTGGATGGGCTTATCGAAGCCATATTGTTTTTTCAAAGCCTCGATAACTTCTTCATTCACGGAGGTGTCGCCACGGGTGTTGATCCCGCCTCCACCGCCGCCGCCCCCACCACCACCGGCAGCGCCGAAGCGGATGGCTTGAAGCTTCTGCTCAATAGGGCTTCCTGGAGCGAGGTTAATCAACGCAAAGGTGACGATGGTAATTCCGAAAAAAGTCGGAATCATCAATAACAATCGGCGAATCAGGTAAACGATCAAGGCCTTACTCCCACAATATGCATTCGATTACAGATTAGACAGTTACGCTGTAATACTAATTTCGATGAGGCGCAAGAAAGAAGGCGTACATTGTACGCCTTCTGGTAAAAAATTAATTATGATTGCGCAGGGCAAAGGCTATTTAGCCTGCAACCACCAGTAGTCTCTACCGATCTCATATTTGAAGGTATCTGCAGGTTTCCCCATACGAGAGGAATTTGCATAAAATGCATACTTATCGTTGAACAGGAACGCATAAGGAGCATCTTCAGCGATCTTCGCGTAAACCTTTTTAAGTGCAGCAACACGTTTTGCTTTATTTGGCTCAACGCGAGCTTGGTCGATCAGCTTGTCCACTTCAGGGTTTTTGTAAGCGATGAAGTTAGAACCACCGGCAACCGCACTTGCGGAGTGCCAGATTTGTTTAGGATCTGGATCTACAGAACCACCACCCCAAGCCATAGTCACAGCGTCGAAGTTCCCTTCGTCAACCAGCTTCAGGAAAGAGTTCCATTCCAAGTACTTAAGATCCATGTCGATACCCGCTTTTTTCAGGTCTTCACGGTACATGGTGTAGTATTTTTCAGTGTCTTTAGATGGGTAGATCAAAGTGAATTTGAATTCCATCTTTTTGCCGCCAACTTCTTTTTCAAGAACACCGTTCTTGTCTTTGTCAGTCCAGCCAGCTTTAGCCAAAAGTTCTTGAGCTTTCTTCGGATTGAATTCCAAAGCCTTGTTACCTGGGTTGTACTCAGAACGAAGGTAGATCGCACCGTTAGCAAGATCAGACATGCCGTAACGGAACTTTTTGTTCATTTCTTCGCGGTTCAACAAGTGAGCCAAAGCCACACGCACGTTCTTGTCCTGGAACAAATCTTTGCGGAAGTTCCAGCCGATGAAACCGTAGGATTTCGGCGCGCTGTTTTCAACTTTGTTCTTGATGATGGTTTTGCCCCAAGGAGCACCCACCGCTTTTTTCATGAACGCTTCAACACGCAGATCAAGGTAATCAAGCTCGCCTTTTTTCGCGCGCTCAAGCTCTACGTTTTCATCTTTGTAGAAACGCATTGTGATCGTGTCGAAGTTGTACATACCAGCGTATGCAACGTCTTTGTTGCCGTACCACTTATCGAATTTCTTCAAAGAGATCAGCTGACCACGGTCAAACTTGGAAAGAACGTAAGGACCCGCGCAGATAAGCTGGCGGTTCATTTTTTTGGACTTTTCAACATCGCTGTAGATCTTCTTAGGGATTACAGTCAAAGTCGCCGCAGATTCGAAGTTGTTGAAGTAAAGATCACGAGCCGTGAAACGGATTGTGTGAGCGTCGATAACTTCGGCTTTCGTCAAACCTTCATAGTACGGACGCAAGTGAGCAGCTTCGTACTTAGGCTCAAAGATCGCGTCGAAAGAGAATTTCACGTCGTCAGCCGTGACTGGCGTGCCGTCGTGGAAAACTGCGTCTTTGCGCAGGTGGAACGTGAATACTTTATTGTCTTTGGAGATTTCCCACTTTTCAGCAAGACGTGGTTTCCAGTCGTAAGTTTCGCTATCACGAGTCGCCATGCCGTCACACACGTAGTTTTGAACATAACGTGAGTAAGCGTCTGTTGCTGTGATCGGATGAACCGTCGGAGGCTCACCGCCAAGATTGAAAACGAAATTTCCGCCTTTTGGTGCGTTCGCATTTGGTGCGGCTGCAAAAGCGGGAGCTGTCAAAGCTGAGCTCAATACAAGAGCCAGGAGTCCCTTCATATTCATTGTGTATCCTCCAAGGAATTTCGCTGGGAATTTAAGTGGTTCCCAAAGTTGGGTTAAAATGGGTTATGCGACAAAAATAATCAAGTTATTGCTCGATTGACGCCGCGCTTAAATGCTATACCATTGGGGCTGATTTAAGGAGTAAAAAATGTCTGAAAAGACTACGAAATTTGATCCCACAACCACCATCTCTGCAGAGTTCGGAATCTTCGGAATTCCTATGACCGAAGAAGAGTCCAAAGTCGTCTTGGTCCCTGTTCCCTGGGAAGTGACAACGTCCTATGGCGAAGGCGCCTCTCGCGGCCCAAAAATCATCCGCCAAGCCAGTGAACAGATTGATCTTTTCGACATCGAAGTGGGTAAAGCCTACGAGGTCGGCTACCACATGCGCGATTTCCCGGAAGACCTGTGCACTATGAACGACAAGTTCAAAGCTGTGGCTCAGGAATTGATCGAAATGCGAACAAATCTCAGCGAAGACGAAGCCAAAATGAATAAACTGGCCGCTCAGGTCAACGAAGCCTGCGAAGAGATGAGCCAATGGGTCTATGACCAGTGCTCAGACGTCCTGAAAAAAGGTAAACTTCTGGGGCTAGTGGGCGGCGACCACTCCACCCCGTTGGGGGCCATCCGTGCCGTCAGCGATAAATACAAAGGTGAGTTCGGTGTTTTGCACATCGACGCCCATGCCGATCTTCGCAAAGCCTACCAAGGATTCAAACAATCTCATGCTTCCATCATGTACAACGTGATGACTGATGCTAAAAAGCCTCAGAAGCTGGTTCAAGTCGGCATCCGTGACTTCTGCGAGGAAGAATACGACTTCAGCAACTCCCGCGAAGACATCAAGGCCTTCTACGACCTGGAACTAAAGCGCCGCATGCTCAAAGGCGAAACCTGGGAACAAGTCTGCAAAGACATCATCAAAGAGCTTCCTCAGAATGTGTATATCTCTTTTGACATTGATGGACTGGACCCGGCGTTCTGCCCTCACACAGGGACTCCGGTTCCGGGCGGTTTGAGCGTGGATCAGGTGTTCTTCCTGTTCCGCGAAGTTCATGCCTCCGGTCGCAAGATCGTGGCCTTTGACCTGAACGAAGTTTCCACTGGCGGCCTGTCCGAAGAAGAGGTCGAGTGGGACGGCAATGTCGGCGCACGTATTTTGTATAAGATGTGCGGTTGGCTGGTGAAGAGTCATGCTTAAAGTTTACGAATACGCCAAGTGCTCCACTTGCGTGAAGGCTTTGAAGTTCCTCGATGGCAAAAAAGTTAAATACGACAAGTTGCCCATCGTCGACAAAGCGCCCACTCAAAAAGAGCTGAAGGAAATGCTGGCCGCCCTGAAAGAACGTGGCGGCAATCTTCGCAATCTCTTTAACACTTCCGGTGTGATGTACAAAGAGATGAAGCTCAGTGAAAAACTTCCTTCAATGAGCGAAGCGGAGGCGATCAAGCTGCTTTCGGAAAATGGCAAGCTTGTGAAACGCCCGTTTGTGATTGGCGAAAATGTTCATCTGGTCGGCTTCAAAGAAGACGATTGGAAAAAAGAGTTCTAAGAAGACAAAAAGGGATTCAGCAACTGAATCCCTTTTTTAATGGCGTGGACGATAGCTCGGAGGACGTTTTTTGTTCACTTCCTCCTCGAAGAATCCATGCTTTTTAAAGCGCAGGATCAACAAAGCTCCCCCGAAACTTAACGCCAGCACCAGAATCACGACAGACAGGCTGATCATACCAACCTCCTCTCTTCGCTTCCTGATTCTTACACAGGAAAATGTGAGCAAATAGCAGAAGTGTCGTGTTAGTTCTTGTTTTTAAACAAGTTAGAAATTCTTTGCATCCAGCGCTTCACTGCACGCCGCAAGGGTGTCGCATCCGACATATCGTCCAGATTCACCAGGACGTGCAGGACCACGATCATCACCGTGACCAAGGCCATAGAGCCTGGAATAAGGGCCAACGCCGGTGAAAGTCCTGAGAGCTCTTCCTGCAGGATTCTAACCGAGATGGCCTGAATAACGAAACAAAGTGGCTATGAGAAGGCCAGATAAAACCATCTTCTTCATAGGGGTGTCCTTTCTAATACAAACGAAGCCGTTGTGACTCCGTTGCTTGGCAAAAAGGATCTAAAGCAACAGTGATGCCAGAAAAAACGCACCACTTCTTCTGTTGGATTAGATGGCAAATTTCAATTGAGAGGAATCTTCATCTGTCGTGGATTTCTTTTGGGAGCCTAAGCGAACTCCCAACCCCACCAGGCGCACGGGCACCGCACGTCGGTTCCAGGCCTTTACTAAAAGACGTTCAAAATCCTGCAGCGTGGGAAGCTCCTGAAAGACCTCCTCATGAGTGGTTTGTTTGAAGTCGAAGAATTTCAACTTCACCACCATGCCCTTGATGCGATCATGATACTGCCCACGATCCATGCGCAAAACAAAGTCCTCGTACAGAGAAGGCAGTGCTTTGGCACAATCCTCAAGTGTCTGCAAATCCTTGTTAAAGGTTTCTTCCACCGTCAGGGACTTTCGCTCCCACTCAGTGACAACATCACGATTGTCGATCCCCCGGGCGAAGTCATAAAGTTCCGCCGCCCGGGAACCAAACCAATGTGAAAGCTCCAAGACCGAATACTTCTGAATGTCACCGCAGGTGTACAACCCCAGATCATTCATTTTTTGTCCGGTCACTTTACCAACCCCGAAAATTTTCCCCACAGGCAGATCCTTCACGAAGGCCTCTACATCCTGAGGGCGGATCACAAACTGACCGTTGGGTTTTTTCCAATCGCTGGCTATCTTAGCCAGAAACTTATTCGGAGCCACCCCGGCTGATGCCGTCAACTTCAACTCGGTAAAGATCAAGCGACGGATTTCCTGCGCAATCAGGGTTGCACTGCCACCAAACAGCTGGCAGTCCGTCACATCCAGATAGGCCTCATCCAACGACAGGGGCTCAATCTTGTTTGTGAATCTTTCAAGAATTTCGCGAACTTTGCGGCTTTCAGATTTATATAAGTCAAAATGCGGAGGAATCAAAATCAACTGCGGGCACAGGCGCACGGCTTGAGACGACGGCATGGCAGAACGAACCCCGAACTTGCGAGCCTCATAGCTGGCAGTGCAAAGAACACTTCGGGAATTCGGTGGCCCACCGATGCCCAAAGGCTTCCCCTTGAGCTCAGGATGGTGCTTCACCTCCACCGCTGCATAAAAGCAGTCCATGTCGATGTGAATGATCTTCCTCATTTACATATTATTTACACATCAAAGGAACTAAATCAAGTCGGATCTGCTTCCATCTCGGCCGGAGGCTGGGCCTCGATCGGAAGTCCCTTCACCGGAACGAACTTCGATGAAATCATCAGATGAACTTTGTCGGCAATCAAACCACGGTCATCTTCCGGGGTGGTATAGACAGGCTCCAGGAATTCGATTTCACCTTTAACGGATTTAAGCACCGCCGACTTCCACATCGAAGTCACAAACGGAATGTCACCATACCAACAAAGGTGATCCCGCCACTTCAATGAAAACTCTTCGCCATTCACTTCACGGAAGTTGATCACCACGGGCTGAATGGGAACCCCGGCCTGAGCCGCCGCCATCATCAGGGTCTTTTTAAATGGCAGGACTCTCTCTCCGTTTGTGGATGTCGCCTCTGGATAAAGCACCACGCGGAAACCGGCACGCAGGGCCTTTACGATGGATTTCATCTCTTCCAAAATTTTTGTGCGGCTGCGGCGCTCGACGTAGATACAACCACCCATTTCAGTGAGCGTTCCCAAAAAAGGAGTTTCACGCATTTCATTGGAAGTCACAAACAGCATCGGGTGGCAGGAAGCAAGCATCAAGATATCAACAAAGCCCATGTGGTTGCTGACTATCAGACACTTCTGGTCCGGCGAAGGTTTATTGACGACTTTCAGATCAAGATTGAAGACTTTAAGAATCAAGCCTGCAAAGAAGTTAGAGTTGCTGGAAAAACGAATCAGTCGCTTATGGGGATCCCGCACCACCAAGTGGCAAATAAAGGACCACACCATAAACGTCAGAATGATGATAACAAAAACGGTCAGTTTTATGACTCCGCGGAGTCCAGCTTGAATCTCTTCCACAGGGTCCTATTTAAATCTTCCCGGTGAAGAATGGTCAAGAAGTCAATGCACTGAAACTCGCGATCCCAGGCCGGTTCCCCGCCGATATAGGCCCCCGCCTTCAGATAAGCACGACATAAAGGAGGAAGAAGTTCCTCGGCCTGAGCTCTCTGAGTCTCCGTGAGAGGGCTTCGGACTTCTTCTAAAAAGTGATTTAACATAGGCATGGTGTATGCCAGAGTCGGGCGCGTGCGCAGTCCCGGCACCACCCGACCTTGCTCTTCAAAGTATCGGGTCAGCAAGGCCGCATCACGTGGGTCATCCGTTTTCACTGTGGCACAGCCAAAAAGCATTTTAGAATCCGAGGCCGCCATGTACTCCGCAATCCCTCTCCACAAAAGAGAAATCAAAACCCCGCGGCGGAAGTCTTTGTGAATGCAGGCACGGCCCAGCTCTAACTTCACACCCGGCTGCGCCAGAATTCCGTTCATCATAAACTCTTTGGCCGAATAAAACTCATCGGTAAAGAGGGAGCAGTTCAGGCGATAGGTTCCAATAATGCGATCGCTGCGTTTTTCCTTGATGATCAGATGATCACAATCAAAATCAAACTCATCAACGTCCACTCCTGTCGGAGCTTTCTTCCCCTGCATTTCGCGGTGAAAAACCTCGTAACGCAAAGTCAGGGCCTCTTTCAGTTCTTCCACATCCGTCACCGTCTTGATTTCAAACGGTCCGACATCGGAATGAATCTGGATTTTGGCTTTGAACTTGTGAATGCGGTTCAAACGCAATTGATAGAAAGACTGCAAATTCAAAGAAACACGTTCCAGACTGGCGTAAGCAAGTGAGTTGATCATCAAGGCCCCTCCCCTTTTGGATCTGCCTCAGTGTAGCGGGATTTGTTTTTCAGAATTGTCAGAACTCGATCAGGATATTGTTGGCATTACCTTGAAGATCCATGATATGACCAGCTCATGGGTGAAGACACATTCAAAAATACTCTCAGTCATTTGCAATTGAACGAAGAGGCTCGGTCCTACCTGAAAGAAATCATTCAGAACCTGCCTCAGGACCTTGCTCCAGATCACCCCGGTTACTACTCGCACGAAACCATCGAAAAACTTTACACTGACGCCGGCGAAAGACTGTCGCGGCAGTTGGCTTCCGTTTCCGGCACCATCGATTTTGAAGAGCTTCGCTCTGCTTGGACCATCGTGGTTGTGGACTATCACCGCAACAACAACTGGAACTATCCCGTCACAGACAAGAAGCCTGAAAAAATTCTGACCCAGGAACAAAAAACCGCCCGCGAGCTGTGGCCTTATATTCTGATCATGACTCTGGGGCTGCTTGTTTTAAAAACCAGCTTCTTCTATTTCGGAATGCATTCTGCGGCAGCTCCCAGCACCACCAACACGGTCATGCTGGTGGTGACTCTTGTGGCGTTCTTCGGCGCCCTGGGATTCTTTATATGGAAAAAGAACAAGAAGGACTGATTAAATAATCAGAGAAGCCGCCTTGTTCAGGCGATCAAACAAGGATTCCCAACGTTCACCCTGTTGATGAGCTTCGCGATAAAACAGGATGCAGTCCTTGCCATGGGATGCCGATTCGCGCAGATGCCCGTAGAGCTCGCGCGTGGCCAGCAAAGGATCCGCCGACAGTTTCAATATTTCATAAGAATGAATACCGCCCTTGGGTTTGATGATCTTGATACTTTCGATTTCATCGGGCAGATCATTCATCTTGGTATTTACTTCCGCCAAAACACTTTCGGGGCTGCGCTGCGGGTCCAGACACACAATCAGCGGAACTGGTGGCATATAGTGATGCTTCATGTGACCCGGTGATTCCCTTTTGTCCACCTGCTCTATAAACTCGTAGGCAAGTCCTTTATTTTTTAAAACCTGTTCCAGATCAGATTTCAAAATGTGCCCACGGCGCAAAATCGACAAAACTACTTTTTCTGGACGGTGTCGCACCAACAATACGGTCGACTCGATACCGATTTCACACTCACCACCATCGACGACAAAGACATTTTCATTTTTGAATTCCACACGCACATGGCTTGCCGAGGTGGGCGAGGTTCGGCCAAATTTATTCGCACTGGGCGCTGCCAGCGGAACACCCACCTGCTGCAAAAGCTCCAGAGCCAGGGGGTGGTTCGGCATACGAATCCCCACCGATTCCAATCCCGAAGTGATCATGGAGTTCACCGACGGATCACGTGGCAGAACCATCGTCAAAGGTCCCGGCCAGAAGGCCTCGGCAAAGGCTTGGGACGCTGGCCCCCAGAAGGCGGTCACCTTTTTGGCTTGTTCAATTGATGCCACATGCACGATCAAGGGATCGAAGAAGGGTCTTTCCTTTGTAGTAAAGATCTTTTCAATGGCTGAGGGGATATCAATACGGGCAGCAAGCCCGTAGACCGTTTCGGTGGGGAAGCCAATGACTCCCCCTTCTTCTAAAATAATTTTTGCCTTAGCCAAGGCTTCGTTCGGCGTCATGGTCTGTTTGTACCACTACTTTTCCTCGCGGAGAATACCTAAAGCACTTTCCCGGACAATATCCACACTGGCCAGGAAGGAAATCAGCAAACTTAAACAGGTGATAATCACCACCGACAACAAAGGCTGTACCAGCGACAACCTGAATTCACTTTCAAATATGAATGTATTCAGCCCAAAACTGACCAACACGCTCAAGGCGGCCCCGAAAAACGAGGCAATGAAGGCCAAAAACGCAAACTCCGTCAGAATGAAGCTTGCGACCTCACCTCCGGAAGCGCCCAGAATCTTCAACATGTTCAGTTCCCAACGGCGCAGCTTGATCTGACTTCGCACGATCGAAAACAAGACGATGTATCCGGTCAGCAACGCCAGGCCCGCCATCAGCTCCAAAGACCAGCTCATCTTTTCTGCGGTTTTAAGAACATCATCCACCGTGCGAACCACATCGATGATAGATACGTTGGAAAACTGCTGCGCCAACGCATTTTGCAGATCAACCCTTTGCTGTTCTGGCAGGAAAGGAATGGCCGAAATCCACGACTTCGGAGCGTCATTTAAAACACCCTCCTGAACCAAAATAAAGAAATTCGGCTGGAAACTTGTCCACTTCACTTTGCGCAGATTGATGATCTCACCTTCCACCTCCACGCCCTGCACATCAAAGACCAGAACGTCTCCCAGCTTAAAGCCCATGCGATCGGCGAAGCGGGTTTCCACCGACAGTTCGGCACGCTTTTGTTTGTCCGGGTCAAACGGCCCTGAGAACGGCCGCCCCTTGATCATGATCTCTGAGCTCGACAGCCCTTCGCGGTAAGACAGATTCATACCTCGATTGCGGAAGCGGGCTTCGCGTTCTTCTTCGCGGGTTTTAAAGCCCTGGCTTTCAATCTTTCTTTCATAGTCCTGGCCGTTGACCTTCAAAATACGCGCGCGCACCAATGGTGACCTTGCCAGCGGTGTCACATTTTTTTCTTTTAGAACCTGATCAATGCCCGGCCACTGTTCATCCTGAATATCAAACATGAACAAGGATGGAATTTTGGATTTTCCTTCAAACTGAAATTCGGCCTGCAAAGAGTTTTTCAACTGGGGCAGAATATTAATCAGCAAAGCACCCATCCCCAGCGCCACAAAGACCGCCAGGCTGGCTCCTGCACGTCGGGAAAGACTTAAGAAGCTGAATTTAAAGAACCAACTATGCAATCCCTTGATCAGGCCTGCGGCTTTGACTGTCACATAACCAATCAACAACAATGCCAAAACCACCAAAATCATGGCACCGATAAACAAGCTGCCAATTTTCCAGGAGTGCGCCTGATAGACCGCCAAAAAATAGAAAAGCACCAGACATGGCAGGAACGTCCAATAACGTCTTTGCCCTTCCCCGACAGCAAACTTTTCTTCGCTGAATAATTTTGCCGCGCGAAGATCAAAGATTTTCATCAGGAACGGGATACTGACAACAAAACTGCCAAAGACCGCCATGAAAAGACAAATCACAAACGCTTCACTCGTGATAGTGGGATGCAGATCAAACGGCGTAAAACTTCCTAAGAGTTTACTTAGAAGGGGCAGCACCAAAAGACTGAAAAGCATCGTCGGGACTGTTGCAATCAACCCCAGCATCGAGGCCTGCAGAATATACACCCCAACGGCTTGCCCGCTTTGCAAGCCCAGAGTGCGAAGGATCGCAATCTCCTTCATGCGCGTGGAAAGGAACAGACGGTAGATGTAGGCCGCCCCCAACGCTGACATGAACAATGCCACAATCGACACCAGCCCCAGATAGTCCGAAAGATAACCCAGCTGTCGACCGGAATCCTCTCCTGCGGTCGCCGGGGTTTCCACGTTAATTTGTGGATCGTTCAGCACATTGTAAAGCCCCTCTCGCACCTGGGCTTCCACAGATCCTGATGGCAGCAGAAATAAGTGCGCCAAAGAAAAGGTGCTGCCATACTGAAGCAGACCCGATTGCGGCAACAACTCACGATTGATAAATACACGCGGCGCAAGACTCGCAGCACGGAAGGTCTGAGTCGCATCCTTCTTGACCAAATCAGAGATCTGCAACTTGAGCTGCCCCAGTTGGATTTCATCACCGGCGTCCAATCCCAGTTGGGATCTTAGTTCCGGATAAATCCAGGCCTTTTGTTCTTTCAAAATATCCTTATTGTCGCTGGTCGAGGTGATCTGACGACCGGATTCCAGTTCCAGCTCTCCATAGAACGGATAGGTGCCATCCACGGCCTTAACCAAAACCAGACGCGAGCCCTTGGAAGAACTTAGCATCGCAAAGAACTCGTAGATCTTTCCTTCTTTGGTGCCCGCAGGCAGAGCCTGGCGCATCTTCGCAGTTTCATCTTCGGTCAGCTCACGACGAGCCGTCACAGCCAGATCCGCTGAAAGGATGGCCTTGGAGTTGGCCTGGATTTCAGTTTCCAACGCCTCATTAAAGGCCTGGAGGGACACAAAGCCCGTCAGCCCCAGACTTAAATTGAAAATAAAGAACAAGCCAAAGCGCCAACTGCGCAAAAGCTCTCGGCAGGCCAGTCTTAACAACATTATGCTTCCCTCAATTGGCCGTCTTCAAGGCGCAAAGTGCGTTCACATTTTTTCGCCAACGCTTCACTGTGTGTCACCAGCAAGGTCGTGATCTTGTGTTTGCGAACGATATCAAAGAAGACATCCATGACCTTGTCACCCGTGTGCGTGTCCAGATTTCCGCTGGGTTCATCCGCTAAAAGAATTTTTGGTTTTACCACCAACGCCCTGGCAATCGCCACACGCTGGCACTCCCCACCGCTCAATTGACTTGGGAAGTGAGTCAATCGATGCCCCAATCCCAGTTCACGCAAAGCCTCTTCGGCTCGTTCGCGCGGGTTGTCCATTTTCAGGATCTCCAACGCCAGCATCACGTTTTCCAAAGCCGTCAAGTGAGCGATCAGGTGATACTGCTGAAAGACGACAGCAATGTTTTGCGCACGAAACAAGGTCATCTGTTGTTCTGTCATCGGGGTCAGGTTGATATTATCCACAAGGATTTCCCCACGATCCGCACGTTCCAAGCCAGCCAAAATTGACAGCAGCGTGGACTTTCCGCTTCCCGATTGACCGACGACGGAAACCACCTGGCCGGGTTCAATGGTTACGTTCAGGCCTTTGAGAACCTGGATCTCGGTTTCGCCTTGGTTAAAACCTTTACGGACATCTTTCAGGATCAAGCTCACAGGGCCCCCTTCAAAGCTGTAAAAACATTGTCAGCAATAATTTTGTGACCTTCTTCATTTGGATGAATTCCGTCGGCCAGATTGTATTTCGGATTTCCCGCCACCTTATCCAGGATGAACGGAATGAAAGTGACCTTGTACTTCTTCGCCAAGGTCTCGTACATCTTTTTGAATTGGTCGGTGTAGGCTTTGCCATAGTTCGGCGGCATGTACAGGCCCCCTAGAATGACCTTCACCTTTTGCCCTTGAGCATACTCTATCGCCTGAGCCAGATGCTTTTCGCTGTCTGCAATCTTAAGACCCCGCAGGCCATCGTTCGCCCCCAAGGCCAGAATCACCGCATCGGGCTTGGACTTAAAGACCCATTTCATACGACTGATACCAGACGCTGTCGTCGACCCACTGACGCCGGCATTGATGACGGTCCACTCCTTTTTGCCAGCTTCATGCAGCTTCTTTTCAAGCACCGCCGGAAAAGCCGCCTCTTTAGCCACGCCATAACCTTCAGTGAGCGAATCACCCAAGACGACTAGTTTTTTTTGAGCAAATGAGAAGGAACTAAAAGTAAGAATCAGAAGAAATAAAAAAGGTCTCATAGGGTTCCTATGAGACCTTAGTTTTGAAGACTATGACAAGTCCAGCTTCGTCAAAGTATGGGCTACTTAGCGAGGACCACCACGGCCGCCACCGAAGCCGCCGCCACGTGGACCACCGGCATTACGGCCGCCACCACCGAAACCACCACGACGAGGACCACCCTCACGAGGAGCTTGAGGACGAGCCTCAGAGACATTGATAGCACGGCCATTCAATTCAACGCCGTTGCCTCTTTCAATCGCCTGATCCGCAGCGGAATCATCAGCCATCTCTACAAAGCCGAAGCCTTTAGAGCGACCTGTATCTCTGTCCATGATGACTTTTGCTGAATCCACCGCACCGAATTGTGCGAAGTGCTGATGAAGTGCCTCATCGTCTACAGAGTAAGGCAAATTGCCTACGTAAAGTTTTTTAGCCACAAAGACCTCCTATAATGGTTGGGCTGTTATACCCGAGGAAGCCTTCGAACAAGATAAAATCGAGTACACTCACACGGGGACCTTAACTATCAATAACGCTAGCATAGCCCAAAAAACGTGCAAGACCAAATTTATGAGCGCATATTATTAAATTGTAAGGGTACTGGGAAATTGCCTCCACGTACCAAGCTGATGCACTCCTGAAGCTCGTCAATACTTTTTGACGACACCTTCAATTTGTCATCAGCAACCTGAGGCTGCACCTTTAACTTGGAATCCTTAATCAATTTAATGATATCCTTGGCAACCTCGCGGTCAATTCCCTGTACTAAAGTGACCTTTTGACGAAGCATTCTTCCGCCGGCTTCCTCAATTTTTTCAAACTTGATGGCTTTAATATCAATCCCGCGACGATGCAGTTTGGTCTGAAGAATACTGGCCATGGCACCGATTTTGTAATCGTCTTCGGCCGTCAGTGTGATTTCTTTTTTATCCCACAGAACTTCAGCTTTACTGCCCTTAAAATCATAGCGCGCTTCGATTTCCTTGCGCGCCTGATTGATGGCGTTGTCCACTTCCTGAATGTCGATTTCAGATACGATATCAAAAGATGGCATAACGTTTTCCTCTATCCAAAAAATCTATTAGTGGTGACCTGCGTCCCCGTGCAAACCATGCGGGTGACCGTGTTGAATTTCTTCAGCCGTCGCTTGACGAACCAAAACCATTTCAATGGCGAACTCAAGATCCTGACCAGCCAAAGGATGATTGCCATCCAAAGTCACCGCTTCGTCAGTGATTTTAGTCACGCGAACGATGTGTGCTCCTTGACCTAGCTCCAAACGAAGGTGAGCGCCCACTTCCAACTGAGGAAGATGTGCAAGCTCTTGCTTAGGAACATCCATGAACATGTTGTCCTTCACTTCACCGTAAGCATCTTTCGCCGCAAGCTTAACAGTTTTTTTATCGCCCTCTTTCATCTCTTTGATTTCTTCTTCCAATTTAGGAATGATCTGGCCCGCACCCTCAAGGAATGGAAGTGGTTGATTCTTTTCAGAAGCGTCCAACACATTGCCATCAGGCCCTTTTAGAACGTAATTAAATGCCAAGACTCTTTTCATTTTTAGGCCTCCTATAGCGCTAATGCCCGAGGGTATCCCATTTTGGGCCCCCTCAGGCAACCGAAAAGACCCAGTTCTTTTGAATATTTAACGAGACACTTGAAATTGAGACGCAGAGCTAGATATAATTATATTTAGGACCTCTTTCTGAATGAAAACGGTCCCGCACCTGAGGGGGGAAGCATGATGCACGTGTCCTCGCTGAGGTCCTTGTTGCTCAACTCCAGTTACGAACCCATGAAGGTCGTAAGTTGGCAAAAGGCCTTGGTATTGTGGTTTCAGGGTAAAGTAGAAATACTTGAATATCACTCAGCGTTTGCCCGGTCGGTCCACCGGAGGTTTCAGCTGCCCAGTGTATTACGGCTAAAAACCTATGTCCGGCCGCGGACCTTCGAAGCCGTCCGGTTCTGCCGGGAAAATGTTTACATCCGCGATAATTACACCTGCCAGTACTGCGGCACCAAACTCGCCGCCAAACAACTCACCCTTGATCACGTCGTCCCCGCCTCTCATAACGGTCCCAAAAACTGGACCAATGTGGTTTCCGCCTGCCGGGACTGCAATCAGAAAAAAGCCAACCGAACACCCCGCACCGCCAATATGCCTTTACTGAACGAGCCTCGTGCTCCATCATGGCTGCCGACACTGGAACTGGAAATCGGCGAAGATCATATTCCACCGGATTGGACGCCCTACTTACGATTGAGCACAGGATGACCCTCGAGCACGAAATTAGAAAAATCAAAACCACCGACACGCTTCCCATCCGCAAGCGTGTCTTGAAACCTTTTCTTTCTGAAGAAGAGTGCATCAATCCTGGCGACGATCTGATTACCACCTATCACTATGGCCTTTTTCACGCCGACAAGCTGATCTCTGTTGCGACTTTCATCCAGGAATCTCACCCAGCCTTCGGTGCGGGCTTTCCTTATCGACTGCGGGGCATGGCCACGGACGACAACTATCGCGGTCAAGGTATCGGACAAAGACTGGTGCGATTTGCGGTTGAAGACTTGAAACAGTGTCGTTGCGATCTTGTCTGGTTCAATGCGCGCATCAAGGCGTTCCCCTTCTATGAACGACTCGGGTTTTCGTACTATGGCGACCTGTTTGACATCAAGGACATCGGCCCCCATAAAGTCATGTACAAGCATCTGATTCCCCGTTAATCTTCCTGTAGGACTTAAACGACCTTAAGTCCTCGTTTTGTCAGGAGGAATTCCGTGAATAAGGATGTTCACAACAAGCTGACCACAGCTCTTACCACCATCATCAGCGAAACAAACGGAATCTCTCTTTCCGACACCATTGACCTGCTGATTTCATCTAAACTTAAAAACGAAAGTCCGGACGCTTACCAGCTGGCTGTCGAGTTTCGGGAACTGCTGAATAGCTTTCAGATCAACCAGGTCACGATTTCTTCGCTGTTAAAGCACCCGCTGTCTGCGGCTCTTTTTGAGTTCTTTAAAAACTTCCCGCTGAAGTATCACGAAGAACACATCCATCTGACAGGTGCAATCACGGCCGAGTTCATTTATCCGCGCCTGAAGAAACTTCTGGAGGGCCCCGACAAGGCCATCTACGAACAGAAGATCGCAGAGGTCTATGGTGACAAGGCCCTGCCGATTAACTCCGTCGAGGACGTGGATCGACTGATCCGTTTGCAGGAAAATGAAGGCTTTTCACGCTATCTGAAAATTTTGTATCTGCCGAAATTGATCTTCATCAACCGCGAAGTTCACAAAGACGCGGCCTATTCCATGGCCGAGGAGCTTTATTATAAATTCAACGTCGGTCGTGTGCGCCTGAAGTTTTCCCTGTCACGTTCGACCGCCAGCTCTTCTGAACAAATTCCCGGAATTGACAGCGTCACATCTGAAGACGTGGTGTTGGGTTTGTACGAGGGTTTCCGCGCCTTCCAGGAAAAACACCCCAATTTCGACTTCATTCTGTCACCGTCGTTCAGAAAAGAAGCCAATCACTTTGATTCCGAAAAGTACGAAACCCGGCAGGAACACTTCATGGCCCAGATCAACGAAATCGTGGACATGATCGACAAATATCCGTTCCTGGAACGACACCTGCGTGATGTCGACACGGTCGGCGATGAACGCGAACTTTATCGCAAAGAGCATTTCAATGAAATGCAAGCCGGCTTCCGCAAGTTGCAATATCGCGGATTCAAGATTCGTTCGCATCACGGCGAAACCTGGCACACCCTGAAAAAGGGCATTCAAGCCGTCGATAACGCCATGAACATCTGGCACATCGACACACTGGAACACGGAATCAGCCTGGGGATTAATCCCAACAAATACTTCCACCGCATCTATCAGGATATTCTGGCGAAAAACCAGCAAGGCCAGGCCATCACAGAAAAGGATCCCCTGTTCCGCGAATTGAATGAGCTGGACTGGGGCTTTAACCGTCATGTCCTTGAAAAACTTCACAAGGGAATCAAACTGACAGCGGAAGAAGACATTCTTTTTGTCAAAGCCAAGTTCCACACGGCCCGTGAAGTTGAACACTACCAGCACGACGTTTTAAATCGCATGATTCAAAAAGGTGTTACTTTGGTATCCCTGCCTTCTTCAAACAACAAGCTGACCGGCAAGTTTGAAGATTACAAAGACCACCCGTTTTCCTGGTGGGAGAAAAAAGGTGTTCAGCTGGGCGTCGGCACCGACAATCACGTGACACTGAACACGAACTTCATCTATGAAATGTTAATACTTCTGTACACGGATGCCGTGAACTTGAAGATCACGAAACTTCTGATGGTGACGACGGGTGAAACCCGCCGCCCTTACATCAGCCACCTTCTTTGGAAGATGAGAAAGCAACTGGGAAAGACAGCACAGAAATGACAACTGTTAAAAAATCACGACGTCTGAGTTGGATGGACACCATCCGCTCGTTGGCCCGACCTAAAGTTTCAATTATGCTGGCCTTGGGCTTTTCTTCCGGACTTCCCTTCATGCTGGTCGGTAATACTTTGGGTTACTGGCTGCGTGAAAGCGGTATTGCCTTAGCCACCATCGGCTTTCTGTCGTGGGTGGGTCTGGCTTATTCGCTGAAATTCCTGTGGGCACCTTTGATCGACAAAATGGATGCTCCGCTGGTCGGAAGATGGCTGGGCCGTCGTCGTGGCTGGATGATCATCTCTCAAATCCTTGTGGGGCTCTGCCTTTTGGGCATGTCCTATGTGAAGCCTGAAGGTGGATTGATGCTCTTCACCTTGCTCGCAGCTATCGCCGCGTTTGCCTCAGCCACACAGGACATCGTTGTGGATGCGTGGAGGATCGAGGTTTCCGATGCCAGTGAGGATATGGCGCTTTTGTCATCTTCCTATCAATTGGGTTATCGCGCATCGTTGCTTGTCACTGATGCCTTGATTTTGATTTTGGCAGGCGCCATCGGCTGGTCGATTTCTTATACTGCGATGGGCGCCTTGATGGCTGTAGGAATCATCGCCACTTTGTTTGCCACAGAACCCAAAAGAGGCCCTGCCGTTGCCGATGTGGCCCCACTGTGGAGTGCTCGCGGCCTGTTCGATGCTGTGGCAGGTCCTTTTATATCCTTCTTTAAACAACACGGCCACCGCGCAATTTTAATTCTGGCGGCGGTCTGCCTGTACCGCCTTTCTGACTTTGTCATGGGTCCGATGGCCAATCCCTTTTATGCGGATCTGGGACTGACGAAAGAAACCGTGGGGGCTGTGCGTGGCTCCATCGGATTGATTGCATCTGTCGTGGGTGTTGCGGCAGCAGGACTGACCGCGGTTCGATTTGGGTTTATTTCAACCCTGCTGATCGGTGCTGTGATTGGACCGGCCTCCAATCTGGGGTTCTCTGTTCTGGCGATGGTCGGCCCCAGCACGGAAGTGTTCACGGGTGCCATGATCGTGGATAACTTTGCCACTGGATTTGCAGGCACCGCTTTGGTGGGCTACATGTCCAGCCTGACCACTCTGGGTTATACAGCCACACAGTATGCGCTGCTCAGTTCGTTCTATGCTCTGCTGGGAAAAGTTTTAAAAGGATTCTCGGGACTGGTTGTGCAAAAGCTTTCTGAAACTCATGCACTGATGGAATCTTATGCCATCTTCTTCCTGGGAACAGCCCTGATTGGTGTTCCGGCATTGTTGCTTTGTATCTTGTTGGTCCGAAGCAACACCAAGCTGCCAAAAACCTCTAATTCCTAGACCTAAATTCCAATCTGCTTATTTCTCTTGTTAAGCAGATCGGAGTCAAACGACAAACTTAAAGAATCCAATTCACAACAGTGTTGTTTTTACGACAACACTGTTGAAAATAAATCCTTCAGAGCCCAAGTCATTTCGCAACCAGATAAAGGCCTTTCTATTTCTCTCTATCAGAGAAAATGTTAAGGTGGGCCCAGAGGTATATATGCCAACTAAAAAAGTCGTCATCGTCGGTGGTGGTTTTGCAGGTCTCAAGGCAGCTCGTGCGCTCGGCAATAAAGAAGATGTCTCTGTGACGTTGATCGACCGGCGCAACTATCATCTGTTTCAACCTTTACTTTATCAAGTTGCCACCGCGGGACTTTCACCTGCGGAAATCTCGGGCCCGATTCGCGGCATTCTTTCCAAGTATCAAAACATCTCCGTGTTTCTGGACAATCTTGAATCGGTCGATTTACTGAATAAAAAAATTCGTGTCCCCGGTCGCGATATCAACTATGACTATTTGATTCTGGCTTGCGGTGCCAAGCACAGCTATTTCGCCCATCCCGAATGGGAAGAAAATGCACCGGGATTAAAGACACTGGAACAAGCCACTGAAATTCGCCGTCGTGTTTTGATGGCCTTTGAGCTGGCAGAAAAAGAGACGGATCCCGAAAAACAAAAACAACAACTAAGCTTCGTCATTGTGGGAGCCGGTCCCACAGGTGTTGAGCTGGCCGGAACGATCGCCGAAATCAGCCGCCACACACTGACCAAAGACTTCCGCCATATTGATCCTTCCCGTACTCGTGTCATTCTGATTGAAGCAGGTCCACGCATTCTGGCCGCCTTCCATCCGGATCTGTCCCGCAAAGCAGCTCTGGATCTGGAAGATCTGGGAGTGCAGATTTGGACGAACACCCGAGTCACAGATGTGCGCGTTGATTCCGTGGTTTTAGGCGACGAAGTGATCAAGGCGTCCACGATCTTGTGGGCCGCCGGGGTTCAACCTTCCAGCATCAACAAAACCCTGAATGTGCCTTTGGATCGCGGGGGCCGCGTGCTCATCGAAAAAGATTTAAGCCTGAAGAATCATCCGGAGGTCTTTGTGCTGGGGGACCAAGCGTGTTTCCCAACAGAAGACGGCAAATCCTTGCCTGGCCTTGCGTCGGTAGCCATGCAACAAGGTGTGCATGCGGCGAATGTCATTCTAAATGAAATTAGCGGAAAGTCGCGGACCGGGTTTAAGTATCTCGACAAGGGACAGATGGCGACGATCGGTCGCAGAAAGGCCATTGCACAGATTCACAATCTGAAGTTCAGCGGTTTTTTTGCCTGGCTTTTGTGGCTCTTCATTCACGTCTACTATTTAATTGGTTTTAAGAACAAGGTCTTCGTCATCTGGCAATGGGCTTACGCCTACTTCACCTTCAAACGGGGTGCGCGTTTGATCGTCGATAAAGAGTGGAGATCAAAACCAAAGCCGCCTGTTTCGTAACACTGGATCTATTCAAGCCTTGAGGCGATCTCTTAGCCTCAAGGCATGTACTTAGAAAACTTTCACTCCATTCAGCCGCCTTATCAAAAAAACCAAAAGGAATGCCTCGAGTGGCTTTCTGAAGCTCACAAACTGGCGCAGAAGAAGCAGGGGTTTTCGCAGGAAGAATACCTCAAGATGCTTCAGCGCGTGGGCTGTCCGGAAACGCAAATCGAAAAAAGGTATTTCTTCATTCCGGATGTCGAAAAGACCCGTTGGGAGGACAAGCCCATCTATCCGGTGAAAGAAAACTCCCACGGCGTCAGCATGCATCGGCGCCATGAGTACTATCACAAGATCGTCACCGAACTCTTTGATCGCATTTACACCGAACGTCCGTTTCCGGATGATCTGATCCACGTCAGTTGCACGGGATACATTTCCCCCAGTGCGGCACAGATGACGGCAGTGAAGTCCAAAACGCCGGTCACAGTGACTCACTCTTACCATATGGGTTGTTATGGCGCTTTCCCCGCCCTGCGCATGGCTTCGGGCTTTTTGGCCAATGAAAGTATTTTGGGGAAAAAGAAGAAAGTGGATCTGGTGCATACAGAGTTGTGCAGTCTGCATATGAACCCTGAAGATCCGACGCTGGAACAGATGGTGATTCAAAGTCTTTTCGCGGATGGCTGCATTGCCTACTCTTTATCCCAGAATCAACCGCAAAAAGGATTCAAGGTTCTTTCCCTTTACGAAGAGCTTCTGCCGAACACCACAGGAGCCATGGAGTGGATGGTGTCAGACTGGGGCATGAAAATGACTCTGTCGAAGGATGTTCCGATGATGGTGGGCGATAAGATCCGGGAATTCACTCAGCGTTGGTTAAGCGAAAGGGGATTTGATGTGGCTTCCATCATGAAAGACGGATTGTTCGCCGTTCACCCCGGAGGCCCCAAAATCATCGACCAGACGGTAAAACATCTGGAGCTAAAGGAATCACAGGTCCATCACAGTCGGCAGCTGTTACGTCAGCGGGGGAATATGTCTTCGGCTACTTTGCCTCACCTGTGGGAACAAATTCTGCGCGATGATTCCGTGCCTTCAGGAACTCCGATTATCAGTTATGCTTTCGGTCCGGGTCTGACTGTTTGTGGAAGTTTGATGGAGAAACTATGAGCGCGTTCTTAATTGCCTCTGTCGTCCAGGGAGCCGTGATCCTGTTTGATGAATTTGTCTTTCACCGACGCCGGGGCCTGCCTCGGTGGGAACGTATTGGGCACCCTATAGACACTTTCTCGGTGATCGCGTGTTTGCTGTTTTTAACTTTTGTGGATCGCACTCCGACCACCGAAATCGTCTACTATGTGATGGCCATCGGGTCTTGCCTGCTGGTGACCAAAGATGAATGGGTGCATCGCAAGTACTGTTCCGCCGAAGAAATGTGGCTGCACGCCCTTTTGTTCATTATGCACCCGCTGGTTCTGTTCACAGGGATGGCCGAGTGGGAGGACAACCGCCCCTTGTTCCTGGCAGTAGCCGGAGGTGTTTTCGTATTTTTCATCTATCAGATCGTTTATTGGAACTTTGTGGAGGCCCGAGCTCTTAAAGCCAAGCAAAAGGCCCACTATGCCCGGGTCCGGCAGGAGGATTTGTACGAATACTTCAGTGAGTGAGGTCTTTTTTCCGTAGAAGCTCTTGCCTTGCTGCAATGCGCTATGCTATCTTGGCTTCTCTTTACGTTCCTGTTTGCGGAGAGGTGGCCGAGTGGTTGAAGGCGCACGCCTGGAACGCGTGTGTAGGTCACAAGCCTACCGAGAGTTCGAATCTCTCTCTCTCCGCCATTATTTCTAATTATTAAAACGGGTTTGGGGATTTTTCCTAAACCCGTTTCTTTTTTTGTGGGCCATTATTAATTTAATAATTTCGCCTATTTATTAAAAAATCAGGCCAGTCTCAATTTTAGACGGCGGAAAGTTTAATATTTTTTGTCCACCCAAAAGTAATCCAGTGGATGACGGCCATAAAAAATCTATGAGTTTTTGAGTGTGAGAAAATAAAAAACCGCCGAGAGTGTCGGCGGTTTTTTTCGTCTGTGATTTTATAAGTGGATTAGATTTTATCCGCTTTTGCGGTTTTTCGTGTGGGGCTTCAACTTGTGAGAAACTCCCTTGATGTCTTCTGGTTTTAACTTCGCTGTATAGTGTTTTAGAGTGGCATAATCCGCATGGCCTACGAGTTGCTGGACTGTTAAATGCGGAACCCCTGCCGTGAGTAAGTTCATAATGTAGGATGCCCTTAAACTATGAAAGTTCGGCCATAGTTCTTTACCCTTGGCATTTTTCTCTGGTGTGTATCCCACCTCTTTAAGGGCCGCTCTCACTGCTTGGGCGGCCTTGCCTGATTTCCATTCTCTATCACGGGGAAAGAAAAAATCTTTTTCTACTGCCTTGGTTCGTAGTCTGTGGGCGAGTAGGTATTTTCTAATGGCGGTTACATCCACCACTCTCTGCTGTCCTGATTTAGTCGGTGTGATTTTTTCGGTTTTCCAGTTGTAAGTGGTCTTTACCACCACATAACTATTCTCTGGATTTTCTAAATGAACATCATCTGCGGTAAGAGAAAAAATCTCTCCGCTTCTCATTCCCGTATAGTAAGCAAAATAAAATAGGCTGGCCCACTTGCTGAGTGGGTTCATATCTTTATCATGGTAAAGGTCTATGATTTTCTCCATGACCTCTGGCCGTATCCATTGGACTTGATGCGGTTCTTCGTCCTTATTTCTGGGAATATAAACATTATGGGCTGGGTTTAGGTAAAGGCTTGCCATTGGCCCCATGATGAACTTAAAGGCCAGTCTTATGTGTCTCATGTAGTGTTTTTTTACTCCATAAGTAAGGGCCTTAAACTCTGGCTTATTCATCATGCTATGAACATGACTGGGGGATATTTGCCCGATAAATAATTTTTCCCACTGTTTTGTGTATTTGTAAGCGGCGATGGCCGTCTCAAATGAACCTTCGCCCATTGGCTTATGACTTGTCTGGCTGTCGTCTATTTTTTGCCTAATGTGGGATACATATTTTTTGTAAGCCACATCCCACTTAAATTGACCGTCCCGATGTTTTAAGTCGTCTTGACTGAGTTGATAGATAAACCCTTTTCTAATTTGTCGGGCCTCTTGAATGAGTTTAATGTTTCGTTTTTTCTTCGTCTTAATTTTTCCGTTAATCCGTTTTTGAACCACCACCATGAAACGGCCATTAGCCATCCTAAAAATATTTTCCTCTAATTTTTCTTTAACCATGTCGTGATGGCTGATGGATTTTTCTTTTTCCTCACTCATAAAAATCTCCCTATCTCTTGTCGGTAAAATTATGAAAAGATTGAATTAAGCCGCTCTTGCGGTTTGGTCTTGCTTCCTTAATTTTGCGAGTAGTTGCCTATAAAAGTCGGGGTCTAATTTTCTCAATGGTCTGGGGGTGTGATAAATCCAAAACTTTTCCGTTTTCTCACTCCAACGAGTGGGCGAGTTCTCCAATAGAAAGGAACGGACAAAAGCCATCTCTACAAAAAGCCGTAGAGCCAACTTTTTAAGGTCGTCTGGATTTAAGTCAGGGGCATTGTCGGGGTCGTAAAATGCCGTATGAAACTCAACGGGAAAAAATACCCCTCTAACTCTCACAATTCTATCAATGTATTCACGGTCAAGGTTGTGGGGGAATATCTCATTAAGGGGTAAGTCTGGGCTGTATCCCGTCCGTGTAGCCTTTAAAAACTCTGGGCTGTCTTCGTGTGGTTTATGTGGGATATGTTTTTTCTTAAATAGTTTCGTTATGGCCTTAAAAATCATCATAACGGGCCAAATAACAATGGCCAAAAACATGACGACAGGCCCACCAAAGGCGATGATAAAAGGGATTAAGAAAATTATATTTAAACCTATATCAACACTTGACATAGTAAAATAATAATACAAAATAACTCATTAAGTTAATTAAAATATGTAGTATAGTTTTACTATATTGAAATAAGGTAGGGTTATGGCACGGAATGAAACAATAGACCTTAAAGGCTTGTATAAAAAGAAACGGAAAAAACTCCCAAGGCTTAAAGTGGCCGAGGCCATTGAGAAAAGTGGCTTAACCTATATGGAAATAGCCGAGCAATTAGGGATGAACTACTACAACAACATAACCAAGTGGAAAACCGCCGATAATATCAACTTTAAAACCCTTGCGGCCCTTGCCCTTGTTCTTGATTGTCGTATCCGTGACCTTTACGAGGAATAGGGAAAATAATGAGCCATAAGGCCATTAGCGAGTTCATGGATGGCGATAATTTCGCCGTCCTTTAAAGAGTAGTCCCCATTATAAGCGGTGTAATCATTAGGACTGATTTTTATAAAAGCGATTGAATGGGGATAAGATAAAGACCTAACTCTAAATACTATAAAGTAAGCGCCCCATGACGCCTTTTTGCCGGACCTCTTAAAAGCACATAGTCTGAACTTCACAAGGAGGTTCAGTATGAGATCAATATCCAAACATTCCGACAAAGAGATATTCTGGCGGGACCAGGTACGATCATTCGCCAGGTTTCACGGATCGCAGGCGGCGTTCTGCAGACACCACGGGCTCTCAGTCAGTACATTCCAGTATTGGTACCGCAAGTTTCATCAAACAGATCGCGAAGTACAGATCATCGAGCCATCGCCATTTATTGAGGTTCAAGTTGAGTCCCCCCCTTCAAAGCACAATATGCCCGATGCAAAGTGGGTTGCAGAGCTGATCCTGCATCTTCAGGAGGGCTTGCGATGAAATCCCCGAAAGAGTTTAAAGGAGTCTTTCTTCACAGAGATCCCGTGGATATGAGGAAAGCCATCAACGGCCTCAGCGTTATAGTGCAAGAAGCTGGTATGGGGGATCTAATGGGGCCTTATCTATTTGTCTTTTGCGGTAAGCGCCGGGACGTGATGAAGGTTCTTTATTTTGACAGATCCGGATTCGCGCTTTGGCAAAAGCGATTGGAAAAGGACAAGTTTCCGTGGCCCAAGAAATCCTCTGTGGAAAACGTGCAGTTATCCACAGAACAATTTACTTGGCTACTTGAGGGCTACGATGTCTGGAAGATGAAGCCGCACGCGGAGTTAAAATTTGAAAAAGTTTGTTGAGAGCTTTAGCTGAATGCTTGATACTCGCAAAAGGCATGTCAAAGTCGGAAACACTTTCTACACCAGAACAAGAAATGGCTCTGCGAATTGCAGATCTGGAAAAGCTTTTAAAGCAAGAGCGTGAAAAGAATAAAAACTTTGAGAGTCAGGTCAGTTGGTTGACGGAGCAACTTAAAGCTTTAAAGCGCAATCAATTCGGAGCAAAGTCCGAGCGCTGGGAATCCCAAGAACAGTTAAAGTTTAATGAAGCCGAAGTGGAATCTCAAAGTCCTACCCCCGACAAAGAAGACTACACAGTTGAAGTGCGAGGGCATACCAAGAAGATTCGGGGGCATAGAAAGCCCCTGCCGGAGAATCTGCCCCGCGAGATTGTAAAAGTCGAACTTCCAGAGTCCGAACAAATCACGGAGCAAGGTGAAAGGCTCAAAGTCATTGGCTGGGAGATCTCTGAGAAACTTAGGTACGAGCCGGCCAGGATCAGCGTGCTTGAGTATCACCGGGCCAAATACGGTGTTGGCAGTGGTGATTACGAAAAGACCGCGCCGCCGGTTCCTTCAGTGATCCCAAAAGGCATTGCTACACCAGAGTTATTGGCCGCTATCGTTGTAGGTAAGTATAGCGACGGCTTGCCACTTTATCGTTTAGAAGAGATTTTCGCCCGTCAGGACGTGGAGTTGAGCCGTACAACAATGGCTAGATGGATGGTGCAAGTAGCTCAAGCCCTGATGCCAATCAGAAACGTCTTATCCGACCGGATGTTGAGTGCACACGCCATTTCCTGCGATGAGACGAGTGTTCAGGTGTTAAAAGAAAATGGCCGTTCTGTCGAGAGCAAATCGTGGATGATTGTGCGGGCAACTCCGTGTGAGAAAAGCAAGATCGTATTGTTTGATTACAGCCCTTCTCGTAGCGGCGAAGTGATGAAGAGCCTCTTTGCGGGCTACGAGGGGCGCCTATTGTGTGATGGTCTTGATGTGTACAACGGTCTTGAAAGTGAAACATTGGTTCGCTTCGGCTGCCATATGCACGCGCGCCGCCGGTTTGAACAAGCGGTCAAAGATGGTGCTAAATCCGGAAAAACCATGGCGGCTCAAGTGATGGACATCTACAAAAAGCTTTATGACTTCGAAGAAAAAATACGAGATCACGCACCCGAAGAAAAAGTCAAAGCGAGATTGAGAGATCAAAAACCTCTGCTTGAGGAAATTAAGCAAATCGCGGAATCCAATATCGCAAAGGTTCCAGACAAGAGCAAGCTGGGACAGGCTTTCAAGTACTACTTGAATGAGCATACGTATCTGACGAGGTACTTAGACGATGGGTTGATGGAGCCAGACAATGGGTTCGCTGAGCGCGCCATCCGCAAGTTTGCTATCGGCAGAAACAATTGGCTTTTTAGCGACACGCCCGATGGCGCGGAGGCCAGCAGTATTCTTTACAGTCTCGTGGTGACAGCAAAGCTCAATGGCGTCAATGCTTACAAGGCCCTCTGTAAAATCTTGACTGATGTTCCTCTGGCCAAAACCGTGGAAGATTATGAACGTCTCGCCGACGCCATCTTAACATCCGAGGCACCGGTTTAACAAAAAGGCGTCATGGGGCGCTTACGTTGTAAATGGCAAAACTGTACAAGCGATGAAGGAACATTTGGCCTATATTCCAGGTCGAGAGCGTGTTCGTGAAGTCACCATCGATATGTGCGATCCATTTAAGAAATTTGTGCGAGAGTTTTTCCCCAACGCAAAACTTACAGCAGACAAATTCCATGTTCTTCGCTTGGCCAACCCGATGATCAACAAAGCTCGCACTGAAATCACCGGTGATCAGCGATCTAATCCAGTTAGAACTTTGCTTCTGCGGAATCGGCATCGACTGAGGTATTTTGAAAAGTCAGCCCTGGATCAATGGCTCAATCATCACGCAAAACTTAAGGAAATATACTGGTACAAAGAAGCCCTTCATCAATTATATCGAACAAAAGGGTTTGAGCGCGCTTCGCGCGCTCTCACGAACCTCACAGATCGAATGGCTTTATCTAAACTTCCTGAGATCCTGAAATTACGTAAAACTCTTATGAAATGGCGATCCGAGATCCTTCATTACTTCAAATCAGGATTGACCAACGCAAGAACGGAGGGCTACAACCGACGCGCAAAGGGCGAACAATACAACGCTTTTGGAGTTCGCAGTTTTAATAACTACAGACTTCGTTTGCTAAATATTTAAGATGTTTGGGATTTTGAGTGAGTTCCACCATCGACCGTGTAGAACCAGATGTTTGGGATTTTGAGTGAGTTCCACCATCGACCGTGTAGAACCAAAGAATTTAAGCGAGTAGCTTGATCAAAAATGGCGGAGATGATTTTAATAATATTAAAAATCCATTTTCAACAATTATATCATATACTTAAGCCATTACAAAATTATCTGGATGACAAAAGTAGCACACTTCATTATTAAATTTTTTATTCCCAAACTATGCTTAACTATTCAGTTGCTCTTTCGCCGCCTGTATATGGTTATCATCTTTTGTTTTGAGAGCAAACACTCCAAACTTGAGCGGAGCGGCTAAAGTTCGTTGAATTATATGCTCTTTCATTCTCGGCCAAGTTCTTCCGCCCAATTTTTCATAGGCCAATAAAGTCTTATCTAATTGGATTTCACCCAATCCAATGTACTGACCTGCAAAGTCAATGGATGAGTCTCCAATTTGCATTTCACTCCAGTCTATAATTCCCGTTATCCGCTCTTCGGAATTAACTAAAGTGTGGCCTGCATATAAATCTCCGTGGATAATGGTAGAAAAAGATGGCCAGTAAGTATCGTCATCAATCCAAGTTCTCCATTTTTCTTCTAAATGATTAGACAGACCTAGTTGAGTTTTAACCAAATCAATTTCATCCAAAAGTTCTTTTCTAATCTTCTCGGGTGTTCTTAGTGGCAAGCCAAAATCATGAGCCTCTTGGGTAAGTTGATGTAGTTCGTATAAAACTAAGCCCAGTGATTGAGAGTATTTATAAGATTCTAAATCCACATTCCAAATAAACTCTTGGGTGGCTGGATTTACTTCTAATGCAGGTTTATCAGTCAATAGTGGATAAGCAATTAGTTCTGGATTCACAACCTTCCAATCTGGAACATCAAAACTGACTTTAGATTTTAAAAAATTGAGATGGCCCTGCTCTTTTTGAATCTGAGAAAAAATATTTTTCCTACGAGGAACTCTCAAAATCCATTTTTTGCCATCAACACTTTCGCCAATAGAAGTTTGGAAATCCAATCCAAGTTCATTGGTGCTGATAATCTTTTGTATCGGAATACCATATTTAAAAGCCAAACTTAAAATTACATTTTCCATATATTTCCCAGATTTTCTGTCTCTCTATAAATACTATATTATAGTAATATGATACTATATTAGACATGATTCACAACCAAAGACTTTCCTTAACGGGTTTTTTTCCGTCCATTATTTTCCCACTCTATCCGCTCTTGTTCCTTGATTAGTGGATAAGCCTTTATCCACACACTCAAAAAATCCACGGCCAGAATAAGAACAAATACACCGCACAGAGCTAAGAATTGTTCCCCCGTTATTGAACGGCCTAAAAGCCCCAGAACGGGGCTTAAAAAAATCACGGACAAAAACAAAAACCACGACCGCATAACAAAGCGGTAGAAAAAATAAAAGCGGTCATCATTTTCAGGACGGAAATTATTTAAAAGCACTGGCAACCTCGCCAATTCCCCACAAAAGCCCCACGACCATTAAGGTCAATGGGGTAGGGATTAGGATAAGGACGAGAACGGAAATCAAGAAACAACAAAAAACCAAATCAATAAAATGAGTTATTTTCTTTTTAGGACGGCCAACTGTGCTGTCCGAGCTCGTTCGACACAGTCAAAAGGGCAATTTAAGTCAAAAAAATGTGTCGATTTCAGCGTAAATAGCTGAAATCTGGAAGGTGACCCCTGTTCTCAAAGGAGAGCAAACCATGATAAAAGGGAGTCACAATGAGTCAGATCAAAGAAAAGAAAAAGCGCGCAAGAAGATCGCCAGAAAAAATGGCGGAACTGGTTTTGGAAGCAGAACGAGTCGGACAAGGCGTCGTGTGTCGGCGAGAAAATATAGCACCGGCGCAGATGTCTCGATGGAAGCAAAAGTTTCTACAGGCCGGTATTGCGGGTCTCAAAGACCTAAAGCGCGGTCCAAAACAAAAAGCAGATCCAGTAGTGGAAAAGCTTCAAGCCGAAACCGAACGCCTCAAGGAAGCCCTTCTAGAGACAGCCATAGAGTTGCAGGCCTTAAAAAAAAGCGGCTATTAGGACTAGAGGGCCCCCTTTACAATCGCCACCTGACCAAGGCGCACCGCGAGGCTCTGGTGGAGTTTATCGATAAGGCTCGCAAGAGCGAGTCGCTCCTTGCTGTTTGCAAATACCTGCAACTAAATCCAAGAGCCTATTACCGTTGGAAACAAGATCCCGCCAAAGAAAATCATGGCGGGGGCGGTGGCAAAAATAAGATCACACCTCTTGAAGAAAAGCGAGTGATTGCTCTCGCGAAGAGGCGCCCCGATTGGCATTGCCGACGAATCGCTTATTATCTTGAAAAAACCGCGAAGGCTTTCGTCGGAAAAACCAAAGTAGCGGAGATCATGAAGTCACATGTTCGATTTCACCGATTTGACCACCTGAATTTCACGAAGTTTGACCACCCCTTGAGGTGGTTGGCGGACCGTAGGGACGCTGGTTAATTTTCATGTTCCGAATGATCTGTCAATCCTTTAGCGGCATCGCCTCTTTTGCTGGGACCCTTTACTAGAATCTTAAAGGCTCGTGCGGTGAGTCTGTCCGAAATGGCTTCGCAAACCAAAGGGTCTTGAATTACTTCGTTCCAGTTTTCTGAAGGAAGCTGTGTCGTCACGATTGTGGACTTGCCATTTTCCCGTTCATCAAGGACATCGTAGAAATCCTGGAACTGTTGTTCCGTCAGCGCTTTAATTCCGAAATCATCAACAATCAACAAGTCTGCGGAATGGATTCTTTTCAGGAAGTTCAAATAAGTTCCCTCGGCTCTAGCCAATGCAATTTTCTCTAACAACAAGTTCATCTTCAAAAACACAACGGACCTGCTGTTGCGGCAGACATGATTACCGATGGCCGTTGCTAGGTACGTTTTCCCGACCCCTGTGGCACCAAAAATGAGGACGTTAATGCCGTCGTCAATAAAGCGCATGGTGGCCAGCTCTTGGATAGTCTTCTTATCGAAGTTGCGGACTTTCGAATAATTGATCCCCTCAAGACTTGCTTGGGATCTGAATCCCGCAGCCTTTAGGAGTCGCTGCCTACGAAGATTTTTGCGATATTGGATTTCATCAAAAAGAATCAGGTTCATAAATCCTTCATAATCAAGATCCGCATCAAGGGCCTCTTTAATCCGAAGACTCAGTGTCTCACGGATACCCTTAAGAGACAGTTCCGTCAGATATTGATCTGTCATGTTGAGTGGTTGACTCATAGTTATTAGCTCCTTCTGTTGTAAAACTCATTTGCCCGCGCAGATGAGGATTTGGTTTTCTTTCTATTGGCACTGCTTTGGGTTTATTGCCGAGATTGGGGCTTTTCAGCATTCGCTCGACATCTTTGACCGTTGGTTTAGTTCGTCCGTGTGTTATGAGAATCTCACAAGACCTTTCCAGCTTTTCGGCACCATAGCGGCCCTTAAGGCGCAAGATTCCCATCGTACGGCGAAGGAACATCAGGGGGTGTGACACATCAGTTAGAAGTGTGTTGATAATCTTGCCAGTGCTTGGGCCAATCCTGGCAGCATCTCTGATTTGGCGGGCAACACTCATCTCTTCCATGGCTTGGAATTTCTCTGGTAAGTGGGATTTGTCGGTACAGTAGTTACCTCGCTGGTGGTCCGGTCGGCGCTGATGGATGGCGATACGCTCTTGCTGATAAAATATTTCAACATGAGTCAAGGTGACGCGAACATCGAGATCTTTGCCACGCTGCTGGTAAGGGGCTGAGTAGTAATTGTACTTGTGCTGTATGTGACAGTCTTCGTGAAGCTTGGCCTTCTTCCACTCGCCAGCTTCATAGGTCCTGACAGGTAAGGGTTTTAGAGTGGATTTTTCCTGTTGTTCAAATCTTTCCCTTCGCGAAGAACCATATTTTCGTTGGTAGCGTTCATTGAATTCATCGGCACATTCCAAGAGATAGCGGTTTAGTTCTCCTATAGAAAAAAACTGTTGCTGTCGCAGGCGACGACGGACCCACCGCCAGAAGACCCCGAGGTGAACTTCAATAAGGTTTTTGTCGGTTGGTCGTTTAGGCCGCGCAGCCACCACTGTTGTGCCATAGTGGTTACAGAAGTTGTAAAACTCTTGGTTGATGTCCGGATCAAACCAGTCCGCCGCATTCACAGCACACCGGGTGTTATCCACCACCAATACCTGAGTAACCCCACCGAAGTATTTGAACCCCTCGCGGATGCCCGCAAGCCAAGAGGATTGTTTTTCATTAATGGTGGCATAAGGGAAAAATAAACGACTATTGCAGAGAACCTGGCCAAACAATCGGCAGGCTATGAATTCCCCGGTTGCTTTGTCGATATACCCCAGACCATGGGTATCGCCCTTATAATCAATTTCCGTACGGAGTCCCGGCTCATGATTTTTATGGTAGTGGACGTTGATGTTGGGATGACGGCGGCGGAACTCCCGCCAAAATGTCTCATAGGGAACATTGCGAAGATCTGCTGCGGGGTTGGCGCCTAAATTATTTTCCCAGAACTCTTTAATCGGCGTGCCACCCTCAATTTCCTTAAGGGCCTCTTCCCATACGACCTGCGAACTCCAGTGTGGAGAAAATATCTGCACGGTGGTTGAGCTAAATCCCTCCAACAATAGCCTCTGGGCATCACCAACCTCGTATGCCCCGGCATCTTTAAGGCGGCTTTTGACGGTGTTCCTGGCAATGCTTAAATCTATTGCGATGGTCTGAAACCCATCACCATTGGCTCGTCGCCGTACCAAATCCTCGATCATTTTGGGACCCTTCTTTTTGGCCACCGATACCTCCTTTGGGAAGTCCAAAGGTGTATCTGAAGCTTCTTAAAAAGCCCAACGATCCGCGTTAATGGGGGTGGTCAAATGATGCAATTGACCTGGTCAGACCTCATGAAATCGGGGTGGTCAAACCTGTGAAATTTGGGTGGTCAGTTCCGGTGAAATCCGGCAGTCACACGGGTTAAATCACCCCTTTGTACCAGAAAAGCCAAGGCCAGTAGTACCACCAGCAGATATGCTTTTGCACGAGCCCTGGCAGAAGAATTTACTGTGGGGTATGGATTGGACCTGGGTAACTGTGAAGGGGAAATTTATGTTTTGTCTGGTTCTTCTAGACTGGTATTCAAGAAAGATTTTATCTTGGGGTCTTTACCATCAGATCACCCAGATCCAAGTTGTTACTGTCGTCACCGAAGCCGTTGCCATCGAGAAAATTGACTTACTTCCGAGTGGTCACCTCAAGCCCTTTGTTGTCGCAGACCATGGCAGTGCCAATATTGCAGCCTATACAAAAACTAACATCGAGGTCCAAGGATTGAAGTTGTGGCTAAGCGGCATCGGTAGACCCACTGGCAACGCCAGAACTGAAAGAGTGATTGGAACATTGAAGCGCGAAGAAATAAATCTTCAAGAGCAGTATGCTGATGAAACGGAAGCAAGAGATCTTATCGGCAAAGCCATTAACGATTATAACTTCAACCGACCAAACCAAGGGAACGGAGGCTTTGCTCCAAATTCAGTTCATCATCAAGGACGGTATGAACTATTGAAGCGCAGAGAAAGAGCTAGACATAAAGCTCAAGAACTGAGAAGAAAACACTGGGAACAGGCAATGACATCTTCAACAGAGTCTTTGACTTAAATTCTCCTCTCGAGACTGTGTCACCCCTGCTCGGACAGAACACAACCTTTCCCATATTTTCTAAATAGAACACACTACGGGCTAATAATTCTTTCATAAGAACTTGTTTTTAACTTGTATTATTATTTTACTACTTATCTAAATCTATTTTTTAGAATAGGTCTAAAAAAGTTTTCCAGAGGCTTAGGCTCCCGTAAGGGCTGGGACATGGCTTAATAGTATATATACTATATAAGTATATAGTAAATAATTACTATATTACTTTTCTCTCGCAAGCCTGCGGATTACTGCCCGTCTTATGGCTCGGTCTCTTTCAGGATTAGCCCTTTTCCGCCTTATTTAGCCTGCCCATCGTTGGGTGTTGCGGTTTTCCTGCGGTCAGTATTTTTACCCCTGACTGGGACGGTTCCAACTGTTTTCCGTCGGCCCCGCTATGGCTTAATTCCGCTCGCTTGAATAGGCTTTTGCTTGCGAAATTGGGCTTAACCATCCGCCCCCATCCTACTCATCTACCTAAATGGAAAACTCAAAAAATAGATTTAAAATGATGTTTTCCATTTACCCCTTACACAACCAAGGGGGTAAGTTTATGAAGTTTTATGGGTGGTTTTTAGATAGTGGAGTAGTGCCAGATACGGCTTTAAGGGTTTTTCTGCTTTTCCGTTATAGAGTGGAGAATAATCCGCATTTACAGGCAAAAAAAATTATAGAGTTTTCCCGTGGTCATCTTTGCTTTTCTACTCGGCTTTCCTACAATTCTATTCAATATGCTCTTAAAGATTTACAGAAGATGGCCCTTATTAAAATTGACCCCCTTGATAAGGGTTCAAAACACACGGTAAGGCTTACTGAACCGACAGAGTATAATTGGGAATTGATACAAGAACGGTTAGGCTCTCGTTTCAAGAACACGGACACGGTAGATAAAAAATAATCACTCTCAAAAAATGCTCATCATCAAAAATTGATGTTTTTCTCTTAAAAATAATTATTAGGAAATTATAAATCTAATTTCCTAATAATTAGGCCATCAAGATTTAATGATAGGTCTATCCATTTAAGTTTTATGGATAGACTTGAATACATTTGGCCAGAAGAACAATTTAGAGAAGATGATTTTATAGTGTAAGCGCCCCATGACGCCTTTTTGTTAAACCGGTGCCTCGGATGTTAAGATGGCGTCGGCGAGACGTTCATAATCTTCCACGGTTTTGGCCAGAGGAACATCAGTCAAGATTTTACAGAGGGCCTTGTAAGCATTGACGCCATTGAGCTTTGCTGTCACCACGAGACTGTAAAGAATACTGCTGGCCTCCGCGCCATCGGGCGTGTCGCTAAAAAGCCAATTGTTTCTGCCGATAGCAAACTTGCGGATGGCGCGCTCAGCGAACCCATTGTCTGGCTCCATCAACCCATCGTCTAAGTACCTCGTCAGATACGTATGCTCATTCAAGTAGTACTTGAAAGCCTGTCCCAGCTTGCTCTTGTCTGGAACCTTTGCGATATTGGATTCCGCGATTTGCTTAATTTCCTCAAGCAGAGGTTTTTGATCTCTCAATCTCGCTTTGACTTTTTCTTCGGGTGCGTGATCTCGTATTTTTTCTTCGAAGTCATAAAGCTTTTTGTAGATGTCCATCACTTGAGCCGCCATGGTTTTTCCGGATTTAGCACCATCTTTGACCGCTTGTTCAAACCGGCGGCGCGCGTGCATATGGCAGCCGAAGCGAACCAATGTTTCACTTTCAAGACCGTTGTACACATCAAGACCATCACACAATAGGCGCCCCTCGTAGCCCGCAAAGAGGCTCTTCATCACTTCGCCGCTACGAGAAGGGCTGTAATCAAACAATACGATCTTGCTTTTCTCACACGGAGTTGCCCGCACAATCATCCACGATTTGCTCTCGACAGAACGGCCATTTTCTTTTAACACCTGAACACTCGTCTCATCGCAGGAAATGGCGTGTGCACTCAACATCCGGTCGGATAAGACGTTTCTGATTGGCATCAGGGCTTGAGCTACTTGCACCATCCATCTAGCCATTGTTGTACGGCTCAACTCCACGTCCTGACGGGCGAAAATCTCTTCTAAACGATAAAGTGGCAAGCCGTCGCTATACTTACCTACAACGATAGCGGCCAATAACTCTGGTGTAGCAATGCCTTTTGGGATCACTGAAGGAACCGGCGGCGCGGTCTTTTCGTAATCACCACTGCCAACACCGTATTTGGCCCGGTGATACTCAAGCACGCTGATCCTGGCCGGCTCGTACCTAAGTTTCTCAGAGATCTCCCAGCCAATGACTTTGAGCCTTTCACCTTGCTCCGTGATTTGTTCGGACTCTGGAAGTTCGACTTTTACAATCTCGCGGGGCAGATTCTCCGGCAGGGGCTTTCTATGCCCCCGAATCTTCTTGGTATGCCCTCGCACTTCAACTGTGTAGTCTTCTTTGTCGGGGGTAGGACTTTGAGATTCCACTTCGGCTTCATTAAACTTTAACTGTTCTTGGGATTCCCAGCGCTCGGACTTTGCTCCGAATTGATTGCGCTTTAAAGCTTTAAGTTGCTCCGTCAACCAACTGACCTGACTCTCAAAGTTTTTATTCTTTTCACGCTCTTGCTTTAAAAGCTTTTCCAGATCTGCAATTCGCAGAGCCATTTCTTGTTCTGGTGTAGAAAGTGTTTCCGACTTTGACATGCCTTTTGCGAGTATCAAGCATTCAGCTAAAGCTCTCAACAAACTTTTTCAAATTTTAACTCCGCGTGCGGCTTCATCTTCCAGACATCGTAGCCCTCAAGTAGCCAAGTAAATTGTTCTGTGGATAACTGCACGTTTTCCACAGAGGATTTCTTGGGCCACGGAAACTTGTCCTTTTCCAATCGCTTTTGCCAAAGCGCGAATCCGGATCTGTCAAAATAAAGAACCTTCATCACGTCCCGGCGCTTACCGCAAAAGACAAATAGATAAGGCCCCATTAGATCCCCCATACCAGCTTCTTGCACTATAACGCTGAGGCCGTTGATGGCTTTCCTCATATCCACGGGATCTCTGTGAAGAAAGACTCCTTTAAACTCTTTCGGGGATTTCATCGCAAGCCCTCCTGAAGATGCAGGATCAGCTCTGCAACCCACTTTGCATCGGGCATATTGTGCTTTGAAGGGGGGGACTCAACTTGAACCTCAATAAATGGCGATGGCTCGATGATCTGTACTTCGCGATCTGTTTGATGAAACTTGCGGTACCAATACTGGAATGTACTGACTGAGAGCCCGTGGTGTCTGCAGAACGCCGCCTGCGATCCGTGAAACCTGGCGAATGATCGTACCTGGTCCCGCCAGAATATCTCTTTGTCGGAATGTTTGGATATTGATCTCATACTGAACCTCCTTGTGAAGTTCAGACTATGTGCTTTTAAGAGGTCCGGCAAAAAGGCGTCATGGGGCGCTTACTTTACAACTTCTGCGATTCGCTTGCGATCATAGTCCACGATTAAGGATGCAAACTCAGTCACACCATTCTTGCTTCGCTTTTTGCGCCAGGTATGTTCATCAATGCCTAAGCGGGTTCCCCAGCAATTAGCAATACGCTCTTTGGTTTTAGCCTCAAGACGTTCATAAAACACTTTGTGCGTAAGCCAAGCGGAACAACCAAAGGCTCTCTGAACACGCTTAAGGTCTTTATAGTTATCACAAGCCCACTTAAGGCCCTTGCGGTAGCGCTCAGATGTTTTAAAGCCCTTACGAACCCCACTCAGGGGTTCTGTGAAGACCTTTTTGCAGCCAGGACACCTGAACCTGCGTTTCAGAACATGCAATTCGACACCAGAACCACGGATGGGGTGATCTTTAACTTTGACCCACCTTCGATCGTGAACCGAGGATGATGGTATTGCGCATTTTGGGCAGACTTCGAATTCAGATTCTTTCCTGCATTTGTAGTGGTATCGAAATCTGTCTTGCTGCCATTGGTTGATGAGTTTAAGTTCTGGTAAAAGAACCAAACGATTGGTATTTTCCCAAAGGGATTCCATTCAATATATTCTCTTCTTTCCTTAAAATTTAAGCTTCGATAACTAAAATCTTAAGTAAGTCTGAGATTTGAGTGGATCCCTTTTTATCCAAAGGTCCTAACGCTTAGCATTCCACCATGAACCGGGTAGAGCCCGAATTCATTCTCTTCGCTGACAAAGCCTTCCATCCGCGCCAACTGAACAATGGTATTAGATAACATCGCATCGATATTCTTGGCGGCAGTCTGAAGCCAGATGTGAGTCGCGGCATCCTTGGGGTACTTCGTGATACATTCCGTTGTGTAATCGTGAAACTCTCGAACCTTCGCCAGAATCGCCATCAGATGGGCCGGACATTCGCACTCAATTAAATCAGTGTGGCGACTTAGTTCGGCCAGAGCTTCTGGTGTTATGTGACCATTATCAAAAATCATCGGGTTCTCCTAAAAATCTATAAGAATCTATTTGTCGGCAACAACCAATAAGTCGGTTGGCTTGACCTAACACCCCTCAAAGATCGCAAGGGCATTTTCTGAAATTGCATACGCTCTTTACACGCCTCAAAGACCGACTGAGAGACCAAACAGTCCACGAGAAACTCTTTTGTCAAATTCTCAATCCTTGCCGCAAGATTCACGACATCCCCAAGAACAGTAAATTCTGATTTTACAGAGGTTGAGATCACACCCGAGGCAACAACGCCCGTGTGAATGCCCATGCCTACCGCAACGACAGGCTGATCCGCGAAGTAACGCTGAAGATTGAGTTTTGCCACACTTTCGCGAATCCGTACGGCGCACCAGCAGGCGTCCTGAATATGACTCGTATTTTTTTCCAGGACTCCAAAATGGGCTAAGAACCCGTCGCCGGTAAATTTATCGACGACTCCCCCGCAGGCTTCCACCACCATACCCAATTCCGAAAGGACCGAGTTCGCAAAATGAAGAACTTCCATGGGATCATGCTCATCAAACATGTGAGAGAACCCACGTATATCCAGAAATAAAATGGTGGCTTCGTCCCGACTGGGCGCACGTGCCAGGAGTGTTCGTTGAGACGGCATGGGAATCATCTTAATTCGGCGTTAAGATCAGGCAACTAAATTGTCCGCATCTAGACCGTAAAACCGAAATAGGCCCTCCGCTTGCGGCACGCCTTTTTTAGTTGAAGTTGACCGTCGCCGTCGCTGGCACTGAGCCCGCATCAAACACCCCAGGCACTCCCACCGAATTTTCCCCCAGGCTCAGGACACCATTGCTGTAGCTGAAGGTATTGTAGATGTCGTCGTTAGAGGCATTGGGCAGGGTTATGTTTGAACAAGTCATCGTATAGGTGGTTTTTTGCTGGCCGATATCAGCCATGTCACCACCTGGCTGATAAGGGCTGGTCCCACCGCAGGCCGTGTTAAAGCTGTCCTGAACATCCAAATTAAATGCGATGATCGAGGCAGTTTCTGAGCTTAGCACATGAAATGCCATCGTCGATCCGCTGACGGTCCAAAGGCCCCCAGCGTAATGAGCCACCCTGTAGTTTTCAGGCAAACAGGTGCCTGCATACCAGTTTTCAAGATAGCTGTAGGTTCCACTTCCATCCAGGACCAACACGCGCTGAACGTGATCCGCTTCGCTCACGACGGGGTGAACCTTTGCATCGCAAGTCGAAGTCCACTCTTTAATCAGATCGCTGGAGGCCAGATCCCCACCAACGATTTCTTCACCGGCCTTCGGCGCACAACCCATTCCCAAAACGGAAAAGACGGCAAGAAGGCTTACCAAAGAGCGAATAAAATAATTTCTCATTTAGTCCTCCGGCAATAAAAGCTCTGGGTATTCCGAGTTTTTTGTGGGTAGCCCGGCGCGCACGAATTGAATTCGCTTAATTTATGAGCTTCGATTTTCGGATGAGAAATCCATCCGATTCACACCAGTTGTTCGAGCAGCTTCTCGGTCTTGTGCCGCCGTGGTCAGTCACTAACGTCAACCTTGATACCGTAAATCGTCTCGTCGAGGTTGATGTCGAGTGGTCGAAAGGCCACGAGCCGGAGTGCCCCGAGTGCGGGCGATCGTGTTCGATCAAAGATCACCGCGAGGAGCGCAGGTGGCGGCATTTGGACACGATGCAATTTCAAACGATCATTCGCTCACGTGTACCAAGATCAGATTGCAAGGAGCATGGGGCGAAGACAATCAACGTCCCATGGGCTGGTCCGAACTCTCGCTTCACTCTGCTTTTTGAGAGGCTCGCGATTGACGTCATGATTGCCGCCAAGAGCCTCAAAGAGGCGGCAAGGCTTTTAGGGCTTTCGTGGGACCAGGTCCATCACATCCAAAAGCGCGCGGTCGAACGCGGTCTTGAGCGTCGCAAGCTTGATGAGATCAAACACGTCGGTATCGATGAGAAAAGTTTTTTGAAAGGTCACAAGTACGCCTCACTGATGACCGACATCGGTGGTGCACGCGTTCTAGATGTCGTCGAAGGCAGAACACTTGAGGCCACAGACTCACTCTGGCAGAAGCTTCCAGAGGAGACGAGATCCGGCATCGATGCTGTTGCGATGGATATGTGGGACGCCTTCATCACGTCAACAAAGACGAATGCGCCCCAAGCCGACATCGTGCACGACAAGTTCCACATCTCAAAATACTTGGGCGATGCGGTCGACAAAGTGAGGCGCCAAGAGCATCGGGCGTTTATGAAAGACGATGTCGAGACACTCAAAGGTGCGAAATATCTGTTTCTGAAAAACCCCGAGAACATGAGCGATGCCGAGACCTCTCGGTTCAACGAGCTTCGCATGGATAAACTTAAATCAGGGCGAGCGTGGTCGATGAAGGAGATGTTCTCGGAGTTTTGGAGCTACACGTATCAAGCTTCGGCGAGAAAGTTCTTCGACCGATGGTATTGGTGGGCGACGCACTCCAGGCTTAAACCGATGAGCGACGTCGCCAAGCTCATGCGCCGGCATCTCGACAACATCTTGACCTACTTACGCCACCACATCACCAACGCGATGATGGAGGGGTTCAACTCGAAGATCCAATCCATCAAAGCCAATGCTCGTGGCTTCAGAAACTTTGCCAACTACCGAATCGCGATCTTGTTCTACTGCGGAAAACTTGAACTCTACCCGGCGTAAGGGCACAAGAACCTCGGAAGAACCAAAGCTCTTAAAGCTTTTCGACCGAAGTCTTTAGAAGTTTAACCTTTTTAGGCGACTTTCTCACAAAGACTCGCCTAATAGAGTCGTCTTCACAGAATCCCTCTCAAATGGAGATTAAACGACAGCGATATTCAGAATTAAATCAGATATGAAATTCCGATTAACTGCTCATCTTTTGCAGCATCACGATGGCAATAAAATGCAAGGTCGCTGCAACGATTGTCAGGATATGAAAGATCTCGTGATATCCGAAAGTTTTGGGCCAGGGATTGGGTTTCTTCACGGCATAGATGACGGCTCCGATCGTATAAATCAAGCCTCCCACCAGTATCAGCATCAAGCTGGGAAAACCCAGGGCCGCCTTGATATCAGAGATATAAGGTGACGCCAGCCAGCCCATCGCCACATACAAAACCGCCGAAAGCCATTTGGGTGCTTTCACCCAAAACAAGGACTGAATGACCCCCAACAAAGCGGCCACCCATACCAGGAACAAGAAATTCTGGCCACTTTCTTTCAGAGCCAAAGCTCCAATGGGAGTCCCTGTTGCGGCAATCATGATGAATATCGCCGCATGGTCCATTCGCTTCATCCACAAGCGCGAATTCTCGTTCCAGTTAATACGGTGATACAACGAACTGACACCAAATAATGTCACAAGACCCACGGAATAAATGGTCATCGCCACAAATTCCCGCGAACTTCTGCAACCCGCAATCAACATCGCACAAGCACCCAGAGCAAAGTAAAAAGCGCCCTGATGAAAGTGACCCCGAAGAAATGGTTTTACAAGTGCAGGATTGTTGCTCATCGTTTCTCTATTTTTTTCGTTTTTTGGATTTCTTATATTCATCTTCGCTGGCCAGCATCGCTGCCAGACTGCGGTCAATGTCATCTTCCAGCGGAGCAGAAATGACAGCTTTATAGTCGGTCTTGCTCACATTGATCACTTCAACTTTTTTCGTCAGAAGCTCTTCAATGGCTGTCAGAAGCTCTTTTTCGTCCTGACTGCAGAATGAAACTGCAATTCCTTTATTGAATCCCCGCCCCGTGCGCCCGATGCGGTGAACATAGTTCGCAGGTTTTTCCGGCAGGTCATAATTGATCACATGAGTGACATCAGGGATATCAATACCGCGCGCACTTAGATCCGTCGCGATCATGATTTTACATTCACCATTGCGGAAAGCCTTCATAACCTCCGCACGATCGGTCTGATCCTTTTCACCGTGCAAGGTCAAAGACGTGATGCCCGCACGCTCCAGTGCCTTGGCAACACGTTCTGCACGCACCCGGGTGCGCACGAAGATAATAAACTTCCCATCCGGATTCTGGTGCAGATATTCGGCCAGGAAGAAGCGCTTATCGTCCATCTCCACGAACATCACAAAGTGGGACACATTTTTAGACACCGGATCTTCCGGGGAAATCTGAATACGAATGGCGTTGCTGCGCACCTGTGAAAAGGCCAGCTTCTTGATTTCTGGATTGATCGTGGCCGAAAAGAACAACGTCTGATGACGACGGGTCAATTTGCGCTTGATGGATTCAATGTCCTCGATGAATCCCAGATCCAGCATGTGGTCGGCTTCATCCAGAACCAAAGTTTCAATGTGGCTGATATCCACATACCCCTGGCTGATCAAATCAAACATACGCCCCGGAGTCGTGATCAAAATATCAATACCGTCTTGGAGCTTTTTGATCTGCGCATCCTGCTCCACCCCACCATAAAGGGCGAATGGCTTGGCTTTGGTGTGTTTGGACAGGCGATTGAAGACTTCACCGATCTGCTGAGCCAGCTCCCGCGTTGGCACCATCACCAGGCAGCGAATGCCCAGGGAACGTTTGCTGCTTTTGCTGGCGTGAATGCTGTCGATGATTGGAATAGCAAAAGCCGCTGTCTTACCCGTGCCGGTCTGGGCAATGGCCAGGACATCTTCGCCCTTTAAGATGGACGGAATAGCTTTAAACTGGATATCAGTCGTACGGAAAAAACCATTGTCATGCAGGTTGCGCAACAGATCTTCAGATAGGTGGAACTTCTCAAACTTCAACGCGAACCTCGCTATAGATACAAGTCAAACAGATGATTGCATTTACCACAGAAGGCGACAGGGGTGAAATCCTAAAGAAAAAAAGGCAGAAAGCCTGTGATTACTACACGTTATCACCTCTTTCTGCCTGCCAAAAACCACTAAAAATGGGCCCGTGGGGACTATTTACGACGGAACAGCCCTTTTACAACGTGGGCATAAGGTTCTGCAAAGAACGCCAGATGCAAGGTGAACATCCCGATAATGATGGCCAGAGGAAGCCCACTTGGCGCAAGGAAGGCATGAACAAGAACGATATTCAAAACAATTGGAGCCAAAACCACCAAGGCCAGCGGAACAAAGTAACCACTGAGCAACAGCAATCCACAGACAGTTTCAGTCCCCGTTAAAAGAGGGAAGAAATAGCCAGAGGCTGCCAGACCGGTATTGAAAGCCACCAGACGCTCTGGTAAATCCGCAGGAGGTGGCACCAGATTCAAAAGTCCGGTCAATCCTGCGGCAAAAAAGATCAGACCCAACAGTATTCGCACCACCAATGTCAGTTTGGATTTCATTTAAATCTCCTTTCCTCTATCCCATAACACAATCCCAACCGGGGCAAGAAAACTCTTAAGGCCTTGTCTGACAAATGCCGGATGTGGAAGGATGAAGTATTGGATGATTCAAGATGACTGACACAAGCGTGCTTTTAAATTTTGGCCTTAAAGCCGTCCAAAAACTTTTACTGCTTTCTGGGGGAGCTTTTGCGGTCGGTTTTGTTCTACACTGGATTTCGTACGGCCTTAGAAACTGGATTGCGGAAAAATTAGGGGAAAAAGCTTTTTTATGGATTTTCGCTCCAGGGATCATGATTCATGAAATCAGCCATATGCTGGCGGCCCTGGTGTTTCTACACGAAATTGTCGGCTTTAATCTTTTTGATCCCAAGGCCCGCAACGGCAGCCATGGTCACGTCGTCAGTCGGCCCCGCCAAGTCCCGAATATCCTGTTCATTCCACAGATCTGGATCGCCATGGGGGATTTGTTCATTGGCATTGCACCTTTGATCGTAGGCCCCATTCTGCTGGCCGGAGCCTTATATTTCGTTCCCGGCGGCGAAATGTTCTTAAAGCATCCCACCTGGTCATCCATTCCAGGCTTGAGTTGGCAATTGGGATTCTGGATTTATCTATTTGCCTCGACAATCTTTCATATGGAACTAAGCAAGGCCGATCTGAAGGGAACCTGGAAAGGCTTTTTGTGGCTAGTGCTAGCCACCTTCATAGTCGCCATCACTTATAAAAAACTGCATCCCTACTTTCCTTAGGCCTGCGGAACAGTAAAGACAAAACGAGTGTGCTCCGACTGGTTATCCAGATAGATGTCACCACCATGAGCAAGAACAATCCCCTGACTGATACTTAGCCCCAGCCCTGTCCCCTTACCGACCTCTTTGGTGGTGTAAAACGGTTCAAATACCCTGTCAGCGCCAGGAATATCTTTGAAGTGCCCACTGTCTGAAACACTGAACTCAACCATGGGTCCTACTTTCTGCACCTGCAAACGAATCCATGGGGACTTGGTATCCTCAATGGCATCCTTCGCATTCTGCAGCAAGTTGACCAACACCTGCAGTATCTGAACTTCACGGCAAAGAATCTTAACGTTCTTTGACGGCAGTTCCAGGAAGAATTGTATATTCCTGGACAAATACTGATCCTCAAAGAGCACGCAGGCATCACCCACTATTTTTTCAACTGACACAGGCAAGTAGGGATCGGCTTCATTTTTGCGTGAATACACACTTAAAGACCTGACAATCTTATTGATCCGCTCGGACATTGAAACAACTCGTGTCAGATAATCTGTCATTGTGGATCGATCTAAAGCATCTTCGCCCAGCCCCTCCAAAGTCACTTCGCTTAAACCTTTGATGACCGACAGGGGATTATTGATCTCATGAGCCACACTGCTGGCCATCTGACCCAAAGCCACCATTCGCTCGTTGTGGATAATCCGCCCCGCTTCAAGCTCCAGTTCTGCCTGAGCCAAAGCATAGATCGTGCGCAAATATCGGATGATGAAGAAAATCATCATCGCCGAAATCAGAAACGATATCTTGCGATAATTATCAGAACCAATGACCTCAATTGACGGTAAATTCAAACGTGATTCGGGCAAAAGATACTGTCCAATCACAAACAAAGTGATCGTATAAATCACGAACGGAGTGACATAACGATCCTCTTCTTCCTTGTCGAACATAATGAAAGTCACGCAGATCAACATGAAATAGAAGAACTCGGCCCCAGAGCTTCTTCCTGTCACATAAGAAATCGCAAAGATTGCCAGATTCCCCTGAATTAAAAAAGCCACACGCGTCAGAGCATTCCATTTGGGGTTACCGACAACTAACAAAAGTAAGATGCTGCCAAGAAGAAAGAAAACATTCACCGACATCATCACATAGTCAGCCGTCAGAAGATAAATGATGTCATAGGAAAGATAAGCCGGAACGGCCGTCAGCATAGCCACATTGGAGGCACGAATCGCCGTTTTGCGACTGGGTGTATCCTTTGTCGACACACCTCTATTAACCAAGAATCTCCAATACGCACCGATCTTATTGCTCATTGTTTGTTTATATATCACAACGCGCACTAGTCGTTGAAGAATTTCTCTCGAATACTCCAGAAGTATTTTTGCTTACGCGCCACCGCGAACAACGAGACTCTGAACTTTTCTTGAATGCGCAAAACCTCATCAACACTGCGGACGAAGATTTTTCTTTCTGGCAAGCGGTTGTGCATTCTGATGAAGTTAAAATGGAAGGCCTGGCAGTCCTCGGGGAAAACTCAAACAGGTCCGGGAGGAAATGTCATTTTCCTCCGCACACTTGTCACAAGTTGATACATGTTTAGCTTAATAGCTTATTCAGATTCTCTGTCGGTCGAGCGACAACTGCAACAGGGCCTTTCACAACCACCGGGCGCTCCATCAACTTCGGATTTGCGGCCAGCTTCTGAGCCACCACTTCTGCAGAGTTCACATCAAACGGCGCCGCCTGGAAGTCCTCTTCTTTCGTACGAACCAGGGCAGGTGCTTCGGCACCCAGTTTGTTCTGAAGCTCCAGAAGTTCAGATTCAGACAGAGGCTCTTTCAAATACTCAACAACTTTGGCGTCAACGGACTGGGATTGCAACAGAGCCAGAACCTCGCGGCTTTTGCTGCATTTGGGATTGTGATAAATGATCCAGGAGCTCATGTTTATTTCCTTTTTGCTGAAACACCTTTTTTAGGTGCCACAGACTTTCCGGTAAAGGGATTGATCTTGCCACTGCGGCCTTTAGCTGGCGATGCAGTCCTTGCGTCGGTCTTCGGATTCTTTGCATCGCCACGCAGATGTTTCTTGGAGCGATCAATAAAGCTGAATTGTGGATCCACCTTGATTTCCTCGGCCCCCTGCAAATATCCCTTGATACGGCCATACATCCTTGTATCCGATGGGGTCACAAACGTAATCGCCTCACCGGCACGCCCGGCGCGCGCCGTTCTTCCAATACGGTGTAAGAAATCTTCCGGCTGAAATGGCAGATCAAAGTTCACCACGTGATCGACATGAGGAACATCCAGACCCCGCGCCAGCAAGTCGGTCGCAACCACAATGCGCAGTTCTCCATCACGGAAAGCGCGCACCACGCGGTTTCTTTGCCCTTGAGAAAGACCGCCGTGGATCAGATCGGCCGAAAAACCGTACTCTTGCAGATAACTGCCAACGGCCTCGCAGGATTCCTGATTACCAGTAAATACGATGACTCCGCCACGGGTGGCGTTGAGCTCATCCAACAATCGGTCATTTTTCATAGTGCGATCCAGGAACAAAACCTTCTGCTTCAGACTGGAAACCGGCGCCTCGGCTTTTTCTGAGCGAATCATCGTCACATCGTTACGCATGAACAGTTTTGCAATAGCCTCGACATTCGAACCAAAACTTGCAGAAAACATCATTGTCTGTCGGGGGCCACGCAGTGTGTTCTGAATGGTTTTAAGCTGTGGGGCAAAACCCATGTCCAGCATACGATCTGCCTCATCCAAAACGATGATTTCCACATGCTGAAGCAGCAGTTTGTTTGTAGAAAGATGATCATTCATGCGCCCCGGTGTCGCAATAATCAAACGCGGATTCTTCTTCAACTGATTGGCTTGCTTAGAGCCGGTGCTTCCGCCAATGGCCAGACAGACTGAAACCGGCATTTCCGTACAAAGCTCCAGAAAGACTTTATAGATTTGTTGAGCCATTTCCCGACTGGGCACAAGAATCAAGGCACGTGCTTGTGGTTTCCGATGCAACGTCGTCAGCAATGACAGGGCAAAAGCCAAAGTCTTCCCGCTGCCAGTCTGGGCAATGGCAATCAGATCCGAGCCTTCCAGACCCACGGGGATCGCCTGACTCTGAACTGGAGTCGGCTTGGATATTTTCATTTTCTGAAGAGCCGTCATCAGTGCCGGCGCCAGATTCATTTCCTGAAAGGTTTTAGCTTTATGCGAAGATGTATGCAGTTTCATAAGGGGCAGACTTACCACAAACTGCTGAAATGAGACAGAAAAAGCGGCTTCAAACCCTGGGTTTCAAGCCGCTCTTGCAATTATAACAGGCTCTCTTAACGCAAAGACGCCAGAGCTGCCTCGTAGTTCGGCTCGTCCACGATCTCAGCCACCTGCTCCACATGCAAAACCTTGTTATCTTCAGAAAGTGTCACCACCGCACGGGACAACAAACCTGCCAGCGGGGAATCGGCAATCTGCACACCCCAGTCCTGACCGAAGTTGCTACGGAAGGAGGAAACTGTTTCGCAGTTTTTAATGCCTTCAGCACCACAGAAGCGAGCTTGTGCAAATGGAAGATCTGCAGAGATATTCAAAACAACCGTGTTGTCCAGTTTGGCTGCTTCCTGATTGAAACGTCTGACGGATGCTGCGCATGTGCCTGTATCAACACTTGGGAAGATATTCAGAACTTTCTTTTTGCCAGCATAAGTCGCCAAATTTACTTCGGACAAATCATTGCGCACCAATGAAAAATCTTTTGCCTTTGTGCCCTTGTCTGGAAGAAAGCCGGATGTCTTTACAGGGTTGCCTTTTAGAGTGATCGATGCCATGAGTTCTCCTTTTTATACTCAGATATGGAAACGAGAATCAGCATAGCACCGTTCATCTTAAGATCAAACTACTTGCAGAAGGATAGATTCTGACTCCAGCTCAGAATCGATTTGTAGCTGGTCTTATCGCCTGCGCGCAGCACCGACCAATATCTCGCCCCTCCGCGCCATGCTCCGTCCACCTTGCCTGCAATACGCCCATCGCGCCCCAACCAACGATCCAGAATGCGAATGCCGCAGCTGAGATTCTGTTTGGGATCGTGCAAGTCCTTGGTGGTCTTAAATCCGCAGCCATACGCATTGCCGCTTTCAATCGAGATCTGCAACAGGCCTCGGCTGATCACACGATTGCCATGACTGTCGTTGAAGTCCTCAGTATAAGAAGTCTCGGTCTTAAAATTGCTTTCAAAGCGCACCATGGCTGACAGCATAAAGGCCCAGTACTGCTTTCGTTGAGCGTAAGAAAGACTTTGATACTTTGGGCAGAACAGATTTTTATCCGCAGGAATCACATCCAACAGATTTTGCCCCAATCGATCCAGCTCACGATCCACATGCGTCGTCCATTCTTTGGCACCACTGACTTTCCCTTCCCATAAAGGTGTGACTTCGCGCAAGACCTCTTCTGTCGTCGGCGGAGGTGGCAGTGCCGGAACCGGATCCGGCTCGGGAACCGGCTGAGGCGTTGGGGTTGGTTCGACGGCTGAAGAGGAGTTGTCAGCAGAACCCTGTGTTCGAGGAGCTTCCGAAATTTTACAGCCTGCCATGATTTGAACAACGAACAAAACGAGAACAATAAAAAATAATTTGTTTGTGGCGTTTTTCATAAGTAACAGATCGGCAGACAAATCCCGATCTTTACTGTTGAAAAAACTGTCGAAATTCTAGTGAAAAATTTCAGAGATTAGACTGGGCCAAATGCCGTAAATAAAGGCTATTTACGACTTTGACAGTAACTGGAAACTTTGGTCTTCATCTCATCACATACGCCACGGACTCCAATTGAAAACCCGGCACAGGGATCATAGTTCTTCGGACAATAAGCATAGGACGGAATCCAGTTTTCCATTTCTTTCTCACTCAGAATGGAGCGGCCCACCGCCACCAGATCTTCTTCGTTCAATCGCCCACTGACGAACTCCCGGAAGGCAATATCGAAAGAAGTCACAAATGTCCTGGCGTGCGGCGAGGTCTTCCCTTCGACCGTTTGTCTTAGATAGATCTCAGCCACTTTCCCCGGGTGCAAAGCTTTCAACAGTTCTGTCAGCTCAAGACTGGCGGTGGAATTATCCAGAATCACGACCAACTGGCTGTCGGGATTTACTTTAAGAACTTCCTCGATGTGATGCATTTTAAATTTCGTGATGGACCATTCGGTCACCCAATCTCTCATCGTGACGGAATGTGGCGGATACTTATAGTCCTTCATAAACTTCTCAACCCGGGACTCCAGCCAGTTTGTCAGTCCCGTGATAACATAGAACTGTCCGGCCCCACTGCCGGCCAGCATACGGCGATAGAGTTCCGGCATACCCGCATAGGACCGATCCTTGTCCATCAACTTCAGACCTGCAGAAAGAATGTTGGTGTTGTGAGCTTGGCGAAGAACATCGTCGAAGCCGCTGACCAGAACCACCTTTGGAGCCTGCGCTTTAGAGGCAAATGGAACAAATATAAGGAAAAGAATAGACAGAGAGTAAAGTAATACCGATGTTCTCATACACAAATATTGGCTTAGTCGCTGTTTATTGGCAACCGGGCTCCGCCTTAGGTCCGCTTCGGAAAGACCTTCCCTTTTTGTCAGGAACTCTTTAAAACAAGATATGTATTTTGAAAAACGCATACCCGTCTTTTTACAACTGGGCTTTAACGAGGCCGCTTTACCTAAACTCAAGGCTTACCTAGACCTTCTTTGGAGCGCCAACGAAGAGCTGAATTTGATCAGTCGAAAAATGACTTATGAGGAGCTGATCGACAATCACGTGATTGATTGCCTGCTGCCTCTGAGTCTGTTCCCTAAGGATGTTAAAGTGGCTGCGGACTTTGGGTCCGGCGGGGGGCTTCCGGGGGTGATCTACGCCATTCAATTCCCGGATGTTGAGTATCACCTTTATGAAAAGAGTAATTTAAAACAGGACTTCCTTAAGCGCTGCACAGCCATTGCTCCGAATCTGCGCATCCACGGCGAAATCCCACCCAAGCTGGAGAAAATCGAAGTGGTCACTTCCAGAGCGTTCAAACCGGTGGATGTCATTTTGGAGTTTAGCCGCGACTATTACAAAAAGGGCGGCAAGTACTTCCTGCTGAAAGCTCGCAAAGAAAAGATCGACGAAGAAATTGGCCTGGCCCGCAAAAAGTTCAAAGATCTGAAGGTCACCATCCAACCCCTGACTTCTCCGGTTCTGGAAGTCGAACGCCATTTGGTCCTTATTTAGTTTTCTTTGCGAATCAACAGCGGATCGCAATTTAATTTGTCACCCCGGGGCTTCTTCCTAAAATCATACGTTAATGAAAGAAGGAGCCCACATGCTGAAAGTAACAGCTGAACATCCCAAGTTTCGATACATTGAAATTCTGATCGATGGCGACATCAACTCTGAATCCGTCACGGCCCTTCTGAATCTTCTTCAAAAACGCATTGATGAATGGGGTGAAGTCAACCTTCTTGAAGAAGTGCGAGGCATTGGCAAGGTCGAGCTGGCCGTCTTTTGGAAAGAGCTTCGCTTTGGTCTTAAAAACCTTAACAAGGTCCCCAGAACCGCTATTGTCACAGACATCCACTGGGTCAAGAACATCAGCAACTTTCTGGATCCTATTGTTAAAATGGACATCGAAGTTTTTACCAGCAAAGAGCGTGATGTCGCACGCGCCTGGCTGGCACAAAGCGACCTGGAAGAATCCATGTATCCCTGACTGTCACAGAGAAAGATTCTGCCCTCCATCTTCCAGCCGCTCGGGACGGCGCCAGTAAGAGTACTGTGGTGTCCACTCCTCCATCCCGACTCCCGCCAGACTTAAGATGCTCCACAAGGCACAGAAGTCATCGCCCGGACCGAAGACACTGCTGTTTTTTCTGAAGATGCGCTCCCCTTTTTTTTCGTAGCAGACGATTCCTGGCATGTTGTTCTGTCCGGCAAGCACACTCTGCTCCCGAATGTACAATCCACCCCCGTGCGAAACCATATTAAATCGCCAGCCTCGCGAGTTGGCAAAACGCCGCTGCTCTTCCGGCGCATCCTTGGACAACATCACAACGGCAAACTGATCCTCCAGAGCCGGCAGAAAACCATTCAGCCCATCCCCCCACAAAGTGCAGGAACGACACCCTTGACCCATATTATGAATGGCGATCAGTCGGCTCTTATCCGCAAACAGATCCCTCAGCGTGACTTCGGCATTGAGACTGTGAAAGATATAATTCTTCACTTCCATTGCAGGTGATTCTTTTCGTAGGGACTCCAGCCGACGATGCAGACGATAAATCTCGTTCTCCACTTTCTGGATTTCATTCAACGGATGTTCGTTCAACATAGAGCCTCCTTGAAGCCCTATTTTAGATTGATCACTATCGGAAGTCTGAAAAATCAGGTGGCTCTGTCAGATTTCAGAATTCCCAACACGAGCTGAGCTTCGGGCCGCAGGCTACGACCTTAATCCAGTTTGTCAAAGTGGCCCAGAGGGGTATTTTGACTTCGTGCCAGAACACATTGAGCCTAGTTGCATGCTAGAAATGATTTTGTCTCTTTTCCTCATGACGAAAGCCGCTCCTGCAAGCAATTACACAAGTGTGCAAGACACTCTTCGCCGAATTACTCAGGAGAACCCCACAACAACACAATGGATCGACATCGGGCTTTCCGATTCCGGTCAGATGATTTCAGGCCTGAAGATCGGCAATGGCGAGGTGGCGGACTTGATCGTTGCCACTCACCACGGAAACGAATACGGATCCACGGCTGTTGCTCTGGGGGCCGCCGAGGCCTTTGCGCGAAATCCAATTCCCGGGCACACTATCTATGTCATTCCCGTGCTGAATGTATCCGGTTACAATTCGCGCAATCGCTACGAAAGAACATCCAACGGCACCGTTGATCAGAACCGCGACTATCCGGGCCCCTGTGTATCAGGTGTGTCTTACAGGTCCAAGGCCACCAAAGCCCTGGCTGAATTCCTGGAACAAGCCAACATCGTCAGCTCCGCCACCTTGCACACTCACTGGCCGGCAGTGCTTTATCCATGGGGCTTTTCCACACGTGACACCCAGACACAGTACGACAGCACGTTTATCGGCCTTTCCAAGGATGCTGTCGTGGAAAGCGGTTATCAGGTAGGAAACTCCAAAGAGCTTCTGTATGCCGCCGACGGAGCGTTTGAAGACTACGCTTACTGGAAACACGGCATCTGGTCTTTGCTGTTTGAAATGGGAACCACGCATTCCCCATCGCAGGCTCAGATGAAGCAGATGATTGAGGTGAATGTGCCGGGCTTGCGTCGTTTCTTCGAAAATGCACCCAAACAGCGCGCAACCAACCATGCCTTTACGGGAAAATGTGACAAGAGCTCCCGTCAAAGAGAGCACTTGGAATAGCGGCCTCTATCTGACCTGAAGAACAATCTTGCCTGTGTGCTGACTGGACTCCATTAGCACATGGGCCTCGGAGGCCCGATCCAAAGGCAGAACCTTAAAGATCACCGGCTTCATCTGTCCCTGATTTAACATCGGCCAGATATTTTCCTCCAAAGCCTGGGCAATTCGCGCCTTCTCGACAACGGGACGCGCTCGTAAAGTCGATCCCGTCAAAGTCAGTCTTTTGAACATCATCTTACGCAGATCCAACTCCACCTTAGAACCCTGCAAAGTGGCGATTTGCACCAAACGCCCTTGCATCGCCAAAGCCTCCAGATTCCGCGCAAAATAATCCCCGCCCACCATATCCAGAATCACATCCACACCGCGGTCTTGAGTTTCCTTTTTTACCGCGCTGACAAAATCCTCTTCCTTGTAAAGGATCACTCGGTCCGCTCCTAAATTTCTGCAGATCTCGACAGAATCCCGCTTTCCAACCGTCGTGAAAACACGAGCCCCCATGGCAGAGGACATCTGAATGGCCGTCGTCCCAATGCCACCGGCACCGCCATGGATCAGAATGCTTTCGCCTTTCTTCAGGGCTCCACTTTCAAAGACATTTGTCCATACGGTAAAGAATGTCTCGGGCACGGCGGCCGCCTCGACCATGCTCATCCCGGCGGGAATGGGCAGGCACTGACCTTCCGGAGCACAGACATACTCGGCGTAACCGCCCCCTGTAACTAACGCACAGACTTCGTCATACAGCTTCCAGCGGGTGACATCTTTCCCGACAGCGACGATCCGTCCTGCCACCTCCAACCCCGGAATGTCAGAGGCACCAGGCGGAGGTGGATAAGTCCCCTGTCTTTGTGCACAGTCCGGACGATTGATTCCTGCGGCGTGAACTTCTATCAGCACTTCGCCCGTGCCTGGTTCCGGCCGGGCTCTTTCTGCCACCTGCAAAACCTCTGGACCACCGGGTGTCTTAATTTCAATCACTCGCATATAAGCTCCTTTAAAGTTTCAAAATGCTCTTGGAACTTCTCTCAGTCAAGTCAGGCAAACTGGCCCAAAGGCGAGCCCTCCGGCGTTAAGTCTTAAGACGGAAAAACGATAAGTTAACTATGGGAAAATGGCTTGTTTACTTCATCTTGGGTACGGCACTTCAGACACAGGCACAAAGCTCGGTCTATAACTGCAATTTTGCAGAAGACTACAACAACTTCTCTTCTGTGCGCATGAAGAAGTATTTTGATCCGACAGAAAACATGTACTTGGGAAAAGTGGATCTTTTACAGAACACAACGGTCGTGGAAAGCACTCCCGTGCGTATTTATCAAATCCCACTGCTGGACAATCAAACTTATGTGCAGCTTTGGAACTCCAAGGACGTGCGCGTGGATGCGCAACTGTCCTATTCGCAAGGTGGCCGCGAATTTCGGGCCACCTACACGAAAAATGAAACCAAGAAAGCTCTTATTTGCAAAGAGCTTCGGGATTAAAGCTCGAACTGACCTGAGGCTTCGGGCTGATAAATCACAGCCTTCACTCTCAGTTTTTTAGTCTGTCCATTTGGCATCTTCCAGTTGATCTCCTGACCGACGCTCAGACCCAACAGGGCAATACCCACCGGTGCCAGAATAGAAAGTCGACCTGCTTCCAAGTTGGCTTCCTGCGGATACACCAAAGTCATCTCACTTTCCTGACCAGTGACTTCATCCAGGAACTGCACTCGAGAGTTCATGGTCACCACGTCTTTAGGGATCTCTTTCTGCGCGATGACGTTGGCTCGGCCCAGCTCTTCTTCCAAGGCTTCTGAAAATGGTCCTTCAACCTGAGACACCAGTGCAGACAAACGATGGAAATCCTGATCGGTAATAAGAATACGAGGTTCTGTGTTCATAAATTCCTCCTCACGAGAGAATGATGTTGTGTGTGTTTTTGATTTTTAAGAAAGATGTTCAGAGAACAAAAAAGATAGAACTAGGCCTTCAGCAGATCTTCTCTGCTGCAACAAAATCTTAGAATAAGATTCATGAACGTTGAACGGCGCATGGGACCATTAGACCTCAAATTCGGGCTTTTTTCAAGGTCGAGCGCGAAATCCGTCTAAGTTGCTGATTACTTTACAAGATCCTGAACCTTCTGGCCCAGATCCAGCAGAATTTGTCGGGCACCGTCATAATCTTTATCAGAGCAATCTTTGAATCCCGTCAGATGATAGAGCTTCTTTAAGGCCGCTGCGCCTTCTGGAGTTGAGGAGAAGCTTTTTAAAGCCTGACTGATCTTTCGTTCCAGCTCCGTCGGGAAATTTTTGCGGTAAACCACCGGTTCACTGGGGATCGGCCCGGTCTTGGCGAGAATTCGCACCTTTTCATAGACATCCGGGAACTGTGTCGTCACCAAACGACGAGCATCCTGGGGGACTCCGTTTTCGGAGGGGGTGTTATAAGTGGCCCCCGCATCCACACGCCCCTGATAAACCATGGTGACCACGCTGTCGTGTTTGCCGGCAAAAATGGTTTCACCAAGCTTGATCTTTTCATCCTGCAGAAGTTTGGCCGCAAGAATATATCCTGAAGTTGACACCGGATCGACAAAGGCAAATTTTTTACCGTTTAAATCCTTCAGATTTTTAATCTTCGGATTGGCCGTGATGATCTGACCCCAGTAGTGAGAATACTCTCCATTGACCCCCATCAGCTTCGCCGTCGCCCCGTACTTTTCGTGCGCCAGGATGTATCCAAAGGGATTTAAGATCGCGACATCCACACGCTCAGATCCCATAGCTTCGACCACAGCGACAAAGCTGACAGGCACCTGCACTCGGACATGCACACCGCTTTCTTGAAGAATCCATTTCTCAAGAATTTTTCCATTTTCAATCAAGACGGCAGAGTCCTGCCCTGGCACCAAAGCAAGACGGACTGGCCTTTCCGAAGAGCCCAGGTCCTTTTGTGACGTGCATGTAATCATAAAAGCGGAGCAGACGACGACGAGTACTTTCTTGAACACAAAACCTTCTCCTGAAATCCATTTTTTCGAATCTACTCTCGGTATTAAATGTATGCAATAAACACTGTCATAAACTAATATGAATTGAAAACCTGAGCCATTATCGAGGATAAGGAGGGCATGGAAATGTCTAAAGTGAAGGTTGAAATTGATGCTGACCTACAGGATCTGGTTCCTCAATTTGTTGAGAACCGGAAGAAGGATATAGAGTCTCTGTCCGTTCTTGTAGAGAAAAACGATCTGACAGCCATTGCTCAAATGGCTCACAAAATCAAAGGCGCCGCTGCTGGATATGGTTTTGTTGAACTCAGCGAGCTTGCCGCCCAGATGGAAGTTGCTGCAAAAAAGAATGACTCAAGTCCACTTCCTGATCTTCTGAAAAAAATGAAGATTCACTTTCTTAACATCGATATCCACTACGTTCCAATGTAGGAGTCTATGAACCACAAAAACCGCCTGTTTCTTTTCACCTCGGTACTGGTGCTGGGTACACTCCTGGTTGCCGGAACTGTGGGTTATCAGGTGGGCAGTTCTTCGCTGGAACAAAGTACTCGGGAACGTCTGACCCAGATTCGCCAATCCAAGGCCGAAGAACTGCAAAGCGAATTTTCCTATATTAAAAACACTCTGGTACTGACTTCGGAATACTCTCCGGCCCTGGAATTCCTCAAACGCTTTCCCAGCGAATCTCAGCAAATTCAAGACTGGATTCGCCGTCATCCCAGCCTGAATCAATGGCGCCAGGGTTTGGCCGAAAGCTCTCCGCTGACACAAGTGACGGATCTTGAAAAAGTATTGAGTCAAATGACGTCCCTACCTTTGTTTCTGCAGTATCAGTTCCTGCAAAGTTCAAAAGTAACAGGCCGTCCCCTGTTGCAGGTTTCCACGGTTCAGGGATTCCCAGATCTGGCCTACTTCAAAAGCTACGAATCTTTGCACACCAGATTGACTGAAGTTCTTGAGCGAGCTCACCTTGGTGATATTCTGCTTGTCGACCCTCGCGGTGTCGTGGCTTATTCAGCCCAGAAAGGGCTGAACTTCGGTGAAAATCTGACGACCGGGACCTTCGCAAACTCGCGTCTGTCACAAGCCTATCGATGGTCACTAAATGCCCCCAAAGGGGCCACCAGGTTCTTTGATTTCGCATCACTAAGCCACTTCTGGCACGTCCCGGCAGGTCTGATGGTGATGCCTCTGTTTGATCAGACAAAGTTTGTCGGCAGTTTGATATTCCAAATTCCACTGGAAAGAATTGATCGCATTCTATCCAACAATAAGAACTGGAAGGATCTGGGACTGGCTGAAACCGGCGAGGTGGTCGCCTTCGGATCCGACGGCTTGCTCCGCAACAATCCTCGTCTGTTCCTGCAGTCCCCTGAAGCTTTTTTGAAGAAAGTTCGAAAGCATCATGATTCGACGATCGTCCTTGAAAACATGCGCCGTTCCCAGAACGCCGCTTTGTCCGTGGTCCTTCCCAGCAATCAGGTCCGACGTTATATGGACAAGACCACCCTGTTTGAATCATCGGACGACTATCTGGAAACCCCCAGTTTACAGTCCATCGGCCGTGTTAATATCCTGGACAACAGCGATTGGATTCTGATCAGCAAAACCAGTCTGAATGAAATCCTGGCCCCTTTGTCCCTAAAGATCCCTTGGTTTTTTATCGGTGGTTTTCTTATCTGGAGCCTGGCCTTGGCCGGAGCCTGGCTTTTATACCGCCGCATCTTTTTCCCCACGGCCGTTTTGGCCGACGGCTTGGACAAGCTGAAAGAACACCAGTTTACGGAGAAGCTTCCCCTGAGTGAGGAGGACGAATTTCAAGATATTTTCAAGAAATTCAACGAAGTCTCGGAAGAATTCAGTAAAACTCAACTGGCCCGCGACTTCCTGGAAAATGTGGTTCATTCACTGAATGAAGTGTTCTTTGTTGTTGATGTCGAAGAAACCACTCCAGGAAAGAATGTCTTTCGCATCCGTGGCCTCAATCCGGCAGCCGAGAATCTTATTGGAACCAACGCCGCAACACTCAGAAACACCGACCTGCGCAATTGGCTGGACACTGACTATAAGAAAATCGAAGAGTCTCTTCATCGCAACTCAGGCCCGAAAAATCCACACACCTCGGAAGCCACACTCAAGCAGGTAAACGGGGAAAGAATTCCTCTGGAGATATCCTGGGCCCGCATACGCAGCGAGCGCTCCAGTAAAGTCATTCTGGCGCTCATTGGTGCGAATATGACGTGGAAAAAAGAAATCGAAAAAGAGCTCAAACTGAAAGAGGAACTGCTCAAGGAGTCCCAGGCACTGTCAAAAACAGGCTCTTTCCGTTGGGATATTAAGACGGGACGCTGCCTTTGGTCCGAAGAAGAGTTCCATCTACTAGGACTGACCCCTGAAAATGTTGTCCCCAGCTATGCTCTTTTCCGCTCGCTGATCCACCCCGAGGATCTTCCACTTTTTGATAAAGCTCTGGCCGAGGCCCATAAGAACATTACGCCGTTCCAGGTGGATCTGCGCATGAAGAAGGACGCCAATGAGCTGATTTGGGTTCGCTGCAAGGGCCGGACGGAATATGACGATTACGGAAATGCCCTGTATATGTATGTGACCACTCAGGACATCACAGAGCTTCGAAGGGTTGAACAGTCACTGATAGCTACAAAAAATGAAGCTCTGAAATCGTCGCAGGCCAAATCTGAGTTTCTTGCGCAAATGAGTCACGAGATCCGCACACCGATGAACGCCATCATGGGTATGGCCGAACTGTTGAAGGAAACAAAACTGGACGCAGATCAGCAGTATTATGTGACCATCTTCTGTAAGGCCGGTGAAGTTTTGATGGCTCTTATCAACGACATCCTGGATCTTTCCAAGATTGAGGCTGGCGAGGTCTCAATTGAAAATATCCCCTTTGACCTGAAGAAAATTCTTTCGGACCTGGAGGATATGGTCAAACCCCGAGCTCAGGAAAAAGGGCTTCAATGCAGTTGCGAAATCGCCCCGGGGGTTTCACCGTATCTGATGGGAGACCCCACAAAGCTGCGTCAGGTGCTGATTAATCTGATTGGGAACTCGATCAAGTTCACCAACAAAGGGCATGTGCGTGTGTTGATCGGAAAGAACCCCTCGAAGAAGGACACTTTACTGATCAGTGTCAGCGACACCGGAATTGGAATCCCTGAAGAAAAACAGAATGTTATCTTTCAAAAGTTCTCTCAAGCCGACAACTCCATCACACGCAAGTATGGTGGAACCGGCCTGGGTCTGGCCATTTCCAAAAGTCTGGTGGAACTGATGGGTGGACAAATTTGGTTTAAAAGTAAACCCGGCGGAGGCACGACCTTCTTCTTCACAATTCCTTATCGGGAACAGATTTACAATCCGGTGACACACAAGCCGTTGGCTATGAAAACACCCGAGTTGACTTTTGCCCAACCCAAAGTCCGCGATCCGAACAAAAAAATTCGCATCCTGATCGCCGACGACACGGAAGACAATCGAACATTGTTCACACATTATTTAAAGAACGAACCTTATGAAATAATTGAAGCCGAGAATGGACTTCAAGCCATAGATCAGGTAAAGTCAGGTGAGTTTGACATCGTCTTTATGGACGTGCAAATGCCTGAGATGGATGGCTACGCAGCCACGGATCGAATTAGAGAGTGGGAACGAACTGAGCACAAAAGCCCAGTTCCCATCATAGCCTTGACGGCCCACGCGCTCTCGGAGGATCGCCAGAAGTCTCTGAAGGCGGGATGCAATGATCACATTGCCAAGCCCTTTAAGAAAGACACCCTGTTGGGAGTCATAAATAAATACTCTTTATAGGGAGAACTCAGGATGGCCGGGCAAGAAGAGAAAAGTCGTTTACTGATTGTAGAGGACGATTCTGATATCCGCGAACTTCTCAAGCACTTCCTAAAAGAGTTTGTCGATGAGATTGTCGAGGCAGAAGATGGCTCTGCGGCCCTTCAGTTCGTCAAAACTCAAGAGTTTGATACCATCCTTTCTGATATCGAAATGCCTCACATGAATGGCTTGAAGTTCCTGGCCTATGTTCGTTCTTTGGGCCAGATGACTCCCTTTGTGGTTCTAACCGCGCACGGGGATCATTCCCGCGCCCTGGAAGCCCTGTCGCTGGGCGCTTTTGACTTCATCACTAAAGACTCCAAGCGCAAAGTGGTGATCGAAAGTGTGTGTGCGGCTCTCAAATTTGGTCGCGAAATGAAGACCTCCAAGAATGACCCTGTGAGATCCACTCATCTTCGTAAGATCTACGCGGATATGTCCAAGTCCTCAGAGATGCGCCTGTGTAAAATTATCGAAGAGATGTCCTCTTCTTAGTTCTGTCCCCATTGACCTTGCAGCAATTTGAGTCCATGTTAAGGCTTTAGGAGTTACTTCATGGTTAAAATGTCTGCCGTCTATCAAGGTGAAAAACATTGTGAGATCACTCATGGCCCGTCCTCTTCGCGCATTGAAACAGATGCTCCCAGAGACAACAATGGCAAGGGTGAGGCCTTTTCTCCAACGGATCTGTTGGGAGCCGCGATGGGATCTTGCATGATGACTGTGATGGCCATTGCTGCAGAAAAAGATGGTGTTGAGCTTAAAGGCGCTCGCGTTGAGGTTGAAAAGGAAATGGGCACAAACCCACGCCGCATTGTAAAGCTCAACGTTGTTTTACACATGCCTCAAAGTGTTCCACACGATTATCGTAAAAAGCTGGAAGACATTGCCATGACATGCCCGGTTAAACAAAGCGTGCATCCGGACATGCAGGTTCCTGTGTTGTTCCATTACGATATTTAATCATTTAACCAAAACCGAAACCTCACCCAGCTTATTATCCCCATCATAAAGGGAAAAGCGGTGACGACCCAATGAAGGCGACCAAAGATAAGAACCGGTCGCCTTTATTTTTTCTGTTTCATTGATCCGCCAATACAAGTCACGATGAAGTGTGTTTTCAACCAACAAAGGCATCTTTTGATGGGCCGCCGGAATGGCCGGATCCAAGGCCAGAATCATTCCATCCTGAGGATACAAAATACGTGCGCCGGGGTAGGCCTGAGGTTTGGAGACCTCTTTGCCGTCACCTTCAACCAACTTGACCTCTTGTGAAGGGTAATGTTCTTGCAGCCACATCATCGTTTTCTTCCAGATCGGCGCAGCCCCGGTAACCCCCATCACGTTCCACATCGGTTCGCCGCCAAAGTTACCCACCCAAACACCAACGGTAAAACGATCATTCATACCCACACACCAGTTATCGCGCATATCCTTGCTGGTTCCCGTCTTGACGGCAGCGCCAGCAAGGGCCAATGCCGAATCAAGACCAAAACCCAAAGCACGATTCTGATTCTCGGATAAGATCTTACGAACCTCTCTGGCACTTTCGGGTGTAAATACAGGCTGCGCGGGCGGCAGGACTTCGTCGGTTTGCCACTTCATCGGGCCAAAGTATCCTTCACGAGCCAAGCTTCGATAAGCCAGCGTCAGGTCTTCCAAAGTCACATCCGCGACCCCTAACGCCAAGGCCGGGCCATAGTGCTCCGGATCCTCCAGATTTTTAAAGTTCAGGTTTTTGAGTTTGCTCCAGAAAGAGTCATCATTAAGAAGTTTAAAAACCTTCACCGCGGGAACGTTCAGGGAAGAACCTAATGCCGTCTTCGCCATCACCCAACCATAGAACTGCCGATCATGGTTTTGCGGCTTATAAACACCACGATCAAAAACAATGTCCACAGCGGAATCTTCTATCCACGATTCTGCATTCAGCAATTTTTTTTCAAACGCTGTGGCATACAGAAACGGCTTCAAGGTCGATCCCGCCTGCCGCAAAGCCTGAACGCCATCCACATAAGGAGCCGAGGACAGATCACCCGAACCACCCACATAAGCCCAGACTTCACCGGTTGCATTTTCAATCACCAGGACGGCGGCATCGCTCACATTCTGTTCTTTGAGTTTTCGGATCTGACCTGTGATCTGCTCTTGGATATAATTTTGCAATTCGCGATCCAAAGTGGTTTGCACAAGTCCCCGATGCCCCTCACGAGATATCCTTTGCGCCAGATGCAGGGCTTCATTGGTGGTATTCATTTTCAAATTATTGGCGTGACGAATGCGCGACTCAAAAGCAGCACATAAATCCGGCGCCTGCCAGCAGGCCCTCTGCGCCCACTGTTTTGCATCCGCATTCGGAGACCGAATCAAAACCGCCAGCAAAGTTGCATCAAGCCTTGAAACATTCCGCGGAGTCTGACCGTACATGTTCCATACCGCAGCACTGATTCCGCGGGATTCTCCGCGAAATCCCACCAAATTCAGATAAGCCTCAAGGATCTGCTCTTTGCTCCAACGGCTTTCCAGAAAAGACACCGCCACAATTTGTCGGATCTTCCCAGAAAATCCGCGCCATAGATGCTTGCGTGGATGAAGCAGCTTCAGAAGCTGCATGGAGATCGTGCTTCCTCCCCGCGAGGAGTCCTTAAAGCTGCGCTGATAAGCTGATGCCACAAGAGCTTTCCAGTCCACTCCGTGATGACTAAGAAAGTTTCTGTCCTCTGAAAGAAGAACTGCTGAAATCACTTCCGGCGAGATATCCTTGTATTTCACCCACAGAAATGAGCGCTTGGACATATCCTGCCGCCATTGCTGCAGAGGCTGACCTTTGCGATCCACCAGAAAAAGATCTGAACTTTTGTAGGACTTCTCCAGTCCTGAAAAATCCGGCACAGCGGGAGCGGTGTAAGCATAGTACCCCAGCCCCGCCATCAACGCCAGAACACCGGTCCCTACGATGAGTCCTGCGATAACCTTCTTTCTCACTCCTGAACCTTCCATACTGATTCTGGCAACTCCGCAAACAGATCCGGGCTGTACATGGCCTCAATGCGGGTGACTGGCAACTGATAAGTTCCGACCTGATTAAAGCGCAGTGTGTATTCGATGATCTGCTCTTCCTGAGGGAACCACGAATGATAGAAGCGGATCAGCTCCGGCTTTCTTTCCACAGAAGTTGCGTAGGATGCTTGAAGAATACTGGCCCCGGTAGGGATCGGATCTTCCACCACCACCCAGGTTTGTGCCGCTTTGGCTTTGATCTTCAGTTGAACCTTCGCGGTATCTCCGACACTCCAAACGCCCTTCTTCTTTTGTTCAACGGCCGTGATCGTCTTTTCCACGTTGAAACCTGCCAAAACCGGCTTGGACACCGGAATGGCCGCTTTGGCAGAAACAGTGATCCAAGGATTGCCCGCACCTTTCTGCTCCAGAGTCAGTTCCCCTTTGTTTGTCGTCCACGGCAACGTCACAACGCCGGTTCCGCCTTTGGACCAATTCCACGTTTGAGAGTTTTTATTCAATGTCGCTGCAAAAGTGCCTTCGACCTTGTCAGAATAAACCTCCTGAAGCTTTCTCGCGGTTAAAGAACCCCAGGCATTTCCTGCCGTCAGACTCCACGCTCCTTGCACCTGACGAGCGAGCACACCCTGGAACAATCTTGGAGCATCCTGTTTCCACTGCGGCAAAGTCACAGTCGTCAAAATCAGCCTTAAAATGGAGCTTTCCGGATCTCTCATCAGCCACGGCATGGATTCAAGACTTTCTTCGCGCAACTGCAGTCTCTTGGCAGAGAAATAGAATCTGTTTCTTAAAACAGGTTCTATTTCCACCAGTTTCTGTTCGCGCCCTGGAAGATCTTTTTCCCACAGATGAATCTGATACCACTCCACCAGACTGTACAGCGGCCACTGGTTCGGCTGATAGTCCACTCCAGACAGAAGATCCACATTCAAACGACGATAGCGGGAGAGGTTCTCGAAAACAGAAATCTTCTTCAGAACTGTATCCGCTCGATTGAACTCAGCCCCGTCATTCAGTCGGCCTTCTGCAAATGCGTTCATGGCATCAAGCAAACGTGCCTCATGATCGTCACTGAAAGTAAATCCGGCCTCGTGTGCAACACTAAGGATATAAGCCGTCAGGTTCACACTGCCGGGTGAATTCCCCGGGAAGTAGCGCAACAACCCATTGCCATCAATATACGCATCCAGTTTTTCTTCCAGCTTCTGCCAGGCCTTTTTGTCATTTAAAGATACTGTCCGGGACACCTGCTGCTCAAGGCAGGTGAACACATAGTTCTTCCAGAAGTCCTCAATACCCGCGCTGGAGGCTCCTAAAGAGTTTGCCACCTCCACTTGAATCGAACTTTTTGCAGGATCGGCCCCCTGAGGCTGCTGCAACGACAGCTTTTTAAAATCCGGCCAAGAGCCCCATTCACTTTGATAGATTCTTGCCACTCGTAACGGCAGAATGGTCTGTGTTTTCTTGATCTCATCCATCACACGCCCTTGAGAGTCTTTGGCGGTGATCACATAGGTCATGGTGCCAGCCCCCGAGGCCTTGATGTTCCAGAAAACTTCTTTCGCTTCTCCCGGATTCAAACGAAGCTGTTGAACATTGTGACCTTCCTGCGGCGGTGTTACTGCCAATGCCAGATTCAGGTTTTGCACCGATGACGAGGCATTGCGCACGGTAAAGCCAGCCTGGAACGCATCACCTTCACGAGCCACCGCAGACAACCCGGGAAGAATCATCAGATCCTGTGAGGACTGAATGGACGTCCATCCCGTTCCAAACTGATCCTTGCCCTGCAAGGCCACCGCAACAATCCGGAAGCTGGTGGTTGAATCATTCAGGGTGATATCGATCTTGGCTTCACCCTTCGCATTGAGCTTCACGGACGGATTCCAGTAAAGCAAGGTATCAAACAGCTCCCGCCGCAATCCCCCGCCGCCGTCACCGCCAATAGGAAGAGCTTTTAAACCGAAATGACGTTTCCCCACCACCTGCGTCTGCGACGTCGCCGTCTGCACACTATGAGGACGCAAGCGCATCATGGAAGACAAAAGGTCCCACGAGTTATTATCTCGCAAAGCCAAGAGCCCCTCATCCACAGCCACCAAAGCCACTTCCGCCAAAGACGCCGGGCGCCCCAAATGATCTTTCACACTGACAGTGACCTGGGACTTTTGACGGGCCTTATAAGTTTTCTTATCCGTCGTGACCGCGACCTTCAGTGTATTTTCTTTCCAGCCAACTTTGATCTGCGCCAGACCCAGTTTGTAAGCGGGCTTTGCCAAATCCACCAACGCTGTTGGTTTCGGATCGGCCAGTCGACCGCGAATGGCAAAGGCCGATACTACGACATTGGGAACATATTCTTTCTTAATCGGAATCTTGATTGTCGGCTTTTCACCGGACACATCCAGCACTTCGGAATGCAGAACACCTTCGCGTTCCACCGTCACCAGAACCTTCGACTGCGGGAAGGGAGTGCGCAGCTGGAACTCCGCCACCTCGCCCGGTTCGTAAGTCTTCTTAAATGGAATCAGGTCCGCGCGATCGTTGTCATCTGCCCCGAACCACTGCGTTTCGCCGGGTTTAAGAATCCACTGCGAAACATTGGCGTAGCTGATGCGTCCCTGGGAATCCTTGCTGGACACCACCGCAATCACATTGCCAGCCACCTTGGATTTTCCGCGACACAGGAACTGCCCTTTTGCGTCGGTGGTGCCTTTGCATAGCTCGCCCACCTTCTTGTATTCTTGGAAGTCCTCGTAAGCGTAGAACCCGCCGACCAGACGCTTCCGGTGAGAATAATAGCGGCTGGTGAAAAGATCGACCTGAATCGACTGGCCCTTCAAAGCCTTCTGGTGCAGATCCAATGCCACCACGTCAAATTCAACGGCCTCTTGTGTCGCAGACCAACCATGGGACTTGATCCCCAGAACAACTGAAGACGGCCAGAGCGGGAATGTGCGGCTGACACTTTGAATCTCACCATTGGGATCTTTGAATTCAACTTCGGCGCGAAGATTCTGAGGACCGTCGGCGTACCTGATTCCGCTGACGGTTTCTTCGGCTACACCTTGTTTGTTCAGGCGCAAGTCCTTCACACCGCTTTGAGGAATATAGCGATTGCTGTCACTTTCCCCCTGACGGAACAATCCCTCTTTCACCGCACCATTAGCAAAAGAATAGTCATTGAAATCATCATCCTGCGGAGAAAAATATCCCGGCTCCACACTCCAGCGCATTTTTGCCTGCAAAGCCCCTGTGGGCCCGCCCGAGAAGTAAGTTCCGGAAACCTGCACGGGGACGTCTTTTTGCAGAACATAGGATGGCTGACGGCCGTCCACACGTACCTGAATCAGTGGGACACGGAAGCTTTCCACCGCCACATCCCCGACAACAATCTGCAGGGCCGGCTTGTCGCGCTCCAAAGTCAAAGACCAGTTCCCCAGTTTGGCTCCGGCAGGAATCGTCCACGAAAACAGTGCCACACCCGAATTTTTATTCCATTTCAAAGGCAGTTTGAAAGACTGCAATCCCGAATCATGGACCAGAGAAATCCTGGTTGGAAGTTCCGAATCTGTCGGCAGCCCCAGTCCGTCCGCCGTGGTTTTGCGAAGAACAATCTTGGCCGAAAGTTTGTCTTCCGGCTTTAACAAAGTCCGATCCAAAATGGCATGCCCCAGGAAGGAACTTTCACTGTCGCCTCCCCGAATCTGAAATCTCCAGGACTCTATGCCCTTATCCCAGGATGTATGGGTGAAACTAAAATCATCGCCCTTTTCTGCAACCGCAAAGAATCCGCCATAGAAATTACTGCTTTCGTCTCTTTTCCAGTCGGAAATCGATTTTACAAACTTGAAAGACGTCCACCCCTTGGCATCCGTCGTTGCGGTGGCCATGACATTTCCAGCGTTGTCGAAGATCTGCACTTTGGCACCTGAAACGGTTTTGGCCGACTTCAGCTCCGTGACCCAGACCCAGGCTTCCTGCTGTGTGTACTTCACATGGACAGAAAGATTCGTCACCAATCCGGAAGAACGAACATAGAATGGTTTCTTTTTGTCCAGAAGACTTTCACCCAACAAAGGACTTTTCATTTCGACCACAAAAAAGCCGTTGCCTTTGAGTGGCACGCCAACGACTTCTGTTTCCGCAGGATTGGACGGTTTTTTAATTTGAATCTTTTGTGTGGGTTTATTTCTCCACTTCAGAGGTTCTTCACCGTAAGGGCGCTGCTGCACTTCACTGAGCATGGCGATGATGGACTTAAAATCCGCCGCCTTAAACTGCCCGGTCCATCCGGCAAACTGCGTATCCACCGTCTTTTCCACACGTCGCAGAGTCACGGCCATGGCCGCATCGGAACCGGACTCAATCACACCGAAGCTGGCTGGGAACTTCAGCAGGGCTGGATCATCACCTGTTTTTATTTTTAAAGGAAACTGCGACTGATTTGACAGCAGGCGCCCCTCTTCATCTTTTAAACCTTTGGGGATGACAAGGGTGAACAAAGACTTTTGTGCAAAAGGTCCTTTGAACTCCAGATAGCTGATACGCTCTTTGGCACTTTGATCTTCCAGTCCCCAGGGCTTGAGGATCTTCTTGTCAGCCGTCTCGATGTAAATCTGACGGGCGTCCTGAAGACTGATTGAAGAATTAAATGAAAGACGCATCCCTAACAGAGGTACGCAGGGCTTTCCCGCCCCTTCCCGTTCACAGCCGAATTCAGCTTTGAACGGCTCACGCACCTGAAACTCAAATGTTTCATCTTCTTGCGAAGTGTTTCCTGAAGGGGACTGAATCCACTTGGACCAGACAAAGCTGACACGACCTCCGGCAGGGAAGGGGCGCTGGGCTTTTAACACAACGATGTCGCCCTTGAATTCCTCTTTTTCATATTGGTATTCCTGCTGGGCCGCCTTGAGAACCTTATCAGCTTCACCACCAGTGACTTCCACAACCGGCAAGCGGTCTCCCAAGCCCTCCGCAACAAAGTAGGCTTCGGTTTTCAACGTCTCTTTTTTGACCGGCGAATCCAAAACGATGACGAAGTTCTGTTCCGGATCCACAGGGCGATAAATCTGCGGGAAGATCTGCTTTACGTGAGGCCCACCTGTATTGAAGCGGTACTTTTGCCCGTGCACAGTGACCTCGCAGGAAAGCCCGCCAGCAAGTGGTTCTTTATAGTCAAATACCCAGTTGCGTGTGTCGATCCAGCGCCCTTGCCCTTTTTTGAAGTCCAGACACGAACTCTGTGCCGGAGCTTCCAGATTCAGCTCGCCGAACTTCACCATGGGTTTAGCAAATTCAATACGAATCTGTTCTACAGATTTGACGTAGCCCTGAGGCGTGAATGTGCTTACTTGCGTTTTTTCCTGAGCAAATCCCACAGAGAAAAGAAGAAAGACAAAGACGTTGAACATAAGAGGAACTCCTTCTGACCTCTAAGCTTGTCCCTCGCTCTCTAAATGGTCACTGGTTGATGCCCTATGACGATGCCTGTGAAGGCCACTTCCACTAAAAACTAGACCTCTCTGGACGCGGGACCTGAAGGTTTTCTCTATAGCGCTCTTAGCTTTTATCTATTGGAGCGGCCTTCTCAGAACATGAGATAATACAAAGAAGTAAAGGAGGCCTTATGACGACTCTTGAAACCAGAGCCAGATTGGCTCCTAAAATCCGCTTGGGCCGCGTGGTCATCTACTTTTATCTGAGCGTTTTTATCCTGGTCGGTATTGTCGCTTATTTTGCGAATGGGTAATGACACGGACAAGTTCTGATGAGTAAACTGTTTTGCATATAAATCACTGAAAGGGGATCTCATATGAAAAACATGTTACTCATCGGGCTTGTATCTCTTTCCATGGCTGCTTGTGCACAGAAGGAAAAGGCCGCCGAAACACACCACCATGATCATCACAATCATGAAGCAGCGGCTGCAGCTCCACAAAAAGCTCAGGCTGTTTTGAAGACTGTTAAAGGGTCCAAACTTAAAGGCATCATCCACTTCACCGAAGAAAACGGTAAAATGAAAATCGAAACAATGGTTGAAGGTATCAAACCAGGTCCTCACGGATTCCATATCCATGAAAATGGTGACTGTTCTGCAGCGGACTTCTCTTCCGCTGGCGGCCACTTCAATCCAAGCAAGGGCACCCATGCAGGTCACGATGTGGCCGGCCGTCATGTGGGTGACTTGGGCAATCTAGTGGCAGACAACAAAAGCAAGGCCAACACCACTTTGATCATTGATGGCATGACCATGAAAGGTCCTGAAAGCATCATTGGTAAAGCTGTGGTTATTCACAAAGACAAAGATGATTTGAAATCTCAGCCTGCTGGCAACTCCGGCGCACGCATTGCGTGTGGAGTGATTGAAGCTCTTTAAGACCAAAGAGCTTCAAAAAGATGGGTGAAGGCTTAAACGGCCTTCACCTTTTGGAAGATTCTTCCGAAGATACTTTCGCCTTTTTCATTCAGCATTTGCATCTCGACAGTATCACCAGACTTCATGAACGGAGTTTTAATAGCACCCGTTTCAATCTGTTCGATCATACGCTTTTCTGCCAGACAACTTGAACCATTTCCGTGCTCTTCGTTGGATACGGTCCCGCTGCCGATGATGGTGCCAGCCGCCAGGTTGCGCGTCTTCGCCGCATGAGCAATCAACTGTCCAAAGTGGAAGTGCATAGCTCCCGCATTGGCCTTACCGAAGAATTCTCCGTTATACTTTACATGCAACGGAAGATGGATACGGCCGTCTTTCAAAGCCGACCCCAGCTCATCCGCCGTCACCGCAAACGGAGACAGCGCAGAAGCTGGTTTACTTTGGAAGAAGCCAAAGCCTTGCGCCAGTTCTTCAGGAATCAGACCACGCAACGATACGTCGTTAATCAGCACATAAAGGCGGATGTACTTCAAAGCTTCCTCAGGAGTCACACCCATCGGAACATTGTCTGTAATCACACCCACTTCACCTTCGAAATCTGTGCCGTGAGCAAAATCACGTTGCGGGATATCTTCCGTCGGAGCCAGGAACTGACCGCATTCGCCCTGATACATCAAAGGCACTGTGCTCAAAGTTTCCGGCAACGCCGCCTTGCGGGCCATACGAACAAGCTTGATATGATAAATAAAAGCCGAACCATCAGCAAACAGCCACGTGCGAGGCATTGCCGAATGGAAGTCGTCTTCTTTCACCGCAAAAGCGCCGGAGGCTTTACCTTCATTCAGATCTGAGTAGAGTTTCTGCAAAGCAGACTCATTTTCAGACCATTTTTCCATCGCTTCACGCAGACTGGGAGCAATGTGTGTCGCCTTCACCGCCATCTTAAGATCACGGCTGATCACACACAATTGTCCATCCTTGCTTTCAGAAGACTTCAAAGAACCTAGTTTCACGTTACAAATCCTTAGTCAAAAGTGATCATCAAGTTGGCACCCACGGCACGATAGTCTTTTAGATCTTTCGCAGCCTCACCACTTGCTGATTCATAATACAAAGTTGCACCCAACTGCGGAGCAAACTTAAAGCTTGCACCGATCAACAAAGGAATCAGCGGCGATTTAACATCTGTTACTTTGCAACCAGTCGCATCGCAGGAGCTGTCCAAGTTCATACCCAAAGAAACTCCGGCAAAAACACCAGCATATTCTTCGAACTTGTACATCAATGCCACAGGGATATCGAGATAGTTCATGCTAATTTTTGTCTCATCGCCGGAAGCATCATCTTTTGCAATCAAAGGTCTTTGTGTGAACAGCATACCTGTGCGCAGATGCAAAGGACCGGAAATCGGGAAATGAGCTGTGGCCCCAAACTGGAAACCCATCTGAGATTTAGCAGAAGACGTCGCCGCATCCACTTCACCGGACTGCTGACGAATCCCCACTTCCAAACCATAATCAATATCAGCCAAAGCCACCGAAGACATCATCCCCAAAGCCGCCACAACAACAACTACTAACTTCTTCATTATATCCTCCAGAATAAAATCCAATTCAGAGTCACTCAATACCCACTTAAGATACTACCAACACCAGGACGCCGAAGCATTAGTTTTTACAAGGCGCAAGGAGAAAGGCGTACTACAAGTACGCCGCCGACGAAGCAACGCAGCTAAAAACTAATGATCCGGCGCGCGAGTTATTTGTCGAGGCACCAGGGGGCATTCAATGCCATCTCATTGATAACCTTGTCCAAGGAGACCTCGCTGTGTTCCAACGCAAGGTGATGAGGCTCGACTGTTCCACGCGCCGCAAGAACGATAAGAATCAAAGGCAGAAGTATTCTAAGGACAATTTCGATTTTACCACCCGGATGTGGTGAGTATTCATCTTTCCAGTCTCCGAATTTCAGACTTTTGATCAACATGTAACCCAGGCTGAACAAAAGCACTGTGATGATTGTGAATATCCAAGACTGATTCGCCGGCATAGTCTGAAACTGCTGCAGCCAGGATTCAAAGTTCCACTGGCTGTATTCGGCCCAGCGCATGCGCTGACCAAACTTTGCGAAATGGAAGAAGTCCAAGTAAGTTAAAGCACAGATGGCAAACCAGACAGTCAAAAAGTAGATCTTATAGATCACAAACAAAGACTTGGGCCACTTCTGCGCAAAAGCCTGCAACATCAATAGAAAATAAATCGGCAGGAAGATAAAGCCGAAGATCAGAAGATCAAATCGAAACCCCGCAAAGAAAGACTGCGCGATTTCAACGAACGCGGCATCCGGTGTCGCATGAAACACTGACAGGAAGTACAGATTCATACGGAACAATGTCATGAAAGCGATCAGGGTAACAGCCAGAAAACCGAGCTTAAGAAATACTTTCGTTGAAAAACGCAGGGAAAAGATAAAACGATTGGGCATCGAAAAGTCCTTTGACTGAGTATCAAAAGCACGCGAACAATAAAACTCAATAGGAGTCAGTATATGGCCTCGATGGTACTTTACAACTATTTTCGCAGCTCCACCTCTTACCGCGTTCGCCTGGCCTTGCATTACAAAGGTCTGCAGTTTGAATACAAACCGATCAATCTTTTAAAAGGCGAGCAACTTTCCGCTGACTACAAAAGAATCAATCCTCTGGGGGGTGTCCCTACTTTGGTTCACGACGGAAAGATCATCCCGGAATCCTTTGCCATCATGGAGTATCTGGACGAAGTCTTCCCTCAGAATCCCCTGTTCCCCCAAGACGCCTACACCAAAGCGCGCATCCGCCAGGTCTGCGAGGTGATTAATTCCTTCATGCATCCGATGGCCAACCTGAAGACCCTCAAGTACATGGAAACCAAACATGGCTATGATCAGAACCAAAAAGACGAATGGGCCCAACATTGGATCAACCAGGGCCTGGAAGTTTTGGAAACAACATTAAAAGAGTTTTCAGGCACCTACAGCTTCGGCAACGAAATCACCATGGCCGACCTGTTCCTGATCCCACAGCTTCTGACGTCACAAAGATACAAAGTGGATATTTCCAAATACCCCACTCTGGTGAAGATCAACGAAAACTGCCTAAAACTGGAAAGCTTCCAAAAAGCCCACCCCTTCGCACAGATCGACACCCCAGAAGAATTCAAAAAGAAATAAAGACAGCGCCGCCGAAGGCCAGCCAAAAAAAAGCAGTCGCCAAGACTGTTCAAAACGGTTCAAGCGCAAGGCGGAGGGGTTTCTCCGAAACGGAGGCGTGCTCCAAGCACGTCGGAGAGAAGGAGGGGCCCCGACAACGCAGTCGATTGGGCCGTTTTCAACAGTCGTCTAGTTGTGAGAAATAAATAAGAAGTTCCATTTGTCGATGACTGGGATGATTAGGAACACCAGCATCGAAACGTTCAACCACATAAAGAAAGCCAACCAGCGTTCAGTGCCGTTGGATTTATAGTAGCGATAGAACTCTTGAAGAACTTTGAAGCAGAACGGGAACGTCAGAAGGATGAACATCCAGCTGGCGTGAACAAACATCGGTGCCGCCAAAGCCACGCCCACATATACGAAAGTATACAGGCCCACTTGGAACATCGTGCGGTCCATCCCCAAAGCCACAGGCAAAGTAGGAACACCACCCTTGGCATAATCATCCTTGTAGCGAATCGCCAGCACCCAGAAGTGCGGCATCTGCCACAAGAACATAATCAGGAACAAATACAGGGATTCAGAATTCCAGATGTCAGGATTGGCTACGGCATAGCCGATTGTCACCGGCAAAGCTCCCGGAATGGCTCCAGGTACCGCGGCAAAAGCCCAACGGCGCTTCCACCACAAAGTGTAAGGTCCATTGTAAAGAAACACACAGAACAGACCAATCCAGCCCGCCACAGGCTCCAGCGTGAACAGGAAATTCAAGCCCACAACCAGAAGGCACACAGCCAGAATACCCGCCGCCGCCGGCTTGATTTTGCCAGACGGAATCGGACGCTTGGCTGTGCGAGGCATCTTGGCATCCATCTGCCAGTCCTGCACCTGATTCAGCGCCAAAGAACCCGAGCTAAGGAAGTAAATCCCCGCCAGGGTCTCTAGAAAGACTTTCCAATCAAATGTGTTTTCGATCTGAAAACCGGTGGCATAGCCGGCCAGTCCCGCAAGAACTGAAAAAACGACTATGCCAAACTTGGTAAGATCCGCGTATGTACGTAGCACGATCTTAAAGTGGGCTGATCTCTGGAACGCGAGTTGCGAAGTCCAAAGCACAGATAGCAAATAGCAACGCCAGGAAGAAGAATCCGATACCGAAGATGAAACGATTCATCTTAGTGTCGTCCTTCAAGTGCATGAACCAAAGGATCACAAGGGCCGCTTTGACCAGGGCGATCAAGAATGCCACTGGAGCTGCCCATGAACCCATCTGGTGATGGAACTGGTGTGCAAAGACTGTCAGGAAAGTCAGACCAAACAATGCCAAGGCAACTTTGAAGTAAGTTGCCATTGGCGTGATGTGTGGATGAAGAACATATGCGTTGTTGTCGTTATTTTGAGCCATGTATTACCCCACCAAATATAAAAGAGGGAACAGGAAGATCCAGATCAAATCGACGATGTGCCAGAACAACCCAACACCTTCAACCGGGATCCAGTACTGACTGTGGAAGTCCCCGCGAACCGTACGGATCAAACACCAAGTGATCAAGCCGATACCGATCAAAACGTGGATACCGTGAAGACCTGTCATTGTGTAGTAGAAGCCGAAGTACAAACCAAGGTTGGCGTGCTCTGCACCCACTTTCGCAGCGTCCAGGAACTTACCTGGGTACAAGCCCAAGTGGAACTTATGCTGGTATTCGAAGTACTTGATCACCATGAAGATCGCGGCACACAGAATCGTGGTGGCCAAAGCCAACGCCGCTTTCTTCTGCTCGTTCTTCTGGATGAAGGAAATCGAAATAGCCATGGTGAAGGAAGAGAAGATCAACACCAAGGTGTTCACGAAGCCCATCTTCCAATCCAAGGATTTCGCACCTTCTGCGAACATCTCCGGATACATATTGTGGTAGTAGAAGTAACCAACAAAGATCGCACCGAACATCAGGATCTCTGTCAGCATGAACAACCAGATACCCTCTTTACCAGAGGAGTACTGCTGCTCGGCTGTTTTAAAGTGGTGAGCGACATGCGCTGTGTGAGCGCCGTGTGCGTGATTATCTGTACTCATATGGCCCCGCTGTTACTACTGGTTCAACACTGAAGTTGTCGTGAGGAGGAGGAGATGACGTTTGCCATTCCAACGTTTTAGAGCCCCAAGGATTCATCGGAGCTTTCTCACCTTTCATAAGACCTTGAACAATTGTGTATAGACCGACCAAGAATCCAATACCGATCAACCAAGAACCGACAGTGGAAATCTTGTTCAGAGTCTCATAGGCTGGGATGTAGTCGAAATAACGACGAGGCATACCCATCGCACCCAGGATGAACTGAGGGAAGAAGGTCACGTTAAAGCCGATGAAGATGAACACGAAGGAGATGCGCGCAGCCGCTTCGCTGTACATTTTACCGAACATTTTCGGGAACCAGTAATAGTATCCACCCATCAACGCCATCAAAGTACCACCCACCATCACGTAGTGGAAGTGAGCCACCACGAAGTAAGTGTCGTGGAAGTGAACGTCGATTGGAAGAGTCGCCAACATGATACCTGTCACACCACCGATGGCGAACAAGAACATGAAGCCCAATGCATACAACATCGGAGAGCGGAACTCGACAGAACCTTTATAGAATGTCGCAACCCAGTTGAACATCTTGATCGCCGTTGGAACCCCTACCAGCATCGTCAGGAAGGAGAACACGATACCTGCGGTACCAGACTGACCGGACACGAACATGTGGTGACCCCAAACGAAGAAGGACACCGCCGCGATACCCAAAGAAGAGTAAGCGATTGCTGTGTAACCGAAGATCACTTTCTTGGAGAAAGTCGTGATCAGTTCAGAGATGATACCCATTGCCGGGATAACCATGATGTAAACCGCAGGGTGAGAGTAGAACCAGAAGAAGTGCTGGAACAATACCGGGTCACCACCCAGTTTAGGATCGAAGATACCGATACCCAGGAATCTTTCCACTGCCAAAAGAAGCAATGTGATACCCAAAACCGGAGTCGCCAACATCTGAAGGATCGCCGTCGCATACAAAGACCAGATGAACAAAGGCATTCTGTGCATAGTCATGCCAGGAGCTCTTAGTTTGTGCACGGTCACGATGAAGTTCAATCCTGTCAGGATGGAAGACATACCCATGATGAAGGCCGCAAGAACCATCATCGCCGTCGCAGTCCCCGTTCTGATAGAATAAGGAGTGTAGAACGTCCAGCCTGTATCAATCTTCGTAGTGAAGAAAGTTGCAATCGCAAGGATCGCACCCGCCATGAAGCAGTACCAGCTTAGAAGATTGATTTTCGGGAAGGCCACGTCCTTTGCGCCGATTTGCAGCGGCAGGAAGAAGTTACCCAAAATCGCCGGGATACCAGGAACGATAACCATGAAGACCATGATCGCCCCGTGATATGTCATGACCTGATTATAAACGTCACCGTTTGCAAGGATTTGACCCACATTCGGAGCTGTATTTGGAGCAAAAAGCTCCAAACGAAGCAACAGGGCCATGATCCCACCGATCAGGAAGAAGAACATAACAGTGATGAAGTACATCAAACCGATACGTTTATGGTCTACCGTGGTCAGCCAAGACCAGAGACCTTTTTCAAAATTAATATAGTTGTCGCCGTGAGCTGTCGTTTTCGCCATGCCCAACTCCTTACTTCAGATTCTTGATGTACTCGACAAGAGCACTGAGTTCGTTTTCGTTCAACTGACCCTGGAAGGTAGGCATTACACCTTTAGGGAAGCCTTTAACGATGTGTTTATTCGGCTCTAGGATGGATTCACGAATGTAGTTTTCGTCAAACACGATCTTGGATCCGTCATCCATAACTTCTTCGTGACCAAACTTCTGGAACAAAGAAGGACCAACCATTGTTGCCGGGCTGTCCACTGCGTGGCAGGAGGCACAAGCCTTCACCGCAAACAACTTCTTACCTTTTTCACCCAGCGGAAGATTTCTTTCTTCCTGACCTTGTTCCATATATTTGTCGAAGTCTTCGCGGGAAACGACTTTCACCTTACCGATCATGCCGGAGTGGGAAGTTCCACAATATTCAGTACAGAACAAGTGGAAGTCGCCCAGCTTATCCGCTCTGAACCACAAAGCCGTGTAACGACCTGGAACCGCATCTTGTTTGATACGGAAAGACGGTACGAAGAAAGAGTGAATCACGTCAGAGGAAGTCAGAAGAATCTTAACATCCTGATTGATTGGCACCACGATCTCATTGACGGTTTTGTAGCCGTTTTTGTATTCCACTTCCCAAGCCCACTGTTTACCCAAAACGTTGATTTCCAACGCGTCTTTAGGCATCGCGCGCATTTGGTGATAGATGTACCAACCCCAACCGAACACAGCCAGGAAGATCACAAGTGGAATGAAAGACCACAAGAACTCCAAAGCGGTGTTGTGAGAGATGTATGCTGTTTTATCATTGGGAGTCTTACGTCTGTACTTCCAGACGAAGTAGATCATCCCACCGATGACAAGCACGCAGGCAATGAAACTTGTTACAAGCAAAAATCCGTATAGATTGTCGACCTGCTTCGCAATCTCGGTTCCTTGCGTGGGCATGAAGGATTGGGCCTTCGCTAAATTAAACCACATCATGTACCTTTATCTCCCCGCCGTATTTTCCTGCTCTCTGCGAGCACGGATCCATACAGGCAATAACCAAATTACCATCACCAAAACCATTACCGCCCCGCCCATCTTCATGACGTTGAAGGCCACGAGCGTGTACTTGCTTTGATGTGGGTCATACTTAAAACAATAAAGCACCAAGCTGTCGACGAAGGTTCCGATTTTACCATCGGTTGCTTCGTTCAGGGCAATCTTGATGTCCTGAGGATTAAACATAATCCCCGGAAGATAGCGCGAGATCGTTCCGTCTGGAGTGATCACGATAGCCGCCGAAGCGTGCGCCCACTCCTGAGCTTTCTCGTCCCATCTGAACTTGAATCCCAAGGCCTGCATCAACGCCTGCACTGTGGATTCATCCGCTGTAATGAAGTGCCAGTCTTTTTCAGCCCCTGCACGATCATACAGTTTCATGTAAGTCTGTTTTTTGTTTGCCGCCAAGTCGGGAGTCTCTTTTGAGTCAAAACTCACAGACAGCAACTTAAACTTCTTACCGACCGTCCAATCTTTATCCATCAACTTGAGCGCGTCCGTCAGACCGTTCAAGTGGAAGTTACAAAGACCCGGACAGGAAAAATACACCGGCGAAATAATCACCGGATGCTTGCCATCGAAGAAAGACCCCAAAGCCACTTCCTGGCCATTGTCGTCTTTCACTTTCATAGTCAGGTCGATTTTAGAACCCAACTTTTCGTCGATGCCGACCCCTTCAAGCTCCTGGGGCTTTTCGCTGGCCACCATCGGAGCTGGCTTACCATCGTAAGCAGGCGCCTGAGCCGAAAACAAAACGAGAACGGACGCTGCCAGCGCCGCTCTCATTGCTTTTGTTTTCAATACAAGCTCACCGGCAAGCATGAATAAATCCTTAATTATTGTGCGGTTTTTGCAAACTCAGCAACTTTAGCAGGATCGTCTTTAGATTTGTTTTCAGTGATAGACTCGATGAAATGGATCACAGCCCAGCGGTCCGCTGGCTTGAAGTGAGCATAAGCCGCCATGGACGTGCCCTTGATACCATTCTGTAGAACTTGATAGTGGGCGATAAGACCGCCACCTTGAGTCCACTTACCTTCAACCAAGTTACGTGGCTTTGGATTCAAGCCCGCACCCGCAGCACCATCACCCTTGCCCTCAGCACCGTGGCACATAGCGCAGTTTGTGGCGAAGAACTTTTTGCCGTAAGCAACCATTTCAGGAGTGGAAACCCATGGCTCTTGTACTTTCGCGATGTCGAAAACAGGAACCGCACCCTCTACAACAGGGGCATTTGGATCTACAACGTTTTCACCCAGATCAACACCTTTATTGATCACAACGATGTAAACGAAGAATGCACAGACGAATACCATTGAAAAGGCAAACGCCAGCAGACCACCACGATTATACTCATCTCTAGCTTCAGACATAGGTTGGCACTCCCTAGGGGACGCAAAGTAGTTTTGTCACAGTATTGTAATTTATTAATCGATAACTAACCGAAAACAGACCGATGGGCAACCTATTAAGCCGCCCCGGACTAGTTGATATTATGCACCGCAAAAGACTGTGTCCTTAAGAAAACAGATAACTCCGAGTGATGTTCACAAACTTTTCGGGATTTTCAATGTTCGGACAGTGTCCTTGGCCGGCAATACGTTCGAACTTTCCGTTTACAAACAGGCCTGCCAGAGCCTGAGAATCAACCTCAGGTAGAAGGGTGTCATGCTCCCCGTGCAGCACCAAAACTTCATGCTGAACGGTTTTCAAATCACCGCGAACATCAAGCCCATCAAGCGCTTCCAAGACCCAGTGACCCACGGCCTTCACAGCCTTAAAGGCGTCCTCCACCACCACTTGGCGGAAGAAATCCGACTCGGCATTATTATTATGAATCGTAGATCCGATCACCGCCGCCGTCAGGTCCTTGTCCAACTTCATCTTTTCAAAAGCCGAAATCATGGAGGAATCAAAGGTAATCCCTTGCGCCCCGACAGGGTCCAGCAAGACCGCCTTGCGGAACAGGTTTGGCTCTTTGGCTAACATCAGGGCCGCAATCAGGCCCCCGGTGGAATGTCCAACAACATGATAAGGCCCAGGTCCCATCGACTTTAACAACGCGATGAAATCCTCGGCAAATAGGTGCAGATTTACTTCGTCACTGCTTTGCGGAGGTGTGCTTTTGCCGCACCCACGGAATTCGCCGTAAATCAAAGAGCCGGAATAATTTTTACCGGCCGCCTGCCTCTTCCAAATTTCTTCAGCCGGATACCACCAGCGATTGGACGCCAGATTCCCGTGGATAAAGAAAATGCTTTCGGGAACGACGCCGGAAACAACCTCGTGGTGAATCATTCGCGACCCACCGTCACCTGATCCTGCCCACTGCGAGCCTCGCCTCGGAAAGGATAACCTTCGAAGTCACGACCCGCAGACAGCAATTTATTTCCCGTCACGATTTCATAAACCCAGGAAGCCGTGAAGTAAGGAACCGCTTCGACCATTTTGTGTTCAGAGCCGTTGATATAAAGACGGCTTGCGCGCGCCGCTGCTGGAACCGCATCCCAGTATTCATCCAGAACGCTTGTTTCGATGTACTGATCCTGGCGGGCAATCATCAAGTGCAGGGACTTGGCCGGGATCGTGTGAGTCAAATCCACCGGACGGAATTTACGAATCCCCTGCACCAGACGGAAAGTCGCTTCCAGCTTGAAGGGATTCTCCAGAACCACAGGCTCTGCCTGCGGATAGGTGGCATAGATGATCTGATGCAAGAAATGATCGTACAACTCATCATCCGTCATTTTGTTAAAAGGGAATATCTGACGAGTCGCCCAGATCTGGGATTTGATCCAGCGATCCTGCCCTTCCAGAGGACGCGTGAACGGCGCCATCATAATCAGATTCTTGACCAAGGATGGATAAGCGGCGGTGAAGCCAGCGGCCACACCACCGCCATAAGACAGTCCAACAATATTAAATGGACCTTTTAATTTCATTTTCTCAAGAAGGACTTTCAGGTCCTGCACCTGATCCTGCACAGGAATCGGCGCTACAACCGGGGCATACTTCAAAAGCGTCTGCCCCTGCCCGATGGGATCATAGCGAAGAACACCCACGCCTTTGGCCACCAGGACATCAACAAAGCGTTCCCATTGACGGGTGCTGTAAGTCAGTCCGTTAACCAAAACAACCGTTGGCTGCTTTTCTTTCGCCGGAACGTAATCCACAAAAAGCTCTTTTTGCGGAGTGATTTGCACAAATCCCTTAACCGCTTCGGCATTCGCCAAAGATTCCAAGGACACAAAGAAACCTGATACCAAGACAAACAAAGCCAAGAACAGAGATCTCATCGAAGTCACTCCTTCAAAAAGTTTATTTATTACAGAACAATACCGCCATCAACACTGAGAACAGTGCCATTGATATAACTTGCCTGCTCGCTGGCAAGGAACAAACAGGCATTTGCAATATCTTCCACCTCACCCAAACGAGCGACTGGAACTTTCGCCGCCATGCCCTCCAGAACTTCCTTCGGCATCGCCTTGGTCATCGCCGTTGCGATAAAGCCCGGAGCAATCGCATTGGACGTAAAGCCCTTGCGGCCCAATTCTTTGCCCCAGGTTTTGGCCATACCAATAACACCCGCCTTGGCGGCAGCATAATTGGTCTGACCGAAGTTTCCATACAGTCCCACCACAGACGAAATACTGATGATACGTTTGTGTGCAGATTGAGGATTGAATTTTTCCAACAATGTTTTTGTCACATTGAACAAACCAGTCAGGTTGGTAGAGATCACGGCATCCCAGTCTTCGGGCGCCATCTTCGCGAAAGATTTATCGCGTGTGATCCCCGCGTTGTTCACAAGAATATCCACAGCCCACGGCAAGGAAGCCGCCGCCTTGGCAACCGAATCGCGATTGCCAACATCGACTTGCGCCAGATGAAGTTGCGCTGAGTACTGAGAAAGTTCGGCCTTGGCATTCTGCAAAGCCTGCTCGGAATAATCCCAGATAGAAACATTTCCACCTGCTTCAAGGAAGCTGCGAGTGATTTGGAAACCGATGCCGGAAGCACCACCAGTAACAACTGCATTTTTATTTTTGAAATCAAAAGTAATATTGTTCATACGTCACGAGTACCCCGACTCTCCCCCCACCCGTCAAAGGAAAAAGCACTTTTTCGCTCGGAGTATAGAGCTAATGCTCTATAAAAGTTTTCTTGCCAAAGTGGCAAAACTGATTTGTAGATAAGCGAAATCGCAAAGGAATAAACGATGAACACGACAAGAAAAGCGACCATTGTAGGAACCGGGATGTACGCGCCTGAACGCGTGATCACCAATCAATACTTTAATGATCTTTACAAAAAAGACATCGGAACTTTCTTAAGTGAGCAAAGAAACATCCGCGAACGCCGCTGGATGAATCCAGAACAACGCACGTCCGATTTGATTCTGCCTGCAGCTGAAGAGGCCATGAAAGTCGCAGGTATCACTGCCAAGGATCTGGATCTGATCATTGTTTCGACCGACACACCTGATTACCTTTCTCCCTCCACCGCCTCGGTGGTGGCTTATCGCCTGGGGGCCGTCAACGCGGGAACGTATGACATCAATACCGCGTGCGCCGGGTTTGTGGTTGGCTGCGATATCGCCTCCAAATATATTGTGGCTGACAGCAAATACAAAAACATTCTGGTCGTTGGCGCCTACGGCATGAGTAAGTATCTGAACTTCGACGACTACAAGATTGCATCCTTGTTTGCCGATGGCGCAGGAGCCGTTGTTTTGCAGCCATCCAAGGACGGTTCGGGCTTTATCGACAGCCAGATGTACACTGATGGTCAGTATCATGACTATATGGGCATCTATGCTGGGGGTACGGCCCAACCGGTCAGTCATCAGGTCATTGAAAACAAAGGCCATCTGCTGGCTTTCCCGAAACGTATTCCACCTGAAACCAACGGGATTCACTGGCCCCGCCTGACTCATCAGATTCTGGATCGTATTAAAAAGAACCCTTCCGACATCCAGCACTTCTTTATCACGCAGTTCAACGTGCAAAGCATTTACGAAACCATGGATCAGTTGTCCCTGCCTCGTGAACGCGCCCACTACGTGATGGACCGCTATGGCTACACGGGCTCTGCTTCCATCGGCATGGCAGTGGCGGATGCGGCTTACCAAAAGAAAATGAAAAAAGGCGACTTGGTCTTTATGTTGGGCTCTGGTGGTGGTATGAGCATGGCTGCCTTGGCCTTGGAATGGGGCTACGACACATAGTCGTCTAAGCAAGAGGAACACATGGAACTGGATTGGCTGAAAAAATGGAATATGTACTCACCACAAAATATCGCCATTCAAGATGGCGATACCGGGCGTGAGTTTTCCTATGCACGATTGTTTGAATTGGCAAACAAAGGAGCAAAGCTTCTTCAGCAAAACTTCCACGTTGGCCAAGGCGACCGCGTTGCGGTTTTGGCCACCAACGAACTGGAGTATGTGTTTCTTTTCTTTGCCCTGCAGCGCCTGGGCGCAATCATGGTGCCGATCAACTTCCGTCTGACACAAAGGGAAGTCCGTCACATTCTGACGGACTCTGCTCCGAAACTGGTGGTACTGCAGGAAAACCTGAACCATCTGATTGAAGATCTTTCTGCAGATGTGGTTCCGCAAAAGCTTTTCCTGCAAGGCTCTGACAGCTTTGCCTCGGCACTGGAGGCCTTTTCCGACAGTAGCGAAACTGCCTTCCTTCCGACTGAAGAAGATCCCGTGATGATTTTGTACACCTCGGGGACCACAGGAAGTCCCAAAGGTGCGGTGCTGACATACAGAATGCTGTTCTGGAATTCCATCAACACAACTTTGCGTCTGAACATTTCACAAACAGACTGCACTGTGATCTTCCTGCCCTTCTTCCACACTGGCGGCTGGAATGTTCTGACGACTCCGTTCATACATCGTGGCGCCAAAGTGGTGTTCTTGAAAAAGTTCGATGCCGATCAGATTCTTCGCCTCAGCGAGGAACAAAAAGCCACTTTACTATTTGGTGTCCCCACAACCATGGACATGATGGCCCGATCACCTCTTTTTAAATCTGTAGATCTTAGCCGCATTCGCTATGCGATTGTCGGCGGTGAGCCTATGCCTTTGGAGCTGATAAAGACCTGGGACAAGAAAGGCGTGCCGGTTCGTCAGGGCTACGGCCTGACCGAGTTTGGTCCGAATGTGTTTTCCTTGAATGAAGAAGATGCCATCCGCAAGATTGGCTCTATCGGTTTTCCGAATTTTTATATAGATGCCAAGGTCGTGGATAACGAAGGACGGGAACTGGGAAGTAATCAAGTCGGCGAACTGGTTCTGCGCGGCCCGATGATCATGCAAGGCTATTGGAATAACGAAAAGGCAACACAAGAAACCATCAAAGATGGCTGGCTTCACACTGGGGATCTGGTTCGTCGCGATGAAGAAGGTTATTTTTATGTGGTTGGACGCAAAAAGGACATGTTCATTTCTGGCGGAGAAAACGTCTACCCTCCCGAAGTAGAACAGATCCTCAGATCCCACCCCGCCGTGCTGGAAGCCGCTGTCATCGGAGTTCCTGATGAGAAATGGGGTGAAGTGGGCAAGGCATTCATCGTGCGTCAAAAACCCGATCTGACCGCAGAGGACCTACTTAACCACTGCGCCAAGAATCTGGCCAAATTCAAAATTCCCAAGCATTTCGTGTTTCTAGCCGCTTTACCCAAAGGCGACAGCGGAAAGATTCTCAAACGCCAGCTCATGGAGCCTGCTGCCAGCCATCCCTAAGCATTTTAAGTTATACAACGGCCCCCACTAGAGTTATACAAGGTCCTCGAAATCGGAGTTTTGTATGAAAAAATTTATGTTGGGCCTACTTGTAGCCGCAAATTTGATTTCCCTGAACGCCTCTGCTGACAAGCAATTCGTGGGTGCTGATAAGTTCTATGATTTGATTGCAGATTACAAATCTGCCTGTGTTCAATCTGAGTGCGCAAAACCCTATCGTGAAATTCCAATCTATTTCGACGGTGCTCGCACGGTCCTTATTTCTGATTACGAAGTCAGAAAGCTTCAGCAGATTTCTCAGAAGCAGTCCTTTATCTGGATGGACACCGTCCTTCAAGGTGACTTCCATTCTGATGGAAAAACAGTCCTGGAAGAAGTCGTGGCGATCTTCAAGTCCTCCACTCTGGTCGCTTACAAGATCGATTACAGCGAAAAGGCCTGGTACATAGGCACTTGCAAGTGGGATGGCGTAAATGCCTCCACATTGGCAGGTTGCCCGGAAGGCAAGATCCACGAATCTTCCTTTGTTTCTCCAGACTTCAAAACCTTTGTCCGTAACACCGACGATATCGCTAAGTTCTACAACTAAAGACGACTCGTCGAAGGTCGAGTAATCAATACTTGTCAGGATGTCCGAAGGAATCTCGTGTAAACTGACAAGTATGTTGAAATTTCTCGTTCTGCCTCTGACATTGCTCGCTCTGTGCTCTTGCCAGAAAGGGCCCACACTTGGGCCCGGTGACGAGGATCTTTTAGCCAGTGCCGCAGAAAATGACTGCGGCTTCGTGCAAAACTCTTATGGCCAGCGCGTTTCCTGGAAAGGAAACATCCCGGTTCGCCTGAAACTTCACAAAGACTTCCCACCAGATTACGAAGACGCCCTTAATAAAGCGGCCTATCGTTGGAATGAAGCTGCTGGGATGACTTTATTTCATTTCGAACGCGACAGTGACACTCTTCCCAATGCCGCCACCAAAGACAGTCAGAATACGATTCACTGGCATTTGACCTGGCCCAATAAAAACATCAACTATCAGGGGCTGACTTCCCTTTATTGGAAAACCAACAAGCTCTATGAAGCAGACGTGGCCATCAACAATCAGTACTTCAGTTACTTCACCGGGACCACTCCGACAACAATCAAAGACGTGCATCTGGAAAGCCTGTTCGTGCACGAACTGGGTCACGTATTGGGACTCAAACATCGCAGCACCGTTCCCAGCGTGATGTGGGCCGTTCTCAATGGCGGATCAGTTCGCGAGACCCTGACTGAAGCGGACCGAACCACAATAAAGTGCGAGTATTAATATGAAGAAAAACCGGACGCCATTACAAAAAATGTCCCGCATGCTCAGCCTGATTCTGCTCATGGCGGCACTTCCTTTTGCTTTGCACCTTTTGGACAAAAAGTTTCTTCCAAAAAGAAATGTGGCCTCTGACGGAGGCCTAAGTGCCGTGGGAAGCCAAAGTGACAACTTCGATCTGTCCGAGGCTTCTCCAGAAGAGTTCCGCAAAGCTTTTAAGTATCAGATCCTTAAGAACGTCGAATTGGATTCCTTTGAAGCCGGTCCCGGCATCAAACTGGGCTTGTTCCTGATGAAAAGTCCCGCTGGGTCCCGCGTGTTTGTGTGTGACCGCTACCCGACACTGGATCTTTATTTTGCCGCGGAAGGTATTGCGATCTCGGGCGAGATTCCCAAGATGGTCGTGCGCATTCCCTGCACCGTCAGCGAAGATCAAAATCATATCGCGGCCTTCCCGATCCCTTTTCAGGAGATCTTCAAAAGCCCGATCAGTCAGTTTGAATTTACAACTTCAGCCCCCGGCATTCGCGAAACTGGTAAAATCTACTTCCGCAATGTGGTGGATGAGTGGCCTCAGGAATGGACCTGGACAGGTGTGAAGTTCTACGGACGAGAAGCCTCAGACACCTTGGAAGTTAACGGCTATGAGGTGATCTCTGTCTTGGGAGAACCGCTGATTCTTCCGGTGGCAAATTAGCGAACCGGCTCAAAGGTCGGCACATAACGGACCTTGTCTTCGCCTTTGGCTTTCTTTTCATATTCTTCGTAAGACTTGCGATGGCTTTCCACTTCACGGGCCAGCATCTCGTCAATTTCGCGATTTTTTTGATCATTGCGCGTGTCCATGGCTATAGCCGTGCGATCTGCCGGAGGCTGCCAGACATCGCCGACATAAACGGCATTGCCTTCAAAGAACTGAACTTCTTTTTCAAAACGAATTCGTTTGTCGTAAAAAACATAGGTCCAGCGGTCTTTACCGTGAAAACGCTGGGTGCGGGTGGGGCTTCCCATCAGATTCAGTACGTCATCTTTTTCCATTCCTGGCGTGATTTCATTAAACTGCTTCAGCATGGATGTCTGACAGGCCGTCGTCACCAAGCTCAGCGAAATCAACGGAATAGCCAAATATCGGAGCATACTTCCCCCACTCTTCTAAGGTATCAGCTTCCACCGATCTCTCAAAGTGAGCAACTTTCTTTTGTCTCATTTTGATGCGCAGAAAATTATTTTTTCAAAATGACAGGATCCACAAGGCCAGGCGCCGGCGTTGTCGCTCCTTTGCCAGCCTGACCGTGGGCTTCAGCCGCATCGTGCTGTTGTCTTTCCTCTGGGGAGCTGTATTGGCTGCGAACCTTTTTCAATGTTCTTTTCACAGAGGAACCCAGGCTCATTTGATTTTCCATCTCCTCAATGGACTTCAAATCAATGCGCTCATATTCCCTTTTGGCCGCCACCCCTTTTTCAGGGTAACGATACTTCAGCAACGTTCGCTGTTGATCATATTCTTTCAGATTCTTTTCCATTTCCTTATGCAAGGCGACCATACTGGAGATGATTTCACTGACTCGCGCCGGATCTTTGCTGGTTTGTTTTTCCAGAATCAACTTTTGGATCTCAGCTTCCCCGGAACGAACCTTGGCTTCCAAAGCAGCCACCCGGGCTTGCACCACCGCGAAGGATTCTTCACCGCTGCGGACTTCTTTAGCTCCCTCTACCGGAGCCGCTTCCCCACCGCCTTCATTAGCAAAAGCCAAAGAAACCGACAAAAGGACTGTAAAAAAGCTCAACGTTTTTTTAGGAACCAGACAGGACATCTTGCCTCCAGGAAATTTTAAAAGGCAGATATTTAATTCGGTTGATAAGAACAGATGCTTTAGCCGGATTCAGACCTCGAAGGACCAACCGTCCACCACCAATCTGAGACAAAAGCGAAGGCACATCCCAACCAAAACGGGAATCCGTCATGGCTTCCTTCAACTGGCTGACCAGCAAGCTGGATTCAATGCCGTCAATCGTCAGGGTATACGCCAAAGGCCCGCTGACCGTATCTGCATTGGCAAAGTCCGTCACATCTGAAAAGTCCGGTGTATCGCTCACCCCTGATGGAGCCAAGGGCTCCGGCATTGCTGGCGACCCCACGGAGTCCAAAGTCTGACTGAAATCATAGGGAGCTTCTTCCACCGCAGGAACCTCACCATGCACTTCCTGATCTTCAGAAGGCGCTTCGTAGGTCATATCCGCTGGTGGCTGCTCCGCCATATTCAGGGCTTCATTGAAGCCCCCATCGAAAGCGGCCGGCGTCTCAGGTTGCTGATAGCCCTGCTCCTGTTCAGGATAGCCACTTTGCTCTTGGAAGTTTTGCTCTTGGAAGTTTTGCTCTTGGAAATTTTGATCTTGATAGTTTTGCTCGACAGAAGCCTCAAAGGACGGAGCCGCCGTCGGCTCTACAACTGGTTCTGGCTCAGGTTCATGCTGAGCCATCTCAGGTTGGCCATTCCAGTCGATAAAATAAACTGCATTGCAATGGGGACAGGTGTAAAGCGTCCCCAGGTGCTTATCCAGAATCTCTACCGACTTATGGCAATTCGGACAAGGGATCAATTATCTTTTTCCCTTCGAATCTTTTTCCAAACGACGACGCTCTTCGCGGTTCATCGGACGATCCTCACGAGGACCGCTTTGGAAAGTCATTTTGCGTTTCGGAGCCTCTTCAGCTTCCGGAATGCTGTGACCGATATCCGCTTCGCTTGGAGACGAGTAATCCAACTCATCCAAGTCAGCTTCTTCCGGACGCAGGCTTTCCAGCACCTGCTCTTCAGTTTGTTGGGCAACCAACTGAACACGCATCACTTTTTCGATCGCGTCTGACTTGATGGTATTGTTCAACGTCTCAAAGGCTTTGAAAGCCTCTTTTTTGTACTCAAGCAAAGGATCTTTCTGAGCATAACCACGCAGACCGATACCTTCTTTCAGCTTGTCGATAACATAAAGGTGGTTCTTCCAGTGGTTATCGATGCTTTGAAGCAGGATCATTTTCTGAACTTGCTCAAAGAACGGACCCATGGAGTTCTTCTGACGATCCCAAACTTCTTTCACACCGGCTTTCACAGCTTCAGTCACTGTGTCGGTGTTCACAGACATTGTCGAGAAATCAACTTTGAAACCGAACGTCTGAGCCAGGGCATTGTTCAGGCCCTCCAGGCTCCACTCTTCTTTTTTTCCGTTTTCAGGGATGTGAGTGTCCAGAATTCCGGAAACCACATCGCCCAACCAGTCCAAAGTGGTTCTTTCGATTTCCTGACCCTCCAAAACCTTACGGCGCATTCCATAGATCGCATTTCTTTGTGCGTTCATCACGGAATCGTATTCCATCAGGTTCTTACGGATATCGAAGTTGTGTCCTTCAACCTTACGTTGCGCACCTTCGATGGCGTTAGTCACCATTTTGGCTGTGATTGGTTCATCTTCAGGGATGTTCAGCATTTCCATGATCTTCTGAATACGCTCGCCGTTGAAGATACGCATCAGCTTGTCTTCCAAAGACAGATAGAATCTGGATTCACCCGGATCCCCCTGACGGCCGGCACGACCACGCAGCTGATTGTCGATACGACGGGATTCATGGCGTTCTGTACCGATGATGTACAAACCACCCAAAGAACGAACTTCGGCGCGCTCCGCTTCGACCTGTGGCTTCAGCTTTTGAACGGCCTCCAGATACTCTGGAGAATCATCATTACCGACCTGAGTTTTTGCCAGCATTTCAGCGTTACCACCCAGCATGATGTCGGTACCACGACCTGCCATATTCGTAGCAATAGTCACAGCCCCTTTACGACCGGCCTGAGCGATAATTTCCGCTTCACGTTCGTGGTGTTTCGCATTCAGGACTTCGTGTTTCACACCCTCTTTACGAAGGAAGGCGCTCAACGCCTCGGACTTTTCAATGGATTCCGTACCCACCAGGATCGGCTGACCCTTGGCAATACGTTCTTTGATATCCGCCGTGATCGCCTTGAACTTTGCAAGTTCAGACTTGTAAACCACGTCTTCCTGATCCTTACGCATGATCGGACGATTGGTTGGAATCACGTTCACATCAAGTTTATAGATCTTTTTGAACTCCACCGCTTCTGTATCAGCAGTCCCCGTCATACCAGACAGCTTTTCATACATACGGAAGTAGTTCTGGAAGGTGATTGTTGCCAAAGTCTGATTTTCAGACTTCACTTCAACACCCTCTTTGGCCTCGATCGCCTGGTGCAAACCATCGCTCCAGCGACGACCCGGCATCAAACGACCTGTAAACTCATCCACGATCACGATTTCACCGTCTTTGATCATGTATTCCACGTCACGACGGTACAGATAGTGAGCTTTCAAACCCTGATACACATGGTGCAGGATTTCGATGTTTTGCGGATCGTAAAGATTGGAAAGACCCATCAGTTCTTCCACTTTCGCGTTTCCGGCGTCGGTCAAAGAAGCTGTTTTTGATTTTTCTTCCATCGTGAAGTGCAGGTCGCGCTTCAGGTGAGGAATGATGGCGTTCACAGCGTAGTATTTGTCAGTGGAGGATTCCGCAGGACCGGAAATGATCAGCGGAGTACGCGCTTCGTCGACAAGGATGGAGTCACACTCATCCACGATGGCATAGTAGTGAGGGCGCTGAACGTAGTCATTCAGGTCAAACTTCATGTTGTCACGAAGATAGTCAAAGCCCAGTTCATTGTTGGTGCAATAAGTGATGTCACAAGCATACATCTGCTTGCGTTGCTGGTCGTTCAAACCATGAACGATGATACCTGTGGTAAGACCCAGCCAGCCATACAGACGACCCATGTGTTCGGCGTCACGACGAACCAGGTAGTCATTCACAGTCACAACGTGAACACCGCGACCCGTAAGAGCGTTCAGGTACACCGGCAGTGTTGCCACCAGGGTTTTACCTTCACCCGTTCTCATCTCAGCGATATTTCCACGATTCAGAACATAACCACCGATCAACTGAACGTCATAGTGGCGCATTCCCAGCACACGCTTGGAGGCTTCACGGCAGACTGCAAAAGCTTCAGGCAGAATGTCATCGACAGTTTCGCCCTTTTTCAGACGTTCCTGGAACTCTGGAGTTTTGGCTTTAAGTTGATCATCCGTAAGGGCTGCCATCTGAGGTTCCAAGGCATTGATACGATCCACAGTGGGCTGGATCTTTTTCATCTCACGGTCGTGCTTCGTTCCGAACATTTTTGTCAAAATTTGTGTAACCATAGCCTAAGAGGATAGACCCAAATACTCACAAGCGGCAAGGTAAGGGGGCAATTTCTGGATGCGTCATTGACGCGATTTCATTCGGAATTTTAAAGACTTGGTCGGGTTGAACCCCGACCAAAGCCTTAAACTATCGCAATGGATACTTGAGCTGACGAAGACCCTCGTAGGCGGCAATGGCAACACTGGTGGCCAGATTCAGACTGCGCGCGCCTTCACCAATCATGGGAATGGTCACTGTTTGACTGGGGTGTTTCATCAGGAAATCAGGGTCCAGACCCTTGGTTTCCTTCCCGAAGACAAACCAATCCCCGGCCTGGTATTGAGGCTCAAAATAGGTTCGCTGTGTTTTGGTCGTAAACAGCCAGATACGGCTGGGATCTTCGACGTGTTTCCACCAGTCTTCGAAAGTCTCGTGGCGGTGCCAGGTCAGATGGGGCCAGTAATCCAGCCCCGCTCTTTTCAGGTTCGTATCGTTGATTTCGAACCCCATTTTTCCCACGATGTGCAGCTCGCAGTTGGTGCCGACACAAGTGCGCCCGATATTTCCCGTATTCTGAGGAATTTCGGGCTCAATAAGAACAATGCGGAAAAGTTTCTCTGTATTAGGCAAGGTGTCTGTAAACCTCTTGGCCCAGTTTAGACAGCGCCAATCGACGACCTTTATCGACGATCAGCTCCAGATTCATCAGCTCACGATAGAGCGTCAGATCAATCGGAACGATCTCGCGGCCCGAAGAACGTCCCAGTCTTTGAATATAAGTTGCTTGCTTTTCACTGAGTTTGGAAGTCAAAGCCGGTTGTTCCTGTAAGGAACGTTTCCAGTCTCCGCCGGCAATCACAGTGGCATTCACCGGAAGTTTTAACGGATTCAGGAAGTAAATCCAAGCTTTCACCGGCTCAGACGCACCCTCTGGATGCACATCAATTTCTTCCCTGGAGTAAAGGCTCTTGTCTGGATCAAGGCGGTTGTATCCGTGGAACTCATCCATCAGATTCAACAAAAGATCGGACCCCTTAAGCTCGATCATCTGCCCCGGAACCAGATCAGATCCCCCTCTGACCAGTGCCGGGAAGCCTACTTTCAAACGGTAAGCTGTGGCCTTAACTCGTGCAAATACTGAAGATTCCACGAAATTTTGGATCTTGCTGAAGTGAACCATGCCTTCGCAGAAAGAACCGTAAACGAAAAAACGATTTGTAGTCATTATCCCCCCCGAGTACGACAACAATAGTGATTTTCCGAAAATGAGGTCCCGTGTGTACCAAAAACCACATAGCCCCGCAAGCCGCTTTACGAGAGCTTTTTCTTTTTTTCCAAACAGTGACACTTACTGGAATGCGTTATGCAGAAATTAAAAAAATAAAATGACCTTTTCAGTTTTTGCATTCTTCGGATGCTTTGTTATCCTTTTACAAATCTGACGTAGGAATTCTTTTTCAGAACAAAGAAGTACATGAAAAAAATTGAGGCCATTATCAAACCCTTCAAATTGGATGACGTGGTCGATGCTCTAGCTGAGGTCGGCGTTGAAGGGATCACTGTCTCGGAAGTCCGGGGCTTTGGCCGTCAAAAAGGCCGCACTGAAGTTTACAAAGGTGCGGAATACGTCGTCGACTTTCTCCCAAAAATAAAAATTGAAGTGGTTCTTCCGTCTGCACTGGTTGATAGCGCCGTGGAAGCCATTCAAAAAACAGCTCGCACAGGAAAAATTGGTGACGGAAAAATCTTCGTTATTCCTGTGGAATCCGCACTTCGCATCCGCACCGGTGAGAAGGACGAACAAGCACTTTAAAAAGTTTTTAACCCCTCAGGGAGGCTCACGATGACCGGACAAGACGTTTTAAAATTCGCCAACGAAAAAGGCGCAAAAATGGTGGATCTGAAGTTCTGTGACATGATCGGAACTTGGCAGCACCTGACAGTGCCAGTGCACCAGTTGACTGACGAGGCTTTTGAACAGGGCTTCGGCTTTGATGGAAGTTCCATCCGCGGCTGGAGAGGCATCGAAGAATCCGACATGATCATCCTTCCAGATCCGTCCACAGCGATGATGGACCCGTTCATGCAAGTGCCCACTTTGTCTTTGATCTGTGACGTCTGCCTTCCGGAAACTCTTCAAGCTTACAACCGCGATCCTCGTCAAGTGGTGAAAAAAGCCATCGCTTACATGCAATCCACCGGCATTGCTGACACCGCTTACTTCGGTCCTGAAGCGGAATTCTTTATTTTCGACGATATTCGCTACGAACAGACCAACAGCTCAGCTTTCTACATGATCGACAGCGATGAAGCTTCCTGGAACACCGGTCGTGACGAGGGTGGCAACAATCAGGGCTACAAGATCCGCTCCAAAGAGGGCTACTTCCCCGCTTTGCCAACCGATTCCCAACAGGATCTCAGAACAGAAATCTGCCTTGAGCTTGAAAGATGCGGCATGCAAGTGGAACGTCATCACCACGAGGTCGCGGCGGCACAAAGTGAGATCAACTTCCGCTTCGATACAGCCTTGAACATAGGCGACAAAATGATGTGGTTCAAATACATCGTAAAAAACGTAGCCAAACGCTATGGAAAAACCGCGACCTTCATGCCAAAACCCATTTTCGGCGACAACGGTTCGGGAATGCACATCCATATGTCCCTGTGGAAAGATGGCAAAAATCTGTTCGCAGGCAACAAGTACGCCGGTCTTTCGGAGATGGCTTTGCACTATATCGGCGGCGTTCTGAAACATGCTCCAGCCCTTTGCGGAATCATCAACCCAACAACCAACTCTTATAAACGTTTGGTTCCAGGTTTTGAGGCTCCGACGAAGCTGGCTTACAGCTTTAAGAACCGCTCTGCAGCGATGCGTATCCCGAATTCAGGGCCAAATCCGAAGGCAAAACGTATCGAGTTCCGCACTCCAGACCCTTCGGCCAACATTTATCTGGCGGAAGCGGCGATTCTGATGGCCGGTCTGGATGGCATTATCAACAAGATCAATCCGGGCGATCCATTGGATAAGGACATCTACGGACTGCCTCCTCAAGAGGCTGCGGCGATTCCTTCTGTTCCGGGAACCCTGGAAGAAAGCTTAAATGCCCTGCTCAACAACTGCAGCTTCCTGAAAAAAGGCGATGTTTTCAGCGACGATCTGATCCAGACCTGGGTTCAGTACAAAATCGACAAAGAAGTTCGCCCAATTCAGCAAAGACCAGTTCCCTACGAGTTCCATTTATACTACGATTGTTAAGCCGCAACGCGGGGATGTGGTGCGGTTCTGCCGCACCACTGGATTAGATCAGCTTAGATAAGGAAAGATTATGGCATCAGACGACGTTAGAAATTTTATGGGCTACCTTTGGGTGCGCCAGGAAGATGGACTCATCACCATCGGCATCAATGAAGACGGCCTTGAAGACTTCGAATCCATCTCTTCCGTGGATTTACCGGCGGAAAATGAGCAAGTGGATGAAGATGTCGTTATCGGCACCCTTGAAACTGATGACGGTCCTTTGGATATTTATACTCCGGTTGCCGGCACTGTGGTTGAAGTGAACTCTCAGGTCATCGACGATCCGTCCCTTATTATGGAAGACCCTTATGAAGAAGGCTGGCTGATTCGCATCGAAGCCGACGAGGACTTCGATGAGGATGAAGAAGACGACGAAGATGATGAAGACGATGAGGACGAGGACGAAGACGACGATTATGACGATGAGGATGAAGACTAGTCCTTAAAGCAAAGCCCCGGACAGCCGGGGCTTTTTTTATTTTTTCTTTAGTGCCAAGTTGTGCCCTTCGGCGCAATACGATCGAGTTTTCGAGCGGTCAACCAGGCCCCAATCACAAACACCGCTCCGATCAGGATATGCACAACATGGTCTGCGGTCCCCAGTTCCAGATATCCCGGAATCAAACGCCACCAGAACGAATCATAGTCCATAGTGGGTGGAATCATGCTGGTGTTGGAACCAAACAAGAAGCCCGCCAGCCCCAACATTCCATAGATGGCCCCAAAGATGTAACTAAAGCGTTCTGCCGTGATAATGGAGTTTCCCACTCCAAACCACAGAGCTGTGATTCCTGAAACAATATGAATGATGTTATGCCCCCAGCCCAGATGCATTCCAAACAGATTGGGCAGAACAAATCCCGACATTCCCACCAATACGAACGCCACCCCTAACACCATGCACACCCACTGGGCCGGGCTGGTCTCGGATTCCACCTGAACCGCCGGCTTACTCTCAACTTTTGCAGTTGTGGGCTTACCGACTTTCTCAGGCTGGGGTGTCTTCTCTAGATCCGGTCTTTGTGGTTCCATAAGATGCTCCTTGTTGATTTGCTCTTTCATTATGCCGCTGGATGAAAGGGCGAAGCAGAAGAGTTCTCGAACTTTGACAAGATTCAGTTGATTCTCTGCGAACCCACAAGAAGTGCAGTGACCCCCTCTGGACCTTCTGCTAAATTTCCTCTATGCCAGCAAGATTCGAAAATCTCATCCTTTACACCATCTGCACCGTGATCTGGGGTTCCACCTGGCTTGTCATCACATTCCAGATTGATTCTGCGTCTCCAGTCACCTCAGTCTTCTGGCGGTTTCTGCTGGCGGCGGGAATGCTTTTCACTTTCTGCTTCTGGAAAAAACAGAACCTAAGATACACCCGACGTGAACATCTGCTTTTTGCGGGTCAGGGTATTTTGATGTTCTCGATTAACTACATGCTGACCTATGTGGCAGAAACCATGATCAGCTCTGGTCTGGTAGCTTTGAGTTTTACCGCCTTGGTTTATTACAACATGTTCGGGATGAATCTGTTTTTCAAAAAACCCATCACCCGCAACGTGATCTGGGGGTCAGCTCTGGGCGGGATCGGAATCATATTTATATTTCTAAATGAGATTCTGCATTTTGATCCGAATTCGAAAACCATCTGGGGTCTTTTGGTCGGTTTTCTGGCAACTCTTTCAGCCTCCATGGGTAACATGGTGGCGCAAAAAAGCTATCAGCTGCGTATTCCCGTCGTTGTCACCAACACTTGGGGCATGATGTATGGAAGTCTCTTCACCTTGCTGGTGGCACTGATTTTAGGTCATGATCTCAGCATCCCACTGACCGCCAAATTCCTGGGAGCTTTGACGTATCTGGCTCTGTTTGGGTCTGTTATTGCCTTTGGGGCCTATCTTTCTTTGGCCGGAAGAATTGGAGCGGAGAAAGCCGCCTATACCAGCGTACTTTCCCCGGTGATTGCTCTGACACTTTCCAGCTTTTTTGAAGGCTTCCACTGGACACCTTACATAGTTTTAGGTGTCGTGCTTTGCCTGCTGGGAAATATCCTGACACTTACCAAGCGGGTGGGTTGATTCCCGGAGGAAGGAAAAACACACCCACCTGGTACATGATTGAAATTGTTTTGTCTGTTGTCTTGCGCAGATCCCGGCCCTGAGGGGCTCCGTTATCCACGATAATCATTCCATCGTCTCCGGCAGAGATATACGTATGCCCCGGCGTATAGCCAGCCCCATTCATCATGATGGATCCCAGAATCGGACGATACTTGGTCGCATCCCACGGAACCCACCCGGCCTTATACAAGGCCATCGAATAATTCACCACCGCTGCTGTACTGGACCAGATCAGCTGATTGCCCTTAGCTTTGTTGAAGTCATCGGCCACCCGATACCCGGCGCGCTGATAAGCCTGTCGCAAAAGTTCTGACTGGAACTCTGCACAGGGCACATTCGAAAAGCCATGGCGAACAGCCGTGCCTTGGGTTGCGATACTCCAGGCCCCACTGGTGGATATCACACCGGTCTTTTCAAAGTTAATCGACCACTGAGTCGCAACCGCCTTGTCCATCATCAGATAGGACTTCGGTGTCGCCACGGTTCTGTTCACAGCTTTCTTGAGTTCATTGAAAATCGCCTGATATTTGGCGCGCGTTTCAGATTTCATCGTGTCGGGATTTAGGCCCTTGTTAAGTCTTTCCCCAAACCGTTTCATCACTGACGAGGTATAATTGAACCTCGGCTTGCCGCTGGCATTAAAGTTTTTAATAAACCCATCCCCCAAAGCCGAAGCTGTCACCACGGCGAAGTTCCCTTCCGTCCCTTGCAGATTTCCGACGATCGAAGCAAAAATGAAAAGCCCGCCAGAGGTTTTGTTAATTTCGGCAATCTTCGCTGCCGTAAACTGAGATTGATACTGGGACAAGACCGAGACCACCTTCACCGGATAGATGAAGCCCGTGCTGGAGCGCTCAACTCCACCGCTGGAGGTGCGATAATCCAGGTGTTTGACTTCATAGTTCGCCGGAATCTCAATCTGTGTGCCTTCGGGAAGTTCAATTTTGTTTTCCAGAATGCCAGCCTTTTCGTAACGCAAGGTCATGGCCTGATTCAAAAGCAGTTTCTGACTTGCGGTCACCGGAACTTCCGGAACATCCGGCGCTGGATCCATCACTTCCGGTGTTCCCGGATCAGAATTGGGAACACTTGGTTCCACGACAGAAGCACTTTCATTTCCACTTTCATCAAGAGCAGGAAAGTCATTGGAGGGTGCACAAGCTGCCAAGACCAGCAGTCCTGCACTTAAAAGAAGACATCGGGTGATTGCTTTGGTTGCCGCCATAGGACCTCCGTTCCCAGAGGTCTTCGGCCGACTCACATTCGAAATTTAATATTTTTTGTAGTGTCCAAATTCTGTTCACCAATTCACTTTCTACTGTCGAATTTCTTTCGGAAAGAAAAAAGCATCTGTTTGTTTACGCGTCCTGTGTCGTGGTCCGACCTTACTTGGTGGAAAGATTGATTGCCGACAAATAAAGGGACTCACTCGGCTTTCTCCCGTATCTAGCACGGATCAAGAAGGAGTTTTATTTTATGAGAATCATCGCTTGCGCTCTGCTATCCACTCTACTGACGTTGTCTCTGACATCCAACGCGGCCCTTTTACAAATGGAACAAGGCACACGTACCATTGAGGGAGTTAACATAGCTAAATCCGCTCAAGGCACACTTGACAGCAAAAAGATTGAACTGGGTTCTGTCGGGGCAGGTCTGCGCTGGAAGAAAGTTCTGTTGATGAAAGTAAAAGTCTATGTGGCTCAGCTTCTTATCAGCAGCCCCGAGCGTTTTGTCAGAAAATCAACGGAAGCTCTGAAGTCTTTGGACGACAGCGAAAGCGTGGCTATTCAACTAAGCTTCCTACGCTCGGTAGACGCCGATACGGTGCAAAGCTCTTTCCGTGACGCTTTAGGCGCCAACAAAGTGGATATGCAAAATCCTTCCATCAAAGCATTTCTGGATGCTGTCCGTCTGGGAGGCGATGCTGATGCGGGATCCAGCCTGACTATCCTGGTGACTAAGCATTCAGACGGTTCAGAGTCCCTGATCTATGAAGACACCGCAGGCCACTTGACCCGTATCAATGGCGACAAAGGCCTTTCTCAAAAGATCTTCTCAATCTGGCTGGGCACCCCTGCCGACGATGGTGTGGCTTCTCTTAAGAACGACATTCTCAATCCCTAATCATGGATATTCAGATGAAAAAACTATCTCAATTGCTGATGTCTGCAACACTCATCACGGGCCTTGTCGCCTGCGATGCCCAAGATGCCATCGACAGCACCAAACAGATTCCCGAAAAAATGAATCAGACCAACTCCAAGATGGATGGCATGCTGGACGCCATGAAAACCACCAACAAAGGTGTGCATGACCAGTCGCTGCTGATTCCCTTGGAAAACCTTTTGAAAGAGGAAAACTACGACACCCTGGCTCCTGTTCCATTCAAGCTGATGCCTTTTGGAAAGAAGTTTGCTGAGGCTGCCACATCCGAAGAACTGGTGGAATTGACTTATCTTTGGCTTAAAGAGGTCGATGAGGCCATGCCCGCCAAAGGGATTGATGAAACCACCGGCGAGGAGCTTCCTTACAGCAAGACACAAATCCAACGCATTAATACGCAAAAGATTGCAAAGCTCACCGCCTTGCAGATCATTGCTGGCTTCACGCCGCAGTCGGTAGTGCAAGAAATGATTCAGAACTACGTCATCGGGGGATCCATCGAGGGCGGGCGTCGTTTTGAAGAAACCACCTATTCCTTCCTGATGATGCGAACGATGTTCATTCGCGATGTGCTTCTAAAGGAAAGCATTCTTTCAAAGTCCATCGACAATGTCGGAAAACTTGAAGAGGCCATGAAATACATCAAAAAAATTGATGCCATCGCACGATTGCGTTTTCACGACAAGATCCAGTTCAAATCCCGAGGTCTGGTGGGTTTCGATGGCCGCCAGCTTCCAGCCGATGAACAACCTCAGGAAAAATTCAATCGATCCACAGCACGACGACTGTGGGAGTCTTTGTACGACAAGGCCTCTGCCCAGATGAAGCTGGAAGTCCGCAGTGTCGGAACTTCACCGGAAGAAGATCAAAAGTTGCTGGAAAACGAAAAGAAGCGGATTCAGTACAATATGCAGCTGATTGAGCAGTCTCTGCAGTACTGGAAAAGCCTGCACCTCGAAGAAAGTGAATACTAGATTACCGGGTTCGTTTGATAATGTGATAGCCAAATCGCGTGCGCACTGGTTTGGCTGTCACTTCATTCACCTTCAGTGCAAAGGCTGCTTCCTCAAAGTCCATGTCCATGCGTCCTTCACCAAAAACCCCCAGGTCACCACCGAGTTTCGCTGAGGAACATTGCGAATAACGTTGTGCAAGCTCCTCGAAGCTCTTTCCGTCCTTCAGATTTCTGATCAAATCCTCGGCTTCATACTGATTCTTAACCAAAATATGACTGGCTCTGATTTTCATAAGATCCCTTTTAATTTGACCATCCCGGAAAGACTCCTTAAGGTTCTTAATGTGAAAACTGCTTTAATTTTAATGCTAACAAGTCTGACGACTTGGGCGAAACCTATTCCCGTTCGACTGGGGGGATATGAGTTTCCACCTTATGTCATCAACCGCGGCGGCACTTATGAAGGGCTGACGCTGGATCTCATTGCATTATTAAATCAAAAGCAGACGAAGTATGTCTTTTCTTTTGTTCCCACAACCACCTATCGACGATACCACGATATGAAATCGTCCCGCTATCAAATCATGGCATTTGAAAGCAAGACCTGGGGGTGGCCGGCCGAATCTGTTGAAACCTCAAAAATATTCCGCCACGGCGCCGAAGTTTTCATTGCCCATAAAGACAACGCCAAAAGCCAAAAATATTTTGAAAACCTTCACAACAAGACCATCAAGGGCATGCAAGGGTATCATTATGGATTCCTGGGCCACTCCACCAGCGACAAAGCGCTTAAGCGATTCAACGTGGAGTTCACAAATACTATAGATGGCAACATTCGATCGGTCGTAACCAAACGAGCAGATATTGCCATGGTGACCAAAGAATACCTTGAAATGTACCTGAAGAATCATCCCGAAGAGCGAAGCAAGCTGGTGGTTTCCACCAAGTATGATCAACTTTATGATCTGGGTATTCTGGTATCAAAAGGACAACACGTCATCACCGTTGCTGAAATCAATCGACTGATCGATCAAATCGTCAATGACGGCTCCTGGTCGGCTCTTTTAAAGGACAAGGGCATCGAGGAAATGCGAGACTAAGAGTCCTCGTTACCAAAAACCAGCTCAACCGTCATGTACAGGGCCCACGCCGGAGTAAAACCGTCTTCGCGTGACCAAGACAACGAGGGCGTGGTCTTCAGGTAAATCCACTGCATCGGAAGTCTTTGGGTAAAGGTTGAGGAAAGAACGAAGCTTTCGCTGTACATCGCGCTGCCAATCAACTTCGTATTATAACGGAAATCCTGTGACAGGGCCGAGTCCTCACTTAAAGTGCGAATCAGGGACGGACCATGATGCGTATCAAAATCCCGGTTGGTCATTGCCCAGTTGGCTTCATTGACGAAACGAAATAACAAATCCCGGGAAATTGCATAGTCCGTCGTCAGCGAGGTGCGCTCTTCCCATTCGTCCTTCTTTGACCAGCCAATCTGTTCAAAGAAAGAATTTTCAAAGTACCCCCATAAAAAATTGCGACGCAGACGAAGACGCGCAAAATAGTTCACGGGGATGGCCACGACCAATCCAGTCTCGCTATTCAGATCCCACAGTCGCTCTTCAGTATCGGCTTCAGAGGAACTCGAAGTTCCGGCAGATCCCGCACCTGGTTTAGGTAACTGGATCTTGTCCTGAACCGCCCTTTCCCAGCGCTTCAAGTTCGGCAGAAAAAGATTTAATGAGGTCCCCGGATCGTCTGCCCCCAAGTTTCCGCGACGAATATAGTAGGTCTGGCTTACACGCAGCGTACTGGTGTTCTTCTGGTCGTCCGCCCGGGCATTGCCAAACAAAGAATCTACACTTTCAGACAGACGGATTACGCGCGAAGACAGCAACTCTCGTGTGCCCTCCAAATAGGCGGTGGCTTTTTGTGCAGAAGTGGTTTGTTCAACGGATTCTTCCGGCAAGGCCTCTGATTCGACTTGAGCCCCCGCAAACGGGGAAAATGCAATAAGAATAACCGGAAGAAGACGCCACATATAAACAAGGTATGTTTCAAGTTGCGCCGTGGGCAAGGAAAACCGAGTTCATTTTAAATTTTTGCTATCGCGTTTAGCAGTGGTTTGTGATTGATTAGAGCCTGTGAGAAAAGTGTCTTTGGATGTCCGACAATTTGCCCTGCCCTGCCCCCGCCGAGGAAGTATTGAGCTGCACTCGGGTTATGGCGCGCCTCCGATGAGTGGTCAGGAAATTCATCAATCCATCCAACGCCGTCGCCAAAAAGAATTTGACGACTACACCCCGGAAAAACGCATGAGCTGCGTGTTCACAGCCGGCCCCTATGAGTTCCATGTCTCAGGTCGTGCGGATGGCATCACCGCCAACCCCGTTCAAATTGAAGAAATCAAAACTGCCTTCGACGTGGAAGAACTATGGCGCAAACTTCGCGCCGATGACAATCATCCTTATATCTGGCAGCTGCGCACCTACGGCTATTTCCACTATAAAGACACCGGCCACATTCCCTTTTTGAATCTGCATCTGGTTTCCTCACGCAATTTCAAATCCATGGATCTGCGTGTGACATTGGATATTGCGCACTACGAACTGTGGCTTGCACTGCGCCTGGAAGAACTGGTGGAAGAAACCAAGGTCAAAGAAAAACTTTTCAAATCCCGTCAGAAGATGGCAGAGGAAATGACCTTCCCGTTTGCCACTCCCCGTCCCGGGCAGCGCGAGCTGATTGAAAGCATCGAAGCTCAGGTGGCCAGCAAACATCCTTTATTGGTTCAGGCCCCCACAGGTTTGGGAAAAACCGTGGGCGTTCTTTATCCGAACTTAAAGGATTCCCTGGCGCGAGGACAGAAGACTGTCTATGTAACACCGAAAAACTCCCAGCACATCGTTGCGGAAGAGGCCGTTGAAAAACTACAAGAGCAAGGCAGCAAGCTGCGTTCGCTGACGTTAACGGCAAAAAGTAAGATGTGTCTGAAGGCCGAAACCCTATGCAATCCCGGTTACTGTGAGTTTGCCCGGGGGTATTACAGCAAACTGGCCGATCATGACCTGGTAAACAAGCTTAGCAAAAAACGCAAGCTGACCCAGGAAAAGCTGATCGAGATGGGTAAAGAATACGAAGTCTGTCCGTTTGAGCTTTCCGTGGAAGCCATCGAGCAGGCCGACGTGGTGATTGGTGATTACAATTATGCCTTTTCCCCCCGAAGTTTGCTGGGACGACTGTCAGAGCCTCTTTTAGAGTCCGCAGAAAAACCTAATCTGGTGATCGATGAAGCTCACAATCTGCCCAGTCGCGCGCAGGACTATTTCTCGCCTTCGTTAAGTGTGCAGGATCTGGATATTCTGGAATCTGACTTTACCAAACTGCCGGCCACGTTTTCTTTGCAGGCCGGGACACTGATCCGCAGAGCCAAGTCTTTGATTCAGGAGTACGGTGAAGACGGTGGTTCCCGCAAGGTTGACATCGACATTGAGCCTTTCCTTGATCTGGAGAGATCCATCCGCGCCTTGACCACGGAATACCTGGACAGTGAGACCGAAATTATTCAGCGGGACCCGATGTTACGCATGATGAATATGTGGAGTGATTTCATCGCAGCCCTGGACTATCGCGGGCCCGAGTTCTTCACGACTTATCAGAACACCCGCTTCAGTGAAATGCTGAAGGTCACCTGCTGTGATGCTTCTGAGCAATTAAAGTTGGCTTATAAAGAATTTAAAAATGTCGTGGCTTTTTCAGCGACACTCAAGCCCTTTGCCTATTATCAGGAACTGCTGGGCTTCCCGAAAGAAAGTCAGACTCTGGAATTCCAGTCCCCGTTTAAGGTTGAAAATCGCCAGCTGATGATCATCCCGCAGATTTCCACCAAGCTGAATGACCGCGCGCTGAACTCCGGCAAGGTCGCCGAGGTCATTGCCAGAGTCACGCGCGTGAAGGCCGGCAACTACATAGCTCTTTTTCCAAGTTTTGAATTTCTGGCCCAGGTAGAGAAGCTGTTACAGGTCCCGCATATGCGCGTTCTGCGCCAGGAACGTGACATGAAACAGCTGGATGTGCAGATCTATCTGGAAGAGTTGAAATCAGCCACCGAGCCAATTTTGCTTCTGGGAGTGCAGGGCGGAGTTTTCTCTGAAGGCGTGGATTTCCCTGGGGATATGTTGATTGGAGCCTTCGTTATCGGTCCGGCTCTGCCAAGTTTTGATTTTGAACGTGAACAGATCCGCTCTTATTTCGACAGTCGTTATGGGAAAGAACACGGTTTTAATTACACCTATGTGTATCCAGCCATGGCGAAAGCCATTCAATCGGCCGGCCGCGTGATCCGCTCTGAAACCGACAAAGGTGTGATTATCCTGATGGATTCACGCTTCTTAAATTCAGTCTATGCCGAGGCTATGCCCAGCGGCTGGTTCAAAGAAAGCCCGAAAGAGCTGGTGTCACAAAAGATCATTTCTGATCTGGAGTCTTTCTGGAAGAGCACGGAGGAAACTTCGTGCGATTAAAAGACCTGCCCGTTTTCTTTTTCGATCTGCAAACCACCGGAGCAAAACCAGGGGCCGCCAATATTCTGGAAATGGCCTGGGCCTTGTCGGATCTTTCCGAAGCTCGCAGTCACCTGGTGGCACAACCAGATGACCAGCCCGTGCCCAAAAGAATCCTGTCTCTGACCGGCATTCGCAGCGAAGAACTTGAAAGTGCCAAGCCATTGCCGCAGGTCTTTGAGATTCTTTACAGTGAAATCTCTGATCGCCCGGCAGTCATTCACTTTGCTCAATTTGAAAAGCCGTTTCTGGCGGCCAGCTTTGAAGCCTTAAACCTTCGAGAGTTCCCGGTGATCTGCACCCATGCGATTGCCAAAAGACTTTTTCCGAATCTTCCGGCAAAAGGTATCAAAGGGCTTGCGGGATACTTTGGTCATGCAGCGGGCGAGTTCAAGCGAGGCCATAGCCACGTGGAAGCCACCCAAGTTATCTGGAAACACTTGCTCGACGAACTTGAAAAGCAACACATCATGACGCTGGAGGATCTGAATCTCTGGCTGAATCAGGAAGCTCCAAAGAAGACCAAGTACGAATATCCGATGCCCAAGGAAAAACGCCTGAACCTTCCGAAAGTTCCCGGCGTCTATCGCTATCTTTCCCAGTGGGGTGAAATCCTTTATGTCGGCAAAGCCACATCCCTGCACGATCGGGTGAACAGCTATTTCCGCGGGCAAAAAGGCAGAGACTCTTTTAAACTCGAGATGCTGACTCAGTCCTATGATTTGATTGTGACCCCTTGTCGTACGCCTTTGGAAGCTGCCCTGCTAGAAACAGATGAAATCAAAAGACACAACCCCCGCTACAACATCAGTTTAAAAGCCGGCGAACGCAGTTTGGTTTTCTTTAGCCGCGATTTTCTCTCTATGAGTCCTGAACAGGACGAACAACATTTTATCGGTCCTTTTTCAAACGCTCTGGTTTTTGATTCAATTTTAAAGTTGAATGCGTCTTTGCGCACGGAAGATCAAACATTTGATCCCAATATGTTCTATGAGCCTTTGGATTCCAATCTTCTTAAGGCCGGATTTGAAATCTTCTGTGCACGCCATCAAGAATCCATGCAGACCTTTAAATCCATGCGGTCTATTTTTGCCCTGGGCTTGTATTTTGTGAAGAATGCTGCGCCGGAAGAATCGACGGAAGAAGAAGACTTGTCAGAGCAGGAAACAGAGACTGACACCCCAGAGACAGAAGATATCGAGGTCGAACTGACTGCAGAAGATATCGCAGATAAGTTTGAGCGCCACTTCATGCGAGCCGCTCAGGCGTATTTGCGGGCACGCAAGCTGACGAAACTTCTGAACTCAGATATTGAATACGCTCTTTCAAGTAAAGGCCCCCGCTATGTTCTTCACTTCAGGAATGGACAGCTGATCGAAGACTCCCCGACGGACGAAGTAACCTCTTCATCTCGACGTTGGCAGGACTCTTCAGTGGTGACATACGATCGTATGGCCGTTCTTTTGTCCGAGTTAGAACGTGTGCGCTCCAAAAAGGGATACTACAGTCTCATTTAGACCCTCCTGACTCTTCCAGAAGGATCCTGAGTGCTCAATGTTTACATGGCATAGAAGAATTCTTCTTTGATAATCTTACCGTTATGAACGGTGTAAAGACCCACCTCATTCATCTTCATGCGCTTTTTAGTCTTCTTATCAGTGGCATCAACCTTAAAATAGACGGCAAAGCGATCTCCACATGGAAAGGGACCATCCACTTCCATGGAATGAACATCCATGGTTTCTTCCCACTCTTTGTTTTTCTTACGGATGGCTTCAATTCCGTTCACCCCCTCAGGCATCCCCGGCATTGACATCGCTTCATGACTCTCGATTTTATCAGAATAAAGCTGTTCCACGGCTTTGAGGTTTTGACCTTTTTTACAGAGCTCCACCAGCTTCTGTCCGACTTGCAGGGTGTCCGATTGTCTTTCCATATCTCCTCCTTTAAGGTTAATGAAAACAATACTGAACCTACGACGGGACCGAGGGAATATGTTTGAATACAGGAACCGCCTCAATAAACAGGTTGCAACAAATTAGCCCGACGGAATCGGTCCAAATAGCTGTGCCCTTGATATTTGCCAATCTCCCGGGCCCAGAACTCCCCATTCTTCTGTTTACGGAATGTGGGATGACTGAGTTCAAGCATGTTCGCGATGTTAGTGGTCAGCCAGATGTTCTCGTCACGAGTAAACCGTCGCAGTTGCGACACCATCTCGGCTTTTTTTCCGGTCAGATCCTCCAGCAGACTTAAAAGATCTTTGGCCTGGGCTTCCAACGTATAAAGCTTCCCGAAAGTGGTCACCTCGCGGTCCATGGCCTTTAAAAGCTTCTGCGCCTTGTGACTGATGCCTTCACGCGGATCATTTCCGGCAGAATCATCACCGTAACGAGCCCCCGGCACGAGATAATCCAGATTGTTGATATTCGTGGCCGCCGTCAGGATGTCCCGCAGAGCCTTCTTCGAGATCTGCCAGCGCATCGTGCCTACCAGTTCGGGATAAGCATCCAGTTCATCAGGCATTTGGAAACGAATGTAGCCTTCGACACCCGCCCTTTTGTTAAAAAACTTCTTAAAGGTTTTTTCAAATTCTTTGCGAGTGCAATAGTTGTCAAAAATTGATTGAGTCAAAGTCACTTCAATCTCAGCAAAACGCCTTGCTTTGTCATCCACAACGGCTTCCAAAGCCATGCCAATCTGAATGCCTTCGCCCCAAAAATCTGTCACAACATCCGTCGTCGGCTTGAAGAAGCCAATATCAAGCTTATCTTCCCACAGACGACTGAGCCCTCGATCATAAGATCGCGATTTATGCCCCAGCACCAGTCTTTGCCCATCTACCAGCAGATCACTGACACCGGTGTCAGAAGACCGCTTCCAGACCATAAAAGCCAGATTGAAGCTTTTGCTTTTCGCCGACTCAATCCACTCATGGGGTTTGACCATCTTGGCAAGGGCTGTAAAGTCGGTGTCCACCAGTGCTGACTCCACCGCATCCTGCAATTGCATCTGCTTTTCCAAAGACTCATTCAGCAGATCGACCCGGTACATGCGATAGACTTTCTTCGTTCGTTCTGCCCTCACGTTGGCGGCCAAACGCAGATAAGTCCTAATATCAATTCCACTATAGGCAGATGCCACGTCCACGTGATCCGTACTGATCTCAAAAAGCGTGGGATGAGGCTTGGAATAATAGATGGATTTAACCGAGGCATAGCCCAAGCCAAGCAAGGCCGCTTCGATCTGAACGTCCTCAATCACCTTCAACTTGGTCTTTCCGACCGAGGCACCAAACGAATGGCTGACACGCAGTTGTTCACCCACAGCCAAAGATCTTCGGATTTCGCGAATACTGAACGGATTCAGCAGACTGAAGAATCGGCTGGTGCCAACTTCCTTCATTGTCGAAACGCTGTGCAGGTACTCAAACGTGTAGGTATAATAAAGCCCCACCGGCGCTGTGACACGGTCGTTGAATATCCCGACCGGAAGACTGATGCTCAGTTTGTCGTTCAGAAGATACCGCTTCTGGCCGGGGCCCAGTTCCGGATTCACGCTGACGCCTCTGGAAGCTTCAAATCCAATCCCGCCCTCCAAAGTCCCGTTGCCCAAATCAACGACGAAGTCCGCCTTGCCGTAGTTTGCCGGATTAAACAGAGATAAAAATTTATTCTGAAGAGTGTTAATGGTGAGAACTATCGCCCCTTGAAACGGGGTAAAACGATTTCCCAGAATCGGCAGGGTATTGCCGGGATATTCTTGCGCGCCTTCCTTCAAAAAGCCGTGCTCATTGATATAGTCCGGATATGCTGACGCCAGGTCCTGCTTGGACTGCACCGGATGCGGTTGGAACCCCTCTTTAAGCAAATCAAAATCCACCATCATCTTGTTCAGTCGGGATTTCAGTTTTTCCGCATAAAGTCTTTGCACCGGCTCGGGGAATCCTGATGTCTGCATAATGCCATCAATTTGATCTGTGCGAATCTGCGCCATACGACGGGCCAGCCACTTCACATCGCTGTAAGTGGTGTCCTTCCAAGTTCGCGAATTAAAGACCGAGAACCAGAACAGACGAACTTGCCCGTTGTTTCGTTTTGTGAACTCCCACGTAAACTCATTCACAGCCCCTACGTTTCCAAGCATGGCCGGAAGCCCCAATGCAGAACTGGTGTCCGACAGGAAGAAGATCGGCAACCATCCCCGCCGCTCGTCGCGAACGGCGTCCACACGGGCCTGATATTCAAACTGGTCCTGCAACGAGATCAAAGCATTATAAAGAACCATGGCCCGGTATTCGCGGCGATTGCGCAAACCATTGTCCCCCATGCGGAACGGACCCATCCGGCGATAGTCGTCCTTGTCTGGGTAGGCCTCCAGGGTCACGTTCTTCATGATGACGGCATTTTCACCAGGAATTCGTTCAACATGCGTCATCGCTGAGCCCATTTCCAGTCCATGCACATTGCGCCACTGAGTCAGGAACTCTTCAAACGAGGTATCCCCCAGTTCCAGCTTAATCGCCGACCGAAATGTTGTCGGATTGGCCGGATATCCAATGATTCGTGCCAAATGGTTCACCACAGAGGCATTGTAGGCTTCAAAGCCCACACGCAAGGTGACGTCTTTCTTTTTAGGAAGGCCTTTTTTATTTAGCTCCTGATCGTCTAACCAGTGGGTCTTAAACTTGATCGTTCCATTCCCCATGCGCTCATAATGAAAGACCGGCAGAGGGTTGTTCCTTGGAGGGAAAAACTTTCTTTTCCAATAAATCTCTAAATAAGGATCGTAAGCTGCGATGTCATTGTCCGTCCAGATCGCGGAGGAGGGAGGATCCAGCTTGGAAAGATCATTCCCTGCCTGCTGATAGGCTCTCAGTTCTTTTTGATTTGCGAAGTGTCCGTTTAAAAGAAGGTTGCTGGCTTGGGTTTTAGCGGAGTCATCGATGGAAAACTCAAAGAAATTTTCCGCAAGATTCTTCACTCTCTCTACCAAAGAAGTAAAGATCGTCATCGGATAAGGGGTGTAACCAGCAGCAATAAAAAGAAGAATCAATTCAACCTTTTCATGGATTTCATTGGGGCTCATTCGCGAATAGCGCGCCTGCAAGTCTCGCGTGTGCTCCAGGGCAAAGATCAAAGGTGCGATGGCTTCGGACTCGCTGCTTTGGGCTTCCAGGCCCTCTTTTTCGGCCTTATCGTTTTCATAGCCGTGCACCAGAATCAAATTGGTCTTGCGGTTCATCTTGGCTGAATCCATCAAAAGGGACTTCTGAAACTCCAAAAACTGAACCAGTGACTCGAGCTTACGCGGGGACAAGGTCCCATCTGAATTGTAGAAGAATTTAGTGCGATAAAGCTGCAGGGCCGGGTCATGGCCTTTTTCAAGGACACCCTCTGACGGAGAGTACGGGCTTGTCGCCAGGACGGACAGGGGGACAGAAAGGACAAGGATCAAAAGGCACAAAAAACGATTCATGGGTTCACCTGCGAATTTGTTAAAGTTCACTTTCTAGTGAATTCCACTGCCGAACGCCAGTTGCGAAGAGTTCAGGTCTGTTACTTATCAGAAAGGCAGGCCCTTAAAGCCCCTAACTGGACGAAGGATTGTTTGTAGAGCCTTATGGCAGGCGGAATGGGGACAAAACCCCCGTTTAGCCTTTAAGATAGACTTACGGAGATCCAACAGCATGAGCAAATCAGGTGCAACATCCAAAGCTTCCCGTAAGAACCAAACCACCATCCCCGCCCGCGTCCGCCAAGCCCTGGGCATCGCCAAAGGCGACACCCTGTTGTGGACCGTGAATGGAAACGAAGTCTCTATCCGCATCATCAACCGCAAACAGGTTGATTGGTCCAAAACCTCGGAACTGTCGCTATTGGAGTGGACCCCAGAAACTGAAAAACCCACAGAGCCCGAAGCGAGCGTTTAACCCCAGCAAAGCGGCTAATCTTTAAGCTCGTACTGCTGCCAGTTGGTTTCATACGGAGCAAATGCATACAACCAGCGCACTGACTGGAGCTGATCCGCTGATAAAAGATTCTTATCGCGCAAAGCTCGTGCGCGATACTTGGCTCCAAGCGCATGAATCTCGTCAACCAGCTCCATGATACTTGCTTTGGACAGCTCCACTTCTGCCGAGTGCATGCACACATCTTTATTCTTTAAAAACACATCCACATGATCCAAAAACTGCGCGATCTGCGGGCGAAGAATCGCACGCGCCAGCGGACCTTTGTGCTGGAAACGAATGTTGCCAACAGCTTTAATCCGAACCTGATTACCAGGAAGAACTTCCAACAAGCCGTAGTTTTCAATTTTACGCAGAACTTTGAAGAACTTCTGACTTGAAAGCTTCCAAGCTTCAGCCAATGTGCCTGGACTCACTCCTCGGTGAAGAGATCTGAAGATTCCGAACATCGCCGGATTGGCGGCAAAAAACTTTTCCTGTTCTTCGCTCAGAACGTAGTCCACTTCCTTTTCCTGATTAGCAAGAGCCGCCAGATCAAAAAATGAAATCCCCACAAGATCACAGATCTTAAAGACCGTTTGTAGATTGCAGTTCTGGGTTGAGAAGAGTCTTTTCACGGTGACTTCAGACACTTCCATCTGAAGCGCCAGTTCCGCATAGGTGATCTTCTTGGATTTCAAAACCTCTTGCAGGCTTTTCAGCAGCTTCTTGGCATCGGTGTGTTGGTTGATTTGATCCATAATGGTCGTTTTCGTATCACCAAAAGATACCAATTTAAACATATTTGATAATGGTATCACATTTTGACATCTCTAAATCCAACAAGGAGTTATCAAATGATCAAAGTACTTACCCACACTGCACTTATGGTTCTCTTCAGCGCAACAGCTTTGGCAGGCTACCTTCCACCCAAAGAGAACGTGGCTTACTGGTGTTATCAAGGATGTATCGACGACTACTACAGCAACCACAACGAGTGTGTGGCAAAATGTTATGGCGGGAGAAGACCGAAAGCCAACCTAATTCAAATTCAGAATCTGAACCTGAACTACAATCAAAACCAAAACTGCCAGGATAACACCAACGCAGCCGAGATCAAAGCGGCCGCTTGCTGCTCTTGGGGTGAAAACATCCAAGGCTGTATGCCGGGTTGCTAAAAAAGTTGGACCCAAAGTGAGTGGGGGCACACGTTCGCCAGTGCCCCATTAAGCTCTTCTTAAGATGACAATCACGACCTTTGCCGCTCTAATTTAGTCTTCACCAAGGAGCAGCAATGAACCCAACCCGCGACAATGCCTTTCAAAAACTCATTCGATTCAGTGTGAAGCTCGTCAATGAATACCTGCCTGATCCCTTTATCTTCTGCGCACTTTTGACTTTTATTGTATTTGCCGCGGCAATGCCCGTAACTGGCATGAGCTTCCTGGAAACTGTGAACGGTTGGTATGAAGGCTTCTGGGGCTTGTTGGGATTCTCGATGCAGATGGTCCTGGTGCTCGTGCTCGGCCATGCGTTGGCGAACTCGCGGCCCTGCTCCAGCTTGTTGTCCTCTTTGGCCTCCCACCTGCGCACCCCTGGTCAGGCGATCGTTGTCGTTTCTTTGGTCTCGCTGCTGGGTTCCTGGTTCAACTGGGGTTTTGGCCTGGTGATCGGCGCTCTCTTTGCCAAAGAGATCGCGAAAAAAGTAAAAACTGTCGACTACCGCCTGCTGATCGCTTCTGCTTATTCCGGCTTTCTAATCTGGCACGGCGGTCTTTCCGGATCCATTCCTTTGACGATTGCCACGGATGGGAATCTGGCCAAGGCCTCTAACAATGTCGTCACCGGAATGATCCCGGTATCTGAAACCCTGTTTTCAACCTACAACCTGGCCATCGTAATAGTCCTTTTGGTGACAGTGCCCCTGCTGAACATGTTCATGCACCCACGCCCGGAAGAAACCGTGACTGTGGATCCGGCTTTGCTAAACGACGAAGTTTCAGACACGGAAGGCGGCAACAGTACGTGGGCAGATCGCATCGAAAACAGCAAATGGGTTTCTTTGATCTTGTGCGCCCTTGCCAGCGTGTACATCATAAACTATTTCTTCAAAAAAGGTTTGGATCTGAATCTGAACATTGTGAATTTCATCTTCCTGTTCTTGGGCATTCTGTTGCACGGGACTCCACGCCGCTACATTCTGGCAATTCGTTCTGCCGTGATCAGCTCCAGCGGGATCATCCTGCAATTCCCGTTCTATGCGGGAATCATGGGTCTGATGGTGGCCAGCGGCAGCAGCGGTGTTTCGCTAGCCGGAGCCCTGTCTAATGTGTTTGTGAACATCTCCACCGTCACAACATTCCCCTTCTTTACCTTTATCAGCGCAGGTATTGTGAACTTCTTTGTGCCCTCCGGCGGTGGTCAGTGGGCCGTACAAGCTCCGATCATGCTGCCTGCTGCGCAAGAGTTGGGCGTGTCCGTAGCCAAGACCTCGATGGCGATTGCCTGGGGTGACGCATGGACAAACATGATCCAGCCCTTCTGGGCCTTGCCAGCCTTGGGAATCGCAGGCCTTGGCGCCCGCGACATCATGGGCTTTTGTTTGATCGTCCTTTTGTACTCGGGCCTTGTGATCTCTGCAGGATTCCTGTTCCTGTAATTACCTGAGCTTTCTGGTCATCAGGGCCGACTTCGTTGGCTCTGATAAGAAGTCTTTCTTTCGCACTGTTTTATTATAAACATCACTTTTCCGGTGAAATTCCCGGCGGCATTTCGTTATGGCTATGACTTGGGTTCCGAAGGAAAAGTTATCTGGAACCCACAGCCCATTGAGTTCGTAGCCCAATAAAAGTTCTGCGGGTCTTCTGTTGTTGCGACACCCTTATTGGGTGACTTTGCAATCCACAGGAGCCATCCCAGGGTGGCCATCGACGACCAGCTTGAAGTTGCTTTTAGAGGTCACATCCACTTTGCCCAAACAGATGGGTTTATTGTCGGTTGAGATGATTTCGTATCTCAGAACAAGTTCGTTGGTGTCCAACACCCCGTAGTTTTTCTCGAAGGCTTCACCGGGCGCCAAGATCTTGTCGTCCACAACACTGAGCGGAGCCCCTCCGCTCGCTCGAGTTAAAATCAAGTCAGCCATAAATCGCACATCCGTTGAATTCACAACCTTTGCCGTCATCGCCTGCGCTGCGCCACCAAGAATTAATACAAAAAACATAGTTAGTAATTTCATGAGTGCCCCCATTTACATTTTTAGCACTGGCGACCCGACAGAGATATTGGAAATTGGAAACTAAAGGATTTTTGCTTGGCAAAAATGGTAGGGGGCGAGGTTGTGTCCGCGCTAAAAAGTGCTAGTAGCACTTTTTAGTGTGGAGCATGCGTGAGGCTCTTGCGGCGAAGGCCGCAAATGCCGAACACTTAGAAAGACGAGGCTCGACGCCTCGGCTTTCGCGTCCCGACAAAGCCAGCAAACTTCCAGTTAAATGAATGTCTCAGCGGCAGATAAAAAGAAACAGAGGAATGGTAGGGGGTCTGAAGCATGAAATTCCTCAATAATTTCAAGCCTCATTTCCCCTTAAACTACAATCAACTACTTCTGCTGAATTTTCAAGATCTTCGCATCTTTCATACCGTGAACCTGCATATCATCAAGGACCCCAGTTGAGCCCTGAATATCGATTCCGGCCTTACGCATGTATATCATCATTGTCTTCATGTCTCTCCATCCTCCCATAGCCATCACCTGGCTCGCCGGGACCCCCTTCCCCAAAAGGAGCGTCGCCCAGCTAGCTCTGAGGTCATGAAAGCGAATCTGATGCAGTCCTATAGATTGTAGAAACATGCGAAGCTCCCTGGCCTGCTCCCCCTTATCCCACTTCGACATCCTTGGAAGAACAAAGTCGCTACCAGCCGACTTCAACTTCATTTCGGTCAAGATGGGAATCAATGGCTTTGGTATCTCTACAATTCTGTCATCACCCGACTTTGTGGACTTAAATCCATCCTTACTTGTCCAAGAACAATTAACTAAGATTTGTCTCCGATCCAGGTTGATCTTATCCCACGTAAGTGCAAACAGCTCCCCATTTCTCATTCCCGTGTATAGAGCCACCGCATAGTGATAATACCAATGCCAATTGAATTCTTGCGCTTTCTTAAGGAGATGCACAATCTGTTCCTCACTAAGAACGGCCTTAATCTTCTCGTTATTCTTAAACTTGAGTAGTGGCGTTGGGTCTTTCATAATCAGATCATTCTCAAGGGCATAGCGAAAAACACCACGAATACACTTTATAAAGTATTTTTTGTGAGACTCGGCTGAACTTGAGAATCTTTCATTCAAAAGACTGTGAATATCCCTCGTGCTGATCTGATCAATTAAAGTCTTCTCCCAATACGGAATTGTGTGATGCCGAAGCATCTTTTCTCTTCCATATACTGTTGAGTTTTTGAGACCTGACGTTTTAATCCAATCGAGGTACCTATCTAAAACCTTACTCCATGCGGGCACACTCTGCTCCCTGAGCTTGTCATGAACCTGCACAACTATTTCGTCATATACCCGCTTTGCTTCGGCCTTGGTCTTTATCCCTTTTCGTCGAATAGTACAGGGCAGTTTTGTTGTGGGGTGCCTTTTCGAATAGGACACCAAGTAAGTGCCATCTTGCTTATTTTCTTTGATACCCATATTAGAAACCTCCTCTTTTGTTTCTAAGTAGGAGATCTCTCAGGTCACTTGTTCGATATCTATTGCGTCTTTCTAGCTTATGATAGGGAATTTTTCCGTTACTTGTTAGATTTCTCAAAGTTGCGGGGCTAATCCTCAAATATGCCGCCGCCTCCTTAGAACTCATCCATTCCTTTTCAATGTCGCCCGATGCATTTAAAGCGCCATCTTTATCTATGCTATTTTCAAAGAGCGGATTTGGGTTGGTTGTGTTTTTACCAGATATGCCAAATAAATTGTATGAATGTCGATTATTTTTCACTTCTAATTCTCCAAGCTTTCTTTCAGTTCTTTAAGCATTTTCCAATGCGGTGTTTTTGGATATGAGTAGGTGATCCTTCCACGGCTTCCACTTATCAAACGCATACCTTTCACCTTCCGTGGATCATTCACGGTAGGTGAGAAATTCATTTTAAAAAAGTAATCCAATAGACCGCTCACATCCTTCACCAACTCCGAGTCGATGAACACCCTACAACCCGCTGGACTATTCTTTTTTACAATTTCATAGAAGCGATCTTTAAAGTCTTCGTTTATGAGATAATGAACATGGGGGGTGTCACTCTTTCCAATTGCCAATGTCCTAATAAACGGTCCTATTCGACCAGTTAGCTTCCTAGATAACATTGAAGACAAATTCAGTAGGCGCTCCCACGAACATTCATTGTCGGTCAGTGGCCAACTTATAGTTGCATGTAGATTGAGTCCTTTCTCTTCTGCCAGCAATCTTCCGGCTTCAACGAAATATCCCCTCCGTCTCTCTTGGCAGGGGGTACACTCAGTCCTTTTGCATGGCCGAAACTCCCGGCATCTTACCGTCTTGCGTGCAGAATTCTCCGTAGCTCCCGCTCCATACAAATGGCTTGGCACATGCCTTTTTGCCTTGAAGCAATTTCCCTTATACTCATTTTCAATTTCTATTTGCGTTTGATTCATTTATGCCTCCACACCATTTTTATCTTTCGGTCTCACAGATTTCATCCACTTTTTAACTTCGGTCGGATTAAATCGAACTAATCTAGTTCCCATTCTCATGTGCGGAATTTGCTTTCTTGAGACAAGACTATAGAGGGTTCCAAGGGGGAGGCCGGTCATTTGCTGCACCTGCAGATATGTAATTGGTCGTTCCCGATGTTTCATTTCATCTCCTTTCATTTTCAATTTGATCCAACGACGCATTAAATAGGGGTTTTCAAATCTAAAATCTCGGTCAAAAAAACATTATTTTTTAAACCGGCAATCTCCTTGCCAGCCTTGCAACTAAGAGTAAAAATAACATTGAGAATTTACGACTAGGGGGCAGCTTGAAACGTAAGAACGTTACGTCGCAAAAAAAGAGAAAGGTGAGGGACTTCGATCACTTAAATGCATGGAGGTCTGTTTATCAACTGGCTGCCCTTGTTGAGATTGATCACAATGCAAGCCTAATCGGGCGGGAGCGTGTTCCATATACGACGCTCATTGCCAGAAATATCGATAACAGATTTTCTTATTCTAGAATTTCGGAAGAAAACCTTCAAATGAAGCTAATTGCCAATGACTTAGTTGATATATTAGCGGAGATGTATCGGTTTTCAATCGAAGGACAACTTGATGAGGAATCAGTCTTGTATCTTTTTCTCCAAGTAGTTTATTTCGACAATAGCTCCATTCTAGGAAGGAGACTTTCTGCCCATAACATCGGGCAAACCAAATGGAAGAGAATACAAATTTCCTCTCGACAAATACATGATTTGGAGGGACCCAAGAAGGCTGCGCAAAGACTTGTTGGAGAAGTACTTGGCATTTCCGAAAGTACAATAAAAAATATGGCAGGAACCGAGTCGATACCTTTAGTTCTCGGCGAACCACCTACGTCAAAGAAAGATCTCGCTTTATTTGATCGCTCCCTTGCCATATCTCTTCTTACAAATGCTTTCCATTTAGATAAGGATGCGGTCGAATCTGCCGTCAATGAGCTTTTTAAAGGAGTTGGCCCAGAATAACAAATTCCACTAATTTTTTAGTTCAAATTTATTGTTCTGTTTTAAGATGCAAACATGAATACAAGTATTCATTTCCCTTTGTTCCCTTCCCTAGCCTCATGACTTGCCCAGATTTTACCATCTTTCTTAGAGTTGTTCTCTTCAGAGCAGTACTACCAATTACTAGTGACTCAACTTCTTTCTCACCAATCGCTCTACCATGGTGACTCAGAACATTCATGATACTTTCTTCCATACGAAGCTCAGGAGAGTCGACTGAATGACCAGCGATTTCCAAATTTCTATTCTCATTAAGTACTATTCGCTGAGGGTTCAAATCTGTTCCATATCTCATGATAGTTGAAAAGGTCCGATGCTCTCCATTTCGCTCCAACAGAATTACGGCGTCAACCGAACCAAATAGCGCAGTCGATCCAAGAATACCATCACCACCACTTCTATCCCTCTTCGCTAAATGATGAAGCAACATGAGATGAAACCCTTGCTCCCGTGCAATCTGTATATATGGACTCAAAGCCTTAGCAACCAAAGAGTAGTCATTAATATCGTGAATTTCAGATATCCCTAAAATTAGGGTATCTAATATTACTAATTTTGGCTGAATATCCTGAATTAAAGACGAAAAGGATTTACTTCCTTTTAAAGCCGTACCCACGATATATATTTGATCCTCCGCAGTCGCTCCCATCGAGCGAAAATGCCGCCCAACTTCAGATAGTTTGTCTTCTAAGCTAATGAGAAGTACCCCGCCTTGACTGGTATTCCTTTCGAGAAATATTTGTCCACGGGAAACAGCTAAGGCAAGGCTTCTTGTAAAGGTGGTTTTTCCCGATTTTGGTTTTGAAGCTAACAGGGAGACTCCACCCTCTATCAGAAGGCCGTCTACGACCCATTTAATAGGATCTTCCGAAAGATTTAAAAGATCTTTTATTCTTAATACTTTTACTTCGTTACGATTGGTACCCGTGCGGCTTTCGAAAATTTCGTCTTTAAAACTCACTTCCACCCCCTATAATTTAAAGGGTGGAATAAATGATCACCTGGTCTGGTCAAGTGTTTTGGGAGAATTTCTTAAGTATGTACAAGCTAGATACTCTCTTCTGACTCTCAAAAACTCTTCACACTTTTCCATCTGCTCATTTTGCAGCCTCTCAAACTCCTTCTCATCTTCAATTTCCATTGGATTCGGCCCTCGAATTCTGAATTCAGTCCTATACAGGTTTTCAATACGCTCCTCGATTTTTGCTGCCATTTCAGCCATCTGTGCTGGGCCTATTTTTGAAATATCAATTTTAGGGCTTTCAACAATCCCTACAGATTGTTCAATCCTTCGTTGAGCAAACGCATTCATCACCAAATCAACTTTTTGCTTCTTTGCATTAAGAGCAGACTGCAAGTACCTATTTGCACTGGAGTGATCAGGAACATTTTTTAAAACTGAAGTCCTATTTCCAAACTGATCTACTTCATATACAACATCTATATGATCTTCTATGGCTGACCGAAATCCCTCCATAGACTTTTCAGCAATTTCATCAAATAGCTCTAAACTTTCTCCAAGCTCCTTTTTGACGTTCAAGTCTTCTATTCTATAGGCAGAGAGGTCGCCTAAAAGGCTGACATCTCGAAAAACCGTTGCTTCACTGACGCCAAGAATTTTCGATATTGCGGCAAATGAAATTCCTCGGCGCCTGAAGACAACAATGCTTCGCAGTCTTTCTTGCCTATCCGCTGGAAGATCTTCAAACTTTCTTGCAATCGAATTGTTATCGTAATTTGACACATCAACCTCCCAATCCTGAGAGTTCATGATAGTATGACTCTCATGTCTTTGCTCAAAAAATATTTGTTTTGTGAGCGCTTAAAAGGAAGTCCGTAAAAAGGTCAAACTTTACTTCATGAATAGCTGTCTTAAGTATATTATGAGCATCACTGTTCATCGCTATATTTGTCAGGAAAGTATACAACGGCCTCCATTTGATTCGTATAACCGAGACTATCTGAAACACCAAAGCGACCATAAGAAACCATAAAATCGGGCTTTAGATCATGCCTAACGGTGTCACCAAATCTATTGAGCGCCACGGTAAGATCAAATAAAAGATTCTGACATTTCTCGGACCATTCCTGTGACTTTTTCAAATCTTCATCATAGTTTGGGTTGTGCCATTCCTTCCACTTTTGATCTTCTCGCCACCACGCCATACTTTCGGCATCTAATCGTGCTTTGCTCACAAATTGGTCTTTATAAGCCTGCGATCTTTTGCTTAATTCCTTAATTGCGACCTCAAGATCAGGCCGAGTTTTGGACCAAATTGCTCTATGAACTGCCAATCCAAACTCATTCACACCTTGAATAAAGCGTAACCACTGCATAAAACGCGTCTAGGAACTGAAATCAATATCCAGCATGCTGCGATTCATGAAAACACAGCGTGCGAACCAACTAATAGAAGAAATCCAAGAGCTGACTCGGCAATATCATTCCGAAGTGAGCTCCGTCAGAAAACCTTGGCCGAAATCCATAAAGTCCAGAATCCAAGAATTATTTGCCCTGGATGTACCAGTTAAAGCAACAGCCCAACAAATCGACATCCCCTATGCAACTATTATGTCGTGGCGATTGAAGCCCAAGAAAAATATTAAATCTGACTTTCATGCATTAACAGTCCAACCAGGTCCAACTGTCACAGTTGGACCTTCATTAGAAGAAAAAACTAATCTGGGTCTAACTGTGACGGTTAGAACTCCAGAAGGATATATTTTAGAGATACCAGAATCTATTGCCGTAAAAACCATCCTTGAACTTCAGCGAGGTAAATCATGTTTTTAGACCGCAAGGGGCTTCGGGCATTTGTATATCGCGAAAGTATCGACATGCGGTGTGGTTTTGAAAGATTACATTCTTTATGTGTCCATCAAATGCAGGCGATTATGGATCAGGGACATGTGTATTTGTTCTTCGGGAAAAACCGTAAGCGCATCAAAGCTATTTTCTATGATGGGACAGGGCTGGTACTGATTTCAAAACGTATGGAAAAAGGGAACTTTATGTCTTTGGCCGAACTATTGGGGCGATCGGAGGTCAGTTTGTCAGAATTAAAGCTGATTTTCCACGGAAGTGTGATCAGAACACCTATTGTTGACCGCTCTATGGCAGCTTTAGCGCCACAAATCCCAGTGACGCAAAGGGAAGCTGTTGATCTTCCGCAAGGGTTTTTACAAACTCCCGGCTGATGGATGAAAGAACTCGAAAAATTATTGAAAGCGAAAAAGATCCCCGCATATTGCAGGCACTTCTGTCGCAAGCTCTCGAGTTCATTGCACAGCAAAAACTATTAGTTGCCAAACTTCAAGAGGAGCAAGCGCTTAGCCTGCAGTCTAAATTCAACCTAGATGAGCGTATAAAGCTGCTCCGTAGAAGTATTTTTGGTAAATCCACTGAAAAACGAGCTGAAGCCACAGATCGTCCTCGTGACAAAAGCCAAACCGAGGCTATGTTATTCAGCCAAGCGGCGTTCCCTGCTGAAGTGTCACGTGAAGAGCAAAAGAAAAATAAATGGTCAGGTTTACCTAGCTGCGAAGTTGCGCACCATCTTTCAGATGACGAACTTAATGAAGAAGCAAAACTTCGTGGTATCGACAATCCACATCCATCAATGTGGAAAAATACGGGTCTTTATGATGAATCTTTTCAAATACAAATCATTGAAAGATCCTATGTCAAAGAAATCCACAAGAAGTATAAATATAAACTGGATCCAAAGTTCATTCCAGACTCAGATAAAGAAGTTATTATCACTGCCAATGGCCCTTCGGGCCTATTGCCAGGAATGAACTATTCAACTGACTTTGTTATCAGTGTTGTGGCTGATAAATATATCAGCCACATGCCCTTAGAAAGACAGACCCGAGAAATGGAATCGCTGGGTTTAAAAGGGATCCAAAATAGTACTCTCTCAAGATTGTCTGGACTTGCAGCTGCTAGTCTTGAACCTGTACAAGCTGAAATTCTCAAAGAATTGAAATCAAGCGATCTTGCCTTACACCTGGATGAAACCCCTTGGAAAATCCAAGATAAGACTGAAAAAGATGGCTACATGTGGGTGGTAAGCAATCGTTACGGTAGTCATTATTGTTTTAAGCCCACCAGATCAGGACAAGTTGTTAAGGATTTTTTGAGTGGATACAGTGGACCTGTCGTTACTGATGGTTATGTTGGATACAACATACTAGCGAAATTAGAAATTCCCCAAGCATTCTGTTGGGCACATGCACGCAGAGAATTTATAAAAATTGAAGACCACGATCCAACAGTAAAACCAATCTTAGATGATATTGATCGATTATTTGAAATTGAAAGAGAGGCTTCCTCTTTTGAAGACCTTTTGCGGCTACGAAAAGAGAAAAGTCAGTTGATTACCGAGGGTCTTCATAAAAATCTCATAGGAGAGTACTCAAATTCACGCCCTGGCAGTCAGAAAAGAAAGGCTATAGAGTATCTCACAGAAAGGTGGGCCGGATTTATGTTGTTCTTAAATGATAACCGTATTCCTCTTTCAAACAATGAGGCCGAACGTACGATCCGTCATGCTGTAGTCGGAAGAAAGAATTATTACGGATCTGGAAATCACGCTGGCGCAGATACCGCCGCCACACTTTTCACTGTAATTGAATCTTGTAAAAAGAATGACCTTGATCCGCGAAGTTATTTGTCGATGGCTCTGCATTTAGTCGCTGCGGGAAAAGCTCCGCCCACGCCATTGGCACATGCTCGGGCTCTTCGTCAATAGCGCGTATTACGCAGGGTTCACAAATTGAGCCAATTTGCATCTGGTCTCATCGACTTTATCAAGACAATTTACATGACTAATGCGTAAACCTAGTTTTCGTAGCTGAGCCAGTTGATTAGGCTATTTAGAAGAGAGAAATCAACATTTACATCGGATAACGAAAAATATTTAAAATATTGAGACTTCATTTCTTAAATTAGAAATATCGCCAAGGCTTTGGGCGTCGGCAAAGTCCTTGGCACAAGGGAGAATACAAAAACAATTATCTACTAAGGTAGGTTCTGACGAGAAATTTAGCTGATTCACAGAGAAATCAGCTAACACTCTACAGCAGCCATACTTATCAGATCAACGTATTCTGGTTCGATTTATCTCTTGCATCCGTTCAAATTCAATATTGGCAGCCTGTGTGGATGAAACAAAGTCTCTATATACCGGCAGGATCTTATCTGGATCCTCAATAGTCAGAACTGCGACACATCTGACCGCTGATGTAGTGGTATATTGTTTTCTGCTTGTTAGTGAGGCCCGCAAAGCCCACCGATTTACATTCACTCCCTCCGGAAACTGCTTTTGATAAACTTTTACAGGACTCCATTTAAAGCCATTTTCAACTTGGCTTCTCTCGTAAAGCGCACGGACATTCTTAGGGGCCGGAGGGACCACACTACGCACACTAATGTTGCCGAAATCTGTTGTTGATGCCGACCCTAAAGAAACTTCAATATTACATCTGCAATATTCTGCACCAAAATTTGGATCTAACGGCGGATCATACACAACCGTAAGAGAGAATTTGCCCTTTGTTTTCCCATCAGCCGTAGTCAAACAAGCAGGAATACTCAACTCTTTTACAAAGTGCATGTTTTCAACTAACGAAAACTCATAAATGACTGTTGCTCTAAAGTTCTCAGTCTTAAGAACGTCATCAACATCTAAAGGAACGCCAAATCCCTTATATCTAGATTCTATTCCATTGGGTACAGGCCCATTTAGAATAGCAGAGTGTATTAACAGAGCTTTCGCAACAATTCGATTATCCCATTGCCCAAGTCGATGCCTTATATTCGACAAAATACTTGAGACAATTGGAGTTGAAAAGCTAGTTCCCAAATTTTCTGCCTTCTTGTCATTTTGAATTGTCGATATTACACCAACCTGCTGAACCGATCCATTGGCATCACAATTTCCACCATAATGAACAACCTCTGGCTTAGAAATAAATCCAGTGCCCGGCCCTCTTCTACTAAAAGGCGATGGTTCCTCCCGCCTTACTCTTGAGTTATGCACTTCAGTATGCGCCAAAGAGCCAACTGTGATCGCCAAAGCCGATTCTCCAGGAGTGGATATTAAATCAGAATTATCCAAAACATCATTCGGCCAACCTCTCAATGGGAGTGTGGTGAAATTACCCGCCGAGATTACAATATTTATATCGTGTTGCTGCTGGAGCCGATCTAGAAACACCGCAAGTTCTGAAAATTGATGATCGGCCCTACATGAATCTGATCCCAGAGATAGATTCCAAACCTTTACATCTGGATTCTGCTGAATAGCATCCTCCAATCTTGTGATCAAATCCAACTCACTTATACCCTGCGCATGCAATCCAGCAATATCAAGAATTTTGCTTCCACAACTCGGAAACCTTGGATCTCCATTATTAAGACTTCTCGAGGAAGTTACTAAGCCACTAACAAAAGTTCCATGATCAAAATTATGAGTCCTATCACCTCTGGGAATATAATTTATCTGTCTGGTAACCCATGGCCTAAGTGCCGTATTGTTCGGATCAATTCCCGAATCAAAAACTGCAACCAATGGGTATTCAATTCCCTCATGAGGAGGCTGAATGTCACTTCCACCCACATCGCCTGTAATGATATTAGAGCTTCTGATAGGTTTATAAGACGGAAATTCTCGAATAGACTGAGCCGCCAAAAAACCGCCAATTCTCTTCAGACTCGGCAGGTCGACATTTCTTAAGCAATAAGTAAACAAACCTGGATGATATTCAATTCTTTCATAACTAGAGATTCCAAGATTTGCAAATAGTACTAAAACTGAATCATTGGCATTCCGGTTGTCAGTTGCATTTCTATAATTAAATAGCCTCAGTTTTGCATTTCCAGTCTGACTGTTCTCTTTAAAATTTAACTTTTCAGGTAAACCTATGGGTGCAATTGCTTTTAGAGTCGAAATATTCGCCTTGCCTACTTTTGTTGTTGAGCTTTGTATTTCATTAGCCAATAGCTCCAAAGCAAAGGGCGAGGCTGCTACCAATAGTTCGCCTAACGAATTTACCCCTATTACTTCACATTCTGAATTTATAAATAGTCCATCTGGACGGTGCGATTTTGCCACAGCTTCATCAATCAGCGACACTCTAAAAACGCCAGGTACGTCAGGAAACTCTTCAAATTGGTCAGTGTAACTTTCAATTACATTTTCAATGGAGCTGACCAATCGACTGATAAGTTCTCTCGAATAGTTTTCTTCAAAAAACTTTCGCCCTCCGCCAGGCTCCCTGTTCGGAGTATAATAGTCACTCGGAGAAGTCTTAAACTTAATAAGCGGATTACTTGGCATCACTTATTCCTGTGCAGTAGTTTCGATATTGTTCCTACAGATACCCCATAGTGTTCTGATAATCTTTCGTATGTAAATAATTTTGAATTTATTTCCCTAAGAGCAACAATTTTCTCTTCTTTGGTCCTAGAGTTTCCAGACTTAGAAAGCAATAGATCAGCCAGCACAAATAGCGCTGTATCATAAAGACTTACATTATCACCCTTCACAATGGATCTTCTTAGAGACTTCTCAAGCACTTGCTTAATCTCGGCCCCGGTAAGATCACTGCACCCATTTGCTAGTAATCCAATTTCTTCATCTGATAACAAATTCTGAGAAAATGATCTAATCATCTTCTCCCGAGATGCTTGGTTTGGCTTATCAATCTCCAACTTATATTCAAATCTTCTCCAAATCGCAGTATCCAGAAGGTGTGCATGGTTAGTTGCTGCCACAAAAACAACATCGGAACTAAGCCTATCAATATTTTGAAGTAAACTAACTACAACTCTCTTGAGCTCACCCATTTCAAATTTATCGTCTCTAATTTTTGCGACAGCATCAAATTCATCCAAAAATAGTATGCATGGGTTGGAGTTTGCGTATTCGAATATGGATCTTAAATTTTTTGAAGTACTCCCAAGATAGGAAGATATTAGCGAGTCAATTCGCACTGTAATTAAAGGCAGATTTAACTGAGACGAAATATACTTTGCCACCTCAGTCTTGCCACAGCCTGGGGGACCATAGAGCAAAAGAGACGGCGAAAAGGTCATGTCCTTTGAAAAAAATTTGTCCTTCGATTCACAGAATAAGATGAACTCCTCAACAGCGGCTTCAATCTCTTCACTGAGAAATACGTTTACAGCTCCCGGAGAAAATCTTTCTTTGTCTCCTAGGGCCAACTTTGACTCAGAGTCAGAGGGAATCTTGGCTTCCTTATCAAGCAAAGCAGCATGTAATTTCATGCCTCCGGCGGAGTTCAATGCAGTTAACATTTTCTTAGCCGCCCCATCGTCACCCTCTGTGCTTAACTTTTCGACCAAGAGATTTACGTATGATCTAAGCTTCACTGGGTCGGAGTTGATCCCGCTCTCTATAATTTTGATAATCTCTGGCAAATAGCGCATAATTGGCCTCTATTATTGAAAATAGTCTATTTTTTGTGAAAAAACCGCATTTTATATAAAAATATATCAAATTTAAACGAAAATATATGCCTTTTTGTTTAAAAATGGCATGGCGTAGTTGATTGAAAGTCTGTAGTTTCCACCAACTACAAAATGTCACCAACTGCCGTTATTTTGTGTGATTTACTGTGATATCGATAAAACCGACCCGAGAGACCTCTGCCTCATAAGTGTTTGTTATTATTTTTGATTTTCTTTTGTGACCTAAAAACGCAAAAACCGCCCAGAAGGCGGTTGATGATGGTAGCGGGAATCACTACTTACCTGAACTTTCACAAGTTCATAGAAAGACTACGTTTTCTGGCGCCGAGAGGCAACGAGTTTTTGAAAATTTAGTCGATCTTTACACGAATGGCCTATCTTTATCAGATATAGCAAAACAAACGGGAAAACCAAAAACGACCATTAGATTGTTCCGTTTCACTTAGTTTGACCGGGTTCGTTTCAGATACTTTGACCACCTGATTTTTGAGGGTTTATTGGTCTTTCTACTCGCTGTCAATATCGTTGAAAGTTATTCGTCCCTTCATGCGGTGACTGGGGCCTTCAAAAATGCAAATATGGGCATTCTCGAACATCCTGTCGATGGCAGCACTTGCCAGGATCGGATCGGTAAAAACTTGTGGCCATTCTTCAACGTCGCGGTTGCTGGTTAAGATCATAGCCGAATTGTGCTTGCGTCGATCAAATAAATCGAAGATCTCCTCACTCACGTCTCGTGGCATTGTTACGACGCCCCAGTCATCCAAGATCCATAGCTTTGATGTTAGAATTTGTTTGAATAAAACATCGAGCTTATTGTTCTCGCGCGCTTTACGGATCTTTGTCCCAAGTCTTTTTACACTCGTACAAAAAACACTGTGACCAGCCTGCGCAGCGCTCATCCCAAGAGCAATCGCAAGATGACTCTTGCCCGTGCCGGGACTTCCCAAAAACAATGCAATTTCGTTGTTCTCGATAAACTTTAAATCTTTCAGATCCTCGATTTTTTCGCGCGGGAGTTTTTTATTGAAATCCCAATTGAACTGCTCAAAGCTTCTTCGCTCTGGGAACTCCGCTTTCTTAATCCTTTTTTCTACGGCGTTATCTGCCCTTGCATCTAATTCCGTGGATAGAAGCTCACTGAGCCACTTAAGATCCTGGCTGCGTTTTCCTTTTTGAACTAAACCCTCGATCTCTGCGGATGCCGCGGGCATTCGTAACTGCTTTAACTGATCGCGTATCACATCTATTGTCATAACTGTCTTTCCTTTCAGTGGGCCTGGTTGCTATGAACCAGACGTAAATGGTTTTTATACTCACTCATGTCGCGCGCAAACTTACCTCCCACCGTCTGCGCGGATAAAACCTCCTCATGACGAGGAGCTTTGGGTTTTGGCTTTGCCATAATATTCAATAGTTGATGAACTGTTTTTAAATTTACCTGTGATAACTCCAGCGCTGAAAGGCAGGCCTTGTCGATGTCGGCATTGCTGTACTTCTTGTTCAGCGTCAGAAGACCCCATACGCTGCGTGTATCAACAAAACCTTCGCCTCGAGCCAAAATAATTCCTACAAAGCGCTCAACATTGACGCCGATAATTTTTGCTTGCTTCAGATAGTGACCATGATCTTGAAGAGTCTTCTCCCAAGACTCCTTGTAATGATCTTTACAGGCTTTACTTGTGAATTTATCTTGGATGCGCTCGTAAACTTCTAACAGTCGACCGTTGCAGTAGATACTTACTTGAACTGAATTACCAATCACCAAAGCTATTTCGCCTTTGAGTCTTGTGTCTACTCGGTAGTACTTGTTTGCAAAGCGAACATAACCATCAGACCTCACTGTTGAGCGAGTGATGGTTTCCACTTCGTAGCGTAATAAAGGAAGAGGCTTTAACAACGAGGCTTCATCGTTAAGAAACACATCCAAAGGTTTTTGTAGGTGAGTCCCGTGCTTTCTCTCATTGGCGATACTCATCTTTTTATTCATGTGTGACTGTGCGCCGCTCAGTGAATATTGGGACTTATCGTAGGATTCAAAAAGGCGACGCTTCATTGGAACCATTCGCTCCACTTTGCCTTTTTTCTCTGGAGAATAAGGCGGCAATGCCTCGACAACGAACCCGTAGTGCGAGGCCAGTCTTTCAAAGGCCGGGTTCAACGTCGGCTCGTGCTTTGATGCCTCATGAACAAAGACTTTGGGATTATCAGAAGTCACTTTACGAGGGACTCCGCCAAGTTCCTCAAACATGCTTATTAAAACTTCGGCAGTTGTTTCAAAGTCGAGTTTCTCTACAACTCGGGCCATCTCGTAACGAGAATGCCCAAGAACGCCAACGAAAATCCAAATTGTTTTTTTCTTTTTTGTGACAGGATCGACGACGTCAAAGAGCTTTCCCCAGTCCACCTGCAGACATTCCCCCGGTGAGTGAACAAGCTCCATCACATTGCGCGCAGGTGCGGATCGCATAAGTTTGTGGCGGTGAATGTAGCGGTAGAAGTTAGATCGCGGGACAGAGAGCGGAAGCTCTTCAAAAATACTTTGCGGACTCCAGCCAAGTTCAATGCGCTCCTTGATCCATTCGCGCTTGGGATCTAAGATGGCATCCGTTTCAATGGCCTTCTCGCTGCGACCATCGCGCAGCGGAAACAGCGCCTCTGGGTAAGGTGGGATTTCTTTTGAGGTTTTGCAGTAGATTTTCTTCTCTGGGTTTGCGACGGCTACATAGCCATGCTCTATCGCCTGGTCGCGGATTTTTATGACGTAACCTTTGCCTTTACCAGTTGATTTAGTCAGTGCGGTGAGTGAGTGTCCTTCGCGAAGGCCTTCGACGATTTTTCGGTCCACTGTGATTTTCTCCAAGTCCTTTTTTCTGAGTTTCCGCATGCGTATTCCTTGCTGTAGTCTGGTTGTTAAACCAGCAGCTTAGCGCATGGGATCAGATGGAGAAAATGTGCTGAAAACGTAAGCAATTGCCCGGTCAAATTAGGTGGGATTTACTTCCCCCAAAGCCGGTCCACTTACGTGGGATTTGCCCCCCTTGAAACCGGTCAAACTACGTGGGATTGGACACATTAGATCACTGTTGGTAAAGGCTGGCGTTAGAATCAGATCTAGCGTTCCTGCACCTTTTTCATCCGCCATACGAGATTCAGCCAAGACAAATGCTGCACCCTATTTTGGTTTCTGCTTCTTTCAAGGCCAAGCTATTCCCGATCCGAGAGAGTTTGTGAATCTCCAACTGATTTATGAGCTATGGAAAAGTGGCATTAACCCAAATCGCATTGCAGACCAACTAAATGCGAAAAAGATAAGCCCAAGAAGCGCACAAAAATGGAATCGAAATTCAATCGTCAAAATTATCAATCGATTTGAAAACAAATCGGTAATTCTAAAAAGTGGAGGTAAGTATGAACTTAGATAAATTAATGGCGTGGGTTGTGGCGGTTGTGTTGCTATGCGCAGCAACTGGGAACTTAGATCACTTTCAAAAATGGGTCTGGAAAGCCCAAGCGAAAGCGATTTATAATTCACGCTCATCAACCTGGGGTAGTCCGAGATTCTTCAGGCATGAGCCTTCTCCTGCAAGAATGAAATCAAAGTAGGTCTGTACTTAAGAGTAAAAATTCAAGCCGATTGATTTCGTATTCAAATCTCCTGTTTGTTTTAAATTTGGCGCACGTTCCGTAAAATTCTTCGGGCCAGATCCTTCGCATTGAGGACGCGCCAATTTTTTCAAAATTGTCACACCTCATGCCGCTTTGCTTGGTCGGATCTTAAGAGTTTGACTGCACTTTGCTTTCGCCTGACTCCTCGGACCTCTCAGCCGTAGGTGTAGAGGTCGTTCAAACAAGAGCGGCTCACAAATAAAACAGGAGAAATTTTATGAATACAGAATTAAAATCAAAACTTGGAAAATTAGCCCTTATTCGATCAAAACCATTTTGCTACACCTGCTATCAAGAATGTCCAACTGGTGTTTGCAATAAATGCCATAGTGATGACCTTATGCGAGTCACTGAAAATGGCTGCGAGTATGGCTTAGACTGGATCGTTGAAAAAATATTGCAAACAGAATTGTCCGCAGTAAATTTATCCGATGCTTTTGAAGAGTCTGTTCGCTCAACATTTGAAAGTGAAACTGTCACCGTGGGCTGGATGACTTTCGATGCGATAACCGTAATGAAAGATCAAGATCCAATTTCTTGGAGATGTGCTCAGTCCGAATACGAGTCTTTAGAAGAATCTGAAGGCAATATTTTCACTTTGGACAACGGAAGCACTTACTATTGGACTCACGAGGTAGAAGCTTTGGTGGAAGACCTAGATTGAAGCCGAGTGTGGACTTTCAAATCAGTTTCACCTACTAAGTTGTGCTGCTTTCCGAGCAAAATAATTAAAACATCTAGCATACGCCCACAAACACTAGACTTTTTAACCTAATCATAAGTCCAGTTTCTGAACAGGTCTAGTTTAGGCATGACCAAAAAGCTCCGATCAAAACGTAGTGAAAGCCAATTTCTTATTTCTAACATTTTTAGCAAGTTTGTTTTGCCATTTTGCAAGTGCGGCAGAGCAATCATCTCGCCCTGAGCTTATTGAAGTAAAATCTCGGTTAGAAGATTCTATCGCTAAAAGATATCGCGAGCGAATAGCGACCAGAATTCCAACAGAACTTTTCAACGTAGCAGTTCAGGCTACTATCAAAATTAAAGAAGATAATTCAGATTTAAAATCCCCAACTAAAGAACCCTCAAATCCCAAAACTGATTTACCTGATATAAACTTAGGAATTATCGAATCTATAGCCGTCGGGGATTCAACGTTAACTGAATCACCAGACTTTGCTAAAATTTCAAAATCTTTTTTAGAGCGTGTAGAAATTAAAAAAATCGAAATCATTGTTGGGCTCAGTCCTAAACTCGGTGAAGAGTATAAAGCTACTTTTAAGCCATGGCTGTCGTCGACCGTAAAAGGTGATTTTGGCAACATCGGTTCTATCAAAGTCGCAGACTTAGCCCCAATGCCTAAAGAAGAAACCACGGAATCGGCGTCGCCTGAACGACCAAGAGTCTTAACATTTGAAGAAAAATTTGGAAACTATCAAAACGCAATTGGTCTTGGTGTTTTTTCTCTAATTTTGCTAATTGCGTTATTACTTTTTAAGTTTTTGCCATCACGAGATATGAAAGAACAAGTCAACCTATCCCTAAGAATTCAAGAAATGAAGGATTCTCAGCTTCGACTTCAAAACACCACGGGAAAAGGTGCCATCGAAGCTAAAAAATCTGAAAAACAAGAGATCCAGCTCAATGCTAACCTACTTTTTGATTCCTTTAGAGAACATCAAAAAAAGGTCGCCTTGATCGCTTTGTCGAGTCCCGGAATTGCAGATCAAGTTTTAGACAGATGGTTTGAAGAAGGCACTGAAGGAAGAAAAAAAGTAGCTTCACTTGTTGACTGTGTACTTACCCACTACGGCAATAACTCATCCAATATTCCTTTGAGCGGTGCAAGTTGGAATTTGCCGGAAAGAATTAAAAGCGACAAAGAACTTCCTTCAATTTTTACAGCGTTTTCGGGTTATTCTTTACAAGAAAAAACCGCTTTAGTTGAAAAAACGTATTGGGACCTTCTGTCAGTTAAGACTCTTGGTGATAAGCTTACGAGCCTCCCATTTGCAAGTATGGCTCAATTGCCAGCTTCAAAAATTCAAAAAGTGCTAAGCAAACAAGATAAAAAAGTGCAATCCCTTACGATTTTACATCTTCCTCAGGAAAAAATGGAAGAAGTGATTTCTGGGCTAAGTTTTGAAGAAAAAAAGAACATGATCGTCGAGGCGTTCGCTATTCCAAAAATGAAACCTCAAGAAATAGAAATGGCGGATCAATCGCTAAAGTTCTTAATTAAAAAAGAAGAATCAGTCGACGATGGTTTGGTTGAAATTCAGTCCATGATTCCCAATATGCTGATGTGCCTCTCTCCTCTGGAAGAGATTCAGCTCATTCAACAAATTCTTCCAACCTTGTCTGATCAAGGACATTTCATAAAAAGAAGTTACCCTAGTCTTGCCTTTCTTTCCCAGTGGCCAGAAGAGAAATTGAAACATTTCTTAACGGGAGTTCAGCCTAATGACATACTAGCCCTGGTGAAAGCTATTCCCGAAGCCACCGAAGTTATAAATTCAGTGATTCCAAATCGAACTCAAACAATTCTTAAGGACTCTTTGAATAGAACTTTAACCAGCGAAGAGCTGAACAACGGACTAGGTACGCTTAGGATAAAACTTTTTAAATACGCAAATGATGGAATTATCAACCTAGAGTTGATTTTTAAAGATGCCCCGGCGGCACCAACTAAGGCTGCGTGAGGTAAACTATGAATATTTCTTCGATACTGGGACTATTGATTGCAACTACAGTTTTTGTCGGTGGAATTCTATCGTCAACGAGTAACTGGAAAATTTATTTAAACTTTCATGCTTTTATCATTGTTGTTGGCGGGACCCTTGCTGCAACCTTAGTGAGCTTTCCGATAAAACAATTAGTTAAGCTATGGAAGGTTTTCTTTGCCAAAATTCTAGGACAAGGCAGCGCTCCTCACCTAAAAGTCATTGAAGAAGTGATCGACCTTTCCCGAGGAATTCAGTCCAATGACAACTACCTTGCAGAAAACGTAGACAAAATTAAAATTCACTTTCTCAAAGAAGCTATTCAACTTCAAGTCGATGGCGGTATTTCTGATGCTAAAATTGATCAGGTCTTGAAAAAACGATCTGAGGTTCATTTCATTAGGTATGAAGAAGAGGCCCACGTCTTTAAAACAGTGGCACGTTTTCCACCGGCTTTTGGACTCTTGGGTGCCGTGGCTGGTATGATCGCACTCATGGGCGGGCTTGGATCACCTGATTCCTTTAAACAAATTGGTCCAGCGATGGCCGTTGCTATGGTTGCGACAATGTACGGGATCGCTATTGCCAATTTTATTTTTGTTCCAATGGGTGAATACTTATCTAAACTGAACAAAGAAGACCACCTGATGCGAAATATCGTCATTGACGCTGTCAAACTGCTAAGAAGCCGAGAACATCCCGTAGTTGTCGAAGAACATTTAAAAAGTTATTTGCTGTCTTCCGAGAGAAGTATGCTAAATACACCAAAAGCATCGTAAATTAGGGAGAGTAGACAAAGTGGGAGCACCTAAATTTAATAGTTATCAATCCAGTCAAAGCTCTCAAAAAAAGTATCCCCATATTGAATCTAACTTGAATGAAGAAAACTATATTCAAGAGGAAATGCTATTAAGAGAACTAACCACACAAAAATCTGAGGACGGAGAAAGTCTGTGGCTTTTATCCTATTCCGACATGATGACTCTGTTATTTGGCTTTTTCGTGCTGCTTATGAGTTTTTCAAAAATTGATATTGAAGCTTTTGAGAAAGTAAAAAAAGAAACCACGACTCTTTTCGGTGGCGAATACCAAAAACCATTTCAGCAAATGAAGACTGAGCTTAAAGACAAAGTCGCTCTTAGTGGTTTGAACGATAAAGCCGTATTTGATGAGCTAGAAAAAGGATTGACTATTACTTTTCGAGGTTCGGTCTTTTTTGAATCGGGATCTGCTGAATTAAAACCCGAAGCCATTGAAATGCTCAAGCAAGTTATCCCTATTGTGAAACGGCAAAACTCTAAATTTAATGTCGTCGTCGAAGGTCACACCGATGACAATCCGATAAATAGCGATAAATTTCCAAGCAACTGGGAGCTTTCAAGTCATCGAGCATCGGCTGTTTTGAGGCTGTTTGAAGAAAACGGATTTGAAAAAAAACATTTAAGAGCAATCGGGTTTGCGGACACTTTGCCAGTACTACCAAACCGAGACGATAATAACCAAGCTATTGCTGAAAACCAAAGTCAAAATCGTCGAATTGTTTTAAAGCTTGTACGAGCTACAACAAAATAATAACAAAATTTAAATCAAAATGTGAAATAAGTTCCAAATAGCAAATTTACGGCTTCAATTTTTCCCGACCCCGCCAATGCTGTGCCATAATTCCATTCGCTCACCACACCCCAAAAGTCGCTAAAAGGATATTCTGCGCCAGCTTTTAAAGAAACATAAAGACCAGCGGCTAATGCATCCTCTTGGGTTGAATTGCTCAGTACAGAAGCCTGTGAAAAACCTACGCCGCCACCACCGTAATATAAAAATCCACGATGAGATATCTCAGATTTGTCTTTGCCCACTACTTTTTTAGTTTGTTGAGGGCTCAGCCATGGATAGAACTTCAAACCAGCACCGGTAAATCCAACTGAAGATCCACTCGTGCCAAGACTTCTAAAATGTTCGGCAAAAATATAATACTGAGCCGATAAAGGAAAATCAATATTGACCGAAAAGGCTCCCGGAGATTCTTTTCTTGTTGCTTTTGTGGCGCTAGCTGATTTGACGACCGCATCGCCCAAGCCGATATTGAAAAAAGTTCTAGTTTGTCCCGCATAGCACGTGCAAGTTAAGTTCAAAACTGCGAACACTATAGAAATGAAACGTATTCCAGTGAATTTCATTTCTTTTTTTCCTCTTTGATCTTAGAGATCATTTTAACGGCCTCTTCAAATGAACCATCGAGTGACAAAGCTTTTTCAAACCACTTTAGGGCCTCATCAAAATTTTTCTGCAAATAGTATACAGACCCCTTTAAAGAAAGGGCTCGAATAAAGTTTGGATCAACCTCTAAAACTTTATCAATTTCAACAAGAGCCCTTTCAAATTGTGCTGCTTGAGCAAATTTTTGTGCGATATGCAGTTTTTGAAGAATCTCTTTGGCCTGACTGACGTCTTTAAGTGGAGTCAGTTTTACAAAAACATGACTTGACGTCAGACCATACGGCGTAGGTGGCAACAACACCTTCTCGACATCATAATCCTTTCCCTCCAGACTGATGTAAAGAAATTCCCCGTTAGAAGGTGTAACTCCTGCTTTTTCGTAGAGATCAGAATATTTGATTTCTAATGGTGTCTTACCTATTGGCTTTTTTTGACTAGAGTTCTGCACTGAAGCAAATACTTCGACATCACTTGGATCGCTTTGCACGATCAGCTTACTAGAACACGACGTCAAATGAGTTAAAAAAAGAAATAGACCGATCGCATGTACTTTTAAATTGTTTCTTTGAACTCTCACTTGATCTCCTTATTCATATTTTTTTATCTGGATTTTCCACAGAGACTTCAGATCGATTATATTTGACCACAAAAAAGGACAAGTCATCGACTAGTTCTGCGGTAGATTTGTAGTCTAAAATGAATCGACGCATTTTCTCCAAAATCTCTTGTGACGAGTTTTGCGATTTGTGGTCCTTCCCTATCAGCTTGTAAAGGGATCGTTCGCTAAAAGGTTCGCCTTGCGGGTTTTGGGTATCTACTAGGCCGTCCGAATAGAAGACCAAGGCGCTTTTTTCTTCTATTTTAAAACTAATTTCTTTATAGGTCGCATCTAGCCTTTGGCCAAGCCTTGGTCCGGGATCTGAGATCAAAAAAGTATAATCTTTTTTACTCAAGGTCTTATCAGTTGCTGGAATCACAAACGGAACTTCATGGCTGGCATTGGCTAACGTAAGTTCGCCAGAAGAAATATCAAGTGATCCTACCACACAAGTCATCATGAGCTTGCCTTGTGCGGTATCATAAATAACTTTGTTCAGCTTTTGCAAAACATCCATAGGAGACACAAAAGCAGATGAGATCAAACTCATTGCAGATCTTGCTACCCCTGTCAGCATCGCTGAATTCAACCCATGGCCTGTGACATCACCGATAAGAAAAACAAATTTTCCTTCTGATAAAAAGTAGTACCACCAGTCACCACCGGCGTGATTTGCTGGCTGAAAAAATCCCGAAAACTCTACAGCAGACGATTTAAAATATGGTTCTGGAAAAAAACTTTTTTGAAGATTTCCAGCTAAATTCATTTCAGTTTCAATCTTTGTTTTTTCCTCTTTTTCAAAGATCAAACTTTGAATTTGTTTTCTCATGGCCTGAAACTGTCGCACCATTGTTGCGACCTCATCGTCACTTGAATCGTCAGGCAATTGGCTTTGAAAGTTACCTTGACCAAAATCAACCATCGCCACTGAAAGAAGCTTAATGTTTTTAGTCAGTCGATTTGAAAACACTATGGATGACAACACCGCAACACATATAAGCGCGATAAAAGCAGAAAGCGCCTTAAGTAAGAACAACAGTGAGGCCCGGTCAGCCAGCGAAACGGGCGAGGTCATCACAAAAATTAGTGGGTCTATCCCTTTTAGATTGACTCTTAAAAAAGTAAATAAAACACCCTTATTCTGCTTATCTTTGACTTCAAAGCTACCTTCACTGCTAGTTTGCCCCAAGAGCTTTTGATAAGCGTCAGTTCCAAATATTGATGACAAATCTCCATTTTGATCTGGCCATATTTTTCCAGTTGTCGTTACAACGACGAAAGATTCAAAACCTTCTTGTTTTTTTAATTTCTCGACAGACTCTTTTAGATTTTCAGCGCCGTCGGCATTTAAAAAGAATAAATTAGCCGAGTTCAAAAGATTGACTTGATTTTCAAGCAAAGAAATTTTTTTATCATTTACAAAAGTCGAAATTGCAAAATACAAAAAAAGCCCGAGGCAAAGGGATGGAATTCCTACTAATAATGTTAAAAACTTGATTCTTAAACTCACCAGATAATAATAGAAGTTATGCCAAATAAAGTCAGTTTTTTTAAACTACACAACTTAAGTCTTGCCTTTGGTCGGATCTTAGAGAAGTTTGTATTGTATTTTTTTGGCGCAGCCTTGTTGTTCAGTCTCTATAGTCTTAGTAATGAAAGTGTCTTTCTTATTTTTATTAACGAACTCAAAACTGGTTTGCAGCCAATGGCCCTTATCGATACTAAATCAGGTCCATCGTCAAAACGAACGACTATTGATTCGCTCTGGTTGCCAACCATTGAAAAGCAAATAGTCTACGTGGGGGATTCGATCTTCACGAAAGACGAAGCCACTCTGGGCATAAAATTGAACGAAAATGCAAAGTTATTTGTGGAGCCAAACTCCTATCTAAGAATCAGAAAAGTGGATGGGCTACCTTTGATCAGGCTTAGTCAAGGAGTTGTCAAAGCTGAAGTGACGGGCGAACAAACAATATTAATTAAAAAAGGAGCCACCATTGAAAAAGTCATTCTTCAAAAAGGCACCTATTTTATTAAAAATGAACTGAGTAGTGGAATTCAAATAACTGCTTACACGCAAAACACAAATTTAACGCAAGGTGAGACCGAAAAATCAAATAAAGTCAAAAATTCAACCCCCGATAATACTGAGGCGGAAACTGAGACACCAGATCAATCTAAAAATGTTGAGGCGACAAAAGAAAAACTGAACCCTGGATCGAGCAAGGAAGACAGCACTGACTTTGATTTACCGACACCAGTCGATGGCACTCTTTTTCTTGTTAAAAACCCTAAGGACATCGTCGTTGGATCTATGGCTCGATGTCCAGACACCTGTAGAATGAAAATTTATTTCAATGAAAATCAGACCATTGTTGACGTCAATCTAAAGCAAAATGACCCGGGGCTTATCATTCTCAAAAGTTCTCAGTTGCAGGAGGGGTACTTTGAGTGGATGTTCGAGACTCAAACTTCTCAATTCAAATCTAACTTTAAAATCAGAAAATTCTCTGAAGATGCTCTTTCGGAAGCGATTTTAACCGAAACACCGGTTGAAATTCATCCTTAATTTCATATTTGTAGAGGTTTTCAGTATATCCAAAGTCATTTCGCCTTTTTCCTAGTTACTTTTGCCGCGCGTTTTCCTGATTCTTTCGGATTCTGTAATTTTCCAGTCGATGACTGGAAAATTACCTCTTTAATCTCAAAAAGAGACTCCATTTGTTCGGGACTGGGAAGCTCATTTTTAAGATTTTTTGGTAATTCTGTGGTTACTCTATAGGTCGCAACGGCCATTGGCTGCTGTGCAGTTTTAAGAGCGTATTCAACGATGGTACGCTTCTTTGATTTGCATAGAATAATCCCGATTGATGGATTTTCTTCTGGCCGTTTCACCTGTTCATTTAAAGCTGATAAATAGAACTGCATCTTACCAGCATATTCAGGTTTGAATTCGCCAATTTTTAATTCAATAGCAACCAAACAACGAAGTTTTCTGTGAAATAAAAGAACATCAATAAAAAAATCATCACCATCAACAGTTAAACGAAACTGATTGCCGACGTAAGTGAACACGCCACCCATTTCAACAAGAAACTCATTTATCTTTTTTAGAAGTGCTTGTTCAAGGTCACGTTCAGAAAATTCGTCTTCAAGTCCTAAAAAATCGAAAATGTATTCATCTTTTACTGCACTAGAAAGATGTTTTTCGTTTTTTCGCGGAAGAGCTTTTTTAAAATTTGTCTGCGTTTTTGCTGTTCTTTCAAATGCCTTTAATTCGATTTGGTACTTTAAAATTCGCACAGACCAATTATGCTCAACTGTTTTTTGAGCATAAAAATTGAGTTTATCTTTATCCTCAATTTGACCTAAAAGTAATGCAATATGTGTCCAGCTCAATTTTCCAGTCAGTGACTGGAAAATTGGGTTTTCAAGCGTTGTTCGATAAAAGCTTACCATTGAATAGATGTTTGATTTCGAAAATCCTAATGAGCCTTTAAATTCTTTTTGAAGGTCCTTGGAGAGCGTTTCAATGACCGCATTTCCCCATTTTTCTTTATCGAGTTTTTGATGAACTGCTTTACCAACAGACCAATAGAACGACACCATCTCTTGATTAACTTTTTCAACAGCGCGAGACTGAGCTGCACGAGCTTGTGTTTTTATATTCTCCAACAGCTTTTTATAGCTTGCTGGCAGGATGTCTTTATTCACTTTTTTCTTAATCGTCTTAAATTTTGGCATATTTGTTAATGTTAGTGCCTTTTGCATATTTATACCAGCATTTACACCTTGTAACGTGTGAGCTCTTCCATTTTGCATATAGCTGCGATTTTATCTGAAGTATATTTATGCAATAAAATTAAAAGCGATAGGCTATCGATCCGTTGTTCAATCAATTTCCATTCAACATTTCAAAAAAAGGCGTGGGGTTTAAAAAAGCCCACGCCTTTATCAAGACACCTTCGTCAGATCTATTAAAACAACCTGACCAGGAACTCAGGATCTTGTGATTTCTAAATTGCACGCCCAAAAATAGCTTTTCTATTCTTGGCTCTGGCAAAGTGAATCCGATTCACTTTTGAATCACTCACTCGGCAGGCAAGGCACAGCGGAAGCCGATATTGTTGTTCGTATTAGTGGGCGAATTATTCCAATTCGACGTCCAACGACCGACATTGCCACCATTATTCCAATTGCCCCCGGCAATCAGACCGCGCGAAGATAAATCCCCCAACAGCAGCCTATTAACAGATCTCTGAGTCCTTTAATAAACCTAAATCTACATTCAAAATAACTTTTTTCAAGTACTTGTTGTTAGAACAATATTTAATATGTCCAAGGTAGGAATTTAAAGTCATCAGGTAAGGGTGAATTATTCCCCGATGAGAATTATATTTTTCACTTTCTTTTACCAACAAAGCCCGATATCGAGCCTTTTGTAGTTTCTTGTTCATGCGCCTAAAAAAATCTCCACGAAGGCGCATCTCATTAGACTTGATAATGAAGCCCAAAAAAGATATTCCTTCACGGCAAATAGAAATCTGAACTTTTTGTGGACTTAGAACTAAGTTCAATTTCTCCCGCAAAAAATTCTCTATCTGAGTCCTTAAAGTTTTAGCTTCAACGAATGAATCGGCGATCAAAACAAAGTCATCCATGTATCGAATATATTTTTTTATCCGAAGTCGTCGTTTTATGAATTGATCCAGCTCATTTAGATAAATATTTGCAAACAATTGGCTTGTTAAATTTCCAATTGGAATTCCTGTATTAGGTGCATTAAAAATCAACTTACGCAGGCACTGAAGAAGTTTTTCGTCAGCAATTGTTTTTGATAAAATATTCATCAGAATCTCGCGATCAATGCTTGGAAAAAACTTTTTAATATCGCATTTGAGAAAGACTTTATCTGGATTCAAGGTAACCCATTTTTTCATCAACAAAGCCGCACGGTGATGACCTCGGCCAGTTCGGCAGGCGTAGCTATAGTAATAAAATTGATTGTCAAAAATTGGCTCAAGGGTTTGATGTATTGAATGATGAACGACACGATCTCGAAAGCAAGCCGACTCGATCAAACGTTTCTTCGGTTCATGAACATAAAAACAGCGGTACTTCCCAAATTGATAAGTCTCATCCCTAAGTTCTTGCGAAATGCTAAGAATATTTTCTTCAAGATTGTGATTAAAGTGAACTATTGAATGACGATAAAATTTGCTTTTTGAGGCTTTATAAAAACAACGTCGCAATTTTTTGAAATCTGAAATTTCATCAAATAAATTACTATAGGTTTTCGGCACGGTGTTCGCCTTTATCGACATTTTTAATCCACCCCGAAATCATTTTGCCAACTTCAATTATCTCTAAAGAGATTTTTTCGTAGAGCCCCTCTGAAACAAAACCCATTCTTCTAGCGATTCTAAATTGAAAACAAACCATTTGAAATTTAATTCTGGCGTTCGACAAATGCGCAACGCGATCGGTTCTATTGTATGTGGACCAATAAATTTCCTCGATGGCATCAAGATAAAAGTTTTCGGTTTTTTCCGCTAGAGTGTATTTTTCAGTTTTTGGGTACTTTTTTAGAATCGGAAGAATTTCAATATACAGTGATTCAATTTTTTGTAATATTTGTGGACCTTGAGTTTTGGCCATTGTTTTTCCCTACAATATTTTTTTCAGATCGCCGGATGAGCCCACCCAGCCCAGGTAAAATGTGATCTTCAAGTTGTTTTTTTATTTCCAGATTCTTAGTGTTTTCAGAAATAACTTCGATATGAACCAATAAGTTTATTAATTGATTTCTTGCCTGACAAAAATACTGTACCTTGCTGGCTTTATCAAAACTATAAAAGCCGTAACCAATATACTGAATACTTTTAAATGCACTTTCAAAGAGGACTTGGCCATCAAGGCTTTCATTCAATTCTTTTTTTAAGTTTTTCGTCATTTCTAGTAGCTCTTGATATACGCCAAGATTTGATAGAACAAATCTCTTAGCTTCCCTGGTTGCCTCATTCTTCAGACTACGGCCTGGTTCCTCTAATTGATTCGGAATGACTGAATTTTTATCTGCCGTATTTATTTCATTTCCAGAAGCATCGGCTGCAATTGGACTTGAGAGTATCGTTTTAACCTGATTCCATCCTAACCTTTCGACGGATGCCAAACTGCATTCCCAATTACGATTTTTCTTTCTAACAATGATTTTTCCTTGGGCGGCGTAGTGCCTGAGGGTTCGTTCGGGTTTTGCATACATTTTTGCTACTTGTTGAATTGACACCCACATTTTTTTCCATAACTGTTAGAGTTGACGACTTTGTTTAAAACAAATATCAAGTTATTTACTTAATCGCCTGTTTCTACTTCTAGAATCCTAAAATATCAATCAATCTACTTCATTTTGATGGTTTTGCTTTTTGTTTAAGCAAAAAAGCCTGCTAAAAAATTTACCGATCGCTTCGCGATGTATTTGACTACTCTGAATCATTTGATTTTTTATTTAGAGTCCTAACTCGAATTAAAAATTTTTGATAATGGATAGGGGAATCGCGATTCTTGCCGTCAAACCAGTGTCCTTCGGCCACTTCTTGCCGCTACAGCGGCAAGTTTGCCGTCAAAAATCACGTCACTCGGCAGGCAAGGCACAGCGGAAGCCGATATAGGCGTACGCACTAGTGGGCGAATAAGTCCAATTCGACGTCCAACGACCGACAAGGCCACCAAGATTCCAAGAGCCCCCGGCAAACAGACCGCGCGAAGAATTTCCGTTATCGGTATAAAGATAAAATCGGTCACTATGAAACTTTGCCGTCATAGTAGAAATTTGCTTGGCATTGCCGCTGTCGTTGCCGAACATCGGCAAACCTAAAGGAAAATTAAAATAACCGGCGCCAAACCCTTGTCCTTGACCTGTACCGCCAACGACGCCATTAGAAATTGTCCAATCTGACGTATAATTCGCTGCAACCTGGCCACCAGTCGTTGCACCCGGCCCTTGAACTCCATTGAAAAGAAAGTTGTTCATATCAAATCCAGAAGAATATCCATTTGAACTATCCAATGCTGAACTAGTTCCTGAACACGTATGGCTGACGGTACTGCAAGTCATTTGATCGCTAACCCATTGCCAAACGTTTCCTACGTGATCTTGAGCGCCAAATCGAGAGACACAGTTTTTTGTTCCTACACTACCAATATTGAATGAAGCAGGTCCACCAGCGGCAACTCTGGCTAATTCTGTCCCTGTAAAAGTCGTCGCAGTTATCCCTGAGTGAGTGTTTGCATTACAATAGTTTAGGGTCGTGTGAGTTGTCGCTCCGCTAGTGCTCTCGTAACTTGAAATCTGGGTATCTGTTAGTGGGTCAGCAACACCTAGCATATTGGGCTCACCCGTAAGGCTTCGCCATGCAGCCATTGCTCGATATTCTCTTTGACGCAGTAGCCGTTTAGCCCCGTAATTCACGTCTACAGTCGCCTGACATGTCGACATGGAATTTGTTTGATTGATATTCACCATCGGCGGCTTGTAACCACCATTTGATACTGGGTCTATTGTGTAAGCCAAGGCTCTTTCCGCGGAGCTTAAGCCTGAATTGTTCAAATCTACCCAGCTTCCCGATTGACGATAGTAGCAAGTACCCCCATCGGTGTCGTAGTATACGTTTCCTTGAACGCCAATAGTTGCATCAGGTGTTGCCGTTCCGAAGCAATTACCAGCTGTATTTCCCGCGCCACACATTCCGGTGCCGCCAGAGGCTTGGCTTCGGGTCCAATTACAGGCGGCCACCCATCTATCAACAAATAGATTATAACCAAAATCGTAAAATCCGGAGTTCAAATTTAGCGGCGATGTGCCAATACCTGAAGAATAAGGCACAGCCCCAAGGCCAGTGTAGATACAACGCTGGTGGTTTAAAGGGTCGGTACTTGATATGCCCATCAGCTGGCACATTTCATAATTGACTGAATCACGATGCACCAAAACCATATTCGTTGGCGGAATATGAACAGTAATTCTATACGCAGAATCGCTCGCTGGCATTTCTTCAGGCCAATTTGTTGTTGGAACCAAAACCACTGCGTAATCGTAAGCCTGCGGACTTAAAGCCACATTGCTATCCGTACATGTTTGCGCGCCAGTTCCTGTTGGTGAACACACCTGACAGCTTGTTGTCATACCACTTGTGCATGCTGTTGTCGTCGTAGAATCTAACGTATTTCCTAACCCAGTTCTGACCAATGAATACTTTGTGCTACCTGTCGCACCCGTGAAAGCATTCCAAGTGATCACTGTTTTTCTAGATTGCGGCGTACCTGTTGGCGCACCCGGAGCATCACCATAAGCTTGCACTAAAAGCACACCTTTATATTTGGTCGATGTTTGTGATGTCGTCTGTGCAGATTGTGTTACTGAATTGTCATACTCTATTCCAGCGGCAACCACCTTCGTACTAAATGTGTAGGTTGATCCTGACTTTAAACCAGTTGCAGAAAATGACGTCGCTGAATTCGATGCAGTTCCTAGCAATGTCGTTACACCTCTGGATGTTCCATAAACATTGACAGAGTCCGCAAAACTTCCAGCCGCTGCGAAATTAACTGTTGCAGTCGTGGTTCCTGTAATATTCACAGACGTAGCCCCAGAAAAGGTATAGTTCCCTTTGAAATTTGAATTTCCATCGTTTGCAGTCGCATCGAATGCTCGCACCACATAATTGTGAAATGTTCCAGCCGTCAAAGATGAATGATTGTAGCTTGTAGTCGAAGAAGAGACGTTTGCAATTGCTGTAAGTGTTCCGTCTGTTCCCATTTCGTACACTCTATACCCGGTTACAGACGTATCTGTTGCCAAACTCCACTGAATTCTTAATGACGTAGATCCTAGGGCCGTTACAGAACTAACCCCAGAGAACCCAAAATCCTTTGTAGTTGGCGTGCTTGGAGTGGGAGTTGATGACGCCGGAGACGATGAGCCACCAGAATCTCCTCCGCTAAGGCAACCACTCAATGAAATTACGCTCATGACTGTCATTGCAATCAAGGTCGCCTTTTTCAAAAAAATTTTCATTTTAATACACTCTTGCATATATGATTCTTATCGGCAGGTAGCTAATAAAACTAAAGAAATTTTAGAAGCCCTTGTTGTGTCCAATTTTTAGACGAATCACTAGACCTTCACATTGTTTATTCGCACCCATAAACTGAAAAAAAACTGGACTTAGGTGTGAGTTCCTAAAACGACCCTGGCGGCCTTCCGCCACCCCCGAATTGATCACTTTCCTTTGTCTTTCAGGTATTTATTGCTTTCAATAATCACTGGTGCATTTTGACCATGAATTTAATTCATTAATTCTTCCCAATTTTTGGCTCTGCCAAAAGTCAAATCTAATACATTAAGTCTAATGCTTAATTGTCTGTAAAAAGTTTGGGCACCATATTTGTAACAGTGGTTTCATGTGAATTTGCGGAGGGGTCGCCGGAATGAAGCACAATATCCTTTTAGTCGATGACGACTTTGCTTTTAGAAAATCAATGAGCTCATTTTTAGAAGAAGAAGGCTTTTATGTTAAAGCTGTGTCAAGCGGCGACGAAGCGGTCGCAGTAGTTCGGCAGAAATTGATTCCATTTTCACTAGCTCTGATTGATTACCACATGCCTGACCTAAAAGGACCTGACACAATTAAAAAGCTAAAAGAATACAATTCAAATCTCACAGTGCTAGGACTTTCTGGAGATGATTCAGTAAATGCCCACAATGATTCTTTGGAGTCAGGTGCTGTGTTTTTTATTGAAAAAGATATTGGTGAAGCAAAACTATTAAGCATCTTGCACCGTGCTTGTCGTGAGGTTGAAAAACGCACAAAGCCTGTTTCAATTTCAAGTCAAAGTGAGAATCAAAAATTAATCGAATCTGTTGGCATGGTTGGCGTTTCTGAATCCATGGCTGAAGTAGCACGATTAATCTTAAAATTCGGCCCTGCAAATGACACTGTGTTAATCCGTGGTGAAATGGGTACTGGAAAAGAAAAAGTCGCTAGAGCTATTCATAACGCCTCATCAAGGGCGAATAAGCCCTTCATACCAGTAAACTTAGCCAGCATTTCATCGGGGGTGTTCGAGAGTGAGCTCTTTGGCCACGAAAAAGGATCTTTTACAGGAGCTGCAAAAGACAGAATTGGATACTTTGAAGCCGCCAATGGTGGCACGCTATTTCTTGATGAAATTGGCGAGCTACCAAAACACTTACAGGCTAGTTTACTTCGAGTTCTACAAGAAAAAACAATTATGCCAGTTGGCTCTAATGAAACAAAAAAAGTTGATTTTAGGCTTGTGGCAGCTACGAATGCTCCACTTGAAAATTTAATCGAAAAAAATCTGTTTCGTGAAGATTTGTATTTTAGACTAAACGTTCTTCCTATACATATAAAACCACTCCGTGAACGCCCAGAAGATATTCCTATTTTAGCTCACCATTTTTTAAAAATGGCCAATTTAGAGCAAGGTCAAGATTCAATTTTACTTGAATCTTCAGTGGACGAGCTGAAGAAACTCAATTGGCCTGGTAATGTTGACCTTCCCCCAATAAACCAAGCCACTTGAAAGTTCGTAAAAGCCTGATATAAACGCCCAAAAAACGGGCAGAAGAAGGTTTTTCGATGAAAAAGAGTAAGTTCACAGAAGAGCAGATTATTGAAATCTTGGGTCAGAGAAATGCGGGGAAGTCAGTGGAAGATCTTTGCCGCCAGCACAAGGTGTCAGATGCAACGTTCTATAAGTGGCAAAAGAAGTACGGCTCTATGAGCACGACCGAGGCCAAACGCCTCAAGGAGCTTGAACTAGAAAATGCCCGAATGAAGAAGCTTATTGCAAATCTGTCCTTGGACAACTTGATTCTGAAAGAGGCTCTGGGAAAAAAGTAGGAAGGCCCTCTGAGCGAAAGGTTCTTGCGCGCGCAGCGATTGAGAGCCATGGAATTACGGCACGGCGGGCCTGCAAGATATTTGAAATCAATCGATACACCTGGTGGTATCAGCAGAAGCCTGATCGCAATGCGGATCTTCGAGTGCGCATGAAGGAGCTAGCGGCCCAGCATCCCGCTTACGGTCATCCAATGCTGCACTACCTGGTCCGCAGGGAGAATGAGGCCCCGATCAACAAAAAGAGAACTGAGCGGATTTACAGAGAGGAAAAACTATCATTGCGGATAAAAAAGAAGCGTAAAAAACTTCGTCACTTACGACTGGCACTCCCGCAGGCCGAGGAGGCAGATTCAGTGTGGTCGATGGACTTTGTCCATGATCGCGCAGCAAACAATCAACAACTTAAGTTCCTAACGATGGTTGACCACTGTACGCGTGAGATGCCGGACCTAGTGGTCCGAAGTAGCTTTAAAGGTGTTGATGTGGCAGCGACGTTAGAACGCCTGAGAATGTTTGGCCGAAAGCCACAAACGCTGGTGGTCGATAATGGTCCTGAGTTTCGCTCTAGGAGCCTGCAGCGGTGGGCAACGTTAAATGGGGTCCGATTGCACTTTATTGAACCAGGAAAACCCCAGCAGAACGGATATATTGAATCTTTGAACGGCAAGTTCAGAGCAGAATGTTTGGATAGAAATCTATTCGACAATTTGGACTTGGCAAGGGTTCTGACGCAGAAGTGGAAAACGGAGTACGAGACCTACAGACCGCATTCGAGTCTTAACGGTCTTACACCTTCAGAGTATGCAAAAAGTAAAGGATCAACAAAGCAGGTAAATAGCGAACTCAAAACTGGCTAGGTCTTAGGGGGAAGGTCAATGTCCGGGAACTTGAGCATTGCATACGGTTTCTTACGAATCTTTCAACTGGCCCACATTTAGAAATTGAACTTCTGAAAGATCGAAAAGATCCCAATTTAGTTTCTCAAAAGAAAATTGATCTTGAGACTTTAAAATTCACTAAAATGGCTAAAGAAAAAAATATTGTACTAAAGGCCATCGAGGAAAGCGGCTCAATTTCAGCAGCCTCACGCATGCTGAACATTAGTCGCAGCACTGTCCGAGAAAAGATGAAAAAATATGGAATTGAACTAAAACGTGAACTTACACAAGGGGGAAAAGAATGAAAAAAACAATAATGATCTTTATCACAGGTTTACTTGGAGTCAGCTCATCAAGTTTAGCAGACGAAGCACAAGCTAAAAAACTCACTGTACTTCAGCTTCGTCAAATTGCATGGGCGATCAAAATTCTTGGAGAGACTAAAACACTTTCAACAACTGAAAATCAGTGTGTCAGTTTTGACCAAGATATTTTAAGCTTACTCGAAGCTGAAGGTCAGATTCAAAACGGCGATGTACATCCAACTACGGTCTGCTTTGGCGGCGGTCCTGGAGCTGCGTCTGCAACAAAGTAGAATTTTTATGACAATAAATAAAATTAAAACTATTATTGTCCTATCAATTTTATTGATGCTCGGAGGAGCTGTTTCTATGAAAGCAAATCAAAACGATAAAACTCTAAGGGTCGCATTTCCAGTGCGACTTAAGTCAACAGCTTATGAACCCACGAATATTAATTTTGATTACGAATATATTTTTCTAGAAAATATTTATTCGCCACTTGTTGAAATCTCAGCAAGTGGTTCTGTTGAGCCCGGCGTAGCTGAAAAGGTTGAATGGGCTGGTGACGAACTCAAACTCACTATTAGGGATAGTCTTAAAACGATTTCGGGGAAAAAGATTTCGGCTGATGATGTTATTTTTTCGCTAAAGCGACTTCTAGTTCTATCCGGCAACACGCACGGAAATTTCCGAGATATTGTCTGTCCAGGAATCGAGATTAAGTCTACCGAAGAAGAATGTCCTGGTATCAGACAAGAGGGCAATACTGTTTTTCTAAATGCTAATGGCAAAAAATCGTTTTTGTTGCCAATGCTCGGTGCAATCGATTTTGCGATCATTCCAAAATCAAGTGTTGATCCTATCACGCTTAAAATAATAAATTATAGCGAAACAAGTGGCCCCTATTCAGTCGAAAGCGATGACGGTAACGGCAGTATCCAATTGGTAAAAAACCAAAATCATTATTTCGCAGCAGACGATATCGCAATGAAAATTATTTTTGTTCCAACGGATTTAAAATCTGGAACTAATAGTTTGGCGGCATTTGCAAATGGTAGCGTAGATCACATTACGACAATAGATGCGTCAAAACCTGAGGATGTAATTAATTTTGCTCAAAAAACTTCAGATGCAGAGCTTCTGGTAACAATGAAAATTAGAACGCTAGTGCTGGTGTTTACTCAAAAAGGTGAACAAGAATTTAGTTCATCGGAACGCCGTTATATCGGTCAAAAGATTAAGCTCGCATTCAATAAAATATATAAGGGAGTTGCTGGCGTCGAGCAACGGTCTGAATTTTTTCCGAACTTAAGTGAAGGTGGACTGACCGTCGACCAACAAAATCGCCTAAAAACAGAGTCCGAAAAGGAAACCATAGACCCGAATCGCAAAATTCAACTTGGAATTATCCGCCGCGGAACCCTTGAAGAATGGGCAGAACCCATCAAAGAACTTTTACCACATGTGGATGCGAATTTGATTGGATATATTCCTGATTTCAAGAAGGACCTTCGGCTTGAAGATACTCCGCATGCTTTTATTGGGTTTACCGACACAGGTTTTATGGAAGACATAGGACTGATTTCGTATTCACTCAATTCTGGTGTTCTCGGTCTGGATAAACTTGAGCGCACCCAGTGGCTAGCTAATTATATGGCAACTGATGACAAAGAAAAACGAATAAAAAAACTAAAGGAGTTGCATTTTGAAGCGCTAACTAGGCCAACGGTCGTTCCGCTGATGGCATTGCCTTATGCCGCATTGGTTAGGAAGCCGTGGAAGGTCGAATTATCTGAACTCTATGCAAATAATCAATTATGGCGCATAAAACTCCGTTAGCCACATGGCTTTATCTGAACCGAACCGTGCTTGCGCCTACCTTTACAGAATTTAAAGGGACAGGCGAACTTGCACCCGGACTATTTGATTTTTCCACAAAGATTATGTGGCAAGGAACTGAAATCGAGGGGCGCGGCGTTGATGATAATCGTGAAATTGCATTTGAGAAGTCAGTCGCAGAGGGTATTGAAAGAATCATTTGTGCGGCAAAAAATATTAATTCAGTCGGTCTAGCGGTTTCTGGTGGTAGTCATTGCCCCGAAGCACACGCAAAATTTGAAACATTAGAAAGATTTTATTTAGATGAGCATCTTCATAAAAGGATACCGCTTATCGAAGTAAAATCTGATATTATTTTACCCAATACATTCTTAGCTATGAATCCAGAATGCGAAGTACGCTTTTTTCAAATGGCGACGCCAACTAGTCTATATGGTCTGGTTTGCCAAATTTCAGATATCGAGCGAAAATCCTTTGGCTTTGCGCTGTCAGATTCAATGGAAAACTCGCAGAGGCGATCATTTTTAGAATCGATTCCGAGTTTTTGTTGGTTAAAAAATAAAAATGAACTTAACCAATCCGCTTCAAGTGTGCCCTGGCAAATTTCGAAAGAGTTTATTTCAAAAATTAGTCCACTGCTTGGTAGTATTCCAGTAAATGATTTTCGCAAATCATTTTTTCCGAAACTCGTTTCAGAAGAAGTAATTTATTCTGATATCCCAATTTTAAAATCTGCGCTATTAAAAGTATCAAAATACAAAGTGGTAAATATGAGTGGTGATCTATGACTACGATGACTCCAGAGAGCCGAATCAAAGACTTTGAAAAGCGACAGATTGTTGTGTCTGTTTTGGTCCTTTTGATATTTTTCGGGTTGGCATTGATTTTTAATACGTTGTATATTCAATCAGTCGCTGAGGACAATACTAAGCTGTTGTCTCGCTTTGTTAAAGTTGGTGATTTTCGTGAAACCTCTTTGATTTTGCAAGAAGCAAGACTTTCGAAATTTATAAGTATCAGGTACAAATCTACAGTACCTGGTCGCTCATTCATTTTGCCACCAAGCGCAGAACTTGAAGGCAAAAAGACTTTTTGGAAAGTGTTTTCATCCGATGAGTATTCAACTACAATTTCAAACGAACTAAGTGATGGACCACCCGATACAATTATCTATGAGTATTCACGATTTAGATTTGTTTCTTACGCATTTTTTATATGGTTAATTTTAAATCTGGTTTCTATTCCCCAAACCAGATTTATGAGAAAACGATTGGTCGAACAGTTTCATCGGGATCTTGAGCTACAAAAAAAGGTCGCCAAAAGCGAATTAGCACACCAGGTTCGACATAACTTACGAACTCCGCTGGCGGCTCTGATGCGAATTCCTGGTCGCTTGCCGTCTAGTGTAGCAAAAGATAAAGATTTGCTTCAGGTTACAATAAATCAAATAAAAGATTTAGTTGCCAAACTTGACGATACGAAAACCGAGGAACTCTCAGATCAAACTAAAACTGATATCTATGGAACACTCATTCAGGCCCGGCGAGAACTTGAGTTGTTTGTTCCAAAAGAAATTGATCTTCATTTTGAAATTGATGATATGATTTTATCGACGTTAGTTACACATATACCTGTTGAGATGCGATCTATTTTAGGAAATTTAGTTACAAATTCAATCGAAGCAATGAATAATGCTGGCCGAATCAATATCAGGTGCAGAGATTTGGGAGCTGAAATTGAAATTATTGTCGCAGATACGGGATGCGGGATTGCAAAAGAAATTCAACCAAATATTTTTGATAAAGATTTTTCGTTTGGTAAAAAAAATGGGACTGGTGTTGGCCTTTGGCACGCGAAAGAATTCGTGTCTGCTTGGGATGGATCAATTGAAGTTAAATCAACCGTCGGTTTAGGATCGACTTTGACGATAAGACTACCAGTCAATGACCGAACAAAATGGTATTTGCCAAGGCTAAAATTTAATTCAGACTCAAAAATATATGTCCTTGATGACCAAGAGTCCGGGCGCGCGTTATGGCAATTGAAGTTCGATGATACTGAGCTACTAAAGCAAACTAAATTCATGAGCCATGGTAAAGAGCTATTACCTATCAAGCACGAAATCGATAGCGAACCCGACAATTGCACTTTACTTTTTGATTACGACTTGGGAGGCGGAGACACCGGTCTTAAATGGCTTCAGGATATGCCTGACGCCGCGATCAGGTGCCTTGTGACTGGCCACTTCGACAATGATGACGTTCGTGCGTCCTGCATTCAATACGGCGTTTATTTAATTCCAAAAAGCCAGATCGCTGAAATCCCTATAGTTGTTCGCTAACTAAAATCAAATTCAACGTTATTCCTACTAACTGGCAAATTTTAAGTTCCACCATGGCGGAACCCCGCCAGTCTTTGTTTTTTAAGCTAACACATTAATAATTAGAAACTTCTTGAAAACCAAGGGTGGCGGTCAATCGCCACCCTTGTATGAATTCATTCACTCCCAAAAAATCCAAAATTCATTTTCAAATCAATCACTTGCTCGCATTTCAGTCGTGCCAAGCCTGAGATGTCTCCAACTTGCAATTTATAAAGGTGAAAGGTCGTTCGCAGTTGAACGAACTCACTAACAAATTACCAAGGAGGTGCATCTATGAATGCAAAAGAAAAATTTAAAAGTAGCCAAGATCAGCCGGAATTAAATCTGTCGCTGATTACACTTGAGAAAGCCGAACCTATCAGTTTTTGGGAAAGATTAAAAAAATCATTTTCAGCTGCTGATTTAACCGTGCGCGATTGGGAGCGACTAGAGTCAAAGCCATTTCGCAAAACCCATGAAGAAAACCAATGGAGGAATTTCTAATGTCTAGAACTTTAAAAGATAAGCGCGATATCTATCGCACAGAACGAGAACTTATTGAGCGTCGCAAACCAAGCCCGTTGTTTAAACGACGATATCTAAACTTTAAAAAATCTGGTGCTCCTAATGATGGTGAATGCTGTCCAGAATGTTCTGGTCTTACCGATTTTCAAAACGGCTATCTAACCTGCTCAGAATGTGGCTGGACGGAAGATGTCGTTGAAATGTTTGAAATGGAAAGGTTTTCAGCATGAATAAATCTAGCGATTTTCCATTTAGTAATGTGATCCCTATTCGTAAAACAGAAAAATATGGTGTTTATACTGGGGAAATTACTTCATCAGGTGAAGTCATTGAAGGTGAAAGCGTTGGCGTAGCGTATTTAAAAACGGGATCTAAAAAATTTCGCCTTAAATTATTCACGCACCCTAATACTCAATATTTCATATTGCCCGATGACGATGATGATACCAAGTACGTTGTTCTCAGTCTTGAAGAATACCAATTACCGACAGGCGAAATGAAATCAAGTTGGTATCGAATCGGTGAAGGAAAACTGGCTGGAAGTTTTATCGCATTAAGAATTCAGCTGATCCCAGAAAATATTTTTCTTTGCTTGTTTCCGGAAAAATCAGAAGGACTGGAGGACTGCCTTGCATCTTAAAACAACTAACACAGGAGGTACATTTATGAACAGAAAATCGTTTTTATTTATTTTTATGCTAACAGCAACTGTATTAATCTTTCCAGAACTAGGGCTTGCAAGTGTTGAGTCTTCACTATTGGGAATTCAGACAAAATTGACCCGAGTTATTTTGCCGACACTTTCTATTATTGGGATTGCATGGGCGGCTTTTAGTTTGATGAGCGGCAATGAAAAAGCCAAGACGCATATGTGGTATGCGATTCTTGGCAGTATCATCGGTTTTGGCGCACAGGCGATTGTTGATTTTATATCGCAGACGGTGCGCTAATGAGTGATGCCAATATATTGACCTCATCGGTCCCAAGAACACTAGAAACAAAAAATAAAATTTTGGGTCTTGAACTGTCAGACGTGTTGATCTTGCTTTTAAATCTGTCAGTTCAGAATTTAATTTTTGGATCGACCACGATGAAAATTCCAATGGTTTTTGGAACAAGTCTTGGACTCTTTCTGATTTTATTTTTCTTTAAGAAAGGAAAGCCGGATCAGTTTCTGCAACATTATTTTGAGCATCTTATCTCGCCAACTGTTTTCTCGGCTAACTCACAAGATCTTCACTATCGAAAATTTAACAAAGGGGGTGAATTATGAACCAGGCATCACTATGCGAACAACTGCCGTTTTGGGAAATTGAATCAAAACCTATAGCACACGCGATTCTTTGGGACGGATCGCTTTCTTCAGGATTAGAGTTATTGCCGTTAGATATTGAGTGCTTTGATGAATCACGTATTAATCAACTTGCCTTTGGACTGCGTTCATTTGCTAACTCCTTACCAGAAGGTGTTACAGCTCAGTTTATGGTGGTCAATGATTCTGATGTTGGCGGCGTCGTTAAAAGGCATGTTGATTTATTAACAACGGAGAATAAGTTTCTTTGCGCGCTCGATCAAAAGAGATCGAATGTTTTATTAAAACAAACTGAAGATGGCGAATTATTTAGGCCAAGATTATACTTTTTTATAAAGACAAGTCAGAGCCAAAAACCGAATTCATTTTCATTAGGGCAAACTAAAAAGTTTTCAGTTGAATTTGAAAAAGGATACGAAGATCAGCTGCAAACTTTATCGCAGTCCCTAGAGGGCGCAAAAGGCTCGCTGTCATCACTTGGTTTTTTAGCGTCTGATTTGACTAAAGATGATTTTATTAATTTATTGTATCGCTATCTGAACCCTAAACGGTCTTCCTCAATTGGTGCGCCAAAAGTAAATAGCAACAGTATTGCAATTGACGGAAATTCACCGCGAGAACAATTGATCTTTGGTGATCTGGTGCTTGATCAGGAAGACTTTACTCTTGATAGTCAGAAAACTAGAGTTCTAACGCTTAAGACACTTCCGGAAATGACATTTACGGGAATGATGAGCGGCTTTTTGGCTTTACCTTTTAAGTACGAATTGTTTTTGTCATTCAACGTCCCCGACCAATCAAAGGAAATGAAGGGGCTTGATCAAAAGCGCCGAATGGCCCACTCGCTATCAGCAAACAGCGGAAATAGGGTTTCAGACTTAGAAAGCGAATCGCGTCTATCGCAAACGACTGATTTGATTCGTGAGATTATTGAAACTGGGCAAAGAATTTTTCAAGCCCAACTTATGATTATTATTCGCGAAGAAAATTCAACAGCCGGTGCTCGAAAAATTAATCTTCACACAAAAGAAGTCTTAGCTAAATTTAAAACCCTAAGTGGATCTGAAGGAATTCAAGAGACTGTCGGCGCATGGAAAGTATTTAAGTCAGATTTGCCGCTGGCGCCGGTAAATTTGGTAAGGTCAAAAAAACTAAAGACAAACAACCTTGTCGATTTTTTCCCACTCTTTGGCGCGGCCACTGGTGATGAAAAACCAGTATGCCTCTTAAAAACAAGACTAGGGACTTTATATTCAATGAATTCCTATTCGGCCAGACTTAGCAATTTTAACGCTTTAGTTACAGGTTCAAGCGGATCTGGAAAAAGTTTTGCCAACAATTTTTTAATGCTTCAGCAAATCGCGCGAGGCACAAGGGTGTATATTATCGACATCGGCGGCTCTTATAAAAAAATGACTCAAGTTCTTGGCGGCCAGTATTTTGAAATTAATCTTACAGGTGAGTATGTCATTAACCCTTTTGAGCTCCGCGACCCATCAGCTCCGCCAACTGGCGAGCGAATTAAAAGTCTTGTTAGTGTAATTGAGCAAATGGTTGTTGATAGTGGCGAGAAATTATCCAGATTTGATCGTGTTCAATTAGAAGCAGCACTGACCGCAGTGTTTGATTCAGTTCGTGGTGAAAATCAAGCGCGGTCACCAAAACTTTCAGATTTGGCTAAGTACTGTCTTAGCCATAGCGATGATTCATTGAAGCGAATTGGTAAAATGCTCTTTCCTTGGACCGGCAAAACACCTTATGGAAAGTTGCTGGATGGAGCTGGCAAAATTGAGGCAGACAGACCAATCGTTGCCTTTGATTTAAAAGGGCTATCGCAATATCCAGATTTACAATCTGTGATGATTCTTATTCTGACTAATTTTATTTTAGAACAAGTGGAAGCTGAACGGACCATTCCAAAACGAGTCTTGCTCGATGAGGCATGGGACCTTTTGAAGAGTCCTGCGGCTAGTTCCTTTATGGAGTATGCAGCTCGTACATTTAGAAAAACTGGCAGCGGAATCACTTTTATTACCCAGGGCGTGGAAGAGATTATTGCAAGCGGAATGGGGCCAGCGATTTTAAATAATACAGCTACAAAACTTGTCATGCTTCAAAAGGGCGACACCGCTGTTCTGCGCGATGCTTTGAAGTTAAATTCCCAGGAACTGCGATTGATTCAAAGTCTTGAGCAGCGCAAAGGTCAATTTAGTGAAGGCTTTTTGATGGAGGGCGAATCAAGGCAAGTTATTCGCATCGAACCATCACCTTTGGAATATTGGATTTCTACCTCAGATGCCCGCGACAATCAGTTTCTAGAGTCATTAAAGTCCGACGGATTATCTTTAGAAGATGCCTTAATGAAAGCTAGCGAACTTGCGCCATTTGGAGTGGCCTACCAAAATTTCTCAAAATTGGTGGCGTCATGAAAAATAAATTTTCTGCGATGATAATTGCAGCGATAATTTTTATTGGCCCAAGATCCGCGAAAGCGGACCTCTTCGGAGGCGATGTTGTCGTGCTGACTCAAATTTTGGCTCAGGCCATTCAGACCGTCATTACTTTAAAAAACGTCCTTGAAAACGGAAAGGACACCTTAAATCTCATGCGTGACATAAACGCGGGAGTTAGAAACGGCCTTGATTTAATTCGAATTATTAATCCCAATTTTAATCCTGGGGTCTATGGTAATTTGAATAATGCTGATGCCGTTCTAAGAGCACTTCAGTCGGTGTATGGAGTTGTTCCCAGCGGCATGGATGAAGATTTGATGAAATCGCAAGATCAAAGCGTTGCCGAAGTCATATCAATGAATAGAAATTTGTACGACTACGCCGACCAAGTTGATGTCGAGCGGGATAAAATATTGTTTCACGCGCAAGTGGTTAGTCCCCAAGGGGCCGGGAAACTTCAGAATCAGGCACTCGCGGTTTTGATCGGTGTTTCGACTCAGCTACTGCGGACGCAATCTCAAATGCTAAAAATCATGGCTCAAAATATGGCCTATGATACTAGAAAAGAGAAACTTGCGACCCAAAACTTTCAAGAAAACTATCAGGGGCTATCCCGAGGTTTTGGCAGCCTTCCGAAGGACACAAGGCTGCCAAGAATCGGAGGTGGCCAATGACTCCAAATCTAGAAGTTTTAGGATCGCTCGTTAAAGACCTTCATCACGGCCTGAGTAATTTATTTTATATCATGCTGCCGGTGGCTGTTTTATTTTCAGTGGTGTTTGGGTATTTAAAATCTGGCGATTCAAATTATCCAGACATTATAAAAAGATCGTTCGTTGCGGCTTTGCTGCTGGCTTCATTTCCAGAAGTTTCAAATTTGATTCTAGATATTTGTGACGGGCTCGCCCTTAAAATTGACAATATGTCTGGGATTGAAACATTCATGCGAATGGCAGAAGAAAAATCCAGAAGCTATGCGGTCGCAAAAAACGTATTGCTTCTGAAATTTGATGATCTATTTATGGCCATACTCAGCTTTGGAAGTTTTCTGCTGTTGCTACTCGCACGCTATATCACAGTTGCACTTTATTACTTTTATTGGGTGCTTTTGTCGGTCTGCGCGCCGCTCATGATTCTCTGCTATGTCTTTCCAAAAACAGCAGGGATTACTACAAATCTTTATAGGGGCTTAATAGAAGTGGCACTATGGAAGGTGCTATGGGCGAGTATGTCGGCAATGCTCACTTCCCTTTCATTTGGAAACATCTATCAAACTGATGGATCGTATTTAACTTTGATCGTGATGAACTTTGTGATCGCCATTGCTCTGCTTTTTACACCAATGATTATGCGATCCCTCATTGGCGAAGGAGTTCAGGCTACGGCGCAAACAATTGGAACTACTGCGGCATTAGCTGCTGTGGCTTTGCCGACAAGAATTGCCACTGTTCACCAGGTATCACGCGAAATGATTTCAAATACAAGATCGTATGCAAGTCAGAAATTTCAAAATATTCAATCAACATTTAGGCCCAAAGGGTCTTAGAAGGAGGTGTCATTATGAATACAAATAAAAAAATCACGCTACAAACGAGCTTCTATCCAAAAGCCATGCAGCAGTTTGCCACAGAAAACTTTAATATTAAGTATCTTTGCGGTGGCCTTCTTGCCATTACGTTCCTGCAAGTTTTGCTTGTACTCTATCTGGTTAAGCAAGGACCGCTTGTTATCGCTTTAGATAGCACAGGCGCCGTTGCAAAGGTTGAAACAAAAGTCACTGATCTTCAGATCGAATCCGCCGTAAAGGAGTATGTAAGTTATCGTTATTCGTGGGACCAAAAAACAATTAATGAATCCCTCGGTAAAGCAAAGTTTTTTGTCGTTCCGTCATTGGTTCAAGCCTTTGAAAAATCAATGCTGGAAGTTCAAAAATTTGTTCGTGAAAAGAAAGTCAAACAACGAGTTTATCCAAAAAATATTACTGTCGATCTAAAAGAAAAAAAGGTCACGGTTCTGGCTGATCGTATTACAGAATTTGACAATCTGAAAGCCGCAACCGAAATGAAAATTATTTTTCACTTCAGTACGGATGATCGCACCATCGTGAACCCCTGGGGAGTTTATATATCAAAAGAAACTGAAGAGGCTGTGCGATGAGGTATTTTATATTTTTCATCGTTTCTATATTTTCACTTTTTGCGTCGGCGCACATAAGAAAAGTTGTTTACAGTGACGATCAAATTTTAACAGTGAAAACGGCTCTTGGGATTGCGACCATAATTCAATTACCAGAAACTATTCGGTCGGCAATCATTGGTGATCAATCGGCATTCAAGATTGAATATCTTGATAAGGCTGTGACGATAAAGCCCCTTAGAGGAAGTGCCAAAACCAATTTATATCTGGTGGCCGATAAAAAAAGATACAATATTCGGCTCCAAACTCTTACCCAGGATTCGGCTGACTATATTGTATATATTCTGTCGTCATTCAGAGATGGTGTAAATTCACAAGTACGATGGCAGAAATCGGGAAAATCAAGCGATGCAAACGGTTTGATTTTAGTAATTGAACGAATTGGTATTTCTCAACATGACTTTGTTCTACTTGATTTGTTGCTGAAACTAAAAACAAACGAGTTTGTGACAATTAAACCAGAAGACGTATGGGTATTTCAAGGTGACAATTCAAAGACTGTTAATAGCCTTTTTTTATCAAATACAAAATTAGCAAAGGATAAACCACTTAAAATTGGACTATCCGTTGCTCGATCTGATCTGGTTAAAGGAAAACCCATTCGCGTCGAATTAAAAGGTTCAAAAACGAATTCGATAACTATTTCTGAGGCTGCGTTATGGAAGTGATATCTAAAATGAAAAATAGTTTTGGCGGGATAAAAAATCTCTTTATAAAAATAAAATCAATTTTTATTAAAGAAAATGAAGTCAGTCAGAAAAAAGATATTAATTTCAAGGCTTTTAGAAATTTGGCGATTATCGGTTTAGTTTTATTTGTTTCTGTTGTTTTTATCTTACCGACAGAAGTTCCTGTTGAGTTTATAGAAAAGATCGAAAAAGCAAGGACCAACGAAGACTCAAGTTCTCCGCCAGATAGAACTGCACAAGCAAGTTCAGCTCAAAATTTGTGGGGGCCTCCGGTCAATTCGTTTCCGGTTCCGCGTGGTGGAAATGAAGTGAACTACAATACTTCGATGATCGTTGGAAGTGGTCAGAATGCCAAAACTCAACTTCGCGCCGGTGAAAGACTCCCTCTTCGATTAATTGATAACGTTATTGTTTCGCAGGAATCAGTACCCGTGTTAGCAGAATTAATTCTAGATTCAGTCACGGAGTCAGGATTGCGTTTATCAGCGGGAACTCGTTTTTATGGTGAGGCCAGCTTTCAAAAAGGCACAGATCGAGCGCAGATTAGGTTTAGTCAGATATCTTTGCCCAGTGGAAAAATTCGAAAGATCGCGGCCAGTGCTTTAAGTAAAGACGGTCAGCCAGGTGTCATCGGTCGAGTCTTTTCAGATGGAGCCAAGAATACGGCCGGCCAAATTATTACGACCTTTGTTGGCGGGCTTGCTCAAGGGTCGATGGAAACAGATGTTCTTGGGCGATCCAAGGGCGGCATTGAAAACGGTCTCCTGGGAGCGGTCGCTGCAACGGCTCAAGCCCGTGCGCAGTCTTACGGTGAAAAATTAAAAGCAGAACGTGAATGGATCGAACTTAAAACAGGTACTGAATGTGACGCTGTTTTAAGCGGTTCATTAAAACTACAAGATGGAGGTGATGAATATGAGTGAAAATAATAGATCAGACATGACAGATAGAGGATTTTTAATACTGGTTGTTACGCTCGGTATTTTTGTTCTTTGGCTAAAATACAAATTCCAGATCGTAATGTTTTATTTTAAGTGGCGCTTAGCAATTGCCTTATTGATTACAGCAGTAATTCTAGTTGCATTCCTAAAGCTAAAGAAAAAATGGCTTTCGCTTTTTGAAGAGCGTGATATCGAAAATGATGTTATTAAACCAAAGGACAATGAAGACGCCGTTTATGCTGGGGTTTCAGATAAAGGTAAGTCCGTTTTTATAAAGCAGACATTTAGGCGAATGCATACTCAAGTTGTCGGCACAACCAACGCTGGTAAAACCGAGTCTGTAATTCTGCCTTGGGCAATTGATGACATTAAAAAGGGCCACGGACTTTTGATGATAGATGGTAAGTCAGATTCAAATTTATTGGATAAACTCTACGCTTATGCAAAAAAACACGACCGCGAACAGGACGTTCGTATTTTATCAATTTGCAATGCGGGCATTAGTCACACATTCAATCCCCTATCTGGTGGGTCGGTCTTAGAAGTAGCCGAGCGCGTCTTTAACGCCTTAAATTTTGAAAACGAATATTTTAAAAGCATTCAGTACGATGCCTTTCTGCATTGCCTAATGATTCTAGAAGCGTCGAAAATTAAAGCCACTCCGTACCGAGTCATTGAATGTATTAAGAATGAAAAGGTATTATCTGAGCTAGCAGCAGAGTCGCAAAATGAAAGATTGCAATCCTGGTCTAAAGATTTCCTTAAGCTAACACGCGAGGAGCGCGAACAAAGAACAAGCGGACTAGTCGCGCAGCTTCAAAGTTTTACTGTTGGCGAGTCAGCCGGCATTTTTAATAGCGAAAACTCGGATATTAATCTTGATCAGGCTCTTGAAAATGGTGAAATCGTGTACTGCCAGCTTCCAGCCCTTAAGATTCCAACATTAGGCAAAGCCACTGGGAAAATGATTCTTCAGTGTTTACAGAGCGCTGTGGGCTCAAGGCATCTTGGAAAATACCAAGATCAGAAATTCTTTTCAGTTTATCTGGACGATTTTACAGAGTACCTAACCCCGGGGTTTGTAACACTTTTAAATAAATCGCGAAGTGCCAATGTTGGAATTGTGTTTGCCCATCAAGCACTTGGTGATTTGAAGGCCCTTGGTGATGGAGTCATGAATACCATACTGACCAATTCCAACTTAAAGGTATTCATGCGAACCAATGAACCAGAGTCGGCCAGCTATTTTTCAGAAGTCATTGGCACCTGCGAAGGATCAAAGGTTACTGAACGTCAAAAGCAAAGTCTTTTTGGTTCAGAAAAAACTGGTGATGGATCTGTGCGTGATGTTGAAGAATTCAAGTTTCATCCTAATATTTTTAAACAAACCATGGGTATCGGTGAAGCCGTTTTAATTCTTCCGCACGAAAAAGGAAGTCTGCCAATTCGACTAAAGTTTAAAAAATCATTTGATTTGGATAAACCTGTTATTCCAAAAATTAAAAAATCAGAGCCTGTAAGCATCGCCAAAAAAATCGAGACGGATAAAGAAGCGCTGGCGATAGCGCAGAATACTCCAGAAAACGTCATGAGTACTGTTTTGACTGAAAAAAACAGGAAGGCGTCATGAGCAAACTTATTTTGTGTATTTCATTGGGTCTATTGGCATCATGCGCAAGTCAACCAAAGTGCGGAAACCCTGAAGGAGCACGTACTGTTTTAGTTGGCACAACGAGCTGCCAAGTTAGAATCCATCAGGTGAATATTGGATCAGACTTTAAAATTCCTGATAGCCTAAAAGATAAATTGAGTTCCAATTTTATTTTAGATTGGCGCGAGGCCGGTTTAGTTGATGGCCAAATTGAACTCGGACATTTTGTTCTTGTCCCTATCGCTGGTCAAGAAAAGGTGGCCCCATGAGGCATTGGAGAAATGATATTGTGTCAGAGGCACTTGAATTTGCCGCACGGTGGGGCTTTTTAACACAAGACTTGTTTTTTGAGTTTATGTGCCCGATGAGTCGCGCTCACAAATTTAGGTACTGGAATTCACTGGTTGAATGCGGTCATTTCCGTCGTTCAAATGCCAGTGACAAAGTTTTAATCCTAACACCTAAGGGCCGAAATGTTTTCGGTGAGGTAGTAAGACCAGCGCGACAATCAATTTATATCGAGCACGATGCCATCGCCGCCCGAATAATTTTAGCCCTTAAAAATCGAAACCTAATTTCAAGGTATTGGCTTGAAGATGAGCTTATGCGAAATCCAGTTGATGCATTTTCAGTTTTAGGTGGCGAGCAAGTGCCGAGAATTCCCGACGTGGTTTTTGATTTAAAAACAAACGCGGGCGATTCTGTTCGATGTTCACTGGAAATTGAGCGCACGACAAAATCAAGATCACGTTATGCTAAGATTGCTTTGGCTTATCTGGGATATTCAAAAGTGAGTGTTATGTTGTTTGCCTGTGACTCCGAACCTGCCGAGACCGTTGTTAGGCAATCTTTTAGTGGCAAAGCGTTTGTTGATAAAAAACGAGTCCCAGGTCTATTCAATTTAAATGAATTTGATCCCGTGACTTTAAATACAAATATACGCTTTAACGATCAAGAAATGACGTTCAAAAACTTACTGTCGATTTTAACGAAGTTAGAAGTCAAGCCGCTCAGTTTTTCCCGAGACGATAAAGAGACTGCTGTCTCTTTAAAAAACGCAAAAAAGCAGGAAACAGCCTGATGAAAATACAAAGTAATATCATACAAATGCGGCCCACCCAGTCTCGTCCCCCTAAATCTACGATTTTTCCTGTCCACCCCCACCCAACGAGTTGATTGGAGGTGGACAGGAACCGGGGGACGAGACTGGGTGGGTAATACAAAAACAAAAAATATTAACAAATAGGAGGTGTAATTATGAATAAAGAAGAATTAGAAAATAAAAAAATAAAAAATAGAAATGAAGAAAATATGTCAAAAATTGCGATTTCAAAAGATGCTGATCGTGGATTGGTGGACGTATTGAATCGAATTGATGAAAAATTTGATCTAGGCCGAGTAACTAAGCAAGATCTGGCGTCCCATATTATTATGCGCTTCGTTTCTAGCTGCACTGAGAAAGACATTCATGATATGAGAGTTTTATTCTTTGACCCAATAACAGCAATGGAGGCGAAAATTAAAACTATAAAAGAAACTGGAGTGATTCCAGACTCAATACGTGATCTTTTATTGCAAGAGTTTTTAGACGCAAGTCCACAGCCTGCTGCGAAAAAGTCCAAAAAGGCCTTGAACTCAAACATTATCATTGATAATGTAGAGCTAAATAAGGAATCGGCATGAAGCCTAAAGAATTTCGTGAAATACGAGAAAAGTTGGGACTTACGCAAAAGGAACTTGCCGAAGTGTTTGGATTATCGAGTTACTTGCCCGTGAATCATTATGAAAGCGGATTTAGAACGCCAAGTGTTTTAATTCAAGCGGTTATGAGAATTTTAAATCAGTGGCCAGAGAAAAAACGAACTGAGCTACTGACTGAATTAAAAGAAGAATGCGCAAAGCTCAGTAAACCCAAGCGAAAAGGCTCTTAAGTGAGTCTTAAAGTTGCAACAACAACGGATGACACTTTTTCAAAAGCAAAGGATCTGATCGTGAAGGTGAAATTTGAAAATGACAACTCGACTGAAGGAAAACTTCGCCTATCTCAGGCGAAAGACATCATTTGTCAGTTAATTCTATTGGGTCAGAAAAAAGGTCGTCCCGTTATTCAAGAGGAGATTTTAGATGAAGTCGCTTAAGATTGGGGCATACATCAGAGTATCAACGGAAGATCAAGTCAATGTATTTGAAGGATCACTTGATTCACAAAAGTATAGAATCAATGAGTTTGTTCAGTATAAGAATCGTCAGCAAGCAGACTGGGGAAATATCGTTGAGTTTTATGTTGAAGAGGGAATCTCTGCCGGAACCACGAATCGACCTGTATATCAAAAGCTCATGGCAGATGTCAGAAAAGGGAAAATCAATTTAATTTTGGTAAGCGATTTAACACGCCTTTCACGAAATTTAATGGATTTCTGTTCTCTTATCAACGAACTTGAAAAGCATCATGCAAGCTATCTTTCTATGAAAGAGCAATTTGATACAAGCACCCCAATTGGACGCATGCTTGTGTATATCATTATTATTTTAGGTCAATTTGAACGAGAACAAACGAGTGAACGTGTGGCTGTGAATTGTCATTCAAGGGCGCTTCGAGGTCTAGTCAATGGTGGCCCTGCCCCGATGGGTTACGATAAACATCCCGATAAAAAAGGTTTACTTGTTATCAATGAAGCTGAAGCGCTAATCGTACAAAAAATATTTCAAATCTTTTTAGAAGAAGGCTCTAGATCTAAAGCCGTTGGAAAACTTAACGAATTAGGAATCAGACCTAAGCGAACTTCATCTAAACAAAAAAATAATCAAAACCAGATTTGGAATTATCAAAGCCTAGGCTCATTGATTGAAAATGTGGCCTATATTGGAAAACGTGAAGTGAATAAAATCTATAAAGACGAAGACCCTTCACACTTAAAGCCTTGGCAGAAATATCAAATCGTAAATGCGGCATGGCCTGCGATTTTAGATGAAAAAATATTTTTTGATGCCCAGAGTTTACTTGAAGAGGCTTCGCTAAAAGAACGAACTCGCATGTCGAAGAAAGAAAAAAGAATTTTTCTTCTCACAAGCATTCTGACTTGTGGAATTACAGGACTACCACTTGTCGGCCAAGCTGGTCATGGTAGTAGCGGAACTATTCACAGATATTATCATTATTCCCGTCGCCCTAAAGATTTAAAAGTTGTACGCCCCAGATTGAACGCTGACGAACTAGAACAGAAAGTGATTTCTGAATTGCGATCAGCTTTAGTGACTCAAGGGTATTTTGATGATCTAGAAAAAACTTTAAAATCACAATCGGATAGTAACTCAAAAGGCGGCGCTGCTGAATTTGAACGTGCCCAAAAAGAACTTAAAGATATACAAAATCGCATTAGTTCGATTTGGACGAACCAATCTAGAATGCAGTTAAGCGAAGATGCTTTGAAGCTTGCGAGTGATGAACTCAACCGTCTTGCGAAACAAAAACAAGACCTTGAAAAATATTTATCAACGCTTGATCCAAAAGCAAGCGATCCATTTGTTTTTAAAGAACAATCTCTGTTCGTAGAAAATCAAATTCGTTGGTGCATGCAGGGATGGGCTAAGGCGACGCCAGCCATGCGTAAGCGACTATTACGACGAACAATAAAAGAGATCGTCGTAACCCAAACAGAGCTTTTAATTACGTTCTGGACGAACTCTGAAGATCGGGATTTTTCTCTTAAAGTGGAGCCACAAGGCGAAAACTCAAATGATAAGTCTAACATTATTTCATTTGGCCGTCGCAAACGCCCATCAACCCCTGCGGATGACAGAAGACGAGCGACGTCCTCAGGTACGATCCCTGATTCGGCAGCCGAAGCTGCGAATTCTATTTTTAAATGTGCTGTAGGAGAAAACCAGAACTTGTCGATCCAAAGTTCAGGTAACGATAAAATTGGTAGGGGGCGAGGGACTTGAACCCCCGATCCCAGTGTTATGAGCACCGTGCTTTAACCAACTAAGCTAGCCCCCCACGAACTGGAATGGGAAAAGCCTACCAAACCTCCCCCACCTTGGCAAACGCACATCGCATTAGACCTCCGTGAGGACTAAAAGAAGTACTTCAAACCTGCCTGCAAGCCATCAAACTTCACCATTCCGAAGTTGGCCTTATCACCACTTGTACCATCGATTTTAACCTCAAAGTTCAACTTGCGATACATTAGCTCTAAGGCCAAGTCTTTATCCAAAAACATACCGACGCCCAATTGAGCTCCGAATCCTGAGGCTGCCGAGACAGAAATATCCTTTTCGCTAGTCTCGATACTAACGATAGAATAGTTACCCCCAAACTTTGCGTATTTAGATCCTGCAAAATATATCAAACTGGCGTTAATATTCATCAGCTGCAAATCCACCCCATGGACAGAATAGGATTCTCGGGGGAGGTCATACTCAAGTCCCAAGTTCCACCCGAAACCCTCCTGACGAAGACCCACTTCCGCCATGAGAGTTAACTCAGACTCAAATTCTAATCTAGACGGTCCGACCGTTGAAGCTCCTCCTGTAGTGACTTTGACAGATGATGACGCGACCTCGGAGGCGCTACTGTACGCAACTCCGACTGCACGGTAGATACCCAAAAGTGCCCACGGACTCTGATGTGATTGCGTAGAAAATGTGGGATTTGGTATCACGGGCGTCGAAGATGAGTTCGCTGGTGACGCAGAAGATGGCCTTACGGTCATGGATTCCACATTTGTAGACTCAGTTAGCTCAGAAGATTGCTCTTGGGCATTCACCCCAATGCCGCAAGCCAAGACAAAAAGTAAAAAAACATATTTCAACATAGCCCCTCAAAAATAAATAAATATTGATTGATTTATAATAATAGGAACACGTCTAGAGAATGGCCAGAAGATATCAAGACTGCTGAACTAAGGTCTTAAACGAAAAAAGGCTCCCCGAAGGGAGCCTTTGAAATTTGCTGCTTCAGCTACGCCGCCCGGTGGGCGGCTGCGCTCTGCCCGCGTCCGCGGACTAGCTATCAACAAACGCTTTCAGTTTGTTGCTGCGAGAAGGATGACGAAGCTTGCGCAACGCCTTCGCCTCGATCTGACGGATACGCTCACGGGTGACGTTGAAGTCCTGACCCACTTCTTCCAAAGTATGATCGGACTCTTCCCCGATACCGAAACGCATACGCAGGACTTTTTCTTCTCTTGGAGTCAAAGTCGACAGCACACGGCGGGTTTGTTCAGCAAGGTTCAGGTTCACAATCGCTTCTGCAGGATTGATAACCTTTTTGTCCTCGATAAAGTCGCCCAGGTGTGAATCTTCCTCTTCACCCACTGGAGTTTCCAGAGAGATAGGTTCTTTCGCGATTTTAAGAACTTTACGAACCTTATCAACTGGCATGTCCATTTTATCCGCGATCTCTTCCGGGGTCGGCTCACGGCCAAGCTCCTGGATCAGGTAACGGGATGTACGAACAAGTTTATTGATGGTTTCGATCATGTGCACAGGGATACGGATCGTGCGCGCCTGATCGGCAATAGCACGAGTGATCGCCTGACGGATCCACCAAGTCGCATAAGTCGAGAATTTGTAACCACGACGGTATTCAAACTTATCAACGGCTTTCATCAAACCGATGTTACCTTCCTGGATCAGATCCAGGAATTGCAGACCGCGGTTGGTATACTTCTTCGCGATGGATACAACCAGACGAAGATTGGCTTCAACCAACTCGGATTTCGCCGCATCGGCCTCACGCTCACCTTTCCAGATGGCCGTGTAGGTTTCTTTCACCCAGTTGTGATTCATTTCAGTTTCTGAATCCAAACGGCTGATACGCTTTTCCGCTTCCTGAGCCTGCAATACGTAGGATTTGAACTTCTGATAGTTCAAACCAGTGTCGCGGGTCATGCGGGTCAGTTCTTTTTCATTCGCATCGATCAGTTTCATACGCTCAGCCATCGCTGCAACGTCTTTGGAGAACGTACGCTCCACACCGTCTTTGATACGACGACGAAGAGTTCCGATACGGTTCACCAGGTTTTTGAACTTGATCACAATACGGTTGATCGTCTTACGGTTGAAGTTCACGGATTCAAAGTTCGCCATCAGCTTGTCATTCATGACAACAAGCTCTTTCATGGCAGCCTGACGAGCTGGCGTGTTGGTTTCTTCTTTACGAAGAACCACGAACAGCTTTTCTGCGGCCTTCTGATACTCTGTGACCTTACCGATCAATTCGTGAATTTTGTCGATGTATTCCTTTTCGTCGTACTGAGTGTCCTCGTCCTCAAGACCACGGAAGATCGATTTAACTTTGATACGGCCTTCATCAAGGCGCTTACCAAGCTGGATGATCTCGTAGGTGCCCAGTGGGGACAAAAGGATCGCACGAACGATCTCGCGCTCCCCTTTTTCAATACGACGGGCAATTTCCACTTCCCCTTCACGGGTCAGTAAGGAAACGCTACCCATTTTGCGCAGGTAAAGGCGTACAGGGTCATTGCCCTTAACGTCTTCACTTTCGGCCAATTCTTCTTCATCAACTTCTTCGTCTTCAGAATCGACATTTTCAAGGAAGGAACCTTCGCCTTCCTCCGCTTTCGAACTTTCAGACAAGTCTGAAATAACTACACCACCGCCCTCAAGGCCATGCATGAACATGTCCAGGACTGACGGAGCGATAATTTCAGGGGGAAGGAGCTCATTGATCTCTTCGATCGTGAGCGCACCCTTCTCCTTCGCAAGCTTCAGGAATCTCTGGATTTCTTCTTTAATCAGAGACTCTTGTTCTTGCAAAGAAAGCACCTTTACAGGCTCTTTCTCTTGTTTGTTTGGTAGGTTCGGTTTCATCAATACCCCGCCTTTTACCCTTTATTCAGAGAGATTCGGTTTCTCTGAATATTCATAATCTGTTCCAACTTTTCCGAACTAGGTTCGTTTTTAAGATCTCGTGCCAGGCGCTTTGCTTGTTCGCGCAGGAAATTTTCTTTTACGCGCTTAAAGCAATCGCGCAGGAGTTTCAGTTCTGCCTCTTCGTCAAACCCTGGATCGCCCTCATTCGCTGGGCTCACTTGGAATAAATATTCAGGCTGATCGACGTAAGAGACAAGGAGACTGGTCAATTTATCAAACTTACTAAGATCTTGTCTATACACATCCGTGGCTTTTTCGAGGATCTTCTTCACTCCTTCATGGGCCGTGCTCTCGAGAAGATTTTCATTCACAAACGACTCGAAATTGGCACGACTTTTGAGTACCAACCCCAAGAGCATCAGCTCCGCTTTAGAGGCTCCCTGGAGGCTGATTTTGCCCCCATCCACTGACTGGGACACCTCCGAAGAGGCTTTTGGGTTAGCTGCGCCCACAGAAGGGCTTGGCTGCACCGTCCTAGTCATTCCTGGGCGACTTTGTGAACTTACAGGACCACTGCCCTGTATTCCCACAGCCTGACGCAACCAAGGAAGGCCTACGCCCATTTTCTGAGCGGCCTCTGCCAAGTACAAATCCCGCAATCGAAGGTCGGGAATGGACTCAAACAGTGGCTTTAGCTTATCGGCTAATTTTACTTTTTCCGAAGCCTCGCCACGGTATCCTTCCATCCAACGCGATAGAATCATCACAAATAGATCCGGAGCGCGATCCAGCTCGATTTTCAAGGCTTCAGATCCGTATTTTTTCACATAATCATCCGGATCCATTCCATTCGGCAATGTGAGACCTTTTGGATATAAATCCGCCGCCAGCAAAATCGGCAAACTGCGCTCGGCCGCTTCCATTCCCGCAGAGTCCCCATCAAACAAGGCCACCACGTTCTTGGTCATACGCTTTAGCATCTTGCCATGATCCGGCGTCAAAGCCGTGCCCATCGTGGCCACCACGTTGCGGATCCCTGCCTGATACAAAGACACCAGGTCCATGTATCCTTCCACAATCAGCGCCAGATCTTCACTGCGAATGTAGCGAGCCGTCTGCGACAGACCGTAAAGTACACGGCCTTTCACGAACACCGGCGTCTCTGGAGAGTTCAGATATTTCGGCTCGTTTTCTTTTTTCTCTAAGTAACGTCCACCGAAGGCAATGGGTTCCCCCATCGGCGAGAAAATCGGGAACATCAAACGATCACGGAAAATATCAAAGTGCCCGGACTTGTTGTTGCGGGCCTTCACCAGACGCGCTTCTTCCGCCAGGGCCATCGGAACGTTTTTACTCAGCAGATACTGCTCCAGCCCGTCCCACTCTGGCAGGGCATAGCCCACACCAAAAGCCTCGATCACCTCTTGCGACAAACCACGACTGGCGATGTATCTTTTCACCGGGTGATCGTGAGGAACGCGCTTAAGTTGCTCTGAAAAATAATCAGCCGCGAGCTTATTTACTTTTAACAACAACTTCTTTTTGTCGTGCGCCTGGTCTCTTTGGGCGTCTTCTTTTTCCGGCACTGGCATTGGGATGCTGGCGCGGTCGGCAAGGTATTCCACCGCTTCAGGGAAACTCATCCCCTGATAGTCGCGCAAAAACGAAAACAGGTTGCCGGATTTATGACAACCGAAGCAGTGATAGACCTGCTTTGTTTCAGAAACGGAAAAAGACGCCGTTTTTTCGGCGTGATCAGGAAACGGACAGCGGCCCATAAGGCCGCTACCGCTAGGTTTCAATTGAGTGTATTGGGAGATGATGTCTACGAGGTTATTGGCCTCTGACACCTTCTCGATAAAGTCTTGAGAAAATCGCATGCCTCTCCAACAAATTAAGAAAGCTTAGATTTAATAACTTCGCTCACTACTTTGTTGTCGGCGGCGCCACCGGATTTCGCGATGACTTCTTTCATCACAGGACCCATGTCCTTCACGGATTTAGCACCCAATGCTGCAATTACTTCTGTAACAAGAGCTTCGATTTGTTCACGGCTCATTTGCGCTGGCAAATAAACTTCCAGAACTTTTAGTTCCGCAGTTTCCTGCTCGACCAGATCCGTACGGCCTGCGGCCTGGAACTGCTCGATGGATTCCTTACGTTGCTTAACAAGCTTTTTAACCACATTCATCACTTCTTCCGGAGTGATGGGATCTGGTCTCATGTCGATTTCGCGGTTTTTGATCGCAGACTGGAGCATACGAAGAGCTCCCAACTTTGCAGATTCTTTTGCGATCATGGCAGCTTTAACATCTGCGGCGATTTTATCTCTGAGTTCCATAGTGCCTCCAAAGGGACTTAAGAAGAGATTTGGTCATAAAACAGAGGCGACCAGTGGTCGCCTCTTGAAAAAACAAACTTTCAAAAAGGGAACTAGTCGTTCCAACCTTTTCTGGATTTTTTTACAGCGCGTTTACGAGCTGAAAGAGACTTCTTTTTAAGTCTTACAGAAGGTTTTTCAAAGTGTTCGCGTTTTTTAACTTCAGAAAGAATACCTGCTTTTTCGCAAGACTTTTTGAATTTTCTGAACGCTGATTCAAAAGACTCACCGTCTTTGATCTTAACCATTGCCACGACAATCACCTTCCTTTCTGATGTGGAATTAGAATTTGAGAGAAAGAGTGTATAACAAAGCGGCAGAAAAGGGGCAAGTCTCGGGGTCCTGACGCAATGAATTATTCACGCCTTTGCACAATTTGATTGAAACACCCCCCAAGGAATGCGGAAATTGCAACAGAGGGGACCCTATGAAATTACTTATCTATTTGATATCACTAATATTCGTCGGAACTAAACAAGCCCATGCCTGGGAGGATTTTTATATCCTGCAACCAGGCCAACTGCGCTTTGAGCGCGGCGCTGCCCAAAAATTCTCTCACTTTTCCCAGTCCGACTGCCGTGCGCGCATCCAACAGATCACCTGCATCGTGAATCCGTCTCAGAATCCTCAGGAGCCCCGAACGTGCCAAGAGGACAGCCCCGCAGCGGCCCCGGCCCTCGAAAAGATCTACGATATCCTGCCCCCGAAACTGCAAAAGGTCTTCTGCGGACTGGATGTCATTTACATCGAAAACCAATTGGAGGCTTTGGCCTATGCCGGAGTCATTCAGGCCGATGCCCAAGGCCATGTGCAAGGCTCTTTTATGGGCATCCGCCGCACCCTGATTGAACAAAACTACGACGCCACTTCTGTCTTTGGCTGGAAGGAACAAAAAGCCTTCGGGATTAAGGCACCTCCGTTTGTTCATCTGCCAGAAGGACCTCGCGTGGACGTGACCCTGCCTGTTTCCCTTTCCGCCCTTCATTATATTGTCGTGCATGAATTCGCGCATATTCTGGATTTCGCGAACTCTGCCAACAACTTTGTCTGCCCGGAGGGTGAAACCTGCAACCTTTCCCAAGGCCAGCCGGAAGAGTTCCAAAAACTCATACCCAAAGAAGGCTCCTGGGGGACTTTGAGCTGGAAAGGCCTGATGGAACCGCTGCCAGAGCAAAGCTTTCCCCTGTGGAATAAACTCTGCTTCTATGGCTGCACCGAGCAGCTGGGACTGCAGGATATCGAGGCCTTCTATCACCAGCTGAATCCGACCAACTTTGTATCCACGTATGCCGCCGTCAGTCCGTATGAAGACTTCGCCGAAAGCCTGACTTTTGCGGTGATGGCTGAACACGAAGACTTCCAGTACCGGATCCAAACCCCCTATGCGTCTTACTCCCTGGATGCCAAGTGGCGAAGTATCGGGCCGAAAAAAATCTGGATGCAGGACTTCCTGAACCGCGATCTGAAATACCCAAGCCCGATGAAGTAGTTTATAAAAAAGAGAACGACTTAACAGGAGTTCTCTTTTTTTATGACCGAAATGCTTGCGAACCCACAAATCTGGATCGCCTTTTTCACCCTTTTTGCTCTGGAACTTGTTCTGGGAATCGACAACGTCATCTTCATCTCCATTCTGGCTGGAAAGCTCCCCAAAGAGCAGCAAAGCAAAGCGCGCATGATGGGCTTGGGATTGGCCGTGATCACTCGTGTGATTCTGCTATTCTCCTTGTCCTGGATCATCGGACTGACCGAGCCTTTGTTTGAAGTTCTGGGTCAGAAGATCTCAGGACGGGATCTCATTCTGCTGCTGGGCGGTTTATTCCTGATCGTCAAAAGCACAATGGAAATCCATCACAAGCTGGAGGGTGTTGAGGGCAGCCAATCCAATGCGGTGGCCCACTCCTTCAATGCCGTGATTTTGCAGATTCTGCTTTTGGATGTGGTGTTCTCTTTGGATTCCGTCATCACCGCCGTCGGCATGGTGAATGAAATTGCCGTGATGATTGCTGCCGTCGTTTTGTCAGCTGTCGTCATGATTGTATCCGCGAAGACCATCAGCGACTTTGTGGACTCACATCCTTCCCTGAAGATCCTTGCCTTAAGCTTCCTATTGATGATCGGCTTTACGTTGATCGTTGAGTCTTTGGAAGTTCACATACCGAAAGGATATGTTTACTTTGCGATGGCCTTCTCTGTCGGTGTGGAGATGTTAAACATTCGCATGCGCCGCAAAAAGCCAGTTGAACCGGTCAAACTTCGCGAAAGAATTGCTGAGGAAGTGTAATGAGCACCACGTCCCACGACGAAAAATGGATGAAGAAGGCTTTGCAATTAGCACGCAAAGCCGCCGCCCGGGATGAAGTTCCCGTGGCCGCCATTGTCGTGGGTCCCGAGGGGCTGATTTCCTATGCGATCAACACGCGCGAACGCCAGCAAACTCCACTGGGACATGCGGAAATGCTGGCCCTGCACAAGGCCTCGCAAAAACGCGGAAGCTGGCGACTGAGTGACTGCACTTTGTACGTCACACTTGAACCCTGCATCATGTGTGCAGGAGCTATTCAGCAATCCCGTGTGGCGCGCGTGGTGTATGGCGCCACCGACCCCAAAGCTGGCGGGGTCAGCAGTTTGTATCAAATCCTGAACGACCCACGCCTGAACCATCAGGTGGAGGTCACCAGTGGCATCCTGGAAGACGAATGCAGCGATCTGCTGCAAAGTTTCTTTAAGGACCGCCGTGAGGAAAAGAAAGTCGACAAGGCTCAAAAAGTTTACCGTGAAAGATCTTCTGTCGTGGTTCTGCATAAGAATCAGGTTCTTGGTTTTCACGCTGTTGACCCCACTTCAGAGGTGCCTTACTTCTTCCTGCCTGGAGGGGCGATCGAAGAGGGTGAAACACCGGCCGAATCAGCGGCGCGTGAATGTCTGGAGGAAACAGGCTATCGCGTGCGCATTCTGGAAGAAACTGCTTTTGAACGAAAGTATGACTTCCCCTGGGATGGAAAAGTTCACGCCTGCAAGACCACCTTCTTTGTCGGCGTCTTGGATCAAGAATGGGTCGCACCGACACAAGTTGAGGATGCCTCTTATCACCGGGGTGTGGAGTGGATTGACGCCAAGACCGCCTCCGCGGCGTTTGCCTATAGCAAAGATATCCTGTGGGCCGTGCAAAAACTTCTGAAAACAGCCCAAAAGAAAAATCAATCCAGACGATAACCCCTCGAAACCAGAATTAAATTTACAGGAAGCAGGGCCCCTGTTAGAAGTCTGATCCAATGACGACTACAAAATTTACTGATCTCCCCCTTATTGCCCCTCTTCAATTTTCCTTAAAAGAAGCAGGTTACGAAACTCCAACTCCCATTCAGTTGGCAGCCATCCCTGTGATTCTTGAGGGGCATGACCTGCTGGGAATCGCCCAAACAGGCACCGGAAAGACGGCAGCCTTTTCACTGCCTATTTTGCAGAATCTGGCAAAACACACACGCAAGATTGAACCCAAGTCTCCACGCTGCCTGATTCTGACACCCACACGTGAGCTGGCGATTCAGATCCACGAAAACATCGAGGCCTACAGCAAGCATCTGAAGATGAAACACACTGTGATCTTTGGTGGTGTTGGACAAAGCCCGCAAGTGCGCGCCCTGCAAGGAGGCGTGGATGTTCTGGTGGCAACACCAGGTCGCCTGCTGGATCTGCACGAACAAAAACATCTGAAGCTGGATCGCGTGGAAATCTTCGTCCTGGATGAAGCCGACCGCATGCTGGACATGGGCTTCATGCAGGATATTAAAAAGATCCTCCCTCTGCTGCCGCAGAAACGTCACAACCTGTTCTTCTCTGCGACGATGCCGCACGAGATTCAGACTCTTGCCAATCGTATTTTGGTGAATCCTAGGAAAGTGGAAGTGACTCCGGTTTCCTCCACCGCCGAAAAAGTCGAGCAGCGTGTGATGTTTGTTGAAAAACCGCAGAAGCTGGATCTATTGCTGCACCTTTTGAAGGACCCGGCTCTTCACAAAGTTCTGGTGTTCTCGGCGATGAAATTTGGCGCTAATAAAGTTGTGGATAAACTGATCAAGGCTGGCGTCAAAGCGGCAGGCATTCACGGTGACAAATCACAAAATGCCCGTCAACGCGCCCTGGAAGATTTCAAAAGCGGTGATGTGCGTGTTCTGGTTGCCACTGATATCGCCGCTCGTGGTATCGACATTGACGGCATCACACATGTTATCAACATGGAACTGCCACACATTCCTGAAAGCTATGTGCATCGTATTGGAAGAACAGCCCGCGCTGGCGCTGAGGGCATTTCCATTTCCTTCTGCACCGCCGAAGAAAAGTCTTTCCTTTTCGCAATTGAAAAAGTCACGCGCACAAAAGTCACCGTGATCGAGGACCAACCGTTCCATTCTGTTGAAGCTGCCAATGCGGCCGTTATGACTGTTGGAAAAGCCAAAGCGATTTTGGAAGGTCAGCGTTTGCAAAACAAGGCAAAACACAGACCTTCTGGCGGGAATAAACGCCCAGTTGCCAAAGGCGAAGGCGGTCGCGTAAAATCGACTCCATGGCACAAAAGGAAGCGATCCAAAAACTAGATGACGTATTGAAACAATGGACCAGCACCCCGATGGGGCGAAGAACCTTCTTGGCTTCGCTCCCACTTCTGATGGCGGCGTGTGCAACAGAACAGCATCGCCAACGCGAGGGCAACCTACGCGGGGATGAAACCTCTCTGACTGTGGCCGATGAAAAGCGTATGACTTCGGAAGTTCTTCCGCAAATGCGCAAAGACTATCCGGCCATTCAAAATCCCCAACTTCAATCTTATATCAGCCAACTGGGCCGCAAGATCGTGACGGCCAACGGTTTGGAAGGTCAACCCTACAATTACAACTTCACAGCCGTCGATGTGGGCTATGTGAATGCCTTTGCGCTACCAGCAGGAACTGTGTTTGTCACTGCTCCACTGATTGCCATGGCTGATTCTGAAGCTGAACTGGCGGGCGTGATCGGGCATGAAGTCGGCCACATCAAAGCCCGGCATACGGCCATTCGCATGGATGCCGCGAAGAAAGCCGAAAGCAAGTCCTGGATCTATGCTGCTGGCGGGGGCCTGCTTGGAGGCGCCTTGGGTTACGGACTTGGTAAAATGCTGTGCAAACAAGGCGACGATGAATGTATGCAGAAGGCGACTCTGTACGGAGCTGCCGCCGGAGCTGGTGGTGGCCTTCTGATTCAAAAGTATGCCTTTATGGCCAATTCCCGCGAAGACGAGATGGAAGCAGATCGTATCGGTTTCAGAACCTCGGTGGCGGCGGGTTATGACAAAGACAAAGTCGGTCTTTTCTATGACAAACTTCTAAAAATGGAAGAGCAGAACAAAGGTCAGCAGAACGCCCTGATGATTTCACTGGCTGATGCCATGAGCACTCACCCGCCAAGTCGCGAGCGCGTGACTCAGATGAATCAGATGGCGTCCGATCAACCTCGCAACCCAAAAGCCATCACTTCGACCAGGGAATTTGATCGCATGAAAGCTCTTTGCACCGAGCTTGCGAAAAAGAAGCAGCAAAAAAGCTAAAGATCGTAGGATTTTTCGACAGTTTTCGGGAGGCCCCGGCAGGCCTCCAGGAACTTTTTCACCAGAGGCTCCGACGACAAGAAACGAGCCTCATAATCAATATGAAATTCCGGGTGCCATTGCACTCCCACAAAAAAACCATCTTCCGTGGAACTGAAGGCTTCAACCAGACCATCGGGAGAGCGCGCTTCCACACGCAACCCATGCCCCAGCTTTTTCACCCCTTGATGGTGAATCGAAACTATCTCACCGCCGGATGAATACATGTCTTGCAACATTCCACCAGGCTCAATATCCACGGTGTGAGTCAGTTTTTCATAAAGTTCAGATTTGAAGTGCGAAAGATTGCTGGGAAGTTGAGTCGGCAGATCTTGGAACAAAGTGCCGCCTTTAAAAACGTTCATCAGCTGAAAACCCCTGCAGATTCCAAGAACCGGTTTGTTGCGAGTGACGAAAGCTTTCAGAAGTTTCAATTCATAGCGATCGCGAATGGGATCAATCTGGTGCTTTGCCATGATCTCGATGGGTTCTTCCCCATAGACGGTAGGGGAAATATCCACCCCGCCTTGCAAGACCAAGCCATCCAGAATTTCCGCATATTGATGCACATTCAGATCATCTTTTTCCAGAAGACCGGAGGACTCCAAAGAAGGAACCATAAAGACAAGACCGCCATGTTTGGCAATCAAATGTGCCAGGCTTTGCTCAAGATACTGAATAGTTTTGCTCTTAATCTCAAAACCATCCGGCGTCCGGTGCAAAAGACGAGGAGAAAGTCCAATGAGTAAAGGTTTTACTGCGTCCACTCTCTAAGTGTGGCCCCAAAACCTGTCGATGTCGATAGACTTTGTCTCTTCTCAAGAATTCACGACCCATCGCAAACCTTGAAGGAATGAAAAAACAGAAGGTCGGTCAAAAAGGTCCAAATGCAAGGCGGAGTAGGCCCTCGCAACGCAGGCGTGCTCCAAGCACGTCGGAGTGAGAAGGCCGCCCGACAACGCAGTCAGTTGGGCCTTTTTCACCGACCGTGCCTAGTCTTGGGCTTCTAAGCGGTATCCTAGAGACGGCACAGCCACGATGCGGCCGTTGAAATTCTGGATCTTGCGCTTCAGATAATTGATCTGAGAATCGACATTTCGGGACGTCACTTCTGTGTCACCCCAGATTTCAGACAAACACTTTTCACGAGTGACAAGGTTGTTTTTGCCAGCCACCAAAAGTTTTAGGATGTCGAATTGCTTTGGTGTCAGATTCACCTCATTGCCATCGACAAACACCTGGCGAGACAGAAGATTCATCTTCAGGTTCGCTGCGTTTAATTCAGACGCTGTTTCGGTCTCTTTTTCTGAAAGACGAGCTTTGATTCGCAAAATCAGTTCTTTGACATGGAAAGGCTTGGAAATGAAGTCATCCGCACCAGTTTCAAAAGCCTTGATACGTTCATCAATAGTCGCTGCACCAGAAACAAAGATAATCGGTGTGTTCTTGGTTGTATCGCTTTCGCGAACCATGCGGCACACATCCACACCCATCACTCCAGGCATCTTATAATCTAATAGAATTAAATCGGGACGCTTTTCGTTGATTAAACGAAATGCAGAAGTGCTGTCCGATGTATAGGAGCACTCGTAGGTAGAGCTGAGAATCTCGGCAAGAAGCTTACAGCTCTCTTCATAGTCATCTACAATTACGATTTTTTTTGCGCCCAAGTCCGTTCCCCTTAAAGGAGTGGAAGTTGTAAACATATTCATATTTGAAGAATCCCCCGTTCAGGCGAAAAGTGCAAGCGGCAAGGGGTCTAGTTTTACATTCCCTTAAATTTGATGCGCTTACCTTCTAGGATTTTCTTCAATTGATCACGTTTGTCACCCTGAATTTCAATCATCCCGGACTTCTCACCCAGGATATGGGTTCCTCCCACCCCGCATTTGGCCTTTAGTTCCTTTGCCAGAGTCTTCAAATAAGTCTCATTCCTTGGAAACCCATCCAAGACCGTGACGATCTTACCGCCCCGTCCGCTTTTTTCCATTCGGAAAATCACTGTAAATTGTCCGTCCTGCACCGCTTCTTCAGGCTGGCAGCGACATTCGGCCTTTAATTCTTTGCAATCGGGACAAGTGACATTGTCCCGAGGGTCTGTACTAAAAACTAAGCGAGTATTTTTCACGAACCTGAGCTCTCTTGATTGGATGGATTGGGGCTGGGCTGCTCTCCCAGCTTGTGCTGAGTATACTCTTTTCCATCGAATCTAAAAAGCTGCGGGGTTTCATCCATCACCGTGGCGATGTTGACCGGTCTCTTCCAAATCTTGAAGACGTTCTTCAACGTTTCGCTCATAAAATCCGGCTGCATATCAATGCCCTCATGCAGGTGGGTCAAAAGCAACTCGCCCCGGTTTTCAAAGTTGGCATCCTCAATCCGAATAATCGGCTGACCGAAATTCGTCATGTGGAACAACAACTGAGCTTTGATAGCCTTAAAGTCCTTGGTATCCACCTCAAACTTCTGGGTCTTTTTATTGAACTTATAAACGAACATTTTATTACGAACACAGAAGTCCTCGGTCAGGAACTGATCGATAAAGGTCACATCGTTGCAGACCTTTCTGACTTCAAAGATCTTCTCGCGCCCCAGGCCCAGTTTACGGTCCCAGTGCTTTCTTTCGCGAACGTCATCACATTCTTCCCATTCGCGACCGAACTGACCTTTGTTCCACCGGTCTTCGATATCGCGCATAAGCTCGATACCGACCTTGTAAGGGTTGTATCCATTCGGGGCCATCGCCATCGTGCCCGCGTGATGATCCGCAAAATCGATAATTTCGGAATCATTCAAAATCTTGGTCGTCATCAGCTTGGAATGCCAGTAAGACGCCCACCCTTCATTCATGGTCTTCGTCATCCCCTGCGGAGAGAAGTAATAAGCCTCATCCCGGATGATCGACAGCACGTCCTGCTGCCAATCTGTCAGCGGTGCATAGTGAATGAAGAAATTCAGCACATCCTTTTCAGGTTCGCTGGGGAATCTCTGAGCCTTGGCCTGCGCTTCTTCATCCGCCTTGCGGCGTTGTTCTTCAACAAAAGAGGGCGGATTGATATAGTCGCGCATGTAAGAGCGATCCACTCTTAACAAATAGTTTGGTTCCTGCTGTGGGCGCGGCTCTTGTGCTTTAACCACAGACTTTTCCACATAGGGACTATACCGGTCGATCAGATTTTCCAAAGACAAACAGACGTCGATGAAGTTTTCCACCACATCCTGACCATAGCGATCCATATAACGGCGGATGCGAGTCGCATGGTTGGCCATCTGATCCATCATTTTGCGATTGGTCTTTGAGAACCAGATATTATTCTTAAAGAAGTCACAGTGACCGTACACATGCGCCATGACCAGCTTCTGGTCCATCATGGCATTACCTTCCATCAGGTAAGCGTAACAAGGGTCCGTGTTGATCACCATTTCATAGATCTTGGAAAGGCCGTATTCATAGCTCTTCGACAGATGTTCGTATTCCATCCCGAACTTCCAGTGCGGGTAGCGCACCGGGAATCCACCATAAGCGGCAAACTGATTGATCTGATCGTAGGTAATCAACTCAAAGATCGTTTCAAAAAAGTCCAGACCCGCATCTTTGGCGATCTGGCAGATTCTTTTTCGTTCGGCTTCAAGTTCGGGTGTCAGATTAGCCATGTTCGCTCCGCTTCGTTACTTCCCTTTGCCAAGGAAGTCTTTAATGGAATCCAGGATCTTGTCGCGGTTCTCAATCTGACTGAGCGTCAGTCGTTCGTCCTCGCCAAATTCCTTTTGCAGATCTTTTAGGAACTGCCCGCTGCCATATTTACTTTCCACCTGGCCGTAACTAAAGACGTTACAGTTTGGCAGGAAGAATTCCTGCAGCATCTTAATACATAGACGCGTATCTTCGCCGGACCAGTTATCGCCATCTGAAAAATGAAATGGATAAATATTCCATTCATTCACCGGATAGTCCGTCTGAATGATTTCCTGGCAAAGCTTATAAGCCGAACTGATCAGCGTTCCCCCGGATTCACTGGTACGGAAGAACGTGTCTTCATCCACCTCTTTTGCCGCGGCATCGTGAATAATGAATCGCGTTTCAAGGCCCTTGTAGTGTTTGCGCAACCACGTGTTGATCCAGAAGCTTTCCAAACGAACGATTTCTTTTTGTTCGTCACCCATACTTCCGGAAACGTCCATCATGTAAATAACCACCGCTTGAGTTTGCGGCTGTTCCACACGCTTGAAGGACTTGTACTGCATGTCCCGGCGAATCGGCAGAACCAACGGTTCTTCGGAATCATAGGTTCCGGAACCCACCATGCGCTTCAAAGCCCGCTTATACGACGACTTAAAGTGGCGAAGTCCTTCCGGACCTACCGGCGCCAAGCCCGTGAACTTTGTCTTTAAAGAGTCTATATTTTTCGCACCCTTAGGCTGGATCAAAGGAAGTTCCAGTTTTTCACCCAGAATGTTGGCCAGCTCCTCCATCGACATCTCGATTTCTACAAGATGTTCGCCAGGAGCCTCCCCCGCCTGTCCCTGTCCGCCCTCACCAGGGTCACCGACATCCTGACCAGGCTGACCTTCCCCCTGACCGACGCCCCCTTGCTGTTTGGGGCCGTAGCGGAAGTTGGGGATATCGATACGAGGAAGCGGAATTTTCACAAATTCATCTTCACGCTTCCCGATCATCTCACCCTGAGAGACGTACTTGCGCAGATCCTCTTTGACCTTACCCTTAACAATCTCTCTGAATCTGTTATGGTCTTCACGTATCGACATTATTTATTCTTTACGTCCCCTCGGGCGAAGATACTTGCCACGTAATGCAAAACATCCGTAGCAGAGATTTCATCGTATCCGAAGTCCTTGATGAGACGGGTTTTAACAATATCAATTTTCTCTTGTGTGTCCTTGTCAGCAACATTGCTCACCAAAGTGGTCAGCTTGATGCTGTCCTTCTGATCCTCAAAGAGCTTCAGTTCGATGGCTTTGTGCAGACGTTCGTTCATCTTGTAATTGAACTTCTTGCCTTCCAAAGCCAGGGCCCCGATATAGTTCATAATCTCGCGACGGAAATCGTCCTTGCGGGACTCTGGAATCTCGATCTTCTCCTCGATGGATCTCATCAGACGCTCATCGGGCTCTTCGTCGTTTCCAGTGAACTGATTGCGAACTCGTTCTCTCTGCGTATAGGCTTTGACGTTATCTATATAATTAGCACACAGGCGCTGCATCGCACTTTCATCCGCGCTGATGGCTCTTTGCACTTCAGCTTTGATGATTTCTTCGTACTCTTGCATGACCACACCCAAAAGCTCTTTGAATTCGGTCTTGAGCTCCTCGTTGGCAATCAACGAGTGATTCTTCAGACCCGATTCCAGCTCCTTAAAGACCATGAACGGATTCACAGATCCTTTGTTGGACTGCTGGGCCGCCACCAGGGCATTGGAAAGTTTGTCCTGAATATAACGGGCCGAAATCCCCTCAAGACCCTCGCGCACAGTTTCTTTGCGAAGCTCGCGCACGTTGTCTTCGGTATAGTTCGGCAACGTCTTACCGTTATACAGTTTTAGTTTCTGCAAACGGGTCAAGTTGGCTTTCTTCGGCTTTTCCAGTCGGGTCAGAATCGCCCACATCGCCGCCATTTCTACAGTGTGAGGAGCGATACTGATTCCCCGCACTTTCTGAGAATTGAAATCACGCTTGTAAATATTGATCTCATCTCTCCAGCGCGTGATGTATGGAATGTCAATTTTCACAGTACGGTCACGAAGAGCTTCCATGAACTCGTTGTCCTGCAGACGACGGTATTCCGGTTCATTCGTGTGACCGATAATGACCTCATCAATATGGGTCTGTGCGAATTTCTTGGGTTTCACACGGTGTTCCTGCGAAGCGCCCAACAGATCATACAAGAAGGCCACATCCAACTTCAGAACCTCGACGAATTCAATCATTCCGCGATTGGCAACATTGAATTCTCCATCGAAGTTGAACGCCCGTGGATCAGAGTCCGATCCATATTCGGCGATCTTACGATAGTTGATATCCCCGGTAAGCTCCGTGGAGTCCTGATTCTTTTCATCCTTCGGCTGGAAGGTGCCGATACCCACGCGGTCGGCTTCAGAAATAAACAGTCTTTTCACACGCACATGTGACAGAACCTTCATCAGGTTGCCATCATATCTTTCCATCAGGGCTTTAAAGATAAAGCGCGAAGGCGGGCTGAGTTCCCCATCCACATGCACACGGAAGCTGCCTTCCTGTCCTTTGTTGATGGAATCATAAACCGCACCACGCAGTTCTTCCGGAATCAAAAGCAGAGGCTCTTCATTCATCGGCGAGTGGAACACTTTCACACCCTTACCCAGAAGACCATCCAGCTCAAGCTTTTCATCGATCCATTCAAATGTGTAAAGTGCGCCTTGCTTTGAGTGAGAGTAGCGCTCAAGGCCCTTCTTCAGCATGCGGCAGATGGTGGATTTCGCACTTCCCACCGGGCCGTGCAGCAGGATCACACGTTTTTCAGTGCCGTATCCCAGAGCCGCTGCCTTTAAGACGTTCACCAATTTCATCAACTGCACATCCAAACCGAAGACGGCATCTTTGCCGTTGTTATGGACATCGTCGAAGAACTTATAGCGAATCACTTCTTTTTTGAAGTCGATGTAAGTTTCCGTGCCTTCTTCAACGATCATGTCATACATTCGCTGATAGGCATTTCTTGTGATTTTCGGATTTTGTTTTACCAGGTCGAGATATTCCTCGAAGGTACCACTCCAATGCTCTTTGGCATGAGTGCTTGAGTTTTGCCAGTTGGCGACCAGTGATTGCAGATCAAACTTCGAGGCCATATTCTCTCCCCAAGGTGATTGGTGACACACCTACTCTGTTAGAGTATGCCTCATTACTAGACGGTTAACGAGTTTTTTAATTTAGTTGTATTGCTTTGAACCCCTGAGGCTGTCTCAAGGTGAAAAGATCTGATTTGAACTGGACCTCAGTCTTGGGCGCAGAGAAAAGCCACTGCATTTCAAATTGCGGTGCCGTAATCACAACCTTCTTCTGTCCCTCTTTTCGTTCCAGCCACTCGACACGGGTCCTCTTGGTCAAATTCTCACATTGATAAATCAGGCCTGCCAGATCCAGTCCGCATTTCCAACCAGGCCCACGCACGGGCTCATCAAATGCGATATTTGTCAGATTCATGGGATGCAGGGGCATGCCCACCACATTCAGGAAGGCGCGCTCAGAATTGCGACCGTAATAAAAGGCCTTCTGAGGATAAACAGCATAAGAGATCTCAGACGGACTCATCACGAGACTTGCAACCTGAAACCCCAGCAAAGCTGTGATTTCAAAACGCGCTCTTTCGTTCTTTATCGCAAAGATATCTATATTCAGAGATTGGGTTTTGTTTTCTTTCTGATTCTTGATCAACGCCTTCGTTTCCCACTGCGCTTTCTGAAAAGAACCCTCCTTCACCATCTTCGTGACACATCCGGAAAGGAAAAGGGTTAATACGATCATGAAAAAAGCATTGAACCTGTTCATCATTGCCTTAGCATAGAGAAATGAATTCCCTTAAACAAGCCTTGATTCAATTAAAAGAAGACTGGCGCAACAGCCTTCTTTTAGGGTGTATTGCCACTATATTCGTTCTGCTGGTGCGTTTTGTGCCTTATGTGAGCGCTTTCCTGATCTCCTTGGGTTTGCTCTTTCTTCAGGAAGTCAGCAATCAGTACTCTCAAACCCGGAAGTGGCCTCAGAACTTTTCTTTCCTTAAACAGCATCTGCTGTCGTTTGTGGTCACTGCGCTGATCCTTTTGCCCACCAGCGCCCTTCTGGGGTCCGCGATGGGACTATTGCAAAGCCCTCAGAACTTTTTGCAGACGGTCCCACTATCATTAGGCCTTCTGATCCTGGCATTATACTTCTATCTGATACTGAATCACGCCTTGCGCTTAAGTATGGAAAGCGGCACCTCGCTGGCCAAGTCGATTGATGTGGCGGCTCTGGCCTCTGTCAAAAAATTCAAAGACTACTTTCTAGTCAGCTTCTATCTTGGTGTCGCTGTCCTGCTTGCAGGACTGCTCTGGGGCCTTGGCTTTATCATCGCCCTGCCCTTTGTCTTTTTTGCCACCAACTATATCTATGCCCACATCAAAAGTTCAGGCGTCTTAAATAAAAATCCCGCATAAATGCGGGATTTTTCATCTGAATTTTCGCTTTAATTATTTTTCGGTGTGTTCTGCGATTGGCTTATCAACAGATGCTGGCAGGCGAGGCGCGCCGTTCAGCTCTTGCTTTTCAATCGCAGTGATTTTGCTGCGGATCTCTTGAACCTTTTTCGTGTCGGTTTCAAGGTCAGCGGCCTTCTTGTACATTTTCTTGGCTTTATCCACCATGGACTGCTTGTAGTAAGCATCACCCAAGTGTTCTGCAATAATGCTCACCGTGGACTGATGTTTGTGAGCGGCTTCCAGGAACTTCACCGATTCGGAATACTTGGATTGTTTGTACAAGATCCATCCCAGTGTATCCAGGATGTAGCCGTCCGTAGGCTCTAGCTCCAAGGCCCGACGAGCCAGCTTTTCGGCCTCCGGAAGTTTGACACCCATTTCAGCCCAAGTGAATGCCAGATAGTTCATACCCTGAACATGATTTGGATCCAACTCCAGAACCTTTTGCATTTCCTCCACGACCACATCTTTGTTGCCCATGCGATCGTTGATTGTTCCATAGTAGAATCGCAACTGCGCATTATCCGGGAACTTCTGCAGACCTTGCTCCAAAGTTTTGGATGCATTCTTGTAATCACCTTTTTCATCCAGCAAAGAAGCATACATCGCAAAGACCTGCGGCTGATCCTGGCGAGATTTCAAGCCTGCCGCCGCCACCTCGATACCTTCATCCAAGCGACCCAAACCTTTTAGAAGGTAAGCAGCATGAACAACGGATTCACCGTAATAGGTGCTGGACATCGGGATCTTGCGATATTCTTTTACAGCCTTTTCATGCTGACGAGTTTCCTCATACACTGCCGCCAGATAGAAGCGAACCTTGTCAGACTCTGGAGCATCCTTCAGAATTTCTTCCAGTTTCTGCACGGCTGTATCGTAGCGCTTTTGTTCAATCAGGATCAAAGCCATCTTCATGCGCACATTCAGTGGCTCATCAGAATCGCTTTCCATCACTTCCAATTGGGCATAGGCATTTTCATAGTCGCCGCGCTCAATATAGATTTGCGCCAAAACCTCGGCCACACGCGGGCTGGGGGTGTTTTCCTTTTGGAAAGAACGATAAAGGCTGACCGCCTTGTCTTCATTTTTCTGTTTTGAATAAAGCACACCCAAAGACAATACGGCGTCGGCAAAATCAGGCTTTAGCTCCAAAGCCTTCTTGAAAGAGGCTTCGGCCACTTTAGCGAACTTTGCCTCAGACTGTTCCATACGAACGCGGCCGATGTAGTAGTGCGCCAGATACGGAGTTGTGTATTCCGGATTCTTCAGCAAGGTTTCGAAATACTTTACGGCCTTGTCTGATTGTTTTTGCTCAGAATACAGCGCCCCAATGTACAACGGAGCTTCCGTGTTATCCGGTTGAAGCTTCATCACCGTGTGATATTGCTCCATCGCCTTTGGATAGACTTTCAGGGACGAATATAAACCACCCAACAACAGGTGGGCGTCCACATTCTTCGGATCCTTCTTCACGGCCTCTTCCGCCTGCGCCAAGGATTCCGTGATCATACCCTGCTTCAGGTATTCCGCAGCCAGACGCATATTCACCGCAGGAGAATTGGTGTCATAAACCAAAACCATCTTGAAGGATTCAATAGCCTTCTGGGAGTTGCCTTCCAGTGCGTAAGCCTCACCCATCGCGAAGTAGTAATCGGCCTGAGTGCGCATATAGAGCGGATCTAATGTGCTGCCGCCATCCAAGGAAAGCACTGCGGGAGCAAAGGAAGCCGGAGCCCGGTTTTTATCGTCAAAAGACGCCTCAAAATACGGAGCCTTGTCTGAGTCATTCGAAGTGAATGTCGCACAAGCCGTGAGGGAAAGAAGAAGCGGAGCGATTATCGCGGTCCTAGTGTATGGAAACATTAGATCTCCTTGGTCACTAGGCTGATCGGCTTTTTATGAGATTTGCTTGATGCAACTTAAACGGGCAGAATGGAATCACGACCAAGATCGCGCTCCACCGGCAGTCTAGTTATGAGACACACTCAACAGGACCCCGATGTCGTCCCCTTCATAAAGGGGCTGGTTGTCCAGGGGCTTGTCTTCATCATCCAACGACGCAGTTTCGATTCTCTGATTTGGCCCGGGAGACCAGACCAGGATGCGGATCTTTCCCGTCTTGGCTTCGGTCGACAAAATGCGATAACGATACGGCTGGCCCCATGGGTCGGTGCCCATTGTGCCCGTGCTTCTCAGGTTTTCCGGGGAAAGACCTGCTTCCTCGGAAAGTGAAGCTGGAAGCCGTCCTGAAGGCTGCTCCCCCATATTTTGGGTTTTTGCTGCTTCGCGGTAAATTTGTACAACTTGATAGCCCACAACCTCTGCTTTTTGACGAGCTTTCTCAGTTCGAGCGTCCTGAACCTGACGATTCCAAGGAGTTGCGATTATCGCCGTGGAAAAGCCCACAAGGCCCAGTAGGGCCAAGACTCCAGAGGACTTAAACTCTTGTTTTTGCTCGTTTTTCATCAATTTTCTTTCCGAAAATAAGGGACGTCATTTAACATTTCGGCGGCCTTTGGAAAAAACTTTAGACAAAGGTCTGTAAAATCTTAGAAAACTAATGGCTATTTGCAGAAAAAATAACGCCTAGAGTCTTTTCTTTTGATTTTAAGACCCCTTGACAAGGGGTGGCGGCAGGGATAGGTTGCGCCCATCTGCAAGGGGACGCCGAATCATAAGGCACCGTTAACCCCTTGGGACTTTGGGGAAATTTCAAATTGGGAGGCACTTTTGATCAACCAAAACGAAACTATGACATCTAAGCCAAATTCTAAAGTTAAAATCATCAAGCGCTATCAGAACCGCAAACTCTACGACACTCAACAAAGCTGCTATGTGACTTTGGACGATATCGCTAAGATGATCCGCACTAACGAAGAAGTGATGGTTATCGACAACAAGTCTAAAAATGACATCACTGCTGCGACTCTGACTCAGATCATCTTCGAAGCTGAAAAGAAAGCATCTCAATACGCTCCTCTTTTCACACTTCGTGAAATCATCCAGAACGGTAACGGCAGCATCTCTGGTTACCTTGCTAAGCTTGGCGCTTTCCCTCAGGATTACATGACTAAACAACAAGTAAACACTGTTGTTGAAAATGCTTCTACTGACAGCGTTAAACAAAACTTGGAAAACCGCGTTGCAACTGCAGCGACTCGCTACAACACAGACACTACTGCTAAAGTAGCTGCTGAAAAAGCGACTGTTCTTCCTGGTCTTCAACAGGACGACGAAACTCCAAACCTGCCAGGCACTTCTTTGTTGAACAACTAAGAAGACCTTTCAGCAAGGGTTTCAAAAAAAGGCTCCGCAATGCGGGGCCTTTTTTATTTTTCTTAACGGAATTAACGAGAACAGCTGAAAGACTGTGTTCTACCGTAGCTATTTCAGCGATCGCCAGATCACGAATTTCTTCTGGCCAGCTTTGATTTCCACGTCACGGGAATCAAGACCTTCCCCTGTGGATGTATTGCTGTAGTCCACACCTTCCAGGCGGAACTTGTAGGTTCCCGCGCGCAACGGCACACGGATGATTTGAATAGTCTGTGGCAGGAAAGACCACTGTCGCACATCCGCACGATCGGCCACCAACAACGCGATGTAAGCCAAATCCCCCAAGGCCTGATTCTGCTGACGGATCTGATCTGATAGAACCGCTTTGGTCGCAATCCCGCCCATCCGTTTGGCAAACAAGATTCCGTAGTCCTCTTCCAGGGTTTTCATTGCGGCGGACTGCACATCATAAACCTCGCGGCTTAACAGCGGCTCGATTTGGCTTGATAGATACAGCCGTGCCCTTTGAGTCTGACTGCGCACCGGCACCAGCGTCGGCAAAGTGTGCCCGTTGTTTTTACCCGCGGATTTTCTCGGTCCCCAACCCTGTTGATAAATGATCACGAGCTCTCCATTGGAGCGGTCATACCAAGAGTCTGATTCCACAACGTCAGGGAATTTCTTTTTCCAGTCTTTGTAACTGTCCATGCGACGGGCCAGCTTCGCCGAACGAATCAGGTCCTCGCGGATCGTGGAAATGGACGGGTCAATTTTGTAGGCTTCCGCGTAAGCGATATAAGCATCATCATAACTGCGGCTGGCTTCCCAGATCACGGCAGAAAGATATTTACTGAACGAGTTCAGTTCAAACGCCTGCTTTTCGTCGGCGCGGTATTTCAGATATTTTTCATTAATGCGACGAGCTTCAACCAAAGCATCATCCAACTGTCCCATCTGCAGGAAGTTCATCGCCAGATACGCATTGATAAAGATCTTTTCGAAGGTGTCGCCCTTGTACTGAACCATTTCCTCACTCAACGCCAAAGATCCGGCGATGCGCGACACCGACTGATAGTCGACCAGTTCAGCCAGGCGATCCGCCTGCATGAAAACCTGATTGCTTTCTTTTAGTTTTCCCGCCACCTGCAAAGTCACGGCATAATCCAACAAGTACACCAGCTGATCATCACTGGACTTTTCGGCCAATGGCTTAAGATCCTCGATGGCTTTTGTGTATTCGTGACGAACCAATGCTTCGCGCGCTGGTTGCACCTTAACCTGATAAGTGGCGCAACCCAAAAGAGGCAAAACTAAAAAAAGACCCATGACAGGCATGAGTCTTTGAGCAATCCGCTTCATCAATTATAGACCAATGGATTTCTTTTTGAAGGTTTTACGAATCTGCTTCTGATCAGACCATGTGATCATGCTGGATTTCAGGTTCGTCAGATTCAAAGTCAGTTTGTAGTAGACAGACTTGTCTTTGCCTACTTCTTGAACGATGGAATCCAAACGTCCGTTGATGATGAAGTCAGCACCCACTTGGCCACCTGGACCTTTTTTGCTGGTTTCTTCCACCATGCCGGAATTCTGATAGTTGTATTCATCGGCGATATCCTGACGCGCTTCTTTGTCGATAAAGCCCACCTTGCCGGATTTCATCAGCTCAACACGAACCATATCCATGATGCTTTGAGTATCGATGTGTTCGCTGGTTTTGTTCTGCAAGTTTGTCACCATAACCACCGGCATTTTCTTAGCGCTATTGATGGCTGGAGAACTCATCAAGCTGGCAACCAGATCTTGAACGGCTTTTTGCATATCTGTTTCGGACCATTGGTCATTCAGCAGATTTTCACGGTTTACGTCATCGTACTGGCCTTTAACAAAGGCTTTCGGACCACAACTGGTCATCGCCAAGAAAGAAAGAGCCACAGCTGCGAAAGTCAGATTCTTTTTCATATTACCTTCCTGTCCCTTTGGACACTTCCAAAGTCTATGCTCGGGGACTTTCAGACGCAAGTCATGCCCCCCCGTTTCAGGACGGCTGTCCAAAATCCGACCATCAGCTTGCTTCTACTTACGCCCTGCTTCCCTTATATATTGCAATACAGACCTTCATGAAAGAAGTCGCCACAAGTCTCCAAGCCTATGAATCCCTTCGACCCCACATCAATCCTTATGCCGAGGAACTTTGGCTTCTGGCTTTGGACTCACAAATGAAATTGATCCGAAAAGAAATGGTGTTTCGAGGAACCGCTGACTATTGCCTAATTCACCCCCGGGACATTTTTCGGATTCTGATTGCCTCTAACGCAAGCTCTTTTATCCTAGCCCACAATCATCCCAGCAACAGCGCGCTGCCGTCCGAACAGGATTTGGTCCTCACACGAAAAATTCACCAACTGTCTTTGTTATTTGAAATTCCCCTGAATGATCATCTGGTCCTCTGCACAAGCAGCTACTTCAGCATGGCTGATCATGGATACTTTAAGAAATGGAAGCGCACAAGGAGCTCTCAGGTTCTTTACTGAATCGCTTCCAAAGTGCTTTGATACGGATTGTTGCTCGGGTTGCGAATCGGCGTCACCGACAGAACGCGGGACAAGTCCTCACTCAGAATAATTTTATAACCACCACGACGGGCATTTTCAACGAACTGTCGTGCGTATTCTTCTTTATAAGCCTGCGAGTACTCTTGCGCTTGCTCCGCATTGAACAGCTCTTTCTGAACGATGTCGTGAGGTGAAAGGGCCTCTTCATGACGAGCTCCGCGCCCCAGCTCTTCTGCCAGCTCTTGCGCACGAGTATCCATGGAAAGATCCAAACGACGGTCGTTTTCGTAAGCTGCCTGTGCTTTGGTTTGACTGAAATCACTATTCATCAGTTGTGCATTTTCCACCTGCATGCGCTGACGGGCCATTTCCATCTTTTCATTGGTCAGCATCAGATGTCTATTGACCGACTTCTCGAATTTTTCAGATTTTACTGCGGCTGGTGTTCCGGCAACTTTTTGGGGCGCATCAGATGTACCCAAGTAGACAAAAACCATCGCGGCTGCCCCAACAAAGAGCAACAAAGCCAACCACATGGAGTTTTCTTTTTCAGGCTTTTGCGAATCCATAAAAACCTTATCGGAGTTCCCTAAACAAATCTAAAGAGCTCCATCTCTCACTTTGAAACGCTCCGTCGCTAACCGTTCCGGTATCTTCCGGAGTCTAACTATCAAGACTTGGTGAAAATATGAGTCTGATTTCCATAAAAATGTCCAGGACCAGCTCAACACTAGGTCTAACCCGAAGAGGTGATCGGAATTTACGGCACAAACGTCAAAGTTTTAGACAGCATTTAGACCCTATTAATCAAATTACAGTGAATCCATGTCGGGCACAGAACGTGAATTGAAGAAACTGTCAATGACGACAATCTCCCCCCCCTCCAATTTGTGAAAGGAACCCTTGTATGAAAATGTTCAAAGCTCTAGCAGCCGTGAGTGCTCTTGTTGTATCCACAAATGCGTTTGCCGCAAGCTCCGGTCAGCTCCTGATTACCGGAACTGTTGCTGAAACAACTTATCTGTCTTTGACAGCCACGGGAACCGACCCCCTTGAAAATGTGGATCAGACCTTGAACGTTGACGACATCGTTAACGGTGCAGCGACTCAGTTGTCGTTCGCAAACATCATGCACGAAATTTCCAACTCGACAGCGGGTTACAAAATCACATTGTCATCGGTGAACGCTGGTGAATTGCAAGGTCCTGGCACCAGTAAAGTAAAGTACTCCTTGGATTATAACTCGGCAAAAATCGGTATTTCCAACTGCGCTCTTACCAGCTCCTGTACCGCCTCTTCTGGGGCGCTGACTGCGAAAACAAGCAGTGCCGTTTCCGTCAATGTGAAGGCGACCTCCACTGCGGCTGAAATCGCGGCTTTGCAGTCTGGTGTTTACTCGGACACAGTCACTGTGACCATTGAAGCTCTTTAAGAAGTTCTGAATAAGCCTGAGTAGGCAAAAGCCGGTCTTTTGAGGCCGGCTTTTTTATTGATTGGATTGAATAGTCAGATTGATCGTATCCTGATAAGAACCCTGGGACTTGCCGGTGGTATTCCCGATAGTGATCTCAACCGGATTGACCAGTCCGCTCGCGGGTGAAGCCCCAGAACCCGAGGCAATCAGTGTCCACCAAGGAATGGCGATGACATTTCCGTTGATCTTGAAAGTATAATCAATCGTATCTGTGCCCCCGACCTTCTTCAACTTTCCGCCATTGTCTGTCCAGGCATACAAAGAAAACCCAGCATTGTACTTCAAAATAATATCCGCCGTTCCCTTCGCCCCGGCGATGAGTCCATTCGCAAAGTTCATCGTGTGTGTGGTTTTGTTGATATCAAAAGAACCGCCAGAGGAAACCACAGATATATCGGCCTTGCGATGCGCCCCAAAAGTTAAAGTCTGGGAATGCGACGCCACCAGCGTGGCATTATTTACAGGCCCCCGGTACAGTCTGACGGTCAGCGTGTCAACATAGGTGCCCGCCGCTCTCCAGTCATTGCTTGTATCGATGGAAATTGTGTATGAATGCGTTTGCGTATTATACGAATTATTCCCCTGAAGTTTATCACAGATAAAATCACCGCAAGAAACCCCTTCGGGAAACTTCTTCAGAATCTGCATGCCAGAGGCATCCTTTGAAACCTGATAAGGCCACGTGTTAGAAGCGAATTTCAAGGAACGTGTCGTATAAGAAGTTGAAGAACCATAATCAAACGTCAAAAAATAGTTGCAGGCCCCTTTGGTGGTGTCGCCATTGACGACTAATCCGAAGGTTTCCTTCATGCTGCCGCCGGTCTGAAAGTAAGGCGCTGGCTGAGTCAGATGAAATCCCATATCAGAGCAGGCCTCGACCAACTCTGCGAAGAACAAGGGTAACGCCAGGAAAAGAATCCACTTTTTCATTATCGCGTCTCCTGAGGTTTCAGCTTAACGGTTTCAACTATCAGCACTTTTTCCGCCTGCTTAGGCACTTCGAACATAAAGCCTTCCAATCCGGCCCGATCCGTCACAACCTTGTAGGTGCCAGGCTCAAGCCCCTCAATAAGGAAGCGGCCTTCTTTGTTGGTGAAGAACGAGTTATCCACCAGCGTTCCCCGAGCATCAAATACGTCTCCCGCCGCATAGGACAGGGGTTCGCCTGACGGAAGAAGAACCTGTCCCTTCACCATGACCTTCTTAGTAATCTTCACATCCAGCAGCAAGCCACTTCGATAAGTTAACTGAGTTCCATAGAACTCCTGATCCATCAAATACCCCACAGGCAGCGATGTCGAATCCACATTAAGAGTGTTTCGGTAATAGGCTGATTGATCGCGCAGCACCACGGTCTTTCGCGGACCTAACTGAGCCTGACCACGATCTCCCGTCGGATTGATTATCAGCGATTGATCCTGATCCAGCTGATCTGAATGAATCAACACAAAGCTGTCACTGATAGGCTGAGTAAAGGCCGCTCGATTCCCCACCCAGGCTATCCCGGTATTTAAGCCCACGGATGAAACATTCGACTGCTGACCATCTTGATCAAAGTTGAAGTGATCCAATCTTATACTGGCTGGTTGAGTCAGATATTCGGCAGAGAGGCTGCGTGAATTCTTATTGTCACTATTTTGCAAAGAGGCATTCCAACGATAGTCATCGTACTGGTAGCGATTATGACGATGAACCGCCAGATTGGTCGTCTTCTCAAGCGAATCATGATAAGCGCTGGCACTATGCAGGCCCTGGGATTCATTCCAGAAGAAAGATAGCAGTAACCGGTCTTCTTCTTTGTTTTGCATCGTCTTGTTATAGGCGATTTCAAGACGCATCTGTCGGCGTACAGGGATTGTCAAATTTCCACGATAAATCCGCTGATCTTCCTGGTTGGCAAACTGCAAAGCTCCGGCTCCGACTCCCAACAACCACGACGAGTCAAAGCGATAGTTCAGTTGCGTGTCATAGCGTCTGAGGTACTTCTGCGTATCCAGGGACGAGATCCCTGCGACGACGGGGCTGAAATCGCGATCTTGATTTTCAGCTTCTAGCATAAATAACACGGGCATCTGATGCCCCATAATCTTATCCAGGGACCGATAGGTCAGGCGTTGCGCAAATCCCGTCTTCTGCGAAGACTCTGAACCTTGCGCCATCTGCATTGACAGATATCCCCAAGGACTCACTCCAGAAACCTCTCCACCCAGCAACAGTTGCGAAAAATAGCTTTGATAGTTCATGCCGACCGTCAACTGATCGGTGATACCTCGCCGATGAAACAGACTGACAAAGACCGCTGAATTATCATAGGCCCGATCACCACCTGACACTTTCCAGGGCATACCCGCTGCATAAGAAAACTCTTGAATATTCTTGGCCAAAAGACTGTTTTCATAAAGTAGCGAGAAGTCATAAACTTCCTCTTGCCCAAGGTCGTCTTTGACCTTGATCCGCACACTGCTTTGGCCGCTGGCCAAAGGAAAATCGCGAATATTAAAGACTCCGGGGCTTAGACGCAATTGACTGAACAGCAGTCCATTCACGTAAATTTCAACGATCGAGGATCGCTTGATAATAATCTCTGTGCTGCTTAACGGAGTCAGTGTTTTATACGGCTGAATGGAAAACTCTCGGCTTGCCGCCACGCCGGCCAATGACGGTGAAATCTGAAATCCCACCGAGCGAAGAGTGAGGTCTCCCAGAGTGTAACGGACCATATTCGCTTCATCGTCATGACGGATCCGCGTGTCCTGACGACGCCACTTGTCCGTTCCGTCTTCTTGGAAATCCGCGCTGGACTCCAGGACAACGCCCCTGACATTTTCCACCAGCTCCACATTACCGGTCATTCCACGTCGCTTGTTTTCGATCTCACTTCCATATTGCCAGGATTGCTGAGTCCTCAGATTCAGATATCCACTGTGTTCGGACGGTCGCAGATACTTTTTATTTTCAAACTCAATGAAATTCAGATCCACCGTCTGTGGCTTGCGATGCTTCGAAGGAAGATCCAAACGCAATTCCAGACTTGGAGGATCAAATGACACTGAAAAGCCCGCAGCCTCGAGATCCTTTAATGTCAAAACGCCCTGCGGACGCACACTTTGCTGCAATTTCAAAAATAATTCATCTTTCAGGATAGGCTGGATAGCCATAAGCAGTGGTGCTGCTTCGACCGAAAACTGGTCCGCATCCTCACGGGGGAAAAGCCAAGCCTCCGCAAGTGATCTTCCATCCAGCACCAAAGGAGCCATCAAAAAAGGCTTCTCAAGATTGGGGCGAGCTTGTGCCAAGTTAGCGAGCGGGCCCAGGATCAGAAAAATAAGAACGTACCAGAACTTCTTCAATTATCAGATTCCTTCAACGTCAGTTCAGCTTTCAATTCCTGATTTGCAGGGACTTCTTTTACAGTATCTAGCTCAACAGAAGCCACATCCCCCGGCAAAAGATTGATGGATTCAATTTCCTTTTTGCTGGTTAGATCCAGCAGAACTGTCTCTGCAGCCTTGATCTTAAGACCTTTAAAAAGCAGTACCCGATGAGCAGCACCTTCATTGGCAAAAGTTACGGTCACCTTCTTGGGTCCTGACTTCTTTACTTGTTTGACGACCACCTGGGCCTGCGCGCCCTCAGGAGTCACGTAAGCAGAGGCTACATACTGCAATAAAAACTTCAGATTGACTGATGTCTTCTTCGGAGCAGAGTTCTTTTCACGAAAATCCACTGGCAACTGGGAGGCCACCAGACGATAGGCTTTTTCTTTTCCATCCGTGATCTGTCCTGCCCATGACACGCGGACATTTCTTTTTTCTTTCGGAAGAAGAACCACCTGCTCTGGATAAATGGCAAAGTCTTCCGTTTTTGTTCGGACTTCTTCGCCTTTTTTGTTGGTGGATCGCGCAAAGGCTTCAATCTGCACCGGCAGCTTTTCGTCACCGGGATTTTCTATGACAAGCACTTGTGTAGAGCGCGGGCCCGACGGAGTAAACTCCACCACCATCGGCGAAAAACGAAAGGCCCAAGCTGCAAATGACGGAAGGAAAAGTAAGATAGCAATCGACTGAAGAATGATTTTTGTCATACCTCTTAATAATAAGAGGTGTTTTAAGAGCGATGAAGAACTCATCAATCAAATTTTAACAACTGGCCTTAAGGCGCTTCAACACGCACCACGGAAGCGGGCGCGCGTTTATCAACTACGACTTTCAGGTGAGGAGAGTTTTTGGATATGTGCAACTTTCCATTTTCTGCCTTGATGTCGACCTTCTCCGGAACTTTTCCGCTAAGGTGAATTTTTCCATCTCCGGCCATGGCCAGTGAACAGAACAAAGTCAGAATTGCAGTTGCGACAAGAAGTCTCATGCATTTCTTGTCGGCGTTGCTGGACCAAAGCTTTAGGACAATGGTTGAGGATTTTTTTCCTGAATCGGAGGATAAACCGGAATGACCAATATAAATTCAGTTCCCACACCCACCTCGGAGCGAGCCTGAATTTCCCCACCGTGGTTCTGTACAATCCCATAGGAAATACTCAAACCCAGACCGGTTCCCTGCCCCACACCCTTGGTGGTGAAGAACGGATCAAATATTTTTTCCAGAACATCGGCCGACATCCCTTTGCCGCTGTCTTGAATTGAGACTTGCACCCAACCTCGCTTGTCCTTGGAGCCCTTAAAGTCCTTCAAGGCCGTGGTGGAAATCCAGATGTGGCCATTCCCCTCAATAGCCTGCACGGCATTTGAAAGTATGTTCATAAACACCTGATTGATCTGACTGGCATAACAGTGAACCAAAGGCGTCGGCTCATATTGCCTGTGAATCTCGATGCGGTTTTTGATTTCGCCCTGCAACAGATTCAAAGTTGTATCCAGGCTTTGATGTACATCGATCTCTTGAAGCTTGGCCTCTTCCAGACGAGAGAAGTTGCGCAAACCCAGGACGATATCGCGCGTACGACGAGCCCCATCCTGACAGGACGCCACCAGCTTCGGCAGATCCTTCACGATATAGTCAAACTCGTATTCTTCTTTCAAAGCAGGAAGCTTCGGTGGATCTTTTTCAGCCACTTCCGCTAGCTCGATCAGCTTTTCTGAATACTCTTTCAGGTGAGTCATATTGCTGTAAATAAATCCAATGGGGTTATTCAGCTCGTGGGCAACCCCTGCAACCAACTGACCCAAGCTGACCATTTTGGCAGAGTGAACCAACTTGGTTTGTGTGTCCTTGAGCTCTTTGTTGGCAGCCTCAAGTTCAGTGATTTTTTTGCGCAAATCAGAACGCGCAACCCAGATTTTCTTACTCATTTCATTGAACGACTCTGTCAGAAGACCGATTTCGGTGTCATTTTTTACCGGAATGGTCACTGCCTGCTCTTGGGATTCAAAAGACTGCAAGGCCTCTACCAGATCATACAAGGGTTTTAGCACCCAGCTGGAAGTCACCAGAATTGTCAAAATCAAAAGAATGATAACGGCGCCAACGACACTGATAAAGGCATAGTTCACGTTCTTCAAGACGGCTTTGGCTTCAATCTTGGAAGCCCCCAACGCCACATAGAACTTTGTGATGCCCCAATCAATGGGATAGATCAGGAAGCCGTAAGGATTGCTGCGCACATTCAGATCGAAGAAGGGCTCCACTCCGGGCCGGAAATAGGGTCTGAAGAAGTCTTTTTTATAAAGATAGAAATCGGGATGGCTAGCCACCACCACCTGACCGTTGTCAGAGAAAAAGATCAGCTCCAGTTTCAGACGACTTTTTATTTTACCGACAAACGCCCTGTTCAGATCCACGATCTGTTCCATGTAACCCACCAGACGCCCCCCGGCGCCCGTCACCTTGGAAATCAGGATCAGATTGACCTTTTGTTTGTCACCGAATTCAGCCAGTGCGATCTCTTTTTGATCTTTGAGCTGCGCCATGTATTTCGCGGACAGAAAGACTGCATCCTGAACCGGCACAAAGCTTCGCACGTTGTCTTTTTCATCTTTAAACACAGAAGCCAACATGCGCCCTTCCCGATTGAAGAACGTCAAACTGGAAAGACTGTCTGATTTGATCCATTGAGATGAGATATTGCGAATAGTCCCGCTGTCCCCTTCGGACATATGATAGATCAGACTGGGATCACGAACATAACGATCCCGCTTTTGCCCCAGGCTTGAGCGCAGATCGTTGAGCATCAAATCGATTTCCCGAGCGTTGCCGCTAAGACGCTGCGACAGCTCGTGGTCGATGGCTTTTTCGTACTTGATCATTGAGTAGCCCGTGACAAAAGCCAAGGGCACAACGGAAAACAGAACAAACCAGACAATCAAGATCGTGCGCAATGATCGTTTGGGTTTCTTTCTGAGTGTTTTCACTTTTTCGATTCATCCAATGTGAAGATCAGTCGAATGATTCCATCAGGCATCACGCGCGGATGTTTTTCCTTCGAGAACTTCGGTTTGCCATAAGCCGACATGAAATTCATCAGGTCCTGATATTTCGCCTCTGGGATTGTGAAGTGATAATACATGGAGGTTGGTGTTTTCTTCCAACCCAGTTCCACGGAGCCGGCTTTACGACCACCCAGTTCAATAATTTTATCTGAAAACTTGGGACCGATGGTTTCAATGTTTGTGGCTGAAATTTCACCCCGATAAAGATAGCCTCCACCGCCACTGGCAGCAGGAACATCCGTCGCTTTTTCCGGAGCTTTAGCCACGGCCGTCGGGGCCGGTGTGGCTGACGGCGATGCTTTCAGTTCCGCCGCAGTCGGAACTTTTTCCGGCGACTTCGCCACCACCGCCGGAGATGGAGCCTCTTTCACACCCTCATCCACAAACTCGGGTTTTTCTTCCACCACCGTCTTTGTTTCTGTCTTCGAAACTTCGGCCAGTATCACTTCCTTGGAGCCCATCATGCTTCCAAGCTGCATCACCTTCTGCCAAGGCGTTACCGACAGCAAGGTGACAATCACACCAACCACCACCAAAGCTTCCAATCCCCACTTCAGGCCCTGGGGCCATTTATCGAAGTTGGACTTTTGCATCAGAACCGTCAGATAACTCGACGGAGCGTTGATTTGTTCGATAATGGGCTCTGAGACCCGCGTGTCTGCCAGGAGTTCAGCGTATTTCTGACCATTTTCAATTTTGTTCAGATCCAGCTGGGCATCCCGTGAAAACTTCACGTGGTCCGCCACTGCTGCACGACGCTCGGGATCCAGACTGTCAGTCAGGAAATCATACAAGAGTTCATGCCCGATGAACGGGGACATTTCTCTTTTGTTCTTTTTTGAAAGAGGAATCTTATTTTCCTGCTGAGCCATGCTTTATTTTACTCACACCTTGGGTCATACTTCCCAGCTTGCGTAGCGCCCGGCCCAATCGATAGCGAATGGTGCCTTCGGTAATTCCCAAACCAGCGGAAATATCGTCATCATGAATCTTTAAAATCTTAGACCAGATCACAGTCAAAAGCTCGTCCTCAGAGGCGGTCTTTTGAAATTCGCGCCATGGGCCCAGATCAACGGATTCAGGGATCAGCCAGCCGGATTCAACTGTGGTATTGGGACGCCCGCGCGAAACCCGCACCTTGTACTTGTCCCATACCGATTTGGTGGCCGCCACGATCGCAACAGAGTTTTTTAATTCAGGATTTCTATTTTTGCGGCCCCGACAAAGGACCAGAGCTTGCGATGAAGCCTCTACCGCCTTTTGATCATCCAGCAAAGCAAAGTAAAAGAATAGAGCGATAGATTGTACGTCGGCCTCTGTCATCGCAGTCATACTATCAGGTAATTCGGAAACAATCTAACAGGCTGTTGAAAAAGTCCAGTCAGACCGGAATGCCAGGATGGCACTTCGGCCTGATCGATGAAATGCAATTAGTCGACAGTCAGCTGTCTTAGAAGGTCGAGTTGGTCAAGCACCTTGCCAGAGCCCATAACCACACAACTCAATGGATCTTCTGCGATAGAAACCGGAAGTCCAGTTCTCTCTCTCAAAAGTACGTCCAGGTTTGCCAGCAAGGCGCCCCCGCCGGTCAGAACAATGCCGTTATCCACGATATCGGAAGCCAATTCAGGCGGAGTCTTTTCCAAAGCCGTGCGAACTGCATCGACAACTTCAGACAAAGGATCCATCAAGGCATCGTTAACCTGGGAAGAAGTGATTTCGATGGTCTTCGGAGCGCCCGCAACCAGGTCACGGCCTTTGATCTCCATGGATTTTTCTTCTTCGAAGGGATATGCGTTACCGATTTGGATTTTGATGTTTTCAGCTGTTCTTTCACCGATCAAAAGATTGAACTGACGACGAACGTAATTCACGATCGCTTCATCAAACTTATCACCGGCCACTTTGATGGATTTGCAATAAACAATACCGCCCAAAGAAATAACTGCAACACCTGTGGTACCACCACCCATATCGACAACCATATTGCCGGAAGGTTCAGTGATCGGAAGGCCCGCACCGATAGCCGCCGCCATTGGTTCCTCAATCAGATACACCTCACGAGCCCCTGCGGACTGAGCGGCCTCTTTCACCGCGCGTTTTTCAACTTGAGTGATCCCGTAAGGTACGCAGATGATGATGCGTGGACGGATGAAGGATTTTTTCTCTCCCAAAGATTTGCCGATGAAGTATCTCAACATGGATTGAGTGACTTCAAAATCCGCAATAACGCCGTCTTTGATTGGGCGGATGGCCACGATGCTGCCCGGTGTACGTCCCAACATGTCTTTGGCTTCTTTACCCACCGCCAGAACGCGATTCTGCATTCCACGATAGTTCTTTTGAACTGCAACAACAGAAGGCTCATCTAGGATAATTCCGCGGCCTTTTACATAAACAAGGGTGTTAGCAGTGCCGAGGTCAATGGCGATATCATTTGAAAAATAGTCTTGAACTTTGTCAAAAAAACTCATGCTGAATCTCACTTCAGGAAATATTCATCGGGCCTAAAACATCTCAAGTCTAGGTTCTATAAAAACCGGAGTCAATGCAGATATTTAGGCCTTTTTTGAGTTATTTTGACGCAGGCGCACAACTCAGAGTCATCTCACGACCCGCAAGCTTTGCACGGAAACGAACCTCCAAGCCACCCGTCAAAGACGTTTCGGCCTGCATAGTTTTATCGACATCAAGATCTTGAGCCACCACCTGAATGCGCTCTTCCTGCCCGCCTTGTGCCGGTTTCAAACGAAGAAGAATTCTTTCTGAAGAACGCCCACGGAAAACTTCCTTTTCCACGGTGTTTTTCACGTCCCAAACAATTTCTTCCGCACGCTCGGTGCTGCGACGACCCACCTCGTTGTTGGCAAAGCTGCATCTAATACGGCTTAAATCCGCTTTCGCACGCTTAAAGGAGCTGTGGGAAATACATGTCGCTGACACTTCCTTTTCGGTTTCTTCATTGGTGACTTTCAACTGAATCGGATACCCCAAAGCCGATCGCACAGAGAAGCGGTATTCCCCCTTCTGCTGGGACAGATCAATTTCACCCTGAGCTGCTGTCTGGGCTTGGGCCGGAGTCATGACAAAACGGGCCCGACCGTAGGTATCAATCAGGCTCCCCAAAATCTCGTATGAATTTTCAGACTTCGCATTCCAGAACATGTCACGATAAATTTGGCGACGTTGTGGATTGAACGGGTTCATGTTCTGAATAATAGAGCGGTCGCGCAGATCCATGCCGTTCACTTCACAGCGTGCCGTGCTCATACCCTGCAAGCCGCCTGTCGGAGACACCGTGGTCCCGTTGGCACACATACGATTGAAAGTTTCCACACGCATCTCGCGCGCGCAGTTATTATTAAGGGCATCATTCAGCAAAGCATCACAGTAGGCCGCCTTCGAAGTCAGGCGCTGTTTCCCAGTCGTACAGCCATTCTGATGGTATTCATAGGTGAACTCTGATGTCGCACCCGGCACCTGTGGAGTTGGACTTGTCGGATTCACCACAACAGGAGGAGTTGCACCACCACCGCCGCCGCCGCCTCCACCATTGGAGCAAGCCGCCACTGACAGGGCAAGAACCGATAGAACTATGTGCAATTGAGAACGCATGGGCACCTCCAAAACAGGAAACCACCTCTGATGTATCAAAGAGCCTGCCAGCCTCTGGTCCATACAGATTCCATAATGAGACGACAGAGCTGTTAAAGTTTTGTCATCGGTGACATTTTGAGACACCAGGACGTGAGCGTGAAGGACGACGACAGAACTGCCAGTCCCGGCAAGCTCGATTGCGTGCCAAGGGTGTCGTATTCTGATCAAAACGGGCTTCCGGCCATTTCAGAATACTTCCTGCCTTAAAGCTTTAGACGTGCTTCTTCCATTCCAATTCATGCGCCATGTATTCAGTCAGCATGTGCTTTTCATCTTTCAAGCGGCTGTCACTCCAACCCAGTTTGTCCTGGAAGACCTGCCCGATCTCTTCAAGATATTTGACTCCATGATTGCGATCCGCAAGGAACAACGGCACACGGCGGGCGTAAAAATCACGCATATGAAGACACATCGTGGAATCAATTGCCTGGGCCGCTTCCAACTGCCAGTAAGTCATGTCAGAGGAGTACTTGTTAAGAATCTCCTCACCCTCCATACCATAGCGTTCTGCCAGAAGTCTCATCTCTTCATAAGGGCGACCGGTCTCTTGAGACCACACATCGGCCTGAACCTTGGCCTGAAGGAAGGCGTCCACACTGGTATAGGCGTTCAGAGGCTTGGTTGTATCAGATTTGCTCCAGGCCACACGCTCTTCAAATGAAAACGACTGCAAAGCCGCATCGACGGTTTGTTCACACATCAAACGATACGTCGTGTACTTTCCACCCGCCACAAAAGTCACACCACGATCATCATGAATGATTGTATGTTCGCGGCTGGTCTTGCCTTCGCTGGAGGAGCCATCATTCACCAGAGGGCGTACCCCGGCATAACTGGCGATGATGTCGTGAGCTGTCAGGTTGGCACCCGGGAAGTAGTAGTCCGTGACTGACAGAAGATATTTTACATCTTCCGGTGTCGCTGAAACATTTTCCGGCGCATCCTTAAAGTCAGTGTCCGTGGTTCCAATGATAATCATTTCGTGACGGGGAATACCGAACACAATACGATCACTTTTTTCCGCCGCCATCACCACAGCACTGCTTAAAGGCAGACGGTGCTTTGGCAGCGTCAGGTGAATACCCTTGGTCGGGCGCAGGATGTTTTTCCAGTCTTTAAATATCTTTTCACCCAGACTGTCAGTCCATGGGCCAACGCTGCTGATGATATGTCGGCCTTTGATTGCAAACTTTTCTTGCGAATGCTGATCTTCACACAGAACTGACTCAATCTTTCCGTCAGATCCGAACTGCACGCCCGTGGCTTTCACATAGTTCGCACAGAGCGCCCCATTTTCATTTGCCGAGCGCAAGGTTTCATGAACCAAGCGATCATCATCCATATAAGCGTCGGAATAAATATAAGAGCCCAGCAGCTGCTGATGGCGCAGTGCCGGCATACGATCCATGGATTCTTCGGCATTCAGTCGCTCGTGAATTTCCGGAGTCTGAAACAAGGAAAGAGCATCATAAAGCCACATGCCCAACCCCATCTTGAACATTCCGACCCGGCTTTCCTCATAAAGAGGAATCATGAAGCGCAGTGGATGCACCAGGTGAGGCGCCATATCAAACAAACGTGTGCGTTCGTTCAATGCCTCAAAGACAAGTTTAAATTCCATGTTTTCCAGGTAGCGAATACCACCGTGAATTAATTTGCTGGATTTGGATGACGTGCCCGATGCAAAATCCCGGGCTTCGATCAAAGCCACCTTCATGCCACGGGCGGAAGCATCACGCGCCACACCCGCGCCATTGATTCCTCCCCCGATAATAATCAGATCAAATTCCTGAGATTTCATTTTATTGATGTTCTGAATTCGATTTGCGAAGGAGAAATTTTTCATGTTTTATCCTTTTGTCGTCTTCACAGAAAGTGTTCCCGGCTGCCATGATTCGGGCCTGAAGGCCTTCACAGAATTGGGCACTCCATTTTCGTTCGGGAAATAAACTCTTTGCAGATGTTTTTCTCTTCCCAGTTTATAGGCAAGCTCACATAGTTCATCGCGGGCCTGCAAAGATGTGTATTGAACGTGCTCAACCCAAAGGGACTGTGTCTGGCCGTCCAGGAACAGCAGTGGCTGGGCGATGAAGTATCCCATCAACTTGTTTGTGTCCTGCTCCAGCGCCAGAAAGCTCCAGCCCAAAGCAATATAATGATTCAAGGCTTCCACTCGAAATTTCGAGTTCCAGCCGGCCATCATTCTTTCCATCTCATCCGGATAAGCTTCCGCAAGCTTTCTGCTTTCCAGATCCAAAATTTGCTGCAAATCTTCCGACTGAATCACTCGACAATAAAGGCTCATGGCCTCAGGTCTCCTTGTCATTTTTCATTTCATATTTCATACTAAGAGCCTATGAAATACAAAGATTATTCCACCGACATTTGGAAGCGCATAGATACGATACTGGACCTCGTTCTGAAAGAAGATTCTGCACCAGTGGCAGCTTTTGATGCGGATGGAACATTGTGGGATACCGATCTGGGCGAAACCTTCTTCCACCATCAAATTGACAATCGCCTGGTGCAACTTCCGCCGGATCCCTGGGAACACTATCAAACCATGAAAGCGGCTGATCCGACAAAGGCCTACCTTTGGCTAGCTCAGATCTGCCGGGGGCAAAAATTGGAGCAGGTTCATCAATGGGCTATTGACGCCGTTAAAGGACACTTCCCGGTTCCCGTCTTCACAGAGCAGAAGAGACTGATCGATCTGTTTCTTTCCAAAGGCGTGCGTATCTATGTCGTCACCGCATCCGTTAAATGGGCGGTCGAACCCGGCGCAGAAATGCTGGGTCTTAGCAAGGATGATGTCATCGGAGTTGAAACCGTTGTCGAAAATGGAACCATCACAGATATTCAAAAGGGTCTGATCACCTACAAACAAGGCAAAGTGGATGCATTGCTGGAAAGAACCGGCGGAAAAAAGCCGTTCTTCGCTTCCGGAAATACCATGGGTGATTATCAGCTTTTACAATCAGCCACCCACCTGGGACTGGCAGTCAGCGCCGCTGCACGCGACGATAAATTATTTAAGACAGAAAAAGAGCTGCAAGAATACGCAGAAAAGCATTCTTGGCTGTCCCACAGATTTATATAACTCAAGGAATGTTTATATAACTCAAGAAATGTCTCCACCGAGCCGGTGGATTATTTCAGGGACTTCCTCATATTTGTTGATGTGATTTGCGGCTTGAAGCTATAGCAGTGTTTCTTTGAGGAGACACTGGTGCTTAATCTTGAAGCCGACTTTGCATTACACGAATTATTCTTTTCAAAAACCGATTTCAAAGGCCTGATTCAAACCGGAAACAAGGTCTTTCTTCGGGTGAGCGAGTATCAAGAAGAGGAAATTCTACGTCGTCCTCATAATATCATCCGCCATCCCGACATGCCCCGATGCGTTTTTAAACTTTTCTGGAGTTTTCTCAAGGAAGGAAAGCCGATCTGTGCTTACGTAAAAAATCGCAGCAAGAACGGCCGGTTTTACTGGGTCTTTGCCATGGCCTTCCCAATGGATGATGGCTATTTGTCCATTCGCTTAAAACCCAGCACAGCCCTGATGTGCGAAATTCAGACCGTGTACGCCGACCTTCTGCAAAAAGAGCAAGCCGGCGTCTCGCTTGAGCAGGCGACTGAGGATCTTTTAAAGGCTTTACTGGAGAAGGGATTCTCATCCTACGAAGACTTTATGAATAAAGCCCTGTTGGCTGAGATGAAATCTCGTGATGGCCTGCTGACGCTGTCTCAGGAAAATCTCGCACCGGCAATCAGCACCGACAGCGGACTTCTGGAGGGACTTCTGCGAGCATCACGAGCCTGCACAGAGACTGCTCGCAAAGCCTTCAACCTGGCCGATCAACTCAGCGAACGGACCGGCGCTCTTAAGACAAAATCCCGGGCTATCGATGAACTCTGCCGCGAGGTTCAGATGGTCACCACGAACCTTACCATCTCCGCAGCCAAATTGGGGGAAGTGGGAAAACCCCTGGGTGTGGTTTCCAACAACCTGGAAAAGCTGGCTGAAGACATTCTTAGCAACACCCTGGATTTTGAAAAAACTTTCACTTCGTTTCATCAATCAGCTGCAGAAATGTATCTGGCGATTGACGTCTCCCGCTTTCAGATAGAAATGATGAATCATCTGCTGGAAGAAACCTTGTATCGTGAGGACACCCAGGCTTCTATCAGCGAGGAACAAGAGCAAATGCTGATTCAAAACTGCGATCTATTAAAGCAGTTGATTTCCTCAAACTTTGCGACGGTACTGAACACCGCCAAAGAGCTCACAAAAGAAAACAAGTCGCTGATCCGATCAGTGTCGATGCTTTCCAAAGTGACTGCCGGGATGGATGTCATCTGCGTGGTCGGAAAAATTGAAATGTCCAGAGTGAAAGAACTCTCTTCGTCGCTGGAAGCCCTTCTGGGGGACATGGAAGAGCTGACAGAAAGCTTTAAAAAAATTCTGCGCTCTATTGAGGGGGAAAGCAAATGGGGACTGGGTATGTCCAATGAGCTGCGTGAACAGCTGACTTTCATTTCGCAGAACTTACGCCAGGTGGATCGCGCCATCACCGCCTAAGAAAAAAGCCCTCGATCAAGAGGGCTTTTTTTACCGAACTATGCTTTGCCAACAACTTTTTCGATGTCCGCAATTTCTTTTGGCACGGAAGAAGTCATATTCTCAGAGCCTGTGGAGGTGACCCGCAAATTGTCCTCGATACGAATACCAATACCGCGGTACTTCTGAGGAGCTGATGTGTCGTCAGCTGGGATATAAATACCCGGTTCAATGGTGAAGCACATGTTGGCTTCAATCGGACGAGGCTCGCCCTTCTTGAAGTAAAGGCCGGCATCATGCACATCCATGCCCAACCAGTGACCGATGCCATGCGGGTAGTATTTTTTCTGCGCCAAGGCCTGAATAAGATCATCCTTGCGACCGGATAGAAGCCCCAGATCCAGCATCAGATCCGTCAGCAACGACGTCCCCATATCATGCAGGTCCTTAAACACAATTCCCGGCTTCACGAAATCGCAGATCTGCTTCTGAACTTTCAAAACACCTTCATACACCCGAGCCTGCTCATCCGTGAACTTTCCGTTCACAGGATACGTGCGCGTGATATCGCCCGTGTAGTAATTAAACTCGGCCCCGGCGTCGATCAAAAGAAGATCCCCATCCTGGCAGACCTGATCGTTAAAATTATAATGAAGAGTCGTCGCTGCATTGCCCGAAGCGACGATGTAATTATACCCTTCGCGCGCTGAACCGCGCATGTAGAAATTGTGCGCCAGAACTCCTTGGATCTGACGTTCGGTCACCCCCGGACGAGTAAAGCGCATCGCCGCCAAATGAGCTTGCGCAGAGATCTCGCACGCCTCACGCAACTGAGTCAGTTCATATTCGGATTTTACCAAACGCATTTCACCCAACAGCGTATCGGCATCGAGAATCGTCAAAAGACCATTCCCCATGCGACCCTGCAAAGCCTTCACGCTTTCCAGAACATCCTGCATCTTGTGATCCATCTCAGGATTCTTGTACTGGCGATAGTAAACACGATCGACTTCTTTTAATAGTTGTGGAGCGACTTTGCTGAACTCATCAATTGGATAGGCCTTGTCGACCTTGAACTCGCGCTCACAGCCCTCGGGTCCATAGCGGAAACCATCCCAAGTTTCTCTTTCGACATCACGGCGACGCACGAACATCACCGTTTCAGGCTTAAGCCCCGGACGGTAAACCAGAACAGACTCCGGCTCTTCCCAACCCGTCAGATAGAAAAGATTTGAGTCCTGTCGATAAGGGAAATGACAGTCATGGTTACGAATATATTCCGGATGGGAAGTCACCACCAAAGCAGCCCCTGGGATCTGCTCGCCGGCTTTTCTTCTTCTTTCGGCAAAGATGTTCATGTCATACGTGGGTTTTCTGCTCATAAAAATTCTCCTAAAGACCCCATTTACGCGTCAGGCTCTTCAACTGTTTGGCTGCGGCATCCGTACCTTTGTTCATGATTTCCCGACGCTTTTCAAAATCCATAATACCATAACCGGACGTATCCAGTGAAATGACCGTATCAACTCCCGGCAAAGGCTTATTATACAGTCCCGCCACTTCACTCCATAATACGTTGTCTGTAGCCTGAGCATCCAAGGTGAACGGCTTAGACCCGCCCGGTGCCTGCAGAACATTGACGAAGACGATGTAATTCGCCCCCTTCTGGCGCAGATAATTGGCCAAAGAAGTGATGTCGCGGATGCCGGAAACGCTGTTCTGATACGGCTTAAAGAGCGGCGGATACGCCATGCACAGATACATCAACTGGTCGATGCTTCCTCGGTTCATCAGGTAAACCTGATTCTTCTTCAGATTGTAAGACGGACACGCGAACGGAACTTTAAAGTCCTCGATTTTGGCTCGATTGAATGCGACCCCGACAAAGTCCTTCAACACTGTCACGTCGTTGTTTTTGTTTACCCCACCCAGCAAGGACTTCTTTAACACCTCTTCGTCCTTGAGCTTGAACATCTGCCACTCAACTTCGTTGGCAAGTTCCTTATTTGCATACAGGGCTGCCATTGGTGACCCAAACTCGACACCGCCAATGGCGTAAACTGGAACTTTGGCTCTTTGCAACTCATGCAAGAACCCGATATGAGCGTAGGTCTTTGCGCCTCCCGCCCCCAGGATCACACCGATCTTGGGCATTGTGGGAATCACAGGAGCCGGAGGTGGCGGCGGAGTGATCTCTGTCACCTCTTCTTCATCTGTTTCCATCGGTGGGGGTGTTCCGATATTTTCACGTTCCTGAGGACGCTGCTGCTGAGGAGACACAGGACGGGTTTGTGGCATGGAGGGTGGCGTTCCCTTACGAACGTCCTCGCGAGTTCTGATGCTCTGACAACTTGCCAGGAAGAGAAACAGCAACAGCCAGCTAGATTTTTTTTGCGTAAATAAAGAACTCATTATTTCCGTCCTTTCCCTGAATCGGAGATGGGAAGTAGTCGAGAACCTTAAATCCATTTTCAGAACAAAGAGCTTTTATTCTGGTCTCGACCTCTGCATACAAAGAAACATCTTTGACTATACCCCCCTTTGAAAGGCCGTCAACGCCGACCTCAAATTGGGGCTTTACCAGGCTTAAAAGACAGCCTTCAGTCTTAAGAAAGCCTGCCAGTTCCGGTACGATCAATGCAATTGAAATGAAAGAAACATCCATCACCACCAGATCAAATTTTTCTGGCGGCGTGGCCTTCAGGACTTGGTCGTTCCGGGAAAGATTTCGGGCGTTGATTCCTTCGATCACCTGCAAACGGGAATCCTTCAGAAGTTGCGGATGTACCTGCCCATGCCCTACATCCACACCCAGAACCTTTTCTGCCCCCTGCTGCAAAAGGCAGTCAGTGAAACCACCTGTGGAGATTCCCACATCCAGAACTTTGAGGCCCTTCGGAGATTTCCCCACATGAGCCAACGCACCTTCCAACTTAAGCCCCCCACGGGAGACAAAGCGATTGGCCGGTCCGGACTCCACCGTGATCAGACCCGCCTGCGCCGCAGTGACTGCATAACTGGATTTTTTGAGAATCTTTTTTTGCAAATTTTCAGAAAGATAAACTTGTCCCGCCTCGATCAGTTCCTGTGCATGAGTGCGCGACTGCGCCAGACCCTTTTCAACAAGATAAAGATCCAAGCGCACTTTTTCTGACATAGAACTACACCTGACGATTTTGATTGAAGCTGATAAGGAATTCCAACATGGGCGCATCCGCAGAAACCTTGCGAAGCTCTGCCAGTGTCGATGCACTAAGATCCTTCAGATAAGTCTTGGTTCCCTCCAGGCCCAAAATGCCCGTGAAACTACGCAAGTCCTGTCCCTTTTCGCCGTGATCCAGCACATCGTCAGCCACTTGGAAGGCCAATCCCAAACCTTCTCCGAACTTTTTCAAGCTTTCGATATCAGTTGGCTTGGCTCCGGCAATCACAGCGGCCCCCTCGACTGCGACACGGATCAAAGCCCCTGTCTTCAGACGATGCAGATGGGTTAGCTCTTCCAATGACATCTGTTTGTCACCGGCGCGTAGATCAATGGCCTGGCCACCCACCATACCACGGATGCCTGCCGCAGATGAAAGCAGTCGGCCCAGTTGAGCCACCAGGAAACTATTATCAGCGTAGCCTTCAGCAATCAGCATAAAGGCCTCGGTCAAAAGAGCATCCCCGGCAAGCAAGGCAAAGTCCTCACCGTAGACCTTATGATTCGTTGGCTTGCCTCGGCGCATGTCGTCGTTATCCATGCATGGAAGGTCATCATGAATCAGAGAATAAGTATGAACCAGTTCCACCGCTGCGGCGAAGGGAAGAATTTTTTCTTTGTTGGCACCAAAAAGCTCTCCCACCAGCAATGACAAGACCGGACGGAAGCGCTTGCCACCATTGGTGGCAGAATAAAGCATGGATTTGCGCAATTCAGCGATGGCCGCTCCCTCGGGAAGCTCCATCTCAGACAGATACTTTTCCACAAACTGATTTACAGTTTCAGTGCGTGCCGCTATTTCCTGTTCAATCTGAATTGCCAAATCCAAGATTAGTTCTCCTCAGCGGTGAAATCAGATGTCACCGGCTGACCGTCTGCGCCCACCGACATCAAAAGTTTCACTTTGGATTCAGCCTCGTTCAGACGCTGATGACATTCCCGTGAAAGCTTCACACCTTCTTCAAAAAGCTTCAGTGATTCTTCCAGGGCCAGGTCGCCCTTTTCCATTTTCTGAACGATCTCTTCCAGACGTCCCAGCTTTTTCTCGAAATCCATTTATTCCCCTTTCACGCTGTCAACAACAGCGGTCAGTGAGCCCTGAGCCAGACGGATATCCAAAAGATCACCCTTTTTAACCTGGTCAGACGATTTAATAACAACACTATCCTTGGTCACGATGGAATAGCCCCGCTCAACCACCTTCAGCGGACTGAGACTGTCGAGCATCCCCATCACTTTACCCATACGGGCCTTTTTTCGCTCAATAGAGAACAGCAACGCCTTTTCTGTGCGTGCCTTCAGATATTCCAGATCCTTTTTCTTTTCCTGGATCAGGTCCTGCGGACTTCCCAGCTTTTCATTGAGCAGTTCCACCTTGTGGCGACGCTCTGCCAGGCGCCGGTTCATCGCAAACTCCAGACGGTTCAAAAGATCGTCGTTGCGCAATTCCAAATCCTGAAGGCGGCGCTGAGGATCCACCAATCGCTTTGAAAGACCCGTCATCTTTTCACGCAGATACTTCATCTTTTTTTCAAAAGAAAGTTTCAGCATGCGTTCCAAAGAAACCACTTTGTTGGCAAGCTCCCCGGAACTTTTTGCCACAAGCTCTGCTGCCGCCGACGGGGTCGGTGCACGCAGATCCGCGACAAAGTCAGCAATCGTAAAATCAATTTCGTGACCCACGGCCGAGATCACCGGAACCGGGCTGGCAGCAATCAGACGCGCCAGCTTTTCGTCGTTGAAGCACCACATGTCTTCGATCGAACCGCCTCCGCGTCCAACAATGACCACATCCACACCCGGAAGGGCGGTGGCCTTCTTAAAGGCTTCACAAATCTGTGGAGCAGCGGCTTCCCCCTGAACAATCGTCGGCACGACTGTGACCTGAATTGATTTAGCCCGACGGGAAAGTACATTCAGGATGTCCCGAATGGCCGCCCCGGTCGGAGAGGTCACAATCGCAATATGTCTTGGGAAGGTTGGAATGGGTCTTTTTTTAGATGTATCAAAAAGCCCTTCCGCTTTTAATTTCATCTTCAGTTGCTCGAAGGCTTTCTGCAAAGCCCCAGCACCCACAGGCTCCATCATCTCGCACATGAGTTGATAGTTTCCACGTGGCTCATACACCGTGATACGGCCGCGCACGATCACTTCCATGCCGTCGGTCGGCTTGAACTTCAGACGCGCATTGTGACCGCGGAACATCACCGCCGTAATCTGAGATTTAGAATCTTTTAAGCTGAAATAAAAGTGCCCCGACGTGTGCGCTTTGAAGTTGGAGATTTCACCCTTCACCCACACGGTCCCGATCTGACCCTCGAGAAGCTGTTTGACATAGATATTGAGCTGCTCAACAGAAAGCACGGAAGGTTCATTGCTTTTCGTCAATAGATCCGCAGCCCCCAGATTAGCCTGGGCGGAAATATCTGCTTTACGAAGAGCCTGATTAGGAGTGTCCGACATGGGAGCAGAGGCTAATGCCCTCCCCTGCCAGTGTCAATACTTCGGGAGTCAATACATTGAGAGTCAAGTGCGCACTAAAGGGAGGAGTACCAGACGTTCTGCACAGACCACAGTCCGCCGACAAAAAAGCAGATCCACGCCAGGGATTTGTGCTTCGTGATATTGGCGTAGGCCTGCCCCAGGCGCTCCTGTCCGATCCTTGCCAGGACGGGGTTCTCCAACACAACAACCATCAGGAGTCCATAGAAAAAAACCACAAATGGAAAAATAAAATCTAACTTTTCTGGCGTCATAAGCAATTTATCGGAGCTTTGCCAGAAAGTAAGAGTCCGGTTTGATTGACGGCTTTAAAAGACCTGATAGAATAGTCTTCAGAAGGGTTCGACGGCGTAAAGCTCTATCGAAAATAAACCTTACAAGCATATTTTTGGGAACTGTCCCTGACAATGGTGAGCAAGCTCAGCTCGTACTGAGAAGCCTAAAGTTGTTATCATGGTTACCCACCTTAGCTAAAACAGGTTTACTTTTTCAGAGTGGCCTTCGAGCCTTTTTTTATTTGTCTCATTTCAAGACAGTCCTGCAAAAAACTTCTGCAATTTTGTCATAATTTACTCTAAGAAATCATCGGCTTCATCGTTCAGGCTCCCGCCCGTAAGTCCGATAAGTTTCTTATGAAATTAAGCCGGACTCTGGCCGCTCTTCTGTGCGGTTGTTCTCTACTTCTATCTGGTTGTGGCAATGGCAATGGCTTTGAGGGCCGTGACGACTCTTCGTCGTCAGAACCCGCCTCCAACGAACCCCCTTATTATGGCAAACCCACTGAAATCGACAATGCTGCGGCAATCACAGTCACGGCACCTGCGATCTTCCGCTATCGGGGTTTGAGTTTTAGCCCCGGGGCCAGCACCAATGGCTTAACCGGTGTTGTAAACGAAGGAATGCCCATCGCCTTTGCTGAGTTTCATATCTATGATGAAGCCGGCACACGCATCCAGCAGGGCGAAACCACAACCGACGGTCTGGCCGTTTTCAAGATTCCAAAAACAGAAGGCACCTACACTTTAAAAGTGTATTCCCGCGCTCAGAACGCCTATCTGAATGTCAGCATTCTGAATGACATCTACGCCAACAGCCCGCACTTTGCCGCGCGCACCTTCACTGTCACGGCCTCTGACATCACCAACGGAACCAAGGATCTGACCTCTACTCCCGTCATTGCCGAAGCCGATGAAAACTTGTATCCAGGCATTGAAGGCGGCGCCTTCAATATCATGTATAATATCCTGCTTGCGAACGAATACATCCGCCGCAACATCAATAAAAACGTTCTAGAAAGTGGCGTCCCTTCTACTGACCCCAATAAATGGTGGGTGGCTGAAAAAGTGACCGTCTACTGGAAAGCCGGATTTAATCCGTATTCCTATTTCGGCTCCAACTCACCCCTGTCGTTCTATTCACCTGGAGACCGAAAGCTCTTTATCTTAGGGGGCGTCAGCGGTGACGTGAAATCCTCTGACACGGATCATTTCGATGACTCGGTGATTTTGCACGAATACGGTCACTTCCTGGAGGACGTCTATGGGAACTCAGCGTCTCCGGGCGGCTCGCACAACGGAAACTTCGTCATTGATGCGCGCCTGGCGTGGAGTGAAGGCTGGGCCAACTACCTGCAGGCAGCTGTTCTGACGGGTGCCGATGCTGCAAGCCTTGGAGTTGACGAAAGCCGCGTCCCCGATCAGGTTCGCTATCACTATTACGTCGATACCTATGGTTACAAGGGCAACGCCAAATCCGGCGTCAGCATTTCGTTCAACCTTTGGGAAAATGGCGAGACGGCTTCTATGGACAGAACAGCCACCGACCTTGAAGGCACAGGAACATTCCGTGAGGTGTCCGTCTCAAGAACTCTTTATAAAACCACACGCAAGAACGATGCAATTTATTCGGGCATCAAAACCGGTGCGGGTATCGCTTTTGCTGATATCTGGAAAACGTTCTCGGGTGAAGACACCCTTGGCCACAGGAAAAACAACAACCCAGTGGCCACAAGCCTTGTGAATACAGCTTTGTATCCAATCCCCAATTTCGGTCTGTTTAACAACCTGCTTTCCCGCAACATCGCCGCTAATGCCAAATGGGATACCATTTTGGATGAGGAAAAACAGAGCAAGACCACCAAAGACTATGCTTACTACCTCAGTGCGACCGGAGGCTCCTGCCCAACAACGTTCACTGTCGGCACACCCGAGACCAGTTTGGGTGACTTGGCAAGATCTCACCAGCAGGTCAATAATGACTTCTACCTCTTCTATTATGATGGCAGCGGTGGAAGCATCTCTATGAACTTCTCAAGCAGCAAGCTGAATTTGGATCTGATCCTTTACAAAAAAGACTACGTCTATTTCGAAGACACTCATTGGTACGCCGGCTATTCATCTTCGTATATCGCGCGACAAAGCCGTTCTGCAAGTGCCACGACAGAAACCGTCAGCTTAAGCGGGTTGTCCGCTGGCTATTACATCATCAATGTGAAAATCAACGCCTATAACAAGGTCAATTCAGACCTGAATGCCCCTGCCACTTACACCCTGACAAGAAATGGAGTCACCCCACTATGCGGAAGCGAAAGATAATCTTCACCGCGGCCTTTATGACCTTGGCTTTGGGAGCCTCCCTGTTTTCATTTTCTGGAAACTCTGAAGAGCGAAGTCCCGCGGCAGCAAGCAAAACAAGCTGGAGACCTCTTCCCATCGGAAAACATCTGGCCGCATTCCACGTAGAGCTAAAAACTGAGAACGAGATACCGGAAGATGCTGACGATGAAGTCTCTTTGGTCGCACGCATATTAGTCAATCAGGACCTGCAAAGTGATTTCACTTACTCCTGGAGTCTTCCCGAAGGAGTGTCTGTGGTTGAGGGGGAAGTGTCGGATTCTTTGGCCAACGTCAAAGCCGGACAAGTCGTGGAGCTGAAGTTGACTGTTGTGGGTTTCTCGAAAGAAAAACAGAAAATGATCTCTTTGGGAGTTAAGGCCCGTGCCGGCAATGAAGTCTTGGGAAATTCCGCCTTGATCGTCAGCCGCTCGGAAGACACCCTGGAAGCAGAAGCCCCGGAACTTCGACGTTCTGCCGAAGCTCAACTGGGAAGTGAAGTTTTCAAACGTCGGAGAAAATAAAAAAGGACCCGTCAGTGATCTGTACCCCAAATTTCGGACAGGAAAATAAAAGACCCTGTCCCATTTTTGGGGTATTTTCGTATAAAAAGGAAGCAGATCATGGGCTCACTGTCCGAAAGAGATCGCCGAGATCTTGAGAAGAATCCGAATGTTCTAAAGGTAACGCAGTCCAATGTTGCCTATACCCCCGAATTTAAGGTTAGGGCCTTAAGGCTTCGGGAAGAGGGACAAACTCCTAGTCAAATTTTTAAAGATGCTGGTATTAACCTATCCTTATTTGGTGTGGATTATGCCAAGAAGTGCCTTCAGCGTTGGGAAAAGATGTCTACCCAAGAAGGTGGATTAAAGAAAGACCGCCGAGGTTCTAAGTCTACAGGTCGACCCAAGGGAAAAAAGCTTAAATCAGCAGAAGATGAAATCGCTTATCTTCGCGCGGAGAACGACTTCCTAAAAAAGCTCCGCGCCTTGGAGGCAAAATACGCAAACAAGAAAAGTTCGCGTTGATTAGCAAGGCGGTCAATCATCGGCCTGATCTATGTCTCAGCAGGCTGTGCGCTCAGGCTCAAGTCAGTACCAGTGGCTATTACTACTGGTTTGCCCAAAGAGCATCTCCCCAGGTCATCACAACAGACGCGGAATGGGTGCAAATCATTTTTGCGTATAGAAGGGGTAAAGCCGGCGCTAGGACAATAAAGATGCTTTTGCAACGCCACTTCTGGATCAACATGAACCTGAAGAAAATTAGACGGTTAATGAAGAAGTACGGCCTTCAGGCGACTATCCGACGTAAGAATAAGTACAAGCAAGGCTGGGCATCAGGTGAGGAACACCGGGTAAGTCCGAACATCCTAAGCAGGCAATTTAATGTTGAAAAGAAAGACACAGTTTATTCAACAGACATTACCTACTTAGACTATGGCAAAGGAAACAGGGCTTATCTGTCAGCCGTAAAAGACTTGGCAGTGAAAGATATCGTCCACTATACGGTTTCTCCTGGAGCTGGACTACACGTTGCGATTCGAGGCCTGGAAGACCTATTCAGCCGAAAGCCAGAGAGTTTGATCATGCATTCGGACCAAGGGTGTCACTATACATCCAAGACGTATCGAGATCTTTTGTCTAAGTGGGGTGTCACCCAGTCCATGTCCAGAAAAGGCAACTGCCTGGACAATGCGCCTATAGAAAGTTTTTTTGGTCATTTAAAAGATGAAGTGGATCTTCAAAGTTGCCATACGTTTGAGGAATTGGTAGCAGAGATAGACCGTTATATTAACTACTACAATAACGAACGTCCCCAATGGGGCTTAAAAGGAAAAACCCCGGCAGAATGCCGAGGTTTCACTTAGAGGACCCTTTTATTTATCTGTCCACTTTTTGGGGTACAGATCATCAGGGTCCTTTTTCTTTACAGCGGAATCACTTCGATTTCCGGATTGAACTGATCTCTCAGAATACCCTCGATAGCCATCAAGGTTCCGGACGTGGCACTTGGGCAAGTCCCACAGGCGCCCTGATAGAAGACATAAAGTTTATTGTCTTCGTATTTCACCACATCCAAGTCCCCACCATCACCCTGCAAGCCCGGACGGACCGTGTGATCCAGAATCTCTTCGATCTGCTGAACCTCTGGTGACAGACTTGCACGACGCAATTTCTTTTCATCCATCTGTGTCTGGTTCGGATTGTGCGCCGGCATGCGAGTCTGAATCACGGAGCAGACATTTCGTTGAATCTCTTCAGGGTCTGCATCAAAGTTGTGAGTGATCGTGATCACATTCTGGAAGAAGTGAACCTGACGAACACCTTCAACTTGAAACAACGCGGACGCCAGCAGGCTTTGATCAGCCTCTTTTGCGTCAGCATAGGTCGCCTTGCCCTCTGTCAGGACTGGACGATCCAACACAAACTTCCACGCGTTGGGATTTGGGGTGGCTTGAATACGGATGAGTACATCTTGGGTGCTCATAACAACATCTCCCGGGCCTTTGCCACGGCTTTAACTAAAGCATCAATATCTTCATGATTATTATAAACTGAGAACGAAGCGCGAACTGTTCCTGGGACTCCCAATCGAGCCATCAGAGGCTGGGTGCAATGGTGACCCGCGCGAACAGCAACCCCTTCCTGATCCAGAATCTGGGCCACATCCGAATGATGAGCCCCCTTCAGATTGAAGGAAAGGATCGCCCCTTTGTTGGAAGATGTTCCAAAGATCTTCACATCAGGAATCGCCAGCAGTTTTTCAGTCGCTGACTTTAGGATTTCCATTTCATAGGCATGGATCTTATCCAGACCGATCTTTTCAACAAAATCCAAAGCGGCATGCAAACCCACAGCCCCTTCCACATGCGGTGTTCCTGCTTCAAAGCGAGTGGGAACATCATTGAACGTGGTCTTTTCAATGGTGACTTTGGAAATCATGCTGCCGCCACCTTGATACGGAGGCATCTGATCCAGAATCGCTTTCTTGCCATAGACAGCACCGAAGCCGAAGGGACCAAAAAGCTTGTGCGCAGAAAAAACGAAGAAGTCACAGTCCATATCCTGCACATTCACCGGAAGCTGGGACACAATCTGGGCGCCATCCACCAGAACCTTGGCTCCGGCCTCATGCGCCAGACGAGTCAAAAGCTTCACATCGGTGTTTGTTCCCAACACATTAGAGGAAGCGGTGAAAGCCACAAGTTTTGTTTTGGCGGAAAGCTTGCTCTTGAAATCCTCAAGATTCAGCTCTCCGTTGTCGTGAATGTCCGCCGCCACGACCTTGGCGCCTACTTTTTCTGCAACCATCTGCCAAGGCACGATGTTCCCGTGATGCTCCATCACGGTGATCAAAATCTCATCCCCGGCCTTCAGGTTCGAAAGCCCCCAGGAGTTCGCCACCAGGTTCACGCCCTCGGTGGTTCCACGCGCGAAGATGATCTCTTCAGACTGGGAAGCCCCCAGGAAATCCGCCACTTTCTGGCGGGCGGCCTCAAAATGCCCCGTCGCCACATCACCGAGGTAATGCGCGCCACGGTGCACGTTGGAGGTTTCATAAGAGTAAAAATGAGAAATACGATCGATCACGGACTGGGGCTTCAAAGTTGTCGCCCCGCTGTCCAGATAAACCAGTTTCTTGCCATGAACCAATTGGGTCAAAGCCGGAAACTGACTGCGAACACTTGTAAATAACTCTTCTAAATTGCCCATAACACTTACCGATTCAGGCTGAGGTGACTAAACGCCTCATCCAAATGGCGAGACAACCAAGTCTGGATGTTCTCGTCGGAAATTTTATAAATCACTTCAGAAAGGAAGCCGTAACTTAACATTGGAATCGCTTTGTCTTTCGGAATCGCGCGGGACTGCAGATAGAAAAGCTCTTCGCGGTTCAACTGCCCCACGGTCGATCCGTGCGCCGCCTTCACGTCGTCAGCATAGATCTCAAGACAAGGCTTGCTGTCAGCTTCGACTTTGGTACTTAAAAGCAGGTTGTTGTTCAACTGAGCGGAGTTGGCTTTCTGTGCACCTTTTTCGATCAGCACCTTGCCACAGAAGACCGCCTTGGATTCACCATCCAAAATGCCCTTGTACAATTGATTGGTGTTGCACTCACCCACGTGGTGATCGATCAAAGACGTGTTATCCACATGCTGAGAACCACGAACTGCGTATACGCCCAGGATCTCAGAGTTAGAGCCCGGACCCTTCAGCACAACATCCAAAGAATGACGAGACAAAGCAGCCCCTGTTGCCAGGGCCAGACTTTCCAAGTTTGCATTCTTTTCAACCAAGATGCGTGTGCGACCGATGTTGAAGGCCTTTTCACTTTCAGCCTGCACGCGCACATAAGTCACTTTCGCACTGTCGGCGATATGCAGATCAAAAACGGAATTCACAAAATAGACGGCATCCTGAAGACCATAATGGCTTTCAAGAACCTTCACCGAGGATCTTGCACCGACCTCCAGACGAATGCGGGGGTGAACCATCAGGTTCCTGCCGCCCTCATTGGAAGTGAAGAAAACAAAATTCACAGGTTTTTCCACAGACGTTTCTTTTGCAATAGAAACTTCCAAAGCCTTCGTCAGGTAAGCACCGTTCAGAGCATCAAAGGCATCGTCAAACTGCTCAGGGTACTGAAGAGCCTCGCTCAACACCACTCCAGCTGGAAGTTCTGCCGACAATGTCTTATTCAACACACCGTTGAAGAACACCACGTTGGTAAAATCAGAATTCAGGCGCGCCTTGATCTGCAGCAGAGTTTCATGGCTGGGCTCAAAAGAGCTCGTCGCTGACGTAAAGGCTCCTTCACTGATCGCCTTCACACTGGTGTAGTGCCAGTCTTCATCTTTGCGTGTAGGCAGACCCTTGTTTAGAGCATAGTCATAACCTGCCTGGCGGAAGGTGGCTAAAGCCCCTTGCGCCGGGTGTGCCTGACTAAATCTGTCGTAAGTAGATAGCAAGTTCATAGTTTTTATTCCTACCGCCGACTAGTTGATCAACCAGTCGTAACCTTTTTCTTCCAGTTTCAAAGCCAAAGAGCTGTCGCCTGTTTCGATGATTTTGCCGTTCACAAGAACGTGAACGAAGTCCGGCTTGATATAATCCAAAAGTCTTTGATAGTGAGTCACCAGGACAATCGCGTTGTCTTTGCGGCGAAGCTTGTTCACGCCATCTGAAACCACACGAAGGGCGTCGATATCCAGACCGGAATCTGTTTCATCCAACAAAGCCAGACGCGGAGACAAAACCGCCATCTGCAAAATTTCATTCTTCTTCTTTTCACCGCCAGAGAAACCTGTGTTCACCGGACGATCCAGATATTCAGGCTTCATGCTGACAATTTTCATTTTCTGGTAAAGGAATTCACGGAACTCCCCTTCCGGCATAGGCTCAGAACCCTGATGGGCCAACACAGAGTTGAACGCCGTGTGCAGGAACGTGAAGTTGGAAACGCCGGGAACTTCGATCGGATACTGGAAGGCCAGGAAGATGCCTTCTTTGGCTCTTTCATCCGGCTCCAAATCCAGCAAGTTCGCCATTTGGAAGTTCACTTCATATTTCACTTCACCCGCGGTCACTTCATACGCCGGGTGTCCCGCCAACACTTTGGAAAGTGTGGATTTACCAGAGCCATTCGGCCCCATGATCGCGTGAACTTCACCTGCTTTCACAGTCAGGTTCAGACCCTTCAGGATTTCTTTTTCTTCAACTCGTGCGTGGAGGTTTTTAATTTCTAACATTTTTCTTTACCTTTATTGCTACTTCAGTTTCGCCGCCCCCAGGGCGACTGCACTCTGTGCGCTCAGCGCACTTAGCCGACAGAATTTTCCAGTTTCATTTCAATCAATTTCACTGCTTCGACAGAGAATTCCAAAGGAAGCTCTTTGAAGACTTCCTTACAGAAGCCGTTCACCAGCATTGAAATGGTCTTTTCCATGTCCAGACCGCGGGACTGAAGATAGAAGATCTGATCTTCGCTGATTCGGGAAGTCGTCGCTTCGTGCTCAATCGTCGCTGTTTTGTTTTTTACTTCAATATACGGATAGGTGTGCGCACTGCTTTGATCACCCACCAGCATGGAGTCACACTGGGAATAGTTGCGCGCATTTTCCGCTGACGGAAGAATCTTCACCTGCCCACGATAGGCGTTGGAGGATTTATCCGTGGAAATACCCTTGGAAATGATCGTGCTCTTGGTGTTCTTACCAATATGGATCATCTTCGTTCCGGTATCCGCCTGCATCATATCGTGAGTCAAAGCCACAGAGTAGAAAGCCCCCTCAGAGCCTTCGCCCTGCAAGATGCAGCTTGGATACTTCCAAGTGATCGCAGAACCGGACTCCACCTGAGTCCATGAAATCTTGGAGTACTTACCCAACGCTTTCCCGCGTTTGGTTACAAAGTTATAGATACCACCACGGCCTTCTTTGTCGCCCGTGTACCAGTTCTGCACTGTGGAGTACTTGATTTCGGCATTGTCCAACGCCACCAGCTCCACCACGGCCGCATGAAGCTGGTTTTCATCACGCTGAGGCGCCGTACAGCCCTCAAGGTAGTTCACATAGCCGCCTTCATCACAAACCAGCAGCGTTCTTTCAAACTGACCCGTGTCTTTGGCGTTGATGCGGAAGTAAGTGGAAAGATCAATCGGGCAACGAACCCCTTTCGGGATGTAGCAGAAGGAGCCATCCGTGAAGACCGCCGCATTCAAAGCGGCATAGTAGTTGTCCGTGTGAGGAACCACTGAGCCCAAATATTTTTTCACCAGCTCCGGATGCTTTTGAATCGCCTCAGAGATAGAGCAGAAGATCACACCAGCTTTATCCAAAACTTCGGTGTGAGTGGTCCCCACAGAGACAGAGTCAAAAACCACGTCCACGGCAATGCCCGAAATACGTTTTTGCTCGGTCAAAGGAATGCCCAGCTTTTCAAAAGTCTTGATCAGTTCCGGATCCAGATCATCCAAAGATTTTGGTTTTTCTGAATCATCCTTGGCCTTCTTCGGTGCGGAGTAATAACGGATCGCCTGGAAGTCCACAGGAGGATAAGACACATGCGCCCAGGTTGGTTCGACCATTGTCAGCCAGTGGCGATACGCCTTCAGGCGGTATTCCAGCATCCACTCGGGTTCATTCTTTTTGGAAGAGATCAAACGGATGATGTCTTCGTTCAAACCCAGGGCGACCTGATCTGTTTCAATGTCGGTTGTGAAACCGTATTTGTATTCGTAACTTTCCAAAGGGTTGTTGGAATTTTTGTTGTTATCCATGAGCCACCACCTCTGTGGATTTTTTTGCTGGCATAGCCACTCTTCCTACCAATAGTTCTTTCAGGCTCAGGCTCTTGTAGAATTCCGTAAGTCTGTGATTTAAATCTGTGATCGGGGATACAATGTTGCAGGTTCCTTGAATCTCACAAGGAGCTTCCTTGTGCAGGCACTTCACCAAGGCCGTCGGACCTTCAATGACTTCCACTAGGTCATGGATGGAAACTTTCGCCAGATCCTTGGTGATCTGATAGCCGCCGTTGGCTCCGTATTCGGCGCGCAAAATTCCGCCCTTCTGGGCCATTTGCTGCATCACACGAGCTGTCGCATCAAACGGGGTATGAAATGCGTCAGACACTTCCTTGGCCGTTGTTAGCTCGCCGGGCATTTTTTGGCTCATATACTTTAAAGCCATCAAAGCGTATTCAAGCTTGCGGTTGATTTTATTCATAAAAAGGTTCCTTCTGCGGACACTGTATGGCCTTCTATCTAATAGAAAGCCAATTGAAAAACAAGGCGAAATACGCCTAATTTTAGCGTATTTAAGATCGTGACAGGATTCTTTCCTTCGGTTTTGAAAAAATGTGCTGATTTCAAAATCTTAGGGTGCTATACGAAGGTCCTATGAGAATCCTTTTCATTACCGTCTGCAGCTTTCTAGTCCTTGGTGTTCTTCTTCTGATGGCCCGTATTTGGGGCGATGCTCAGAACTATCCCGTCTATGAACACGCCTTCTTTTCTGGCCCCGCTCCCATTGTGATCGTTAAAGCCGACACCTTGGATAAGGTTCAAGAGGCAATTAAGCTGAAATCAGACGTGGCGATCTGGGCTGACGTTCGTCTTTCCCGCGACAAAGTGCCTTTCATTTTGCCCCCTTCCCGGGATGCTGAATTCCTGAAAATGAAAGAGGCGGAACAAAAAGCCAACCCCTCCACGCCCATCATGATCGGCAGCAAGTTGTCAGAGTACCCGTGGGAGCAGATCAACGAATTTTACAAAACAACACCGGCGCTGAAAGAGTACTATGAGCAGTTCCCGCAAACACGTTTTGTGTTGAACATTGTGGATAACGTGCATGACGTGCATTCCGCCGTGGTGGAGGCGATCGACGGTCTGTCTGCGAAATCACGCACCATGATTCAAAGCGATGCCCTGGTCGTCATGACATCTGTAAAAGAGTTGAAGCCAGAGTGGGTGTACGGAACCAGCACACCGGATATTATGAGAATGCTCACTTTTGATTCTCTTTATATTTTGTCATCCACGCAGTTTAAAGGAGACGTTTTCGTTGCCCCGTTCACGCTGATGAAAAGACCGGCCTTCAACGACGACATCATCACAGAGATGCGCCGTCGCAACAAAAGAATCTTCCTGGGTCCCATCGAAACTACCGAACAATTTGCTGAGGCGAGTCGCCACAAGGCAGATGGCCTGATCACAGTGAATCTTCCAGAATTGCTCCAGCTTCTCAACCAAGGTCCTGTTCAATAGGTTGATCCCAATTGCATTTGGGCATATCTTTTTAGCTGACTGTTTGAAAAGCTTTCAGCCGGAGGTCTAGATATGTCCGCATTTAATTTCATCAACGTGGCTCAAGCCGCACCCTCTGTTTCGGTGAACACCAGCTCCATCGATGCAATTGCGCAAGCCAGCCCCGTCGTTCAACTGACTCTTTTGATGTTGATCGTGATGTCCATCTTCTGCTGGGCAATTGGCTATTCCAAATTCATGACATTCAAAAACATGAAACAGTCTGATGAGCTTTTCATGAGCAAGTTCTGGAAAGTGAATTCATTGGACACTCTTTTTGAAGACATCGATCAATATAAAGATTCTTCCATCGCTCGCGTGTTTAAAGCCGCTTATCTGGAGATGAAAAAGATCTCTGAATCCCCCCTGCTTTCCAAAACCGAAGGGGATAAGCCGATTCTGTCGGGCATCGACAACCTTGAGCGCGTTTTGAACAAAGCCACAGAAAGTGAAGTCTCCAAACTGGAATCCCGTCTGACAGTTCTGGCGACCACGGGCTCCACCGGTCCTTTCATCGGACTGTTTGGAACTGTTTGGGGAATCATGGGTTCCTTCCACAAGATCGGTCAGACCGGAACTGCCAGCTTGGCCGTTGTGGCACCGGGGATTTCTGAAGCCCTGATTGCGACTGCAATTGGCTTGGCAACAGCGATTCCAGCGGTTGTTCTTTATAACAACTTTATTTCTAAAATCCGCAAGCAGGAGATCGCCCTGAACAACTTCAGCGCCGACTTCCTGAACATTGTGAAGCGTAACTTCTTTCAAGGGAACTAGATCATGGGAATGAGTGGCGGCGGCGGAAAAAGCCGGGCGACATTAAGTGAAATCAATATCACGCCCCTTGTGGACGTGATGCTGGTTTTGCTGATCATGTTCATGGTAACGACTCCTTTAATGCAACAAGGGATCGAGGTGGATCTGCCCAAGACCTCCTCGTCCGGTGTTGAAGTGAATGAAGAGCCTTTTGTTTTGGTGATCAATTCTGACCAGAAAATGACCATCGCCAAACAAAAGATCGCCATGAATGAACTTCGTCCGAAACTAAAAGCGATCTTCGAACATAAAAAGAATAAACAGGTGTACATCCAGGCAGACCGCAAAGTGGATTATGGCTTCGTCGCGGAAGCCATGGCCGAAGTGCGTGCCGCCGGGATCTTTAACATTGGCTTGATCACACAACCAAAAGACCAGTGAACTACATAGAAGAACACGAACAGCAGAAAAACGACGAACAAGTGACCCGCGGCATAGGGATCTCCTTTGCCCTGCATGCGCTTGTTATTTCCATCTTCACCCTGAAGACCGTGTTCTTTACGCCCGAAACCATTGATTTCACTCAGGCTGTGCGTGTGGATATGGTGGGCCTTCCTGACAAGACACCTCCGAAGGATCTGGCAGCTCCCGCCAAGGAAAATCCCAAGCCGGCTCTTCCTGATAAAGAACCGGCCAAGGATAAACCCGCAGAAAAGCCACCTGAAAAAGTGGCCGAAAAGAAACCTGAACCAAAACCAGAGCCCGTGAAGCTTCCCCCGGCCAAGGCCAAAGAAGAAGGTATCAATCTGGAAAAGGTGAAGGCCAAACAGCAAAATGCCCTGGAAAAACTCAAAGCCATGGCTGCCCTTGAAAAGATCAAGGAAGACGTGGCAGAGGAAAAGAAGAAGGTCGCCGCCAATACCGGAACTGGAAAAGCCGACACCGGCAGTGCGCCGATCAAGGGCAATGTCGTGTCACCTGGCAGCTCGCTGACGGGAATCGCGAAGCTTCAGAACGACAGCTATATTTCTGATTTGGATCGTCACATCAAAAAGAACTGGACAATCCCAGAGTGGCTGTCCAAGAAGGACTACAAGGCCCAGGTGCGTCTGTTTATTGATTCGCGTGGTAATATTTTGGGCAGAAAAATTGTTAAATCCAGTGGCAATCCCAGCTACGATGAAGAAGTGTTAGCAACCATTGATCGTTCGGCGCCTTTCCCGGCTCCACCGGAAAAGCTGATCGCCGTATTCTCTGTGGATGGAATCCTGATTGGATTCCCGGAATAACTAGGAGGACATCATGATGAAGCAGATTTTGGCCTTGATTCTGGTTTTAGGCCTGTCACCCCTTATCTCTCATGCGCAATCCAACGGCATCTATATTAAACTGGGTGAAGCGCGCACAAAAAAAAGTCTGATGGCTTTTCCGCCACTGCAATACTCCGGATCCCCATCGACGGCTTCCCGCAATCAAGGCGTGGGCATTGAGATCTTCAACACGATCACCAATGACTTGAGTGTTTCCTCTTACTTCCAGTTCATCAATCAAAGTGCGTTTCTTGAGGACACGGCCAAGACGGGATTGATGCCGGCTCCGGGCCTGCCAAATGGATTTAAATTTCAAAGCTGGTCCTCCATCGGTGCCGATTTCCTGATTCGCGCAGGCTATTCCGTTGTCGGCAACGAAGTGACTTTAGAAACCTACACGTACCATGTCCCTCGCGCTGCTCTGGTTTTAGGGAAAAAATATAAAGGCCCCGTTTCCAGCGCCCGTCGTATTGCTCACACGTTCTCTAACGATGTTCTAAAAGCCCTGACCGGCGAAGAAGGGCCATTCCTGTCCCGCGTGGTTGTTTCCAGCGACCGTGCTGGCGGTCAGAGCAAAGAGATCTTTGTGATGGACTGGGACGGCGCCAATGCCGAACAGGTTTCCCGTCACCGCAGTATTTCGATTTCTCCAGCCTGGTCACCGGATGGTAAGAAGATTGCTTACACCTCTTACGTAAAACGTGTTGGCGCTAAATTCAGAAACGCCGACATGCTGTTGCTGGATCTGACGACAGGTAAAAGATCTTTGATCTCCTACCGTCAGGGCATCAACTCCGGGGCGTCCTTCTCTCCGGATGGTCGCAATATCTATCTGACAATTTCCCAAGGCACAAATCCTGACATCTATAAAATGACTCTGGATGGAACCCTGGTTGGCAAGATCACCAACGGTCCTTCCGGTGCCCTGAATGTAGAGCCGAATGTTTCTAATTCCGGCCAATTGGCGTTTTCTTCGGACCGCGCTGGCCGTCCAATGATTTACACGGCCAATGCCGACGGTTCGGGTCTGAAACGTATCACCTTTGCAGGCGTGTTTAATTCTTCTCCGTCATGGTCTCCTGATGGAAAGAAGATCGCCTTTGCCGGTCAAAGCGATAACAACTTCGATATCTTCGTAATGAATGCCGACGGCACCGGGATGATTCGCCTGACTTCCGCAAAAAAAGCCAACGGCAAGATGGCCAGCAACGAGGACCCTTCGTTCTCTCCAGATGGCCGTTTTGTGATGTACACTTCCAACCGCACCGGCAAGAATCAGATTTATATCTCGACTGTGGACGGTACGGAAGAACGCCGCGTGACCAACGACAATTACAACTACTTCAAACCGAAGTGGTCACGTAACATTGACTAACACATCCCTTGAAGATCAGCTAAGACAGGAGCGCAACGAGATCTGGTCTCGGTGCGCTCTGGCCGCCAAAGAGGACTCTCTTCCACCCGATCAAATCTGCCATCAGTGGAGCGAAGCCTCAGACCTTCTTCTTCGCCAAGCCTTTTCGACTTGTTTTCAGGATCAAAAAGTTGCTTTGTTCGTCCTGGGAAAACTGGGTTCTTCTGAACTGAATCTGAGTTCGGATGTGGATCTTCTGATCGTCAGCCAGGATGACTCCGTCAACGCCCTGCCCGGCCTTCGCCGCTTTCAAAAAATTCTTTCAGAAAGAACGGCGCTGGGTTTTGTTTTTCGCGTGGATTTTGATCTTCGCCCCGGTGGCAAACAAGGCCCTCTGATTCCAACTCTGGATCAATTCAAAGACTACTACGGAAACTATGGCGAAACCTGGGAACGACTGGCCTTTGTCCGCCTGCGGGCTCTGGCCGGCGATGAATCCTTGCAGCAGGATGTGCTCAATTTCGCTCATAAATTCTCCTTCCGCAAACATCTGGATTTCACCCTATTGGAAGATCTGAAGACTTTACGTTCAAAAATTCAGGGTCACTACTGGGGCCGATCGCAGCACGATGTTATCGACCTGAAGTTGGGTGTCGGAGGTATTCGCGATGTGGAACTTTTCACCCACGCCCTGCAGGTCATCCACGGCGGTCGGGACACCAGTTTGCAGGTCCGCGGGACAACCGAGGCTCTGTTGCTGCTGGAGATGAAAGAGCTTTTGCCAAAGGAAGAGTCTCAGTTCTTGCGCAGTCATTATTGGAATTTGCGCCGTCTGGAAAACTATGTTCAGGCCCAGAACGATGAACAGACTCATTTGCTCAGAACCGACGACAGCCATCCCCAGTTTATCCAAACGGCTTTAGCAACCTTGCGCTTTGATATGCTTCGTTGTGATTCCATCGTGAAGAGCCTTCTGGGTGAGGCCCCGCGCGAAAGCTCTCTGGAAGACGAGCTGAAGGGGGCAGGCCTTCCCGATGAGGATCTGAAAGAACTTTGGACTGAGATTTTGGATCAGGAGGTTTTGTCCCGCAACAAGGGACGTGATGAGCTGTCACGTAAGGCCTTTCTTGCTGCCTTCTTTGATACATTGAAAGAACAAAAGGGTGACTTGCGCCGTGGTCTTTTACTTTTAAAAGACTTCATCCGGGGCACTCGCGCCAAAGCCAGCTTCTTCAGTCTGCTGCTGCGGGAAAAAAATCTGCTGCAGGAGCTGGCGTGGCTGTTTGGACACTCTCCGTATCTTTCACGAATTTTGTGCAACCGGCCCGAGTTGCTGGACAGTTTTGTCTATCGCTCACAGAACACTCCCTCGGATGATCTGGGTTCTTTGCTGGAGGAACTGGCGGAAAAGAAGCTTCTGTCGGAAGTCATCAATGGTAGTGAATACCTGCGTGAAAAGAATCTGGCGCAACTGACTCAGAACCTGACCTCCACGGCGGATTCCATTGTCAACACACTGCTGACCGCTTTGAAGAAAGACTTTCCTTCGGATCTTCGTGTTCTGGCTTTGGGCAAATGGGGTGGCCGCGAACTGGGTTTTCGCAGCGATCTGGATTTTATTTTCGTTCTCAACCATCAGCCTGGGGAGGCGGACTTCAAGCTGGCCAAGCGATTCATCACCCGTCTGACAGAAAGTCATCGCGGTGGGAATATCTACTCCATTGATATGCGTCTGCGCCCCTCAGGCAAAGCAGGCCCCTTGATCATTCACGAAGATGATCTGCGCACTTACCTGCAATCCGAAGCCGCCGCCTGGGAAAGACAGGCTTACTTGAAAGCGCGTTGGGTTGATGACAACTCCCCGATGACAAAGGACTTTGTTCAGCGCGGCCTTTCCTCTGACGAACTTCTTGAGCTTGATCGCATTCGACAGCAGTTGATCTCAACCGGATCAGACCTCAGCTTGAAATACAGTGAAGGAGGATTGGTTGATCTGGAACTGGCGGCCCAGACTTTCCTTCTGCAAAAGAAACAAACTCCTGCGGCCACAGCGACCGAGCACTTCTTGTTAGCGATGGGCCCTCGGGGCAGCCTTCTGAGTAGAAATTATGACCGGATGCGGCAGATTGAACAGATGCTTCAGCTGGTTGCGTCAGAGTCACTTTCTGAACTGAAGCTAAATCATGAGTCCTTTCATGCGCTTGCCTTGGCGCTTCATACGAGTCCGTCCGAACTTTTCAAAGAGGCCCAAAGCCTTCTTTCGCAGAATATCGCCATTTTGAAGGAACTTGACCCTCGCAGGCTGCCTCACTAATAGTGAAGGAGTTGGACAAAAGTCAGGAGACAATAATGTCGAAGAATATCGATGTTAAAAAGGTATTTTGGATCTACCTTTTTGCATTCTTGCTGGCAGCTTTTAGCTTCCGTGCAGATGCCAAGACCGATTCCAAGGCAAAGACTACGAAGAAGGGAAAAGACATGATCGCAGTATTTGAAACAAATAAAGGAACTTTCAAAGTTAAACTATTTAACGACAAAGCTCCTAAGACCGTTGAAAACTTCGTAGGTTTGGCTGAAGGCACTAAAGAGTGGACTGATCCTAAAACTGGCGAAAAAGTAAAAAAACCTTTCTATAATGGTCTTACTTTCCACCGTGTGATCAAAGATTTCATGATTCAAGGTGGTTGCCCACTTGGAACTGGTACTGGTGGCCCAGGCTACCGCTTTGAAGATGAGTTCCCGGCTGGCGCTCCAAAGCACGACAAACCAGGCATCCTTTCCATGGCGAACGCGGGTCCTAACACAAATGGTTCCCAGTTCTTCGTAACAACTGTTCCAACTCCTTGGTTGGATGGCCGTCACACTGTATTCGGTGAAGTTGTTGAAGGTATGGACGTTGTAAAATCCATCGAAAACTCCAAAACAGGAGCTATGGATCGTCCGGCTGAACCGATTGTTATCAAAACTGTGACAATCCAGAAGTAATCTGAATTAAATAAGTTAAAACTAAAAAGCCCGGTGGAAACACCGGGCTTTTTTTTATGTTAACTGTTGAGTTTCAAAGATAGCTTAAAGTTCTAAGGTTTCTTCCCGCAGAATTGTTCCGCCTGGATCCAGTAAGCCGGGGAGCAATAGTCCTCCCACTGGTTGTTCTTATTTGTGGAATACGCATAGAACCAAGTCAGCTTGTCACTCTGATTCTTGAAATGAACTTGATGAGGCATTTCCATCGGTTGTTTACCGTTAACAAGATAACACCAGCCGTAAACACGCATCTCTGTATCAGAAACGACCTCGATGCTGTCTAATCCGATGGGGCTATTCAGGATCGAATTCAAACCTTCTTCGGAACCCACATAGGGGATCTTATTGGCATTAAAGATTTCAAGACTGACAGCGCCCACGGACTTCTGCAGATCCGCTTCGTAGACCCCTTCATAGACCGGCTTATTGTCACAAGCCCCGAAGATCCTCCAGGAAACCGCCTGGGCATTGAAAGAAAAAAGCAGCGCTAAAGAAAGAACTATGTATTTCATCATGGCCCTCCTCTACCGCATTCTGATTGCGGATGCACTACCAAAAAACGGGTTGCCCCCTATAAAGGGTCACCCCGCCGAATCTATTAGGAGTTTTCCTTGCGGACTTCTTCCATATCGATTTCTTTGGCTTTGACAATAATCTGCTCAAAGATCTCTTCAGGAAGGGCACCCGGCTGACTGAAGATGATGTCACTTTCCTTGATCACCATCAGCGTTGGGATAGATTTAATCTGAAACTTATCAGCCAGCTCCACTTCGGCTTCTGTGTCGATCTTGCCAAAAATCACATCCGGATGCTTGGCTGCAACAGATTCAAAGATCGGCGCAAATCGACGGCAAGGCCCACACCATGCCGCCCAGAAATCCAGAACGATCATATTATTATTTTCAACAATTTCCTGAATATTGGATTTAGTAACTTCGATAGTCGCCATACAATTCCCCTTAACGACGTAGGTCCATGATTGTGTGCACTCAGGTAAAAGCTTTGATGTTCTTCTATAAATAGGCAACGATTTAATAAAAACAACGGGAGGCTTCATGAAAAAAATTATCGTTTCTCTTCTTGTGCTCGCTGGTTCCCAAGCTTTCGCAGCAGGTGATGCCGGTTGCGGTCTTGGCAGCATGATCATTCAGAAAAACTCCAAAGGTCTGCAGCTTTTGGCAATGACCACGAACTCATTCCTATTCACTCAGCCCCTGGGCATCACTTCCGGAACTTCCGGATGCTCTTCCCGCGGCTTGGTTATGGCCGACAAAGAAGTGCAATACTTCGTGGAAGTGAATCAAGAAGAACTTTCCCGTGAGATGGCACAAGGTCACGGCGAAAAACTGGCGACTTTGGCACAAATGAAGGGTTGCCAGAATGAGGCTTCCCAGAAAGCATTCAGCACTTTCGCTCAGTCCTCTTATTCCCGCATCCTTCCGACGGCAAACACCTCGGCAGCTGATATGGTTCAGAACCTGAATAGCGAACTTTCCGGCCAGAAGGAACTTGTTCAGCTGTGCCATGGTTCCTAATTGTCCTTTTGCTTGCGGCCCCACTGACAACGTGGGGCTTTTCTGCCGAGCGCACTGAATCCTATATCCAACAAGCCCGGTCACTCCAAATCTGGGAGGATCCTCAATGGCTTCGCCTGGGACACTATCGCAAATCCTGGGGACGTTATCAGTCTGCCATTGAGGGCGACTTTTTCCTTTCATCCCGGGGCTCGCAAGATCCCAAGGACGAACTGCTGCAAACTCTGAAAGTTCTTTTCAGCCCTTCAAACTCTGCCAAACATCCACAGTGCCGATATCGGGCTCGCACTCTTTGGTTGAAAAGCAGATTGAATATTGCCAGCGACGACATTCTTGCCTGCCATGAACAATCTGAGTGGAAAAAGATTCTGAATGCCGAAGAGCTGTATATTGTCTTTGCCTCCAGCGATCTCACCAGTGCCGGCTCCAGCTTCGGACATACTTTTTTACGGGCTCACAATCCCAAAAACACCAAAGAGCGTGAGTTATTGGACTATGGAATCAACTATGCCGCCCTGACCGGCCAAGACAATGGCGCTTTGTTCGCTCTCAAGGGTCTTTTTGGATTTTATCCGGGTGCTTACTCCATGCTGCCGTACTATCAAAAAATCCGGGAATACACGAATCTGGAAGGCCGCAGTCTTTGGGAATATAAGCTTAAGCTCACTCCCGCCCAGGTCGACTTTTTGATCGATCATCTTCTGGAACTGGAAGGAAGCTATTCGCCCTATTATTTTTTGACCGACAACTGCTCTCAGCAGATTCTGGAGCTTATTGAGGTCGCTGTGCCCGAGCGGGATCTCACATCTTCGTTTCGGGATGCCACCATTCCTCTGGACACCCTGAAAGTGCTGCGTGATCAGTGGCTCTTGGAGGGCGAACGCGCCCGACCTTCATTGCAGGCCTACTGGCAGGCCCACTACAGAAATCTGAATGCCGCTGAAAAGCAAGTTGTTCGTGATCTCGTACACGCGGGACACAGCAGGGAGCTGCAAAAGCTGCCCTCGGCACCACAAGCCTCGGCTCTGGAAGCAACGCTCAGCTATTTGGCGGTTAAAGAATACCGTGATCAAAAGGAATACAAGGATCTTAAGTATCAGCTCTCGGTGCAACGGGCAAAACTTGGCAACGTCACCGAACCCGTGGTGCTGGGAACCCCGAAGTCCCCTTTGTTAAGTCCTGATTCGCAAGCCTACTATCTTTCCGTGGGCAGCCTGGATGAAAAAAATTTTGTCTCTTTTAAATATCGTCGGGCCTTTCATGACCTTCTGTCTGACGACAGCGGGCTATCGCCGTTTTCACATTTGGAAGTCCTGGGCGTCGAGTTTCGCTATGAAACTGCAGCAGAACGATTGGATCTGGATCAGTTGACCTTGCTTAAAATCTTTAACTCACCCCCCGTCACTGAGTTTGAATCCCCTTGGACCTGGCGCTTGGATCTGGGAACCCAACCCAAGCTGGATCCTTATCTGCGCTGGGCTGTGGGATATTCACTGGATCTTCCATTGAAAAACTTCTCGCGCGCCAGTCTGCTTCTGGTGAATGACAACTTCCATCTTGGCAGTATCCCCCATCCGCTTGTGGGTGTTGAAGCTCTGTTCATGAGCAAGTGGAACAGCGGACTTCGCTCCGTGATTTCCGCGCGAATTTTACAGAACACCCGCACTGGCGAGGGACTCGGTGTGGGCTCGGCCGGAGTGTCCTGGGGCGGTCGCAGTCTTGAGTATCGTTTTGAGACAGAGCTTTACAACCGGGTTCCTCTGGTCAAGGCCTCTGTCATCTTTTAGACAGAGCGGTGCCCAGATACGACCTCGTCGCGCTTTGATACAAGCAGCATGCCATTTAATTGATATAGAAGGGTCCAAAGCTTGCTTCCTAGGATCTTGAGGCCTTTTCACCTCAAGGAGACGCTATGAAGTGGTTTTCTAAAATCCTGACCGCAATTGCTACGATCAACATGGTGCTGGCACCTGTGGCACACGCCGTTGACTGGTCAGAAAAAGAAAAAGCACAACTGTCACAGTATCGCGACTTCCTTGAGCCCATGGGTTACACGCTTCACGTAGACAAAGAATCCAAAAAAGCCCAGGTCTATGACAAAAACACCAAAAAACTGGCGATGGAAATTCCTTTTGGCGAGGAAACTCATCTGCGTAAATTCTCTCCGAAATCCATGAATAAGATGATGATGGATGAAATGGTTCGCATCAAAAATGCCTCTAAAGCTTCCTTGTCCCACACGGTCAGGAATCTTCCGACTGAGTCTGCGATGTTCTTTATGGCTATGGGTGCGGTGGTGGCCGGTCAACTGATCACAAACTACTCGCAAAATCCTGTGGCCATGCAGCAGCACATTCAGCATCAGCTGTCTCCAATGGGTGTGTTTGGCTTTTTTGTCTTCATGTATTCCCAAGGTCTGACTTCAAACTTGCTGTCCATGTACATCAAAAATCCAAAGTTCCATCATATGATTCCGTACCTGGGGATGACCGTGGGTGCGTTCCTTCAGACCTATCTGTCGTCTGTGATTGCTGATCCCAATGTTAAAGCCTGCGCCAAATCCATGATGGGTGGAAAAATCAGTGATGCCGAAAAAGCCAATATAGACGCTGATCCATGCGGCAAGGCTTACGAGTATCTGGTGGTAAAAAAGAAGATCTGGGAATACGCGCCGGGCATCGCCTCCATGCTGATTTCCTCGGGCGTCGCGGCCTTGGGTCAGGCTCTTCTGACAAAAGTTGTTCTGCGTGTGACGGGTGTGGATATCGCGCTTTGGCTGGCTCCAGGCTCTATGCAGGTGAAGGGTCTTCGCCTACTTCTGGTAAAGGGCCTGCAAATTTCAGCTTTCGTTGCCTTGGACATGTGGTTCAACCGTCATGTCACCTTCGCTTGGAAGAATATCTTTGACGGTGCTGACTTCCACGACATGAACAAAGACATGGTCACTCAAGTTAACACCTTGAAAGCCGCCAAATGGAACAGCTCCAGTGAAGATTTGACCAAAGGCATGAAGCACTTCCATCAAAAGATGATGGACTGGCGCATGATCAATATGTCTGAAGTTTACGAAGCACACCACAACTGGTCCGAAGCTTTGAAACAGATGACGAGCATGTTTAACAGCAGCTATTCCTTCTATAGTGCTTTTGTTAATGAGATTCGCAATGCTCGATTCAACCAGTCAGCAGTCAAACCCCTGCTGATGGATACACCCCTGAACGGAGTGACTCCGCTTGATATGGCTGAAGGCCGTGAGGATTTATACCTGACGCATCCTAAGTTTGTGGAAGGCATGCAGATGGACACTGTGGCCGAAGCTGCGATCAAGGCGGAAGCTCTGGTCAAAGCCGACAAACTTAAATACTTCCCTGCACGCCAGAAGAAAACCGTGAATGATATCATCGCGGGTCTGGCCTCTGGCGATCGCGACACCATCGGCAAAGCCCTGAAGACCCTCAATGATGAAATGCGCGTGCCTGCGATGAGCACTGCCAGTCCCTATGGATACTATCACCTGCTGGCTGAAATCCGCAGCCTGATGGGTGCGCCGGAACCTATTCTTGAAAAAGGACGTGGCTTTGGCTTGGCCTTTGAGCGCTCCAGTGAAGGTGAAAGCCTGAAAGGCACAAACTACTATCGACGTGTGGGGATCTTCGCCACTCCGAAAATCACCGACTTCCTGGTCATGCAGATGGTCTGCGGGCCGGATGCTGAAATGGGAGAAAAAGTCATTAAAACCCCTCGTATCGCCGGTGCGCACACGGGCTTCCCTTCTGTCTTTCTGCCTCCACGCTTGGCCGATACCAACGACGAATTCGACGAGTGCTTCGGTATCACCCAAGGCACGACGGCGGCTCGTATCTATGGTCACCCAGTTCGCGCGGACAGCGGGAAGCAATACAAAGGCTTCGTCGAGTATTTGGTGCAGGAAGCTCGTCCCAATGTTGTGGGAACACCGTCTGAAACCAACTTCCCTCAGTGGTGGAACAAAACAACAGAATCACAAATGCAAGCCGCATTTAATGAGTTTGCAAAAAGCTATGATGAAATCGTGATCAAGATGGTGCGCAAGATCTTCAACTTAAAACGCAGCAGCTTCAACCGTGGTCCGATCTCTAACGGAATTATGAATGCCGTTTTCCAGGAAGAAAGAACCTATCTGGCGTTGCTGCAGGAACTGCTGCAACCATCGGCAAAGTTCAGTCTTGATTTTGAGTCTCTGATCACGACAACTCCCACTCACCCGGCGCTGCGTGCAGTAGAAACCCAGTTCATCGTGCTGAACAACCTGTTGAAAAAGATCGAGATCAAAAAAATCGACGGCCGCGAAGTGGTTCAATCGCCTCTTGAGAACTATCAGCTGGAAGAACAAGTGGCTAACATCCAAACGGCGCTGGCCTCTGTGGCAACATTGTTGGGAGTTGGTGATGCAGAAGGTGGAGCCGCAGTTCAACTGAACAAACAACAGCGCGACGTTGCGGTTCAGGCCTTGGAGCATCTTCAGTCTTTGGCTTCTGAAGTGATGATGTACGGATCCATGGCCAATGCCGTGAGCTGGGATAAAATCCGCAACATCAAGCGTCTCAATATGGAACAGCAGAAGTTTAATAACGAGGTTCAGGCCAAGATCTCTCAACTGAGAGGCATGGCTTTACCGGCTGCACCCTAACTGGTACGGCCTTTGAATTATAGGTAGTTGAAACAATTAAATTAAATAGGTTGCATCCGAGGGCAGAGAGAACCCAAAAACGGAGCCGCCTGTATAGTGTGTAAACACAGGAGAGAGAGCATGAAAAAGGCATTTATCATCGGAATGGCAGTCTTGGTTACAAGCATGTCTGTTTCTTTCGCCCACGCGGCACCTGCGGCAAAAGCCCCACGTGAGGTGTTGGTGGAATACGCAAAACAGGTGAAAGAGGCGGCTTTCGGAAAATCCCGAACCTCCAAGGGTTTGGATGCACAAAAGCTCAAGTCTGCTCAAGACAGCATCATTAATGAACTGAATCTTTCCGCAGGTAAAAACACAAGCCTGGCGATGGCTCTCAAAGCTGATCCAGCGAAATCCGCTCAGCGCCTGGACAATCTAGCAACAATCGTGGCTGCTAAAAAGATGGCGGCTGAAATTAGCAAAAGAGACTCCGCTGAAGGTCAGTCTATCGACGCGGCTGCGACAGCTTCTGCCACCTTCATGTCGAACTCTCACTTGACGGGGGCTCGCAGATCCGCAAAAGAGCTTTCCACTGCGGAACTGACTGAAACCACAGCCGCATTAACCCGCATGGAAACTTTGACGGATTCTATCCTGACTCGCTTCTCGAAAGCAGAAAGAGACTCTTACACTCAGATCCTGAAACGTCATGACGAGATTGTTGAATCCGCTCAAAAAGGCACTTCTGAAGAAGCTTTCGTTCAGGCTATCATGGAAGTTAAGGGCGTGGATAAAGCCAAGGCTCTTGAGTTGGTTCGCAAACTTAAAGAGTGCGTGTAGTTTAGAAAAAGAATTACTTTCTCCGAAAAGCCAAGTTCGTGCCCTTGGCTTTTTTTATTTTATGGGCATCAGATATCCAGTTTGGAGCTGTCGGTAACGATGAATATTTCGATACGACGATTCATGGCGCGGTGTTCATCCGTATCGTTGGGGACCACAGGTTTTTGATCTCCGTAAGATAATGCCACAAAGCGCTTGGGGTCCATCTTGTGATACTTCACAAGATAGCGAACCACGGCAGAAGCCCTTCCCCCAGCCAGTTCCCAGTTCGATGGAAAGCTGTTGTCCGCTATTGGAATATCATCTGTATGACCTTCCACAATGATGCGCTTTTGATTGGTCTTCAGAACATCTGCCACCTTGTCCAGAGATTCCAAAGATGACATTTTCAACTTTGCAGATCCTTCAGGAAAGAACGTGGAAGCCGCCAGCGCGATCCGCACCCCCACCGCATCGTGATAGACGTCCTGGATGGCTTTCTTTTTCTGCTCTTTATCCATGGACTTTTCCAGAGATCTTTCCACATAGTCCTCTGTCTCGCGAGGCCCCCCTTTTTTGGGGAAGTTCCCGACGGGCATTTCCAGTTCGGCCATCAGGGCACCGATACTGTCAGACGAATCACCATCTGATCCACCCCGACCCACCAAATGCAGATTCAGCTTGATGGAGTCTTCAAACTCTTTTTGCTTTTCTTCGTTCGAAGTTGAAGTGGCATACATCACGACAAAGAAAGCAAATAGCAGCGTGATAAAATCAGCATAAGAGACCAGCCATCTCTCGTGATTTTCATGCTCCTGATGTTTTTTATGTTTCTTTGCCATGCGCACAGGCCTACTTCTGATTGCTTTCAAGATAGGCGTACAGCTTTTGTTCCAAAACGACAGGATTCATCCCGCTTCCAACCAGAAGGCCGCCTTCCAGCACCATCATTTTTTCCCGGGTCAACGCCTGCACCCGACGCTTTAGTTTGTTTCCCAAAGGAAGGAACAAAAGATTGGCCGAACTCACTCCATACACAGTGGCCACAAACGCCACCGCAATCCCCGCACCGAGCTTGCTGGTGTCTGTCAGGTTCCCCATCACGTGAATCAACCCCAGAACCGCCCCAATGATCCCGATTGTCGGAGCAAAACCGCCCGCATCGATCCAGATCTTGGCACCGCCCAGAAGTTCTTCTTCCTCAGTTTCAATTTGGGTTTCAAAAATGTCGCGAATTGTTTGGGCATCAACCCCATCGACGACATTTCTAAGAATTCCCTTCAGCAAGGGATCTTGAATCGTGTTCAGACGGGATTCCAAAGCCAGCAAAGACTCTTTTTTAACGAATCGTGCACAGTCGACAATTTCATTCAAACGTGTTTTGATCTGACTGTCTTCTTCACGGAAAGCTGTTTTGGCCAGCTGTAAACCTGTCTTCAGATCCTTCTCAGAGCTTGAAACCATCACAGCTCCGACAGTTCCCGCCAAGACGATAATAAATGCTGTCAGCTGCATCAGCGAACTGACGTGCCCGCCCTCCAGAAGGTTTCCAAGCAAAATCCCACCAAAACCAACCAGAAGACCTAACCATGTTGCTTTGTCCATAGACAGAAGTGTGCCACAGGGGATCACATCTGACACTTGGACCTCACGAAGACCTAGACTTTCTGCGGGCGAAAAATTAGGGTACATTCACTCTGATGCTCGACTATATTGTTTCTCTCGATAAGAGCCTTTTTGTATTGGTGAATTCACACTGGACGGCCGCTTGGGCGGATCAGTTCTTCCCGTTCATCACAGACCTTCACAAGACAGATTTCTTTAAATTTGTTCTGGTCCCCCTGATCCTGGCGATCTTTATGTGGCGGCGCGGTTGGAAGAGGGGTTTGATTATCTTCTTCTTTGCCGTCCTTTCAGTTTCCGCCTCGGATGGTTTTGGCAACTGGGCCTTTAAAAAAACTGTGCAGCGTCCCCGGCCGGCAAACACACAGAATCTGGAGGTTCAGGTTCGTGCGCCCTTTGGTGGCTATAGCTTTGTTTCCAATCACGCGACCAATATGTATAGCTTTGCCAGTTTTACCTCGGCCATTTTCCCTCCGGCCACCATCCCTCTGTACACCCTGGCCACCGTGGTCGCCTACAGCCGCGTTTATAATGGAGTTCACTTCCCGGCCGATGTGGTCTGCGGCGGCCTTTTAGGAATCATCTTTGGTCTTATATTCGCGCGCCTTTGCAAACTCATCCTTGCACGCATTAACTCTGAAGGAACAGCCACGACATGAAAAAAGTATTAGTCACCGGAGCCAACGGATTTCTTGGAAGCTGGGTCACCCGCGCCCTGGTCGCCGAAGGTCATGATGTCTATGCCCTGGTTCGCGCCAAAAGTGATCTCTCTGAGCTGGAAGGTGTTAACTGCAAGTACATTCATGGAGATGTAACGGATGTTCATTCTCTGCTGGAAGCCGTCAAAGGCATGGATACCGTTTTTCATCTGGCGGGCGTCATCGCCTACAAAAAGTCCCAGCGTGCCCAGATGGAAAAGGTCAACGTGGAAGGCACCGCCAACGTGATTGCCGTCTGCCGCGAGCACCATGTGCGTCGTTTGGTTTACCTTTCTTCGGTGGTCGCTATCGGAGCCGGATACACTCCAGATCAGATTCTTAATGAGGAGTCCCCTTACAATATTGCCGAGTTGGATCTGGGGTACTTCCAGACCAAACATCAGGCCGAGATTTTGGTGCGTGAAGCCTGCAAAAAGAATGAAATTGATGCCGTTATTCTGAATCCCTCCACGATCTATGGTCGCGGCGACGCCAAAAAAGGCAGTCGGAAAATGCAGATCAAGGTTGCCCAGGGTCGTTTGAAATTCTACACCTCCGGCGGCGTCAATGTGGTCGCGGCTGAAGACGTTGTGGCTGGCATTTTAAGCGCTTGGAAAAAGGGGCGCACCGGCGAACGTTATATCCTGGCGGGTGAAAATATTCTCATCAAAGACCTTTTCGCTATGATCGCCCAGGAGGCTGGAGTAAAACCGCCCCAACATCAGCTTCCCAGCCCACTGCTTCATACAGTCGGCGCCATTGGCGATTTCATGGAGAAGATGGGCCTGAAGGGTCCGCTCAGCCGTGAAAATGCCTACACAGCCACGATGTATCACTGGTTTGATTCTGGCAAAGCTCAACGTGAGCTGGATTTCAAACCCAGACCGGCACGGGAAGCCATTCACAATTCAGTTCAGTGGATGAAAGATCACGGATTGGTTCGTAAATAAAGGGCGCATGAAACAGGTTTTCTTTTTCTTTCTAGGAGTTTTTTGCCTGATGGCTTTGGCCTTTGCAGCCCTGTGGACCTGGCTGCCAAGCCAAAGTGAAATCAAGGGTTGCCTGGTCACACGCATGTACCAAGTGGAACTGTGCCCGGGCTCAAAAAATTACGTACCGCTGAAACACATTGCCCCTATTCTGCAAAAGACCATCATCCTGACTGAGGATTCAAACTTTTATAATCACAAGGGCTTTGACTGGGATGCGATAGAAAAGAACGCCAAAGAAGGCTGGGAAACCGGGGTCTTCAAACGCGGTGGCTCGACCATCACTCAGCAGCTTGCCAAGAACATGTTCCTAACCAAGGATCGTACCTTTATCCGCAAAGGTCTTGAAGCCATCATCACCGATCGTATCGAACACACACTGACTAAAAAAGAGATTCTGGAAAGATACCTGAACGTTGTCGAGTTCGGGAAGGACATCTACGGAGTCAAAGCCGCAGCGAAGTACTATTTCAAAAAATCCCCGGCGGAGCTGACTGTTGTGGAGTCAGCCTTCCTGGCTATGGTGCTGCCAAATCCGGTGAAATATTCCATGTCTTATTACCGCAAGGAGCTGACACCCTTTGCGCGCAAAAGACTCAGCCGCATCGTCGAGGATCTGTACCGCTATCACCGTATTTCTGAAGAGGAATACAATGTTGCCATCGCGCAAGTGGCGTATTTCTTCCAACCGGAACCGCCACCAGAAGAAATCTTTGCTGAAGGCGAAGAAGTTCCCACCCTGCAGGAGTTGGAGAACATGGAGTCCCAGGAACAAATGGACCTGGGTGAGGAGAGCGAATGAAGATTGTTTCTGCCTGCCTTTCCGGCGTTCATTGTCGCTATGACTGCAAAGCACAAACACGTTCGTCTATTGAAGAAATGGTCCAAAACGGCGAAGCCATTCCGGTCTGCCCCGAACAGCTTGGCGGACTTCCGACACCCCGTCCTCCGGCAGAACGTATCGGGGACAGGGTTTTAACCAACCAGGGCGCAGATGTGACCGCGGAATATCAGCGAGGCGCACAGGAAGCCTTGCGCATCGCCAAACTTACAGGTGCCACTGAAGCTTTGCTTAAATCAAAATCCCCCATGTGTGGATGCGGAAAGATCTATGATGGCACCTTTAGCGGAAATCAGAAGGACGGCGACGGTGTCTTTGCCGAGCTTCTAAAGAATCATGGAATCAAAGTCACCCCGATTGATTAAGACTATTTCAAAAGTTTTTTGCGAATTCTAAAGAACGAAATGTTCATGCAGATCCAGGTTGCAAGCAACAGCACCAGAATATGCACACCGATCCAAAGTACCGGGCCTTGATGCAAGATCCCGCGCACTGCCGCCACGGCATGAGTCAGCGGGAACAGATAAGCGACATAGCGAAGACCCATCGGCAATTGTTCCAATGGGAAGTAAGTCCCGCTCAAAAGACTCATCGGCACGATCAAACCGGACGTGGAATATATGAACGAATCATAGTTTCGCGCAAAGGATGTGAAAATCATCCCGATACAGGAAAACAGTGCGCTCAGCAGGAACAATACCGGCAACGCCAGTAGAATGCGATAGGACTCTACCAGTCCAAAGAACATCGCCACAATCGTGACACCGATCACTCCAAAGAAACCTTTGCTGGCAGCCCATAAGAGCTCGCCACCAACGATTTCCTCCGGCCCCACACGAGTCAGCATGATCGTCGCATAAGTTTTCTGATGGGTCAGCTTTGTGTAGTTTCCGTAAGTTCCCTCAAAGAACGCCACCATCATCGCCGTCGAAGACAGTAAGGCCGGGAAGAAGAACTCAATATAGGACATTCCCCCCATATTATTTACGAAAGCCCCAAGCCCGAAACCAATTGCGCCCAGATAGATCACCGGCTCCAGCACAATCCAGAACAGGGACACCAGCCACGTTTTTTTAAAATAAAGGAAATTGCGGGACCAGACTTTCAAAGCCCCGTCGTTCATCTTCGGGATAGAGAAGTAATCTTTAAACTTCATTACTCATCCCTCAACTGATGACCCGCTAACTTCAGGAACACATCGTTCAGGGTCGGTTTACGAATATAGATCTTGTCACTGGCTATAAGGTCCACCACACGGCGGCCCTCTTGATTCTCTTTTACCAGAACCGAAACAGTGTCTTTAATAACTTGATAAGAGAAGCCCTCGGCCCGCAAACGGCCCAGATAATAGTTCAAATCCACCGGATTGGTGTCGAACTCAACAACCTCTTTGCCAATCAACTCACGAATCAGTTCGCGAGGTTTTCCCACAGTCAAAATACGGCCGTCATCAATGATCGCCACGCGATCACACATCTGTTCGGCTTCTTCCATATAGTGAGTGGTCAAAACCAACGTGCTTTTTTCAGACTTTAAATGTTTGAAGAAGTCCCAGATCCAGATTCGCGCCTGCGGATCCAAACCTGTGGTTGGCTCATCCAGGAAAACCACTTCCGGGGAATTAATAAGACCGCGGGCAATGGCCAGACGGCGCTTCATACCTCCGCTCAATGTTTCCACAGAGCGGTCCTGATATTCTTCCAGTTTCATCAGACGCAGCAACGCCTGCGCGCGCAGATCCGCCTCGGCAGAGGGTATATTGTGGAAGCTGGCGTAGACACGAAGATTTTCAAGAACTGTGAAGTCAGGATCAAGGCCGTCCTCTTGCGGGACGACCCCTATGCGAGATTTGATCTCGCGGTAATTTTTCTTAACGTTCAGGCCGAGAACATAAAGTTCCCCGCTTGTAACCAGGGCTGAGCAATACATCATCTTCATCGTAGTTGATTTGCCAGCCCCGTTAGGACCCAGAAGTCCAAAACATTCGCCCTTGTAAATTTCAAGATTGATTCCATCCACGGCGACCTTGTCGTCGTATTTTTTCGTCAGATCTTTAATTTCAATGGCGACGTTCGTACTCATTATTCCTTCGCTGCTCTTGCACGTTTGTGTGGATCAAGTTCACGCAAACGAAGACGGATATGCTTCGGCGTAACTTCGATCAACTCAGAGTCCTTGATCCATTCCATCGCTTTTTCCAAAGTGAATTTTTTCACCGGAACCAGGCGTATAGCTTCATCAGAACCCGAAGCACGTACGTTTGACAATTTCTTTTCGCGTGTGATGTTTACTTCTAGATCATTTTCCTTGGCGTGTTCGCCAACAATCATGCCTTCGTACACTTCATCACCGTGTTCAACCATCATGATGCCGCGCTCTTGCAAGTTCCAGATTGCGTACGCAGTTGCCATACCTTTACGGTCAGAGATCATCGCACCATTCAAGCGGTGTTCAATCTCACCACGGTAGTCATCCCATCCGTCGAACTGAGTGTTCAACAAACCAGTACCACGAGTGTCAGTCAGGAAGTCTGAACGGTAACCAATCAAACCGCGAGAAGGGATACGGAACTCAAGACGAGTACGTCCGGAACCTTTCTGAACCATGTTGGTCATCACACCTTTACGACGGCCCAACTTCTCAGTCACAGCGCCCACGTAAGCATCTTCGATGTCGATAACCGCAATCTCCATCGGCTCCAATTTTTTACCGTTTTCTTCTTTGAAGACAACAGTCGGCTTGGAAACCAGAAGTTCGAAGTTTTCACGGCGCATTTGCTCGATCAATACACCCAATTGCAATTCACCACGGCCGATGACTTTGAAAGCATCTGTGGAATCTGTTTTTTCAACACGGATCGCAACGTTGTACAAAAGTTCTCTTTCCAAACGCTCCAGGATCTTACGGGAAGTCACGTTCTTACCGTCCATACCAGCGAAAGGACCGTTATTTACAGAGAACACCATGCCCACAGTTGGCTCTTCAACACGGATACGCTCCAAAGGACGCGGATCAGTTGCGGAAGTGATGGTATCACCAATGGTGAAGTCTTCCATACCAGCAATAACAGCCATGTCACCTGCACCAATTTCCTGGGCCGGAACCTGAGAGTTCACTTTGTACTGGAACAAGGCAGAGACTTTTACTTTCTTCTGACCATTGGCCTGAACGCAAAGAACCTCGTCACCCACTTTGATAGATCCTGCGCGAACACGACCGATCGCCAAACGACCTACGTAGTCACTGTAAGAGATATTGGATACCATCACTTGCAATGGATGATTTTCTTCGATTTTCGGAGGTGGAACCAGATTTACGATAGCATCGTAAAGAACTTCCAAAGAACCTGTATTTACATTTGGATCCAGGGTCGCCATACCTTCACGGGCAATAGCGTAGATGGTGTGGAAATCACACTGTTCTTCAGTTGCATCAAGATCAATGAACAGGTCGAACAATTCGTTGTGAACTTCCTGGATACGAGCATCGGCACGGTCGATCTTGTTGATACAAACGATAACCTTTTTGCCACCCTCAAGAGCCTTTTTCAATACGAAGCGGGTTTGTGGCAACGGGCCTTCAGAAGCATCACAAAGAAGGATACAACCATCAACCATGTTCAAGATACGCTCAACTTCACCACCGAAGTCACTGTGCCCCGGAGTATCAACGATATTAACCTTGATATCTTTGTACATGAAAGACGCGTTCTTCGCCGCGATCGTGATACCACGCTCTCTTTCAAGATCCATGGAGTCCATCAAACGGTCTTCAACTTGCTCGTTGTCACGGAAAGTACCGGCTTTTTTGATCAACTGATCTACCAGGGTTGTCTTTCCGTGGTCGACGTGTGCGATGATAGCGATATTTCTAATTTTCTTTGGATCTTGAATCATATTTACCCTTCGTTATTGAAACTCTTAAAAACAAAACATATAAACTTAAACTAAAATCAAATACGGCTTCGTCAACTTTACGTTAAGTTAGCCGTGACCACCCATCAGGAATTCTTCTTCGCTGGTGTCTTCTTGCTCTACATTACCGATCCCAGCGAAAAACTCATTCGCTAGTGCCATGATTTCGTCATTGCTTTTGGATTGGAAAAGATTCTTTCGAAACTGAGCGGCTCCAGAATAACCTGTTGAGAACCAAGCTGCAAACTTTCTAAGCTGGATCCCGGTAATGTGCTCATCACAATGCGCCACAATCTCTTTCTGAAGACCTTGGAAAAGACTCACATAATCTCTCTTCACGTCTTTAACCGCCTCACCTCGCCACAAGGACAGGGCGTCCATAAAGATAAACGGATTTTTAAGGCAGCCTCGCCCAATCATGACACCGTCACAGCCGGACTGTTGCAGCCTTAGGTTGGCCTGGCGAGGAGTGAGGATGTCTCCGTTTCCAAGAATGGGAATCTTGGTATTGGCCTTAACTTCTGCGATAAAGTCCCAATCCGCAAGTCCAGTATAGGCCTGGGCCCGGGTACGTCCATGGATCGCCACCCAGGAAACGCCTTCGTTGTAAGCGATGTTGCAGATCTCGGTGGCATTGCGGGAATTGGCATCCCAACCCGTGCGAATCTTGATCGTCAGTGGAATTTTGATGGCCGCCTTTACGGTCGACACCATCTTTTGAACCGCGGCCGGGTCTTTCAAGATTGCAGAACCCGCGCCCTTCTTGACGACTTTGGGAACCGGACAGCCAAAGTTCAAATCCACAAAGTCACAACCATCGGCTTCGGCCACTTGGGCCGCTCGAGCTACGATTTCAGGCTCTTCACCGAACAACTGAATCCCAATCGGACGCTGGGATTCATCAAAGCTCATCAACTTCATCGTGCGTTCGGATTTGTACTCGATGCCGCTGGCACTGACCAACTCAGTGACAACAACACTGGCATCTAGTTTTTTGATAAAGGTGCGGAAAGCGTGATCCGTGATCCCGGCCATAGGGGCCAGAACAAAGGGATTTGTCTTTAAGGCTTCAACTGGATTCATAAGTCCGAGCGGTATATCAAATCCGCCCGGCAATAGATAGAGAATAATTAAAAGAAATCGCTAACTTATATGTTTTCCTTACCCTTTTACAAAGCCCCCTCCCAGGGAATGTGAGAAGGCTCCTGATATGAAACCATAAGTATCTGATATCACTAGAAATGGTTCGAACTCACAACCAGGTCACCCTTCCGTCAGTTTGGCGAGGCGCTTTGGGCGGCTGGTGGTCCGGGTAACCACAAACCATAGCGCAAAGAAGTTCCAGCTCCCCCCTTTGGTATTCCGGCAACTGATCCACACCCAGGAATTTATCCACATCCTCTTTGATTTCCAGTGGGGCTCCCATCGTGCAAGAGCCCAAACCTTCCACCAGACAGGCCAAATTCATGTTTTCCACAGCCATATACACAGAGCCAATGCTGGTATGATAGCGCTCTTCAGAATCATTGTGGGAATACGCAAAAATAATCACCGGCGCATCCCCCAAAGTGTAAAAAAATCTTTCTGTAAATTGATAAAGCGACGGCTTCAATCGCTGCTGTAAAATATCCTTAATCCCCAGCCAGGATTTCTGCGAGTACTGCAGGTACTCATCGCGTTTTTTGCCGGTCACAACAAAGAAACGCCAGTTCTGACGATTCTTGCCGGAGGGGGCTTGCATTCCCGCAGCCAAAATTCTTTCGATCACCTCTTTGGGAACCGCATCGGGCTTGTACTTACGAATCGAGGTTCGTGATTCCAACAACTTGTAAAATTCATTCTTTTCCATTCGAAAGTCCTCTCATGCCGCAGTGTTTATGCAAAAGGTACCAGGTACCTTCTAGGCCATTTCTTCGCTGCCTGCTTCGATAAAGCAAGAATGCAGGCGACGAATCGCCTCGGGACCCTGCTCATCAGAAACCAGGAAGCAGAAGTTGTGCTTGCTGGCGCCAAGGCAGATCATGCGCACGTTGATATCTGAAATGGCCTTGAAGATCTTTTCTCCCAAGCCGGCGGTGTGGTTGATATTGTTTCCGATCAAAGAAATCAGGGCCAGATTTTCTTCCACTTGAACATCGGCAATCTGGGAAAGATCCGCGATCAGTTTTTTATTCAGCAACGTGGAATCGTCCAGCGTCACACTGACGGAAATTTCCGACGTCGTGATCGCATCAATACTGACTTTGTGGTCATTGAAGATTTTAAAGATCTGAAACAGGAATCCATGGGCGTAAAGCATTTCCGGAGTGGACAGTGTCACGAGCACCTGCTTTTTTCTCAGTGCCATCGCACGAATCAGCGGATGATCCTCGACATCCTTGCGCACCCAGGTGCCACGCGCTTCTGCATCGAAGCTGGAGCCAACAAAGACCGGAATATTTTTACGAATGGCCGGAAGCAACGTCGCCGGATGCAGAATTTTTGCGCCAAAAGTCGCAAGCTCCGAAGCCTCTTTAAAGGAAATCTCTCTGATAGGTTGGGCTTTGGGACACAAGCGCGGGTCCGTGGTCGCAATCCCCGCCACATCTGTCCAGATTTCCAGAACGTCCGCTGACACACCTTCAGCCAGAATTGCAGCCGAATAGTCACTGCCTCCGCGCCCCAACGTTGTGGTATTGCCCTCTTCTGTCATGCCGATATAGCCCTGAGTGCAGACCACCCGCTGACCTTCACGCAGGAAAGATAGGTGCTTTTGTGCCAAGGCCGCCACTTCCGCGGTCAAAGGTTTTGCCTTGCCGAAAGAATCATCGGTGCGAAGAACTTTGCGCACATCCAAAAGCTCTGCGGTCTTTTCAGAATTATGTTTTTTCAAGACCTGCGACATGGCCTGGGTAAAGAGCAAAGAGGACATGCGCTCCCCCAAACTCACCAACGTATCCAGAGCTTTGACCGAGCAGTCCTTCAACAAATGAATCCCTTTGGCCAAAGAACTCATTTCTTCAAACAAAGTCTCCAGCAGCTTCACCGAGTCTGCCGGCAAACGCAGATCCCCGGCAATTTTAAGATGCCGCTCCTGAATCTTGGTAAGAATTTTTTCAGCATCCGGCCAGCTCTGTGTTTCAGCGGTTTTTCCCAGGGCGATCAGATCATTGGTTGTTCCGGAAGTTGCCGATACCACCACCAGACTTGATCCTTGGCGATAGCTGACCTCGGCACTGCGAAGCATACAGTCGGCATCTCCCATTGAAGTGCCACCAAACTTGGAAACTACGAGCTTTGCCACATTCACTCCTTGGCCCTTAGGCCAGGGAATATCCTAATGCGGTTAGGGTTTTTCATTCAACGACTTTTATGGCAGACTTTTTTTATGACTTCGATGGCCTCTGATTCTGCATTTAAGAAAAAAGAAATCCTGCTTATGGCGGGCCTTGCCCTGATTGCCATGGCCCTGACTGTGGTGGCTGTCGTTCCCTCTTTGCGCAGTAAAGTGAAGGACGCTTTCATCAGCACCAATCGCAAGATTGTGGCCAAAGTCGACGGGACCTTGGGTAAAAATGGACCTAAAGTAGTTATTCTAAAAATTCAAAGTGGCAGTGCTCTTTCCCTGGAAGTCTATCAATCCGAAGAACAGGGCGGGCTGACCTTATTAAGCAAGCTTCCACTTTATGAAACCCGGGACGGCTTCGTGCTGGTTCAGGGAAATGCGACCAATCTGGCTTTGGTGGATGTCGATAAGGATGGAACTTTAGAGATCGTGGCACCAACCTATGATGAACAGATGGTGCCTCGTTTGAACATCTTCCGCTTTAATTCAGACACCAGCTCCTTCGATCGAGTATCTGCTCCAGCGAACTTTGAACCTTAGTTTTTGCCGGGAGTTGGCGGGCGTTTCTGCAGGTCGCGCCAGGATTTTCCTTCACGCGCTTTACGATCCAACTGGAACTTCTGAACCGCTCTTTGGTGGCCTTTGTAATCTTCAGAGAACACGTGTGTTCCATCGTTCTGACTGACAAAGAACAGATACTGACTTTCCTGCGGTTTCACCGCCGCCAGCAGTGCCTCACGGCCCGGATTGGCAATCGGCCCTGGTGGCAAACCCGGAATCACATAGGTGTTGTAACGAGTTGGGGTCAGCAGATCTTCTCGCGTAATATTGATGACAATCTTACCCAGCTTTTCTGCCTTACCGTATATAACAGTCGGGTCTGTTTGCAGGCGCATTTTTTTAGCCATACGGTTGTGAAAGACCGAAGAAATCAAAGGGCGTTCTTCCGGCGCACCGGTCTCTTTTTCAATGATACTGGCCAAAGTCACAACCTGATGGCGGGTCAGGAACTTCACTTCCGCCTGAGGAAGAACCTCGTTGTACACATACAAGAATCTTTTTACCATATTGCTGATCAAAGCCTTGGTGTCTGTGTACTTCGTCAACATATAGGTTTCCGGGAACAGATAACCTTCCAGGCTGTCCACCTTTTCACCCAGCAAAGACTGAATCAATTGCGGATCGCGAGTCAAACGCATGAAATCCGCTGCCGTGCCGAAGCCCTGCTTTTCATAAAGGTCCGCGATTTCGTAGGTGCTCAACCCCTCGCTGACTGTAAAGCTGCGGGCGATGCTTTTTCCAGAGGTGATGGTTTCCAGCACCTCGGAAGGGATCATGTTCGTGCGAAGCAAATATTCACCGACTTTGATTTTGGAGCGTTCCCCTTTAAAGCGGGCATACAGATTGAAAAAGGTTGCGTTCTTCACAAGACCTTTTTCTTCAAGCTCTTTGGCAATGGTGGCAAATCCTTTACCGGGTGTGACTTCGTATACCACATCCATCGCGGTGTCGCTGGGACGGGAATGCGAGAACTCATACGCCAGGAAAGCCACACCACCGCCCAATGAGGCCAGCAGAATCACCACCGCCAGAACCAAAACCAAAATCGTCTTTTTCATTACTTCATATCCAAGTTCATGCCCGGCAAGATTTTTGTCGGATCAAATGGAGTTGCATCCTCAAGACTTGCCACAGGCACCGTGCAATACTGAATTGCAAAATGCGCTGACGGACGGTCATTGCCGGATTTACCCATTCCACCAAACGGCAAGCGAGAGCTTGAGCCATTGGTTGTGCGATTCCAGTTCAGAAGGCCGACGCGTGCTTTATGCAAAGCCTGATCGTAAAGCTCTTTGTTTTTAGAGAAGAGCGCCATCACCAGTCCGTAACCCGAGGAATTCACAATGTTCATGGTCTCATCAAAGTTGTCACTTTGATAGATCGCCACATTCGGGCCAAAGATTTCACTTTTTTGATAAACACTGTTTGGATCAAATTTGTTCACCAAGTGAATGGATGGAGTCACATAGTAACCCTTGTGCTTCAGATCCAGCGCCTTACCGCGCATCAGGCTTTCACAGTTCTCGCGATTGGCGATTTCCTGGAAGCGGATGTATTTTTCCACCGCAGCCGCATTGATCAATGGACCCATGAACGTGTTTTCCGTCCAGTGACCGATCGTTAGTTTTTTGGCCGCCTGATAGAATCTCTCCGTGAACTCATCGGCAATCTTCGGATGCAAGATTATACGACTGGTACAGGAACAGCGCTGACCGGCGGTCATATAAGAGCCCACAAGGCTTTCGTAAATCGCCTTGTCCATGTCTGCATCATCCCAAACGACCGTGGCATTCTTACCGCCCATTTCCAGCGCCAGGATTTTCCAGTAGTGATTCAAGGTCTCTTGCTTAATCTTCAGTCCCACTTCGTAAGAACCCGTGAACAGAACACCGTCCACATGTTCACTTGCCACCAAACGGCCGCCGGCTGCGCCATCACCCTGTACAAGGTTGAATACACCCGGCGGGAACTGAGCTTTTTCAAACATTTCGGCCATGAACTGACCCACGGCGGGCGTCTGCTCAGAAGGTTTAAACACAACCGTGTTCCCCGCGATCAAAGCCGGAATGATATGCCCGTTGGGCAGATGCGCCGGGAAGTTGAAAGGACCTATGACCGCCATGACTCCACGAGAACGATAGCGGATCACCCCTTCCACCTGCGGAAGAGCATTGGCAATACGTTCTTCAGCAACAAGCTTCAAAGAATGATTCAAGGTAATGTCGATCTTGGCACCCAGGGCTTTGGCTTCAGTCAAGGCCTCCCAGGTCGGTTTCCCTGTATCACGGGAAATGATCTGCGCCATTTGTTCGGCGTGAGTGTCATACATTTCTTTCAGACGAAGCAGATAGCCACGACGCTCATCCATCGTCAGCATGGACCAAGGCATGTAGGCCTTCTTCGCGGCAACACAGGCCTCATCAATGTGATCGTGCTTAAACGGCACCGTCATGACCGTGTCGTTCAGATCGGCAGGACTGATGTCTTTGAACTCGCCGTCCCCTTTGGTTACCGGAACAAAACGTCCATTGATAAAGTCACCTTTGTAATTGATTGGAAAGATGGTGGTGCTCATTTTCTATTTTCCTCTATTGTAATTAAACGGAGACATATAAACTTCTTCACCCAGCTCCACGCCCAGGAGTTGGCGCACTTTCGGAGCCAGAGCCACTTCATGACCGCGAACATCTGCGGAAGCCAAAGAAGCACGGAACTCTTCACTGGTTGTGGCAACCAAGCCCTGCTCTTTGTAAGCGGCATCTTTAAATTCTGTGACCGTCAGACGTCGGCCTTGTGTGATAGGCAGAATCTGGGACACATTTGCGCCATAATGAGGACCGCCGTCGAAAGGGTCCACTTCGTCCAGATAACTAAAACCAATGCTTTCCAAAAGATGCTGGGCCGGTTTTGTGGCTTCACCGACACGCCCCAGAACCAAACGGGCCTTAGCATCCAGAAGGCACAAATAGATGTCATCCTGCGGGAACAGACTTTCAATAAACTCTTTGTGCGACTGGCTTAGAAGATCCGCTTCTTGATAAGGAAGACCGGTGAATCGGCGGCCCAGAGCCTCCCAGAATTCACTGCGCCCTTCATCCGTCAGCGGCGGCGTCAGTTCACACAGAACTCGATCCTCGAACCGTTCCGGATAAAGTCCCATGTACAGGAAACGCGCCAGACTGATTTGTTTACCCAGCTTTTCGGGACGACGGCGATAGGTTTTATCAACAAGAAGTCCTCCGATTTCTGTTGGACCGTCAAAATCCAGCTGAAAGCGCAAAACTTGATGAATAAAGCCCACTCCCAAATCCTGAGAGAAGTGATCGCGTTTAAAGATCTTAAAATAGCTGTGAGGAACTTCTTCGTTTCCGTGCTTTGCCAGCACCAAAGAACTTCCCACTACCAGTTTTTCTTCCACGTCTTCAAGAACAAACAGATACTCGGACTGTGTTTTGGTCAACTTGCCGGCGAAAGACTGCTCACTGCGATCAATCTTTTCGCCAATCACTTTTTTATCACCCGGCAGGTTCAAAAGATTAAACTGCTTTGCCAGATCCACCAGTTGACTCAAATCATCGTGTCGCACCGGTCGCACTATAAAACTCATAGACAAAACCTTTCGATGACTCGTTTATAAAATTCAATGGCCTTGTGCAGATCCTCAATCGCCACATGCTCTTGCGGAGTGTGCACATTGCCCTCCCGTCGCCCCGGACCGAAGCAAATGCATTCAATACCCACGCGGGTAAAGATGCTGGCTTCGTTGGTTGAAGCTTGAGTGATGGGTTTGTCATCCAAACCCATATCCCGCAGCTCATCCAGGCACCCCTTCGCCAAAATGGAAGTCACTTCGGTGCGGAAGGGTTTTTTGTAATCATTCACTCGGAACGTCGCCCCGTTGGCTTCGCACACTTCACGCAGACGATTCATCCAGCCCTCGTAGATTTCGTGCGTGATCACCGGAGGAATACGGCACGAACCGGAAATCTGGATGTCTGTTTCATTGGTGCGAATCAACCCGATGTTCAACGTCGGTGTACTGGGATAAAAATCCTCATCCCTGTATTTCAGGAACTCCTGTTCCAGAGCTTTTACCGCCCGATAGATATTGGCAATCTTTCGGGAAATTGGCTCTGAAATCGGCGTCACCATGTCAATCTCCAAGAACGCGTGACTGGGAACGGTGTTAAAATTAATGCCGCCGTCCATTTCCATGACATTGACCGAATCCGGCAACATCATCAGATATTCAAACATTTTGGCAATCGCACTTTCACCCAAATGTGGCATCGAAGAATGCGCCGCCTTGCCGCGGAACATCTTTGATTGCGTCGAGGTGCTCTCGCGCAGGTTGTGCTCCTCACGATAGCGCATCTCCTCGTCCGAGAAAGGCACATGGATTTCCACACTTGCAAAACCCTTGGCGGCATTGATCACGCGCAGATCACTGGGCTCCCCAATCAGAGCCATTTTTGCAGAGATCTTGTTTTTGCGAATCAGCTTCAGCGCCCCCTGCATCCCGGATTCTTCCCCGAAAGTTCCCACCAGGACAGGCGGCAGGCGCCACGCGCGATTCTTTCCAAAAGAAGCCAGCGCCTCCAGTTTGCACAGGAAGTCCAGCTTCACATCCGCTGCACCCAAGCCATAGATTTTTCCATCTATGATATGAGCATCAAAAGGATTGGCTCCAGTTTCCGTCCACAAAGCAAACGGCCCCGGGTCCACCGTATCCAGATGTGTCTGCAACAAAAATTCGCCGCTGGGTCTTTCCGCCGAAGGCCGGGCAATCACATTGGCCTGCTCCAGCTCCCCCACGACTTCTTCCTGTTCCTCCACGTGCAATCCGCGCTGACGGCAGAAAGCCGCCACCCACTTGGATAATTCACGATTGCCGTGAGTGGGTGTGCTATCAATTGCAATCAGCTGGCGGCAGGCTTCAATGAAGTCCAACTAGACTCCTTCAAGCAAAGTTTTTTCGATCGCTTTAAGTGCGATGTCGATGTCAGCATCTTCAATGATAGCTGGAACCAGGAAGCGCGCGCGAACCGGGTCTTTACCACATGGGAAGGCAATCACCCCGTTGTGGAAAAGTTTGTTCAAAAACGCATTCACACTTTCTTTTTTTCCGTCATGCGGAGTGAAGGCAATCATCAGACCCATACCGCCGGCATCCTGAGCGATGCCTTTGCAGGATGTTTCATTCAGGCGATTGATGCCATCGATAAAACGTCTGTGAATTTGGTTGATGCGACCCTGAGGCCCCAGGAAGCCTTCGCCCAGCATATCCAGCATTTCCATACCCGCGCTTAAAGACGGAGTGGAGCCCGAGAACGTCCCGGCGATCAAACCTGGTTTTGGATTGTAGTCTTCAGTGTAAAGAGTCGCACCCACTTGCGCGGTCTTTGCGATCGTGCAGATGTCGATGTACTGACCGATATCCAAAGTTTCAAATGCAAAGTATTCACCCGTGCGTGTGAAGGTCTGAACTTCATCAGCCCAGATCGCGATATTTTTGGACTTACAGAAATCCAGAAGTGGGATGAAGAATTCACGAGGAGCCGCCTGATAACCGCCCTCACCCAACATTGGTTCAAAACCGAAGACAGAGATATTGCCTTCATGTTTTGCCACGTGTTCTTTCATCACGTTTAATGCTTTTTCGCCGGATTTTGGATCACGTTTGTCATAGAACGGCACGCGCAGAACTTCGTGATATTCAGGCAAACCCTGCTTGTAGGCCGGGTTGTCAGTCACTTCAGCCATCATTGTGGAACGACCTGCAAACGCATCCTTAAAGCCCATCACAAAACGCGCTGGAGAATTTTTTTGACGGGAAAGCTTCAGAGCGTTTTCGTTGGCCATCGTCCCGCAAGTGGCGATCCAAGCGTACTTCAAGCGACTTTTCTTGCTGGCCAGCTTTACGATCTTTTCTGTGAACAAGCGGTATTCATTGTTAGGCTGCAAGTTTCCTTGAGTCAGAATGTCAGCCAAAGAACCACGAACAGCAGCAGCGATCACGCGTGGGTGAGAATGTCCCATCAAGTGAATGCCGATACCATTGATCAAATCCAATTTGATGCTGCCATCTTCAAGCTCAACATAAGGGCCACGACCGGCACCAGTCCCCATGTATGGATAATGCAAGGGACGTCCGCGGAACTGACCAGCCAGATCGACTTTTTGTTTTCCAGAATCCTTAAATTCATCCAGAGGAGCGCGAATGCCAGTGATCTGGGCGTTCAGCTTTCCAACTTCGCCAACAAGATCCTGAATCATGGATTTGATTTTATCGGATTGCTGTATCTGATGACCTACAAGAGAACTCATAATACCTTTCGCGGGTCCAAGATGACCGGACCCATTGTTTTTTTGAAATGCCCGTCTAGTTTACTCCCGGGTCAGGACTAAGACAAGCCACGCCCTAGACATGAAGAGACTTTTATCTGTAAACTTTGAAAGCTATGTCGAACTTAAAAATGCTCTCTGTGTTCTTTCTTTTTCTGATTTTGCCCTCTCTGGGCGCGGCGCAATCTGAAAGCTCTGCAGACCTTTTTCAACAGGGGACTCAGTTTTACGTAGCCAAAGACTACACAAAGGCACAGGAAAGTTTCACAAAAGCTCTGGAAAAAGACCCACACAATGCGACAATTCTGACGAATCTGGCTTTGACGGAGTTCCACCTGGATCACAAGCCTTTGTCCGTCGGCCTTTTGCGCAAAGCCTTGCACACGGAACCAGAACTTCCCACGGCTGTGGCTGGACTAAAGTTTGTTCTGTCACAAATGCAGATTCGCGAAGTGCCTCGCCAAATCGAAACCTATGAGACGTTGCGTGTGAATCTGCTGCAACCCGTCCCGTTAACGGCCTATCTTGTTCTTTCCACTCTGCTTTTCTTTGCTGCGGGCTGGCTTCTATTGTCCTATGCCGGCCGCCGTCGCCGCGCCCTGCTAGAGGAAAAAGCTCTGCCCGGATTCCCGACAATCGCGGCCCTTCTGACCTTGGGTTTTGTGATATTTACAGGGCTTCTGGCTTTGAAAATTTATGACTCTTCCATTCTTCGTGGCACCATCATCGAAGAGAAAGTCGCATTACAAACCGCCCCAGGTGAAAATCAGGTCGCTATCCTGGATTTATTCGGCGGCATGGAAGTTATTGCGCACACCACCCAGGGGGACTGGGTGCAAGTCACTTATCCGGGATCACTTACCGGCTGGATTAAAAAATCCTCACTGCTTTTGACGCGTTGACAGCTGGACCTTGGTCAAAATATGATTTACCTCTATGTTGAAAACGCTCCGAGTCATAGTCATTCTCGCGGCTGTGGGAACTCTTGTTTCCTGTGCCTCCACTGAAAAGAACTCCAATACGCCGGAGGGGGCTTTCGCCATTGCGGAAGAGTACGACAAGTCTGAGCGTTTTGAAGAGGCCATCCGTCGCTACACCGAAGTAAAAAACAAGTTCCCATACAGCAACTTCGCGACAAAAGCAGAACTGGCGATCGCGGATGTTTACTACAAACAAGAATCCTACGCTGAAGCGCAAGTGTCCTATCAGATGTTTAAAGAGCTCCACCCGACAGTTCCCAATGCTGATTATGTGCAGTTCCGCATCGGCATGAGCTACTTCAATCAGCTGCCTTCCACGATTGATCGTGATTTATCTTTGGCCAATGACACGATCCTTAATCTGTCTGATTTGATTAAGAAATATCCAAACTCTGAGTACGTCACGGAAGCCAAAGAAAAGCGCACGGCTGCAATCAAAATGCTGGCTGAAAAAGAAGAGTACATCGCGGACTTCTACTTCAAACGCAAAATCTTCGACAGTGCCCTGGGCCGCTATGAAGGTCTTTACAACAACTTCCGCGGACTGGGTTTTGATGCCAAAGCCCTTTCTCGTGCCAGCATTGCCGCCCACAGAATCGGCGATACGGCGAAAGCCAAAAAGTATGAAGAGATTCTGGCTCGTGACTTCCCTGGAACTCGCGAACTGAAAGCCGCTGAAAAGGAGCTTGAGTAATGAACGCTCTTCATGACGACATGCTATCTGAAGCCCGTGGATATTTTATCAACGGCAACTACAAGATGGCCGAGCCGATTCTGAATCAAATGCTTCTGCAAAACACCCGCAACCCGGAAGTTTATCAGATGCTGGCAACGATCTTTTACGACAAAGGCCAGTTCAGCAAGGCGATCAAAACGTTCCGTCGCGCTCTGGAAATTGACCCAACTTACACCGATGCCAGCGTGGGTCTGTCCATTATTTTGAACGATCTGGGCAAATACGATGAGGGCAAACAGGTTTTCCTGGATGCTCAATCCCAGCTGGAAAAGAAATCCGGCAAGCAGGATCCGTTTGTGGACGAAAAAATCGCCTCCAAACACGAAGAATTGGCGGATCTTTACTATCAGTACAAACGCTACAACGAAGCTCTTGAACAGCTTTTGAAAGCGCAGAAGCTTTCCAGCAGAAAAGCTGAAATCACCATGCGTATTGCCGAAGTTCACGTTCAGTTGGGCCAGGCGGATCGCGCGGTGAAGGATCTCAAGGCCCTGATCCGTGAATACCCACACCTTATTCCAGCTCGCCTAAAGCTTGGGGCGATCTACTACAATTCAAACAATATTGCTGAAGCGACCGAACAGTGGGAGAATATCCTCATTCGGGATCCACAACACCCCGAGGCTTTGCGCTATTTGAAAATGGCTCAAGCTGCTGGCATCACTTCCATCGATTTGTAGAGGCACAACATGGCACAACTTAAAGATCAAATGGTCCCTTTCCTGACAAGCGAAGAAATCTCTGAACTTGTTTCCAACCTGGCTTCCCAAATCGAAGCTGATTACGAAGGAAAGGATGTTGTGTTTATCTGCCCACTGCGCGGCTCGATTCACTTCACTGCGGATCTGATGCGTAAAGTGGATCTGCCTCAGCAGGTGGATTTCGTGCATGTTCAGGCAGTTGAACGTGGTGGCGCGATTAAAATCGTTAAAGACATCTCTGTAAATATCGCTGGCAAACATGTGATCGTGGTTGAAGAAATCATCGACACCGGTCGCACACTGAGCTTCCTGCGAAGCCGTCTGTTTGCTTCCGCTCCGGCATCCTTGAAAATCGTGACCCTGCTGGATAAGCCTGCTCGCCGTGAACTGCCAATCAAAGCTGACTATATCGGTAAAACAATTGAAGACCGCTATGTCGTTGGTTACGGCATGGATTCAGAAGAACTTGGCAGAAATTACCCTGATATTTACGCTCTGAAGAACTAAGATTCGACCTGCATGGGAATCCTCATGCAGGGTCCTTTGACCCTCTCGACAACCAGGTCCTGACTAGGACACTACGACGTTGACGACGAAAAGAATAACTACACAAAAAGCATAGAGAAAAACAAGGTGCTTAGGCATGCTGAGAAGTCTCCTAAGGCCCAATCTATTCAGTCTTAGGACCTTCGTCAATACAGGACCCCAACAAAGGTTCAGATTTCTGACCTAGGTCGTGCGGCGGCCAAGCCTCGCGAAAGCCCCACGCACAAAGAAAACCCGGACCTTCGACCAAGTGTCGTTCAATTTCAAGCTTCCGATTCCGTCTAAGTTTTCGACAGGAGTGGGGCTTAAGTCTTTCAGAGAGCAGAATCTCATTCTGAGGCAAAGACAAAATAAGCTTCTGTAATCTGTCCTCTAAAGAGAATCCCAAAATTATCCGATATTCTGACTAAGGAGGAATATCCATGAAAAAGTTTAAGAACTTTTCTAAGAAGCTATTGAAAAATGAGGCCGGCCAAGGTGCGACGGAATACATCCTTTTGTTGGTGGTTGTTGTAGCCCTTGTTGTGCTCTTTAAAGACAAAATTAAGACCACAATGGACGGCAAGCTTGGAGAACTCTCCGAAAAGATTTCCGGCTTCCAAGGGGAATAAGTTCGCCTGAACTCTCTGCTTTTTAGCTGGGAAAAAGGGGGACCCAATGACTATTGAATACGTGCTTTTAATATTTGCCACCTTCTTCTTTATCCTGAAGGGGTTCATGACTGTTCCGGCAAAGGCCTTTAAAGAATCAGGGCCTCGGTTGGGAGCACGCGTGGAACAACAGCTCATGACAGGAGCGGGATTTAAGCCTCAGGGTGGCAATCACATTGGTTGGGTGGGTGAATGATGAAAAAGACTCTTGGTAACAACAAGGGCCAATTTCTTATCGAATCCGTCCTGCTGATGACTTTCATGGTGGGAGCGCTGGTGTGGGCCACTGGTCAACTGCGAGAGAATAAGTATCTTGCAAAGATGATCTCCGGCCCATGGCAGAAGGTTTCCGGCATGATCGAAGCTGGCGTATGGGATACGCCAGACAAGGCTAAAAGCAAACATCCCAACCAATTGAATCGTTCTTTGACTGTCGAGCCAGAGTAAAGATTCAAAGAGGAAAGAATGGGCGAAACCAAGCGCTTTGCAAAAACCTTACGAAATGAACGCGGGATGATTTCCGCTGAATTCATTTTCGCCATCGTGATTTCGGTGGGGCTTTGCATTGTCTTTTTCGCACTGAACTTCACTCTATCCATGGCTGAAGTGGCGCAGTATATCGCCTTTTCCGCCTCACGAGCCCATGCTGCGGCTCACGTCGATCAAACCAAACAGGAACAAATGGGCAAAGAAAAATACCTGGCCCTGATCAACAATCCCGTCCTGAAGCCTCTTTTCAATAAGGCTGACGGTGGTTGGTTCCAACTCTCTCCACAACTTGAAATTCGCGGCGGTGGCGCCGGGGATAACTTTGCCGATGAATACAAGGGCGAAGAAGGCCGCGTGCCGCAAGTGGGAGTCCGCTTTGATTTCAAACCAAAACTGCTAAGTCTGAAGATCGCTTTCCTGGGATCCACCAGCGAGGACGATTCGGGCTTTTCCGCCAAAATCACCGGGTTCCTGATCCGCGAACCCACCCGGCAGGAATGCTGGGAAGGTCAGATTAAAAAGCGCTATTCCGCTCTTCTTGATCTGGATCCAAGATATAAGGAACTTGGCGGCAATACGGGTGATTACATCCCGATGGAGGATAACGGATGCTGAAGAAGCAAAAGCGTAAATCCTCTTTAAAGAATGAAGAAGGGATGGCTGTTCTGGAGCTCATCCCTATTATCATTGTTATCGTGCTGCTGGTGAACTTCTCGCTGGGGTTCTTCGGGGCCATTCATACGGGAATTTTGAATTCCATCGCATCCCGAAACTATGCTTTTGAAACTTTCCGCAACCGATCGAATCTGAATTATCTCAGCGCGATCAGTTCGGACCCAAACACACTGAAGTACACCTATAACAAAATAGGCATGCGTGTTCACGGGACCTTGTCGGAAAACGCCAAAGGACAGGACTGGATTGCCAGCGCCCGTCTGATTGACTTCTTCACGTTCCAAAAACGAGCGGCCGAAGTCACTGGCAACACCAAGGCTGAGCACGAAAAGGTTCGCAATCTTCCGGGAGGAAGAAACGAGGGTGTCGCAGTGAACCCTATTTGGGTGAAAACAACTTACGGAATCTGCCTTAACGCCGGATGCACGGGCACATAAGAGAAGTGGGACTTTATGGGATCAAACGAAACTAGAAATTTATGGCTTTCGATCGCAGCAGGGGTTTTCGCCACCTTCCTTCTCTATAGTTACTCTCAAGAGAAGAAAGCCGAATACGACAAGCGCTTTGGTTCCACCAAACGTGTGGTTGTGGCGAAGGAAGATATCGCCGAAATGCAAACCGTCTATGACACCATGGTCGAAACCAAAGAGCTTCCGGCCGACTTCATTCAGCCCGATGCTATCACCGTGCCTGATGAAATTATCGGAAACGTGGCCGCAGTGCCTATTCGTAAAGGTCAGATGATCGTCAAGAACAACCTTCTGACCCCGGGACCGGACACAGGGATTTCTCTGCAAGTTGCGCCAAGCAAACGTGCCGTGACTATTCCGGTGGATGAAGTCCGTGGTGTGGCTAAGCTGATTCGCCCAGGTGATCGAATTGACATCTATGCGGCCGTTGATTCCGGTAAAGGGGTCAATCAGCGCCGTGAAGTATTCACAATGATGAATGACGTCGTTGTTCTGGCAACAGGTGTCAGTGTTGTGAATAACATTCCACGCATGTTTGAGCTGGATTCCACCGGGAAGAACCTGACTCAGATCGCACTGACTGGGGACACCAAGTACACCACCATCACGGTCGAAGCAACACCCAAGGAAGCCCAGGATCTGTTCTATATTCTTTCGACTGCACCAGGGAATCTGTTCATGGCTTTGAGAAATCCAAGCGACAGAACAATTCCGCCTCGTATGCCAAGCTCCACTTCGGACAGCGTACTGGGCAAACCGGTTGTATCCATGGATGCGCCAGCCGCGCCTGCCATTGTGATGCCACCACGACCCATGCCACCAGTTCAACAACAGCGAGTTGCGCCTCCACCAGCACAAAGACCACGCGCCAACGGATTTCAAACTTTGTAATGGGTCTGATTTAGGGGAAGTAAGGGGGATTTATGAGACGTAAAAATCTGATTGCAGGAGGACTGCTAAGTTTATTCCTGCTCAGTGGAACCATCGCCTGGGCCCAGGAAGAACTGGAAGCCGCGCCCACTTCATCCACTTCGGGTGAAGAGGGAATCTATCGTTCTCGTAAGTTCATCAATCTGACCCTGGGTATCGAGCAGGATGAGAAGCTTCCCCCGCTTCCTGACAGTATCGAATTCAAGGGTGACTTCCGCCGAATTGTGACCGCCTCTTACGCCAAAGACCTCAATATCATGCGCTTCACACCAAAAAGTGAAGGCTTTGCCACTTTGACCATTCACGACAAACGCAATGGCAAGATCGTGGCCGAGTTCCGCATCGACGTCAAAAAAAGCAAGCTCGACAAAGTGGTCCGCGAAATGCGCGCCCTGCTGGGTGATATCGAAGGTATCAATATCAAAATCGTCAACAACCGCGTGGTGGTCGATGGTCAGATTCTTTTGCCAAAAGATCTGGCGCGTATCTATAACGTCGTCCAGCAGTTCGGGGATCAGGCCTCTTCTTTGGTGACCCTGAGCCCTCTGGCACAAAAGAAAATTGCGGAATTCATTGCCCGCGACATCAACAATCCTGAAATTGAGGTCCGCGCAGTGAATGAAAAAATCATTCTGCAGGGCTGGGCCAATTCGGATGAAGAATCCAAACGCGCCGAAATCATCGCCAAAACCTATCTGCCTGACATCGTGATCGAAGCTGCAGAAGAAAAAGGTGTGATCAAAAAACGTAAGCCCGCCAACGATGGTGTGATCAATCTGATCCAGATCAAAGCGGCCCCTGCGGCAGCCCCTGCCAAGATGATCCAGCTGGTGGTTCACTACGTGGAGCTGAACAAAGACTATTCCAAGGCCTTCAAGTTCCAGTTCACTCCGGAATTGGGGGATAACTCCACGATGACATTCCAGACCGGCGGAGATTCTCCAGGTGGTGTGATCAGCTCCATCACTGGAACGGTTTCCAATCTTTTGCCTAAACTGAACTGGGCCAAACAACACGGTCATGCCCGCGTCCTGGAAAGCACCAGTCTGATTGTGGAAGACGGCAAAAAAGGTGAAATCAAACAAGTCACCAATCAGCCGTATCCAGTGATTGGCAAAGACGGCACTCAAGGAACGGCCTTTGCCGAAGTTGGTATTGTGACTTCGATCACACCACGACTGCTGGGCGAAAAATCCGGAAGTGTTGCGATGGAGATGGCCTTCAAAGTGTCCAGCCTTTTGGGGAACACACCCAGCGGTGCTCCCATCACCAGCGCCAACGAAATGACGTCCTCGGTGACGGTGCGTGACCGCCAAAGTGCTGCCGTGGGGGGATTGATTCGTAACTCGACCTCGACCGGGTACAATCGTCCAGCGGGGCAAAAGAATCCGATCATCAGTTTGTATGCATCCAAAGATTTCGTGAAACAACAAAGCCAGTTCGTGGTCTTTGTCACACCGATAGTGAAAACTTCTGCGAGTGCTGGTGCCGAGCAAATTAAGAAGAAGTTCCGTTTACGCGATTAAGGTCTCGTAAACGGACCTCCCGTTTCAGCCGATAGGAAAGCTGGAGGTCTGTTTTGGCTATCAATCCTAATTGTAATCTCATCGCAGTGGTGGGCGGCAAAGGCGGCGTCGGTAAATCCGTATTCGCAGCCAATTTCGCCTGCACCATCATGAACGAACTCCGCAGTCAGGTTCTTTTGATTGATGCTGATGCCAAGAGCGTCGGCGATCAAAACGTTATCATGGGTCTGAAACCACAAAAGACCCTGAAAGAACTGGCTAACTTCCAAGGCTCTTTAAATTCTCAGCCGATGAACACTCTTGTGACCATGCACCAATCTGGCTTGGCTTACCTGGGCGCGGTTCGTGGACCGGAAGAAAGTTTGAATATCTCTCCTGACTTGTTGGGAAAACTGCTGGATTTCTTCGGCCGTGCCTTTAAGTATGTCGTGGTCGATGTCGGCACGGATTTGGGACCGGCACAAATGGCTGTTCTTCAGGAAGCCACAGCCATTATGATCGTTACCACACCGGAAGTTTTAGTCGTCACACAAACACAGCGTTTGGTGAACGAGCTTTTGTCAGCCACTTTCCCGAAAGACATGTTCCAGTTGGTGATCAACAAAGCTTCTCCGACGGGTCTTTCCCCCCAGACAATCTCCAACCAGTTGCAGCTGCCTTTCCTGGGGATCATTCCTCAGGATGAAGCCACTTCCATGATGTCCCTGCAGAAATATACACCGTTTGTGATCTCTTCTCCAAAAGCTCCGATCACAGCGGCCTACTATGATGTTGCCAGAAAATTGACTGGCGGCGTTTTGCAGCGACTTAAGACAACAGCTCGTCCGAAACCCACTCCACCACCAGCCGCAGCCTCTGCGGATGGTGGGTCGTCTGTTTCCACTCAAGGAATGGATTCCCGGACTCTTTTAAAGATTCGCATCCATAACGAGCTGATCCGCACCGTGGATCTGAAAAAGCTTCTGGTCGATGGCAAGCAGGATGAAAACAAAGAAAAAGAAGTTCGAGAAAAAACCAAACGTGAAATCACCCTGATCGTGGATCGTGAAGCTCCGGATTCTCCGCGTGAAGAACGCTCCAAACTGATCAAAGAGGTTTTGGAAGAAGCTCTGGGCCTAGGGCCACTGGAAGATCTTCTGGCTGATCCCGATGTCACCGAGATCATGGTGAACGGAAACAAAAGGGTCTTCGTCGAGAAAAGCGGTAAGGTTCAGCTCAGTCCTGTGACCTTCACCTCTAACGATCACTTGCGCCGAATTATCGAACGTATCGTGACGCCGCTGGGTCGTCAGATCAATGACTCCACTCCTTATGTGGATGCGCGTTTGAAAGACGGTTCGCGTGTGAACGCCGTGATCGAGCCTTTGGCAATCGACGGTCCTGCACTGACTATTCGTAAATTTAAAAAAGGTGGTATCACCGCTGAAAAATATATCGGCTACGGCAGTATCACCAAGAACATGATCGACTTCTTGCGCATCTGCGTGGAAAACGGTCTGAATGTGGTGATCTCGGGTGGTACCGGTTCAGGTAAAACATCTTTGCTGAATATGCTGTCTTCATTCATCCCGTCCAACGAACGTGTGATCACGGTCGAGGACGCGGCCGAGTTGCAACTGCAACAGGAGCACGTGGTGCGTCTGGAGACACGCCCGGCTTCCATGGAAGGCTCTAATGCCATTCACATCCGCGACCTGATCAAGAATGCTCTGCGTATGCGTCCTGACCGTATCATCGTCGGTGAGTGCCGTGACGGCGCCGCTTTGGACATGTTGCAAGCCATGAACACAGGTCACGATGGTTCCATGACTACGACTCACGCCAATTCTCCGCGCGAGTGCGTCGCCCGTCTGGAAACACTTTGTATGATGTCCGGCATGGATCTTCCCATGCGCGCCATTCGCGAGCAGATCGCAGGCGCAGTAAACCTGATTGTGCAGATCTCCCGTCTTTCTGATGGCAGTCGTAAGATTCTGAGTATCACCGAAGTTGCCGGCATGCAGGGTGACGTTGTCACTTTGGCAGAAATCTTCCGCTTTAAGGAAACCGGATACGACAAGAACAGAAGAATCCAAGGCGTGTTCCAGGCTACGGGGACGATCCCAAGCTTTATCCAAAAGCTGAGTGACAAAGGTGTCGTGATTCCTCGCGAGATCTTTGCCAATGATCCGAATGCTGGCAACCCGGCTGTGGGAGCCCCGACACAAAACAAACCACCAATTCCGGCGGCAATGGCACCGAAAATGCCCGGCATTCCTCCGGTGAAAAAGTCAGGATAGATTATGAGCTTCCTGTTTAACGAATGGATCATGATTCCGTTGTTTGGCCTCTGCGTTTTCGTCATTGTCATCGCTTGGGCGGACAAGGCCATCACGTGGTTGCACAAACGCAGTCTTGGACAACGAGACGAAGTCATGCGTCTGATTCGTATTATGGGAATGGAAGTTGAGGAAAAGAAAGTCACCATTCTGATTTTGATGATGAGCTTTGGCTTGGGTGCCTTGGCATTTCTGATTTTCTGGCCCAATGTTTTAATGGGCTTTGTTTTCGGCGCTTCCATTACCGTTGCAGGCTGGCAGTTGCCTTTGCTTTTAGTCCGCATGATTTATGAAAAACGTTGTGCCCGCTTTGTGGATCAGATGGTGGATGGCCTGACTATCATGGCCAATGGAATCAAAGCCGGTTCCAATCCTCAAGAGTCCATGAAACGCGTTGTGGAGATTATGGGAAACCCCATGAGCCAGGAATTCGCTCAAGTCCTGTACCAGATGCAAGTTGGTGACAGCTTTGAAAGCGCACTGAACGACCTGGGCAATCGCATTCCACGCCCTGACGTACAAATGTTCGTGACCTCTATCAACATTCTGAAAGAGACCGGTGGTAATCTGGCGGAAACTTTCCAGACCATCGTACTGGTTGTGCGTGAGCGACAAAAGGTCGAGAAAAAAATTCAAGCTCTGACTGCTCAAGGTCTTATGCAGGGAATTATCGTCACGCTGATTCCATTTATCTTAATGGTCGTTTTTTCCATCATCGATCCCACCTTCATCAAACCCATGTTTAGCACAACCTTAGGTCTAGTGTTGCTCGTGGCAATGCTGGGTCTGCAAATTATCGGTGGCGTGCTCATTAAAAAGCTTGTTACCATTAAAGTGTAGTTTGTCAGTTTCAAGGAAGAGGTATCGATAATGAAGAAAGTACTCTTGGCGTTCGCCTTTCTTTTTTCTGCACAGGCGTACGCGCTTGTTGACATGAAAAATGCCAACTACTCCAACACCTGGATTGATATGGATGTTCCAGGCAGCGGGTATGATCTAAAAATCGTTCGCACTTATAACAGCCGTTCTCTTTTCAATGGTATGTTCGGCTTTGGCTGGTGCTCGGATTTTGAAACAGCGATGGAAGTGACTGCCGAAGGCAACATCAAAGTCAAAGAATGTGGCGGCGGCTTGGAAGTTACTTTCTCTGCGCGTGAAATCACACGTAAAGAAGTCGATGGCACCATCAATCAGATCATCAACAAGATGAAAGCAGAAAAAAAGGTCGGACTGACCGAAGCCGCTATCACAAACCTGAAAGCTCAGCTTCTGGAAGACGACAGTCTTCGTTCTGAATATGCAAACCACTACAAAATCACAGTACCCGTTAAAGAAGGCACCAAGTTCTTTGCCAACGGACGTGAAGTTGAACACTTCATCTTCAATAAGACCTACTACACTCGCAATCTTCCCGATGGCAGCGCCCAGCGCTTTAGCCCCCAGGGCAAGCTGACGCACATCTATGACAAGAACAACAACTTCCTGAAGTTTGACTATGACAAAGACACCATTGCCACCATTCAGGACAACAATGGCCGTCGTCTGAATTTCAAATACTTCCAAAATAAAAAAGTAAAATCCATCACGGGTCCCAACGGTCTGATGGCTGAATACAAGTTCGCAAATCTGGATGACCTGGCTTCCGTAAAGAATGCTTGGTTGAAGACGTACACTTATGAGTACGATGAACTTCACAATCTGACGAAGGCTTCATGGCCGGACAAAACATTTGTGGCTATCAAGTATGATAAAAAGAATGACTGGGTTGTGGCTTTTGCAGATCGCGATAAGTGTATTGAGGCCTATAGCTACGAATTTTCTCAAAATGATCCAAAAAATCACTATTGGTCCACGGTAAAAAAGACCTGTGGCAAAGAAGTGGTTGCGGATAACAAGTACGAGTTCTGGCACCAACAACGCCCTGACGGTCAGTACTTCCTGCAACGTGTGATGACTACGGTGAGCGGTAATGTCACTGATATCACTTATCACGAGGTCTTCGGCAAACCGGTTTCCATTCGTCGTAATGCCGACCGTATCTCTTATGAATACTATTCAGACGGATTGGTTAAGGTAAAGGCCGCTCCGAATGTTAAAATGGCATTTGAGTACGATCCTAAGTTCAAAAAAGTCAGTTCTGTGACCAGTACGTATTTTAATGAGAAAGGCGCCAAAGCTGCGGTTAAGGCAACTCAGTTCAAATACGATGGCAAAGGGAATCTGAACTATGCCCAGAACACTGATGGGCAGAAGATCAACATGACCTACGATGCCCGTGGCCGTATTGCAACTATTACAGATCAGGCTAAAAAGGTCGTTAAAATCGAGTACGAGGAACGTTACGGAAAACCTGCTGTAGTTACTCGTCCCGGTTTGGGAACTATTGTGGTAAGCTATAAACAGAACGGTGAAATCAACAAAGTTGATAGTAAAGAGGGACCGTCTGTGGCAATGCAAGTTGCAAGTACCTTTAATAACCTCTGGGACATTATTGCCCCCGCAACAGCGGAACTGTATCTCTAAGGAGAAGGTGATTATATGAAAAGACTTTTGGTTCTTTCCATTATGCTGGCTCTGGGCTTCTCCTTTGTAGGCGCAACTTCATTTGCTCAGGAAGATGACTCTAAACGCACGGTGAATCCGGGCGACGATCCAAATGAGGCTCGTTCTTCCGAAGCGACAGAAAGCAGTGTTTCCGCCACAGGCATCTGCCGTGAATGTATCGCCCGCCGCTTCGGCGCAGGTGCTGGCTATGGCAGCCGCCCTATGGACAACACCAACAGCAGAGTCAGCCCCTTCTCTGAAGGCAAAGCTGGCTCATCTGGCGCCACCGGCACTGAATCCGGCGTTAAAGGGACCCGCTAATTTCTGTCTAGATTCTTAACACTCGCCTTACACAAAAGGGCTTTGGTCATCCAAAGCCCTTTATTTTTGCCCTAAAACCCACCTATTTGTCTCACCCTGATACAAAACCCCTGGCACACGCGATGCAATAGCCTTCATTGAGCTGTTAATTAAGTATTTATAGCGAGAGCTATGAGTTCAAAGGAGTATTTATGAAGAAAATCGTGAAAGCTACAATCGCAGTTTCTTTGATGGTCTTTGCATCCACGGCAATGGCAAATCCAAAGTGCTCTCACAGAGTTGCTTCTGCTACGAATGACCTTTTCAAAAACACCAATCCAGTTCGTGTAGCAAAAGCTGATACGAAATCTGGTAAAGAGACGACAGTCCGCGGTACTCGCTAAGACTGTTGAATTGAATATGCCCCCTAGGGAGAGTGACTTCCCCCCCCTTACGGTCGCTCTCCCTTCCCCTTTTTCAAGAAGACTAGCGGATTGCTTTTTCGTGAGCGCCTTCTTGGAAGCCATCGACTGTGCTGGCAACGCCATCACTCAGCCCACGCCCCAAATTACGCAAAGCCATCGCGCCACCAGCAGCAGCACTTTGAATGTATTGAGAAACCGTTGAGCGTTGCAACCAGTGGAAAGTATGTGACTCAACTGATGCGCCACCAACCTTAACCTGCATCAGCACAACCATCAATGATGTGAATGCCAGGCATTTAGTTACAAACTTAAGTTCTTCCATGAGTGGATTCTCCCAGATGCGGTAATACTTTTGAAATCTCTTTTAAAATTTGATCTTTATTGAAGGGCTTCGTCAGATAAGAGTCAAAACCAGCCTCATACGCCTTCTGCACAAGCTCTTCCTGATCAATTGTCGAACAGCCGATGATTTTGATTGAGGGATGCAGCTCTTTCAGAATTTTCGCCGTTTCAATTCCATTGCGAAGTGGCATCACCATATCCAGGAAAACCAGATCGGGCAGGGTGGATTGAACCAATTCAACAGCCTCGTCACCATTGGAGGCCTCGCCCACGCAAATGCCTCCGTCAGAAACGACGATATTTTTTATGAGTTCTCTCAGAAAGGCGGCATCATCAACAACGGCGAAACGTATCTTCATGATGCCAGTATAAGATCTTGGAACGCTTTTGATGAGTGGATTCTAGTGACCCCAACGATAGCCCAGAGAGAGCATATAGAAGGCGTTTGTCACACTGACATTGTTAGGAGTCAAACCTGTACTTGGGTCTGGGATGCCTGCCGCGCCATCAAAGACATTTCGCTCTACGCTGGCGCCCAGATTCCAGATCATCTGACTTTCACGGGTGAACTTCCATTCCCCGCCGATATCCAAGCCAATACGCACACTTTCCTCAGCGGCTCCTGATTGAATGGCTACACCCGTTTCGGACTCGGAATGCTGCAAGCGTGGGAAGAAAGACCCCCCGACTGTCCAGGCATAATCCGCCGAAGTGGGAATGCGACCTTTCAGCCCCAAGCCCAAGCCTTGCGTTTTCAGACGAGCGCGCGAAGTGTTGTCACTTGGAACAGTCATTTTGCTATCGCTCAAAAGAATAGAAAATTCCAGCGAGTTGGCCTTGCGGGAAACACCGAAGAACTTGCGGAAGTTCACACCCAGATCCACCATTTCATATTTTGCTGGAATACGAGATTGGTCCGCTGTCACAGAGTCCACGTCCGCAGCAAAAGAGAATAGAATGCGCCCACTGACACCAATCAAAGGTGTAAACCAAACATTGGCACGAATGCTCAATGCATTGAAGAAGCTCTGATAATCGCGGAAACCATAATTAGACTGGGAGTCGTTATAGGCTACCACTGGCATCACATCCAACTCCAAGCGGTTGTTGCGAATGTCATCAGGGTGAATCTGTTCACGGTAAAATTCATAGATTTTGCCGGCTTTATTGGAAAACAAGCTCTCGGCCTGTTCGCTGATCCCCGGCTCCTGGACTTCAGACGAGTCAGTATCCACGGTCTTTTCCATGGCAGGCTTTGCTGCCACGGCCGGAGCTGGCGCAGTGTTTGCTTTCTGCTCTTCCGCTTTCTTCTGCTCTAAAGCCAGCTTTTCAGCTGCCTTCTTAGCTTCGGCTTCTTTACGAGCTTTTTCTTCCGCTTCCAGCTCACTTGTTTTCAAAGTGCGTACTGCAACACCGTCAGAGTCTGTAACAACTGGTGCTGATTCCGATGCCGGAGTTCTTTTATTGGATTTTCGCACTTCATAGCGTCCCGAAGAAAAACCTTCCAGACCCACTTGGGCGGAAGACTCAAAGGTCAGGGAGAAAAGCGCGATAAAAATCAGAAAAGAAAATGAAGACTTCATAAGAAATCTTTCGGCTCCCGGTCCGAATTACTTGACGTCAAATTGACCTGTTTTCAGAGGCAGTGCAGAATAAAAATATGAAATCATTCTTGCTGAGTTCTCTCTTCGTCGCGTCCTGTTTCATTTCAATCTGCCCGACTGCTGAGGCCCAGACCAATGCCCAGAACACCTACGTCAGCGCAGCCGACCAAGATCTTGCAATCAAATCCATCGTACTTATTCCCACCACTGACAATGTTGGTGGCATTTATGCAAAACCCGCAGAAGAAGAACTGCGCAACCTTCTGAACGATGACAAACAATGGTCGCTGTCCAATTTCCCAAAAGATCTAAAAATCAAATCTGAAACCTTGGATGAAAATCCTTCTGATGTTCAGCAAATTCTGCAAAACACACGCAGCGAAGCCGCACTGACTTCCAAAATTATTCGTGGACCGCGAGGGATCTCCATCACCCTGACGCTGTTTGTGGGACGAGAAGGCCTTCCTCTTTTGCAAGAATCCCTGACTGACTACAAAGGGTTTGAAACAGCCGAAATCCGCAATGAGGTTCGCCGTCTGTTTGAAAATCTAAAATACCGGATGCCATTCCGTGCGACGATTCTTAGCCGCCGTGGTCAGCAAGTAACACTGAATCTGGGCAGCAACTATGGCTTAAAACCTGAAAGCCGCGTGTCCGTCGTTCAGATCATCAAAGTCAACCGTCATCCTAAACTGAACTTCATGGTCAGCACCGAAAAAGAAGTTCTGGGTCGTGTGAAGCTTTTCAAAGTAGAGCCCTATCTTAGTTTTGGTTACATCGAAATGGAAAAAGATCCCGGTGTGATTTCCGTCGGCTCCAAAGTGATGCCTGATGAGTTCGTAAAGTACTCAACACCCATCACTACTCCTTCTGGAAAAGTTCTTCAGGATGTCAGCACTCGCCCGGACAAAGACGTGGCCTTCGGCGAAGACCCACAAGAATGGCTGCCGACAATGCCCCCGCAGTTCGGAAAGATCGAGCTGATGGCGGGCCTTGGCAACTACACGCAAAACACCAGTCTGGTGACGGCGGGGTCCATCAGTGGCAGCAACAATATCACTCCAAATATTCTGGTGCGCGGCGAGCTGTGGCTAAATCCAGAGTGGTACGTCGGTGTTCAGCTGCGCCAATCCGTATTTTCGATCGACAACAACCAAACAGGATCCTCCCCGGGGTCTTTGAATATGTCAGTCGGGCAGTATGGGGTTTCCGCCGGATACAACTTCCTGCTGACCAGCGACTTCTTCGGTCCCAAGCTGCAAGTGGGGGCCGGATACAATACAACGAAGTTCTCTGTCGATAACAGCACCCCGACAACCTTTACGACCATGGACTACAGTGGCTTCCTGGTCAGCCTGGCAGGCCAGTTCCCACTTTCTGAAGAGCTTCCGGTGGATATCGGAGGACGTTTTGATTTCTATATGAATCCGAATGTCAGCGAAAGCAAAGACAGCGGGTCTTCCTCTGACAGCAAGATCAATTCATTCAGCTTCTTTGTCGATTATCGCATGAAAACAAGATTTAAGATTCGTGGGGAATTGATGCTGGAAAACTACAGCACTGATTTCTCAGGAACTGGCCAGCGGGCGGATCCGGCCACCAGCACCAGCCACAAAATGACGACTTTGTTCGGTGGCGTTCAGTATCTTTTCTAAGATCTAATTTCAGAAAATAAAAAAGCCTGGGCTATAAACCCAGGCTTTTTGCGTTTAAGCAGTTTCAGTAGTCAGCAGACTACATCATGCCGCCCATACCGCCCATGCCACCGTGGTCAGGCATTGCCGGAGCCGCGGATTCTTTCTTAGGTGCTTCAGCGATCATAGTCTCTGTAGTCAGCATCAAAGAAGAAACGGAAGCCGCGTTAGTCAAAGCACAACGAACAACTTTAACTGGATCGATAACACCGTCTTTGATCAGGTCAGTGTATTCGTCAGAGTATGCGTTGAAGCCCCAAGTAACGGACTTGTTCTGAAGGATACGATCCAAAACGATCGCGCCATCCAAACCAGCGTTAGCCGCGATTTGACGGATAGGCTCTTCACAAGCACGTTTGATGATAGTCGCGCCGAATTGTTCTTCTTCAGCGAACTTGGATTTGTCGATTTTTGTAGAAGCGCGAAGCAAAGCAGTACCACCACCAGCTACGATACCTTCTTCAACCGCTGCGCGAGTCGCGTTCAAAGCGTCTTCTACGCGGTGTTTTTTCTCTTTCATTTCAACTTCAGAAGGAGCACCAACGTGGATAACAGCTACGCCGCCAGCCAATTTAGCCAAACGCTCTTTCAGTTTTTCTTTGTCGTAGTCAGAAGAAGTCTCTTCGATTTGAGCTTTGATCTGAGCAACACGGCCATTGATGTCGTTCTTTTTACCAGCGCCATCGATGATTGTTGTGTTGTCTTTATCTACAACGATGCGTTTTGCGATACCCAGGTCAGCAACAGTTGCCGCCTCAAGTTTCAAACCAACATCTTCAGAGATCACTTTCGCGCCAGTCAGGATCGCGATGTCTTCAAGCATAGCTTTACGACGGTCACCGAAGCCTGGAGCTTTAACAGCAGCGATATGAAGAGTGCCGCGCAATTTATTAACAACCAAAGTTGCCAATGCTTCGCCTTCAACGTCTTCAGCGATGATCAACAACTGACGACCTTGCTTAGCAACGCCTTCAAGAATACCGATCATGTCTTTCATGGAAGAGATTTTTTTGTCGTAAACAAGAACGTAAGCGTTCTCAAGAACTGCTTCCATTCTTTCTGCGTTAGTTACGAAGTATGGAGACAGGTAACCACGGTCGAATTGCATACCTTCAACTACAGTCACTTCCGTTTTTGCAGTTTTGGATTCTTCGATAGTGATAACGCCTTCACGGCCTACTTTATCCATAGCATCTGCCAACATCTGACCGATTTCTTTGTCATTGTTTGCAGAAATAGCACCAACTTGAGCTACTTCGTTGGAACCTTTTACTGGTTTGGACATGGATTTCAATTCGTCGATAACGATTGCTACTGCTTTATCGATACCACGCTTGATGGACATTGGGTTGTGACCAGCGGAAACAAGTTTCGCGCCTTCACGGTAGATCGCTTGAGCCAAAACTGTTGCAGTTGTTGTACCGTCACCAGCTTCGTCGTTGGTTTTGGAAGCAACTTCCTTAACCATCTGAGCGCCCATGTTTTCGAATTTGTTTTCAAGTTCGATTTCTTTCGCAACAGTCACACCGTCTTTAGTGATCAGTGGAGAGCCGAAAGATTTATCGATAACAACGTTGCGACCTTTAGGTCCCAAAGTTACTTTTACTGCGTTCGCCAAAGTGTTCACACCTTTAAGGATGTGTGTACGAGCGTCTTCTGAGAATGTAATTACCTTACTCATGATTTTCTCCGTTCAAATCTGATTCACTCCAGCGTTGCTGGAGCAGACATTAAAAATAAAATTAGTTGAATACGCCCAGGATGTCTTCTTCGCGCATCATCAGGTATTCAGCGCCATCCAGCTTCAATTCTGTTCCAGCGTATTTGCCGAAAAGAACTTTATCGCCAACTTTAACTTCCAAAGGCAAAACTTTGCCATCTTCAGTCACGCGACCTTTACCTGTAGCGATGATTTCACCTTTTTGTGGTTTTTCTTTTGCAGTGTCAGGAATGAAAAGACCGCCAGCGGTTTTTTCTTCTTCCGCCATTCTGCGAACTAGAATTCTGTCATGAAGTGGACGAACGCCAATTTCGTTCTTAGCCATACTATGCCTCCGTTTTAAGTAAATCTAACGAAAGATAATATGAATCGCCTCTGAAAAGAGTCAAGGTCGGGTGCTGCAAAAACTTGCTCACATCTCTATGACGCACCCCTTAAAGATTATAATTTTATAAGAATTTCCGCAGACTTATTTAATACCGTCTTTTGACAAGTTATTCGCGCTCACAGGCAGATCTGCCGACTGCGCCCCAAAAACAGAGTTCGCATAGGCCGTCATCAGCTCCGCCACCTCTTCCGGGGACAGCTTGCCAGCCACTTCATTAAAGGCCGTCTTTTTATCCTGAATCTTGGTAAGGTAACCCACGAAGTAGTCCGTCACGGACAGGTCTTTGGCAACTTCCAGATCATAGATTTCTTCACGAAGTTCCCTTTCCAACTTTTCCACGGACATATCCTGAGTCGAAACTGCCTCCAGCCCCGCTTTATGGGCCATGTTAGGATCGGTCCCGTTTGCCAAACTGCGACCCACGGATTTTTTAAGATCGATCTGCGCCTTCAAAGTCATGACCTTGCTTTGCGCGGCCTGAACTCGTTCCGTTTTCCATTCACGATAGCTCTTAACCTCGGCGCCCGCTTTCATGGTGAAAGCCGTAAAGCCCCAAAAGGCGATCAGTGGGAGATATTTAATAAGGCGCATGGGTCCTCCAGCAGACGTCCGATAATTCCAAAGTCCCCTTATTACAAAGGGTGTGCCCGCTGGAAGATGGCTCATTTGCAATATAAGCGATTTGAACCCCGAATTATGGCCCAATTGGGTCACTTTGAGACAAATAAGGCTTTACAGGAAATTGATACAAAAAGACCCCGAAAAAAGGCTCCCCATGGATTTACAGCGCCTTGGAAAACTTAAGAAGGTCTCTTTGCAAGGTCTGCGCTTTTTTATCAACAGACTTAGAGAAGTTCGGATTCGCCATTCTGAAAACCACAACTGCCATGATAAAGCCGGACTTGTCTTTATAACTCTGAGCCAGCTCACGCTTGGCCTTCAGCAGCTCCTCATCTTTCTGCAGGGTCGCGATCAGCTCGTTGGCTTTTGTTTCTTTCAGAAGGTCTTTGGCCGACTTCACACCCTGATCACGCAGCTTCAACTCCTCAAAGAAGGACTTCAGATACTTTGTTTCCTGCTCAGTGACAGCTTTCCCCACCGCTACAGCCGGGCCCTTCGCGCCTTTGATGTAATCCACCACCGCGGCTACGGGTTTAGCACCCTCGCCCCAGTCAAAACTTCCATAACCTTCCGGATACAAAAGCTGGATCAGACCAAAGAATCCAACCAGGGGTTTTTCCTGGGCGCTTTCTTCAAGCTCTTCCCTGTTGAATTCAAACTTTCCCGATTTTAGTTCTGGCAACAGCAAGGCGCTGGTCAGAGCCATTTCAAATCGGAAGCCTTTTTCCAAAAAGGCCGAGGCACTCCATCCCTGGATCTGACGCTTAAGTTCGGCAAGTTTTGTGCGATCATCGTCGCTCATGTTTTCCTTGGAAAGTTTTGCCATTTCCGCCAGCGTTTCCTTGAGCATCTGCATACCGATCTGACCTGCGATCACCGGCATTTCACAATTGCCAAAGTTCCACCAAAGATTCGCCAGCTTCAGACTTTGTTCCCAGGATTTTGCAGCCACGGCATCATGATTTAGCTTTTTCGCTGTCTCTAACAGGCCCGTCATTGGCAGCAATCCCGAGGGGGTTGTCGCATGGAACGCTGAGCAGGTGACAAAGTCCCCTTCATTCGCCAGCGCCAGCAACGCTTGCGCGGGATTTTCAGTGGACAGGGCCTTTTCCATGCGCAGATAAAGATCCTTGTCATGAGTGGCAGGAATTTCAAATTTTGCAGCTCTGGTCAGATGAGAATTAATACCTGCCACAGAGTCCTGAAAAGACGGGGTCGAAGCAATAACTTGGACGGGAAGAATCAAGGCACTGAAAATCCAAAACCTCATGACAACTCCTTTTCAGAGTTTCATGCTATCGACTTCCGTTTTGTTGCTCAAAGTGCAATTTGCAGGAGGTCCAGCTGGCTTGGGTGGCAAAATCGGGGACACAGTGGATGATCAGATTCTGTCAGAGGCAAAAATAAAAAAACCAAGCCTTGAGGACTTGGTTTTCTTAATCACATTTATTTGAAAATAAATGGCTCAGAAGGAGGGATTAAAACCACCAACCCGTTAAGGCACTAAAGTAGCGATATGATTAAAAAAAATCAAGCCTTTGTTTTGCCTTTTCAGACAAAACTGGTTGGTGTTCAGTTATTTGGGGATTTAGATTTTAGAAATAAAAAAACCTCCTCATTCGTTTTTCACAATGGGAGGTTGCGATTTTAAGCAGTCTTTTCACCCGCACCGCCTTCTTTGAAAGCGACTACATTTTTATGTAGGGGTTTTCTCCATTTCAATTTAAATGCCTACTCAAATAGTATACCAAACCAAAGTCTGGTTGTCCAAAAAGTGGGCATTTTTCAATATATTCAAATCAAATATATGGGACTTGATTGTATTAAATTGAGACCGAATCATTTTTTTGTAGATTTTTTTATTAAATATAAGGTTTTAGCCTGATTTAGATTTTTAAAAATCCATTTAACTCCATAGGTGAGCATTTCGCCACTGAAAACAAATAACCTATGGAGGTTTTATGAAAGATAAAAAACAGGAACAAAAGACAGAGGCTAAAGTAAAAAATAAATGGTCGGTCTTTAAAAACAAAGGACCATTTGGAGATTACTACTCAATAAAAAATAGTGAACAAAAAATCAATATCAATTGTGGATTGCTTTTAGATTTAATCAACAGAGCCAATTCATATTTTGAAAAAGAAAAACTAAAATCTACTGAAAAGAAAGAGGGGGAATAAATATGATTTCCACCCTCTTAATAAAATATAAATGGATTATTGCTTTCATTACCTCATTGATTATTCTAAAAATAATTTCTTGGGTCAGAAATAAAATCAACTCTGATATTGAAAAAAGATTTTCTTCAACCGAAGAAAAAGCCAAAGTCTCGGTTGATTTATTTGGTCGCTTTGTCCAAGTCAGACCTGCTCAATTTGTTTTTGATAGTCCTGAAAGATTTTACCCTTACCTTTTTAATAAGTTTAATAGGTATGTGATTGCCCACCAATTCAAAAAATCAAATCGTGAAATTAGATTTGTCTTTGAGGCTTTTCCAAACCTGATTCACCTCAAAGAAAAAGATATTGAACCAATGAAAATAAAGTTTGGTGTTTCTGGTGGAAGAAAAATTGTTGAAATGGATTTAAATGATAATTTTTCAAATCTTCGTCTTATAGGAACAATGGGGATTGGAAAATCCAACATTGCCAAAATCTTAACTCAACAAGTTTCAAATGCTTTCAATGTGGTTATTGTAAGCACCAAGATTTCTGATTTTTCTGATTTTAAAAATCAAGGTATTGAACTTTTGAATCCAAACAAAGATTCTGACCTTGAAAGACTCTTAAACCTGACAAATGAACTCAAAACCAAAATCGTTAATGAAGAAAATTGTAGAACTTGGATTATATTGGACGAAGCAATTAAAGATTTAATGGTTCACGGTTATGAGGTAAAAAAGCCAAGAGAGAAAATAAAAGAAACTATTGTTGAAAATATAAACTATTTTTTATCATTGGGTCGTAAGTTTAAACTTTTTCTTTTAATCAACACCCAAGACGAAAATATAAAAAATGAAGCCAAATTAGATTTGGGTAAAATAGGAAATGTTATATCTGGCAGAATTACCAACCAAGCCTCTGCTGATTTGTATGGTATTCCAATTGGAATTGCCCAGCGAAGAGACCTCACCAATGGAAAGTTGATATTTGCCACTCAAAGCAATCGTGAATGCTTTGTTTTTAAGTCATATTTATATAAGCCAAAGGGGACTCAACAATGAGTTCTCCATTTTTAACTAACAAACTTCTTTGTGATTGGTTGAGTTATAATTTTCATTATTCTTTTTCAATTCAAAGGGAACAACAGAGACAAATTATAAACGAAGCCCTTGTTGCCATTGGTGAAAAACACCAAGCGGTCAAAATGGGTGATTTCGCCACCGCTTACCAAACTGATAATTTTTTATTTGTGAATATAAACAAAAGATTTCTTCAGGTTCAATTTCAGGGAAAGTATTTTTTAGAAAACAACTTAGTCAGTGCTGGAACACTTATTAAGAAAATATCTGAAAAATTAAACCGTCTTGAAATAATTGAAAAGCGAATTGATACGACAATTACCCACTCAATCAGTAGAATGGATAGTGAACCCTGCGTAATACGCGCTATTGACGAAGAGCCCGAGCATGTGCCAATGGCGTGGGCGGAGCTTTTCCCGCAGCGACTAAATGCAGAGCCATCGACAAATAACTTCGCGGATCAAGGTCATTCTTTTTACAAGATTCAATTACAGTGAAAAGTGTGGCGGCGGTATCTGCGCCAGCGTGATTTCCAGATCCGTAATAATTCTTTCTTCCGACTACAGCATGACGGATCGTACGTTCGGCCTCATTGTTTGAAAGAGGAATACGGTTATCATTTAAGAACAACATAAATCCGGCCCACCTTTCTGTGAGATACTCTATAGCCTTTCTTTTCTGACTGCCAGGGCGTGAATTTGAGTACTCTCCTATGAGATTTTTATGAAGACCCTCGGTAATCAACTGACTTTTCTCTTTTCGTAGCCGCAAAAGGTCTTCAAAAGAGGAAGCCTCTCTTTCAATTTCAAATAATCGATCAATATCATCTAAGATTGGTTTTACTGTTGGATCGTGGTCTTCAATTTTTATAAATTCTCTGCGTGCATGTGCCCAACAGAATGCTTGGGGAATTTCTAATTTCGCTAGTATGTTGTATCCAACATAACCATCAGTAACGACAGGTCCACTGTATCCACTCAAAAAATCCTTAACAACTTGTCCTGATCTGGTGGGCTTAAAACAATAATGACTACCGTAACGATTGCTTACCACCCACATGTAGCCATCTTTTTCAGTCTTATCTTGGATTTTCCAAGGGGTTTCATCCAGGTGTAAGGCAAGATCGCTTGATTTCAATTCTTTGAGAATTTCAGCTTGTACAGGTTCAAGACTAGCAGCTGCAAGTCCAGACAATCTTGAGAGAGTACTATTTTGGATCCCTTTTAAACCCAGCGATTCCATTTCTCGGGTCTGTCTTTCTAAGGGCATGTGGCTGATATATTTATCAGCCACAACACTGATAACAAAGTCAGTTGAATAGTTCATTCCTGGCAATAGGCCCGAAGGGCCATTGGCAGTGATAATAACTTCTTTATCTGAGTCTGGAATGAACTTTGGATCCAGTTTATATTTATACTTCTTGTGGATTTCTTTGACATAGGATCTTTCAATGATTTGTATTTGAAAAGATTCATCATAAAGACCCGTATTTTTCCACATTGATGGATGTGGATTGTCGATACCACGAAGTTTTGCTTCTTCATTAAGTTCGTCATCTGAAAGATGGTGCGCAACTTCGCAGCTAGGTAAACCTGACCATTTATTTTTCTTTTGCTCTTCACGTGACACTTCAGCAGGGAACGCCGCTTGGCTGAATAACATAGCCTCGGTTTGGCTTTTGTCACGAGGACGATCTGTGGCTTCAGCTCGTTTTTCAGTGGATTTACCAAAAATACTTCTACGGAGCAGCTTTATACGCTCATCTAGGTTGAATTTAGACTGCAGGCTAAGCGCTTGCTCCTCTTGAAGTTTGGCAACTAATAGTTTTTGCTGTGCAATGAACTCGAGAGCTTGCGACAGAAGTGCCTGCAATATGCGGGGATCTTTTTCGCTTTCAATAATTTTTCGAGTTCTTTCATCCATCAGCCGGGAGTTTGTAAAAACCCTTGCGGAAGATCAACAGCTTCCCTTTGCGTCACTGGGATTTGTGGCGCTAAAGCTGCCATAGAGCGGTCAACAATAGGTGTTCTGATCACACTTCCGTGGAAAATCAGCTTTAATTCTGACAAACTGACCTCCGATCGCCCCAATAGTTCGGCCAAAGACATAAAGTTCCCTTTTTCCATACGTTTTGAAATCAGTACCAGCCCTGTCCCATCATAGAAAATAGCTTTGATGCGCTTACGGTTTTTCCCGAAGAACAAATACACATGTCCCTGATCCATAATCGCCTGCATTTGATGGACACATAAAGAATGTAATCTTTCAAAACCACACCGCATGTCGATACTTTCGCGATATACAAATGCCCGAAGCCCCTTGCGGTCTAAAAACATGATTTACCTCGCTGAAGTTCAAGGATGGTTTTTACGGCAATAGATTCTGGTATCTCTAAAATATATCCTTCTGGAGTTCTAACCGTCACAGTTAGACCCAGATTAGTTTTTTCTTCTAATGAAGGTCCAACTGTGACAGTTGGACCTGGTTGGACTGTTAATGCATGAAAGTCAGATTTAATATTTTTCTTGGGCTTCAATCGCCACGACATAATAGTTGCATAGGGGATGTCGATTTGTTGGGCTGTTGCTTTAACTGGTACATCCAGGGCAAATAATTCTTGGATTCTGGACTTTATGGATTTCGGCCAAGGTTTTCTGACGGAGCTCACTTCGGAATGATATTGCCGAGTCAGCTCTTGGATTTCTTCTATTAGTTGGTTCGCACGCTGTGTTTTCATGAATCGCAGCATGCTGGATATTGATTTCAGTTCCTAGACGCGTTTTATGCAGTGGTTACAATGGATATTCAGAAAACAAAAGTTTCAAATGAGGTATTGAATCTAATGGAGGTCAGTAAGTCATTTAATAGCCTGACCTCATTTTTTCATTTAATCTATGCGGTCAAAACAGAGGGACAGTATAAGATTTTAGGCGAAACAATAAAGGACAAGATTCGTTGGAAATTAAGAAGATATGACAAACTGGCTCAAATCACTTCAGAATATAGTGAGGACGAAAAAAATATATTTTTTAACAAATATCCCAATGTGCCACTCGTTAGAACTGAATTACAAATCTCGGACACTCAATTTTTAAATCAGTTTCAACCTCATTTTTTGAATCAGGAAATTGACTTGGTGGATATTCTTAAAAAGTGGAATGTAAGCGCCCCATGACGCCTTTTTGTTAAACCGGTGCCTCGGATGTTAAGATGGCGTCGGCGAGACGTTCATAATCTTCCACGGTTTTGGCCAGAGGAACATCAGTCAAGATTTTACAGAGGGCCTTGTAAGCATTGACGCCATTGAGCTTTGCTGTCACCACGAGACTGTAAAGAATACTGCTGGCCTCCGCGCCATCGGGCGTGTCGCTAAAAAGCCAATTGTTTCTGCCGATAGCAAACTTGCGGATGGCGCGCTCAGCGAACCCATTGTCTGGCTCCATCAACCCATCGTCTAAGTACCTCGTCAGATACGTATGCTCATTCAAGTAGTACTTGAAAGCCTGTCCCAGCTTGCTCTTGTCTGGAACCTTTGCGATATTGGATTCCGCGATTTGCTTAATTTCCTCAAGCAGAGGTTTTTGATCTCTCAATCTCGCTTTGACTTTTTCTTCGGGTGCGTGATCTCGTATTTTTTCTTCGAAGTCATAAAGCTTTTTGTAGATGTCCATCACTTGAGCCGCCATGGTTTTTCCGGATTTAGCACCATCTTTGACCGCTTGTTCAAACCGGCGGCGCGCGTGCATATGGCAGCCGAAGCGAACCAATGTTTCACTTTCAAGACCGTTGTACACATCAAGACCATCACACAATAGGCGCCCCTCGTAGCCCGCAAAGAGGCTCTTCATCACTTCGCCGCTACGAGAAGGGCTGTAATCAAACAATACGATCTTGCTTTTCTCACACGGAGTTGCCCGCACAATCATCCACGATTTGCTCTCGACAGAACGGCCATTTTCTTTTAACACCTGAACACTCGTCTCATCGCAGGAAATGGCGTGTGCACTCAACATCCGGTCGGATAAGACGTTTCTGATTGGCATCAGGGCTTGAGCTACTTGCACCATCCATCTAGCCATTGTTGTACGGCTCAACTCCACGTCCTGACGGGCGAAAATCTCTTCTAAACGATAAAGTGGCAAGCCGTCGCTATACTTACCTACAACGATAGCGGCCAATAACTCTGGTGTAGCAATGCCTTTTGGGATCACTGAAGGAACCGGCGGCGCGGTCTTTTCGTAATCACCACTGCCAACACCGTATTTGGCCCGGTGATACTCAAGCACGCTGATCCTGGCCGGCTCGTACCTAAGTTTCTCAGAGATTGTCCAATCCCACGTAGTTTGACCGGTTTCAAGGGGGGCAAATCCCACGTAAGTGGACCGGCTTTGGGGGAAGTAAATCCCACCTAATTTGACCGGGCAATTGCTTACGTTTTCAGCACATTTTCTCCATCTGATCCCATGCGCTAAGCTGCTGGTTTAACAACCAGACTACAGCAAGGAATACGCATGCGGAAACTCAGAAAAAAGGACTTGGAGAAAATCACAGTGGACCGAAAAATCGTCGAAGGCCTTCGCGAAGGACACTCACTCACCGCACTGACTAAATCAACTGGTAAAGGCAAAGGTTACGTCATAAAAATCCGCGACCAGGCGATAGAGCATGGCTATGTAGCCGTCGCAAACCCAGAGAAGAAAATCTACTGCAAAACCTCAAAAGAAATCCCACCTTACCCAGAGGCGCTGTTTCCGCTGCGCGATGGTCGCAGCGAGAAGGCCATTGAAACGGATGCCATCTTAGATCCCAAGCGCGAATGGATCAAGGAGCGCATTGAACTTGGCTGGAGTCCGCAAAGTATTTTTGAAGAGCTTCCGCTCTCTGTCCCGCGATCTAACTTCTACCGCTACATTCACCGCCACAAACTTATGCGATCCGCACCTGCGCGCAATGTGATGGAGCTTGTTCACTCACCGGGGGAATGTCTGCAGGTGGACTGGGGAAAGCTCTTTGACGTCGTCGATCCTGTCACAAAAAAGAAAAAAACAATTTGGATTTTCGTTGGCGTTCTTGGGCATTCTCGTTACGAGATGGCCCGAGTTGTAGAGAAACTCGACTTTGAAACAACTGCCGAAGTTTTAATAAGCATGTTTGAGGAACTTGGCGGAGTCCCTCGTAAAGTGACTTCTGATAATCCCAAAGTCTTTGTTCATGAGGCATCAAAGCACGAGCCGACGTTGAACCCGGCCTTTGAAAGACTGGCCTCGCACTACGGGTTCGTTGTCGAGGCATTGCCGCCTTATTCTCCAGAGAAAAAAGGCAAAGTGGAGCGAATGGTTCCAATGAAGCGTCGCCTTTTTGAATCCTACGATAAGTCCCAATATTCACTGAGCGGCGCACAGTCACACATGAATAAAAAGATGAGTATCGCCAATGAGAGAAAGCACGGGACTCACCTACAAAAACCTTTGGATGTGTTTCTTAACGATGAAGCCTCGTTGTTAAAGCCTCTTCCTTTATTACGCTACGAAGTGGAAACCATCACTCGCTCAACAGTGAGGTCTGATGGTTATGTTCGCTTTGCAAACAAGTACTACCGAGTAGACACAAGACTCAAAGGCGAAATAGCTTTGGTGATTGGTAATTCAGTTCAAGTAAGTATCTACTGCAACGGTCGACTGTTAGAAGTTTACGAGCGCATCCAAGATAAATTCACAAGTAAAGCCTGTAAAGATCATTACAAGGAGTCTTGGGAGAAGACTCTTCAAGATCATGGTCACTATCTGAAGCAAGCAAAAATTATCGGCGTCAATGTTGAGCGCTTTGTAGGAATTATTTTGGCTCGAGGCGAAGGTTTTGTTGATACACGCAGCGTATGGGGTCTTCTGACGCTGAACAAGAAGTACAGCAATGCCGACATCGACAAGGCCTGCCTTTCAGCGCTGGAGTTATCACAGGTAAATTTAAAAACAGTTCATCAACTATTGAATATTATGGCAAAGCCAAAACCCAAAGCTCCTCGTCATGAGGAGGTTTTATCCGCGCAGACGGTGGGAGGTAAGTTTGCGCGCGACATGAGTGAGTATAAAAACCATTTACGTCTGGTTCATAGCAACCAGGCCCACTGAAAGGAAAGACAGTTATGACAATAGATGTGATACGCGATCAGTTAAAGCAGTTACGAATGCCCGCGGCATCCGCAGAGATCGAGGGTTTAGTTCAAAAAGGAAAACGCAGCCAGGATCTTAAGTGGCTCAGTGAGCTTCTATCCACGGAATTAGATGCAAGGGCAGATAACGCCGTAGAAAAAAGGATTAAGAAAGCGGAGTTCCCAGAGCGAAGAAGCTTTGAGCAGTTCAATTGGGATTTCAATAAAAAACTCCCGCGCGAAAAAATCGAGGATCTGAAAGATTTAAAGTTTATCGAGAACAACGAAATTGCATTGTTTTTGGGAAGTCCCGGCACGGGCAAGAGTCATCTTGCGATTGCTCTTGGGATGAGCGCTGCGCAGGCTGGTCACAGTGTTTTTTGTACGAGTGTAAAAAGACTTGGGACAAAGATCCGTAAAGCGCGCGAGAACAATAAGCTCGATGTTTTATTCAAACAAATTCTAACATCAAAGCTATGGATCTTGGATGACTGGGGCGTCGTAACAATGCCACGAGACGTGAGTGAGGAGATCTTCGATTTATTTGATCGACGCAAGCACAATTCGGCTATGATCTTAACCAGCAACCGCGACGTTGAAGAATGGCCACAAGTTTTTACCGATCCGATCCTGGCAAGTGCTGCCATCGACAGGATGTTCGAGAATGCCCATATTTGCATTTTTGAAGGCCCCAGTCACCGCATGAAGGGACGAATAACTTTCAACGATATTGACAGCGAGTAGAAAGACCAATAAACCCTCAAAAATCAGGTGGTCAAAGTATCTGAAACGAACCCGGTCAAACTAAGTGAAACGGAACACAGAGATCTCCCAGCCAATGACTTTGAGCCTTTCACCTTGCTCCGTGATTTGTTCGGACTCTGGAAGTTCGACTTTTACAATCTCGCGGGGCAGATTCTCCGGCAGGGGCTTTCTATGCCCCCGAATCTTCTTGGTATGCCCTCGCACTTCAACTGTGTAGTCTTCTTTGTCGGGGGTAGGACTTTGAGATTCCACTTCGGCTTCATTAAACTTTAACTGTTCTTGGGATTCCCAGCGCTCGGACTTTGCTCCGAATTGATTGCGCTTTAAAGCTTTAAGTTGCTCCGTCAACCAACTGACCTGACTCTCAAAGTTTTTATTCTTTTCACGCTCTTGCTTTAAAAGCTTTTCCAGATCTGCAATTCGCAGAGCCATTTCTTGTTCTGGTGTAGAAAGTGTTTCCGACTTTGACATGCCTTTTGCGAGTATCAAGCATTCAGCTAAAGCTCTCAACAAACTTTTTCAAATTTTAACTCCGCGTGCGGCTTCATCTTCCAGACATCGTAGCCCTCAAGTAGCCAAGTAAATTGTTCTGTGGATAACTGCACGTTTTCCACAGAGGATTTCTTGGGCCACGGAAACTTGTCCTTTTCCAATCGCTTTTGCCAAAGCGCGAATCCGGATCTGTCAAAATAAAGAACCTTCATCACGTCCCGGCGCTTACCGCAAAAGACAAATAGATAAGGCCCCATTAGATCCCCCATACCAGCTTCTTGCACTATAACGCTGAGGCCGTTGATGGCTTTCCTCATATCCACGGGATCTCTGTGAAGAAAGACTCCTTTAAACTCTTTCGGGGATTTCATCGCAAGCCCTCCTGAAGATGCAGGATCAGCTCTGCAACCCACTTTGCATCGGGCATATTGTGCTTTGAAGGGGGGGACTCAACTTGAACCTCAATAAATGGCGATGGCTCGATGATCTGTACTTCGCGATCTGTTTGATGAAACTTGCGGTACCAATACTGGAATGTACTGACTGAGAGCCCGTGGTGTCTGCAGAACGCCGCCTGCGATCCGTGAAACCTGGCGAATGATCGTACCTGGTCCCGCCAGAATATCTCTTTGTCGGAATGTTTGGATATTGATCTCATACTGAACCTCCTTGTGAAGTTCAGACTATGTGCTTTTAAGAGGTCCGGCAAAAAGGCGTCATGGGGCGCTTACAGTGGAATAAAAGAAGAAAAGTTGATATTATTGAAAATGAACTAATCCAAACAAGCCCTTTGATTGAAAGTTCATTAGAAACTTTCAATCAAAATGGGCTTCGGGTTGGCTTATGTAAAGCAAACCCGTCTGGTGTATCTGATAGTCTGAATAAACTCATTGAGTGGATTGACAATGACCCACTGGCAAAGCCCGAAGAAATTGTAAATCAAATGGTCTCGGCTATGGGACACAATGAACAAGTGGCGGAATTAGTAAAAAAGATTTGGTTCAGATTTTAAGCCCTCAATTAAGAGGACTTATCAAAAAAGTCAGGCTCAATGTCGTCCGCATTCTTAAAAATCTGGATTACATTTTCACCGTCTTCTGGTTTGTGAAATGAGGCGGTCTTTTCATTGTTGCGAACAATTATTTTTGAAGTTTTAACTTGGGCAAGTTTCACCAAGAACCATTGTGAAATTAAAAGCCGAATTGTGGCAGATACGGTGTAAACCCTGCGTAATACGCGCTATTGACGGATGGCTCGTGCGTGTGCCAGGGGTGTTGGTGGGATTTTTCCTTCGGCCACCATGTGTAGCGCCATTGAAAGGTACGTTCTCGGATCGAGGTCGTTCTTTTTGCAGGATTCGATAATTGTGAATAACGTAGCAGCAGTTTCCGCGCCAGCATGATTTCCAGATCCGTAATAGTTCTTGCGCCCCACTACGGCATGACGGATGGTGCGTTCAGCTTCATTGTTGGACAGCGGGATACGCTGATCCCTCAAGAATAACGTAAACCCATTCCATCTCTTGGTAAGATACTCAATGGCCTTGCGCTTCTGGCTTCCCGGACGGGACTTGGGGTGCTCTTCTAAAAGTTTTTGGTGAAGATCTTCGGCGACGGCGCGACTTTTCTCATTTCGCAAACGCAGAAGTTCTTCAAACGACGTGGCCCCTCGCTCAATCTCAAACAACCTGTCAATGTCATCCAGTATTGGTTTTACGGTGGGATCATGGTCTTCAATTTTTATAAATTCTCGGCGCGCATGCGCCCAGCAAAATGCCTGAGGAATGCCAGCTTCTTCAAGTACGTTGTAACCGCCATAACCATCGGTAACCACGGGACCAGTATAGCCACTTAAAAACTCTTGCACGACTTGCCCAGAACGAGTTGGTTTGAACAAATAGTGACTGCCGTAGCGATTGCTCACGATCCACATGTATCCGTCTTTTTCGTTCTTATTTTGGATACCCCATGGGGTTTCATCCAAGTGAAGTGCTAGATCGCTTGATTTTAGCTCGCTCAAGATTTCCGTCTGAACAGGTTCAAGGCTTGCTGCTGCAAGCCCGCTAAGGCGTGACAATGTACTGTTCTTGATCCCTTTAAGACCAAGGGACTCTATCTCTCGGGTTTGCCGTTCCAAAGGCATGTGACTGATATACTTATCAGCCACGACACTGACCACAAAGTCAGTCGAATAGTTCATGCCAGGCAATAGGCTGGAGGGGCCATTGGCGGTGATGATGACTTCTTTGTCCGGATCCGAGTTAAATTTGGGATCAAGCTTATATTTGTACTTTTTATGAACTTCTTTGACGTAAGAGCGTTCGATTATCTGAATACGGAAGGATTCGTCGTACAGGCCAGTATTTTTCCACATCGCAGGCTGTGGGTTTTCAATGCCACGTGATTTGGCTTCTTCGTTGAGTTCGTCGTCGTTAAGGTGGTGAGCAATTTCTAATTCTGGCAGGTTGGCCCATTTATTCTTCTTTTGATCTTCTCGGGATACTTCCGCCGGGAAAGCTGCCTGACTAAATAGAAGTGCTTCGGTTTGGCTTCTATCGCGGGGACGGTCTGTAGCCTCGGCGCGCTTCTCAGAGGATTTACCGAAAAGACTGCGACGAAGAAGCTTTACTTGCTCCTCCATTGCAAATGCCGACTGCTCTTTCTCAAACCGCTGCTTTTCGATGGCCTCAATCCGAGCTTCAAGCTTGCGATTATGCTCAATAAGATTCGCCATCAGCTGCGCAACCAGCTCTGGGCTTTCCTCTTTGAGGATTTTCTTTATTTTCTTGAGATCATCTTGTGCCATCTATGGATGACTTTGGCTGAGTCCTTTCGGGAGTTCAACAGACTCCCTTTGCGTCACTGGACTTTGTGGCGACAATGATCTGTCAACGACGGGTTTGCGTACAACACTGCCATGAAGAATCAACTTAAGCTCGTCCTGCGAAATCTCGTACCGACCGAGGAGCTCAGATAATGACATGAACCGACCTCGTTCAATCCTCTTTGCAATCAGCACCAGGCCACTGCCGTCATAAACCAGTATTTTAACCCGCTTCCTGTTCTTTCCAAAAAACAGGTAAATGTGCCCTTGATCCATAATGGCATTCATTTGATGTACACACAGAGAGTGCAATCGCTCAAATCCACAACGCATATCAATCTCGTCGCGGTACACAAAAACTCGGAGTCCTTTTCGGTCAACAAACATCACATTTCCCGAAGCTGACTTAGAAAGGATACAGCCTTGTGTTCTGGGAGGCAGATTAGGTATCCATCTGGAGTTGTGACTGTGACCATCTCAACTTTATGATCCGGTGATAAAGTTGGTATTGTGACGGTCCCAATTTTAGTTTTTTTGACCACCGGCAGGCTATGAAAATGACTGGCGGCCTTGCGGCCGCGGCTATCCGGAAGTCCCTCTGGCCGCCATTCCAGAATCGAGTAGTATGATATATCAATGGCCACAGATATGGCCTTGCCGTTCATACCAAGGGCGTACAGCTTGCTAACTCGATCTTTGATGGCATTGGGCCAGGCTTTACGTTCGCTACCAACCTCGGCTTGGTATTGTTCTTTGATCTGCTTGATTTCTTCGATGATTTTATTGGTTTCGCTCATGCCCCGAGCATGACAGGACGGTGGATCGGACGGAAGACGCGTATTACGCAGGGGTTACTATTCTTTTGATTTGTTCACTTTCTTCAAGTTCAGACAATTTTGTTTGAATGGCTTTAATTGCGGTGATTCCATTTATATTCAAAATTGATTTGTCTTTGATTACTGAATCACATTCAGAGGGACGAAGTCCAAAAACAAATGAGATAAAAACCCAATTATATTTGTAAACCTCTTCTAACTTTGTCGTATCAATTTTACTTCTTAATTTTTTAAGAAGTTCCAAAGTCATTGGTAAACTTTCTCTACGGACACCACTCTTTTTGATATTTTCAGATTTAATTGATTTTCTGGTTTTATTTTTAAGTCTACCAATGGGTTCAAAAAAAGTCTTCCTATGACGACTATAAAAATGTCCCCACTTATTTAGAACCCACAAAATGTCTTCTGAGTAAGAAACAGAGTATTGTCGGCTTTCGTCCTTGAAATAGGCGGTGATTTTATCAAGATTGGCCTCGTAATCGTGTGGAAGCAAATTAAGTTCAACACACATTTCTTGAACGATTTCAAAATTACGAACCAATCTATTTTTAAATCTATCTTTACCCTCGCTTCGTGAACGAAGACGACTGACAAACTCTGAAACTAATTGAGGAGGAAAAATTGTTTTATCATATTCCTTCATTTCTTGGATTCGTTTCAAGGCTCTGATTTGTGATTGTGAAATCTTAATGTCTTTTTTTCTAATTTTATTGTAGTCAGTGATTGCTTGCTTGGCATCGTCCACAGCCATTTCTGGATATGGCTTGAGACCAAGTTCTGGATACATTGATTTTGGAATAGTTTCAGTTTTTTCTTTTTTTCCGTTAGACCAATTTTGAAAGAGGACTCTCCACTTTCCGTTTTCTCTTTCGTTCACCCAAAAAGTTCCACGACTTTTTAATGTTTTTTCTGGTGATTTTAATTCAGGATTTATCTCTGAAGATTTTGATTTTTTAGTATTTGCTGATTTGGTTTTCTGGTCTTTTTTCTTTGCCATTTGTCCACTCCACCGAATGAATCGGATAAAATGGATTGGGGCTTTAATGTAGCCACCTACAAACCCTACCTGAAAACCACCTACAATATGACTTAAATTATTGAAATCATTAAAGAAATGGCTCAGTACTTCAGAGCCATTACTACTACTGTTCCGCTGCCGGAATCCGTAGTGCTTTCAACAGTTAACTGCATTCCTCGATCCTTGTCAAAGAGCTTCCTCTGGCAGAAATATGCGTTAGAAATGAACTCCGTTAGTCAGATTGCAAGAGAGATTTCTTCCGCCAAAGAAACCGTAAGACGCTATTTAACGCTTTGGGATATTCCACTGAGACCCACGGACTCCAAGCAACGCCTGAATAAAGGCCAAGTTGGATTCGGTGAAAAAAGAGTCAAAGCCCTTATTCAACAGAATAAACAAGAACTAGCAGTGATCGAAAAAATGAAGGCTTTGCGAGGTCAGGGTTTCAGCTATTGGAAGATCGCCGAAATTCTAAACTCAATGAAGGTTCCAACCAAATCACGAAAAGCGAAATGGCAAGCGGCTACGGTTATGAAAATTTTGAAGAAGAACGGAGTCTTTTAGTCGGTGATGGGGCACCCAGGCCCCTAAAGCCTTTCAGAGACTCATAGCTGGACACTCGCCAATCGGCCTGTAATTTCACGATAAGGGCCATTTTATGAGGTCTGGCGTCTCAATTTGAGAAAATCAGCTTTCGACTTGCATTAACTACTACTCTGTAGTACCTTGATGAAGTGAGACGAGTCTTTGTATACGCACCACCGATTCAGCCCCGACTCGCAGAGTTTAGCGACTCTGATGCGAAAGCTCGTGAGATTGAAAACGCCATTCTCAATAACCCCGAAGTGGGAGACATCGTACCTGGAACTGGCGGCGTTAGAAAGTTCCGACTGGCCGATGAATCCAGGGGCAAAGGCAAGCGAGGCGGCATCAGAGTTTTGTTTTTGGATTTGCCCCACGTCGAAAAAACGCACTTGTTGTTTCTTTTGAAAAAGGGTGAGTCCGACGACATCACGCCGGATGAAAAGAAAATGATTCGTGAACTGGTCGTGACTTTGAAAAAGGAGAGCAAGCCATGAAAGCAAAAAAGAAATCCGTTTTAGGGCAAGCTTTAATCTCTGGCCTAACTGACGCTGTGGCGCACGAACGTGGCGAGATCAAACTTAAAACTGTCGAGCGGGAACTAGCTCCACCTGCACCCGAATTTTCCAAAACTGAAATCAAACGCCTTCGCACTGAGGTGCTTGATTGCACGCAACTCGAATTTGCATCGCTTCTTAATGTGGATATTGGAACCATTCGCCATTGGGAACAGGGGTTGCGAAAACCCTCTGGCTCTGTCTATCGTCTGCTGGAAATCATTTTTAAGAAGCCAGAAATTGTTGAAGAGCTAAAAGGCGCATAACGATTCCCACTGAAGATTTGAAATCACGTTGTCTGCGATTTCGTTCGATTCGCAACTGAGGCCATTCACCGATTGCCATGCGGTCATCTTACCGAGAAATAGTAAACCAGTAGACCCATAAGCCAGCCGTCAGCGGGGGCCAGCAAATACTTGTCTATCGTGAATGGTAGAAACGAATTTGTAAGGTCTCGGTAAATGAGATTCGTTCCGAAGTGAACAAGCACCCAACCGCAAATTGCGGAGAATAACGAAACGTCGGATAACTGGAAAACGCCAACAATGGGCTGGATCAGGTCTTGTCGTGAAAAGACAAAGGCTTGTCCGATCAGGAAAAATAAAAAACCGAACATGGGCATACTCAGGTTGGCTAAAAAGCTTATGGGATACTGTTTAGCGAATGAACCAAATTCCGTGAGCTTGCAATTGTTCTTTATGAACGCATACACCGACAAAAACCCCGTCAGATAGATCGGAACAAATTCCTTCGGCGTTGGCGTCTGACCGTTCAAGATCAAGTGTGCGGATAAAATTCCCAGAAAGCTGGCACCGACCCGCACGGCCACAAGCTCTAATGCCTTGTCGCTACTATTTGATTTTCTTGGTCCTTTGATGTTCTGCACCCCTTCAGGGTATGGCCTCCGCTTTTGAAATCCAACCGTTGAAACGGCCTTCCAAAAAGTCCGGCTTATTCAAAACCGATAATTCCTTCCGAGGCGGCAATCTCGCACGCCCTAACGAAAGGATCTCAGAATGAGACAGTTTAAGACCATGATTATGATTTTTTGCTTCACACTCGCTGCATGTAGTGGCGGCGGGGGTGGAGGGAGCGGAAGCCTTCCAAGCCACACTCCAGAAAACACCGTTTTAAGTTATGCGAATGCCCCAGGACGGCAGACCGTGTTCGGGTTTGGCTCTTTGCACGTTGAAAACCAACTCACTCCAAGTACGTCGATTGTGGAATGTAGACTTGGCACGAATGCAGCCTTGTTTACGAGTCTTGGCCTCAGCCTTGACCCAGTGACATGTGCGATCAGTGGCACGCCGAATGCTCCTTTGGCCCCTACAGATTTTTCAATTGTGGCTGAGACGACGGATTCGGAATTCGATACCCCACTGAATTTATCTGTCATGCCATTTTCATTTAAGATGGAATTTGAAATCGTGAACGGCTCGGGTGCTGGGCCAGGACAAGTTCAAACTAGATGGGTATTGCCCGACGGCAGCAAGGTCGATAAGGAACTCAAACTCCTCGCCACAAATCAATCTCTCACGCAGATAGGGGTCATATCGAATCTGCTTCACTACTACATTGATGGCATTGGTCACGCCACTCAGCAGATTGATAGCCTGGGAAGCTTCTCGGGAACATGGAGTCCCGAGCCGGATTTGAGTGACTATGAAAGCGGCCCAGGGACTATGGCAACGATGCGTGTTCGCAATCGGTTCATTTATTCGGCTCAAGGAAGTTCCATAAAACTCGAAACTCTGAAGCCAAGCGATCCAAGTCAATCGGTCACTATCGAAACTCTGAATCTATCGGCTGCGCCTACGCATTTGGAATACGATGCTGCTGGTCCTTACTTGCGGGTTTACAATACTGACGGAGTATTTCGCTACCACATTGATGATGTCTATGGCGTTTTATCGCTGGATGTCCGTGAATCAGACCAAGTAGCGGTCGGTTCACCCATTACAAGTCTTGAGGTGCCTTGAGTATCCGTGGAGGGGTGGGATTTTCTCACCCCTTCTTTAAGACGCCGCTTTCACTGGTCCTTGTCGTTCCTTGAGAATTGATCCTAACTGAGCCTCGAATTGACTTGCCATGAAAGCCCACACGATTGCTCCGACGATGCCCCAGAATGTCGTGACGGCGAATAAGATAAAGCCGATTCCGACTATTCTTGCACCGATTCCCTGACTCGCTATCGCCAGATTCCAGGTCTGAAATCCTCTGTACCATGTCTTTGTGATGTCGAAGCGTTGAGGTGAAACAACATTCCAAAGGTCTTCTTTTTCGTCCGCTAAAAGGTCGGACAACTTCAAAGTTGAGGCAGCCAATTCAAACGAGATTTTCTTTCCAGTCTTTCGGACGTTTTTGAGTTCGGCGGACCTTTTTAGGATCACTGCCTCTGCATCGTTAGGAAGAGAATTTATTTCGTTTTCAAGTCGGCGTTTTGCTTTTAAGAAAAAATATCCGTGCATGAAAACAAGATTCAATAGGAATAACACCGCCCCTATCACTAAGATTTTTTCTGCCATCTGGATGTCCTTTCTTTGCAGTTCAAATGCCTATTGAAGATTTAAGATCGCAGCATCCGTAATTTGATTTTCACGAACACAAGAGAATCCATTGACGGTCTGCCATGTGGTTTCAAGACCGCCGACCATATAAGAAAACAAATGTACTGAGTTACTGTCTTGAACAGGCTCATAGGACCGAACAAATGTGCGTCCTGAAGGATTTCCAGTTAAGTCCATTGTGTCTAAAGCATAGTAGAGCCGACGCCCCCAAGGGTCTGGGGTAGGATCGCCGCTAGGGACTCGGTTTTCTGTGAAGTCATAGCGTCCAATTGCATTCGGACTCGCTACAGATACACCGTCGCAATATCCTAAAACAGACGGAGGATTCGGCTGAACGTAAACCCCGCTATAGTATTTGTATAAAGGTTTACCTGCGTCGCTGTCATTGTGGCCCAAGACGTAAACCGAACAAGTTCCGCCATAAATATAGCCGCTCCAAAGAAGCGAATAACGTTTGTATGGGGTGGAATAGTAAATTTGATTGATACAGACGCTTTCACAAAAGCCGGAACGCCGTTCGCAAATAAGCACGTCGTTAAAATTCGCCGCATCTTCTTTTGTGATTTCGGTTCCATTCAAATCAGCAATGTAGAATTGAGATTTAAGATAGCGTCCGCCATCGTCGAGAGTCTCATTGGACGAAGGCGAATCGCTTTGACCGGAATTTTGTCCGAGGCACGACGTTAATACGAGTGAAAGCATAAGGACCAAAAAAATTTTGCTTCTCAGCGATATTACACAGTCCAAGCATCCTCCTCACCGACAGCCTGTTTTGCACTGGTCGATTTGGCTGGCGATGTTCCGTTGACACGAAGAAATGCAATTCTGTCTTGCGACGGTTCCGCCGCCGCATCTTTGGCAACTAACTTCCAGATTCATTCTCTGCGAGTCACAATTTTTGTGACAAGTTTTTGCCGACTCAGATAGACCTCCGTATTTCGCTTGATCAAGACATTGATTGCGGGCTTCGAGAGAGAGCGAACGATCATTGCAAGCAAGAGCGGCCTTGAGTTGTGCATTTTGCTTTGCGGCTTGGGCGTTCATTTCACGAAGCGCATTGGCCTTCACTTGCTCTAGATATTCAAGATTCTTTTTGTCGGCTTCTGATTCTGATAAATTTTTGTCGGTATCTGGCACAGATGATTTTTGGTTTTGAACTACAGTCACGGTCTTGGCTTCGTCATATCTGATGGGCAAAATCACGGAGTCTGTTGAATCGGATGCCGGAACCGGAAATTGTATTTCGCCCAAAGCTTTACTAACACAATCCAGTGCATTGTCAGACGGCAATGGATAGCCATTGTTTGCAATGGCCCGAGCCTTGCCTTTTTGATCAATCTGAAATTCCACGCTGAAATCAATCGACGACTGGGTAGATTTGCAGAGTTGAAATTTTGTTTTGTGCGCTTTTACTGAACGGCGAATTGCTTCCCTGTCAAAATCGCCAGCGAATCGAATCTGATCTGTATCGACTTTCGGAGCAATGTCATTTGCATTGGCATTGAGTCCAAGCAGTGCAAAAAAAATAAGAAAGGCAAATCTCATTTTGGACCGCCTTCCTCACCATCAGGAATCGCCCTTTCAATTTTTAAACGCACCCAACCGGAGAATAGATTTTCTGTTTTAAGTGAGTTCAATGCTTTGGTGCCGGAATGTTTGCCCGTTAAAAGAAAGTCAGTCGTGACACCAAAGAATTCAGCCAAAGCAATAAGGTGCTCCGCCTGGTAAGTTGCCTTCTTCGAGGCAAAATAGGTCGAGAGGGTACTATGTGGAATACCTACGGCCTTGCTCAGGTCTTTCATATTTAAACCACGCTCATCAGCGAGCGTTCTAAGAATGTCGTGAACTTTAACTTTGCTCATACTCCACCTTATCGGCCTCAACCCATTGTAATCACGTAACTATTTATGATCGTGTTACGGGAATTTACATTCTTGGATCGGGACCGAGACCAAGCTCCGAACTCATCGTCAGTGCTGCCTTTTCAGGGGCTTTAAAACCGACTCGTATTGATCCGATTCACGATCATGGATCATCTACATTTTGACAACTTGCGTAAAATAATGCAAGATAGATTGTAAGTAAGTTGACAAATTGACTCTGGAGTATCCAAAATTGAGAAATGAAGAAGAAACCAGAAAACAAAACCATCAGCGTGTCGGTGCGACTAGAGCCGGAGTATTTGGAACTGATCTACGTTATCAATGCTCTTTCTGGCGGAGCTATGACCGATGCCGATGTGATTCGTGTGTCAGTAAAAGAAAAGTATGATCGTGATTGCAAGAAAGATGGGGCGATGGCTGAAACACTAAGACAGCGAGCCGCCAAAGCAATCGCAGAAAAAATGAAAAAATGAGGGCCTAAGTTATTGGCCCTTTTTGAAAGGGCTGAAAATGGCACTTCAAGTTTTCAAACCAAACGATTTAAAAGCTCGTCCTGAAGCGAGCAAATTTCTCATTGATCGTCTACTTCCCTCCTCTTCTGTCGGAGTTATATCCGGTCCACCGAAATGTCGAAAGAGTTGGGCCTGTGCGGAACTTCTTTTGAGCCTTAGCACTAGCTCAAAGTGTTTTGGCGTTTATGATGTTCCAAATCCAGAGACCGTTCTTTATCTGCCCCTTGAAGACTCCTCTGAAATTGTTCGCTCACGACTTGAGTTGATGGCGCATGGTCGTGGCATTTCACTTTCGGAAATGAGTCGACTGATGGTCTGCCCAACGAACGAATTTCGTCTGGATTCCGACGAGGCACTGGCTGACTTGAAACTGCTGATTGAGCGCCATTCAATCCGCTTTACGGTGATTGACCCGTTGGTTCGCTGTTTAGGAAATGTCTCAGAGAATCACTCTGGACAGTTGAACTCAGTTCTTTCAAGCCTACGGCAAATTCAACTCGATACTGGATGCACGATTACATTGGTCCACCACAACCGCAAGGGAAGTAAAACGGGCGGCGAGTCTCTTCGAGGAAGCGGCAATCTATTTAGCTGGATTGATTTTGGTTTCTATTGCTCGAAGCCCGCCGAACGAGTGACTCAGATAGACCTTCAATTCAAAGGCTTTCCCGAGGCTAATCCCGTGTTCTTTGAACTTAAAACTTCCGGTGCGGGTTTGATTCCGAAATGGATCGGCCTCGATCAAGAGACATGAGGATAAAATGAGATACTTGATTAAATTAGTCCCCTTTATTTTTAGATACCAAAAAATAATTTTGAAAACTCTCATTATGAAACCGTCCAGTCAGTACCCCTTTTGGGACTCCAATTTTACGAGATTCGACAACGCCCCCCGTATATCAAAGGAGGATCTGCTTGAGATGCGCCATTTATGCTAGATGCTCAACGGCAACCAAAGACCAGAATCCAGACTTGCAGATTTCACGGATGAAATCATTCGTGAATCACAAGGGTTGGAAAATCACAGAGGAAATTGTCGATCACGGGTACACGGGTTCAAACGACAACAGACCTGGATTTCACAAGCTCATGGAACTTGCTCGAACGAAACAAATCGACGCCATTGTAATAACGAAGTTTGATCGACTTTTTAGAAGCCTCAAGATGCTTTTAACGACATTGGATGAATTCAATCAGCTTGGTATTGTATTCGTCGCTGTGGATGACAACATCGACTACAGCAGTGCAAGTGGGCGTTTGATGCTGCAAATTCTGGGAAGCCTCGCAGAGTTTTACAACGCTCTTCTGAAGGAAAGAACCTGCCAGGGACTCGAATATGCCCGAACAGTAAAAGGAAAGCGCCTTGGCGCCCCAGAGCGTTTTAACAAAGACTTGATTCTACAATTGGGGCAGCAAGGAAAGTCCTACGTTGAAATTGCCAAGCTGATGAAATGCTCAAAATCGACCGTTGGGCGCATCCTTCAGAGACGAGTCCAAAAATGGTCGGCCTAACCTTTATTGGAATTCCACATGACGAACGTATATCGGACTCAAACGGAGGGCTGTAGAATATGAAATCTGATAAGGCCGAGACTTTATGGCTGTCAGCGGTGGAAATCATACGGCACAGTCCCGCACCTATGAGCGCATTGAATTTCGAGACAACGCTGGGTTTGCTTTTCATCCTTTTAGAAATTGACCTCACAACTGAGTTGCTGGCGATTTCATATTTCGCTGCCTGTGAAGGCGACAGCTTTAGTTTTTTCTTGGATCGCCTGGAATACGAGCGAACAAAATCAGCGTAGGGCCGAAGAGGGGGTGACTAGGAAGTTCGGTGCTTTCGTAGAGCTTTCGTGAAGAATCGTTCCGGTTCCTCTCCGGTTTGGGCATTTTCAGGACAGCCGACGTGCCCGTGTAAGCAGGAAATATCCTCAAGTCATTTCAACAGTCTGTGGAGTGCAAGTTTACTGTGCGCCTGTCTGCTAACCGGAACGACCGGACCACAGCAAAGCCGTATGATACTGACTGTAAGCAATGAATTTTCCTGAAGATGCTCACTACACGATTTCTTGCTGAAGTCGCAAAATGTATTCAAGCTCACGCTTGCGTGCTGCTAGATGGTTTTTTAAGTGCCTTGGCCAAGTCTTTCTATAGTAGGTTTCGATCATGTGGTCGAGAATTTGATTGGCTGGCTTGCCAAGGGCTTCAGCCATTTTGTCGAGCGACGCCTTATTTTCGACGTTGATTGTGGTCGTCAGTTTAACTTTCTTTGCCATATAGATTCGCCTTGATTGCCATAAGCTTTTGCAGCAATCGGTATGGCTTTAGTTTATCATTATTTTCTATAAACTTTTTTTTGAAAGTCTGACTCGCTATCCGCAGATAAAAAAAATCAACATGCTGAGTGGACATGCAGAGAGAACGGAAAGGCTATCGACACTCCCAAGTCGTGTCTACGCTTCACTTGCGTTCAGCCGCTTTCCTATACTGTCCAAAATAAGGAATCTTACTTTTTTATAGAGATATTGGGAGCTTGCACCTCTCCATTCCGAATCTTTGAAAGCACTTGTATCCAGGCTTGCTTCATTGTTTGGCGAAGCAACTCTTCATCCTCAATCTTGACGATAAAAGAATCGTGTTTAGGTATGATCGACTTATTTAGTTGAGCAAACTGGTCAACTATCTCAAGGCAAATGTCGGACTCGATCTTCATCAAATAAAGTCCCGCACCGCTGAAGAAGTATTCCTTTATTGCTTGATGTCGCCCTATAATCTCCGCAATCACGTCTGGAATTGAAATGCCAAGGTCGGCCTTATACTTGATACCCTCATCAGCAAATGCCTTACCGATGGCTTGGGCGGCGGCTTTGCGTGAATCCGCATTGAGTATGATATTCGTGAACGCTTTGCCGAGTTTTCGTCTTAGGTCAGGATTTTCAATCGACGCCAACGAGTGCAGGACATAAACATCTTTGCTTGGCATTGGAACACCCTTGATTGCGTAGGCAATTGCGGTGTGAGTGGAAGAATAGTCAAGTTCGACGGTGGGCTGGTCGTCAATTAGCAGGTCTCGGACAAATTTCTTTTTCCAGTTCTGGATTGATCCACCCTCAGAGTAAATGCGGCCATGCTTTGCATAGTCTGGGCTGAAACTACGGCAAAAGGTCGGCGCTTCAATCGAAACGCTTCTGATCTTGAATTTGGCTTTCTGTAAAACCGTATCCAGCATGGTCAATACATGGATTGTTCTTGCCACATCAGGATGACCAACATCGGGTTCATAATAACGTCGCTCATCGTTTTCGTCGGTCTCGTAGACAACGGCTTTGCTTGTTGTTTGCCCCTCTGACTTGAATCGTCGAATGAAAAGTTGATTCCCGCCTTTCGTTGCCATTCGCTTAAAAAGATTGAAGCTTTCTGTCGGCATATAAAGCGACAGCCCCGAAGCCTTATAGTTTTTCCTGTCGTGAAATCCTCGGCGCACGAGTTTGACTAGCCCTATGTTGTTATCACTCAACTCTTTCAAGACGGCTGTCATAATGTAGGCAGATATTCGATTCGGATTTGGCCTCGTCTTTTTCTTATTCTTATAAAAATCTTCTCTGTGGCCTATAGCTATGGGCAGTTCTTGAAGGGCAGATTCGACAAGATTCGCAAGCAAACAATTGAGGGCTGTGGTGTACTTCTTATTGCGACTTCTCGGCTTAATGCCTGTAAGAGCTTTCGCCTTTAGCGTTGCCCGATTGATTTCATTCCGCATTGCCTGAATGTCGGCAAAGAGATTGCCTTCGACGTATGAATCAAGACGTAGCTTAATCGTGTCTGAGGGCTTTAATTTTTTACGACTCCCATTTTGGCGTTTTGATTCCATAGATCATTCACTTGAGTAATTCGCTCATTTATTCTTTTTCTTCTTAACCACTTTGGCATTGCCGTTCAGAGGCGAAGAGCTTTTTCGTTCAAGCTTTATCAGCCATCCTCTTTGTTCAATTTCTTGCACCAACTCGTCGAGACTTGCGGAAGCCAAGCCCGTTGCGGACGCAAGACCTTGAGGAGTCGGCGTACCACTCGCTGAAAGCCTCTGTCTCATACTGGCGTTCTCTTCCATCTTGATTTCGCCCTTGGATAGATACAGAAGCGTCACCGGAATTTTGAAAGTGTTTATCTGCATTCGCACGGCTTCGAGATTTTCGTCGGTGGGTTTTGCTTCAATATAGAGGTGCTCACCTTTATTGAAGAAATCTTTCACCATGAAATCGAGGACTTTGGCGTTTTCATTTCCAATAGTCGGCTTCGCCTCAATTTCGTAGCCATTGAATTTATTGAGAACCAACAAATGCCCGAGCTTATCAGCAGGTATGATGCCCTTGGTTTGCCATTTATAAAATCCAGCATGAGAAACCTCGAAAAGCCGTTCCAACTCCATGCCCTTTAACCCAGTCGCTTCAAAGAGTTGCTTCAGTTTTTCGGAGCCAACAAAAACCATGTTTCCCTTTGCCACGCCCGCCTCCTCATATCTATCAAAAATATACCTTTTATTTACTCTAAAGACAATACATCGCAATGTATCCGTCTCATTTTGATAAACATCTACCTAAAGTTTGCTTTTTGATGCAATGCGAAATATGATGATGGTATGGGTAAACAATTGGTTAACAAAATGGAGGGGCGCTGTGGTTGGCTTGCAACAGCCGACCTCGACCTTTGTTTGGGTTTAACCAAATACCCTGATTGCAGTTCGATTAGAGGCACTCAGCAAGAGGTCGATCACTGATGGACCTACTGAGTAGCCCACCGCAAGCAGTCCAGATCAAGAACGAACCGGATAACACCGACTCAGTAAAGACTTGCACAGGCTGTGGTACGACCAAGCCACTCAGGAGCTTCCATAAAAATCGCTCAAAGATTCTTGGCGTCGAATCATCTTGTCGAACTTGCGTTGGAAAACAAAAGAAACGGGCACGATTGGCAGCAAAGAAGAAAAGACTCAGCACTGTTTCATTCACCGCTACTGTCATCGGTGAGCTTGGCGAGGACACAGGACAACGTTTTGCTGAATCCTATTCAGAAATCATAAGGGACTTACGTTATGACAAAAAAATCTGAAATTTCAAAAGCACTCAAAAAGAGAATCCTCATCGAAAAAATAGTGGAGGATTGCCGAAAGGCCATATCAAAATATCATGCCTCTTGGAGACCTCAAAACGAAGATTGGCCGACACTTGAGGGTTGCGCTTACTTACGCCTGTCCACAGAAGACCAGGTGACAATCGAAAAAGGCTCTTTAGAACAACAAGTGAACATCGCCATAAGTGAAGCTGAAATTCGCAGTCAGGCGGGACATGTAAACTACAAAATTACGGAATTTTTTATTGAACCTGGTTTGACAGGTCGTGACGATGATCGACCTGAATTTAAGAGAATGAGCTATGAGATAAAAAGGGAGAAATTTAAGTTTGTTGTCATCAAAGAAATATCTCGAATAGCGAGAGATGCGACGATCTGGGAGACATTCTTTCGGCTTTGCACAACTAGCGAATGTGAAATAGTCATCCGAAGTTTTCCGTTCAATCCAAACGATCCAGGCCAGCTTTTCCAACTCAGAATTTTATCGGCGTTCGCACAGTATGAGTCTGAGCAAACCTCCAAGCGTGTAAAGGAAAGCAATTTTTCGGCAATGGTCAATTCTGGAAAATTCAATTCTACCCATCCTGTTTTGGGACTCGATCAACTCAAGGTCGGTGACGAATTGAAGGTGGGATTTTACACGCCAAATGCCGATGAGCTAAAGACCGTCGAATGGCTCATGCGAACTTTCGTGAAATTCGGATCATTCCAAAAGACTCTTGAAGAAAGCCATTCAAAAGGAATTCTGAATAAACACGGCGAGCCATTCAAAAAGCATAGTCTGCACACTCTGCTGACGAACAAGAAATATATTGGACTTTGGGAAGTCAACAGAGACAACAAGGACAAAAATCAAAAGAAGCTGATGCCCTACGAAAAATATGAAGAGGTGGAACTGCCTCACGGTTGCGTCGTCGATAAAAAGCTTTGGGCTGAAGTTCAAAAAACTATCGGCAAGGTGTCCAGCGACAAAATCAAAAACACGAAGGTGACAAAAATCTATCTTCTGTCGGGCTTGCTAAAGAATAAGGATGGCAAAGCCCTCTCTGGTAGAAGTGGCGTCGGTCAACATAACAAAGAACGATACCACTACTATGGCGGACCTGGAGTCAGAAACATGCGGGCGGATTCCCTGGAGCAAGAGGCTTTTAAGATTGTGAAAGACATTGTGGACAAAAACGCTCGTCTTAAAGAGGCTGTGAAACGAAGAATTTCAGACCTTAACAGTCGCAACGATCTTTTAAAAAACGAAGCGCAGAAAATAAAAGACAAAATCTCATCCTTGAATGACGAAAAGGACTCTCTTAAAAAATCGTTGATCCAAATTACCAAGGGTGCAACGGAACAAGAAATCAAAGAGATTCGGGACGAGTTTATGAGGAACATCAGCGAGAAAAACTCAGAAATAGAGACCTTGGAACAAAACTTTAAAAATATCGGAGAGTCTTTGAAACAGGGCGAGAGTGATGGATTTGATTGGAGTTATGTCGCTGAAAATGCAGAAAAGATTCAGCGGTTGATCGCCGAGAATGATCCGGTGTCCTTGAGGACGGCCTATCAGAAACTTTTTAAGGAAATTATCGTCGGCGATTTAGACGACAAGGGAAACAGACCGCTTCAGTTCGTCCTCAGAGGGGACGACTTATTCGACCCTGTTAATCCGGCGGACTATAGTAGCGTTGGAAAAGAATTGGCTCAGAAGGAGTTAGTCAAAACCCCTAACCAGGCTCGTACCATATTGAATTAACTGAGTTTTTGCAAATACTTTATTGGCGATTCTGAAAGCCATGAAAATAAAGCCAATAAAAAGCTAATTTCTTAGCTTTATTTTAGCTTTTTATTTGGCTTTTTCCATTGCGACTTGGCTTTTTTAGCTTTATTCTCAATATGAGACATAAAAAGCTAAGTTTTTGGCTTTTTCCAATGGAGCGGATATGCCGAAGGTTCCAATGATTGAAATTGATAAATATGAATTGCTGGCATTGCAGATGAGAGTGGGCACACGAGAGGATTTGGCTGAGAAACTGGGAATTGCGAAGTCAGTCGTTGATAGGTGGCTTTCGCAAGGGCGACTTCCTGTAGCCCAGCTAGAGCGCATAAAAGCCCTTCCAGCCGGACCTGACTACAGTCCAACATCATCATTGAAGTCTGTCGATATGGAAGGACCAAAGCTGTTCATGGAGCAAAAGGGCGAATCCATTGGCTCGTCGGTTCTAGGTTCGTTTAAGACCGAAGACCTCATCCAAGAGCTATCCAATCGTGGCCTGGACGTATTTATTAAGAAGCCAGCACGAAAGGCAAAATCTGCCTCAAAATGAGACATATTTTGGTTGTTTTATATTGATTTTAGTTGATATTTAATGTTTTTTTGGGTAATGTCGATAAGGAGAGTGTGAGTGGCTACTGAGGTTTGGCTGACAGAAAAATACTATGAGGAGTTTCACGAGCGAAAAGACAATGTATTTTCCGATGATCAGGCGATTGAGGTCTACAAAGACACTCAAACCCTGAGAGCAAACTGGCCTCAGTGTGTTCATCAGCCGCCGCCAGAAGTCGGTACGAGAAGCGGCCTTTACTACGTTAAGTTCAAGTGGCCGACGTGCCAGTTGAGAATTTGTTTCGGGGCTAGGCGGGAGAATGGTGTTGATAAAATCATTGCCCTCACCTGTCGAACGAAGCAGGAGTTGTCTAAGGGCAATTCCAATGGTGACCGAGAATGGTATCGCCATATCGACACTCACGGCGTGGACTATTGGGATAGTTACCGTCGAGGACTGTTAAAATCATGGAAGATTTATCCATGAGAAAGGAAAGTAGAATATGAGCACACTAGCAACTCGAATGAGCCATATTGATTCCGTTAGAAATACAATTAAGCCCGTACTTGATCATTTTGCTAAACTATCACTTCCAAAACATATTGAGCAAAGCCTCGTACTTGCCGCTGATTTGGCATTCAGTGACGATCTTCTGTTTGAAAAATTCCAAATGTGGAATGCAGAGCAAGATGATGAAACTCTTTTGTTCCACATCAGACGCTTTTTTGAAAAACGTGACCAAAAGCCTTTGACTGACAATGAGAAAGACCTCACTTCGCAAAGACAGCAGGTTGAAGCGACTATCAAAGAGAATGTGCGCAGTCGGACGAAGCAAATTTTTGGTCAACGGATAACGAGACTGGCAACAGAAAGAAATCTTTTAACCAACGATCAATTGGGAGAATTTCTAGGCGTATCCGGCGAACAGGCTAGAAAGTTCAAGGCTGGTGAGAATAAACCACAGCTTGCCACAATCAAAAGCATTGCAGACCGATTTAAAGTTTCAGTCGAGTTCCTCGTTGGCCTCAGTGATGAAAAATAACGAGGACCTTGATGAAAGGGAGATTGATCCGCCAGTGGTCAATCGAATAGCGGCGATTGTGAAGGTCAAACAGCCATACATTGACTGGGCCAATCGTCTTCCAGACAACTCAGGAATGATTGTTTCTGCCGAAGAACTGAATCAAAGCCCGACGGCATTTTTAATTCCTAGCTATGAAACGGAATCTTCAATTGAGCGTTTTCTTCAAAAAGTAAAACCTCGAATCTTCGAGCAACAGTTGAATGCATGGTGTACCGAACCAGCATGGTGGCCGAAGGATCGTTCCGCACGAGAGTTCAATAAATGGTTCGACATTGAAGTTAGCGAAATGGTGTTTGACCTCGTCGAAAATGAATCACTCGCTCACGAAGAATACTGAACCTAACGATAATTGTTTATTATCATCGACTCAGATCGAATTAGCGTGGCCTTGAGAAATTCAGAAGCTCGCTCTAAAATGTAGCTATCCCACACATGATTTCATCAGCACAGAAAGGGGTTTTACTTTAGGAGGCTACTTTGAATCAGGGTCCACTCATACTCCCGTTTTTTCTTTCTCCCTCTTTTGTTGGGAGCGAAACAACAAACTCATTTCAATCAATCTGCATTCCGGTAAAGAAATTTAAGCAGTACGACTTCAGATATGTTGGCAATCACGAGTTAAAAGCGGCTCTTATCGACAGAAGCAAGTTAAGTGAGCATTTATCAAGTCTTATCTGGCAATGGATCAGAGAGGTCAAGGCTTCTCCTGAAGCCAAGGCCGTCATTTCACATCGTCAAGTGCCTGATCTTAAATCCTATGGGCGGATGCGGTTCAGAAAGGCATTTCGTCGAAACACCGCTATTCACATTCCAATCGAACCTAGTGAAATCCAAATCGTCGGCAACAAATGGCGACAGGCTCGTAAAACAGTTCGTGTTGGATTGTTGACTAAAATACTATGGGATAAGCAAAGTTTTAAACCCATCAAATTGAATACCCTTTGCAAGTACAACGAAGACATCTCCACAACGAAACGACTTTCTGATAATGAGCGTGCTGCACTTGCTGTTGAGCTAAAAGGCTTCAATCTGAAATCAAACGTGTACCTGCTTTTAAACAGGCGCCGAACTGGGCCAAAGTATCTTCCAAACGGAAGTAAGTATTGGGATTGGTTTTCTTCAACTGGTTCAAAAACCCAGTTGGAGTTGATGTCATTTATCAGCGTTGACGTTGATGGGCGAGATTTGAAGAGGCGATTTCCGCATTTGAGTGATCAAGACATCGTTGATCGAATCGTCGCCAATATCGAAAAGCTTCCACTGAAGCCAGACATTGTGATTGCGACTGGAAGTCATCTTAGTTTTCATTTTCATTGGTCCATAAAAGCTGAGCAATTTGGTCAACAATTAACATCTGAAGATCGAGCCAGACAGAAGTTGGCTAAAGATGTTCAGGTTGCTCTGGTTGATCTTATTGACGGTGATCATGGGGCAATAGGAATCAATCGCCCCTGGCGGCTTCCAGGCACTTTTAATTTCAAATCCAAAGATGACGGTTTGAGGCAGTGTCTTTATTGTGTCGGAAGTCGAACCTTTGAAGATGCGCTGAAAAGCCCGAAATATACACTAGATGAGTTGTGTGCAGTGTATGTGACGGCGGATAGCGTGACAGACGAGCAATCGCCGCTGATGATCGAGCAATCGGCTTTGGCCAAAGCCCAGCCTTATAATCCGATAGAGGAAATCGACAGGGGTTGGGAAGAAAAGTTTGATGAAGTCATTGGCTGGGACTCAATTGAAAGTCTGTCAGCAACGGATGCGCACAATGTGACGGTTCTGTTTCGGCACATCCATCAGTTTCGGCATCGTCCCAATGAAATCACGTTTCCAAAGAAAGGCATCTTGAGAGCGATACGAGGCAAGAAGCGGCCATATCCGCCGTTTCACCGTGCCCTTGGCTTCATCAATTCGCTATCTTCAAAGCCAATCATTGAAATGTCGGAAGGACCTAAGTGGCGCTCCAATCCTAAATTTTCTAAATCCACAGAGTATTCACTGACTGATTATGGCCGAGAAGCTTTGCAAAGTCGTCCTGGTGGAAGAAACGACGTTCAATCTGTTTTGGAGACGCTTTACATGAAAGGCAAGCGACATAACGATCTTCATAGCGATGCCATGATTCTGTTTAAGAACGGCTGGCACAAGAAGGATGTCATTGCTGCTTTGACCAAGAAGAACAGGTTGAGCGCAGGGGGACCAGACGGTTGTGCTTTTGACGAAGTTGATCTGTTTCGCCAGGTTGATCGAGCAGAGGATTTTGTGCAAAAAGTGAAAACGAAACGAGTCCGGTGATACAATAGAGCCGTATGCAGATTGTCACAAATCTATGGCAGTCAAGGTGAAACCAATATGGCAAAGAAAATCAAATTTACCACTACGATTGATGTGCAAACCAAAGAGTCGCTCGACAGAATGTCTGAAGCTCTTGGAAAACCCACGAATCAATTGCTCGATTTTATCGTCGAAAATTTTTATTTGCGGACTTGGCCACGCAAGTACAACACCTATCTGGCGAAGCGCAAGGCGGAGCTTGAACGGATTTTGAAGCTTCAGCAAGAAAACGTGTAAAACTCGAAGCGAGCAATTTCCAACACTTATAATACTACTCGCACGGCAACGATGCTGTCCGCCCTTTCCTTGGAAGGAAAATCACAAGGGTATCTCGATATAGGCGTAGCAGGGAAGTCACTACAGCTAATTCTCGTGCCTATACGGGCGAGTTGGAGACTCTCAAAATTAGCTGACCGGACAGAAAACTGAAAGAGGCCAGACACCTCCCAGGAGGTTTGACGCAACTGAACTTAGGGGCATTTGGATTTTTGAAAATGTAGTCGATCCAGAAACCATTCAAGGTTTTCACCTTCCACCGCCGCAAAGTACGCAATGGCAATTGATTGCTCGTCTGATGGAAGGTCAAGCATGGTGAGCACCAAACCGGCAGCAGTCTCAAATTCTAGTGCGGCCATCGGTTCAGGACTGCGCCGTATAATGTCCACCGCCGTCTGCCATAAATCCTCTGCTTTGGCGTTTACCAAGTTAGACTTTGTTGGACGCATTTGGACCTCCAGTGGAATCAGTATTTATGGACGAATTTTTGGCCGACTTTTCAGAGAGGACTTTGTGGACGTTGGCTTTAGAGCATCCGACTCGTTTGGCGATCTCTCGCATTGACAGACCTTGTTCACGAAGGGTGAAGATCAGCGAATCATTGAATTGTTTCTTGCGCCCAAACTGTACCCCTCTCTTCAAAGCAGCTTCACGTCCTATTCGACATCGGGTTCTGATTGTTTGAAGCTCCAGGTCTGCGAATACCGCTAAAAGATGCAATAAAAGCCTTCCGGTCGGTGAATCGTTCGAGGTGTCCAGATTGTCCTGAACGGAAATGAATCTAACGCCGTGATCATTCAGGGTTTTAATTGAGTTTACGCAATCGACGAGTGATCTAGCAAAGCGGTCGATTTTGAAAACGACCACGCAATCAATTTCTCCTCTTATCGCCATGTCGAGAAGTTTTTGAAATTCCGGTCTGGCAGATGCCGATGCTCCTGAAACTTTCTCGGAAAGGGTCGCCACCACGGTCAAATTTTTTGATGCGCAGAATTTTTCCAGCGTCTCAAGCTGAATATCCAGGCACTGGTCAATTGCCGAAACACGGCTGTAGGTTAAGCAGCGCATGGCACCTTCCCTGGGGGAAGTCGCTGCTGCAGGTTGAGGGTCAACGACGGTTCTATCCGGTGGGATAAAAATTTTTTTGTTGTCCAAGAATAAAAGGGGACAAAAATGATCAAGTAATTACTCATACCACTTTCTCCAAACCCACAGCCATCGGTGCAAAACCACCGTTCAAGTTTTCCAAGCGCACATATTGTTCTGGCTGTAGCGGAAAGCCTTTCCATTCGGATCTGATGCGGGTGATGCCGTTAAAAGATTTCTCGGCGAGTAGCACCCCATCCCAGAAAGAGCTAATGTGTGAGCTACCCCTCGATTTTGAATTTATGCTGCCGTCAGAGGACTGTTTTTTCGTGTGATGGCAAATGAGAACGGTGCAATCGAGTTCCATTTGAAGTTTACGAACCCGACGAAGGACTTCGGTCATTTGTTTTGCGCTGGATTCATGGGTTCGAGACAAAAGTTGGGCAAAAGGGTCCAAGGTCACTAGCTTCGGGCGGATTTCGAGCATCGCACATCTGAACTGTTCAAAAGATTCAGCGTCGTCGAGGAAAACGTCATTGGAGCGATCTACAATGTGGATGTTGGCTAAATCCTTATCGGAGCAATTCATGGCCCTAGCGATGCCGCTCAATCGCTCGCCAACGATACAGGCCGCATCCTCGGCGGCGAGGTGAACAACGGAGCCGGTCTCCATCGTCATCACGTTTCCAAAGCAGGACTTACCAGAGGCAACCGCAAGTCCCATTGAAAGAGCACAAAAACTTTTTCCAACTTTGGGTTCAGCAATCAGAAAGACGCAGCTTGAAGCTGGCAATAGAGATTGAAGGAGCCAGCGGCTTTGTGTCTGACTGTATTGAAGTTCAGAGCCACGATAAATTTTGAGCGACATAAAACTCCCTTTACGGAGCCTCAGTCGGCTCCTTTTTCTTGGGTCTGCCCTTGGACCTCTTTGCTTTCTTTACTGCCCACTTCTTTGCTGCTTCGCTAACCGCTGCCTTATTGCCATCGAACTGCGCTGAAAACTGTGCGTGGATCAAATCCTTAACCGTCGCTGCCATTGACCGTCCAAGATGAACACTCAACATTCCCAGCTTATCCATGGTTTCTTCGCCAAAGCGAAAGCTCATTGACGGAACATTTGGCTTATTCTCGTCTAAGGCATCCTTTTCCAGTTTTGTTTTCTTGATCTTCTTGTTCATTCCTCCAGTTTCTAACATTGAGACGCCAAGATCAAGTTATATATACTCTACAAAAATACTCTACTTTGTGTATCGCATAATGTCAATAAATGTCATAATGAATGAGACACACGAACGTATCGACTTAGGACTGGCGGTCAATTTGATGACCACAAACTGATTCGTTCATTTGATTTATTTAGCGGTCATTTGACTTTCATGGCAGTCAAAAAAAATGCCGCCGAAAAGATAAAGGATGCGAATAAAGGAACAGTTAAAGCTTTATATGGAGTTACGAGATATATCGGCAGCGGAGCTAAGCCGACGGTCGGGCGTTTCCAAACAAGTGATCAGTACATGGCTTGCGGACGTTGAGCCAAAAAACATAACCCACGTCCGCAAAGTCGCTGAAGTATTGCAGACGACCGTTGATCATCTTTGCTTTGGCGAAGGAAAGGACGAAACTCAGGAGAAGATCACGGAACTGGATGCCTTGCTTGGAGATCAATGGATTTCTGGAATTTTTGAGGTCCGATTGAGACGAGTGAGGAAAAAATGATCAGGTATCTAATCCTCATTTTATCAATTGCATTTCTCGCCTCCTGTGCATCTGTTCCGTTTCACTTAGTTTGACCGGGTTCGTTTCAGATACTTTGACCACCTGATTTTTGAGGGTTTATTGGTCTTTCTACTCGCTGTCAATATCGTTGAAAGTTATTCGTCCCTTCATGCGGTGACTGGGGCCTTCAAAAATGCAAATATGGGCATTCTCGAACATCCTGTCGATGGCAGCACTTGCCAGGATCGGATCGGTAAAAACTTGTGGCCATTCTTCAACGTCGCGGTTGCTGGTTAAGATCATAGCCGAATTGTGCTTGCGTCGATCAAATAAATCGAAGATCTCCTCACTCACGTCTCGTGGCATTGTTACGACGCCCCAGTCATCCAAGATCCATAGCTTTGATGTTAGAATTTGTTTGAATAAAACATCGAGCTTATTGTTCTCGCGCGCTTTACGGATCTTTGTCCCAAGTCTTTTTACACTCGTACAAAAAACACTGTGACCAGCCTGCGCAGCGCTCATCCCAAGAGCAATCGCAAGATGACTCTTGCCCGTGCCGGGACTTCCCAAAAACAATGCAATTTCGTTGTTCTCGATAAACTTTAAATCTTTCAGATCCTCGATTTTTTCGCGCGGGAGTTTTTTATTGAAATCCCAATTGAACTGCTCAAAGCTTCTTCGCTCTGGGAACTCCGCTTTCTTAATCCTTTTTTCTACGGCGTTATCTGCCCTTGCATCTAATTCCGTGGATAGAAGCTCACTGAGCCACTTAAGATCCTGGCTGCGTTTTCCTTTTTGAACTAAACCCTCGATCTCTGCGGATGCCGCGGGCATTCGTAACTGCTTTAACTGATCGCGTATCACATCTATTGTCATAACTGTCTTTCCTTTCAGTGGGCCTGGTTGCTATGAACCAGACGTAAATGGTTTTTATACTCACTCATGTCGCGCGCAAACTTACCTCCCACCGTCTGCGCGGATAAAACCTCCTCATGACGAGGAGCTTTGGGTTTTGGCTTTGCCATAATATTCAATAGTTGATGAACTGTTTTTAAATTTACCTGTGATAACTCCAGCGCTGAAAGGCAGGCCTTGTCGATGTCGGCATTGCTGTACTTCTTGTTCAGCGTCAGAAGACCCCATACGCTGCGTGTATCAACAAAACCTTCGCCTCGAGCCAAAATAATTCCTACAAAGCGCTCAACATTGACGCCGATAATTTTTGCTTGCTTCAGATAGTGACCATGATCTTGAAGAGTCTTCTCCCAAGACTCCTTGTAATGATCTTTACAGGCTTTACTTGTGAATTTATCTTGGATGCGCTCGTAAACTTCTAACAGTCGACCGTTGCAGTAGATACTTACTTGAACTGAATTACCAATCACCAAAGCTATTTCGCCTTTGAGTCTTGTGTCTACTCGGTAGTACTTGTTTGCAAAGCGAACATAACCATCAGACCTCACTGTTGAGCGAGTGATGGTTTCCACTTCGTAGCGTAATAAAGGAAGAGGCTTTAACAACGAGGCTTCATCGTTAAGAAACACATCCAAAGGTTTTTGTAGGTGAGTCCCGTGCTTTCTCTCATTGGCGATACTCATCTTTTTATTCATGTGTGACTGTGCGCCGCTCAGTGAATATTGGGACTTATCGTAGGATTCAAAAAGGCGACGCTTCATTGGAACCATTCGCTCCACTTTGCCTTTTTTCTCTGGAGAATAAGGCGGCAATGCCTCGACAACGAACCCGTAGTGCGAGGCCAGTCTTTCAAAGGCCGGGTTCAACGTCGGCTCGTGCTTTGATGCCTCATGAACAAAGACTTTGGGATTATCAGAAGTCACTTTACGAGGGACTCCGCCAAGTTCCTCAAACATGCTTATTAAAACTTCGGCAGTTGTTTCAAAGTCGAGTTTCTCTACAACTCGGGCCATCTCGTAACGAGAATGCCCAAGAACGCCAACGAAAATCCAAATTGTTTTTTTCTTTTTTGTGACAGGATCGACGACGTCAAAGAGCTTTCCCCAGTCCACCTGCAGACATTCCCCCGGTGAGTGAACAAGCTCCATCACATTGCGCGCAGGTGCGGATCGCATAAGTTTGTGGCGGTGAATGTAGCGGTAGAAGTTAGATCGCGGGACAGAGAGCGGAAGCTCTTCAAAAATACTTTGCGGACTCCAGCCAAGTTCAATGCGCTCCTTGATCCATTCGCGCTTGGGATCTAAGATGGCATCCGTTTCAATGGCCTTCTCGCTGCGACCATCGCGCAGCGGAAACAGCGCCTCTGGGTAAGGTGGGATTTCTTTTGAGGTTTTGCAGTAGATTTTCTTCTCTGGGTTTGCGACGGCTACATAGCCATGCTCTATCGCCTGGTCGCGGATTTTTATGACGTAACCTTTGCCTTTACCAGTTGATTTAGTCAGTGCGGTGAGTGAGTGTCCTTCGCGAAGGCCTTCGACGATTTTTCGGTCCACTGTGATTTTCTCCAAGTCCTTTTTTCTGAGTTTCCGCATGCGTATTCCTTGCTGTAGTCTGGTTGTTAAACCAGCAGCTTAGCGCATGGGATCAGATGGAGAAAATGTGCTGAAAACGTAAGCAATTGCCCGGTCAAATTAGGTGGGATTTACTTCCCCCAAAGCCGGTCCACTTACGTGGGATTTGCCCCCCTTGAAACCGGTCAAACTACGTGGGATTGGACAGTGCATCATCGCAAAAGCAGAACGCACAGACTAAAGAAGTATGGCCACGAGTCCAACAGGCAGTTGAGAATCGAGATGAAGCAGCCGCACATGCCGCCTTGTCAGGTCTTGGGAATTACATAACTGTAGAAGATGACAATGGCGAGTTCACATATTTTGAGACTTCAAAAGTTTCCGCAAACGTTTCTCGAATCATCAACACACTAAAGAACTGCGATATAGGACTCAAAAACAAAAATCGAACAGAAATTAACAAATGTACGAGCATGAATGGCGAGAAAAATCATCTCAGCATTTGGCTTGACGAATTTTCAAGACGGTATCCCAAGACAGTTCCTCTTAATGAGAAAAATTTGACGGCGAAATTCGACGCTGCTGAGGAAAAATATAAATCTGAGGATGCAGTTCGAGAAAAGGAAAGACAAGCTCAAAACTTGAAAGACAAGGCCGAACTAGCAAAGGCGGAATTTGAAGCGAATCAGAAAGCCATTCAACTTGAAGAGCAGAATAGAAAGCACGAGGCATACTTAAACAGTCCACTCGGTCAGGCTTGTTCTGCAAACAATATGATTCAAATTGCCAAGAAAACTATTGCAGATGAAAAAGCCGCTGCCAAACACAGTGGAGTCGTTGATCAAGGTCGGCTGTACGGCGCAGGTCATTTGATCGAAATGCAATCTAAGATTTTGGCAGAGAAAGTCGCTGAGTACAAAAAAACGTCTGGCAAGGAGTGGAATGCTAGTCAATGTAAGTGATCAAGGGTGTTCACTGAAAAAGATTTCCGAAAGGAGTCTGAATGCGTTTATTAAAATTCGTTTTCCTAATTGGGCCTATGGCCCTATTGGTTGGCTGTCTTGATAAATCAAGCGACTCGTCTGGATCGACGACAGGCGATTCAATAACTCAACCCAAAGCCCCAGCCTCTTCTATTGATTCAGCGGTTGCTCATCCATCCAGCGGACTTATTTTCCGTGACCTTGATGGCAGTCCTGTCGATGGGTCAGAAAATATCATCATGGCTTGTACGAGTGACGGCAGCTATTGCTTCAGCACATGTATAAGCGTCTATTTTCCTCAATATGTTCGCTACAGTCTGTTTCGCACGGACTTTTTACTTGGAAGCAAATGCGTAGTATCCTTGCTTGCATACCCTGATGACAGCGGACTTCCAGCGCCGTTTTATTATTGGCAAGGGCAGTACGTCGCCACCCCTGGAAGAGTTGTCGGTTCTTGCCAGGTCAATCTCGCAAGTCCAACATATATGGGCCGCAGTGCCTTCTTTGAAGTTCGAGTGCCAGAAGGTCAACCGGCGACTGGTCCACGAATCTACTACACGCATAATTGGTACGACACGAGCGGCAATCCATTCAAGACATGGACGCTTCAAAATTATTCCCCGCCAAGCTACTACACGTTCAAAGATCCGGCATTCACGAACTCAGATATGACAATGGCTCTCGTTCCAGGATTTTCGTGCGTGAAGCTCAGTGAGGTTGGAAATGCGTTTCAGTAAAACTCTCACCGCATTTCTATTGGTATCAACATCAACAGCGTTTGCGCAAAACGGATCGTGTACCGCATCTAGGATTCAGGCAAACTTCCTTCAAAATTGTCAGATGGCGGGAATGCAGTATTATGATAGTTTTGCTGGAAAATCCGACTCAGATAAAATCAACTCCATTTGCCGATGCGTGGTTAATCATTTCGTCGTCGAATCGAATCCTGGTTTGGATAAAACGAAATGCGAAACACCCGTGCGTTGGATCGCAAATTTTCTCAAGCGAGATGATTCCAAGGCCGCATGTGGATATTTTTAAAGTTTACATTTTTTAGAGATTGCTGGGGTTTCAATGAATAATTTTGCAAATATGTTTGTGGATGGATTTTTAATTGCTGGCATACCAACTGGAATTGCCGCATTTCTTGTCTGGTTGGGAGTTCGTCGTGACCCGATAAAGGCTGTGGTCATCGGAACGTCTTTTCCATTGATTGGTGGGTTATTTGGATTCATCGGAGCTATTCCGTGTCTCCTTTTTATTGGATATTTTGCTTTAAAAGGTCAGACATTTACATTTCTAAAAAGAGAAACCGAAGCGCCAGACCTAGAATCTAAAATTATTAAGCTTAAAAAAATGAAAGACAGCGGCCTCTTATCTGAGGCTGAGTTTGAGATGGCGAAAAAGGAAGCTATTTCTAAGTCTGCTTGATTTGAGAAATACAATCTCTCACCCTCACCCAACCAGCTTAGGAGTTTTTCGTCCTTCGGTGAACGGCGTTGGTGTGTAGTGCAGATTTTCCTTATCTTTGTAGTGAACGTAGGAAGTCGTCACAGAGCTATGTCCAAGGTATACGCTAATGTTTTCTAACTTCTGATTGTATTCAGGACTCAGCATTAGGTCGATGAAGCCTTTTCTGCCAGAATAACAATCGAACTTGTGCCCTTGTGGACGGTACTTTTTGTCTTTTATTCTCAGTTTTTTATCCATCCAGTCAGGATGAGGTCGTCGAGTTGGTTTGGTTAAAATTTCCTCAAGTGCATCCTCCTGCTCCTTACTCAGGATAGGTATCTTCTTATATCCATGTCGAAAGCCGCTTTTATTCACCGTCTTTGTTTGCTTTACATTGATACATTTGACGCCATTTTCAAGTAACACTCGGTCTTCCCCTTGGTCGCCAAGAACAAACCGATCAAGTTCAGAAGGACGCAAGCCAAAAAGCCAACTGGCGACAACCCATCGGCAGTAGCTCATTTCCTCGTGATTCAATTTACTGATTTGAGAACGCATGTTTTCAATTTCGTCACGAGTGATCGGTAAGGCTCTTTTTCGTATTGATTCTTCCTTTGTATCATGGGCATCTTTGATTGCCTCTCGATAAGCAGGGGCCATTTTCTCGATTAGGTCAGCATAGACACCCTTGTGCTTGGCATAGTGCTTCGCCCACATATTCATCACCATAATGATGTCACTCGAATAGCTGATGGAGTATTTTTGTTTGCAAAAGTAATTGACGATTTTTTTGATACTCGAATTGTACTGATGCGGTTGAGCTTGGACATGCTTGGGAATCATTTCGGTAACGACCTCAAAACATCGGACCAGGCGATTCAGATACTTCGTTTTTATTTTGGGTGTGTCTTTAATGTCTTGAAGGAAGCTCTCTAAAATTTCAGGTGGAAAATAAATTTTGTCGATGCTCTTTTGCCACTCGGCTCGCTTCGCAGAAAAGATTTTTGCTCGATATTCTGATTTTTTTTGACGATCTAATTTATTTACTTCTCTCACTCTTGCTCTAGCTTGTTCAAGAGTCATCGTTTTGGAAAATCCCAAATCGTGATAGCGAGCTTGATCAACTGGTCGCTGACTTCTTTTTCCATCAAGATACGTTTCAATCATCAAATACCAATTCTTACCGCTCTTACGAGCATAGTAAGAGCCAGCACTCTCAATTGGTGCTTTGGCTGTTTGCTGAAACTTCTTCTTTTTGATTTTTTTCTTCATCTGACTTCCTTTCGGTAGAAAGGAGAGATGACTAAAGCTCTGAACCCCTACATCCCCGACATTCAATCCCCTACAAAAACACATGTAAGTTATTGAAATTATTGAGGATAATGGCTCAGAAGGAGGGATTAAAACCACCAACCCGTTAAGGCACTAAAGTAGCGATATGATTAAAAAAAATCAAGCCTTTGTTTTGCCTATTTCAGACAAAATTGGTTGGTGTTCAGTTGTTTGGGGATTTAGATTTTAGAAATAAAAAAACCTCCTCATTCGTTTTTCACAAATGGGAGGTTGCGATTTTAAGCAGTCTTTTCACCCGCACCGCTTTCTTTGAAAGCGACTACATTTTTATGTAGGGGTTTTCTCCATTTCAATTTAAATGCCTACTCAAATAGTATACCAAACCAAAGTCTGGTTGTCCAAAAAGTGGGCATTTTTCAATATATTCAAATCAAATATATGGGACTTGATTGTATTAAATTGAGACCGAATCATTTTTTTGTAGATTTTTTTATTAAATATAAGGTTTTAGCCTGATTTAGATTTTTAAAAATCCATTTAACTCCATAGGTGAGCATTTCGCCACTGAAAACAAATAACCTATGGAGGTTTTATGAAAGATAAAAAACAGGAACAAAAGACAAAGGCTAAAGTAAAAAATAAATGGTCAGTCTTTAAAAACAAAGGACCATTTGGAGATTACTACTCAATAAAAAATGGTGAACAAAAAATCAATATCAATTGTGGATTGCTTTTAGATTTAATCAACAGAGCCAATTCATATTTTGAAAAAGAAAAACTAAAATCTACTGAAAAGAAAGAGGGGGAATAAATATGATTTCCACCCTCTTAATAAAATATAAATGGATTATTGCTTTCATTACCTCATTGATTATTCTAAAAATAATTTCTTGGGTCAGAAATAAAATCAACTCTGATATTGAAAAAAGATTTTCTTCACCCGAAGAAAAAGCCAAGGTCTCGGTTGATTTATTTGGTCGCTATGTCCAAGTCAGACCTGCTCAATTTGTTTTTGATAGTCCTGAAAGATTTTACCCTTACCTTTTTAATAAGTTTAATAGGTATGTGATTGCCCACCAATTCAAAAAATCAAATCGTGAAATTAGATTTGTCTTTGAGGCTTTTCCAAACCTGATACACCTCAAAGAAAAAGATATTGAACCAATGAAAATAAAGTTTGGTGTTTCTGGTGAAAGAAAAATTGTTGAAATGGATTTAAATGATAATTTTTCAAATCTTCGTCTTATAGGAACAATGGGGATTGGAAAATCCAACATTGCCAAAATCTTAACTCAACAAGTTTCAAATGCTTTTAATGTGGTTATTGTAAGCACCAAGATTTCTGATTTTTCTGATTTTAAAAATCAAGGTATTGAACTTTTGAATCCAAACAAAGATTCTGACCTTGAAAGACTCTTAAACCTGACAAATGAACTCAAAACCAAAATCGTTAATGAAGAAAATTGTAGAACTTGGATTATATTGGACGAAGCAATTAAAGATTTAATGGTTCACGGTTATGAGGTAAAAAAGCCAAGAGAGAAAATAAAAGAAACTATTGTTGAAAATATAAACTATTTTTTATCATTGGGTCGTAAGTTTAAACTTTTTCTTTTAATCAACACCCAAGACGAAAATATAAAAAATGAAGCCAAATTAGATTTGGGTAAAATAGGAAATGTTATATCTGGCAGAATTACCAACCAAGCCTCTGCTGATTTGTATGGTATTCCAATTGGAATTGCCCAACGAAGAGACCTCACCAATGGAAAGTTGATATTTGCCACCCAAAGCAATCGTGAATGCTTTGTTTTTAAATCATATTTATATAAGCCAAAGGGGACTCAAAAATGAGTTCTCTATTTTTAACTAACAAACTACTTTGTGATTGGTTGAGTTATAATTTTCATTATTCTTATTCAATTCAAAGGGAGCAACAGAGACAAATTATAAACGAAGCCCTTGTTGCCATTGGTGAAAAACACCAAGCGGTCAAAATGGGTGATTTCGCCACCGCTTACCAAACTAATAATTTTTTATTTGTGAATATAAACAAAAGATTTCTTCAGGTTCAATTTCAGGGAAAGTATTTTTTAGAAAACAACTTGGTTAGTGCTGGAACACTTATTAAGAAAATATCTGAAAAACTAAACCGTCTTGAAAAAATTGAAAAGCGAATTGATACGACAATTACCCACTCAATCAGTAGAATGGATATTCAGAAAACAAAAGTTTCAAATGAGGTCTTGAATCTAATGGAGGTCAATAAGTCATTTAGTAGTCTAACCTCATTTTTTCATTTAATCTATGCGGTCAAAACAGAGGGAGAATATAAGATTTTAGGCGAAACAATAAAGGACAAGATTCGTTGGAAATTAAGAAGATATGACAAACTGGCTCAAATCACTTCAGAATATAGTGAGGACGAAAAAAATATATTTTTTAACAAATATCCCAATGTGCCACTCGTTAGAACTGAATTACAAATATCGGACACTCAATTTTTAAATCAGTTTCAACCTCATTTTTTGAATCAGGAAATTGACTTGGTGGATATTCTTAAAAAGTGGAATAAAAGAAGAAAAGTTGATATTATTGAAAATGAACTAATCCAAACAAGCCCTTTGATTGAAAGTTCATTAGAAACTTTCAATCAAAATGGGCTTCGGGTTGGCTTATGTAAAGCAAACCCGTCTGGTGTATCTGATAGACTGAATAAACTCATAGAGTGGATTGACAATGACCCACTGGCAAAGCCCGAAGAAATTGTAAATCAAATGGTCTCGGCTATGGGACACAATGAACAAGTGGCGGAATTAGTAAAAAAGATTTGGTTCAGAGTTTAAGCCCTCAATTAAGAGGACTTATCAAAAAAATCAGGCTCAATGTCGTCCGCATTCTTAAAAATCTGGATTACATTTTCACCGTCCTCTGGTTTGTGAAACGAGGCGGTCTTTTCATTGTTGCGAACAATTATTTTTGAAGTTTTAACTTGGGCAAGTTTCACCAAAAACCACTGAGAAATTAAAAGCCTAATTGTGGCAGACACAGTAAGTAAAAGGGCAATATGCCAAGAAGTTTCTGAAAGTTTATTGATTAAAAAATCCCAATTCATAACCTGACTCCCTTTGTGGTTGGTTGTTCTTTCATAGAACTTTGAAGAACACCAATCACTAAAAGAAAAAATCAAATCACAAATGAAAAATACTAAACTGAACGGAAAAACAAATGCCACTCTTTTGGAGTGGCATGGTTTTTAAAGTGAAAGTATCCTTGATTTGATTGAATCAGGATTTTGAATTACTTTTTTGAGCAGACAGCATAATAACTAATGCTTTTCTCATGAACTAATCCACCTTTATCTAAACCCAGCACCATTACGAAATCTGAAGAAAGTCCGCTTTTTGCTTCAATAACAGTGTTGTTTACTGGTCTACGGTGTTGCCAGTTTTGTGGACTGCCAGACTCTAAAACTGATAATTGAAAGTAAGTTGCTTCATTGCCAGCCTGATTCGTCCTATTCGTTAGAACAAACGACATATCTGACTTAATGAGGCTTAAACTAATGCCTTGCCCACAGTTAAAAAAGGCAGAAAATTCTTTTTCAGTATCAAGAATAGCAGAACCGCATTGTTTTTCAGTTGCAGAATCTTTTTCACCAGTGATTTTATTCGCACCAGTATATTGTCTTTCCATTACTCCGCATTCATATTGAGTCGCAAAGGCACTTGTTGCCATAAGCAATGTAGCCATTGTTAAGATAGTTTTTTTCATTATAATACTCCTTTGTGTTTAAGTTTTTGACATATACCAATTTGAGGCAGTCATTTACTGCCTTTAAACCAATATAAGTCGGTTTAATCTCTCATAAGGAGTATTAAGCAAGAATCATTCACAGTTTTCAGGTAGGGTTTGTGTAAAGCAAACCCGTCTGGTGTATCTGATAGACTGAATAAACTCATAGAGTGGATTGACAATGACCCACTGGCAAAGCCCGAAGAAATTGTAAATCAAATGGTCTCGGCTATGGGACACAATGAACAAGTGGCGGAATTAGTAAAAAAGATTTGGTTCAGAGTTTAAGCCCTCAATTAAGAGGACTTATCAAAAAAATCAGGCTCAATGTCGTCCGCATTCTTAAAAATCTGGATTACATTTTCACCGTCCTCTGGTTTGTGAAACGAGGCGGTCTTTTCATTGTTGCGAACAATTATTTTTGAAGTTTTAACTTGGGCAAGTTTCACCAAAAACCACTGAGAAATTAAAAGCCTAATTGTGGCAGACACAGTAAGTAAAAGGGCAATATGCCAAGAAGTTTCTGAAAGTTTATTGATTAAAAAATCCCAATTCATAACCTGACTCCCTTTGTGGTTGGTTGTTCTTTCATAGAACTTTGAAGAACACCAATCACTAAAAGAAAAAATCAAATCACAAATGAAAAATACTAAACTGAACGGAAAAACAAATGCCACTCTTTTGGAGTGGCATGGTTTTTAAAGTGAAAGTATCCTTGATTTGATTGAATCAGGATTTTGAATTACTTTTTTGAGCAGACAGCATAATAACTAATGCTTTTCTCATGAACTAATCCACCTTTATCTAAACCCAGCACCATTACGAAATCTGAAGAAAGTCCGCTTTTTGCTTCAATAACAGTGTTGTTTACTGGTCTACGGTGTTGCCAGTTTTGTGGACTGCCAGACTCTAAAACTGATAATTGAAAGTAAGTTGCTTCATTGCCAGCCTGATTCGTCCTATTCGTTAGAACAAACGACATATCTGACTTAATGAGGCTTAAACTAATGCCTTGCCCACAGTTAAAAAAGGCAGAAAATTCTTTTTCAGTATCAAGAATAGCAGAACCGCATTGTTTTTCAGTTGCAGAATCTTTTTCACCAGTGATTTTATTCGCACCAGTATATTGTCTTTCCATTACTCCGCATTCATATTGAGTCGCAAAGGCACTTGTTGCCATAAGCAATGTAGCCATTGTTAAGATAGTTTTTTTCATTATAATACTCCTTTGTGTTTAAGTTTTTGACATATACCAATTTGAGGCAGTCATTTACTGCCTTTAAACCAATATAAGTCGGTTTAATCTCTCATAAGGAGTATTAAGCAAGAATCATTCACAGTTTTCAGGTAGGGTTTGTGTAAAGCAAACCCGTCTGGTGTATCTGATAGACTGAATAAACTCATAGAGTGGATTGACAATGACCCACTGGCAAAGCCCGAAGAAATTGTAAATCAAATGGTCTCGGCTATGGGACACAATGAACAAGTGGCGGAATTAGTAAAAAAGATTTGGTTCAGAGTTTAAGCCCTCAATTAAGAGGACTTATCAAAAAAATCAGGCTCAATGTCGTCCGCATTCTTAAAAATCTGGATTACATTTTCACCGTCCTCTGGTTTGTGAAACGAGGCGGTCTTTTCATTGTTGCGAACAATTATTTTTGAAGTTTTAACTTGGGCAAGTTTCACCAAAAACCACTGAGAAATTAAAAGCCTAATTGTGGCAGACACAGTAAGTAAAAGGGCAATATGCCAAGAAGTTTCTGAAAGTTTATTGATTAAAAAATCCCAATTCATAACCTGACTCCCTTTGTGGTTGGTTGTTCTTTCATAGAACTTTGAAGAACACCAATCACTAAAAGAAAAAATCAAATCACAAATGAAAAATACTAAACTGAACGGAAAAACAAATGCCACTCTTTTGGAGTGGCATGGTTTTTAAAGTGAAAGTATCCTTGATTTGATTGAATCAGGATTTTGAATTACTTTTTTGAGCAGACAGCATAATAACTAATGCTTTTCTCATGAACTAATCCACCTTTATCTAAACCCAGCACCATTACGAAATCTGAAGAAAGTCCGCTTTTTGCTTCAATAACAGTGTTGTTTACTGGTCTACGGTGTTGCCAGTTTTGTGGACTGCCAGACTCTAAAACTGATAATTGAAAGTAAGTTGCTTCATTGCCAGCCTGATTCGTCCTATTCGTTAGAACAAACGACATATCTGACTTAATGAGGCTTAAACTAATGCCTTGCCCACAGTTAAAAAAGGCAGAAAATTCTTTTTCAGTATCAAGAATAGCAGAACCGCATTGTTTTTCAGTTGCAGAATCTTTTTCACCAGTGATTTTATTCGCACCAGTATATTGTCTTTCCATTACTCCGCATTCATATTGAGTCGCAAAGGCACTTGTTGCCATAAGCAATGTAGCCATTGTTAAGATAGTTTTTTTCATTATAATACTCCTTTGTGTTTAAGTTTTTGACATATACCAATTTGAGGCAGTCATTTACTGCCTTTAAACCAATATAAGTCGGTTTAATCTCTCATAAGGAGTATTAAGCAAGAATCATTCACAGTTTTCAGGTAGGGTTTGTGTAAAGCAAACCCGTCTGGTGTATCTGATAGACTGAATAAACTCATAGAGTGGATTGACAATGACCCACTGGCAAAGCCCGAAGAAATTGTAAATCAAATGGTCTCGGCTATGGGACACAATGAACAAGTGGCGGAATTAGTAAAAAAGATTTGGTTCAGAGTTTAAGCCCTCAATTAAGAGGACTTATCAAAAAAATCAGGCTCAATGTCGTCCGCATTCTTAAAAATCTGGATTACATTTTCACCGTCCTCTGGTTTGTGAAACGAGGCGGTCTTTTCATTGTTGCGAACAATTATTTTTGAAGTTTTAACTTGGGCAAGTTTCACCAAAAACCACTGAGAAATTAAAAGCCTAATTGTGGCAGACACAGTAAGTAAAAGGGCAATATGCCAAGAAGTTTCTGAAAGTTTATTGATTAAAAAATCCCAATTCATAACCTGACTCCCTTTGTGGTTGGTTGTTCTTTCATAGAATGTTCCGTTTCACTTAGTTTGACCGGGTTCGTTTCAGATACTTTGACCACCTGATTTTTGAGGGTTTATTGGTCTTTCTACTCGCTGTCAATATCGTTGAAAGTTATTCGTCCCTTCATGCGGTGACTGGGGCCTTCAAAAATGCAAATATGGGCATTCTCGAACATCCTGTCGATGGCAGCACTTGCCAGGATCGGATCGGTAAAAACTTGTGGCCATTCTTCAACGTCGCGGTTGCTGGTTAAGATCATAGCCGAATTGTGCTTGCGTCGATCAAATAAATCGAAGATCTCCTCACTCACGTCTCGTGGCATTGTTACGACGCCCCAGTCATCCAAGATCCATAGCTTTGATGTTAGAATTTGTTTGAATAAAACATCGAGCTTATTGTTCTCGCGCGCTTTACGGATCTTTGTCCCAAGTCTTTTTACACTCGTACAAAAAACACTGTGACCAGCCTGCGCAGCGCTCATCCCAAGAGCAATCGCAAGATGACTCTTGCCCGTGCCGGGACTTCCCAAAAACAATGCAATTTCGTTGTTCTCGATAAACTTTAAATCTTTCAGATCCTCGATTTTTTCGCGCGGGAGTTTTTTATTGAAATCCCAATTGAACTGCTCAAAGCTTCTTCGCTCTGGGAACTCCGCTTTCTTAATCCTTTTTTCTACGGCGTTATCTGCCCTTGCATCTAATTCCGTGGATAGAAGCTCACTGAGCCACTTAAGATCCTGGCTGCGTTTTCCTTTTTGAACTAAACCCTCGATCTCTGCGGATGCCGCGGGCATTCGTAACTGCTTTAACTGATCGCGTATCACATCTATTGTCATAACTGTCTTTCCTTTCAGTGGGCCTGGTTGCTATGAACCAGACGTAAATGGTTTTTATACTCACTCATGTCGCGCGCAAACTTACCTCCCACCGTCTGCGCGGATAAAACCTCCTCATGACGAGGAGCTTTGGGTTTTGGCTTTGCCATAATATTCAATAGTTGATGAACTGTTTTTAAATTTACCTGTGATAACTCCAGCGCTGAAAGGCAGGCCTTGTCGATGTCGGCATTGCTGTACTTCTTGTTCAGCGTCAGAAGACCCCATACGCTGCGTGTATCAACAAAACCTTCGCCTCGAGCCAAAATAATTCCTACAAAGCGCTCAACATTGACGCCGATAATTTTTGCTTGCTTCAGATAGTGACCATGATCTTGAAGAGTCTTCTCCCAAGACTCCTTGTAATGATCTTTACAGGCTTTACTTGTGAATTTATCTTGGATGCGCTCGTAAACTTCTAACAGTCGACCGTTGCAGTAGATACTTACTTGAACTGAATTACCAATCACCAAAGCTATTTCGCCTTTGAGTCTTGTGTCTACTCGGTAGTACTTGTTTGCAAAGCGAACATAACCATCAGACCTCACTGTTGAGCGAGTGATGGTTTCCACTTCGTAGCGTAATAAAGGAAGAGGCTTTAACAACGAGGCTTCATCGTTAAGAAACACATCCAAAGGTTTTTGTAGGTGAGTCCCGTGCTTTCTCTCATTGGCGATACTCATCTTTTTATTCATGTGTGACTGTGCGCCGCTCAGTGAATATTGGGACTTATCGTAGGATTCAAAAAGGCGACGCTTCATTGGAACCATTCGCTCCACTTTGCCTTTTTTCTCTGGAGAATAAGGCGGCAATGCCTCGACAACGAACCCGTAGTGCGAGGCCAGTCTTTCAAAGGCCGGGTTCAACGTCGGCTCGTGCTTTGATGCCTCATGAACAAAGACTTTGGGATTATCAGAAGTCACTTTACGAGGGACTCCGCCAAGTTCCTCAAACATGCTTATTAAAACTTCGGCAGTTGTTTCAAAGTCGAGTTTCTCTACAACTCGGGCCATCTCGTAACGAGAATGCCCAAGAACGCCAACGAAAATCCAAATTGTTTTTTTCTTTTTTGTGACAGGATCGACGACGTCAAAGAGCTTTCCCCAGTCCACCTGCAGACATTCCCCCGGTGAGTGAACAAGCTCCATCACATTGCGCGCAGGTGCGGATCGCATAAGTTTGTGGCGGTGAATGTAGCGGTAGAAGTTAGATCGCGGGACAGAGAGCGGAAGCTCTTCAAAAATACTTTGCGGACTCCAGCCAAGTTCAATGCGCTCCTTGATCCATTCGCGCTTGGGATCTAAGATGGCATCCGTTTCAATGGCCTTCTCGCTGCGACCATCGCGCAGCGGAAACAGCGCCTCTGGGTAAGGTGGGATTTCTTTTGAGGTTTTGCAGTAGATTTTCTTCTCTGGGTTTGCGACGGCTACATAGCCATGCTCTATCGCCTGGTCGCGGATTTTTATGACGTAACCTTTGCCTTTACCAGTTGATTTAGTCAGTGCGGTGAGTGAGTGTCCTTCGCGAAGGCCTTCGACGATTTTTCGGTCCACTGTGATTTTCTCCAAGTCCTTTTTTCTGAGTTTCCGCATGCGTATTCCTTGCTGTAGTCTGGTTGTTAAACCAGCAGCTTAGCGCATGGGATCAGATGGAGAAAATGTGCTGAAAACGTAAGCAATTGCCCGGTCAAATTAGGTGGGATTTACTTCCCCCAAAGCCGGTCCACTTACGTGGGATTTGCCCCCCTTGAAACCGGTCAAACTACGTGGGATTGGACACATAGAACTTTGAAGAACACCAATCACTAAAAGAAAAAATCAAATCACAAATGAAAAATACTAAACTGAACGGAAAAACAAATGCCACTCTTTTGGAGTGGCATGGTTTTTAAAGTGAAAGTATCCTTGATTTGATTGAATCAGGATTTTGAATTACTTTTTTGAGCAGACAGCATAATAACTAATGCTTTTCTCATGAACTAATCCACCTTTATCTAAACCCAGCACCATTACGAAATCTGAAGAAAGTCCGCTTTTTGCTTCAATAACAGTGTTGTTTACTGGTCTACGGTGTTGCCAGTTTTGTGGACTGCCAGACTCTAAAACTGATAATTGAAAGTAAGTTGCTTCATTGCCAGCCTGATTCGTCCTATTCGTTAGAACAAACGACATATCTGACTTAATGAGGCTTAAACTAATGCCTTGCCCACAGTTAAAAAAGGCAGAAAATTCTTTTTCAGTATCAAGAATAGCAGAACCGCATTGTTTTTCAGTTGCAGAATCTTTTTCACCAGTGATTTTATTCGCACCAGTATATTGTCTTTCCATTACTCCGCATTCATATTGAGTCGCAAAGGCACTTGTTGCCATAAGCAATGTAGCCATTGTTAAGATAGTTTTTTTCATTATAATACTCCTTTGTGTTTAAGTTTTTGACATATACCAATTTGAGGCAGTCATTTACTGCCTTTAAACCAATATAAGTCGGTTTAATCTCTCATAAGGAGTATTAAGCAAGAATCATTCACAGTTTTCAGGTAGGGTTTGTGTGTGTGATTTTTTAGCCTGATTTTTTCTTTTTGTATTTTTCCAAAGTAAAATCAGTGTCTTCAAAGTCAATGCGATTTCTATCCTTGTAGTGTTTCCAACTGGTTTCAACACTTTTATGACCGCACCAAAGAGATATGTTTTCAAGGGTCTGCCCTTTATCCAACATAAAATCAACAAAACCTTTTCTTCCACAGTAAAGGTCATAGTTTTCGGGTGAGGTCTTTGATTGTTTTAAATAGTCAGCAATCCATTTGGGACTGGGTCTTTTTGCTTGTCCCTTTTTTATGTATTCAAGGGCTTCTTCTTGCTCCACACAAATGACAGGTATTCTTTTAATTTGTTCGCTTTCTTCAAGTTCAGACAATTTTGTTTGAATGGCTTTAATTGCGGTGATTCCATTTATATTCAAAATTGATTTGTCTTTGATTACTGAATCACATTCAGAGGGACGAAGTCCAAAAACAAATGAGATAAAAACCCAGTTATATTTGTAAACCTCTTCTAACTTTGTCATATCAATTTTACCTCTTAATTTTTTAAGAAGTTCCAAAGTCATTGGTAAACTTTCTCTACGAACACCGCTCTTTTTGATATTTTCAGATTTAATTGATTTTCTGGTTTTATTTTTAAGTCTGCCAATGGGTTCAAAAAAAGTCTTCCTATGGCGACTATAAAAATGTCCCCACTTATTTAGAACCCACAAAATGTCTTCTGAGTAAGAAACAGAGTATTGTCGGCTTTCGTCCTTGAAATAGGCGGTGATTTTATCAAGATTGGCTTCGTAATCGTGTGGAAGCAAATTAAGTTCAACACACATTTCTTGAACGATTTCAAAATTGCGAACCAATCTATTTTTAAATCTATCTTTACCCTCGCTTCGTGAACGAAGACGACTGACAAACTCTGAAACTAATTGAGGAGGAAAAATTGTTTTATCATATTCCTTCATTTCTTGGATTCGTTTCAAGGCTCTGATTTGTGATTGAGAAATCTTAATGTCTTTTTTTCTAATTTTATTGTAGTCAGTGATTGCTTGCTTGGCTTCGTCCACAGACATTTCTGGATATGGCTTGAGACCAAGTTCTGGATACATTGCTGGAGGGATTTGTTCGGGCTTTTGTTTTTTTCCACCCGACCAATTTTGAAAAAGGACTCGCCATTTTCCATTTTCTCTTTCATTGACCCAAAAAGTTCCACGACTTTTTAATGTTTTTTCTGGTGATTTTAAATCGGGATTTATTTCTGAAGATTTTGATTGTTTGGTATTTACTGATTTGGTCTTCTGGTCTTTTTTCTTTGCCATTTGTCCACTCCACCGAATGAATCGGAAAAAATGGATTGGGGCTTTAATGTAGACCACCTACAACCCCTACCTGAAAACCACCTACAAAATGACTTAAGCTATTGGAATCATTAGGAAAATGGCTCAGAAGGAGGGACTCGAACCCCCGACCCAGCGGTTAACAGCCGCTTGCTCTACCGACTGAGCTACTTCTGAACTCGGTGAAGGGCTAAATTAGCGGCTTTGGCCCATTCTTGTCAAACAGAAATAATCTTAAGGGGCTGCAAGCCTATCTAAAGCCTTGGAAAGCATTGGCGAACTAAAAGGCATCCCTTTAACGCGGAAAACCGGCTTTCCAGCCACCCCCTCCAGGATCACGATCTCGGATTCGGCGATCCCGTGGGCCGCCAAAACCTTTTGATAAGAGCTTTCCTCGATCCCTTCGCTGGAAAAAGCCCCCATCATGATTTCGCACACCGCGCTGACGTCAGCGGGAACCTCTAAAGTTCGGAGCAGAGTGCCCTCGTTTGTGAATACATCCACTTTGGTGGTCTTTTCCGGACACCAGTTATAAGGGCGATAGTCGCTGCCAATCAAAAGGCCCAAGGCGCTTTGCGGATCCGAAAGTTTATCGGCCACATCCCCGGTGTTAAGGGCTCGGATCGCATATAGAACCCCCGCCAAAGCAATCAGCATCATTGATATTTTTAGAAAAAATGAGATCTTCATCGCTTAAATTTAACTCGGCGAGTTGAAACTAGCTAGCTATAACATGGGAGGCTATTGCACGGATTGTGGCTGAAGCAGGTCTTCCAGAAAGAAGGCCGCCAGTTCCGACCGTCCTGCCAGGCCTGACTTGGAATAGATCGCAATCGACTGAACGCGCGCCGTTTTTTCGGTGGTATGGCGGATCTCGGCGATCTCTTTGAGCGAAAGCCCTTTTAGCAACAACAAAGCCACTTCTTTTTCGGCCTGAGACAGATTCCACTTGGAAAGCTGCAGATCAATGGATTTAGAAAGACCTTCGATATATTTCTGAGCTTCTGTTTTCCAGTCCTGGGCTTCTTGTTTAAGTTTGGCATTTTCACTTAATGAGTCCGACAGTTTGTGCTGCAGATTGAACGAGTCCTTCAGGACATAAAAAATCCCAAACAGGGCCGCCAATCCGGCCCCGCCTTCAACCAGAACATGCCAAACCGCCACACCTTCCTGGGAATCTGTGACTAAATCAATGGCGACCATCAGGGCCACTGTGGCAAGCACAACAATAAGGACTGCACGCTCTTTGTGGTTCATGATTGCATCCTATAAGGAAACTTCTCAGTCGTCATCACCCTCGTACTGTGTTTCGGCCTCACCCATCTGCAGCGTTTGACCAAACAAAGATAGAGTCCGCTTCTGAGAGTCAAAGTTTTTAGCCAGATACAATCCGCCTGAGACCACCAGGGCCAGCAACAACACCGCAGCGAATCCACGCGAGGACGGAATGGCTTCGCCAGATTCATCCAGCTCTTTTTTCCCGTCGATCATGCTCAGCGCAATTCCATCTTGATGACGGAGCGAGTGTAAAACCACACCAGCCACATGCAGTGCCGCCACCACGATGAAGGTGTTGGCCATAAACTCATGAATGTCCTCGAAGGTTTCCTTGCTGCCAGTGCTCATAAGATAACCGGTGATGGCCAACCCCAGCGCCAAAACAAACATGGTCACGGCCGCCCAGCTTGAAGCCGGGTTGTGTCCCGACCAACGTTTTTTGGATCCTGACAAAATACCCCAGAAATAATCTTTCAGATCAAGAGGGTTCAGGCTAAAGCCCGTGAATTTAGCGTGTTTTGATCCGACAACACCCCAAAGCAGTCTCCACACCACCAGGCCCCCCAATAGCAAGCCCGCCAGCATGTGATAACTAAAGGTCACAGCCTCGTCATCGACAGTCTTAGCTATGATAAATGACATCAAAAATAAGCCAGAAAACAACCAGTGGAAAAGTCGCGTGGGCAGATCGTAGATTAAAGCCGATCTCATCTTGAACCTCCTAAGGAAATAGTGCCTTTGACACCTCTAAACTCGTCTCTTTTGCAGGCTACGTCCATTGGGCAAAAGGTCTATTGTGCCTTTAATCAAGCACTTAGGCCTTTCAGACCATTCCCAATTTTTAAATAATGGCGATACTGAGTCCAAGTGATTGGGAATAATCCCAGCTCAAAAGGAGAAAAAACATGAAACATCTTATTCTAACCCTGCTACTAGTGAGCGCTGCTTCCTCTGCCTATGCCAAGAAAGAGTGCACGACGGAACCTAAAGAAAAATGGATGACCGAAGAGGCCTTTAAGAAAAAGGTCGAGGCCGAGGGCTACAAGATTTCAAAATTCAAACAACCCGGCACATGCTATGAAATCTATGGCACCAATAAAGACGGCAAAAAGGTAGAGATCTACTTCAACCCCGTGGATGGATCGATTGTGAAATCAAAATAGCCGAAAAACGAACGGTCTTAGCGAAGCTGGGTAGAATTTGCGCTACGCATTAAATAATCATGTCAGGGGAATTTAAAAGAGAAAAAATGGTGCACTCGAGAGGATTCGAACCTCTGACCACATGATTCGTAGTCATGTACTCTATCCAGCTGAGCTACGAGTGCACTGTGAAAGAGAAGTATAGATAGACTGCGGCCAGGGAAAAATCAAGCATTCTTGATAAAATTACAAAAATGGTCCGGCCAAGTCCTTGATTAAAGCACCCGGCTATGGCACTTTGAATCCTCAGTCGAAATAAACCGACCGCGGAAAGGTGGGTGAGTGGCTGAAACCAAGCGTTTGCTAAACGCTCGTACACTCAAAAGGTGTACCGCGGGTTCAAATCCCGCCCTTTCCGCCAATTTTCAGCAGTAACAAAATCAGCGATCAGCGCAAAATCAGTAAAACTAAATACTTAAAATCACAGAGAAGAGCCTGGCGCCCTCGGATCGAATCTTTCAAAATCTTTCGGCAAATTTCGTGTGTGTGCTTCTTTTTTGCTTCTCTAATGCTTCTTTATTGAATTACTTAGCCATGCATTTTGCCAATGCGTGTCCCGCTACACGATCTCGTTGGAGTTGTTTCAAAGTTGGTGTTGGCACTTGTTTTAGCAGAATGTCTAAAGGAGTTTGCTGCGAAGTTTCGACCGAATTCTTCCAATTATTGTTACCGTTTACGTCGAGGGCCAGAGAAGCTAGAGAATTTAAAACATATGGACTATCTCTAATACCAGCCTGCTTCGATACTCGATCCGACAAAAATGCAGCCATGGACCTTTTGATCTCCTCTTCTTTAGCATCGCAGCCAAGACTATGGAGCCCATGGGATCGCGCTTCGACATAAAATGCGACTCCCTCGAACTTGTCATTCAATTGGCTAAAGGATTCAGGAAATGAGGCCTTCATTTCGTCATAATAGCCTTTCGTGAATACAAGATGCGTTTCAGCTTCTTTATTCCGCCCTCCCAATCGTAGCTCAATGTACGTCTGCAGATGGTAAGTCAGGCGTTCGCGAAGCAGTTCAATTTTTTCCCTGTATCCCTCAGTATGCATCTCCTTTTTCAAATTCTCTGAGTTTCCGATTACTCTTGGCCAGCTTCGCTGAAATAAGTGAAAGTGTTCGTGGATGCAGAACCCGGCGACGTCGCTCCGATTGTTGAGTTGGATATCCAGTTGTTTAGGCCTTAATGTCCCTTCGCTAGCAAAGCGGCCACACTTACGTGTTCTCGAATTGACCTTATTGAGAAAATCTCGATTGGCACTTTCAGCACGATCTCGAAATGTCCCGCTTTTTTGTTAATCGGACTTTTGACGCGGATATTTAAGGGATGATTTAATCTCGATATTGCGTCAAAAGGAGTTGAAGTAAATGGAACAAGATCAGGGTAAAGCACGTCGGCACTACACGCCAGACCAGAAATTCAAAATCGTAAAAGAGCAGATGACGACAAAGACCTCTGTGTCGGAGATTTGCAAGAAGTATGATATCAGTCCCGCCGGGTTTTATCGCTGGCAGGAACAGTTTTTAAAAGCTGCTCTGAATGGGTTTAAAAAGCCTGACTCTGGCCCCACTAAGGCGGAGCTTCGTAAGATCGAGGAACTTGAAAAGAAGAACTTACGCCAACAAGCCATTATTGCCGACATCGCCGGTGAAGTTATTGAATTAAAAAAAAGTCTTGGGGAATCGGGCCTTCTGTAGAGATTCCGAGGCATTTAAGATCCGTTGCGGCCGCTGACATTTCTAATTTTCAGCAGCGAACGGATCTTTCTTTAGAAATTATTTTAGAATTATTTGGTATAAAAAAATCCACCTATTACGACTGGCAAAAGCTGCCGAATGTCGTTTCAGAAAAAAAGCCTGTCCTAAGTGCCGCAAGCGTTCGTCCTGATGAGGTGGCGGCAGTGTTAGCGTATCGAGATCTACATCCGGATATTGGCTACCGCAAGTTCACCTGGCAAATGGTCGACGAAAATGTGGCCTTTTTATCAGAGAGTAAAGTGTACGATATTTTATCTGAACACAATCGACTTCAAGGCTGGAACCGAGTCGAAAATAGCGGCACTGAAAAAGAATACCGCCACAAGCCCAAGCATGTTCACTATCACTGGCACACGGACATCGCATACGTCAAAGTTGGTGGAGTTTTTTATTTTTTAATTATGATGCTTGATGGGTACTCAAGATACTTGCTCGACTGGGAATTAATGACTGACATGCTGGGTGGTTCAGTTGAAGGCTTTGTTCAGCGAGTGAAAGACAAGTACCCCCATGCCAAGCCAAGGCTGATCAACGACAATGGCAGCCAATTTATCAGTCACGATTTTAAAAGACTTTTACAGAAGCTCGAGATCCAGCAGGTATTTACGCGCAGAAATCATCCTCAGACCAACGGAAAGATCGAAAGGCTCAACGGCACGGTCAAACAAGAAGCTCTTCGCCCAGGGCAGCCTAGCGACTTTGCAGAGGCCTGGGAAATACTGAACAAGTACAGCTACGAATACAATCACCAGCGGCTGCATGCGGGAATCAACTTTTTACGCCCAGCAGATATGTTTTTTGGTCGCGGTGGTCTGGTATTAAATGAACGCCGTGAAAAAATTGAAAATGCCAGAGCAGATCGAAAGTCAAAAAATCGGGAAGAAAAAATGAAAACTCTACACTAAATTATTGCGTCAAACTTCCGGAAAGAAAAAAGCTAGACAGAAAGTCTTTCCAGCTTCGATTCAAGACTAAATATTCTCGGCTGTTTTTTTGATCGAAGTATATCGCGTATCCAACAAAGTCAGCCAGATACCGTTTGGCAGAATCTTTCTCCAAAACATCATTACTGTCTAAACATACCGAATCTTTGTTTTCTAACTTGCACATTGTAGATTCAGAGGCGCGATAGAAGTATGTCGGAATTGTACCTAATTTTATATGCGGCGAATTCCATACCCTATCAGGGCACCTCAACGCCTCCTGATAAATTGCAGCCATATCATCGTTAAAATTTTCCGAAATGGTCTTTGATAGGTTAAACAAATCAAATTGATTATTTTGATCTCGATGTTGGCAGATCCCTTCTGCTCGAACAGAGGTGCCCCAAAGCAATATCCCAATTCCTAAAAGGTTCAAAAAATGGGAAACTAAAAGATCCGACCTTCCAATAGTTTTTTCCTGCAATTCACTCAAGCTAACTCCTGAGATGTGATTCTCCAAATGCTATCGGTAACTTCAATGATTTCCTTGATAAACGAGAACGTGCTGTAGAGCCTCAATTAACCAAAGGGCGTATCAATTTGAAACAAGACCAAAGATTTGATAGCTACCGAATACGCGAACACCGCTGAATTTAGACACAGGTGCCAAATGTCATCATGAGAGTTGGCAGTGAGGCCCCGGCCTCAGTTCCCGTATTATGGGCGCACAAATTTTTCAGGGATCGAAAGTCGAATCGCTCAGCCCGAAAGGGACGCGAGAACTAGCAACACCATGCGCACATGAATGAGATAGCTGTCTCATTTTTTGAATGTAACGAATGGGATAAAATCGACTTCGAAACGAAGTCCGAATCGTGAGCTAAGCAACCAAAACAACTGCTGTTTTAATAAATTGAGACTTTCTTTAACCAAGCCGCCTTGGGCCGGGGGATCTTTGTCCGGACGACCCGAGACCCCTCCCACCCAACAAGTTGATTGAGAGGGGTCTCGGGTCTGGCCAAAGAATTGAAAACCCAAGGCTTTAACTGGGTGAAAACATGATTTTAGAAAAGAAAAAGAGATTGTTTAGAGACGAGGAATCGGAATTGAAGAACGCGGAATCAGACAAGCTAAAAGCTCTGGTGAGGGCACGATGCATGGCAAGAAAACAGGCATCTTTACTTGTAGCTACAAATGAGGTACAATAGGTATGTCTGGTCTTACGGGAAAGCGTTGGTACTTCTTCATTTGGGATGAGGACAACGAAGAGCACCTTGGAGCACACCACATAAGCCCAGAAGAGGCCGAGGAAGTGTTCTTCAATCGCTATGTGATAACGCCCAACAAGAAAAAACATGGGCCAAGACGGTATCGCATAGACGGAAGAACCAACGGCGGTAGAAGTCTTCGACTGATCTTTGAAGACCTTGGCGCATCAATGGCTAGAATCATAACTGGATGGGACTTATGAAGAAAAAAGTAAAAGCATACAAATACAATCCTAGCGAATGGGATGAATCAAAGTCCGTTGAGGTGAAGCCCGAAAAGAAAGCTTCCGGGGTTTCAACAAGTATCAGGCTTCCAAAAGAGATGGTGGCTAAACTGAAAAAAGTGGCTCGCAAGAAAGGCGATATCGGTTATCAGACGCTACTTAAAATATGGATTGCCGAGCGTTTAGAGAAGGAAACTGCTTAAAGCAGTCGTGCTTTAAAATGATAGATTTGAGATTTTAAGATATAACGATTTGCGCGCATTTTTGAGTTCTATGTTTCACCTTTTGTTGGGTGGAAATTTTAGGAATAAAAATGCAGAACGAAAACACGGTGCTGGCTTTTCCAGTGCCAAGGCTCTTTGACAATCAGAATAGCAAAGAATGGCTAACAACGAATGAGGCCGCAAAGTTTTTAGGAGTGTCTTCAAATGCACTTAGGATCATGGTCCATCGAGATCAGGTTCCTGGTTACAAGTTTGGTAGAAGGCTCCGGTTTCGTCTGAGGGATTGCCAAGCCCTTTTCATCAGAAAAGGAGCCTAAGTTATGGCAGTCAGAACGATAATCAAAGACGGGAAAAAACTTTTTGAAGTCTATGTGAATGGATTTAACGCCCGAGGAACAAGGGTTCAGCGAAAGCGAACGAACATCGAATCACTTCGCAAAGCCGAGGTGATCGAGTTCGAGCTAAAGCGCGAGCTTGCGGTTCTAAAAGAATCCAAGGTTGATCCACGATGGGAAGAATGGACAGAAGAGTGTCTGAACATCATGAAGGTCACTTACCGCCCTTCTACTCTTTATAGCTATCAGAAGACGCTTGATAAGTGGGTGAATAAACCCTTCAAAGGCAAAGAGCTTAAGGACATCACAAAACTTGATGTTCACTCTTTGATCTTCGAGGTGATTCCCCCAGAAACCACGATGCATACACGCAAATGGGTTCTAAAGATCATCAAGCGTGTTCTTCAGATGGCTGTGGATCACGGAAAGCTTGATCGAAACCCTTGTAACGGAATGATGGTAAAGGTGCCTGAAACCGAAAAGAAGGTTTTAACCAATAAAGAGGTTGAGATTTTTCTAACGGAAGCCAAGGCAACGAATCATCGTTTCTATCCAATATGGGTTGTGGCTCTTTTTACGGGAATGCGTTCAGGTGAACTCTACGCTCTTAAATGGTCAGATGTGGATATTGAGAATGGAACTATATCCGTCTCGAAGTCATGGAGTTCTAAAAATGGATTCACCAGTACAAAGAACCAAAAGATGCGGATTGTGCCGATCTCGGGCGAGCTTTCGAGTTTTCTCAAAGAGTTGAAACTCGAAAGAGGCCCAGAAGAATTTGTACTTCCGCATCCGACAGAGTGGACCAGAGGCGAGGCTGCAAAGGTGTTAAAATGCTTTTGCAAATCAATTCAGATCACAGAGATTCGTTTCCATGACTTACGAGCGACGTTTATCACAAACCTACTGGCAAGGGGCGAAAGCCTTGCGCGAGTGATGGCGATAGTGGGACACGCCGACATGGAGACAACAAACGTCTATCTACGCAAGTCAGGTATTGAACTTAAAGATGGCACTGAGAAGTTGGGATACAGGCTCCCGGCAGCTCAGGCTGACAATGTTGTTCAATTACGAAACTTACGGAAATAGACAGTGCGTGCTACTGAGAGCTTCTTTTTGCTATTGCTGAGACTTGAGACAGCAATGATCTCAATAACTTGGCGAGTACGGGAGGATCAAAACTCCCTCTCCGCCATTTTATTCCCATAAAATTTGTTTCTTAGGCGCTTGTACTATCTATCAAGCTTCGAAAATAGGGTCTTCAGCAACGCTGTCGTTAGTTGATCCTTGCTGTGCTGTTCGAACGGGATATTTACGACCGTTTCGCCGTGGTCTACGCCCTCAAGGCGAATGAAGTCGGCGGAACCAATTTTAGAGCTTTCAAACGGAACCATGCCATCGCTGGAGTCATAGGGCCCCTTGAAAGACGTGCGGATCACACATTGACCCAGAACAACTTTAAAGCAGCCTGTCGCGATGATATTGACGGCCGGAGTGAACAAACTGCTGTGGCCGTTCACGACGCCCCCGACGGTGATTGTCGGAACTCGTTGAGTCAACTCCTGAATAATCATTCGGTTTTCAGTCATAAACTGTCTGCGAACGGCAGTGCTCAAATAATGTATGGTGTCTGGAGAGGTGTTGAAGTACGGAATGATCGGTCGCAGCCATTTGTGTAAATGCAATGGCCCTTCAAAGTAAACATCAGCCACTGGGGAACCTTGAAATGGACTTTGTAAAAAAATGATTCCCGCGATCACACTCTGATGGCCGGGAAAACTCACTAGCTCTTCTAGCAAGGCCAGCCCACCCAAGGAATGGGTAACAAACAAAGCCCTTCTTTGCGCCGACCGCGATACGGTAAGAGCATGACGAATGTTGGCTCTGATCTCTGCAACAGACTGTGAAGAACTGGAAAGACGTTGAACCTTCAAGCCGTAATGGTTCTGAAGTAGTTTTTGCTGAGCTTCAAAATATTCCCCCGTCAAACGAGAAAACGTGATCGAGGATCGTTCATCACCATCCAGGAAGGACTCAGACAAGATACCCGGCACTAGATAGATATCATAAGCCCTAAGGCCTTCTTGCTCCTGCGCACTTAACGATGGCTGGCTATTTAAAACAGTGTAAAAGGTGGAGGTAAGGTCGGCAGCAAAGGCACCAAGGCTCAGAGTGAGCCCGACAGCCGCAAAAAGAATGTGTATAATATACCGCTGAACCATATTGCTCACCTTGCAAGTCATGCCAAGGGTGAAACTTTCCAAATTCAGCCTTAGTACAGCTTGGAAAGCTCCATGGAGTATTTTCCCGGGGCGTATTCACTCATGCGCTTTTTATACAAGTCCTGGAAGAACTTATCCTTTGCTGCGTAGTTTGCGTAAGGATAAATCGCGATGCCTCCGCGCGGAGTGAATTCACCTATAACTTCGATGTACTTCGGTTTCATCAACTTCACCAGGTCATCACAGATCGTCTGCACGCAATCTTCATGGAAGTCCCCGTGGTTGCGGAAACTGAAAAGGTACAGCTTTAAAGATTTGGATTCGACCATCTTCTTGTCAGCGATGTAATTCACAAAAATCTTGGCGAAATCCGGCTGACGGGTTTTGGGGCACAACGAGGTGAACTCGGTACACACAAAAGTCGTCCAGGCAATCTTGCCGGGATTTTTATTGTCGAAGGCTTCTAACACCTCCGGCGCATAGGTTTCTGGATACTTGGTTTGATTTTCACCCAAAGCAAAGTCGGCCAGTTCTTTTGAGTCTCTTCCAGTTTTCTTTTTCATAATGCAGCCTTTTTAGAGGAAGTTCCCCGGTTTAGCAAATCCTACTTTTTTGACTTCCCTGACTTTTTCGAGCTTGGCGTTCGAGTGCCATCACAGGATAGTTCTTTTGTGAGTATCATTCCCGAATCCAGATCCGGATGCAGAGGATCTGGCACGCGTTCTTTGATATCCTCGCGAAGGAAGCGCGCTGAATATGGCGACTCAGGGCCTAAAAGTTTTTTAACTTCCTCATCAGAAAGAAGGGACTGCACCACGCCACGAGTGTCCTTCACAGGGGCCATCATCTTCGCCTTTAAGAGCACAGCTTTGTTTTCATAAACCTGGGCCGCCGCCTCAAGATCGACCGGCAAAGACAGGGTGATTTCGCTCATCGAGCCTTCGTACAACTTCAACACAAATTTACCATCGGATTTTTTGACGACTCCGGTAATATCGTACTCACCGCATTTGAAGCTTTCTTGCGCAAAGGATTTCACAGAAAAGCCCAGCATCACAGATATTAACAAAGTTTTCCACATTCTAGATTTCATAATTTAAAGTCCCTGCACGGATTCGGTGCTTTGGATTCTTTTGAGTAACGAGTGTAAAGAGCATCGTATATCTTTCTTTCCGCCTGGCCGACCTTTTCCGCCTTCCAGTAAAGATCATCAGCCTGCTTTGCGTAGGAGGCCGCAGCTGCCTTCCATTTTTTGAAGTCCTCTCGTTTTACAAACTTCTCATAGGCCCGAAGTTCCGCCTTGATGGCCGGAGACGGGTTGGAGGCCGCTTGTTTTTTTACTTCCTCGTAGCCGAAATCAAATTGAGTCATTGTTCCACAGTAATTCATCTTCGGCACCAGCTCTAAGCACACCTCTTGGTCGTATTTACTCTGGGCACGATGAGCTGCCAACGCCTGATTGCGGGCCGATTCATAGGTCTTAATTGCCTGCTGAAGCTGAGCCTTGGCTTGATCCACATCCGGCAGTCCCGCCAAGGCACGAATGCCTGACAGTCGTCCATATGATTCCTTAATGTCTTTGAGCTCTCGTGCAAGTTTCACATACGATGCATTTGTCAGATTGCAGGCTTCCGCCTTCTTGCCTTTTTCAGCCCAGGTATCCAAGGAACTTCTTTCTCTCATGGAGTCAGAAAGAAAGGCTGTGGCCTGGTAGGTTTTTCTGCCTGCCTCTGTGGAAATCTGCGGTGTCCCTGGAGACAAACCCGCCGGCGAAGATCTGGCCCCCAGAAAGGCATACTCTAAATTTCCCCCGGCCCTCAAATTGCCCGCAATCGAAGATCCCGTCGTATTATAGCCCACATTGGAAGATGCAGCCGAGATCACACATGTTTTATCTGTGCCCAACTTTAAGGTGGCCCCGGAATGGCAGCTAAAATCCATGATCGCAAGTTTGACGCCTTTTTTTTCTGCCAGATCACGAAGAGCTTTCAGACGATCCATGTTGAAAGTGCCATTTTTTGATGACACCGCATGAGTTTCAAAAGGAGGAGCCGCCTCCAGCCCATGGGTCGCCACACTGATCATCAGCTGATCACCCTTTTTCAGTTCGCCTTTTTGAATCTTCTGCTTAAACAATTCAATTTGTTTGTTCAGATTGTCGGTCGTTGCAGGGATATTTTTTCCGCCGCCGGCTTGTTTGGCCAAAGCTTCCGTTGTCTTGTGGCCACCGTTAAACACCACGGTGGGCTTCCACCCGGCGCTTTTGGAAAACGTGCCCAAGTTCTTAAGTGTCTCATCAAAGATTGTGGTTGCGCCCTCGGGTTCTCCGCCCCCGCCTAAAACCAGAATCTCTTTCTTTGCCCAAGCCGCATCTGCCAGGAACACCATTAAGGCAGCGGTATAGATCCATTTACTCAACATTACTCGCACCCACGTATTTTGCTAACCAATAGGCATAAAGATAGTCCACTCCGGATTCCTCTTCACCCTTGACATGTGAAATCTGATAACCAAAAGCCGTGTCCTTCCAGACAAAGTTGCTGGCAAAGGCCTGCAGCTCAAAGATCGGATAGTTGTAAAGCCCTTGATAGAAATAATCGATCGGGGGTTCTGGCTTCTTCAAAGCCTTCCAGAACAACCTTGGAATCGGTGACATGCACCAATCAGGTCGCAGCGAATGGTCGATGCTGACATTCAAGTTAGGACGGGGATAGGGGATCTCTCGCAAACCCCAACTTGCCTGCTTTAAGGATTCGGCAAATTTCGCATCACTGCTTTCTGAACGGAAGTTTCCTCCGCGCGTTCCATGCTTGTAAGCAAAGCCGTAAGCCACCAGTGTTTGCAGGTGTCTTTGTGCGGGGGCGTAAGTCACCCATGCATCCATCAGGCGCTCGCGCAATTGATCGCGAATTTTTGTCTGCCCCAACAGATCGGCAATCGTAATATCGGTGATATCCCCCACCAGCCCTAAGTTAATCCCACTCCAGTCGGCAGATCCATGCCAATAGAAAGTGGTGTCGAAGCTAAATCCACTGAGTTTCGTTTTAGTTTTGCCATAATATCCGATGTACTGTTCTTTGAAGGCGGGATCATTGGTCAGCCATGCCGCCAACCCCAAAGCCGCCGCTTTGTTCTGTGGTTTATCCCAGACGACCTGCAGGTCAATCAGCTTGCGAGAATAAGATTTTAAATCTCGCCACAGCTCCACTTCAGATTTGGGCAGCACCAGTCCTGCCCAAAGGAATCCATGTGTGATTCCTTTGACCATGTCGTTGTTGCCACCTTCTTGCCACATCAGATGCTGGAACTTGCCTTTGCCCTGGTGCCACATGGAATCGGGAAGTCCTTTGGCCGGATTATAGATCGCAAGCGTTCTGGCAAACTGCTGCGGATCTCCGGTTATTTCCATCAGTGTCATCAAGCCGCGTAGGGTGCGTTTGATGTTATCCAACGCCTCAACTTCTTTGGTTAGCTGATAGCGCATTGCCTGAGACCCCAGGTACATTCCCGTCCACAGCGCAGCATCCCCGTGAAGATTGAAAGCAACCAAGCGCCCCTGCTCATCAATCTGGGAGGGAGTTACAATCCCGGCTTCATTGATATGAAAGTCCCGTGCATTTCGATCATAGCTGCGGGCCTTTTCTTCTAAAGTCGGTGCATAGGCGTTTCGTTTCACAACGGCTTCAGTGATGCTGATGTCGTCCACGATCTTATTGGCAACGCGAATTATATCCTTGTTGCGACGATAGAATTCAAAATCCGTTGGATCAAAGACGATATAAGGATTTTCATCCTTGTACTCTTTTCTGTTCTTGTAAGACTTCACCAAAGGGTCTTTTTCATAGCCAATGTCTTTCTTAAAGACATTGATTACTCCACGCACAACCAGGGGAATCTTAGGGCCCTTGGCGCTGATCAGTTGCCTTTGATTCACCCAGAGAGGTTTGGATTCAAGCTCCCTTTTTGTCGTAATCCACTCGGTATAGCTTGAAACTTTCTTATCCGCATAGGACGTCGCCAGCCCATTGGGGGTGACGGTGTAACGGGACACCACATTAATAGTATTGCTGAAGTCCGAAGGATCCCGCTTCAGGTCGCCCAAACGAGTGATGAAGTCGGCTTGCTTCAGATCATAAGAGATCGTCAGGCTTTCGCCTGTGGCAACGGCTTTTCCAGTCCAGACTTCCTGAACTTTCAAGCCATCGAAGAAATAGTTGATATAGGTGACCATTCGGACAACGTCGTAGGTCCCGTCGTGAGACTTACGCAGTTCCAACTCTCCATTGTACGGACCCCGCGTAGACGAGGTGCCTTGTAAAAACCAAATACCCTCCATCCCCCCATTAGCTTGTAATGAGGCGATATCTCTAGGGATTTGTTTTTCCTTATGCTGACAAGATACGACGGAAAAAACGCTCAAAAACAGAAAAAGGAATGAAAGTGCTTTCATTCCTTTATTCTCTCTAAGAAGACTTCCGGGCAGGAGTCCTGAACTATTTCTTGGGCTTTAGTAGGGGATTTTGTCGGACTTGCTGTCCCACTCTTTAAAGACCTCAAGGGCTTCCGCATGAGCACATTGGATCATGGGAACTTTACGGTCTTTAATATCTTTAGGGATTTCCTGATAAAGGAAGTCATCGTCAAAATTGATCTCGGCTGCGTCTTTACGTGTATTTCCATAGTAAATCTTAGAAATACGCGCCCAGTAAATTGCTGATAAGCACATCGGGCAAGGTTCGCAGCTTGTATAGATCTCTGCACCCGCCAGTTCGAAGCTGTTGCTCTTCGCGCAGGCGTCGCGAATCGCAGAAACCTCAGCATGAGCCGTTGGGTCATTGGAAGAGGTTACTTTATTCCAACCTTCACCAATGATCTTTCCGTCTTTTACAATCACAGCCCCAAAAGGACCGCCCGCACCCGCGTTCATATTGTTTCTGGAAAGTTCGATGGCTCTTAACATAAATTCTTTGTTCATAGGTCGACGAATTTATGGGGCCGCATGAACTTAGTCAAGTTGAGGTTGGGGGCTTCAGGTCAATATAATCCTCATACGAGGGTGCGACCGAGCCCCCGAAAATCAAAGGGGGGCTCACGAAAATGGCGTCCCAAGGGGGGTAACACAGCTTCATTTAGTAAGAGGGAATCGTCAGCTTTTGCATCCTATGGAAGTCGATATAAGTCTCAACCGCTGCAATCTCTTGAGCTGTGGCTCCGGCCTCATAAATACTCACCGGCAACGTCTTGCCACCAAACTTAACGCCCGTTACTTCGTTGTCTGAGCCGTACACCAATTCAACCGCAACTCCGGGGCGTTGTACTTGCGTCAGAACATCGTCTTCTGACCACTTAAATTCAATTTTTGTTTTGTCAGGTTTTAGCGCAAAGATAAGTCGATCATTTCCGTCATAGCCAAAAGAATAAGCTTCCAGCGATGCTACTTTGCCCAGAACCACCAATTCAATCTCTGCCTTCACCACCAAGTCCCGAGTATCCCCAGTCTTGTAGCTATAACGTTTGACCTCAAAAGGGTTCTCTACAGAAATAATATGACCTTTGGAGTTTCTTTTGATTGTTGTGGCGATTTGATTTTCTCCGCGATTGTCCAATCCCACGTAGTTTGACCGGTTTCAAGGGGGGCAAATCCCACGTAAGTGGACCGGCTTTGGGGGAAGTAAATCCCACCTAATTTGACCGGGCAATTGCTTACGTTTTCAGCACATTTTCTCCATCTGATCCCATGCGCTAAGCTGCTGGTTTAACAACCAGACTACAGCAAGGAATACGCATGCGGAAACTCAGAAAAAAGGACTTGGAGAAAATCACAGTGGACCGAAAAATCGTCGAAGGCCTTCGCGAAGGACACTCACTCACCGCACTGACTAAATCAACTGGTAAAGGCAAAGGTTACGTCATAAAAATCCGCGACCAGGCGATAGAGCATGGCTATGTAGCCGTCGCAAACCCAGAGAAGAAAATCTACTGCAAAACCTCAAAAGAAATCCCACCTTACCCAGAGGCGCTGTTTCCGCTGCGCGATGGTCGCAGCGAGAAGGCCATTGAAACGGATGCCATCTTAGATCCCAAGCGCGAATGGATCAAGGAGCGCATTGAACTTGGCTGGAGTCCGCAAAGTATTTTTGAAGAGCTTCCGCTCTCTGTCCCGCGATCTAACTTCTACCGCTACATTCACCGCCACAAACTTATGCGATCCGCACCTGCGCGCAATGTGATGGAGCTTGTTCACTCACCGGGGGAATGTCTGCAGGTGGACTGGGGAAAGCTCTTTGACGTCGTCGATCCTGTCACAAAAAAGAAAAAAACAATTTGGATTTTCGTTGGCGTTCTTGGGCATTCTCGTTACGAGATGGCCCGAGTTGTAGAGAAACTCGACTTTGAAACAACTGCCGAAGTTTTAATAAGCATGTTTGAGGAACTTGGCGGAGTCCCTCGTAAAGTGACTTCTGATAATCCCAAAGTCTTTGTTCATGAGGCATCAAAGCACGAGCCGACGTTGAACCCGGCCTTTGAAAGACTGGCCTCGCACTACGGGTTCGTTGTCGAGGCATTGCCGCCTTATTCTCCAGAGAAAAAAGGCAAAGTGGAGCGAATGGTTCCAATGAAGCGTCGCCTTTTTGAATCCTACGATAAGTCCCAATATTCACTGAGCGGCGCACAGTCACACATGAATAAAAAGATGAGTATCGCCAATGAGAGAAAGCACGGGACTCACCTACAAAAACCTTTGGATGTGTTTCTTAACGATGAAGCCTCGTTGTTAAAGCCTCTTCCTTTATTACGCTACGAAGTGGAAACCATCACTCGCTCAACAGTGAGGTCTGATGGTTATGTTCGCTTTGCAAACAAGTACTACCGAGTAGACACAAGACTCAAAGGCGAAATAGCTTTGGTGATTGGTAATTCAGTTCAAGTAAGTATCTACTGCAACGGTCGACTGTTAGAAGTTTACGAGCGCATCCAAGATAAATTCACAAGTAAAGCCTGTAAAGATCATTACAAGGAGTCTTGGGAGAAGACTCTTCAAGATCATGGTCACTATCTGAAGCAAGCAAAAATTATCGGCGTCAATGTTGAGCGCTTTGTAGGAATTATTTTGGCTCGAGGCGAAGGTTTTGTTGATACACGCAGCGTATGGGGTCTTCTGACGCTGAACAAGAAGTACAGCAATGCCGACATCGACAAGGCCTGCCTTTCAGCGCTGGAGTTATCACAGGTAAATTTAAAAACAGTTCATCAACTATTGAATATTATGGCAAAGCCAAAACCCAAAGCTCCTCGTCATGAGGAGGTTTTATCCGCGCAGACGGTGGGAGGTAAGTTTGCGCGCGACATGAGTGAGTATAAAAACCATTTACGTCTGGTTCATAGCAACCAGGCCCACTGAAAGGAAAGACAGTTATGACAATAGATGTGATACGCGATCAGTTAAAGCAGTTACGAATGCCCGCGGCATCCGCAGAGATCGAGGGTTTAGTTCAAAAAGGAAAACGCAGCCAGGATCTTAAGTGGCTCAGTGAGCTTCTATCCACGGAATTAGATGCAAGGGCAGATAACGCCGTAGAAAAAAGGATTAAGAAAGCGGAGTTCCCAGAGCGAAGAAGCTTTGAGCAGTTCAATTGGGATTTCAATAAAAAACTCCCGCGCGAAAAAATCGAGGATCTGAAAGATTTAAAGTTTATCGAGAACAACGAAATTGCATTGTTTTTGGGAAGTCCCGGCACGGGCAAGAGTCATCTTGCGATTGCTCTTGGGATGAGCGCTGCGCAGGCTGGTCACAGTGTTTTTTGTACGAGTGTAAAAAGACTTGGGACAAAGATCCGTAAAGCGCGCGAGAACAATAAGCTCGATGTTTTATTCAAACAAATTCTAACATCAAAGCTATGGATCTTGGATGACTGGGGCGTCGTAACAATGCCACGAGACGTGAGTGAGGAGATCTTCGATTTATTTGATCGACGCAAGCACAATTCGGCTATGATCTTAACCAGCAACCGCGACGTTGAAGAATGGCCACAAGTTTTTACCGATCCGATCCTGGCAAGTGCTGCCATCGACAGGATGTTCGAGAATGCCCATATTTGCATTTTTGAAGGCCCCAGTCACCGCATGAAGGGACGAATAACTTTCAACGATATTGACAGCGAGTAGAAAGACCAATAAACCCTCAAAAATCAGGTGGTCAAAGTATCTGAAACGAACCCGGTCAAACTAAGTGAAACGGAACACTCCGCGATGTTCCACAACCTTGACCACATTGTCGCCCTCATAGACGTATTCTCGCTTCACGCCGCTTTCATCATAGTCTGCGGCAACGATGCGGCTGTTATCCAATGCATAGGTGTAAGCATAGGCGCGCTCAATCTTGACCCCATCAGGACAGTCCTTCTTCACAGTCACGGCATAACGAGGCGGCTTTCGAGAGTTGTCCAATTTATAAGAATAAAATTCTTTGCAGATCTCCGTTCCGCTGACAGATTGAACCCAATCACTATTATTATAAGATATCGTGACAGACTTTTCTCCTGGCCATTTTGCGCCAATCATATTGTGTTTTTTGTCGTACTCATATGTATAAGTGTTACCCCAGGCGTTCTTCGCTTCGACAAGATTATCGGCGACATAAGAGTACTGCCCAATGGTCACCGGTTTGATATCTTTGCCTTTGGCGTTGAGCTGGAATTGGATAAGGGAAATATTTCCCTGGGAATTTGAAAGTATGCTGACCAAGCGCCCACCGCTGTCAGTAATCTCGGAAGGGACACCTTTACTATTATACTTTACCTGAATGAAGAGCTTTCCCTTGCGGATTTCGACAAGAGCTCCTTCAGAATTAAAGGTCTCTATAGTTCCATCGGGCAAAGTTCGTTTGTAGACTGAGTCCACCTTTTTAACTATTCCATCAGACGCCAGGGCCCCTTTAAACTGTGAACCTTCGGCTTTAAATACGGCCACACGTCCATCACCACAGTAGTTTATCTCAAGAAGATCTTCGCTTCTCTTCAGGTTTGTTTCTAAGCCTGTGCACCAGCCATAACCAAACCACCCACGATGATTGGAGCGGCTATGATAAGTCCTGACAAGACTTAGCCTAAGATCCATCCCACGCCCTTCGAAGTCAGTCCATGAATGCACGAAAGAACCGGTGGACGTATCGACAACTGCGGACGCTGAACAGGTTACAATAAGAACAAAAACAAAAGCGAAAAATCTAAACATCATCAATCCTTTGATGTTTAGATTATCACCTCAGTAAATTGGTCCTGCCAAAAGTTTTTTTTAGACACCGACCGAGGTATGAATATATTCTAGTTTACATAAGGTGGTTAAAAATGTGTCGACTTCTGCTTGCTCTTTTAATTCTGACTCCATCGACTTTATTGGCTGATCCTAATCTGCAATCTTATAAAAATGCCGGAGAATGTTCCCCATTGGAAAAAGCAAATAATTGCTTCTACTGCCCAGAGCAAAAGAAGTTTATTGCATTGGGGACAAGCTCAGAAGACGCAACACCCAAAGACAGTGACTACGAGTTCGTAGATCCCTCAGCACCTACATCCGAAGTGGATGGCACCAGATAATGAAAAAAGTTGTCCTGCTATTGGCTCTTACTTTGACGGTACAAAGTGTGCCTATGGAAGCCATTGCAATGGCGAAGGCTTTAAGTTTCTTTTCCACACTTGGCTCAAACATAAAGGGACTTTTCGGAAAAGCCCTGGGCACCTCGAGCTCGTGTACTGACTGTGTCGCTCAATATCGCGGACCGAAGCCGCCCGAAGGATCGGGCCTTCCCGTATGGGCCGAGCACCCAGATGGTGAAAAATGGACTCAGTACACCATGGAGGCCATCGAAAAAGAAGGACTGGCAAATCTAAACCCAAAAGATGCTGCTTATTACTGCCCGAATTGGAAAGGTCTAACGTTGGCCGAACGCAAGAACTTTTGGCTGAACATGGTTTCAAAAATGGCCGAAATAGAGAGTGTTTTAAATCCGTCGATGGTTCACCACGACAAAGGTGCGGCGGCAGGCCAGGAAAGCAACGGCCTATTGGCGATGTCGACCACTCAATGTAGCTACTTGAAATCCAGAGCAGACACACTGGACCCCCAAAAGAATCTTCGGTGTGGGGTGTACACAATGAAGTATTGGTTGGTACACACCAATGCCATCGGTGGGCATGACGGAATCAAAGGGCTTGGAGGTAACTGGCAGATATTTGTACCTAACCCCATCTATGATCGCGATTGGACCTTCGCCAGTCAGAAAGCCTTGAAAAAGCACCTGCGTTCCCTGCCATATTGTAAAAAAACGGGAGATGCAGATTGAAGTCAGTTCCAAGACATGTCCTGCTTATTCTGTTCATCGGAGTTGCATCGAATTTGTTCACTCCTGAAAGCTCCTCTGCGATGTCAAAGGCCTTGAATCTTTTCTCAATGGCAGGTTCTAAGATAGGGTCCTTTTTTTCCGGCCGCTTTGGTTCTGGCAGCTCTTGCACAAACTGCGAATCAAGCTATGACGGACCTAAGCCACCTTTGGGAACGGCCTTGCCGGTTTGGCACTATCATGACAAAAGCCAAACATGGTCCACCTACACACTTGAAGCCATTGATCGAGAGGGCCTGGCCAACTACAATCCGAAAGATGCCACGAGCTATTGCCCCAACTGGAATAATTTAACTCTCAGTCAACGACGCGCCTTCTGGCTTCAGTTCGCATCGAAACTGTCAGAAATTGAAAGTGGCTTTAGATCCACGGCGACATATATGGAGCATTTTGGGGTTAGCAGCAATGGACTCTTCAGCATGTCTAAAGGTGATTCTTGTGGCTTATTAAAAACCACAGCAGACACCTTTAACGACAAGAAAAACATTGATTGCGCGATCAAGACGATGCGAATGTATTTGGACTCTTCACCCTATATTGGAACAGGTAGTAATCGTGGATTGGGTCGATATTGGCAGCCACTAATTGACAACCCCAAAAGGTTGGTCGCGCAGACGAGGGCGAATAAAAGGGCGATTCTGAACTATACGCGCTCGTTGCCTTACTGTCGAGCGCAGTAGATCTTCGCCGGAGCCCCGTTGCAGAACCGCTCCAGCAGCACAAGCTAGTTTCATAAGAAGGGACCAATGAAGTCTTTCACTTTAACATAGTCAAGATTGGTAATTACCGCACGCTGGGTGCATAAAGGCAATCGGTCGTCGATCAAGATCTCAGCCACGGAGGTTCCTATCAAATACGGTTTGCCATCTCTGAGAACGAAGACAGGTCCTCCGGAATCACCTCCACAGACGTTCTCTTCAGCCGTCCCACGAACCTCGAAACTGTTGTGCAGGATGCCTGCCAATGGAAGAAAAACTGATTTGAGATATGTTGGTTTTGTTCGAGGATTAATAGAACTAAGACCATATCCCAGAACATGAAGTCTTTCACCCAACTCCAATGATCGGAAATCTGTAAATATCTTGGCTGGCACAAAGGGAGCAGGAGCATCTTTGGCTATTGTGAGGACCGCAAGATCATGAGGGTCTCCAGTTTTAGAATAGTCAGGATGGATCTTTACCTCGGACGTCGCCCATACGGTAATATTAGATGGAACAGAAATATCAGCTCCAAATGCGACAACAGTCTTTAGCTTATCGTAATCAACTCCATCATTACCATCAACGCAATGTGCAGCAGTTAGAATAGCCCTCTTGGATATAAGGACGCCAGAGCACCGAGACTCATGAACAATCTTGCCGTTCTTATAAAGTCCTATTACAACATAAACCGTAGAGCGTGCTGCCAAAGAAGCTGCGTCCTCTCTGATCCCACCTATAATACTTCCGTTAGTGTCTTCAAAACTAATGCTCTCGTGAGGGGCTTCATTACAGCCCACGGATAAAATCAAAGTCAAAAATACTATAATTCTTTTCATAGAAGAGTCCTAAGCTCACTGTTGAATATACGGCGCAATGAAGTCTTTCACTTTCACGTAGTCAAGACGGGTGATAACCGCACGCTGGGTGCATGAAGGCAATCGGTCGTCGATAAACATCTCTCCTACTGACGTTCCTATTAAATAAGGTTTGCCATCTCTGAGAACGAAGATAGGTCCTCCGGAATCACCTCCACAGACGTTCTCTTCAGCCGTCCCACGAACCTCTAAGCTGTTGTGTAGGATGCCTGCCAATGGAAGCGAAACTGACTTCAGATATGTTGCTTTTGTTCGGGGATTAGCAGAAATAAGACCATATCCCAAAATAAGAAGTCTTTCGCCTAGCTCCAGTGATTGAAAGTCTTTAAATATTGTGGCTGGTACAAAGGGGGCAGGAGCATCCTTGGCAATTGTAACCACCGCAATATCGTGGGGTGCTCCCCTGCGAAAAGCAACCTCTGCTGAATAGTCAGGATGGATCTTTACGCCGGACGTCCACCATAAGGTAACATTGGATGGCTTAGAATTATCCGCTCCAAACGCTACATAGATATGCATTTCGTCGTATTCTACCCCAGTGACACCATCAACACAGTGTGCAGCAGTTAGAATAGCCCTCTTGGATATAAGAACTCCTGAACATCTAGCCTCATGAACAGGCTTACCATTCTTATAGTACGCCAAGCCGACATAAACCGTTGATCGAGCCGGGATAGACATCGGATCTGTTCTAGTTCCACCTATAATACTTCCGTTAGTTTCTTCAAAACTAATGCCCTCGTGACGAGCTTCATTACAGCCCAGAAATAAAATCAGACTCAAGGATATTACAATTTTTTTCATCACAAATTCTCCGAATCCGCTCTATATACACAAAACTTAGTACTGTTTAAAGTGACAACTGATTTAAACGATTTTCAGTGAACTATTTATAGACATGAATCAATTGAAAACAGAACCTTGTAAAAACGAAATGTTTATAAACCTCTTAGGCAGAACAGGTGTCATGCCGATAGGTAGAGCATGAAGTATGAACGAACACTTCTTCTATCGGCGCTCCTTTCCAATGCCGTTTTTATTTTTTCAAATGTTGCCTTTGGTAGTCAGCAATGCGTGAAAGAGTGTGATCAAAGGGTCTTACAGTATGATGATATACAGCGAAGACAAGATGAGTTTAGGTTGTGCTATCGGCTGTGTTCAATGGAAGAGAGAAACCCATCTCAAAATTACGACAGCGGGAAGGGAAGAGAAGAACCCGCTCCTGAGCCAACACCACCGGACGATGGGCATGGACTCTTTGGAACGCTCCCCGGCCGACCAGACGATGAAAAATCCAAAGCCACCGGCGAAAAGGATGACGATAAAGATGAAGACTCAGGCGCCAACGCCCCAACCGAAAGCGCAGATACCCAATGCTTGGAAAACTTCGACGCCGAGGTGAATGCATGCGAGCAGGCAACATTAAAAGCCGCTAGTTCGTGTGACGAAAACAACTCCGCCATGAGCAACGTTGCAAACATGGCCGCCCAATTGACATTATATGCTGGTCAGAAAAGTGCCATGGGGATTCGGGAGAGTTGCACTAAAATGGCCAACCTGGCAAAGGCAGCTAATGCAGCTCTTATGTCTTATCGTCTTTTGTGTGGGAATGCGATCACCACTTGTTCAACAGCCTGCTCAGCACAGCTCACCCCCAAGTGCAACAACGGAGCGGAATCTGCACGCCTAGCCGGTGAAGCCCGAACCGCCATGGCCGGAAACCTATCTTCCTGCCAGGGATTTTCCTCAAAAATGGGTCAGGCATCTGCAGCCGCACAAAACTATTCCGAAATGCACGCGAACTCACAGTCCTGCGCCCTGCTTACCAACGGGGCGGCAGCGACTGCAGAAATCTGCTCAACCTACCCGGACTATCCCGGATGCGCAAACCTGCCTAAAATGGACTGCAACAATCCAGAGATGGCAGAACAAACCGTCTGCATTTGCAGCAAAACACCGACGAATCCCATTTGCAAAAGGCAGGCAGACAACCAAGTTGATCTACCCTCTAACATAAATTCAACCGCAAGGCTAAAACCGCAGGTACAGGCAACGCCGCTAAGAGACGAAAAGAAGCCGCACATTATCACTTCATGGCCGACCTCTTCAGGAGGAGAGGAGCCCGTTGATGGGCAGCAAGGGCAGGGTGCAAACCTTTCTTCGCCACATCTGCAGCCCGGCTTGATTAAACGACTGAAGGCGAAGAACTCCAAGGAGCCTGCAGTTCTAAGTGGGTTCTACGGTGGCGGCGCTGCGTCCGCCGATAAACGGTACGAAAAGCTTCAGATGGAAGAAAACTCAAAGACGGTCGGAAAGCAGAATGTCCCCACAGTTGCTGCGCGCAATCCTGACTTGGCACGATTTCTTCCTGGGGGACAACACTATCAAAATAGATTCAGAGGTATTGCCGGTTCAACCGAGTCCATAGGCATAGACGGTATCACCGGCCCCAATAGTAATATCTGGAAAAAGATTCAGAATAGATACAGGTCTTTGCAGGACTCGTTACATCCTTAAAAGCTCTAATCCTTCTCTGGGAAAACCGGTTGCCAAGATTTACTTTCCGCTGACTTTTGCAGGGCCTCAATATACTTGTTATCGATTTCCTCAAGTTTGACCTCATAAAGCTCGGCCTTCGGAATATTCCTGTCTTTGAAATAGAACTCAACTTTTCCTTTATTGAAGTTGCGGAACTTAACCGCGTCCACAGACTTCATACTTTCCAAGCTATTCATTGTCGGGCGAGTGCCGCCTGTTGAGCCTGAGCCAGTGCCTCCCGCCCAAGTCACAGAAACAAAAATCATGGTCATAAGAAACAAAAATGCCGCTTTCATACTATTCACCTTTCTTTCCATTCTTTGAAGGCACAGGACGAGTCACTTCTGTCATCGAGAAATTAAAGCCCACAAGCATATCTTTCTCGGTATTAGTTAATGCCGCCTCTTTGTTGGCCTGGGTGATTAAAATCTGAAGGCCCGTAGTAAATTTATGATAAATTTCCTCTGTCCATAGATAGGTACCAGTAGCTTGAGTGTTAATGACTTCGGGATTATTTCGTATCAATTGGCCTAGCTCTGTTGAAAACAGATACTGGGCTGAAAGACTGTCCAGGTGTGAAAGATAGTCATCAAAGTCGATATCAACAGAAATATATCGACCATCTGAGCCTTTTAGCAGCATTCCAAATTCGTGAAGATTCTGAAGGGCGAAATCCACGTCTTCGCTTTCTGCCCAGATCAGACGACTGAGAACCCACTCAGTTCGAGGTTCAAATCCGTTCAGCTCAACCAGACCCAAAATCGAACGCATAAGAAGTGACTCTGCCACCTCACGAACATGCTCTTCCTTAAAGGTCACTGACCCCAATCCCTTCAACGTGGTTCTTGGTGACCCCAGAACCGTATTTGCAAGGGCATAATTTTTTACGTACATGATTGCTCCTTATTTATTAAGCGTTTCTTCCATTTTTTTTCGAATTTTTGAAACCTCGTAAGACTTGGTCCCTTTGGATAAAGCCAACAGATGTTCGATTGCATTTCTTCTTTTATTCTTCGGCAGCAGCTCCAGAAGTCGGTCAACGTCCGTACTTTCTGAATCTTCCTGAAGACCCGACGCCTTGTTGATCTCTTTATGCAGAACAGCCGCAAGATCAATTTTCAAACAAGCCAGAATCGCCGTGAAGGTGGTTAGCTTGATGTCCGTTTTTTCGCTTAGAAAGCGGCTTAGTGTGGCCTCGGTGATATCGGACTGATGGGCAATATCTTTCTGCAGTCTTCCTGCAAAGTGGATGGCCCTGTTAAGCTGTGTTGCAATTGAACTTTGCTTCATTTGAGTCCTTTGTTCTGTCAGCAAATTAGACAGGGCCAACATTTTTCGCCTTGCTATGCCTTTATAATCTAAACAAACAGGTTTTGATGTTTTCCGAAGTCTTCTGCAATAGCTAGAGCAAGCGTCATACCGCTTCTTCTAAGCTCAGAAACAGATACTATTATCGAACTTCGGACACCCTGTTTGCTGATTGGACCAAATTATACTGGCGTATAATCTTTTGTAGCTCGCTTTATTTGATTGAGGTTCGATACACGCTTGAAGGAGCCTCTTGATATAAAAATGAATACGAAATATTACAAAAACAACATGCTGTTCTAAAGCGAGAACCTTTGCCTTAGAAAAGGTCCATTACATTTTTCGTCGGAGGATGAAATGGACAAGAAGATGCGCATAATTTCGTTTGTGGTTATAGCAGCCATAGCCACCGCCTGCAGTAGATCGAACAACTCAGGTACTTTAACTCTGAAATCAGCGTCTGCCCTAACAGAGTCTGAGGCCAAACCATCCGATCTTACGCTGGATCAATATAATTCAATTACCATTACAAAAGAGCCTTCGAAGGTGGAGTTGAATGGCGTACTTCAAGATGGCACCGCTAATAATATCTCCATTGCGGGTACAGAAGTCGTGTTGGATGCCAATGAAGCACCCTTTAACCTGTATAGCCCGAGCTCAGTATCCGCGGGGAAAAGTATCAATTCAATTTTTTCAGTAAAAGTAGACGCAAAACGAATCATCATCAAAAACAAGATCTATTTGCCACACACAAGAGTTTCACTGAATGCAGAAATAATTGTTTTTGAAGATGACGGTGTAATCGAGGTCACACCAAATTCCAAAAGTCCGATCCAAGAACCTCTCAAAGAAAGAACTCAAGGTATAGACGGAAACGAAGGTTATACGGGAGGTCATATCCAAATCGCCGCAAACGAGATTATCACTCACGGCGATAAGAGCATGAAAAGACTTATTGCGGAAGGTGGCAAGGGACAAGATGCCGGTGGTGGCCGCTCTGGCACTGACGGCGTTAGCATTCCAGCTTTTGAATCCATAACTGAAATGGGAATATCTTATGGCGTCGTTTATCGCGAGGCTCTGCATGAATCACCCACTTGTAACCCGGAAATTGTTAGAACCAAAGAAGAAGTCCTGCGACGCGCTGGAGGAAAGAACTGCGTTGGGGGACAGAGAACGCCTGCCCGAGGCGCACAGCAATGGCCTTCTGACGGGGGCGATGCGGTACCCGGTGGTCATCCAGGAGCTGGTGGTCAGGGAGGTACTGTGATCGTTGTGGCAAATATGATTAACGGTGAACGTGTGACTGGTTCAGCTTTAGACACAATTGCCAGCGTTGCGCCAGGGAAGTCTGGCAAGGAGGCAGGCGTGTATAAGGGTGGAAAAGCCGGATCACCTCAATACGCCGCGATGTGGGCAGTACAGGACAACTTCACAGTCAATCCCAGATATGTACTCATCAAAAACAAGGCCACGCAGAACGGGAAAGATGCCGTCTCTCCAACCTCTCCCCTTAAAGCGGCAAGCTTCGGAACAGCGACGGCCGAGTCCCTTCCTCGCTTAACACACTCCGAGCCATTCTATAAATCTCGTCTTAAACTAATTCGCGACAGATATATCGCAAAAAACTTCACCTTTGTAAAAAAAGTTCTCGAAGAGGACCTTTCAAGCATGCGCGGTCTTTCAAAAGAGTACTCCAGTCACTATCTTGAAGTTGGGGCCCGATATGCGCTTCTGCTGAATCGAATCAACCTGCAACAGGATTACTTTGGCCGTTCCTACAAAGAGGCGCCATTGTACACCTTGGACTTCGGACTAACACAGCTTGATTCAGAGATTGATATGGCACTAACAAACTACTATCTGACGGCGAAGATTCTTGATTTGCTGGACAAAAAGCAACTTAGCCGCAATCACCTGGCGGTATTAGTCCAACAGCAAAACAAGATTATCAACGCAGAGTCCGACAAGCAAAACATCAGAATTTCCTCTATCAACGAGCTCGAAGGCATGCGAATCAGCCTCAAGAATAACGAGGCCGCTTATGATCGTTTGTTGTTAAGTCTGAATAAACAAATTGAAGAACAAGCAAAGAATAATGTCGCCAGAAAACATCAATGGGACTCCTTAAGGCAGAACATTAAAGTATTGGCGTCTCTATCCAAAGTGATCCCGGCAGGGCAGCCGACCTTGGCCGCCGCTGGAACGGTGATGGACTATCTTGCCGATGTTCCGACTTCCGGCAGCGTTGCGGACTACATCGCCTACGGAGCAAAAGCCAAAGCCGACTGGGAGAAGGCATTTTCCAAAGAGAATTTGACTAAATCTCGCTCCAGTTTCGATGCTCTGCTAAATAAAATGAAGATTTCAAATCTTGAAGACAAGAGCCTTCAGGAAAAAATCGATTATCTTAACAAGCTTAAAGAAGAAGTGACTCCTGTCTTTGAAAAGATGACTGAAATCAGCAAAGGCTTCACTGGAGCTGTCGTCCCTGAGGACGAGCTGCAACAAGAGATTGAGAGAATCAAGAATTCCGACCAGTTCTTTAAAGCTGCTGCTGCAGATCTAGAGAGAATTGTTAAACAAAGAGCAGAGGTGTACCACAAACTGCAGGAGACTTTGCAAGATATCGCCAACTCCTCTGCCTTGATCGAGCAATCCATCGCTTTGTCACTGGTTGCTCAGGATAAATATCTGGCATTGGCGAACTTGGGGGATTCGACACTGCGGAACCTTGTTCGGTCTATTCAAGATACGTCGACAGAAAGACTTCTATATGTCTACAACGAGGTGATCAAAGCTTATGAATATACAACGTTAGAGCCCCTTCCACAGTCATCACATTTTGAACTTTTGAAAGAAAAAACTATGGAATTGGCTTCTGCATCTGAGTCACTAGAAGAATCCGTTCGTCTTATGAAGAGTTTTTATATGTCTTTCATACATAAAATAGTTCTATCCCTGGACAACAAGTTCCACAGCGCCTCACCGACGATGCTTGTGCGCAAAGATGCGGTTTATGTCGAGTTAAATGAAAAGCAGATTCTAGATCTCAACACTTTTGGATCAACGAAAATTCATTTAAACAAAGAGTTTTTTGGTGGTCACCAGAAGAACCTACGGATCGCAGATATTGAACTTGAACAAACTCGCTTTGACGAAAACCTTTCCGGTACAGGAAGTGTTCAGAAGACATTCCTAGAGGTCTCTCACGGAGGGGCGGGCACCTTAGAAGGGGCTGACGGGTCAATTCATAACTTTACATATCGTACCACAAACCGTTTGCATACCTGGGGTTCGTCTTATCAGTTTATAGGGAGCGATATTATTAATTCGCGTCTTATTCGCGACGAGTCAGTAAAAGGAATTTTGGGCTTACTCTTGCGCGACAGAACAAACGTTCTGCTGTATTCCCCAATCTTTTCTCAACCAGCTGCTCTAGCGACTTTCGATCTTGTTAAACGAGATCAGGGCGGCTCGTTTCCTTTGAAGTCTTTAAGAATTAAACTGGTTTATACATTCTTCTAAAAAGGACATGGTTATGAAGTACTTGGTATTATTTATCTCTTTAGCAGTTGCCTTTCTGGCGCAACCAGCACTTGCAAACGACGAGGGCATCTTGTTTGAAGGCTGTGTTTCTTCAGGGCAGCAGAACTACTATTATGGCCTTAGCAGATCGGCCATTTCGTGCAAGGATCTCAAAAGCCTCAAGGATGGTCTGCAGATCGTGAACATGGCGATTCTGCCCGCAACGGTCGCACTACGTACACCTGGTGTTCGCGAATCCTTGTCTTTAGAATTGGCAGCATTGGGTCTTTCATTTGCCAACCCCGCAGTATTAACCATCACCGTGGTCGGCGCAGTCGGCGTTGCTTCACTTTATTTTGTTGTTAAACGAAAGGCTGACGACTGTGCTAAAGAAGATCGTGAACTGCTTAAACGACAACTATTGGATGAGATAGAACGACGGCACGGACTTTACAGTCCGGCGAACGTAGATCTTCGAGTGATTGCGAACTAAACATAGTGGTATATAACTTGCACCTTGTTTAGCGCCTAAAGTAATAGCGATTTTAAGGATCCATGACATGAAATATTCAGAAAATAAATCCGACAAGCCTGTAATTTTGTTAACGCTTGCGGCAATGCTTACTGCATTTGTACTATCAGGATGCAATTCAGATAGTGTTGAAAGAGATGAAAAAGCTGAGCCTATCTATCCAGCTCCAGCTCCAGCTTATAAATACTGCACTTCACATGAATTAGTCGATCTGCGCATTGAAAATGAGCAACTGGCTATCTCCGCCGAAAGAGATGGTGAAATGGGTGCCTGGATGCTCTTTTACATCTACGGTCCAGTTGGTGGATTTGGCAGCAATACAGAGGTTAGCCCCCTAAGACTGCCCTATGCAGCAAAACTGATGAATTCCTATAAGAGAATTTACGACAATTGCAAAGTATTTTCCAATTGTGTTGCTAAAGACGGAGCTTATGCACATCCGGTTACTGAAGCCATTTTCCGCGGTGGTCGTTTGAATATTTGCGATGAAGCCATGGCTCAGACTCAAAACTTCATATCAGATATTTACGCCTATTCCTGGAGAGAACAAGAAGAACCATCTACTTTATGCCCAAAAGTTGGGGAGAAAGACGAGCGTGGGAAGACTGAGATTATCGGAACAAGCCCATATATTGAAGTCGTTCTCACCAAAGGAATCGAATCACTTGATACAATGACAGATCAAAGCAATGCGGAAAGCTTTAAAAGCGAACTAAAAACACTTTGTGGTCACTACCGACAAATTGATTACTGTGGATTAAATAAAAAAGAAGTTTATGAAGCCTGCGAGAAAGCCTTTGGCACAAACCAACAATAGGAGAAACTGATGAAACTACCCAATATTACCAATATGTCACGTGCCGCACTTTTGCTTTGCACTGCTGTTTTGCTTTCAAACTGCACAAGTCTTCAGTCTCACTCTGGGGGAGCCGTCACTACAAGCGGTCAAAGAGTACAAGCGGAATCCACCAAGGTGGCAATTCTGAATCTAGCTTCTATGAATGAAGCGGCTCTGCAAGATATCCGAGTTTATAAGAAGCTTCATGCACAATGCCCTGATGGAAAAATCACTGACGTCGAAACTACAATGTGGAAAAGAGACTGGATCCTGTTCCAAACTTACAACATTGATGCAACGGCCACCTGTACAAAGTAAGTTTTAGATTTCTCCGGCGTCAACGGGTGTCTAAGGACTGCACACCTGTTACGCCAAGTTTGCCCTTTTAGACCCTAAATGTGAATAAATTTACAAAGGAAGTGTCACAGATCTTGAAGTAAGACCTGGGTATGAAACGAGCCCTTCCTTTTTCAATACTCATGCTTTCGGGGACTTTTGCGCTGGGCGCAGATATCTCTTTCCAGGATCTGTTTTATTTAAGGTCAAAGCCTTCTTTTTCCGCCTCTGACACCAAAAGCGTTGTTGGGACTATCGGAACTGGGGATCGGGCTGAGTTACTTGAATCCGCGCGCACCCCGGGAGGCCATCTTGGAATCAAAATTCGTATCAAAACGGGACGTCATGCAGGCAAGGAGTCCTGGGTCTACTATGACTTAAAAAGACCGAACATCACTATCACAGAGAACGGCCGCAAACTAAGCCCGGCAGAGATAGCTAAGTTCACAGCAGCCAATGCATCACCAGCTACTCCCCCGGCTGCTAAAAAGAGCGAGTCAGAAGCAAGATACGCCAATGACTGCCCCAGCTGTCGTGCGCCTGAGCAGCCTTCTCCGGTAACTGAAATCCAAAAGCCCCTGGCGGCCCAATACTCCCCGGCGTTTTTAGGGGCTTTAAAAACGATGGCTGTGATGTATCAATCCTGCGACGCGATCTCGAAGCCTGCCTATACATATCAGACAAGTATCGATGGATATCTTTCCTACCGTTCTGCTCGGGGAAATATGGGACATTCCTACAAGATTAGAACCATCCCCAATGCAAATCAGACCAAACTGGTCCGAAGCCATTACTATATTGATCAGAATGGCCCCGATAACAGTCAGTGCCGCGATATGCGCAAGGCTCCACCAATATACACTTATGGAGGCTGGCCATCTATCAGCGGTAGCAATATCAATATCTTGCAAACTCACTCCACAAGGGGCGCTCCGTTCACGGGCCTTGATTGTTCATCGTTCGTGTCGACTGCCCTGTCCGCGGCCGGCCTTTCTTTGACTCCTTATGCGAAAACAGCTTCAAACACTGCTACTTCCACTGAGTACGCTTCATTTACGTCAAGAAACTCTTGCTTTAGTGCCCCGACTTTTACTAAAGACGAGACGTTAAAATCCGGCGATGTTCTAGCTTGGTCAGGACACGTCTTTATGATCGACCGGGTCGGCGAAGATCCTTTTGGACTAAATCGTCTGATGGGCATTGGCTATCGTTTTAAATCGACACGCGACTGCGATAATCTGCCAAGTGACTTTGCAAAGTATCTTAACTTCGACATCATCCAGAGCGCTGGACTTGGAAGTCTTGCCATTTCCAGAGTTCAAGCAAAGCAATATATTTCCATGTCAGGACTGGCGGGAAAAATACGTCCCCTTGCGATTGCAGCTTGTAAGACAAAGGTGACTGGCGGTGTTCTGCCTTTGTCTTTTATGAGGACATCAAATCTGATTCGCCACAAAGGTAACACCAAGCCCGGATGCACCATGAGCAAAAAAGCTAATTTAGTCGGCGAACAATGTGTCGCCAGATGCACTTAGGAGAAATCATGAGAGCGATATTACTTTCATTCATTTTACTATTCACTGTACAATCGCAGGGCCTCACTGAAGCAGACTGTGCCAACATGAAGCCATCCACAATAGCCAAGCAGTTTGTCACCGCAATCAGACTAGGCGCTATGGGAGGCTTTGGCAGCAATGCATGCCTTGAAAAAGCACAGAGCCTTAATATTCAGCTTGTGTCTGAAACCTATGAAGGCTCCAGCCAAATCACCCTTTCAGGAAGGGATAAGGTGCGAATCGTGAATATCGTCAACGAAGACGACGAGAAGTTTACGGTTATCTATGAGCTCACCAAAGGGGATAAGAAAATCCCAGGCGAATTCAGTTTCTTTAAAAACAACAGGTTTAACGACCCAGATTCTGTGCACACATTTAAATGTGCCTTCATCGCTGAAGAACCCTCTGTGCGATTTATCGACGAACGATGTCTGGACTGACTCGCCTAAGGGTGCAGAGAATCCTGAACGGCTTTATACCTGTTTTGAATCTTTCTCCAGATGCTGCTGTGAGGGCCTGTAAGCTACTTTCAAATAGCACCTCTATTACACAAGCACTCCATATATTTGAGTACCGGCCGGCCCGGGAGCTGTATAATTTTTAGACAATCCAATACGATAGGCTTTTTGACTGAGATCGCTTGTAAGGATTGCCCGTTAGAATACTGACAGTGGAAGAATGTGAGCAAAACATTTATAAGTTTGGACTATGAAAAGCAGAAAATCGAAATCCTTTTTTCTAATGATTCTAGCCTTCGTACTTTTGAGCGGGGCTGGATGTGCGTTTAAAAAAGATGATCCGAAGAAGGCAACATCTGCAGCACCCACCGCAGAAGACGTTGCTGATGAGCTTGAGCGCAAAAAAAATGAACAGCTTCAGAAGGAAACAATTGCTGCTGAGGATTTCACCTTCGAATTGCTTGAAGACAAAGCCCCCAACAAATACTCCGTTAAAGTGACATATCCCCAAAAAAACGGACTAACAGTTCACCTTGTCCTTAATGATGAGCCCGTTGAAACAACAGCAAGCCCCCCGATCTTAATCTCCGTGCTCGGTGGAAGTGAGCTCAATTTCAGATTAATTGCTTATAACAGCAATGGAGTGATGGTCTTGAATGCTGTCAAAAAAATTCTGGCTCCATCAGATCTTGTTATCTCTGACACGGTAATTTTAAATAAAGACACCATCTGGAAGCTGGGAAGACTTTATCTGAACGACGATTCAATCGTCCAAACTAAAGGTTTTCCTTTATCGATTGAGGCCAATAAAATTATCGCGCGACCTAATGTTAGGATTATGAACTTCAGCGGCAATGAGGTTTGGGGCTCTTCTCAACAAAAGATGGGAGGCTCCATCGTCATCAGGGCAAAAGAAGCCGCAGGTTATTTGATGATCAATATGACTGGGGCCAAAGGGAAAAATGGCCGCTCTGGTTTAGAAATTGAAAACCTCATTGGTATCCGCAAAGCCACCGATGGTTACGACGGTAACGACGGCGAATGGGATGGCGACGAAGACTGCACAGAGGATCGTTATTCAGGCCGGACACGCTGTGGCATCATTAATCTTCGCTGTGTAAGTCAGCCAACAAATGGCGAAGACGGTGAGGATGGTCCCAATGGAGCCGACGGAGAAAATGGATCCGACGGTGGCGACACCGGCAATCTGTTCGTTCAAATCGACAATCACGTTAATTTCACGCTGAAAGTGTTGCTGAAGCCCGGCATGGGCGGACTTGGGGGGCAAGGCGCCCCTGGAAAAGCAGGCGGCAAAGGTGGTAAGGCAGGATCTCTGGATGACCAGAGAGTCTGTAAGCCAGCAGCCAATGGAAAAGACGGAGCCCCAGGCAAACCAGGCCGAGCCGGACAAACCGGCAAGCCAGGGAAAGTTGGGACTATTGAATTAAATGGTTTGAAGAACGCGATTATTGAGTAATTGACCTGAAGCTATATTCTATCGTTCAAGCCAAGTAAAAGATTGAAGACCAACAGACTCAGACTTTATCTCTTTTTGAAAAAATCAATAAAATGGAGCCAAGCTCCTGGTTTTCGCTCGATCATGTGCTTACCTTCCTCACACATTCTTTCTAATGCGGCAGATTCGACATAGTCTTCAATGTTGAATTCAATATTTGGCCAATGACTACCTTCAACCACCAAGGCTAGATCCGCACGTAGATGACGCTTTAGCACTTCTAAATATAATGGCCATTTTTCTTTCCAAGAACTTTCTTCCGCAATTTCAGACAACGCTCGAGCGTCCTGCCAATTTTTTAAGTACTCAGATAAATACTTAACAAAGAAGAAGTGCGTACTCATTTTGCCCTTCTTATCAGGGGATGAATTCTCAAATGATACTCCTACCATGTAGCTCGGGTAATACATTGATATATTCATTGTAGTTTCACTATTGGGTCTTGCCAGACTCCAACTCCACCTATCATCTTTGTATGACTTCATTAGATCATCCATCTGTGAATGATGAACATAGTCTCTACCCACTATTTTAAAACCAAATTCGGTAGCCAATGCATCAATAGCGGCAACAACATTTGGATCAGGAAAAGCAATATAACTCATAACCTATTTACTTCACCAAAGATCTCGAGAACCTCGTCGCAGTAAAATTGACTTGAACGATTTGAGAAACGCGATTATCGAGTAGTTAAGTTTAAGTTGGAGCCTATTTCTCAAGCCATGTAAGAGTCTGAGTTCCGTAGAAGCTGCGATCTAGAAGTTCTTTTGCGTCAACCCATCCGTCATCATTTTCATTCTGCCAGGACTGACCCCATGAGTTTTGAACCTGAACTGCGTCGTAGCATTCTTTTGTGGTCTTGCCAGCATTGACCTTACAGACTCGTCTATACCCTCTGATCACGACCTCATGACCAAAACCAGTAATCGTACCAGATGCATTTGTCGCTTCATTACACGCTTTTATGCTCTTTACGGTAAGAGGTTCTTGGGTGCAAAAGCCAAACGCCATGGGCCTTTTGTTTGCAAGGTTCTTTTTGATCATGGCGAGCATTTTGTTGTAATCTGATTTTTCACCTGATTTGGGGTAAATGCTTACGCCCCAACCACCAAGTAGAGAAAGTCCCTTCTTAAACTCCCAGCACTCTTCCGGCACAAGAAGTCTATCTAGGAACTTTCCATAGGTATCTTGTGCAAATGCCTGGAGAATTTCTTGGTTTGAAGTTTTAAGATTAAACTTGTCTTTGAGTTCCTGCGATTTTGCTGTCGCGTATTCCAATCCGCAAGCAGCACATTCTTTGGACTTCTTCTTATAGGTCTCATAGCTATCTTGAAATCGTTTCCACATAGCCAATTCAATTTTTTGCGCTTCGTTGGGGTTCTTCACTTTAGCCACAAGTTGATCAAAAGGTGCACACGATTCACTTGCATTGTGCAGGACTCCCAGGGAGTTATCTAATGCCAATGCGGCACTTCCACCCTCGCGCAGCTCTTCATAATTGAATTTGTCTCTTGAATCTAACCCGTCAGGCAGATTGACACTGAATCTCGCCATATCCACCGCTGACACACGGCTTTCATCCGGCAAGGATCCACAGTCAGCGATTTCATTTTCAACACAGCTTGCTTGATCGTAAAGTACCGATGCCGCAAAAGCATAACAAATCCCAAAGGAATCCTGGCTGCGCACTCTGGGCATGTTTGTGATCTGAGACTGTGTCCCAGGCTCAACTGCATACTGAAACTTAAATGGATTTAAGCCGTCTGCTGCAAAAACACTCTGAGAAATAAGTAAAATGATTGAAAGAAGCATCTTCACAAGAAAACCCTCTACTTTTTAAAATGCTTATAATACAAAGACCAGGAATCAATCATGGAGCCGTCAGAAAAGACGCAATAATCATACTCGTTCTTCTTTGCATCCAAGACGATCAGGTTGTTCGCATTATAGTCGTGGCAGTATCGAGCCGCCGGATTACCAACAACACCAACTCCGGGAGTGGGGGTGAGCGCCTTCTTATTCCGGACGGCATCCCAAGCCTGGCATTTCATTTTTCCAGATTTGAGACAGTCTTTAGAAATAGTAACACCGTCTTTTTCGATAACTTGAAGCGGTTTATAAGTTTTTTTAATGCTGTCATAGTATCTAAGCCCCAGATCCGCGGCAGAAACCATTTCAACACCCAACATGAGCCAGCCTAAAAACAAAAGTATTCTCATAATAATATGTTGTTCCAGTCAGTCAAAGTTAGGAAGAGGCCCCAACAAAACTAGCCTGAAGCCCAGCTATTTTCTTAACCATAAACCATTATTAGATTTTTACCGAATAAACTGAAGTGAAGATCCTAATCACCCTTCTCTATCTGATTCCAAACTTGTGGGCGCAAGCACCACAACGTACACTATTGGATCCACACAAGATTATTTATAATCCTGAAAATGATAAAATCGGTCGTTTTGTTATCTCTTATAAAGAGTACGAAGACATACGTATTGATAGTGATTGGGATGGCCAGATTGACTATTGGTATCTGCGCAAAGGCCCCCTTCAAGTAACTGTGCAATTCAACGCAGGACAACCAAGTAAGTTGGAAATCAAGAATGTCGGGGACAGCATAGTCAGTCTTGCCTCTTACAGATGGAAAAATTCAAAATTTATAATAGAAAAGTTGTCACAGCGTACTCCCATGTTGATGAATCTTTCGGCCACGGATGCAAAATGCCAGATCGACGAAATCAAAGGTAAATTAGCTTCCTTTAGTCGAAAAATTGAACTTGCTTCACTAAGGCAAATGATTGCAGAGAAGTTGGTCGCCAAAGACTGTAGTAGTGCGCTCAATCCACGCGAACTAGCTCGCCTGCAGAACAGCCTAAATGCAGCACTAGCAAGTTCTATTAACTCTGAGACAAATATAAAAACAAAAACTATCGCAGGATGCCTTCATAAGCCCAAATTCAAAGAAGCCTACGACAAGAAATTCAAGTCTGGCATTCCCGCTGACTTAATCGCAGCCCGCTTTCAGCTTCAGGCCATGCAACTTGCTCATCAAGCAGATGACCACGCTCCGCTGATTACCTGTGAGCCAGCTGAGGGCCAAAAAGGTCCTTTGGCAACTTCAGAGAAGCGAAAGATTCATCTTAATGCTCAGATCTACAAAGAAAAAAATTCCGTACCCAGCACTGAAGATCTAGAGCACGAACTGTTGCATCGCTCGGGCCTGGAGTCCGAAGAGCAGGTGGAAGCTGTTGTCTCTGTATGTAAGCAGATTTCAGAAAATAAGTTCGATATGGGCCTGAAGTCCGTCAGGGGAAATACAGACGATGCTGCAAGCCAGGCTACCAAAGATCAAAGCGGTAAAGCGTCAGCCGACACTAAAGCTGCATTAGAAACCAGAGCTCCAGCTTCTGATTCAGGTGGGAAATCCGGTGTCGAGGTAGCGAAGCCATCTTCTCCGCCAGCGGCAAATAGTCCGTCTTCGAGTTCCACTCCAGCCGCTAATGGGAATCAGATTGCGGCCTCTCAGGCTTCTGCAAACATTCCCAAGGAAATGACCTTGGCTCAGTCTGGAATCCCAGATTCACCAACATTGTCGAAATCGATTACAAGTCCGCCTCCAGCAACAGAAGCTGGGTCTCAGCAAGCGTTGGTTCAATCAGCTTCAGAAAGTAGCGGCGTTCTGCGCATGGCAAATAACTTAGTTGGTGCGATGAACACACGAGCGGGAGCCACCGACAAAATGGCCTCTGCAGAATCCAACATCACAAATTCGGAGGTTTCCTCCAAAAGCTCGGCCACTGCAAAAAGCTCCGATAGCAATAAAGCAAAGTCCAATCCGTTCGCCGCTCTGTCTCGAGACAAAGTGAGTTCCAACGAGAGAATTGTCGAACAGATCACCCTTGACGGCAACCAGGCCCCCAGCTCCTCTCCGGCGCCTTCATCCTCTCGCGCAGTTAGTGCCAATCGATCTAGCCAGGCAGCAGCAGGGCAAAGCAACACACCGTTTGAACAAAGTGAGGTGGCAAGAGGTGCCTCTGCATCAGCAGCCAGATCTTCAGGCGACACCGGGGCCAGCTTTAACGCCACAGCGCCGGCTATGGGCGGAGGGTCGGGAGGCTCTCCCTCGAGATCTCCCGCGGCCGTAAAGCCTTCCATTGCGGCAAAGACACGATCTGCAAATAGGAATCCAAACGGCTTAGCACCCTCGCAGCAAGCCTCTTCCACTGTTACCCGGGAAGAGGTTGTCACATACATTTCAAACAGCAGCTATCAGGCGACAAAAGAGAAGTTGCAAAAGCCGGACTTTAGAAAACAACTGGAAACTCAAAAAATCACAGTGCTTGACCTCTACGGTAATACCGTAGGTGCGCCCAAAGGCGAAGTCATCTTCCTTGACCAAGGAGATAAATTTGTTCGCCAAAAATAATGGTCGCAGATCTGTCGTCATTTCAATCGTCGCAGTGTTCTGGCTGGGATATGTCATTGCCAGCTCCACTCAGTTCTTTTTTGACGTAAAAAGCGCCACTGAAAATGAAATTCTAAAACGACAACAGCAGATGCAATTTGTTCAGGAAAGCTTTATTCCAGCAGTGCTTTCCGAGAACCGCAGTCTTCTTAAGGACCGCCTGGAAGCCGCCCGGAAGATTCACATGCTGGATTTCTATATTTTACAAAAAGATCGCGAAGTCTTGGAATGGTACAACAACTTCAACAATCTTGCCGGTATCAATGCGGACTATAAGGTTTTCAATCAGGTCTTGCAAAATGATCAACTGGCTTTCCGGACTGTCAAGTTGATGGACTATCGCTTTACTGTGGGCGTCCTACAAGACAAGAAGAACATCATGTTGCAAACAGCTCTAAACATGAAAGGTCAAATTATTCAGGATATTCTTATCGTGACCCTTCTGGCTGGTCTTATTGTCTATATCTTCCTCAAAGATATTTTAAGTCTAACCAAAATCCTTTCCACACGCGATCGCTCACAGCTTGCAAGCATAAAGTCCCTCTCCAAAGAAGGCCAGACCCTTCTTAAGGCCACACAAAGCTATGAAAGCACAAAGCAGTATCTAGAGCATGAAAACAGATACTATTCCGACTCTCTAACACCCGCGATTCTGCATGAGATGAAGTCGGGGCAAAAAGCTCCTTATGCATTCCAAAGCACGATGATCCGCGTAGATCTTAACGGCTATACGCAGATTTTTTTGGAAAAGAAAGACGAATACGTCACCGACATCATGAACGCTTATTTTATCCAGGCGCGCGAGCTGATTGAACGCTATAACGGTTTGATCTATCAGTACGTCGGCGATGAAATCGTCTTTCACATCAAAGAAGGCCCCCAGAACTCCCAGGCCATGGCTCTGGCCTGCCTGCGCAGTGTCTTTAAGGCCGCTCAAGATATTGAAGACTCTTTACCTGCGGGCGCCGATCACTGCTTTAAGGTCAAAGGCAGCTTTGTCTTGGGTAAGATTCGCTTCGTAAATCAAGACTCAGGCTTTGCCCTCAGTGGATTGCCTTTGATCGAATCCGCTCGACTTCTCAGTCAGGTGGACGACAAAGCTTCCAGCTCTGCCACCTTCTATGCAGAGGCCTCCGAGTCTCTGAAGGAACTTTGTACGATTGCCGACACCAAAGAAACTCTGCTCAAAGGCTTTTCGAAGCCGTCGACTTTGTATCGCGCCAAAGAGTTCACCAACATCGAGAAGGCTCTTGCTGCCGATATCACCTTGCTGACCTACTTCCGCAGCGATGAAGATCTTTGTTATGCTTATAAGTTCCTGACCCAAGAACTTGAGGCAGGGAAGGACAGCACCTTCTTCACAGCCTTCAATATTCTAAAGACATTTAAACTGAAAATGAGCACAGAGGCGCAGGCTGATGGCTTTACGCGGTTCCTTTCTGACATTTTGAAACTCAACCAAGAACAAAAAGCCAACGACAAGGCTCTTTCGGCCGTGATTTCTTTAGCTTCGAACTTTGTTCCTGCTTACCTGGTGAAAGAAAATCTGCTGGAACAACTGGGTGTCTGCCTTGAACACAAAGATCCCCGCGTGCAGGCCAATGCGATTATCGTGTTAGGGGATCTAGCCAAAGACATCGCCTTCCTGCGCCGTTTTGTTTATTCCAAAAACAACCGCGTGTCGGCCGATGCTCTATTAGTCAGTGGTAAAAGAGATTTAGATAAAGAGCTGACCGAAAAGCTGAAAGAGTATCTGGATTCCAAGAATCCACTCTTCCAAGCCAGTGGTCGCTTTGTGGTGAAATCATTGGGCGAGCACTATAAGAGCTCAGATCCCATTTTCTATGAAACCAATCCGCATCTGAAAGAGCTTCTGACGAAGCTCAGTGCTTAGGCTTTTTTCTTTTTAAGCTTACTGGAAATCCACGGCCAAACCATTGGGATCAAAGACACCCCAATCACGCCGAAGATCACAATGTGGAAGTTCTGCTTCACCACCGGAAGATTCCCGAAGAAGTGACCGGCCAGAACAAAGCTCCACACCCAAGCAATCGCGCCACCGACGTTGTAAACGATGAACTTGCGATATTGCATTTCACCGATACCCGCCACGAACGGTGCAAAAGTACGAACAATCGGAGCAAAACGGGCCGCCACAATCGTGAAAGCTCCCCAGCGCTCATAGAACGCGTGAGTTTGATCCAAGTATTCTTTTTTGAAGAAGCGTGAATTGGATTCAAAGACCTTCGGCCCCAGATACTTTCCGATGTGATAGTTGACCGTATCCCCCAAGATGCCGGCAATGGTCAGACTGATCAGGATCACCCACAGATTCAAACCACCTTCCACAACAGTGAAGGCACCCAGCGCAAATAGCAGGGAATCCCCCGGAAGGAATGGCGTCACGACAAGGCCCGTTTCAGCAAAGATGATCAGGAACAAAATCACATACAGCCACGGTCCGAAGAACACGATCCATTCGGCAATATGTTTATCAAGATGAAGGATGATATCGACAAGTTCCATCATAGGGACCCCCGAAGGAAAAGAGGAATGCTCCAGAAACACAAAAACCGCCTTGTGGGCGGTTTATGATGGCGGAGAGTGAGGGATTCGAACCCTCGAGCCCCGCGAAGGGCTGCCAGTTTTCAAGACTGGTGTATTCAACCGCTCTACCAACTCTCCGTCGACCGTTTTATGGGTTTTGACGAGAGTATTCAAGCAGTTGTTTCCATGACGCAGCACAAGGTCGGGGCCTCATGCTGCTTGGAAGGAAAGACCTACTTTCTGATTTCGGTACGGCCGCCCATATAAGGCTGCAAGGCCTTTGGAATGCCCACGGAACCGTCTTCGCGCTGGTAGTTTTCTAGGATCGCCACCAAAGTTCTTCCCACCGCCAGGGCAGAGCCGTTCAGCGTGTGAACGAACTGAGGTTTGCCACCGGCACTGCGGAAGCGAATGTTCGCACGACGAGCCTGGAAGTCCTCGAAGTTAGAGCAAGAGCTGATCTCACGATACGCATTCTGGCCCGGCAACCAAACTTCCAGATCATAAGTTTTCGCGGATCCAAAGCCCATGTCCCCGGTGCACAGAAGCACACGGCGGAACGGCAGCTCCAAATCAATTAAGATCTGCTCTGCGTGGGATGTCAAAGCCTCATGAACTTCGTGGGATTTGTCCGGATGAGCAAACACCATCAATTCAACCTTGTCGAACTGGTGCTGACGAATCAGACCTTTGGTGTCGCGACCCGCAGACCCCGCTTCAGAACGGAAGCACGGAGAATAAGCACAGAAGCTTTGAGGCAGATCTTTTTCATCCAGGATTTCGTTATTGTAGTAGTTCGTCACCGGTACTTCCGCCGTTGGAATCAGATACAGGTCAGAACCTTCCAGATGGAAAACGTCCTCTTTGAATTTTGGGAAGTTCCCAGTGCCCAACAAGCTGTTGCTGTTCACCATGAACGGGGGAATCATTTCGGTGTAACCATGTTTCATGGAGTGTTTATCCATCATGAACTGGATCAACGCGCGCTCCATTTGCGCCGCCGCCCCTTTCAGGAAGGCAAAACGAGTGCCCGTGGTTTTACCAGCACGCTCAAAATCAATGATGTTCAGCGCTTCCCCCAGTTCCCAGTGTTCTTTGGCTTTGAAAGAGAACTTGGTCGGAGTGCCAACAACTTTGATCTCTTTATTGTCTTTTTCAGAAGAACCCACCGGCACAGAAGAATGCGGCTTGTTCGGGATCACCAATGCCAGGTTTGTCACCTGTTGATCGGCTTCTGCAGCCTTGGCTTCAAGGTCTTTCACCTGAGTTTTCAACACATCCACTTCTGCCAAAATTGCAGAAGCATCGCCACCTTCGCGTTTGATCTTGCCGATCTCACCGCTGAGTTTGTTTTGGTTGGCCTTGGCCGTCTCGGCCAGAGTGATAAGCTCTTTGCGCTTTTTATTGAGCTCCATGATCTGCTCAAGCACTTCTGTGGAAGCCCCACGATTCACAAGCCCTTGCTTGTACTCATCATAGTAAGAGGTCCCGTTCTCAGCTTTCTTTTCCAGAAGTTTAATATCAATCATCTCAATTTCCTTTTCCAAAAACAGATCTCAAAAATCAAATCGCTCTACCACTTTAAAGGTTGGTCAAAAGTGTTCGAGCGCAAGGCGGAGGGCTTTCCCGCAGCGGAGGCGTGCTCTATGCACGTCGGAGCGAGGACAATGCCCGACAACGCAGTCGATCGGGCACTTTTCACCAGCCGGCCATTAAGGGGCAACAAGTATATACATTCTTAGCAACATCACGACAAGGACGCAGATCAGGTCAAAAATTAAAATCTGACCGATGCTCCAGTTCGCCAGAATCTTCATCAGCGCAGCAACAACCACAACCATTACGAACAACAAGGCGAATGTGCCATAGCCCATCAGCTCTTGTCCGATCAGCGCCAAGGTCAAACCCAGAACAAGCCCGGTCACCAAGCGCAGTAAAATATGAAACAGTGAGATTGTGGATGACTTAACACCCTCTTGAGCGCTGCTTGCCAGCCCCCGCATTTTATCGCCGATTCCCATGGCTTAGATTCCTCCGTTGTCCGTCCTTAGTTGCCAAGTCTCATCATTTTCGCTTCTATTTCAGCACGATCTAATGCGTTTGGCGAGAGTCCCAAATATTTATTATAAGCTTGCGCCGCAGAGCGAGTATCACCCTTCATCTCATAGATGGCACCCTGTTCACGATAGATTTCGGCATAACCACTTTCCCGGGCGGAGGCCAGGGCAAGCATGTCCTCTGCCACATCCAGGGAGCCGGACTGACGATAACACTGGGCTGACTTGACATAGATGTCCGCCCCTTGAGGACGAAGCTTCATGGCCGTGGAATACTCTGCCGCACATTCCGCATACTGACGACGTGCTGTAAATACTTCGGCCGCCAGAATGTAAGAATCTGCCACATTGGGATTTAATTTCTTTTCAGCCTTCGCCGCCTCCAAGGCCGTTGCAAAATCCCCCGATGAAAAAGCCGCCTTACCAATATAGTAATGCGTTCGCGGATAGTTTGGATTCAACCTTTGAACACGTTTGAATTGCTGGATGGCTTCCTCGAAACGACTGGTTTCCAGATACAATTTCCCGGCCTGGAACAAAGCTTCCCCATCGGTAGGGTCCAAAACCGCCGCACTTAAGAAGGCCTTCAAAGCCCGGTCATTTAAGCCCAGGGCCTTTTCACTTTCACCCAACCCCAGCCACGCTTTTTTGCTGCGAGGATCGGCTTCGGTGGCGCGCTCATAAATCTCTTTCGCCTGGCTGTAACGGTCTTCTGACTTGTAAACTTCTGCTAGAGCGATTCGGTAGTCCATAGTGTAGGAGAATCGTTTGATCAGCTCGTTCAGATAGGTGATTCCCGAATCCACCCCATTGGTCTGCGCCAGCATCTTGGCATAGGTGATTTGTGCTTCAGGGTTGGTGGCATCAATTTCCACTGCCTTGGTCGCATAACGAATGGCATCTTTGGCGGCGTTTTCCTTGCGCTCAATTTCTTTTTTATTAATAGGAACTATCGACCGTGCCAGCAATCCGTTGGCTTTGGATAAAAGAATGAAAGTCTCAATATCCCCATCATAGGCTTTCGCTGCACGCAGGGCATAGTTGATGGTCCCCACCATATTGTTTTTACGGAACTCCAGCTGCGCTAATCCCCTCAGAACTTCATAGTTGTTCGGCGCAATCCGCATGGCATTGGTCAGAATCTGCAAAGCCCCGACAAAGTCAAAACGTTGGGACATGTAATCGGCCTGCAAGACATAGGCTGATACCAACTTTGGTTCCGCCTTGATGGATTTGTTCAGCCACTCGATGGCCTCAAAACTTTGATTCAGTTGCCACAGGGCTTTGGCTGCCTTCATTGCGGCGGTTCCGTTTTTCGGGTCCGCTTCAAAGGCCGCTTTGAATTCAGCCTGCGCCGCCAGGAAGTCCCCTTGGCGCACGTACTGATCCCCCAAATACAGCAGTTCATTGTTTCGGCCTTTTTCACCTTTGATCTTGTCACTACCACCCAGACGAATCACCAATTGGCGAAGTTCGCCGTTATTGGGATTTAACGCAAAGGCCTTCTGGGCAATATCCAGGGCTTTCTTTTTCTCTCCGCGCAGAACGAAGATTTCTGCCAAGACACCATAACCTTCGGCTTCGATCAACGACGGAATGCGACCTTTCGATTCCAATGCCGCGTTCAGAAGAGCGTAGGCCGTATCGGATTTTTTAAAGCCTTTATACTCCACCAAACCTGCAGCCACTTTGGCTTCCTTGTGTTTGGGGTTTTTTGCCAGCACATTGCGAAGGATGGTCGCCGCTGATGTAAAGTCACCTTGCTGGTAAAGGACTTCCGCCAGTGCCACCTGGGGATCCAGCCATTTTTCCCAAAGCTGAGTGGCCTTTTCAAAATAGGGGACGGCATTCATATAGTCTTTTTCACCCGCCAGAAGCTCAGCTTTAAAGCTGTACAAAACCGGCAACAGCGAGAACGGCTCTGAACTTTCCAAAGTGGCTTCAATGGCTCCTTTGGCTTCCTTGTAACGTCCCGCCGTCATCAGCTTCACAGCTTCACAGACTTGTCCGAACGGACTGATTACATTCAAGGCCCGCGTGGCCTGAGTCACCGACGCTATCGTACGGACATCCTGTGCGTCCTGAACCGCAAAAGGCCACAGCTCATAATACACCACGCACAACAAAGCACGCACCTCGATGTTCATCGGCGCACCTTCGATAATGCTCACCAGTTTATTCTGAGCCGATAGGTAAGATTCAAACGTGTCCTGCTCCATTGCAAAAAGGGCTTCGTTCAATTTTTCTTTCACAGCCTGATCCGACAAAGCCGAACCTGCTTTTCCAGGAGCTAACAGGTGAATCTTCGAACCATCCGCCGGCCCCGTATCCCACAACAACCACACGCCCAGCACAATAGCCACAGCCAGAATCAGAGCGGGGATCTTGAGAGATTTTTGCAGCTCTCCTTTTTCCATGTTCTTCACATTGGAAAGCTCAATAACGGATTCTTTGTCCCCACCGGAGGGCACAGAGGCAATCTTTGCTGCCGGAGGAACGTAAGCCGGGGTGTCCAACACATCAATTTGCTGCAAAAGCGGCTTTGGATTCGGTGAGGGATTGATACTGTGTTCTGTGCTGGTTTCTGTTTTCGGTTTTGCAGGCTTCGGAGCCTGAATGATGACCGTTTCCGCTTCCATCTTCTGGGCTTTTTTGGGATCGACATCAACGATGCCTTCCAATGCCTCCAGAAGTTTGTCATAGAAGGCTGGTTCCTTGGAAATTAACGTCCACTGACCATCAGGCAAGCGCGAGATCATCTCCTGACCGGAAAACACACCCTCACCAATCATGCGAAGAATGGCTTCCGTCGAGTAAGGTCCCTTGACCTGACCCTTCCTAGTTTTAACAACCCAAGTTACCTGTATGCGTGACATAGACACTTGATTATATTGTGGTTTTTAACAAAGAACTATGTCCCCGAAAGGACCGTCTAAAGGTCTGTGCTTTAGTCAAGGAACTGGTTCCAGAATAGAACCTAAAACCCATAATGGAATTACCCCTGGTTCCGAATTGAGATTGGCGACCTCTTTAATCGGATCTCAAATCGAATTTAAGGCACTTTGGCGGCTGTCTCATATTGGCACAGCCTTTGCTGTATAAGACATCGTTAGATCGTGATTTGGGGAGTTTAATAGTGATCCGAAACGCATTGATAGCAGTTTACATCTTGGTAGTTCTCGCGATTTCCGCAGTGGCTCGCGCGGGTGTACTTCCAAACAATGCATTAGGTGAAGAGGCCGGTGTTTCCGACCTTCAAAATTATAACTTCAAAACTCACACTGGCGAAGTTGTGGCTTTGGCTGACGGCACCCTTGTTTTGGCAATGGCTGATCAGCAGACTTTCTTCGTATTGAAGTCACAGTTCGACCTAACACCTTATATTGGTTCTAAAGTTATGATGAGCGGTATTGAACTTGAGCATCAACTTGCTCCCAACTTCGAACTTGAAACTGTGGACCCCCTCCCTGGTTTCGGTTTTGGGAACAAAACGGTCGTCTTCTTTGTGTTTGGTATCAGCGAAGCTACTTTGTAGTTTCATGTCATTAAGTCTCAGCCCCATCCCCTCCGCGGGCTGAGACTGTTCTTTTTTCTCTTAAAAAGGCCTACGGATCCCCCTCCTTGTAGGCCTTTTTCTTTTTTAAAATACCACTAGAAAACTTCGGATCTCCTTGATTGATTCAAGGAGCCTAGAGTTACTGTCGCTGAAAAAACAAAAGCCCTGATTTTGATCTGTACCCCAAAAAGTGGACAGATAAATAAAAGGGTCCTCTAAGTGAAACCTCGGCATTCTGCCGGGGTTTTTCCTTTTAAGCCCCATTGGGGACGTTCGTTATTGTAGTAGTTAATATAACGGTCTATCTCTGCTACCAATTCCTCAAACGTATGGCAACTTTGAAGATCCACTTCATCTTTTAAATGACCAAAAAAACTTTCTATAGGCGCATTGTCCAGGCAGTTGCCTTTTCTGGACATGGACTGGGTGACACCCCACTTAGACAAAAGATCTCGATACGTCTTGGATGTATAGTGACACCCTTGGTCCGAATGCATGATCAAACTCTCTGGCTTTCGGCTGAATAGGTCTTCCAGGCCTCGAATCGCAACGTGTAGTCCAGCTCCAGGAGAAACCGTATAGTGGACGATATCTTTCACTGCCAAGTCTTTTACGGCTGACAGATAAGCCCTGTTTCCTTTGCCATAGTCTAAGTAGGTAATGTCTGTTGAATAAACTGTGTCTTTCTTTTCAACATTAAATTGCCTGCTTAGGATGTTCGGACTTACCCGGTGTTCCTCACCTGATGCCCAGCCTTGCTTGTACTTATTCTTACGTCGGATAGTCGCCTGAAGGCCGTACTTCTTCATTAACCGTCTAATTTTCTTCAGGTTCATGTTGATCCAGAAGTGGCGTTGCAAAAGCATCTTTATTGTCCTAGCGCCGGCTTTACCCCTTCTATACGCAAAAATGATTTGCACCCATTCCGCGTCTGTTGTGATGACCTGGGGAGATGCTCTTTGGGCAAACCAGTAGTAATAGCCACTGGTACTGACTTGAGCCTGAGCGCACAGCCTGCTGAGACATAGATCAGGCCGATGATTGACCGCCTTGCTAATCAACGCGAACTTTTCTTGTTTGCGTATTTTGCCTCCAAGGCGCGGAGCTTTTTTAGGAAGTCGTTCTCCGCGCGAAGATAAGCGATTTCATCTTCTGCTGATTTAAGCTTTTTTCCCTTGGGTCGACCTGTAGACTTAGAACCTCGGCGGTCTTTCTTTAATCCACCTTCTTGGGTAGACATCTTTTCCCAACGCTGAAGGCACTTCTTGGCATAATCCACACCAAATAAGGATAGGTTAATACCAGCATCTTTAAAAATTTGACTAGGAGTTTGTCCCTCTTCCCGAAGCCTTAAGGCCCTAACCTTAAATTCGGGGGTATAGGCAACATTGGACTGCGTTACCTTTAGAACATTCGGATTCTTCTCAAGATCTCGGCGATCTCTTTCGGACAGTGAGCCCATGATCTGCTTCCTTTTTATACGAAAATACCCCAAAAATGGGACAGGGTCTTTTATTTTCCTGTCCGAAATTTGGGGTACAGATCACTTCTCAGGGCTTTTTTATTATTCAATTCTTTTGATCTTCGCACCCAGAGAAGACAGCTTGTCTTCCAGCTTTTCGTATCCGCGATCCAGGTGATAGATGCGGCTGACAACAGTCTCTCCCGAAGCCACAAGGCCCGCAAGAACCAACGAGGCACTGGCACGCAAGTCGGTGGCCATCACCGGTGCTCCCGTCAATTGACCCGGTCTGCCACGCACAACAGCTACGCGGGTTTTCGGAGTGATATCTGCACCCAAACGAGAAAGCTCCGTCACGTGCATGAAGCGATTTTCAAAGACCGTTTCAGTGATCACACTGGTTCCGTGAGCCACAGTCATCAAAGCCATGAACTGCGCCTGAAGATCTGTCGGGAACAGCGGGTGAGGAGCTGTCGTCACATCCACAGCTTCCCATTTTTCACATGGGAATACTGTCATGGAATCAGCCGTTGTTTCGATTTTGAAACCTGCTTCACGCATTTTCAAAATCAAAGCTTCCAAATGAGCCGGCACACACTTGGTCACAGTCACTTGACCTTTCGTGATCGCGCCTGCAATCAACAGGGTTCCTGCTTCAATACGATCAGGCATGATGGCGTGTTTTGCGGGCTTTAGTTGCTCAACACCTTCGATGCGAATCACGCTGGTTCCATGGCCTGTGATCTTTGCGCCCATTTTGTTCAGGTACTCAGCAAGATCCACAATCTCTGGCTCTTTCGCAGCATTTTCAAGAATGGTCACGCCCTTTGCCAAAGTCGCCGCCATCATCACGTTTTCGGTTCCGCCGACAGTCACTGTTTCAAACAGGAATGTCGAACCTTGAAGCTTCGGAGATCCTGCATGAACGTAACCTTCTTTTTGCGTGATAGTGGCACCCAACGCTTTGAAACCATCCAAGTGCAAATCAATGGGACGACTTCCGATGGCACATCCACCCGGCTGGGAAACAACCGCCTCACCATATTTGGCCAACATGGGGCCCATACACAGGAAACTTGCGCGCATTTTGCGAACTAGATCATAAGATGCTTCAAAGGAAGAGGGTTTGTTCACGGTTACGTGAAATTCGTCGCCCACCCATTTTGTCTCACAACCCAGGCTGTTCAGTAACTCAGAAGTGGATTCGATATCCTTTAGCTTCGGCATGTTTGTGAAAACGTGTGTGCCTTCTGCCAGAAGAGTTGAAAATAGAATTGGAAGAGCAGCGTTCTTCGCACCACTCGTCGCGACAGTACCTTTTAGTGGGCCATTGCCCGTAACGACCATTTTATCCATGTGTTTCTCCGCGGATGACTCTATCATGCCCAGAAAGATCTTTGATGACACTGATTTCGTTAAATATTTTTAAGCTTTCAAAGGACTGCTTCATCGCCGCCCCCTGGCCCATTCCCATTTCCATCAGCATCAATCCGGGTTTCTTCAGGTAGGGGGCAAAAGCTGCCGACCATGCCTTTAATAGTGCCAAACCATCTTCTTCCGCATAAAGCGCGGAATTGGGTTCATATTTCTTTACGTTTTCTTCAACTTGGGGGTCATTGGGAGCAATGTAAGGCGGGTTGGAAACCAAAACGTCAATCTGGTCTTTGCCAGTGAAGTCCCTGTAAGCCGACATAATTCTATCCACATTGCTGGCATCACAGTTCAGGAACTGAACCCGGTCTGCCACACCCAGGGCTTCAGCGTTTCTTTGTGCTGTTTCCACGGCTCCGGCAGAAAGATCCACGGCGACAAGTTTTGCCAGCGGATATTCCTTTAAAAGACTCAACCCAATGCAACCCGAGCCACAGCCAAGGTCGACAAAACCCCAGGGTTGATCTTTATCTTGCGCCCACGCCAGAACATCTTCCACAATATGCTCTGTTTCCGGGCGCGGAATCAGGACGTTTGAATTCACTTCAAAACGGTGGCCGAAGAAATCACGATAGCCCAAAATATAAGCCACAGGCTCTCCGGCCGCACGACGGCGAACCAATTCACGCAAGACGGCCAGCTCTTCTTCTTTCATGGGCTGATCAAAACGCAGATACAATTGAATGCGTTCCAGCTTCAGCCCGTGGGCCAAAAGCAGTTCCGCATCCAAACGTGGAGTATCGATTTTTTTGTCTTTGAAGAAAGCTGTGGTTTTATCGAGTATTTCTTTTAGTTTCATTCATTAAGCAGAGACTTGTTTTTTAAGTGCCTCTGCCTGGAAGTTAGCAATGAGTGGATCAATCAGCAACTCAAATGAACCGCTCATAACCTGATCCAACTGGTGGATCGTCAAACCAATACGATGATCCGTGATGCGAGTCTGCGGGAAATTGTAAGTGCGAATGCGCTCTGAACGATCCCCGGTCCCGATTTGCTCCAAACGAACGTCGGATGCTTCTTTGCGGGCTTTTTCGTCTTCGATCTGCTGCAATTTCGCGTAAAGGATCTGGAAAGCACGCTCACGGTTGGTGGACTGTGATTTTCCTTCCTGACATTTTACGTCGATCCCGGTCGGCAAATGCACAACACGAACTGCGGATTCCGTTCTATTTACCGACTGACCGCCGGAGCCTTGGGAACGCATGGTTTCAATGCGAACATCAGACATCGGGATCTTGATTTCAGAAACTTCCACCTCTGGGATCACCGCCACAGTCACAGTGGACGTGTGGATACGGCCCGCAGCTTCCGTTTTTGGAACACGTTGAACGCGGTGAACGCCGGATTCGTACTTCAGCTTGCTGAAGACAGAATCCCCGGTGACGCTGGCAATAATCTCTTTGGCTCCTCCGGCGTTACCTTCAGAGAAAGAAATCATTTCCACCTTCCAGCCCTGGGAAGCGGCATAATGAACATAGCCACGGAATAGTTCATCAGCAAAAAGGGCTGCTTCGTCCCCGCCGGCACCCGCACGAATTTCAAGAATCGTATTCTTGTCATCGTTTGGATCTTTCGGGATCAATGCCACCTTCAACTGGTGCTCAAGCTCTGGAAGCTCGGCTTCCAGCTCTTTCACTTCCTCGCGGATCAGCTCACGCATTTCTGAGTCTTGTTCTGCAGTCAGAAGTTCTTTGCTGGCTTTCAGATTTTCAGTCTTCTTTTTATAGTCGCGATAAACCAGAACAATCTTTTCCAGATTGCCCAGCTCCTTCATCAACGCCCGGTACTGCGTCTGATTAGAGGCAATATCCGGTCTTTGAAGAGCCATATTGACTTCTTCGTAACGAGATTCAACTGCGTCTAACTTCGAGAACATGAAGAGCTCCTGCTCATGCTGAGATGGAAAATGACTGTGGCTGAAAACGAAAATGCGGCTCGAACTTTGAACCGCATTTCATACAAGAACGTCCCCCGAACGGAGGTCTGAAATTTACTTCTTGCCGTAACGTTTTTTGAAACGATCGATACGACCTTCAGTATCCATCACACGTTGCTTACCAGTGAAGAACGGGTGAGATGCAGAAGAGATCTCAACTTTGATTAGTGGATATTCTTTACCGTCTTCCCATTTAACAGTTTCGTTAGAGTGAAGAGTAGATGTTCCCAAGAAACTGAAGTCGCAAGAGATATCTTTAAATACAACAGTATTTACTTTTGGGTGTAGGTTTTGTTTCATGACCTGATTCCTTCTAAATAATTTAACCTATGGGTCTTAAGCTGTAAGGATGTAACATACTGACCACCCTGTGTCGAGCATAAATCGCTGATTTTATTGGCATCCTCAGAGGCCCTCAGGGGGTCTGGTAGTTTTAATAAAACTTAGATATTTCAAGTACTTAATTAACCTATTTCCCGAGTTTAATAGGATTATCGTGTTTTTCGAGACAGGGCAAATCAGGACCTTGGAACCACGAGGGTCGCCCTTGTATTTTACCTCAAAGCCCCGGGGATCGTTGAGCTCCACCTCCGAAGCCACCTACTCTTGATGGACCTACAAGGAGGTATTCCATGAAGTTTTTGGTCCCGTTCGCGGCCGTCTTGACCCTGTCTCATGTGGCTTCAGCAGAAAGTATCTACTGCACCTTCACTGAACCTTTTATTTCTGTGTCCTATAATTCTGATACAAATAAAGTCAAAGTCGAGTCCCCGGATCAGGGAACCCTGGAGGTCCCCGGCAAAGTGACTTTTGATAAAGGTGGCATTATTACAATCACCAGCGAAGGCATCAGCCACCGACTTGTGATTGACACCACCAAAGAAGGCTCTGATGGCATGTCTGATTTCGTCTATCCTTTTGAAGGCGTGATTGATGACAGCCTCTATGGCGGCTGCGAAACAGACGCTTTAAAAAAGACCGAACCCACTCCGGAACCTCAGCCTCAACCGGAACCCCAACCTAATCCTTAAAAACAAAAAGGGAGTCTTGCGACTCCCTTTTTTCTTCAATTTGCCAATCTCTAATTTCCAGGGCTAAGCAATGCTTAGCCTGGTCCGGACATGGCTTTCAAGAAGTCCGTATTGGTTTTTGTGCCTTCCACTTTGTCGATCAGGAATTCCATCGCATCGACAACGTTCATAGGTGCCAATACTTTTCTCAGGATCCACAGACGATTCAGATCAGCTTTATCAACCAACAAATCTTCCTTACGAGTGCCGGACTTATTGATGTCCATGCACGGGAAGATACGTTTTTCCATCAGCTTGCGATCCAAGTGGATCTCGGCGTTACCAGTACCTTTAAACTCCTCGAAGATAACCTCATCCATACGGGAACCCGTATCGATCAAGGCTGTGGCGATGATCGTCAAAGATCCGCCTTCTTCGATGTTACGAGCCGCACCGAAGAAACGTTTTGGTTTATGAAGGGCGTTGGAATCCACACCACCAGACAAGATTTTTCCAGATGGAGGAACAACGGTGTTGTATGCACGCGCCAGACGAGTGATGGAATCCAGCAGGATCACCACGTCGTGTTTGTGCTCAACCAGACGTTTTGCTTTTTCAATAACCATCTCTGCAACCTGAACGTGACGAGTTGGTGGCTCATCGAACGTGGACGATACAACTTCACCTTTTACAGTACGTTGCATATCAGTCACCTCTTCCGGACGTTCATCGATCAGAAGAACGATCAATTTTACTTCCGGATGATTGTGTGTGATCGCATTGGCAATTTGCTGCATCAGAACTGTCTTACCAGTTCTTGGCGGCGCCACGATCAAAGCACGCTGACCTTTACCCAGCGGAGCCATCAAATCCACAACACGCGTGGTGTATTCACCAGGGCTGTGTTCCAGTTTCAGACGCTCGTTTGGATAAAGCGGTGTTAAGTTGTCGAAAAGGATTTTGTCCTTGCCGTTTTCAGTGGTCTCGAAGTTCAAAGAGTCCACTTTCAATAGTGCAAAGTAACGTTCGCCATCTTTGGGTGGACGGACAGTTCCTGTCACCGTGTCACCGGTTCTTAGGCCGAAACGACGGATCTGGGACGGAGAAACGTAGATATCATCCGGACCCGGAAGATAGTTGTAATCCGGAGAACGCAAGAAGCCATAACCGTCTGGAAGGATTTCCAGAACGCCAGAACCATAAATGTCCTGACCCAGTTTCGCGGCACGTTTCAGAATTTCGAAGATCATATCCTGACGGCGAAGACCGGCAGCGTTTTCGATTTTCAGTTTATTTGCAAGCTCTGTCAGCTGCGTGATGTTTTTTGATTTCAAGTCCTTGGAGGACAACCAGCTCTTTTCCTCATCGGTCAAAGAGATGTCGGCCAAATCCACATCCTGCGTTTGTGCCGATTGTGTGGAGTGAGCGTCGTCAGCCATTGGTTGGCCTTCGTCGCGATTGCGATCGCCTCTGAAGTCGCGGCGTTGATTGGCGTTACGGTCATGACGATGACCCCCGCGATCACCCCTGTCCCCACGGTCGTTGCGATCACCACGATCATTACGATCACGGTTGTCACGATTGTGTGGGCGGAATTCACGGCGTTGATTGTTTTGCTGGGGTCTGTCTTGGCGCGCTTCTGGAGCGGCAGCTTGTTGAGCAGCTGCAGGAGGTGGTGTGGTGGCAGAAGTGGCTGGGGCGGCCGGTGCCGCTTCAACTGCAGGGGCTGGAGATGCCTCTGCAGGAGTCGGAATCGAGGTGTCTTCAGACGCACTCTTTGTTGTACGAGTACGTTTTTTTACCACCTCAACGCCTTGTTGATCTTTAGGTTCAGACAAACAAATTCTCCTTGTAGGATTTTAATCAGAAAAAAGAGCGATAATTAAATGGGAGCAGATCCGATTGGATTTGTGCTTACGTTATGAACACACTGTCCTAGAGGCGCCCCCTGCTTGTCAACCGGAAAACCTGTTTCAAACTGAAACGAAGGCCCCAGAAAACAGGAATATATTCATGATGTCTTAAGCTTAGACGATTTTTCAGTTTTATAAAAATGAAGCTATTTCAGGTGTTTAAATATGAGCCTGAGACGTCCAGTTTTCAAAAAATTAACCTTATTTTTAAAAAATGGGGTTCTTGGGCTATTAATTTTTGGTTTGTAATACCGAAAGGATAGTATCCAAGATTTAAGCACAAGGAGTCTAACGTGGAGGACACTTATAAAGTTCGGGCACCAAGAACCCCTCTTAACCTAGAGGTCTCTTTCAAGCGTAATTACGCGCGCGAAGAAACTAAAGGCACGCTTAAGAATATCAGCATCACTGGAGCCTTTTTGGAGTTTGAGGGCGGAGAAGTTCGCGCCAATGAAAAATTAAACCTGGTCATCGTCGTGGCCGGTCGTGAAAGAAAAATCGCGGCCAATGTCATCTGGACCAACTCCGTGGGGGTCGGCGTAAAGTTTATGCCGGTCAATAACCGCGATGTTCAGATTGTGGACGACCTGATCTATTTCGTGGAGAACTCACGCAACGACCGTCGTTCCGTGATGGATACTATCTTCAAAAAAGTCGGCTGATCACAGAGTCACAGATACAAAAACAAAAAAAGAGCGAGTATGAACTCGCTCTTTTTTATTTTCCACCGACCCCGGATTAAGTTCCGACGTGAGTGTTGTCCATAGCTTGTTGTTCAAGCTCTTTTTGTTTTCTTTTCTTTCTCATCACGATCAGCACAGCCAAACCTGCCGCCGCCAGACCCACAACAGCCAAAGCCATTGTTGTGTCATTATCCATACCCGTTGGAGCCTCTTCAGCCACTTGCGGCGCCGGAGGATTGATGGCTTCAACCGGTGGTGGTGGTGGTGGTGGTGGCGCCATTTCCTGAGCCATATCCGGTGGCGGAGGCGGAGGAGCCATTTCGCCAGCCTGATCCATTGGAGGTGGAGGTGGGATGTCCATCTGCGCCTGTTGAGCCATTGGATCTTCAGGCATTGGCGGAGCTGGAATCTCTTCCTGCATTGCAGGCGGAGCCTGCTCTGGCATCGCAGCCGCTACTTCCTGATGCTGTTGAGGAGCGGGAGCTGCAGCCACTGCGCCACCTCTCCAGTAACGAAGTTCTGTTCCCTCTGCTATCTCACCTTTGGAATCCACAGAGTTGGAAGCCCAAACTTCTTTCCACGCATTATCATAACCCAGAAGAGTCTTGGAAATTTTTCTGATATTGTCGCCAGCTTTTGCCACATATGTTTCAGGAGCCAGACCGTTGTCTTCATAGTAAGTGATCATACGGGCCGAATCATCCGGACGGTGTGGGGAGTTGTAATAAACTTTGTCTCCAGGACGCACATCACGTGAATGATAAGTTGGATTTCCTTTTTTCAACTCAGCTCTTTTATCCGTGCCGTAGATCATCTGGCTGATGCTCTTAAGCGTGTCGCCAGGACGGGCAAAGTAAACTGTATTAAACCAAGTGCCGCCGGCTTTCCATGGCGTCGTTGCGACTTTCTGCAAAGGAACGTTGGCTTTTTTCGGAGCTTCCGAAGGGGCTGAATCAACAACAGTTGTGGAGGAGTCACTGACTGAGGAGCTTTCAAACACTGAACTGGATGTTTCAGACTGTGCTACAGATGTGGAAGTTTCAACAGGTTCTGGAGTTGTGGCTGTTGTTGTGGTTGATTCCGCGAAAGGATCTGCCGGAAGAGTTTCTGTCGTTGTAGCGACATCTGTTTGTTCCGTTGTCGCCTCACTGTCGGCAACCGTAGTTTCAGTTGTTGTGGTCGTGGTTTCCGTCGTGGTGGTTGTTTCACCCAGAGCGTCTTCAGGAAGTTGATCACTGGCCAGGGAATCATCGCCCGCGACCTCAAGAGCCTCATCACCTTCCAGCTTCTCAAGGTCAGCAGAGTCAAAATCAGCAGCTACTTCAGAGTCTGCTTGGCTATCCTTAGACGTACAGCTTGTTACTTGGAATGCCAGACCGAGGCACGCTAGTAAGACAACGAGTTTTTTCATCATGTATTCATCCTTGATTGATGCCACGAAACATACTGTTTCAGTTAAGCGTTATTAACAATCTAATGCACAAGATCGAAGGCTTGCAAATACTAAGAAATTCACTGGACTTTCGATCTAGTGAATTTTCAGTTTCGTTCCCAGCTTTATCTTATTCTTATCGAACCAACCTGCGTTCATTTCAAGTGCGTACTTTGCTGGTTGTGCGCTGGCATAAGAAGGCAGAGCCGAGTCCGGGACACCTTTGCCGGATTTCATCTCTTTGATATCTATCAGTTTCATTTCTGCATCGAAGTAGCCAATAGACAAATCAATCAGGGTGTTCTTCATCCAGAAAAAACGTGTCTCAGAGTTCTTAAAGAGGAAGAGCATGCCTTCATCTTCCCCCATTTTAGTCCTGAACATCAAACCGCGTTCGTGTTGATCCGGTGTCTCCGCCACCTCTACGACAAAGGTCTTGCCACCCAAAGAGATTTTCTTTTTGGAAAAATCCTTGGCAAAAGCTGATGGCACTATAAGGACAACAAGCAGACTGACCTTCGCAAAAAAATTAACGAGACCTAAGCATTTCAAGCGCCACGCCATAACGAACTCCTTTGGTAGATACCATCATCCCGTCCAGGCCCAGGGCCTCGACGACAGCCAGTAAGATGGAAGCCCCCGCAAAAATAATATCAGCTCGTCCACCGAGTTGATACTTGGTCTTTTTTTCTTCGACTGTGGTACGGGCAAACTCTTCCACCCAGTGATGCAGACGATCTTTCTTTAAGAAGTATCCATCCACTTTGGCCTCGTCAAAACCGCCCACCTCAATAGCCACCAGAGATGTCGGAGTTCCGGCCACAGCAATAATTTGATCAATGTTGTGCTTTTCCAGCTCGGGAAGAACTGTCTTCAGCTGTTCCTGAATATATGCTTCCAGGCGACGGCGATCGTCTTCCTTCACTGGTTGAGCGCTGATAAACTTCTCTGTCAGTCGCACGCCACCGATATCTAGGCTTTCCCCGAAAAGAATGTCCGAGGCCTTGCCCACAATCAGTTCTGTTGAGCCGCCCCCCACGTCCACCACCAAAGATGTCAGTTGAGGATTTTTGGCGCCTGCGGTGGCCCCTTGATAGGTGATACGGGCTTCATCTTCGCCGGGGATGATCTCAATCGGAATGCCCAGCTCTTCACCAATACGGAAGAGCTCCTGACCGTTGCGCGCATCACGTGCGGCTGATGTCGCCATCGCCAGAACCTGATCAACACTTTCAGTGTCAATTTCCTTCTTGAATTCCGTCAGACACTTTCGCGCCCTTGCCAAGGCATCAGGATGAAACTCGCCCGTTTGACCAACACCTTGACCTAACCGCACCACCTGAACAAGATCCCGATGCACTTTGCGAATACCGTTTTCATCACCATCAGCAATCAGACACAAAAATGTGTTCGTTCCCAGATCAAGAGCAGCAACCTTCTTCATTCCTTTTCCTATCTACTTTAACTTTTCCTGCAGAATCTTATTAACCATATCCGGATTTGCCTGCCCCTTGGAAGCCTTCATAACGGCCCCCACGAAGAAACCAAAAAGATTCTTCTTTTTGCCCGAACGGTGGTCCTCAACCACCTGAGGGTTGGCTGCCAGAACTTCATCGACAATTTTTTCAATGGCCGCCGGATCAGAAATCTGCACCAGACCTTTTTCTTTAATCACAACTTCAGGGTCTTTGCCGGTATCCCACATTTCCTGAAAGACAGTCTTGGCTATCTTTCCAGAGATAGTTCCTTTATCAATCAACGCAATCATGCGCCCCAACTGGGCTGGCTTGATCGGGGAGTCCTTGATATTTTTCCCTGCGCTGTTGAGCTCACGCATCAGCTCCGTCATAATCCAATTTGACGAAGCTTTAAAGTTCTTCGCTTCCCTGGCGGTTTCTTCATAATAGTCCGCCACATCTTTTTCCATGGTCAGAACCGAGGCGTCGTAGGCCGGCAGGGCATGTTCCGTTGCAAATCTTTGGGCCCTTGCAATTGGCAACTCGGGAAGCTCCTGGCGGAATTTTTCAATCATGCCGTCTGTCACGATGATTGGCAGCAGATCCGGATCTGCAAAATATCGATAGTCTTGAGCATCCTCTTTACTGCGCATCGAGAACGTCCGGTTCTTATCCGGGTCCCACAGGCGGGTCTCCTGCACGATCTTTTCCCCGCGTTCAACCTCATCAATCTGCCTTTCGATTTCATATTCGATGGCTTTTTCAACGAAGCGGAACGAGTTGATATTCTTAATCTCGACACGAGTCCCAAGCTGCGGATCGCCGATCTTGCGTACGGAAACGTTGCAGTCACAGCGCAACGATCCTTCCTCAAGATTTCCGTCGCAGACATCCAGATAGCGAACAATCTGGCGAATGGTGCGTGCGTATTCGGCGGCTTCCGCCGGTGATCTGATATCAGGCCCGGAAACCACCTCCAACAAAGGAATGCCCGAGCGGTTGTAATTGATCAGTGTGTATTCACCAAAGTGTGTGGATTTGCCCGCATCTTCTTCCATGTGCGCACGCGTGATGGAAACGGTTTTTTCCTTCCCATCAACTGTGAATGTCACAGAACCATTTTCACAGAGCGGCAGATCATATTGAGAGATCTGATATCCTTTGGGTAAGTCCGGATAGAAATAGTTCTTACGGGCAAAAACAGATTTTCTTCTGATGTCACAGCCCAAAGCCAAACCCGTTTTTATGGAGTACTCAATCGCCTTGGAATTAACAACAGGCAAAGTTCCCGGCATTCCCACACTGACGGGAGAGGTATTTTCATTATCCCCAGCCTCAAAAGAAGTGGAGTCACCACAGAACATTTTTGTTTTTGTGCTGAGCTGAACGTGAATCTCTATGCCTATGACGGCTTCATAACCTCTATATGACATGGGGATTTTTACCTTTCACCGACGAAACGCCTTCTAAAGCATAAGCCACATTCAGCATCTTTTGCTCCTCGAAATGCGCCGCCGTCAGTTGCACACCGATCGGCAGCCCCTCTTTGGACATTCCAAAGGGAACACTCATCCCCGGAAGTCCCGCCAAATTTGTGGAGGTGGTAAAGATGTCATTCAAATACATCGTCAAAGGGTCCGAAATGCGCTCGCCCAGCTTAAATGCCGGCGCCGTGGTGACCGGACTTAGAATCACATCACATTGTTTGAAGGCAGACTGATATTCTTCCAGTAACAAACGGCGAACCTGACCCGCCTTGGTGTAATAAGCATCATAGTAACCACTGGACAGACAGTAGGTCCCCAGCATAATTCGACGCTTTACTTCGGCGCCGAAACCCTGCCCGCGTGTTTGGCTGTAAAACTCTGCCAGATCAACTGACGACAGATTTTTAAATTCGGCTCTGAATCCGTACTTGACCCCGTCATATCGGGACAGATTCGAAGACGCTTCACTGGCTGCGACCAGATAGTAGACTGGGACCGCATACTCGGCCAGCGGCAAAGACACTTCAACAATTTCAGCGCCGAGTTTTTTAAGCTCAGTGACGGCATTTTCCACAGTTTTTTGCACATCAGAGTCCAGACCCTGGGCGGATAAATATTCTTTGACCAGCCCGACCTTTAAGCCCTTCATATTGGCATTGAGGTTGTGACTCCAGGCGGGTACGGCTTTCTGAGAAGTGGTGCCATCCTGCGCATCAAAACCTGAAATCACTTCAAGAGTCAGGGCCGCATCCTTGACCGTGCTGACCATGGGGCCGGCCTGATCCAATGAAGACGCATAGGCGATGATGCCATAACGACTGACACGGCCATAAGTGGGCTTCACACCCACAATGCCGCAGAAGCTGGCGGGTTGGCGAATCGATCCGCCGGTGTCTGTGCCTAGTGTGCCCGCCACTAAGCGCGCCGCCTGTGCCGCCGCAGAACCACCCGATGATCCTCCTGGAACTCTTTCCAGATCCCATGGATTTCTGACAGCTCCATGAAAAGACGTTTCATTGGAGGACCCCATGGCAAACTCATCCTGATTCAATTTTCCCAGAACAACGGCACCAGCAGTTTTTAACCGAGCCACCGCCGTGGCATCATATGGCGGCACAAAGTTTTCCAGCATCTTAGAACCCGCTGTCGTCTTAAGTCCTTTGGTGCAAAACATTTCTTTGATACCAAAAGGAACTCCCGCAAGAACGCCCGCATCTTCACCTTTGGCGATGCGCGCATCAAGAAGTTCGGCTTCTTTCAATGCATTTTCATTCAGCGAGGTGAAGGCGTTGAGTTTTCCATTCAGCGAATCGATGCGACTTTGAAAGTGCGTTGTGACTTCTTTGGCGCTGATCTGTTTGCTCTTCACAGCCTCGGCAATTTCGGACAGGGTGGCAAAAGTTAAATCCATAACGTTCCTTAAACTACCGGTGGCACCTGGAAAAGGTTTCCTGATTTTGCTGGCGCGTTGTTTGTCATCTCTTCAGCAGAGAAGTCCTGTTTTACGACGTCTTCCCGCCAATAGGATTCAATTTCTGTGGGTGTAATCAGGGGCTCAACACCGGCCGTGTTGACCTTGGATATCTTTTCAAAATGCCCTAGGGCTTTCGCCAGCTGGGTGCTGTATTCCAGCGCCTCCTGTTCAGTCACATGAAGTCGGGCCAGTTTGGCAATATGCTCAATGGTTTCTTTATCGATCATTTGAAAAACTCCTTGAGATGGCACATACAAGCTATCTTAAACGGCAACACACGTCACTCTTGGGACGTGCAATTTCTTGGTGACTGGACCTTCAATCATGGTACAAAGAGGGCATGTCCAAGAAACGCCACGAAGAGCTTAAGAAGATCATCTCCGAACACGACCATAGCTATCATGTTCTTGATAAGCCCACCATTACGGATTTTGAATACGACAAACTCTTTTCCGAGCTGTTAGAGCTTGAGAAAACAGAGAAAGGTCTGGACCTGGCGGATTCTCCCTCTCAACGAGTGGGTGGAAGCATTTTAGAGGGGTTTGAAAAAGCCCCGCATCGTCTGCCCATGCTTTCTTTGGCGAATAGTTATTCCCCCGAGGACATCTTTGATTTTGATGAACGCATAAAAAAATTTCTCAATACCGACGAGCCCATAGAATACCTCTGCGAACTGAAATTCGATGGACTGTCCATGGAGCTGATCTATGAAAATGGTCACTTCGTCAGGGCGATCACACGCGGTGATGGTTCCGTGGGCGAAGACGTCACCCAGAACATCAAAACCATCAAAAGTATTCCATTAAAATTACGTCATAAAGATCCGCCGGCTCTTTTTGAGGTTCGCGGAGAGGTTCTGATGTTCAAGCAGGACTTTGCCAAGCTCAATGAAATGCAGCAGGAGAATGGCCAGCAGACGTTTGCCAATCCTCGCAACGCCGCCGCGGGAACAGTTCGTCAATTGGACTCAAAAATTGCAGCCTCCCGTCCTTTGCGGTTCTTTGGATATGCCCTGGGAGCCACCGATGGGGTTGCTTTTGAAACACAAAAAGAGATCCAAGAGTACTTCGCTGCACACGGCATACCGACAACTCTGAAATACAAGGAAGACCTTCTGCGGGTTGCAAAAGGACCTGAAGAGGTGGTCGAGTACTATCACCACATCGAGAAGGTTCGGCCCACTCTGCCTTTTGATATCGATGGCGTCGTTATCAAGGTCAACTCTCTGAGATTGCAAGAGGACTTGGGACTTGTCGCACGCAGCCCTCGATGGGCCACGGCCGCCAAGTTTAAACCTGAACAGGCTTTGACGACCATTGAAAATATCGTGGTGCAAGTTGGTCGCACAGGGGCGCTGACCCCCGTGGCGATCATGAAGCCCGTCAAAGTCGGCGGCGTCACCATCACCAACGCCACCTTACACAATCAAGACGAGATCACCCGTAAAGATATTCACATCGGGGACACGGTGGTTATCCAACGTGCCGGGGATGTCATCCCTGAAGTTGTCGAGGTTGTGAAGGACAAACGCCCCAAGGGAAGCACGCTGTTCTTGATTCCTGAAAATTGTCCTGCCTGCGGCTCCAAGGCGGTGAAGGCCGAGGGTGAGGTCGTTACCCGCTGTGTGAATCCACTTTGTATCGCCATGGTCAAAGAATCACTGAAACACTTTGTGGCTCGACGTGCGATGAATATCGACAAAGTCGGTGACCGTTTGATTGAGACTCTGGTCGATAATAAACTGCTTTCCAGCTTTTCAGACTTCTATCGCCTGTCCAAAGAAAACATCCTGTCTTTGGATCGCCAGGGCGATAAGTCCGCAGAGAACATCATCAAATCCATCGAAGCCAGCAAACATCCAACACTGGCACGATTCATCTTTGCCCTGGGAATTCGTTTCGTCGGAGAGCAGACCGGAAAACATCTGGCCGATCACTTCCTGACTATTGAAAAGTTCCTTGGCGCCAGTGAGGAAGAGCTGCTTCTGGTGCCAGAGATCGGCCCTAAAGTGGCAAAGTCCATTCGTGATTGGACCTCCAATCAACGTTTGGTGGATGATGTCCATGCCATGATCAAGTTGGGAGTGAAGATCGCAGAACCCCTGCGCTCTCAAGAGGGGGCTTTGTCCGGAATGAGCTTCCTGATCACTGGAACGTTGCCCGTGAAGCGGGATGATGCCAAAGACCTGATTGAAAAGAATGGCGGAAAGATTCTCAGCTCTGTTTCCTCTAAGCTGAACTACTTGGTGGTGGGTGATGATCCCGGCTCTAAAGTTGAAAAAGCTCAAACTCTGGGCGTAAAAATCATCTCTTGGGACGACTTGCAGAAAATGATCTAAGCACCAAAAAACAAAAACCCACGGTTACAAGCCGTGGGTTTTATAAGCGCCTTGCAAAGGCTTTTGACCGAATTAAAGGTGGTCAATAACGATGTCACGCGCCATAACAGTCTTACGACCGTCAGCTTTTGCGCTTTCAACACCTTTTAGGCAAAGTTGCTCAATTGCCTTACTGAGTACGTCGATAGTCTCAGCAGATGTGTTCATTTGACCTTTTTCTTTGATAAGTTTTTTTACTTTGCTTGTAACTACAAGTACTTCTGCCATGATATACCTCTCCATCCATGTTTAAACGAACAATAAAAGGTTTGCATAGGGTCCTGGGATTGACAATATGAAATCTTCTTGCGCCGCACTAATTTACAGAGCGGCCCGGGTTCAATAAGAGCTCTGACTTTCCATCGACGAACTTGAAAAGCTCTGCCTGCCTTGTCCCACTTTCACCTGGGGATATCCATACAAAAGTTTTTTGATCCAATGGCTTTGTACATTCAACATCCAGGAATGCGGGGGACCAGCAGCCACTATTTAAGTGTTCGACCGAACCGATGATCTCATGCCGGGTGTGGTGTGTGTGTCCATAAACTATTCGATTCACCTTGGTGATTGCACTGGTCATTGCCAGCACACGGTCGTCGGGCTCTTTGTACCCAGACACCAAAGATGTAACTGACTTACTATAAAACAAGAAGAATGGCAGAAGCAGAAACAACGGAATGAAAGCCCAGAAGAAGGAGATTTCATAGATTGAGCGAACAACCACCATCAGCTGAAAGATCAGATAGAACGCGACAAAAATAATAAACGCACGATCCAGCCACAGCTCTCTTGCCAATAAAAAGGGATTGCTGGCAGCCGGGGCCACAAAGAGTTCTTTCAGTTCGCGAACCATCCGCGGCTCTGCATTTGCTTTTTCAGCAATGAAGGCCACTCGATCTTCGATCTTCAGCGGATTACGTATCGGGGCCGCCAGGCGATCAAAGAACGAATGCAGCAAAGTCACCACCGAACCCCAGAACCACGTCAACACCAGCCCGGGTTGAGCCCGCAACATATACTTTAGGAAGAAGCGAATATACTCCGGAATCGACATGATGTAGTTGCTGTCCACGTGGGGGTTAAAAAATCCCATACCATTCATTAGATAACGGCAGGCCAGATTTCCGAATGGGAGCTTGAGCGACACAAAGTTATAACCCCGAACATAAGGATTGATCGGGTCTTCACACATGCAATACGGATCGTATTGATTGCCATGCTCAATCAAGGTGTCCTGGTTGCTGATGTAGAACCATTCCACAAAACGCACCTGCATCTTTTTGTCTTCTGGCAAAGCCAAGTGCTTATAAACTTCCGCCTGCACTTCCGTGAAATGCAACTCGAGGTCATGATTGCCAATAACAAACACAGCCCGATTCCCACGCAAAATAAATTCCCGTAAAGCACGAACCCACTCGGCGTGATCTTGCAGAATGACTTCAATTTTGTAACGGGACCGCTCTTCGATCGGGAAAAGTCCCCGATGCTTCTCCAGCCAGCTCATGTGGAACACGGGTTCATCAGGCAGCTTTAATACACTGTCAAAGTCGAAAATATCCCCATTCAGCACCAGCTCCACCGGAGCCCCTTGAGCCCGTTCTTCGCAATGCTTTAGGAAAGACTCAAAAACATCGTCAAAGAAAAACTGACGTGTCTTAAACTTCTTCCACAGTGGAAAACGCAGGTTGACCGGTTCGGCTTCGCACAAATGCAGATCACTGATGATTGCCGTATGCGAGGCTGTTTTAAAATCAGGAAAGGGTCTTGAAAAAAAAGTGGGCAAAGCTGCCTCCCACGATCTATGATCGTGCAGATGAAAGAATTTATCAAGAACCTGAAGACTCCAATTGCAATTGTCGGCATGGGTAAAAGTGGTGAAGCCGCTCGACGCCTGCTGCTTCTGGCGGGATATGCCCCAGAAACCATTCTTACTTTCGACGGCAAACTAGAGTCTGCTCACTTTCGTGATCCACAGGCTCTTATGTCGCAAGGCGCACCACGCACTTTGGTGGTTTCTCCCGGGGTACCGCTGGCTTCACCATGGATACAGGAAGCTCGCACCAAAGGTATTGCCATAACCAGCGAAATTTCGTTGGCCTGCGCCACACTGGAAAACGAAAAACTTATCGGTATCACGGGATCTGTTGGCAAAAGTACCACCGTATCCATACTGGGCGCTGGCTTGCATGCCTTTTCCAAAACGGGTTTTGTGGGGGGCAATCTAGGGACACCCTTTGCCGACTATGCCGCCGATGTTCTGGAAAAAAAACGTCCTCGTGCTGACTGGATTATACTTGAGCTTTCCAGCTATCAGTTGGAAAACTGCGAGGGTCTGGAATTGGATTATTCCGCCATCACGTACTTCACTTCGAACCACCTTGAGCGATATGAAAACCTAGAGCACTACTATCAGACAAAGTGGAAGATCCTTTCTTTGACGAAAAATGTGCTTTTATTGAATCGCGAAGGTGGCGATCTTGTGGAGTACTTCAACAAGAATGGCTCTTCCCAGCAGATTCAGGTCATTTCCCGTCAGGATCCATCTTTACAAGCCCTGCATCTGGAGCAGGCTGAACTGATTGGACAACACAACCAGGACAACCTGGCGCTGGCAAGCTCACTGGCGCTGGCCGCTGGATGGCCAGCGACGGCCATTGCGGGCATGAAGGCGTTCAAGGGGCTTGCCCATCGCCTTGAAAGCGTCGGCACTGTCAAAGGTGTGCGCTTTATCAATGACAGCAAAGCCACGGCCATGGACAGCGTTCTGATTGCCGTCACCGCAGCTCATGACACTCTTCAGTCCGCGGGCAAACTATGGGTTCTTCTTGGTGGCCGCGACAAGAACCTTCCCTGGCAGGATCTAAAACCGCTGGAGGCCCTGCAAAACACAGAGTTTGTTTTCTTCGGCGAATGCCGTCAAACGGCTCAAGCCAAGTCAACCTTGCCGGGAAAATCTTTCGTCAGCATGCAAGACGCCATGGAGTTCATCCTGTCGCAGGTAAAACCCGCCGACACAGTATTGTTAAGCCCTGGGGGCACCAGTCTTGATGCCTTTAAGTCCTTTGAAGATCGCGGAGATGTCTTTAAAGCGATTGTGCGGGATTTCGCACGATAGTTATTCTCTGAAGTTCAAAACAGATAGCGTGTTCGGATCCACAGGAAGAACACGCGAATAGATTTTCTGAGTTCTCTCGCCAACGACAACTACTTCATGAATATCTTCAGGGACGTTGTAGATAATAAAGCCGCCGCCAGCGATCCCTTTTCCATTCTGCAGAATGCGACCTTGCATATCAAAGTACACTATCTGACGTGGATTGATATTGTCGTAGGCGGCCAGATACACCTCGAAGTTTTCATCCGGGACAAAACCTACGATCACGCCTGCTGATGGCAAATCATCAATCTTCAGATAGTTCTTAATCGCACTCAACCACGACCAGTGAACAACTGGAGCGTGCACGAACTCATCGTTGTCGTTATAGACATAACGAGCTGCCACGTAATCTGCACCCTCGGGCTGAACACGCATCAGACCGTAACGCTTCAGATTCGGCAGTGTGACTGTTGCGACCCCTGTAACCTGCAGTTCTTCAGAAAGACTTTGCATAGTCACAAGACCCGTCACAGGTTCACCTGTGAAAGCATCGTAAACCCTTAACGGCACGGATTCATTTTTAATCGTAGCGGCAATATCACCCTGAGCAACTGAGCCTTCTTCCACAACCACGTTCTGGTAGCCGAGAATCACATCCGCTCGAGTCGCCAGAAGGGAATGGAATCCGGGGGAAGCATCGACAAAAGCAAACAGACCGTTTTCACTGGTGGCCTGCAGACTTGGATCAGGAAGCATAAATTGATTGAAGTAAACCGGCACCAAGCTTTGATCAGATTCCACCTGCACTTCGATACCTGCCAGGGTCTTGCCATCCAAAGTCACTTTACCCCAAATGACTGTTGGAGCCCCATCAAATGACATCTGCCTTTGCTGAGAAAGAATGTCCTGCAAAGCCTGAATCATCGTATTTGGATAAAGGGGAGTCTTAAATTCCGAACCGGAAACTACAATTGCCGCCGTCTGCATGTGAGAAGGGGCTGCGGCTCGCATCACCGTGGTGGAACCACGGGTGACGTTGTCCATCGCCACGGCTCCATCTTTTCTGGGGGCGACTTCTTTAGCACCTTTTACAAAGGTCACAAGTGTTTTTGCCGGGGCTGCATCATCCGGTCGCGGGTTGTAGGCGCTTGTCACAATACCCGCAAAGTCAGGATGCGGTTGGATGCGGATCTTGGGTCCCTGCAGAGTATTCTGTCCCACGGACGCAACCCGGTTCAGGCGGAAGCTGCCTTCACCCAAAGTCTTACCTTCTTTATCCACCAGCTTGGCGACAATAGATCCGGTCACATCCTCGACCTCAATATTATATTGTCCCTGCACCAGATTCACACGACCCAGTTCTTTCAGGACACCTTCGTCACTGCGACGGATCTCGATATGGTGCTCGTTGGTCACTGCAAGTCCGCCAGTGATTTCCAACGGCCCAGAGATGGTCCGAATTCCAGCCGGCTTTTCTTCCACCAATCCATAGGAAGGCAAGTTCGGATCTTCCCCGGTAGAATCGTTCTTAGGTGCTACATAGACATCTGCTTTGGGGACTGACGTTTTGGCGCGCCCCTTCGAGTCGATTCCCGCAACATACACTTTCGAATTTGCTACGCCTGTTTCGGCTGTGATCCCGGACTTCTGCAGGACTTCCCGAGCCATGTCCGACCAGGTTGGTTGGCTCCAATCCTGAGACAACACTTCATTTTTTTGCTGGGCCACCTGCAGGCGTCTGGCTTGCGCAGCAGGAAGTTCATTTATCCACTGCGAAGGATCGCTGTCGATGGTTCCTGGAGTCTGTGCTGATTGCGAGGCAACAAATCTTTCCGGCGTTTTCTGAATGACCATTTCGGTCAGCTCGATCTTCTTGGCAAAAAGAGGAGCAGAGGATTTTTCCGACGCCAGATTCAGTGGTTTGATTTTTTCGATGCGGACCCATTCCGAAAGTTGCCTCTCGGATTCCAGCATCTCTTCAAACGCAATGTGTGGTGGTGAATTTTTCTGAGCCTTGATGACAAGTGCATCGTAAATAGGAATGAACTTCAAGCCACCTGTGGGGCTTGACCAGTATAAGCATCCAGCAAATACGGTCAGCGGTATCAACAACCGCTTCAGTCGCAGTCCTTGCAACAGTCACCTCATTATAAGAATAGTCACTTCTGACTAGTCTTTATCGTATTTAGAAGGAACGGAAGTCGTCAATCACGTTGCGACTGTCGCGACTTTGGTTAAGCGTCTGGCGCAGCTTTTCCGCGATGGGAGCGGCTCTGTCGTCATCGCGGTCAAGGAGGTCAAAACCTCCTTCTTCATTACGACCTTCGACCAGAACCTGCACTTGCACATCATAAGGACGGCGATCGCCCAGAATTGTGACGTGCGTATAATATCTTTCTTTGGCCATATCCATCTTCTCGATATTGCTGCCTTTTTTGTCGTAATAGCGGGACGTCATTTCGCGCCCGTTCTGGCTTACCGTGCGAGGCTCACCAATCACAGACATGACCACACGACGTGTCTCGCTGAGGTTCAGGGGCGTTTCACGTAGAATCACGCCCCCAGTTCGACAACTGGACAAAAGAACAGTCATTAGAAAGACAAATAACAAAGAAAGTTTGTTCATTACTTCTTCTGAGCCTTATTCCAATCGTCCATAAAGGCTTTAATACCTTTGTCGGTCAGTGGGTGATGAGTCATCTGCTGCATCACTTTAAATGGAATTGTAGCGATATCGGCACCCATTTCAGCTGCAAGTTGAATATGCATCGGGCTACGCACGCTTGCGACCAAGACTTCAGTGTCGAAATCATAGTTGCGATACATTTGGATAACCTGATCAACCATCTGCATACCTTCAACACCAATGTCGTCCAAACGACCCACAAACGGGGACACCATGGTCGCACCAGCTTTTGCAGCCAACAAGGCCTGCATTGGAGAGAACACCAACGTGACGTTGGTCTTGATCCCTTCCGCTTTCAGTTTCTTAACAGCAATCATGCCGTCTTCGCACATAGGGATTTTTACAACGACATTTGAAGCCAGCTTTGCCAGCTCTTTACCTTCGCGCACCATCTCTTCATGTTGAAGACTGATCACTTCGGCGGACACTGGACCTGAGATCTCTTTGCAGATTTCTTTGATCACTGTGTGGAAGTCTTTACCGCTTTTTGCGATCAAAGAAGGGTTTGTGGTCACACCATCAACCCAACCACGCAGGTTGGCTTGCTTGATTTCTTCAATTTCTGCCGTGTCGATAAAAAACTTCATGGGAACTCCAAGATTCTAATCAGTGATTTTAGATACTCACAATTTGTACGTTGGCTGATTTTAAAAATCAACCAGGCTTTTACCCTGAATATAAAACTCTGCCTGCTTCGCTGGTTGTGCCGTCTTGGCAATCTCACTGAGGCTCTTTTGATAGATGGGATGCTCATAAGCTCCCCAGGCCTCTGCGGCACACCGGATAATCAGCGGATCCTGATGCATCTGCGGGTATGGCAGAGTCAGGCGGGGAGACATCACAATCATGTCATCAAAAGTCAGCAGCGTCAGTTCCGCATGGCTGCGCTGAAGTAAACCCGGGGCACCCTGTTCACACTGGGATAAAACCAGATGCAGGCACTGATCCACTGATAGAGATGTCTCAAATCGCACAACAAATTCCATGCGTGCGCTCAGATCCTGACGTTCGTCGGTAAGGTAACGCTTGTAAACAGAGGAGATGGCGACGATCTCCCCACACTCTGAAAGCTTCTCCAATAGTCTTTTGGCTTTTTCGACCCCGCCGACAAGATCCAAAGTCAGATAAATCAGCGCGATATGCCGCTTGGAATTCATTTCTTCTTCCCGAAAAGAACATCGCGGATCTGATAAAGGCCTGGCTTCTGTTTTACCAGCCATTCCGCCGCCTGGACGGCTCCTTTGGCGAACACCGTGCGATTTAAAGCCGTGTGTTCGAAGGTCAAAACCTCTTCGTCACTCATCGCGAAAATCTTATGAACCCCGAACACACCACCCCCACGAATGGCCAAAGCGTCTGGCAGTTTTTTGCCAACCGCTTTTTCCAGATTCTCCTGAAGAGTGATCGCCGTTCCTGAAGGACGGTCTTTCTTGCGATTGTGGTGAATTTCTTCAATTTGAAAGTCAAAATGTGAAATAGCCGACAGAGACTTTAAAGCCTCGTTCAGTACCGCCACACCCAGGCTCATATTTGAAGACCACAGAACAGGGATCTTCGCGCTGTACTTTTGCAGAAGATCCTTTTCTTTTTTTGAAAAACCCGTCGTGCCGCAGACAACAGGGGTTCTGTGCTCGGCCGCTTTTTTTAAGACATCCTTCAAGGCCTCTGGAGACGAAAAATCAATCCACACATCCACAGTCGAAGCTTTCTTTTCATCCCACTTTTCACCCCGCAAGGGGGCATAGACCAGATCGCACCGAGGATTTGCCTCGATAACAGCGGATATTTCCTTGCCCATTCTGCCGGCGGACCCGAACAGTCCGATTTTGATTTTTTTCACAGAAGACCCACTTTTTTCATTTCTGCACGCAAGGCCTCGGTGTGTTCCGGCGCCAGCTCAACCAGCGGCAATCGAAGCTCTGCAGATTCAATCAGACCCAAAAGCTGAACAGCTTTTTTAACCGGGATGGGATTTGCTTCCACAAACAGAAGATTGATCAGGTCATTGTACTTCGCAATATCCGCGCGAGCTTTTTCGATAGCGCCCTCAGATACCCACTTCTTCCACTGCACCATTTGGGCAGGGATCACGTGCGTTGCAACCGAGATCACACCATGACCACCGACACCCAGGAACTCCACGTAGGTTCCATCATCACCGGAAAGCATCACAAAGTCCTTCCCGCAGGCAGCAATCAGCTCTTTGGCAACATCGATTTTTCCCGTGGCATCCTTGATGCCGATAACTCCCGCGACCTTGGATAGATCACGAGTGGTTTCTGCGGATAAAGAAGTGATCGTTCTTCCCGGGACATTGTATAAGATCGTCGGAATCTTGACTGAACTGGCCACCGCCTTAAAGTGTTCATACAAACCCCGCTGCGGAGGTTTGTTGTAGTACGGAACAACAACCAGGATTGCATCAGCCCCCAGTTCTTCCGCTTTGCGTGAATCTTCAATCGTTTGCGCCGTGCTGTTCGAACCCGTTCCCATAATCAAAGGAACGTTGTTTCCACAGACTGAACGCAGGTGCTGCAACAGCTCTGCTTTTTCCTGTCCTGTCAGCGTCGGACTTTCCGCCGTTGTCCCATTGACGACGAAACCGTCAATGCCGTTTTGCAATTGGTGCTTCACCAGCTTATCCAACGACGCAAAGTCTATTTTGCCATTTTTAAATGGCGTAATCAGCGCCGTGAAAGTTCCTTTGAAATTTTTCATCCCACCACCTCAAGATTATATTTAAAATCACCAATAAACACGGCATCGCCCTCCATCAGTGGATGGGGGTCGCCCGCGATGAAGCTGACAAACATCACTCCACCAGGCATCTGCACTTCAACGCGGGATTCTTTGGTTTGTTGCGAATACACAAAGGCAGCGGCCACCGCGCCGGTCCCGCAGGCCAGAGTGTAATCCTCAACGCCACGCTCGAAAGTCACGGCACGAATTTTCGCAACAGATTCTTCGGCATAAAAAGTGACATTGGCCCCCGCAGGCTGCAAGTCATGATGCGAACGTGCTTCACGCGCCATATCCTTCAGCGCAACGGTGTCAGAGAAAGCGTGGATCTTCTGAACCAGATGAGGGACGCCGGTGTTCACCAAAGCAAACGTCTCCGTCGAACTGGATTTGGTTTTTAGTTCAATCTGCTCCTGAATGAATCGTGCCTCAGGCATACGAACGCGGACACGAGTGTCCCCAAGAACATGGGCTGTCACCAGACCCGCACCGGTTTTAAAGCGTAAGGCCCCCGTGGGACTGCCGCCCAGGTTTTCATAACAAAAACGGGCCGCACAGCGTGCAGCATTGCCGCACATTTCTGCGGTTGATCCGTCATTGTTGAAGAAGTCCCAGTTGTAATCAAATCCCTCAGATCCTGATTCAATCAAAAGAAAGCCGTCCGTTCCCACGCCCAGAACCCGGTCACAGACCAGCTTCGCAAATTGAGCCCGGGTCATCTTCAGATGGCTTTCAATGTCCTTCCAGATCGAACCATCGCGAGCATCCACCAAAGCGAAGGTGTTACCCGCGCCAGACATCTTCGTGATCGTGATTGGCAAAAAGGCACTCATGGCTGTCCAGCCTCTGAATCCTTGGACTTCTTTTTAACGGGAGTTGGGGATGTGGAATCTTTGAAAGTCGGCTCACCGCGCCCCAAAGGCGCCGGATTCAGCGGAGGAAGAGGGCGTCCTTTCACTCCGCAACCGAACATCGCTAGTGAAAGAGCTGCCAAAATGATCGTTTTATTCAGATGTTCCATGGATCCCCTTCAAATCGCCTTCCACCTCGGTGATACGGCGACAAAGCATGGGGTCTATCATATACTGTCTATACTGGTTCGCTGAAATGTTTTTGCAGGTCATCACGTATTTCTGAGCTTCCTCAGTATTGGGGCTCTTCTGCATCTGACTGACCTTCCAGATCCAATAGAAAGACTCAGGATATTTATCATCAGCCTTCTTTAATAGAGCCAAGGACTCCTGAGCTTTGACAGGGCTGTTGAGCTCCAGATACTTCTGCACTTCCAGGGCATACCAGAATTTCTGCTGGGGACTCTTTTTAACTGCCACTGAGTCGATAACTTTCTGATATTCAACCCATTTCGACTGGCAGGCCAATGCCTGAGCCTGGGTCAATTTCAGCTCTTCATCAAAAGGGACCACCAAAAGCTGCTTTCTAACAGTCTCAAGACCACCTTTGCAGTCTCCTTTTGCGATCATCAGACGTGAAAGTTCGTTCACGATCGGGAAGTTATCAGGCTCGATACGAGCGGCCTCAGCCACCTTGTCCAGAGCTTGATTGATCTCGGACTTACGCAAGGACACGCCGGTCTCAAAAAGTTGCTGAGCCTTGTCACTGAAGAAGATGTTGGAAACCTCATTCACTGTCTTTTTCAGTTCACTGACAGCCTGAGGACGGGTTTCTCTTTGAATCGCGCTGGACAGAATATTGAGCGCCTGTTGGCGATCGCGCTGCAGACTCAAGTTGTAGGCTTTTTCAATAATGTCTTTATAGGTCTCAGACTTGGGAGCTTTGGCCTGAGCAAAAACGAAAGGGCTGGAAAGAGTAAGAGCCGCTAAGACAGCGGCTCTTAAGAACTTCAACTTCATTGAACTATTTCTTTTGGAAAGACTTCAAAGCAACAGTCACGTTACCGAACTGGCTTGGAGCCACTTGTTTCAAAAGACCGGACATTGGGATTTGCTGTGGGTTGATCCAAGCATTGATCTCAGAGTTGTCTTCTTTGTTTTTCAAACGAGCGTGGATGCAATCGAAAGTACCTGCTGGAACAGTGATACGATCTTCTTTAACTTCAATTACTTCTACGTCTTGTTTAGGTACTTGTTGTTCTTTACCGTTCACCAACAACTTTTTAGTTTCGCCAGTGTTTGGATCGATCAACATTTCCATTTTTTGCTTACCAGCAAAACCAAGATCCACATCCTGATTCAACCAGATGCCATCAGCTCCGATGGATTTTACAGACATGATCATGGAACCTTTGATGAAACCCATGTCCACGCTGTAGTCAGCTCTGTCGCCAACTTTCCAGTCCAAACCGGTTGTCTGAGCTTGCTCCAGAATACCAGGCATTTGTGCCTGAACCAGAACGTCCGTTACAGATGGTGCTGCAACTGCATTAACAGAGAACGCCAAACCTAGGGCCGCAATAATAGCCTTGAACATAAATTCCTCCTTGAATGGTTATATGGTCTCCTAATGAGACCACGACCAAGGGTGGTGCAGTCAAGGCTCTATTTATTGTTCTCTGTAACTACTCACCAGAACTTGACGCGGCTTGCTGCCGTTCGCTGGGCCGACGACGCCTTCTTTTTCGAAGATCTCAATCATGCGTGCTGCTCGCGGATATCCGAGTCTGAATTTGCGCTGAATTAAAGACGCAGAGATTTCTTTCTGCTCAGAAGCCCACGACAGAATTTCATCGTATCTCTCATCGTACTCTTCTTCACCAAAGCCACCACCGTCGCCGCCGCCAGCTTCACCGCCATCCCCCCCAGCAAATCCATCCAGCGCTTTCATGGCCAGAGGATCGTATTCAGGTTCTGCTTGAGATGCCCAGTGTTTTACAACATTGCCAATTTCACCATCAGACAAATAAGGACCGTGGTGACGGGTCGGCTTACCAACACCTGGTGCCTGGAACAACATATCCCCATTCGGAAGCAAGCGTTCCGCACCCGAGTCATCAATGATGATTCGCGAGTCCATCTTAGAAGCCACCTTCAGGGCCACGCGGCCCGGGATGTTTGTTTTAATCAAACCCGTCACGACGTCTTTACGCGGAGACTGGGTCGCCAGAATCAAGTGGATACCGCAGGCGCGCGCTTTTTGTGTCAAACGCTGGATCGGCTCTTCGATGTTTTGTTTTTCCACGATCATCAAGTCTGCCAACTCGTCTACCACGATCACGATATAAGGAAGTGGCTGATAGTAGTACTGATCCAGCTTCGCTTTGCCTTCTTCCAGCTCCAGGTTGATCTTTTCATGCTCTTCAACTTCAGCCTTGGAAAGGTTGCCGGTTTTTTCGTTGAACGCCTCAATTTTACCAACACCGAATTTGGACAAAGACTTATAACGCTTTTCCATTTCACGCACAGCCCACTTCAGTGCTGTTGCCGCCTTCTTCGGCTCGGTCACGTGTGGTAGCACCAGATGCGGAACAGTGGAGAACGGCGCCAGGTCGACCATCTTCGGGTCAATCAAAACCAAACGAAGTGTTTTAGGGGAGTGACGGAACAAAAGCCCCGTGATGATAGAACCCACAAACACCGACTTACCCGACCCCGTTGTACCGGCAATCAGCAAATGCGGCATCTTTCTTAGATCCACCACCTTCGGCTCTCCATCCACCGCACGGCCCACGGCCATCGGCAGCGCCAGGTCTTCGCTCCAGAACTGATCCTCGGCAATCAGGTCTTTGTAATAAACGGTTTCACGCTTCAGGTTCGCGGTTTCGATACCAACCACATCCGTGCCCGGAATGTGACCCACCACACGCACAGATTCTGAAGATAGGGCCAAAGACAGGTCATCTTCCAGCTCCGAAATCTTCGAAATTTTCACATCGGCATTGGGCTTAAATTCATACATGGTCACCAAAGGACCCGGCTTGGCATCCTGAATGGTTCCTTCGATCGAGAAGTTTTTCAGCTTCTCAACCAAAGAGTCGGCTTTGCGCTGAATCTCGGCCTTGTCAATCTTGATACGGGACGCTGGAGGGTCTTCCAGCAGCGCCAGTTTCGGCATATCCCAGTTTTCAATACGACGAGGCGGCTTGGCCTTCATCACAACTTTGCGCTTCTGTGCCAGACGAACCGCAGGAACCTCTTCTTCCTCTTCTTCGTCAGACTCCTCGGAATCCTCTTCGTCAGATTCTTCTTCGTCTTCTTCTTCGGCGGCGGCCAGAAGTTCTTCCAGCTCTTCGTCCTCTTCTTCTTCCTCGGCGTCTTTTTCTACGAACTTCTTGTCGGAAAGAGGGAAAATGCTCTTGGCTTTGGTTTCTTTGGCATCAGATTTTTTAGATTTTCCTTTTTTACCTTCCTGCACAAACATTCCAGAGAAGAATGCCGCCACCTTATCCATGACTTTCTTTTTCTTCATGGAGGCCAGAAGTCCCTGTGGAACTTCGGCAAGCTCTTGCAGTGTTTTTTCAGAATAGAAGACCACCAACACGGCCATCAGTGACCACAGGATGACCTGCACACCCACAGAGTTAAAGGCCCCCATCAAAGCCTGAGAAACGCCCAGACCCAATAAGCCGCCTAAATAGATTTGCCCCTGGAAAATCTTGGTGTTCGGCAAATACAGCGAGAATAGAGCGGCCACATTCACTATCAGCAGAAAGGCCCAGACAAAACGAATGTTTTTAAGGTTCAGGGACTCACCTTTGAAAGCAGCATAGGCAATTTTGACAAAACAGGCCACGACCACCCAGGCTGCCAGGCCCATGCCCTGATACAACATATCGGCAAGGAAACTGCCCACAATTCCGCAATAATTTACAGCTTTTAGCCCTTGCCCTATGGAATTTAGGGAGGGGTCTAGGGGGTTGTAGCTAATCAGGGAAAGAGCAAAGAACAGCCCTAAACCCAAAAAGCCTATTGCAATGACGTCCTGTCGAAACTTTTTAAGGAATTGGTTCATTTAAAAAATTTACGAAATTCCCAGCAGTTAGTCATGCACCCTGGGGCCTTCCTTGACTTAAGCCCCGGGGTGCAGGACAAAGAGCCAGTCAAATGCTTAAAATAAATGAGATTTTCTATAGTATTCAAGGTGAAACCACCTATGTCGGCTGTCCAACAGTCTTTGTGCGCCTGACCGCCTGCAATCTGCGCTGCACCTATTGCGACACCAAATATTCCTATTATGAAGGCGAGATGCAAACGCTGGAAAATATTCTGGCGGAAATCGATTCCCACAAAGCCCCGAACGTCTGCATCACGGGTGGAGAACCTTTGTTGCAAAAAGAAGTGCACACATTGATGAGAATTCTTTGCGATCGCGGTTACAAAGTTTCTTTGGAAACAAGTGGATCAAAAAGCATTGCTGAAGTTGATGCGCGTGTGAAAATTATTTTGGATGTGAAAACTCCAGACAGTGGTGCAGCAAATTCATTTGTGATGGAGAACATCGGCTTTTCCACTCCCAGCACGGAATACAAGTTCGTGATTTGTTCAGAAAAAGATTTCGAATGGTCTGAGGAATTCTGCCGTCAACATAATTTATTTGAAAAATTTGTGGTTTTATACAGCCCATCATACGGCCAAGTCTCTGAACGCTGGTTGGCAGAAAAAATTTTGCAGAAAAATTCATCAGCAAGGTTGCAATTACAGCTGCATAAGTATATTTGGAATCCCGAAACACGCGGAGTATAGTCCTTAACGATTCATCTGAAATTTTGGGAGTTCCATGACGCCGAACCTAAACAGTTCCGATAATCTTTTTGTCGCCAACCTTCAATCTGTAAGCTTGGAGAAGTTAGTTAAAAGCAAACTTGAAGTTTTGTTTGCTCAACAAAAAGAAGCACAAGTTGAGTTGAATGGTTTGTACAATGTAGTTCTGGAACAAGTAGAAAAGCCACTTCTTGAGCTTGCTTTGCGCGCCTATAATGGCAACCAAGTGAAAACCGCGCAAATGCTGGGCATCAATCGCAACACTCTTAAGAAGAAAATTGACAACTACAAGATTCGTGTAAAGAAAATGAACTAAGATTCGTTCAAGTCTTGCATCAGCGGGCCAACCGAGAACCACCACCACGCACGAGGCCCGCAAACTTTGAGTTCTATTAATTTTCGCCACTCTAGAGGGGTTCAATGAGTACGCGAATACCACCACAAAATATTGACGCCGAACAGTCCATTCTGGGCGGTTTGATGCTTGATCGTGAAGCACTCGATCAGGTCGGTGACGTTCTGATGGCTGATGACTTTTATAAGCCAGGCCATCAAAAGATCTACGAAGCCATTAAAGAGTTGCACGCCAAAGGCCAGCCTATTGATATCATCACTGTGACGAACGTTTTGCAGTCACAGGGACACATGGATATTGCCGGCGGCCCTGAATATCTGATCAGCCTTTTGGATAAAACCATTTCTTCTGCCAATATCGGCACGCATGCCAAGATCGTTAAAGACAAGGCCACTTTGCGTCGCTTGATTGCAATTAATTCCTCTTTGATCGAAAAAGCCTACGAACAAGATTTCGTGGACGTGGAATCTTTCGTCGATCAGGCAGAATCTGAAATCTTTAAGGTGGGCGAAAACAAAACCAAAACAGGTCTTGTGGGCTCTATGGAAATCGTCAAGGCTTCCATTCAAAAGATTGAAGAACTTTACAAGAACAAAGCCGAGATCACCGGTCTTGCCACAGGCTTCAAGAAGCTGGATGAAATGACCGCCGGTCTACACCCGGGCGAGATGACGATCATTGCCGCTCGTCCGTCCATGGGTAAGACAGCCTTCTCTCTGAACATTGCTCAGCACGTTGCCCTTCGTCTGAAAAAGACTGTGGCTTACTTCTCTTTGGAGATGGGTAAAGAGTCCATGATGATGCGTATGCTGTCTGCGGAATCCAAAGTCAGCATGAGTGAAATCCGTAACGGTCGTATTCAGGATTCGGCATGGCCGAAGCTGATTAACGCGGCCAGTGCGCTTTCTGAAGCATCTATCTTCATTGATGATACGCCGGGTGTTTCTCCGTTTGAGATCCGTTCCCGTGCCCGTCGTTTGAAAGCCGAACACGGCCTTGATCTGATCATGATCGACTACTTGCAGTTGATGAGCATGAAACAAAAGATGCAATCACGTGAGCAAGAGGTTGCCGAGATTTCCAAATCTTTGAAAGCCATCGCCAAGGAACTTCAGATTCCAGTGATCGCTCTGGCCCAGCTGAACCGTGGGGTTGAGGGACGTACAGAGAAGAAACCAATGCTTTCTGACCTGCGTGAGTCCGGATCTATCGAGCAGGATGCCGACGTTATCATGATGCTTTATCGTGATGACTACTACGACAAAGAAAATCCAGACAAACAAGGTCACGCCGAAGTGATCGTGGGTAAGCAGCGTAACGGTGCCACGGGCCCTGTGAAAATGCGCTTCGATGCCCAGTACAATAGATTCCGCGATGCAGACCCGGAAGGCCCAGTGAGTCCACTGCCTCCGCCGCAGGCGCCCCCACCAATGCCGGGCGGCAGACCTAAAAACTTTGCACCTGGATCAACCGTCTAAGATAATGGGGCCCTATGAGGCCCCTTATTTATTTTTTCCAACGTAAGAAACCTCAACACTATAAGCCTGTCGTTCTGATCACGGGATGCAGCTCGGGTATCGGCATGGCTGTCGCCAAACTTCTGCATGAACGCACAGAATATCGTGTGGTCGCCACCGCTCGCGAAAAAAGCCTGGAAAAAGTTCGCAATGAGTTTCGCGAAGACGATCGTTTCCTGATCCGGGCTCTGGATGTGACTGACGAAAAAAGCCGCCAGCATCTGATCCACGATATCAGTCGCACCTGGGGTGGCGTGGATATTTTAATTAACAACGCCGGCATTTCCTATCGCGCCGTGGTTGAGCACATGACGGAACAAGATGAAGAACTTCAGATGGCCACCAACTATTTCGGTCCCATGGGGTTGATTCGTCTGTGTCTGCCACATATGCGTGAAACGGGTCGGGGCAAGATCATCAATATCTCCTCGGTCAGCGGGATGCTGGCCATGCCGACGATGTCTTCATATTCAGCCTCTAAGTTCGCCCTGGAAGGCGCCAGCGAGGCTTTGTGGTATGAGATGCGCCCCTTTGGCGTCAGAATCTGTCTGGTTCAACCGGGCTTTATCCACAGCCCTTCGCACAAGAACGTCTATCACACGCCGCAATCAGATCCGACTCGGAACTGGAGCGGGCCGTACTGCGATTTCTACAAGAACATGACCCCCTTTGTGGAGCGTATGATGAACATGTCGCTCACAACGCCAGAAAAGGTGGCCAAGCAGATCCTGAAGGCCATGAAAACTGAAAATCCGCCACTGTGGCTTCCGGCCACTCTGGATGCCACAGTGTTTTACTATATTCGCCGCTTGCTGCCGCGACGGGTGCTTTTGCCGTTCCTGTACTGGTGCCTGCCGGGCGCACGGAATTGGGCCAAGGAACATTCCCATCGGCGCAGCTAGGGGTTTTGTAAGTCCAAACTGGACCTTGGACTTGATTGCGCCTTTGGGGTTGAGTTCGCGTTAACCTCTTGATGGACTGGATTCGTCTTCACTACAGAGACCTTTGAAAAGCATGGAGGCTGATCATGGGAAATAAACTGGCGAAGGCAGTGGTTGCGGCAACAGGACTGCCCCAGGACCCTGTCGAAAGAGAATTTAACAACCTGCTGGAAAAGCATGGCAAGAACCCCGAAAGCCTCACGCTCGAGGAACTGCGGGAAGTGATGGCAGACTACCTGCAAACTGTGTTTTTGGAAATGCAGGTCGAAAACAGCGCCGAGAGCGCATAAAAAAAGGGTCCTCATCGGGACCCTTTTCTATTTTCTAAATCTCTTCAGATGAAGATTATTGTTGTTGAGCCAGGCGCTGTTGTTGTTGCTCTCTTTTGCTCAAAGTTTTGATCGCTTTGTTGATGAATGTCGCTTGAGATTTTACCTTCGTGTAAACCGCTACAAGTGAACAGTCATCTTTGCCGTCCTTACCAGCTCCACGGCTTGTGATGCCCCAAACGTATTGAACACCATTCACTTCAAGGAATGCTGGGCCACCAGAGTCACCATGGCAAGCGCCTTTACCTTGAGTTTGATCCAACAGCATTTCAGTTTTACCGAAGCTGTCAGCGATCTCGACATCCACCTTGCGAAGACGATCGTCAGATTTTGTATTCACACCATCGGTTTCAATCAATCCGTAACCTGCCAATGTCACCTTTGTGCCCGGAACAAGAAGGGATTCGTCAGACAAGAACTTTGCAATCTGGTAGCCCGGCGCCATGCCGCCTGCGAATCTTAGAACCGCAACGTCACTGGCGTCTTCGCCATCCTGACCGATTTTACCGTAGTCTTCATGAACTTCAGAATCCACCACCAGGCGGATGTCAGTTCTTTGCATTTTATTGATGTCTGTATTGAAGATCACATACAAAGACACTTCTTTGTATTCTTCACCCACCTGAGGAACACAGTGGCCTGCAGTCAGAACCATATTGTGTTTAAGAAGGGAGCCTGTACAGATGAACTGACCTTCTTGATCGTCCGCTGTCTTTACAGAAGCGATGATCGCCACAGTCGTCTTTGCAATGCTGTCTTTGGTATCCACCGGCTGACCACCGATAATACCTGTGCTTTGTGTGCCGGACTGAACAGAGTTTTGAGTTGCTGGGGAACAAGCCGCCAAGGCCGCCGCCACACCCGTAAGAACCAAAGATTTTGTAACATTGATAAGTTTCATATGCCCCCCACCTTCCCCTAAAAGGTGAGGCCTTTAAACACCCAAAATGGCACCGGTGCAATACAATTTTTCAAATCAAATCCATAAGAAAGTCTTATGGCAAAAAAGTAAAAGGGACCCGTTGGGGTCCCTTTTAAAGAAACTTTCGCTTCAGATGCTATAAATCGGCTTACGCGCGCTCAACAGCGATCTGGATCTTTGCTTCCATACCTTCAGAGTAGCGAACCACAGCTTTGTGTTGACCCAAAACTTTGATTGGCTCTTCAAGATGGATGTCACGACGATCTACGGAGTGACCCATTTTTTGAAGTTCTTTGGAAATGTCTGTAGTAGTTACAGTGCCGAAAAGCTTATCAGTTTCACCAGCAGCCAACTTGAATGTGATAGTTGTGCCGTTGATCTTGTTAAGAAGCTCTTGTCTTTCAGCTTGAGCTTTTTTCTTCTTAGCTTCAGCAACGCGTTTCAAGTGTTCGTACTCTTTTACGCGTTTTTCAGTAGCTTCCGCAGCCAATTTGCGTGGGAACAGGAAGTTTCTTGCGAAACCTTCAGAAACGTTCACCAACTCACCAACACGACCTACATCTTTAACATCTTTTTGAAGAATAACTTTCATGTGATCTCCATTTTTTAGCTGTTTTCAGTCGGAGTCTTCATCTTGCGAAGACGCGCCCTGAAATCAACCCAGTAATCGACCAAGCCAACCACTGCCAGAATCGGCAATAACTGACCGACCAAGATTATGTACGTCAAAACTCGCATGAACAATCCTGCTCGCATCGAGTTTAGAAATACCTCCAACACCGCCAGCCCCTGAAAGAAATAAAGAACGATTGAAACGTTCAGTATATTAACTGCGAGGATAGCAGTGGCCTTACCGCCAAAACTCACCATTGTCAGAAGGAAGGCTGTCATCGCCACCCAAATAAAATAATCGGGCAAACGATATTCCAACAACTTGAGCTGAGAGGCAATTTTCTCGCGGGGCAAATTGAGCCACGAAAAAACCCTTCTCTCAAAAATAAGTCCCAAACCCAGGGCTAACACTAACATGATAACCACGGCTGAGGGCACCTGCTGGATCAAAACACCCGGATCCAACTTCACCGCCGGATTCATTTCCTGAACCTTTTGGGAGAACTGTTCCACCAGCTTCTGAACTTCAGCATACGTGTTGATCCCGTTTCTTTTGAAAGCTCCCATGATCCCCAGGCCCGCAGCCACAGATCCCACAGCAACACTCAAGAGTCCCGAAATCCACCACCCAAGTCCTCTTTGTTCTAATTCCATGTAGGCACCTAAAGTCATCCAAACGGAGCCTAAGAACAGAGCCAGAGGTTGAGCGTTCAGGAGCCACGCAGCTCCTGTGACTACGATCCCTAAAATCCAAAAGGCGATAGGACCGTAGGCTTTGCGCAAGACACGGAGAAGGGGGGCGCCCATAATCCCCGTGAGCATCGACAACAAAATCGAGAGTGATGAAATTGTGATGAACTTTTGGGGGGTCGCCGTCTTCTTCATGGCTTACGCCTTTACTTTAATTATTCGCCTTTATCGAAACGCTCAGAACGCTCTGCTTTTGCAGCTGCGAAAGCAGCTTTACGAGCAGCAGCTTTTGCTTCACGTTCTTTTTCACGAGCAGCAGATTCAGCAAGACCTTTTTTGAAGCCTTCCATGAATTTTGCCAAAGAAACGCGATCATCCAAGCGAGTGTGCATGAAGCGAAGAACTTTATCGTTGATGCGCATTGTACGTTCCAGCTCAGCGATAGCTTGTGTGTCAGCTTCGAATGTAGAGTGGAAGTAGATTGCCTTTTTCAACTTGCCAATTGGAGTTGCCAAAGTTCTTTTGCCCCAAGTTTCCAAAGAGTTAACAGAACCTTTGTAAGATTCGATTGTCGCTTTGTTCTTCTTGAATAGATCTTTTTGATCTTCCAGAGTTGCATCTGGATGCATGATAACGACAACCTCGTAAGGTTTTTTCGTTGTAGTAGTTTCCATTGAACTATCCTTTCGGTTTATAGCCCCCACTTCTGTAAGCGGGAGCAAGGATGACTTTTTTAAATGTTTAACGGGTTTAGCACGGCTTTGGCCCAAGCACAAGGATTAGGCAATTGAATCCCCAAGAAACCAGTCCTAGAATGTGTAAATGGTCACTTTTATTGAGATAATGGACGGCCCCAACGAAGGCTCCCGCTTTAAGGTGGAAGAGGGTTTGACCCTCGGTCGATCGAAAGCCGACATCATCATTAAAGACGGTAAAGTCTCTAGCACCCACGCCCAGTTTGCCCTGGACGGGAAGGGGCAGTACGTTCTGCAGGATCTGGATTCCTCTAACGGGATTCACATTAACGGCCGGCGTGTGAAAAAAGTGGCGTTATTACCGGGGGTTATCTTTGAGCTGGGCAGAACCCAGTTCAAAGTCGTGACCGTCGAAGAAGAACTCGCATTGGACTTCTCCCGCCTCATAACTTGGCGCAGCATTTTACGGGACCGTCTTGGGGACATCCCTGCGCCGGAAAATTCAACGCCTGCCAATCTGCAAAGCTTCAGTCCGGCTTTGCGGCTTCAGTTCATTCAGGGCATTCAAACTGATGAGGAAATTATTTTAGGGTACGGACCCCGATCGGCGGGGGCGGACTCTTTGGATATTGAGCTTCTGGACGACGAGGCCCCGCAAGAGGCCTTCGAACTGCACCCCGGTCCAGGCATGGTCGAAATTAAAATCAAAGCCAAGGGGCGGGTGACCCTTAACCAGAAGACAATAGATGCCGAAATGCTCAAAGACGGGGATTTGATTTCAGTAGGAAATACCCTTATTAAGGTCAGCTACGTCTAGAGGAAAGGCATCATGGAGACCACACCAAAAACCACCGGCAGCTTTGAAAGCTTCGATGGCACACCCATCTACTACGAAGTTCGTGGAGAAGGAGAGCCACTGGTGCTGGTGTATGGCATCGCCTGCCTTTTGAATCACTGGCATCATCAGATCGAATACTTTTCAAAGAAGTATAAAGTCATCAGCTTTGATTTGCGTGGCCACCAGAAAAGTTGTCCCGTAGCCGACGCCAGTCAACTGACCGTGGAAGCCCTTTCCAAAGACATGATCGGCCTGCTAAAGCATCTGAACATCAAGAAAGCTCATTTTGCCGGGCACAGCTTCGGCGCACCGTTGCTTTTGGATCTATATTCACGCCAACCGGATCTGTTCATGTCGATGATCTTCATCAATGGATTTGCTAAAAATCCGATCAAAGGCATGTTTGGTTTGGACGTGATTGAGCCGTTCTTTTATTTTGTGAAATCCCAGTACGAACATCAGCCGGACCTGTGGAATACTCTGTGGAAATTGGCGGTGGATAATCCAATGTCGATGTACCTTGCGGCCTTGGCTGGTGGATTCAATTTAAAAGTGACACACTTTAAAGACATCGAAGTCTATGCCCGCGGTGTCGCGCGCATGAATCTGGAAGTGTTTCTGCGACTGTTTGAAGAGCTGATGAAATACGACGGCGAAAGTGTGCTGGAAACCATCGAGGTGCCGGTACTGATTATTTCGGGTGAAAAGGACATGGTCACACCCATTCGATTCCAGTATCACTTCAAAGAAAAAATCAAACACTCCGAATTCGTGCTTGTTCCTTACGGATCTCACTGCACACAGCTGGATTTCCCCGACTATACCAATCTGAAGATGGAAAAGTTTCTTATCGAAAGCTCCGTCAAATAGATCTTGGCATTCCTGATTTTGATTTCGGATAAAAATAGAATATGAAAAAGGCCACTCTAAAGAGTGGCCTTCCTCTTTTGATAGATCACGGAGCTAGCCTTTATCTCCAAGCAGCTTTTGTGATGTCAAATCCGTATTTATTAACAGAGTCGTCGGAAGTGAACACGATTTTCACGTAGTCACCATCGATCACCGGAGAGAACGTTTCATCGTTCTTACCGCTCATAGTGCCGTAAAGTTTGCCCGCGGCATCGTAGAACTTCACGTTGTCATAATCTCTCTCAGTGTCGAACTTAGAGAAGAAGATGGAGATCTGTTTTGCACCTGGAACAGAAACCTCATACGTCAGGTTCGCCTTACCAGCATAAGGGTGAGGAGTGGAGTGAGCCACATCCACCGTCTGCCAGTTCACTGGATCGTTTGGATCCGGCTGTGGAAGAGTGTTTGTCAGCATGGCGTAGGCATTTGCCAAACCACCTCTTGCTTTACCACGCAAACCTGCAATTGGTCTGGATGTGGAAACAATTCTTTCCTTCATCTCAATACCAGTCAGGTTGGGCTCAGCGGAAGCCAGAAGAACTGCCATACCAGACACGTGAGGTGTCGCCATGGAAGTACCAGACCAAGAGTCATAACCAGTTCCAGTGATGGAAGAAACGATGTTCACACCAGGGGCACCCACGTGAACTTTTGTTTTACCGTAGTTAGAGAAGGAAGCAATCTGACCACGATTGTCGATCGCTGCTACTGAAAGCACGTTTGGCACATCGTAAGTTGCAGGGTAAGTCGGGTTGGAATCATTGTTGTTGGATTCGTTGCCCGCAGCTGCCACGAACAAAGCCCCGGCTGCATTGGATCTTTCGATCGCCTGCTTCAGTGTTTCAGAGTAGCCGCCGCCACCCCAGGAGTTGGAAAGAATCTTTGCACCTTTGGAAGTCGCGTAATCAATCGCTTTCAAAGCTCCATCCAAAGAACCCGAACCGCTTGCAGAAAGGAACTTCACACCCATGATGCGCACATTCCAAGCCACACCCACGATACCTTTACCATCGTCGCCAGTAGCACCGATAGTACCAGAACAGTGAGAACCGTGACCGTGGTCATCCAGAGGGTTGCCGGTTGGTTTAGCAGCTGTCACGAAGTTCGCGCCGTAGATGTCGTCGATGATACCGTTGCCATCATCGTCAACGCCGGGCTGACCGTTCAACTCTGCATCGTTTGTCCACATGTTACCTTTAAGATCTGGGTGGTTGTAGTTCACACCCGTGTCGATCACCGCCACGATAACGTCTTTAGAACCTGTGGTGATATCCCAGGCTTGAGCGGCTCCGATATCCACGCCGGCAATGCCTTCGCGCTTTTGAGAATCCGGTTGACCGTTATTGATCATGCCCCAAAGTTGACCCAGCATCGGATCGTTTGGAGTTCTGTTGATTCTGTAGATATAGTTTGGCTCGATGATGTCGATGTTTGGATTTTGTGCCAATGACTTTACAACATTGGATTGAATCTCAAACACGGGACGTTTGATCACCACGATATTTTGACCAGGGATGGTGTCCTTCACGTAAGAACCTAATTCTTGGCTCAAGATATTCAAAGAAGATGTCGCGACTGCGTCGTCTTTGAATTTTACGATGAATTCACCAGGTACTGCCTCAGGTGCAGCCGCAAACGCGTTTAATCCAGTAAGCAACAAGCCAAGTGCCAGCGCTTTGGAGGCTCTTTCCATAAGCCTTTTCATGTGATCCCCTCCTTCAATGGGTGATTTTCTATCGACAGAGAGGGGAAAAATTTTCCCCAGACGTCCCTAGTTCCAAAATGGTACCAATGAGGGTAGGGGCTGGTTATCTATTTTTTATTGTGGTTAAGAATTTCTGAATTTTTGGCTGAAAGTCCAGCTTATCCCACGACCAAGGTCTAGGAGAAGCCGGACTTTGCACTTGTTAGCTGGACTAAGAAACGGCTTTTTTACCGGTCTTAGGTGTGGGATTTTCATCAATAAAATCAAAACTCATTTGTTGAGGAGCTTTGAATTGAACGATTCTTTGCGGATTCGCTGCGATCTCTTTGCGCTCTGAAGGTGTCACGACATTGACGCCCGCGGAAGCCTTAATAAGGTGTTTGATAAAGGCTTCTTTCACGCTGTCAGGTGCATCGTTTTTGAAACCCAGTTCTGCCATTAGTTCATTGATCTTCTTCATAAGCCCAATCCTTGGTCTAGTTTCGGAAGTTTGTTGAACGAGCTTTAGAAGAATGTCGAAGAAGAAAAGATCAAAGATGTCTCTCAATGAGAAAGACCCATGCCGCAGAATTTAAAGGTTAAAGGTGCCTGGTTGTTTTTTCTGGCTACAGCGCAACAAAGTGCTCTAAATCCGTAATTAAGCATTCAATATTAAAGGACTATTTCAGAACTAAAAATTTGGGTGACGCTTGCTTTAGGGAAGGATTTGATGCGGCTTAGCCAGAAAAAACAACCAGGCACCTTTTGAGGACGGAAATAAAAAAGGGAGTCCGTGGACTCCCTTTTCTTTTTTTTAGCCGGCGCCGCCGTCTTTGTGTTTTTCACGTTTGGTGACGTTGGCTACGAAGAATTCGCGGTTCATGCGCGAGATGTTCGTCAGCTGAATCTCTTTCGGGCAGGCCGCTTCACAAGCACCCGTTGTTGTACATGAGCCGAAGCCTTCTGCATCCATCGCGCCCACCATGCGGATGGCGCGCTCTTTTCTTTCCACCTGACCCTGTGGCAACAACGCCATATGGGAGATCTTGGCAGAAGTGAACAAAGCAGCAGAAGCATTCTTACAAGCTGCCACACACGCGCCGCAACCGATACAAGTTGCTGAAGACATTGCTTCATCAGCATCCGCCTTCGGAACCAGAATCGCGTTGGCGTCCACAGCATTACCCGTGTTCGCAGTGATATAACCACCAGCGGAGATGATACGATCCAAAGCGGATCTGTCCACCATCAAATCCTTGATCATCGGGAAAGCTTTCGCGCGGAATGGTTCAATCGTCAGGGTTGCACCATCAGCGAAGTTTCTCATGTGCAACTGGCACACGGTTGTGGATTTCATCGGGCCGTGAGCTTCGCCGTCGATCACAAAGCCGCAAGTCCCGCAGATGCCTTCACGGCAGTCATGGTCAAAGGCGATAGGCTCATCACCCTTTGCGACCAGCTCTTCATTTACTGCATCCAGCATTTCCAGGAAAGAAGCGTCTTCAGAAACATTCTTTGCCTGATACTCTGCAAAGCCCCCTTGGTCTTTAGGGCCTTTTTGTCTCCAAACTTTCAAGGTCAGATTAATATTTTTTCCAGACATGCTACGCCTCTTATTTATAGCTACGAGTTGCTAGATGTACGTTTTCAAACTTCAGTTCTTCTTTGTGGCGAACAGAAGTCTCGATTTTGCCAGTGTATTCCCACGCAGCCACGTGACAGAAATTCGTATCGTCACGTTTAGCTTCACCATCCACCTGGTATTCTTCACGGAAGTGACCACCGCAGGATTCTTGTCTTTCCAGGGCATCACGACACATCAACTCACCCAGCTCCAGGAAGTCCGCCACGCGACCGGCTTTTTCAAGCTCTGTATTCAGGTAATTTGCCTCACCTGGGATACGCACGTTATTCCAGAACTCTTCGCGGATTTTTGGGATTTCTTGAAGCGCTTTTTTCAAGCCCGCTTCATTACGACCCATACCGCAGTATTCCCACATCACATGACCCAGCTCTTTGTGGAAGCTGTCAACCGTGCGAGAACCCTTGATGTTCATCATCTTGTTAATTTCTTCTTTCACGCCGTGTTCAGCCGCTTTGAAGGCTTCATTCGTCGTGGAAACTTTCTCTAGCTTCGTGCCGCCCAGGTAATTACCCAAAGTGTACGGAAGAACGAAGTAACCATCCGCCAGACCCTGCATCAATGCAGAAGCCCCCAGACGATTGGCCCCGTGGTCAGAGAAGTTTGCTTCACCAGCAACAAACAGACCTGGAATTGTGGATTCCAGATTGTAGTCCACCCACAATCCACCCATGGTGTAGTGAGGAGCCGGATAGATCATCATCGGTTGCTTGTACGGATTCTGACCTGTGATTTTTTCATACATTTCAAACAGGTTACCGTAACGCTCAGAGATTTTTTCTTCGCCCAAACGCTTGATCGCATCAGCGAAATCCAAATAAACAGCCTTGCCTGATTCATTCACGCCACGGCCTTCATCACAACGATACTTCGCTTGACGAGAAGCCACGTCACGAGGAGCCAGGTTACCGAAAGACGGGTACACGCGCTCCAAGTAGTAATCGCGTTCATTTTCTGGAATCTGGTTCGGATGACGTTTGTCACCGACAGCCTTAGGAACCCAAACACGTCCGTCATTACGCAAAGATTCAGACATCAACGTCAGCTTGGATTGGTTTTCACCGTGAACCGGAATGCACGTTGGATGGATCTGTGTGTAACAAGGGTTCGCGAAGTAAGCACCACGCTTGTGTGCCTTCCAGGCTGCTGTCACAGCGCAATTCATCGCATTCGTGGAAAGGAAGAACACGTTTGAATAACCACCGGACGCGATCACCACCGCATCGGCTTCGTAAGATTCAATTTCACCTGTTAACAGGTTGCGCACGATGATGCCGCGGGCTTTTCCGTCGATCACAACAAGATCCAGCATTTCACGACGGCTGCGAAGCTCGACGTTTCCTGCATCCACCTGTCTCATCATTTCAGAGTAAGCACCCAACAAAAGCTGCTGACCGGTCTGACCGCGGGCATAGAAAGTACGGGAAACCTGCGCACCACCGAAGGAACGGTTTGCCAAAGTTCCGCCGTATTCACGCGCGAATGGAACCCCTTGAGCCACCATCTGATCGATGATGTTCGCTGACACTTCTGCCAGACGATAAACGTTGGCTTCACGAGCACGGAAGTCACCACCTTTTACGGTGTCGTAGAAAAGACGGTAAGTGGAGTCACCATCGTTTTGATAGTTTTTTGCAGCATTGATACCACCCTGAGCCGCCACAGAGTGGGCACGGCGAGGGGATTCATGCACGCAGAAGGCTTTAACTTTGTAACCCAGTTCTCCCAAAGAAGCTGCAGCGGAAGCGCCGGCAAGACCGGTGCCCACGACGATGATGGAGTGCTTTCTTTTGTTCGCAGGGTTAACCAACTTGTAGTCAAATTTGGTTTTAGTCCATTTGGATTCAATTGGGCCGCTTGGAATTTTGCTGTCTAATTTGTTAGCCATTGATTCGTCCCCTTAGTTGCCGTTCAGGAAAATAAATACGGGTTGAGAAATGAAACCCAAAGCCACAATCACTGCGTATGTGTAGCTTAGTTTTTTCCATGTATTGCGATAAGTGCCTTCCATCAAACCCAGAGATTGGAATGTGGACCCGACACCGTGACTCAAATGGAAGCCCAAAAGAACCAGAGCAACCACGTACCATACGATGTAACCCGGGCTTTGGAAGACTTCGACCATCAACTTCGCCAGATCACGCATCACCACGCCATTCACTGTCGTTTCATAGTGGGTGCCATATTTGAATGTGATCAAGTGAAGAATGATGAAGACCAGAATCAAGCTTCCTTGAACCGCCATTGTTCTGGAGGCCAATGAAACTTTCTTTTTGCCGCCAGCCGCAACTGCGTAGCGCTGCTCTTTGGCTTCACGATTGTTTTTCGTGAGACTGATGGCGCAGAACACGTGAACTATCAACGCCAGAACCAGAACGGTTTCCGCGACGTAGATGATATTTCCACTTGTCAGCGCGTGTCCGTAAGCATTGTAGGCATCATGGCTTACGAAGATTAAAAGATTACCGGCCATGTGTGCGAGAACAAATCCCGCCCAAATCAAACCGGTGATTCCCATTACGTACTTTTTCCCGACGGTAGAACCGAGAAATCCAGACATGGTGTAGAACCCCTTGTTTTTTGGTATGTATTTTCTCAATAAGTTTCCACTTACCTTACTCCCGGGTGCAGCTTTTTGTCCATGTCCCCCGTCATGTTTCGCGACACGTTAAATATACAATTTAGTTTTGCCTTTCCTGGACTTGCGATAGAACAAAGCCCTCTTAAAAACGGGGTAAAATATGAAGATTTTTGTGTGTATCAAGCAGGTGCCTGACACCGAAACAAAGATTAAGATCTCTCCCGACCAAACCGGAATCGACACGGCGGGTATTAAATGGGTTATGAACCCATATGACGAGTATGCAGTTGAGGAGGCCAACAAACTTCGCGATGCAAACCCAGGGTCCCAAGTATGGGTTCTGAGTGTTGGACCAAAGGCTCGTGTTGTTGAATCTTTGCGCACAGCTTTGGCTATGGGTGCTGATGAAGCCATCGTGGTCAACGGCGAGGGTCTGGACAACTTCTCTACCGCAAAAGCTTTGGCTGAAGTGATCAAGGCCGAAGGCGGCGCGAAAGTCATCTTCTCCGGCAAACTTGCGATTGACGACAACGCCTCTTCTGTCAGCCAGATGCTTGCTGAATTCCTGAATGTTCCTCACACTACAGTGGTATCGAAATTCAATTTCAATGGCGAAAACGTTCTTGTTGAGCGTGACATTGAAGGCGGCGCCAAAGAAGTGGTGCAAATGATGACTCCAGCGGTTGTGGCTGCGAACAAGGGCTTGAATATGCCTCGTTACGCAAGTCTTCCAGGCATCATGAAAGCCAAAAAGAAAGTGATCAAAGAAATCGAATTCGCTTCTTTGAACATCCCGGCTTCTGACATCAAAGTTAAATACACAGGTTTTGCTCTTCCACCGGAAAAACCGGCTGTGAAAATGATCTCTGGTGATGCTTCTGCACAGGCATCCGAACTGGTTAAACTTCTTCGCGACGAAGCGAAGGTTCTGTAAGGAGCTTGCGACATGGGTAAAATTCTAGTTTTTGCGGAACACACAAACGGTAAAATCAAACGCAGCGCTCAAGAACTGGTTCAGGCAGCGGCGGCATCCGGTAACACGGTTGTGGCAGTGGCTTTCGGTTCTCACGCAGGTGATGTAACAGCTGCTTTGGGTCACAATGGAGCTTCTGAGGTTCACGTTGTTAAAGACGCCTCTTTGGATGCTTACAATCCAGAGTCCTTCACTGCGAACATGGCGGCGATCATCGCGAAAGTTCAGCCTTCCATCATCCTGGCTTCTGCTTCTTCTACAGGGAAAGATCTTTTCCCGCGTGTAGCAGCTCGCTTGGGTGTCGGTGTGGCAAGTGATTGCACATCTTTGACTATTTCCGGTGACAACGTGACGGCTGTTAAGCCTATGTACTCCGGTAAGTGCTTTGCGACTGTAAACTTTGAAAACAGCTCCACTAAAATTGTTTTGATGCGTGCAAACCAACTTCCAGTTGCAGCGGTGGACACTTCCAAAACTGCAAGCGTGGTTGAACACGCAGCAGCTGCGGTGGACCTAAAAACTTTGGTAAAAGAAATCGTCAAAGGCGCCAGTGAAAAGTTGGATCTGACGGAAGCTAACATCATCGTTTCCGGCGGTCGTGGACTTAAAGAGGCTGCGAACTTCAAGGTTTTGAATGATCTTGCTGATGTTTTGGGTGCGACAGTCGGCGCTTCTCGCGCAGTTGTTGATGCTGGTTGGGTTGGTCACGGTATGCAAGTGGGCCAAACAGGTAAAACTGTAGCTCCAACTTTGTACATCGCGGTTGGTATTTCCGGCGCGATCCAGCACTTGGCGGGCATGAGCGGATCCAAAGTGATTGTTGCGATCAACAACGATCCAAATGCGCCAATCTTCCAAAAAGCGACTTACGGTATCGTGGGTGACGCTTTGGAAATCGTTCCGAAACTGACTGAAGAGTTCAAGAAGGCTCTTCACCACTAATCGTGTTTAGAAAATATATTCTTCCGATTATTGTTTTCATCTTTTACCGAACCCTCTCATGGACATGGAGGGTTCGGCTTATTGAGCCTGATTCCCTGAAAAATTCGGTCGATTCTTCCACTCCATCGCCGGTGGTGTTAGCGCACTTTCACGGAGATGAGCTCGCACTTTTATCTGTCGTAAAAAGATATCGTATTGCCACGATTGCTTCGCAATCCAAAGACGGCGAGCTGATAGCCACCGTCTTGAAATGGTTAGGGGCAAGAACCAGCCGCGGTTCTTCCACGCGCGGTGGTGTGCAGGCATTAAAAGGTCTTTTGCGTTTGGTAAAAGACGGGGGAAATTGCAGCTTTGCCGTGGATGGTCCAAAAGGCCCGTTACACAAAGTCAAACCCGGGGTCTTTGAACTTTCCCGCATGATTCATGGTCCGATCTACGCGGCGGGCGTGGCGTGCGATCGCGCGATTCACTTTCCTAAATCGTGGAATAAAACCTTCCTGCCAAAACCTTTCGCCAAAGTGATCATCTACTGGATTGGCCCCATGTCTCCGGTGAGTAAAGAGGTTGATCCAAGAAACCCAGACCTTGCTCTAGAGTTAGAGGGGCTTTTACACCAAGCTAGACAGCAAGCTCTTAAATTCATTGCGGATAATGATGCTCAGTGCTAGCCTTTTAGCGTAGAACTCGCTTTCAGATCTTCGAGGCAATGACGCCACTTGATTTGGAAATAGCGCTAGTGTGTCTTCAACTTTTTAGAGGGACTTTTAAAGTATGAAACTTGTAATCAGCATCTTGTTGCTCATCTCTGCGACCTCTTTCGCTCAGAAATCCAATGAAGTCGTGGCTCAGGTGGGTAAAAAAACCATCACACTTGAAGATTTCAATAAAAAGTACAATGAGGTGAAGTCACAAACGATCAATCCTCCAACCAAGGAACAATTCCTGGAAGATCTGGTTCGTTTTGAAATGGGCGTGCAAGAGGCTGAGAAACGCAATTTGCAAAAAGACCCTATCGTTCAAGAGCGCTTCGATCAGGAAATGTACAAGGCTCTTCTTGAAAAGGATATCGGCCAAAGAATTCAGAAGATCCAGGTTTCTGATGCTGAAATGAAAGCTTGGTACGCTAAAAATCCGGAGCTTCGCACCAGCCATATCCTGATTGAGTTCAAAGCAGGCGCCACTCCAACTCAGGTTGCAGAAGCGAAGAAACGTGCCACTGAAATTTATGACGAAGTTAAAAAAAGTAAAAGACCGTTTGAGGAACTGGTGAAGTTGTACTCTGACGATGCGCTTTCCAAACAGGTTGGTGGTGACATCGGATGGCAGTCTCGTATAACTCTGGTTCCGAACTACTATGATGCTGTTGCCAACATGAAAGTCGGTGAGATTACGGGGCTTATCGAGACGAAGTTTGGCTTCCACATCATTAAGTTGACGGGTCGTAGAAGCTATGAGAACGCGAACAAACGCCAGATCAGAGCGGCTGTTTACGACGAGAAAAGAAAAGACGTCTTCAATGACTACTTTGAGAAGATGAAGAAGTCTTATCCGATCAAAGAAAACAAAAGTCTTTTAAAATAAGGATTTGATTCGATGAAAATCAATAAGAGCCCCGCACTGACGGGGCTTTTTATTTTTATGAGCCTCGCCCTGGCGGGATGTCCATCAAGCTATCAGAAGATCTCTACCAAGCCGGTAGAGAAGGTGAATGATCACGTTCTGACCTCAAAACAGTTCGCCAATCAGCTGGCGCGCCGGCTGCGCAACTTCGATGCTCTGGCCGCCAAAGACCCGAACAATATCCACCGAATCAAAGAAGAAATTCTGCGTGATTTCCTGGTGAAGAGCCTGACGCTGGATTGGTCCCGTGCTCAGAGCATAGTGATTTCCGAGGCCACCCTGGATAAAGAGGTCGATACCCTGCGCGCCAACTATCCGGACGATCTTTCCTTCCGACGGGCCCTGGCGCAGGAAAATCTGTCCTTCTCGGAATGGCGTGAAGAGCTTCGTTATTCTCTGATCGAGCGTGAGGTCTTTAAAAAGATCAATGAAAAGGTCAAGACGCCCACAGAAGAAGAGATTAAGCGCTATTATGAAGACAACAAAGACCGCTACAAACGCAAAGAACGCATTTATCTGCGCCAGATTGTTGTTGATGAAGATGCCAAGGCCGATGCCATCAAGGTCGATCTGAAATCCGGGGACTTCGCGGAGCTGGCTCGAAAATACTCGATCACACCTGATGCCAAACAAGGCGGCGTCGTGGGGTGGATCGAAAAGGGGACCGTGGACTACTTTGATCCCCTGTTCAGTGCCGGATCCGGAGTGCAAACAATCAAAAGTCCCTTCGGAATCCATCTCATTCGCGTGGAAAAGAAGGCCGCAGCCTCCACGTTGCCACTTGAGGAGGTCAAACCACAAATCATCAGGGCCCTGCGCGCACAACGCGAGCAGGCGGAATACGTCGCATGGCTTGATGCTCAGCTCAGAAGTAGTAAAGTCTTAAAGGACTACGAATTGATGAACTCCATTAAAGTGGATACAAGAGGAACCAATGATTAATCTTCTTTTTGCTTTGCTAGTGGCTACACCAAGTCATGCTGAGGTTGTGGAAAAAACTGTGGCTATCGTCAATAGCGAGTTGGTTTTGGAATCAGACTTTAAAGATCTTGAAAAACGCATTCCCAAGCCCGGCATGGTTGACGAGGCTCTGCTGTTTGATAAGCCCGTCACCAGCCTGAAGGGGAACCGCAAGGCGCAGCTGGACTATCTGATCCATGAAAAGATCCTTCAATCCGAGATCAAGCGCCTGAACCTGACGGTGACAAGTGACCGCGTGGATTCCGAACTGAAAGAGATGGCGAAAAAGAATAACGTCTCTGAGGCCGAGCTTGCCAATGTGATCAAGCAGCAAGGCGTGACTCTTGAAGACTACCGTCGATTCCTGAAAGACAGTATTGAAAAACGTTCTTTGATGGACGCCGAGATCATTTCCAAACTGCGCATTTCAGATGAAGACGCCTTAAATGAGTATCTGAAATCCAATCCTAACAATCGTCCCTCGATCGATGAATTTAGCGTATCCCACATCTTCTTTAACCCCAAAAAAGGGGGCGCAGAGGCGGCCATCAAACGCGCAGAGACTGTTTTGGGTAAACTTCGCAGCGGTGACAACTTTGAAAATCTGGCGCAGCAGTACAGTGAAGATCCGAACTTTTCTTCTGGCGGGGCCCTGGGAACCTTCAAGTCCGGTGAATTCCTGCCAGAAATTGAAGAAGCGATTTCAAGCCTGAAGGCGAATGAAACCACTCCTATTGTCAGATCCCGCATGGGCTTTCATATCGTGAAACTGACTGGGAAAAAGCTGACAACTGATCCGAAGTTTCAGGCAGCAAAAGAAAGAATCAAATCTCAGTTGCTGGAGATCAGCTTCCGTCGTCAGCTGAAGAACTGGCTGCAAACCAAACGTGACGAGTCTTTCGTTCGTATCAATGAGTAGAAAAAGAATTGCGCTTACTACAGGGGATGCTGACGGTATAGGGCTGGAAGTCACAGCCAAGGCTTTGCATCACCTGGGGCCTCAGTCCAACACACAGTTCATCATGTGGCGAGCTGAAGGGGCTCCGGATAAGTATTTGAAACTTATAGACAAGAAATTTGAGCGCATTGTGGTGGATTCACTTTCAGAAGCCCTGAAGGTGACAGGACCCTACCTGATCGACATCGCCTCAGAAGAATCACCAGCCCACTGGGTGGAAACATCTGCCAAGGCCTGTCTGAAAAATGAATTGCAGGCCATGGCTACAGCCCCGCTGTCCAAAACCTCGATCAAAGAGGCTGGCTATAAGGATCTGGGACATACAGACATACTCAAACGTGTCTCCAAAACCCGTCATGTTCATATGGGTTTTTTGGGGGATAAGTTCAATGTGGTGCTGACCACCGCCCATATTCCCGTTCGTGATATTTCAAAACACCTAAGTTTTAGCACCCTGGCTGAAGCTCTTTTAAATGCCGATGCCCTTCGTAAAAAGCTGCCTGCGGCTCAAGCGAAAAAACCTATCGGTATTCTGGGATTGAATCCCCATGCGGGCGAGCAGGGATTGATCGGACAGGAAGAGCTTTTGTTCTTCCCGGAATTGATCTCTTTCGCGAAGGAAAGAAAGATACCTGTTCAAGGGCCTCTGGTCCCCGATGCGGCCTTCTTCCCGGCGAATTGGCGCAAATATTCTATATACCTTTGCCTTTATCATGACCAGGGGCTTATTCCCTTTAAAATGATCCACGGACAGGACTCCGGCGTGCATATGACCCTGGGTATCCCTTTCATCCGCACCAGTGTGGACCATGGCACAGCCAAGGATATTTTCGGTCAGAACAAGGCCAATCCCCATTCGATGATTGATGCCGTTCGCTGGGCGGTAAAATTAGCTCGACTCTAGAGCGCAAAAATTATACTCCTAAGCTCTTGAAATAATTGAGGTGATATATGTTTCAACCTGTGATTTTTAGAGAATACGACATTCGCGGTGTCTATAACGGACAGTTCGACGATAACTTCGCTTACCTTCTGGGTCGCGCTTATGTCGTGTACATGAAACAAAATAAGAACATCGACAACCCGACAGTGGCTTTGGGTTGCGATGCCCGTGAAAGCTCTCCAGCGATCATCAAAAATCTTGCAAAGGGTTTGATGGAATCTGGAGCTAAAGTCATTCACTTGGGCCTTGTGACAACTCCTGTATGCTATTTTGCCACTTTCGAACTGAAAGTGGATGGCGCTGTTCAGGTGACCGGTTCCCACAATCCGCCAGAATACAACGGCTTTAAAATCTCTGTTGGTAAAGGCACTATCTTTGGTGCAGAAATCCAGAAACTTCTGCACATCATTCAAAAAGGCGAATTCATCGACGGAAAAGGTTCTGAAGAGTCCTTCGACATCAAGCCAATGTACTATGCTCGTTACGCAAAAGAGTTCGGCACAATCAAAGACACAAAAGTTGTTTTAGACTGCGGAAATGGTGCCGGTGGTTCTGTCGTAAAAGGTCTTTTCAACGCCGTTGGTTTGAACCCAACCATTTTGTTCGAACAGCCAGATGGCACTTTCCCAAATCATCATCCAGATCCAACAGTGGAAGAAAACCTTGTCGATTTGAAAGCCCAGGTTCTGAAAGAAGGCGCTGTGGCCGGTATTGGTTTTGACGGCGATGCGGACCGCATCGGTGTCGTCGATCACACGGGCCGCATGGTTTATGGTGATGAGTTGATGGTGATTATCTCCCGCGCGATTTTGGCTGAACAAAAAGGCGCAAAAATCATCGGCGATGTGAAGTGTTCTGATCGCTTGTATCACGATGTTGCAAAACACGGTGGTCAGCCGATCATGTGGAAAACAGGTCACTCTTTGGTGAAAGAAAAAATCAAAGTTGAAAAAGCACCTTTCGGTGGAGAGATGTCAGGCCACGTGTTCTTCGCGGATCGCAATTACGGCTACGATGATGCTCCTTATGCGGCTTTGCGTTTGGTAGAGATTCTGGCGAAAACTGGTAAAACCATTCCACAACTTCTGGAAGGCTTGCCACCTTCTTTCAACACACCTGAAATCCGTATCGATACTACAGAAGAGAAAAAAGTTTTGATCGTCCAAAAGATGATCGAAGCTTTCCCGAACACTCCGGATGCTGACTACAAAGTGGACTTCACTGATGGCATTCGTTTGAGCTTTGCCGACGGTTGGGCTTTGTGCCGTTCTTCGAATACCCAGCCTGTGGTGGTGGTTCGCTATGAGTCTTCTTCGCAGGAAGGCTTGGATAAAATCCGCGGCCGTGTGGAAGCGATTGTAAATAAGTATCTTTAAAAAAAGAGCCGGGTGAATAGCCCGGCTTTTTTTATGTCTATTTTCTTTTTGTTTTCCTAGAGGTCGAGATCTTTTTCGAAACCTTCTTGCGAGAGACTTTCTTTTTTTTCTTTTGCTGTGGCCAGACACCGATTCTTGGATCTCCGGAGCGAACAAGTTTTATGATGGAATCTGCCAAGGATTCCCAGCTTTCTGACGTGAAGGGCACATAAAGCCACTTAGGCAATACCGGATGTAGAACGAGTGAAGGAAACTGGGCCTGCAGGGCAGGGTGCTGTTCACGCGATGTGCAGATCAGCAGACCATTCCAGATATCATAGGGATACTTCTTTCCGCGATAGAGATCATTTCCAGCATCCTCCATGATCACAAGCTTCAATTGCCCCTGATAGTACAAGGCCAGTCCGCCGAACATGGACTTGATAATGGCATCGGACTTTTCCTCGAAGAACTCATAGATCCAGCGGTTTTCAAATTGTTTCATACACCATAGATACCAAGGCCCAAAGAAGCTCTCAAGACGGAAAAAGTCCTCTGTCAAAGCCTTAGACACTTGGAATGTCTCCGCTGTAATCTAGAGCCTCTGAGATGTCATAGCCTTTGCATTTCAAGCCTCCGAGGTGCGCGACTATGAATCTGATTATGCTTGGGGCCGCTGTTCTTTCATTCCTTTTAACAACTTCCGTGGCCTTGGCTGAATGTCGCGATTGCACCACTGTGGATTTCGAGAAAGAGATTCAACTCAACCTGCTAACACCGATGCTGGACATGAATTTAAGGCAGAAGATAGCCTATATTCAGTCCCAGGGAATTGATGTCTTTCGCGTGAAACATACGGAAAATCTGCCCGTGACAGTTCCGTATTTACCGTATGCTACAGAAGAAATAATTCCGAAGAAGTTCTTGAAAGTGTTTTCAGAAGGCGCCATCGGTCTGTATATGACAGAATCCAATTACGCCTATGGAGTTAAAAATCCCACTATTCTTTTGATCGAAAGTACCGACGATTGGACGGTCATCCATGAATACGCACACTACCTTTTTGACCGGGCTCGCATGATGACCGACAACACACGGGAATCTCTTCATCTGATGCACACCGAAGATGCCCAGGAAGATTTCTTCGAAGCCAAAGAGATCTATCGCAACCTAGGGCAATATCACGATGAAAGCCATAAGAATAGAACCATTCAAAGCTTCGTTCTATATGCGAAGATGCAGGTGTTTTTTGAACGCTCAGCAAGCCTGGAAGAAACCACAATCGAAAAGCTTTTGCGCAGATACTATGTCACACACAAACCTCATGGCTTTAGTCACAACGACATCGAACGCAGCGACAGATACGTCTTCAACACGTCACAAAAGGCCCAGGAATCTTTGCGCCTTATTCTGGAAGACTGTGTTGATCTGGCGAAAACTTTGAATGTTCAAGATCAGGATCTTCTTAAGGAGCTTTCCAATGTTTGCACTCAAGCAGACCGATTAAAGAAAGACGGCGTGAAGGTTTACGAAAGCACAGGCCTTAAAAAGCCGCTGGAAGAGTCCAACTAGAAGGTTTTCATTTCCAGAAAATAAAAAACCCACAACCGATGAAAGTTGTGGGTTTCTAAAGACCGTTTAACCGGCCTTCTTGATCAAGAGATCAAGCCTGAATTATTTCAAGCCCAAAGCGATGATCAATGCGTAGATAACTAGGGATTCGATAAGAGCTAGACCCAAGATCATTGGGATCAAAAGCTTACCAGAAGCCGCTGGGTTACGAGCGATACCTTCCAAAGCTGTGGAAGCTGTTTTACCTTGAGCCATAGCGCCCGCGAAAACAGACAAAGAGATAGCGATAGCTGCTGCGATAGCAACAAGACCGCGGTCTGCGTTAGCAACAACAGTTTCAGTTACAGCAACAGCTGCGTCTTGAGCGAAAGCGGAAGAAGCAAGCAAAGTGATAGCTGCGATGATCATTTTTTTCATGTGAACTCCTTATGGTTTAAAATTTTGCCTTTTAGTGATCGTGTGCAATCGCGAATGCCACGTAGACCATTGAAAGCAAAGTAAATACAAAAGCCTGAACAAAACAAACGAACAATCCCATGATGTAGAATGGAATTGGTACACCGATTGGTACCAGATCCAGGAACACGGAAAGAACCGTGTGGTCACCCATCATAACGTTCGCAAGACGAAGACCCAAAGAGAACGGACGAACAACGTGAGACACGATCTCGATCACGAACATCAATGGCGCCAGGAAAATAACCGGACCCATGAAGTGTTTAAGATAAGCCACCGGGCCATTTTCTTTCACACCTTGGAAGTTATAGAACAAGAACATCAAAACACCGAAACCGAAAGTGGTGTTCATGTTCTCTGTCGCAGGAGTCATACCCGGAATCATACCCAACAAGTTGTTGAACAAGATGAAGAAGAAGACGGAAGCAAAGAACGGGATATAGTGCTTACCGTGTTCACCGATAACCATCTCAGCCAGGCCGGATGTCATTTCAGTTAGAAGTTCGAAGATCCCACGAAGAGAGAACTTGCTCGCAGGCATAACAGCAGTTTCACCTTTTCCAAGTGAAGCTCTTGCCATCAAACCAATTCCAAACGCTGCAACAGTTGCGATACCCAAAGTAGCAACGTGTGCGTATTCGTGACCTACTCCAGGAGCCAGTTGTGTCCAGTTAAATGACATCTTCTTTTCCTTCTCTTAAGGCTTCTTTCGTCGCGTAAGCGAGTGCTGAAAGAATAAAACTTGCAACACCGAGAGCGAACCACAAGGTATCGAACCACGGCAAGGCAACAAGCTTAAAGATAATAATCCCTAAAATCGCGTACTTAAATACAATGATCCCGATGGCTAGGGCAACCAATTTCTTATTGAAGATCAAGACCCAGGCAATTCCCGCCAGAAAGAAGCTCAGAAAAATGACCAAGCTACCGGAAATGAAGGAATAATTGTGTTGTGGCGCAGCAAAAAGCCCTAAAAGAAGGCCTCCTAGGAGGATAAGAAGGGCTTGAATGGTAAGAACAAATTTCATGGCGTTCCGGGTGGTTTCTTGGATTCTGATTCCTTCTCATCTTGTTTCTGCATTCTTTGCAGCAACCAGATGACCCTCCACAACCAGCCCACCAAACTGGCCAGGCTTAATCCGGCAAAGATTAGGCCCTTGGTTTGATATTTCTGATCAAGGTATTGCCCAAGGTAAAAACATCCCAGAATCAAACCGACAAGCTCAAAGCCGATGGATGCAAAGATTATATACTTTTTCATTACTTCCTGAAGCCTTTCGCGCCGGGGGCATTCTTCATACGTTCCTGAAGGCGCTTGATTCGCAGTTCAATATACTCCGGAGGATTGTATTTCCCTCGATGTTCTTCCAAAACGGCAATCGCACTCTTGAAATCAAGATTCTCTTCGTAACAAACCGCCAGGGTCAATGCGACATTCTCCTGCACGGCTTTGTCAGGATAGTCATCAATCAGATCCTTAAAGATCACTGCGGCGTTCTTAAAGTCTTTCTTCGCAACCAGAATATTCCCTTTTAACATCATCGCGCTAAAACGGATATTGTCGTCACTTTTAAGCTTCAAAAGGGAATCAATCTCCGACTCGGCCTGAAAGAAGTTGTTTAGGTAGTACTGAGCCCGCGCGATGTTCATTTTATATTGAGCAGCCTCCAGATCCGTGTGAGGCATCTGCTGCAACTTACTGAACTCAATAATGGATGCCTGATAATCCTGAAGGTTATTGAAGTAGATTGAAGCAATCTGTCTTTGGGATTCCAGCCGTTCTTTTTCGTCAGTGGAATTCAACACAATATAGTGGTGATAAGCGACGGCCTTTTTAAAGTCCTTGATTTCAAAATAGGAAATTCGGGCGGCTTCGCGAGCGGCCTCCAGTGGGTATTTACTGGGGGCGTCTCGTTTAATGACTTGATCCAGGTACCCCAGGGCAATTCGATAATGTCCCTGGGATATGGATTTTTGCGCTTGTTTAAAGTCTGCTTCCTCCTGAGAAGAGCAGGCTGACAGAGCCAAAACTAGGGCAACCAGCAAGGCTCTGATCATTTTAGTGAGTGACTCCCTCTGGAGCTGCTTCTTCAGCCGCAGATTCATCCTCTGTTACAACAGCAACACCGGTTACAGTCTCTTCCTTCTCATCAATGTTGATCAGGCGGACACCTTGAGTGTTACGACCAAGAACAGAGATATCAGTCACCTTCATGCGGATAACCTGACCCTTGTCTGTAGAAAGGATAAGCTCCATGTTGTCGGCCACTTTTTTGGTTCCGATAACAACACCGACTTTGTCTGTGGTTTTCTGAGTGATAATACCCACACCACCACGAGACTGAATACGGTACTCGGCCACTTCGGAGCGTTTTCCATAACCTTTGGAGGTCACCATCAAAATAGTGTCTTTGGTGTTCTTTTCAAGAACTTCCATCGCCACCACGATATCGTCCTTCGCCAGAGTGATCGCTTTCACGCCGCGGGCGGTACGGCCCATGCCACGCACATCAGCCTCATTGAAGCGGATGGACATACCTTCTTTGGTTGCAATGAAGATATCACTTTGACCGTCAGAAATTTTCACGTCGATAATCGCGTCATCCAGATCGGTCGTCAGCGCAATCACGCCGGCCGTTCTTGGGTTGGAGAAGGCATCCAAAGATGTTTTCTTGATCACACCTTTTTCCGTCAGCATCACCACGTATTTACTTTCACTGAACTCATTCACCGGCAAAATCGCACGTACGCTTTCACCATTGGAAAGCTGAACCACGTTGGCCAAAGACTTCCCTTTGGAAGTTCTGGTGCCCAGAGGCAGACGGTGAACTTTACACCAGTAAACTTTACCTTTGTCAGTGAAGACCAGCAGCATGGTTTTAGTGCTCGCAGAGAAGATGTCCGTGACGTAGTCTTCTTCTTTGGTCTCCATGCCTTTCAGACCTTTACCGCCACGTTTTTGCACGCGGTATTCTTCCACCGGGATACGCTTGATCAGGCCTGTGTTAGTCACAGTCACAACCATTTGTTCGTCGGCAATCAGGTCTTCATCTTCCAGATCACTCAGGTCACCCGTGATTTGGGTGCGTCTTGGATCGGCATAACGTTTTTTCAGGTCTTCAAGTTCGGTAACGATGATTTTGTAGATTTCGCGAACATCAGAAAGAACGAACTTCAACCAGTCGATTTGTTTCATCAACTCAGCCAGTTCAGCGATGATCTTGTCACGCTCTAGACCCGTCAGACGCTGCAAACGCATTTCCAGGATCGCAACGGCTTGTCTTTCAGAGAAGTCGAATTTTTCCATCAGGGCTTCACGAGCCGTGTTGGCTTCTTTGGATGCTCGGATGGTTTTGATTACTTCTTCGATGTGATCCAGGGCTTTTTTCAGACCTTCCAGGATGTGGGCGCGCTCCTGGGCTTTTTTCAATTCGAAGATACAACGTTTCGTAACAACGTCACGGCGGTGATCCACGAACGCTTCCAGCATGCCCTTCAAATCGAAAGTCACTGGCTGATTCTTCGCATCCAGCGCCAGCATGATGATACCGAAGCTCGTCTGCATCTGTGTGTACTTGTAAAGTCTGTTCAGGATCACGCTGGCGTTTTCACCGCGTTTCAGAACAACCACGATACGCATACCTTCACGCGAAGACTCATCGCGGATGTCCGAAATGCCTTCGATTTGTTTGTCACGAACCAGGTCCGCCATACTTTCAATCAGTTTGGCTTTATTCACCTGATACGGGATCTCGGTGATCACGATCTCTTCACGGTCTTTGACCTGAACGATTTCTGCCACCGCTTTGATTGTGATAATACCACGGCCTTTTTTATAAGCCTGCAAGATACCTTCACGGCCGGCAATCACACCAGAAGTCGGGAAGTCCGGACCCTTAATGTGTTGCATGAGATCTTCAATCTGACAGTCCGGGTTGTTGATTAGGTGGATACATCCATCAATAACCTCACCCAGATTGTGCGGAGGAATGTTGGTCGCCATACCCACCGCGATACCCGCTGAACCGTTCACCAAAAGATTTGGGAATTTGGAGGGCAGAACCGTTGGGATCAACAAAGAGTCATCGTAGTTCGGACCGTAAGAAACAGTTTCTTTTTCCAGGTCGTTCAGAAGCTCCTCTGCCAAAGCCGTCAGACGGATCTCAGTGTAACGCATGGCTGCCGGGCTATCACCGTCGATGGAACCAAAGTTCCCCTGACCATCCTCAAGCGGGTAGCGCAAAGAGAAGTCCTGAGCCATACGAACCATGGTATCGTACACAGACACATCACCGTGCGGGTGATATTTACCGATCACGTCACCCACCACACGGGCAGACTTCAAATACGGTCTGTTGTGGCGGTTGTTCATTTCACTTTGAGCAAACAAAACACGGCGGTGAACCGGTTTCAAACCGTCACGCACATCGGGAAGCGCACGGCCCACGATCACGGACATGGAGTACTGCAGATAAGCTCCGCGCATCTCCTTGCTGATATCAACTAACGTGACGCCTTTTTCTTCTTGATTATTTTCCATAAAATTTCAAATCCCTTAAAAATTAAACGTCCAGGCTTCGTGCCAACAATGCGTTGTCGTGGATGAATTGACGACGAGGTTCAACCATTTCACCCATCAGGATGGAGAAGGTTTCGTCGGCGGCAACAGCATCGTCGATAGTCACTTTCAGAAGAGTTCTGTTTTCCTTGTTCAGAGTGGTTTCCCACAGCTGCTCTGGATTCATCTCTCCCAATCCTTTATAGCGCTGGATGTAGATTCCTTTTTTCGTGGATTCCATCACGTGAGTGTAGAAGTCGTTGTAGTTCTCAAACTGAACTTCGTTTTCACCTTCAAGAATGGTCAAAGGCAGAGTGCTGATCGCCTGAATATCGGCCCAGATTTTTCTAAGCTCGATGATTTCAGAAGAACGCAGATTGTCCGTGCTGAATTTCGTCGTCATGCGGTCAGCATAACGAACGGTGTAGATGTCAGCATAGATTTTGCCGGTTTCAGCTTCTGTTTTAACTTCGCCTTTGTATTCAGTAATACCCAGGGTCTGATCAGAGTTAACCCAGGCACCCAGATCGGTAAGAACCTGTTCAATCTTTTTGGCATCTGTGAAGGTTTTTTCAAAGTCAGATACTTTACTCAACAGGAAGTATAAAACGTCCTTGTCGTATTTCTTGGAGGAAACACGCAGAAGATCATTGAAGCGCTGGATATTCAGGATCAACTGACGCAGTTCTGTTTCAGGTAGGGACTCTTTACCTTTGATTTTGAAGTTTCCAAGACCGGAGCTAAGAAGATATTCCGTCAAAGCCGCTTCATTTTTCAGGTAAGTTTCCTCTTTGCCTTTTTTCGCGCGGTACAGAGGTGGCTGGGCGATATACACATAACCACGCTCAAGCACCAACGGCATCTGGCGATAGAAGAAGGTCAGAAGCAACGTCATGATGTGTGATCCATCGACGTCGGCATCGGTCATGATGATGATTTTGTGATAGCGGATTTTATCCACATTCACGTTGTCTTTGCCGATACCGGTACCCAATGCAGAGATGATGACCTTAATCTCTTCCGAAGAAATGATTTTATCGAAACGCGCTTTTTCGACGTTCAGGATTTTACCCTTCAACGGCAAGATCGCCTGAGTGCGACGGTCACGTCCTTGCTTTGCGGAACCACCCGCGGAGTCACCCTCCACCAGATATAGTTCACAAAGAGCCGGATCACGTTCCTGACAGTCAGCCATTTTCCCTGGCAGGGATCCGCCATCCAAAACAGTTTTACGACGGGTCAGATCACGGGCTTTTCTGGCAGCTTCACGGGCACGTGCTGATTCCACACACTTGCCGATGATATTTTTTGCCACTGATGGATTGCGATCCATCCAGTCCGCAAGCTTTTCATTCACCATCGTCTCGACAATACCCTTAACTTCGGCATTACCAAGTTTGGTTTTTGTCTGACCTTCGAACTGAGGTTCACGAACTTTGACAGAGATCACAGCCGCCAAACCTTCACGGATGTCCTCACCCTCAAGGTTGGCTTTCAAATCTTTCAGAAGATTTTTTTCGGTCGCATACGCATTCGTTGTACGAGTCAAAGCGGCACGGAAGCCGACCAGGTGAGTACCACCTTCATGCGTGTTGATGTTGTTACAATAAGTGAAAATGGATTCAGAGTAGGAGTCATTCCACTGCATGGCGATTTCCACGTCGACATTGTCTTTTTCGCCCTTGAAGTAAATCACTTCGTTGTGCAGGGATTTTTTGGACTGATTCATGTATTTGACGAATTCAGCCACACCTTCGGAGTACTGGAAGTCCTGTTTTTTACCGTTGCGTTCGTCGGTCAAAGAGATATGCAGGCCAGCATTTAAGAAAGCCAGTTCACGGAAACGGTTGGCAAGAGTGGTGAAATCGTAACTGAGAGTTTCGTCTTTGAAGATGGTGCGATCCGGTTTGAAAGTCACTTTCGTTCCGGTTTTTGTTGTTACTTCACCTTTTGCTACAGGAGCCAGAATTTTTCCACGCTCGTAGTTTTGTCTCCAGAAGTGTCCATCGCGCTGAACTTCAACTGACACACGGTCAGATAGTGCATTCACAACTGAAGCACCAACCCCGTGCAGACCGCCGGAAACTTTATAACCACCGCCGTCGAATTTACCACCAGCGTGCAAAACGGTCATAACCAGTTCCAGAGCGGATTTACCAGTTTGTGTTTGAGTCGCCACCGGAATACCACGACCGTCGTCTTCAACGGTGATGGATTCATCGGCATTGATGGACACACTGATTTTTTTGCAGTAGCCAGCCAAATGTTCGTCTACCGAGTTATCCACAATCTCATACACAAGGTGGTGATAACCTTTGAAAGCGGTATCCCCGATATACATCCCGGGACGCTTACGAACTGCTTCAAGACCTTCAAGAACCTGAATTGAATCGGCCGAATAGGATTTTTGTTCTTCTACTGACACTGGAACCCCTCATTGCTTTGCATACCCTTCGACACTCTCGAAGAAGTCGCGTTCATCATTCGCTTCCGGTTTAGAAACCGAAAGGATCTACTCAAGGATATGACCATCCTTGATGCGCACAACGGAAAGCTGATCGAGGCTGAAAGAGTCGGGTAACGTGAAATCCGTGGTCGTCACAAAAATCTGCGTATTGATCTCGTGTAAGAACGTAATCAGTGCATCTCTTTTGGCTTTATCGAGCTCGGAAAGTACGTCATCCAACATCAGCACAGGATAGGTCCCGTGAGCCTTCCTATGATACACAATTTGGGCCATTTTGAAAGAAAGAATGATCGCTCTCTGCTGCCCCTGGCTACAGAAAAATCGTGAGTCTTTTTGCCCATATAGGAACACAATATCGTGCTTATGTGGACCGACCAAACTTGTCCCGCTTGAGAGCTCCGCATCATGCAGTTCACGCAGACGTTTGGTGAGCGCGTTTTCGACTTCTTCTCGTGTAAAACTCACCGCGTTTTGATCGGAAATCAGGTATTCCACCGAGATATCCACATTCATGTTACCGGAAATGTATTGCATGGCATTATTAAACTCTTTGGAGAGTCCTGCCAAAGCAGTGATGCGGGCATGGGTCAAATCGGTCGCTAAACGCACAAATTGGGGCTCCAGGGACTCCAAAAGTCCTTCCGTGACCGTTTTGTCCTGTAAGCCCTCTAAAAAGTTCTTAAGGATCTTGTTGCGCGTTTTCAGGGCTTTTCGATAATCCGCAATCAAACTCACATTTCGGCGGTCAAAAGTGACTAGCAGTTCATCCACCAATTCACGGCGATGATCAGCCCCTTCTTTGATTGAAGCCAGACTTTCCGGACTAAACACAACACTAGCGAAGATTTTTCGAACATCGGCCGAGTTCACACGTTTTTCGTTTAACGTCAGAACCTTGCGACTTTTTGAAAGTCCCATCTTCAGTTTGTAGTGAAGTTCATTTTGACTGATCAGCGCCTGGATGACGGATTCGCTGTACTGGGAATTAATCAAAGTGGAATTGTCAGAGTAGCGGAAGGAGTCCCCTTGAGAGATCATGTACATGGCCTCAAGGAGATTTGTTTTCCCTTGTCCGTTTTCCCCGAGGAAGACATTCACTCGAGGAGAAAAGGACAAGACCACGTCCCGATAATTTCGGAAATTAACCAGACGCAGTCGTTCGAAGATCATTAGATTCTCATCGGCATCACAACGCAGGTGTAAGTCTGATCGTTGTGAGGTCTCATCAAACCAGGGGACAGGTGATCGTTCAATTCAAAATCGATCTTGTCCTGGTTCATACTTGTCAGGATGTCGGTGATGTACTTGGCATTGAAACCAATTTTGATTTCGTTACCTGCGTAATCCACTTCGATTTCCTCTTTCGCATCACCCAGCTCTGGATTGTTGGAAGAAATTTCCATACGACCGTTGGATAGATTCAACAACACCGCTTTGGACTTTTGATTTGCCAACAAAGAAACGCGCTTCAGTGAAGTCAGGAATGCATCACGGCTGATCATCACTTTTTGCGGAAGCTTCTGTGGAATAAACTGTTGATAATTCGGGTACTTTCCTTCGATCAAACGAATCATCAGAATTGTTGATGAATGTTTCAATACGAATTGGGAGCCTTCCACAGCTATTTCCACAGTGCCTTCGATGCTTTCAAGAATTTTCTTAATTTCATGAAGACCTTTGCGTGGAATGATCACACCTTGAGTCGCATTCACTTTGATTTCTGAGGATGGTTTATTCACCAAACTCATACGGTGACCGTCAGTTGCCACCATTTTGAATCCAGACTGTGGATTGAGCTCAAAGAAAACGCCATTGAGGTGATAGCGAGTTTCGTCTGTGGAAACGGAGTAGATTGTTTTATCAATCATCTCTTTCAAAACTTGTGCATCAATTTTAATAAAAGCCTGAGAGTTGTAAGTTGGGAAGATTGGATATTCTTCAGCAGAGATACCCACAATCTTGGATGTGTACTTCCCTTGTTTGATCTCCAGCCAGTTATTTTCTTTTTTAATCAGAGTGATAGGGCCTTCAGAAAGTTCTTTGGCAATATCGAATAAACTTTTTGCACTGACGGCGACTTTGCCTGGTTGATGAACTTGAACTTTGATTTGGTCTGTCAGGCTGACTTCCAGATCTGTGGCAAAAACCTTCAACGTGTTTTGGTCTGCTTCCAGCAAAACATTGATCAAGATTGGCATTGTGTTGCGTTTCTCAACAATGTTCTGAGTTTTTCCGATAAGGCTTAACAGATCTCGCTTATCAATTTCTAATTTCATGAAAGACCCTCTTTTGAACGCTCTTATTATCTAATTCTATATATATAAATATCTAGTAGTAGTAGTAGGGGCGTGGAAAACCTAACAAATCCCCTAAGTGCATGTAAACACTAAAAAACATTTGTGGATAAAGACCCTGTACAACTTTGCAGTTTTTGAGCCTTTTTTGGGGGTAACTTTGATCCACATTTTAAGCCCCAAACTCTTCCACAACTCTTTCCACAGTCCACATTCACACCCCTGTGATATTGTGGATACGCTGTTCTAAATCTTCGATATCCTTGGCAATATCCTGGTCCGCTGCTTGTAGATTCTTAACCCGTTCCAGAGCATTCATCACAGTTGTGTGATCTTTACCACCAAAAGACTTCCCGATATCCACCAAAGATTTATCCAGGAACTTCTTAATCAGATACATCGCGATTTGACGTGGAACGACAATCGGCTTAGCTCGGGTGGAAGATTTTAGATCCAAAACACGCACCTTAAAGTGGTCAGCGACCAGCTTCATGATCTCTTCCACAGAAATAGTGGATTGAGTTTCGTGGTGCGATAGAATGCGCTTCACCAAGTCATAATCAATCGGAAGACCCTGGAGCTCAGAGAACATCTTTACTTTTTTCAGATTGCCTTCCAACTCTCTGATCGAGCGTTTGGATATTCTGGCTATATAGTTCACGACGTCTTCAGGAAGGCGCACATTGAACTTTTCGGCCTTGTAGCGAAGGATGGCAATACGCGTTTCCAGATCCGGCATTGTGATGTCTGCGATCAACCCACGCTCCAAACGGGTGCGGCTGCGGTCTTCCAGGCCGTGGATATCTTTAGGCATCCGGTCGCTGGCCAAGATGACCTGCTTACGGCTGTCGATAAAGCTGTTCACAGTGTGGAAAAACTCTTCCTGGACAGCCTCACCACGAGCAATAAACTGCACGTCGTCGACCAGAAGGATGTCGGAGTTCTCGCGGTATTTTTGGCGGAACTTATCCATTTCATGGCGTCGGATGGCTGAAATACACTCATTCATAAAGCGTTCAGCCGAGATGTATGTAATTCTAAGTTGCGGATATTGTTCGCGAATATGATTTCCAGCAGCGTGCAGCAAGTGGGTTTTACCCATTCCCACAGGTCCATATATATAGAGTGGGTTATAATCGTCGGCCCCCGGATTACGGGCGACGTTAAAACAGGCGGCATGGGCAAATTCTGAGTTCTTCCCCACGACAAAGGTAGAGAATGTCAGATCTGAATTGAGACTATCCGTACTAGACCTTGGTTGAGTAGGCTGGATATTCTGAGCACGCGCCAATTGTGCTTGGAGGATCTCAGACCCACTTAAAAGTTCGTCCGGGGTGGAGGATGTCTCAATATGAGAATTTATTTTATTCCCCGTAATACTGAACTCGACTTCAAAGGGTTTTCCATAAGTATCTGAAATCTCTGTATAAATCTTATCCTGAAGGTTCTCAATCACGAAGTACTGGTGAAGGGCATTGGGCACTCCAAGGACTAGGCGAGGGCGTTCGCTTGGCCCCGTAGTGCTTACGTACTCAATAGGGTCCAGCCAGGTATCCAACAACTTGTTATTGTCGTTCCTGCTTTTCATCTTGGTTTTGATAAGTGTCCAAAAAGACGAGTTTAATTCCACGTGATTCCCCTCAAGTACCGGGTCCTCTTAACAAGGGGAGCTGAAGTTTTCAACAGTTGACCTTATTGCCGCATTGTGCTTTATTAATGCCCCACGTATC